>DAJPGF010000001.1:0-2276427 GCA_025992755.1 Coriobacteriaceae bacterium
GCAGGGCTTTACCCAGCTTTTCACCGGCGTTATCACCATCGTTGGCACGCTTGCGTTTATGCTCTCCATTAACCTGACCATGACGCTCGTGGTGGTGCTCGTCACGCCGCTTTCCATTTTTGCAGCCGGTGCTATTGCCAAGCTCTCCAACAAAAGCTTTACGGCGCAGCAGCGTATTCAAGGGCAGCTCGGTGGTCATATCGAGGAGTACGTAGGCGAGCAAAAGCTTGTCGACGCCTTTGCCTATGGCCCGAACGCCCAGCTGCGCTTTGATGCCCTCAATGCCGAGCTCTACACCGCGGGCGAGCGCGCGCAGTTTATGGGTTCGCTCTCCAACCCCGGTACGCGTTTTATCAATAACATCATCTATGCCGTGGTCGCTGTGATCGGCTGCGTGGGCGTGATCACGGGCGTGCCTGTGGCGCTTACGGTGGGCGGCGTGCAGATCTTCCTGTCCTACGCCAACCAGTACACCAAGCCGTTCAACGAGGTCACCAACGTCATTACGCAGATCCAGACCGCGTACGCCTCGGCGCGCCGCATGTTTGCGCTGCTCGATGCGCGCGAGCAGGAGCCCGATGCGGCGGATGCCGTGGATCTTGCCGCCCCGCAGGGCGAGGTGACTTTTGAACACGTGGACTTTAGCTATGTGCCCGACCGCAAGCTGCTGCAGGACATCTGCATCGAGGCTAAGCCCGGCATGCGCTTTGCCCTTGTCGGTCCTACGGGCTGTGGCAAGACGACGCTCATCAATTTGTTACTGCGTTTTTACGATATCGATGCCGGTCGCATTGCGGTCGATGGCCGTTCCTCGCGTGACTACACGCGCGCAAGCCTGCGCCGCGCCTTTGGCATGGTGCTGCAGGATACGTGGCTGTTCGAGGGCACGGTGGCGGAAAATATCGCCTATGGTTGTCCCGATGCCACGCGCGAGCAGGTTGTCGAGGCGGCCAAGCGCGCGCACGCGCACAAGTTTATCGTGCAGCTGCCAGGCGGCTACGATACGGTCATCGGCGAGGACGGCGGCACGTTTAGCCAGGGTCAAAAACAGCTGCTGTGCATCGCGCGCGTCATGCTCACCGACCCGGCTATCTTGCTGCTGGACGAGGCGACCTCGAGTATCGATACCCGCACCGAGCTGCAGGTGCAGGCGGCATTCGACGAGCTCATGGCTGGCCGCACAAGCTTTGTCGTGGCGCACCGCCTGAGCACCATCCGCAACGCCGACTGCATTCTGGTGATGCGCGACGGCGAGATTATCGAGCGCGGCACGCACGACGAGCTGATGGCGGCAGACGGCTTCTACGCCGAGCTCTACCGCAGCCAGTTTGCCCAGTGAGCAAGCCAGTGGGGCAAATTAATCAATCGACAGACGGTGGTTTACATCTGTCACGTTAGTACTAAGATATTCATCTAATAAATTGCATTAGTGGCTTTAGTTTTGGGGGAAACGAGGCAACGTGACTATGACGTGCTCTTTGGTGGTTAACAGCAAGAGCGGTAATACCAGGATGGTTTCGGGCGCGATCAAGCGCGCTCTGCAGGCTGCGGGTGTTGAGTTTGTCCATGCCGCGGCGTTGAGTGACGATGCGGATGCAGATCAGGTTGCGCTCGAGGCGCAGGGCGCCTGCGCGGCCGACACGGTGCTCGTCGGTTTTTGGTGCGACAAGGGCGCGTGCACGCCTTCGGTTGCGGCGCTGCTTTCCGCCTTGCACGGTAAGCGCGTCTTCCTGTTTGGTACCTGCGGTTTTGGCGCCAGCGAGGAGTACTTTAGGCAGATTATCGATCGCGTGACCTCAAATCTGGCCGAGGATGCCGAGCTTGCGGGCTGGGCGATGTGCCAGGGCAAGATGGGGCCTGCGGTTAAGCAACGCTACGAGGCAATGCTCGAGCAAGATCCCGATAACGCCCGCGCTAAGTTGCTGCTCGACAACTGGGTTGCCGCAAAGGACCATCCCACCAAGGAAGATCTGGATAACATGGCTACAGCCGCCAAAAAGGCCGTTTTGGGCGAGTAGCCTCGCCGTTCGCGGTCCTTCGTGTAAAACAATTCAAATGTGAAAGCCTCGAAATCCTCGAGGCTTTTTTCTTGACACTCGTGGGCGCAACCGTGGCAAGCGTTCGCTGGATGTATTCAGAGTGGGACACGGTTTCCGGATGCAAAAAAGGCCACATGACGTGGCCTTCAATTTATATATGTTGCGGGTGCCCCCATGACAAGCCGCGTTTCAACACCGAGGCGTCTGCCCGGCGACGCGGAATGTAAGGTTCATCGCGAGTTCCGCACGAGCCGGAGAGCACTTAATGTGCTCTCCGTGCGAGCAGGACTGTCCGAGCAGGGAACCTTATATGCCTCCGCCCGGACAGACGTTTCAGTTGTGAACTCGCAGCTAGTCGTTACTTGATCTTGGTCGTACCCGGTGCCAGGTTGGGGTCGGTTTCGTTGGCCTCGGTCTGGAAGTGCTCGGTGTACACGTTCTTGCCGTCGCGGAACATCTCGTAGTACTGCATCTTGGCGTAATCCTCGCGCGCCTTGGTTGCGGCTGCGGCGGCGGCATCGTCACCGGTGACGTTGGAGGAAAGCGCCCAGCGCAGGCTGGCGTCCTCGTAGCCCACCGAGTTGATAGCGGGCAGCGACTCGCGCAGCGTCATGTGCGCCTTCTGATAGTCGGTCAGCGGTGCGCCGATCAGCTGCATCAGCTGCGTGGACAGGTAGTTGGTGGACAGGTCGTCGACCTCGCTTGTCTGGTCGCAGCCGGCAACGTCGTAGTTGGCCCAGATGATGTAGTCGGTCTGCCATAGACGTTCCTGGTGCGTGGCGTCGTCTTCGCCGGTAAACCACTTGTCGTTGAACTTGGACGGGAAGAACGGCTGGTGGTCGCCCCAGAACACCACGACTACCTTACGGTCGAGCTTGCTCAGGGCGTTTAGGAAGTAGCGAAGCGCCTGGTCGGACTGCTCGATGCACGAGACATACTCGTCGACATCGGAGAGCGTGCCGTCCTCGACGGTCTTGGCATCCAGATCGGTCGTGTCGATATTCAGGTGCATCTGCTTGTCGACCGGCAGCAGGCCCGTGTCGTAGCCCGAGTGGTTCTGCATGGTCACGTCGAAGATAAACTGCGGATCGGCGTTCTGGTCGAGCAGCTCAAGAATCTTGTCATAGGTCGCCTGGTCGGTCACCATACCGCGCAGAGTGTCGGCTCCCTGGAAGTCGTTGATGGACAGGAACCGGTCAAAGCCAAAGTCCTTGTACACGTTCTCGCGGTTCCAGTTAGTGGCGTGGTTGGGGTGCATGGCCGTGGTGGAATATCCGAGCGACTTGAACTGCTCTGCCAGGTTCCCGGTCGTTTCCATGTTGTAGATGGTGTAGGGGTACACGCCCGAGCCCAGGTTGGCCATGGAGTTGCCGGTCATAAACTCAAACTCGGTATTGGCGGTACCGCCGCCGTAGGCGCTCACGTAGAGCTTGCCGCGGCTGAGGCAGTTGGACAGGTTCTTAAAGTACTGCGGGCCCTCGTAGCCGGCGCGCATGTTCTGGTAGATCGACAGATCCGAGAAGGTCTCGTTCATGATGGCGATGACCGTGGGCTTCTCGCTGTCGAACTGCTCCTTTGCGGCGGTGCGCTCATCGCTCTTAGCCGCGTCGGATTTGTCATAGGCCTTGGCGTACTTTTTGAGCGTGGCCTTGGCATCGTCGACGGAGTAGTCGGCGGGTTTGGGCGGCTTGATGGACTGCGCTGCGCTAATGAAAGCGGGCAGGTAGCCCTCGCGCCAGTAGCTCTCGAGCGGGCGCCAGGTGTAGACGGTGATGCCGAGGGTGTTGTAGTAGTCGATGAGCGTGACGTGTGCGGTTACACCGCCCAGGCACAGCACGGCGACGAGCAGGTTGGTGAGCAGCATGCGCTTGGCGTTGGCGGCGCCCTTCTGACGGTGCGGTGCCACCAGGCCGGCGTACTCGCACAGCAGCATGGCGATGGCGGTAAAGCCCATGGACAGCACGCAGAACAGCGAGATCGAGAAGGTGTAGCCGGTGCCGGCGACCGCGGCGGCGGTGGAGATGGCCGAAAGGTCGCCCGGCTGGATGGGCATGGATTTAAACGTGATGACGAAGAACTCGGCAATGCCCAGGACAAAGAGGGCAAAGGCCAAGACCGCGGGGGCTGCGCCGTGGCGCTGGAACAGGAAGAACAGGCCGACCATGAGCGTGGTGATGATGGCCCACTCGAGCAGGATGCACAGGGGGTAGACCCAGGTAAAGTCGTGGTTGGACGAGACCTCCATGCCCAGCAGCGCAAAGACGCCGGCGAGCAGCAGGCACAGGACGGCGGCGACGAGCGGTTTACCCACAAAGGCTCCGCGCAGGCGGGCGAGCTTGCCGGTGGGGGCGGGGGCGTCGGGCCCGGCGAACGCAAAGACGCGCGGGGCGATGCGGTCGCGGGCGATGCTGGCCCAAGCGCAGCCGGTGAGGATGGCGTTGGTCAGGATGAGCATCACGAAGGCGAGCGGCTCGTTCTGCGCGACGAGGCCAATAGCGCCCCAGACGGTCAAAAAGAGCTGGAACAGGCCGAAGGCGACGCTCCACCCAAGAGCGCTTTTGGCAACGGTGCCCGACTGAGCGCGAATGGCCTTGGCCTCGCGCAAGACAAGGTAGACGGTCGCCGCAAGACCGACGAGCGAGATGGCGGCAGCGAACATGCTGAGACTCCTCACAAACTAAAACGTACGAAAGCGGGGGTTTACCCGATTGTTACCAAGATATGCGCTGCAATTGGTGTCTGCGCACAACAACCAGCCATATTAACGCGCACGTGTGACGGTGTGGCGCAATGTAGTGGCGACCTGCGCGATAATGGACGGGAATTACACGGAAACGTAAAGGCTTCTTAAAGAATTGGCGAGGATGAGGCGATGAACGAACGGGCTTGTATGACGAGTGCGGGTGACGTGGACGCTGGCATGGACGCGGGCGGCTATCCGGTCGAGACGACGGGCAATGCGGTGCTGGACACGTTGGAGCACCGTTCCTCCACGCGTGTCTTTGCGCGTGATGACGACGACCGTCCCGTGGCGGTGACCGACGAGCAGCGGGCGGCAATTTTGCATGCGGCGAGTCGCGCGCCGTCGGCGGGCGCCATGATGATGTATTCCATCGTGAGCATTCGCGAGCAGGCTACGCTGGATCGTCTGGCCGACCTGTGCGACCACCAGCCCATGATCGCCAAGGCGCCCTGGGCACTTATATTTGTGGTCGACTATGCCAAGTGGATCGATCTGTTTGAGCACGTGGGCTGCTTTGAGCCCGAGTTTGTCGAGCGCACGGGCAAGGCGCCCCGCCGTGCACCGGGTTTGGGTGACTTTGCCATCGCGGCCCAGGACGCCGTGATCGCTGCGCAAAACGCCGTGGTCGCCGCCGAGGCCCTGGGCCTGGGGAGCTGCTACATCGGTGATATCGTCGAGAATGCCGAGGAAGTGGCCGAGCTGCTCGATCTGCCTCCGTATACCATGCCGCTGTCGATGCTCATCATCGGCACGCCCCGTAAGGAGCGTCCGGCCATTGCGCATCCCGTGGTGAACCTGGTGCACGAGGAGCGCTACTGCCGCGCCAATGCTGCGACTATGGACGCGCAGGTAGCCGAGATGGACGCGATGTTCCGTCCGCATGCCCGCGTGGTGGGGGAGCGCGTCGTGGACATCTATACCCGCAAGCACACGAGTCCCTTTATGGCCGAGATGAGCCGCTCCATGGAGTGGTGGTTCAAAAATTGGCTCGGAAAATGACGGATGCGACAAAGAGACAGTCCCTTTGTCACATTCCATATCGCCGAGGTGGCTTAAAGGCCGTATAAATGTTTATCTAGCTGGGAAAACAGTGCCATTCAAACATGGGCCGATTACCTATAATTCCTTCGAACATTAAAGTTGGGAGGAAACCGGCTTATGGAACAAAAGGCCAAGGAGGCAGCTTCGCACGCTGCGATTCCTGTGAGCATCTCGGCGATGCTCGTCACGCTGGGCGTGGTGTACGGCGATATCGGCACCAGCCCTATGTATGTAACCAAGGCGCTCGTTGCCGGCAACGGCGGCATCGGAAGCGTCACGGAGGAGTTCGTGCTCGGCGCGCTCTCCCTTGTCGTGTGGACGGTCACGTTGCTGACCACCATCAAGTATGTGCTCATCTCGCTGCGCGCCGATAACCATGGTGAGGGCGGCATCTTTGCCCTGTACAGCCTGGTCAAGCGCTGCGGCAAGTGGCTTATCATCCCCGCCATGCTGGGTGGCGCCGCGCTGCTCGCCGACGGCATCCTGACGCCGGCCGTTACCGTTACCACGGCCATCGAGGGCCTGCGCACCATCCCGGCGGTCCATGCCGTGCTGGGCGATGACCAGGGCCGCGTCGTCGCCATTACGCTCGCCATCATCATCGTGCTCTTCTTGGTACAGCGCATCGGTACGGCCAAGATCGGTCACGCCTTTGGCCCCATCATGACGCTGTGGTTCCTGTTCCTGGGCGGCACGGGTCTTTTCTTTGTTTTCCAGCACCCCGCCGTGCTGCTGTGCCTCAACCCGGTGCGCGGTATCGCCTTTTTGCTGAGCCCCAACAACCACGCGGGCATCATGATTCTGGGCAGTTGCTTCCTCGCCACCACCGGTGCCGAGGCGCTCTACTCCGACATGGGCCACGTCGGCCGCGGCAACATCTACGCTACCTGGCCGTTCGTTAAGTGCTGCCTACTGCTTTCCTATATGGGCCAGGGCGCTTGGCTTATGAACAACGCTGCCAACCCCGAGCTCATGGGCATTGCCGACCTCAACCCGTTCTACCAGATGCTCGCCCCGGGCCTGCGCCCGTTTGCCGTCGGCCTTTCCACCGTCGCGGCCATCATTGCCTCGCAGGCGCTCATCACCGGCGCATTCTCGCTGGTGTCCGAGGCCAGCCGTCTGGACCTTATGCCGCACATGCAGGTCTTCTACCCTGCCGAGACCAAGGGCCAGCTCTACATCCCCATGGTCAACAACGTCATGCTTGTCGGCTGCGTCATCGTGGTGCTGCTGTTCCAGAACTCGGCGCATATGGAAGCCGCCTACGGCCTTGCCATTACGCTGACTATGATGTGCACCACGTTGCTGCTCTTCTTCTACCTGCACGAGGAGCGCAAGCTCAAGGTCGCGCCGTGGATCTTCGCGGCCTTCTTCCTTTTGCTCGAAGGCTTCTTCTTCGTGAGCTCGCTCACCAAGTTCTTCCACGGCGGCTACTTCACCATCCTCATGGCCGCGCTCATCATGGGCATCATGGTGTGCTGGTACAACGGCACGGCGGTCGAGCAGCGCCAGTTTACGCTGCTGCCGCTGCGCAGCTACCTGCCGCAGCTCAAGCGCCTGCGCGACGACGACCGTTACGAGCGCATGAGCGACAACGTCGTGTACCTGACCAAGGACACCCATACCGACTACATCGACCGCGACATCGTCTACTCGATTTTGGACAAGCATCCCAAGCGCGCCCGCGCCTGGTGGTTTGTGAATGTCGAGACTATGGACGAACCGCACACCTTTGCCTATTCGGTCGAGACGTTCGGCACCGACTACGTGTTCCGCGTGCATCTGTACCTGGGCTACAAGATCAACCAGCGCGTCAATGCCTACCTGCGTCAGGTTGTTCAGGACCTGGCTGCCACCGGCGAGCTGCCGCCGCAGACGCATGACTACTCGGTCTACAAGGATCCGGGTAACATCGGCACGTTCAAGTTCGTCCTGATCCGTAAGCTTCTGGCGCCCGAAAGCGATGTGGAGCCCAGCGAGCGTACGGCCATCACGCTCAAGTACATCATTCGCCGCGCCGCCGGCACGCCCGCGCGTTGGTACGGCCTGGAGAACTCCAACGTGAGCTTTGAGTACGTGCCGCTGTTCACCAAGTTCAAGGCCGTGAACAAGATGCAGCGCCTGGCTCCCAACGAGCGGCCGTAGGCGCCGACAGTTGCATGGAGTTGGTTTTCGATGGACAAGATTGAGACCGGGGAGGCAAACATGGATGCAAAGATGCTTGATGGCCGCGAGGTGGTTGCCGAGCTGGTACGTGAGGCACGCGCCGACGCCGCCGAAGATCGGTTTTTGACGAACCGTGCCAACATGGATATGGCCGACCGCGTGATCTCGATCGTGGCACTGGTATTTGGAGCGGTGTGCGTGTGTGCCCTGCTCGCGCACGTGCTGTTTGTCTAGCGACCACCGGTTGCAAAGGCTATACACTTGGAACCACCACAAGGGAAACCACCACAAAGGTGCCTGTCCCCTTTGTGGTGGTTTTTGTTTTTGAGAGAGGGGCGGGACGCTGATGGACGTCCGTACGGACGGCGATATTGCCGATAGCTTTTGGTGGCGGCGCACAACGCTGACGCGCCGCACTCCTCTGTATGACGCCTGCGTATCGGTGGGGCTGCTGGTCGCGGCGACGATTGTGGGCGCGCTGCTCGACCATCCGGGTCTCGCGCCGAGCATCATGATCGTCTATGTGTTCGCCGTTCAGCTGTGCGCATTCTTTACCTGGAGTCGCCTGTATTGCTTGCTGAGCTCGGCTGCCGCCGTGGCGCTCTACAACTTCTTGTTTGTCGACCCGCGCTACTCGCTGTCGCTTATCGACCGCGGCTATCCCGGCATGTTCTTCATCATGTTCGTGGTCTCGCTTGTGTCGAGCTCGATTGCGTTGGCCCTGCGCCGCGCCTTGGCACAGGCTGCCGCCAGCGACCGCCGCACGCATATGGTGCTCGAGACCAATCGCATGTTGCAGCGCTGCGCCGACGAGCAGCAGATCGTTCACGCCATGGCCACGCAGCTGGCGCGTCTTTCGGGCTGTCCGGTCGTGTGGTACAGCGCCGACGCCGAGGGCGATGACCTGCTGCCGCGTGCGACATACACGGCCGTGGGCGATGCCGCGCCGGTGCACGAGCTGGCGCCGCAGATGCCACCGCGGCTCTCGGCGTCCGCCTATGTGGGAACGCCGCTCGATGCTACGTTCGGCGGCTCGGCGTTTTATGGCATCTACCTGACGGTTCGCACAGGCGACGGCTTCGCGCGCTCGGGCGACCCCGCCTCGGTGGTGGGCGTGCTGGCTATCGTTGCCGAGCCCGACGTGCTGACGCACGAGGAGCGGACACTTGCCGATGCTATCGTGAGCGAAGGCGAGCTGGCGCTCGATCGCGCCCGCGCCATGGAGGCCCGCGAGGAGGCGGCGGTGCTTGCCAAAAATGAGCAGCTGCGCGCCAACCTGCTGCGCTCCATCTCGCACGACCTGCGCACGCCGCTCACCAGTATTTCGGGTAATGCCGATGTGCTGCTCGACCAGGGCTCGACCGGCACCGCCGTGCTCGACGCCCAAACGCGCCGCGGCCTGCTCTTGTCCATTCGCTCGGATGCGCAATGGCTCAACGCCACCGTCGAGAACCTGCTCGCCATCACCAAGCTCGAGGGCGGCGGTATGCGCCTGTCGACCACGCTCGAGCTCATGGACGATATCGTGGAGGAGGCGCTGCGCCACGTGAACCCTGCCGTGCGCGAGCACGACCTTAAGGTGGTGGCGTGCGATGAGCCGGCGCTCGTCAACGTCGATGCGCGCCTGATGGTGCAGCTGGTGGTCAATCTGGTGAACAACGCCATCACCTATACGCCCGCAGGCTCGCATATCATGATTTCGATTAGCGTCGACGATGGACGCGTGGCGTGCTCGGTGGCCGATGATGGTCCGGGCATCGCACCCGAGGATCGCGAGCGGATCTTTGAGTCGTTCTATACCGCCAACCATGGTCTGGCCGACAGCCACCGCAGCGTGGGCCTGGGTCTTTCGCTCTGCCGTTCCATTGCGTTGGCACATGGCGGTAGCATAGAGGTTGCTGCGGCGGACCCGCACGGTTCGGTCTTTACGATTGAGCTTCCCGTCGCCGACGTTTCGTTTGATAAGGAGTAGCGCTGTGCCGAACTCTGCCGTAAAACCGCTCATCTTGGTCGTTGAGGACGATCCCGCTGTCCGCAACCTTATCGTTGCCGCGCTCGAGGCGCACGGCTTGCGCCATATGGCTGTGGAGACCGCCCATGCCGCCATCGCCGCCGCCTCATCGCAGGCACCGAGCATCGTGCTGCTCGATCTGGGCCTGCCCGATATGGATGGCGTCAAGGTGGTGGAGTCGGTGCGCGCATGGTCGGGCATGCCGATCATCGTGGTCTCGGCGCGCAGCGAAGATGCGGACAAAATCCGCGCGCTCGATGCCGGTGCCGACGACTATCTGACCAAGCCGTTTTCGGTCGAGGAACTGCTCGCGCGCATTCGCACGACGCTCAGGCGCCTTTCGTATGCGCAAACGGGCGGCGTTGTCTCCGAGGGCTCGTTCGATACCGGTGAGCTGCATATCGATTTTGATGCCGGCATTGCCACGATGGATGGCGAGGAGTTGCACCTGACGCCGATTGAGTACAAGCTCCTATGCCTGCTGGCGCATAACGCCGACAAGGTACTGACGCACCAGTTTATCCTGCACGAGATTTGGGGCACGGCAACTAAGAGTGACCTGGCAAGCCTGCGCGTCTTTATGGGTACGCTGCGTAAGAAGATCGAGTCCGACCCCGCGCATCCGCGCTATATCCAGACGCACGTGGGTATTGGTTACCGATTGGTCATCCAGGGATAGGTCGGCATCCGCCATCCCAATATGAGTTGCGGTGAAATAGGGTCTAAATTTGCCTAATTCCAGGCAAAGCAGTCCGTATTCCACCGCAACTTTGTTTATTTGCCCTTGGGCTTGCTGGCGTAGAACTTCTTCTTTTTGGGCTTGCCGGCGGGGGAGGGTTTGCCGTTGCCGCGCGGCCCTCGGTCTCCGGCCTGCGCGTGCGCGGGCGCCGTTGTGCGAGGCTTGCGGGCTTCGGGGTTGCGCAGCTCCTCGACACGCTCGGCAATCTCCTCGGCGCTAAAGCCGACCTCGGCCATGGCGTCCTCAATGGGCAGGCGGCGCACGATATAGCAGTGGTGCACCTTCTGGTTGCGTGCGAAATCCTCGGGGATGGTCTGCGCCGTAATGTCCTCCAACACCACGCCCGCGCGCGCGAGCTTGCGTGTCTCGGGGCGGAAGCCGCGCAGGTTGCAGCTAAAGATGGCATGTCCGCCCTGTGCGAGCAGGCGCGATACGCCGGCCAAAAGCTCAACATGGTCGCGCTGGACATCCCAGGTACGGCGGCCCATCTTTGACGAGTTCGAGAACGTGGGCGGGTCGACAAAGATCAGGTCCCAGCGGTTGCGCGTCTGGCGCTGGTCGCGAATCCAGGCGAGCACGTCGTCGCGCACAAAGTGATGCTGTGACCCCACAAAGCCGTTCTGGCGCATATTGCGCTCGGCCCAGTCCAGGTAGGTGTTGGAGAGGTCGACCGTCACGGTCTCCTCGACGCCGCCGTCGGCCGCATAGCAGGTGGCGGTGCCGGTGTAGGCGAACAGGTTGAGGAAGCGGCGCGCCTGTTTGGCGTGCTCGCGCACCAGGTTGCGGGTGACGCGGTGATCCAAGAAGATGCCCACATCCAGGTAGTCATCAAAGTTGACGGCAAAGGTGAGTCCACCCTCTTCGATGAGCGGCAGGCGACGGCGTGCGATGTTGGCGCGCTCGCCCGAGCCGCCCTTGCCGGCGCCCTGCTTGCCGTACTGCGAGCCGCCGCGCGAACGCATGCGGGCCTTGGCGTGCACGTGCTCGGCCGGAACATCAAGGATGCGCGGTGCGATGGCCAAGATGTCGAGCATGCGGGCCTGGGCCAGTGCGGGGTCGATGGTCTTAGGTGCGGCGTATTCGGCAATGACGAGCCAGCGGCCCGGCGTCTGCGGGCAGCCCTCGTACAGGTCGATGGCGGCGGAGTAGTCGGGCAGGTCGGCATCGTAGACGCGGTAGCAGCTCACGCCCTCGCGCTTGGCCCACTTGCGGCGCAGGCGCGCGTTCTTGCGCAGGCGGTTGGCGAACTGCTCGGACCCGGGGATGAGCACGGGCAGCGGCTTGCCGTCACCCAGATCGAGCATGGCGGCAGGCTCGGGCATGGCGGGGGCGGCGCCTTCGTCGTTGGCTTCGTTGGCATCCGCAATCTCGGCCTCGGCATCCGCGCTGGTCGCAGCCTCAAACGCTGCGGCGGCGTGGTCGAGCGAAGGCCAGACTTCGACGGTCGCCTCCTCGTTGTTGGGCATGACGGCGATCGAGTGCGCGGGCTCGGCGTGGAGCGCGCGGGCCAGCAATCCGTCGCGGGTGAGCGCGGCGACCGGTGCCGAAGCGAGCTCGGGCGCGCGGCGCAGCTCGCCGACCAGCGTCATGGCGTCGTGCATGAGTGAAAGCGGTGTCTCGGTGGTGTCTGCGACTACGGCGGCTCCGGCGACGGCGCCAGCATGGTCCAGCACGGTGGCGGACTTGGCGGCGCAAAAGTCGACAAAACGCTTGTAGCCGGCGCACTTGACCATGCGCTCGGCAGTCTTGCGGGCGGCGGGGTCGATGTCTACGGCCACGATGCGCGCCTGGCGCTCGCGCGCTGCCGTCTCGCGCTCGCGCGCCTCGGTAAGCAGCTGTTCCCACAGGGCGGCGTCGTGCAGCTGCCAGCCCTCAAAGCCCCAGCGCTCGCGTGCGGCGCCCGGGGCGCGGTCGGTCAGAATGTTTACGGCCTCCAGCAGCAGGCCGCCGCCGGCGCATGAGGCGTCGATCAACGTGGGTAGGGCCTCGTTCTCGTAATCGTCGGCCGTCAGCTCGCGCTCGCACAGTGCGGTCCAGCCGACCTGTGCCAGCACCAGGGCGGCGTAGTCGGGGCGCAGCACGTGCGTGCCCTCGCCGGCGCGGGTCGCTGCGGGCGGCAGGCGTTTGAACAGCGGGTCGCCCGAAAGGTCCAGGCTAATGCTCGCGCGACGCTGACGCAACGAAAGCAGCAGGTGAACATCGGGGTCGGCGGCGTCGACATCGGCACGACGGCCCGTGGCCTCGGCCAGACGGTCGCACAGCGCGTCCTTGGCGCGCAGGGCCGAGAAGCGCGTGTTGCGCAGCTGCTCGGTCACGCCGCGGGCGGTGATGGCAATGGTGGCGCCGGGGCGGACGATGTTCTCCCAAGCGATGTCGTAAACGCCGTCGTACAGTTCATCGGCATCCTGCGCCTCAAAGCGCCCGAGTACCACGAACACGCGGCTCGCCAGGCGTGACCACAGACAGGCGCGGTAGCCTTCTTCGAGCTCGCCCTCAAATGTAGCGCGGCCCTTCAGCCGGCGAACATGCGAAAGCCCGAGGCGTTTAAGCTCATCGGCGAGTGCGGACTCAAAGCCCTCGGGGCAGCTTGCGTAAAATTCCATGGGTGACCTCTCTGGTTGCGTCGCTCCATTATATGATGGATACTTCGTTTACTCTCGCCCCCGAAAGGAACCCATATGATTGATGCGTGCCCCGATTCCGCCGTGCTCTTTTTTGACGTGGACGGCACGCTGACGTCGTTCGATCCCGACAACATGACCGACAAGGACTTTTCGGCGGTTCACCCCTCGCAGGCGGTCGTCGAGGCGTTTCATCGTCTGCGCGACGCGGGACACCAGGCATTTATCTGCACGGGTCGTCCCTTGTGGCTGATTGCCGATGGCCTGCGCGCGCTGAACCCGGCGGGTGTCGTTGCCATGGCGGGAGCGACGCTCGAGGTCGAGGGCCGCGTGGTACACGAGGACTGCTTTGATGAGGACGTTATCGAGGAGCTGGCACGCCGTATGGCCGCGGCAGGGATTGAAGCCTTTTTCGAGACCAACGTGGCTACCTTTGCCCTGGAACCCGCGGGTGTTGAGCAGCCGTCTCTGATCGGCACTTCTGTGGTGCACAGCGCCGAGGAGATGCGCGTCGACGGCCGTCTGCGCGTGGGCAAGGTATGCCTCAATGTGCCCAGTTTGGCTCGCGTAGCCAATGATGACGGCTTTATCGATCGCGAGTTTGAGCTGTGCAACACCGGTGGTCAGAATCGCGAGCTGAGTCCCAAGGGCATTGACAAGGGCGTGGGCGTGGCGCGAGCGCTGGCGTATCTGGGCCGCACTGGCAACGCGCGCACCTTTGGCTTTGGCGATTCGGGCAACGACTTGGGCATGCTCGCTGCCGTCGAGACGGCTGTCGCCATGGGTAACGCCATGCCTGAGGTCAAGGCGGTCGCCGACTACGTGACCGACGATGTCGCACACGACGGTACCGTCACAGCGATGCAGCATTTCGGCCTCATCTAATGAATCCCGCGTTCTGACGTTTGCTCAAACTGCGACTCTTTGCTTTTGCATGCTCAATCGATTTATCAATCCAAACACTGAGGTGTTTATACCGTTCGCCGAGAAGATAAAAAACCGCAGCTCAAGCCTTGATAAACGTAGGTAAAGTGTTTAGCAGTTTATCGGCCGTATGCTAACGAAAGGAATCAGGCAGATGGCAATCAAGGTGTTCGCTGACGGTGCAAACCTCGAGGGCATGCTCGACATGTACGAGAACGGCAACGTTCAGGGTTTCACGACCAACCCGTCCCTTATGAAGAAGGGCGGCGTGACGGATTACCGCGCGTTTGCCAAGGAGGTCCTGGCCCACATCACCGATGTGTCCGTCTCGTTTGAGGTCTTTGCCGACGACGTCGAGACCATGGAGGTCGAGGCGCGCGAGATCGCTACCTGGGCCGAGAACGTCTACGTCAAGATTCCGTGCGTGACCACCAAGGGCGAGTCCACCGCCGAGCTGGTGCGCAAGCTTTCGGCCGACGGCATCAAGGTCAACGTCACCACCATCTTTACGCCTACGCAGGTTGATGAGATGGTCGAGGCCGTTGACGCCGAGACGCCGTCCATCATCTCGCTCTTTGCCGGCCGTATCGCCGATACCGGCGTCGACCCCATTCCGTTTATGACGGAGTCGGTCAAGAAGGCCGCCGCAAAGCCCAACTGCGAGGTCCTGTGGGCGTCCACGCGCGAGCTCATTAACATTTACCAGGCAGAAGCCTGCGGTTGCCAGATCATCACGGTGCCCAACAGCATCCTGGCCAAGCGCAAGAATATCGGTCGCGACCCGTACGAGGTCTCGCTCGACACCGTCCGCGGCTTTGCCAAGGATATCGCGGCGCTCGGTTTCCATATCCTGCCGTAGCGCGAACACCGACTGTACTGTGGGCTGTTCGCCCCGGCCTTTCCTTTCCCTATCGCTCACGCGCTCCGCGAGGATCGCGCTAGGCAAAGGAAAGGCCGGGGCTGCCGGCACGAGCTTGCCAGCAAGTTGGCGATTGGCTTCCATATCCTGCCGTGGGCAAAGGTACCCCCGCCTGCGCCGTGCAAAATTGAGAGTATTCAGCAAGGTAAAGGTCTTTATCAGTTGACCGAAGCATGGAACGGCCCCCGTTTTGGCTCTGACGACGCTAAAACGGGGGCTGTTTTTTTGCTTTTTCGTCTCTGAGGGGCATCCGGAACGGTGGAATTTGCAGAATACTCGCGATTTTGCACATCGCTACAGGGGGTACCTTTGCTTTGGCGGTTTACTTTCCCTGCACCATGGTGAGCGAGATCTTCTTGCGGTCGCGATCGACCTTTTCTACCCACACCTTGACCGTGTCGCCGACGCGCACCACGTCGCTCGGGTGCTTGACAAAGCGATTGGCCAGCTTGGAGATATGCACGAGGCCGTCCTGGTGCACGCCCACGTCGACGAACGTGCCAAAGTCGACGACGTTGCGCACCGTCCCCTTGAGCTCCATGCCGGGTTCCAGGTCGTCGATGGAAAGCGCCGAGCGGCTAAAGACCACCTCGGGCGCGTCGTCGCGCGGGTCGCGGCCGGGCTTCTTGAGCTCGTTGACGATGTCGATGAGCGTGAGGGTGCCGCAGTTCAGGTCACTTGCCAGCGCCGAGATACTGCCCAGACGGCGCTCGATGTCGGGCACGCCGCCGCGGCTGAGCTCGCTGGCTTTAACGCCGGCGCGTTCCAGGACGGACGTGGCCACCTCGTAGCTCTCGGGGTGGACGCTCGTCGCGTCGAGCGGGTTCTTGCCGCCGCTGATGCGCAGGAAGCCCGCGGCGTTGAGGTATGCCTTGGGTCCTAGTTTGGGGACCTTCTTAAGCTGGCGGCGATCGGTAAAGGCGCCGTTTTCCTCGCGGTAGGCCACGATGTTCTTGGCCACGCTCGGCGTGATGCCCGATACGTATCCCAGCAGGCTCGCGCTCGCGGTATTCACGTCGACGCCCACGCGGTTGACGACGTCCTCCACCACGTGGCCCAGGGTGCGCGAAAGCTCGGCCTGGTCAAGGTCGTGCTGGTACTGGCCAACGCCGATGGACTGGGGCGGGATCTTGACGAGCTCTGCCAGCGGGTCCTGTAGACGGCGGCCCAGGCTCATGGCGCCACGCACGGTGACGTCCAGATCGGGATACTCCTGGCTGGCGAGCTCGGAGGCGGAGTACACCGATGCGCCGGCCTCGTTGACGATGGTGTATCGCAGCTCAGGCGCCTGCTCGGCGATGAACTCCGAGACGACTTCCTCGGTCTCGCGGCTGGCGGTGCCGTTGCCGATGACGATGGTGTTGACGCTGTCCTTTTTTGACGAGGCGGGCGAGCTCGCGCTTGGTGCCGGCGACGTCGTGGCGCGGCTTGGTGGGATAGACCACGCCGTGGTCGAGCAGCTTGCCGGTCTCGTCCATGACGGCGACCTTGCAGCCGGTGCGGTAGCCCGGATCGAGCGCGAGCACGCGGGCGCCGCGCACGGGGCGTGCCGAGAGCAGGCCCTCGAGATTCTTGGCAAAGACATTGATGGCCTCGGTCTGCGCACGGACGGTGAGTTTGGCGCGGGCCTCGCGCTCCAGCGAGGGGGCCATGAGGCGCTTGTAGCCGTCGGCGATGGCGGCGTCAAAGACGGGCGCGAAGACGCCCTGGCGTCGGGGCCAACGGCTGCCGAGGCGTGCCGTGGCGGCGGTGCCGTCGACGTTCACGCGCACGCGGAGCTTGCCCTCGCGCTCACCGCGGTCGATAGCCAGCACGCGGTGGTTGGGTATACGGCGCAGCGGCTCATCATAGCTGTAGTACGGCTCGTAGGGGGTCTTCTCGGTGGGGTCGGTGGCCTCGACGACGATGTCTGCGGTGTTTTGCGTAAAGGCACGCAGGTCGGCGACGTTCTCGGGGTCCTCGGCCACCGTCTCGGCCACGATGTCCGCCGCCCCGGCGAGCGCCTTTTCGGGCGTGTTGAAGCCGGCGTCCTCGTTGACGTAGGCCGCGGCGGCATCGAGCGCGCTGCCCTTGGCCGAGGCCTGCATGATGATCATGTTGGCAAGCGGCTCCAGGCCTGCCTCGCGGGCCTTCTGCGCGCGGGTCATGCGCTTTTTGCGGTAGGGCTTGTAGAGGTCCTCGACACGCTGGAGCTGCGTGGCCTCGCGAATCTGCTGCTCGAGCTCGGGCGTGAGCTTGCCCTGGGCGTCGATGAGCAGAATGACGTCCTCTTTGCGCTGTTCAAGATTGCGCAGGTAGGACAGGCGCTCGTCGAGTGCGCGCAGGGCGACGTCGTCCATGCCACCCGTGGCTTCCTTGCGGTAGCGCGAGATAAAGGGGATGGTGTTGCCCTCGTCGATGAGCTTGACGGCCGCCTCGATGTTGGCGGCCTTAAGGTTGAGCTCGCGGGCAAGCTGGGCGATAAGATCCATGGGACTCCTTGCGTTTAAGGTGCGTTTGCAGCACAGGGCTACCAAGGATACCACCCGCCACTCCACCCAAGTAGTCATTTTGGGACGGGGCTCTTTTAGCCACTTTTGCCGCCCCGTCCCAGAAAAATCGCCGGCAAGGTACCAAAAAGCCCCGCGGGCAGGAGGCTGCTCGCGGGGCGAAGAAGAGGGGCTTATTTGTGGCGGACCAAGGCGCTCGGCGGGGAGTTTGCCGCGGCCCGCTCTTAAGGCGTTACAGCTCGACGAGCTGGCCGGTCTCGGCGGCCTCCTTGATAGCGTTAAGCAGCGTGAGCGTCTTGACGTTATCGGCGGGGGTCACGACGGGCTCGACCTCGCGGCGGACAACCTTCACAAAGTGCTTGAGCTGCATCTTGTGCGGCAGTGCCGGGTCGACGGCCGGAATCTCCATCTGCAGCGGCTTGTGCCAGTTAGAGGCGCCGTCGTAGGAGAACTGGTGCAGGCGGGGCAGCGACAGGGCGCCCTTAGTGCCGCCGATAAAGTAGGCGTCGGCGTCGAAGGGGCGGTACTGCGGATCCTCGCGGGCGGTGGCCTCCCAGTTCCAGGGGCTGGCGGTGGCGTCGGAGATGGTCATGCTTGCGAGCGCGCCATCGGCAAAACGGACGTTGACCACGGCGGAGTCCTCGGTCTCAAAACCGCGGGCGGCGCTGGACTGCATACCCTGGACGGCAACGGGCTCGCCCAGCAGGTAGCGGAGCAGGTCGACGTCGTGAACCAGGTTGACCAGGATCGGGCCGGCACCCTTCTTGCGGCGCCATTCGACATCGAAATACTCGTCGTTCTTATAGATCATGTAGTGGAAGCTCGACACGGTGAGCTTGCCCAGCTCGCCAGACTCGATGATCTCCTTGGCCTTGTTGACGAAGGGGTTGTGGCGACGGTGCTGGCCCACGAGCACGGGCACGCCGGCGGTCTCGGCCTCGGCAGCGAAAGCCTGGGCATCCTCCAGGTCGTTGGAGATCGGCTTTTCGACCAACGGCACGATATTGCGCTTCACAGCCTCGCGAGCAACGCCCAGGTGCAGGTCGTTGGGGGTGGCGATAATGACGGCCTCGGGCTTGACCTCGTCCATCATCTGGGCGGGATCGGTGTAAAACGGCACGCCGGCGGCCTCGGCCGTGGCGCGGGCGCCCTCAAAGGCGTCAGCGATGGCGACGAGCTCGGCCTCGGGCTCCTCGGTGACAAAGCGGATGTGGTTGCGGCCCATGGCGCCGGCGCCGATAACGGCAATGCGGACGGGGTTGAGCTCAGACATTTCGACTCCTTAAATACTGGTGACCGGTGGAATGCGACAAAGGGGCTGTCCCTTTGTCGCATCGGTAAAACTAGGCGGACTTCTTCTTGCTGTCGGATACCATCATGTAGACGGTGAGCACGACGGCGATGGCGGCGATCACAATGGCGCCGTAGAAGGACTGCTGGTAGGCGGCGCTGCCGGCCTCGGCGTGATACAGCACGGCGGTGATGGGCTGGCTGATCCAGGTGGAAGCGGCATAGCCCAAAAACATGATGCCGTAGTTGACACCGATGTTGCTGGTACCAAAGGCGCCACCGGTGAGCGGCGGGTAGATGACGAGCAGGGCGCCAAAGCTAAAGCCGAGCAGGGCGAGCGCCACAAAGAACATGCCCTGCGTAAAGCTCATCGACATGATGACGAGTGCGACGATGGTGACGACAAGGCTGATGAGCAGTGACTTATAGGCGCCGAGCTTGTCGATGATCTGGCCAAAGGACAGGCGGCCGACCAGGTTGGCGCAGGTGTTGACGGAGACCACCACACCGCCGAGCGCGACGGCCGCGGCGCTCGTGGGATCGGCGAAGAGCTGGACGGCGGCGATGGAGGCAACCTTGCCCACGAGCAGGGTGCCCGCGGTGGCGGCAAAGGCGAAGGTGACGATGAGGACCCAGAAGCGCGGGGTCTTGACCATCTCGCCCGGGGTGAGGTCGCCGAAGGTGCCGGCATGTGCGCCACCCTTGGGGGCCTCGAAGCCCTCGGGCAGCCAGCCGGCCTCGGGGGCCTTCAGGAACAGGGCGGAGGCGGCGATCATCACAAAGAAGATGACGCCGAGCGCCTTAAGGGCGCCAAAGATGCCCAGGCTCGGGATGAGCAGCGAGGCGAGCACCGGGGACAGCACGGCGGGGCCGGCGGTCGAAGCGGCCAGGGTGATGCCGGAGGCGAGACCCTTCTTGTCGATGAACCACTTTTGGCCGGTGGTGAGCGCCGGGTTGTAGCCCAGGCCGTTGCCGATGGCGGCGACGAGCGAGAACCACAGGTAGAACTGCCACGGCTCGGTGACGGTGCCGGACATGAACCAGCCCAGGCCGTAGCACACGGCGGCGGCGATAACGACGTTGCGCGGGCCGATCTTATCGGAGATGCGGCCGGCGAAGATGCCCGTCACGGCCATGATGGTCTGAAAGACCGGGAAGGCCCAGGTAAGAGCGCTGGACCACTCGGGGTAGACGGCGAGCAGGTTCTTGCTCACGACGGAATACAGCGCGATGGAGCTGATGAAGAACATGGTGACGCACGCGGCGGAAAGCACGACGGCGCGACCCTTGTTGGAGTTGGTGGAAGCCATTGGACTCTTTCTAATCGATACGGGGGAGGAGCGGGCGTGTCCGCGGGGCCTCCCTGTCAGGTTGGTTTACTGGTCAGTCGGCTTGGCGACGCCGGACTCGTCGGACCAAAGCTCGACGCCCTTGTTCTTAAGGTAGTTGTCGGCATAGGCGCGACGGCCGCCGGGCTTGGCGGTGAGGTCGCCCATCATGTTGGAGAAGCCGCCGTCGACCTTGATGGCGTCGCCGGTGGTAAAGTCCGAGCGCTTGGACGCCAGGAACATGACGGCGTTGGCGATATCGCTGACCTCGCCGATGCGGCGCGTGGCGATCAGACGGCTGCGGCTCTTTTCGACCTCGGGGTCGGCGTAGAAGTTGGCCGACATCGGGGTCTTAACGAAGCAAGGCTCGACGCAGTTGGAGCGGACGCCGTAGGGGCCCCACTCGGCGGCGAGCATCTTGGACATCATGTTGACGCCGGCCTTGGTGGAGCTGTACACGCCCGAGAACGTCTCGGGGGAGTGACTGGCGACGGTCGAGATGTGCACCAGGCGGCCCTGGCCGGCCTTGATCATCTCGCGACCAAAGCGCTGCGAGGCGATGAAGTAACCGGTGAGGTTGACGTTGAGCACCTGCTCCCAGTCGCTCAGCGGCAGGTCCTCCATGGCGGCGAAGCGCAGGATACCGGCGGTGTTGACGAGGACGTCGACGCGGCCGAAGTTGGCGATGGTGGCGTCGACGGCAGCCTGAACCTCGGCCTCGTCGGTGGCGTTCATCTTGTAGCCCTCGGCGTGGATGCCAAATTCGGCAGCGAGGTCGGCGGCAGCGGCCTTGACCTTCTCCTCGTCCAGGTCGAGCATGACGACGTTGGCGCCATTGCGGGCGAACTCGCGGCAGATCTCGGCGCCCATACCGCCGAGCGCGCCAGTCACGGCGCAGACATCGCCCTCGAGCTTAAGCCAATTGCTCATAGGAACTTCCCTTCTTGTGCCTCCCGGTGGGTCGCTCCCATTAACCGACCCACGTGGTTTTCGCTGGTTATCGTATGCTTTGCATTTGCGCAGGTGAATTGCATATTTGTTAGAATGGCGTTAACCGTAGGTTTACACTGCGCAATGCAGTTTATTATCAATTGAGCGCGTGACCTGCGAAAACAACCCCCTGCGGCACCATGCGGTCACAGGCGCGAAAACGGGAGATTGACGTGTACGATCGACGACTAGAGGCTATATCGGCCGCCGCGGAGCTAGGAAGCTTCTCACGGGCGGCGGCAAAATTGCGCGTGTCGACCCCGGCGCTCGTCAAGCAGGTGTCGGGCTTCGAGGCCGAGTTTGGCATCACGCTGTTCGAGCGCTCGCACTCGGGCGTCAAGGTGACGCCGGCGGGCGCTCTGCTGGTGGACGACGCACGCTCGATCATGCGGCAGTCCGAGGACGCGCTGCGCCGTGCCCGACGCGCGGCGGGCGATGGCGGTGCCGTGCGCCTGGGCGTGTCGATGATGTGTCCGGGGCGCCAAACGCTGTCGATGTGGTCGGGCATCCACGATCTGGAACCGTCGCTGCGATTTGAGATCGTGCCGGTAAGCGACCTCTATGACGAGCGCGAATCCGTCATGCGCAGCTTGGGCCGCGAGGTCGATGTGGTGCAGTCGAGTTTTTCTACCCCGCGCTGGGGCGACGCCTGCCAAAAGCTCCGCATTGTCAACGTGCCGTTTTATATCGACCTTCCGCGCACGAGCCCGCTGGCGCGCAAGACGCGCATCACGGTTGCCGACTTGGAGGGCATGCGTCTGCGCGTGCTGCGTCACGGCAACGATGCCATGGACAGCCTGCGCATCGACCTGTTGGCCGACGGCGGCGTGGACGTGATCGATGTGGACAGCTTCGACTTTGCGCTCTTTAACGAGGCGGAGGAAAAGGGCGACGCGGTGCTCACCTGCGGGGCGTGGTCGGGGGTGCACCCGGCCTTTGTGGGCGTGCCGTTCCTGTGCGGCCGCGAGGTGCCGGTCTTTCTGCACTACCCGCTCGAGCCCACCCTCCAAGTACAAAAATTCGTCAACGCCATGGCCCAACTCCTCAACTAGCTCATTTGGGACGGGGCTTTTTTGACTACCCTTTGCTACGGGTTTAGCGATCCTCGCGTTGCGGCCCGGCCGCCTCGGCTGTCTTTACGCGGTTCTTATCGACGTACATGTTCTTGTCGGCCTGGGAAAAGAGTTCGCGCATGGTAGGCGGCTCGTCAAAATCGCTGGAAAGCGCATAGCCCACCGCGTAGCTGATGGGCATATCGGGGTGGACTTCGGAATACTCGTTCACGTTCGCGCGAACCCGAGCGAGACAGGACTCCACGGCAGCTCGATCGGTATCTCGCAGCACCGCGATAAACTCATCGCCGCCGTCGCGGCCCACAAAGCAGGTCTCCGACGCCACGCGCCCCAGCTGCTGGGCAAAAGAACGGATGTATTCGTCGCCCTTCTCGTGGCCGAAGCTGTTATTGACCGTATGCAGATTGTTAAGGTCGAAGACGCACACCGCAACGGGCGCCTCCGCGGAGACAGGCTGCTCCTGCCCCAAGACCCCCTCGCACTTGTTCTTGTTGGGCAGTCCTGTGGCTTCGTCGAGATAGACTTTGTTCTGCAGTTCGCGATTGAGCGCGGCAGTTCGCACCGCGCGAACAAGTTCGACCGCAAAGGTCGCCACCAAGCCCATGATGTCGATGATCACCAGGCCCTCGAGATAGTTGAGCGCCGACGCCTTCTCCTGAGAGTAGTCCTCTGCGAGTCGCGTAGCATCGTCGCAAATGCCAAAGAACTCCTCGCTCATGGAGATGATGTCGGTGTTCTCATAGCCGACTTCGCGCACGCGGATGATCTCGGTGCAAAGCTCATCAAAATAATTTGCAAGCTCGGTCATCTTTGCCTGATACTCATCGTCGTCGAGACGGACGAGATTGAGGTCGTCGCTTCCGTAGCGCAAGCCGTTAATGTATGAATCCACGGCCTTGAGCAGGTCGTCTTGTGACTGGCCTGCGTCCTCGAGCTTCACGATGCGCTGCGTGGTGCCGCGTACCAGGCCGGCGTAGTTGACCACGCGCGCCGTGCCCTGGATATCGGAGACGAGCAGCATGACATTGATGAAGAAGAAGATGAGAACTGCCGTGAGCACCATCATGAGCAGGCGCACCGCCTGGCCGGCCTTCTTGGCGGCAGAAGTATTCACAAGTTCACTCCCTCAAATGGCAAAAGCGCGGGCAGCACGCAGTGTGCTGAAATTCACGTGAGGCCAACTCTACCATATGGGCCAACAGCCTCAAGCTGTAGCAGACGTTCGTCCAAATTGGCGTGACGCTTGCCTTGTTGTTCTTGACCTGGCCGCGCTATCGAACATGTTTCTGGTCTTGGATCACCATGGGAAAGCTCATCCCGTTTTGTGCGTCCAGAGTGGGATGCGGCTTCCCAAAGGTGCCGTTAGGGGAAACCACATCCCGGTTTATGCCCTTGAAATGGGATGCCGTTTCCCGGAGGGGGTCCAGCGGGAAACGGCATCCCATTTTGGGCCCGAAAAGTGGGATACGGTTTCCGGCCGGCATGAATAAAGCCTCCGCAGCTCGTGTGGCTGCGGAGGCTTTATTCGTTGCGGTGCATTGTGTTTGGGTCGTTGAGATGAGTCGATTTGCCCCGAAAGAGGAGGGCATTGACCTTAGGGTCATGCCCGACGAATGAGCGGCAAATCGGCCATCTCGGCGAGCCGAACTACTCCAGCTCAAACGCTCCGGTATAGAGCTGGTAGTAATACCCGCGCTTGGCGATCAGCTCGTCGTGGTTGCCGCGCTCGATGATGCGGCCGTGATCCAGACAGATGATCGCGTCGGAGTTGCGCACGGTGGACAGGCGGTGCGCGATGACAAACGTCGTGCGGCCCTCCATGAGCTTGTCCATGCCGGCTTGCACGATGGCCTCGGTGCGGGTATCAATGCTCGACGTGGCCTCGTCCAGGATCATCGCCGGCGGATCGGCGACGGCGGCGCGTGCGATCGAGATCAACTGGCGCTGGCCCTGCGACAGCTGCGCGCCGTTGCCGGTGAGCATGGTGTCGTAGCCGTCGGGCAGGCGGGTGATAAAGTCGTCCGCGCCCGCGAGCTTGGCCGCCGCGATGCACTCCTCGTCGGTGGCGTCCAGGTTGCCGTAGCGGATGTTGTCCATCACGGTGCCGGTGAACAGGTTCACGTCCTGCAGCACAACGCCCAGCGAGCGGCGCAGATCGGCCTTGCGGATCTTGTTGACGTTGATGCCGTCGTAGCGGATCTTGCCGTCGGCGATGTCGTAGAAGCGGTTGATGAGGTTGGTGATGGTCGTCTTACCGGCACCGGTGGCGCCGACAAACGCGACCTTCTGGCCCGGCTTGGCAAACACGGACACGCCGTGCAACACCTCGTGGTCGGGCGTGTAGCCAAAGTCGACGTTGTCCATGACCAGGTCGCCGCGCAGCGGCACGTACTCGATCTCGCCGGTTGCGCGGTGCGGATGTTTCCACGCCCACATGCCGGTGTGGTGGTCGGCCTCCTCGAGCTGCCAGGTGTCGGGGTTCACCTGAGCGTTGACGAGCGTCACATAGCCTTCGTCGGCTTCGGGCTCCTCGTCGATGAGCTCAAAGATACGGTCGGCGCCGGCGAGGCCCATGACCACGGCGTTGATCTGCTGCGAGATCTGGCCGATCTGTCCGCAGAACTGCTTGGTCATGTTGAGGAACGGCACCACGACGGCGATGGACAGTGCCATGCCCGAGATGCTCAGGTTGGGCACGCCCAGCGCCAGGAAAATGCCGCCTGCCAGTGCGACCAGCACGTAGAGCAGGTTTCCCAGGTTCATAAGGATGGGCATGAGGATGTTGGCGTACATGTTGGCCTTCTGCGAGACCTCGAAGAGCTTTTCGTTGCGCTCGTCAAAATCGGCCTCGGCGGCAGACTCGTGGCAGAATGCCTTGACGACCTTCTGGCCGTTCATGACTTCCTCGATATGGCCCTCGACAACGCCGAGCTCGGTCTGCTGCGCAATAAAGAAGCGCGCGGAGTTGGAGCCGAGCAGCTTGGTCATAAAGGTCATAAAGGCGACGCCGGCAATAATGACCAAGCACATCCACACGCTGTAGTACAGCATGATAAAGAACACCGTGACGATGACGATGGTCGTCATAAGCAGGTTGGGCAGCGACTGGCTGATCATCTGGCGCAGCGTGTCGATGTCGTTGGTGTAGTGGCTCATGATGTCGCCGCGCTGGTGCGTGTCGAAGTAGCGAATCGGCAGGTCCTGCATGCGGTTGAATATCTTCTCGCGCAGCTTCTCGAGTGAGCCCTGCGTGACGATGGCCATGGCGCGGTTCCAGAACAGCGAGGACAGGATGCCGACGCCGTAGATGCAGGCGAGGGTGGTCACGAGCTGTGCGATCTTGGGCTGTGCAGCTTCCCAATCGCCCGACTGCCACGATTCGCTAATAATCTGCAGGGCGCTCTGAAGGAAGGTCGCGCCGATGGAGTTGATGATGGCGCAGAGCACCACGCCGACGACGACGAGGGGCAAAAGCACGGGGTAGAAGCCAAAGAGCGTCTTGATGAGGCGCGACATGGTGCCACCCTTGCGGTTGAGCGCGCGCTCGGCGGTCGTTGCCTTACTCATGTGCCTCGCCTCCTTCCTGGGTCTGAGCTTGCGTTACGGATGCCTCGGTGTCGGCCTCTTCGCCCTCGGCAGACATCTTGTTCTGCGAGGTGAAGGTCTCGCGGTAGATCTCGCTCGTCTTGAGCAGCTCGTCGTGGTTACCGATCTGCGCGATACGGCCGCCCTCCATGACGATGATGCGGTCTGCGTCCTGCACGGAGCTAATGCGCTGGGCGATGATGAGCTTGGTCGTGTTGGGCAGATAGCTTGCCAGCCCTGCGCGAATCTTGGCGTCGGTCTTGGTGTCGACGGCGCTGGTGGAGTCGTCCAGGATCAAGATCTTGGGGCGACGCAGCAGGGCGCGCGCAATGCACAGGCGCTGCTTCTGACCGCCCGAGACATTGGAGCCGCCCTGTTCGATCCAGGTGTCATAGCCCTTGGGGAAGCCGTCGACAAACTCGTCGGCGCAGGCCAGATGTGCCGCCTCGCGGACCTCCTCGTCGGTGGCGTTCGGGTCGCCCCAGCGCAGATTCTCGGCGATGGTGCCGCTAAACAGCACGTTTTTCTGTAGCACCATGGCCACTTGGTGGCGCAAGGCGTCCAAGTCGTAGTCGCGCACGTCCATGCCGCCCACGCGCACGGTGCCCTCGGTGGCGTCGTACAGGCGGGCGATGAGGTTTACAAGCGTGGACTTGGCCGAGCCGGTGCCGCCGATGATGCCGATGGTCTCGCCGCTCTTAATGTGCAGGTCGATATCGTCGAGCGCCTGGCGCTTCGCATGCGCGGAATACTTAAAGCTCACGTGGTCAAAGTCGATGGAGCCGTCGACAACCTCGAGCACGGGCTCGGCGGGATCGGCGATCGTGGGTTCGGCGGCAAGCACCTCGGTAATGCGGTGTGCCGATTCGTCGGCCATGGTCACCATGACAAAGATCATCGACAGCTGCATCAGGCTCATGAGGATTTGGAAGCCATAGGTAAAGATCGAGGAGAGCTGGCCCACGTCGAACAGGGTGCCCTGGCTCGTGATGATGAGCTTGGAGCCCAGGTAGATGATGACGACAAACGCGCCGTTGACGCAGATGTTCATCATGGGGTTGTTAAAGGCAAGCAGCTTCTCGGCGCGGGTGAAGTCCATCTGGACGTCGCGCGCAGCGGTCGCGAACTTCTCCTTCTCAAAGTCTTCGCGCACGTAGCTCTTGACCACGCGCATGCCGGTGACGTTTTCCTCGACGGATTCGTTAAGGGCGTCGTACTTGTGGAACACGCGCGAGAAGATGGGACGCACCTTAAAGATGATAAAGAACAGCCCAAAGCCCAGCAGCGGAATGATGACCAGGTAGACCATGGCGACGCTGCCGCCCATGATAAATGCCATGGTAAAGGCGAAGATCAATACCAGCGGCGCGCGCACGGCGATACGGATGATCATCATAAAGGCCTGCTGCACGTTGTTGATATCGGTGGTCAGGCGCGTGACGAGCGAGGAGCTCGAGAACTCATCGATGTTGGCAAAGCTGAACGTCTGGATCTTGTAGAACAGGTCGTGACGCAGGTTCTTGGCGAAGCCGCAACTCGCATGGCTGCAGGTGACGCCGGCAGCGGCGCCAAAAGCAAGCGACGTCAGCGCGATGAGCACCAAAAAGCCTGCGGTGGGAAGCATCTCGGCTACGGTGGCGCCGTCTTTGATGGCGTCGATCAGGTTGGCGGTGATAAAAGGAATCAGCATCTCGCAGAGCACCTCGCCAAGCACGAGCAGCGGCGTGGCAACGGTGACTTTCATATAGTCGCGGATGCTTCCCATGAGGGTTTTAATCATCCAGTTCCTCCCAGGTTACACGGATTTTCTCGAGCATTTCGGCGAGCTGTTCGCGCTCGTCGTGGGTGAGGGCACCAAAGGCCTGCTCTCTAAAGCGAATGCGGGCTGCCTGGTCGATGCGGGCGTTTTCCCGGCCGGTTTCGGTCAGGCGAATGGTGAGCTGCCGTCGATCCTTGGGGTTACGGCTGCGCTCGATGAGGCCGTTGAGCTCGAGTTTGGACAGGATCTCGGAAAGCGACCCCGGCTTGAGGTCAAAGTGCATGCCGAGTTCCTGCTGCGACATCTCGCCGCCGGGTTGCTTGGCCAGCAGGCAGATGATGGGCGCCTTGCCGGACACGCCTCCGCCATGAAAATGCATGTAATGGCCGCAAAAGCCCAGGCCATTGAGGATGCGTTTGGCAAGCTTGTCTTCTGAGCTAGCCGCTTCGGGTGCATCCGCCGGCTGTGACGGATCGCCGTCGGGCTCGTGCGAACAAAGGTTAAGAGGTTCATCGCACATGAATTAGTGTTGCTCCTTTCTTTAGTTAGGTAGTGGAATTGTTTTGTGCCTAACCAATCTAGGAGCATGAGAAATGAATGTCAAGGTACCAAACTTATTAAGTTACGGCGCTTTACCAAACGCCGTACCCGCTCGACGCTGCAAGCGTTCCTAAGCGGCAATCTGACGTTCAATCGTCGGGCATGGCCACAAGGCCTATGCCCCCCATTTCCGAAACCTTTCCGCAACAATGCGCTCTTCGCGACCCTGGCGACCGCCCACAACGCCTCCTGCGCTACACTTAGTCGCACGGTGGCGCTGCCGCGCCGTGCCCGAACCAAGGGAGACCCTCATGAAGAATACTCAGCTGCTGCTGATTAACGATATGTGCGGCTACGGCAAGGTCGCGCTTTCCGCCATGCTGCCGGTGCTGTCGCATATGGGCTACCGCATCCACAACCTGCCGACGGCGCTGGTGTCCGATACGCTCAACTATCCCAAGTTCTACATCCACGACACCACAGAGTACGTGCGCCAGAGCCTCGCCATCTGGGAGGAGCTCGGCTTTGAGTTCGACGCCATCTCGACCGGCTTTATCGTGACCGAGGAAGAGACGCGCATCATTTCGGACTTCTGCCACCGTCGCGCGCAAAAGGGTACCAAGGTGTTCGTCGACCCCATCATGGGCGACAACGGCAAGCTCTACGCCGGCGTGCCCGAGTCCACGATTGGCCTTATGCGGCATCTGCTGGAGTGCGCAGACTACGCGGTGCCCAACTATACCGAGGCATGCCTGCTCACCGATACGCCCATTGCCGAGCAAATCACGCCCGATGAGGGCCGCGCTCTTGTGGATGCCGTGCGTGTCCTGGGCGCCAAGTCGGTGGTCATTACGAGCGCTGTGGTCGACGGTGCGAATGTCGTCATCGGTTACGACCATGTGGCGGGGGAGTACTTCACGATTCCCTTCGAGCTGATTCCGGTCTACTTTCCGGGCACGGGCGACACGTTCTCGGCGGTGCTTGTCGGCCGCGTTATGGCCGGTTGGAGCCTGCAGCGCGCGACGAGCGATGCCATGCGTGTGGTAGCGGAGCTCATCGAGCGCAATGCCGACCAGGAGGATAAGTCCGCCGGCCTTCCCATCGAGGCCTGCCTGGATGTGATTGACCATGAGTAACGCCGACGAGAGCAGCACCGAGGCGGCGGGCGAGAACAAGCCGCTCGGTGCCCCGCGCGGCAGGCGCCCACGTATTCGCATTAGCTGCGTGGACCAGCTGGGCACATGCCGCTGCCATCACGGGCACAAGCCGGGTGACGTCTTCGACTTCGACCGAGACCGCGGCAAGATGTGTGCCATGGCCTGCCATGTGGGCTTTCCCTATATCGATATCCTGCGCTATGGCGGAACCGTGCCTGGCAACGAGCCCGGTACGGCAAAGTTCTGCTGCCCCGAGGTCGATACGCTGAACGTCTGGCTTGCCGAGATCGTCGACGAGTAGTCGAGCGCAATGTGACAAAGGGACAGTCCCTTTGTCACATTCGCCGGGGCTGCCCCTTCTTTCTGCTTATAATCCTAAATCTCTGCATTTCATCCGATTTTAGGTTCTAAAAATCCTACATTTCATCGATAATCAAGCGCATAAAACTTTGCATTTCATTTGATGACACTGAGGGGAGAGCCTATGCTGCGCAGGAAAATAGCGGCAGAGCTGGAGCGTTGGCTGAAGTCTGCCGAGCAAAAGGCCTTATTCATCACGGGTTCTCGCCAGATCGGCAAAAGCTATTCGATTCGCGCGTTTGGCAAAGCCAACCACGCAACCTACATCGAACTCAACCTCATGGAAAATCGCCAGGCAAAAGATGCTCTTCTCGAGGCGCGAGATGCCGATGATTTCATCAGCAGGGTGACGCTTCTTTCGGGAAAGTCGATTGCACCAGGCAAAACGCTCGTGTTTATCGATGAGGTCCAAGAGGCCCCCGACATCATGACGATGGCAAAGTTCCTTGTTGAGGACGGGAGGTGCCGCTGGGCGTTTTCGGGGTCAATGCTTGGGACCCAGTTCAAGGGTGTCAGGTCCTATCCCGTGGGGTATGTCCACGAGCTTAGGATGTTCCCGCTCGATTTTGAGGAGTTTTGCTGGGCAACCGGGGTGAGCGAGGGGGCTCGCCAAACGATACGCGACGCGTGTATCAGCGAGAAGCCCATTCCTGGTTACATTCATGACGCGATGATGGCAAACTTCAGGACCTATACCGTTGTCGGCGGAATGCCGGAGGTCGTGCAGCGTTTCCTTGACATGCAGGGCGACCTTGCCTCTGTTCGTCAGCTACAGTCCGAGCTCAACGAACAGTACCGACGGGATATTTCCAAGTATGCAAGCGGGCGTGCCCTTCAGGTGCAGAGCATCTACGATCAGCTCCCCATTATGCTTGAGGGCGAACACAAGCGTTTCGTGCTCAATTCCATTGACCCCAAGGCGCATTATGAGAAGTACCAGCGAGATTTTGTCTGGCTTGTCGATGCCGGCGTTGCTCTCAAAGCCGATATCGTAACCGAGCCAAAGTCGCCCCTGCTCAAGACGGCACGGCCATCGCAGTTCAAGCTATACCAATCGGATACGGGCATGTTGATGGCGCGCTACCCCGTTGGAGTCGCCCAAGCGGCGTATCTTGATAGCAAGGAGCCCAATCTGGGCGGCATTTACGAAAACGTGGTGGCCCAGCAGCTGGCTGCCCAAAATCGCCAGCTTTACTACTATCAGACAAAAAAGCGCGGTGAAGTGGACTTTGTGGTCGATGGGCCGGATGGGACGGCTGTTCCGATCGAGGTTAAATCGGGCTCCTATTACCACGCGCACGCTGCGCTCGGTCATGTGCTTGATACGGCTGAATATGGCGTAAGGCTCGGGATTGTTTTCTCGAGAGGCAACGTTGAGCGCAACGGAGCGGTTCTCTATTTGCCGCTATATGCGACCTGGGCCCTTTCGGATGTTTTGGGCGACTCCTGCGCCGAGGGGATAAAGCTGGAGGTCAAGCCGGTCTAGGGCCAGTCCCGGATGTGGCAAAGGGGCGGTCCCTTTGTCACATTCATGAGTGTGGATTTTCTCCCGTTTAGAGCGCACTCGAACGCTCAAAGCGGGAGAAAATCCACGCTCGTTTCGCGCCGAAGACGTGGCTCGCGACCTCGCTTGTCTACAGTTGCTCGAGCATAGCGGTGCAACCGTCGAGCACGTCGCGGTAGGTGGCATCGAAGTTGCCGGTGTACCAGGGATCGGCCACGTCGCCGGGGCGCTCGGTCCAATCGAGCAAGCGTGTAACCTTGCCGTCGGGGTCGTCGCCAAAGATGCGCCGCAGGCCGCGGGCGTTCTCGTCGTCCATATAGACAATGTGGTCCCAGTCGCCATACTCCGCGCGACGCACCTGGCGGGCACGGTGCGCAACGACGGGAATCCCGACTTCACGCAGCTTGGCGACCGTGCCATGATGCGGCGGGTTGCCGATCTCCTCAGTTGAGGTCGCAGCGGAGTCAATGACAAACTCGCCCGCGCGCCCGGCGCGCCGCACCAGCTCGGTAAACACGGACTCAGCCATCGTCGAGCGGCAGATGTTGCCGTGGCAGATAAACAGTACACGTTGCATATGCGGTTTCCTTTCGATCGCCATCATCGAGCTCGAGTATCGCATCTACGCCTGCGCCAGCGCCCTCTTGCGTTCCCAGCGAGCCAACTTAATCGTCACCAGCGTAAGCACCCAGGCCACAAGCGAGAACGCGGCACCCACTGCGCCTACATATGCAATGCCAGCTCCGCTTACCACGGCACCGCCCACCGCGGTGCCAAACGAAATGCCGACATTAAACGCCATGGGTTCTACCGAGCTCGCGAGCACCATCGATTTGGGATGGCGGCTGCGAGCCACGTCCATAAAGTGCGTGATGCACGACACCGAGAACAGGTACATGAGCATCGCCAGGCTAAAGACAAAGACAAGTGCGAGCGGCATGGCAGCGCCCACGGCAAACAACCCAAACAATGCCGCTGCCTGCAGCACAAACGTAACCAGCAGTGCCTTCATGCCAAAGCGCGCGTCAATCCATCCGCCCAGGATGTTCGAAACCAGGCAGAACACGCCGTAGGCCATGAGCGTGGTGCTGGCTTCGACCGTGCCCATACCCAACACCTGCTCCAGATAGGGCGTCACGTAGCCGTAGAACACATAGACCGACCCCACGCCAAACAAGAAGATGAGCATACCGGTGATGATGCTCGGCTCGCGTAGCAGCCCCGCCTGCTCGCGAAAGGTGGCGGGCTCGTCGGTTTGCCCAGCGCGCGGCATAAACATCACGAGCGCTCCGCAGATCAGAACGGCAAAGGTCAGCGTGCCGTACATGGCCACGTGCCAGTCGAGCGTGTCGGCCACAAACTTGCCGATCGAAGTGACAAAGACCATTGCCACGGAAAACGCACCATATACCACCGAGATGGCAAGCGAAGTTTGCTGCGGAGACAGAAGCTCGGGGATGTACGTCACGCCCACGGCGAGCAGTGCGCCCGAGACGGAGCCCAGGATGATGCGCGAGATGAACAGCACCTGGAAGTTGGGCGCCAACGCCATGACCAGGTTGCCGAGCACAAAGACGATGCTGTAGCACACGAGCAGCTGGTAGCGGCGAAAACGCCCCGTGCTGAGCGCGAGCACCGGCGTCGAGATAGCGTAGATCAGTGCGAACACGCTAATAAGTTGGCCTGCGGTGGCAAGCGATACGCCGAGTTCCGTCGCTAGGTCGCTTTCGATGCCGATGACCACGAACTCGGAGCAGCCGAGCGAGAATCCCAACAGCACGAGCAGCGCCAGGCAAAGATTGGTGCGCGCGGGGGAGAGCGCGGCGGCGGTTGACTTACTTTTTGGCGTGGTTGCGGCGGTCAAGGTTGTCACTCCAATGTCGCGTGAATAAGCGGGATTCAATCCCTGCAACTCTAACAGAATGTGACAAAGGGACAGTCTCTTTGTCACATTCGCGGCGTGGCTGCCGCCTAAACCGTCACAACATTCGATGAAAATCTCGAAAACGAGGAAAAACGTCGAATGTTGTGACGGTTTTCGTGTCCGGCGCGGGTGAGCTTCGGTGCCGTCTGGGGGTATAAGACTAGCGAGTGTTTATTTGCGAGGCCTAAGGGGCGCCCCGTATGGATATCGATAACTTTGAATGGTGGTATAGCGAGGGCGAGGCTCCGGACGAGGAGTGGGACGAGCCCGCGTCGCGTGACGTGTCGAGCGACGAGGACGAGACCGGCAACGATGCCGCTGTCGAGCCTGATGCCGCCTCCGATGCCGCCGAGCCCCTGACCTTTGAGCAGGCTTGGGCCCAAGCCGAGGCCGATGAGGCTAAGGCCGATGCCACGGCCACACTCGGTGAGCCGGCGGACATGTCCATCTCGCCGGCCAAGACCCCGCAGCCGCGCCATAACATCGACCCCGACAGCACGGCATCCTTCAGTATTCTCGACGTGCCCTCGCAGGGTGCTCAGGCGCCCGCGCCCACACATCGCCCCGACCTGGCTCGTGAGGAAGACGCGGGCCGCCGTTCTCCGCTCGGCCCCATCCTCATCGCCTTCATGGCCGGCGTTATCGCATGCTCGGTAATTGGAAACGTCTGGAGCCATGTCGAGCAGCAGCGAAAAGACGCCGCCAAGGTCGAGATGTCTGTCGAGCAATCGCTCAGCCGCACGCGCTCGGTACATGTGTCGGTCGAGGTCAAGGACGGCGCGACGTGGGACACCGCGCGTGGCGACAGCCAAATGCTCATCCACATCGTGGGGCGTACGCTCAAAGGGCAGACGATTGACGAGTATCAATACGTCAATTCCGCTGGTGACGGCATCGAGCTCAAGCCCGGCGACTACGAGCTCACCGTCGACGAACCGCCCGTCGCCACCGACGGCACGCGCTTCCGCGCCTCAAAGCGCATGGTTCCCGTGAGCTTTAACTCGCAGGCGCCCGATACGGTCGATAGCACTCCGCAGGGCGGGTTTGACCTTTACGCTATTGCTCAATAACTGCGCCTGTCGCTCAACCCCGCCGCCAAGAGTGGGACAATAGCCCTCGACACTATTGTTTACTTTTGGAGGAAGTAGCATGTCTACCGTCACTACCATCAAACGCGGCGGCCTCACCGCGGCCATCGATTCCATGGGCGCCCAGCTCACGAGCCTTGCCCTCAACGGCAACGAGTATCTGTGGCAGGGCGACCCCGCCTTTTGGGGCAAGCACGCGCCCATCCTGTTCCCCATTGTGGGCTCGCTGCGCAACAACACGGCAACGTCTGCGGCCGGCACCTGCGAGATGCCGCGCCACGGACTCGCGCGCATTGTCGAGCACAAGCTGGTCGAGGTTTCGGAGGACGGCTCCTCGGTAACGTACGAGATCACCGATACGCCCGAGTCGCTCAAGGCGTTCCCGTTCCACTTTAAGCTCAACATGACCTATGCCCTGACCGGCGACGCTACGCTCACCCAGACCTTTGCCGTCACCAATACCGGCGACGTGGACCTGCCGTTTTCGGTGGGCGGCCACCCCGCATTTAACGTGCCCGCCCCCGGTGCCGAGGACGAGGCGTTCGAGGATTACGAGCTGGCGTTTACCGAGGCTTGGACTAACGAGGCTCCTATCATCACGCCCGACGGTCTTATGACGTTCGAGGGTAGCTACAAGGCTCCCGATAACTCGGACGTGCTGCCCATCACGCACCGCAGCTTCGATAACGACGCCATCATGTTCACCGATACCCCGGGTTCCACGCTCACGCTGCGCGGTCGCAAGTCGGGCCATGGCGTCAAGATCGACTTTGAGGGCTTTAAGTACATCGGCGTGTGGTCTGCCGCCAACGACGCTCCGTTTGTGGCGCTTGAGCCCTGGACCGGCCACACCACCATGGACACCGAGGACGACGTCTTTGAGCACAAGGTCAACACCATCACCTTGGCTCCCGGCGCTACCGACATCCGTTCCTTTAGTGTCACCCTGCTCTAGATGTGACAGCTAGCCTCCCTGCCATCCCCGGCAGGGAGGCCTTTTGGTGGGTAGTCGTTGGGGACGTTCTTAAACGACTACTGTGTGTCTATTAATTTTTCGCGCACATGCCGCGCTGCTGGTTGCGGGCGTATATCCTGTCTTGTTGTCAGCAAAACGAAATAGGGAAGGCACCAGATGCAATCTCGACAACAGCACGGCGCGCATACCCAGCCGATATGCAGCCGTCGCATCTTTTTGGGTAGCGCTCTCGCTGCGAGCGCTTCTGTCGTCGCCGGCGCACTTGCCGGTTGCCAGCGCCCCTCCACGCTGGAAGTAGTTCAGCCCACGACGGGCGGCGGTCGCGACGACCTGTCCGATTCCGTGATCGGCAAGGACAAGATCCGCATCGGTATGGAGGCAGCCTACGCCCCGTACAACTGGCAGGTCTCCGAGGCCAGCGAGTACACCATCCCCATCGACAACGTGCAGGGCGCCTATGCCGATGGTTACGACGTGCAGATCGCCAAGATCGTCTGCAAGGCCCTCGGCGGCGAGCCCGTTGCCGTCAAACAGAGCTTCTCGGGCCTTATCGACTCGCTCAACAACGGCCAGATCGACCTCATCATCGCCGGTATGAGCGCCACGCCCGAGCGCGAGGAGTCTGTCGGCTTTTCCGACCCGTACTTTATCGGTTACTTTGGCCTGTTCGTAAAAGAGGGCTCGCCCTACCAGAATGCGACCAAGCTCAGCGACTTTAGCGGCGCTACGGTCCTCGGGCAAAAGGACACCATGCTCGATACCGTCATCGACGAGATTCCGGGCGTTGTCCACAAGAACCCGGTCGATTCGGTTCCCACGGTGTTTTCGAACCTGCTGCAGGGCACGTGCGACGCCGTGACCTATAACACCGAGAACGAGAAGGGCTATATGGCCCAAAACCCGGGCATCGTCCCCATTCATTTTGCCGAGGGCGAGGGCTTTAAGCAGGAGGTCGCGGCAAACGTCGGCTGCCGCAAGGGCTCGGACAAGCTCCTTAAGCTCATCGACAAGACACTCAAGGGCATTAGCCAAGAGGAGCGCGACCAAATGTGGGACGCGTGCCTCGACCGCCAGCCGGCATAGGGAGGCAGCATGAAAACCATCAATCGTCTGGCCTCCTTTATCAAGGCCGACCACCGTTATGTGTACCTGGGCACGAGCGTTATCGCGGCGCTCGGCCTGGCGTTTAGCCAGCGCAACCCCACACCGCTGAGCTTCTTGGCTCCCACGGGCGTGTTTCAAGATTGCCTTTGGGCAATCCTGTGGGCGTGGCTCGTCGTGTCGGCGGCGGCGCTGGTCACCAAGCTTATGCACTGGAGCGACTATCGCGAGAAGTCGCCGTTCGCGTCCGATCGCTTCCGCCGCGGCGCGCGTATGGGCAGCTACGTCGTGGTTGCCATCGCGGCAATCTTCTTTATCGACCGCTGCGTTATGTCGTTTATCGATCTGGTGCGGGTGAGCATTGTCTCGGACTCCAATCCCAGCGACTTTCTGTCGAGCCTGGTCTACATGACCTACAAGAGTGGCGACTTCTTTATCCGCGGTATCGAGATCACCATCGCGCTTGCCACCTTCGGCACCGTCATCGCATTCTTCCTGGCACTGCTCTTTGTGTTCCTGCGTATTCAGACCTTCGACCGCGTGGATAACGACCTGGTGCGCTTCTTTAAGAGCATCGGCCGCGGCTTTGCGACCGTCTACTCCACCATCGTGCGCGGCACGCCCATGATGGTCCAGGGTCTGCTCATCTATTACGCGGGCTTCACCGTTTTGCGCGGCATGGGCTTCGAGACCGCTCAGGCCAACCAGATTTGGAGCACCTTCACCGCCGGCCTCGTCACCATCTCGCTCAACTCCACCGCCTACATGATGGAGGTCCTGCGCGGCGGCATCGAGTCCATCGATCCCGGCCAGGCCGAGGCAGCACGCTCGCTGGGCCTGTCGCAGTGGCAAGCCATGCGCAAAGTCGTGTTCCCCCAGGGCATTAAAAACGCGATTCCGGCGCTCACCAACGAGCTCATCATCAACATCAAGGATTCGTCGGTGCTCTCGGTCATCGGCGTGTTTGACCTCATGTACGCCACCACCACCGTCGCCGGCGTGTACTACCGCCAGATGGAGGTCTACTGCGTGGCGCTCGTGGTCTACCTGATCCTGACGCTCGTGGCGAGCCGCCTGCTCGAGGCCTTTGGCAAAAAGCTCGGCGCCGAGGCTCCGGTCACGCTGCCCAGCTCCAACTAGGCTCAAGACGAGGAGAATTATCATGGCAGATACCGCCATTACCGGCGTTGCGGCCGCCGCACAGACCAATGAGCCGCTCATCCGCGTTGAGGGCCTGCGCAAGAGCTTCGGCTCGCTCGAGGTACTCAAGGGCATCGACCTGTCCGTTAACCCCGGCGAGGTCGTCACCATTATCGGCGCCTCGGGCTCGGGCAAGTCGACTTTCCTGCGCTGCCTCAACCTGCTCGAGACCCCGGACGCGGGCCACATCTGGTTCCACGGCCAGGACCTCACGGCCGAGCGCTGCAACATCAACAAGCTGCGCGAGGACATCGGCATGGTGTTCCAGGGCTTTAACCTGTTCAACAACATGGATGTGCTCGACAACTGCACGCTCGCGCCCGTCACGCTCAAAAAGATGAGCAAGGCCGAGGCCGAGAAGGTCGCGATGGAGCATCTGACGAGCGTGGGGCTCGAGAAGTTCGCGCACGCCGCCGTGGTTCGCCTGTCCGGTGGTCAAAAACAGCGCGTGGCCATCGCTCGTGCCCTATGTATGAATCCGCAGATCATGCTGTTCGACGAGCCGACCTCCGCACTCGACCCCGAGATCGTGGGAGAGGTGCTCGAGGTCATGCGCAAACTTGCTGCCGACGGCATGACCATGGTCGTCGTCACGCACGAGATGGCCTTTGCCCGCACCGTGTCCGATCGCGTGGTCTTTATGGACAAGGGCGTAGTGCTCGAGGACGCCGCGCCGGCAGAGCTCTTTGGCAACCCCAAGCACCAGCGTACCCGCGAGTTCCTCTCGCGTTATCTCGAGGACAAATAACCAACCGCAAGCGCTTATGTGGCAGGGCCGCTCCGGTGGGGCGGCCCTTGTCGTCACAATCGAAAGGATGTCATGGCCGAGGTTTGGCGCTTCTTTGCGCATGAGGATGATTTTGCCGATTTGGACAAGGCCGGCGCATGCGAGCGCCTGGGCCGTGTGCTGTCGTTTCCGACCATTTCGAGCATGGATGCCGAGGCAGTGGACTGGCAGCCGTTCGACGACCTGCGCGCCTATATGCAGCAGGCCTGGCCGCACGTATTTACAGCGGGTAAGGTCGAGCTCATCGATCATTCGTTGCTGGTGACGCTTTCCGGCTCCGACCCCGCACTCAAGCCCGTTGTGCTCATGGGTCACATGGACGTGGTCCCCGTGGTGCCGGGTGCCGAGGACGACTGGACGTACGCCCCCTTTAGCGGGCATGTAGACGACACCTACATTTGGGGTCGCGGCGCCATCGATATGAAAGACCAGGTTGCGGGCATCCTGGAGGCCGTTGAGTATGCGCTGGCGCACGGCTGGCAACACGAACGAACCCTGCTGCTGGCCTTTGGCCAGGATGAGGAGACCACGCAGTACGGCGCGGGCGCCATTGGTCGTGCGCTCGAGGAGCGTGGCGTTGAGCTTGAGTACCTGATCGACGAGGGCGACTATCGTATCGTTGCGGCTGCCGAGTACGGCGCAGGTGAGGGTTGGCTCATGCATGCCGATCTTGCCGAGAAGGGCTATACCGATATCGTGCTCAAGACGAAGAGCGAAGGCGGGCACTCTTCCAACCCTTACGGTGGCACGTCGCTCGAAGTGCTCAGCCGCGCTATTGCCGCGATTTGCGATATCGAGTGGCCGGCGCGTGTGACCGATCTGCTTGCCGCGCAGCTCGTCGAGCTGGGGCTTTATACCGCAGACGAGATTGCTACCAGCAAGGATGCCATCGTGCGCGACTGTCTCGCCAGCAAAAAGCTGTACCCGCTTGTGACCACCACCTGCGCGCCCACGCAAATCGAAGGCGGCAGTACCGGTGCCAACGTAATGCCGCAGGATATGTGGGCCAATATCAACTTCCGCATGCTCGAGGGTACGAGCGTGGCCGATGTCGTGGCCTGCTGCCGCGAGGCCGTTGCCGCCGCTGGGCTCGCTGGCCGAGTCGAGGTCGAGCTGGGCCCCGGCAGCTCCGAGCCCTCGCCGTCCCCGCGCGTGGGCGGTCCGGGGCTCGAGGCCGTTCGCGCCATTGCCACCCGCTATTTCCGTGATCCCAGGGGGACGGAGGAAAACGGATCGTCTGCGGTGGGCCAAGAGCCGATGAGCATCGTGCCCTCGACCGTGATTGGTGCAACCGACGCCGCCAACTACCAGCGCATTTGCCACGAGTGCATCCGCTTCTCCGCCTTTGTGGTCGACGATGACGAATGCGACCGCGGCGTCCACGGCACCAACGAGCGCATCACCCGTCGCGCCTACCTCCAAGGCATCCGCTTCCTCATCGCCCTGCTCCACACGCTCTAGAATGCGACAAAGGGATTGAGCCGGCAACTGGCAACCGGTTTCATCGGTAATGAGATAAAAACTGTTATATAAAAAGACTAAAATATCTTCAGAAGCATATGCTGGGGTTGGTATTTCTTGAACGACTGCGGGCATGTGTCAGACTGCCTCGGCCCTCCGGGGGGTGCCCAGGCAGGTCACCGTGTGGCTGGGGAGGAAATTATGCAGGAGCTCAGAGAGACGACGTCTCTACTCGTGAATAATGTTATCGGGGGGGGGTGTCCCAGCAGGGAACTTCCTGGTGGACATCGGCCGCGCGAGCGGTGGTCCGTCATGTCTTATGACCGTCGTCGCGGGCTGCGCCCGGTCTCGCCATATGCGATTGTTCTGGCCCTCGCCATCGCGCTGACGGCGAGTTTCTTCCTGCCGGCCCGTGCGGAAGCGGCGATTTCTGACCACACGGTCACGACGATTTCGCCTTCGGGGACAACGATCAACCTGTTTGATTACTGGGTGAATCCCGATGACCATCTGTCGGTTTCCGGCAACGGCGGCATCAACGCAAACCACCAGTTCCAGTTCAAGGATCAAGGAGCCAGCGAGGAACTTAACCAGTATACGGGTGGCCCCTCTCCTCGCATCGGCATCGTGAACAGGGTTCTTACCGACGGTTACCCGAAACTCACCGACCGCTGGGACGGAGAATCCCTCGGCTACCTGTTTGATTCCTCCACCCAGACGGGCAAGATATCCCATATGGGTGTGACGGGTCTGTTGCGGGTCAAGGACGGCTACTACGAGTATGACAGCTCGCAGAACTACGCGGCGTACAACGTCAATAAGAATGCATTTGATGTATACGATGCCGCCGGCGTTAAGCGGGCGGGGGCTGAGCCTCATACAGTAGGCCAGTTCTTCCCCTTCGATGCGGCCACTGAGGTATTCAAGGAGGGGGACAGCGGGCTCGTCCCGAACGGCATTACGTCGCAGAACGTCGGTGACTCGCAATATAACGGTAGCAAACCCCTCAACCATTATTTCGGCCTCTCAATGTCGTCGCGCTTCGTGCAGCCGAAGGGTGGCAAAACGAACGCTGACAAGCCCATGACCTTCGAGTTCGCCGGAGACGACGACGTCTGGGTGTTCATTGATGATGTCCTCGTGGGCGACATTGGCGGCATCCACACCAGTGCTAAGCTGACCATCGACTTCCAAACGGGCGAGATTAAGGTTAACGATTCCCCAGACGGCACGCTGTTAAGCAAGTTCCAGGAAGCAAAGCAGGATACTACTAAGGGCTTCAAAGGCAGCACCTTCGCTGACGGCACCAACCACACGCTCAAGTTCTTCTACTTGGAGCGTGGCGCCACCGACTCCAACATGAAGCTCAAGTACAACCTCGTGACGGTTCCCGAGTCCGACATCATCAAGTTCGACCAGGACGGCAAGTTCGTACAGGGTGCCAAGTTCCAGCTCTATAAGACCGACAAGGACTTCAAGAACGAGCTTGAGCCCCTCGGATCCGGCACCACGGACGAGGCCGGCTACCTAACGCTCACGAACGACGATGACAACGGCGTCATCAACTTCGACGATCTCTACAACAAGGATCACAGCAACAAGTACTACCTCCTGAAGGAGACGCGCGTGCCCGAGGGATACCGCTCGAGTCTCACGGCGACGGGTGGCAGCATGCAGCTCGAGTACGTGCCCGCGAGCGCCGGGAACGGCGCGGGCGGCGTCATCATCAACCGCGGCGGTATGGACGCGGACAGCGTCGTGTGGAAGACCGGCGCGTTCGCCGGCGCGAAGGAGACCATCACCGCGCCGTCGACCGTGTACCAGGCGAATAATGACCTGACGAAGGTCAGCCTAGACTCCGGCATACTGTTCGCTGTGGTGCTCAAGCGCGATAAAAGCGCAAACGCAGATATCAAAGATCAGAACAATTGGTACGCCGTGTCGGGCGACCCATCGACGGGAATGGGGTACACCCTCGCCGGGAAGCCGAGTAAGGCCGGCGCTATCGAGGCGGCGAAGAAGGACCTGCACGCCTTCACGCTCAACACGAGCGGCCAGTACCAGGTAGAGATTCAAAATCTGCCCGGTGACATCTCCAAGTACTACTACCTGCTGAGCGGTGATGCCCGCAAGGATGCCGAGTACACGGTGGCCATCTACTACACAGCGGCGAGCTCCATCGCCGAGGCGGATATGGACAACACGGTCCACGTGTTCAGCGATGACCTCCCCGACGGCAAGGAGAATTTCCGGCGGCAGTTCGCCACGCGCCTGCTCGTCTCGAACATCCAGAATCGCCTGTTCGTGCAGAAGACCGATACCGCGGGTAAGCCCGTTGAGGGGGCGAAGTTCGGCCTGTACACGGCCGATCAGGTGACAACAGACGCAAACGGCAAGGTCGTGCTCAAGGGCGAGCAGACCCCCTACGACACCCTGACGACGGGGTCGGTCGGCAACCCGGTCCCGCTCGAAGGTGCGGGCATATTCCCGAATACGAGCAAGGAGCACAAGCCGCTTACGAAACGCACCTACTACCTGAAGGAAATCTCAGCGCCGAGCGGTTTCCTGCTCAACGACACGTTCACCAAAGTGATTGTGGACGATTACGGCGTCCATGCCGATGCCGGTACGCGCGATGACGGCGTTTCGACGTTTGTGGGCCCGGGCGCGCTGATGAAGAGCCTGGGCCAGTTTGGCGCAGAGGGCGACATCGACAACACGCTCACGTGGATCAAGGGTGTGCGGCAGACCTCGAATGGTGTGACCGATACTGACGGTAATCTGTCGTGGAGCAATGTCGATCCCGCCGGTGCCGGCGACACGGTGCACCTCAAGTACGGTGCCAACGGACGTGTCTACCAGTATGGGCCCACCGAGGAGGGCAAACCCTACCGCTTGGAGACCGAGACGGGCTGGATACGTATGGGTATCACCCAGGACGAGCAGCCCAAGGGGACCAAGTCGAAAGGTGCCCGTGCCGATCTGCGCGACATGAACAACCTGAATGCCCTGTTTGCGGGCGCCACCTGCGTGCGCGTGGCTAACAAGCGCGAGGCGAGCCTCGAGGTGACGAAGAAGGTTGACGTGCCCGATGGACTGACGGGCAATAAGGATGCGGAGTTCACCTTCAAGTTCACCGTGCCCAAGGGGAAGACGTATAAGGCTGCAGTCTTCGAGAAGGCGGGCGCGGCCGATGAGAAGCAGGTCGGCGATATGTTCGACCTGACGAACGGACGCGAGCAGACCATCACGGCCGGCCAGACGATCCGCGTGTACGGTCTCGCCGAGGGTGACAAGTATACGGTTCAGGAACTGACCCGCGCGGGCAAGATGCCGGCCGGCTTCACGCTGACCAAGCGCGAGCAGGGCGGCAACGCCCTGGGCGGCGAGGGCGACAGCATCGAAGGCACGATTGCGAAGCAGAACGCCAACGGCACGCTGGCCGACGCCAACAAACTGGTATTCACGAACACCTACAGCGTAAAGCTGCCGGTGACGCTCACCAATGCGTTCTGGGCGCAGAAGGTGCTCCGGGGCCGTAACTGGAAAGATGGCGATAGCTTCAAGATTTACCTGCGCGCGGACAAGGGCACGCCGATGCCTGACGGTGCCGGGGATGCGCCCGTGAGTGATATGAAGCAGGTTGTGAAGACCGTCGAGAACGGGGACAAGTTCGACTTCGGTAAGATTGAGTACGCCAAGCCCGGCACCTACACCTATCTCATTGCCGAGGCCACGCCGTCTCAAAACGACGCTGGCTGGCTGCCCGGGTTCGGGTATTCGAGCGCTTCCTACCGCGTCACGGTGACGGTGAGCGATAACGGCGACGGCACGCTGTCGCAGCCGGCAGTCAAGATGGAGCAGACCTACACCGATGACGGCATGAGCCATGAGGACAATCCGATCGAGGTCGCTGACAAAATCGCCAAGATCACGAACACGTACCACCCGAAGGAGACCTCGGTGACGCTCAAGGCGACGAAGCGCTTTACGGGCGGCGCGCTCGCGGGCGGTGACTTCACGTTCCAGCTGCTCGACAGCGACGGCAAAGAGCTCCAGGCTGTCCAAAACGACAAGGACGGCAAGGTCGCCTTTGCAGCCATCGACTACGCTACGCCGGGCGAGCACGACTACGCCATCAGGGAGGTTGCCGGCAACGACTCGACCATCGTCTACGACGCGAAGGACGTGAAGGTCCACGTCAAGGTCACCGACGAGAAGGGCGAGCTGAAGGCGACCGTCACATACGACGGCGAGAAGGCCGTGCCGACCTTCACCAACTCGAAGCCGACGACGGACGTTACCGTCGAGGCCACGAAGACCCTCAAGGGCAAGGACCTGACGGCTGGTGCGTTCACTTTCGGCCTATATCAAGGCGACGCGACTACGGTTGATCCCATCCAGACTGTCCAGAACGACAAGGGCGGCAAGATTAAGCTCATCCTCACCGGTCTGACCATAGGCGAGTACGACTACACGCTCAAGGAGGTCGCTGGCAGCGATTCGACCATCACCTACGATTCCACGGCGGTGAAGGTCCACGTCTCGGTGAAGGCGGACGGTGACAAGGCAAAGGCGACTGTCACCTATGACGACAAGAATGATGCCCCGACCTTCACTAACAAGTATCAGCCTGCCGAGACCTTGGCTACACTCACGGCGAAGAAATCGTACGTGAAGTCCGACAACACGCAGGCCACGCTCAAGGGCGGCGAGTTCACCTTCGACCTGTACGAGGGTGATCTGACGGCCGAGCAGCTGAAGGGCAAGCAACCCATCCAGACCGCTAAGAACGGCGAGGACGGCACCGTTACCTTCCCGGCCATCAACTACACCAAGGCCGGCGAGTACAAATACACTATCGCGGAGCAGAAGGGCGACCTGTCCCACGTGACCTACGACGCTACGGTGCACCATGCCGTGGTGACAGCCGTGGACAACGCCGGCAAGCTGGAGGCGAGCGTCACCTACGACGACGGCAAGACGGATGCCCCCACCTTCAGGAACACCTACAACGCAACCGGCTCCGCGGAGCTGACGGCGACCAAGGTCGTCGCGGTCGCGGACGGCTTCAAGCACGACACCAAGCTGAAGGGCGGCGAGTACACGTTCGAGCTGAAGGACGCCGACGGCAACGTTCTCGGCACCGCGAAGAACGATGCAAACGGCAAGGTCGGCTTCACGCGCAAGTTCACGCTCTCCGACTTGGGCGGCGCCGCGAGCAAGGACTTCGCCTACACCATCGTGGAGCAGCCGGGCACGGAGCCGGGCATGGTCTACGACACCCATCCACTCATCTACAAAGTAACGGTCAAGGACGACGGGACGGGCACGCTGAACGCGAAGGCGGTCGTGACGAGCACATCCGGCTCGGATACCTTCACCAACACCTACCAGCCGGCCGCGACCGGTCTGGCCCTCGGTGCGCAGAAGAGCTATGTGAAGAAGGACGACAACACGCCGATCGTCCCCAAGGACGGCGAGTTCACCTTCGATGTGTACGAGGGCAAAATGACTGCTGAGCAGCTTGCCGGGGCCAAGCCCGTCCGGACCGCGACCAACGGCGCGGACGGAAGTGTTAACTTCGACGCCTTCTCCTACGCGAAGCCGGGCACGTACGAGTACACTATCGTGGAGCGGAAGGGTGATCTGGCCTACGTGACCTACGACGACGCGGTGCATCATGCCGTGGTGACGGTTGTGGACAATGCCGGCACGCTGCAGGCGAGCGTCGCCTACGACGGCGCGGACGCCACGAAGCCCACCTTCACCAACACCTACAAGGCGAAGGCGACGAGCTCCGGCGCGATCGCCCTCACCAAGAGCGTTGACGTGCACGACGGCAGCTATCAGCTAAAGGCGGGAGACTTCGCCTTCGAGCTGGTGGGGTCTGACGGTACGGTGCTCCAGACCCAGAAGAACGACGCCAAGGGCAAGGTTTACTTTAACGAGCTGACCTTCGACCATGCGGGCACCTTTCCCTTCACGGTCCGTGAGGTGCAGCCGACGGACGGCGCGCCGGGCGTGCCGGGCGTGACCTACACCGGCAAGACGTACACCCTGACCTACGTGGTGAAGGACAACAACGACGGCAAGCTGGTGGTAGAGAGCTCTACGGTGAAACCGAGCGAGGGCACCGAGAACGGCGTCACCCCCAATACCATGACGTTTGCGAACAGCTACCAGCCGGGTCAGACCTCCTACCAGATCTCTGGCACCAAGGTGCTTGAGAATGCCGACCCGGCCACCACGCGGACGCCCGCCGATGGCGAGTTCACATTCGCGCTGATTGACGTGGCCACCGGGCAGGAGATCGACCGGACCACGAACGTGGGTAAAGCGTTTACCTTCAAGGCCATCTCGTACACCGCAACTGGTTCGCATGCGTACCAGGTGAAGGAGGTTGCGGGCCAAGATGGCACCATCACTTACAGCGATGCGGTGCTGGACGTAACGGTGAACGTGACCGATGACGGCAGCGGCCAGCTGACCGCGACGGCGAACAAGACGGCTGCGGATCTGACCTTCACCAACACCTACACGCCGACGGCAACGACGGCGACGATTACCGGAACGAAGGCTCTGACCGGCCGCGACCTGGCCGAGGGTGAGTTCTTCTTCGACCTGAAGGACGCCGACGGTAACGTGGTGCAGACGGTGCAGAACGGCGCCGACGGCACGTTCGGCTTCGCGCCGCTGCAGCTGGACAAGGTGGGGACGTACGTCTACACCGTGTCCGAGCGGGCAGGGGCGACGGCGAACGGCGTCACCTACGACACGACGGTCTTTACCGCGACGGTGACGGTGACGGAGAATGCGGAGACGCACGCGCTGGAGGCGCAGGTTGCCTACAGCAAGGGCGGCAAGGCTGCGGATGCGGTGGCGTTCAGCAACAGTTACGCGCCGGCCGCGACTGAGGTGAAGCTGGGGGCCTCCAAGGTGCTGAGCGGCGAGGACCTGAAGGAAGGGCAGTTCTCCTTCCAGCTGAAGGATGCCGACGGCAAGGTGCTGCAGACCGCAAAGAACGCGGCGGACGGCACGGTGGGCTTCGAGGCGATCTCGTACGACAAGCCCGGAACGTACGCCTACAGCATCTCCGAGGTGGACGACGGTCAGAAGAACGTGACGTACGACGCGGCCGAGCACCGGGTAACGGTGACGGTGACGGACGACGGTGCGGGCCATCTGGTGGCGACGGTAACCTATGACGGCGCCGTGGCGCCGGTGTTCAAGAACACGTACACGCCGCCGACCACCCCGCCGACGGAGCCGCCCACCAATCCGCCGAGCAAGTCACCGGTGCCGAAGGAGGAGAAGCCGGGTCTGCCGTATACGGGCGATACCAGCTTGTCGCCGATGGCCCTGGGTGGCATCGCGGGCGGCGCGGTGGTGCTGATCGCCGCAGGCGTTATCCTGCGGCGCCGGAACCGGTAGCTACGGCGGCCGAGAAGGGCTTTGATTGAGGGCGGGTGGTCGCAGGGCGCGGCCGCTCGCCCTTTTTGGTGAAAGGCTATGTTAACCCGCCGTTTGCACGTCCGGCTCCAGATGGAACTCGTACTCCGGCTCCATCATCTTCTTCCGGATCTTTTCGTAGCGCCCGTCGTCGAGCTGCTCGCGCATGAGCGACGTCCTGTCCCCGACGCGTGCGGCCTCGCGCAGCTATCTGAACCACATCAGGCAGCTGTGGAGCCTGCGGGTCGATACGCCCTTGAACCTCTCGAGGAAGTGGCCGAGCGAACCCTGCGCTTCAGCATCCTCTGGACCGTGTCCCGCTCGTACCCGGTGAGCCTGCCGTGGGTCCTCGGGACCGCCCTCGCGGCGCCCTTCCCGCCCTTTCCGGACATGGCGTCCTCCGATCTCCCGGGGCCGGCCGATCCGGCCCTCAGGGTATCGGATTCCCAAATTTATCCGTATATGTGCGGATGAATGCGGGAGGCGTTCGGATGAAGTTGTATTCAAGGAAAGAGACTGACCCTTTGTCGCATTCCGTGCGGGTTATATGCAGGTATGCCTGCGCACGCTATCATGTATGGGTTAGACCGCAACTATGTACCTCATACGCGAAGGGATGCGCATGTATCTGAAGATCGACATGTTCTAGCTGGGCTTACCCCCGCAGTGGCGCCGCGCGCCCCATCAACTCTGCCGATTTTCGCCTTCACGCACATAAAGGAGTCCCGCCATGCGCGACAAGCTCGAAAAGATCATTAAGGCCTACGAGGAGCTCGAGAAGAAGCTTTCCGACCCGGCCGTCGCCTCCGACATCAAGGAGTTCACGCGTCTCAACAAGGAGTACGCACACCAGTCCGACCTCATCGCTGCCTCGCGCGAGTACATCGGCGCGCTCGATGACATCGAGGCCGCCAAGGAGATGCTCCGCGACACCAGCGATGCGGACGAGAAGGAGATGCTCCAGATGGACATCTCCGAAAACGAGGCCAAGCTCCCCCAGCTCGAGGAAGACATCAAGTACATGCTCATTCCGAGCGACCCCAACGACGACAAGAACACCATCGTCGAGATCCGCTCCGCCGCCGGTGGCGACGAGGCGGCCATCTTCGCCGGCGACCTGTACAAGATGTATCAGCGCTTTTGCGAGTCGCGCGGCTGGAAGACTACCGTGCTCGATTCCAGCCCCAGCGAGGCCGGCGGCTTTAAGTCCATTGAGTTCAAGGTCGAGGGCGACCGCGTCTACTCCGTTATGAAGTACGAGTCCGGCGTGCACCGTGTCCAGCGCGTCCCTAAGACCGAGTCCCAGGGCCGCATCCAGACTTCAACGGCTACCGTCGCCGTGCTTCCCGAGGCCGAGGAAATCGACGTCCAGATCAACCAGTCCGACCTGCGCATCGACACCTACTGCGCCTCCGGCCCTGGCGGTCAGTGCGTTAACACCACCTACTCCGCCGTGCGCATCACCCACCTGCCCACCAACACCGTGGTGCAGTCGCAGGAGCAACGTTCCCAGATCCAGAACCGCGAGGTCTGCATGCAGATGCTGCGTGCCCGTCTGTACGAGATGGAACTCGAGAAGCAGCAGGCCGAGCTCGGTGCCGAGCGCCAAAGCCAGATCGGCCACGGTAACCGTTCCGAGAAGATCCGTACTTACAACCAGCCCCAGGACCGCGTGACCGATCACCGTATCGGCTTCAACTCTACCTACAACGGCGTCCTTCTGGGCGATCAGCTCGGTACCGTCATCGAGGCGCTCGCCGCCGCCGAGCGAGCCGAGAAGCTGGCACAGGCTGTTTAAGTTACGGCGTTTTACCAAACGCCGTAACTGCTCGACGCTGCGCGCCGCCCAGAGCGACAATTTGTCATTCAAAAGGCAAGGCATGACCAGAAGGTCTATGCCTTGCCTTTTTCATGCCAACTTGTTCGCTCTGGACGTCGCTCGCTGTCCGACCTCTACCTACGGCGTTGCCATCGCTGCCGAAGACGGCAATTGGTTAGTTGGCACTTAGGGACGTTCCTTTTAATATGAGCAGGACATTGTCAAGAGGCAAAATCGGGCCTGGCCCCAACGATATGGGGTCAGGCCCTCTCCCTATATCAACCCGTCCGCGGCGACCTCGGCGTGTCTTCCCGACGCTCGTCTTTGCAGTTTAATATCCGCCCGTGGCGATCTCTCGCTGGGCAATCCGTTGCTACGGCTGAGGCTTCTACGTCGAACCGACAGTCTGTGCACGCGTGTGGCGCCCTGGGCGCTCGCAGAAAAGGGACCTGAGGTTCGCCTCAACGGCTTCGGATCGAACCGCTTCCGGGGTGATCGGCTTATGTGCGGGGGACCGGCCCCCTACGCCTCCTCGGCCATGAGGCCGACCGCCCACACCCAGCAGGCGAGCTCGCGCGCCGTGGCCACGTTCGCCTTGTTGTTGTGGACCCCGCGCGCGAGCAGCGCCTCCCGCCTCTCGACCAGCCTCCGCACGCCCTTGGCGGCATGCCTGCGGGCGACCCGGTCCGGGGCCTGGCCCTTGGCGAGGTCCTTCGGCCGCCCCGAGCACGTCAGGTAGTGCCACGCGGCCTCGACCAGCGCCTTCCTCAGGTGTTTGTTGCCGGCCTTGGTGATCGCGCCCCTGCGGTCGCTCTCCCCGCTGGAGTGCTCGGAGGGCGTCAGGCCGACCCATGCGGCGAACGACCGGGCGTTCCTGAACCTCGAGAACTCGCCGGCCTCGAACACGAGGTCGGCGGCCGTCGCGGTGTCGACGCCCTTGAGGCAGCGCAGGGAGTCGACCCTCCTCCTCCACCTGGGCTTGCGGGCCTCGGCCTCGACGAGCCCCTCGAGCCGCGCCTTCTCCTCCGCCGCCCGCCTGACCGCGTCGACGTAGTAGGCGAGCACGTCGTTGTCGGCCCCCTCCGCGAACCTAATCGACTCGATCCAGGACCAGTGCGCCCGGGTCCAGTTGCCCTTCCTGCGGCCGGTGGGCGTCCTCTCGTCGAAGGCGAGCCCGTGCCTGAGCAGGAACTTGGAGAGCCGCTGCTTCGCGCGCGAGAGGTCGTCCCTCGCGTCCTCGAGCGCCCTGGTCAGGTCGCGTGCGGCCTCGCACTCGTCGTCGGGGACCCACACCTCGACGACGTTGCCGACCGACAGCATGCGGGCGAGGAACTCGGCGTCGTTGCGGTCGTTCTTCCTGCGCCTGTCCGCGCTGGGCTTGATCATCTTCGAGACGGCGCCGACCACGCAGCCGACCCCGAGGCCGGAGAGCCTCTTCTGCAGGTCGAACCCCGTGACCCCGGATTCGTACACGCACCTGGCCTTTGGGTCCACGGACCGCACCCACTCCGCGACTGCCCCGGCGTCGTAGCCGAAGGTCGCGCAGCGCACCTCCCCGGTCATGACGTCGAGGGAGGCTGCCTTTATCGAGCGGGCGTGGACGTCGAGGCCGACGAAGGTGGTAGTATCGAGCATGGGAGCCCCTTCCATGAATGCGGCGTGGCCGCCGCGGCTGAATTAGACACTCACCATTGTCGGCCTAATCCGCGGTCTTTCATGCAGCAGGGGCTCTCAATGTTTTTATGTCCTGCTCATATCGTCTCTGCCGGCAGTTTGGGACACTCCTGGCTTAGTAGTCATTGGGTGTTCCTATAGTTTTGTCAACCGTCGGGGCTACTCCCGGTAGGGCACCCGGTCGCGCATCACGGCGTATATCGCCCTGAGCCGCTTCCTCGCGACGGCCTTGAGCGCCCGCCCGTGCCCCATGCCCCGCGCCCTGCAGGCCCGGTAGTACTCGCCGTAGCGCCCCGAGGACCTCACCAGGCTGTTGCACGAGAAGATCAGCAGGGACTTGAGCCTCGCGTCGCCGCGCCTAGACGCCCTGACCGACCTCACCGACGTGCCGGAGCTCCTCACCCTCGGGGCTATGCCGCAGTACGAGGCCAGGTGGTCGTGGTCCGGGAACCTCCCGATGTCGACCGACACCGCGAGCTGCGCCGCGGTCCTCGGGCCGATGCCGGGCACGGTGAGCAGACACGCGTAGGTCTCGTCGCCCTCGAGCAGCGCCGCCGTCTCGGCCTCGAGGGCCCCGGCCTCGTCGAGGGCCTCCGATATCCGGGCGGCCAGGAACCTGACCTGCCTGTTCTCGGCCTCGACGAGCGCCGGCGGGGGCGCGGTGGAGGCGGCCGCGGCCTCCCCGGCGGCCTCGGCCCGCGGGCCCTCGGCCCCGGAGCGGGCGATCCCCCACGCCCCGCCGAACCCGGCGAGCAGCTCCAGCCACCGCCGGTCCGACAGGTCGACCGCGGCCTCGAGGGTCGGGCAGGACTCGAGCAGCACCGCGCGCAGGCGGTTCTTGTCCCTGGTCGCGCAGGCGACGACGTGGTCGCGCTGCGACGAGAGGGCGCGGGCGGCCTCGAGGGCCTCGCCGCGGCCCGGGACCCCCGACAGAGAGTCCGGCACGCCCAGGGCGGTCCGCGCGATCACCGCGGCGTCGCGCTCGTCGGTCTTGGCCTCGCCGGCGAACAGGCCCGCGGCGCGGCTGGCGGCGAGCCCGGGCAGGTGGGCGACCCCGAGCCCCGCGGCGCGGGCCCGCCTCACGGCGAGGGACCCTATGTTGCGGAACTGGTCGACGACGACGAGCGTGCCGGCGGGCGCGGAGGCGAACAGCGCGTCGAGCTCGGCCTCCCTGTTGCGGACGGGGGCGCTGGCCAGCACCTCCCCGTCGCGGTCGATCAGGCAGGCCCAGTGCGACGACTTGCCGACGTCCAGGCCGAGCACGGCCGCGGGTCTGGTGGATGGCGCTTTCACGGTGGTATCCTTCCGGTAGTCGTTCGACCGGATGGCCTCCCCCTCGGCACTCACATTACCAGCCGCGGCGCCTGCCCGGCACTTTCCTATCAGCCGTCGGGGGCGGCGCGTCCCGCGCCGGCAGCACCCAACAGGCCCTCTCGGGGGCAGGGACGTTCGGCCGTGCGCGGGCGCCCGGTCGGCGGCCCGTTCTGGGCGCGCCTCAATCGTAGCCCGAGACGGTCCCGGGCTGACAATTTCGACTGTAATGGACGTTCTTAAACGACTAGTCAAATAAGAACGTCCCCAATGACTAGGTTGGGCACATTGCTTTGTGAGTTTATTCAATCTTCTTTAATAACAATTAAGTTGTTTACCTGCTTAAAGTTACTTATCATTTTTAAAAATATTGCTCGAAAAAGCGTCCGAGAAGTCGCGGGGCGATTTTTGATGGGTCGTGCGTCAAGCGATGTGGCAAGTTCTTGGTTAGATATTGGTCAGTTTTGGGTCAACCTTGCCAAAAGCTTGACGAATGCAGATTTAGACGTCGACGAATGAACACTTCAGGTGGGCTCCAAGCAAAATTCTGGGCTGATTCTCGATAATCGCCTTCAATCGCCCCTTGCCAAGCGCTGGCCTCGCGTACAATCTGCTCCGACATTCGCGCGCCGTCCGGCGCTTAAGAGGGGAGGGCCCCATGGCAAACGAGATTTGGACCATCAAGCGTTGTCTCGAGTGGACCAAGGAGTACCTGGCCGAGCGCGGCGAGGAGCACCCCCGTCTTTCTGCCGAGTGGCTGCTGTGCGCCGCCACGGGCTTGGCGCGCATTGACCTATATATGCGTATGGACGAGACGCTTAACGCGGCCCAGCTCGAGACCATGCATGCGGCCGTCGTTCGTCGCGCCAAAGGCGAGCCGCTACAGTACATCACCGGCAGCACGCAGTTTCGCATGATTGACGTCGCGTGCGCTCCCGGTGTGCTCATTCCGCGCCCCGAAACCGAGATGCTCGTCGAGGAAGTCCTCAATTATCTGGATGCCGAGGTGCTGAGCCCCGAGGCTGCTGCTCGTCAGCGTGTTGAGCTGCCTTGGAACGATGAGGTCGAGCAGGCTCGCAAGGCCGAGGCCGCGCTGGCAGACGAACGGGCGACCGCCGAGCGCCGTGCCGCTAACCTGACGGCTGCCGATGAGGCGGCGCTGGGTAGCGACGTGCTCGGTAGCCGCGCCTATGCCGAGGAACTGGCCGACCGCGAGGCCGAGGAAGCCGCCGCGCAGGCAGCAGAAGCCGAAGCGGCAGAAGCAGAGGCCATGGAAACCCCCGAGCCCGAGCTCGACGAATACGGCATCGCCATTGAGGACAACGACCAACAGGCGACTCCCGCGCAAGATGCCGCCGAGGCCAACGTATCTGCCCCAGCCGAGCCCCGCACTGCCCGCGTTCTCGAGGTCGGCTGCGGCACGGGCTGCATTTCGCTCTCCCTTGCCTGGGAGCGCCGCGGGCACGTTACCTGCACTGCTACCGATATCGAGCCGCGCGCCATCGACCTTGCTACCAAAAACCGCGATGCGCTTGGCCTCACGTCCGACGAGGTCGCCTTCAGCCTCACCAACCTGGTGAGTTCCATTCCCCGCGAAGAGTGGGGCACCTTTGATGTGCTCGTCTCCAACCCGCCTTACATCCCGACCGACGTCATGCGCTCGCTGCCGCACGAGGTCAAGGACTTTGAGCCCGACCTGGCGCTCGAGGGCGGCGCCGACGGCCTCGATATTTTCCGCCGCCTGCTCAATGCGGCGCCTTACATGCTGCGCGCCGGCGGCCTGTTTGCCTGCGAGCTCTACGAGGGTGCCCTCGATGCCGCGGCCGAGCTCTGTCGCCAGGCAGGCCTTTCGGACGTGCGTATCGTCCATGACCTCACCGATCGCCCCCGCATCGTCCGAGCCATCGTCACCGAGCCCAAACAGCGTATTTAAGCTGAATTAATAGACATTTGCGCAAGTTTGTCCTTGCAATATACCGTAAAACTTCTACTATAGAAGGAGAAAGGTATGTCAAATCAGCTGCATCGGTACCGTATCGTGCTTGATTACATTGAACCTTGGCTTGATGAGCAGGATGAAGCTACGCTGAAGCAGATTTATGCAGACCTTTTGGTGCTCGAGAAGGAAGGTCCCAGCCTTGGTCGTCCGCTGGTTGACCGCGTAAAGGGCTCGAAGCTTCATCATTTAAAGGAGCTGAGAGTGACGTCGTGTGGTGGGCAGGTGATTCGCATCCTCTTCGCCTTTGACCCCAAGCGCCAGGCGGTATTGCTATTGGCGGGTGATAAGTCGCGAGCGGGATCGTCAAGGGCAAAATGGAACGGTTGGTATGCGATCAACATTCCAAGGGCCGAGCAAATATACCGTCGCCACGTAAGGAGGCTCGATCGAGATGGAACTGCATGAGTATATGGAATCTCGCGGGATAACACGCGACTCCATTACCGCCGAGCAGGAGAGGACTCGCGATCGTATCGAAGCCTATAAGCTTGCTCAGATTCGCAGGTTAAAAGATCTAACACAGGCGTCGGTCGCCCAGTCGATGGGCGTTTCTCAAAAACGTGTATCCGAGCTCGAGCGTGGGGAGTTGGGTTCGATGAGGCTCGACACGCTGAGCAGGTACGCAGAGAGCCTCGGCGGAAAACTGGTTGCAAGCATCGAGTTTCCCGATCGTACCGTTACGCTTGCGCGCTAAAAATCTTCAATTAACCCCCTCACTTTCACCGACTACTAGAGCCGCTCACCAAACCAACATGCGCTCTGGGCAAATAGGTTGAATGTTTCGTGCGAGAATGCCCCACAGTAAACAAACTTGCACCGGAGCGTAAGGGGCTGGCATACACATGCAGACGGTCTATCGGGTATACGAGGGAACGCGCGAGCCGCATCGGCTTGCCGTCGAGCGCACGGCCGAGGTGCTCGGCCGCGGCGGCCTGGCCTTGATTCCGACCGAGACCGTCTACGGTGTCGCCGTGGCAGTCAACGCCTTCTCGGACGCCGTGCCCCAAGATACAAGCGAATTCCCATCGTGGCCGCGCGATCCGCAGGCTGCCGTCAATGGCGCCGCAGTTCCTGCGCTCGGCACCGGCTATCGCCGTATCTTCACCCTCAAGCAGCGCAAGCTCACCCAAACGGTCGCCTGGCTGGTCGATGGCGTCGAGGCACTCGACCGCTATGGCGTGGATATCCCCGAAGAGGCTCGTGTGCTTGCCCGACGATGCTGGCCGGGAGCCCTGACTATCGTGGTCAAGGCGGCTCCCTGCGTGCCGACCTTTATGCGCGCTGCCGACGACACCGTGGCCCTGCGCGCTTCGGCCTCTCCCGTGGTCCAAGCGCTCATTCGCGCCTGCGGCAGTCCCCTTGCCTGCACGAGCGCCAACACGCACGGCGCGCCCTCGCCGGCAAGCTTTACCGCCGTCGAGGGCCGCATCCTGGAGGGGGTCGATGTTGCCGTCGACGCCGGTGAGACCCCGTGTCGCGACGCCTCGACCATCGTGTCGTTCCAGCACGGCGGGCTCCAGATCCTGCGCCAAGGCGCACTTCCCGCATCAGAGATCGAACGGGTCCTGTCCGACCCGATGCAATAGAAAGGTGTAAGCGATGTCGTTGAATCTGGGTAGCCTGGGCATGGAAGATGCCTCGTTTAACTTTGGCGGTTCCTACATCATGGCACTCGACTGCGGCACCACCTCGGTACTTGCGACCATCGTCGACGAGTACGGATGCATCGTCGCGCAGGCACGTCGCAGCGTCAAAACCAGCTTCCCGCGTCCCGGTTGGGTAGAACAAGACCCCATGGCGGTGCTTGCCAGCCAGATCGCCGTCATGATGGAAGTCCAGTTTAAGAGCGGTATCCACTCCGACCGCATTGCCGCCATCGGCATCTCCAACCAGCGCGAGACCACGGTGGTTTGGGACCGCGTGAGCGGTCAGCCGATCTATAACGCCATCGTATGGCAGTGCCGCCGTACCGCGTCGGTAATCGAGGCGTTGGTTGAACAGGGTTGCGAGGAGTTGGTGCGCTCCCGCACGGGACTCACGCTCGACCCGTATTTCTCGGCCTCCAAGGTGCAGTGGATTCTCGACAACGTCGACGGCGCACGCGAGAGCGCGGCGGCGGGCGACCTCATGTTTGGCACCATCGACACCTGGCTCATCTACAACCTCACTGGCGGCCAGGTCTTTGCCACCGACTACACCAATGCCAGCCGCACGGCACTCTTTAATATCCATACGCTCGATTGGGACGACGACCTGTTGGCGCTCTTTGACGTTCCACGTTCCATGATGCCCGAGGTTCGCTGGAGCTCGGGCGACTACGGCCGCGTCGCGAGCGACATCATGACCAACATGCCGCCCATCATGGGCGTGGCGGGCGACCAGCAGGCGTCGCTGTTCGGCCACTGCTGTTTCCGTCCCGGCCAGACCAAAAACACCTATGGCACGGGTTGCTTTATGCTCATGAACACCGGCGACGAGATCGTCGAATCCAAGAACGGTCTGGTCTCCACCATCGGTATCGCTGCGAACGGGAAGATCAGCTATGCGCTCGAGGGCTCTATTTTTGCCGCCGGCTCAACGATGAACTGGCTTCGCAACAACATGGGCATCATCTCGAGCGTGAGCGAGTCGGCACAACTCGCCGCTTCGATTAGCGACAACGAGGGCTGCTACTTCGTTCCCGCCTTTGCGGGTCTGGGCGCTCCCTGGTGGGACCCGCATGCCCGCGGTATCGTGTGCGGTCTGACCGGCGCCTCGAGCCGTGCGACCATCGTACGTGCCGCCTGCGAATCCATGGCATATCAGAGCTACGACGTGCTGCGCGCCATGGAGCAGGACGTGGGGCTTTCGATCGAGCGCCTGTCTGTCGATGGCGGTGCCTCGCGCAACGAGTTCATCATGCAATTCCAGGCCGACCTGCTGGATATCCCCGTGCTGCAATGCGAGACGGTGGAGACCACGGCAATCGGTGCCGCGTACTTGGCGGGTCTTGCCGTCGGCTATTGGGAAGACCTGGAAGAGCTGGAGCAAAATGCCCAGATCGTTAGGACCTTCCTTCCCCACATGTCCGCCGAGCGCCGCGAACAAAACCTTGCGGGCTGGTGTGATGCAGTCAGGCGCTCGCTCAGTACCGCACAGTAGGGCTGCGATGGGCTGCTCGATACAACAAACCGCTAAACTAATGCATGGCGTGCGGCGGCAACATTGCTGCGCGCCTTGTCAGCAAGGCCGTTTTGCGGCCGCAACGAAAGGGGCAATCAACCCATGACCGTCACCTACGATACGTCCCGTGTGACGCTTGTCGATCACCCGCTCGTCCAGCACAAGCTGTCGATCCTGCGCGACAAAAACACCGGCACCAACCAGTTCCGCCAGCTCGTGCGCGAACTCGCGCTTTTTGACGGCTACGAGGCCATGCGCGACCTGCCCATGGAAGACGTCGAGGTCGAGACCCCTATCACCACCGCAACGTTTAAGCAGCTCGCCGGCAAGAAACTCGCCATCGTGCCCATCCTGCGTGCGGGCCTTGGCATGGTCGACGGCATCCTCGACCTGGTGCCCTCCGCTCGCGTGGGCCACATCGGCATGGAGCGCGACGAGGTCACCCACGAGCCGCACGAGTATTACTGCAAGATGCCCAAGGATATCGACCAGCGCATCTGCCTGGTCGTCGACCCCATGCTCGCCACGGGCGGTTCGGCCGAGATGGCCATCAGCTACCTGCGCGGGCGCGGTGTCAAGGACATCCGCATGCTGTGCATCGTCGCGGCCCCCGAGGGCCTCAAGTCGCTGACTGAGAAGGATCCCGATGTGCATATCTATACTTGCGCCATCGACGACCATCTCAACGAGGCTGCCTACATCGTTCCCGGCCTCGGCGACGCCGGCGACCGCATCTACGGCACGCTCTAGTCGCTGGGCTAAGACGGCCGCGGCTGCAAATACGAAGAAACGGTGCGCGCGGTCGAACAAAAGGTGACCGCGCGCACTCCTGTTAACGGACGTTTTGCCCTGCAGGGTTCGAGAAAAACGTATTACCGTACCTGCGGCATAAAGAAGGTCTTAAGAAAACGAACAGGTGCGTATTAACCGATGCTTTTTCGGTTGTACTTTAACGATTGGCTCGTACAATAGTCACCAATGTTTGGCGGGAACTGTTCTGTGAGGCGTTAAAAAGGAAAGTGAGGACGCCAGTGTTTCAGATAGCCGATCTGCTCGCTATCGTTGCAGGCGCCATCGCGGGCGCAATTGCCTTCCTTCCCTTTGTCTTTACGCTCAAGCCGGTTCTTGACGATAAGCAGAATGCGGACATGCTCAAGGGTATGGTGAGTCTGGCGGTCTCGGCAATCGCTCTGCTCGTCTTTACCTTGGTTGTGTTTGTGTTGTTCGGAGAGGCATTTCGCATGTTCCTCCTGGGCGAGGCGATCGGCTTCGTGGCCTTTATGGCCGCCTGCGCGGTTCGCGTCGCCAAGGCGCTGCGAGATCCTCATGAGGTCGAAAGGTAAGTCGTGGAAATTTTTGAAAAGCTGCCTGATGAGATTAATCATCTGGTCAGCGAGTTCAGCTCCACCCCTGTCGTGGGCGATTTGAGCTGCGGCATCACGCAGTACTCGTTTTGGCTGATCGTCTCCACGATCGTGCTCCTGATCGTCCTGGCCGTGTTCAAGAAGAAGCAGACCCTGGTTCCCAAGGGCTTCTTCGTCAACGGTTTCGAGTACATCATCGAGTACGTCGAGAACGATATCGGCAAGGGCGTCGTGGGTGAGAACTGGAAGAAGCACTTCCCGTTCCTGTGCTCGCTTTTCCTGTTCATCCTGATCAACAACATGATCGGCCTGATTCCGGGAATGAAGCCCGGCACCGGCGCAATCGGCTCCACCGCCGCGCTCGCCATCTTCGCCTTCGTGTACTTCATCTACTACGGATGCAAGGCTCACGGCGTGATCGGCTACATCAAGAGCCTCGCTCCGCAGGGCGTGAGCTTCCCGATGAACGTGCTCGTGTGGGTCGTCGAGCTTTTCTCGACCTTCCTGCGCCTCATCACGCTCGCCGTCCGTCTGTTCTGCAACATGTTCGCAGGACACGTGGTCATGGGCTCGTTCGCCATCATGGCGAGCATGTTCATGCAGCCGCTGCTTCAGCAGGTTTCCGCGGCCCACGCCGTCGGCGCCCTGCCTTCGCTGGCCTGGCTTGCCATTCTCATCCTGATCTATGCGATCGAGCTTGTGGTCGGCGCCATCCAGGCTTACGTCTTCACGGTCCTTACCGCCGTGTATGTCTCCGAGGCAGAGGAGGTCGCGGAGGAGGAGTAGTCTTCCGTTCGCGCCTTAAAGGTAAGGCAATTCGTTAAACCGCCGGTGCCCGTACCCATGGAGCCCGGCAGTTATAAAAAGGTTATCCTGCGTGAAATAAGACACGCACGACAAAGGAGGAATCGTGGGAGTTATCGGTTACGGTCTCGGTGTTATCGGCGCTGGTCTTGCTATCGGCCTGTCTGCTCTGGGTGCTACGGGTGCTATGGCCCGTCAGCCTGAGGTCCAGGGCCGCGTGTTCACCGTCTTCATCATGGGCTCCGCTTTCGGCGAGGCTCTGGCTCTGATCGGCTTCGTTGTCGCGCTGATCGTTAAATAGCACGGAGCGTCAAGTATGAATCTTTCATCCCAGAAGAGCGCGATCGCACTCTCCGCGTCCGCGGCCGCGCTGCTCATGCCGGTTTCCGCGTTCGCCGAGGACGGCGCCGCCGGTGCGGACATCCTCATCCCTAAGATGGCGGAGTTCATCCCGGCGCTTATCGCCTTCCTGATTATCTGGATCGTGCTGGCCAAGGTCGCCCTGCCGGGCATCATGAAAACCATGGAGGAGCGCGGCAAGAAGATCGAGGAGAGCCTCGACGAGGCCGAGAAGACCAAGCAGGAGGCTATCGCCAAGCGCGCTGAGTCCGACTCGATCGTCACCGACGCCCGTCGTCAGGCTGCCGACATCGTTCTCGAGGCCCGTAAGGACGCCGAGTCCGAGCGTGCCCGTATCATCGAGGCTGCTCACAAGGAGGCCGAGGAGATCATCGCCAAGGCCCATACGACCGTCGAGGACGAGCGCAAGTCCATCTACGCCGGTGCCGCGAGCTCCATCGCCGACCTGTCCGTTGCCGTCGCCACCAAGATCGTGGGCGAGGCACTCGAGGACGATGCCGAGCAGAAGAAGCTCATCGAGCGCTACATCCAGGAAGCAGGTAGCCTGAATGCCGACTAGCCGCTATCAGGACAAGGTGCTCGAGACCTACGCGCGTTCCCTTTTGGAAGCCGCCAAGGCCGAGAACCATGTGTTCGAGGACCTCGAGATGATCGAGCGCTTGGCTTCTGCCAGCCCCGAGATCATCGCCGTGCTCGACACCATGTCCAAGCGCGACCAGCTCGACCTTCTTCCCAAGGTGGCAGCTGCCTTTAAGTATGTTGCCGAGGAAGACGAGGATGTAGTGGGCGTGACCGTCACCACGGCGATCCCGCTCGACGACGAGCTGCGTCAAACCATCACTAAGAAATGCGAGCAGGACTTCGGCCGCAAGGTATTCCTTATCGAGCAGGTCGACCCGTCTATCGTGGGCGGCCTGGTGCTCGAGGCCCGCGGCGAGCGTCGTGACATTTCCGTCAAGACGCAGCTGCGCATCGCGCAGGAGACCCTCGCAAACTCTGCTAATTCGTACGGAGGTGAAGCCTAATGTCCGAAACCCTCAATGCCCAGGATATCGCCAAGAAACTGCAGGAGCAGCTCACGAGCCTCTCCGCGACGGTCGATACGCATGAGGTTTCAACGGTCGACGAGGTAGGCGACGGCATCGCGCGCGTCTCCGGCCTCAAGAGCGCCATGGCAGGCGAGCTTCTGGAGTTCAAGAGCTCCGATACCGGTGAGACCGTCTTCGGCCTTGCCCAGAACCTTGACCGTGACGAGGTCGGCGCCGTTCTGTTCGGTGCCGTCGACTCCATCAAGGAAGGCGACGAGTGCCGCACCACTGGCCGCGTTATGGATATCCCCGTGAGCCGTGCCATGCTCGGCCGCGTCGTCAATCCGCTCGGCCAGCCCATCGACGGCCTGGGCGACATCGTCGCTACGCACCGTCGCCCCATCGAGTTCAAGGCTCCCGGCGTCATCGATCGTACCCCGGTGTGCGAGCCGGTTCAGACCGGTCTGCTCGCTATCGACTCCATGGTGCCTATTGGCCGCGGTCAGCGTGAGCTCATCATCGGTGACCGTAAGACCGGTAAGACCGCCATCGCCATCGACGCTATCCTCAACCAGCGCGGCAAGGGCATGGTCTGCATCTATGTCGCCATCGGCCAGAAGGCCTCCACGGTTGCCAACATCCGCGAGACCCTCGCTCAGCACGGTGCGCTCGACTACACCATCATCGTTTCGGCCACCGCTGCCGATTCCGCCCCTATGCAGTACATCGCGCCTATGGCCGGTGCCGCTATTGGCGAGTTCTTTATGTACAACGGCGAGGACGGCAAGCCCGCCAGCGAGACCAACCCCGGCGGCCACGTGCTCGTCATCTACGACGACCTGTCCAAGCAGGCTGTGGCCTACCGTCAGATGTCGCTGACGCTGCATCGTCCGCCTGGACGCGAGGCCTATCCTGGCGACATCTTCTACCTGCACTCTCGTCTGCTCGAGCGTGCCGTCAAGATGTCCAAGAAGAACGGTTACGGCTCCATGACGGCACTGCCGATCATCGAGACCCAGGACGGCGACGTCTCGGCCTACATTCCGACCAACGTCATTTCCATTACCGATGGTCAGATCTACCTGCAGTCCGAGCTCTTCTTCCAGGGTCAGCGCCCGGCAGTCGACGTGGGTATCTCCGTGTCCCGCGTCGGTGGCGATGCGCAGACCAAGGCCATGAAGCAGGTCGCCGGCAACCTCCGTCTGGACCTCGCTTCCTATCAGGAGCTCGCTGGCTTTACGCAGTTCGGCTCCGACCTCGACGAGGCTACTCAGAAGCAGCTGACCCACGGTGCTCGCATGACCGAGCTCCTGAAGCAGCCGCGTTACAAGCCGTTTGAGGTTGGCGAGCAGATCGTTACGCTGTTCGCTGGCAACGAGGGCTTCCTGGATGACCTGGAGATCGCCGACGTGCTGCCTTTCCGTGCCGAGCTCATCGAGTACATGGACAATGGCTTTGGTTCGCTGCTCGACAAGGTTCGCGCCAAGAAGATCGATGATGACACCAAGGCTGAGCTCTTGCGCGTCATCGGCGACTTCAAGCAGCAGTTCATGGCCAAGCACCATTCGGATGTTTCTGGATCAGAGGAGAACTAAGCCCCATGGCCAACCTTCGCGACATTAAGAAGCGAATCTCCTCGGTTACCACGACCAAGCAGATCACGCGCACGATGGAGATGGTCTCTACGGCCAAGATTCGTCGTGCCCTCGATCGCTCCAAGCAGGCCGAGCCCTATAAGGAGGCGCTGACCGACGTCATGTTGACGGTCGCCGGCGACGCCTCCTGTTCGGGCACCGATCCCATGCTGCAGAAGCATGAGAGCGTCAAGCATGGCCTGATTGTCGTTATTGCCTCGGACCGCGGCCTTGCCGGCGGTTTCAATACGACGGTGGAGCGCACGGCCGAAAAGCTCGCCGCTTCTTGGGCGAACGACGGCATCGAATGCGAGATCATCGCGTGCGGGCGTAAGCCGGCCACGTATTTCCGTGACCGCGCAAACGTTGTCATGCACTTTGAGGGCAACTCCTCTGAGCCCGATTTCAATCAGGCCCGCATGATCTCCTCTCATATCTGCGATGCGTATCGTGCCGGTGAGCTTGACCGTGTCGAGCTTGTCTACCACCACGCCAAGAACCGCGTGGATCAGGAGCTTCGCGTCGAGCATCTGTTGCCGCTCGACCCCGAGATGATCGCTATGGCCCACGGTCCGCGTAAGAACGAGACCGACGCCCCTAAGCGCATCTCGTCCACGTTCGAGTTCGTGCCCTCTCCCGAGCATGTTCTCGGCAAGCTTGTGCCGTCTTATATCCTGACGGTCATCTACCAGGCCCTGATCGATTCGGCGGCTGCCGAGCAGGGTGCACGCCGCAAGGCCATGCACTCCGCGACGGAAAACGCCACCGCGATCATCTCGACCCTTACCCGCACGTATAGTCGCGTGCGCCAGGCTTCGATCACGACCGAGATTAACGAGATCGTCGGCGGAGCCTCAGCATTGGAGGAACAGTAATGGCTAATAACACCGTAAAGCTTGCGGTCGAGGAAGCCACCAAGAAGACGACTGCCGGTGATGGTCGCATCGTGCGAATCATCGGCCCTGTCGTCGACGTCAAGTTTGACGGCGCGGTGCCCCCGATCTACAACGCGCTCACGGTCGAGGCCGAGACCCCGATCGGTCATCTGAGCACGATCCTCGAGGTCGAGAGCCAGCTTCCGGGCGGCGTCGTCCGCACGGTCGCCATGTCCTCGACCGACGGCCTGCAGCGCGGCCTCATCGCCACCGATACCGGTGAGCCCATGAAGATGCCCGTTGGTCCCAAGACGCTCGGCCGCATTTGGAACGTCATGGGCAAGCCCGTCGACGGCAAGCCCATGCCCGAGGTGGAGGAGTTCTACCCCATCCACCATGCAGCGCCCCGTTTCGACGAGCTCACCACCAAGACCGAGATCTTCGAGACCGGCATCAAGGCCGTCGACCTGCTCGAGCCCTACATCCGCGGCGGCAAGACAGGTCTGTTCGGCGGCGCCGGCGTCGGCAAGACCGTTCTGATCCAGGAGCTCATCAACAACCTCGCCCAGGAGCACGGCGGCACCTCGGTGTTCACCGGCGTCGGCGAGCGTACCCGCGAGGGCACCGACCTGTTCCTCGAGATGAGCGAGTCTGGCGTTATCGACAAGACCTGCTTGGTCTATGGTCAGATGAACGAGCCGCCCGGAGCGCGTCTGCGCATCGGTCTGGCCGGCCTTACCACCGCTGAGTACTTCCGCGATCGCGGCCAGGACGTTCTGCTGTTCATCGACAACATCTTCCGCTTCTCCCAGGCAGGTTCCGAGGTTTCCGCACTGCTGGGCCGTATGCCGTCCGCCGTTGGTTACCAGCCCACGCTGGCAACCGAGATGGGCGACCTCCAGGAGCGCATTACCTCGACCAAGACGGGCTCCATTACCTCCGTCCAGGCTGTCTACGTCCCCGCAGACGACCTGACCGACCCGGCGCCTGCCACGACGTTTACGCACCTCGACGCCACCACGGTTCTTTCGCGTAGCATTTCGTCGCTCGGCCTGTTCCCGGCTATCGACCCGCTCGCATCTTCCTCCGACGCTCTCGATCCCTCGATTGTCGGCGAGGAGCACTACCGTGTCGCCGTCAAGGTCCAGGAGCTCCTGCAGGAGTACTCCGACCTTCAGGACATCATCGCCATTCTGGGTATGGACGAGCTGTCCGAGGAGCAGCGCCTTACGGTCAACCGTGCCCGTAAGATTCAGCAGTTCCTCTCGCAGTCCTTCCACGTCGCCGAGAAGTTCACCGGCAACCCCGGTGTCTACGTCCGCGTCGAGGATACCGTCCGCTCTTTCGCCGAGATTGTCGACGGCAAGGCCGATGACCTGCCCGAGCAGGCTTTCCGCTATGCTTCCACGATTGAGGACGTGCGCGAGCGCGCCCGCAAGATGGGGGAGAAGTAGGTTATGCGTATCCGCATCGTGTGCCCCGTGAGCTGCGCCTATGAGGGCGACGCTGCGTTTGTGTCGATTCCGTCCACGGATGGCGAGTTTGGCGTTCTGCCTGCTCACTCCAGCGAGATCTGCACGATCGACCGCGGTTACGTTCGCGTTTCCGATAAGGCCATGGGCACTGTCGACCACACGTTTGCCGTGGCCGGCGGCTATGCCCAGGTTGCGGACGATGTCGTGACCGTTCTCGCCGAGCGCGCTTGCGATTTGGCGACCGTCGATGCCGACAAGCTTAAAGCTGATATTCAAGGTTTTGAAGAGAAGCTGGGTAATTTGTCGGAGGATGATGCACGCCGCGCCTACCTCTATAATGAAATCGCATGGTGTAAGCTCAAGCTTGCCCAATAGTCAAACGATTTAGCGTTCGACCATTTGCGAACACATCATGCCCGGGATGGCCCAGCCACCCCGGGCATGCTTTTTGAAAGGGTAGACCTTGGATATTATCCGCGTTGAGGGTGGCCACGCCATCGGAGGCTCCGTGCCCGTTTCGGGCGCCAAGAACTCCGCACTCAAACTCATGGCGGCAACGCTTCTGGCGCCGGGCAAGACGACGCTGCAGAACGTGCCCGATATTTCCGATGTCCACGTGATGGGCAAGGTGCTCAAGGGCATGGGCGCTACGATCGATGTTCTCGACGAGCACACGCTCGAGATTGATACCTCTCAGGTCGATTCTTGGGAGGCCCCCTACGAGCTCGTTGCCAAGATGCGTGCTTCCACCGCCGTCATGGGACCCCTGCTGGGTCGCTTCCATCGCGCCAAGATTGCCATGCCGGGCGGCTGCAACCTGGGTGCTCGCAAGATCGATATGCACATTCTTGGTCTTGAGGCCCTGGGCGTTGAGTTCGATACCGCCCACGGTTACATCAACGCTAATGCGCCCCAAGGTCTGCTCGGTACCACCGTCACGCTCGAGTTCGCCAGCGTCGGTGCGACCGAGAACCTCATCATGGCCTCTGTGCGCGCACAGGGCACCACGGTTATCGATAATGCCGCCCGCGAGCCCGAGATCGTCGATCTCGCTAACATGCTCAACGAGATGGGCGCCAAGATTGTTGGCGCCGGTACGCCCGTCGTGACTATCGAAGGCGTGGAAGAGCTCCATCCCGTTACCCATCGCGTGGTGGGCGACCGCATCGAGGCCGGTACCTTTATCGTTGCCGGTGCGTTGATGGCCGACGATCGCGGTGTCGACGTCACGGGTTTTTGCCCCATTCACTTGGGCATGGTGCTCAAGAAGATGGAGCTCATGGGTATCGACTGCGAGCGCGTCGAAGATGGCGTCCATGTGAACCGTGCCGAGCGTATCAAGCCGGTCGACATCCAGACGCTTCCGTTCCCCGGTTTCCCGACCGACATGCAGGCGCAGATTATGGTGCTCTCCGCCCTTGCCGACGGCAGTTCCGTTATTACCGAAAATATCTTCGAGAATCGCTTTATGTTTGCCTCTGAGCTGGTGCGCATGGGTGCCGACATTCGTATCGAGAGCCATCATGCCATGATTCATGGCGTCAAGGGCTTCTCGGGTGCACAGGTTACCTCGCCCGATCTGCGTGGCGGAGCGGCCCTCGTCGTAGCGGGCTTGATCGCCGACGGGACGACCGAGGTTTCGGCCATCCATCACATCAAGCGCGGCTACGAGCAGTTTGTCGAAAAGCTGCAGGCGCTCGGCGCGCATGTCGAGCATGCTACCGTCCCCGATCCCGTCATCTACTAATACAGGTTGCCTATGTTTAATAAAAAGCCCCTCGCGGATACCACCGCCCGAAGACCCTCAACTGGTGCGCAGGCCAAGATCTACAGTCGCGATAACGTGGCTCGCTATTCCGAGCGCGCTCGTCAACGTCATCGTAGCCACACGATTCGTCACGTCGCGCTCATTGTCGTGCTTGGCGTGCTGCTGAGTGCCACTACCGCTGCCGGCCTGTGGTTTGCCACCATTATGGGCAAGCTCGGCGATTCCAATGTCATTACCGACAATCTGCGTCGGGTTCTGGTTGACACCGATGAGGCAAAGGATCCGTTCTACGTGCTGCTTCTTGGCACCGACGGCCGTCCGGGCGAGGATACGTATCGTGCCGACTCGATTATCCTGGCACGCATCGACCCCACGCAAAAGCAGGCGACGCTCATTTCCGTTCCGCGCGACACCAAGGTCGAGTACAAGGGCGAGACCATGAAGATCAACGCCTGCCATACCGTTGGCGGCGCCGAGGCCATGGTCGAGGCGGTCAACGAGCTGTGCGGTGTTCAGATTTCCCACTATGCCGAGGTCAGCTTCGACGGTATGCAGGCGCTGATTGATTCGGTTGGCGGTATCGACATTAACGCAACCGATGATGTTGACGACCCCGAGCACCTGGATATTAAGATTACCGCTGGCCAGCAGCATATGGACGGTGCCACCGCCCTTACCTATGCCCGCTGCCGCTACACCTATGCCGACGGCGATTACACGCGCATGCGCCACCAGCGTCAGGTGCTTGGCGCCCTTGCCAACCAGATTCTCAATAACTTCGATGCCACGAAGATCTTTGGCCTGGTTAATTCGCTGTCCGATATGCTCGTAACCGATATGAGCGTTCAGGATATCGTGGCTACGGTCAACGCCATGCGCGGTATGGATGTCGACGGTATCTACTCGGCCAACCTGCCCTCGTACGCCGACGACAGCACCATGATCGACGGTGTGAGCTACGTCTTTGTCTACGAGGACGAGCTCAAGGAAATGATGGAGCGCGTCGATGCCGGCAAGGACCCCAAGGGTCCCAACACCATGGGCCTTTCCGACGGTTCCAGCTCTACGATCGGCGACCTGAACAACAACACGTCTGACGACTACGCAAATGGTACCGCAACCTCATCGGTCAGCTCTGACGATTCCGATGACTCAAGCGATTCGAGCGATTCGGACTACTACGAAGAGCCCACCGGCGACGGCAACGGCTACGAGGCCAACTACTAAGTTACGGCGTTTTACCAAACGCCGTAACGGCTCGACGCTGCGCGCCGCCCAAGGCGACAATTTGTCATTCAAAAGGCAGGGCATGACCAGAAGGTCAATGCCCTGCCTTTTTCATGCCAACTTGTTCGCCTTGGACATCGCTCGCTGACGTTGGCTCAACCTGCGGTGCTGACTACTCCCCTTGCACCAAAAACCGCCCCGTTCTCGGTTTTGAGGACGGGGCGGTTTTGCTTACCTAGATTGTTCGAGTTCCCTATGCAAAGCGGGCGACGAGCTCCTGGAGCACGTCGGTCATCTTGACGAGCGAACTGACCGGGACGAACTCGTTGACGCCGTGGTAGCAATAGCCGCCGGTGGAAAGGTTGGGGCAGGGCAGACCGCGGAACGACAGCTGCGCGCCGTCGGTGCCGCCGCGAATCGGCAGCACTTGGGGCTCAACGCCGCAGGCAAGGTAGGCTTCCTTGGCAACACCAATAAGCTCGGGATAGTCACGAACGATCTCGGCCATATTTCGATACTGCTGCTTAATCTCGACCGTCACACGCTCCTCACCCAGACGCTGGTTGAGCATCGAGGCGGCGGCATCAATAAGGTCGAGTTTCTGCTGGAACTTGGCGGCGTCATGGTCGCGGACGATATAGCGCGCTGTGGCGTGATCGACGGTCGCAGATACACCCTCAAGGTGATAAAAGCCCTCGTAGCCTTCCGTATACTCCGGGCGCTGCACGTAGGGGAGCAACGCGTTGAAGTCGCAGAACAGATTGCCTGCGTTGACCATACGACCCTTAGCGTCGCCCGGGTGGATGGACTGGCCCTCAAAGCGGACGGTCGCCTCGGCGGCGTTAAAGCACTCCCACTCCAGCTCGCCGATGGGGCCGCCGTCGACCGTGTAGGCGTACTTGCAGCCAAAGGTATCGATATCCAACAGCTCGGCTCCGTGGCCGATCTCCTCGTCAGGGCAGAAGCAAATGCCGAGTGCGGGATGGGGCAGAGAAGGGTCCTGAGCGATACGCGCGACAAGCGACATGATCTCGGCGACGCCTGCCTTGTCGTCTGCGCCCAGCAGCGTGGTGCCGTCGCTGCAGACCAGGTCCTCACCCGCGAGGTCATTCAGGGCGGGAAGCTTGGCGGTACTCATGGCAACGGGTTTACCGTCAACCGTGCCGCAGACCAGGTTGCCGCCTTCGTAGTGCACGATGTGCGGCTTCACGCCGGCGCCCGGTGCAACTTCGGTGGTGTCGAGATGGGCGATCAGGCCCAGGGCGGGCTTGTCCTCAGCGCCCGCACTTGCGGGGATATGCGCGCAGACATAGGCGTGCTCGGTCACGTGGGCATCTTCCGCACCAAGCTCGCGCAGCTCTTCAGCCAGCACGTTGGCAAGGTCAAACTGAACGGCGCTCGAGGGTACCTGGTCGCAGTTTGCATCCTCGGACTGCGTGTTGATCTGGACGTAGCGCAAAAAGCGTTCGAGGACATCGGGGCTCGTGGTGGTGTTTTCCATAAAGACCGCTCCAATCTTGGTCGTCGTGTGCAACAAGAACTCTAGCACGGTATGCCACGGCATACCACGACGCTTGGATGGGGTAGAATCAGCCATTGAATGCAGAAGGGACGGAAGATCATGGATACGACAAATAGCTCGCGCGAACTACATCTGACGGTGGCGAACGAAGACTACTTGGAGTGCATGGTTCGCATTGAAAGCGAAGAGGGGGAAACCAACGGCGTGCGATCGGTCGACATCGCGCAGCGCCTTGGCGTCTCCAAGGCATCGGTCAATAAAGCGGTTTCGGCGCTCAAGGCATCCGAACTTGTCGAGCAATCGCACTACGGCAAGGTAGTCCTGACCGATCGCGGCCGCGAGGTTGGTACGGCTATCTGGTACCGTCATCGCCTCATCCGCACGTTTTTGGTTCAGGAGCTCGGTGTCGAATTTGAGCGAGCCGATTCCGAGGCCTGCATGATGGAGCATGCGCTTTCCGAGGACACGATGAACCGCTGGCTCGCCTATTTCGAAAAGCAGGGAATCAGCGTCGAGGAATAGCGGGATATATATGGATACGAGTTATTACAACCGCTTTGGTGCCGAGGAACTTACGCGCCGCTTGTCGAGCGAGACCTTGTTGGCGCAGGGTCCCATGGGCAGTGTTCTGTTGAGTGAGTACGATGCCGCCGACATTCCACCGGCGTTTTGGAATCTGGCAGAGCCGCAGACCGTTTCTCGTATCCATCGCTTGTATGTCGCCGCCGGCGCGCAGGTGCTCATTACCAACACCTTTCAGGCATCGAGCTATGCCCTCAAGCACGACCAGATTGCGCCGTCCGTGGCGGAGGTCAATCGCGGGGCTGTCGACGATGCCCGCCAGGCGCACCCTCAGCTGCTGCTGGGCTCGATGGGCCCGATCGGTATTGAGTGGTTTGCCGAGGACTCTGCCGAGTATCGTGAAATCCGAGGCATTGCGCGCGAACAGGCGCACGCCTTGCTCAATGCTGGTGTTGACGGTCTGCTGATCGAGACGGTGACGTCTATCCGTAATTTGCAGCCCATGCTTGCCGGCGCCCGAGACGCCGCCGACGGCATGCCTGTTCTGGTGAGTTTTGTCGTTGACGATAAAGGCGACCTGTTGGGCGATGGCCTCAACATCGAGGCAGCCGTTTTGTACGCCGAAAAACACGGCGCAAACTCGGTTGGTGTTAATTGCTGTTCGCTTGCGGCCGCGAACGCGGCGGTGCCCAGGATGGTTGCATCGGCGACTACTCCCGTCACGGTGCGTCCCAACGTAGGCGATCCGGTCCAGACTCAGGATGGCCCCGTATGGCACGAGAACCCCGAAGCTTTCGCGCGCGCATGCATCGAATGGAGACATGCCGGTGCCGCAATGGTGGGCAGTTGCTGTGGAACCACGGCAATCACTACGGCCGCGATGGCCGAGGCGCTCGATATATAAAGGGCAAAACCGCTCCATACGGGGCGGTTTTTTATTGCTTGCATGTCCTCGGCAGCATTTGCCCAAATGGTGAATGCTGGTGCCGGCAGGTTGCCGAGTGCATGTTGCGGGTATACCCCATGCGTACCATGATCCAAACACTGTGAGGTGTCTGCGCGTGTGCGCGATAATTCATTTTGGAACTGACGGTTGGCGCGCTCGCGTCGATGAGGACTTCACTGCCGATAACGTTGCCCGTATCGCCGATGCCGTCGGCGAGTTGTGGCAAAAGACCAATCCGGGCAAAACGGTATATATAGGGTTCGACACCCGGTCCCTGGCGCGCGAGTTCGCTGAGCTTGCGGCGGGTGTGCTAGCAGCGCACGGGCTAGACGCCGTGCTCGCTTCGCGACCTGTCCCGACCCCTGCCCTTACGTGGGCGGCGGCTTATGACGGTGAAGCGTGCGGCGCGCTCATGGTGACGGGGTCCCATCATCCGCAGGGCTATCTGTGCCTCAAGATTCGCATGGGTGACGGCTCGACCGCCAACCAGGATGTCATCGAAGAGCTCGAAGAGACTATGGCTCCCGAGCCAATGGGGATCGAGGGGCAATATCGCACCGCGGATATCATTCCTGACTATATGCAGGCGGTGGCATCGTTTGTCGATGCCGAAGCCATTCGCGCCGCGCACCTGCGCGTGGTTATCGATCCCATGGGCGGTGCAGCCCAGGGCTATCTAGCCGACTTGCTGCGCGAGCTTGGCGTCGAGGCGCACGAGATTCACGCCGGGCAGGCGTCTGACCAAGAAGATATCTGCCCCGACCCCGTTGAGCCGTGGGTGGACGCTTGCGAGCGCACGGTTATCGAGGACGGAGCTTGCGCTGGCCTGGTGACCGACGGCGACGCCGACCGCATCGGCGCGGTTGACGAGCGCGGCAGATATATACATCCGCATCAGATCATGGCGCTCGTTTTGGGCGACTTGGTTCAATTTCGTAATTTGGAGGGGCGCGTCGTCGTCAATCTTTCATGCTCGACGCTCGTGCGTCGCATTGCCGAGGCGCTTGGCTGCCGCGTGACCGTCAAACCAGTTGGTTTCAAATATATAGCGGCGGAGATGAAGAAGGGCGGCGTCCTCATGGGCGGCGAAGAAGCCGGTGGTATCGGCATCGCCGCGCATATGCCCGAGCGCGATGGAATCCTCGCCTGTCTGATTCTGTGTGAGCTTATGGCAAAGACGGGCGCGCCTTTGGGCGTTCTGGTCGACCAACTCGAGGACAGTTTTGGTAAGACGAGTTACGGTCGACGCGATTTGCGCCTTGAGGCCGAAGATGCCGAAACGTTACGAACCCTGCTGCCGGGCGTAAACCCCAAGTCGATTTGTGGCAAGGTGCCGCAAAACGTTAGTCATATGGATGGCTTGCGTTTGGCATTCGAGGATGACACGTGGCTGCTGGTCCGTCCTAGCGGGACCGAACCAGTGGTGCGCGTCTACGCCGAGGGGTTCTCGGTGGAAGAACGTGACGAGTTGCTCGATGCTGGCTGTGCTTTAGCTAGGGGAACGTATCCGCTTTAACCATGAGGCTGCCTTATATAAAGAGATGCTCGGCGAGCGGTAGGTAACGGCTGGCAAACGTTAGTCAGATCTTACATTGTGTAGGAAATGTGTACGCCCAGATTCCCGCCCCCGGGGCCCCTCCGGTCTGGCAATATATCTCCTTGCCGCGCGGCCCGGTCGAACCGGGAACCAGCGCAGGCGTGCACCTTGAGAACCGGATACTGCGAGGATGGACACACCAGATGTGTCGCATCCGGGCAGACATCGAACCATTTGAAATGGTCTAACTTGGATTTGTTTTTCGCAAGGCCGCCGAGAGGCGGCCCCGAGAAATTCCTTTTCCTATACTAAAACCATATGAATCGAACGGAACCGATCAGCTAATAGTTGTGAGGACCGGACGGGCTCGAAGCCCATACATTTTGGACGGAGAGTTCGATCCTGGCTCAGGATGAACGCTGGCGGCGCGCCTAACACATGCAAGTCGAACGGCACCTATCTTCGGATAGAAGCGAGTGGCGAACGGCTGAGTAACACGTGGAGAACCTGCCCCCTCCCCCGGGATAGCCGCCCGAAAGGACGGGTAATACCGGATACCCCGGGGTGCCGCATGGCACCCCGGCTAAAGCCCCGACGGGAGGGGATGGCTCCGCGGCCCATCAGGTAGACGGCGGGGTGACGGCCCACCGTGCCGACAACGGGTAGCCGGGTTGAGAGACCGACCGGCCAGATTGGGACTGAGACACGGCCCAGACTCCTACGGGAGGCAGCAGTGGGGAATCTTGCGCAATGGGGGGAACCCTGACGCAGCGACGCCGCGTGCGGGACGGAGGCCTTCGGGTCGTAAACCGCTTTCAGCAGGGAAGAGTCAAGACTGTACCTGCAGAAGAAGCCCCGGCTAACTACGTGCCAGCAGCCGCGGTAATACGTAGGGGGCGAGCGTTATCCGGATTCATTGGGCGTAAAGCGCGCGTAGGCGGCCCGGCAGGCCGGGGGTCGAAGCGGGGGGCTCAACCCCCCGAAGCCCCCGGAACCTCCGCGGCTTGGGTCCGGTAGGGGAGGGTGGAACACCCGGTGTAGCGGTGGAATGCGCAGATATCGGGTGGAACACCGGTGGCGAAGGCGGCCCTCTGGGCCGAGACCGACGCTGAGGCGCGAAAGCTGGGGGAGCGAACAGGATTAGATACCCTGGTAGTCCCAGCCGTAAACGATGGACGCTAGGTGTGGGGGGACGATCCCCCCGTGCCGCAGCCAACGCATTAAGCGTCCCGCCTGGGGAGTACGGCCGCAAGGCTAAAACTCAAAGGAATTGACGGGGGCCCGCACAAGCAGCGGAGCATGTGGCTTAATTCGAAGCAACGCGAAGAACCTTACCAGGGCTTGACATATGGGTGAAGCGGGGGAGACCCCGTGGCCGAGAGGAGCCCATACAGGTGGTGCATGGCTGTCGTCAGCTCGTGTCGTGAGATGTTGGGTTAAGTCCCGCAACGAGCGCAACCCCCGCCGCGTGTTGCCATCGGGTGATGCCGGGAACCCACGCGGGACCGCCGCCGTCAAGGCGGAGGAGGGCGGGGACGACGTCAAGTCATCATGCCCCTTATGCCCTGGGCTGCACACGTGCTACAATGGCCGGTACAGAGGGATGCCACCCCGCGAGGGGGAGCGGATCCCGGAAAGCCGGCCCCAGTTCGGATTGGGGGCTGCAACCCGCCCCCATGAAGTCGGAGTTGCTAGTAATCGCGGATCAGCATGCCGCGGTGAATGCGTTCCCGGGCCTTGTACACACCGCCCGTCACACCACCCGAGTCGTCTGCACCCGAAGTCGCCGGCCCAACCGAGAGGGGGGAGGCGCCGAAGGTGTGGAGGGTGAGGGGGGTGAAGTCGTAACAAGGTAGCCGTACCGGAAGGTGCGGCTGGATCACCTCCTTTCTAGGGAGATACATTCTTAGAGAGACATACTTTAACTCGAATGGAGGGCAGGAGCCCGTCCGGTGGATGTCGCCCGGAGTAAGTCCCCGCAGCACCCGGTCCCCGGGGTCGCACCCGCGTACCTTGAGAGCCGCATAGCGATAGGAGAGAGATGGAAGATCAATTTCTTCCAGACTCGATTCTTTTCTGCGATTAAACGTAAGAATGATAGCAATCATTCATCCGATCCAAACAAGAAGAATTCACTTAATAATGAGTGAGGAGCATCTGATCGCGAGCACAGTTCAACTACTGTGCCGCGGTATGAGATACCCGAATTGCGACATACGAGCGCTATTCATGATATCGATTAATTTTCATTAGCGACACGTGGATATCCCGCGGGCCCGAGAGCGGTCCCGCAAGATACCACGGGCGCACGGCGGATGCCTTGGCACAGGGAGCCGATGAAGGACGCGGCAAGCTGCGATAATCCCCGGCGAGGAGCACACATCCTTCGACCCGGGGGTCTCCGAATGGGCGAACCCATGCACAGCAGTGTGCATATCCCCCCGCTGAACGCATAGGCGGGGGGAGGACAACCCGGGGAACTGAAACATCTAAGTACCCGGAGGAGAGGAAATCAATCTCGAGACTCCCCGAGTAGCGGCGAGCGAAAGGGGACCGATGGCCAAACCGTCGAGCGGGCATACCCGGCAGGGGTTCCGCCGACGGGGTTGCAGGGCCGCGCATCCGGGGGCTGCCGCCCCCGGGCGCAGGTCCGGCTGGGGAGCGGAACGGCATGGGAGGGCCGGCCGCAGCGGGTGACAGCCCCGTACGCGAACCCAGACCGGACGGCGCGACGCGGTCCCTGAGTAGGGCCGGGCACGTGAAACCCGGTCCGAACCTGGGTGGACCACCATCCAAGCCTGAGTACTACCCTGTGACCGATAGCGCACCAGTACCGTGAGGGAAAGGTGAAAAGCACCCCGGGAGGGGAGTGAAACAGTACCTGAAACCGTGCGCCCACGAGCAGTCGGAGCAACTTTACGTTGTGACGGCGTGCCTTTTGTAGAATGAGCCAGCGAGTCGCTGGCGCGGGGCGAGGTTAACCGAAAGGGAGCCGTAGCGAAAGCGAGCCTTAACAGGGCGACTTGAGTCCCGCGCCGCGGACGCGAAGCCGGGTGAGCTATCCGTGGGCAGGCTGAAGCGGGGGTAAGACCCCGTGGAGGGCCGAACGCACGTCGGTTGAAAACGGCGGCGATGACCTGCGGATAGGGGTGAAAGGCCAATCAAACCCGGAGATATCTCGTTCTCCCCGAAATAGCTTTAGGGCTAGCGTCGCGCGTTCACCGCCGGAGGTAGAGCACCGGATGGACGAGGGGGCTTCGCCGCCTACCGAATCCAACCGAACTCCGAATGCCGGCGGCCCAGAGCGCGGCAGTCAGAGCATGTGGGCTAAGCTGTGTGCTCGAGAGGGAAACAGCCCGGACCGCCCGCTAAGGTCCCCAAGTTCCAGCCGAGTGGCAAAGGATGTGCGTCCGCCCAGACAACCAGGATGTTGGCTTAGAAGCAGCCATCCATTCAAAGAGTGCGTAACAGCTCACTGGTCGAGTGGACATGCGCCGACAATACACGGGGCTAAGCTGGACACCGAAGCGGCGGGATTTTAATTCATTAGAATCGGTAGGGGAGCTTCCCATGGGCGGAGAAGCCGGAGGGCGACCGACGGTGGAGCGCATGGGAGTGAGAATGCTGGCATGAGTAGCGAGAGACGAGAGAGTAACTCGTCCGCCGTGAACCCGAGGTTTCCTGGGCAAGGCTAATCCTCCCAGGGTCAGTCGGGGGCTAAGGCGAGGCCGGGAGGCGTAGCCGACGCGCAGCAGGCAGACATTCCTGCACCGCGCACGCGGCGCTACGACCGACGGGGCGACGGATGGGGGTGGCTCGGCGGGGTTCTGGACGTCCCCGTGATGGAGCGCGGCCCGCGGACCAGGGAAATCCGGTCCGCAGAAGGGCGAGGCTCCGGACGAAGCGACTGAGCGAAGCGAGTGAGCCCGAGGTCCCTAGAAAAACCCCTAGGCAGGCGCGTGCGCGCCCGTACCGCAAACCGACACAGGTGGGTGGGTAGAACATACCGAGGCGATCGGGTCAACCATGGTCAAGGAACTCGGCACAATGGCCCCGTAACTTCGGGAGAAGGGGTGCCCGCGCGTACGTGAACCGGCTCGCCCGGGGAGCGGAGGCGGGCCGCAGTGGAGAGGCCCAAGCGACTGTTTACCAAAAACACAGGACTCTGCAGAAGCCGCAAGGCGACGTATAGGGTCTGACGCCTGCCCGGTGCCGGAAGGTCACGCGGAGGAGTTAGCCGATTCGGCGAAGCCCCGAAGCCAAGCCCCGGTAAACGGCGGCCGTAACTATAACGGTCCTAAGGTAGCGAAATTCCTTGTCGGGTAAGTTCCGACCTGCACGAAAGGCGCAACGACTTGGGCGCTGTCTCGACCATGGACCCGGTGAAATTGCACTGGTCGTGAAGATGCGACTTACCCGCGGAAGGACGGAAAGACCCCGTGAACCTTCACTGCAGCTTGGCATTGGCCGCTGGTCCCGCGTGTAGAGGATAGGCAGGAGGCACAGATCCGGAGGCGCCAGCCCCCGGGGAGCCGCCCTTGGAATACTGCCCTCGCGCGACCGGCGTCCTAACCCGAGGCCGTCAACCGGCTCGGGGACCGTGCCAGGCGGGCAGTTTGACTGGGGCGGTCGCCTCCTAAAGGGTAACGGAGGCGCGCGAAGGTCCGCTCGGGACGGTCGGCAACCGTCCTTTTGAATGCAAGAGTACAAGCGGGCTTGACTGCGAGGCCCACAAGCCGAGCAGGTGCGAAAGCAGGCTCTAGTGATCCGGCGGCCCCGAGTGGGTGGGCCGTCGCTCAACGGATAAAAGGTACTCCGGGGATAACAGGCTGATCTTGCCCAAGAGTCCACATCGACGGCAAGGTTTGGCACCTCGATGTCGGCTCATCGCATCCTGGGGCTGGAGCAGGTCCCAAGGGTACGGCTGTTCGCCGTTTAAAGCGGTACGCGAGCTGGGTTCAGAACGTCGTGAGACAGTTCGGTCCCTATCCTCCGTGGGCGCAGGAGAATCGATGGAGGCTGCCCCCAGTACGAGAGGACCGGGGTGGACGCACCTCCGGTGAACCGGTTGTCGACCAACGGCACGGCCGGGTAGCCGCGTGCGGCGCGGATAACCGCTGAAGGCATCTAAGCGGGAAGCCGTTCCAGGGATTAGTTCTCCTTCCGGTAAGGGCCCAGGTAGACTACCTGGTCGATAGACGGCAGGTGCAAGGCTGGCGACAGCCTCAGCCGAGCCGCACTAATCGCCCGAGCTCTTCCGGAACCGCACCTCGCGGCCCGCGGGACCCAGCGCTCATGCGCGGTCCGGGCACGAGGATGCCCCCGAGTCACATCTTTCCTATGCGCCATGCGGCCCCCAGGGCACGTGTAGAGTGAGACCCAGGACACCGTAACGGTGGGCGCCGCCCACCGGTCAGCGGCCAGAGCATGGGGGGCACGCCCGGTCCCGTTCCGAACCCGGAAGCTAAGCCCCATCGCGCCGAGAGTACTGCGGGGTCAGCCCGTGGGAGGCCAGGGCGCCGCTGACCGGTGGACGGCACCGAGCCGTACGCTTGAACTGAGAAGGGGGAGGCCTCGCGGCCTCCCCCTTTTTGCGTTATATAAACCGACATTTGCTCTATCTGTTTTAGGGGTGTCCGGATTGGCTTTAGCCGAGGGCATCTTTGTCGTCCGCGGTGAGGTAGAGCCGATCTTTGTGCTTATGTCGCTTTCTGGTGGCGCTCAGTCAGCTACAGGGTTCTGTCGCCACTTATATCCGGACGGATCTTTTGCTCTTTATTTCCAGTAAATCAATTCAGGGGCATTTTTTCAATCAAATACACTCCGCCTGCGGGGGCTCTATCTAATTAGTGATAGAGCCCCTGCAGGCGTTTTATAGGCTTGTTAACGTTGTCCTTTAATTTATGACGGGCTAACTAGCGGAGGCCGACGAGGGTATAAAGATGCTATGTCTACAGTGGACAGCAAGATTCCCGAGGTCATACGGTCTGTCCAAGGTTTATGACCATATGTGTGACTCTGAGCAACTCGGAGCCCAGTTAATTCATTTGTGAACAAAATATGGAGTGCGCGATTCCCGCCCCCGGGGCCCCTCCGGTCTGGCAATATATCTCCTTGCCGCGCGGCCCGGTCGAACCGGGAACCAGCGCAGGCGTGCACCTTGAGAACCGGATACTGCGAGGATGGACACACCAGATGTGTCGCATCCGGGCAGACATCGAACCATTTGAAATGGTCTAACTTGGATTTGTTTTTCGCAAGGCCGCCGAGAGGCGGCCCCGAGAAATTCCTTTTCCTATACTAAAACCATATGAATCGAACGGAACCGATCAGCGATGAACTGAGAGGACCGGACGGGCTCGAAGCCCATATATTTTGGACGGAGAGTTCGATCCTGGCTCAGGATGAACGCTGGCGGCGCGCCTAACACATGCAAGTCGAACGGCACCTATCTTCGGATAGAAGCGAGTGGCGAACGGCTGAGTAACACGTGGAGAACCTGCCCCCTCCCCCGGGATAGCCGCCCGAAAGGACGGGTAATACCGGATACCCCGGGGTGCCGCATGGCACCCCGGCTAAAGCCCCGACGGGAGGGGATGGCTCCGCGGCCCATCAGGTAGACGGCGGGGTGACGGCCCACCGTGCCGACAACGGGTAGCCGGGTTGAGAGACCGACCGGCCAGATTGGGACTGAGACACGGCCCAGACTCCTACGGGAGGCAGCAGTGGGGAATCTTGCGCAATGGGGGGAACCCTGACGCAGCGACGCCGCGTGCGGGACGGAGGCCTTCGGGTCGTAAACCGCTTTCAGCAGGGAAGAGTCAAGACTGTACCTGCAGAAGAAGCCCCGGCTAACTACGTGCCAGCAGCCGCGGTAATACGTAGGGGGCGAGCGTTATCCGGATTCATTGGGCGTAAAGCGCGCGTAGGCGGCCCGGCAGGCCGGGGGTCGAAGCGGGGGGCTCAACCCCCCGAAGCCCCCGGAACCTCCGCGGCTTGGGTCCGGTAGGGGAGGGTGGAACACCCGGTGTAGCGGTGGAATGCGCAGATATCGGGTGGAACACCGGTGGCGAAGGCGGCCCTCTGGGCCGAGACCGACGCTGAGGCGCGAAAGCTGGGGGAGCGAACAGGATTAGATACCCTGGTAGTCCCAGCCGTAAACGATGGACGCTAGGTGTGGGGGGACGATCCCCCCGTGCCGCAGCCAACGCATTAAGCGTCCCGCCTGGGGAGTACGGCCGCAAGGCTAAAACTCAAAGGAATTGACGGGGGCCCGCACAAGCAGCGGAGCATGTGGCTTAATTCGAAGCAACGCGAAGAACCTTACCAGGGCTTGACATATGGGTGAAGCGGGGGAGACCCCGTGGCCGAGAGGAGCCCATACAGGTGGTGCATGGCTGTCGTCAGCTCGTGTCGTGAGATGTTGGGTTAAGTCCCGCAACGAGCGCAACCCCCGCCGCGTGTTGCCATCGGGTGATGCCGGGAACCCACGCGGGACCGCCGCCGTCAAGGCGGAGGAGGGCGGGGACGACGTCAAGTCATCATGCCCCTTATGCCCTGGGCTGCACACGTGCTACAATGGCCGGTACAGAGGGATGCCACCCCGCGAGGGGGAGCGGATCCCGGAAAGCCGGCCCCAGTTCGGATTGGGGGCTGCAACCCGCCCCCATGAAGTCGGAGTTGCTAGTAATCGCGGATCAGCATGCCGCGGTGAATGCGTTCCCGGGCCTTGTACACACCGCCCGTCACACCACCCGAGTCGTCTGCACCCGAAGTCGCCGGCCCAACCGAGAGGGGGGAGGCGCCGAAGGTGTGGAGGGTGAGGGGGGTGAAGTCGTAACAAGGTAGCCGTACCGGAAGGTGCGGCTGGATCACCTCCTTTCTAGGGAGATACATTCTTAGAGAGACATACTTTAACTCGAATGGAGGGCAGGAGCCCGTCCGGTGGATGTCGCCCGGAGTAAGTCCCCGCAGCACCCGGTCCCCGGGGTCGCACCCGCGTACCTTGAGAGCCGCATAGCGATAGGAGAGAGATGGAAGATCAATTTCTTCCAGACTCGATTCTTTTCTGCGATTAAACGTAAGAATGATAGCAATCATTCATCCGATCCAAACAAGAAGAATTCACTTAATAATGAGTGAGGAGCATCTGATCGCGAGCACAGTTCAACTACTGTGCCGCGGTATGAGATACCCGAATTGCGACATACGAGCGCTATTCATGATATCGATTAATTTTCATTAGCGACACGTGGATATCCCGCGGGCCCGAGAGCGGTCCCGCAAGATACCACGGGCGCACGGCGGATGCCTTGGCACAGGGAGCCGATGAAGGACGCGGCAAGCTGCGATAATCCCCGGCGAGGAGCACACATCCTTCGACCCGGGGGTCTCCGAATGGGCGAACCCATGCACAGCAGTGTGCATATCCCCCCGCTGAACGCATAGGCGGGGGGAGGACAACCCGGGGAACTGAAACATCTAAGTACCCGGAGGAGAGGAAATCAATCTCGAGACTCCCCGAGTAGCGGCGAGCGAAAGGGGACCGATGGCCAAACCGTCGAGCGGGCATACCCGGCAGGGGTTCCGCCGACGGGGTTGCAGGGCCGCGCATCCGGGGGCTGCCGCCCCCGGGCGCAGGTCCGGCTGGGGAGCGGAACGGCATGGGAGGGCCGGCCGCAGCGGGTGACAGCCCCGTACGCGAACCCAGACCGGACGGCGCGACGCGGTCCCTGAGTAGGGCCGGGCACGTGAAACCCGGTCCGAACCTGGGTGGACCACCATCCAAGCCTGAGTACTACCCTGTGACCGATAGCGCACCAGTACCGTGAGGGAAAGGTGAAAAGCACCCCGGGAGGGGAGTGAAACAGTACCTGAAACCGTGCGCCCACGAGCAGTCGGAGCAACTTTACGTTGTGACGGCGTGCCTTTTGTAGAATGAGCCAGCGAGTCGCTGGCGCGGGGCGAGGTTAACCGAAAGGGAGCCGTAGCGAAAGCGAGCCTTAACAGGGCGACTTGAGTCCCGCGCCGCGGACGCGAAGCCGGGTGAGCTATCCGTGGGCAGGCTGAAGCGGGGGTAAGACCCCGTGGAGGGCCGAACGCACGTCGGTTGAAAACGGCGGCGATGACCTGCGGATAGGGGTGAAAGGCCAATCAAACCCGGAGATATCTCGTTCTCCCCGAAATAGCTTTAGGGCTAGCGTCGCGCGTTCACCGCCGGAGGTAGAGCACCGGATGGACGAGGGGGCTTCGCCGCCTACCGAATCCAACCGAACTCCGAATGCCGGCGGCCCAGAGCGCGGCAGTCAGAGCATGTGGGCTAAGCTGTGTGCTCGAGAGGGAAACAGCCCGGACCGCCCGCTAAGGTCCCCAAGTTCCAGCCGAGTGGCAAAGGATGTGCGTCCGCCCAGACAACCAGGATGTTGGCTTAGAAGCAGCCATCCATTCAAAGAGTGCGTAACAGCTCACTGGTCGAGTGGACATGCGCCGACAATACACGGGGCTAAGCTGGACACCGAAGCGGCGGGATTTTAATTCATTAGAATCGGTAGGGGAGCTTCCCATGGGCGGAGAAGCCGGAGGGCGACCGACGGTGGAGCGCATGGGAGTGAGAATGCTGGCATGAGTAGCGAGAGACGAGAGAGTAACTCGTCCGCCGTGAACCCGAGGTTTCCTGGGCAAGGCTAATCCTCCCAGGGTCAGTCGGGGGCTAAGGCGAGGCCGGGAGGCGTAGCCGACGCGCAGCAGGCAGACATTCCTGCACCGCGCACGCGGCGCTACGACCGACGGGGCGACGGATGGGGGTGGCTCGGCGGGGTTCTGGACGTCCCCGTGATGGAGCGCGGCCCGCGGACCAGGGAAATCCGGTCCGCAGAAGGGCGAGGCTCCGGACGAAGCGACTGAGCGAAGCGAGTGAGCCCGAGGTCCCTAGAAAAACCCCTAGGCAGGCGCGTGCGCGCCCGTACCGCAAACCGACACAGGTGGGTGGGTAGAACATACCGAGGCGATCGGGTCAACCATGGTCAAGGAACTCGGCACAATGGCCCCGTAACTTCGGGAGAAGGGGTGCCCGCGCGTACGTGAACCGGCTCGCCCGGGGAGCGGAGGCGGGCCGCAGTGGAGAGGCCCAAGCGACTGTTTACCAAAAACACAGGACTCTGCAGAAGCCGCAAGGCGACGTATAGGGTCTGACGCCTGCCCGGTGCCGGAAGGTCACGCGGAGGAGTTAGCCGATTCGGCGAAGCCCCGAAGCCAAGCCCCGGTAAACGGCGGCCGTAACTATAACGGTCCTAAGGTAGCGAAATTCCTTGTCGGGTAAGTTCCGACCTGCACGAAAGGCGCAACGACTTGGGCGCTGTCTCGACCATGGACCCGGTGAAATTGCACTGGTCGTGAAGATGCGACTTACCCGCGGAAGGACGGAAAGACCCCGTGAACCTTCACTGCAGCTTGGCATTGGCCGCTGGTCCCGCGTGTAGAGGATAGGCAGGAGGCACAGATCCGGAGGCGCCAGCCCCCGGGGAGCCGCCCTTGGAATACTGCCCTCGCGCGACCGGCGTCCTAACCCGAGGCCGTCAACCGGCTCGGGGACCGTGCCAGGCGGGCAGTTTGACTGGGGCGGTCGCCTCCTAAAGGGTAACGGAGGCGCGCGAAGGTCCGCTCGGGACGGTCGGCAACCGTCCTTTTGAATGCAAGAGTACAAGCGGGCTTGACTGCGAGGCCCACAAGCCGAGCAGGTGCGAAAGCAGGCTCTAGTGATCCGGCGGCCCCGAGTGGGTGGGCCGTCGCTCAACGGATAAAAGGTACTCCGGGGATAACAGGCTGATCTTGCCCAAGAGTCCACATCGACGGCAAGGTTTGGCACCTCGATGTCGGCTCATCGCATCCTGGGGCTGGAGCAGGTCCCAAGGGTACGGCTGTTCGCCGTTTAAAGCGGTACGCGAGCTGGGTTCAGAACGTCGTGAGACAGTTCGGTCCCTATCCTCCGTGGGCGCAGGAGAATCGATGGAGGCTGCCCCCAGTACGAGAGGACCGGGGTGGACGCACCTCCGGTGAACCGGTTGTCGACCAACGGCACGGCCGGGTAGCCGCGTGCGGCGCGGATAACCGCTGAAGGCATCTAAGCGGGAAGCCGTTCCAGGGATTAGTTCTCCTTCCGGTAAGGGCCCAGGTAGACTACCTGGTCGATAGACGGCAGGTGCAAGGGCGGCGACGTCCTCAGCCGAGCCGCACTAATCGCCCGAGCTCTTCCGGAACCGCACCTCGCGGCCCGCGGGACATGCGCTCTTAGGCGCGGTCCGGGCACGAGGATGCCCCCGAGTCGATCTTTCCTATGCGCCATGCGGCCCCCAGGGCACGTGTAGAGTGAGACACCGGACACCGTAACGGTGGGCGCCGCCCACCGGTCAGCGGCCAGAGCATGGGGGGCACGCCCGGTCCCGTTCCGAACCCGGAAGCTAAGCCCCATCGCGCCGAGAGTACTGCGGGGTCAGCCCGTGGGAGGCCAGGGCGCCGCTGACCGGTGGACGGCACCGAGCCGCCATCGAACTTAGAAGGGGGAGGCCTCGCGGCCTCCCCCTTTTTGCGTTTGCGGGCTTTTGTCTCACATAGTAGCTGTGTTTTATAACCCTCGTTTGTCGCATCTTCTGTGAACGGGCTACAATAACTTAGTCTGTGCGATATGGAGGTGAACATGGCTGAAGCTGGTATCGGCGTTGATATCGTCGAGATTTCCCGTATGAAATCAATTCTTGAAAAGACGCCGTCGTTTGCTCGGCGTGTGTTTACCGAAGAAGAGCGTGCGTATTGTGATGCATCATCGCGTCCCGCTGCTCACTATGCTAGCCGCTTTGCTTCGCGCGAGGCGGTACTTAAAGCTCTCGGCACGGGTTTTAGTCAAGGCGTTGGTCGCAAGGATGTTTCGGTTACGCGTGATAAACTCGGCAAACCGAAAGCGCTGCTTTCGGGCCGTGCTCTCGAGATCGCTCAAGAGCTGGGTGTTGTTGAGGTCGCTCTTTCCATTACGCTTACAGGAGATTTAGCCGTTGCGAATGCTATCGCGATTACCGAGGATGCTCGGCCTAAGCCAAAAGATGAAAAGGTGAGCACCAAGAAACGCGTAGCGCAGACATTTAAAGAGGCTCGCTCTGTTTTAGATGAGCTTGAGCAGCTGCAGAATTCAGCATTGACGGAGCACCTGGGCGATGCTTCGCAAGATACGCTAGGAGCATAGATGAAACCGGTTTTGAGTACCGAAGAAGTCGTTCGTCTCGAGGATATCATTGAACGCGAAGGGACTTCGAAGGCCGAGCTTATGGAGCTAGCGGGTGAGTTTGCCGCCAACGAGGTCTTGAAGCTCAATCCCGATCGGGTTCTCGTTCTGGTCGGTTTTGGTAATAATGGCGGCGACGGTTGGGTTGCCGCCGATATCCTGAGCCATAAGGGTGTGGACGTGGATATCGTTTCTCCGGTTGAACCGGATGAGATTCCTGCTGCTCTGGCACGTCATGTTGCTCGTCGTACTGCCGGCCGCGATGTGCACGTTTGCGTCGGCCCTTCGCGTGACGAACTCGAGGTTTTGATCGATAAGGCCGATGTTGTTGTCGATGCCATTTTTGGTACCGGTTTTCACGGGAATCTGCGTGCGCCGTTCTCCATCTGGATTCCTACGGTCAATGAATGCGCCGATTGTGTCGTATCCATTGATGTCCCCTCGGGCCTGAATGCCGAGACGGGCGTTGTTGATGACGACTGCATTCGTGCCGAGCATACGGTGACGATGATTGCGCCCAAGATTGGTCTGTATAGCGCTGATGGCCCTGAGTATGCTGGCGATTTGATTTGCGGCAATCTTTACGACCGTCTTGACGAGGTCATCGATGATGTCGACCACGCCGCCGAGATTGTCGAGCCCGGTGACTTAGTTGATTACTTTGCCCCACTGCCTACGAATATCGATAAGTATTCCCGTGGCTCTGTGCTTATTGTCGCCGGATCTGCGCAATATCCTGGTGCTGCCATTATGGCGGCTAAGTCTGCAGCTCGCGCGGGTGCTGGTTACGTGGCAGTCGCGGCTCCTGACGCCTGCGCCAATCTTATTCGCATGGCACTTCCTTCGATTCCCGTCTTTGCTATTCCGTCTGATTCCCGCGGCTCCTTTGGCGCCGCTGCGCGCATGACTGTGTGCGAGATTGCAAAGAAGTACAGCTGTGTACTGTGCGGTCCCGGTATGACGACATCTGCCGGCGCTATGCAGGTGGTTTCGGGCTTGCTCGAGCTTGATGTGCCGCTTATTTTGGACGCCGATGCACTCAACTGCCTTGCTAAGATTGCCATTGACGGTATTGATAGTAATCCCGAGATGTATCGTCGCGAGCAGCCGTTGGTTATGACGCCGCACTATCGTGAGCTTTCGCGTCTGGTTGCCGGTGACGAGGTGAACGACCTTGGTACCGCGATTGCGGCCGCGCAGAAGGTTGTCTGGGCTGCAGGCTCCGACAATCTGGTGGTCATTGCCAAGGGGCCGACGACGGCTATCTGTGGCGTTGAGCGTGTGCTGCTGCCGCTCTCGGGTCCGGCTTCTCTGGCAACTGCCGGTTCGGGTGATGTTCTCGCGGGTATTTTGGCCGGCACGCTTGCCACCATGCGCGACGAGATGGATCGTTGGGAGTTGCTGTATTCGTACGCCGTCGCACTTCACAGCTACGCCGGTTTTGCCGCGGCGATGGAGTATGGTGAGAAGAGCGTTATCGCGACCGATCTTATCGACTTGATCGGTCCTGCCATGGAGCTGGCGGCAAAGGATGCGCTCGAAGATCTGGGAATCATGGACGAAGGGTCGGATGACTAATCATGAATAAAGCCGATTTGACGCGCTGGTCCTGGGTCGAGATCGACCGTGGGGCGCTCCGTCGTAACACGAGGGCCTACAAGAACTTGCTGAATCCACGTCAGCGCCTGTGCTGCGTGGTCAAGGCCGATGCTTATGGCCATGGAGCTGTTGAGTGCGCCAAGATCATGTATTCGGCCGGTGCCGACATGTTTGCCGTGGCGACGGTTAACGAGGGCGTTGAGCTCCGACAGGGCGGGATTACGAAACCCATCCTCATCCTAAGCGAGCCGCCTATCGAGGCCATTCCGACGTTGCTCGAGTTTGATATCATGCCCTCGGTCTATACGTCTGACTTTGCTCTTGCGTATGGCGAATGTGCCGTCGCGGCGGGCAAAGTGGGCAAGTATCATCTCGCCATCGAGACGGGCATGAATCGTATCGGCGTTCACTACACGCAGGTGCTCGACTTTGTCCGCGGTATAAATTTCCATCGCGGTATTCAGTGCGACGGCGTATTTACGCACTTCGCCACGGCCGATGAACCTTCGGGCTGGGACTACAAACTGCAGTGTCAGCGCTTTACCGAGGCCGTTCAGGCCATTAAGGATGCGGGCTTTGAGTGCGGTATCGTGCACTGCGCCAACACGCCGTCCTCGATGTTCGACCCTTCGATGCATTTTGATATGATTCGCGCCGGCGTTGGCTTGTATGGAATGCAGCCGTGCGAGCTGAGTGGCCGCGTGATGCAGCTTGATCCCGTTATGAGCGTCCATGCGCGTGTGACGCGCGTGGCACACCCTGCGATGGGTGAGGGCGTGGGCTACGGTTTTACCTACCGCGTACCGCGTACGCGCGTTCAGATCTGCACGCTGCCGATCGGTTATGCCGATGGCCTATCGCGTACGCTTTCCAATCGTATGGATGTGCTGTATCGCGGCGAGCGCGTGCATCAGGTTGGCAATATCTGCATGGACCAGTTTATGGTCGCCATTCAGTCCAACCCGGCACACGAGATTCCCGAGGCCGAGTATGGTGACGAGATGATTATTGTCGGCCGCGATGGCGATGCCGAGATCACTATGGACGAGATGGCCCGACTGCGCGGAACGATTAACTACGAGGTCGCCTGCGGCTTTGGCATGCGTCTCGACAAGGTCTACGTGTAGGAGCCGCTATGGGCGTCATGCACATCCCCGGCCATACCCATCAGGCACCACGTGAGGTCGCACTCGAGGAAATTGAGGCCGTTCTGGGCGATTGTCACCTCTGCCAGCTCTACCAGTCGCGTCACAATATCGTGTTTGGCGTGGGAAACCCCCGCGCTCGTGTGATGTTTATTGGCGAGGCGCCGGGCCGCAATGAGGATTTGCAGGGCGAGCCCTTTGTGGGGGCGGCAGGCGAGGACCTCAACGGCATTTTGTCGCTGGCGGGGCTCAAACGCGAAGACGTCTACATTGCCAACGTGCTTAAGTGCCGCCCGCCGGGAAACCGCAATCCACGTCCCGAGGAAGTGCTGGCTTGCTCGCCGTTTTTGCGTGAGCAGATTCGAAGCATCTGGCCCGATATTATCGTGACGCTCGGCAACCCCGCGACGCACTTTGTGCTTAAGACCGAGATTGGCATTACTAAGCTGCGCGGCAGGTTCCACCAGATGGGGCATTTTGTAGTAATGCCCACGTTCCATCCGGCAGCAGCGCTACGCAATCCGGCGTGGCAGGAACTGCTGGAGGAAGACTTTAAGATGCTGGGCGACTATCTGGAGCGACATCCCGCACCAGAGGACGCCTCGGAATAATAAGGAGCATATATGTCCCTGGAGCGCCTGGGGGTAGGTACTTACAAAACGACTTGCGCTGCCGATACGGAGTACTTTGGCGAGCTAATTGCACCGTGCCTTGAGGACGGCGATGTGCTCATCCTGACCGGTGGCCTGGGGGTGGGCAAAACTCACTTTACCAAGGGCGTCTCGCGCGGGCTGGGCGATGAGCATATGGTTACGAGCCCTACGTTTGCGCTCATGGCCGTTCACGATCAAGGCCGTATTCCGCTGTTTCACTTTGATCTATACCGCCTGGAGCATGCCTACGAGCTCGAGGATACGGGCATTTTCGATGTGCTGGGCTATGAGGGTGCTTGCCTGCTGGAATGGGGCGAACAATTCCAGGACGAGCTGACGGATGAGTATCTTTCGGTGACGCTCAAGCGTGATGAGGGCGACAGCGATGTGCGAACGATAACGCTCGAGGCGCACGGTGACCGCGCAATGGAGCTTTCCCATTTGATTGATAAGGCTGTACAAGATGAGCTTGCATAACGATAACGCGCTGGTGGTGGCGCTCGATACCTCGACCGACATGCTTGCCTGCGCGGCAAGCTGGATTGATGGGCAGACGGGCGAGACGAAGCTCGTGAGTGGCGACCACATGTGTCGCCGTCACGCCAACGTTGAGCTCGTGAATACCGTTGATGGCGTGCTGGCTCAAGCCGGTCTGGATCGCAGCGATGTTGGTTACTACGTGGTCGGCCGCGGCCCGGGGTCGTTTACGGGTGTGCGCATCGGCATCTCCACTGCCAAGGGCCTCGCGCGCGGTGCCAATGTTCCGCTGCTGGGCGTGTCGACGCTCGACGCTTGCGCTTGGACGGCGTGGAAGGCTGGCGTGCGCGGCAAGCTTGGTATCTTGGCCGATGCTATGCGCGGTGAGGTATATCCGGCGCTGTATATGCTGGTCGATGAGGGTCCCGAGCGTCAATTTGAGCGCGAACACGTGGTCAAGGCCGCCGTGGCGCTCGATGAGTGGCGCCAAGCAGCGGACTGGGACCAGGTTCAGCTGACCGGTGACGGTCTCGTGCGCTATGGCAAGCTGCTGGGTGAGGACGAGACCGCCCGCTGCGTGGAGCGCGACCTGTGGTGGCCTTCGGGCGAGGGCTTGCTGCTCGCGCACGCTGCGGGTGACGGCGATCCGGCTCGCGTCCTGCCGATTTACACGCGCCTTTCTGATGCCGAGGAAAACGAGCGCAAGCGTCTTGGTCTTGCCGAGAGTGCGCAGAGCGAAATTACGGGCGTTGCCGATGAGCTCGCCGGTCGTCATCTGCAGTTCCGTCCCATGGGCGCGGCGGATGCCGAGGGCGCGAGCGCGCTAGAGGCTGCCTGCTTTGAAGGTGCCGGACACGAGGCGTGGACGCCGGGCATGTTCCTGTCCGAACTGGGCGAGGACGTCGCTGCGCCGCGTAGTTGGTGGGTGGCACACGACGACGGCAAGCTGCTGGGCCTTGCCGGCGGTATGGTCGTGGACGGTGATGTGCAGATTCTGGATGTCGCCGTCGACTCGGCACATCGCCGTGAGGGCATTGCCCGCAAGCTGCTGTCGCATGTGAGCTATGATGCCCAGATGCTCGGCTGCACCACGGCTTCGCTCGAGGTCGAGGACGGCAACGAGGGCGCGATTGCGCTCTATGCCGCTCTGGGCTTTACCGAGGTGGGTCGTCGTCGTGGCTACTACGGTGTCGGCAAAGACGCCATCGTCATGACGGCCCCACTTCCCCTCGTACTTCCGGTCGATAACGCCTCGCCCGAGCCGACGGCAGCCGAGCAACGCGTATGGCCGCTGCCTGCGCCTGGGCGCTCCGAGGGGGAGCGCGCCGAAATTGAGCGCCGCCGCCTGGTGCTCGCTATCGAGAGTTCCTGCGACGAGACGGCCGTGGCGATTATCGATGCTGATGGCAATATGCTGGCCAACCAGGTGTCGACACAGATTGATTTTCATGCCCGCTTTGGCGGCGTGGTGCCCGAGATCGCCTCGCGCAAACACGTTGAGGTGATTGTGAGTGTCGTGGATGCGGCGCTCGAGGATGCCGCAGCATCGCTTGGTCTTGAGGGTGGAGCCATTGCTCCCAGCGAGCTTGCCGCCGTGGGCGTGACACAGGGTCCGGGCCTGGTGGGCGCCCTCGTGGTGGGCGTTGCCTTTGCCAAAGGCTTTGCCTACGCTGCCGGTAAGCCGCTCGTATGCGTCAACCATCTGGAGGGGCACCTGTTTGCCAACCTGCTGGCGCAACCCGACCTCAAACCGCCGTTTATCTTCACGCTTGTCTCGGGTGGGCACACCATGCTCGTGCACGTGAAGGCGTGGGGCGACTACGAGGTGCTCGGTGAGACGCTCGACGACGCTGTGGGCGAGGCCTTCGACAAGGTAGCCAAGGCGTTGGGTCTGGGCTATCCCGGTGGCCCCATCATTTCCAAGCTGGCCGAGACGGGCAACCCCAAGGCGATCGATTTCCCCCGTGCGCTTAACAGCAGGGGAGACTATCGCTTCTCGCTTTCGGGCCTTAAAACCGCTGTGACGCTCTACATTGAACAGGAGACCAAGGCCGGGCGCACGATTCACCTGCCCGATCTGGCAGCTTCGTTTGAGGCAGCTGTCTTTGACGTGCAGTACAAGAAGGCCAAAAACGCATTGCACGCTACCGGATGCAAGGAATACTGCATCGGTGGCGGCGTCTCGGCCAACCCGCATCTGCGCGAGATGATGATCAAGAAGCTTGGACGTCAGGGGATTCGCGTAACGGTGCCGCCCTTGTCTGCCTGTACCGATAACGCAGCCATGATCGCGGAGGTCGCCCGCCGTAAATTCGACCGAGGTGAAATCTCACCGTTCGACGTCGACGCCGATCCAAACATGACGCTGTAGCTGGTACGGCGCGGTCCCCGGCGCTGCCCGGGCGCCAGCGGCCGCATATGAACTTTCCTGCTCTACAGTCCTGCTCACGACGGAGGCCACATTAAGTGGCCTCCTGTTCGTGCGGAACTCGCGATAAAGTTCATATGCGGCCGCTGGCGCCCGGGCAGCGCCGGGGACCTTTCTGTATCGATGCGGCTTCTGAGCCGGATTGGCGTCGACAACGTCCGGCAAGGTTAGCCAGCTGCGTCGAATTTCCGGCGTGCTTTAGCTGAAAGAAAAAGATGGTGTGCGGAGCTTTGCTCCGCATTTGGGATGGGAGCCCCTGAGAGCCGCGGGAGCCGGGCGGCGCATATGAACTTTATCGCGAGTTCCGCACGCAAAGGAAAGCACTTAATGTGCTTTCCGTCTTGCGCAGGACTGTAGAGCAGGAAAGTTCATATGCGCCGCCCGGCTCCCGCGGCTCTCAGGGGCATCTCTCATGCAAAAACTTTTGTCGGGTAAAGTCCTAGGTCAGTGGCGTTTTATACCGAGAAAATCAAAAAAGTTGAAAATTCATTACATATTTGCGTTGACTTTAGGTAACTAAAGTTTCATACTCCTTCTCAACCACTGGGGGATGTGAACACGCACGGATCGTTCACATCATGATTGAAGAGGATTTCTTAGACATGTTCACGCATCAGCTAAACATTATCAGCGTAGTAATTATCTGATGCGGGTTAGCACATACAGCTAGCCCGTACGATAACGGGCGGCTGATAAAGATGAGGGCCGTCGAGCGCAACCGACGGCCCTCATTTTTTATGTCTGGGAAGTTCTTTTTAGAGGAGGAAATGTAATGAACGGAGTTTTGCTCATGGTTGTGGCCGCGGCGGTGCTCGCCTGCGGCTATCTGGGCTACGGCCGCTGGCTGGCCAACAAGTGGGGCGTTGACAAAGAGGCCCTCACGCCGGCCAAGCGCATGAAGGACGGCAACAGCTTCTCGCCCGTCTCCGCCTTCACTGCGTTTTCGCACCAGTTCAGCTCGATCTGCGGTGCTGGCCCTGTCACGGGTACGATCGTCGCCATGGCCTTTGGCTGGCTGCCCGTCGTGCTCTGGGTCCTCGTCGGCGGCATCTTCTTTGGCGCCGTCCACGACTTTGGTGCCCTGTACGCTTCGATGAAGAACAACGGCAAGTCACTCGCTCAACTCATCGAGAAGTATATCGGCAAGACCGGCCGTCGCCTGTTCCTGCTGTTCTGCTGGCTGTTCTGCATCATCGTCATCGCCGCCTTTACCGACATGGTCTGCAAGACGTTCATGTTCACCCCGGCCGTTGACGCTTCTGGTGCTGCTACCGGTGCCATCGACTTCACCAAGTCCTATGCCGCCGGCTGCGCTGGTACCATCTCCATCCTGTTCACCTTCGTCGCTATCGCCTTTGGTTGGGCCCAGAAGAAGTTCAACCTCACCGGCGCTGCCGAGTTCGTCACCGGCGTGGTCCTCATGGTTCTCATGTTCGCCGTCGGTATGCAGTTCCCGGTTTACCTGGATAAATTCCAGTGGTTCGCCGTCGTCATGGTCTACCTGGTCTTCGCTGGCGCTATGCCCATCCAGATGCTCAAGACCCCGCGTGACTACCTCACTTCCATCATGATGATCGTCATGATCGTCTGCGCTGTCCTCGGCATCGTCGTCCTGGGCGTCAACGGTCAGGCCACTATCACCGCTCCGGTCTTCACCGGCTTCTCCACTGCCTCCGGCATGATGTTCCCGGTCCTGTTCGTCTCCGTCGCTTGCGGTGCTCTCTCCGGTTTCCACAGCCTCGTTTCTTCCGGCACCTCTTCCAAGCAGGTCGAGAAGGAGCAGGACGCCGTCAAGGTCGGTTACGGCGCAATGATCGTCGAGTCCTTCGTCGGCATCCTTGCCATCATCGTTGCCGGCATCATGTTCTCCGATATGAACACCGCCGGTACCGGCGCCCTCAACGCCGGTGTCGCTTCCACCCCGTTCCAGATCTTCGCCGCTGGCATCTCCCGCGGTATGCAGGCCTTCGGTGTTGACGGCACGCTCGCTACCGTCTTCATGACCATGAACGTCTCCGCTCTGGCCCTGACCTCGCTCGACGCCGTCGCCCGCATCGCCCGCACCTCGTTCTCCGAGTTCTTTGCCCAGACCAACGACGCCCTGGCCATCGAGTCCAAGGCCGGCTACATGAAGGTCCTCGGCAACCCCTGGTTCGCCACGGTCGTCACCCTGCTTCCCGGTCTCGCCCTCGCTTTTGGTGGCTATGCCAACATCTGGCCGCTCTTTGGTGCTTCCAACCAGCTGCTCGGCGGCATGACCATGATCACCCTCGCCGTGTTCTGCAAGTGCACCGGCCGCAAGGGTTGGATGCTCTACGTGCCCGTCGCCTTCCTGCTCTGCTGCACCTTCACCTCGCTGGTCCAGAGCGCCATGGGCTGCATGGCCGCCGTCCAGGCTTACGGCTTCTTCGGCACCATCCCGGCTACCGCCACCACGGCCGCCGTCTCCGTCGCCGCCACCAAGGGCCTGCAGCTCGTCTTTGCCGTCCTGCTGATGGTCCTGGGCCTCATCGTCGCCGTCAACTGCCTCAAGGAGTTCTTCGGCAAGGAGGCTGGCTCCATGCCTGATGAGGAGCCCGAGTGGTCCGAGATGGGCAAGGCCGAGTACGGTCGCGCCGCTGCCGCCGAGGCTCCCGCTGACGCCGAGGCCGCCAAGGCCTAGTCGGTCGGACGGGTTGAATCTCCCATCCATTTGACTCGGAAAGACCGGGTCCGCGACTTCGCGGGCTCGGTCTTTTTTCATGCAAAAGCGGGTGACGCTCGAGTGCTCTCGCAGATGTTTTGCGTGGATAAGGGCGCGCGTTGTACCATATAGACGTATATGTGTGCATATGAAAGGGGCCCCGTGGCCAAGACGGTATATTCCGATAACCAAAATAATGTCGATGCCCTGGCTGAGCGTCTGAGCAGCCAGACATCGCTTTCTGCTGAGCGTGCCAAGCTGGTTGCCTACGACCTGCTTTGCCGCAAGGCGCTCAAGATCAAGTCGAGCGCGCTGGCGCAAATTTTCCGCTCCGTCGATAAGGAATGTGACACCAAGGCGATGCGCGATGAGCTTATCGCGGCAAATATCGTGACCAAGATCGAGGGTAGCGGCATTAACGGGCGCCCGGCGTTCTATACCATCAATGCCGAGATCCGCGATGCCCAGGAGCAGCCTGCCGAGTCCGTCGAGGATTTTGTCGTCGAGGATTCCGCTGACGTGCCTGCTGTGGAAGAAGCTGCTCCGCGTGAGCATGTCGATACCGATGAGTTGCTCGATGAGAACGTCGTGCGTGCCTTTACGGCCAAGGCAGGACGCGGCGGTTTTGGCGGGGGCGGCAAGCGCGATGCACAGCGCCGCGCCCAGCAGGAGCGCTTCCGTCGCGCCGTTGCTCGAAAGGGCGAGACGGATGCCGAGGCTGTTGAGACCGAGGTTGCTGCCGAGTCGCAGAAGCCCACGAAGGAGCAAAAGCCCGTGGAGGCCCAAGAGCCCAAGCGTCGTCGCGGTGCTCACTTTAAGGCTGCAGCGCAGGATGCCGCGCGTGAGGTTGAAGAGTCTTCTGAGGTTGCAGACGATGTTGAGGAGTCTGCCAAGAAGGCTCCGGGTTCGTGTCGTCCCGGCCGCGGTTTTGCGGGACGTGCGTATCCCGTAAAGCGTCAGGAGAAGGGCGAGTCGGTTTCGACCACCCAGGACGAGAAGGCCGTTGAGCCGGTGGCTCGCGAGCAAAAGCCTGTTGAGCCGCAGCTTGAGGTTGATGCCGAGGCCAAGGGCCAGCAGCCTACTGATGAGCAGACGGAGCAGAGCGCGTCGAGCAAGCCTCGCCGCCGTCGCCATCGTGGAGGCCGCAGTTCCCATGCCGAGACTGCAACCGAGAAGACCACGCCGCAGAACGAGGATGCGAAGGCCGAGGTTTCTTCGGGGCAGCCTAAGCGCCAGTCAGCGAAGGAGAGCAAGTCCGATCGTCCGCAGAAGCAGGCGTCTATGCCGAAGCGCGAGCGCAATTCCCAAGGCGATTCTAAGCGCAAGTCTCAGAAGAAGCCGGAGTCTGCCGCAGTAGATACTGCTGCCCAGCAGCCCGAGTCGGCCGCCCACGGCGAGGTCTCGGCGTTTGCCCTTGCCCGCGTTTTAGGCAGGCAGCTGCTCAAGGTTGTCCCCACGCCTATGGCGCTCTCCAAGATCAAGGAGCAGCAGACACAGATCGTAAAGGTCGAGGGCAAGGACGGCAAAAAGGCTCCGCAGCGCACTCAGCACAACGAGATGTCCAACCGCAAGATTGCCGAGGAAATCGCAATCATCCAGGCTTGGATCGAGCAGAACCGAGGTGCCGATACGCCGGTTGCCTCGCGCCGCCAGCGTGCCTACCAGATCTTTAACGACGAGAAGGCTTTTGACGGCAAGCACGGTGAGCGCCTGATCAGACGTATGACCGAAAAGGGCATCAGCATGCAGGCGATCAAGGTCGCCCCCAATCGCCCCGTGCACTTTACGGGCTTCTTTACGCTGGGAGCCGACAAGCCGTTCATTATGGTCGAGAACCTGGACACCTACGACGAGATCGTCAAGCTGCTGCGTGGCCGCAAGCACGCCAAGCTCTTTGGCATCAAGGTGGGCGGCGTGATTTTTGGCGGCGGCTGCAAAGCGAGCGTCTCGCACGCACTGGATGATTATCTGGCCGAGATTGGCTATCGCTTTAACTACGTCTACTACGTGGGCGATATCGATCGCGAGGGCGCGCGCATCGTCGAGCAGGCTCGCAATGCCAATGTGGTTGAGATTCGCCTGCATGCCGGCATGTACCGCGCCATGCTCGCCGAGCATAAGCGTCGCGTGAAGGCCGGCGGAGAGTGCGAGCCCGCGGCTGCCAACCAGGGTGTGCCGCAGAACCTGGCAGCGACGATCAAGGATCTGCCCATGGTTACGCGCGTGCAGTTCCGCAACGTGCTGCGCGAGGGCGGGCGCATTCCGCAGGAGATTCTGATGACCGCAGACTATCGGGATGGCGACTCGGGAAGCTTCGACCGCATGCTGAATAATTAGTTCCGCCGTTCTACCGAACGGCGGTCCTCTCGACGCTGCGAGGGTCCCTGGCACGGCAATCTGACGTTCAACTTCGGCGGCGCGACCAGAAGGTCAGCGCCGCCTTGTTTCACGTCACCTTGCCATACCAGGGCCCCTCTCGCTGTCACGTCCAAAACATCGAGGTCACGTGGCCTTCTTTGCGTGCGGAACTCGCGACAAACTTAATGCCCGGCCCGTCGGGGCCACACGGCACGTTGTAGAAGGCGGCTCGCTTTTCGGAATTGGGCTGATATTTCAAGATGTAAGGCGCTCTTGGTCTTAATGGGCTTGGGGCGCCTTCGCGTTTCCTCAGCTCCGCACCCTTGCGGGTTCGAATCCCTCCGCTTGCCCACAAGAAAGCGCTCCAGGTTCATAAGGGCCTGGAGCGCTGTGTTCTTAAGGGCTGGGACGGAGGGATTCGAACCCCCAACAGCCGGCACCAAAAACCGGAGTTCTACCGTTGAACTACGTCCCAATGTGTGGTGTTGCCCAAAAGCAACTCGTTTAGTTTACCTAATCTGCGAGGGCATCGCAAACGCCATCGAGCAGGCGTACGGCGAGTGTCTGCGCGTCGCTGGCCGTGAAGGTGCCGTTGTAGCGCGTCATGCCCGTTAGCTCAATGCGAATGCGTGCCGGCTTCTGCTGCGCGGCGACATTGGCAGTGCGGATGCGCTGGGCCAGGTTGTGGCACTCGGCGAGGGCAATCGTGGCGCGCGGTGCGGCGTCGGCGGGCAGCTCGTCGCTTGCGATCTCGAGCACCAGGTCAACGTCGGTTGGGACCTCGGAGTCGCAGAGCATCATGCCGCTGTTGTCGGTCGTTGCCGTGGCGATATTCCACATGCGCGACGCAACGCTGCGTGCGATGGGGTCCTCGCCGATAACGGCAATCTGGAAACGCTCGAGCACGTTGGCGGCGCGAGCAAAACCGATACGGGACTCGGCTTCGGTGACCGAGGGCTTGCCCTCCCACACATGGTGCAGGCGGTTGATGTAGGCGTAGGTGTCCTGGAAGGCCATGCCGTCGGCAAACAGGCCGACATTTTCCTGGAACTGCTGCAGGGCGGCCTCGGTATGCGGACCAAAGTAGCCGTCGTCTTCGCCACAGGCAAAGCCCAAAACGTTGAGAGCGCGCTGCAAGGCCTGCACATCGGCGCCATGGAAATTGGGCATGCGCAGATAGAGGGTGCGGTCGCCCAGCTTATACGAAGCGTCTACAAGGGCGCTCCAACAGGGGATATCGACGGCATGACCGGCAGCAAGGCCGCTGTCGAGCCTGAAGATGCTGACGGCCTGCTCAGTGGTGGCTCCAAAGTACTTGTCGGTGACTTCGGCGGCATCAATCGTGTAGCCGAGCTGCAGGAGACGAGACTGCACGTCCTCGACGGCTGCTCCTTGCATGCCCGTTGTAATAGGTTCCATGAACGAACCCCTTTCGGCGTACCATTCGTACTATTTGAGCGTCTGTCGGATAGACAACGCAAAGGGATGCATAAACATGCACTCAACAGTGTAGCAAGTTGTGCCTAAATACGCTGCTGACAGGTTTTATAACCCCCGTTAGTTAAGGCGCTCCACAAAGAAATCTGCCATGGAGAGGAACAGCTCGCGTGCGTGCGGATCAAGCTCAACGTTCTCGATGGCCGCTTTGGCCTTAGCGGTCAGGTCGAGCGCATAAGTGTGGGCGTAATCGATGGAGCCGGTCTCCTGGAAGATATCCACGGCGCGTGCGAGCTGCGCGGGATCATCGGTGCCCGAGGAAAGAATCGCCTCGACCTCGTCGTGGTGGCGCTCATCAGAGAGGGCGTGTACGGCGACAAGCGTGCGCTTGCCCTCGGTGATGTCGGTGCGGAAGTCCTTGTTGGCGGCTTCCTTAGTGCCGACAAGGTTGAGCAGGTCGTCCTGAATCTGAAAGGCAAGACCCGTGTGCAGGCCAAAGGCGCGCAGCGCTTCGATTTGCTCATCGCTGCCGCCGCCGATAATGGCTCCGGCGGCAAGCGGCGTGGCTCCGCTGTAAAACGCGGTCTTGTGCGTCGCCATGTCCAGGTAGTCATCAACCGAGATATCAAAGCGCCCGTCACGGACCCAACCCAGGTCGAGCGCTTGACCCTCGATGGTGCGGACGATCATCTCGGTAAGCTCGTGGAGCACGTGCAGCTTCACGTCGGACTCCAGCGTGGGGTCGTCGAGAACCGTCTTGGTGACCATGGTGAGCGCCAGGTCGCCACAATTGATGGCAAGGCCCGTGCCCTCGGTAAGGTGCATGCAGGGCTTGCCTCGACGAAGCTGTCCGTTGTCGGCGATGTCGTCGTGGATCAGCGCGCCCGACTGGAAATGCTCGATAGCTGCCGCCGCGCTGCGGGCGCTCTCAAAGCTACCGCCCACTGCGGTTGCGGCGAGCATGCAGATAAGCGGGCGGTGGCGCTTGCCGGCGTTGGCCGTAAAAGCCGAGAGCGGCGCATACAGGTAGCGCTCGATATCGGCAGAGGTCGCCTGTCCGTCAAAGAACGTGGCCAGATAGTCGTTAATCTGGTCAAAGTGCTGGGCTAAAAAGCTGGTAAACGGACTGGACACGGGTTCTCGCATTCTTTCTGAGGTTGCATTGATGCAATATGCAGACAACATATTGCCACATCAGGGCGTTTGGCGCGGCAGTTTTGGCGATTTAGGACAACGGGCGTGCGTTTGATGGAGTGTGCCTAAATCAGCCTAAAATGCTCGAGCGCCGCAACGACACCGTCGTGATCGACGGTGTCGGTCACGTAATCGGCCTTATCCTTGAGATAGTCCGGCGCATTGCCCATGGCGATACCGACATCGACGGCGTTCATCAGCGAGACGTCATTGCTGGCGTCGCCAATGCCGTATACGGTTCCGTGGTGGGGGTCGAGGGCGTCGAGTACAGACTGGATGCCCCCGCGCTTCGTGCATTCGCGGGGCGAGATTTCGGTTACCTCGAGTTCGAGCTCGTTAAAGCACAGCAGCGGCTCAAGTGCCTTATCTTGAGCGATGTGGTTGGCGAGCGATGTAGACATCAAGATCTTGTAGACACTGTAATGTTGCAGCTGCGTGACTGCGTCGCCCAGGGTGTGCGCGTATCCGGGGGCATCGGGGGCATCGGCACTCATGCGCACGACGCCGTTGAGGCCCTCAAAGCGGATGACCTCGCCCGATTGCTCAAGATAGGGGGCAAGATGCTGCAGCATGCTGGGCGTCATCGACAGATCGCGAATTGCGTGTCCGTTGATCTCGGCGTAACCGCCCGCAAGACAGACGATGCCGGTCCAAGGCAGCTCAAGAAGTTTGGGGTGGATGCAGCTGGGGGTACGTCCCGTGCAGATAAAGGCCATGTTGCCGTTGGCGACAAACTCGCGGATTGCCTGCGAAACCGCCTCGTTGGGATAGGGGGAGAGGTCCCGCTCGTCTTCGGGAAGGTCTTGGGCGAGCCTGGGGTCTTGCCAGGCGAGCGTTCCGTCGATATCGAAGAAGCAAATATCGCCGCGCTTATGGGCTGCGCTGGCGGCAGGGGAGGCCGAGGTGGTGGGCACAAATTCCGGCTCGAGGCCCATGATCTGGTCAAAATGCTCTTTAACGCGGGGAACGGAGATGCCGATGACCACCTGGGCGGTCTTGCCCGTAATGATGAGGCCCTTGGCGCCCACCGCGACAAACGACGCGTTATCTGCAACGATGGAAGGGTCTGCGACCTCGACGCGCAGGCGCGTGGCGCAGTTGGTTGCGCCCACGATATTGCCAACGCCACCTAAAAGCTGAATTACCCGCTCAGCGAGGACGTGATCTTGATCGGATCGACTATCGACCTCGTCATTGGGGGATTGCTCTTTGGCAAAGTCGCTTCCCGTTAAACAATCGATTGCCGCGCGATTGGCAACATGATCCTCGCGGCCCGGTGTCTTAAGGTCATAGACCAAGATGAGTGCTCGAAAACTAACAAAAAAGATGAGGCTAAAGGCAAGGCCGATACCGAGCGCCAAAAGATAGGCACCGGCATGCGTGCGCATGAGCGGAATAAAGTTGAAGGCTGCCATCTCCATGAGGCCGCCCGAGAAGATGCCGACGATGCCAAAGAGATTCATGGTTGTGGCAAGGCAAGACGATAAGACGGCGTAGAGCAAAAAGAGCCCGGGGTGGGTGAACATAAAGAGAAACTCGAGTGGCTCGGTAACGCCGCAAACCACCGAGGCGATGATGGCGGGAGCAAGGATGACCCTGAGGCCGGCGCGGCGCTCGGGTTTTGCGGTGGAGTAGAATGCAGCTGCGATGGCAGGAAGGCCAAAGAGCTTGACCCAGCCGGTGGCGGTAAAACCGGCCCACGGCGCAAGTTCATTAAGGGGGCGCGTGCTATGGGAGAGGATGGGGAGCAAACTGCTCCACGTGGCGTAGATGCCGTCGTTAATGACCAGGTTGTCGTAGTAGATCGGCATGTAGAGCAGGTGGTGCAGGCCAAAGGGCTCGAGTGCTCGTTCTAAAAAGACAAAGATGCCCACGCCAAAGGGACCGACGCCTGCAAGCGCGTGACGCAGCGTATCGGTTACATCGTATACGTAGGGCACGATGGCGGCCGAGATAGCGGCAAGGGCAAACACGGCAAAAAAGCTGATGAGGTAGACCAGCGAGGAGCCCGAGAAGGTGCCGAGCCAATCGGGAACCTTGGCATCGTAGAAGCGGTCATGGATGGCGACGACGGTTGCCGATACCGCCAGCGGGCCGATAATGCCGGTGTCGAGCGTCTTGATGCCGTCGATGATGGTGATGCCGCTAGCGGAGGTCAAAGACGACGGGTACTTAAGTCCAAGATTGTCTCCGCTCAGCTTAATGATCTCGCTCAAAAAGAAGCAGTAGGCAAAATAGGCGACGAGAGCCTCGAGGCAGCAACGAGCCGGTTGTTTTTGGGCAAGACCGATGGGCAGCGCTACGGCAAAAAGGAGCGGGAGGCGTTTAAAGACCGTCCACGAGCCGCGCTGGATGATGGTCCAAAAAGCGTACCAAGGGGTTCCGTATACGGCGAGATCGCCGACGATGTCCGCAGTCGTTGCGAGAGCGGAGACGCCGACCATGAGGCCTGATATAGAAAACAGCATGGCGGGCGCGAACATTGCCCCGCCAAAGCGTTGGATTTTTTGCAGCATGTTCTGCCTTCCGAATATCGAGGCGCGTTGCGCGTGGGGAAACGTTTAAACAATGGATTCATTGTAGAGGACCAGACGATTGTCGTACCGGCAGTTTTGAGCGAAACCGATTTGGGCATGACAGAAACCGTCAACGGTTAAATCCTGTCGCTTTACCGATATTCGGTTTAAACAACTTTAAGAAATGCTATCGTGCCTAGCCGGAAATGAATAATGTAGAGGTGAAACAATGCCAAAAGCGATATACGAAGGAATCTACCGAGAAATACGCTCGCGCATCATTAATGGGACCTATGCGTTTCAGGAGATGCTGCCAACCGAAGCCGAGCTGACCGCGGAGTTCGGATGCACTCGCAATACCGTCCGTCGCGCCTTGGGTATGCTGGCCGACGGGATGTTTGTGCAGCCCATACACGGCAAGGGCGTGCGCGTTATTTGGCTTAAGGGCGAAACCGACATGTTGGGCGCACTCGAAGAGGTTGAGTCGTTTGGCGAGTTTGCAAAGCGCAACAATGCCGTTGCATCGACGGACGTTAAGTCTTTCGAACATCTGGTTTGCACCGAGCAACTCTCTCGTCACCTGGGCTTTAAGGTGGGCGAGGAGTTGATTCGCGTAGTGCGTGTCCGAAGCCTCAACGGCAACGCGCGCCAAGTGGACCATGGCTATTTTTTGGCGTCGATCGCCAAGGGCCTGACTCCCGAGATCGCGGCAGATTCTATTTACGGCTATCTGGAGCACAAGCGCGGTGTCAAAGTGATGGCGAGCCGTCGTACGGTGAGTGTCGAGCTCGCCAACGATGAGGACTGCAGCTATCTTGACCTCGGCAAATACAACTGCGTTGCCGTCATGGAGAGTCAGTCGTACACCTCGGATGGCATCTTGTTTGAGGTGACGCACACTCGCACACACCCCGAGATCTTCCATTACCGCGTCAATTCCAAGCGATAGCCGGCTAGCTCGCAGCCTGACGAGACTCATGGCCTCAAAGAGAAAACGCCCGGTCAAACCGACGGTACATCGGCTTGACCGGGCGTTTTCTCTGCATTCGATAACAAATAATTGTTTATACAAAACTTGTCAAGTATCAAGTTGAAATTACCGTTCACCGAAGTTTTTCTACCGCTCTAGTAATACTTGTTCAAACAACTAGCCAAATAGCGTATCGTTCAAATCAGCAAAAGGGGCAAAGTCCCCGAGCCAATCTCCGAAGGCGGCGGCAAAGGGTGCCGCCACGGTGTGAAAGGGTGGATTGTAATGAAGAACGAAATGAGCAGAAGGCAGTTCCTGGGCTTTGCTGGTTCCGCGGCTGCAGTTCTTGGTCTGGGCCTCGTGGGTTGCGGTGGTTCTGCCGGCTCCGGCTCCTCTGCTTCTGGTGACGCTGCCGAGGTCTACTTCCTCCAATTCAAGCCCGAGGTCGACAAGGAGTGGAAGGAGATCGCCAAGGCCTATAAGAAGGAGAAGGGCGTCGAGGTCAAGATCGTGACCGCCGCTTCCAACACCTACGAGGAGAAGCTTAAGTCCGAGATGTCCAAGAGCTCCGCTCCGACCCTGTTCCAGGTCAACGGCCCCACCGGTCTTAAGAACTGGAAGGATTACTGCGCCGACCTGTCCGATACCAAGCTCCGCGGTGAGCTCATTGATGACTCCCTGGCTCTGCAGTCCGACGGCAAGGATGTGTGCATCGACTGGGTTCAGGAGAGCTTCGGCATTATTTACAACAAGCAGCTGCTCGAGAAGGCTGGCTACAAGGCCGAGGACATCAACTCCTTCGACAAGCTGAAGGCTTGTGCCGATGACATCCAGGCCCGCAAGGACGAGCTTGGTGTCGAGGGTGCCTTCACTTCCGCCGGCATGGACGACTCCTCCAGCTGGCGCTACACCACCCACCTTGCCAACATGCCGCTCTACTACGAGTTTGAGAAGGAGCACAACCAGGAGGACGACGAGATCAAGGGTGAGTTCCTCGACAACTACAAGCAGATTTTCGACCTGTACATCACCGACTCCACCTGCGATCCTTCGCAGCTTGCTTCCAAGACCGGCGACGACGCCACCAACGAGTTCGCAACCGGCAAGGCCGTCTTCTACCAGAACGGCTCTTGGGCCTACTCTGACCTCGTCAAGGCCGGCATGACCGACGATCAGATTGGCATGATGCCGATCTACATCGGTGTTGACGGCGAGGAGAACCAGGGCCTGTGCTCCGGCGGCGAGAACTACTGGTGCGTCAGTTCCCAGGCTTCCGAGGATGCCCAGAAGGCCACCGAGGACTTCATGTATTGGTGCGTCACCGCTGACACCCCGACCAGCATCATCGCCGACAAGATGGGTCTGACCGCTCCGTTCAAGAGCGCCAAGGAGACCACCAACGTCTTCTCGCAGCAGGCCGTTGCCATGGCCAAGGACGGCAAGAAGACTGTCGCTTGGGACTTCGTCTACATTCCCTCCGAGGAGTGGAAGAAGAACCTCAAGCAGGCTCTGATTGCCTACGCTGCCGATAACAGCAAGTGGGACGGCGTCAAGAACGCCTTCGTCGATGGCTGGAAGACCGAGAAGGCCGCTTCCGAGTAAGCAGTTGCTGCCCAAGCTATCTGATTAGCGACAGGGGGCGGGCAGACGTTGGTTTGCCCGCCCCCTGCATATTGAAAGGACCCTTTTATGGGCAAAGCACTCAAGCGCTGGTGGCCGCTCTTTATGCTGCCCACGTGCCTGGCGTTTATGATCGGGTTCGTGATCCCTTTTATCCAGGGCTTCTATCTCTCGTTCTGCCAGTTTATTATCATTAGTAACGCGCGCTTTGTCGGTATCGAGAACTACGTGCGCGCGCTGTCCGATCCGCAGTTCTCCACGTCGTTCTTCTTTACCGTGGCGTTTGCCTTCCTGTCGACGGTGCTCATCAACGTGATCGCCCTGGCCATTGCGCAGGCGCTCACCCGCAAGGCGCTCAAAGGCACCAACATCTTCCGTACGATCTTCTTTATGCCTAACCTGATCGGCGGCATCGTGCTGGGCTACATTTGGCAGATTCTGATCAACTGCCTGCTCTCCAACGTGGGCGCCCAGCTCATCGCTCTTAACTCTGCTGCTGGCTTCTGGGGCCTTATCATCCTGACCCTGTGGCAGCAGGTCGGCTACATGATGATCATCTACATCGCTGGTCTGCAGTCCATTCCGTCCGACTACATCGAGGCCGCCAAGGTCGACGGCGCTACGGCATGGCAGACGTTTTGGAAGGTTAAGATCCCTAACCTGATGCCGACCATCACCATCTGCCTGTTCCTGTCCATCACCAACGGCTTTAAGCTGTTCGACCAGAACCTCGCCCTTACCGGCGGCGCCCCCGCGCACTCCACCGAGATGCTCGCCCTGAACATCTACAACACGTTCTATTCGCGTGCCGGTATCGCATGGCAGGGCATTGGTCAGGCCAAGGCGGTTATCTTCTGCATCCTGGTCGTAGCCATCTCCATGATTCAGCTTAAGGCCACGAGGTCCAAGGAGGTGCAGCAGTAATGAAACGCGATAAGGTTATCAACCGCGCGCTCTCGATTTTCTTTACGATCCTGTCGCTCGCGTGGATCTACCCCGTGTTCATGATTGCGCTTAATTCTTTTAAGAAAGCGACCGCAATCAGCACCACCACGGCATTCGATCTGCTCACGCCCGAGACGTTCAACGGCCTCGCAAACTACATGCACGCCCTTAACGAGCAGGGCTTTGCCTCGGCATTTATGTACTCGCTCATCATCACGGTCACGTCGGTCGTGCTGATCTTGGTGTGCTGCTCCATGTGCGCTTGGTACGTGGTTCGTGTCAACAACAAGATCTCGAACTTCTTCTATTACCTGTTCGTGTTCTCGATGGTCGTGCCGTTCCAGATGCTCATGTTCACGCTGTCCAATTTGGCGGACCGCATCGGCTTCAACACGCCGTTCAACATCTGCTTTATCTACCTCGGCTTTGGCGCGGGCCTGGCGGTCTTTATGTTCGCCGGTTTTGTAAAGAACATTCCGCTCGAGATCGAAGAGGCGGCCATGATCGACGGCTGCAACCCGGTCCAGGTGTTCTTTAAGATCGTCCTTCCTATCATGAAGCCCACCTATCTTTCGGTCGGCATCCTCGAGACCATGTGGGTCTGGAACGACTATCTGCTGCCCTACCTTACGCTCGACTCCACCAAGTACAAGACCATTCCTATCTTGATCCAGTACTTCCGCGGCGGCTACGGCCACGTCGAGCTCGGCCCCATGATGGCCTGCATCATGATGGTCGTTATCCCCATCGTTATCATGTACATCCTCTGTCAGAAGTACATCATCGACGGCGTGGTGGCAGGTGCCGTCAAGGGCTGATGCCGTAACTGTTTTGCAAGTTTCTGCGGCGCCCCTCAGCGCGGCGCCGCATATCGAAAGGTAGAGACATGGCCGAGATCGTTCTCAAACATGTTCAGAAGGTGTATCCCAACAACGAGTCAAAAAAGAAGGGCTTCTTTGGCAAAAAGAAGAAGACCGAGGAGAAGAAGCACAACCTCAAGGTTACCGAGGACGGTGTGCTCGCTGTAGAGGACTTCAACCTCACCGTTCACGACCAGGAGTTCGTCGTCCTCGTTGGCCCCTCTGGCTGCGGTAAGTCCACGACGATGCGCATGATCGCCGGCCTGGAGGACATTACCTCGGGCGATGTGCTCATCGACGGCAAGCGTGTCAACGACGTGGCGCCCAAGGACCGCGACATCGCCATGGTGTTCCAGAGCTACGCTCTGTACCCCAATATGACGGTGTACGAGAACATGGCATTTACGCTCGAGCTCAAGAAGGTTCCCAAGGACGAGATCGACCGCAAGGTTCGCTCTGCTGCCGAGATTCTGGGCATTACCGAGTACCTCGACCGTAAGCCCAAGGCGCTCTCCGGCGGCCAGCGCCAGCGTGTCGCTATCGGCCGCGCCATCGTGCGTGACCCCAAGGTCTTCCTGATGGACGAGCCGCTGTCCAACCTGGACGCCAAGCTTCGTAACCAGATGCGTGCCGAGCTCATTAAGCTGCGCCACGAGATCAAGGGCACGTTCATTTATGTTACTCACGACCAGACCGAGGCTATGACCCTCGGTGACCGTATCGTGGTCATGAAGGACGGCGTTGTCCAGCAGATCGCCACGCCGCAGGAGGTCTTCAACCATCCCGCGAACATCTTCGTCGCCGGCTTCATCGGCGTGCCGCAGATGAACTTCTTCGATGCCCAGCTGGTGCGCTCGGGCAACGGCTTTACCGTCAAGACCGAGGATATGAACGTGGCACTCGCCCCCGAGACTTGCGCTCAACTTGCCCTCAACTGGGACGGCGGCGACGTGAAGGAGATTACGGCCGGTGTGCGTCCCGAGCAGATCCTGCTTGCCGACAAGGGCGAGGAGGGCGCGCTCCAGGGTACCGTCGAGGTGACCGAGCTCATGGGCTCGACCGAGCATGTCCACGTGACCGCTCCCGACGGCCAGTTTGTCCTGATTATCCCCGTCGTCGACCTCGAGGCCAAGGGCGCGCTCAAGGCTGGCGACACCATCTGGTTCAAGTTCGAGAAGAACGCGACCCACCTCTTCGATAAGGTCTCTGGCAAGAACCTTATCTAGGCCCGGTGCAACCAGGCCCTTCCTTTGGGCGACTGCGGTATTGCCATCCTTTTGCCGCGGTCACATATAAGGCTCCCCTCCCGTCCACTGGGCGAGAGGGGAGCCTTTCTTTGTGTCGGGGCTGTCCATCGGCCAGTTTGTCTTGATTTGTAACAGGTAGGGCCGATTTCGGACGTTAGATGTTACAGATCGAGACGGTTCCGCTGAGCTAACCATTTCATCTAAATCTGTAACACCAAAGGTGAATTTCAGCTGCTAGATGTTACAGATTGAGATAAACCCAAGGGGAGGGGCCGGTATGTCTCAGTCTGTAACAGCTGGGACCGTTTTACCGAGTAGTTGTTACAGATTGAGATTGTTTGGCCGAGTTGGGTCGCAGGGTAACGTGCGGGCACAAAAAACGGAGCCGTGTTGCCACGACTCCGTTTCTCAAGAGGATGGGTAAGGGAAGCGAAATTAGCTCAGGTGCCAAATCTCGTCGTTGTACTGGGAGATCGTGCGGTCAGACGAGAAGGTGCCGGCGTTGGCGATATTGATGAGCGTCTTGCGCATCCAGGCGTCCTGGTCCTCGTAGTCGGCCAACACGCGCTCCTTGGTCTGGATGTACTCCTCGATGTCGAGCAGGGCCATAAACCAGTCCTTGCCCTTAATGTCATCGTGCAGGCGCTGCAGGCGCTCGACGTTGCCGGTCGCCATAAAGGCCGGGTTGGTGATGAAGTCCACCAGCAGTTTAATGCCGGGCTTGCGGTAGAGCACACCGGCGTCATAGGTGCCGTCGGCATAGAGCTGCTCGACCTGTTTGGACGAGGCACCAAAGGTATAGATATTCTCGTCGCCCACGAGCTCGGCAATCTCCACGTTGGCGCCGTCGAGCGTGCACAGGGTTAGGGCGCCGTTGAGCATGAACTTCATGTTGGAGGTGCCGCTCGCCTCCTTGGAGGCCAGGCTGATCTGCTCGGAGATATCAGCGGCGGGGATCACGCGCTCGGCGGCGGTGACGTTGTAGTTCTCGATCATGACGACCTGCAGGTAGGGAGCCACGTCGGGGTCGTTTGCAATCCACTGCGACAGCGTCAAGATCAGATGGATGATGTCCTGCGCGATAGTGTAGGCAGGCGCCGCCTTGCCGCCAAAGATGATGGTGACGGGGTGCTTAGGTCTGTTGCCGTTCTTGATATCGAGGTACTTCCAGATGATGTAGAGCGCGAGCATCTGCTGGCGCTTGTACTCGTGGATGCGCTTGACCTGGACGTCGATGATGGCGTTGGAGGGAATGGTCACGCCCTGCTCGAGCGCCATGAACTGGCGCATGATGGCCTTGGCTTCGACCTTGGTGGCGGCCAGGCGCTCAAGAACGTCCTTGTCGTCGGCGAACTTGGCGAGTTTGCTCAGATCGCCGGTGCTGCGCCAGTCGGTGCCGATCACATCGTCGAGCAGGCTGGCGAGCGCGGGGTTGGCCCCATGGATCCAGCGGCGGAAGGTGATGCCGTTGGTCTTGTTGGAGAACTTCTTGGGATAGATCTCGTAGAACGGATGAAGCTCGGTGTCTTCCAGGATCTTGGTGTGGAGGGCGGCTACGCCGTTGATGGAGAAGCCAAAGTGGATGTCCATGTGGGCCATGTGGACGGTGTCGTGCTCGTCGATGATGGCGACGCGCGGGTCATCGTGCTCGGCCTTCGCGATCTCATCGAGCTTGACGATAATGTCGGCGATGGCAGGGGAGACCTTCTGCAGGCTGGCGAGCGGCCACTTCTCGAGCGCCTCGGCAAGAATCGTGTGGTTAGTGTAGGCGACCATGGAGCGTACGATGGTCACGGCCTCGTCAAACTCGATGCCATGCTCGGTGGTGAGCAGGCGGATGAGCTCGGGGATGACCATGGTGGGGTGCGTGTCGTTAATTTGGACCACGGCATAGTCGGCCAGATCGTGCAGGTTGCTGCCGCGCTCGACGGCCTCGTCGATCAGGAGCTGGGCGGCGTTGCTCACCATGAAGTACTCCTGATAGATGCGAAGTAGGCGGCCCTGCTCGTCGGAATCGTCGGGGTAGAGGAACAAGGTGAGGTTCTTGGCGATCTCGGTCTTGTCGAAGTCGATGGAGCTGCCGGGGACCAGGCCGTCGTCGACGCTCGCCAGGTCGAACAGGCGCAGGCGGTTCTTGGTGGGCTGGCCGTAACCGGGCACATCGATGTTGACGAGCTTGGAAGTAACGGCAAAATCGCCGAACTCGACGGTGTAGGAGCGGTCATCGTCGACTAGGATGTCCTGCTCACCGAGCCACTCGTCGGGGACGGCCTTCTGCTGGTTGTCGACAAAGCGCTGACGGAACAGACCGTAGTGATAGTTGAGGCCCACGCCATCGCCGGTCAAGCCCAGCGTGGCGATGGAATCCAGGAAGCATGCGGCCAAGCGGCCCAGGCCGCCGTTGCCGAGTGACGGCTCGACCTCGAATTCCTCGATCTTGTTGAGGTCGTGGCCTGCAGCGGTGAGCTGGTCCTTAACCTCGTCGTAGATGCCGAGGTCGATCATATTGTTGATGAGCAGCTTGCCGATCAAAAATTCGGCGGAAATGTAATAGAGCTTTTTCTTGCCGTTGTTGAGCGGGCAGGTGGCGGAGCGCTCCTGCACGAGTTTGACCAGCAGCTTGTAAATGCGACGGTCGTCGAGCTGCTCGAGCGAGGAGCCAAAAGACTGCTCGGCGAGTTCCATGAGGTTAATTTGGGGCATGTTTTCTCCTGTGATGGGTTGTTTCATGTCTGCAATTCATAAGAAGCCCGCGCGAGGGGATTGGGGTGGCCTCGCGCGGGAAAAGCAAGCGCGTCCGCACGGTGGGGAGGGGTCGGGCGCGGTAGCTCCTATTGAGGAAGCTCGATTTCGGCTTCCGACGGGATGCGGAAGTAGGTCTCGGTCCAGTCGGTGAGTTTGTGCTCGAGCTCGCGGGTGATGGCGCCGTCGAGCATGCGCCAGGTCCAGTTGCCGCCCAGCGTGGCAGGGGTGTTGATGCGCGCCTCGTTGCCCAAGTTGAGCAGGTCCTGCATGGTGTAGATGCACGTGTCGCTCACGCTGGCGGCGATGGTGCGGTTGAGTGCATCTGCCATGGGTTCGCCGGCCTGCTGATGGGTGTACAGGGCTGCCTGCTCGCGCTGACGTGGGGTGGCCGTTCCCTCAAACCAACCGCGCGCCGTCTCGTTGTCGTGGGTGCCCACATAGGCGACGGTGTTGGCGATGTAGTTATGCGGCAGGTAGTACGAGTTGGTGCCCTCAAAGGCAAACTGCAGGATCTTCATGCCGGGGAAGCCCGAGTTGTCGCGCATGTCGATGACGCCGGGGGTGAGGAAGCCCAGGTCCTCGGCGATGATGGGCAGCGTGTCGAGCTTTTTCTCGAGCGTCTTGAAGAACTTGAGGCCGGGACCCTGCGTCCACGAACCGTAGGACGAATCGGGCGAGGAGAACGGCACCTCCCAATAGGCCTCGAAGCCGCGGAAGTGATCCAGGCGGATGACGTCGTACATGTCGAGGGCGGCACGAATGCGGCCCTCCCACCAGGAGAAGCCGTCGGACTCCATGGCGTCCCAGTCGTAGATGGGGTTGCCCCAGTACTGGCCGGTGGCCGAGAACTGGTCGGGCGGCGTGCCGGCGACGCTCACCGGATTGCCGGCGGCGTCGATCTTAAAGAGCTCAGGCGTCGCCCACATCTCGACGGAGTCACGCGAGACATAGATGGGCAGGTCGCCGATGATGAGAATGTCGCGCTCGTTGGCATAGGCCTTGAGGCGGCTCCACTGACGATCGAAGAAGTACTGCGTCATCTGGTGGTAGAGCATGCGCGCGGGATGGGCGGCACAGACCTTGGCAGAAGCCTCGCCGCGGGTACGGAGCTCTGCGGGCCACTCCCAAAATGCCTTGAGACCGCACTCCTCCTTGACGGTCATGAACTCGCAGTAGGGGATGAGCCAGTCTTCGTTGGTTTGGACAAAGTCGTCGAAGTCGGCCGGCTTGTCGGCGGCAAAGCGCTCGGCGGCGCGGTCGAGAATCTGACGACGGCCACCAAAGATGGCGCCATAGTCGACATTGCTGGGGTCGGAGCCCAGGTACACGCCGTCGATATCGCGCTGCTCCAGATAGCCGGCCTCGATAAGCTCGGCAAAGTCGATGAAGTTGGGGTTGCCCGCACGGGCCGAGAACGACTGATAGGGCGAGTCGCCATAGCTCGTCGTCGTAAGGGGCAGAATCTGCCAGTAATGTTGTTTGCACGAGGCGAGGAAATCGACAAAGTCGTAGGCATTCCAGCCAAAGCCGCCGATACCGTACGGTCCGGGCAGAGACGAGATGGGCATGAGAACACCGCTTGCACGCTCCATGGATGTGCTCACCGTCCTTTTGAATAAGGGACTGCGCCGTAGATGGATAGACGGCTCGTCCCGAGTTTCCATTTCTATTGTCCCTATTGTAGAACATGTTGTTTAAACATGTATAGAGAGAATGAAAAAGTTGCCGACTTTCGGTGAATGGTAGTGCGCCATAGACGATATGAGTTGAACATTGGGAGCTCCTCCCCTTGCGGCTCTTTTGTGGGTCGGGCGACAATGGTCGTCGTCATTAAAGACCGGCTGCCAGCCAGGTTGCAACAATGCAAGAAGGGTTCACATTCAGTTGGCCGTTGACACAAACAATCGCGCGAAGACCTCGTCTTCTTCGGTAAGTCCAGGCGCGGCAAGACGCGCATGGCAGTCGCCCTCACGATGCGCGCGGTCGCCGCGGACATGTCGGTCAGGTTCTGGCAGACCGCGCAGCTGGTTCTCGAGCTCGGCAACGCGAAGCGCAAGGGAACGCTGTCGAAACTGTTGAACGACGTGTCGCCCGCGAGGCTGCTCGTGCTCGACGAGTTCGTCTACGTCCCCTGCGACGTAGACGGTGCGAGGGTTCTCTACCAGGTCATTTCCGTCCATGTAGTGCTCGTAGGCCGCGGCGTCGTCGGGCTCGTCGAAGGAGAGGGACTCCGTCCAGTCCCAGTAGGCCCCCGTCCAGGCGCCCCTGCGCCTGCCGGCCGGCGTCGTCTCGTCGAAGACGAGGCCGTGGCGCAGCAGGAACTTCGACATCCGCTGCTTGGCGTGTTGCAGGTCGTCGCGCGCGTCCTCGAGGGCGCTCGTCGGGGACCCACACCTCGACGACGTTGCGGCGCGCCAGCATGCGTGCCAGCCACTCGGCGTCGCGGCGGTCGTTCTTGCGGCCGCGGTCGGCCGCGGGCCGGTGCATCTTCGGGACCGCCCCGACGACGCAGCCGAGGCCGAGGGCCCGCAGCGCGCGGCCGCGGTTGATGGTACGACCATTGTCGCCCGACCCACGAGAGAGCTGCAAGGGGAGAGGCCCCAATGTTCAACTCATATCGTCTGTTGTGCCAGAGTCGCTCGGGAAAGCGCGACCGACGCAGCGCGCTGTTTTCCAGTCACATCCAGTTCGGGTTGATTTCGGCATGCGATAAGAAACTGGATTTGAATTTCGACTCGAAAGATGGGCAATGCTGATGAGAAACGCTTGGAGTTCGGGATCGCGCGGCGTGAAGCGACCCTCTTCTTATCGAGTTCGTTACAATGTAGGAAAAACAGTAAGTAAGAAGACCTCTGATTGCTTTAGGAGGAGCTGTGGTGAATAGCGCCCAGAAGATCGATAAGTCCATCCAGAAGATGATGACTCTCGGAAGAAGGCTTGGGATTCTGTTTACGGCGCTGTTTATAGCGGTGTGTTGCTGTTCGGTGGTGGTGGTTATTTCCATTGGGCTTATGGCTGCTCAAGGAAACCTATATGATCCATCAAAGACGGTTTCCGTAGTGGTTCCTTTGATGTATCTTCTGATTTCCGGAGGGGCCACATGGACCCTGCGGGGAATCAGCATGGACATGGCTCATGGCGAATCGCCCTTTACCCTTTCGCATGCTCGAAGAATCTCGATTATCGGGTGGCTGTTTGTTGCAGCAGCAATAGGTGACCTCTTGTTTTCTCCGGGGTTTCTTTCGATAGTGATTGGCCCCTTCGACTTGCTGGGGAACGCCTATTCGATGTTTGAAAACCTGGCCCTGCCCATAGATATTGGTGCTGTGCTGGGGGCCGTTTGCTGCTTCTCGATTTCTGCGATATGGCGCTACGGAGCTCTGCTTCAAGACCAGACCGAGGATTTGGTGTGAGGGGCGGCATGGACTATCTGATTATTGAGCTTGAAAGCTTATTGCTTCGACGCGGAAAGACGAGTACGGATATCATTCGGGCGACCGGGCACACACCGGCAAGTATCTCAAAAATACGAAATGGCAAGGTGAAGGCAATTAGGTTAAAGACATTGCTGGATATTTGCGTAGAGCTTGATTGCCAGCCTGGCGATCTTATTAAGCGCGTCAACGAAAGAGAACTTGAGGAACTGGCGACGCGGCGCGCCCGCAACGCGCTGAGCAGGGCGACCGCGACGGGTGATGACCCGGTCCTGGAGTCAGATCATGTTTACGTGGTCGATCTTAGAGACGACTGAGGCTGGAGAATAAAAAAGTATTGAGCAGGTGCAGCCCGTGAAAACAACGGTTTTCACGGGCTGTTCATTCAACGTCCTGCAGTGGCCTGTATTTCTCGCCGCGTCACTGGGGAACGAGAGAGTCATTTCCTGTGCTGGATGCAGGGGGGTGCTTACCTTGTGTAATATATAAATAAGCTTATATTGAAATATGATACATATTGAATCAGAATAACATTATCAATTCGGTATGCAAGGAAAGGAGGGAGAGATGGATTGGATTAACGAGCCGGAGGAAGGCGTTGCACCCGCGTGCGGCAACTGCTTCTTCTACGCGCACGGGGGATGCACGAAGAGGTGCCCCAATCAGTCCTGCACGTTCCGTTTCTAGGGGGCAGAGATGAACTGGCTTTCTACCGCGAAAGGAGGGGAATGAAATGGAATGGATTACCGAGCCGTCAGCCGGGGCTGAGCCCATGTGCAACAATTGCTTCTTTTACGCGCACGGCAGCTGCAGCACCAAGTGTTCTTCACAGGAGTGCACTATCCGCTTTTAGCGGATAGTGCACGCCGTACGGCGTGCACAGACTGTTCAAAGATATTTTGGCCAGCAGCGCCTGAGGGGCGATGTGGCATTGCAATATGGGGGGGGCGAACCGACGTTACCTATAACCCCGCACAATTGCCATGTCGTCCCTTTTTATTGACGGGAAGGATGTCGTCCATGCGGGAAGTCCCAGTTGAATTGCGTGCCATATCCAAGAGATATGGCGGGTTTGAAGCGGTTAAATCAGTCTCGTTCTCTTTAATGGAAGGCGAGCTGTGTGCACTCATTGGGGAGAATGGTGCCGGCAAGAGCACGTTAATTCGATTGATCACGGGGCTTTCGGAGCCATCGTCAGGAACGATCTCGATGTTTGGGCAAACCGGGAGACGTGAAATACGGAGCTGCAGGGAAAGGCTGGGTTATATGCCCGACCTCAATGCTTCGTATCCTAATCTGACCGCGCGAGACAACTTGGTCGTTCGCTGTATTGAGTGGGGGCTTCCCACCGATCGTTCCATCGACGGTGTGTTATCAACCGTCGGTTTGGGGGAGGCCGGCGGGAAGAAAGTGAAGAACTTCTCAATGGGAATGAGGAGGCGTCTCGATCTGGCCATAGCGTTGCTGGGCGATCCGGAGCTGTTGATCCTGGACGAGCCGACAAACGGCCTGGATCCGATGGGGATAGTCGAAGTAAGAAAAATCCTTACGCATCTTAACAAAGATCAAGGTAAAACGATTCTCGTATCCAGCCACAATCTTGAGGAGATGCACAAGCTGGCAACTGATTACCTCTTCATAAGTCATGGTCGCCTCATTCGAAGGATGACCGCACCTCAGCTGGAAAAGTCATGCCGCGGTGGTTTCGTGTTGCATGTGGACGATCTGGAGCGAACGAGATCGGTTCTCGGAGATGAGACCTCACATTCTTTTCTGCCGGACGGCAGCGTCCTTATGCGCTATGAGGAGAAAAAGGAAGGGCGGGGCATTGCAATCGAAGCGCTCTCGACCGCAGGTGTGAGGGTTGCGGAGGCGTATTCTCATAGGAAGAGCCTTGAGGAGTTTTATTCGGAGCTCATCGGTCGAGAGAGCGAGCTGTGATGAAACGCGAGTTCATCTCAGCTTTTCGGAGCGAGGTATGGTTGCTCGCCAGGCACTCGGCGACCGCTCTGATGATTGCGCTTGCGGCTGTGCTGTATGTGGTTGCGGCTGCGACTTCGTCTGAGGTGCTGATCATGGTCGCCGGTGATGACCCGTATACGCTTGGAGGGGCTATAGGTTTTATTGGAAACCTAGTGGATGCAGGGGACGTTTTGGGCTCTGTTGCCCGGACGTCTTTTGCGTCTACAGTGGTCTGGATTCCGGTGACGATTCTCTACGCGGTTTACGCTACGTCGAGAGACTTTGAATCCGTGGCTTACGCCGTATCGAGATCGCGAGGGGTGTCGCAGGCGGCGATTGTGATCACGAAGCTGTTGGTGAACTGCACTCTGGTCGGTGCCGTGTATCTTCTTTCTACGACTGCGCTGTATTTAACCAAGATGGCCCAATGGGACGTTGGGGCCTCGTGCTCAGGGTTTGCCCAATTTGTATCGATTGCGCTGATGATCGCGCTGCTGCTCATTTCGATGTACGCCGCTACCTTCGCCCTGTATTTGCTCACGAGGAGTGTGGTGGCGAGCAGCGTCGTTGCAATAGCGGTTTCGACATTTGTGATGGTGTGGTTCCCAAGTACATACGGAAGCGGTCAGCCCAGCTTGCTGCTCATGCTCTCGCCCGTGTATTACCTGATGAACCTGTGTTCCCTGAGTATGCAGAATGTTGGTGTAATTCAGGTTTTGCTGTATGCGGGCGGCACTGTGCTTGTGTCGGTTGGAGTTGCGCTCGTCTCGCTATTTGTAAGGACGGCGGTTCGATGAATCTTGGGATGTCGGTCAGGGCGGAACTGTTCCGCGCAAGGAGAATGAAACTCGCCGTGATAATAGCGCTGATGTATTTGGGCATCGCGGGGATTTATGTGTTTGCCGGGTCCGGCGCATGGGTCTCCGCAGGGGGAGAGGGCCAGTTCTTTGGCTTTTCCGCCGATCCGGGCTATCTTTTCTCGATAGGGGTTGGGCCAACGGGTATCTCTTCCTGGCTAAGTGTCGTCTCCATGGCGCATACGGTGTTCTTCCCAATCGTCTCTGTTGTTGTGGCGGGGACGCTATTCGGTGATGCGACGAGCGTGTCGGCAAGGGGAGTTTCGATTGCTCGGGGCTTCCGCAGCTGGCAGCTGTTTGCGGCAAAGACATTGGCTTGCGAAGTGTATACGCTGTGCCCCTACATCGTGTTTACTCTCGGTGTCGCTGCGGTCTTTGCCGTGTGCTCCGGAAGCGGTCTAGACAGCCTTACGGTTGGTAATGTGACCTCGGCACTCCTGTCGAATATCGTTATAGACGCCGCTTATACGCTGATGGTTGCGGTTGCATATGAGGTGTTCAGGATCAGATCTCTTGTGTCGGGAGCCTTGCTGGTCGCAACGTTCGCGGGCCTTGTTATCGCGATGAGTTTCCCAACCGTTTTGCCCCCGGTTCACATGGCTTATTGGATGAGGGCGTGCGGGGTCGCCGGCGGGACAGTTCTGATGGCTGCATGCGGCCATGCGGCCATCGTGTCGCTCGCATGTCTATTGCTGCTTTCGTGCAGTTTTTATCAAAGAAGGTAGTGCGCTGGCGTATGCGCAGCGTCTGAGGGTCGAGATGGACTTGATTGGAAATGGAGATGGTGCGAAGTGAAACTGTCGCATTTTAATGTGGTGCATGAACATAACGGAAGTCTTCTTATCATGAATGCGCGAACCGGCGGCATCCTGTCGTTAAATCCGGAATACGCGCAGAAATTCAAAAGGATTCTTGAAGGGGACGTTCGGGATGCCGATGATCTTGTCGCGGAGCTGGTAAGGGGAGGCATCCTAGTCAATGAGGAGAGGGACGAGCTTGGGGAGATCAGGTTGCAAAGTCGCGCCGTGCGATTTGCGAATACCGCCCTGTCCCTTACCATTGCACCAACGATGGCTTGCAACTTTTGTTGTCCCTACTGCTATGAAAAGGGACAGGCGTACACGACGATGGGTGAGGAGGTTTTGACACAGCTCCCCAAGTTCGTGAAAGACTACTATCCTGGTATCGCAAGTCTCTCAGTTGGATGGTACGGCGGCGAGCCTCTGCTCGGAATGAAGATGATCGAACGGATTACGTCGGATTTGAAAGATGTCGTGGGGCCAACGTGTGACTATTCCGCATCGATAGTGACAAATGGCTATCTGCTGACGCCTGATGTTGCAAGGAGACTCGCGGCATGTGGTGTGACGAGCGCGCAAGTGACTATAGATGGATCGAAGTCGGATCACGATTCGAGAAGGGTTCTTCACGACGGAAGCCCTACATATGAACGTATTCTCAAGAACGTCAAAGAGTGTGCCGACATCGTCGACATTTCGATAAGGAGCAACGTCGACAAGACCAACATCGAGGCCGCTCAAGAGTTATTGGATTATCTCGAGCTAAATGGCCTGATGAATAAGGTTCACTTCTATCTAGCCCCTGTTGACGATATCAATCAGGTATGTGCGAACGACAGTCATTGCTTTACTGTAAAAGAGTTCTCGTATGAGGAGACTGAGTTTTATAAAAGGGCAATTGCGCGGGGCTTTAAAGTTCAACCTTTTGGCGGGACGAATTTCGGGATATGTTGCGCCGTTGGAATCAATTCGTACGTGGTTGACCCTGTCGGCGATTTGTATAAGTGCTGGGATGACATTGGAATGAAGGAGCGGAGGGTCGGAACTATTTTCGAGCCGCCAATGTTGAGCAAGAACATGATTAAGTGGATGGCATATGAGCCGGATGACCCGGAATGCCAAGAGTGCTTCGCTTTTCCCATGTGCATGGGAGGATGCCCCAACCACGCCTTAAACGGTGAGGGGAAATGTTGCGTTTCCTTCCGGTATGATGCCGAGCAAAAAATGTTGCTCTCCCAGATGATGAATGCGGCAAAACGGGGTGCGAGGCAAAATGAGGCGGATGCTTAATCTCTGTAGGAAATATATACTGGGCGGTCGATTCTACGCCTATCTTGTCGTAACAGTTTTGGTCGGGCTGCTTGCGCTTGCGGGTCCCTTTCTTACCGGCATGGTAGTAAACCAACTGGCGATGCCGGCCAGCGCCGATTTTGCCGCCGTTCTCGTTTGTTGCCTTATTTTGGTTGCGGTCCAGGCGGTTCGAGCGGGACTAGTGTATTGCTCAGAGATGCTGTACATCAACCTTCAGTCGCATGCGGGGTTCGGCTTAAATGCGGATACGCTTGAGCACGTGAAGCACCTTCCCCAGGCATTCTTCGAGGGCTTCAATGCGTCGTATTATAACCAGCAAATCAATCACGACGCTAATGACCTTGTCATCTTCGTAATCAACTCGGTTGTGGGGGTTTCAAGCAACGTTGTCACCCTTTTGTTCGCCCTGTTTGTTCTCGGTAGCCTGAATATTAAACTGAGTGTGGTCTGCCTTGTTCTTGCGGCAGCGAGTGCCGCTTTTTATGCGGTTTCACGCGCGAGGCTGTTTGAGAGAAGTTTTGACGTACAAGAGCAGAGCGCGAGGTTTTTTTCCTGTCTACAAGATCAGTTGGAGAAAGTTGATTTCATTCGCAAACATGCTTTGTTCGATAAGTTCCGCGCTGTACTGGTCGAAGCTTTTAATGGGCTCTATCCAACGATGAGAGCAAATCAGGAAGTAGGGTCTAGATTTACCTTTGGCAACGCGTTGGTCGCTTCCACCGCTCAAGGATGTCTTCTTGTTGTGGGCGCGGCTGAAGTGATGGGCGGGAGACTGTTGCCGGGTTTTCTCGTGACTGCCGTCGGATATTATTCGAACTTAAGCTCAGCGGTACAGTATTTGTTGGGCTGGGGGAGGGATTACCAGACTAATCGCGTATGCTATGAGCGGCTGAAAAGAATTTGGGATGTCCCGGTTGAAGCGAATGGCAAATTGGCGCTTGATCCGATTGAGGAAATCCGTCTTGAGAACATCAAGCTACGTTATCCAGGGGCGGAAAGGGTCGCTTTAAGCATTGAGGGGCTCGTGTTTTCCAGGGGTCGGCTATATGGAATCTCGGGGCCGAATGGTTCGGGGAAGAGCTCGCTGCTGTCAGTGATATTGGGGTTATATCCAGATGACACAGAAGGGGCCGTTCGCTACGACGGGGTGTCACAGCGTTGCATCGACCGATACGCATTGCGGCGGTGTCGAGTCAGCATTACGGAGCAAGAACCCCCTATCGTTGAGGGGACGATTCTCGATAATCTTACGCTGCTTTCTGATGATTACGAGATGGATAAGCTGAATCGGATGCTTGCCATATTGGGGCTAGACGAAATGATTGCCTCTGTGGAGAACGGGGCAGCGGCGATGCTTGACGGCGGGAAAGGAGGGGTGTCCGGCGGGGAGAAGCAAAAGATTGCAATTGTGAGACAGCTGTTGAAATCGCCGGACGTTATGCTTTTTGATGAACCGACCTCAGCACTTGATGCGAAGAGTCGAGGCGCGCTGATCAAATTGCTTCACGAAGTTAAGAGAGACCATATTGTAATCGTTGTCACTCATGACGAGGAGATGCTTGCCGCCTGTGACGAGGTCATTTCGATGCCTGGATGATTATCGGATTGTGACGTTGAAGACCAAGAAGCTCGAAATGGCGTGGATTATGGGTAGGTCTACGGGTACGCCGTCGGTGTCCTGAGACTCAGCCGCTCGGCAAGAAGGTTTTATAGCGTGTTTGCCCAGGGGGGTCCCTTTGTCCGGTAGTGACAAGGGGACCTTTCTTTTGCTCCCCTCTTGCGGCGGAGGGGGACACCATGCGCCTATGCAGGACGAACTGCGCGTTCTTGTCGAATGATGGGCTATGTGTAGAGATGATGGTCTCGGGTAGAGGCCGTGTCGCACTCGGCTGCGACGAACCAGGCATTCAATCTTCATCCGGGAGGGCCTTGGCAAGACGAGCAGGGCGAAGACCTTGGCGACGTTCGAGGGCCGTGTGACGCCCGGCTCCACGCTCATCCACGACATGGAGGGCGCGCACATGACGCTTGTCAACAAGCTGTCACTGAAGAGCCAGCGCTGCAACGCGAAGCTGCTCAAGTGCGTTCCCGACGGCCAGAACCCGCTGGGGCTCGTGAACCGGATGCGCTACTTCATGCAGAGCTTCCTGAGGGTTCACCCCGGCTCCAACCGGGACGACATGCAGGGCTGTGGCTATGAGTCCGCCCGAGGACAAGCTTGAGAAGGTCGCGATGGTGCTCGATCGGGCAATGCGATACCCGAAAACGCTCAGGTTCAGGCAGTTCTATGCAAGAAGGCCCAGCTCAGATGAGTTCGACGAGTAATATTTATCAACACAGTGCAAGGGGGATTTTATTTGTATTTCATCCGTGTTGAGCTTCACACGGTGCGCGACTCATCGCAAACTGGCGGTCGCAGCGGAAAGAAAACCGACTGTAGACGAACGATCGAAATCGGGAGCAGATAGCCACCGGATGCTTTTCGGTCTCCTACGCGTCGACCTCCGCGATTTCTTCTGCGTCTCGCCAAGTTGAAAGGAGCGATGTCGAAAACTCCTTTTCGGTTAGCGTCAAGACATCCTTCACGCAAAACCCTTTCAATTTGTCAGGAAGCCCAAAGCGTGCTTTTCTCCTAATCGAACTGGCAACTCGCTTCAACGCGGTCTTGTTCTTGTCCTCGTTGTATACCAAAACAAAGACGCAGTGCTCGCGAAACCATCTCGTCCTCTTTCCCCACAGGTCCGAGCAGATCAAAACGCTGTCCTTGCACTTCTCGATGAGGGCGTCCCTTTGGCCAAGATTGATACCAAGCTCTTCGTCATCCTTGGGATTGAGCCTCTTCCCCAGCGTCTCCTTCAGACTGCCGTTCTTAAATTCGACTAGATATAACGTTTCCCGGTCGCAATACAGCGCATCGGCGGAGCGCGGGAGTTGCATCCACCTATTGACCTTTTTGCAGTAGCATTCTTTAACAGAGTCAAAATTGACAACAGGGAAATCGTCATCCACAAGAGAGACGCTCCCGTCTCTGGATGTTTTGGAGATGGTCGACGTGCAGTCCCTTAGGATACAGGTCCTGCAACGGGAGCAACCATCGCTGCCATCTGGCACCGCGGGAGAGTTCGGATGAGGGCAGGAGGCGCACAGGTCGCTACTCAAGGCCGTACTCCTCCCTCTCAAGCGTATCAAAAGGAGCCGCCAGCTTCTCGTAGGCGACCTCAGTCGAGCCGGTTATATCGGCAAAGCGAGAGCGTCCATCAGTGCAGGTCTCCGCAAGATAATATGAGCACAATCCATCAACAGCGTGCTTCTTAGAATACACTTCGATCGCATTCAGGAAATATGGACTATGGGTGCTCATTAAGACGTGCATCCCGAGCTCTTTCTGGAGCAGCACGATTATCTCGGCGAAGGCCAGCTGCCATGCAGGATGAAGATGAATCTCGGGTTCATCGAGGATAATAGTCCCTCCGGCATCTAGCGCGCCGGACTTCAAGAGCACCTTCATGATGGCGAACGTCTTCAAGCCAGCAGAAAGGTTCCCAGGCTCCAACCCCCGAGCGAAGCCCTCTTCGAGATACGTAAGGTGACCGCGACTTTCGCTCCTCTCGAAATGCCCCGGACATAAGGAGGAAACCTTGTCCATGAGAACCTTCAGGTGTCGCTCCTTCGCGATCTCTTCGAACAGCGAGGACTCGCTGTCATCGTTACGGATGGTCGCCTGAATCAAATCTTGCCGCAGTTCCTCCTGGTGTCCAAGGAGGGGCTTGAACCGAAAAGCGGGGCCGTAGGGTCCTCCGAGAGAATCGATCAGGAACGGGTCGTCCAGATAATGCGCCCTGAATCGCAAAACCCTCCTATCGTGCACCTCCGCCACCTCGTCACTTGCAACCGAGAAAACCGTAGATGCGTCCTTTATCTGGAGTTCGACCTTCCCGGGCTCTTCGCCGAAAACCGAATTGATCTGGCCGTTGAACTCGCTTCGGAACCTGTTTGTCGCAATCGCACGAAATACCTCATCATCGGAGATATCCATGATCTCGATAATCTGATCGGCAACTCCTGCTACGCCATTCGTGAAATCGGATTCGATCTCACGGGAGATCTCCTCCCCGTAATACTCCTTTATCTCATCAATAAGCTCGTCCCTCGTGCACTCGCCCGAAAAAACCCTGTCGATGAAACTATTCATTCTTCCAGCAGTTCGCCTGTGGCGAGACGTGGAGTCGAGAGGGCTTCCCACATATGCCTTCCTGATGGCGCGCTCAACACTATTGCGCCTCATGCGGTCGATTTTGTTCTCCGAATCGGACATGCTGTTGAAGGCCGCATAAAGCGCTTTTCCAACCGTGCTTTTCCCCGTCCCGTTCTCCCCGGCGATCACGGCAATACCATTAATCTCGATATCGGCCTCAGCGACCCTGCCGATGTTTTTCATCTTGATTTTCAATGCATATCACCAGCTCTAAACTCGCGAGACTCAATAGCTCGATTATCGCACAGAGAGATCGACTTCTCGAGGACTCCCTAAATGGAACGCGCGGTGAGGACATGGCTCGCCGCCGTCCGCTTCGCGTTCGCGCGGGGGAAGGTGACGACCAGGGACCTCTCCGGGCTCATCGAGAGGAGCGCCAGATTCTCCTCGTCCATTTGAACTGTATCGTATTCAAGGACACTTGACTTAGAGGAATGGCGTTGAGCGGCGATAATCGTTTCAGCGCCAAAAAGAAAGGAGTGTCAGTCATGGCAGACGGGCCCTCCTACACAGCGGGGTACCGCGCCGAGGCCGCAGACTTCGCCGCCGCGTCGGGGAAGCCCATCGCCCAAGTGGCAGCCGACCTCGGCATCAACGAGAAGACCCTGGGAAGATGGGTGACGGTCAGGAAGAAGGAGCTGACCAACCACCCGGTCGCGGCGGCCGCAAGTGCATGCGCGAGCTCGAGCCCGAGAACGAGCTCCTAAAAGGCCCCGACCTCACATTGGAGGCCGGGGCCCGTAGATTTTGGAATATGCCTAGAAATCTACCGCGGTTGAGTGCTACTCGGCGTCGGCGAAGCCGTTGGGGTTGTGGCTCTGCCAGTTCCAGCTATCGCGGCACATGTCCGCGATGTCGTATTGGGCCTTCCAGCCCATCATGCGCTCGGCCTTGGAGGCATCGCACCAGTTGGCAGCGATGTCGCCGGCGCGGCGCTCGCGGATCACGTAGGGCAGCTCCTTGCCACAAGCCTTGGAGAAGGCGGCGACGACCTCGAGTACCGAGGTGCCGGTGCCGGTGCCCAAGTTAAAGATCTCGACGCCGGTCTTGCCGTTCATCCAGTTAAGGGCGGCAACGTGACCAGAGGCCAGATCGCACACGTGGATGTAGTCGCGCACGCCGGTGCCGTCGGGGGTGGGGTAGTCGTTACCAAAGACCTGAACGGCCTCGAGCTTGCCCACGGCGACCTGGGCGACATAGGGCACCAGGTTGTTGGGGATGCCCTTGGGGTCCTCGCCGATCAGGCCCGACGGATGAGCGCCGATGGGGTTGAAGTAACGGAGCAGCACGACGTCCCACTCGGGGTCGGCAGTGTGGACGTCCATAAGGATCTGCTCGATCATCCACTTGGTCCAACCATAGGGGTTGGTCGCGGGCTTCTTAGGATCCTCCTCGGTGACGGGCGGGTTGTCCGGGTCGCCGTAGACGGTCGAGGAGCTCGAGAAGATGATGGACTTGCAGCCATGGTTGCGCATGACGTCGACGAGCACCAGGGTGTTCTCGATGTTGTTGTGGTAGTACTCGACGGGCTTGCTCACCGACTCGCCGACGGCCTTAAAGCCGGCGAAGTGGATGACGCGGTCGATCTGATGGGTATCGAAGATCTTGTTCATCGCATCGCGGTCGAGCACGTTGGCCTCGTAGAAGGTGAGGTTCTTGGCGGCCTCGTCGCCCACGATGGTCTTGACGCGGTCGACGGCGACGGCGCTGGAGTTGGAGAGATCATCGACGATGACGACCTGGTAGCCACCCTCGAGCAGCTGAACGACGGTGTGCGAGCCGATAAAGCCGGCGCCACCGGTAACGAGGACGCAGGTGTCTTTGGGGTCGAGTGCTTTGGACATGTAGTCTCCTATCGAATCAGGAACACTTCTTCAGGGGAGTATAGCGCAGGCAGGGACACCCAAATCGTGCGCTGTAGGAAAAGCAGAGGATTGTGCTAACGTACTCATAGAAGAGCTTGCGTACGCATAACCTGATCTTTGGCATTTGCTTACGAGCCGCTGACCTTGTAGTTTCCTGCCGTTCGTGGAAATCGTTGGGACGCGCCATATGTACGCTAATATGTATGAGTTGAGCGACATATAAATAAACATGTAACGGAGTACATATGTCACCAAACAGCGATTCCATCCTTTCCCAGGAGCTCTCGCGCCGCACTGCCCTCAAGGCTCTGTTCGGCGCCGCTTCTGCGGCGGTTCTTTTTGGCCTGCCCGCTCGCGCCCATGCGGCGGAGGCTTCCAAAGAAACCACCGATAAACTGAATGCCGCCCAGGCCCAACTCGACGAGGTTCAGGCCCAGCTCGACAGCATCGCAAATGAGTATGCGGCGCTGGCCAACAAGAATGCCCAGACCCTCAACGACATCGAGAATGTCCAGGGCAAGATTGACGACACGCAGGCCCAGATCGATGAAAAGAAGGCCGAGCTCAAGAAGAAGCGCAACGACCTTTCCGATCGCGTGGCCGCCAGCTACAAGTCCGGCGGCACGAACATCCTGTCGCTGCTGCTGGCCTCTGGCTCGTTTGAGGAACTCGTCGCCAACGCGCATTACGTTGAGAAGATCAACAAGAGCGACCGCGATGCCATCGAGGATATCCAGACGATTCAGGCTGAGCTCGACGCACAGAAGACCGAGCTCGAAGCACAAAAGGCCGACCTGGAGAAACTCAAGGACCAGCAGACGGCTCAGATGCAGGATATGCAGGCCAAGCAGCAAGAAGTCCAGACCGTGCTGAACGGTCTTTCCGACGACGTCAAGGAGCTCATGGCTCAGCGCGATTCCGAGATCCTCGCTGCCGCCCAGGCCGAGGAAGCTGCCAGGAAGGCCGCCGCTGCCGCTGCCGCCGCGAACAAGAACAATTCCTACTCGGGTGGTTCGAGTTCGGGTGGCGGATCGTATGCGCCCGGAACCCCGCAACAGAATGCCGGCTCGGGCAAACAGCAGGCCGTCGTCAACGCGTGCTACTCCACGCCTTCGCCGGGTCAGAACTGGTGCGCGGCGTGGGTTACCAATGTCTTCCGTAACGCCGGCGTTGGCTACTTTGGCGGTAACGCATGCGATATGTTTAACGCATGGTGCTATAGCTCCGACCGCTCGGCGCTGCAGGTGGGCATGATCGTGGCCGATTCCTCGCACAGCGGCACGGGTGCTCCGGGCCTCATCTACGGTCATGTGGGTATCTACGTTGGCGGCGGCATCGTTATGAGCAACGAGGGTGCCATTACGTCTAAGTCGCTCGATTCGTTTATTAGCTTCTATGGCACTGGCTCTGGCGTGCGTTGGGGCTGGCTCGGCGGTATTGCGCTGTCGTAAAGCCGACGGGGCCGCGTGCCCGCCCGCAATATATTTGATTGCCTGCTCGGGCAGTCCTGCGCAAGACGAAGGCCACATTAAGTGGCCTTCTTTGCGTGCGGAACTCGCGATCAATCAAATATATTGCGGGCGGGCACGCGGCCCCCTCGGGTTCGGGGCGCGGCACACCGGACTGGTTGTCTGAATAAATATGGTGAAGGCCCCTTTCGGGGCCTTCTTTTTATAAAAATTCGCCTACTCGGTGGACTTCGGGTTCTAGGTCTACGTCGAACTGCTCTTTGACTTTGGCTTGGATGTCGCGGATGAGTTCGTCGACGTCGGCGGCGGTGGCGTGGTCGGCGTTGACGATGAAGCCGCAGTGCTTTTCGCTTACCTGTGCGCCGCCGACAGCATGGCCGCGCAGGCCGGCATCCATGATGAGCTTGCCGGCAAAGTAGCCCTCGGGGCGCTTGAAGGTGGAGCCGGCACTCGGCATGTCGAGTGGCTGCTTGTCCTCGCGGCGCTGGCGGTAGTCGTCCATGTCGGCCTTGATCATCGCGGCGTTGCCCGGTGCGAGGTTGAAGGTGGCAGAAAGAACGATAAAGCCGTCGTCGGCGATGCGGCTCTTGCGATAGCCCAGGTTGAGTTCGTCGACATCGAACTCGATGATGTTGCCGCTGCCGCGGGTGCCGTCGTCGAGCTGGCGAGCGGGTTTGTAGACGCGCACGGACTCTAGCACATCGGCCATGCAGGCACCGTAGGCACCGGCGTTCATGTAGCAGGCGCCGCCGACCGATCCGGGGATGCCCGAGATGGGCTCCATGCCGGTGAGACCGGCCTCGGCTGCCGCAGCGGCGACATCGGAAAGCAAGGCGCCGGCTGCCGCCGTGACGTGCGTGCCGTCGACCGTAATGTCGGAGAGTCCCTCGCCCAGCGCCACGACGACGCCGCGGATGCCCTTGTCGCCGACGAGCAGGTCGGAGCCGTTGCCCACGATGGTGAGGGGCAGATCGCAGCGATAGCAGGTATCGAGCGTGGCGACGAGGCCCTGCTCGGTATCGGGCGTGACAAAGACGTCGGCCGGGCCGCCGATCTTAAACGTGGTGTGCTCGCGCATGGGCTCGCTCATCAGCACGTTGTCCTCGCCGGCAACGCCAGCAAGCGCGCACAGCAGGTCCTCGTTAAAAAAGTCGTTCTCGTGCATACTAATAGCCGCCTTTTGGTGGTCGTTGTCATCAATCGATTGCAATATACCCCACCCGGACGGATTTGGTGCGCTGGCGGCGATAAAACAGCCGTCTACCGGATTGGTAAAGTGTTTATCACCGAGGTAGAGGGGTAGTCGCTATACTTTCAAGAGATTGCGCGTAAACCCGGAAGGAGCGAGATGGCCAACAAAGTCACCCTCAAGCAGATCGCCCAGGAGGTGGGGCTTTCCCCCTCGTCGGTCTCGCTTGTGCTCAATAATCGGCCCTGTCGCATCTCGGAAGAAAACCGCAAGCTCATCAAAGAGGTCGCGGCGCGCAACCACTATGTTCCCAACCAGATCGCGCGCAGCCTGGTCATGCGCGAGTCGCGCACCCTGGGCCTTATCGTCCCTAACATCGAGAGCCGCTTTTTTGCTTCGCTCGCCGGTAGCCTGGAAAAGCGCTGCCGCGAGGACGGCTATGCGCTCTTCATTACCAGCTCGGGCGGAAGCGCCGATGACGATCTGGAGCTGCTGCGCCAGCTGGTAACGCGCGGCGTTGATGGCGTCTTCCTGGTCGTGGGCGACGAGTTCTCCGACGACCGCGCCCTGCGCGAAGAAGTCAGCCATCTGCCTATCCCTGCCGTGATGGTCGACCGTGCCATTGAGGGGCTCGAGTGCGACAAGGTGATGTTCGACCACGAGATGGGTGGCTACATGGCCACTCGCTATCTGATCGAGCAGGGCCACCGTCGCATTGCCTGCTTGGTTAACGCGCGCCGTTCCAATACGGGGCGTAAGCGACTTGCCGGCTATGAGCGCGCGCTGCGCGAGGTTGGCCTGCCTATCGACGCACGTTTGGAGTTTGAGAGCGAGTACTACATTCCGAGTGCCTACGAGGCCTCGGAGGCGGTGCTCGCAACTGATGCCACCGCTGTGTTCGCAAGCTCGGATAACATTGCCCTCGGTTTGCTCAAGCGCTTGCACGAGATGGGGAAGAGCATTCCGGGTGACATTTCGGTCGTAAGCTATGACAACTCGGCGGCCGACGTTCTCTTTGAGCCGGCGCTGACCGCGATCGAGCAGGATCCGGGCGTCCTCGCGGAGCATGCTTTTGGCTGCATGTCCAAGCGGCTTGCCGGCAAGGGCGGCAGACGTGCCGAAGAGGTCGTCCTGGAGCCGGCACTTATCGTTAAGGGCAGCGTGCTCGAACTTACCGAATGTAGCTAAGCGTACTTGTTTGTTTGCATAGATTGCATGCGGAGTGTCCGCTATTTGCCGGCGGGGCCGGGGTGCCTGCCTTGTTTTGAGAAGTTCGCGGAGCCCACTTCTCAAAACAAGGCAGGCACCCCGGCCCTCGTCCGTGAACTTTTCCGCTGAGCGAGCCATAGACGCCGCGCACCGATGCGGTAAAGAGGCGGCTTGAAATTGGTGCTATATTCAGCTTGAGTTGTTTAATGCTAGTATGGGAGGCTGATATGGGGCTGTTCAAGAAGAAAAACCCGCAGGATGCCTTTGATCCCGATGTGTTTACCATCACGGATACGATTTTGGACCCACCGCGGTTTACGTTTTTGCCGGCTATCTACCAGGATGCCACGCATCGCAAGTGGGCCGTACATCAGCGCGGCGGCGAGCCGAAGATTTTTGACTATGCGGACGTGTTGCAGTGCGAAGTAGCCGAGGCGGGCGATCCGGAGGCCGAGGAAGTGGTCTCAAAACAGGAATTTGCCCAGCGTATCCTGGCAAATCCCGCTAAGGCGGCAAAAATGAATGCCGCCAAGCGTAATATGTGTCTTGGTATGGGCGTTGTTGTGGCGGTTCAGACGGGAAAAGACGAGGTTTCCAAATTAGAGATTCCCGTTATGACCGACGAAGTCAAACGCGATTCAAGTCTATATAAGTCGTATCGGAATGTCGCCGAGAAGATCAAGGCCGAATTTGATGCCATGGGAGGGCTGGTCTAATTTTGGCGGCATACGTTTCTGAATGAGGAGTCTGTGCAATGGCAGGCGAATCTTATGCAATTCCCCCCAAAGATCGTGCTGTTGAGGGAATTCTTTGGTATATCCAGCACCACCAGCTTGCCGGCGGCGATCGCCTGCCGGCTGAGCGCGTGCTGTGCGAAGAGATTGGCGTTTCGCGTACGGCGTTGCGCGCCGGTATCACGCGGCTCATCTCGTGTGGAACGCTCGAGAGCCGTCGCGGATCGGGTACGTATGTGTGTCCTCCCAAGCCGCTGAATATCTTCCAGGAAACGTATAACTTTTCCGATGCTGTGCGGACTGCCGGCCTGCACCCCTCTTCTCGTCTGGTTTCCACCGGGACCATCGAGGCGGATGAGGCGCTTGCCGACAAGCTTGGGGTGGCTGTGGGCGCTCCTTTACTCCGCATGCAGCGCATTCGACTTATAGAGGGCGAGCCGGCGTCAATCGAGACCGCTCACGTTAACCTGTCCCTGTGCCCCGCGCTTCCCGAGCACGATTTTGAGTGTGAGAGCCTTTACGATGTCTTGCTCAAAGAAGGTGGCGTGCGTGTTGAGCATGGACGTGAACATATCTCCATCTCGCGTTTGAACGCCGAAGAGGCCGAGCTGCTCCAGCAAGAAGAGGGAACGCCGGTGTTCTATGAGAGCTCGATCGAATTTGATAAGGACATGCGTTTTGTGGAGCATTGCAAATCGGTGATTTTGCCCACAAAGTTCCGCTTTGCCGATAACGGCGAAGAGAACGGCATGAGGAGCGTGGCAGGTGAACAATGGCTGAAACAGTAGATGCCACCCCGGTTTATATGCGCATTCGACGCCGCATCGAGGAACGTATCGAGCGCGGTATATATCCCACGGGTTCCATGATTCCGTCCGAAAAAGACCTTGCCGAGGAATTTGGTACGACACGCTTGACCATCCGAAGCGCTGTCGATGAGCTGGTTCGGCGCGGGCAGATTCGCCGTGTTCGGGGAAAAGGTGCCTTTGTGGCGCAGAAAGTACCTGCTTTTTTTGAACGCACGGTCGGTTTCCGTGAATCGGTCCGTGCTTCGGGCGGCGAGCCGTCCGTCCGTATTCTCGCGCGTTCCAAGCGTTATGCGGGGCCATATTACGCCGACCTGTTTGGCATCGCCGAGGACGACCTGCTCTATTCCGTTCGACGCCTGAACTGCATAAACGGTAGCCCCGTATCGATTGAGACGGCGCTGATTCCCTGCCTGCTGTTCCCAACCATCGAAGATATTGACGTGTCGGTCTTCAGTTTGTACGAGACCTATGAGATGCTGGGCCGAAAGCCAGTCATGGCACAGGAAAAGCTCGATATCGAAGCGCTGGGCGCACGAGATGCCGGCCTCCTTGGACTGGAACAGGGCGATCTTGTTTTGCTTTTGGAATGCGTGAGCTATGACGCGAGCGGTCAGGCTATCGAGTATGTAAAGTCCTTCAATCGTGGCGATACGGGCGGCTACACCTATACGTACTAGCTGGTATTCTGTGAATAACGGCTGGGAAACTAACCAGTTTTGATCGTTGGGTCAGCTGTATATACAACCTTACAGGGCTCAAAATCGACCGTTCGCCGATGGGGATAAATTAATCGACAAAGAGGTATCAAAAAGCCGTAACCTGTAACTGTGATTGGTATCAAATACTAATGATTTGTTACGAGGTGAGACGATGAAGATGCTCGATTACGTTCAGCTTGCCCATGTGCGTATGGGGGAGAACCTCGAGCGTTCGTCTGAGCTGGTAGCGCAGCTCGTTGATATTTTCCAGTCCGGTTCTTTTGACGCGCTGCGCATCGTTGCTTCGGGTTCGTCGCGCCATGCCGCCGATTGCGCCCGCGATTACCTGCAAGATGCCCTGCAAATGCAGGTGTCCGTTGTGACGCCCGAGGCCTTCGTCGATTTTGAACACACCTATCCGCAGCATGTGCTCAACATTGCCGTTTCGCAGAGTGGCTATTCGACCAATACGATTGCGGCGCTCGATTACATGCGCGCACACGATATGGCTGCAGTTGCGCTCACGGCAAACGTCGAGGCACCCATCAAGGAACACGCTGACATCGTTCTTGACTACGGTGTGGGCGTCGAGTCGGTGGACTTTGTGACTCTGGGCGTCGAGGTGCTCGTTGAGTACCTGGTGCTCTTTGGCATTTACGGCGGTCAGGCGCGCGGAACGATTGACGCCAAGGGCGTTGCCCAGCGTCTTGACGACCTGCGCGAGGCTATCCATGCCAATGCCGTGATGTGCAAGACCGCCGAGGCATATGTCCAAGACCACATGCTCGAGCTTTCTGAGCACACGCCCGCCATGGTCGTCGGCAACGGCCCCAACTATGGCGTTGCCGAAGAGGCGGCCCTCAAGCTGAGCGAGACCATCAAGATTCCTGCCATGCATCACGAAGGCGAGGAGTTCGTCCACGGTCCCGAGATGCAGATCGTTCCGGGCTATCTGGTGTTTATCGTCGACGATCCGCAGGGGTCGGAGCGTCTTGCGAATATCGCTGATGCGCTATCGAACGTTACGACAAAAACGGTGCTGCTCACGGCCCATCCCAAGGGTAGGGCTCACGAGGTTGCGGTGCCTCAGGTGGCTCCGCTGCTCAGCGCAATTCCCAATCTTGTGTTCTTCCAGACGATTGCGGCCATGATAACCGAGCGTCTGAAGTCATGGGACGTGCACCCGTATCTTGATGCCGTCTCCAAGCAAATGGAGGTCAAGGCAGAGGGCTACGAAGAGTCAGTCAATGCGCTTAAGGCCAAAGCGGCCGAGTGTTACGGAATGTAAGCGGGTTTTGATGCCCGTTGGCATGGGGGATGTGGAAACAACCCCAGAAAGGAGAGACAAATGAAGGAAACCGAGAAGATCGAGATCATGCATTTCGACCAGGAGGGCTATCTCGAGGACGGCAAGGCGCTCTACGAGACCGGCAAGAAGATGACCGCGCTCGCCGACAAGGTCGCCGACGAGGGCTACGACGCCGTGTTCCTGATGGGCGTCGGCGGCACCTGGGACGAGCTCATGCAGCTCGAGTACCTCATGAACAAGTTCGGCGACCGCGACCTCGAGGTCTACCTGATCCACGCCGCCGAGTGGAACGCCATGGGCCACAAGCGCATGACCGAGAAGTCCGTCGTGCTCACCGCCTCCGAGTCCGGCACCACCCCCGAGGTCCTCGAGGCCGTCAAGAAGATGAAGGGCATGGGCGTGCGCGTCTACGCCATGACCAAGCCCGAGGGCCCCATCGGCCAGGCTGTGGGTGCCGAGAACTGCGTCGCCATGGCTTCTGACCATGGTTCGGGCGGCTGCGAGAAGGGCTACTACCTCGCCGACTGCTTCGGCCTGCGCCTGCTCAACCGCCGCGGTTGCTTCCCCAAGTTCGATCTGTTTATCGAGCAGACCAAGGATATCTGGAAGGACATGCTCGACATCCGCAAGCGCTTCGAGCCGCGCGCCGAGGAGCTCGCCAAGAAGTATGCCCTGGCCCCCTACACCATGTTCATCGGCTCCGGCGCCCTGTGGGGCGAGACCATCCTGTTCTCGATGTGCATCCTCGAGGAGATGCAGTGGAAGCGCACCCGCTACATCACCTCGGCCGACTTCTTCCACGGCACCCTCGAGCTCGTGGAGCCCGGCGTCCCGGTCTTCCTGTTCATGGGCGAGGACGAGAACCGCAAGCTCGACGAGCGCGTCCGCGCCTTCCTGACCCGCGGCGTGACCGGCGACACCGACATCAACATCATCGACACCGCCGAGTTCGCGATCCCCGGCCTTGACGACGAGTTCCGCGTCATCGTCTCCCCGTGGATTCTGACGGTGCTCGTGACCGACCGCCTGGCTCGCTACTACGAGACGGTCACCAAGCACAACCTCAAGTATCGTCGCTACTATCACCAGTTCGACTACTAAAGAAAACGGGTGCGGGAACGTGCCGGGCTATTGAGAGGAACACAGAATGAGACAGTACATCATCGCCAGCCATGCGCACTTCGCCACCGGCATCAAGGAGAGCGTCGAGCTGCTCTCGGGCGCTCGCGACAACGTCCACGATCTTTCGATGTTCGTCGATGGCCGCATGGACGTGGCCGAGGAGGCCCAAAAACTGCTGGCAGGCATGTCTGCCGACGATGATGTCGTTGTCTGCACCGACCTCTTTGGCGGTAGCGTTAACAACGAGTTCACCAAGATCGTCCAGACGCGTCCCCGCACGTACCTCGTTACCAACATGAACCTTCCTCTGCTCATCCAGCTGCTGTTCTCTGACGAGTCGGCGCCGGTTGAGGAGACGATTCGCGCCATCGTCGCTGCGGACGATACGCGCGTGAAGTTTGTCAACGATCTTTTGGTCGATGACGAGGAGGAGGAAGAGTTCTAATCCGCAGCACCTACTGACACGCCGTATGACGGCACAAGACCTTTGGGGGGTCACATTATGATTCAGCTACTTCGCGTTGACCATCGCCTGCTTCATGGCCAGGTCGCAGTTTCCTGGGTTCAGGGCCTTGGCTCCAACTGCATCTTCTGCGTGGGCGATAAGGTCGCTAACGACCCGGTGTGGAAGACGACGCTCAAGATGGGCAAGCCTGCCGGCTGCAAGCTCGTCATCAAAGATATGGAGCATGCAATCGAAGCTATCAACTCGGGCGTGACCGACAAGTACAAGATGATTATCTGCGTCGCCACTATCGCTGAGGCAAAGCAGCTTGTTGAGGGCTGCCCGCAGATCAAGTCGGTCAACCTGGGCAACACCAAGCCCAAGGACGAGAAGCGTCCCGACGCTCGTCAGGTCTCTCGTCAGATCTTCCTGACCGCGGCCGAGGAAGCCGATGTGCGCGAGATGCTGGATCGTGGCGTTGAGGTCGAGATTCGACCCCTGGCCGATGACCCCAAGGTCGACTGCGCCAGCGTGCTCTAGGCGTTCAATTTCGAAGAGTCTGAGCTCTTCGTAGTGTCCTATATGGAAAGGGGGATGTATGCTTACCCAAGCAATCCTCATCGGACTTATCGCCGCATTTGGTAAGTTCGACTGCCAGCTCGGTACGCTCTACGCGTTCCGCCCCATCGTCCTGTGCCCGCTCGTGGGCCTGGTGCTGGGGGACCTGCAGTCCGGCCTCGCGATCGGTGCGAGTCTGGAGCTGCTGTTCATGGGCTCGATCTCCATCGGCGCCTACGTGCCGCCTGATGAGACGATCGGCGGCGTGCTCGCCTGCGCCTTCGCTATCCAGCTGGGCCAGAGCACCGAGGCAGCCATCGCGCTTGCCATGCCCATCGCCACGCTGTGCCTTGCCATCAAGAACATCCTTAACGCCGCCCTGCCGATCCTGGTCGACCGCGCTGATGTCTACTCCGGCCAGGGCAACCTTAAGGGTGTCTATGCGATGCACTTCCTGATCGGTTTGACCGGTATCATCATGGCGTTCCTGCTGTGCTCGCTGTCGTTCTATCTGGGTGCTGACGCCATCCAGGGCCTGCTCGACTTCATCCCGCCCTTTGTCCTTGCTGGCTTTGGCGTTGCCGCCAACTTCCTGCCTGCCATGGGCTTCGCCATGCTCGGCCGCCTGGTGCTCACCAAGCAGCTCGTGCCCTTCTACTTCCTGGGCTTCCTGCTGTGCTCCTACGCCAACGTGCCCGTCCTGGGCGTCGCCCTGATCGCCATCATCATCGGCATCGACAAGTTCGACCTGCTCGGCCTGGGCGGAGCCCAGCCCCAGCTCTCCGCGGAAGGGGATGAGGACGATGACTTCTAGTCCCGAGAACAAGATCACGCGCTCCGACCTCGTCAAGAGCGCCGTCAACGTCGGCGCCCTGGGCATGGAGTTCTCCTGGACCTACTACAAGCAGATGAACATCGCCTTCTGCCTGATGGTCGCCAACATGCTCAAGAAGATCTACGCCGGCCGCCCCGACGACTACGCCGCGGCCCTGCACCGCCACTGCGCGTTCTTCAACATCACCGTCCAGTTCGCCCCGTTCGTCGGCGGCATCGCGATGGCCATGGAGGAGAAGGTCGCCCGCGGCGAGATCGAGCCCGAGAGCGTCAACGACGTCAAGGCCGCCCTCATGGGCCCGCTGTCCGGCATCGGCGACTCCATCTTCCTGTCGACGCTGCGCGTGGTCGCCGCCGCGGTGGGCATCAGCCTGTGCCAGGCCGGCAACCCCTTCGGCCCCATCGCCTTCCTGCTCATCTACAACGTCCCCGGCTTCGCGCTGCGCATCTGGGGCGCCGTCAAGGGCTACGAGCTGGGCGTGGGCTTCCTGGACGAGGCCCAGAGGACCGGCCTCATGCAGAAGATCATGACCTGCGTGGGCATCGTGGGCGTCATGGTCGTGGGCGCCATGTGCAAGGACATGTTCTGGGCCAGCATCCCGGTGGCCATCGGCTCGGGCGAGGACGCCCAGACCCTCCAGGACATCCTGGACGGCATCATGCCCGGCATGCTCGGCATGATCGCCTTCTGGCTGTACTACTGGCTGCTGTCCAAGAAGATCAACCCCATGGTGCTGATCGTGGCCACCATGGTCGTGGGCATCATCGGCGCGTTCTTCGGCGTGCTGGCGTAGGTTCCTGCGTTTTATTCTGCCCCCAAGGGAAACGGCGACCCGTTGCGGTCGCCGTTTTTTATTACCGAAAGTTAGCTGGAGGTGCTTCGTGATTCGATCTGACAATCCACCCGATAATGGCGTGAGCGGGGCGATGTATCTATTTGGCACGGCGCTCTTGTGGAGTTTTATCGGCATCCTCGTTCGCGCCAATTCGCAGTCAGCTCTTTTGATCGGTGCCGTTACGGCAATATTTATGGCGCTCTTTATCCTGCTCGTCGGTAGGCCCGTCCTCCGCGTCAGCCGTCTTATTGTCCTTGTGGCCGTCTGCAACTTCGTGACGGGCACCACGTTTAACTTTGCCAACCAGCTCACGACGGTCGGCAACGCGATCGTTCTGCAGTACACCTCGATGATTTTTGTTATCGTGTATCAGTCGCTCGCAACTCGCACGTTGCCCTCGCCTGCGAAGATTGCCTCCGTGTTGGTTGCTTTTACGGGTATGGGACTTTTCTTTTTAGGCGATTTGAGCGCCGAGGGCATGCTCGGCAACCTGCTTGCCGTCATTTCGGGAGCCACCTTTGGGCTGTGTTTCTTTTTAAACTCTCGCCCCGATGCGTCGCCCATGGTGTCCTCGCTCATCTCCTGCGGCATCTCGATACTGCCGATCGTCTATTTTGCCGGCGACCTAGGCTCCGTAAAACCCTTTGAGTGGGGGCTTATGTTGGTGCATGGCCTTTTTTGCAGCGGCCTTGCGAGTGTGCTGTATGCCAAGGGGATTGCGCGCACTAACGCGTTTGCGGCCAACTTGGTTTGCATGAGCGAGGTCGTGCTCGCTCCCTGCTGGTCGGCGCTCCTCTTTGGCGAGGTCTTTCGCTGGAACGAGTTTTTGGGCGCGGCGATAATCGTTTTGGTGATTGTAGGCAACTTGGCATACGATGCCTTTGGCGATGGCTTTCTGGTGGCGCTTGTCCGCCATCGAAACAAAGAGCGCGCCTGATGGGATACGTCTGCCGTTTACGGTAAAAAACACCCCGCTGAGCGAGTGGTATTAAATAGTAAGAACCTGCATATCTATAATTGGTATCAAATCATTTGTGCCTGGCATAGGTGTTAACAGCACACCAGGTACGCTTCGGGCCGTGTGGTCGAGTTTCCGGATTGATATCAACAGCGCGCGCGACGGTGACCGGCTATGACTCGAGATTTCCTATTTTGGAGGAACCATGCTTACCCAAGCAATCCTCGTCGGCTTAGTCGGAGCGTTTGGAGGCCTCGACTACCAGCTCGGCACCCTCTACGCGTTCCGCCCCATCGTCCTGTGCCCGCTCGTGGGCCTGGTGCTGGGGGACCTGCAGACTGGTCTTGCCGTCGGCGCCAGCCTGGAGCTGCTGTTCATGGGTTCGGTTTCCATCGGCGCCTACGTGCCGCCTAACGAAACCATCGGCGGCGTGCTCGCCTGCGCGTTTGCCATTCAGCTCGGTCAGGGTACCGAGACGGCCATCGCGCTCGCCATGCCCATCGCTGTCCTTTCGCTGACGATCGGCAACATTACTAGTGCCTTGTTCACCGTGTTTGTCGATATGGCAGACAGGTTCGCCCTCAAGGGAAACCTTAAAGGCATTTACGCCGTTCATTGGGGCATGGGTCTTTGGGGCTGCCTTGAGTATTTCCTGCTGTGCGGCGGCGCCTTCTATCTGGGCTCCGATGCCATCCAGGGCCTGCTCGACTTCGTCCCGTCCTTCATCATTGATGGTTGCGGCGTTGCCGCCAACATCCTGCCGGCCATGGGCTTCGCCATGCTCGGCCGCCTGGTGCTCACCAAGCAGCTCGTGCCCTTCTACTTCCTGGGCTTCCTGCTGTGCTCCTACGCCAACGTGCCCGTCCTGGGCGTCGCCCTGATCGCCATCATCATCGGCATCGACAAGTTCGACCTGCTCGGCCTGGGCGGAGCCCAGCCCCAGCTCTCCGCGGAAGGGGATGAGGACGATGACTTCTAGTCCCGAGAACAAGATCACGCGCTCCGACCTCGTCAAGAGCGCCGTCAACGTCGGCGCCCTGGGCATGGAGTTCTCCTGGACCTACTACAAGCAGATGAACATCGCCTTCTGCCTGATGGTCGCCAACATGCTCAAGAAGATCTACGCCGGCCGCCCCGACGACTACGCCGCGGCCCTGCACCGCCACTGCGCGTTCTTCAACATCACCGTCCAGTTCGCCCCGTTCGTCGGCGGCATCGCGATGGCCATGGAGGAGAAGGTCGCCCGCGGCGAGATCGAGCCCGAGAGCGTCAACGACGTCAAGGCCGCCCTCATGGGCCCGCTGTCCGGCATCGGCGACTCCATCTTCCTGTCGACGCTGCGCGTGGTCGCCGCCGCGGTGGGCATCAGCCTGTGCCAGGCCGGCAACCCCTTCGGCCCCATCGCCTTCCTGCTCATCTACAACGTCCCCGGCTTCGCGCTGCGCATCTGGGGCGCCGTCAAGGGCTACGAGCTGGGCGTGGGCTTCCTGGACGAGGCCCAGAGGACCGGCCTCATGCAGAAGATCATGACCTGCGTGGGCATCGTGGGCGTCATGGTCGTGGGCGCCATGTGCAAGGACATGTTCTGGGCCAGCATCCCGGTGGCCATCGGCTCGGGCGAGGACGCCCAGACCCTCCAGGACATCCTGGACGGCATCATGCCCGGCATGCTCGGCATGATCGCCTTCTGGCTGTACTACTGGCTGCTGTCCAAGAAGATCAACCCCATGGTGCTGATCGTGGCCACCATGGTCGTGGGCATCATCGGCGCGTTCTTCGGCGTGCTGGCGTAGGTTCCTGCGTTTTATTCTGCCCCCAAGGGAAACGGCGACCCGTTGCGGTCGCCGTTTTTTATTACCGAAAGTTAGCTGGAGGTGCTTCGTGATTCGATCTGACAATCCACCCGATAATGGCGTGAGCGGGGCGATGTATCTATTTGGCACGGCGCTCTTGTGGAGTTTTATCGGCATCCTCGTTCGCGCCAATTCGCAGTCAGCTCTTTTGATCGGTGCCGTTACGGCAATATTTATGGCGCTCTTTATCCTGCTCGTCGGTAGGCCCGTCCTCCGCGTCAGCCGTCTTATTGTCCTTGTGGCCGTCTGCAACTTCGTGACGGGCACCACGTTTAACTTTGCCAACCAGCTCACGACGGTCGGCAACGCGATCGTTCTGCAGTACACCTCGATGATTTTTGTTATCGTGTATCAGTCGCTCGCAACTCGCACGTTGCCCTCGCCTGCGAAGATTGCCTCCGTGTTGGTTGCTTTTACGGGTATGGGACTTTTCTTTTTAGGCGATTTGAGCGCCGAGGGCATGCTCGGCAACCTGCTTGCCGTCATTTCGGGAGCCACCTTTGGGCTGTGTTTCTTTTTAAACTCTCGCCCCGATGCGTCGCCCATGGTGTCCTCGCTCATCTCCTGCGGCATCTCGATACTGCCGATCGTCTATTTTGCCGGCGACCTAGGCTCCGTAAAACCCTTTGAGTGGGGGCTTATGCTGGTGCATGGCCTTTTTTGCAGCGGCCTTGCGAGTGTGCTGTATGCCAAGGGGATTGCGCGCACTAACGCGTTTGCGGCCAACTTGGTTTGCATGAGCGAGGTCGTGCTCGCTCCCTGCTGGTCGGCGCTCCTCTTTGGCGAGGTCTTTCGCTGGAACGAGTTTTTGGGCGCGGCGATAATCGTTTTGGTGATTGTAGGCAACTTGGCATACGATGCCTTTGGCGATGGCTTTCTGGTGGCGCTTGTCCGCCATCGAAACAAAGAGCGCGCCTGATGGGATACGTCTGCCGTTTACGGTAAAAAACACCCCGCTGAGCGAGTGGTATTAAATAGTAAGAACCTGCATATCTATAATTGGTATCAAATCATTTGTGCCTGGCATAGGTGTTAACAGCACACCAGGTACGCTTCGGGCCGTGTGGTCGAGTTTCCGGATTGATATCAACAGCGCGCGCGACGGTGACCGGCTATGACTCGAGATTTCCTATTTTGGAGGAACCATGCTTACCCAAGCAATCCTCGTCGGCTTAGTCGGAGCGTTTGGAGGCCTCGACTACCAGCTCGGCACCCTCTACGCGTTCCGCCCCATCGTCCTGTGCCCGCTCGTGGGCCTGGTGCTGGGGGACCTGCAGACTGGTCTTGCCGTCGGCGCCAGCCTGGAGCTGCTGTTCATGGGTTCGGTTTCCATCGGCGCCTACGTGCCGCCTAACGAAACCATCGGCGGCGTGCTCGCCTGCGCGTTTGCCATTCAGCTCGGTCAGGGTACCGAGACGGCCATCGCGCTCGCCATGCCCATCGCTGTCCTTTCGCTGACGATCGGCAACATTACTAGTGCCTTGTTCACCGTGTTTGTCGATATGGCAGACAGGTTCGCCCTCAAGGGAAACCTTAAAGGCATTTACGCCGTTCATTGGGGCATGGGTCTTTGGGGCTGCCTTGAGTATTTCCTGCTGTGCGGCGGCGCCTTCTATCTGGGCTCCGATGCCATCCAGGGCCTGCTCGACTTCGTCCCGTCCTTCATCATTGATGGTTGCGGCGTTGCCGCCAACATCCTGCCGGCCATGGGCTTCGCCATGCTCGGCCGCCTGGTGCTCACCAAGCAGCTCGTGCCCTTCTACTTCCTGGGCTTCCTGCTGTGCTCCTACGCCAACGTGCCCGTCCTGGGCGTCGCCCTGATCGCCATCATCATCGGCATCGACAAGTTCGACCTGCTCGGCCTGGGCGGAGCCCAGCCCCAGCTCTCCGCGGAAGGGGATGAGGACGATGACTTCTAGTCCCGAGAACAAGATCACGCGCTCCGACCTCGTCAAGAGCGCCGTCAACGTCGGCGCCCTGGGCATGGAGTTCTCCTGGACCTACTACAAGCAGATGAACATCGCCTTCTGCCTGATGGTCGCCAACATGCTCAAGAAGATCTACGCCGGCCGCCCCGACGACTACGCCGCGGCCCTGCACCGCCACTGCGCGTTCTTCAACATCACCGTCCAGTTCGCCCCGTTCGTCGGCGGCATCGCGATGGCCATGGAGGAGAAGGTCGCCCGCGGCGAGATCGAGCCCGAGAGCGTCAACGACGTCAAGGCCGCCCTCATGGGCCCGCTGTCCGGCATCGGCGACTCCATCTTCCTGTCGACGCTGCGCGTGGTCGCCGCCGCGGTGGGCATCAGCCTGTGCCAGGCCGGCAACCCCTTCGGCCCCATCGCCTTCCTGCTCATCTACAACGTCCCCGGCTTCGCGCTGCGCATCTGGGGCGCCGTCAAGGGCTACGAGCTGGGCGTGGGCTTCCTGGACGAGGCCCAGAGGACCGGCCTCATGCAGAAGATCATGACCTGCGTGGGCATCGTGGGCGTCATGGTCGTGGGCGCCATGTGCAAGGACATGTTCTGGGCCAGCATCCCGGTGGCCATCGGCTCGGGCGAGGACGCCCAGACCCTCCAGGACATCCTGGACGGCATCATGCCCGGCATGCTCGGCATGATCGCCTTCTGGCTGTACTACTGGCTGCTGTCCAAGAAGATCAACCCCATGGTGCTGATCGTGGCCACCATGGTCGTGGGCATCATCGGCGCGTTCTTCGGCGTGCTGGCGTAAGGGCCCGGCTGCATAGATTTTCGTTGCAACCTGGAAAGGGGATGGAGCAGGCCTATGCTCTCCATCCCCTTTTTGTATAGAAGGAGTTCGTATGTTCGCGAAGGGTCGCGAAGCAATGCGCCTGACGCCGGCAGAGGTCAGGCTGATTCTTATTGAGTCCCTGCAGTGGTGCGCCAACAACGCGGTCTACTTTTTGGGGCTTATCGGTGCGGCCACGTATGATCTGGCCGGCACGGCCTTTTTGGTTGCCGCCATTACGCTCGCGCGCAATCTTATGACGTCGGTGGGCAATATGGTGTCGGGCTCGGTCATCGATTGCTTTGGACCGCGCCGGACGTCGTTTGTGACGTGCGTGATTACGGCAGTGCTATCGCTTGGCGTGGGGTTAGCGCCGTTGTCTGTCCCCGGGCTTGTGTTTGCCGCGTGCGTCTTGGGACTTGCGGGCGGCTTTATCAACACCTGCACGCATGCGTTTCCGGGATACCTGGAGTCGACCACCGAGGGTCGTACCCGCGTGAACGGCCTCATGGTGTTCTACAGCAATATCGCCTATACCGCTGGCCCGCTGCTCGGCGGTGCCATCGTGAGCTGTTTTGCCACGCAATCGGTTTATCTGCTCATGGCGGGCATGATGGGTGTGGCGGCCGTGCTCTCCTTGGGCTGTCACGAGTGTGTTGCTCCCGCAAAAGGGGAGAAGCCGAAGGGCGGTATTCTGGGCGGCATGGCCGAGGGTGCGCGACTTACGTTTCGCGACCACGACTTGCGCCTCATCTTTATCTCGGGCTTTTTGGGTTTCTTTGCGTTTGGCGCGTTCGATTCGCTGGAGTCGTTGTTCTACCGTGATGTACTCAACGTGGATATCGTCTGGCTGGGCTGGTTGTCCTCGGTCGTGGGCCTCACTTCCTCGGTGGGTGCGTTCATCCTGACCAAGCTTTCTGCTCGCCATGTCAACCTGCGATTGCTGCTCGGCGCGCTCATGGCCGTGGGCATTGGGTCCATGGTGTACGTGGGCACCGATATGCTGGGGGTCGCGATTATCGGTCAGGCGATTAACGGTCTGGCCTGGGGGTTCCTGGAGCCGCTGCAGATGATCTTGATTCAGGAGCGTGCCGACATCAAATACCTGGGGCGCATTACCGGCTTTGTGCGTTTTGGCCTGATGAGCGCCGGCGTGCTGCCGCTGCTGGCGGCTCCTTTTTTGGCGGAGGCTTTGGGCGTCCAAGCGGTGCTATTTGGGGCATCGACCATTATTGCGCTGGTAGGAACGCTGTTCTTTGTCACACAAGGGAGGCGCCAGAGGTGTTAGCTATACATTCAATTCTAATTTAATACCACTCACCAGAGAATTTCGACCGTTCACCGAGGATTGGAACAGATTGATAAGTGGTATTAAAAACACCTTAGGTGTATGTCTATAATTGGTATCGAAAAGAAACGCGATGTATAGAGTCGCGTGCAGGACAGAAAGGAAAAGCCATGAAGGAAACCGAGAAGATCGAGATCATGCACTTTAGCCAGGAGGGCTATCTCGAGGACGGCAAGAACGTCTATGAGACCGGCAAGAAGATGATCGAGCTCGCCGACAAGGTCGCCGACGAGGGCTACGACGCCGTGTTCCTGATGGGCGTCGGCGGCACCTGGGACGAGCTCATGCAGCTCGAGTACCTCATGAACAAGTTCGGCGACCGCGACCTCGAGGTCTACCTGATCCACGCCGCCGAGTGGAACGCCATGGGCCACAAGCGCATGACCGAGAAGTCCGTCGTGCTCACCGCCTCCGAGTCCGGCACCACCCCCGAGGTCCTCGAGGCCGTCAAGAAGATGAAGGGCATGGGCGTGCGCGTCTACGCCATGACCAAGCCCGAGGGCCCCATCGGCCAGGCTGTGGGTGCCGAGAACTGCGTCGCCATGGCTTCTGACCATGGTTCGGGCGGCTGCGAGAAGGGCTACTACCTCGCCGACTGCTTCGGCCTGCGCCTGCTCAACCGCCGCGGCTGCTTCCCGCAGTTCGACAAGTTTATTGAGCAGACCAAGGATGTTTGGACCCATCTGGTCGACATCCGCAAGAGCTTCGAGCCGCGCGCCGAGGAGCTCGCCAAGAAGTACGCCCTGGCCTCCTACACCATGTTCATCGGCTCCGGCGCCCTGTGGGGCGAGACGATCCTGTTCTCGATGTGCATCCTGGAGGAGATGCAGTGGAAGCGCACCCGCTACATCACCTCGGCCGACTTCTTCCACGGCACCCTCGAGCTCGTGGAGCCCGGCGTCCCGGTCTTCCTGTTCATGGGCGAGGACGAGAACCGCAAGCTCGACGAGCGCGTCCGCGCCTTCCTGACCCGCGGCGTGACCGGCGACACCGACATCAACATCATCGACACCGCCGAGTTCGCGATCCCCGGCCTTGACGACGAGTTCCGCGTCATCGTGTCTCCGTGGATCCTCTCCTCGCTGATTACCGATCGCCTTGCCGCTTACTACGAGACGGTCACCAAGCACAACCTCAACTACCGTCGTTACTATCACCAGTTCGACTACTAATCGGTGACAAATAAGCTACTGATCAAGAAGCACCCTGCCCGGGCGCATGCGTCCGGGCATTTTTATGCCGAAATTCGCAAGAAAGGGGAATCGAATGAGGCAGTTTATCGTTGCATCCCATGCCCATTTTGCGTCTGGAATCGTCGAGAGCATTGGACTGCTTTCCGGCGAGCGCGAAAACGTCCATGCACTCTCTATGTATGTCGACGGAAACGAGGACCTGGCCAAAGAGGCCGCAGCGATTCTGGACGGCTTTGCCGCGGACGATGAGGTCGTTGTTTGCACCGACCTCTTTGGCGGCAGTGTCAACAACGAGTTCACCAAGATCGTCCAGACGCGTCCCAACACGCACCTCGTGACCAATATGAACCTGCCGCTCCTTATTCAGCTGCTGTTCGTGCCCGAATCCACCCCGATCGATGAGGCCATCCGCCAGATCGTCGAGGCGGACGACACCAAGGTCAAGTACGTCAACGACCTGCTGGGGCAGGCCGAACTCGATGAGTTTTAACCACTAGGGAGCACATCATGATTCAGATGATTCGTGTAGATTATCGACTGCTTCACGGCCAGGTTGCCGTTAGCTGGACCTCGGCTCTGGGTGCCGACTGCATCCTGCTGGTGAGCGACACGGTCCTCAATGACAAGCTTCGTCTGCAGGCCCTGTCCCTTGCAAAGCCGGAGGGTTGCAAGGTCGTTGTCAAAAACACCGAGGACGCCGTCAAGGCGCTTCAGAGCGGTGTGACCGACAAGTACAAGCTCTTCGTGGTTTGCGAGACGATCCAGCAGGCCGGTGCCGTCGCCAAGGCGATGGGCGTCAAGAAGATCAACCTCGGCAATGTTGCCTTTAGCGAGGATGCCCGCCAGGTCTCGACGAGCGTGTTCCTCACGCCCGAAAACGAGGCATACGTTAAAGAGCTGCTCGGCGAGGGCTACGAGCTGTTCATTCAGATGATTCCGGCAGATGCGAAGACTGACGCCGCGAAGGTCATCGGTTAGGGGCCATCATGGTTATCAAGACAATCCTGATTTTCCTGATCGCCCTTTTGGGCTATTCCGAGTGGCTGACCGGTACGAGCTACCTCCAGCGCCCGATTGTGCTCGGACCTCTGGTTGGCCTTGTCATGGGCGACATGGTGACCGGCACGATCATGGGCGCCACGATGGAGCTTGCCATGGTCGGCGCCATCTCGGTCGGTGCGTATAACCCGCCCGATACGATTTCCGGAACCATTCTGGGTGTGTCGCTTGCCATGCAGGCCGGCGCGGACGCTTCGGCGGCCCTGACCTTGGGTATTCCCATCGCAACGATCGTCCTGGCGCTCGATACCGCCCTGGGCCAGCCGGTGATGCTGCTGCTGGTGCACCGTATCGACAAGAACGTCGAGGACGGAGACACCAAGGCCATCACGCGCAACATGCTCATCGCCGGTTACGCGCAGAGCTGGTGCGGCCTGCTGATTATTCCCCTGGCATTCTTCTTTGGCGCCGATGCCGTTGCCAGCCTGCTCAACATCATTCCCGATTTCGTTCAGACCGGCATGGATGTCGCCGCCGCCTTCTTGCCCGCACTCGGCTTTGCGATGCTGGCTCAGATGATTATGAACAAGACTGTGGCGCCGTTCTTCTTCGCTGGCTTCTTCCTCGTCGCCTACTTTGGCATCAGCACGACGGGCGTGGCGATCTTTGCCGCGATCATCGTCGTCGCGATGACGGTTTTGGGCGAGAAGAAAAAGGCGGAGCAGCCTGCAGTGGCAACCGAGGATCCTGCGATTGGGAGTGGGTTCGATGAGTTTTAAGTTTGAGTCTTCTTACGACGGGCTGATTTCCCGCGCAGACCTTAAGAAGCTGTTCTGGCGCTCGATTCCCTATGAGCATTCCTGGAACTACGAGCGTATGGGCCATATCGGCTTTATGTGGGCCCTTATGCCGATCCTGCGCAAGCTGTATCCGCAGGATGCGGACTTTAAGGCCGCCCTTAAGCGCCATATGGAGCTCTATAACGTCACGCCGTACATCTCGACGCTCCCCATGTCCATCGCCGCTGCAATGGAGGAGGTCAACGCTACTGACGATAGCTTTGACACAAGCGCGATCTCAAATGTCAAGCTTGCTTTGATGGGACCGCTGTCCGGCGTGGGCGATGCCTTCTACTGGGGCACGCTGCGAATTTTGGCAACGGGTGTCGGCACGTCGCTGGCGCTGCAGGGCTCTATTCTTGGCCCGATTTTGTTCCTGCTCGTGTTCAACGTCCCTCACTACATCATCCGTTACCTGCTGACGTTTGTGGGATATCGCTTTGGCTCGGACATGATCAGCAAGGTCCAGGAATCGGGCATTATGGACACGATCGTCAAGATGGCCTCCATCATGGGCGCCATGGTGATCGGTGCTATGACCATGGAGATGGTCACCGTGGACATTCCGCTCATGGTCGGTGCGGGCGATGGTGCTCAGACGCTCGCCGAGCTGCTCAACGGAATCTTCCCGGGCTTTGTCACGATGGGGCTGTTTGGAATCGTCTATCTCATGCTCAAGAAGAAGATGAATCCGCTGCTCATCATGCTCGTGATCCTGCTCGTGAGTATCGCTGGCGCGTTCTTTGGAGTGCTTGGTGTCCAGTAGAGTATCCGTCATAATGAGAACAATGTAAGAGGGGGCGTCGCGCACACTGTGCTGCGGCGCCCTTTTGCCGAAAGGTGGACAAGATGGAGTATCCGCAGCTTGCCGTCATGAATATCAGCCATCGTTATTTTGACCTTGAGGAATTCTTTTCTTCGGCAGCGGCCTCGGGCTACACGTGTTGCGAGCTTTGGACTGGGGCGATGCATCTGTATGTCGATTGCCATGGATACGATTCGCTCGAGCAGGTGCGGGAGCTGTCGCAGCGGTATGGGGTTCGGATTGTGGGGCTTTGTCCCGAACAGAACAACCCCAAGCCGTGGAATATCGCGGCGCGCGGGAATGAGGCGCGTGCCCGCACGCTCGCGTACTTTAAGAACGTTGTGGATATTGCGGCGGAACTTGGAGCCGAGCAGGTCATGGTCTCGAGTGGCTGGGCATTTTTGAACGAGCCAATCGAGGACGCGTGGGGTCGCAGCGCCTCGATGTTGCGTGCGATTGCCGAGCATGCGGGAGAGCGCGGCGTGCGGCTGGTGCTCGAGGCCCTTCAGCCGTTTGAGTCGATGATCGTGAACTCGGCGGCCGACACGAAGCGCATGATCGAGGCGGTTGATCATCCGGCACTTAAGGCGTGTCTGGATTTTGGCGCTATGGCGGTGGCTGGGGATACCATCGACGATTATTTCGATCTGCTTGGCGATGATGTCGCCCACGTGCATTTTGTCGATGTTGCGGCAGACGGCACGACGCATCTTGCCTGGGGTGACGGCGACCGCGATATGCGCGCCGACCTAGATAGGCTGGTGGCGCGCGGCTATCGCGGAGTTGTTTCGGCCGAGACCTATGACTGGCGCTATTTTGCCGACCCCGCAGCTGCCGATGCGCAGGTAATGGCAGAGTATCGTCGTGCGATTGGCGCCTAGGTGGGGTTGGGTTGCGGCAACCTACCCTATGTTTCCAAATGAATACGGTGTGAGCGGCTGCGACGGATTTTCCCCGCAAGCACTCTAGTATGCTAAAGTACCCAGAAGACCGGCGGAGCTCTGCCGGTCTTCTGTTCTATATGAAACACAGCATGAGGAGGCTCACCAGATGACGGCCACACCGTGGGGATTCCGGGACATATTGCCCGAGGAGGCTCAGGCGCGCGAGGAGATTGCGCTGACGGTGAAGGGCTGCTTTAGGGAGCATCATTACCTTCCGGTCGAGACGCCGCTGCTCGAGGACAAGGGCTCGCTCGAGGAGGGCGGCCGCATTGCGGACACGCCGTTTAAGCTCTTTGATGACGACGGTCGCCTGCTGGTGGTCCGTCCCGACAACACGCTGCCGATCGTTCGCCTGGTTTCGACTCGCATGCGCGCGGCCGATCTGCCGCTGCGCCTGCGCTATGAGGCGCCGGTGGTCCGCGAGTGTCAGCGCAATGCCGGTGGCTCGCGTCAGTTTACGCAACTGGGTTTTGAGCTCATCGGCGCGGGCAGCACCGCGGGCGATGTCGAGATTGTCTCACTGGTCGCCGAGGCCGTGCGCAAGCTGGCGCTTCCCGGTGCGCGCATTATCGCGGGCAGCGTGCGTCCGTTTAAGGAACTGCTTGCGGCCTGTGAGGACCGCGAACTGGCTGCCGAGGCATTGCGTTGTGTGCACGCCAACGACTTCGTGGGCCTCGATGCCCGCGTGGCGAAAAGCACCGAGTCCGAGGCCGTTAAGGTCGCCATTAGCGAGCTGCCGCGCCTGCACGGTGGTGCCGAGGTGCTCGACCGCGTCGACGCGCTGCTGGCGGCTGCCGGTATCGCTGCGCCGCTCACGCGCGAACTGCGTGCCCTGGTTGAGGGCCTGGCACCCGAGGACGCCCAGGTGCTGTCGTTCGACTTCTCTATCATGAACTCTTTCGATTACTACACGGGCCTGGTCTTTAAGGCTTATGCCGGCGGACTGCCCGATCCGGTCGGTTCGGGCGGACGCTATGACTCCATCTTTACCGGTGCATTTGGCGACGGCATCGAGGTGCCGGCGGCGGGCTTTGCCTTTTCGCTTGAGCGCCTGGAGGCCGCGCGCACCTCGGCCGAGGACGCTGCTTCCGATGGTGACCATGCCGTGGGCCGCGGCGCCGAGGGTCCGCTGCGCATTGCCGTGCCCAAGGGCTCGCTTAAGGCCGATACGCTCGACGTGCTCGAAGCCGCGGGCTTGGATGTCTCGGAGCTGCGCGATCCCGGTCGTCACCTCATCGTGCGCGGCCGCGACACACACGCTGGTGAGGGCACGGTCGGCGATATCGAGTTTGTTATCGTGCGTCCCAGCGACGCGCCCGCTTTTGTGGGTTGTGGCGGTGCCGACTGCGGCATCTGCGGTTGGGACTCACTTATCGAGGCAGACCTCAACCTGCTGCAGCTGGTCGACCTGGGCTACGGCCTGTGCACGTTTATCGAGGCGGAGCCCGCGTGGCGCGCTGGCCAGGCCGAGCGCAACTATGCCCGTCGCGGTTCTCTTCGCGTGGCCACCAAGTACCCGCGAATCGCGAGCGCTTGGTATGCCGAACGCGGTGTGAATGTCGACATCGTTTCGCTGCACGGTAACATCGAGCTGGGCCCCATTGTCGGTATGACCGATCGCATCGTGGATATTACCGCCACGGGCGCCACGCTGCGTGACAACGACCTCGTTATTACTGGTCGCATTATGGACTGCACGGCCCGCTTCTTTGTCAACCCGGGCGCCGCGCGTCTGGATCCGCGCGTACGCAATCTGGCAGATCGCTTGGCGGCAGCCGTGAAGGACAAGCATTTTGAGCCCGTTGCGGGCTCGGCACAATAGCGCGAGCACGCACGGGCGCCCCAACGTCCGGGCTGCGGGCCGACTGGCGCCGCCGCCCGGTCTCTCGTTTTTCGAACAAAACCTCGACCGATAGGGGATACCGATATGAAGACAATCAAGCTTGCTCCCGGCGAGCGCCTCGTTACCAACCAGCTCAACCGTAAGGGCGTGCTGCCGCAAAACATCGTCGACGCCGCCCGCGATATCGTGGCCAACGTGCGTGCCAACGGCGATGCTGCGGTGCGCGACTATTGCCACCGCTTTGACGGCGTTGAGCTGCAGAGCTTCCGTCTGCCGCAAGAGCAGATCGATGCCGCGCTTGAAGGCCTCGACCCGGCCTTTGTCGCCGCGCTTGAGAAGGCCGCGCGCCAGATTCGCGAGTTCCACCAGCGCGAGGTCGAGCAGAGCTGGTTTACCACGCGTGTGGACGGCACGATGCTCGGCGTTAAGGTGACCCCGCTCGCGGCGGCCGGCATCTATGTACCGGGCGGCCGCGCGCAATATCCCTCCACCGTGCTCATGAACGCCATTCCCGCCAAGGTCGCCGGCGTCAAGCGCGTGGTTATGGTGACCCCGCCGCAAAAAGATGGCCTGATCAGCCCCTATACGCTCGCCGCGGCAAAGCTCGGCGGCGTGGACGAAATCTATATGGTGGGCGGCGCCCAGGCCGTGGCCGCGCTGGCATACGGTACCGAGACCATTCCGCGTGTCGACAAGATCACCGGCCCGGGCAACGCCTTTGTCGCTGCGGCCAAGCAGATTGTCTCGGGCGACGTGGGAATCGACATGGTCGCTGGCCCGTCTGAGGTCTGCGTGCTGGCCGATGCCACGGCCAAGCCCATGGTGGTCGCGGCAGACCTGATGGCCCAGGCCGAGCACGATCCGCTGGCAGCCTGCTATCTGGTGACTTGCGACGAACAGTTTGCGCGCGAGGTCGAGGCCGGCATCGACATCCTGGTGGCGCAGTCGCCGCGTGCCGAGATCACGCGCGCTTCGCTCGACAATGAGGGCACCATCGTGGTGGCCGCCGACATGGCTGCCGCCGTCGAGGCGGTGAACACCGTGGCGCCCGAGCACCTGGAGCTGCACTGCAAGGACGCGATGGGCCTGCTCGGCGGCATTCGCAACGCTGGCGCCATCTTCGTGGGCGCTTGGAGCTCCGAGCCGCTTGGCGATTATGTTGCCGGCCCCAACCACACGCTGCCGACCGGGGGTACGGCCATGTTCTCCAACCCGCTTTCGGTCGAAGAGTTCGTTAAGCGCTCGAGTGTCATTTGCTATACGCCCGAAGGCCTGCTCTCCGATGCACCCGCCACACAGCGTCTGGCCGAGGCCGAGGGCCTGTGGGCGCACGCGCTCTCTGCCGCTCTGCGTCGTCGCGTGCTGGAGCAGGGCGAGGATGCCGTGAGTGCCGAGTCGCTGGCTGCGGCCGACCTGACCAAGGTCGCCTGGCCGGGCGACGCTGTGGCGACGGTCGCCGAGGGTGTGGACCTGGCGGCTGCAGGCTCGGATGGCGCTGGCGCGACCGGCGGGGAGGCCTAATATGGCCGAGCTGACGCCCCGCATGAAGGAGCTCGTCCAGCCTTACCTGGCCGGTATTGAGCCCTACGATCCCAACTTTACGCCCACGCGCATCAATCTTTCGGCCAACGAGAACACCTATCCCGTGCCCGCTGGCGTGCGCAAGGCAATCGACGCGGCTTTGGCTGCCACGCCGCTCAACCGCTACCCCGATCCCATGTCCAACGAGCTGCGCGATGAGCTTGCTGCCTGGCATGGCGTGGCGCGTGAGAATATTTGCGTGGGAAACGGCGGCGACGAGCTGCTCTATAACTTCCTGCTGGCGTTTGGCGGCGCGGGGCGGACCCTGCTCAACTGCCCGCCGTGCTTTAGCGAGTACGCGTTCTTTGCGTCGCTCTGTCAGACCGAGGTGCGCGACGTGTGGCGCGACCCGGCAACTTTTGAGCTCGACCAGGCGGCTGTGTTCGCGGCCGCACCCGAGTGCAACCTGGCGATCGTGACCTCGCCCAACAATCCCACGGGCGACGTGGCGCCGCTCGACTTTGTCGCGGCGCTGTGCGATGCGTGCCCCGGCATGGTCATGGTTGACGAAGCCTACGTTGAGTTTGCGGACGATTCGTTTGGCGCGGCTACCACGGCGCAGGGGCTTATTGCCGAGCATCCCAACCTGGTGATTCTGCATACGTTGTCCAAGGCGTTCGGCGCCGCCGGCACGCGTCTGGGCTACGTGATCGCGGCGCCCGAGGTCATCGACGTGTTCGCGGCGATTCGCCAGATCTATTCGGTTAATGTGCTGAGCCAGGCCGCCGCGCTTGCCTGCGTGCGTGCCCGCGATGCGTACGCGCCCGTGGTGGCACAGGTTGCATCCGAGCGCGAGCGCGAGCAGTGTGCCCTGCGCGCGATGGCTGCCGAGGGCATGCCCGTGGAGGCATGGCCGAGCGCTGCAAACTTTGTGCTCGTGCGCACGCCGCATGCCACGCGCGTGCGCGAGCGTCTGCGCGATGAGTGTTCGATTTTGGTACGCGACTTTAGCTATGCGCCGGGGCTTGCGGACTGCCTGCGCATCACCGTGGGTACCCCGCAGGAAAATGATGAGGTGCTGGCTGCGTTTGCCGCGCTGGTGAAGGAGGAGATGTAGATGGGCCGCTATGCCGAGGTGACCCGCAAGACGGGTGAGACCGACATTGTCGTCAAGATTGACCTGGACGGGAGCGGCGTGTGCGATATCTCGACCGGCGTACCGTTTTTCGACCATATGCTCAACGCGTTTGGCCGCCATGGCCTGTTTGATTTGACGGTACACGCGGTGGGCGACGTTGAGGTCGACGCACATCACACCGTCGAGGACACGGGCATTGTGCTGGGCGAGGCGTTTTGCCAAGCGCTGGGCGACAAGGCGGGTATTACGCGCTTTGCCGACGCGGCGATCGCCATGGACGAGACGCTCGTGATGGCCGCCGTGGATATCTCGGGCCGCGGGCAGGCCTATTGCGAGCTGCCCATGCCGACCGAGCGCGTGGGCGGCTTCGATACCGAGCTGGCCGTTGAGTTCTTCTATGCCTTTGCGCGCGATGCCAAGCTCACGTTGCATGTGCGCGAGCTGGCGGGCAGCAACTCGCATCACATTATCGAGGCCGCCTTTAAGGCCGTGGGCCGCACGATGCGCCGCGCCTGCGAGCTCGATCCCCGCGTGCAGGGCATTCCCAGCACCAAGGGCTCGCTGTAACCGTCACAAGGGTAAAACCACCACAAAGGGGACAGGCACCTTTGTGGTGGTTTTGGATGATGAGAAGTGGAGGGGTCGCGTGGGCGAACCGAAGATCGTGGTGGTTGACTATCACAAGGGCAACTTATCGAGTGTTGTGCGCGGGCTTGCGCGCGCCGGTGCCGCCGCCTGCACGTCGGACGATCCGGAGCAGATCCGCAATGCCGACGGCCTGGTCATCCCGGGCGTGGGCGCGTTCTATGACGCGATCGCCTTTATGCGCCAGAGCGGCGAGGCGGACGCGGTGCTCGATGCCGTCGCCGCCGGAACTCCGCTGCTCGGCATCTGCCTGGGCCTTCAGTTGTTTTTTGAGCGCGGCAACGAGGGCGTTCCTGCGAGCGAGAGCGCGGTCGCCGACGGCAACGCCTCCGAGCGGGCCGGTGCCCTCTGGGTCGATGGCCTGGGTATTATGCGCGGTTCGTGCACGCGCCTGGAGTCGAGCCGCCTGAAGGTGCCGCACGTGGGCTGGGACCAGGTGCACATGACGCCCGCCGGCGCGGCCGATCCGCTGCTTACTGGTTTTGCCGAGGGTGCCAACATGTACTTCACCCACAGCTACGCGGTGGCCGACGATGCCGATGCCGCCGATGTGCTGGCGCGCACGCACTATACGCGGAGCTTCCCGTGCATCGTGCGTCACGGCAACGTGTGGGGCTGCCAGTTCCATCCCGAGAAATCCTCCGCGCTGGGTCAGCGCATCCTTAAGAACTTCGTCAACATCGTCGAGGAGGCCGGCCGATGATCCTGTTTCCCGCAATCGATCTGATCGGCGGCAAGGTCGTGCGCCTGGAGCGCGGTGACCGCAGCCGCTGCAAGGTATATTCCGACGACCCCGTGGCAGTCGCCCGCTCATTTGCCGAGCAGGGTGCGAGCTGGGTGCACGTCGTCGACCTGTCTGCTGCCTTTGGCGAGGACGAGGACACGTGCGCTGCCAACTCGGCGGCGATTAAGGGCATCTGCGGCATCGACGGTCTGTCTGTGGACGTGGGCGGCGGCGTTCGCTCGCTTGCACGCATCGACGAGCTGGCCGGCTACGGCGCGCGTCGCATCGCACTGGGCACGGTGCTCGTGACCGAGCCGGGTTTTGCTGAGGTGGCAGCCCAAGGCTTTGGCGAGCTGCTGGTCGCCGACATTGCCGCACGCGACGGCCAGGTTAAGGTGAACGGCTGGCGCGACGGCGCGGGCGTGGCGCTCGACGATGCCGTGGGGCAGCTTACCGAGCTGGGCTTTAAGCATCTGGTGTATACCGACATCGCGCGTGATGGCATGCAGACGGGCATCGACGTGGCGGCATATCGCCATGTGGCGCAGGTCGCGGGCTTTCCCGTCGTGGCGTCGGGCGGTATCTCGACGCTCGGCGATATCCGTGCGCTTGCCGCGGTAGGTGGGGGCGCGATTGAAGGCGCCATCACCGGTCGCGCGCTCTACGAAGGCAACTTTACGCTGGTTCAGGCGCTGGCCGCCGCCCGAGGGGAGGAGTAGACCATGCTTGCCAAACGCGTGATTCCCTGTCTGGATGTTAAGGACGGCCGCGTGGTCAAGGGCGTCAACTTTGTGAGCCTGCGCGATGCTGGCGACCCGGTGGAGCTGGCCCGCGCCTACGACCGCGAGGGTGCGGACGAGGTCGTCTTCCTGGACATTACCGCGACGAGCGACAACCGTGCGACGACTATCGAGATGGCGGCACATGCTGCTGAGGAGCTGGCCATTCCCTATACCGTGGGCGGCGGCTTTCGCGACCTGGCGGGCATGCGCACCATGGTTGCCGCCGGCGCCGACAAGGTGTCGCTCAACTCTGCCGCCGTGCGCGATCCGTCGTTGATCAGCCAGGCCGCCGCGGCGTTTGGCAGCCAAGCCGTGGTCGTGGCGATCGATGCCAAGCGCGTGGGGCTGCCCGGGGAGCCGGGCGCCGATAAGTGGGAGGTCTTTACGGCGGGCGGCCGCAACGCTACGGGTATCGACGCGGTGGCGTGGGCCGAGGAGGCGGCTCGTCGTGGCGCCGGCGAAATCCTACTGACCAGCATGGACCGCGACGGTACCAAGGCCGGCTTCGATCTGGCGCTTACTCGCGCCGTGGCCCGCGCGGTGCCGATTCCCGTTATCGCGAGCGGCGGCGTGGGCACACTCGAGCATTTTGCCGAGGGTGTGATCGAGGGCGAGGCCGATGCCGTGCTGGCGGCGAGCGTCTTTCACTTTGGAACTTTCAGCATTCGCCAGGTGAAGGAGTATATGGCCAGTCAAGGCATCCCCGTGAGATTGGATTTTTAAATGGAGCAAGTGACAACTGCGTCCGAGCTCAAATACGACGCCAAGGGGCTGATTCCTTGTGTGGTTCAGCAGTACGACACCGGCGAGGTGCTTATGGTTGCTTGGATGAACGAGGAGTCGGTGGGGCTGACGCTCAAGACCGGTACCACGTGGTTTTGGAGCCGTAGCCGTCAGGAGCTCTGGAACAAGGGCGCGACGAGCGGCAACATGCAAGAGGTCAAGGAGCTCTGGGCCGACTGCGATAGCGATACGCTGCTGGTCAAGGTCGACTCGCCGGGTCCGGCCTGCCATACCGGCAACCGTACCTGCTTCTTTAAGAAACTCGCGTAGGGCGGGCGCTCGGCTAAGCGCTTGGCCAACCAGAAAGGATTGAACCATGGGTGTGCGCACCGCGAATGTTCAGGATGGAAATATCGGCGAGACGCTGACGGGGCTGGCCGAGGTGATTCATGGTCGTCGCGACGCGTCGCCGCAGGAGAGCTATACCGCTCGTCTGCTGACCGACGTCGAGGATGAGCTGCTCAAGAAGCTTGCCGAGGAGGCGAGCGAGGTCATCATGGCCTGCAAGGATAACGACCACGATCACATTCGCTACGAGGCCGGTGACCTGGTCTACCACTTGCTCGTGACGCTTGAGCGCTACGGCATTACCCTCGACGAGCTGGCCGGCGAACTCAACGCCCGCCGCCACTAGTCATTGGGGACGTTCTTAAACGACTAGTCGTTTGGGACAGTCTTTGTTGGTGTAACGGGGTCATGGAAGTTGCGGTGAAATAGGGACTGTTTAAGCGCTTCATCAGGCAAAACAATCCCTATTCCACCGCAACTTATGAAGGGATGGCTAGTCGAGGGGTGTGGGTTCCCATTCGCCGGTGGGGTGGGGGACGTCGAAGGTTCGGTAGCCGCAGTCGTAAGCGTGGGCCTGGGCCTCGCGGATGTTCCAGCAGATGTCGCAGGCGCGGTGTGCGTCCGAGCCAAAGGTGATGGGTACCTCGGCGTGGGCGAAGCAACGCAATAGCCCGGTCGCGGGATAGTAATCGTCGAGCCCCTTGCGCGGCGCGGCGGTCGAGACCTCAACGCGGCGGCCCGTGTCGTGAGCGCACTCGGCCATCTGCCCCCAGAACGGCGTCGGGTCAAAGTCGGGCGCAAAGCCTTCCTTCGAAAAGCGCATGACCAGGTCGGGATGGGCCATTACGTCAAAGTTGAGTGAGCTTTCGCAAGCGCGGCACCAGTCGTCGACGTAGCGCTCCCACACGCCGAGCACGCCAAGGTTTTCCCAAACGTGCAGGTTGGTGTCGTCGTCGATCCAACCGCAGCGCGAATCGGGCGTATCGGGACGAGCGACGTTTTCCGTTCCCGCCGTGCCCGCGGCGCCGGCCATGATATCGCCTGGGTTGCCAATCCAATGCACGCTGCCCAAGCGCACTATGGCACCCGCGGACCAGCGCTCAACCAAAGGCTCGCAGCCCTCGTACCAATCGCATTCAAAGCCATAGATAAGCTCGAGCTCCGGCGTGATCTGCGCGGCGAGCTTGCGGGCGTCCTCAAATGCCAGGCGATGCGCCGTCAGGTCGCCCTCGACAACCTGCACTTCGCAGTTGGCGTCCATGCTGGCGGGCAGGGTGAGGTGATCGGTCGAGACCATGACGCGGCAGCCGGCGGCGGCAGCAGCGCGGACGTTGTTCTCAAACGAGGCATGGCCGTCCGAAAACGAGGTATGAGTATGGCAATCGATCAGCGGGCAAGCAGACATGGCGGCTCCTTTGCGTCAAGCGAATCCGCCCCATTGTAATGGCGCAGTCCCTGGCGCGCCGTGCGCGCGGGGTGCCGAAATCGATCGGAAAGGCTGCGCGGCGCGCGGTGCGGCCTCGCTTGCTCTCAAAACATGTACGTCAGCCTCTAAAACCGACAAAAAATGACATGTTTGGAGGCTGACGTACACGTTTGGATAGGGGCGAGGACGATCCCGGCGCACGCCGATATCCGCGACGGGCAAAAGTTCCGCCCATCCCATGACGCCGCTCCCACGCCGCCCGCGATGTGCTAGCGTTTGAGTGAACAAAACGAGCCCGTGCGGAAAGGAGCCGGACCGTATGCCATGCGATACCACATCCCCGCTGTCTCGCGAGACCGATGCGCCCGAAACTATCGTCAAGCTGGAGTGCGACATCGATGACGCGTCGCCCGAGGTGCTCGCCTACGCCGCTGACCGCCTGCGCGAGGCCGGCGCCCGCGAGGTGCACTGGCTGTCCCTCTACTGCAAAAAGGGCCGCCCCGGATGGCAGCTGCAGGTGATCTGCTCGCACGAGGATATCGAGCGTCTACAGACGATTATCTTTTTGGAGACCACGACCAACGCCGTTCGTCGCCAGGTGATGGAACGCGTTTGCCTGCCGCGCCGATTCGAGCAGGTGACAACGCCTTGGGGCGAGGTATCCGTTAAGGTGGCTACCCTGCCCGACGGCGGCGAGCGCGCGGCTCCCGAGTACGAGAATTGCGCCCGTCTTGCCCGCGAACATGACGTGCCGCTCCAACGCGTGATGCAGGCGGCTCAGAGCGCGGCGCTGCGATTCGAGTAACACGGTAGATGGGCTCCACATCCGCCGGACCCCGTATTCAGCTCCCATCAACCCCACTCCGAAAGGACTCCCCATGAAATACCTCATCGCCTCCGACATCCATGGCTCGGCATACTGGGCCGAGCGCCTCTGCACCGCCATCGAATCCGAGCAGCCCGACCGCATTGTGCTGCTGGGCGACCTGCTCTACCACGGCCCGCGCAACGACCTGCCGCGCGACTACGCCCCCAAGCGCGTGATTCCGCTGCTCAACGCCCTGGCTGACCGCATCATCGCCGTCCGCGGCAACTGCGACGCCGAGGTCGACCAGATGGTCCTCGACTTCCCCGTCATGGCCGACTACGCCACGTTGTTTGACGAGACCGGCCGTGAACTGTTCCTGACGCACGGCCACATTTTTGGCGCCGGTATGCACAACAGCGTCGACCAGGCGCCCGCGCTGCCAGAGGGTTCCGCGCTCGTCTACGGCCACACGCACATCAAGGTTAACGAGGAAAGCGCCGCGCACCCGGGCCTGTGGCTCTTCAACCCCGGCAGCGTGAGCATTCCCAAGGACGGCACGCACAGCTACGGTATCTACGAGGGCGGCGCGTTCCGCCACGTGATCCTGGAGGAGGACTAACCATGGCCGAGCATATGGCTCAGCAAAATGCCGAGGGCTCGCGCGATCTGTCCACGCTGGTCGACGCGTCGGCCGAGCTGCAGCATCTGGTGCAGACCATCTGGCGCCTGCGTCAGCCCGATGGCTGCCCGTGGGACCGCGAACAGACGCATCGGAGCATTGGCAAGAACATGATCGAGGAAGCCTACGAGGCGCTCGATTGCATCGAGACCGACGACGCGGCGCATCTGCGCGAGGAGCTCGGCGACGTGCTCATGCAGGTGGTACTGCATGCGCAGATTGCGGCGGACGCCGGTGAGTTCACGCTGGCCGATGTGGCGCGCGATATCGACGCCAAACTCATCCGTCGTCACCCGCACGTGTTTGGCGATGCGGATGCCGACAACTCCGACGAGGTGCTTAAGATTTGGGACGAGGTCAAGCTTGCCGAGAAGGCCGCCAAGGACAAGGCCGTGGCGGCAGGCGAGGCCGCGCCCGAGGGACTGCTCGACGGCGTGCCCACGCACCTGCCGGCGCTGATGCAGGCTCAGAAGGTGTCGCGCAAGGCGGCTGCCGTGGGTTTTGAGTGGGAGACGGTCCAGGACGTGTGGGACGAGGTCGCCGAGGAGCGCGCCGAGTTCGAGGCCGAGGCTCCCGGCTCGCCCGAGCGCGAGATGGAGTTTGGCGACCTGCTCTTTGCCCTGGTCAACGTCGCGCGCAAGGAGGGTATCGACGCCGAGAGCGCCCTGCGCGCGAGCACGGCCAAGTTTCGCCGTCGCTGGGCTGCGATGGAGCAGATGGCGGCCGATGCCCACGTAGATCTTGCCGAGCTTTCGACCCATGGCCTCAACGACCTGTGGGACGCAGCAAAGGCAGGGGAGTGATACCGCGGGAGCGACGGGACAGACTTGTCCCATCGCTCCCATTATTTTTTTAAAAAGATTGTATCCCTCGGCTAACTTAGGGCATAATGCAAAAAGTGCGACAAGGCTAACTTATGAACCTGCGCGCCGCTGCAGCGTACAAGCCGTGTCGCCAAGCATTCAACCCGTTTCCAAGTGAGAGGGAGACAACATGAGCGATATTTTGGATGTCTACGGTCGCGAGGTGCTCGACAGCCGCGGCAACCCCACCGTCGAGGTCGAGGTCGTGCTCGAGGACGGCAGCTTCGGCCGCGCGATGGTGCCTTCGGGCGCTTCGACCGGCGCCTTTGAGGCATGTGAGCTGCGTGACGGCGACAAGGGTCGCTATCTGGGCAAGGGTGTCTCGCAGGCCGTCGAGCACGTCAACAACGAGTGTGCCGATGCCGTCGTGGGCCTCGACGCCTTCGATCAGCGCGCCGTCGATGCCGCGCTAATCGCCGCGGACGGTACGACCAACAAGACCAAGCTCGGCGCCAACGCCATTCTGGGCGTGTCGCTGGCAGTTGCCCGCGCCGCAGCCGAGTCGGCGGGCCTGTCGCTGTACCAGTACCTAGGCGGTGTCAACGCCCATCTGCTGCCCACGCCCATGATGAACATCCTCAACGGCGGCGTGCACGCCGACAACAACGTCGACTTCCAGGAGTTCATGATCATGCCGGTGGGCGCCCGGAGCTTTGCCGAGGGTCTGCGCTGGTGTGCCGAGGTCTACCACACCCTCAAGGGCGTGCTGCACGAGGCCGGCTTGGGCGGCGGCGTGGGCGACGAGGGCGGCTTTGCGCCCAACCTCAAGACCAATGCCGAGCCGTTCGAGTACATCACCAAGGCTGTCGAGAAGGCCGGCTTTAAGCCCGGCGTCGACTTCATGTACGCCATGGATCCGGCGTCCACCGAGTTCTACAACGCCGAGACCGGTATGTACGAGCTCAAGGGCGAGGGCGTTGAGTACACGAGCGCCCAGATGGTCGATTACTGGGAGAAGCTCGTCGACACCTATCCCATCATCTCCATCGAGGACGGCATGGCCGAGGAGGATTGGGACGGCTGGGTTGAGCTCACCCGTCGCATTGGCAACAAGGTGCAGCTGGTGGGCGACGACCTGTTCGTCACCAACACCGAGCGCCTCAAGAAGGGCATCGAGCTGGGCGCCGCTAACGCGATCCTGGTCAAGGTCAATCAGATCGGCACGCTCACCGAGTCGCTCGAGGCCATCGAGACCGCCAAGGAGGCCGGTTACGCTTGCATCGTGAGCCACCGCTCCGGCGAGACCGAGGACTCCACGATCGCCGACCTGGTCGTGGGCGTCAACGCCGGTCAGATCAAGTCGGGCGCCCCGTGCCGCAGCGACCGTATCGCCAAGTACAACCAGCTCATCCGCATCGAGGACGAGCTCGAGGGCAGCGCGCGCTACGCCGGCAAGGCCGCGTTCTACAACATTCGCTAAACAAGTGGCGTACGCGGGGGCGGGGTTGACTCGGCTCCGTTCCACTTCTGATGGCCGCCATTGGGCGCTGGGCCATATGGCTCAGCGCCTTTTTTATGTCGAGCAAAGGCTGGCGAAGGCGGTGCGCGCGCTCGTGCTATAACTAGAATACTTAGCGCAAACAAACCTCAACCGCACAAGGCGCACATGGATCAGATTTACGACAACAGGTACTATTCCGCCGGTTCGCGTGAGCCGTCGCCTCGCCGTGCGCGCACGGTGCAGCTCGGTGGGTCCGCCTACGCCGGCGCCGACCGCTCCATGCAACGCCCGACAAGTACCTCGCGCCCCAATGCTCAAGTGAATACTTCGACAGATGGACCAGTGCGCCCGGCACGTTCGTCGCATGCTCAGCGCTCGTCGGCTCAAACGCACGATAGGTCGAGCAGGCCCTCGAACCGTTTTTCGGGCTCGGACTTTATGCACTACGCCAACGACAACGCGGTGGTCAAGGCGATCTACGACTTTACCCACGGTCCTCAGCGAGGGCTATTCATCGGCATCGTCGTTGCCCTGGTGCTCGTGAGCCTGTATTTCCCCGTGCGCGACCTGTACGTGGCAAAGCGTTCGAGCGATATCTTGGCCAAGCAGGTCGAGATTCGCCAGCAATACAATGATGAGCTGCAAAAAAGCGTCGACAAGCTGCTCTCGGAGGAGGGTATCAAGGACGCGGCATCCGAGGACCTGGGCCTGGTGATGCCCGGCGAGAAGAGGATTGAAGTGCAGGGCCTGGACGGCGATTCGGATGCCTCGTCGAGCCAGAAGTCGTCGAACGCCAAGAAGGCCAGCGAAGTTGCCAAGGAAATCGAAGAAGTCGGTAAGGACGCGCCGTGGTACATCCAAGCGCTCGACATGCTGTTTGGGTTTAACGGCGTCGAGGGCCAGACGGTCGTGTCCAACGGCAAATAGCGCCCGGAGGGGAGCCCGCAATGACAAATTGCAAACGCTATAAGGTAGCCGCGATCGACCTGGGAACGGTGTCGTCGCGACTGGTGTTGGCCCAGGTCGAGGGCGGAGCGATTGTGGAATCGTCCAAGCATACCGAGATTACCGACTTGGGCGAGGGCGTGGACGCGACGGGGCGCTTTTGCGAGGCGGCCGTTGAGCGCGTGCTCGCTGCGTGCCGCATGTTTGTGGACGAAGCCCGTGCCTTTGGGGCCGCGTGCATCTGCACCACGTGCACGAGCGCCGCGCGCGATGCATCCAACGCCGTGCTGCTGCTGGACGGCCTGCGCGAGCTGGGGCTCGAACCGCAGGTGATTCCGGGCGAGGTCGAGGCGCGCCTGACGTTTTTTGGCGTGGCACACGACTTTGCTGGCGAGCGCATCATCGTCGCCGATTCGGGCGGCGGCTCCACGGAGCTCGCGACGGGCGTCTATGCGCCTGAGCGCGGGGTCTTTGCGCTGGAGGGAACGCGCTCACTGGACATCGGTTGCCGTCGCGTGACGGAGCGCTTCTTCTCCGCGTTGCCGCCCACGGACGGCGAGCTTGCGGCTGCCGCCGCGTGGGCGGGCGAGCAGTTCTCCGCCTATTTTGAGGGCCTGCCCAGCGACTTTGCGCGCGCCGAGCGCCTCGTTGCGGTGGGCGGTACCGTCACCACGCTCGTGGCGCTGGTCCACGAATTGGAGCCGTACGACTCGAACTTTGTGCACCTGCGCGAGCTTTCGCTGGAGCAGATCTCGGCCGCCATCGATCGTATGTCTACGCTGGATGTGGAGGGTATCGCTGCGCTGCCGGGCGTGCAGCCCAAGCGCGCGAGCGTGATTCTGGCCGGCGCCGTGGTGATCCGCGAGCTCATGCGAGCCGGCGGCTACAAGACGCTCACCGTAAGCGAGAACAGCCTACTCGCTGGCATGGCCGCCACCATCAACGAGGTTCTCGACGGCGTGACTCCCACCATCGCCTGGACCCCCACCCTCAGCACCCTCTAAATAAGTTGCGGTGAAATACGGACTAAAATCGCCCTTTCGGGCACCAAACAGTCCCTATTCCACCGCAACTCAACAGCCGGCACCTGGGGACGTTCCTTTTCTGCCAGCACCTGGGGACAGCCCTTGCGGGGCGTCCCCACAGCGCCTATGCCAGCTTGTCGATCTGCCCAATCTCCCAAAGCGGAATATTGATGAGCATGCCCTCGTCTCTATATGCCGCCAGGGAGCTCCTCACGCAACGCTCGAGTTTGAATTTTTCGCAGGCTATTTTCAGACTCTTCGCTTTAAGGTTCTCTGCCGCCTTGACCTCAAGCGGAAGCACGGTTCCCGCATGGTCGATGGCAAAGTCGGTTTCGGCATTGCCAGAGGTAGAGGACCAATACGCGGGAGTTTTGTCCTGGAGCAAAAGCTCCTGCGCGACGTATTGTTCGGTCAGCGAACCTTTGAACTCGGTAAAAACAGCGGATCCGTTAAGAACGATGGCCGGAGAGAGACCGGAGAGCGCTCCGAGGATACCGGTGTCGATGCAGAACAGTTTGAAGCCCGAGAGGTCTTCGTAGCTCGAGAGCGGCGCCTTTAGAGCGGAAACACGTGGCACCTTATGAACGATTCCGTAGTCCGTGAGCCACTGGAGGCTTTCCTCGAAATCGCGTGCGCGCGCTCCGGGACGAAGGGCGCCATAGACAAACTTCTTGTTCTCCTTTGCAAGCTGGCCGGGAAGGGATTTCCAAACCAACCTCATGCGCTCGACGATGCGGGCGGGTGCATGTTTGCCAAAATCGGATTCGTAAGCCTCGATGATTTGCTGCTGAAGCCTTCGGGCTTCGATGAAGTCGCGTGTCTCGGCGAAAGCGGAGACAACTTCGGGCATGCCGCCGACAACAAGGTATTCCTTGAGCAAGTGCTCGAGCTTTTCGGTAACGTTTGCCAGAAGGTCCATGTCTGCGGCAAGGACGGCGTCGGCGAGCGGGCCGCCGTCGACGGCACGAACGAACTCAGCAAACCCCATGGGACGCATGGTGAGCTGGTCGATTTTACCGACGGGAAATGACTCATTTTCGCGTCGGAGCGCGAGGCCCATATAGGAACCGGCTGCCACGATGTGGTATTCGGGTGCAAGTTCGTTGAAGTACTTGAGTGAGGTGATCCCGCGTGGTGCCTCTTGGATCTCGTCGAAGATGATGAGCGTGTCTTCCGGCGTTACGGTTTGGCCACGTAGGAGTTCTATCTGGGAGATGATGCGCTTGGGGTCGAGGTCCCCATCGAACAGCGAGCGTGTGCTCGGCTCGAGCATAAAGTCAAAACGAATGACGTTTCGATACTGCTGGCTTGCGAATTCGTTAAGAAGCCAAGTCTTTCCTGTCTGGCGGGCTCCCTTAAGCAAGAGAGGTTTGCGATTCGCCCTTGATTTCCAAGCGATAAGTTCACTCATAAGCTGTCGCTGCATATTGCCTCCCAACCCTCTCGGCTAGTATAAGGCCATTTAGGCGTTTCCATCGAAAAATGTGCGAGACAACCACGTTTTTCCATCGGAAAATGTGGGAGACAACCACGTTTTTCCATCGGAAAATGTGGGAACACCAACCTAAGTCGCGGTGGAATAGTTCCTAAATGGGCTGGTAAACTGCCAAAACAGGAACTATTCCACCGCAACTTAGAGCCCCGCCGGCGTGTAAAAGAAACGAGCCCGCATCCCTTGGGGACACGGGCTCGAAAGCTACATATGGTAGGGGCGGTGGGACGTCCGCGCATTTGCTGCGCAAATACGCACCGGCTTCGGCCGCCTGCCGGCGCCCTCGCCGGCTCGCTGCGGACGCTGCGCGTCCGCTTGACGCTCGCCCCCTCGCGGGTTCGAGCCCCACCGGCGTTAAAAGAAACGAGCCCGCATCCCAAAGGGACACGGGCTCGTAAACAATACGTGGTAGGGGCGGTGGGACTCGAACCCACAATCCTTGCGGCGAGAGATTTTAAGTCTCCTGCGTATGCCAATTCCGCCACGCCCCCGTGAGACTAGAAGTCTAGCACAAGCCGCCCGTTACGCGTTGACAGCCATCGAGTGTTGCCCCGACTTCTCCAGGAACTCCTGGAACTTGGCTTCGTCGCCCTTGTTCTTGTACTGCAGAGCCAACAGATACTCCAAGCGGCAGCTCTTGACCTTGTCGTCACCGGCCTCCTTGAGCATGCGCTCCAGCTCGGGAATGTCGTTGTGGCGCTTGAGGATCATCGTGTCGTACATCAGTTGGCATTCGTGCGCGACTGCCTCGGCCTGGCCGCCCTCAAAGCCTTTGATCTCGTGCAGCAGCTCCTTGGACTTCTTGCGGTTCTCCTGACCAACGTAGTAGTTAAAAGCTTTGATTACCAGGTCGACGCGCTGCATTTTGGGCAGGTTGAGCCCCAGCAGCAAATCGAACATCTCGTCGGCGCGCTTGTGGTCCTCGCGCAGCAGATAGGAGTTCAGGCGCAGGTAGTCGCGGTTGTAGCGCGGGTACAGCATGCTGGTGAGTTTGGCGTCGAGCAGGCGATCGAACTCGTCCCACTGCTTAGCGGCCATAAGCTGCTGCAGGCGTTTAAACGTGGTGCGTTTTTTTACGCTAAAGAACACCGATATGGCGATACAAATAATGACGACGGCGGTCCAGAGTGTGCGGGAATCGGGCATATTGAGCTCCTCAGTCGCTCGTAAAACAAGCGGTATGACAATGCGTGCTAGATGTATTATACGCAGCGTGCAAGCAAACTGGCACAAAAGCGCATCGAGGCCGAGCGCCATCGCTCGCTGCGGTACACTTACCTAAAGTAAACCATGAAGGGAGACATTACCTATGAAGAAGATCGTTTTGGCTTGCGGTGCTGGCGCTGCTACTTCCACGCTCGTTGCCCAGAAGGTCGCCACCATGCTCGACGCCAACGGTTATGCCGGCAAGTATGAGATCGTGCAGTGCGCCATCTCCGAGGCCAAGGACGCTTGCGACGAGGGCGCCGACCTGCTGATCGCCACCACCGTTGCCCCCGAGGGCCTCACCTGCCCGTACGTGAGCGGCGTGCCCTTCATGACCGGCATGAACCGCGTCGCTGCCGAGAAGGCCGTTCTCGACGTTATGGCTCAGTAGGCGCTACCTGTATGAATGAGCAGAACGCCAATCCGGTCGAGCTCTTTGGCATGCGCGTTGCCCATGTGGGCATTAACGCCACCGACCCGGCAGACGCCCTGGAGATCGCGGAGCTGTTCTCGATGATGATGGGCCTGCCCGTCATCGAGACCCCCGTTTCGTACTTTAACGATTCGCTGGTCGAGATCATGAAGCAGAACGGTCGTGGCGCCAAGGGTCACATCGGCTTTGCCGTCAACGACATCGATGCGGCCGAGAAGTGGTTTGCCGAGCGCGGGCTCGAGGTTAACGAGGAGTCGCGCGTACTGCTGCCCGACGGCGGCACCAAGCTCGTGTACTTTAAGCGCGAGTTCGCCGGCTTCGCCGTGCACCTGTGCCGCGAGTAGCGTACAAGTTGCTTATAGCTAGCAAAAAGGGATAGGGCCGCGTGGCCCTATCCCTTTATTTATGCCGAGACGCCCCTACCGTGGCAGGCGAATCGTAAAGCGGCTGCCGACGCCCTCAACCGAGGTCACGCCGATGACACCGCCATGGCTATCGACGATCCACTTGGCAATGGCAAGCCCCAGACCCGAGCCCTGCGCGCCGGCATCGCGTGCGTTGTCGGCTCGGTAGAACCGTTCAAACGCGTGAGCTGCGGATTCCTGGTTCATGCCGATGCCTTCGTCCTCAACACTTATGTCGATCGTGCCCGCGCCCGCATCGGGCGTTATGCCAAATGTGACGGTCGTTCCCGCATCCGAGTACTTGGCGGCGTTTTGCACGATCACGCGCAGAGCCTGCTTCACGAGTGCCACGTCGACGGGCGCGTCGCAGCGCGGGTCGCTGACAAGCACGGCGTCAAAGGCCAGCCGATACGTGTGCGTGGCATCGATCATCTGCGATTCCTCGCACACCTCGCCGACCAGTGCGGCCAGGTTGGTATGCGCACGCCGCAGAACCGTGCGCCCGGCATCGCCGCGTGCCAAAAACAGCAGCTGCTCCACGAGCTCCTGCATGTGCTCGCTTTCGGCCTTGAGAGACGCGATGGATTCCGCCAGCACGTCCGGGTCGTCTTTGCCCCAACGATCGAGCATGTTTACGTAGCCCTGAATCACCGCGATGGGCGTGCGCAGCTCGTGGCTTGCATCGTTGACAAAGCGCATCTGCTGCAGCTTGGCCTCTTGCATCTGGCGCAGCAGGCGGTTGAGTGCGACCTCGATGCTCGCCAGGTCGGCGTCGCCGGTGGTGACGCTCGGCGAGTCGACGCTTGCGCGCTCGATGGCCTGCTCCAGCGTTTCCATCTTGCCGCCGGAGAGCTGCATGCGGCCGAGTTCGTCCACGCGCAGGGCCAGATCGTTGAGCGGCGCCATGGTGCGGCGCACGCGGCGGGCGCCGCCGAGCATGTTGAGCACGCTGATGACCTGCCAACCCACAACGACAAGGTAGAGAGGCCATAGCGTGACGAGGTCCTGCGCGAGGGGGAAAGTCTTGGTGGTACGCGCAAGCTCGACGGTATAGGTGAGCGTTGCCAGGTCCCAGCCGCGCGCAGGCGCCAGCGACATGCCGTGAACGGCGACGCCGGGGATCCATCCTGCGGTAAACGCGCCGTCGGGCAGCATCTGGTTGTATCCATAGACGAGGATCGCCGCCGCAATCACCATCAGCAGCAGATCGAGCCAGACGTAGCTCATCAAGCGGCGCCACATATAGCTCCAGTTGATGGCGCGGGCGATGGATGTGACGCGCTTGGCCTCGGCGTTACGCGCGGCAGACATAGCCCACCCCACGCACGGTCTGGATGATGCGGGCGCCGCCGGCGTCCTCGATCTTGGCGCGCAGGTGCGCGATGTGCACGTCGACGTTGTTGGTGTCGCCCACGTATTCGTAGCCCAGCGCCTCGTGCGCGATGCGCTCGCGCGTGAGCACGGTGCCGGCGTGCGCCATAAGCAGGGCGAGGACGTCGAACTCGCGGGCAGTGAGCGCGATGGGCGAGCCGCCGACCGTGACTTCGCGGCGGTCGGGATCGAGCGCGACCGAACTCACGGTGAGCGCGGCGGGGGAGGGCGAGGCGGATGCCTGGGTCGAGTCGCCAGCCGGGGGTATCGCAGCGGCGCCCGTAGCGCCCGTCCCGGCCCCAACGCCGCCAACGCCCGAAGCCGCCCGCGCGGCCTCCGAGCGCTTCAGCGCCACGCGGATCCGTGCGAACAGCTCCTCGATCGCAAACGGCTTGGTCAAGTAGTCGTCGGCGCCGGCATCGAGCCCGGCAACCTTGTCCATCACGGCATCGCGCGCGGTGACCATAATCACCGGCACATCCTTGTGCTTACGGACGCGCCGCAGAACTTCCATGCCGTTGAGCTGCGGCAACAGCACATCGAGCAGAATCAAATCGTAGTCGCGCTCCAGCGCCAGGTCCACGGCGGCGCGGCCGTCGGCGGCGTGCTCCACCTGGTAGCCCTCGTGCTCCAGCTCGAGCGTCACAAAGCGGGCGATTTTTTCCTCGTCCTCTACGATCAGGATCCGTGCCATGCGTGCCCCCGTCTGCGATTACTTGTCGTCGTTGAGATTTTGCTTGATGTCGTCCGCGGCGTCGGCGGCGTGATCCATAAGGTTGTTGATGCTGCCGGGCACGTCACCGTCGCTGTCGATGCGGTAGCGCATGCCAAAGAACAGGCCAATCAGCATCAGCCATATCGTGGCGCCCCAGGCAAACAGCGCGACGATGGGGATCAGGATGGGAATGTTGAGGATGATCGCGTCGCGGCGCGTGGCGATAAACTTGGTGTCCAGGCTCAGGCGGAAGAGCTTTTTGAGGTACTCCCACACGCTGTCCATCTTCTTGGAGAAGTCGGTCTTTTCGCTCGACTTCTCGTAGGCGGCCTGCGCGGCGACCATCTCGGCCGAGGGCTCATCGACTGGCGCGGACTCGGTGGCGGCGTGCGCCGACGTGGTCTGGGTCTTGCCCTGCGACTCGAGCCAAATGATGGCATCCAAAACGTTGCCGTCGGCAGTGTCGAGCGCCGCCTTGGCATCGGTGTAGCTCACGTTGCACTTGGTGCGGATGGTTTCAACTTTTTCGAGGTCGTCCATGACCTGTCCTTTCGTTCGATGGGCGCGACACCGGGCGATTTGCCCGGGCGCGAGCGTTGCGTTCGGCGACCTGCGTGGCGCCGCCCCGCCCTTGGTCGAACTCTATAGTGCAGGTTATAGATTAAGCGATTCTTGAGCCAAGATTAATGTTGGATGAGTTTTTGGGTGGCGGTGGGGAAGGGAGAGATGCCTTTCTGGATAGCTAGCAGCGAGGTCTAATACTTTTCCCGAGAAGTGAACGAGCTAAAACGGACCCCCGAAGCATCGACACTTTAAAGGTGCCGTTTCCTGCGGTTTCAATGCTGAAATCCCACGATTTTGCCGCCGAAAAATGCGGCTGTTTCAGGGGTCCAAAAACAGCCGTTCACTTCTCGGGAAAAGTATTAGACCTCGATAGCGGGGGGATGGGGTGCCGGTGCAAAACGGCGTCAAGGGTTGGTCGAGCAGGCGGTTTCTCCATTGATGTCCGCACGGCATGTGACACTTACCCTGCCGCCCCGCTCTGCCGCGGCGGCATGCGTCTGAACAATGACCCTCTAAGGAGTTCGATACCGATGAGTGACAACGCAAAGCATCTCGCAAAGAAGTGCGTTAAGGACGCGGGGCCGTGCCTCGCGCTGTGCGTAGCCGGAGCAGCGGTCGCGCTGCTGGCTGTTCTGGGGCCATTCGACGTGCTCCGAAGTACCAGTTCCCTGCACGTTTGCATGGTCCTTGCCGGCGCCATGATGACCGGCGGCGTGCTCGATCTGGTTTTTTGGGTGCTTGACCCGTTTGGATGGAAGAACGAAGGGTAAGCCCTAAGGGATGGAAGGGCTGGAACGGTTAGCGTAGTAATCGTGCAGAATGTGGGCTAGCGACTTGCAGGGAAGTGGTAATCCGATGACGGTCTATGTGACGGGCGATATTCACAGCGGCCTCGACATGCAAAAGCTGCGCGACTGGGATCTTGGGGATAGTCTGACGAGTGACGACCATCTCATCGTCGCCGGCGATTTTGGCTTTCCCTGGGATTTTTCTGCCGAGGAGTGCGCCGATATCGCCTGGCTGGAGTCGCGCCCCTATACCGTGCTGTTCGTCGACGGCAACCACGAGCGTTTCGATCACTGGGCGGAGCGCCCCATGGAGCTTTGGCATGGCGGGCTGACGCAGCGTCTATCGGACACCTCGCCCATCCGGCGCCTGACGCGCGGTGAGGTTTTTGAGCTCGACGGCTCAACGGTCTTTACCATGGGCGGCGCCGCGAGCGTGGATAAGGAATACCGCATTCCCTATTCCAGCTGGTGGCCGCAGGAGCTGCCGGACGAGCGCAACTTTGATGAGGCGTGGACAAAGCTCGACAGAATGGGCTGGAAGGTCGACTACGTGATCACCCACACCTGCTCTACGCGCATGCTTTTGCCCACGCTTTATCCAGCGCCCGGCTGGAATTGCCCCGCGGTTGATCGACTTACGGCATTTTTCGATGAGTTGGAAGACCGCTTGGACTACAAGCGCTGGTACTACGGGCATTTTCATCGGGATGCCAACCCGGCCGAGCGCCATACCGTGCTCTACGACTGTATCGTTCGTCTGGGCGACGAACTCCAGCCCTGGGATGTTGCGTAGAGGCGGGGTGGCTGGCTACTTGACCGTTACAGTGATGTTTTCCCGATGCGTACGGATAACATTCCAGCTAAAGTGCTCGGCCAGCTGCTCGGTAGAGCGCGGCGTGGTGTCCGGCGCGATGCCTGTTTGCCCGGCGAGCCATCCCAACAGTGCCTCGGGTGTGCCAAAGCGGGTGCGGAGCTCGCCCAGGTCCAGATCGCGATCGCGCTTGGAAAGGCGGCGGCCGTCCGGTGACATGAGCAGCGGAATGTGCGCGTAGTGCGGCGTGGGCAGTCCCAGCAGATGTTGCAGATAGATCTGGCGCGGCGTGGAACCAAGCAGGTCGCATCCGCGTACGATCTCGGTGACGCCCATGGCAGCGTCGTCGACCACCACGGCCAGCTGATAGGCAAACACGCCGTCGCTGCGGCGCACCAAAAAGTCACCGCACTCGGTGGCGAGTGCTTCGCATTGGGCTCCGTACGTGCGGTCCACGAATTCGATCACGTCGCTGGCGAGGTCGTCGACGGTGGGCACGCGCAGGCGCGTGGCCGGAGCACGCAGGGCACTGCGGCGGGTGATTTCATCAGCAGAAAGACCTCTGCAGGCGCCGCGGTAGATGGGCGTGCCGTCGCTGGCGTGCGGCGCGCTCGCGGCGTGGAGTTCGGCACGCGTGCAAAAACAGGGATAGGTGAGGCCGGCGTCTTGCAGCTGGCGCAGGGCGTCCTCGTACAGATCCAGGCGATCGTGCTGGTAGTAGGGGCCTTCGTCCCACTCGAGCCCCAGCCAGGTCAGATCGTCAATCAGTTGAGCGGCAAGTTCCGGGCGCTTGCAGCGATCGTCCAGGTCCTCGATGCGCAGCACGATGCTGCCGCCCTGGCTGCGGGCCGAAAGCCACGAGCACAGGCAGCTGAACACGTTGCCCAGGTGCATGCGGCCCGAGGGCGACGGGGCGAAACGGCCCACGACGGGCGCGGGGGCGGAGGCGGGTGGCGTCGCTGGCGCGTCCGCGGCGGGCGTTGCTATGTTGCGTGTTTTGATATCCATGCGGACGAGTATAGCGCGGGGCTTGGCAGGGAAGGCGTTGCCGCGCTCACAAGTTGGCGGCGGTGCGCATTGCGCACGGTGGGTTTGCGGCTCAAGGTCTCGATCGCTGCGTACCGACTTAGCCTCACAAACGACAGAAACCCCGGCAGCTCTTCGCAACTGCCGGGGTTTCCGCGGAAAAGGGGGACATGATCCTCGAGCGAACGGCAAAGGGGCAAACCGTTTTCGCTCAACTGCTTTATGCCCCTCGGCTGGCGGCTCAATCAGCGCGTGCCGCACCCACACAAAGCCGCTACACCTGTGACAGAGCTGTGAAGTGGTATCTATTGCTGGCGCAGGCCATGCCAAGGAGTGTCCCAGATTGCCGGCAGATAAGGAACGTCCCCAGGTGCCGGCCGCGGGCGTGACTTTCGTCCCGTTTGATACTCCGCTGGCCTAGATGTTCGTCATGTGCGCCCGTAAACGTGGGACAATGGCGTTGCTGGTATCACAGACAAAGGATGTGCCTATGAACGCCCCCGTTGCCAAAACCTGTCGGCAGCGCCGCCTGTTTGCGCGATTTGCTTCCGTCTGCGCACTCGTCGCGCTTGCATTGCTGCTACTGCCCGCCGCTGCACACGCCGACGGTTATTCCATGACCCAAACCTATATCGGTGCCACGGTTGAGGCCGATGGATCGCTGACCGTTGTCGAGGGACGCCAGTTTGATTTCGATGACGACATCAACGGCGTGTTTTGGGAGATCAATACGGGTACCAACCAGCAGGGCGGCACGGCGGGCGTCGACGTGCTGAGTGTCGAGGAAGAGGACACCGCGTTTAACAAAGTCGATAGCGCGAACAAGGGCGATTCTGGCGTCTACACGGTCGAGCAGACCGGTGACGGCGTAAGGATTAAGGTGTTCAGCCCCCACGAGAGCGGCGACAGCGCGATCTATTACGTGAGCTACACCATGACCGGTGCGGTCATGAACTGGGCCGATACCGCCGAGCTCTACTGGAAGTTTGTGGGCGACGGCTGGTCTGCGGATTCCGATGACGTCGAGATGGAAGTGCGCTTCGCAAATGCCGCTGCCGGGACGGCGGCCGTCAAGGGCGATAACTTCCGCGCATGGGGCCACGGCCCGCTGACGGGCGATGTATCGCTCGATGCGGACGAACCCATGGTCACCTATACCATTCCCTGCGTACATCAGGGCGAATTCGCCGAGGCACGCATCGCCTTCCCTAGCGACTGGGTGCCGCAGCTTGCCGCTTCGGGCGAAGAGCGCATGTCAACGATCCTGAGCGAAGAGAAGGAATGGGCCGACGAAGCTAACGCCCGCCGCGCTCACGCTCGCATGATTGCCAATGCACTTGCCGTGCTAAGTGTTGTTGCGGCGGTGGTCTTTACCGGCACAATCGTTATGCTCAAGCTGCGCAAGCGCAAGCCCAAGCCGCTTTTCCAGGACGAATATTTCCGCGATGTGCCTTCGGCCGACCATCCCGCCGTGCTTTCGGCCCTCATGAGCTGGAACGAGGTGCCCGACCAGGCATATATCGCCACGCTCATGAAGCTCACTGACGACCGTGTGATCAAGCTGGAGCAGGCGACCGTGACCAAGGCCAAGAAGGGTCTGTTGGGGCGTGAAAAAGAAGAGCAGACGTATCGCGTGACGGTGAGTGATGCGGGCTGGAAGTCGGCCAAGGGCATTGACCACATGGTGCTCAAGGTCTTCTTTGCCGGTGCTAAGCCTGACGAGAACGGTGACCGTTCGCGCACGTTCGACGAGCTGCAGCACTACGTCAAGCAGCACGCTACACCCGTGGGTGATAAGCTCGAGGACTATCAGAACACCGTTAAGGGCAAGCTGGCCGATAGCGAGTACGTTGCCTCGGACGGCATTGTTGCAATGGTGTTTTGCCTGGTTCTTGGTATCCTGATTGCCTTTGTTCCCGTGGGATCCATTTTCTTTACCGATGGCGCACAGGCGAACATTACCGCCGCGGTTATCTCGGTGCCGATTGTGCTGGTGGGTATCGGCGTGGGCCTTACGTTCCGCCGCTTTACGCCGGAGGGCGCCGAGGTGGCGGCTCGCTGCAAGGCACTTAAGCATTGGCTCGAGGACTTCACGCGTCTAAAGGAAGCCGTCCCCGGCGATCTGGTGCTGTGGAACAAGCTGCTGGTGATGGGCGTTGCCCTGGGTGTTTCCAAGGAAGTGCTGCGTCAGCTTGCCGAGGCCGTGCCGCCCGAGGTGCGCGAGGCCGACGGCTTCTATGACAATTATCCCTGCTACTGGTGGTACTACCATCATTACGGTATCGAGTCTCCGCTCGATTCGTTCGATGACGTGTATCACGAGAGCATCCGTGAGCTGGCGTCGAGCTCCGACAGCTCGGGCGGCGGCGGAGGCGGCGGCTTCTCGGGCGGCGGAGGCGGCGGCGTCGGCGGAGGCGGCGGCGGAACGTTCTAGCGAGTTCTGATTTTTGGGATGGATCTTCTCCGGCGACTGCCGACGGATCCATCCCATTTTTATGCGCTACCTACGAAGACTGTCCCCAACGACTAGTCACTGGGGACGTTCCTAAATGACTAGGTATGGCTGCCGGGTTTAGGCTGTTAGGTCGAGTTCGTAGAGGAAGCTTTCGCGCGGCATGTCGTGACGGCGCTCTTCGCGGTTGGCGCGGTGCGTGGCCGTGCGCTTAAAGCCGTGCAGCTCGTAGAACTTCCACGAGCAGTTGGAGTCGGTGTACAGGTGCGCCCTCGTCGCTCCAAGCGAGGACAGGTGCGAGACGGCGGCATCGAGCAGAACCGTGCCAACGCCCAGGCCATGGACATCGCGATCCACGGCAAGCAGCGTGACCTCGTTGTCGTGCGGCAACGGGCTGCTCTCGAGCAGGCGGTTGTTGGTTCGGATGGTTGCGCGCACAAACGAGAGATACTCGGCGCACGCATCGGGCTCTAGCTCACGCATCTGCGATAGCAGCGCGCGTTCGGTATCCATCCAATGCTCGTTGATAGTGGTGCCGGAGCTCTGTCCCGCACGCGCGAGCGAAATGCCACGCGCCTGACCGTCGATTACGGCAACCTGTGAAAACGTCGACGACGAAAGGCAATAGGCGAGGTCGCACGCGGCCTCAAGGCGGTTGTACTCATCGTTATCCGAATTGTTATGCCAAAGCTGCTGCAGAATCAGCGCGATGGCGTCGAAGTCTTCGGTATCAAACGGTCGGTAGAGAACCCGCGAGACCATGGTGCCTCTTTCTTTTGCGGATGCATATCGAGCACAGTTCTACCACGCCATTGGCATCTAATTATGGTGCCCCTGTGTTCCATGAACTCACCGTGCCCGGTGCCATGCCCATCCCCTCCGCTCGCAAACTTTTTCTGCACATGCGCCCGTTGCGGGGTGCATCGATGCGCTCGATGCGCTACATTAAATCAGTATTTTCAATGCCGCTGCGCGAGCGCTGCAGATCGACGTATCACCGACTCACAGAGCACGGCGGCGTACCAGACAGGAGGACTGCATGGGATCTGATGTGAAGATCGCACGCGCGTTGATCTCGGTTACCGATAAGACGGGCGTCGTCGATTTCGCACGGACGCTGGTTGACGACTTTGGCGTCGAGATCATCTCTACGGGCGGCACGGCTCGTGCCATCGAGGACGCGGGCGTTCCCGTAACCCCCATCGAGGAGTTCACGGGCTATCCCGAGATGATGGACGGCCGCGTTAAGACCCTGCACCCCAAGGTTCATGGCGCGCTGCTGGCCCGCCGCGATTCCGAGCAGCACATGCAGGAGGCGGCTCAGCACGGCATTAAGCTGATCGACCTGGTCGTCGTCAACCTGTACGAGTTCGAGAAGACCGTCGCCAACCCCGAGGTCACCTTCGCGGACGCCATCGAGCACATCGACATCGGTGGCCCCTCCATGCTGCGCTCTGCCGCCAAGAACGCCACGAGCGTTACCGTCATTTCCGATCCGGCCGACTATGATGCCGTCCTGGCCGAGATGCACGAGACCGGTGGCTGCACCACGCTTTCCACCCGTCGTCGCCTGCAGGTGAAGGTCTACCAGACCACCGCCGCCTACGACACGGCCATCTCCCGTTGGCTTGCCGCCCAGGCAAGCGACGTGGCGGACACCTCTGCCAAGCTCGAGATTTCGCTGGAGAAGGTCGACGACCTGCGCTATGGCGAGAACCCGCAGCAGAAAGCCACAGTCTATCGCTTTGCCGAGGGCTGCGAGAACACCGCGAGCTCGCAGTTCCCGCTCGTGGGCTCCAAGCAGATCCAGGGCAAGCCGCTCAGCTACAACAACTATCTGGATGCCGACGCCGCCTGGAACCTGGTCCGCGAGTTCGACGAGCCGGCCTGCGTAATCCTCAAGCACCAGAACCCCTGCGGTTCCGCCGTTGCCGAGGACATCACGGCTGCCTACGACCGCGCTTTTGCCTGCGATCCCAAGAGCGCCTTCGGCGGCATCATCGCCTGCAACCGCGAGGTTCCCTTTGATCTGGTTGAGCACTTTGCCGATCAGAACAAGCAGTTCGTCGAGGTCATCATCGCCCCGAGCTACACCGCCGAGGCGCTCGAGCGCATGGCCAAGCGCCCCAACCTGCGCGTGTTGGCGACCGGCGGCGTGGACCACGGCGCTCAGGTGGAGCTGCGCTCCGTCGACGGCGGCATGCTGGTGCAGGAAGTCGACCACGTGACCGAGGACCCCGCGACCTTTACGTTCCCCACCGACCGCAAGCCCACCGACGCCGAGATGGCCGAGCTCGAGTTTGCCTGGAAGGTCTGCAAGGGCGTCAAGTCCAACGCCATCCTGGTCTCCAAGGGCAAGGCCGGCATTGGCATGGGCCCGGGTCAGCCTAACCGCGTTGACTCTGCGCTACTTGCCTGCGAGCGCGCCGAGGACTTCTGCGAGCGCGAGGGCGTGGAGAAGGGCGGCTTTGCCTGTGCAAGCGACGCGTTCTTCCCGTTCCGCGACAACGTCGACGTGCTTGCTGCACACGGCGTGACCTGCATCATCCAGCCCGGCGGCTCCAAGCGCGACGACGAAAGCATCCAGGCCTGCAACGAGCACAATATTGCTATGGTCTTTACCGGCGCCCGCCACTTCCGCCACTAAGTTCCGCCTTGGGACAAAATAATCTCCGCAAAAGACGGCTGCTCCGTTTGGAGGGCCGTCTTTTTGGTATAAGAGGACGGAATGACTAACACGAAAGGTATGACCATGCCCCAGATTGATGATGCCGAGCTGTTTGGCAATGCCGAGGATCAGCGTGCGTACGAGGACTTTTGCGCCAATCAGGAGGCGGTCGAGAAGTTTACGCTCGACAAGCCCGCGCTTATCTGCCGTTGGCGCATGTCCAATAAAAAGGTGCCCATGCTCAACCGCCACATTCGCGCACTGTCCGAGCGCCTGGTGCAGGGCGAGCCGCTTACCCATAACATGCTCAGCTGGGCCAAACAGCACGTTGAGTGGTCGCTTGCCGAGGGCGATTACACTGCGCACGACGGCGTACTCATGCTGGTGATCGACATCAACGGCAACGCCGCCATGACGGTGGGGGAGTACGAGCCGCTCGCCGATACGTCGGCCAAGGCGCTGCGTGCCCGTTCCGCCGAGGCCCGCTCCGAGGCCGACGAGACCGGCGTGGCGCCCGAGTTGCTCGCCGCCGTCAACAACGGCGAGCTTGCCTTTGTGGCGCCGGCGGACGAGTGCCTGTGCGGCACGGCGACGCTCATCGAGCAGCTCGCCCAGACCAAGGGCATCCCGGTCACGCGCGTAGACATTCCCGCGCAACTCAAGGGCGCGCTGTTCCTGGTGAGCGACGAGCACGGCGTGGTTCCCGCAACCGAGACGGACGCTGCCGAGGCCGACGCCGCGACGGTCGCCTTCTTCGCCGACGGCTACGAAAAGCTCCGCGCCCGCCGCTAAATGATTTTTCTGGGACGGGGATTTAATAATCATTTGATTCCCGCGCCCGTTGCGAGCGAGGGACGAGCCAAGCGTTTTCGTTCGCGAACAGTTCTGTCACCTTGGTGACACGCGAGGCGCGTACCTGCGGCTCCGCGGTCATAATGGGGCAAGACAACCAAGAGGGGAGCGGAATCCATGGCGCTAATCTATATCGTTGAGGACGATGAACCCATTCGTCGCGAGCTTGTTGACATCCTTGCCCGCGCCGGGTTTGAAATCGAGACCTGCGAATCGTTCGAGCATGTCTCGCGCGATATTCTCGCCGCCGCGCCCGACCTGGTGCTGCTCGACCTCACGCTTCCCGTCAAGGACGGCCAGCATATCTGCCACGAGGTTCGCCGCGAATCCGAGGTTCCCATCATCGTCCTCACGTCGCGCACGACCGAGATCGACGAGGTCATGGCCATGACGCTCGGCGCGGACGACTTTGTTCCCAAGCCCTACAGCGCCCGTGTGCTCGTGGCGCGCATCAATGCCTTGCTGCGTCGCACCGCGGCGTCAGGCGAGCGCAGTACGCTCGTCCACAAGGGACTGGAGCTTGACCTCGCCCGCTCCATGGTTACCAATACGCAAACCGGCACTAGCACCGAGCTCACCAAAAATGAACTGCGTATCCTCTCGCTGCTTCTGAGCCGCGCGGGCAAGATCGTTTCGCGCTCGGCCATCATGCAGGACCTGTGGGACTCCGACGCCTTCGTAGACGACAACACGCTTACCGTTAACATCAACCGCCTGCGCACCACGCTCGAAAAAATCGGCATCAAGGGGTATTTGACGACGCACCGCGGCCAGGGCTATTCGGTCTAGGGGCCGGCTATGTCGTTCGCCAAATTCTTCAAAGATGCGCTACTTCCCGTCGCCGTGTGGACGTGCGGCGTGCTGCTGAGCTGCTTTGTGCTGACGGTCGCCGGCGCACCCGTTTCCATCGTGGTCGTGGCGGTCGGCGTGTCCTTTATCTTTGGCATGCTGGGCATCGTGATCGAGTACGCGCGCCGTCGTCGTTTTCTGCGCCAGCTGGAGCGTGCGGCAGAGGAGCTCGAGAGTCCCGCATGGGTGCAGGAGATGGTGCAATGTCCGACCCATGCCGAGGGCGAGCTCGAGTACGAGGTCTTGCGCCGGGTGGGCAAAGCCGCTTGCGACGAGGTTGCCGAAGGCCGCCGTCAGACCGATGACTATCGCGACTATATCGAGAGCTGGGTCCATGAGGCCAAGCTGCCCCTGGCGGCGGCCCATCTGATTTTGGAAAACCTGGACGGTAGCGAAGACGACCTGTCGCGCGTGGACGATCTGGCACGCGAGCTTGCCCGCGTGGAGCGCTATATCGACCAAGCTCTGTACTATGCGCGCTCGGAAGTCGTGGAGCGCGACTACCTGATTCGCCGCTGGGATCTCAAGACCTTGGTGACGGGCGCGATTAAAGCCAACGCGCGCGAGCTTATCGCGGCGCACGTGGCTCCGGTGTGCGAGAACCTCGACTTTGAGGTCTTTACCGACGAGAAATGGCTCGAGTTTATTCTGGGCCAGCTCATTCAGAACAGCATTAAATATGCGCGTGAGGACGGCGCAAAGATCGTGTTTTCGGGTGCGTTGCTGGACGAGGGTCTGGCGAGCGAGCGCATCGAGCTTACCGTCGCGGACAACGGCTGCGGCGTGTGTGCGGCAGACCTGCCGCGCGTGTTCGAGAAGGGCTTTACCGGCGACAACGGCCGCACCACCAAGCGTGCAACGGGTATTGGCCTCTACCTGGTGGCGCGCCTGTGCTCCAAGATGGGCATCGACGTCACCGCAGCATCGGAGCCCGGCGAAGGCTTTGTCGTCACGTTTGCCTTCTCAACCAACAAGTTCCAATACTTCGAGTAACGCACGCGGCAGACGTCCGCCCAAACAAAAACGTGCCGCCCATGAAAAACGTGCCGCCCCAAACGGGGCGGCACGCCATTTTTCTATCAGACAACTCGTTGAAGTAAGGCTGCGAAGGCCGCGGGGCCGGGAGGGGTTTCCTAAGGGCACATCCCGCAGCCGCAACGCGGCGAGGACGTGCCCGTGGAAACCCCGCAGGCCCCGCGGCCGGTGGGAGCAACGCTACTTCACGACCAAGATGTCGCAGTCCGTGTTGCGCAGCAGGAACGTCGAAATCGAACCCAGCAGCGCATACTTGATCGAGGACAGGCCGCGGGCGCCGCAGAGCACCAGGTCGGGCTTAACCACGTCGAGCATCTCGTCCTTGAGCGTCTCGCGAATACGGCCGGCGCGAATCATGACCTCGACCTCGGGAATATCGGGATTGGCCTTGGCCTCTTCGAGCTGCTTGGCGATGGAGTTCTTAAATGCCTCCTCTAGGCCGTTGACCAGATCGACCGGATAGGAACCGGCGCTCTCGAGCGCCGTGGAATCGATAACGTGGCCGATGATTAGCTTGGCGCCGTTGTTCGCGGCGACCTTGATGGCGCGTGCGAGCACAAAATCCTGCTGCTCAGTACCGTCGAGTGAAACAAATACCTTGGTGTAGCCCTCGTTCATGGTTTCCTCCTTGGTCTATCGCACGGGCGCGGGGCTCGTGCATCGGGCGGGCGCGGGCGCGTTGGCCGCCGGACACTTTATCTTGTTGCAGTTATACCCAAGGATTTGGGTTTGACCACTCGCAATTCTGTGAACGGGCGAGTTTTTTGGTAAGGGTAGGCGTAGACGCGCCCGAACGGTTGATAATGGGACATCGCCCGCACCGTCCGCAGAACAATATCGGCGGGTGTCTAACGAGGGGGTCCCTTTGGATATTATCGAGCTTCTAAAATCTGCCTTCATGGGCCTGGTCGAGGGCATCACCGAATGGCTGCCTGTTTCGTCGACCGGTCACATGATCTTGGTGGACGAGTTCGTCAAGATGAACGTGAGCGAGACGTTCTGGAATATGTTCCTGGTCGTGATTCAGCTCGGCGCCATTCTGGCCGTCTGTGTGCTGTTCTTCCATGAGCTCAATCCGTTCTCGCCCAGCAAGGGCAAGGAGGGCCGTCGCGACACCTGGGTGCTGTGGGGCAAGATTGTGCTCGGCTGCATTCCCGCCGCGGCGATCGGTCTGCCGCTTAACGACTGGATGGAGGAGCATTTCTACAATGCTCCCGTCGTGGCGCTGGCGCTCATTGTGTACGGCGTGCTGTTTATCGTGATCGAGAACTGGCGCGCGAGCAAGCGCGAGGAAATGGCCGTTGCCGGTTCGTTTGGTTCGCGTGCTGTGGTGTCGGGTGGACGTCCCGCCGGTGCGCACTTTGCGGCGCCCGCCGCGGCTACCGCTGAGGATGAGGACGATGACGAGAATCTGGACTTTGGCTCCATCGCCACGCTCGAGGACCTGAGCTGGAAGACTGCGCTGGGTATCGGCTGCTTCCAGGTGCTTTCGCTGGTGCCTGGTACGTCTCGCTCCGGTTCTACCATCATCGGCGGCCTGCTTTTGGGCTGCACGCGTTCGGTGGCGTCCAAGTTTACGTTCTTCCTGGCCATCCCGGTCATGTTTGGCGCGAGTGCGCTCAAGCTGGTCAAGTACTTCATCAAGGGCGGCACGTTCGGTGCCAACGAGGTCGCTATCCTGGGCGTGGGCTGCGTTGTGGCCTTTGTGGTTTCGCTCATCGCCATCAAGTGGCTCATGGGCTTCGTCCGCCGTCACGACTTCAAGTGCTTCGGTGCCTACCGCATCATCCTGGGCATCGTAGTGCTCGCATACTTCTTCGTTCTGGAGCCGATGCTCGGCCTCTAACTTAGTCGACGCTGCGCGGCGGCCAGGGCGACAACTTGTCATTCAAAGGGGGTGGCATGACCAAAAGGTCTATGCCGCCCCCTTTTCATGCCAATTTGTTCGCCCTGGCCGCCGCTCGCTACCGTTGCCATGACATCGGTGGCTCCGTGATTGGTGCAATGGGGCCAGGTTTCTTTGCACCAATGTGGTGCAGACTAACCTGACCCCATTGCGCCAAATCCGCTGGGCGGGCCTGACGGTGGCGCACGGAGTCGTGGTGTGATTTGCGCCGGTGTCCGCGCGGCTCGGTATACTGGTACGGCTCAAACTATGGCGCCGCCCGCAGGCGCGCCGTCCGTCAGATGAGGAGTCGCCCATGACCCAGCCCTTGCCCTGGGAAAAGAACGCCGCGGTACCCGTGCCGCCCACGCCGGAACCCGTGCCGCTCGATGCATACACCGCCCCCGCTGCGCCGGAGCCCGAGCTCGTCCCGCTCGACATCTACGACGCTCCCGCGCCGGCACCCAAACCCGCCAAGCCGCTCGTCGACCTCGACAGCCTTAATCCCGCCCAGCGCGAGGCGGTCCTGACCACCGAGGGTCCGTTGCTGGTCCTTGCCGGCGCCGGCTCGGGCAAGACCCGCGTCTTGACCTTCCGCATCGCACATATGCTCGGCGACCTGGGTGTTAAGCCCTGGCAGATCCTTGCCATCACGTTTACCAACAAGGCCGCGGCCGAGATGCGTGAGCGTCTGGCGGCGCTCATTCCCAGCGGCACCCGTGGCATGTGGGTGTGCACCTTCCATGCCATGTGCGTGCGTATGCTGCGCGAGGACGCTGATCTGCTGGGCTACACCGGTCAGTTCACCATCTACGATGACGACGATTCCAAGCGCATGGTGCGCGATATTATGCAGGCGCTCGGTATCGAGCAAAAGCAATTCCCCATCAATATGATCCGCAGCAAGATCAGTTCGGCCAAAAACGCCATGATCGGCCCCGAGGACATGCTCAAATCCGCCGACAGCCCCAACGACAAAAAGGCCGCGCAGGTCTACCTGGAGCTGGAACGCCGCCTGCGCGCCGCCAACGCTATGGACTTCGACGACCTGCTCGTGCGCACGCTTGAGCTGCTGCGCACCCGCCCCGAGGTGCTCGATAAGTACCAAGAGCGTTTCCGCTACATTAGCGTCGACGAGTATCAGGACACCAACCACGTCCAGTACGAGATCGCCAACCTGCTGGCCGCCAAGTACCAAAACCTCATGGTCGTAGGCGACGATGACCAGTCCATTTATAGCTGGCGCGGCGCCGACATCACCAACATCCTGGACTTTGAGAAGGACTTTAAAAACTGCAAGACCGTTAAGCTGGAGCAGAACTACCGCTCTACGGGTCATATCCTGAGCGCCGCCAACGCCGTGGTGCGCCACAACTCGCAACGCAAGGACAAGCGTCTGTTTACGGCCGAGGGCGACGGCGAGAAGATCCAGGCCTTCCAGGCAAGCGATGAGCGCGACGAGGGCCGCTGGATTGCCGGCGAGATCGAAAAGCTGCACTCCAAGGGCACGAGTTACGACGATATCGCTGTGTTCTACCGCACCAACGCCCAGTCGCGTATCCTCGAAGATATGTTCCTGCGCGCAGGCGTGCCCTACAAGATCGTGGGCGGCACGCGATTCTTCGACCGTGCCGAGATCCGCGACGTCATGGCCTACCTCAAGATGATCGTGAACCCGGCAGACGATATGAGCGTCAAGCGCGTTATCAACACGCCGCGCCGCGGCATCGGCTCCACCTCGATCCAAAAGATTGAGCAGCTGGCGCGCGACAACCGTTGCTCGTTCTTCCAAGCCTGCGAGATCGCAACAGCCGAGACGGGCATGTTTAGCGCCAAGGTGCGCAACGGCCTGTCGAGCTTTGTGGCGCTGGTGCGCGAGGGTCGCCGCATGGACGGCGAGCTCAAGGACGTCGTCGAGATGATCGTCGATAAGACGGGTCTGCTGCAGGCTTTCCGCGCCGAGGGCACCATGGAGTCCGAGAGCCGCGCCGAGAACATCCAGGAATTCCTGGGCGTCGCCGCCGAATTTGAGGAGACGCACGAGGATATCGAAGGTACGCTCGAGAGCTTGGAAGAGCTGCGCGCTGCCGGTGTTGCCGATGTGCCTGCTAGCGCCGAGCCCGAGCCTGTCGTGGTGAGCGCGCCTGCGCCCGAACCGGGGCCATCTGCCCCGGTATCCTCGTTTGAGGCACTCGTTGGCGCGCGTGACGCCGCGGGCTCCAATCCGCTCGATAGCTTGGCCGCTCCGGCGCTGTCTCCGCAGGATGCCCTGGCCGCCGCCATCGCGGGCAACGCGTATGCCGCGCCGACGGAGATGCCGGCGGGTGCCGTGCATGCCGACGAGATCGAGCGCACCTACGGTCCGCTCACCTGTAAGGCGCTGCCGGCGCTCATGGAGTGGCTGGCCCTGCGCTCCGACTTGGATTCCCTGGCCGGCGAGACGCATGCCATTACCATGATGACCATCCACTCCGCCAAGGGCCTGGAGTTCCCGGCGGTGTTCGTGGCCGGCATGGAGGAGGGTATCTTCCCGCACGTGCACGACTTTGGCGGTAGTGACGATCCGGGCAAGCTCGAGGAGGAGCGTCGCTTGGCCTACGTCGCCATCACGCGTGCTCGCAAGCGCCTGTTCCTGACCTATGCGGCCACGCGTCGCACCTACGGCTCGACCTCTGCCAACCCGCGCTCGCGCTTCCTCAACGAGATTCCGTTTGAGGATATCGAGTTTAGCGGCATCGGTTCTGCCGGTTTTGAGGGCACGGGCTGGGAGAAGCGCGGCGACCGTCACGGCACCTTTGGCTCGGGCATGGGCTCGGATATGTACGGCGGCAAGGTGTTTGGCTCGCATACGCGCTCGACCGGCGGTTCCGGTTCGCGCGGCGGATCGAGCTTTGACGATTTCTTTGGCGGCAGCAGTTACGGGACCGAGCGCCATCGTGGGGTCTCGCCCGACGCCGGCCGTGTTGCCTCGACCTTTGGCTCAGGCGCGCCGCGAGCTAAAAAGCCGTCGTCCAAGGTGTCCCCGACGGTGGAGCGCAAGGTCGATCGTGCTAGCGCATCACAGGACTTTGCCGCAGGCGATACTGTAAGCCACAAGACCTTTGGTACGGGTACCGTAATCTCGGTCGCCGGAGACATGATCGAGGTTCAATTCGAAAAGACCGGCCAGACCAAAAAGCTAATGAAAGGTTTTGCACCGATCGTCAAGCTGTCGTGATCCCGGCGGACCTGGGCGGGCGTATGGGGCAACATCGCTTGCTCGGGCAGTCCTGCGCAAGACGGAGGCCACATTAAGTGGCCTCCTTTGCGTGCGGAACTCGCGATCGATGTTGCCCTATACGCCCGCCCAGGTCCTTGGGTAACGTTGCTAGACGAGCGTTGCTTTGCTCGTTCGCTTTTTGGTCTGGAGAGCCGGGTGGGCTGATATATATGGACAAGGGGCTCCCCCGTTGGTGGACGGGGGAGCCCCTTGTTGCGTTTGGGTTGTTGTTGCGATCTAAAGGTGGCTGATGATCAGTTCCATCTTGCCTTCGAGGTCGATGGAGCTGACGGTGTTCGGGGCCAGCAGGTGGCTTCCCTTGTGGACGGGGTCGCCGCAGACGGTGCCTTCGCCGTCGATGACCGACAGGCACATGAAGGGCCAGCGCTGGTCGAGGATCTTGCTGCCGTCGACACGCACGCGATCGACGGTGTAGCAGGGGTTGGACTCGAGCTCGGTCACGCCGTCGACCTCGGGTGCGTTCACCGTGCCGTCGGTCGGAGCCTGAACGTCAAAATCGATGCAATCAAGGCTCTGCTCAATGTGCAGCGGGCGCAGCTTTCCGTCGGTGCCGGGGCGGTCGTAGTCGTACAGGCGATATGTCACGTCGCTCGACTGCTGCGTCTCCAGAATCAGCGTGCCGGTCTTGATGGCGTGAACGGTGCCGGAGTCGATCTGGAAAAAGTCTCCCTTGTGAATCGGCAGCACGTTGAGCATCTCGTCCCAACGGCCCCCCTCGATCATCTGCGCGGCCTCGGCGCGGTCGTGCGCGCGCTGGCCGACGATGATCGTGGCACCGGGCTCGCAGTCCAGTACATACCAGCACTCGGTTTTGCCCAGGCTGCCGTTCTCGTGCTTGGCGGCGTACTCGTCGTTGGGATGAATCTGGATCGAAAGGTCGTCCTTGGCGTCCAGAATCTTGATGAGCAGCGGGAACTCCTTGCCCTCGCAGTTGCCAAAGAGCTCGCGGTGCTCGGCCCACAGCCACGACAGCGTGTGGCCGGCGTACGGTCCCTCCGCAATCTGGCAGTCGCCGTTGGGATGGGCCGAGATGGCCCAGCACTCACCGATGGGACCCTCGGGAATGTCGTAGCCAAACACGGTCTCCAACTGGCGGCCGCCCCAGATCTTCTCGTGGAAGATCGGCGTGAGTTTAATCAAATCGGACATGTGCATACTCCCATAAGGTTGTGCGGGTGCCGCGTAAGACGGCTCAAAACGAGCGCCCGCGTGACTACAAAAACCTATGCCAACGTTACGTTGTGCAACTCAAAGCGATCGCCAACGTTGCGCGAGATCGAATACTCAAAGGCGGCGCCGCTGTCCAAAAAGCCAATCTGGGTGAGCTCGAGCAGGGGAGAGCCAAGTTTGGTGTCCAGACGCTCGGCTTCTTCCTCGGTTGCTGCCACGGCGCGAATGGTACGGTGGAAGCTCGAAATCTTCAGCCCACATTGCTCGCGGATGAAGCGGTAGACCGATCCGTACAGGTCCTTCTTTTTAAGGCCCGGAATCAGCTCGAGGGGCATGTAGGTGTACTCGATAACGATGGGCTTCTCATCGGCCTGACGCACGCGCACGACGTGATAGGCAAAGTCATCCTCGGCAATTCCCAGCTGGGCTGCGATGTCCGCTGGTGGATTAACGATTGAGAAATCGTAGACCACCGAGGTCACCTTCTCCCCGCGATGCTCATACGAAAAACCCTGGGTACGGTCGTTTTTGCCCTGGAAAAACGCCTGGCCGGGAAGCCCCGCCGTGTCCTTAACGTAGGTACCCGATCCACGCCGGCTGGTAATAAGACCTTCTTCGGTGATTTGTTCAATAGCTCGTTTGACGGTGATTTTGGAAACGTTATAGAGCTTGCAGAACTCAACGACGGTAGGAAGCTTGTCGCCCGGTTTAAGAGCGCCATCCTCGATAGTGCGACGAATATCTGCAGCTATCGCTTCGTATTTGGGAATCATGGAACCTCCTTTCCAACTTGGTTGAGTATAAAAGAAAGTATAGTCAACACCTAAGTATCTCTATTGAGTTATTTAAAAGTTCGAGAAAGATAAAATTAAAAGTCGCCCCGCTTGAAAAATTAGAGCGTTTTAAATGATAAACATCTGAGTAGTGTCGTGTTGAGAAATGATCGGTCCGAGGACGGGGCCGAACCGATATAACACCCAGCGAACCGAATCTCGTACTCTGCGCTTCCCCAGATAAAACCTGCCAAAACAAACCTGTCCTTTTTGGTAGGTTTTTGCCTTGGGAGCGGTACCATACAGGCAATGTTTAAACGAGAAAGGCGGGCTCCCATGGAACCTAAGCAGTATTACATCGGCATCGACGTCGGCGGCACCTCGGTCAAGGAGGGTCTGTTCGATGAGGACGGAAACCTGCTTGCCAAGGCCAGCGTGCCCACGCCTCCCATCGTTGACGCTGCGGGCTTTGCCGCGGTGACCGAGGCTATCGACCAGGTGGTCGCCAAGGCCCAGATTCCGCGTGCCTTTGTGTCGGGCATTGGCCTGGCCGTTCCGTGCCCCATCCCGGCATCGGGCGATGCCAAGGTCAAGGCGAACATCGCCATCAACCTGCCCGAGCTCAAGATCGCCATCCAGGAGCACTGCCCCGACGCGGTCGTTAAGTACGAGAACGACGCCAACGCTGCTGCTATGGGCGAGGCCTGGCTCGGCTCTGCCAAGGGCGTACAGAACGTGGTGATGGTCACCATTGGTACCGGCGTGGGCGGCGGCGTTATCGTTAACGGCGACGTGGTATCGGGCGTTGTGGGTGCTGGCGGCGAGATTGGCCACATGTGCCTGAACCCGGCCGAGGAGCGCACCTGCGGCTGCGGCGGCCATGGCCACCTGGAGCAGTATTCCAGCGCCACCGGCGTGGTGAGCAACTACCTTGCCGAGTGCAAGAAGGCGGGCGTCGAGCCCATCGAGCTGACCGGCCCCTCCGATTCCAAGGACGTGTTCCAGGCTTGTCGCGAGGGCGACAAGCTCGCGCTGGCCGCGGCCGATACCATGGCCGACTATCTCGGCCGCGCACTGGCGCTTATTGCCAACGTGGTTGATCCCGAGATGTTCCTCATCGGCGGCGGCGCCTCCGCCTCGGCCGATGTCTACCTCGACAAGGTTCGCGAGCACTTTAAGCAGTACGCGCTTTCCGCCTCGCGCGAGACGCCCATTAAGGTCGCTTCGCTCGGAAACGACGCCGGCATCATCGGTGCCGCCTACGTAGCCCTGCGCGCTGCCGGTAAATAGCTGGTGCAAGGGGGACAGGTTACATTGCACCAACATGGTGCAAAAGGGACAGTCTTGGCCCCCGTGCCTGCGCCCCAAAATATGCCGTGGCCCTTCCGTCTGCGAAGGCTCGGCATCGGCGTGCTACCATAGCTACGTCCAAGTACACATATCAAGTGGAGGATATCCATGGCAAACGTTCTTGTCTTTGGTCACCAGAACCCCGATAACGACGCCATCATGAGCGCCGTCGTCCTGTCCCAGCTGCTCAACCAGGTTGAGTATGCCGGCAACACCTACGAGGCCTGCGCCCTTGGTCAGCTTCCGGCCGAGTCCGCCAAGCTGCTCGCCGACGCCGGCATTGCCGAGCCCCGCGTGATCGAGTCCGTCGAGGCCGGTCAGCTCGTCGTCCTCACCGACCACAACGAGTCTGCCCAGTCCGTCGCCGGCCTTAAGGACGCCACGGTCTTTGGCGTTGTCGATCATCACCGCATCGGCGACTTCGAGACCGCCGGCCCGCTGCACTACATCTGCCTGCCCTGGGGCTCCAGCTGCACCATCGTCACCAAGCTCGCCGGCGTGCTCGGCGTTGAGCTTTCCGACGTCCAGGCCAAGCTGCTGCTCTCGGCCATGATGACCGACACGCTCATGCTCAAGAGCCCCACCACCACCGATGTCGACCGCGCCGTCGCCGCCAAGCTCGGCGAGCAGGTGGGCGTCGACCCGGTCAAGTTTGGCATGGAGGTCTTCCTCACCCGTCCGTCTGGCTCCTTCACCGCAGCCGAGATGGTCGGCAACGACATCAAGATGTTCGAGCCTGCCGGCAAGAAGCTGCTCATCGGCCAGTACGAGACTGTCGACAAGACTCGCGCACTCGGCATGATCGACGAGATTCGCGAGGCCATGCGCGCCTACGCCGCCGAGAAGGGTGCCGACGGCATCGTCCTGTGCATCACTGACATCATGGAGGAGGGCTCGCAGGTCCTGCTCGAGGGCGAGACCGAGGCTGCTCAGAAGGGCCTGGGCATTGCCGACGAGCACGACGGCGTCTGGATGCCGGGCGTCCTCTCCCGTAAGAAGCAGGTCGCTGCCCCCATCATGGCCGCCTGCTAGGTTTAGTTGACCAAACGCCACGACCGGATCGCGGAAGCCCCGCGCTCCGGTCGTTTTTTGTGCACGGCGCCGCGTCGTCTCTTGGATAGGCGCGCCCGTGCCGTTGAGCAAATAATGTTCAACCTGTGGTTCCGCTTTTCGGCCACGCCTGCGTGCCTGTCGTGCAGGGTAGGCTAGATGCAAGCGTAATACGTTAGAGCGCGGCACCGCCACTTGGGCGGGCCGTGCTTTTTTAAGACGGGAGCTTTCCCGTGAAAGGAGCCGCCCATGGCAGCACCCGAGCAGCTGTTTAACGTTCGTGAGCGCAAGCGTTTTGAGCGCCACGACATTTGGGAGCGCATCACCGAGAACGGCACGATTTCCGCCGCCGTCATGGTCTTCGCCGCCATCGCCGCCGTCATTTGCGCCAACACCGATGCCTACGAGGCCATCCATCACTTTTTGGAGACCCCGCTGTATGTGGGTCTGGGCAACCTTACGGCCGGTCTCACCGTTGAGCTTTTCGTCAACGACTTCCTCATGGCGATCTTCTTTTTGTTGGTGGGCATTGAGCTTAAGTACGAGATGACGGTCGGCGAGCTCAAGAACCCGCGCCAGGCTATGCTTCCCATGCTGGCGGCCGTGGGCGGCGTCGTTGTTCCCGCCTGCATCTATCTGATCTTTAACCATGCCGGCGCGCACAACGGCTGGGCCATCCCCATGGCAACCGATATTGCCTTTGCGCTGGGCGTGCTGTCGCTTTTGGGCAACCGCGTGCCCAACGGCGTGCGTGTGTTCTTCTCGACGCTCGCCATCGCCGACGACCTCATCTCCATCGCCGCCATCGCCATCTTCTACGGTCAGAGCCCCAATCCGTTTTGGTTGGGCGCCGCCGCGCTTGTGACGTGCGCGCTCGTGTGGCTCAACAAGACGCAGCACTACCGCCTCGCCCCGTATTCGGTGCTGGGCCTGCTGCTGTGGTTCTGCATGTTCAAGAGTGGCGTGCACGCTACGCTTGCCGGCGTCATCCTGGCCTTCACCATCCCGGCCAAGTGCGGCGTCAAGCTCGATAGCCTCACCGATTGGTTGGGCGAGTGCCTGCCGTTGCTCGATGACCGCTACGACGACGAGGCACACATCTTGGGCCAGCACGACTTTACCGTCTCGACTACCAAGGTCGAGCGCGTCATGCACCGCGTCACCCCGCCGCTCATCCGTATGGAGCGCCTGATCTCCACGCCGGTTAACTTTGTGATCCTGCCGATCTTTGCGTTTGTCAACGCGCAGGTTCGCCTGGTGGGCGTGGACATGAGCACGCTACTCACCGACCCGGTGACGCTCGGCGTGTACTTTGGCATGCTGCTGGGCAAGCCGATCGGCATCTTTGGCATGACGTTTGCCTTGGTCAAGCTCAAGGCCTGCGAGCTGCCGCACAACGTTAACTGGCACATGATTGCCGGTGTGGGCATTCTGGGCGGTATCGGCTTTACCATGTCGATTCTCATCAGCGGCCTCGCCTTCCCGACGGCCCAGTTTGAGGTTCTGGCTGCCAAGGCCGCCATCCTTGCCGGTTCGGTCACCGCGGCCGTACTTGGCATGATCTACATGAGTGTGATCTGCAAGCACCCCGCGCCCAAGAACGAGTAGGCGCGTAGAAACAGACGCCAGAGCCTGCTCGAGCGCGTGTAAAACGCGGTTTTGAGTGGTACTTGCCACCTGCCGGACACCCAGTGGCCAAAAAACGCCGTTTGTGAGTACTGTCACAAACGGCGTTTCATTTTAGGCGCGAAAAATAATGTACAAATCTATTCTGTCTGTGCATTAACGATTGCGTGGCTGGACGAAAGATGCTGATGCATCCTTCCAAAACCGGACACAAAAGGCCAAGACTGGCCTTTTTAATTCAAAATCGCTGTTACTAAAAAAGTAACAGTACTCATATTTGCTATTTTTTGACCACAGGCCCCAATGACTAGGTTTATTCTACGGTGCCGTAGATGGCGCCCCAGCCGTGGGCGGCCAAGGCGGAGTTGAGCTGGTCGCAAAGTGACTGGCGGTCGTAATAGCCGGGCGGTAGCAGGTTCACGATTTCCATGAGATCGGGCGCCAGGTCCAAGATTTCGGCCTGTACGATCAGATCCAGGCGGTCGATGGCGTGGCGGTCGTAAAACAGTCCGTCGACCAGGCGCTGAAGGTCGCCGAATTCCTCGGCCTGGAACGATCCGTACTCCATAGTGCCTCCTTGGGCGCTTCATGCCGGCATGCGCGGCGATTCGTAATTCATTGCGATGGACTTAATCTATCACGGCTTCATAACGTTGCGACGGTGGCGGTCTATACTTAGAAGAATTGCAACGTACCGCTTCGTGAAAGGTCGCACCCATGCAGACGATCTACCAGAAGATGGAAACCACCGAACTCGATGCCGCCATCGAGGCGCTCAAAGCCGAGGTCGCCGAGGTCAAGGCCAAGGGCCTGGCGCTCGACATGGCCCGCGGCAAGCCGTCGCCCTCCCAGGTGGACATCTCTCGACCCATGCTCGATATCCTCAATGCCGATGCCGATCTGCACGACGGTAACGTCGACTGCTCCAACTACGGTTGCTTTGAGGGTATTCCCTCGGCACGCAAGCTGGCGGGGGAGTTCCTGGGCTGCCCCGCCGAGCAGACGCTCGTGCTGGGTTCGTCGAGCCTGCTGATCGAGCACGACATCGCCGGTATGTTCTGGCGCTGCGGCTCGTGCGGCAGCGAGCCCTGGGATGCCTACGAGGCAGCGCACGACGGCAAGAAGGTCAAGTTCCTGTGCCCTGTTCCCGGCTACGACCGCCACTTTGGCATCACCGCCGATCTGGGTATCGAGAACGTCCCCGTCGCGATGACCGACAACGGCCCCGACATGGACGAGGTCGAGCGCCTCGTCGCCGCCGACGATTCCATCAAGGGCATCTGGTGCGTGCCCAAGTATTCCAACCCCACGGGCATCACCTTTAGCGAGGACACTGTGCGCCGCCTGGTTGAGATGCCCACGGCCGCACCCGATTTCCGCATCTTCTGGGACAACGCCTACTGCGTGCACGACCTGTACGACGAGACCGACGAGCTTGCAAACATCTTTGACCTCGCTCGCGCGGCGGGCACCGAGGACCGCGTGGTGGCATTTGCCTCGACGTCCAAGATCACCTTCCCGGGCGCCGGTATCGGCTTTATCGGTGCGAGCCCCGCGGTCATCGCCGAGTTCTCCAAGCGCCTGAAGGCCGGCCTCATCAGCGCCGACAAGCTCAACCAGCTGCGTCACGTGCGCTTCCTTCCCACCATCGAGGCGGTCAAGGAGCACATGAAAAAGCATGCCGAGTTCTTGCGCCCGCGCTTTGAGGCCGTCGAGCGCAAGCTCACCGAGGGCTTGGGCGACACGGGCTGCGCCACCTGGACGCACCCCCGCGGCGGCTACTTTGTAAGCTTCGATGGTCCCGAGGGCTCGGCCCGGAAGGTTGCTGCGCTTTGCGCCGACCTGGGCGTCAAGCTCACGCCGGCCGGTGCTACCTGGCCCTATGGCAAGGACCCGCGCGATACCAACATCCGCATCGCGCCGAGCTATCCCACGGTCGAGGACCTGGAGGCCGCGCTCGATGTGCTGGTGCTGGCCGTTAAGCTTGTCGCTGCCGAGCTCGCGCGTGCCGAGCGCGCCTAACGCGCGGCTTCCCGTACTATCCGCACCTTCGATACGTAAAGGAGCATATACATGGATTTGGGTATTTCCACCAACCCCACGCCAGAGCTCTACACCATTAAGGTAACCGGCGAGATCGACATCTCTAACGCCGATAGCCTGCGCAATGCCATCGACCTGGCGCTCGAGCAGCCCACTGAGGCCGTTGAGCTCGATTTTGCCCAGGTGAGCTACATCGATTCAACGGGCATTGGCGTGCTCGTGGGCGCCGCGCACCACGCGGTCGACCACGGCAAGCGTTTTGGCTGCACCAATGTGCAGCCCCCGGTAATGCGCGTGGTTCAGCTGTTGGGTGTCGACCAGGAGATTTCGATCACCGCTGCATAATCTTTGCCCCCAAAAGGGCGTGCCGTTTGGCATATGTTTGTGATGCGCTCGGACGTTTTGGCGTCCGAGCGCTATACTTGACCGAATGAATAGACGAGTTCCGGCCGAATGGCGCGGTGCGGGCTCGACTCACATCGAGCCTTGGAGGTATGTGTGTTTGGTATTGGAGAGGGTGAGCTCGCGATCATCGTGGTCTTCGGCTTTTTGCTGTTTGGCCCGGATAAGCTCCCGCAGATGGGCCGCACGATCGGCCGTGCCATCCGTCAGTTCCGCGAGACGCAGGAAAAGATGACGGCCGTTGTTCAGTCCGAGATCATCGATCCGGTAAGCGAGGCCGCTTCGGCACCGGTCAAGCCCAAGAAGACTGCCGTCGATGACGATTCCGATGCGGACGAGGATGCCGCCGAGACGGCAGCGCCCGCAAAGAAGGAGACCTTTGCCGAGCGCCGTGCCCGTCTTGCTGCCGAGAAGGCCGCAAGCGAGGGTGCCGCCGAGGGCGAGGGTGCTGCTGAGGAGGCCGAGGGTGCCGAGCCTGCCGCTGCCGCCGAGCCTGTCGTCGAGCCCGAGCCTGCTGCAGAACCGGAGCCCGAGCCCGAGCCGGCAGAGCCCACGACGGCTGACCTCTACGCCCGTCGTCCCCGCAAGCGCAAGGCCGTCGTCGACCAGCTCGCTCGCGAGCTCGAGGCCGAGGACGAGGCCGTTGCCGAGGCTGCCACCGCCGATGCCCCGAAGGGAGGCGATGAGTAATGCCTATCGGACCTGCGCGCATGCCGCTCTTCGATCACCTGGGCGAGCTCCGTCGCCGCCTGACCATCGTGGTCGTGTCGGTGTTTGCCGCCGCCATCGTGCTGTATTTCGCCACGCCCGTGGTGCTCGACATCCTGGAAGACCCCATCCGCTCCTTTGTGCCGGACGGTAAGTTCTACATCACCACCACGCTCGGCGGCTTTGGCCTGCGCTTCTCGCTGGCCATCAAGATGGCCGTGGTCATGTGCACGCCCATGATCATCTGGCAGATTCTGGCATTTTTCCTGCCGGCACTGCGTCCCAACGAGCGCAAATGGGTCGTGCCCACGGTGCTCGCCTCGACGGTGCTGTTTTTCCTGGGCGCCATCTTCTGCTATTTCATCATCATCCCGGCGGGCTTTGAGTGGCTTATCGGCGAGACCTCGGCCGTCGCCACGGCGCTGCCCGACCTGGAGAACTACGTCAACATGGAGCTGCTCTTTATGATCGGCTTTGGCGTGGCGTTTGAGCTGCCGCTCATCATCTTCTACCTGTCCGTCTTCCACATCGTGTCCTACGCGGCCTTCCGCGGCGCCTGGCGCTACGTGTACGTGGGCCTGCTTGTGGGCTCGGCTGTGATTACGCCCGACGGCTCGCCCGTTACGCTGGGCCTCATGTATGGTGCCCTGCTCTCGCTCTACGAGATTTCGCTCGCCATTGCCCGCGTGGTCATTACCGCGCGCGAGGGCAAGGAGGGCTTGTTTGTGAGCCGTCTGGACCTGTTCTCGGACGATGAGGACGACGAGGAGTAAATCGGTATGCACGAGGTTGGCATTGTCAACGGCATACTCGATACAGTGATTCGCGCGGCGCGTGGGGCGGGGGCCTCGCGCGCCGTTTTGGTAACGCTGCGTATCGGGGATATGACCGAAGTTGTGCGCGAGGCGCTCGACTTTGCGTGGGAGACATTTCGCGATGAGGACCCGCTCACGCGAGGCTGCGAGCTTGCCGTGGAGGAAGTCCATCCACAAAGCGAGTGTCTGGACTGCGGGGAGGTCTTTGAGCACGATCGCTTCCATTGCCGCTGTCCCCAATGTGGCGGCGCCAACGTGCGTCTGCTGCACGGCCGCGAGCTCGACATCGCAAGTATCGAAATCGAAACCCCCGACGATTAGCCCGCTAGCCATCTGGTGATGGGGTATAAAGGGGCCAAAGTAAGGAGTGCCGAGTATGGCTGAGAAAACGATTGATATCGCGTCGCCGATTCTGTCGCGCAACGAGCGCCTGGCAGATCAGCTGCGACAGCGATTTAAAGAGACAAACACCTATGTGATCAATGTGCTGTCGAGCCCCGGTTCGGGCAAGACCACCACGATCCTGGGCGCCAACGAGCGCCTGCGCGACAAGGCTGGCCTGCGCTGTGCCGTCATCGAGGGCGATATTGCCTCGGATGTCGACGCCATCACCATGAAGGAAGCCGGCATGCCCGCCATCCAGATCAACACGGGTGGCCTGTGCCACCTCGAGGGCAACATGATCATGGAGGCCGTTGACGCGTTCGACCAGGCCGTCGGTCTGGAGAACATCGACGTCATCTTTATCGAAAACGTGGGCAACTTGGTCTGCCCGGTCGACTTTGACCTGGGTGAGAACCTGTCCATCATGATTCTCTCGGTGCCCGAGGGCGACGACAAGCCCATCAAGTACCCGGGCATCTTCCAGCACGCCGGCGCGCAGCTGCTCAATAAGGTCGACGTGGCCCCGGCTTTCGATTTTGACATGGATAGGTATACTAAGACACTCGATGACCTCAATCCGCAGGCGCCGCGGTTTGCCGTGAGCGCGCGCAAGGGCGAGGGCATGGATGCCTGGTGCGATTGGCTCATCGGGCAGATCGAGCAAGCAAGGGCGTAAATCGGCCGCCATACGGGCGGGCGTAGCCGCAGAGACACGAGATAGGAGCCTCTTTTGAAGCTCATCATCGCCGAGAAAAACGACGCTGCGCGTCAGATCGCCGAGCGTCTGTCCACGGGTAAACCCAAAAAGGACAAGGTGTACAACACCGCCATCTACCGTTTTGAGTGGAAGGGCGAGGAGTGCGTGACCATCGGCCTGGCCGGTCACATCCTTGCGCCCGATTTTTGCGACAGCGTGCTGTTCGATAAAAAGCTGGGCTGGTATTCGGTTACCGAGGACGGCGAGATGCTACCGGCCGACATGCCCGATGGCCTGGCACGCCCGCCCTACGACACCAAGCGCAAGCCGTTTCTTGCCGACGGCATCTCCATCAAGGGCTGGAAGCTCGAGAGTCTGCCGTATCTCACCTGGGCACCCGTCATTAAGCTGCCGGCCGAGAAGGAACTCATCCGCTCGCTTAAGAACCTTGCCAAAAAGTCCGACAGCGTCATCATCGCTACGGACTTCGATCGCGAGGGCGAGCTGATCGGCTCGGACGCTCTCAACAAGGTGCGTGAGGTTGCGCCGGACTTGCCGGTTGCCCGCGCCCAGTACTCTTCGTTTACCAAGGCCGAGATCACGCACGCCTTCGATAATCTCGTCACGCTCGACCAGAATCTGGCCGACGCCGGCGAGAGCCGTCAGCACATCGACCTCATTTGGGGCGCGGTGCTCACGCGCTATCTGACGCTCGCCAAGTTTGGCGGCTTTGGTAACGTGCGCTCTGCCGGCCGCGTGCAGACACCGACGCTTGCCCTGGTGGTCGAGCGCGAGCGCGAGCGCATGGCGTTTGTGCCCGAGGACTATTGGCAGATTCGCGGCATGGGTGCCGCGCAGGGCGCTGCCGAGGACGATCGCTTTAAGATCGCGCACAAGACAGCGCGCTTTACCGACAAGGATGCTGCCGAGACGGCGTACGGCCATGTCGATGGCGCCACGACGGCGACCGTTGCCGCGGTGACCAAGCGCTCGCGTAAGCAGCAGCCGCCCACGCCGTTTGCGACGACCTCGCTGCAGGCTGCCGCCGCGGCCGAGGGCATCTCGCCTGCGCGTACGATGCGCATCGCCGAGTCCCTCTACATGGCCGGTCTGATCAGCTACCCGCGTGTCGACAATACCGTGTACCCTGCGACGCTCGATCTGGGCGCCGTGGTGAGCGACCTGGCAAAGATCAACCCGGCGCTGGCGCCCGTGTGCAAAAAGGTGCTCGCCGGTCCCATGAAGCCCACGCGCGGCAAGGTCGAGACCACCGACCACCCGCCTATCTATCCCACGGGCGAGGGCGATCCGTCCACGCTCGACGGCGGCCAGCGCAAGCTCTATGACCTCATCGCCCGTCGCTTCCTGGCGACGCTCATGGGGCCCGCGACCATCGAGAACACCAAGCTCGAGCTCGACGTCAACGGCGAGCCGTTCGTGGCCTCGGGCGACGTGCTCGTGATCCCTGGCTTCCGCGAGGCCTATCCGTACGGCCTTAAACGCGACGAGCAGATGCCGCCGCTGGAGCAGGGCGATACGGTCGACGTGTTCGACATTAAGCTCGAGGCCAAGCAGACCGAGCCACCCGCGCGCTACAGCCAGGGCAAACTCGTGCAGGAGATGGAGAAGCGCGGCCTGGGTACCAAGTCCACACGCGCGAGCATCATCGAGCGCCTGTACGCCGTGCGCTATCTCAAAAACGATCCCGTTGAGCCGAGCCAGCTGGGTATCGCCATCATCGACGCGCTGTCGCAGTTTGCCCCGCGCATCACGAGCCCCGATATGACCAGCGAGCTCGATGGCGATATGACCCGTGTGGAGCGCGGCGAGGATACCGAAGAGCATGTCGTGACGCACTCGCGCGCGCTGCTGGCTGGCGTGCTCGACGAGCTGCTCAAGCACACGCAGGAGCTGGGCGACGCCATCAGCGACGCCGTTACGGCCGATGCGCGCGTGGGCGCCTGCCCTAAGTGCGGCAAGGACCTGGTTATGAAGACGAGCGCCAAGACTCGCGGCAGCTTTATCGGCTGCATGGGCTGGCCCGACTGCGACGTGACCTATCCGGTGCCGAGCGGCGTCAAGGTAAGCCCGCTCGAGGGCGAGGCGGCCGTGTGCCCCGAGTGCGGCGCGCCGCGCATTAAGTGCCAGCCGTTCCGCCAAAAGGCCTTCGAGATTTGCGTGAACCCCACGTGCCCCACCAACTACGAGCCCGACCTTAAGGTGGGCGAGTGCAAGGTGTGCGCCGAGGCAGGACGCCATGGCGACCTAATCGCGCACAAGAGCGAAAAGAGCGGCAAGCGCTTTATCCGCTGCACCAACTACGACGACTGCGGCGTGAGCTATCCGCTGCCGGCGCGCGGTAAGCTCGAGGCGACGGGCGAGACCTGCCCCGAGTGCGGCGCCCCCATCGTGGTGGTCAACACGGCGCGCGGCCCGTGGCGCATCTGCGTCAACATGGACTGCCCGACCAAGGAGAAGAAGCCCGCCCGTGGCCGCAAGGCTACGACCAAGGCGAGCACGGCGAAGAAGACCACGGCGACAAAGAAGGCCACGGCGAAAAAGACGACTGCCAAGAAGACGACGGCCAAGAAGTCGACTACCAAAAAGACCGCTGCCGACAAGTAGCGACGCAGCCGAAACATTGCCCAAAACAAAAAACGAGCGAGGACCTCAAAATCCTCGCTCGTTTTTTATCCGGCAGTTAGGGACGCTCCTTTTCTGCCGGCAGTTTGGGAACGTCCCTAACTGCCGGCTCTGGAACGACAAAGCGGCTACTTCACCTCGACGGGTGCGGCGCCGGGGTAGCGGTCCTCAAAGTCCAGACGGTATTTGTTGTCGTTGGTGCCCGCTACGTTGTCGCGCGCCAGCGGTGCCACGATCTCGTCCTTGTGGTTGGCGGGGCTGGAGTACTCAAGGCTGATCTCCCAGGCATCGCAAATCACGTCGATGCGGTTCTCCAGATCGTCGTAGAGCGTGATGATGTCTTTCCACGAGCCGTAATTCTGCGAGTCGATGGGAACGTCCAGGTCCTCGACCTCGTCCTTCAGGTCGCCGATCTGATCCTCGAGCGCCTCGGCGGCATCGCTGGCAGATTGGCGCGAGCTGCGGTCATCCTTGAGATAGTACGTGTTAAACGTGGTGGCGCAGTCGCGAACCTGCTGATCAAGATCGGAGAGCCTGCTGTAGTAGGAGCTCAGCTGGTCGTAGACGTTCTGCTCGCTGATGGTGGCGGCATCGTGGGCGTCATCGTCATCATCATCGTCAAGCTTGTTGGGGTCGCCCTTAACGGAGACGTCATCGTCGTCATCGTGGTCGATCTTGACCTTCTCGATGGTTGTGCCCTTGGAATCGTTGGCGTTCTTGTTGAACGGTCCGATCATAAAGAACACGACCAGCGCGATAATCACGACGACCAGCACGGCGATGATGCCGATGAGCAGAGCGTTGTTGTTTTTGGGCGCGGCGGGGGCGCCGGCCTGCGGAGCGGCGGTCGGTATGGGCTGCTGCGGCGCGGGGCCGGCTGGCGTTGCCCATTGCTGCGTCGCGCCAGCTTCCGGCTGGGGAGCGGGCGCGGGCTGATGGGCGGACTGCACGGTCACGTCCGCCTGCGCATCCTCTTGCGATTGAGAGGTCTGGCCATCATCGGTTACCGGCGTTCCGCAGCTGGTGCAGAAGCGCTCGTCGTCTTTCAGAAGCTTGCCGCAATGGGTGCAAAACCGGGGCATGATGGTTCCTTCCGTTCGATGTGTTGGCTAGATTATAAGGTGGTTCAGGTGCGGTTGGGCCGCGCCGACCCAACTGGTTGTGTGAGGATAGTCGTGCCGTGCAAGCCCTGTCGCATGCGTCACAATGAGTACGGCGTGCTGGGTGTCCGGCGCGGCCGTTTATCGACGGCTTGGTAGAATGCGACGGTGGGGAGTGAGTCTGTGTACTGCGGCGAGCAAGGTCGGGGTGGTGGCGACAACGTGGAGGCGTTCCGGTTCCCGCCGGGGGATGCGCCCCTCGCTGCGCGCGATTGCTCGCGTCAAGCGTTTTGTGCCGGGATGTTGACCGGAGCGCTTGCCTCGATGATGAGTCTCGGCGGTTGTGCCGCGCGCCGCAACGAGGCTGAGGGCTCCGCTGTCCCTGCCAAACAAAAAGCGAATCATCCGTCCGCTCAAAAGACGGAAACTGTCTCCCGGGCGTCTTGGATTGCCGGCCTTCAGCAAGATATCGAAGCCCTTGTCGAGCCGTATGGTGGGTCTACCTCGGTCTATGCTGTGGCGCTTGATCCTCAAACGTTTGCGTCGCTCGATGGCGAAGTCGCTGTGGCGCCGGACGCGCGACGTGTGGCGGCAAGCATCATCAAGCTTCCCATTCTCGCTTGTGCGCTCGAGACCGTGGCGGCGGGCGGGCTGTCCCTCGACGAGCAGGTAACGGTAGCGCAACAGGATATCGTGGGTGGCAGCGGCAACATTCAGTCGCGCGGCGCGGGTGTATCGTACAGTATTGACGAGCTGCTGCACGCCATGATCGCCCAGAGCGATAACGTGGCAGCGAACCTTGTTATCGGCAGGCTTGGCATGGATGCGGTCAACGAAACGTGTGCTGCATTGGGGCTGACCCAGACCGTGCTCGCTCGTTTGATGATGGATGCCGAGGCCCAGGCGCAAGGTCGCGAGAACTATACGAGCGCCCGTGATGCTGCAGCCGTGTTGCAGCGGCTGGCGGCGGGGACAATCGCGACGCCCGAGCTGTGCGAGCGAGCGCGCGGATATCTGCTGGCGCAGGAAGACGCGCGCGGTATTGTCGAGGGCGTTTCCGGCGGCGTTTTGGTCGCGCACAAAACGGGCAGCCTGGCGAATGCTCAGCACGATGCCGCAATCGTCTACGCCGAGCGCCCTTACGTGCTGGCAATCCTCACCCAAGACCTCGAACGCGAACAGGCTCTAGCCCTCGAGCGCGACATTTCCTTCGCCATCAACGCCCGCGCCCACTCCTAACTTGCGGTGAAATAGGGATTGTATTTGCTGTTAGAAGGCGTATCTAGTCCCTATTTCACCGCAACTTAGAGGATCGGCAGTTGGGGACGTTCCTTTTCTGCCGGCACTTTGGGAACGTTCCTAACTGCCACCTAGCCCCTGCCCCTGGGGTATCATGGCTTGGTCGCTATAACTTGCATTTTCGCGCCTTGTAGGAAGGGACTGCGCCCATGGCTTTTGAGCCCGCTCAACATAGCTTTATCACGCTCGAGGGCGTCGATGGCGCCGGCAAGTCCACGCAGGCGCGCCTGCTGGCCCGCGCGCTCGACCTCGCTGGCTATCAGGTCGTAACTCTGCGCGAGCCGGGCGGCACCGCCATCAGCGAAAAGATTCGCGCCCTGCTGCTCGACCCCGCCAATACGGCGATGGGCGACACCTGCGAGCTGCTGCTCTACGAGGCCGCGCGTGCCCAGCTGGTGCACGAAGTCATCGCGCCTGCCCTCACTGCCGGCAAGGTGGTCCTGTGCGACCGTTTCTACGATTCCACGACCTGCTATCAGGCGTTTGCCGATGGCCTCGACCGTCAGATGGTGCGCGATGCCAACAACCTGGCCGTCGCCGGTACGCATCCGGCGCTCACACTCGTCTATCACATCACGCCCGAGCAGGCGGCGCTGCGCATGGCGGCCCGCGGTGCGGCCGATCGCATGGAGGCAAAGGGCATGGCGTTCCAGGAGCGCGTCTATCAGGGATTTTGTGCCATTGCTGCCGAGGAGCCAGACCGCGTAAAGCTCATTGACGCCACCGCGTCGATTGCAGACGTCTTCGCGCAGACGGTCGAGCTGGTTCGTGCGCACGGTCTCGACATCCCCCAGGATGCCGTCGCCGCTGCGCTCGCCCAGGAGGCTGAGTAACATGGCCCCCGCGCAGACAAGCCTGCTGGCCAAGCTCGACACCCAACAGCGCGTGCGCGACTTTTTGACCAACGCCATCGCAAGCGGCCGCGCATCGCACGCCTACCTGTTCTTGGGCGCGCCCGGCGCCGGTAAGCTTGACGCCGCATGGGCGCTTGCCCAGGCATTCCTGTGCGAGCGGGACGGCTGTGGCTCGTGCGACAGCTGCGTGCGCGTCGCCCGCCATACGCATCCCGACGTGCACTATTACACGCCCGAGAGCGCCACGGGCTACCTCATTGCCCAGACCCGCGAGCTGCTCGACGACGTGCCGCTGGCGCCCATCCGCGCCAAGGCCAAGGTCTACATCATCGACCGTGCCGAGCAGCTGCGCGCTAACACCGCCAACGCACTGCTCAAAACACTCGAGGAGCCGCCCGAGGGCGTTATGTTTATCTTGCTGGGCACCTCAGCAGACGTAATGCTGCCTACCATCGTGAGCCGCTGCCAGTGTGTGCCGTTTCGGCTGGTGTCGCCCGCCGTCGCCGCGCAGGCCGTGAGCCGCGCCACCGGTCAGGACCCTGCGCGTTGCCGCATGGCCGTCGCAGTAGCGGGAAGCCCCGCGCGTGGCATCGAGTTCCTCAAGAGCGCCGAGCGCCAGGACGCTCGCCGTCAGATGGTTCGCGCCATCGATTCGCTCATCGCCGCCGACGAGGCCGACGTGCTCAGCCGCGCCAAGTCGCTCATCGTCGCCGTTAAGGCGCCGCTCGCCGAGGTCAAGTCCACGCAGGAAAAGGTGCTCGAGCAAAACGCCGACTACCTGTCGCGTGGAGCATTGAAGCAGCTTGAGGACCGCAACAAGCGCGAACTCAACGCGCGCGAGCGTTCGGGTATCATGGAAGCGCTGGCGAGCGCGCGGACGCTCATGCGCGACGTGCTGCTGACGCTTCAGGACGAGGCAGCCGACGTGGTGAACGAAGACGTGCGCGACACGATCGGTCGGCTTGCCGCCGCGACCAATGTTGCGGGTGCCACCCGGGCGCTCGAGGCAGTCGCGACCGCCGAGCGCAACATCGCCAGAAACGTTACTCCCCAGCTGGCCATCGAGGTCATGCTGTTCGATATCAGGAAGGCACTGAAATGCCGTTAGTCGTACCCGTTAAGTTTACCTACGCCTCGCGCGACCTGTGGTTCGATCCGCAGGATTTGGATATCCTCGAGGCCGATTATGCCATTTGCTCCACCGAGCGCGGAACCGAGATCGGCCTGGTCACGGCCGATCCCTTTGAGGTGCCGCAAGACGAGATCGGTCAGCCGCTCAAGCCCGTGCTGCGCGTGGCGAGCGACATCGACCTGCAGCTTGCCGACGACCTGGCCATCCAGGGCGACGAGGCCATGGTCGACTTCCGCCGCCTGGTCAAGGAGCTCGACCTCGAGATGAAGCCGGTGGGCGTCGAGTACCTGTTTGGCGGCGAGAAGGCCGTGTTCTACTTTGCGGCCGAGGAGCGCGTCGATTTTCGCCAGCTCGTCAAGGATCTGTCCTCGACGCTGCACATTCGCGTCGACATGCGCCAGATCGGCGTGCGCGACGAGACCCGCCTGGTGGGTGGCTATGCCCAATGCGGGCAGGAGCTCTGCTGCACGCGCTTTGGCGGACAGTTTGAGCCCGTCTCGATTCGCATGGCAAAAGAGCAAGATCTGCCGCTCAATTCCTCCAAGATCAGCGGCGTGTGCGGTCGTCTGATGTGCTGCCTGCGCTACGAGTTCGAGGCCTACAAGGACTTTAAGAGCCGTGCGCCCAAAAAGAAGACGCTCATCGATACGCCGCTTGGCAAGGCGCGTATCCAGGAGTATGACACGCCGCGTGAGCAGCTGGTGCTGCGCCTGGAGAACGGCAAAGTCTTTAAGGTCAACCTGGCCGATATGACGTGCTCGGAGGGCTGCAAAAAGAAGGCCGCCGAGCAGGGCTGCAACTGCCGCCCCGACTGCGTGACGCGCGACGTGCTCGAGCGCATTGAGTCGCCCGAGATGCGTCTGGCGCTCATGGAGCTCGATCGCGAAAACGGCGTCGATGTGGGCGATGGCCTGTCGAGTGCCGACCGTCTGGCCGGCACGTCGATGCCCAAGCGCCGTCGTCGCGATGCTGAATCCGATGCTCGCGCCGGTCAGGGTCAGAGCGAGAGCCGCGGTCGCGGCAAGGGTCGTGGCAAGGCCGAGGCACCCGAGGCCGAGGGGGCGGCCGATGGCCGTCGCCGCCGCAAGCGCGCGGCGTCCGTCGACAATGGCGAGACCGCGGGCAAGAACGCTTCCCGCGAGCGCGAGGCTCAGCAGCCCCAGCAGCAAAACCGTGGCGGTGGCATGAATCCCACGCGCCGTCGTCGCCGTCACCTGTCGAGCGAGGAACGCGAGGACGTCTTCCGCGCCGCAGCTGCTCGCGAGGCCGGTGCCGCTCCCAAGGGCGTCTCGGCCTCCGATGCGCCTGCCGACAAGGCTGGCAAGCCGCGTGGCGAGGAGGAGCGCGCGCCACGTCCGCGCCGTCGCCATTCCTCGGGCACGCAGCAGAAGCCCTCGGTTCCTTCCGTGGCCGATCAGGTTTCGGATGGCGAAGTCAAGGTCACGCGCCGTCGTCCCGGAGATGGCGGGGGAGCGGCTGCCAAGGCTTCGCGTGGCGCCGCTCGCGACGAGCGCGAGCCGCGCGAGGATCGCGGTGGCGAGGGCTCGGCCGACCAGGGTCAAAAGCGCCGTCGCCGTCGCCGTTCCCGCAAGCCGCGCCAGAATGGTGGCGAGGGCTCGACCCCGTCTTCGTCTGCACCACAACCGCCCGCCGGCGAATAACGCCCGCGAGCGGATTTAGCCCGTCTTGCCCCGAGCACATCGGGGTATCATAGCGCCGAATCAACAACCCTCCCTGCGACCGAACGTAGGGAGGGTTGTGTCTTGAAGAGCCATCTGAACATATTGAGCTGTCTGCAGGGTGCCGGTACCCTACCGTTTGCGGGCGAATTACTACCGTTTGCCGAGCGGGTGGCACGCGAGGCGCTCGAGGCATTGTCGCCAACACGATGTGCCGGCTGCGAGCGCGCCGGTACGCTTATTTGCCAAGACTGCCTGGCTGCGCTCGCGCTCATCGACCCACGTCATAGCTGCACCCGATGCGGCGCCCCGTTTGGGGATTTGCTGTGCACTGAGTGTTCGGTCGAGGGCACGTCCTCGGCAATGGCGGAGGCGCTCGACCGCTGCCTGGCGTGCGCCGTCTATGCGCATCCGCTGCCGCGCATCATTAAAGCGTACAAGGATGCGGGCGAGCGACGTCTGGCTCCGTATCTGGCGGAGCTGCTCTACGACACCGCCCTGCATGCCCAGGTCGTAGCTCCCGATCGCTACGGAGGCGTGCTTTCCGGTGCGGATGCGGTGGTGTTTGTGCCTGCGACGGCGGCAGCGTTTCGGCGGCGTGGTTTTGATCATATGGAGGCTATTGCGCGCCCATTTTGCGAGCTGTCGGGTGTTCCCCTGCTCGATGCTCTCGTCAAGTACGGGCATGGCGACCAGCGCGAACTCGGTCGTGAGGAGCGCCGCGAGCGTACCCAAGGCATGTACGAGACGGTTGAGGACGTGCACGGCCGCCACCTGCTGCTTATCGATGACGTTATCACCACGGGTGCGACGATGGCAGCGGCTTCGGCGGAACTCAAGCGCGCCGGTGCCACGGCCGTTGATGGCCTCGCTATCGCACGCGTTTGGTAGGGGTGGTTTTGTGGCAGTAAAGATTGAGCGGCGCAACGAGCCGACAGGCGAACAGCTAGCGGCTTCCATAATTCTGACCGGCGCCTCGGCGCTGCGCATGATGCGCGCCGAGCGCCGGCAGATGGGCTATATCAGCTGGAAGGACCTTAATCCCGATGAAGAGCGCCGTGTGCTGCGCACATCGTCGCCCTCGACCGAGGACATCTATCTTCCCGATTTGGTGCGGATTGGGGCCGCAAGCGGCGAGGTGCAAGAGGATTTGTGCTTGCTGGTAGGGTCTGCAGCGCAGCGCCGCCGTATTCTTGGCGTGAGCTGGTCCGTATGCTCCGAGTTGCCCGCCGGCTCGATTCTAGAGGTGGAACCGGGGGTGTACAGTCTATCTCCCGAGGCCCTTTGCGTAGCCGTCGCGCGCGAGGTCGGCTGCATCCAGGCATTTGCCCTGGCCCAGGAGCTGTGCTCTAAGATTTCACTGAGTGACCGCGGGAAGTATCTGCCTCCCTACACCTCGCCTGTCGTGAACAAATTGGCAAAGGACAAAGACCAGCCGCCAGATGTCGGTTACTTTGAGGTCGAGTCCGTGCTGACACCCGATTGCCTGGTAGATTACCTCGCGGCATGCAAGGGGAGCGCGGCCAAGCAGCTGCGGCGGCTGTGTCCCTATCTGTCGGAAAACCTGCGTTCACCCATGGAGTGCATCATGCTTGCCATGTTTTCGCTTCCGTTTTCCTATGGCGGATTTGCCTGTGGTCCCTTTAAGACCGATTACAAGATCGAGTTCAACGACCGTGCACAGGCGATCTCGGGGATGCCGCATGCGGTTTGCGATGCCTTTCAGGAAGCAGCCCGGTTTGACTTGGAATACAACGGTGAGCTGGGCCATTCCTCTCGGAGGGGACGTATCCATGATGGAAAGCGCAACACGGGCTTGATTACTATGGGAATCGAGGTCGCGACGGTCAACAACGAAATGCTCTGTGACATGGAAGCGATGGAAGCACTCGCATGGCGCATCCACCAGCGTATGGGTAAGCGATATCGCAACCGTGTTGACGCTCGCAGAAAGAAACAAGAGGCGCTATTTAACACGCTGCGGGCGTGTTTTGGGCTTAAACCCGCCTAACAATGCTCTGAAACAGGGGGTTGGATATATGCTTTGGCCAAAATATAGCAAATATGAGTACTGCCACAAATTCAGTAACAGCAAAATCAGGGATTTTGGGACTGGAAGATGGGGTAAATTAGAAAGTTATTAAACAAATGTGGAATATCCTGGCATCAATCTGACGTTATAGAGCGTGAAAACAGCTTGCAGAGCCAAAAACTCCTGCTACTAAATTGGTAACAGTACTCATATTTGCTATTTTTTGGCCACGGCGCCCTAAGACGGGTGTGTTGGGGCTTTCCATAGGGGAGCGACGGGCTCAATCAGAGCACGTGCGGCCCGTCCTGACCTGCGAAATCTGTACTCGCGATGCGAATGACGCCCCTAACCTTAAACTTTAGCTTGAACTTAGTTATAATGCGCTTCGTTCCTACCAGGCTGTGGTTGCGGACGGACGAAATGCCCGTCCTAGTCCAAGACAGACGCGGTCAAAGGGATCCACGTAAGCGACCGCGTGCGCGCGGCGCGATCATGGCGCGTCCTAGATGTAAGCCGCACCGTCCGTTCTACTTTCTTTGGGGCAATACCGCCTCGCGGGCGAGCGGGCCAGTCGTGAAGGTGGCTGCGGCCTCCCGAGCAAACACCCCGGTGCGCAAGTGTGGGGTCAAATACCAGGTCAGCTGGTGGGAACAACCTGATATTCCGCGCAACGCACGGATCGTATACGACACAGAAGGCAGGGTAGTGGACATGGTGAGGGGCAGCTTGATGCACGCGGCTCGGTTAGGTGCTGGGACCGCAGCGGTCATCGCCGTTTTGGGCCTGAGCGGATGCGCGTTCAACCCGCTGTCTACGTTCACGACTCCCACGATCGACCAGATCGAGTACGAGACCGTCACGCCGGCGGTGTCGGACGATGCCCTGGTCACTCCCGGAACCCTGACGGTCGCCCTCGATACTTCCGATGCGCCGCAGGCCATGCAGGACGCCGACGGCGAGCTCACGGGGTATGCGGTTGACGCCGCCCGCGCCCTCGCAAGCCGCATGGGCCTTAAGGTCGCCTTTGTCGATGCGTCCTCGGCAGGTTCCGCGCTCGGCGACAAAAAGGCCGATATCTTTATCGGCGAGATTACCTCCACGGACGGGGACATTAGCTCGCTCGGCACCTGCCTGTACGATGCCACTTCCGTGTTCGGTAAAACTAGCGATGGTGGGTCGCTAAGCGTTTCCACCGATACCCTTAGCACGTCCACCCTGGGCGTTCAGATGTCCTCGGCCTCGCAGGAGGCGCTTGCTAAGCAGAGCATCACCGCCAACCAAAAGACCTACTCCAACATCAACGAGTGCTTTGAGGCGCTCGAGTCCGGCGAGGTCGACTATGTGATCTGCGACTCCACGGCCGGCGGCTACCTTGCACGTCTGATGAGCGAGGTCTCCTATGTCGGTTCGCTCGAGGCACCCTCGACGCTTGGTGTTGCGGGCCTCTCGTCCAATGACGAACTGTGCCGTGCCGTGAGCGATGCCCTCGACGGTATTACGGCCGACGGCACGCTCGAGGCGGTCCACTGCGTCTGGTATGGCAGGATGCCCTACGACCTCACCACTAAGACGGTTTCGGGCGCTAACGTGCAGCCGGGCGACTCTGAGTCCAGTGAGACCACGTCCTCCGGCAGCGAGTCCTCCGATTCCAACAATGAGACCGCATCCTCCGAGGACAAATCGTCCAGCCAGGAAGGCGCCATCACCGACGACGACATTAACAAACTCAATAGCTAGTTATTGCTAGGGGTGGTGTCTCCTATACGTTGGAAAGGACACTTCTTCACGGTTTCAACACGCACTGCCGGGCTTCCCCAATAGGGGAGCCCGGCTTTTTCATCCCAATAAAACTAGCAGGTCAAAGCCAATTTTCGGGACCAAATACAAAGCCGCCGGCCCCCTCCTATAGCGCACTTTGCCACAGAAAAGTGCGAGACTTCGGTATGCGGTATCAAGCAATCGTTATTCGGGTCTTTAGGAATCCGCGTGATTAAATGCACGGCAATGGGTACATAGCCAGTACAGTAAGTCCCCGAGGCAGATTGGAGCCACGTATGGATATCAAGGTTTCTGGACGCAAGACGACGGTAACCGATGCTCTGCGTGCGCATGTGGATGAGAAGATCGGCGAGGCGCTCAAGGTTTTCGATATCGAGCCCATGACGGTCGACGTTGTACTTCGCTATGAGAAGAACCCCTCGAACCCCAACCCGGCAATCGTCGAGGTTACGGTTCGTGCCCGCGGTTCGGTGATTCGCGTTGCCGAGCACGGTGCAGATATGTACGCCGCCATCGACCTCTCCGCCGATAAGGTCACCCGCCAGCTGCGCAAGTTCAAGACCAAGGTCGTGGACAACCGCCAGGGCGGTGCCAGCGCCGCGGATGTCGCACCGGTCGAGCGCGTCGAGGATCTGGCCGACCTGCTGCTGCCCGAGGAGGAGGACGACCTGCTCGTCCGCGAGAAGGTCATCGATGTCACCCCGATGACTGAGGAGCAGGCGCTGGTGCAGACAGATCTGCTGGGCCACGACTTCTACGTGTTCGAGAACGCGACGACTGGCCTCATCAATGTGGTGTATCACCGTAAGAATGGTGGATATGGCATCATCAAGCCCCGCATCGAAACACTTGACGAGTAAAATACGTTAACTTGCATGAGTTAACGGTTGGCGGCCATCCCATGCGGGTGGCCGCCTTTTTACGTAAGGAGTCGCTTTGATGGACAAGGCCGCATCCGCCGGTCATTCGGACCGTTGCCGCATCGTCGTCGATACCTGCTGCGACTTTAGCCCCGAGGTCGCCGCGAACCTCGATGTCGATATCCTGGGTTTCCCCTTCATTATCGATGGCGAGGAGCGCACGGATGACATCTGGTCGAGCATCACACCCAAGGAGTTCTACGATCGCATGCGCGCCGGTGCCCGCGTGTCCACCTCGGCTGTGTCGCTCGGTCGCTATATCGAGTTCTTTACCGAGTGCGCCAAAGAGGGCACGCCCACGGTCTACCTGTGCTTTACCTCGGCGCTGTCGTCGAGCTACAACTCCGCGTGCCAGGCGGCGGACGCCGTGCGCGCCGAGTATCCCGATTTTGAGCTCTACGTGGTCGACAACGCTCTGCCCTGCGCGACCGGCGCGCTCTTGGCGCTCGAGGCCGTGCGTCAGCGTTCGGCGGGACTGACCGCCAAGCAGCTGGTCGATTGGGCAAACGAGGCAAAGACCTACGTCCACGGCTACTTTACACTCGAGAGCTTCGACGCACTGGCTGCCGGCGGCCGCATTCCGCCCGCGGCGGCGCAGCTCACGGCAAAGCTCGATGTCAAGCCCGAGCTCTCCTACGACCTTGCCGGCTCGCTGTCGCTGATCGGCGTCAATCGCGGTCGCAAGAAGGCGCTCAAGTCCATCCTCAAGTCGTTCCGCGAGAACTACGTGCCCGACCGCACCATGCCCATCGCAATCATGACGGCCGATGCCGAGAAGGACGGCGACTGGCTCGAAGCTGCCATCCGCAAGGAGGAGGGCTGCGCCGACGTCACGATCATTCGCAGCTCCGTGGGTCCCACCATTGGCTCGCACGTGGGCCCCGGCATGGTGGCCTGCGCGTTTTGGGGTAAGAACCGCGCCGACAAGGCGTCGCTTTCCGATCGCATCGCCCGCCGCGTGCGCGGTCAGTAGGCAAGCGCTGCGGCCGTAATCGATCCCAACTACAGCCCAAACGCTGGCACCGAGTATTCAACCTGGTAATAACACCCAACTCAAAAGGAAAGGTTTCATGGCAAACAAGCTCTCCGTCGCATTTATCGGCACCGGAATCATGGGTGCCCCCATCGCCGGTCACATCCTGGATGCCGGCTATCCCGTCACGGTCAACAACCGCACCAAGTCCAAGGCTGCCGCGCTTATCGAGCGCGGTGCCGCCTGGGCCGATACGCCGGCCGATGCCGTGGCTAACGCCGATGTCGTCTTTACCATGGTGGGTTATCCCTCCGAGGTCGAGGAGCTTTACCTGGCGGGCGACGGCCTGCTCGCGTGCACTAAGCCCGGCGCGGTCCTGATCGACCTCACCACGAGCTCGCCCGAGCTCGCCCGTGACATTGCCGAGGCCGCCCAGGTTTCCGGTCGCATGGCGTTTGACTGCCCCGTTACCGGCGGCGAGTCGGGTGCTATCGCCGGCACGCTTACGGCTATCGTGGGCGCTACCGAGAACGACATCGCGTCGGTCCGCGACATCCTTTCTACCTTTGCGGCAACCATCTGCTGCTTCGACGGCGCCGGCAAGGGCCAGGCTGCCAAGCTCGCCAACCAGGTGTCGCTGGGCGCCTGCATGGTCGGCATGGCAGACGCCATGGCATTTGCCGAGCTGAGCGGCCTTGACCTGGAGAAGACCCGCCAGATGATCCTGGGCGGCACCGGTAAGTCCGGCGCCATGGAGAGCCTGGCGCCCAAGGCGCTCGACGGCGACTACAAGCCCGGCTTTATGGTCGAGCACTTCATCAAGGACCTGCGCCTGGCGCTCGCCTACGCCGATGACCGCGAGCTCGCGCTGCCCGGCGCCGACGTCGCCTTTACGCTCTACGACATGCTCGACGCCATCGGTGGCGCCAAGCTGGGCACCCAGGCCATCACGGTCCTCTACAAGGAGGAGGCCGACGCTATCGCCGCCGGTCTGGACTGGTCGCAGTATCGTCCCGAGGAGCATGGCGCTCACGAGGACGGCTGCGGTTGCGGCGAGCACGGCGACGACCATGAGTGCGGTTGCGGTCACCATCACGGCGAGGACCACGAGTGCTGCGGCGGCCACGGCCATGACGACGGCCATGAGTGCTGCTGCGGCCACCATCACGGGGAGTAGCGCCCATGAGCTGGACGTTCGTGGTACTAGCGCTGGTGCTCTTTCTCTTTGCGATCTACATTGGCTTTTTGTGCGGCCAGTGGGCGTGCGAAAAGCGCGTGATCACCAAGCGCGACTACTGGATTGCCAATTTTGCAGGAGCGGCGGCAGTCGTCCTACTGACCTGGGTGTTCTCGCTGTTCCCGCTGGTGCAGTTTGCGCCGATCGGCTGGCTCGGCGGCTTTATCGCCGGTCTTAAGATGAGCTTTGGCGAGTCCGTCGGTCCGTGGCGCAAGCACGACGAGGTCTTTAACGTCAACAAGGCTCATCGCGCCGTCGCCGACGCGGGCGACGCTGAGGAACGCCGCCGTGCGCGTCGCAATGGCGCGGCCGACCGACAGCTCATCTCGGTCACCGATGACAGCAAGGGTGCTGGCAAGCACGCTAAGAAATAGTAAGAAGAGGTAACTATGGCAGAAAACAAAGACGAACAGCTCACCGACGAGGAGCTGGCACAGCTTCAGCTGGCAGAGGAGAACGAGAACGCCGTCGACCGTCTGGTCAAGGAGCTCGGCTGCCCCACGCGCAGCATCCGCCAGTTTGCCGCCCGCGTGCTGCACCTGCTTGCCGAGCGCGATCCGCAGCGCGTCGTGCCCTGCGTGCCCGCGCTGATCGAGGCGCTTGACCGCCCCGAGGCTCAGACCCGCTGGGAGGCCCTCGATGCCCTTGCGGCGCTCGCCACCACCTGCCCCGAGCAGCTGGGCGATGCCTTTGAGGGCGCCGAGACCGCGCTGTTCGACGAGATTTCCTCCACGCTGCGCTATGCCGCCTTCCGCCTGCTGTGCGTGTGGGGTGCCACGAGCGTCGAGCGTTCGCGCGAGGCTTGGCCCATCCTGGACGAGGCCATCCAGTGCTACCACGGCGACCTCGAGTATCGCGACATGCTCGGTTGCCTGTACGAGTTTTGCCAGGGCGAGATCGACGCCGAGGTCGCCGAGAAGCTCGCGCTGCGCCTTAAGTTCGATGCCGAGAACGGTAAGGGCAGCTATCTCAAGGCCCGTTCGAGCGAGATTTGCGAAATGCTTGTTAAACGTTTTGGCCTGAATCTCTCCAAAAAGAAGAAGCGTGCTAGCGTTAAAAAATCTGACGACGCCGAAGACGAGGAGTAACAGATTATGGCGCACGATGTAGTCCTGATTCCCGGTGACGGTATCGGTCCCGAGATTACGCAGGCCATGCGCCGCGTGGTCGAGGCCACCGGTGTCCAGATCAACTGGAACGTCCAGGAGGCCGGCGTCGGCGTCATGGACGAGTTTGGCACGCCGCTGCCCCAACATGTGCTCGACGCGGTCGCCGAGACCAAGGTCGCCATCAAGGGCCCCATCACCACACCGGTCGGCACGGGTTTCCGCAGCGTTAACGTCGCCCTGCGCAAGCATTTCGACCTGTACGCCTGCGTGCGCCCCTGCCTGTCGCAGCCGGGCGACGGCTCGCGCTTCCGCGATGTCGACCTGGTTATCGTGCGCGAGAACACCGAGGACCTCTACGCCGGCATCGAGTTCGATGAGGGCACTGCCGAGGTCGAGGAGCTTTCGCAGCTCGTTGAGCGTTCGGGCCAAAAGACCTTCGCCGCCGATTCCGCGATCTCGATCAAGCCGATCTCCATTGCCAAGAGCCGCCGCATTGTGGAGTATGCCTTTGAGTATGCCCGTCGCTGCGGCCGCAAAAAGGTGACGGCCGTGCACAAGGCCAACATCATGAAGGCGACCGACGGCCTGTTCCTGCGCGTGGCGCGCGAGGTGGCCGCCAACTATCCCGATATCGAGTTCAACGACAAGATCGTCGACGCCACCTGCATGGGCCTGGTCCAGAACCCCAACGACTTCGATGTCCTGGTGCTGCCCAACCTGTACGGCGACATCGTGAGCGACCTGTGCGCCGGCCTGGTGGGTGGCTTAGGGATGGCCCCCGGCTCCAACATCGGTGCCGACTGCGCAATCTTTGAGGCTACGCATGGCTCCGCGCCCGATATCGCTGGCCAGGATATCGCCAACCCCACGGCCGAGATCCTTTCTGCTGCGATGATGCTCGATCACCTGGGCGAGAACGACGCTGCCAATCGCATTCGCGCCGCCGTATCTGCCACGCTCGACGAGGGCGAGCAGGTTACCGGTGACGTGCGTCGTGCCCAGACCGGCTCCGTCGAGGGGGCCGTGGGCACGCAGGCCTTTGCCGATGCCGTTATCGCGCACCTGGCCTAAGGTAGGCACGTTGCAAACGCCTAAATAGTACTTAAGTGTTTGCGTATAACCTAAGAATCAATACGCCCGGCGCTCTGTCGGGCGTATTCTATTGAGGACTATGTTTCCTAACAAGGAGTAACCGATATGGGTCTGATTCAAAAGAAGGACGAGAAGGACGAGATCGACGGCATCCAGATCATCGAGCGCGGCGAAGGCCCCGACGGTGACGAGGACGAGAAGATCGACCTGGTCGCCGGTACGTCTGCCGAGCACATTGCTGCCGGCACGACCGCCGAGGAGGAGGACGCCCGTCTGGAGGCTCAGGTTGCCGCGGATGCCGCTGACGAGAATCTGATGCCTGAGGAGCAGGACGAGGACGACGACTCCGACGTGGATGACCACGCTTGCAAGCACAAGAAGACGATGATTGCCGCCTTTGTGGTTGCAGTCGTGATTGCTGCCGTGATTGGCTTCTTTATTGGCAATGGCGGCTTTGGCGGCAAGGGTGTCGGCTCGGCGACCCTGACCGAGGACCAGCTCGATTCGACCGTGGCAAGCTATAGCTACAACGGCAAGAAGAGTGATATCACCGCGCGCGAGGCCATCGAGAGCCAGTACAGCCTCGATACCGTCAAGGATAGTGATGGCAACTACACCGCTCCTTCTGCCGACGTCATCCTGTCCTACGTGCGCAACAAGATCCTGCTCGATGCTGCCGAGGACGAGGGCATTACCGTCTCTTCCAAGGAGATGAAGCAGTACGCCGAGGATTCCATCGGCACTTCTGACTACAAGACCATGGCCACGCAGTATGGCGTGTCCAAGGACCAGGCCAAGCAGATCGTCCGCCAGTCCGCGACGCTGCAGAAGCTCTACAAGAAGAAGGTGGGCGATAGCTCCGCAAGCATGCCGACCGCTCCGACCGAGCCTTCTGACGGCAACGAGGAGACCGCGAGCAAGGATTACGCCGACTACATCATCAACCTTGCCGGCGACGAGTGGGATAGCGAGAGGGGCGCCTGGAAGGATGCCGACAGCACCTATGCCAAGGCCTTTGCTGACGATGCCTTTACGGCCGATAGCGCTACCTATAAGCAAGCCATGACCGCCTATTACACCGCCTACCAGCAGTATTCCTCGCAGGCTTCGAGCGCCAGCTCCAAGTGGACCGAGTACGCCAACGGCCTCTACGCCAAGGCCAACATCAGCATCTACGGCCTGTTTGCGTAAGGTTTGCCTGCACTACTGCGCGCTAACCGATCTACCTGATTGAGCCCGCTAGAACGGACAACGTTCTAGCGGGCTTTTTGCGTTGAGGGCGTGATTGACGGCTTAATTATGGCTATTCATCTTTAAGCCCAAAAAGGCTATCGGCTTCATCGTCGGATATATATTCCAGTACATCGCCTGGTTGGCAGTCGAGTGCCCGGCATATCGCGTCAAGAGTTGAAAAACGTATGGCAGAAACCTTGCCCGTCTTAATGCGTGACATATTGACCTGGGAGATGCCCACACGTTCCGCAAGCTCTTTGGATGAGATCTTGCGTTCGGCGAGCATGCGGTCAAGCCGCAGAATAATCATGGATTCCCCCTAGAGCAACTCGTCATCTTGTTTTTGCAGGATATACCCGTAGCGGAAGATGCTGGCAATCAGGCAAATAATCAGGCCTGCAAAGAGCATGGAGGGCTCGAATAACTGGCCGACGAACGCATCCGTAAAGCTGCCGCCAAATCCTGAGAGTATCATTCCCGTGATTACGGCGCCAAGAAGCCTCACGGCAACGCCGCCGATAAGGAATAAATGTCCTACTCGACGAAGTGTCTGGTTACATTCAAGGTCAAAGGGCCTGCCTTCCTTTTCAATGTTGAAGAAAAGCCTGCGCACGCTTAGCGCGATGGTAAGCGCGAGACATGTCATCAAGAGGCTCCCTATGGCAGTGTGACCATCGTGTGCGACGAGCATAAGTGGGGCCTGCGCATCGGTGCCGACGATAGCAAGGCACGGCCCTTCGGCGGCTTGAAGTTCTACGGATTGGAGACACGAGCCTTGGGAGAGGCCAGGCAATATGAGTAGAAGGTCAATCGCAATGACTGCGAGGAGCCCCAGAGCGAGCGCGGTGGTAATGCAGATCGTGGCCCATTTGCAGATGCGAGCGAGCTTCCTCAGTTTGGCTACCGTCTGTTCGCGGCTGATGGTGTCATTCGATATAGACGCGTTTCGATGGACCATAACCCCTCCAATCGGCGTTTTGGATGATACTTGTATCATATCAGAATTAACGATAAACGATAAATAATTACGGATACTGAGTAAGTAATGATTGAAAACGATTAGCGTGAGCTATTGGCTCACTTATGGATGCGGGAGTTTGACGCGCGGGGGATAAGGACAAATGCCAAAATTTCCTTTGATCGCGCAAGCGCTCCACCGGGTTCCCCTAATTCATATGGGAAAACAGCTGCAAACGATTACAAGTAACCGGTGAACGGTCGAAAACTACCGTTCACCGATAATCTCAAAACTGGTTCTAACTGGTATTAAGTCAAAAAGACCAATTCACATATCTTCACAATGACCTGCAAATTTACTACACGCTATTTTTAGCCGCCCTGCGTTGTTTAGACACCGGGAAAGATCCGTTCTTTTGCCAAAGCGTTTCGAAACGGTTTCAAAACCGCAGGTAGAAGTGTTAACGAGCGGTAAACGGTCGAAATATCACCGTGAGCGGTGCAAAAACGTTTTAGCGTATGAATCAACGAAAGCGACCTCTTCTGGGGTGATATAGTGACAACAACACATCACGTGGTTACTACCAGTTTAGAAACCACTGGTCTTCAAAGAACGCTTTCTAAGAAGCTTTAAGGGCGAGCGCCCGCTGGCTTCCGAGAATCATCGGACTCAGATCGTACACACCTTCGGAAGGGAAATTTGAATGGTTGGCTTTATTCTTACCGGTCATGGACAGTTCGCACCCGGCCTTGCAAGCGCTATCGCTATGGTTGCCGGCGACCAGCCTGCTTTTACCGTCGTTCCTTTTGAGGGCGACCAGGCCGCATCCTACGGTGAGGATCTCCGCGCCGCCATTACCGCCATGCGCGAGGAGTGCGATGGCGTGCTCGTCTTTACCGACTTGCTCGGTGGTACCCCGTTCAACCAGTCGATGATGATTGCCCAGGATGTCGACAACGTCGAGGTTCTGACTGGCACCAACCTTCCCATGGTTATTGAGCTTCTGTTCCTCCGCGGCAATGCCACGCTCGCCGAGCTTGGCGAGCAGGCCGTGACCGTTGGCCAGACGGGCATCACCGCCCAGACGGTCGCATCCGTTGCCGGCTCCGAGGAAGAGGATATCTTCGGCGACGAGGACGGCATCTAATGGCCGATTTCGGAGCCAACGTCCTGAGCTCCTCGGTCGCCCTTTTAGGCCTGCTTGTCATCATGGGCTTGATTTACACCATCTGGTCGCAAATCAACATGAAGAAGAAGCAGAGGTACTTCAAGGAGCTGCACACCGAGCTCAAGCCGGGTCAGGAGGTTCTTTTCGCCGGCGGTATCTACGGAACCGTCAAAGGCATCGAAGGCGAGAAGGTCCAGATCAAAGTCCGATCCGGAGCCGTCGTAGATGTTTCGCGTTACGCGATTCAGGAGATCAAGTAACTGTCGTCAGCAAATAACGAAAGGAAGCTGATCAACATGGCAGAACCCAACATTCTTCTTACCCGCATCGATAACCGACTGGTTCATGGTCAGGTTGCCACCCAGTGGAACTCCACCCTGGGCTCCAACCTCATCCTCGTCGCCAACGACGACGTGGCGTCCAACACCATGCGCCAGAACCTCATGAAGATGGCCGCTCCCGCCGGCGTCGCTACGCGTTTCTTCTCTCTGCAGAAGACCATCGACGTCATTGGCAAGGCGAGCCCGCGCCAGAAGATCTTCATCGTGGCCGAAACACCGGAAGACGTGCTTACGCTCGTCAAGGGCGGTGTGCCTATAAAGAAGGTAAACATCGGCAACATGCACATGTCGGAAGGAAAGCGCCAAGTCGCCACCTCCGTCGCAGTTAACGACGAGGATGTCGCTGCGTTTAAAGAGCTGCAGGAATTGGGGGTGGAGTTGGAGATCAGGCGCGTTCCGAGCACGCCTGTTGAGGACACGAGCAAGCTCTTCTCGTAATCCTCGTGATCCACGTTGTCAGGAGTGAAACCCTGACGTTCTGTACGTGAAATCCAAAGTGCGTACATACATTTTGAAAGGAGGAGCAAGATGGAATACTCGATCATCCAGATCGCTCTGGTCTTCGTCGTCACGTTCATCGCGGCAATCGACCAGTTTGACTTCCTCGAGTCTCTCTATCAGCCCATCGTCACCGGCGCCGTCATCGGTCTTATCCTTGGCGACCTCAACACCGGTCTTCTCGTGGGTGGTACCTATCAGCTCATGACGATCGGCAACATGCCGATCGGAGGCGCTCAGCCGCCTAACGCCGTCATCGGCGGCATCATGGCAGCCATTCTCGCTATCGCCACGGGCCTCGAGCCCAACGCGGCAGTCGGCCTTGCCATTCCGTTCGCTCTGCTTGGCCAGCTTGGCGTTACCCTGGTCTTCACGCTTATGTCCCCGCTTATGTCCACGGCCGATAACATGGCTCACAACGCGGACACCAAGGGCATCGAGCGCCTGAACTACTTCGCCATGGCTCTGCTCGGCCTGATCTTCGCTGTCGTCGTCACCCTGTTCTTCATCGCTGGCGCTACCATCGGTCAGACCATCGCTTCTGCCATCCCGACTTGGCTGCAGACCGGTCTGTCCGCTGCAGGCGGCATGATGCGCTTCGTCGGCTTCGCCGTCCTGCTCAAGGTTATGATGAACCGCGATATGTGGGGCTTCTTCCTCATGGGCTTCGGCCTCGCGCTCATCACCGTTGCCAACGATTCGCTGGCAACCCCTGCTCTGCTCATCCTCGCTCTCATCGGCTTCGGCATCGCTTTCTGGGACTTCCAGCAGCAGACCGAGCTGAAGGGTGCAGCTGTTTCTGACGGAGGTGACTTCGAAGATGGCATCTAATGAGTATGTGATCCCGGAGCACTACGAGGATCTCACTCCTGCTCCGCAGCTCGACCAGAAGACCCTCAACAAGATGGCTTGGCGCTCCTGCTTCCTGCAGGCCTCGTTCAACTACGAGCGTATGCAGGCCGCTGGCTGGCTCTACTCCATCATCCCCGGTCTGGAGAAGATCCACACCAACAAGAACGACCTCGCGGCTTCCATGAGCCACAACCTGGAGTTCTTCAACACCCACCCGTTCCTCGTCACCTTTGTTATGGGCATCGTGCTTTCGCTCGAGCAGAACAAGGTTGACATCCCCACGATCCGCGCCGTCCGCGTCGCCGCAATGGGCCCGCTCGGTGGTATCGGTGACGCCCTGTTCTGGCTGACGCTCGTGCCTATCACGGCCGGCATCACCTCCAACATGGCCATCAACGGCAACGCCGCTGCGCCGATCATCTTCCTGGTGATCTTCAACGCCGTCCAGTTCGCTCTGCGCTTCTGGCTCATGAACTGGTCCTACAAGCTTGGCACCAGCGCTATTGACGCTCTGACCGCCAACATGCAGGCCTTCACGCGTGCCGCTTCCATCATGGGCGTCTTCGTCGTCGGTTGCCTGGTCGTCACCATGGGTGGCACCCAGATCAACCTCCAGATCCCCAACGGCACCACCCGTGGCCTTGCCCCTACTACCGTGATCGTCTCCGAGAAGGAGGCCGAGAACTTCACCGGTATGGAGGGCATCGATACCGAGACCGCTGAGGCCGGTACCATCGCCATGACCGATGAGGACGGCAACGCCCTCACCGCCACCGATGCCGACGGCAACGAGGTCAAGTGCGGCGTCGCCGATCTGGGCAACGGCATGGAGTCCGTGACCTACGCTACCGTTACCGAGGATCCGGTCAACTTCTCTGTTGCCGACACCCTCAACACCATCGTCCCGAAGCTCGTCCCGCTTATGCTTACGCTGCTGCTTTACTACATGTTCGCTAAGCACAGCTGGACCCCGACCAAGGGCATTCTCCTGCTCTTCGTCCTTGGCATCCTGGGCGCTGGCCCGCTTGGTCTCTGGCCGAGCATCTGGTAAGGCTCTAGCTTGAGGGGTGTGTCCCTACGCGGCTCACACCCCGACCCCTTAAGCCATGTGTATGTTAAAAGCCGCGTGCTCGAAAGAGCGCGCGGCTTTTGTTTTCTTGATGATTCGGGTGTGGCAGACAGATAATGCTAAACACCCTAGGTAGTTAGCCGAATTCGAGCAAAAGGGAGGATAGGATGGCGATCGGAGCGCGTAAGCAACCGCTGTACGATCAGCTGGTCGATGTTCTGACCGAAAAGATCGACCATGAATATCGCGCCGGTGACATGATTCCTTCCGAGCGCGAACTTTCGGAGCGCTATGGTCTCTCGCGCACCACGGTGCGCCTGGCTTTGCAGGAACTGGAGCGTTTAGGACTGGTGGTTCGGCAGCACGGTCGCGGTACCTTTGTGACCGACCGTTCGGCAAAAGCAACCAATCTCATGCAGTCCTACAGCTTTACCGAGCAGATGCGCGCGATGGGTCGCGACCCCGAGACCACGATTCTCGAGTTTTGCGAGATGGAGGTCGATAAAAATCTGGCCGAGCATATGGGATTGCGTATCGGTGATCGCATTTTTAAGCTTAAGCGCCTTCGTTCTGCCGACAACATGCCCATGATGGTCGAACGCAGCTATCTACCAGTTCGTCAATTTCTGTCCCTAAAGCGACCGCTGCTGGAGCGTAAGCCGCTTTACGATGTGATTGAGCAAGACTTTCAGCAAAAGATACGCGTGGCCGAAGAGGAGTTCTATGCGAGCATAGCCCGTCCCACCGACGCCCACCTTTTGGGAATTGTCGAGGGCTCGCCTGTGCTCGATTTGGTCAGGACTACGTATAACGAGTCAAACGAGGTTGTGGAGTACACACTCTCGGTTGCTCGTGCCGATCAGTTTAAATACAAGGTTTACCACCAGCGTAGCGATTAGTGTCCGCATCGTTTCCATATGATGATTCTTTGCATTTAACTGGTTACTACCAGATAACCAACCGAAGTGTATAATTGCACGTCAGAGGATTACTTCTAGAGAGAGGTATTAAAAATGTTCGAGAAGAGTGTCGAGGAGCTCACCGAGCTCGGCGCCCAGATCACCACGGCCGAGATTGCTCAGCAGCCCGAGCTTTGGCGTGATACGCTCAACATCTATCGCGAGAACAAGGAGGCCATCGAGGCCTTCCTGGCCGAGGCTCGCGCTATGGGCGAGGGTCGTCTGTCCGTTGTCTTCACCGGTGCCGGTACGTCCGACTACGTTGGCGATACCTGCGCCCCGTACCTGCGTCACGCTGGCAACACTGATCTCTACGACTTTAAGCCCATCGCCACGACCGACATCGTGAGCGCCCCGCGCGACTTCCTGCGCGCCGAGGATCCCACGCTCGTGGTTTCCTTCGCCCGCTCTGGCAACAGCCCCGAGAGCCTTGCCGCCGTTGCCGTTGCCAAGGAGCTCGTCCACAACGTCAAGTTCCTCAACATCACCTGCGCTCCCGAGGGCAAGCTCGCCGTCGAATCTGCCGATGATCCCAACGCGCTGACGCTGCTCATTCCGCGCGCCAACGACAAGGGCTTCGCCATGACCGGTTCTTATTCCTGCATGACCCTGCTCTCTACCCTTATTTTCGACACTGCCTCTGACGAGCAGAAGGCCGAGTGGGTCGAGACCATCGCCAAGATGGGCGAGGAGGTCATCTCCCGTGAGCCCGAGATCGCCGATTACCTGGCTGGCGACTTCAACCGCGTGACCTACTTGGGTTCTGGCTCCTTCGGTGGCCTTGCCCAGGAGAGCCAGCTCAAGATCCTCGAGCTCGCTCACGGTCTGGTCGCTACTTCCTACGACACCTCCATGGGCTATCGTCACGGACCTAAGTCCTTCGTCGACGATAAGACGCTCGTCTTCGTGTTCGTCAATAACGACGCCTACACCCGTCAGTACGACATCGACATCCTCAACGAGATCGGTGGCGACGAGATCGCTCAGCACACCATCGCCGTTCAGCAGGAAGGTGCCACCGTCTATGAGGGTGAGTCCTTCACCTTTAAGGGCTACGAGGCACTTCCCGAGGGCTACCTTGCTCTGCCGTTCGTGATGTTTGCCCAGGCTATCAGCCTGCTCAACTCCGTGCGCGTGGGCAACACGCCCGATACGCCGAGCCCCACCGGCACGGTCAACCGCGTGGTTAAGGGCGTGACGATTCACCCCTTCACCGCTTAATCGCGTCCCCCTGTAAGGGCGCCCGTCCGCTCATAACGGCGGGCGGGCGCTTTTTGTTTCACGTGTGCTGGGTATAAGCATCACCACAGTCAACTGCTTTAGAAGCAAGGAGTGCATATGAGCACGTACGCAATTAAGGCTGACAAGTTCTTCTTGCCGGCAGGCCCGCAACTGGGCGGCTATCTTATGGTCGAGGATGGCGTCTTTGGCGCCTGGCAGGCCGACGAGCCCTCTTGCGAGATTAAGGACTACACGGGATCGTGGATCGCACCGGGCATGGTCGATACTCACATCCATGGCTTCTACAACCACTCGACTACCGATAACGATCCCGAGGGCATCGATATCAGCTCGACCGAGCTAGCCCGTCGCGGCACCACCAGCTGGCTGCCCACGACGTTCACCGATGGCGTCGAGCAGATCAAGGACGCCTGCGCCGCTATCGCTCAGGCGGACGAGGGCCGCGGCCCCGACTTCTGCGGTGCTCGCATTCAGGGCATCTACCTGGAGGGCCCCTTCTTTACCATGAAGCACGTGGGCGCGCAGAACCCCGCTTACCTGATCGATCCCTCCGAGGAGGTTTTCGATCAGTGGCAGGAGGCTGCGGGTGGTCGCATCGTCAAGAGCGCCATGGCGGCCGAGCGCGACGGTGCCGCTGCTTATGCGGCTGCTCTGAATGCCAAGGGTGTGGTGACCAGCATCGGTCACTCCGACGCCACCTACGATGAGTGCATCGCCGCCATCAACGCCGGTGCCAGCTGCTTTACGCATACCTATAACGGTCAGCGCGGGCTGCATCACCGTGAGCCCGGTGTCGTGGGCGCTGCCATGTCCACGCCCGAGACCTACGCCGAGATCATCTGTGACGGCAAGCACGTTAACCCTGCCGCCATCAAGGCGCTGCTGCAGGCAAAGGGCTGGCAACACACGGTGCTCATCACTGACTGCCTGGGCTGCGGCGGCATGCCCGAGGGCAGCTACACCAGTGGTGGCATGGACGTCATCATGAAGGACAACCTGTGCTGGCTCGCCGACGGCAAGAGCATTGCCGGCTCGGTGCTCACGCTTGCCCAGGGCGTCAAGAACATCGTTGACTGGGGCATCGCCAGCGCCGATATCGCCATTCGCATGGCAACCGAGGTGCCGGCACGCTCCGCGCACATCGAGGATAAGTGCGGCAGCATCATGCCGGGTCGCGACGCCGACTTTGTCGTGTTCGACCATGAGCTTACCCTCGTCGAGACGTATGTTGGCGGCCAGAGTGTCGGCAACGCCTTTACCGAGTAACGATAGAAAAAGACGGCGGGCCCGAATCTGCTCGGACCCGCCGTATGGGTTAAACGCTCAAAAGCACCTTCACAGTTACAGCTTGTTAGCGATCTTCTTTGCCGTGCGCTTGACGCCGGCCACCAGGCCTCCTGCAGGATGCTCCTTCTCGTATGCTAGACGCTTCTCGCGCTTGGCGTACTCTTCGACGATGATATCGCCATATTCGTCTTCGATCTTATCGAAGAAGTCGACGGCGCCCTTAATTTCCTCAGCGGTTGGGTGTCCCTTTTGGACACCGCCGGCGAGTTTGAACGGCCCCCACGTATCAAATCCGGGGCAGCCGTAGACACCCATAAAGATGGCCTGCCTCATGCGGCAGATGCCATCGATATCCTTGCCGTACCACTTGTTTTTGCCACCGTAGGTCATAAGGCCAAACACCTTGTCCTGCGGCTGCAGCACGTTAGTGAGCACGCGTGCCATGTCCTTGTCGATTTCGGAATAATAGATGCCCGTGGCGACACCGATCAGATGATATTCGTGCAGGTCTGGGTACTCGTTTTTACCGAGTGACTTCACATCGAGGGTATCGATCTCGGGGTGTGCCTCGACGATGGCGTCCACGAGCTTTTTCGTATTGCCGTGGTGGCGCGAGGCATAGAGGATGATGGTTCGCATAAGAAGGCCTTTCAGCTGTAATTGCATCAATGTCTGTATGGTACCCCGTTACATGGCTGGGATACCGGACGCATCGATGAACGTGCGGGTTTGTCCTTTGGTTAGGGCCGAGACGGGTACTTGCGAGCAAAAAGCAGTTGTTCGAAAGGATGGGCAATGGAATACGCTCTCTCCAACGATTCGATTTCAATTAAGGTGTCCACGGCTGGTGGTTCGTTTACCTCGATCGAGGCCGGAGGTCGCGAGTATCTGTGGCAGGGCGATCCCGCCGTGTGGTCCGGCCAGGCACCGATTTGCTTCCCGATTTGCGGAGGCTTGCGCGATAACAACGCCATGACGTTTGCCGGGCATCATGTAAAGCTCGCTCGCCATGGGTTTGCGCGCAAACAGGAGTGGAAGCTGCTGAGCCAGAGCGACAACGAGCTGGCGATGTGCCTGGCTTCGGAGGATAACGCCGCGCTGCTGAGCGATTATCCGTATCCGTTTAAGCTTGTCGCCCGCTATACGCTCGAGGACGCTGCCGTGCGCGTTTCCTACGAGGTCACCAACGAGGGCACCGAGGACATGCCGTTCTTTATTGGCGGTCATCCCGGATTTAAGTGCCCGCTCGATGAGGGCGAGGCCTATACGGACTACGAGTTGCGCTTTGAGAAAGACGAGGCTGCGGAGCTCTGCACCGCCGTTCCCTCGACTGGATTGATTGACGTGGCAAACCGCTCCAAGAACCCCATGGTGGGAAAGACGCTGCCTCTGTCACATGAGCTCTTCGATTTTGCGGAGACCATCTTTGACGTGCTCGAGAGCCGTCAGGTCACGCTTTCCAAAAAGGGCGAGGACAAGGGCGTCCGCCTGAGCTTTGAGGGCTTCCCATATCTCATTGTGTGGAGCAAGCCCGAGGGCGATTTTGTGGCGGTTGAGCCTTGGGGCGGCCTTTCGACCTGCTCCGATGAGGACGACGTGCTTGAGCATAAGCGCGGCTGCCTTGTCGCCAAGCCCAAGGAGACCGTCGTTCGCTCGTTCACGATTGAGATCCTGTAATTCCGTTTTGTCGACTCGTATCGCGAGGCACAAGGAGCCTGCGAGATAAGGAGCTAAAAATGATCCTCACCGTTACGATGAACCCGTCTGTCGATACGCGCTATCAGCTCGATGAGCTCATTATCGACGACGTCAACCGTGTGACGCCCGAAAAGACCGCCGGCGGCAAGGGCCTCAACGTGGCCCGCGTGCTGGGTCAGCTGGGCGACGACGTTGTGGCAACCGGTCTGCTCGGCGGCCACATGGGCGCCTACATGGCTGAGCTCATGGACGCCAACGGTATTAACAACGACTTTGTGCCCATCAAGGGCGAGACTCGAATTTGCCTCAACATTCTCCACGCCGGCAACCAGACCGAGCTGCTCGAGAGCGGCCCGACAATTGCCCCCGAGGAGCTCGATGCCTTTACCGCCAAGTTTACCGAGCTTGCAGGTAAGGCCGACGTCGTCACCATCTCGGGTTCGCTGCCCCGCGGCGTCGAGGCGGACTACTACGCCAAGATCACGGGCATTGCCGAGAACGCCGGAGCCAAGGTGCTGCTCGATACCTCGGGTGCCTCGCTCGAGGCTGCGCTCAAGTCCGAGGTTAAGCCCGAGCTGGTCAAGCCTAACCTGACCGAGATCAACGGCCTTCTGGGCACGAGCTTTACCACCGACGATGTGGACGAGCTCCGCGCCGCGCTCGCTTCTGACGCCCGCTTCTCCGATATCCCCTGGGTCGTCGTGTCCATGGGCGCTGCCGGCTCCGTTGGCTTCCACAATGGCCGTGCGTTCCGCGCAAAGACGCCCGATATCCCTGCCGTTAACGCAACGGGCTCTGGTGACTCCACTATCGCAGGCTTCGCGCATGCCATCGCTGCTGGCGCAGACGACGAGACGGTGCTGCGAACCGCCAACACTTGCGGCAAGCTCAACGCCATGGATCCTATGACCGGCCATCTGGTCATGGACCGTTGGGACGAGGTCTACAACGGCGTTGTCGTGACCGAGCTGTAAGGGCTTGGGCGTCGGTCCCGGCATCGCTTGCTAGCTCATGTCGACGACAAGTGCGATAGCATTATGTCGGGGCGCGACGCCGACGTTGTCGTGTTCAATCCCGGCCTTACCCTGGTCGAGACGTATGTGGGCGGCAACAGCGTCGGTAACGCGTTTATCGAGTAGCCGCCAAAGAAACGATCCGAGAGGGGATTTAGATGATTTACGGTGCATTGGGCGATATCGAGGAATACCGCGGAATGCTCAAGGGCCTCGATGTGCTGATTGACTGGCTCGAGGAGAACGATCCGGCGCAGCTCGAGGTCGGCAGCCATCCGATTCTGGGCGACAAGGTCTATGCGAACGTCATGGCTCCCACGACGCGTCCCGAGGCCGAGGCTCACTATGAGACGCATCAGCGCTATCACGACCTGCAGATCGATGTCGAGGGTCGCGAGGCCTTTAAGGTCGCTACGGGCAGCTTGACGCTGGTCCAGGAGTTTGACGAGAAGGACGACTACGATCTGGTCGATTCCGACGCCTCGATCGCCGGCGATCTTGCTGACGATAAGTTTGCACTGTTCGTTGCCGGCGAGCCTCATATGCCCACGCTCGAGTTCCCGGACGATGGCGCGCAGCCGGTCAAGAAGATCTGCTTTAAGCTGCTTGCAGACGCTTACTGGGAGGAGTAGCGCACTGCTCGTCTGAGCTGCTCGTCTGATGGCGCGATTTCCCTATGGAAATCGCGCTAGGACCCCGCCAAACGTGTTTTCCCTAGGGGAATCACGTTTGGCGGGGTTTTCTAGTTTTGAATAGGGGAGCTGTCGACGTGGCGATGCTTGGATTGGCGCGCACTCAAAATCGGCAACAAAAAAGCCGCCCGAAGGCGGCTATCTTGTGCAATGGAGCCAGCGACCGGGCTCGAACCGGTGACCCCCGCTTTACGAGAGCGGTGCTCTACCAACTGAGCTACGCTGGCGGCCATGTGGTGACGCAACTGAGGCGTCAACGGCTGTCTATGATACGGGACATCGCACATCCGCGCAAGGGTTCTGACGGCTTTTCTCACTTTAAATGCACTAATATTGGAGACGTGATGTCTCGCTCTTACGGGCCTCAAACAGAATGGGGCAGCGATGGCTCAACCCAAGATTCTTCTCACACGCATCGATGACCGGTTTATTTACGGGCAAGACGTTGAGCTGTGGAATGAGGCGACTGGTTCCAACCTTGTCCTGATCGTCAACGATGAGATCGCGGCGGATTCGCGCCAATGGGCACCCATGAGGGTGGCGGCGCCAGAAGGCGTTTGGACACGGTTTTTCTCGGTGCAAAGGACCATCGACATCATTCATACCGCAACGCCGCGCCAATGGATTCTCATCATGGTGGCGTCGCCCACGGATGCACTCGCGCTGGTTAAGGGCGGTGTACCAATAACCAAGATCAGCATCGGCCATATGCAGGCGGGGGAGGGCAAGCACCCCATAACGCCCGCAGTCGCCGTAGACGATACGGACATCGCTGCCTTCAAAGAGCTACAAGAACTCGGCATAGAACTAGAAATCCGCTACCTCCCCAGCTCCAATCCCGACCCCATCGGCAATCTGTTCAACTGATTCCTTGGGGACGGAGGAAAACGGATCATTTTGCCCTTGCGAGGGACGCGGCGATGCCGCCTGTCAAAAACTATGTCCGTTTACTACGTTTGATCGGCTATCGCCGAGCATGTCGAATTTGGGTAAAACAAAACCGCAGGTAGACGGCTCGCGAATTTAACAAAAACCGGTGCATGGTCGAGCATCCTGGGCTAAACGTAGTAAATGGGCATAGTTTTGATATGTCACTCATACAGTCACAGCGAAAATGAGCCCAAAAGATGAAAAAGCGCCCGTCGGCGGTGGTGCCGGCGGGCGCTGCTGTGCGATATGTCGCGTTGTGGGCTTAGTGCCTCATAAAGTGATATTCGATCACATTGCTGTAGGGGTGACCCGGGCCCACAATGCCCTGCGGGAACAACGGCTGGTGCGGCGTGTCGGGGTACATCTCGGCCTCGAGAGCAAAGCCGGCGCCCCAGCCATAGTTAGCATCGTCCTTGGCGTGCTCGTCGCCCAGCCAGTTGCCGGTGTAGAGCTGCACGCCCGGGGCGGTGGTGTAGTAGTCCAGCTCACGACCGGTCCACATCTCCTCAACATGCATTGCGCGGCGCAGATTACGGCCGTACTGATAGCCATCGATGCACAGACAGTGATCGTAGCCACGGGCCTGCTTAATCTGCGGGTCGTCGGCTTCCATGCCGGGAGCGACGGGGCGCAGCTCACGGAAGTCAAACGGCGTGCCCTCGACCGGAGCAATCTCGCCGGTGGGGATGTTCTGCTCGTTAATGGGCAGGTAGTGGGCAGCGTTGGCAACAAAGAAGTGCTCGCAGTCCATGCCGGCGTTATGACCGGCAAGGTTAAAGTACGTGTGGTTGGTCATGGACACGTAGGTTGCGCGGTCGCTCTCGCAGCCATACCCGATGCGGAAGAAGCCGGTGCGCGTCACGGTAAACACGGCCGTAAAGGTGCGGTTGCCGGGTAGGCCCAGCTCGCCATCCTCAAGCGAGGTGGTCATGCGAACGGCGTTGTGAGTCTCGTCGAGTTTAACGTCCCACACGCGTTTATGCAGGCCGTGCTCAAGGTCGCTGTGAAGGTTGTTGGCGCCCTCGTTGGCGGGCATATGCCAGTCCGTGCCGGCGATGGTGATCGTGGCGCCTGCGGTGCGGTTTGCCACGGGGCCGATGGTCGCGCCAAAGCAGGCGGGGTTGTCAAAGTAATCCTCGAGCTTATCGAAGCCCAGCACCACATCGCGCACGTTGCCGGGAATGTCGGGCACATCGATACCCAACACGGTGGCGCCATAGTCCATAATGCGAACGCAGATCTCGGGCCCGTTGAGGGTGTAACGATGAACGGGGGGTACCGCATGGCGCGGTGCCGAAAAGCTCGGAAGTGATCATTTGGTTCCTAACATCGAGGTATTTCCGACAAACTGTAGCGCGAACAGGCGAGATTATCACTACATCCCACTAAAGCAGGGGGTATTTTTCTCAAAAAAGTGATGATTGGAGCTGTACGGGCGCTCATTTTAGGTGTGCACGAGTCTGATACAATTTGTTCGTTACTGTTTGAACGGTATACGTGTATAGAACGGCGAGGATTCATCGTGATTAAGGCAGAGCGACAGGATAAGGTTCGTCAGCTGCTCGAAGAGCAGGGCACGGTCTCGGTCAAGGAGATTTCGGATGCACTGGGCGTTTCGGACATGACGATTCGCCGCGACCTCGAAGAACTTGCGAGCCTGGGCGAGATCGAGCGCGTGCACGGCGGCGCCCGTAGTGCGCAGGGTCGTCCACACGCTATGTTGCGCCATGAGTATTCGCACAGCGAAAAGCGCACTAAGCATGCCGAGGAAAAGCTGCAGATTGCGCGCCGTGCTGTGGAGCTTATCGAGGAGGGCTCGACCATCTTTTTGGGCACGGGCACTACGGTGGAACAGATGGCCTCGATGCTGCCGGCGTTTCGCCTGCGCATCGTGACCAATTCGCTTTCGGTGTTTAACCTGCTCGAGGCGCGCGAAGACTGCGACCTGTGCCTCGTGGGCGGTATGTACCGTCGCCGCACCGCCGCTTTTGTGGGACCAACGGCCGAGGATACCCTGCGTGCGCTGGGCATCGACGCGGCGTTTATCGGCGCCAACGGCATTTTGGACGGCGACGTGTCCACGTCTAACATGGAAGAGGGCCGTATCCAGCAGCTTGCTTTTAGTAAGGCAGACTCGCGCTATCTGATCGCCGACTCCAGCAAGATCGGCAAGCGCGACTTCTACACCTTCTGTCGTCTGGACAATTTGGACGCCGTGGTGTGCGAGCCGGGCATCGGCGCCGAAGATCGTGCCGCCATCGAGGAGCACACGCAGGTCATTTGCTAGCTAGCGCTACGGGATTGCCAACGGGCGATGCGGGAGGACTTTTACCTCCTGTCATTGTGGAAACCAGCGCGTCAGCGCTACGCGATATGACGCGCAAATGAGGACTCCGCTATCAAATTGTCTCAACCTGTGATATCTAGGCGGCCAAAAGCGAGTCAGATGTTACAGATCGAGATTTTTTGCTCGGCCTATTCCGTTTGTCTCGATCTGTAACAGCTAGGACCGAAAAATTCAGCTAGTTGTTACAGATCGAGATTGAGAGGATTGACCTGTGCATTCATCTCAATCTGTAACATCTAGACGTCCAAAACCGGTCTTAGTGTTACAGATTGAGACAATTCGGCGTGGTCTACCTTGTTTGTCTCGATCTGTAACGGTTAGGACTTAAAAACTCGGCTACGTGTTACAGATCGAGACAAAAGAAAAAGAACATTAGGACTTGAAAATAAAGTTTTGATAAGGGACCCGCCCAGTTAAGACGGTGCGGCAGACAATTGAGATTAGTTTGCCTCCGGAGTCGTAAGCATAATGAGTCAGTTCGATGACCGGAAGTTTTGCAACACCATAATTACTGGCTTCGGAATCGCTAAGCTGACGTGCTCTATAGCTTTCCCTAACAGATTGGATAGACTTGGACAAGTCGTCCATGATTCTGCTAAATGCCTGAAAATCTAACTGGTTATTCGGAACGCGCGACTTTGAAATGAAGAACGTATCAGCACCTATGAAGCTGCCTTCAAGTTCGTAGGTCAATTCAAGACGCTGAATTTCATCGCGACTTTGACATCCAAATTGTTGGAGCATCATTACGGAAATTGGACGACCTGATGTGAGGCCGCCGAAATGTTTGGTGATGGCATCCGGATCAACGCCATCGCAATGGCTTGCAAAGTCAAAGTCTAAAAGTGAATTGAGCTCGCTAACGCGTTTCGGTGCAACAAACGATCCCTTACCTTGGATTCGATAGATACTTCCACGACGCTCCAGCTCACTCATGGCAAGTCGGACGGTTGTTCTGCTTACGGCGTATTCGTCGCAGAGTTCCATTTCTGTCGGAAGTTTATCGTCTGCTTGATATTCATCGACGATCTGCTTGAGCAGCGCGTCGGTGAGCTGTAAATAGAGTGGCCGTTTTTCGTGTGTATCGAGCATTAGAGCCTCAGTTTGCATGTTGGTTATACCTGATGGTTGCCTCAGTCGGGATGTAACGTGGGCAAGGTAACCTTAACGTATCACAGAGCGGCTCAGCATGACGATCTGATGCCTGTATCCACGAAGGGCTTGTCCGAGCGTGAAGATATTCTGGGGCAGGCAAATACCGTTCATGGAGTCCCCGATATGTTGGAGGTCAGCGCCGGCTGCTTTTGCTGCAAGGCCTATTTTCTTAATGGTCTCGCTGTCGCAGGAGTCTTGACTCGTCCCGTTCGCCGCCATGACGAGAACCTTCTCTTCAATTGACTTGCCTACGTTGTGGGATCGTACGAAGTCTACGATGGCGCGCAGGTCTGCTTCTTGGAAGCAAGGGACGGTGTAGGGGGCTGGCACGAGAAGGATATCGACGCCGAGGTCAACAAACTTGCGCGCAATTTCGAGCGTCATGACAGGTTCCGCAACGCCCGCTCCATGCATTTTTCCGGCTATGACCAGGCCATTGAAATGCTCTTTGGAGAGTTTAATCGAATGGGCGATTGCATCGTTGGAGACGCCGGTTCCAGGGTTGCCCGTCAGGCAGATAAAATCAAATCCGAGTTCGTTAGCCTTTTCTAAGGTCTTGGGAGAGACGCGACGACCCATGGGGATTTCCGTTCGGGATTCAGACATCTCTGCCTCGTTATCAACTGGCTCCAGATTGACGCCAATGGGCCTTCCGCATGCTCGCTTCACCCAAGTGACCGGGTTTTCATTGAGATCATCTGGAATACCGGCAATAACTGGATCGAACACATCGAGCGCGTTAAACAGAAGCAGGTCGGCACCTGCGGCACGTTCGATTTCTGCATTAGTAACGCCGCCGAGAAATTGGGAAGAGGGTACGTTTTCCGCCATGATGGTACGTCCCTCGGAAGCCAGAATTGCCTGTTTTAGATCCATGGGTGACGTGGCGGCAAAATCGGATGCGGACATGTTCAGTAATCGTTTGGGCATTGTTACTTCCTTTGACTAGAACGACAGGCTTGTGACATTGTCTCTAATATTGTTACAACAATATATTCAATATGTTATATCCAATCGGTGAACGGTTGCAAACTTATTGTACTGCTCGGAAAAAATAGCCTTTAGCTGGGAAAACATTATATTAATCAACTACCGTTCACCGAATAAGTATTTGAATTCTTGACATATCGACAAAGCGGAAAAAGAATTGGTTATGACAAATCGCGCAAATGATATTACATTTCGCACAAGAACGTATTCACTTACATAAGTGGATACAAACGGGGACGACGACGGTTGAGTCCGGATAAATCGTTGTGTGCCCGGGAATCATGAAAGGATGTGTTATGGACGCTATCGTCAAATTCCTTGAAAAACACCAGCCCCTCTTCGACAAAATCTCGAGGAACATTTATCTGGTGGCGATTAAGGATGGCTTTCTCTCGAATATGCCAATTGTGCTGTTCTCGAGCCTGTTCCTTCTTCTTTCGACGCTCCCTGCCTATGTAGGCATCACGCTTCCGTCTGAGGTGCTGGATTTCTTCAATAAAATCTATGCATATACCATGGGACTTCTTGGCATTATGGTGGCCGGCACCACGGCGAGCTCACTTGCCATGTCGATGAACCGTCGCATGCCTTCGGGTAAATCTCTCAACCCCACCTCGTGCATGGTTTGTGCCATGTGCGGCATGCTCTTGCTATCGGTGACGAACGATGTTGTCTCGATTGGCGGAGCAGATACATCTGTTTTTGAAACCGGCTATATGGGAACCAAGGGTTTTCTCGCTGCGTTCGTAGCCGCATTCTTGACCGTTAATATCTATAAGGTGTGCATTAGCCATAATGTGACGATCAAGCTTCCCAAAGAGGTCCCTGGCTCTATTGCGCAGAGTTTTCGCGATATCTTTGCATTTGGGTTTTCGATCCTTGCGTGCGCTTTTATCGATCTTGCGAGCCGCAAGCTGCTTGCTGTGCCGTTCGCCAATTTGGTATCCGCTCTCATCTCGCCGCTGTTCTCCGCGGTCGACACCTATCCTGGCATGGCGCTTATCGAAGGCGCGGTCGCGCTTTTCCAATTTATGGGTATCCACGGTGCTTCGGTTGTCATGAGTCCGATCAATGCTGCGCTCTACGGCAATACCGTTACCAATCTTGAGGTTTTCCAAGCAGGTGGACACCCGTCAATTGCTCTCACACAGGACTTTACAAGCTTCATCGGCGGTCTGGGCGGTTCTGGCTGCACGTTCATCGTTCCTATTATCCTGATCATGTTTATGCGCTCCAAGCAGCTTAAAGCCATGGGCAAGGCATCGATTATCCCGGTGATTTTTGGAGTTAACGAGCCCGTTATCTTCGGTATGCCGATTGTTCTCAATCCCTATATGTTCGTGCCCTTCCTAATGGCTCCTATGGTCAACGCCATTATCGGTAAATTTTTCATTGACGTCATTGGAATGAACGCCCCCATGTATACCATGCCGTGGGCGCTTCCCGGCCCAATTGGTGCGTTCCTCACCACGGGTCTCGATCTGCGTTCTCTCGTATTGATGGCAGTGCTGTTGGTCGTTGACTTTGTGATTTACTATCCGTTCTGCAAGGCGTATGACCATCAGCTTTGTTTGGAAGAGTCTGCAAAGGAGGCTGCAGGAAACTCGGATGCAGATGCTATTGCCGCACAGGAAAATGTCGCAAAAGCTCTCGAGGCGGTAAAGGACAAGGCGGAGCAGATCCGCGTGCTTGTGCTTTGCCAGGGTGCCGGCACTTCGACTCTCTTGGCAAATGCTCTTCGCGAAGGTGCCGCTGCTAAGGGTATCGATCTGGTTTCTCAGTCCGGTGCGTACGGAAGCCACTATGAGACGATGGATCAGTACAACGTGATTGTTCTGGCGCCCCAGGCACGCATGTACTATGACGCTATGAAGGCCGATACCGATCGCCTTGGAATTAAACTGCTCACCACAAGGGGCAAGGAGTATATCGACCTTACCAACGATCCCGAAGGTGCAATTGACTGGATCGTTCAGGAGCTGGCTAAATAGTGGATGCACTCCGTCGTTGATTCGTCGGTGTATAGTACGGCCCCGCAGCTTATTGAGCTGCGGGGTCGTATTTCGTTGAGTATCTAATTGAGACAATGAACGCAACCGTCGTGAGATCGCATTGGCGCTCTCCGAGTTACCGACAAGCTGACTTCCATCTATGTGACCAATTCGCTTTCGGTCTTTAACCTGCTCGAGGCGCGCGAGGACTGCGACCTGTGCCTCGTGGGCGGTATGTACCGTCGCCGCACTGCCGCTTTTGTGGGGCCAACGGCCGAGGATACCCTGCGTGCGCTGGGCATCGACGCGGCGTTTATCGGTGCCAACGGCATCTTGGACGGTGACGTATCTACGTCCAACATGGACGAGGGCCGCATCCAGCAGCTCGCCTTTAGCAAGGCCGATACGCGCTATCTGATCGCCGACTCCAGCAAGATCGGCAAGCGCGACTTCTACACCTTCTGCCGCCTGGACAGCCTGGACGCCGTGGTGTGCGAGCCGGGTATTACCGCCGAGGACCGCACTGCCATCGAGGAGCACACGCAGGTCATCTGCTAGCTAACGCTGCAGGCGATACTTCTGCCCTCTGCCGGCGCGGGGATTATTGCTTCAATATGACGTGCAGAATGACACGTATAAGTAAAAACACTATTTGTGCGTCAAATTTGATGGCGCGTAATAATTTGCGTGTCATTTTACGCGTCAACGTGACGCGATATGACACGCAAATGCACTCGGGCCAAGTATTCAGCTTGTGGGCTAGACCAGGCGGGCGTAGTCCTGTGACTGATGAAAGATGTGGGCGATATAGATTGTTTCGTGCTCAAACTTGTATAGACACATGTAGTTGTTGACGGGAAACGATCGGTAATTACGTGCCGCCAGCTCTTGCATGTGCGAGAGGGGACGTAAAAGCGGCTGCTCGCGAAGCAGATCAAGCTGATATTCAAACTCAGCGACAAAATTGCCTGCTGCACGCGGATTCTTGAGGATTTGAGCAAGGTATCCGACAATACTCTCGTACTCATATCGCGCGCTTTTGAGGATTACGACGTTATAGGTCATATTTGTCTCGTATCGAAGCCGCAAAGGATTCATAGTCGCTGTAGTCGCCTTGCGATATTTCGTCTTCTGCCAACATCATACGAGACAACAGTTTTGCCTTGGCGATTTCTTCTTGCATGAGGCGATACTGGTCGCTGCTGATGCAGTGCATGGCCTCGTAGCCGTTCTTAGTTACGGTGACGTCGCGCTCAGACTCAACAAGCGTGGTGAATGCAGCAGTGTCCTTCATATCTCGGACGGGCACACAAGCTGACATGGGTACCTCCTTTGCGTTGGGACACAATTGTACCACGGTATGTTAAAACGTCGGCGTCGTTGGATTATCTCGATCTGTAACAGTTGGGAGTAGAAAACCGGGTTAGATGTTACAGATCGAGATATTCTGCTTCGGGCTACCCGTTTGTCTCGATCTGTAACAGGTAGGGCCGGAATACTCGGTTACGTGTTACAGATCGAGATCTTCAAGTTCGGGCCGCTCGTTTGTCTTGATCTGTAGCAGGTAGGACCAAAAATCCCTGCTAGATGTTACAGATTGAGACAAACGGCCTGCTCGGGCCCACCAAAATAAAAAAGGCCGCATGCGAACCCGTGAGGGATTCGCATGCGGCCGACAGGGGGTATGCGGCGGAAATTAGGCCATGAGCAGGCCGGTCTCCGCGACGTTCTTGTACCAGTACGCGCTCGCCTTGGGATAGCGCTTCTGGGTCTCAAAGTCGATGTAGAACAGGCCATAGCGCTTGTTATAGCCGTTGGTCCAGGAGAACTGGTCCTGCAGCGACCACACAAAGTAGCCGTTGACGTTTACGCCGCCGTCGATTGCCTTGAGGATCCACGCGAGATGCTGACGCATGTAGTCGATGCGAGGGGCGTCGTCGATAAAGCCGTCCTCGAAGTCGTCCTTATAGCCCATGCCGTTCTCGGTGATGTAGATCTTCTTGTAGTTGGGGTAATCGTTCTTAATGCGGAGCAGCAGGTCGTAGAGGCCCTCGGGATAGATGATCCAGTCCCAATCGGTGGTGGGTACGCCTTCGCGCACGCATGACTCGCCCACGCCCTTGAGGAACCAGCGCGAGGAGCCCTTGTCGCCGGTGCCATTGTGGTTAATGTCGTTTTCGCCCTCGGCGGCACGCAGGAACTGGCACTTGTAGGTGTTGACGCCCAGGCAATCGTTGTAGGGGAGCGCGGCGGTCAGCGCGGCGATGTCCTCGTCGCGAACGTCGAGCTCGCCGCCGGCGATATGGGCCAGCTTGGTCGCAGCCTCCAAGGTATCAGCTGCATAGTGGCCACGGAAGGTGGCGTCGAGTACCCAGCGGTTGTTGATGACGTCGGCCATGCGAGCTGCCTCGCAGTCGGCAGCGCTGTTGGGATCGAGGGGATACTTGGGCTCCAGGTTCTGGACAATGCCGATCTCGCCCTCAAAGCCGCCCTCATGGAAGGCGACGACAGCCTTGGCGTGGGCCACCATCATGTTGTGCATAAGCTGGAAGGCTTTGTCCAGGCGATACTTCTCGCCGTGCGGCCAGTTGCCGACGATAAAGCTGCCCTCGGCGGTCGCGGGAATTTCGTTAAAGGTAAACCAGTGCTTGACCTCGGTGAACTCGGCAAAGCAGAACTTGGCGTACTCGACAAAGGCGTCGATCGTCGTGCGCGTCAGGAACCCCTCGCCGCCGTCCTGGTAGAAGGCCTCGGGCGTGTCAAAGTGATCGAGCGTGACATAGGGAATAACGCCGGCTTTATTGCAGGTGGCGAAAAGCTCGTGATAGAAAGCGACGCCCTCGGGGTTGATCTCGCCGGTGCCATTGGGGAAGATGCGGCTCCAAGCGATGGAGACGCGAATGCCGTTGATGCCGAAGCGCTGGCACAGGTCGATATCGACCGGATACTTGTTGTAGAAATCGCTTGCGGGGTCGGGGGAGAAGCGACCCTGAGCAGCCAGGAAATCGTCCCAGGGCACTTTGCCCTTGCCGTGCGTGCGGGTCTCGCCCTCAACCTGGTAAGCGGCGGTGGCGCCGCCAAACACAAAGCCGTCGGGGAACTGCATGGGGTTGGTCATGAGTCATCCTTTCTGTGGAATACGAATAGGGAGAGGTGCCCGAACTGGGGATTCGGGCACCAACAGAGGGAGGTAACTAGTCGAGGTTCTCGCGGAGCCACTTGATGGCGCCAGCGGGGTCACGGGTAAGGTCGATATATTCCTTACCGCGCGGGGCGAGCAGCTTAATGCCCAGGCGATCGGTGTCGGCCTTCATGTCGTTGTAGTAGCTACGAACCTGCGGGGCGAGCACGATAACGTCGTACTGATCCATGATGGCAGTGTGCTGGCCATAGGCGCCTGCAGAGGAAGCGATGTTCTCTCCGGTCTGTGCGGCACCTTCCTTGATGGCGTTGGCGAGCATGGCAGAGGTGCCGGCGCCGGCGCACAGGACGAGGACCTTCAGGCCATCGACATCCTTCTTGGCGGATGCATCGGCAGCGGGCTCGGGCTGATCGGCGACAGGCTTGCTGTCGGCGGCGGCAACAGCCGTCTCGACGGAAGCGGTAGCCTGCTCGACAGCGGGCGCAGGGGCGTTGGCGGCGATGGCAGCGGCACCATCGGACTCGAGACCCAGCTCGGCGGCGCGCTCGGCCTCCTGGTCGCAGAGCAGCTTATCGTATGCCTTCAAAAACGGCAGGTAGATGATGGCGTCCAGCAAGATGATGATTGCAACAAACACCAGAGCGATAAGCTGGAAGTTCGTGGTGATGAAGATGCCGATGGGGGCAGGGGTAGCCCAAGGCACCACGAAGGAGAAGCCGTTCATGCCCACGTTATCGATAAAGAACTTGGCAACGCTTACGTTGACGCAGCCGGCGGCAACAAAGGGGACGAGCATGTAGGGGTTAAGGATCATCGGCGCGCCAAAGAGCAGCGGTTCGTTGACGGCGAAGGCAACAGGAACAATCGAGGCCTTACCGACGGCTTTGAGCTGCTTGGACTTCATAAAGAGAATCAGCAGAAGCGGCACGATGAACGTGGCGCCGGTGCCGCCGAACTCACCCACGAGCGACATGTTAAAGGTGAGGGAGTGGGCGGGGTGGCCGCCTGCCAGCAGAACCTGCAGGTTCTCGGCCTGGTTGGCAAGACGGATGGGGTCGATGCCTGGCTGGACGATCGAAGGACCGTGGACGCCGATGAACCAGAAGAACGCGGTTGCTGCCTGGATAAGGATAAGGCCAGGATAGGTTTCTGCAGCGGTAAAGAGCGGGGAGAGCAGTTTGATAAGCAGCTCGGAGAACGGAACGCCCATGAGGTTGCGCACGACGACATCGATGATGCCGCAGATAATGACGGCGCCGCCAAAGGGGATGATGTCACGGAAGTTCTGAGCGATGGCGCCCGGGACCTCCTTGGGCAGCTTAATGGTCAGATCGCGCGAGACGCAGAACTTATAGACCCAAACGGTAATGAACGCGGCGATATAGGCCGAGAACAGACCGCGCGTACCCATGCTGGTGCAGTCGAAGACCGAAAGTTCGGAGCCGTTGAACTTGGTGGTGAACTGCGTAACAGCGAGCAAAAGCATGCTGCACTGGGCGGCAACCATGGTGGAGCCGTCGTTGAGCACTTTGCCGGCGGGCATGCGACGATTCATGGAAGCCGTAAAGTTCTTGGCAGTGGTGCCGGCAACCATGATGCCCATGACGCCCATGGTGAAGTTGTACAGCTTGTTGCACCAGTCGATGAGCGGCTGAGGCAGCGTGATGCCAACTACGCCGGGAAGGGTGGCGATCAGCAGGAAGATCGAAGAGGTGAGGACGATGGGCATACACCCAAGGAATCCGTCCTTGATGGCCTGGAGGTAGATGTTCCTCGAGATCTTCTCAAAGAACGGCTGATGCTTTTCGAGCATCTTTACGATGGCGTCCATAAAGCTCCTTTGTTACTTGATGCGCGATGCATGTGGATGGAACTGGTCGTCGATGGATGGTCAGGACTGCCCGGAAACCTTCCCGCTTAAGGAAGGCATTGCGAAATGACAACGTTGTCATTTCGTTAATGACAACGTAAGACATTTTTGGAAGAGCAACAAGGATTTACGGGTGAACGGTCGATATTGTCCGATAAACGGCTGATTTGTCAGTCGGGCAGGTAGTGTATGCTAGAACGCAAAAAACAAGCGATGCAAAACCGACTGGAGAAGTAGTGGCAACGATGGACAAGAAAAATGTCTCGATGAATGATGTGGCAGTTGCCGCGGGCGTTTCTCTCAAGACGGTGTCGCGCGTGATCAACGAGCCCGATAGCGTACGAGAGTCGACGCGCGATAGGGTCCATGCGGCCATGGAGGAGCTTGGGTTCCGGGCGAACTTTGCCGCGCGTTCACTCAAGTTGGGCCGTTACGGGTGCATCGGCGTGGTGATGTTCCACTTGTCGGGCGGCGCCGTGGACATGATTGACGGTATCGCCGATGCCGCCGAAGAGCGAGGCTTTGCTCTCACGATGATCAAAAAGCGGGCTGGGGAGAAGATGACCCTTGCCGATGCGGCACGTAGGATGTCGCAGCTTCCCGTCGACGGCATGATTTTCAACCTGCGCCAGATGGTCGACGACTTTGATACGTTTGAGGCACCGAAGGACCTCAAGACGGTGATTATCACACCGATGGAGCATCCTACCTGCTCCACCGTTAGTGACGATCAAGAGGATGGTGCGCGCATGGCGTGCGAGTTCTTCTTGAATCGCGGGCACAAGAACGTGTACTTCGTCTCTGGTAAGAAAGAGTCGCTGTCGAGCCAGTGCCGTATGAAAGGTTGGCGTGCGGCACTCGAGGCGCGTGGCATTGAGCCGCCCGAGCCTCTGCAAGGCGATTGGAATGCGGATAGTGGCTATGCCGCGGGCCTTGTGCTTGCCGATAAGCCCGATTGCACGGCGGTCCTCGCTGCTAACGACTGCATGGCAAACGGCGTGATGATGGCTCTACGTGACAAGGGACTCAGTGTGCCCGACGACGTGTCCGTGATCGGCTTCGACGATGAGCTCTACAAGACGATTCCCAACTCGATTCTGACGTCGGTGAAGTTTCGCCACCGCGAGCTGGGCATCCGTGCGCTTAACGAGGTCGTCGCAGGTCTGGAAGCCCCGAGCTCCAGAAGCCGTACGCTTGTCTCGGGTGTGCTGGTCGAGCGTTCCAGCGTAAAGGACCTGCGGGCGTAGGGTTTTTCGGCCCGTTCGTCTCAATCTGTAACAGTTAGGACCGAAAAACTCAGCTAAATATTACAGATTGAGATATTTCTGCTCGGGCGTTCTGTTTGTCTCGATCTGTAACAGCTAAGATCCAAAAACTCAGCTAGTTGTTACAGATTGAGATTTTCGGCTTGGTCTGTGCGTTCGTCTCGATCTGTAACAGCTAGGACCGAAAAACTCGGCTAGATGTTACAGATTGAGATGAACAGGAGGACGGGTGCGGTCTAAACAAAATGGCCCGCGCATCACGCATCGATGCACGGGCCATTTTTTGTCTGCGAGCGGCAGGTGGCGTCAGCGTCTTATGCCTTGAGGTTTTCCTCGATCCAGGCGACGGCACCCTTGGGATCCTTAGTGAGGTCGATGTACTGTTTGCCCTTGGGCGACAGCAGCGTGATGCCCAGGCGGTCGGTGTCGGCCTTCATCTCGTTGTAATAGGTGCGAACCTGCGGAGCCAGGACGATGACGTTGTACTGGTCCATGATGGCGTAGTGGCTGCCGTAGGCACCGGCGTTGGCGGTAATGTCGATGCCCAGCTCGTCGGCGCCTTCCTTGAGCGCGTTGGCGAGCAGTGCAGAGGTGCCGGCGCCAGCGCACAGAACCAGAACCCTCAGATCCTTGCCCTTAAGGGCGGACGGAGCTGCGGAGGCCTCGGTGGCAGAAGCGGTCTCGACAACAGGAGCCTCAACGGCGGGGGCGGCAGCGGTCTTGACGGCCTTGGTCTCCTCGGCCTCTTCTTCGGCCAGGGTCTCGGCCTCCTGCTTGCACAGGACGTTGTCGTAGGCCTTGCAGAACGGGTAGTAGATCAAGAAGTCAACGACCAGCAGGACGACAACCAGGACCAGAGAGATCGGCTGGAAGTTGGTGTCGATGAAGGTGCCGATCGGTCCGGGGAGTGCCCACGGCATGGCATAGATAAAGCCGTTCATGCCCAAAAAGTCGATGAAGAACTTACCAATGAGGACGTTGGCCACGGGGGCAAACAGGAACGGGATCAGGAAGTACGGGTTGAGGATGATGGGCGCGGCGAACAGCAGCGGCTCGTTGACGGCGAACATCACGGGTACGACAGAGGCTTTGCCGACGGCCTTGAGCTGCTTGGAGCGCATAAAGAGCAGGAAGATGATCGGGACAATGAACGTGGCGCCGGTGCCGCCGAGTTCGCCGATGTAGTTACCGAAGTTCTCGGTCAGGGCGAGGGCGGGGTGACCGCCGGCCTGCAGCGTGGCGAGGTTGGTGGTGATGTTGCCAAACAGCGCGGCGTTGAGGGCAGGCTTAACGACCGAGGGGCCGTGGATGCCCATGAACCAGAACAGCGGGATCATGAACCAGATGAGGGCGAGGCCGGCGTAGGAATCGGCAGCGGCGAACAGCGGGCTCACCAGCGTGGAGATGACGTTGGCAAACGGGACGGCCAAGCAGGTGCGGCAGATAACGTCGATGACGGCGACAAACAGGATGGAGAAGCTGAAGGCGAAGATGTCGCGGAAGTTCTGGGCGATGGCGCCGGGGACTTCTTTGGGCAGCTTGATGGTGATGTCTCGCTTAATGCAGAAGGCATAGATGTTGACCGTGGCAAATGCGGCGACAAAGGAGCTCAGCAGGCCCTTGGTGCCCATGTTGTCGGTAAAGAACACCGAGACATCGGCGCCGTCGATCTTGGCACTCGTCTGGGTAACGGCCAAGATGAGCATAGCGCACATGGCGGCGACCATGGTGCTCGTGGCGTTGATGGCCTTGCCGGCAGGCATGCGGCGGTTCTTGGAGCCGGTCAGCGCGCTTGCGGTGGTGCCGGCGACCATGATGCCCACGACGCCCATCGTGAAGTTGTAAACCTTGTTGCAGAAGTTCACGACGTCGACGTTCCACCAGTCGGGCAGCGTAAAGCCGCCGACCGTGGCGACAACGCCCGGCAGGGTCGAAATAAGCAGGAAGACAGAAGAAGACAGGATGATGGGCATTGCTGCCAAAAAGCCGTCTTTAATGGCCTGAAGGTAGATGTTCTTAGAGACCTTGTCGAAGTACGGCTGACCTTTCTCCAAGAACTTAACGATCGATTCCATAGTTCACGCTCCTCTTTGCATGAAATCTTAATGGCATGGACGTTGAAAACCTATATGGTCTCCCGCTTGCTAAAAGCCCGGGTGCAGGCGGGGTCGGTCCCAGGGGGAGAGAGGGGAGCGGCTGGGTTTGTATCGCATAGGGCCGCTCCCCTCTCGGGGGAAAGCGAGGCGATGCGCTACTGCGCGTCCGCCATAGTGTCGGCGAGCTCCTTGTACCAGAGTGCCGACTGCTTGATGTAGCGTTTTTGCGTGTCGAAGTCGATGTAGAACAGGCCGTAGCGCTTGTTATAGCCGTTGGCCCACGAGAACTGGTCCTGCAGGCTCCAGATAAAGTAGCCCTGGACGTCGACGCCCTCGGCGCGCGCCCGGAGCACCTTCTCCATGTGCTGGTCGACAAAGTCGATGCGCTCGGGATCGGCGACGATGCCGTTTGCGTCGGGCTCGGGGTCCTTGTGGCCCAGGCCGTTTTCGGTGATATAGATGACGGGGAGGTTGGGATAGGTGGCGCTGATGTGCTTGAGCGTGTCGTAGAGGCCTTGCGGGTAGATGAGCCAATCCCAGTCGGTGGTGGGGATACCCGGCATATCGACCTGCTGCCCGACGCCCTTAAACTTAAAGCACGAGGTGCCCTTGTCTCCGGTGCCGTTAAAGCTGTTGGTGGACTCGCCATCGTAGGCGGCGATAAACGCCGACTGATAGTAGTTGAGGCCGAACATATCGTTGCGGGGCGCCGCCTTGGCGAGCTCCTCCATGTCGCTGTCCTCAACCGTAAGCGTGGCGTTGTTGGCACGCAGAATCTCGTTGATGAGTGAGAGGGTGCGCGCGGAGTAGTGACCCAGGAAGGCGCCGTCCATGATGAAGTCGGTGTAGAAGGCGTTGTACAGGTCGGCGGCGTGCTGGTCGGCGGGCGAGTCTGTGGCAGGATATGCCGGCGTCAGGACGTTGACCATGCCAATGCGTCCGCCCAGGTGCTCGGTCTCGTCAAGATCCTTATACAGGTTGACGGCGCGGGCGTGGGCAACGAGCTCGTTGTGCTGGCTCTGGATGCCGCTCGTCACATCAAAGTGATGGTTGGGCGGGAAGTTGCCTTGGATGTATTGGGAGTGCGAGAGGCTGATGAGCTCGTTGATGGTGAACCAATTCTTGACCTCGCGGAACTCGCGGAAGCAGAACTCGGCATAGCGCACATAGGCGTCGACGGTCTTGCGGTTGAGCCAGTCGCCCTGGTTGAACAGGGCGGCGGGGGAGTCAAAGTGATGCAGGGACACATAGGGCTCGACGCCATACTTTTTGCAGCAGGCGAACAGCTCGTGGTAGTGCTTAACGCCCTCGGCGAGGGGCTCGGCATCGTCGCCGTTGGGGAAGATGCGGGTCCAGGCGATGGACACACGGATGGCGTTGAGTCCATGCTCGGCAGAAAGGCGGATATCCTCCTCGTAGCGGTTGTAGAAATCACTGGCCGGGTCGGGCAAAAAGCGACCCTGGGCGACAAGGTAATCGTCCCACATGGTCTTACCCTTGCCTGCCACCTTCGTGGAACCTTCCGTTTGGTACGCGGCGGTTGCGGCGCCCCAAACAAAGCCCTTCGGCAGCTGCTGTACGCGGTTTAGCAAAGACATATGCATACACCCTCTCGTCTCGCTGTTCGATATTGTGCGTTTGCGCTCAGGAGGCTCCCTGGTTAGCGTTCAGCGGTGAAAAAGCCCGATAAACACTATCTTAAAATGATTAGAACCAAAATGAGCACGTGAACATTTGACAATGAGCACGTTAACATCCGGCTGGGATGTATAGAAACAAAACAACTTCAAACAGCCGCGAACGGTTGTATTTGTTCGGTAAGCGGTTTTGATTGACAGAAGTTTTCATGTTGTGGTATATGGCTCGGGGTATCATGAGCACGTTATCAATGTATGTACGATGCGCCATGGGCGCGGGGAATAGTTGGGAAGCAGGTTAGCGTGGAAGGCATGGCTCAGCAGACAAGGAATGGTCATTCGGCGAGCGCGGCAGAGGTTGCGGCGCTCGCTGGCGTGAGCCGCCAGACTGTGTCTCGCGTGGTCAACGGTATGCCCAACGTGACGGAAAAGACGCGCAAGCGTGTGCTGGCCGCCATGGAAGAGCTGGGCTTTCGTCCCAATTTTGCTGGAGCGGCGTTGCGCGGCGGGTCGTATCGTTCTATTGGCCTGTGCATGTACAACATCACACGTGTCGGTAACCTGGCGACGCTCGAGGGTATCATGCGAGCGGCGCGCGAGCACGATTTTGCCGTCACTATGATCGAGATGGGCGGCGACAAGCCCTATACACTTGCCGATGCCTCGCGCCGCATGGTCGAGCGACCCGTCGACGGCATGATTCTCAACATGAACCGCATGGCTCCCGATTTTGAGGAGTTTGTTCCCCAGCCGGGAGTGCGAACGGTCATCCTGTCCATGTATGCGCATCCGCGCTGCACGACGATCGACTCCGACCAGTATGGTTCGTGCGAGCTGTTGACCAATTATCTGCTGGAACATGGTCACTCGAATATGCGGTTTGTGGCGGGTCCGGAAAACTCGATTTCCTCGCGTTTTCGTGAGGCCGGTTGGCGCGATACGCTGGGTCGTGCTCATGTCGATGCCGCTCCGATGCTGCGTGGCGATTGGAGTGCGGACAGTGGGTACGCCATGGGCGAGCGGATTGCGGCCGAGGTGCTTGCCGGCGGGTCGCAGGCGCCGACTGCCGTGCTTGCGGCAAATGACCAGATGGCGCTGGGCGTTATCGCCGCGCTCGAGAACGCGGGCCTGTCCGTGCCCGACGACGTGAGCGTGGTTGGTATCGACGACGCACTCGAGGGACTTGTTCCTCACAATCGGCTGACGACGCTGCGATTTGATTTGCGCGGTGTCGGTAAGCTTGCGTTTGAGGCGGCGATTGGAGAGAGCTCGTCTATCGAGGCGATTCATGTGCCGAGTACGCTGGTCGAACGCTCGACTGTTAGGGACATACGGGGTTAGGTCCTACTCCGTTTGTCTCGATTTGTAACAGGTAGACGGTCAAAAGCGGGCTACGTGTTACAGATTTAGATTCTTCGGAAAGAGCAATCCTGTTCGTCTCAATCTGTAACAGCTAGGACCCAAAAACTCGGCTAGATGTTACAGATTGAGACAAACGGCTCCCGACCAGCCCAAAAACAAAAAGACCGGGGGCGGCGCGCCGTGTGACGTGCCGCCCCCGGCTGAGAAATGGGGACAGGTTGTGTGAGCGGGCAACCCCGCCAGCCACTAGTCCAGACGACGGGTCTGCGCCACGTGCTTATACCAGTATGCGCTTGCCTTGGGCGTGCGCTTCTGGGTTTCAAAGTCAACGTAGAAGAAGCCGTAACGCTTGTTGTAGCCATTGGTCCAGGAGAACTGATCCTGCAGGCTCCACAGGAAGTAGCCGCCCACGTTGACGCCCACCTCCATGGCCTTGAGCAACCAGCGCAGGTGCTGCTCGATGTAGTCGATGCGCGGCTGGTCGTCTACAAAGCCGTCCTTGTAGGGGTCCTTGTAACCCATACCGTTTTCGGTGATGAAGATCTGCTTGTAGTTGGGGTAGCGCTGCTTAATGTAGACGAGCAGATCGAACAGACCCTCGGGATAGATGATCCAGTCCCAGTCGGTGGTGGGGATGCCGGGCTTGTTCACATGCTCGCCAATGCCCTTGACGCGCCAGCGACCGGTGCCCTTCTCGCCCGTACCGTTGTGGTGCAGGTCGTTCTCGCCATCGTAAGCCTTCAAAAAACGGCACTGATAGTTGTTAACGCCCAGGTAGTCGTTGTAGAGCGCTGCCTCGCGCATAATCTCGAGGTCCTCGTCCAAGATCTCGATGGTGCCGCCCGAGACGGCAGCCAGGCGGTTGGCGCACTCGAGGGTGTCGGGGGCATACTCGCCGCGGAACGTCGCGTCGAGCAAAAACTGGTTTTGCAGCACGTGCTCGTTGTTGGCGGCTTTGATGTCGGCGGGGTCGTTCTCGTTGAGCGGGTACTTAAACTCCAGCGACTGGATGACGCCGATTTTGCCCTTAAAGCCGCCGTTGTGGAAGGCCAGCACGGCCTTGGCGTGGGCGAGCATCATGTTGTGCTCGCACTGGAAAGCCTCGGCCAGATGCGCCTTGACGCCGCCGGGGAAGGTGCCCTCGATGTAGGTGTTGGAGGCGTCGGCCCAGATCTCGTTAAAGGTGAACCAGTAGGTCACCTGGTCGGCGTACTCCTTAAAGCAGAAAGTGGCAAAGTCTACAAAGGCGTCGATGGTCTCGCGGTTGAGGAAATCGCCCTTCTCAAAGAGGGATAGCGGCGTGTCAAAGTGATGCAGCGTGACAAACGGCTCAACGTGGTGCTTGTGGCACTCGGCGAAGAGATCGTGGTAGAACTGGACGCCCTCGGGGTTGATTTCGCCGGTGCCGTTGGGGAAGATGCGGCTCCAGGCGATGGAGAGGCGAATGCCGTTGATGCCGAACTCCTCGCACAGCTCCAGGTCGACGGGGTACTGGTTGTAGAAGTCCGAAGCGGGATCGGGGGAGAAACGGCCCTGGGCCTCCAGAAAGTCGTCCCAGGCAACCTTGCCCTTACCGTGAGTGCGGGTCTCGCCCTCTACCTGGTAGGCAGCGGTGGCGCCGCCAAAGACAAAGTCCTCGGGAAACTGCGCGGGCGGGTTGGTGACGCTAGCAGGATTAACGGACATGATGATCCAATCGTCTAAATCGAAGGGCCAGCCGGTCTTGGATGGTCGGCTGGCCCTGGGCGTTACTTACTTCGAAAGTTGCTCACTCACGAAGGCGAGAGACTTGTCGCCGTTCTGGGAGAGCTCGATGTACTGCTTGCCACGGCAGGCGACGCACTTGTTGCCCACGCGCTCACAGTCCTTCTGCAGGTCGGCCAGGTAGCTTGCGGCCTGCGGGGCCAGGACGACCAGGTCAAAGTCGGGGAGCATGTCCACGTGGTTGCCATAGGCCTCGGCAGCGGTCTCGAGGTTAATGCCGCGCTCCTTGGCGGCCTTGGCCAGCGCGTTGGCGAGCAGGCCCGAGGTTCCGCCGCCCTGGCAGAGCACGAGCACGCGCTTGCCGTTGAGGTCGCTGGCGGTCGTTGTCTCGGCAGCGGGTGCTGCGGAAGCGGCGGGGGAGTCGGCCTTCACGGCCTCGGCAGCAGCGCCGGCGGCAACGCTCTTGGCGTCAGCCTTGCCCTGGAAGGCATCGTTGAGCTTGGCGGCCTTCTCGGCGTTCTTGGCGGCGAGCTCCTCCTGGGAGATCTCGGCCTCCTCGGCGCACTTCTGGGCGTCATAGGCACGGAAGAACGGGTAGTACAGAACGAAGTCGACGACCAGGATAAGGGCGAGCATCACAAAAGCGAGCGGCTGGAAGCCCAGGCCCATGATGGTGCCGATGGGGCCGGGGACGGTCCAAGGCAGGGTGTACATAAAGCCGTTCATGCCCAAGAAGTCGATAAAGATCTTGAGGATCCAGATGTTGGCGATCGGGGCAAAGACAAACGGGACAAAGAAGACGGGGTTGAGCACGATGGGTGCGGCGAACAGCAGCGGCTCGTTGACGGCAAAGCAGACGGGGACGATGGCGGCCTTACCGACGGCGCGCATCTCCTGAGACTTGGCCAGGAAGCAGAACATAAAGACCAGGACGAGCGTGGCGCCGGTGCCGCCCATGCAGACGACGAAGTACTGGGCACCCTGGGTCAGGACAGCGGAAGCGTGCTGGCCGGCCTGGAACGCAGCCAGGTTGTCGGTCATGTTGGCAACGAGAGCGGCGGCGATGGCGGGCTCGACGATCGAGGGGCCGTGGACGCCCACGAACCAGAAGAGGCTCATGGCGCCGTAGATCACAGCGAGGCCGATGTAGCCATCGGCGGCGGTGAACAGGGGCTGGAACACCTGGATGACACCCTGGGCAAAGCAGAAGCCAAAAGCAGCGCGGAAGACGATGTCAAAAACCCAAAAGACGGTGATGCAGACGGAGAAGGGGATGATGTCCTTAAAGGTCTGCGAGATGTTGGGCGGAACCTGCTCGGGCATCTTGACGGTGATGTTGCGCTTAATGAAGAACTTGTAGATGATGCCGGTCACAAACGCAGCGATGAAAGCGGTCAGCAGGCCCTTGGAACCAAGGTAGGTGGTGTTGAAGCCGCTGGCGGCGTCCGTGGCGATGGTGTCGCTCGAAAGGAGCAAGAAGCCGATGATTGCCGCGCACATGCACGAGATGAAGTTGATCTGGTTGTTCTTGGGCAGATCGCGGTTCTGAGCGTCGGCGAAGTGCTTGGCCGTGGTGGCGGCACAGGCGATGGCCAGGATGCCCATGGAGTAGTTGTAGCACTTCCACAGGGCGTTGTTGATGTCATCGGGCCAGTAGAAACCCCAGATGTTGGGGACCGAGGCTACGAGGCAGAAGATGGACGAGAAGATGATGATGGGGATGACGGAGATAAAGCCGTCGCGGATCGCCTTGAGGTACTTGTTGCGGGCGATCGCGTTGAAAAAGGGCTGGCCCTTTTCGATGATGGCGATGAGTTGCTCCATGCAATGCTCCTAAGAGTCGGTGGGTTAGCAACGATGGTAGCTTTTGGCGTCCGGTTGCCAAAATGTTGACGTTGCCATTTTGCGACACAAAAAAAGACGCGAACCGGTGGTTCCTGTGCCTGCGAACCGTCGATTCCTTACGCGTAAACGTTTGAGCCGCCCGGTGGCTCTGTGTTTGCACAATGGCAACGTTAACATTTGGTCGACAAAAGCCGTTCGGGGAAGCAAAAATGTCGGTGAACGGTAGGTTTTGGGTGGTGAGCGTATGGTGGGGGAGGCGTTGGATATACTTGAAGGCGTTAAAAATGACTGCGCAAGGTGCCACCAATGGCATCGTTGACATAGAAAGATCGACCTATGGCCGCTGTTAAAAAATCGGTATCCGTCAAAGACGTAGCGCGCCTCGCGGGCGTCTCGGAGCAGACGGTCTCGCGCACCGTGCACGATTCGCCCAGCGTGCGCCCCGAGACCAAGGAACGCGTGCGTGCCGCCATGCGCGAGCTGGGGTATCGCCCCAATTTTGCCGGTCGATCGCTGCGCCGTGGCAAGTTTAAGACCGTCGGTGTCGCCATGTTCAACATTACCGGTACTGGCAACCTCGACCGTATGGAGGGCATTGCCGCCGCCGCCGATAAGCACGGCTACGCCATCACCCTCACTAAAGTAGATGGACATCCCTATACCCTCGAGAGCGCATCATCGCGTATGAGCGCGCTGCCGGTAGACGGCATGGTTGTGATCATGAACCGCATGCCGGCGGACTTTGGCACCTTTGAGCCGCTGCCCGGTATGCAGACGGTGCTCGTTACCATGCTGGAGCACCCACTGTGCTCGACGGTCGATAACGATCAGCTCGATTGCTCACGCCAGGTTGTCGAGTACTTGCTGGGGCAGGGACACAAGACCGTGCACTTTATCTCGTGTCCCGAGCGCTCGCTTTCGGGCATGCAGCGCGAGGAGGGGTGGCGCGAGACATTGCGCGCGCATGGCATTGAGCCACCGCGACTCGTTCGTGGCGATTGGACGGCACAGAGCGGGTATGCTGCCGGTCAGGCTCTGGCGGACGATCCGACCTGTACTGCCATCTATGCCTCCAACGACGCCATGGCCTACGGCTGCATTCGCGGACTCGAGTCGCGCGGAAAGCGCGTACCCCAGGACGTGAGCGTGGTGGGTGTTGATGACAGCCTGGGCGATATCGTGCCCGACCGTCGCCTGACCACGGTGCGCTTTGACAACAAGCGCGTCGGCATGTGGGCGGTCGACAAGATTGCCGGCGCCGATGGGGGTGCGTCTGGCGTGGAGCACATGCTGATCCCCGGTGTGCTCGTAGAGGGCGATACGGTGCGCGATTTGCGTTAGGGTGCGGCCCTGTTTGGGTTGCCGCTAATTGTGTTCGATATTGTTCAGATTGGTTTAAAAACCGTTCACGGGCGAAAAGTGACCGTTCATAGTTCGAAATTACGTTTTGCGATGTTCTTTTTTGTTTGAATGTTATTGTTTCTGTCATACACAACGCAGCGCGTATGCCCGGACGCGATGCTCTCCATTGGTTCATATGTGAAAGGAACGCAATATGGCAACCAAAGAAGAAATCTCGATGGTTGGATTCGAGATCGTCGCATACGCAGGTGACGCCCAGACCGATCTGCTTGCAGCGCTCGATGCTGCTCGCGAGGGTGACTTTGAGAAGGCCGAACAGCTGCACAAGGATGCCAGCGATGCGCTCATCGGTGCCCACGACACGCAGACCAAACTGCTTTCGCAGGAGGCCGGCGGTGGCGAGATGGAGATGACCTTCATCATGGCTCACGCTCAGGACACCCTCATGACCACTATGATCCTGGAGAAGCAGACCCGCTTTACCATCGATGCCTACAAGCGTATCGCCGAGCTCGAGGCCAAGCTCGCCTAACGAGCCCTCACAACCAAGTCCCCTTCCAAAAGCTCTGCCGCTACCCGCGACAGGGCTTTTTCTGTCCTCCTCCAAGTTGCGGTGAAATGGGGACTGAATAGGGGCCGGCGGGCGCAAAACAATCCCTATTCCACCGCAACTCATCCCGAGACAGTCATTGGGGACGTTCTTAAACGACTAGTCGTTGGGGGGCAGTCTTGGAGCTTCTGCACGCCCTCCCGTTCGGTTTTTTACTGGGTGGGTATACTTCCATCCGCAATACAGGCCGGAATAAGGAGGTATCCAAATGCCGGGCAACGGATTGATTCAAAAGGGAGACGCACATGAGATGGCTCATGGGCGTCCTGTCCAGATAACCGAGCATACGACGGTAACCGAGCTGCAGCCCAGTCTGTCCGATGTCGTGTGCGCAAACAAAAAGCTGCAGATTGGCTTTATCGTTGCGCTTGTGGTCCTGGCGCTGCTGTCGGGCTTTGTAGCTCGGCCGCATTTTGCCGATACCAAGACTTGGGACTCCACCATCGAGGTCATCGATCAAAAGAAGGGCAATGTTTTGGCGCTCACAACCTCGTGCGTCGCCCTATCTGCGGGTATCACTGCGCTGCCGGGCGATACGGGAACGCCAGTTGCCGAGCAGCTCGCGCAGCTTTCGGGCAACCTTGGTATCGTGCTTGCTGTGCTATACCTAGAGAAATATTTGCTCACGATTTTGTGGTCGGTTGGCCTGGGCATCTTAATCCCGTTTGCGTTGGTGCTCTTTGCGGTGTCGCTCGGCATTCACGGGCGCTGGAGCACGAGCACTGTCCTGCGCCGTGTGGCGACGCGTGTGCTGGTGGTCGCCATAATTGGCATGGCGTTGGTGCCTGCAAGCGTTTGGGTGTCGCAGAAGGTCGACGAAACGTATCGCGTTAGCATCGAGGCGGCCGAGCAAAAGGCGGCCGACGCTGCGAGTGCGGCAGATAGCGATAGCTCCAAAACAAGCAAGAAAAAGACCGAGTCCGCAGAGTCCAAGAGCGTGCTCGAGCAGCTTGCCGACGGTGCCTCGGGCCTCGTCACGCCGGTGACCAGCGGCGCCAAGCAGATGACCGATGAAATTGTGCAGCAAGTGACCGATCTCATCGAAGGCGTCATTGTGATGATCGTGACCTCGTGCGTTATCCCGCTGCTGGTGCTCGCGGCGTTTCTGTGGCTGGGACACACGCTACTGGGGATTGATATTTCCGGCCCGGCGAACTATTTGACGGGCCGCTTTCTGAGTGCTCCGTCCAAGCACGCCAAGAAGGGCAGGCAGTCTGAGTAGGCGGCAATGCGTTCTTTGGAAGATCAACTGTAAGAAGGGCGGCCGAGACACGTTCTCGGCCGCCCTTTTGTTTGTTGAACACGTGGCCACTACGTCCGCGCCGGGCCCAAACGGTCAGTAATCATCCGTAAACGGTATTTGTTCAAAAAAGAACAAAGACAAACAAATAATTGTTGCAGTCGGTGTTCGAATGTGTTCAAATAAACATGAACAGTGAAGAACCGCACATTCAGATGCCCGGACCTGAACGCGATTCAACACTTCCAAACAGAAACTACGCACCTGCGTATCTCTCAAGGAGGATGTCATGAGGGTTGTAATCGCTTCCGATGCCGACGGTATGTCGATGAAGGAGTCCATCAAGGAGATGCTCATCGCCGACGGTCACGAGGTCGTCGACTATTCCGAGACCCCTGCCGCGGACTTTGTCGATTCCGCGACCGCCGTTGCCAAGGACCTGTTGGAGCACAAGGATTCCCAGGGCTTCGCATTTGATAAGTACGGCGTCGGCTCCTATATGGCCGCCGTCAAGATCAAGGGCATGGTCGTCGCCAACATTTCCGACGAGCGTTCCGCCTACATGACCCGCGAGCACAACGGCTCGCGCATGGTCACCATGGGCCCGGGCGTTGTGGGCACCGAGGTTGCCAAGAAGATCGCCCGCGAGTTCCTGCGCGCCCAGTACGCCGGCGGCCGTCACCAGATCCGTGTCGACATGCTCAACAAGATGGCCTAACGAGAGCCACCGAGAACTCGAACTTCTACCTCAACTTGTGAATTCAGACAAAAGGACGTTCTGATGAAGAAGACCATCGCAATCGGTTGCGACCATATCGTTACGGACGAGAAGATCTATCTGGCCGACCGCCTGGAGCAGGCTGGCTACAAGGTGCTCGACTGCGGCACCTACAGCCACACCCGTACGCACTATCCCATCTACGGTAAGGCCGTGGGCGAGGCTGTTGCCAGCGGCAAGGCCGACTTTGGCGTGGCCCTGTGCGGCACCGGCATCGGCATCACCAACGCCGTCAACAAGGTTCCCGGCGCCCGCTGCGCCCTGGTCCGCGACATGACCTCTGCCCTGTATGCCCGTCGCGAACTCAACGCCAACATCGTGGGCTTTGGCGGCAAGATCACCGGCGAATTCCTGATGGCCGATATCATGCTTGCCTTCCTGGAGGAGCCCTACGAGAAGACCCCCGAGCACGATGCCCTGATCGCCAAGATCGATGCCTGCAATAAGGCCGATGCCGAGGCTCAGGCTGACCCGCACTTCTTTGACGAGTTCCTCGAGAAGTGGGACCGCGGCGAATACCACGACTAAGGAGGTTCCGGCGTTCTACCGAACGCCAGACCAGTCGACGCTGCGAAGCCATCTGGCGGGCGAGTTGCTCTGATAACACTTTTGCTTGCTGAGCTTGGGTGCTTCGTTTTTGGCGGTACCCGGCATTCTGCAGCTTTTTAATTGACGGCTCGCGTTTCTGTGATGGGGCGCGGGCCGGTTTTCTAAACAGGAGTTCAACATGATTCTGACCGTTACCATGAACCCGTCGATTGATACGCGCTATCAGCTCGACAAGCTGATCATCGACGACGTGAACCGCGTGACGCCCGAAAAGACTGCCGGCGGCAAGGGCCTCAACGTGAGCCGTGTGCTGCTGCAGCTGGGCGACGACGTGCTCGCGACCGGTCTGCTCGGCGGCCACATGGGTGCCTATATGGCTGAGCTTATGGATGCCGACGGCGTCAAGAACGACTTTGTGCCCATCGCCGGTGAGACGCGCATTTGCCTGAATATCCTGCACGAGGGCAATCAGACCGAGCTTTTGGAGAGCGGCCCGCAGATCGCCCCGGCCGAGCTCGAGGCCTTTACGGCCAAATTCGCCGAGCTTGCAGCAAAGGCGGACGTTGTGACGCTTTCGGGCTCGCTGCCGCGTGGTGTCGATGCCGGCTACTATGCCGAGCTCGTCAAGATCGCCGAGGAGGCGGGCGCCAAGGTGCTGCTCGACACCTCGGGTGCATCGCTGGAGGCCGCGCTTGAGTCCGACGCTAAGCCTGAGCTCGTAAAGCCCAACCTAACCGAGATTAACGGCCTGCTGGATACGTCCTTTACGACCGATGATGTCGATGCCCTGCGCGAGGCGCTTGCCGCCGATGGCCGCTTTGCCGGTATTCCCTGGGTTGTCGTTTCGATGGGCGCTGCCGGTTCGGTGGGCTTCCATGAGGGTCGCGCGTTCCGCGCCAAGACGCCCGCGATTGCGGCTGTGAACGCGACGGGTTCCGGTGACTCGACCATCGCAGGCTTTGCGCATGCCATTGCTGCTGGTGCCGACGACGTCACGGTGCTCAAGACCGCCAATACCTGCGGCAAGCTCAACGCCATGGATCCCAAGACTGGCCACCTGGTCATGGACCGCTGGGACGAGATCTATAACAGTGTTGTCGTGACTGAACTCTAGGGTTTCGGCGTTTTACCAAACGCCGAAACGGCTCGACGCTACAAACGCCCCTAAGCGGCAATCTGACGTTCAATCGTCGGGCATGACCAGAAGGTCAATGCCCTCCTCTTTCACGTCACCTTGCTCGCTTAGGGGCGTTTTCGCTGTCGTTGCCAAGACACCGGCGTTGCCTTGGTCGCAAGTAGTCATTGGGGACGCTCTTTAATGACTAGTCGTTTAAGAACGCCCCTTAAGAATGACCCCAATGACTACACTCAAAAACGGCGCCCGTCGGTGATGTTGCCGGCGGGCGCCGTTGTCGTGTAGACGCTATTTGTTGAGTGCGTGCGTTCGAGCTCGCATGCTATAGCGAGTCGATAAAGCGCTGTTGGGCGGCGCGTCCTGCCTCGTCCCACTTAAAGACGCCGGCGTTGTCGAGCACGTGGCCAAACACCACGCCGACCTCCTCGTGCAGGATATCGATGGCGTTGTCGGCCGTAAGCTCGTCGGCGCGGCGAGCAAAGACGTCCTCGGCCCACGCGGCGTGGCTGCGGCAAAGGTCGTCGCCCTCGAGCGCGCCAGCAAGGTCGTAGCTGGCATCGGCCTTGGCCGCCAGCAAGTGCTCGCGGACAGCGCCGAGCTCGGGAACCAAGCGCGGCGGCAAAATGGCCAGGCCCATGACCTCGATCAGGCCGATGTTCTCCTTCTTGATGTGGTGGTACTCAGCATGCGGGTGGAATACGCCCAGCGGATGCTCGTCAGTCGTGATGTTGCAGCGAAGCGCCAGGTAGGCCTCGTAGACTTCGCCGCCGGCATTGCCGCGCGAGTCGACGCGGCGGATGACGGGCGTCACGGTGTTGTGCGCTACGCCGTCGGCTGTGTGCGCGATGACGCCCACCGACTCATCGGTCCACTCGCGCCAGGCGAGGATAATCTTCTCGGCGGCGTCGAGCAGCTGGGCGCGGTCGTGCGAGCGCAGTCGCAGCACCGAAAGCGGCCACTGCAACACGGTACCGCTGACCTGGTCAAAGCCGGGCACGCTAAACTGCGAGACCTCGGCGGCGTGCATCATGGGGAACTCGTGCGCGCCGCCCTGGAAGTGGTCGTGCGACAGAATCGAGCCGCCCACGATGGGCAGGTCGGCGTTGGAGCCAATAAAGTAGTGCGGGAACAGGTCGACAAAGTCGAGCAGGCAAGTCAGACCCTTGCGGTCGACGTGCATCGGGCGATGCTCGGAGCTCATGGCAATGCAGTGCTCGTTAAAGTACGCGTACGGGCTGTATTGGAAGCCCCAGCGCTCGCCGTCGAGCTTAATGGGGATAACGCGCAGATTCTGGCGGGCGGGATGGGCGCCGCCGTCGGCTGCAGCGGAGCGTCCGGGATAGCCTTCGTTTTCGATGCAGAGCTGGCAGGCGGGATACTTCTCGCCCGTGTTTTTGGCGGCGCCGGCCGCGGCAATATCGCGCGGGTCCTTTTCGGGCTTTGACAGGTTGATGGTAATCTCGAGGTCGCCCCGGTTGGTGGGGGTGCTCCATTTGATGTTGCGCGCGATGGCGGCACGGCGCACGTAGCCGGCGTCGCAGCACAGGCCGTAGAACCAGTCGGTCGCGGCGCGGGGCTCGTTGACGCCCATGCGTCCGTTGAACTCCTCGTTTACAACCGAAGGCCTTGGCATGAGCGCGCCCATGATGCGCATGGCGATGCGGTCGCGGCCCGATGCCGTGTCCTCGGCGGCGCCGTTGGCAACAGCCGCCTCGGCAAGCGCGGCAAGTGTGCCTTCAAGGTCAAAGTTGGGCAGGGTGTCGGGGTGCAAGAGCGAGAGTTTTTCGACCTGGAGCGCCCAGGCCATGTCGAGCGCCGGGCCCGTAGCACCGATGCACTCGAGAATGGTGTTATACGCCCAGATGCGATCGTCCTGGCCGATCATCGATCGGTGGATAGCGTACTCGATCAGGTTCTGCGCGGCCTCGCGCACGTCAGTCATTACAGCCATGCCGCGTAAGCCCCCTTGTCAGAAATTGCGTAGTGGCGGGCAGAGCCCTCGCCCAGCCAGCCGTTCATCTTGGTGATAAAGGTGTCGACCAGGTCGAGCGGCACGAAGGCCTGGATGGTGCCACCAAAGCCGCCACCGTGGATACGGACGGCGCCTCGGCCGTCGAGGACATGCTCGGCCAGTGCCAAGGCGTACATGGAAGGCTGCTCGGAGCCCAGCTTGGCAACGACATTCTGCAGGTACATGGCAGAGCTGGCGCCGGACTCGCGCGTCAGGACCAGGAACTGGTCGATGTCGCCGGCGTTGAGCGCTGCCCAGCGCTTGTCGACCAGGCCGTTTTCGTACCAGTAGTGAACGGCGCGCAGGCAGGCACGGTCGCCCAGCTTGGCGCGCAGCTCGGGGAGTTTGGCGTCAAAGTCCGCCACGTTTACCTCGCACAGGCGCGCCTTGCCAAACTCGGCGGCGACGTCCTGCATCTCGCGCGGAACGGCGGCGTAGTCGTCGGTAGCTGCCACATGGTCGGCACCGACCTTAACGAGCACGAGCGCATAGCCGTGATCCTCAAAGTTGAGTTTGAGCTTCTGGGTCTTGGGCTGGGCCTGATCCTCAAAGTCCATGTAGGCGAGTCCGCCCAAGCAAACGGCGGCCTGGTCCATCAGACCGCAGGGCTTGCCGTAGTAGTTGTTCTCGGTGCGCTGGCTCATCTGGGCGAGCGTGACGGGCTCAATGGCGGGCGCGCCCCAGAGCGTCTCCATGGCACGACCGTACGCGGCTTCGACGGCGGCAGAGCTGGAAAGGCCGCCGCCCGAGGGGACGGAGCAGGTAAAGGCAAAGTCGAAGCCTTTGGGCTCAACGCCAAGGGCTGCGACCTCGTGGGCCATACCGCGCACGAGGCTTGCGGACGTGCCCTTCTCGGACTCCTGAACGTCTAGCGTGTCGAGCGCGATTTCAAACGTGGGATAGCCCTCGTCGGCTACGCGAACCTTGTTGGAATCGGTTGCCACGGCGATGCCGTCGACGGCGACATCGAGCGAGCCGGCGATAACGTGGCCACCCTCGTGGTCGGTGTGGTTGCCGCTGATCTCGGAACGGCCGGGCGCGTGCACGTAGAGCACCTGGCGGTCGCCGATGGGGCCAAACTCCTCCTCGAACAGCTTGGTGAGCGTGGCGAATGTCTTTTCGTCGGGGGTGGTCATGGGAGTCCTTTCCTTGGCGCGCACGGGTGGGTTTTGCGTCGTTATGAGTACGTTAACAACTTGAAGCGGCATGAACCAAGTGTTCACAATACCGCACGTTACGGGCTATGTTAACGTACTCATAACACATCGCTTGTCACTTTTTGAGAATCTGGTAATCGGTAGAAATTCAGCCGTGAACGGTACTGCCGTATGGACTTATAAAGCAGAAGAGATGCAGATAGAAAAAGTAGAGTACGTTAACATGCGTCCGACGATAGCGGGCCTCGGCGCGGGATGTATTTCTGCCCGGGCCGGCATTCACGCTATTCAGATCTCGCAAGGGTGAAGGTGATCCTGTGGCAAGGCGCCCGTCCAACGATACCAGTTCGCGTCCGGTCTCCATGGCCGACGTCGCCCGCGCTGCCGGCGTTTCGCAGCAGACGGTCTCGCGCGTTGCCAACGGCTTGCCCAATGTGAACGAGCAGACGCGCCAGCGCGTACAGGCCGCGATGCAAGAGCTCGGCTTTCGTCCGAGTTATGCCGGTCGCTCGCTGCGCGACGGCCGTTACCATTCGGTCGGCCTGTGCGTCAACGATGTCACCAAGTTTGGCAACCTCTCAATGATCGACGGCATCGCCAGCGCTGCTCGCGAGCATAATTGCGCCATCACGCTGGTCGAGATGTCCAAGACCGAGGAGTTTTCGCTTGCCGAGGCCACGCGTCGTATGGCCGCATTGCCGGTGGACGGCATCATCATCGGTATGAGTCGCATGGCGCCCGATTTTGAGACGTTTGATCCACTGCCGGGCATTGGCACGGTCATCGTTACCATGTACGCGCACCCGCGGGTGACCACGGTCGATTCCGACCATTACGGCTGCTCGCTATTGCTTATGGATCACCTGTTTGAGCTAGGGCACGAGCAGATTCGCTATATTGGCGGCCCGTCATTCTCGGTCGACGAGCAATTTCGTCGCGCCGGTTGGCAGGATGCACTCGAGCGTAAACACATCGAGCCGGCAGAGCCGCTCGAGGGCGACTGGTCTGCCAACAGCGGCTACGAGGCCGGCAGGTACCTGGCCGAGCACGACCGCACCATGACGGCGATTTACGCGGCAAACGATCAGATGGCAAATGGCGCGATTGCAGCGCTGCGCGATAGCGGTCTGCGCGTGCCCGAGGACGTAAGTGTGGTGGGCGTCGATGATTCGCTCGATGATTTTGTGGCACACAACGAGCTCACGACCGTGCGATTCGATCTACATCAGCGCGGACGCGAGGTGTTTGAGCATGCGGTTCCCGAGGCGGGTACGGCGGGCAAAACCGTTGCCATTCGCATTCCCGGTCAGCTCATTATTCGACATAGCACGGCGATACCGCGCGCATAGTTTGTGCAGGTAAACGGCGATTTATTGCATTTCAATAACAATCGATAAGGATGCTGGCGGATAGCCGTGGCTATGCAGCCGAGTGTTATGATAGACGGGTTCTTTTGTCTATCTAGGAGGCTTTGCCTGATGGAGATCACCAAGGATATCCGCTACATCGGTGTCGACGATCACGACATTGACCTGTTCGAGGGCCAGTACGACGTGTCCGAGAACGGTATGGCATACAACAGCTACGTTATCTTGGGCGAAAAGATTGCTGTCGCCGATTCGGTTGACGCTGACTTTGTCGACGAGTGGCTCGGCAACCTCGAGGCCGTGCTCGATGGCCGTACGCCCGACTACCTGGTCGTCCATCACATGGAGCCCGATCACTCCGCCGGTATCGCTGCCTTTATGGAGCGCTATCCCCAGGCACAGATTGTGGCCAGCATGGGTGCCTTCCGCATGATGGTCAACTACTTTGGCACCGACTACCCCGAGCGCAAGATGGTCGTCAAAGAGGGCGACGTGCTCGACCTGGGCGGCCACAGCCTGACCTTTATCGGCGCCCCCAACGTTCACTGGCCCGAGGTGATCTTCTCCTACGAGTCCACCGACAAGGTGCTCTTTAGTGCCGACGGCTTTGGCAAGTTTGGCGCCAACGACATCGAGGATCCCGAGGGGTGGGCTTGCGAGGCTCGCCGCTACTACTTTGGCATCGTCGGTAAGTTCGGCAAGTTCGTGCAGGCCGTGCTCAAGAAGGCCGCCGACCTGGACATTCAGATTATCTGCCCGCTCCACGGCCCCGTGCTGACCGAGAACCTGGGCTACTACCTCGACACCTATAACACCTGGTCGAGCTATCAGCCCGAAGACGAGGGCATCACGATCGCCTATGCGAGCGTGTATGGCCATCTGAAGGCTGCCGTCGAGGAGCTCGCATCTGCGCTCGAGGCTCGCGGCCAGAAGGTCTCCGTCTTTGACCTGGCTCGCGACGACATGGCCGAGGCCGTTGAGGATGCGTTCCGCTACGACCGTCTGGTGCTCGCCTCCATTACCTATCAGGGCGAGATCTTCCCGTTCATGAGCACCTTTATCCACACGCTCGCCGAGCATGCCTACCAGAACCGCACCGTGGCGCTTGTCGAGTCCGGTTCCTGGGCGCCCGCAGCTGCCAAGGTTATGACCAAGGAGCTCGAGGGCATGAAGGACATCACCCTGACGCAGAACAAGGTGACTGTGCTGGGCTCGCTCAACGACGCCTCGCGCGCCCAGATCGAGGCCCTCGCCGACGAGCTCTCCAAGTAGCGACACGTTCACTTTTGACGCTCAACCATCACAACCACCACAAAGGGGACAGGCACCTTTGTGGTGGTTTTTGTTTAAGCGCCGGCGATGACGAGATTTGGGTGGGCGCTGTCGGTGGCCTCGGCGATTGAGGTGGCGACGGCGGTATCGGGGTCGCTATCCATCACGATGGCGTCAACATCGGTCAGCTCGGCAAAGCGGTACATGCCACGTCCGTTGACCTTACTGGCGTCCATGAGAGCAACGCTCTGACGAGCGGCGGAGATCATGGCTGTTTTGGTCTCGGCCATCTGCGGAAAGTCGGTCGTAAAGCCGCAGCCGGGCACAAAGGCGCCGGGGCACATGACGGCCAGGTCGGCGTGGACCATTTGGAGCGCCTGCATGGTGAGCGGCCCGTACAGATAGCGATGGCCCTTGCGAAGTGCCCCGCCCAGCATGACGACATCGACCGAGGGCATGCTCTCGTCGATGTAATCGGCAATGGTAATGTCGGCCGTGATAACGGTGATACCGTCGCGCTGATCGAGGAGCCGGACGAACTCGAGCGCCGTGGTGCCCGAGTCGACGAGCAGGGTGCCACCATTGCCGACGAGCTCGATGGCGCTTTGCGCGATGGCCTGCTTGGCGGCGACATTGACGTTGATGCGGCGATCCTGCGTGGAGACAGTTAGGCGTTTGTGGAGCGATACGGCGCCGCCATGCGTGCGGCGCAGCTTGCCTGCTTCGGCGAGCGCGTCTAGGTCAGCACGGGCGGTAACGGAGGACACGCCAAAGGTCTGGGCGATTTCTGCCACCTGCACCGAGGCGTTATGCTCAAGCATCTCCATGATGGCGGCACGACGCTCATCGGCGAAGGCTCGGGTTGTTACATGGGCCATAGCTGCTCCATCCTCAACTGAAATTTGCAGGAATTGTGATGAGTCCATTTTCGTTCATTTTCTTTTTGAGTAAGAAAACACCTTTCGATTACTTATCTTTTCTATAAAAGAAAGACGCTGAACGCCCAAAATTCAATATCGAACATGTCCACTCGGCTCAAATTCCTTCCGTTTACTTTTCAAAAACGACTGCATTGACCTGCATGGGCTCAATATCTCGCACGTGCAAAGACGCTGAATTTCATACAATGAGCGCAGCAAAACGCAAGGTGAAACGCCTTGTGAACGACTACGCCCGATGTCCAGATGCGGGCGAGGGAGAGGAGCAAACGCTCATGGCACTTGTTACCACCGAAAAGATGCTCAAGGACGCCCAGGCCGGCCACTACGCTGTTGGCGCTTTCAACGTCGAGAACCTCGAGTTTGTTATGGCCGTTCTGGCCGCTGCCGAGGAGACCAAGTCCCCCGTCATCATGCAGACCACCCCGGGCACCATCAAGACCGCTGGTCTGGACTACTTCTACGGCATGGTCAAGGCTGCCGCCGAGCGCGCTTCCGTGCCCGTTGCTCTGCACCTCGATCACGGCGATGGCTATGACCGCTGCATGCAGGCTTTCCGCACTGGCTACACCTCTGTCATGATCGACGGTTCGCACGAGTCCTTCGAGGACAACATTGCCCTGACCAAGTCCGTCGCCGATGCTGGCCGCGCCATGGGCGTGCCCGTCGAGGCCGAGCTCGGTAAGGTTGGCGGCAAGGAGGACGACGGTCCCGCGGTTGAGGGCGAGAGCCCCTACACCGATCCTGCCGAGGCCAAGGAGTTCGTCGAGCGCACCGGCTGCACCTCGCTGGCCATTGGCGTTGGCACCAGCCACGGCGTATACACGAGCGATCCGCACATCGAGCAGTCCGTGGTCAAGGCCATCCGCGACGCCGTCGACGTGCCGCTGGTTCTGCACGGCACCTCCGGTGTGCCCGATGAGCAGGTTGCCGAGGCTGTGAAGAACGGCATCTGCAAGGTCAACTACGCCACCGAGCTGCGTCAGGCCTACACCAAGGGCTTCATGGCCTACATGGCCGAGAACCCTGCCTGCTTCGACCCCAAGAAGCCGGCCAAGGAGGGCATGCGTGAGATCACCGAGCTGGTTAAGATCCGCATGACCAACCTCAACTCTGTGGGCAAGGCAGAGTAACAGCAAGGGTACTCCGACTCGCTACATATCCCGGGGAGGGACGAGGGCTTAGTTCCCCAATCGTCCTCGGGCATGCAAAAAGCCTCGCTGCGCACTTCGTGCGGCGAGGCTTTTTGCCCCCTGCGGAAAGATTGGGGAACTAAGCCCTCGTCTCTCCCAGCTTGACCTACTCGAGGTCGTCGCCCTTGTGGCGTTAGGGCGGAGAAAATTGGAGCGTTAGGGCTTCTTTGTTGATGGGGGATTAGTATGCCCTTGCTTGGTTGGGGAAGGTTTTGTCTAGGGATGCTTGGAGCTTTTCGAACGATGCTCGCAAGTTGTGGCTCTGGTCGGTTGAGCGTTTGGCTTTTGTGGTGGGGGAGTCGAGGAGGCCGTTTCTCTGTGTCGGGGGGAAGGAGAAAAGGTTTGCATGTTTTAGGGATGGCTGCTGTACTGCGTCATTGGAAGAATGCATGCTTATGCGGCCTCCTCGATGTCCACCAAAAGGTTGCGCACGGGGTGTGCTGCTAGGTCCCGTGCGTTGGCAGTATTATGCCGCGGCTGTTGCAAAGAAGCGCTAAAGAAAGGCTTAATGAGGTTTGACGTTGCGATGAAACCGCAGGTAAAAGCTATCGAGTAACACTCTTGAAAGGTTTTGGGCTTAAGGGCTTTCTAAGGTTTGTGACGTGGATGTGGCGCGGACGTGCGGAGCGTGTGAATGCTCGCTGTTAGCGCTGCGGTGCGGCGGCGCGCACCTGCTCGATGACCTTTTCCATCGTGGCGTCGATGCGGTCCTTTTTGAGCTCGCATTCCCAGATGGTTATGGGTGTCCAGCCCATTTGAGTGAGTGCTGTCACGGCAGCGCGGTCGCGCTCGACGTTGCGGCGAAACTTTGCTTCCCAAAACTCAACGTTGCGCTTGGGCTGGCTAGGGTTGCATTTGGGGCAGCGGTGCCAAAAGCAGCCGTTGACGAAGATGGCAATCTTGCGGCCGGGGAAGGCGATGTCGGGCTTGCCGGGAACCTTCCATTCCAGACGGTATCCCGTAAGGCCCGCTGCCCGCAGGCGCTGGCGAACGAGCAGCTCGGGTTTGGTGTTCGCACGCTTGTTGCCCTTCATGGACTTTTTTATAGCGGCGCGGCGGCGCACCAGTTCGCGCTCGTCAGCGGAGAGGTCCGAGGTATCGATGCCGTCGAGCAGACCGGGCTTGGGACGCTTCTTGCTGCGGCGCTTAGGTGCGTGCTTGGGCTTGGTGGCGGGTTTGTCGGCTGTGTTGGGCGCGGCGTCATCGGCGGCGCCGTTGGCCTCAAGCCGATCTTCCTTCAACTCAATCAGAGCATCGATAAGCCCTTTGTCGGCGGGCATCCACTCAACGGTGGCAAGCGAGGTGCGCGGAATCCAGCGGATATCGAGCTGGCGGTCGTGCTTCTGAGGCTCATCGGATTCTTTAGCCAGCGAGCAGTAGTAACACTCCATCGAGAGATGGAAATCGGGGTAGTCATACTCGACGGTGTAGAAATCGCGCAGGTTGGTGACTTTTACCTGCAACTCTTCCATAAGCTCGCGGCGCACGGCGTCTTCGGGTGTCTCGCCGCGCATGAGCTTGCCGCCCGGGAACTCCCAAAGTCCCTGCATGTCGCCGTAGCCGCGCTGCACGGCAAGCAGCTCGTCAGATCCTTCCTTGCGAATGATCCCAGCGGCAACATGAACAGTCTTCAACAGGAGTCCTCTCTCAACATCAACACGTGGCAGACTGGCTACCTCTACCTTACACAACGGTAAGGCAAGCGTAAGCCATATCGATGGTAGCCGACTCGTCTTCTTGCGACTATAGATGCCGTAGACTAATTGCAAGAAAGGACTCGGTATGCAAACCACGCACATGGCGACCCCGGTACTGGAGGTCGCGCATCTCGAAAAGGTATACGGAGCGCTAGGCAACGTGACCCGCGCGCTCAACGACGTCAGCTTTACCGTCAACCGCGGTGAATTCGTTGGCATCATGGGCGCCTCGGGCTCGGGCAAGTCGACGTTGCTCAACTGCGTGTCGACCATCGATAGCGCCACGAGCGGCACCATCCGCATCAACGGCCAGGACGTAACACGCATGAAGCAGGCTAAGCTTTCGCAGTTCCGCCGCGAGGAGCTCGGCTTTATCTTCCAGGACTCCAACCTGCTCGATACGCTCACGGCACGCGAGAACATCGCCCTGCCGCTCACCATCGCCCGCACAAACTCGGCAGAGATCTCGACCCGCGTGCAGGATGTGGCCGCGCGTCTGTCTATCAGTCAGGTGCTCGACAAGTATCCCTACCAGATGTCCGGCGGTCAGCAGCAGCGCGTTGCCGCGGCTCGCGCGCTTGTCACCGACCCCACCATGATCATGGCCGACGAGCCCACCGGCGCCCTCGATTCCAAGAGCGCTCGCCTGCTGCTCGAGAGCCTGGAGGCCCTTAACCGCCGCCTGCGCGCCACGGTGCTCATGGTCACGCACGACAGCTTTGCCGCCAGCTACACGAGCCGTGTACTGTTTATCCGCGACGGCAAGATCTTCACCGAGCTGCGCCGCGGCGACACCGACCGCCGAGAATTCTTCGACCGCATTATGGAGGTCGTTGCCATGATGGGCGGTGAGGGCTCCGATGCTCTGTAAACTCGCTTGGGGCAACGTCCGCCGTGCCAGCCGCGACTACCTCGTCTACCTTTTGACGCTCACCCTGGGCGTTACGGTCTTCTATGCCTTTAACACCATCTCGATGCAGGTCGACATCGCCGGAATCGATGAAAAGGGCTTGGCGCAGGTAATGGGCAGCATGCTCGGCGACCTGACGTACTTTTTGGCCGGTGTCATGGCCTTTTTGATGGTGTATGCCAATAACTTCATCATGAAACGCCGCAAGAAGGAGTTTGGCCTGTACCAGGTGCTCGGCATGGGGCGTGGGCGCGTCGCTACGATCATGGCGCTCGAGACGGTGATCGTCTCGGTCGTGGCCTTTGTCGCCGGCATTGTGCTGGGTGTGGGACTTTCCCAGCTCATGACATTCTTTACGGCCTCGCTCTTTAAGACACAGATCGCCAATTTCCACTTCTTTTTCTCGGTGCATGCGTTCAGCCTGACCCTTGCCTGCATGCTCGTGATGTTTGTGCTCACGCTACTGCTGAACCTTCGCGCCGTGCGTCGTACCAAACTCATCGAGCTTATGGGTGCCGAGCGTCGCAACGAGAGCATCAAGACACGCAACCCCTGGATTGCGATTGCCATTTTTGCCGTGGGCGTGGTGCTTGTAGGCGTGGCCTATTACCGTCTGCTACGTGATGGGTTCCCGCTAACCGCGACGGACAGCAAGCTGCAAGAGGCCATGAACCAGTTTGGCATTACGACCGCTATGGTTACCGTGGGCACCTTTGCCCTGTTCTGGGGACTCTCGGGCATGCTCATCAAGCTGCTGCAGAGCCTGCGCGGCGTGTATTGGCGCGGCCTCAACATGTTTACCGTGCGCCAGCTTGCGGCCAAGGTCAACACGGTGTGCTTTTCGATGGGCGTCATCGCGATGCTCCTGTTTTTGGCCATCACCTCGGTGACGTGCGGTATGTCGATCGCCAACGTGATGAACGAAAACCTGGAGCGCTATAATCCGGCCGACATGTCGCAGACGTATATCTATTACACGCCCGATACGCTCGACTTCTACAAAGAGTACATCAATCCGTCTGAAGCCGATCGCATGGTGCTGGCCGATAGTACGGTCGATTTGTACTCCGCATGGCACGGCGATCGTGTCGACCCCGATAACGTTGCAGACGGTATTAAAGGCAAGTCGGCGGACAACAACGACGAGACCGGCAAGAAGGTCAATATCGCCGATGTTGCCGGTGAGCATGTGCAGATCGATTCGTATCTGAGTTACCCGCTTGGCGGCTCGGATCCTTCGGTGACCCCAAGTGAGATGTGCAAGACCATGGGCGAAAAGCTTCCCAAGGCGTTCGGGGGTAGCAATGCCGACATGACAGGCCTGTCTGTGACGCCGGCAAGTCAGTACAACAAACTGCGCCAGATGATGGGCAAGGAGCCGGTGCACATCGGTCACGACCAGTATCTGCTCACGTGTGATATGGGCGGCGAGCTGGTCGACCTGTACACCAAGTATATGGCTGGCGGCCATACCCTTACCTTGGGCGGGCATACGCTCAAGCCCGCAACCGATAAGTCGGACGAAGATACGGCGGCCATCGCCAACTCGGCGATGGGCAGTAATGGGGGTACCGTCGTCGTTGCCGACGAGCTGTTGTCCCAACTTAATCTGCAGCCGTATTCCAGTAGTCTGCTCGTTAACTACAAACAGGGGATGGATACGACCGAGGCAGACGAGAGCATTAAATACACTGTGCTCGACAATCTGCTCGTTGACGGCAAGGAGTCGGGGTCGTGGGGAACCTTCATCACACGCTCCGAGATGTACGCGCAAGCAGCGCAAATGAACGGTCTTATTAGCTACCTAGCCATCTACATCGGCTTTGTATTGGTCGTTGCATGCGCGGCGATTCTGTCGATCCAGCAGCTCTCCAATGTGGCCGACGGCAGCCGCAGCTATCGTGTGCTGGCACAGATCGGCTGCGACGACCGCCAGATTCGACATTCGGTGATGGCGCAACAAGCGGTGTTCTTCCTGTTCCCGTTGGCGGTGGGCTTGGCGCACTCCTTTGTGGCACTTAAGGTGATCATCGAGCTGGTGAGCATTTTCGGAAATATGAGCATCGGCGGCACCGTGGGCCTCACCTGTGCGATCTTCCTGGCGGCCTACGGCGGCTACTTCCTGGTGACGTACCTCATGAGCGCCGGCATGGTACAAGCTGCCATCGCCACCCGCTACAGCGAGTAACCCGTTCAACTCGGAATTATCGTAAGTTGAGCATAAGTCAGCGAAAGCGCCCCTAGGCGAGCAAGGTGACGTTTAAGAGGAGGGAAGCGTACTTTGGGTACGCGACCGACGATTGAACGTCAGATTGCCGCTTAGGGGCGCTTGTAGCGTCGAACCGTTACGCGGTTTGGTAAAACCGCGTAACTTCATCGTTTCCAGAAGTGGAGGATGAGCGTGGTGCGATTTTGCTGCTCGGTTTTGACCAGGATGTTGTGGATGTGGGTCTTGACGGTGCCCACAGCAAGGAAGAGTTCGTCAGCGATCTCTTGGTTCGACTTGCCCAGTACGACCAGACGCATAACCTCGGTCTCGCGGTTGGAGAGCTTGTAGGCGTTGCGATAGAAGGGCATCTGCTCTTCGATGTGTCGATCAAGATCGCTGACGTTCTTTTCCTCGGGCGCCTCCTGCATGCGGATTGAAAGCACGTGGTAGGAGTAGATAATCAACAGAATCGCAAAGTAGCACGCAAAGAAGTTCTCGCTAAAGTTGCGCTCGGACAGATATAGCTGCAGCCAAGAGGGTGCCAGACTCATGGGGATGACCAGGATGTTGTAGAAATCCTCGGCAACGATGCAACCGACCAGAATAGCGCCGATAATCAGGTGCTTTCGCTGGTTGTTGACGCGTGCCTTCAGCTCAACCTTTGTACTCTTATGAGCCGTCCATAAGATATACAGTCCCACAAAGACAAGGAATGCCTGGCGTATCGTGTAGTAGATCCACTGACGCATGGGGCCGGAGGGGACTGCGACGATAGCCAGCGACTCGCACAGCAAAAACGTTAAGACGGGGATAGCGAACTGCTTTTTAGAATGCTTATCGAGCAAGTCCATGGCAATCAGCCAAATAAAAGCCTGTGAAGCGGTCGCCACAAGGGTCCGCAACACAGGCATGGTAATTGAGTAATAGTCGCTGGCCGGAAAACTCTCGTTTTGCAACGTGTATTCAAAAAAGAAGATCTCAGTCATTTCGATGGCGTAGCAAATAAAAACGCCACTGCCATAGATAAAGAAGCGTCGACGGGACGAGGCATAGGCGGCAAGCGAAAGCACTGCCGTCACAATACAGATTACGAGTATCGCTTGGGTATAGAAGAACATGAGTGTGTCCATCTGTCACCGTCCTGTCTCATTTTGATCCCTTATGGAGCCCGCTATATCCCCCGGTATACATGCCTCCGCCGGTCGTTCCATTGCGGATTAAACGCCAAGATACAGCATAGCCGTATACCGTTCGCGGTTCCAGACGGTAAACCCCCTGTAAACTCTTGACCTGCGGGTTTATATTGGATTAGAGAGGGTGTAACTCCGTGAACGGTCTTTAATCCCGAATAAACTAGGTAAAAATTGCATACGGGTGAATGATGGTCTTGTCAACACGAGGCGTGATGTTCGAGCGCCTCATAGTTAATAGTCGGCAAGACCGGCGGAAAGGAAATCGATATGGCACTGCCTAAGGATTTCATCGACACCAACGACTTCACCAAAGAGCAGATCCTGGCTATCGAGGATCTTGGTCTGGCAATGAAGAAGGCCATCAAGGTTGACGGTTATTATCCGCACCTGCTCCGCAACAAGAGCCTTGGCATGATCTTCCAGCAGGTCTCCACCCGCACTCGTCTTTCCTTCGAGACCGCTATGACCGACCTCGGCGGCCATGCTCAGTTCTATGGCCCTGGCACCATCCAGCTCGGTGGTCACGAGTCCCTGGGCGACACCGCTCGCGTTATGGGCTCGCTGCTCGACATCATGATGGCTCGCGTTGACCGTCACAAGGACGTCGTCGGCCTCGCCGAGGGCTCCGCTGTGCCCGTCATCAACGGCATGTCCGAGTTCAACCATCCCACGCAGGAGATGGGCGACCTCATGACCATGCTCGAGAACCTCCCCGAGGGCAAGAAGATCGAGGACTGCACCCTGGCCTTCATCGGCGACGCCACCCAGGTCTGCGTCTCCCTCATGTTCATCGCCTCCAAGGTCGGCATGAAGTTTGTCCAGTTTGGACCTAAGGGCCACCAGATCCCCGACGGCGGCCTGCACGTTGGCACCGTCGAGGAGCGCGCCGAGTTCGGCAAGCAGATGATGGCTATCGCCGAGGAGAACTGCAAGGTCTCCGGCGGCTCGGTTGTCATCTCCGACGACATCGAGTGCATCAAGGGCGCCGACTTCATCTACACCGACGTGTGGTATGGCCTGTACGACGAGGAGGTCTCGGGCGAGAACTACATGGACGTGTTCTATCCCAAGTATCAGGTCACCATGGACATGATGAACTTCGCCGGCCCCAACTCCAAGTTCATGCACTGCCTGCCGGCCACCCGCAACGAGGAAGTCGTCGACGAGGTCATGGACGATCCCGAGCGCTCCCTGTGCTGGGTCGAGGCCGAGAACCGCAAACACTCCATCCGTGCTCTCCTTGCCGCCCTGGGCAAGCGCACTCCGCTCAACGACGAGGACGTCGAGTACTCTGCCAAGGCTGAGCTCCACGCCGCTCTCGAGGCTCTCGAGCAGCTCTAAGCCTCAAGGCTTCTTAAAGCACGTTTGCGGGCGGCGGATGCTCGTCTCCTGTCGCCCGCTCACCGAGGCCCAGGCAATTGCCTTAATACCTTAGGGCCTCGGATCTGTCCAAGACTGAGCGAAGGAGCTCATCATGAGCGACGGAAAGAAAAAGCTTTCCTTCTTGACGGTCATTTCGACCATCATCTGCGTCGTCTTCGTTTGCGAGGCCGCCGCACCTGCTGCTGCCATTGGCAACCAGCAGTTCTTCTGGTGGATCTTCCTGATCCTGACCTTCCTGCTCCCTTACGGCATGGTTGTCGCCGAGCTCGGCACCACCTATGACGGCGAGGGCGGCATTTACGACTGGGTACGCGATGGCCTGGGTGACAAGTGGGGCGCCCGCATTTCGTACTACTACTGGGTCAACTACCCGCTGTGGATCGCCTCGCTGGCTACCATGTTCCCCGACATCCTGGGCATGGTCTTTGGCGTCGAGTTCAACCTAATTGCCAAGATGGGTATCGAACTTGCCTTTGTGTGGATCGTCTACCTTATGGGGCGCTCCAAGGCGGCCGACTCCGAGTGGGTCCTTAACGGAGGTGCTATCATCAAGGTCGCCGTTGCCGTTATCGTCGGCGCTCTGGGTATTTGGTATGCCATGGAGAACGGTTTTGCGAACGACATGTCCGCTGCCACCTTCCTGCCCGAGCTCACCAACACCAACGCTCTTGGCTACCTGTCCATCATCATCTTTAACTTCATGGGCTTCGAGGTCATCTGCACCATGACCGACGACATGGCCGATCCCGCTCGCGATATTCCCAAGGCTATCATTGTCGGTGGCGTGGCTATTGCCGTCATCTACCTGTTCGCTGGCTTCGGCATCGGCGCCGCTGTGCCGGCCGACTCCATCGACCCCGACTACGGCATGATCGTCGCAGTCCAGACCATGGTGGGCGACTCCATGATCTTCAAGGTCATCTGCATCGCCTTCCTGATCACCCTGTTCGCCAACATGGCTGCTTGGTCCTTCGGCGTCAACTCCGTCGCTCGCTATGCTGCTGAGCACGGCAACATGCCCAAGGTCTTCGCCTCGATGATCTCCGAGGACGACATGCCCAACGGCGCCAACCTGGTCAACGCTGTCGTTGCCTCCCTGGTTCTCTGCCTGCAGCTCGTTCCCATCGACGCCATCTCCAACGGTGTCTTCTGGATGCTCTTCGGCACCTCCGTCGTCTTCCTGCTGCTCACCTACATCCCGATGTTCCCGGCATTCCTCAACCTTCGTAAGAACGACCCGAACCGTGAGCGCATCTTCACGTTCCCGTTTAAGGGCGCCATGATGAAGGTTATGCTCGCCATCCCCTGCATCGAGCTGGTTCTCGCCATCGTTGCAACGCTGGTACCGTTCTCCGCCGCTGAAATTGGCGACAAGGTCCCGATGATCGTCATCTTCATCGTGCTCGTGCTCATCGGCGAGGTCGTCCGCGTCGTCAGCGCCAAGGGCCGCAAGGAAGAGTACAAGGGTCTGACCCCTGAGCTCGCAGCCCAGCGTCTCGCTGAGGAGGCCGCCGAGGCCGAGGAGAATTAGAGCACCCGGTTCTGGGGCTCCGATCCTCCTCGCGTACCAACGTGCGCTTCGTCGGGCTTGTCGCTCCCGACTCCGGGCACTCCGGCCTCTTCGGAGGCGTGCCCAAGCGACAGGTTTGCTAACCATTCCCTGGGGTGGGTGTGAGCTATTGCTCCGGTAACCACCGCCTACCCTAATCTCTCTTCCGTATCCTTCGTGCGTTTTGTCTCCGCGCACCAGGTTACGTCGTCGCTTGCCGGTGCGACTCCGTGAAAACCGGCGCCGGGCGCCCCGACCTTTGCCGGGGAACGGGCGCCTACCATCTCTTGGTTTTAGGCTGCGGGTAACCCGCCCGCGGCAAACGATCGTTCGATTTGGAGGAAATCTTATGCGTACGATCACCGAGTCCGAGTCCACCCCCAAGGCCGACGGCTTCTTCATGCCCGCCGAGTTCGCCCCGCAGGATCGCGTGTGGATGGGCTGGCCCCACCGCACCGACACCTGGGCCCACGGCGCCAAGCCTGCTCAGAAGCAGTATGCCGCCATCGCCCGCGCCATCTCCGAGTTCACCCCGGTCTATATGTGCGCCAACCAGGTCGACTATGCCAACTGCAAGGCCGTCTTCGAGAACGACGAGAACGTCACCGTCATCGAGATGACCACCGACGACGCCTGGTTCCGCGACACCGCCGCCACCTACGTCATCAACGGCAAGGGCGAGAAGCGCGCCAACCACTGGCACTTCAACGCCTACGGCGGCCTCGTCGACGGCCTCTATTTCCCGTGGGACAAGGACGAGCAGATCGCCCTTAAGATGGCTGAGCTCTCCGGCTGCCGTCGCTATCGTCCCGATGACATGATCCTCGAGGGCGGCTCCATCACCGTCGACGGCGAGGGCACCCTCGTCGTTACCGACCAGTGCCTGCTTTCCCCGGGCCGCACCTGCTCTGCGGTTCTGGAGGAGGAAGAGGATCCCGAGTCCATCTGGCCCAAGCACCACAAGAAGTTCGAGCCCTGGAGCGAGGAGCTTCGCGAGTACATGAACGAGCACCTCAAGGATTACCTGGGTGTCGAGAAGGTCATCTGGGTCAAGGAGGGCATCGATCCCGAGGAGACCAACGGTCACATCGACGACGTCGCCACGTTCATCGCCCCGGGCGTCATGGCCTGCATCTGGACCGACGACCCCGAGTACCCGTTCTATGATCAGTGCCACGCTGCCTACGAGACCCTCTCCAACGCCGTTGACGCCAAGGGCCGCAAGCTGAAGGTCTACAAGCTCTGCATGCCCGTGAACCCGCTGTTCATGGACCAGGCTTCCTGCGACACCATCGACGCCGACGAGAACGCCGAGCCGCGCGTTCCCGACGAGCCGCTGATCGCTTCCTATATGAACTACCTGGTCACCAACCACGGCGTTATCGTCCCGCAGTACGGCGACGAGAACGACCAGCTGGCCGTCGACACGCTCCAGAAGATCTATGACGAGGTCTGGGGCGAGGGCGTCTACAAGTGCGTTGGCGTTCAGTCCGAGCAGGTCGTCTTCGGCGGCGGCAATATCCACTGCATTACGCAGCAGGAGCCGTCGGCTTAATCGTCTGGCTTCCTGAGGCACGGCACCTTCCCGTTCATTCGTCGCTTGCGTACCGAAGTACGCGGCGCTCCTCTTTCACGGGAATCTGCCGCACCTCAGAAACCCAGCCGGTCAAGCGAACAGGGCTACCTGATTGATCGGCTGGCTTTTCTTTGGGCACTCCGTTGCCTCCACATCGGAGTGCCCTTTTTCTTTGATTGAATACGCGTCTGATCTGGGATTTATTGCGGGTTAGGCCAATTGTTCGCTTGAATTTCCCAGGTCAGACGCGTATTCAATTGCTGATAGTTTCCGGTTGCGAGCGCGACCGTTTTGATCGGAGTATCTATGTACCAGCGTATCGTTATCTACACGCGCCTGTTCCGCGAGCGTTGGTCCAACAATTGCATCCTCTCTTCTCTTTGGGATGGCACCTGCACCGGTGACGCGGCCTGCAACCCTACCTTGGGCTGCGCCTTCGGTACAGATGCCATCCTTTTTGCTGTAGGGGGAGCGTGCCATGGTAGGTAAAAAGTTCTCCCTGTTCGAGGTCATCCTCTCGGTTATCTGCGTTGTCTTTACCATCGAGGCGGCTGCTCCGGCGTCTGCCATGGGTAACGTGCAGTTCTTCTGGTGGATCTTCCTCATCATTACGTTTTTGCTTCCCTATGGCCTGGTGGTGGCCGAGCTCGGTACGGCGTTCGATTCCGAGGGCGGCCTGTACGATTGGGTTCGCCTGGGCTTGGGCGACCGTTGGGGCGCCCGTTGCTCCTGGTGCTACTGGGTCAATTTTCCACTGTGGGTGGCAAGTATCGCTTGCATGTTTCCCAGTGTCATCAATGCGGTATGGGGCATCGAGTTTTCGCTCGGGGTTCGAATTGCCATCGAGCTTGCCTTTGTGTGGGGCGTCACGGTCATGGCGATGCACCCGGTGGCCGAGGCCGATTGGGTCATGGACGGCGGTGCCGTCATCAAGGTGCTCATTACCGCCGTGGTGGGAATCGTCGGCATCTGGTTTGCCTGCAATAACGGCTTTGCCAACGATATGTCGTTTAAGACCTTCATTCCAGATTTGGGCGACACCAATTCGTTGACGTACCTATCGATCATCCTGTTCAACTTTATGGGCTTCGAAGTGGTCGCGACCTTTGCCAGTACGATGAAAAACCCATCGCGCGATATCCCCAAGGCGGTTATCGCTGGTGGCGTTGCCATTGCGGCAATCTACATTATCTGCGGCATCGGCATTGGAGCCGCGGTTCCCACCGAGCAGCTTTCGCTCGATTCGGGCATTGTGGACGCGGTCGCCGCCATGTTGGGGCGCAGCCATCCGCTGACGATGGTCGTGGGCGTGGCCTTTTTGGTGACGCTGTTCGCCAACATGATCTGCTGGAGCTTTGGCGTTAACAACGTGGCGAGCTATGCCGCGCGTCATGGCAATATGCCGCGTCCCTTTGCGCTGGTGTCCAAGAAGACCGGCATGCCCAATGGCTCGGCAATCATTAACGGTTGTTTTGCCAGCCTGGTACTACTGCTTCAGATTCCGCTGGGCGAGGGCTCCGACGTCTTTTGGGTTTTCTTCTCGATGAACGTCGTCTTTTTGCTTATGAGCTATATCCCGATGTTCCCAGCGTTTTGGCGCCTGCGCAAATATGACGATCGCCCGCGCGTGTTCCGCGCGCCCTTCGAGGGCAAGGTGCTTGCGGTGGCACTTGCGATTCCCGTGGTGGAGCTTGTGCTTTCGATTGTCGCTACGATTGTGCCGCTCAACGGCTCGCCCGCCGAAATGGCAAAGTTGCCCATTCTCATGGGTGTGGTGATCGCCGTGTTGCTGGGCGAGGTTTCGCGCCTCGTATCGCGCCGCGGCCGCAGCGTCGACAATCCCGGCGTTGGTGCAAGAAGGACAGGTTTCTTTGCACCAAAACGTTTCTTTGCACCAAAACAGTAGCTCCGCGAGCTGCGCGGCGCTTGCCGCATCTTGGATTACTGTTCGCGGTGCTCGGGATTGGAAGCGAGCTTAGGCGCAAAGTAGGGGACGTGGCCCAGGTAAGGGCAGCTGTCGTTGCGCTCATCAACGATGCAGGGAACGTCATCGTAGGTCATGGTCGAACCGATCTTGGCGATGGCCTTGGCGGCGGGCGCGACAATAATCTTGAGCGGTGCAATCGGCGCCATGGCATCTCCTTTCGATCTTGGTATTCGTTCGATGTCTTACCATAACCGTAATGCGGAATCAAGCTGGTTGTGCGCGGAATGAGGGTAGTATGAGCTTCGCATTCTTTATCTACACGATTCTTGTCATGGGCGTTGGATTGGTGACGGCATCAACTGCACTCGTAATATGGCTCATGACTCGTCGACGCGATTGTTTGGTGGCGGCCGCGGGCTTCCTTCTCTATATCTTCGATATGTCGGTGATCTTCTTTGATGAGTACAACCGGCTCAAATATGACTATGTGGTGACGTTTAATGAGCCGCTTCAACATCCGTTACTGCGCTGCGCGCTGGGCGTGGCGATTCTTGCGTGCGTATGGCTTTGGGTAACGTTTCGCTTACACGATGAGGTGACCGTTAAGCGCGTTGCCGCATATGTCGTACCGATCGCCGTGCTTCAGCTTGCTCTGGTGCCTCGTACTGGCTTTGCGGGCCAGGTTCAGCAATATCTTTTTTGGCTTACGCGCGATTTGGGAATGGCATTCTGCTTGGTATATGCTTACGCTCGCTATCGCAAGACGGAGAATAGGGCTGAGCGGCTCGATCTTGAGCGCACTCGGACGTTCTTTCGCATAGCCTGCGTGCTTACCGTGATGGTGGTTATCGAGGATACCTATATGATCCTATTCTGCACGCCTGACGTTGACAACGTGATGGTGAGCGCCTTTTTATGGTATCTGGGCGAGCGGAATATCTCAGAGAATTTATTGTTTGTGGCTGCAGCCGTTCAGCTATTTAAACAGTTCAGCCATATCTTACGTGTGTTCTCGCGTCACCCTCGTGCCGATGAAGAGGTAGCGACAGAGCGCCGTGATGCACGGGAGGACCTTGTCTCGCGTGTTGTGATTTTCTCGGACGAGCATGGGCTTTCAAAGCGTGAACAGGAAGTGCTTACACTCGTATTGCGTGGACTCGATGTCCAAAATATTGCTAACGAACTTGTGATTAGTCCGGGTACCGTCAAGGCTCACCTGCATCGCATCTATGTAAAGAGCGAAGTCAAGGCGCGCGACGACTTGATTGAGACATTCTGGCGCTCGTAAGGCTGGAGTGGTTCGGCTGACGGCGTATCGCAGACCACTTGGCGTAATGAAGCGACAATAAACTTTGACAATAAAATACCTGCTCAGACGTGTAAACCTTCTTAAGCCGTCCGTTCGCTCGCTTCCATCTTGGCAGCTTGTGCAGGAGGTGCGTCAATGGGTGTTGACACGGGGCGTAGGGCGCTGGACAGACACCCGACCGCTCGTAGGCACGTGTCATGTAGGGAGCGACAAATGCTCCCTCACCGATTGGGCGCGTCGTATCGTGGCGCTCATCCATTGTCCTGTAACGTCTGAGGAGGCTCATATGGACAAAGCGGATTTAGTCATCAAAAGTAATGCTGTGTTCACTGGTGACGGGCTGGCCCCGTTCAAGGGCGGCGTTGCCGTCGCAGGTGACAGGATTGTTGCGTGCGGCGAGGATAAGTACCTCGACGCTTTTATCGGGCCCGATACCGAGGTGCGCGACTATGGCGATAAGCTCGTCATGCCTGGCATCATCGACTCACACACTCACTATGCCCAGGGCGCCTTTGTGTCCGATCCCGATTTCGCCGTCAATCTCATCGATTGCACAAGCTTTGAGCAGTGTATGGAACGCGTGCAGGCGTTTGCCGAAGACCACCCGAACAACGAGTGGATCGTGGGCTATCAGGTTATCCAGTTCCAGTGGGACGTGCCCGAGATGCCTACGGCGGCAATGATCGATGAGTACATTTCGGACCGTCCGGTCTTTTTGCAGCAGGTTGACGTGCACACGTTTAGTGCCAACACCTGCGCAATCGAGAAAATCGGCATTACTGCTGAAACGCCAGACCCATCAGGCGGCAAGATTCTTAGGGATGAAGCTGGCAACCCCACTGGGGTCTTCTCGAACAACGCGGGATCCCTTTTCTTGGATGAGGTATACAATCCTGCCCCCGAGGTGGCTAGTGCTTCCTTTGCCAAGACCGCGCATCGTGCCAACGCTCTCGGTATTACGACAGTCGGCATGGTAAACCCCACTTTTGTGAGCATGGATAACCCCTATAAATTCCTCGCGGAGCTTAACCGCAAGGGCGAACTTCCGTTGCGCGTGTTCATGTACACAGACCTTTTTGAGAACGAGGCCATGACGCTCGAGGAGATTCGGGCGAAATACGACTTCCCGGGCACGCAAGTCGAGTGGCATGGCTTTAAGCAGTTCATTGACGGTGTGTGTTCCGATCATACTGCTTGGATGCTCGAGCCCTATGCTAATGCTCCCGAGACCTGTGGCGAGCCGGCTGAGGAACCTGAGCGTGTGCGCAAAGCCATCCTTAAAGCGCTTGAGTGGGGTGTCGACACGCGCATCCATGCCATAGGCGATCGTTCCGTACGCTTTATCCTGGACTGCTTCGAGGAGGGCGAGAAGCGTTACGGTCTTATGGGCTGTCGTCACTCCATGGAGCACAACGAGACTGTTCAACCTGAGGATTTGCCGCGCTATGCGGAGCTCGGCGTCTGTCCGGCCATGCAGCCGTGGCATATGCTGCTTGATATGGCAGACTTGGCAAAGGACGACGCCGTTGGTCCCGAGCGCGCGGCGCTCTCGTGGCCAATTCATAGCCTGCTCGCGAGCGGTGCCTGCGTGCATCTGGGCTCCGACTTCCCGGTCGTGGGGCTTGAGCCTATGGAGGAAGTCTATGGAGCGGTATACCGCATGCTCGAGGATGGATCTAATCCTGAGGGTTGGTTCCCCGAGGAGCGAATCACTATGGCCGAGGCCCTGCGCGCATACACCTACGGCAGCGCCTACGCTATGCATGCTGAGGACCGCATCGGCACACTCGCCTGCGGCAAGCAAGCCGACATTTGCGTACTCGACCGCAATCTCTTTACCTGCGAGCCGGCAGAGGTGCTCGAGGCTACCGCGGCCCTTACGATGATCGCCGGCAAGGTGGTCTTTGAGGCCTAGCGCCATCGTTTGGTTGGGCGGCTTGGCGCCAGTTGTCAGCCGCCTGACATCCATTCAGCACTACTCTCTCAAGGAAAGGGGAGAACAATGGCAGAAGAAGTAACCGCTGCCGTGGAGGAGGAGCGCGAGCTCGCCTCCCAACCGATTCCCGGTCTGGTGCGTAAGTACACCATCGTCACCGGCCAGGGCATGCTCGCCCAGATCATCATGGTGGTCCTCGAGGGCCTCGTGATGGGTTGGGGCCTGGGTGCCCACGGCCTGGCCTGCGTCTCGATCATCATGTCGGTCGAGTACATCAACCTGGCCTTTGGCAACCTGTTTGGCACCGGCGTGCCCGCCGTGGTGGGCAACCTTTTGGGTGCCGGCGACATTAAGGGCGCAAGCAAGGCTTTTAGCCAGGGCTTTTGGCTCACCACGATTGTGAGTGTGCTGCTTGCTGTGGTGATGGCCGTGTTTACCGAGCCCATCTGCGCATTCTTTGGCGCCACGCCCGACATCATGGCCGATACCGTTGCCGGCGTGCGCACCTTCGCCGTGCTGCTGCCGCTCACGGTCATTGGCCAGATGGTCACCGCTGTGATGCGTGTGGACGAGAAGGTTCAGGTCCAGGCCAACCTCATGACCGTTTCGGCCATCGTTGCCATCTGCTGGCTCGCGCTTTCTACGTTTGTGCTCAGGTTTGGCGTTATGGGCGCCGGCGTGTACTACGGGCTTTCCATCGGTATCTGGGCCATCGGTATCTTCTGGTTCATCGGGGGCAAAAAGTCCCAGCTCCAGATTAGCCTGGCCGACCTTAAGCTCGACCTCGCCGTCTGCAGCCAGATCCTCAAGATCGGCTTCCCGTTCTTCCTGGTCCAGGGCGCGACCTTTATCTTTAACACCGTTGCCAACTCGCTTTTGGGCTCGCTCGGCGGCGACATGGGCTCGCTCTACATCGCAGCCTTTGGCGTGATCAACGGCTACATCCTCTATATCACCATGATGGTTGCCCAGTGCTTCTCCTATGGCCTGCAGCCCATCGCTGCCTTCAACGCCGGCGCAAAGGCTTGGGCGCGCCTTAAGGAGACGCTCTCTTGCACGCTTAAGTACCAGGTTGTGACGCTGGCGCTGGTCACCGTCGCGCTCTGGCTTGCCGCCACTCCGGTGTGCGCCTTCTTTGCCGGCAGCGATCCTGCGCTCGTTGAGGTTGCCGCCAACGCCACGCGTACCGTCATCCTGGCTGTTGCCCTGGGCTATCTTGCCATGACCATGTCGATATATTTCCAGGCGGTCGAGAAGGTTGGTGTCGCCACGTTTACCGGCCTGCTTCGCTATGTGATCTGCTCAGTGCCGCTTATGTACCTCCTCGGCAACATGATGGGTGTTGAGGGCGTGTGGATCGCCCTGGTGGTGGCCGACGCCATTACCGGCATCATCTCCATTGCGCTCGCCGCGCACGAGTCCAAGCGCCTTGCCACGCTCTAGGCTCGGACATGGCTGGCGTACGATAGTCGAACAAGTTAACTCGCCTGCAAGCCACCACAATGGGGACAGCCCCCATTGTGGTGGCTTTTGTTATTTAGGGTCTGAGATTTCGGCTCCATAAATAATGCTTTTGAACTAGGCTACTATAAGATTGTGGTAAACGCTAATATAAGATTATGGCGAATGAAACTATCCGATTATGGTAACAGCGCAATAAGGAGCGTTGATATGGCTGAGTTCATTAACAGGGATTTGCATGAGTTGCTCATTCGCATGGCAGGCTGGTTTCCTGTTGTGTCGTTGACAGGGCCTAGGCAGAGCGGTAAGTCTACGCTGGTTCGGCATACCTTTCCCGACTATTCCTACGTCACGCTTGAGGACCCTCAAACGAGGCGCGCGGCCTTGGAGGATCCGGTGAGTTTTATCCGCAACCGAAAGGGCGGACTCATCATCGATGAGGCGCAATACGCCCCGGATTTGTTTTCAATGATCCAGGTTGTTTCGGATGAGCGTGGAGACGCCGGTCAATACATCCTTACAGGCTCGCAAAACTTTTTGATGATGAAAAGCATCGGGCAGTCTCTTGCCGGGCGAGTCGGGATCTTGAAATTGCTGCCATTATCGTTTCGAGAAGCGGAGAGGGGCCAGCAGGGGCAGCTGGAAGTGGATTTGTTCGCGCTCGAAGGGGGATACCCTCGCCTGCGTTCCGCCGGAATGCCGTCCTCGGTTTATTTTCCCAGCTATATCGATACCTATGTTGAGCGCGATGTTGTGGGCTTGCTTGATGTGCGCAATAAGGCGGAGTTTCATAAGTTTCTGTCCATAATTGCTCAGAGCGTCGGTGCCCTCATCAATATATCCTCGCTTTCTCGAGATACGGGCGTGAGCGTATCGACCATTAAAAGCTGGTTGTCCATCCTGGAGCAGAGCTACCTGACGTTTTCGCTGCAGCCCTATTATGCAAATGCCAAGAAGCGTCTAACTAAAACGCCCAAGCTCTATTTTTACGACACGGGGCTGCTCTGCTACTTGCTCAAAATTGGATCACTGGAGCAACTATTGGAGAGCCCTTATCCGGGGGCCGTTTTCGAAAACCTCATCGTTTCCGAAACGGCGAAGAGCCATCTCAACGTGGGCGAGAATCCCGAGCTGTATTTCTATAGGGACGACAGCAAGCGTGAAATCGATTTGCTCGACTGTACAAACTCAGGGAGTCCCAAGGCTATCGAAATAAAATCATCCAGAACGTATCACGATAAGTACGCCCGCCATCTACAGACTGTATGCGATGAGATCGACATTGCAAAAGATGCGCGCTATGTTGTAGCCCGCGTGGACTCAACGTATGAGTCGAAAGACTGTAGTGTGGTTTCGGCGCGTGATTGGCTTTTACGATAACAAGCTCGGCGTATTAACAACAGCCGCGAAGGGAACCGGCCCCTTTTTGCGGCGGTTTTTGCCTATCTGGTGCGTCTTAGATGCAAGTGAGTAGACTTATTTGGATATGCCGAGCACACCGCGGCAAATGCTCAATAAAACCGCAGGTCAGAGCTGTGGCGTTTTGGGGCGTGCTTGGCCTCCTGCAAAAAGCCTACTCACTTGGTTTTTCTGCTGGAAGACCGCCGTGAGGGAAGGCAGCTCCCTCGTGACGGCTGACATTTGCCCAGATAAACCCTGCCAAAATAACCCCGTCTACTCTTTGAGCCAGAGCCGACACTAATTCAAATGGCGAAATCAAAGGGCGTTTTCCGTATGGAGGGCGCCCTTTTTTATCGTGGGATGTTTTGCGTGGCAGTCATAAGGCCCAGACGGTTGCTGACGCCGAGCTTGCGATAGATGGCGTTGACGTGCTTCTTGACGGTTGACTCGCTTATGAATAGCTCGTTTGCCATCTGTTTGTTCGTTTTGCCGCCGAGCATGAGCTGCATGATTTCGGCTTCGCGCGGTTGGATATTATGTTCTGTAATGAAAGCATTCAGCTGGTTTGTGTCTTCGGTCTGGGTGAGTTTAATGCCCCGAGGATAGAGGTTGGCGAGCGCGAGGCTCGCGTGCCGAGCGATTTCGAGCAGGATTGCGAGCTCGGTGTCGGTGAAGTCTCCGGCCGTGCGTTCGCGAAACAGGGTGATGCTTCCTAGCGGGCTGTCGTTGTGCGCGAGCGTGGCCGTACAGCCAAAGTAGACGCCCTGCGGTTCCATCCATTTGCGATAGATGGGCGTGGCATCGCGTCGCTCGACGTCCACGAGGTCGAGGTCGCGGTAGACGCCGACCTTATGTAGGTCAAAGCTCCATGTTGTATAGTCCATCGCGGCGTAGCGGTTGTAGTAGTCGCTCAGCGCGCGGTCGTCCATTCCGCTGCTTGCGGGGTGGACGTAGCGTGGGGCGTCACTGCCTGCCGCCTCGATCAGGTCGAACATGGCGATCCGATGGGGCACGAGCCCTGTCGTTCCCTCGAGGGTCTCCTTTTGCAGCTTATCGACACCGTGTGATGCGTGGATTGCAAGCGCGAGCTCGTTGAGAGCAGTCCAGGTCGTACTGTCCAACTCAATAGTCTGCTGTTTATTGCATGGGGGCATAGGGCGTCCTTTCCATTGTGGAACCCAGTATGTCATGTTCTCGGCCTGAATAGAACTTTAGGTCAGCGAATGGTATACCGTTGGTCGCTGAAAGGGGCTCGAGGGACTATTGAGAACATCTCGGTGCGGCCGCATCATGGTCTCGTCAAGCAAAAGCACCGAGATTTAGGAGCTTGAAATGAAGACCATCTACGAGAGTGAATCCACGCCTAAGAAGGACGGGTTCTATATGCCCGGCGAGTATGAGGAGCAGGAGCGCACCTGGATTCTGTGGCCGCACCGCTCCGACGTGTGGCGCTGCGGCGCCAAGCCGGCGCAGAAGGTCTTCACCGAGATCATTAAGACCGTTGCACGCTTTCAGCCCATCACGGTAGGCGTCAACACCGAAGACTTCCCCGCGGTGTGCGAGATCTTCGACGGTGTTGAGAACGTGCGCGTTATCCACATGGAGTACAACGACAGCTGGATTCGCGACCCCGGCCCGGCGTTTCTCGTTAATGACAATGGGGAGGTGGCCCTTTCGCACTTCCACTTTAATGCTTACGGCGGTTTCATTGACGGTCTGTACTTCCCGTGGGACAAGGATGCTTCCATTGGCCTGCAGGTGGCACAGCTTGAGCAGGTTAATCGTTATCGTCCCGAGGATTACATCCTCGAGGGCGGCTCGTTCAACTGTGATGGTCAAGGCACCGTCGTGACCACCGAGATGTGTCTGCTCAACGAGGACCGCAACCCGCAGTACACCAAGGAGCAGATTGAGGAGAAGCTCTCTGAGTATCTCGGTATCGAAAAGGTTATCTGGATCAAGGACGGTATCGATCCGTACGAAACGAACGGTCATGTGGACGACGTCGCATGCTTTAGTGCGCCCGGCGAGGTCTGCTGCATGTGGACCGATGATCCCAACCATAAGTTCTACAAGGAGTGCCAGGAGGCGTACAAGACGCTCTCCGAGGCGACAGATGCCCGTGGCCGCAAACTCAAGGTCCACAAGGTAATCATGCCTGCGACTTCGGTATATATGACCGAAGAGGAGGCCAGCACGATTGATCCCGTCGAGGGCGTGCTGCCGCGTACCCCCGAGGACGCCTTCGAGCCGAGCTATCTCAATTTCCTGCCCATCAACGGAGCGGTGCTTGTGCCGCAGTTCGGTGACCCCAACGACGCCCAGGCGCTCAAGGATATCCAGGCTGCTTATCCGGACCGTGAAGTCATCGGTATCATGACTCGCGAGGTTATCTACGGCGGCGGCAACATCCACTGCATCACCCAGCAGCAGCCCAAGGCGCGCCACAAGTAGTAGCTCCTTGGTAAACAGGGTTTGATTATCCGTAAATAAAAGTCCGCCGGCTTCAATGGCCGGCGGGCTTTTTGTGTGGCGGCTTGGGCGTTTGCCCAGATAAAACCTACCAAAATAAACCTGTCCCTTTTTGGCAGGTGGTTTCAGCTGAACGGCGGGCCGTGCGGCTTGGGTGTGCGGGCTCACAATCTGGGGAAACCAAACAGATTGGGGGCTTGTATGATCGACTCGAAGGGAAACATGCGACCCGAGGGCATGTTTAACAGGGCGCACCTGGCCCCCGAAGCCCAGCGCGCATACGATGCGCTACTCGAGTGCGTGCTCAACGGGCAGAAGGGCTGCGAGGTTTCGGCGCGTGCGGGCATGGATACGATCAAGGCGCTCGTATAGCTTTACGCTTTCGGATGTGACACATAGGACTGCATGCGCCGCTCCCGGCTATATTGCCTCCGAGTGCTTTAGCTCATGGAGATAGCCGGCATCAGCGATTTCGAGAGCTTGGCGGCGTCCACGAATGCCCCGGTGTTTACACCTCAGACGGACGACTTTGGACTCGCGGTCCATATCTTCAAGATGCTCAATCGCGGAATTCATCCGTACAGTTCTGGCGAGCTGGACCTAGAATTTTTGACCTAGACGACGATATTCCGGCTCTTCCGCTCAATAGCTGCGTGTGCAATGGGCGCAGCTCCTTTGTGGGGACGCTGATCGGATATGTTGTCCCTAGTTACGCTCTTGCGATCAATGACTTTGGCAACCTTATGGGCGAGGCTTTCCGCCGGTCGCTCTTTGGCAAAGCGCATGAGCGCCTTGATGCGCGCACATGGGCGCGCCTGCTCGCCCTGTATCTGTCTGAGACGGTTGAGTGTCCGCGCGGTCATCTATATCACGCTTCGCAGGATGAATGTCCCTACTGTCGAGGAGAGCGCACCCTGTTAGCTCTCTTGGCTGATTGCTGACTGTCTTGGAGAAAGCCCGTGAGGCGGCACACAGGCTAATCCTGCGTGTCGCCTCCGTACATGTAGACGATAAAGCCGTCGCCGGTGTCTTGGCTGTGATCCTCCAGGATGCGCTTCATGTTGAGGTGCTCGTAGAACTGCCAATCGGAGTTGCAGTCGCTCATCAGGAAGAACTTGGTGCAGCCTGCCTTGGCGAGCTCGGCGCGCGAAAGGTCGATGAGTGTGCGGCCGAGTCCCTTGCCCTGCCACTCGGGCACGATGATGATCAGGTTGAGCTGGCCCTGGGCATACTCGTTGCCCGTGGCGGCAAAGCGGTCGGCCGTGGCCTTTTCACGACTGTCGCCAAAGAGCGAGCCCTCGAGCTTGGCATCGGCGGTCTTTGCCATCTCGGTTGCCTGGGCGAGCATCTCGTCGTAGCAGGGCTCCCACGTGGGATTGGTGCGCGGCTTGCCGTCCTCGAAGATGCCGATACAGCAGGCGGCGATAGTGCGGCCCTCGGCCTCGGCGACGAGTGCGATGGGGGAGCGTTGCGGCTGCATAGCGATGTTAAAGCGCGCGCAGAAATCGGCGGCTTCGACGTCGCCGCGGTTGCGTAGTGTGTTGCACCACAGCTGGTTGTAAATGGCGGCGATGCCGGTCAAGTCATCGAGCGTGGCGGCGCGCAGAGTTACGTTGTCAAGGCTCATGGAGGCTCCTTCCAGGTTGGGTCAGGCCATCTCTGAGTGTGACATGGACGCAGGATTGCCGTATCGACCATTCGGCAGACGACCCTCGATCCCTCGGGGACGGAGGGCCCTAAGAAGGAATGAGGGTGGATTTTCGGACACTTGCTCAATGAGAGTGGATAATCTCCCACTTTCGCTCGAAAAGCAGGCCACAAAAACGGGAGATTATCCACTCTCATTCTGGGTAGTCGTTTAAGAATGTCCCCAACGACTACCCCAAAAGGAGCGTCCCCAAGTGCCAGCTTTGGCAACGACGCTGGTAGAAAAACGTCAGCGAAAACCCGCCAGAGCGAGCAAGGTGCCTTGAAGCGAGGCGGCATTGACCTTTTGGCCATGCCGTCGAAGCTGAAAGGCAGATTGCCGCTCTGGCGGGTTTGCAGCGTCGGCCGGTTACGGCGTTTGGTAAAACGCCGTAACCTACACCCGCTCCGCGATCTCGTGGATGAGGTAATCGGTCTTTTCCCAGCCCAGGCACGGATCGGTGATTGACTTGCCAAAGACGCCGCCATCGACCGGCTGGTTGCCGTCCTCAAGGTAAGACTCGATCATAAAGCCCTTGACCAGCTTGGAGATGGACTCGTTGCGGCGGCAGCTGTCGAGTACCTCCTTGCAAATGCGGTACTGCTCCAGCGGGCGCTTGCCCGAGTTGTCGTGGTTGCAGTCGATGACCGCTGCCGGATTGGCATAGCCGGCATGCTCGGTATAGCGCTCGGCCAGGCGCTCGAGGTGCTCGTAGTGGTAGTTGGGGTAGGTGCGCCCATCGAGGCCGATGTAGCCGCGCATGACAGCGTGCGCAAGCGGGTTGCCATCGCACTCGACTTCCCAGTTGCGGAAGATGAAGCTCTGGTGCGCCTGCGCGGCGTAAATGGAGTTAAGCATAACGGTGGTAGAGCCGGCAGTGGGATTTTTCATGCCCACGGGCACCGAAATGCCGCTCGACACCAGGCGATGCTCCTGGTTCTCGACCGAGCGTGCGCCCACGGCAACATAGCTCAGCAGGTCAACGAGGTACTGGTAGTTGGACGGATAGAGCATCTCGTCGGCGGTAAAGAAGCCCGTTTCCTCAATAACGCGCAGGTGCATATGGCGGATGGCCTTGACGCCCTCGAGCAGGTCGTCGGGAGCCTCGGGGTTGGGGTTGTGCAGCAGGCCCTTGTAGCCGGTGCCCTTGGTACGCGGCTTATTGGTGTAGACGCGCGGAATGATGATGAGCTTGTCCTTGACCTCCTCGGCAGTCTTGGCCAGTCGGTTCATGTACTCAAGTACCGAGTCCTCGCGGTCGGCAGAGCACGGGCCGATGATGAGCACCTTGCGTGCGTCCTCGCCGGTAAAGACTTTGGCGACCTCGGCGTCAAATGCCTGCTTTTTGGCGGTAAGCTCGGCGGAAAGTGGCATCTCCTCGCGGATCTCCATGGGGATCGGCAGCTTGCGTTTGAAATCCATGGCCATGCGGGGCCTCCTCAATCAAATAAGTCAAAGCGTGAATTGTCGAATGCCCGGCATTATCCGCTGTCGCACGCTAAAGTGCAACCCCTCGCCGCCCCGAAACCTGCCAAAAAGGGACAGGTTCATTTTGGTCGGTTTTATCTGGGGAAACGTCGGCGGATGCCGGGAGGGAGCGGCGCCGCGCGGGACCCTAAGGCTGTTGTCGGTTCCCTAGGAAATACCCTGTGGGCAAAATATGCCAAATATGAGTACGGTTGCTATCTTAGTATCATATTGTCTTCGCAAAATAATAGACATAACAGCAAAATATGTTCATTAACGCAAACACATATAAGTTCGCTATAGGGCGTTTGATCAATTTAGGGACGCGTGTAAGCTGTGAAAACGGCATTTGGGGCTGTTTTGGCTGTTACTAAAAAGGTAACAGTACTCATATTTGCCCTTTTTTGCCCACGGGGTCTGGAAAGCGCCGTCAATGAGGTCTCAGGGAAGGCGTTTCGAGGCTCGAAGGACACAAAACGGGGGCGCAGGTTGTCCTGCGCCCCCGTTCTCGGGCGTCATCATTTCTCTGCGGCCGTATCTACGCCGCCTCGTCGAACTGCGAGTTGTACAGGTCGGCGTAGAAGCCGCCCTGGGCGAGCAACTCGTCGTGCGTGCCCTTCTCGACGATGTCGCCGTCGCGGATCACCAAGATCACGTCGGCGTTGCGGATCGTGGACAGGCGGTGCGCGATGACAAAGCTCGTGCGGCCCTGCATTAGCGCATCCATGGCACGCTGAATAAGCTCCTCGGTACGAGTGTCAACGTTGGAGGTCGCCTCGTCCAAAATCAGCGCCGGACGGTCGGCCAAAATGGCACGGGCGATGGTCACGAGCTGGCGCTGACCCTGCGACAGGTTGGTGCCCTCCTCGTTGATCATAAAGTCGTAACCGCCGGCGAGCGTATGGATAAAGTGGTCGCAGCGTGCGGCGCGTGCGGCGGCCTCGACTTCGGCATCGCTCGCATCGGGGCGTCCGTAACGGATGTTCTCGCGGATGGTACCGTTAAACAGCCAGGTGTCCTGCAGCACCATGGCAAACTCGCCGCGCAGCGCCGCGCGGTCCCAGTCGCGCACGTCGACGCCCTCGACGCGCAGCGAACCGCCGTCCACGTCGTAAAAGCGCTGCAGCAGCTTAATGAGCGTGGTCTTGCCGGCGCCGGTGGGGCCGACGATGGCGATGGTCTGGCCGGGCTGCGCCTCGCAGCTAAAGTCGTGGATGATGGTCTTGTCGGGCGTGTAGCCAAACTTGACATGGTCGAACTCCACGTGGCCGGGACGCCTCTCGGGAATCTGCGCGTCGGCCTTCTGCTCCTCCTCGGGCGCGGCCAGGAACTCAAACACACGCTCGGTGGCAGCTGCCATCGACTGCATCGTGTTGCTCACGTTGCCCAGCTGCTGCACGGGCTGCGTAAAGTTGCGAACGTACTGGATAAAGCTCTGGATGTCGCCGGGCGTGGCATTGCCGGTCAGCGCGAGCTGCGCACCCACGACGACGACGCCCACGTAGCCCATGTTACCCACCAAGCTCATAAGCGGCATCATCAGGCCCGACAGGAACTGCGAGCGCCAGCCGCTAATAAAGAGGCGGTCGTTTTGGCGGTCGAACTCCTCGATCGAAGCCTCGGCGCGGTCGAACACCTGAATGACGTTCTGGCCGGCAAAATCCTCCTCGATAATGCCGTTGACGGTGCCCAGGACCTGCTGCTGCTCGCGGAAGTACGGCTGCGAGAAGTGAATCATCACCATCAAGATAATCGCGGCGGCCGGCAGCGTGAGCACGGTGACGCCGGTGAGCGGCAGGCTGATCGACAACATCATGACGAGCACGCCGATAATCTGCGTGACGGACGTAATAAGCTGCGTCACGCTCTGGTTGAGCGACTGGCCGAGCGTATCGACGTCGTTGGTGATGCGGCTGAGCACGTCGCCCTTGCTGTGGCCGTTGAAGTAACTCATCGGCACGACGGCAATCTTGGCGGCGATCTCCTTGCGCATGCGGTAGCAAATCTTTTGCGTGACGCCGGTCATGAGCCAGCCCTGGACCAGGCTGCAGATAGAGCTCGCCAGGTACAGGCAGAGCAAAAAGCCGAGCGTCTTGGCGATCCAGTTAAAGTCGACATCGCCGGTACCGTTGACTTTGGCAACCAGGCCCTCAAACAGCTTGGTCGTAACCTGGCCGAGCACCTTGGGCCCCACAATGTTAAAGATGACCGAGCACACGGCAAAGGCGACGGCGGCAAACACGGCAATCTTGTGCTGGCCGATATAGCCGAGCAGCTGCCTCATGGTGCCCTTAAAGTCCTTGGCCTTTTCGCCGCGACGCATGCCGCCCATGCGGCCCATGGGTCCACGCTGACGGGTGGGCTTGGGAATTTGGGTCTTGGTCTCGTCTGCCATTAGCGCTCGCCTCCTTCCGTAATGGCTGCAATTTCTTCTTGGGTAAGCCCCAGCTCCTCGGCGGAAAGCTGCGACTGTGCGATTTCCAGGTACGCCGGGCAGCTGCGCAGTAGCTCCTCGTGCGTGCCGGTGCCCACTACGTGACCGTCGTCGAGTACGATGATCTGGTCGGCGTGCATGATGGTCGCGATGCGTTGTGCCACGACCACGAGCGCGGCGTCGGTGACGTTTTTGGCCAGCTCCTCGCGTAGGCGCGCGTCGGTCTTGTAGTCGAGGGCACTAAACGAGTCATCGAACACCACGACCTCGGGCTTTTTAGCCAACGCTCGGGCGATGGCCAGACGCTGGCGCTGACCACCCGAAACATTGGAGCCGCCCTGGCTGATGGGGGAGTCGTAACCGCCCTCGCGCTCGGCGATAAAGTCCTCGGCCTGGGCGATGCGCGCGGCCTGGTGCATGTCATCGTCGCTTACCATGTCGCCGGCAAACTTGAGGTTGCTCTCGACAGTGCCCGAGAACAGGCGACCCTGCTGCGGGATGTAACCAATGCGGCGGCGCAGTTCGGAAAGGGTCATGTCGCGCACGTCGATGCCGTCGAGCGAAATGCTGCCGCCCGTGACGTCGTACAGGCGCGGAATCAACTGCACAAGCGTGGACTTGCCCGAGCCCGTGGAACCAATGATGCCGAGCATCTGACCGGCATGCGTGGTGAAGTTCACGCCGCTGATGACATCGGCGCGGGCATCGGGATACTGGAAGCTCACGTCGCGGAAGGTGAGCTCACCGCGTGGCGCGCTGGCCGCGGGCAGTTTGGGCGAGGCGGGGTCGTTGATGCTCGTGGGGCAGGTGATGACCTCTTCCACGCGTTCGGCGGCGACCTCGGCGCGGGGCAGGATGACCGAAACCATGGTGAGGATCATAAACGCCATGACGATCTGCATGGTGTAGGAGATAAACGCCATCATGTTGCCGACCTGCATCACGCCGTCGGACACGCCCTGCGCGCCAAACCAGACGATAAGCACGGTGATGCAGTTCATGACGAGCATCATGAGCGGCATCATAAAGCTCATGGCTCGGTTGGTGTAGAGCTGCGTGGTCATCAGGTCGAGCGAAGCCTTGTCAAAACGCTCGAGCTCATGCTCCTCGCGGTTGAACGAGCGGATGGGCATAAGACCGTCGAGCAGCTCGCGGGCGGTAAGGTTCACACGGTCCACAAAGCTCTGCATCTTCTTGAACTTGGGCATGGTGAGGCCCATAAGCACGCCGACGACGGCCGAGACGGCGATGATGGCCACGGCGATGGTCCACTCCAGGCCGGTGTGGTTGGCCAGGACGCGCATGACGGCGACGATGCCCATGACGGGGGCCATCAGACACATGCGGATAAACAGGGTTGCGGCCATCTGGATCTGCTGAATGTCGTTGGTGCAGCGGGTGATGAGCGAGGCTTGGCTAAACTTGCCCACCTCGGCCGGCGAGAAGTGCATAACCTTGTTGAAGGTCTCGCGGCGCAGGTCGCGGGCGATGGAGCAGGCGGTACGCGAAGCCACGGCACCGGTCAGGATGGTGGCGACGAGCGACACCAGGCACAGGCCAAACATCGTGGTCGCCATGCGGCCCAGGTAGGCGTTCTGCACATCGGCGGGGTCGATGCCCTGCGCCTTGTACTCTTCTTGCACGTAGGTCACGGCGCGCTGGGTGACGATGGAGCCCGACATGGAGCCCATTTTGTCTGCCATATCGTTGGCACCCTCGACGAGCTTGCCCTGGTTGATTAGGCCGCCTTCAACGCCTAGACGCAGGCTCTTCATGGTGATCTTACCGCCGTCGGCATCAATCTGCTTTTGCATGTTCTGCGCCGCCGCGGCCTTCTGCTGCATCTCGGCGAGCTGCTCGGGCGTCATCGCTGCCATTTGCTCGGGGGTGGGCATGGCCTGGGCAGCGTTGTTGTCTTTCTCGCTGGACGAGCCCATCATGTCGCCCATGGAGTTGGCGTCAATGCCCTGGTTGAGCGAAAGGACGACAGTTTCGGGCAGGCTCATAATGTCGGCAATCTTGCCTCCATCGGCACGTTCTTCCTCGGTGCCCTTGTACGTTCGAATGCCGTTTTTGTCTGCCTTGCCAAACGCAGCCTCTACCGTCTTGGCGTCTTTGGTGCTCATAAAGAGCTCAAGGTCATCGAGCGATTCGGCGCGAATGGTGTCGGGCACGGGCGAGGCGATGCCGCCTTGCTGCACGCCCACGTCGACGATGTCGCTCATATAGGTAGGCAGTGCCAGATCGGCGTTGCAGCTGATTACGATAAGTACGATAGCTGCGAACAGTGCCAGGATATGTTTTTTAAAGAGCTTGAGAATCCTCACTCGGCATCTCTCCTTTCTTGATTGCGGTCGATAATTTCGTTGGCACGTCTAAGAAGGCGCACCATCTCTTGGGTATCTGTTTCGCCAAGCTGCTCGAGGAAGGCCGCGGTGCGGTCCTCGAATTCCCGACGTTTGATTTCGATAACCTGGAATCCTTTGTCGGTCACCGTGACGTGTACGCGACGACGGTCGGTCTTTGAGTGCTCGCGCTCGACCCAGCCCTTGGCCTCGAGGGCGCGCAGGATATTGGCGATGCGGGCGCTCGAGACCCAGGCGCGATCAGCGAGTTCGCTCGGCGTGAGCGAGCCGCCGGCGCGCATGAGGGCGCGCATGACGGCCATCTCGCCACCCAGAGCCTGGTCGGCAAAGCGCGAAACGCGCTGGTGCATGCTGCCAAACTCGGTAAAGAGCTGACGCCCAAGCTCATGGAAATCGGTATCTTCCACCGAAAACCCCTAACACTAGAAACTATTTTCGGTGGAAGATGATACCCCCATACGCGGGCCTCATACAGTAGGCAATATTAAGAGCTCATTAAGACTTAAAATCATTCAATTGCTAAAGCGTTTCAAAGAACTATCATGCCCGCGGTTAGGCGAGGGGTTGTCACCACCATGACGACTGGGACTCATATAATCGCCACGTGCGATGCTCCAACTTCCCGCAAGGAGACACCTTACATAAAGGGGGATGGAGTCATGGCATTTGACTTCACGGGCAAGACCGCGATTGTCACGGGCGGCACTCAGGGCATTGGCCTCGAGATCGCCAAGGGCATCGTCGCGGGCGGCGGACATGTCGCGCTCATCGCAAGGAACGTTGCTAAGGGCGAGGCCGCTGTGGCCGAGCTTGGCGAGGGCAACAAGTTCTATCAGCTCGATGTCGCCGATGCGCCCAAGGCGCGCGAGACCGTCGAGCAGATTTTTACGGACCTGCCGCAAACCAACATCCTGATCAACTGCGCTGGCGTCATCAGCACCAAGAAGTTCGACGAGATCGATGACACCGAGTGGCGCCGCACCATCGACATCAACCTCAACGGTACCTTTACCATGATGAACGCCGTCTACCCGCACTTTAAGGCGGCCCATGCCGGCACTATCGTCAACGTGAGCTCTGTTGCTGGCAAGATCGGCGGCGGCCTGCTCGGCACCGCGGCTTATGCGAGCTCCAAGGCCGGTGTTAACGGTCTAACCAAGGCAGTCGCCAAGGAAGGCGGCAAGTTTGGCGTTCGCTGCAACGCTGTATGCCCGTCGCTCACGTTGACCGATATGACCTCGATCCTCTCTGACGAGAACTCTCAGCGCATCATCAACGGTATTCCTCTGGGCCGTGCCGCCCAGGCCAGCGAGCCTGCGCAGATGGTGCTCTTCTTTGCCTCCGACCTCGCCAGCTTCGTGAACGGCGAGATCGGTGACTGCGACGGTGGCATCGTTCTGGACGGGTAATACCCCGCGGTGATCGTTTGGCGGCGACCCTGGCGACTCGGGGTTGTCGCCTTCTTTCTGACATAGGCGCGTGCGGCTACGAATCGCATGCATCCAAAGGAGATATATATGAGTGAATCGACTGCGGTGGAGGCGCCGGCGGCAAAGGAGCCGTTCTTTAAGATGTCCTCCATCCCGGGTGCCAATATTTTGGTGCCGCTTTTGCTGGGCTGCCTGCTCAACACGCTATTCCCCGACCTGTTCAAAACGCTCGGCAGCTTTACGCTTGGCATGACTCAGCAGGGCGCAGGCCCGCTTGTGGGCGCCTTTTTGCTCATCGTCGGTACGACGATTTCGTTTAAGAGCGCTCCTGCCGCCGCTGCCCGCGGCGCCATTATCATTGCCGTCAAGCAGATCGTGGTCGTTGCCGTGTCGCTGCTCATCCTTTATGTGTTCAACGACAACCTGTTTGGCATCTCTGCCATGGTGATGCTGGCCGCTTGCACCGGCGCCAACAATGCTATGTACGCTGGACTGATGGGCACCATGGGCAACGAGGCCGAGCGTGGCGCCGTCGCCATCACCACGCTCGTTGTCGGCCCTCCGGTCACGATGATTGTCCTTGGCGCCGCCGGTCAGGCTCCGATTGGCTGGTCGCTCGTGGGCGCCATCCTGCCGATCGTCGTCGGCATTATTCTAGGTAACCTGTTCCCCAGCTTTAAGAAGATGATGGCCCCGGCGCTTTCCGCTATCATCGTGCTCGTCTTCTTTGCCATGGGCTCGACCATGACCTTTGGCCAGCTCATTAATGGCGGTCTCCCCGGTATTCTGCTCGGCGTGATCTGCTCGGTGATCTTTGCAATTCCCGTTATCGCGGTCGATAAGCTCACGGGCGGTACGGGTGTCGCAGGTGCGGCCATTTCGAGCTGCGCCGGAGCCAATGTGGCCACGCCTGCTGCCATGGCAAGCGTCAACGGGGCCATGTACGGCGGCGCGGTGCTCGCGACGGCCACGGCACAGGTTGCTGCCTGCGCAATCGTGACGGCTATTTTGACCCCGCTGGTCACCAGCTGGTGCTACAAGCATTTTGAGGGCCAGGGCAACGGCGATAGCAAGGCAACGACCGACAAGGCCGCCTCAGCCGCCTAATGCCAAGCGGCAATCAAAGCTAAAAACTAGTCACGCCACAGGGCGGCCACGGGGGATCCTGTGGCCGCCCTGCAGTTTCTGTAGGGTCTCTGGGACACTTTACCCTGCTAAAGCTGGCATAACAGCTAGAGCGAACGTCGTACAAAGGCAAGGACAAATAACATACAAATCGGTGAACGGTAGTTGTTCGCGCTCGCGTTTCCTGCGGATTTGTAAAAAACGCCCTAATGGTATAAAAAAAGAAACATATAACAGCCCTGATGAAGGGGGTGGCTATGCTATCCTTCTCAAACGGGTGAAATCTTGGGTTTTGGGTTGCAGTTCCAAGGTGGACAAACGTTTTCCTCGTGCTAACGCGCGACGGAAGGCGAATGAAGCCGGTAGTGCAAGCCGAAAATTCAAGAATTCAATAAGCAGCGGTGTGAGAGAGCGCCGCATTACACGTAACTAGGAGCGTGGTTACACAATGCAGGAGGCATGGGAAGGCTTCAAGGAAGGCATCTGGACGGGAGAGGTTGACGTCCGAGACTTCATCCAGAAGAACTACACCCCCTATGAGGGCGACGAGTCGTTCCTCGCCGGCCCGACCGAGCGTACCAAGGAGCTGTGGGGCGAGGTTCTCGACCTGCTGCTTAAGGAGCGCGAGCAGGGCGGTGTCCTCGATATGGACACCAAGATCGTCACGGGTATCGTGAGCCACCCCGCTGGCTACATCGATAACGCCCACCGCGAGAAGGAGACCATCGTCGGCCTCCAGACCGACAAGCCGCTCAAGCGCGCTCTGCACGTCAACGGCGGTATCCGCATCGCTTGCCAGGCCGCCAGCCAGCACGGCTACAAGGTCGACGAGAACGTTGTCGAGCGCTACACCTTCGAGCGCAAGACCCACAACGCTGGCGTCTTCGATGTCTACACCCCCGAGATGCGTGCTTGCCGTTCGGCTCACATCATCACCGGTCTGCCCGATGGCTATGGCCGCGGCCGCATCATCGGCGACTACCGTCGTGTTGCCCTGTACGGCGTCGACTACCTGATCAAGGACAAGGAGGCCCAGAAGGCTTCCACCCCGACGGTCATGACCGCCGACAACATCCGCGATCGCGAGGAGCTGCAGGAGCAGATTCGCGCCCTCGGCGAGCTCAAGATGATGGCTGAGACCTATGGTTTCGATATTTCCAACCCTGCTACCAACACGCAGGAGGCCATCCAGTGGATGTACTTCGCCTACCTCGCTGCCGTCAAGGAGCAGAACGGCGCTGCTATGTCCATCGGCCGTACCTCTACGTTCATCGACATCTACGCCGAGCGCGACCTTGCCAACGGTACCTTCACCGAGGAGCAGATCCAGGAGTTCGTGGATCACTTCATCATGAAGCTCCGCATGGTCAAGTTTGCCCGTACCCCCGAGTACCAGGCCCTGTTCACCGGCGATCCGCAGTGGGTCACCGAGTCCATCGGCGGCATGGGTGTTGACGGCCGTACGCTCGTTACCAAGATGAGCTACCGCTACCTGCACACGCTCGAGAACATGGGCACCAGCCCCGAGCCCAACATGACCATTCTGTGGTCGACCCGTCTGCCCGAGAACTTCAAGAAGTTCTGCGCCAAGACTTCCGTCGCCAGCTCCTCGATCCAGTACGAGAACGACGACCTCATGCGCGTCTATCACGGCGACGACTACGGCATTGCCTGCTGCGTGTCCTCCATGCGCATCGGCAAGGAGATGCAGTTCTTCGGTGCCCGCGCCAACCTGGCCAAGTGCCTGCTGTACGCACTCAACGGCGGTGTTGACGAGGTCTCCAAGAAGCAGGTCGGCCCCAAGTATCGCGCCGTCGAGGGCGATACGCTCGATTACGACGACGTTGTGGCCAAGTACAACGACATGATGAAGTGGCTCGCTGGCGTGTACGTCAACTCGCTGAACATCATTCACTACATGCACGACAAGTACTGCTACGAGCGCATCCAGATGGCTCTGCACGACAAGCACGTGCACCGCTGGTTCGCTACGGGCATCGCTGGCCTTTCCGTCGTGGCTGACTCCCTGTCCGCCATCAAGTACGCCAAGGTCCACCCCGTCCGTGATGAGAACGGCATCATCGTCGACTTCGAGACCGAGGGCGAGTTCCCCAAGTACGGTAACGACGACGACCGCGTCGACCAGATCGCTCACGACGTTGTGCACCAGTTCATGGAGTACATCCGCATGAACGATACCTACCGCAACTCCGTGCCTACGACCTCGGTTCTGACCATTACCTCCAACGTCGTGTACGGTAAGAAGACCGGCTCCACGCCCGACGGCCGCAAGGCTGGCCAGCCGTTCGCCCCGGGTGCTAACCCCATGCACAAGCGCGATAGCCACGGCGCCATCGCTTCGCTGTCTTCGGTTTCCAAGCTCCCGTTCCGCGATGCTCAGGACGGCATCTCCAACACCTTCTCCATCATCCCGAGTGCGCTCGGCAAGGAGGACCAGGTGTTCTTTGGCGATATCGACCTTGATCAGCTGGGCGAGTAACTATTGTTAGTGCTATACTAACAATAACGATTACTGATTAGTGCGCCGGTTTCGGCCGGCGCCTATTAATCGAAGGAGACACATTATGAAGGTTTCTGAAGTTTCCGAGACTCAGGCCGATAACCTGGTCCACATGCTCGACGCTTACGCCGAGAAGGGTGGCCATCACCTGAACATCAACGTCTTCAACCGTGAGACGCTGCTCGACGCTCAGGCTCACCCCGAGAAGTATCCGCAGCTGACCATCCGCGTTTCCGGCTACGCCGTGAACTTCCACACGCTCACCAAGGAGCAGCAGGACGAGGTCATTGCGCGTACCTTCCACAACAAGTTCTAAAGGGATTTAACTCCCGCAGGATCGCCGGGACTGTTTGGGCTATCTCCCAAAACGTCCTCGGACATGCAAAGGGCTCCGCTGCGCGCTTCGCGCGGCGGAGCCCTTTGCGTCCTGCGGAATGTTTTGGGAGATAGCCCAAACAGCCCCGGCTGGGTCCTGTGTAGTCACCCCTTAGGCGGAACTCTCCTAATTATTTGGATGAGTCGTTTACTTACTTGTACTGTTACCGTCTTCCCGCTCTTGTTGGGGTATGCTTTGTTCGTATGTAAACGTATGACATGTTGATGGGGGAGGGTGCTATGGCTCGCGAGAGTGCTCGTTCTAAGGATACGGCTAAGCCTGGCATCAAGGAAGTTGCGGCGGTGGCGGGGGTTTCGCCTACTACGGTATCTCGTGTGCTTAATAATCGTGGCTATATTAGCCAAGAGACCCGCGATAAGGTCCATGCCGCGATGAAGCGCATCAACTATACGCCCAACGATATCGCTCGTGCCATGCTCAACGGTCGCCTGAATCTTATCGGTATGATCGTCCCCTATGTCAGCAGTCCGTTTCATGCCCAAGTGGTTCAAGTCATTGAGCATACCCTGGCCGAAAACGGTTTTAAGATGCTGCTGTGCAATAGCGCCAATCGACCCGAGCTTGAGCGCTCTTATATCGACATGCTTCGACGCAATATGGTTGATGGCGTCATCGTCAACTCGCTTAATATCGGTGCCGAGGCGTATGCCGAGATGGGCTTGAGTCTGGTTGGTATCGACTGCGACCTTGGCGAGGCCTCTGTTCAGATTGCGAGCGACAGCTATGGCATCGGCGAACTTGCCACGCGTCGCCTGATTGATGACGGGTGTTCGCGCATCTTGTGCCTGCGCAACAATAGCCGCATGCGCATGCCTGCCAATAAGCGTACCGATGCCTACCACGATGTTGTGGAGCAGGCCGGTTTGCCCGCGCTTGTCCGTGAGGTCGAGTTCGTTAAGTCCGATGACGAAAAGAGTGCGGTCGTTGCGAAGATCCTCGATGAGAACCCCGATATTGACGGCATCTTTGCGGGAGACGACACGATGGCGGCTATCTGTCTTAACGTGATGAAGCAGCGCGGCTTGAGCGCTCCGGACGATATTAAGGTCGTGGGCGCGGATGGCGCCCGCCGCACTATGACGTTTATGCCTGACTTAACAACCGTTCGTCAAGATATCGATCGCATCGGAGAGCTCGCGGCGCAATCCATCATCGCTCTTGTTAACGGTGAAAAGCCCGAATCGAATACCAAGCTCCCCGTTGAACTCATTGAGGGCAAAACCGCGTAGTTCATCCCGTGCCAAAAGAATTCCTCAAACGCCTCTGATGACCGTTCGCCGGCATATGTCAATCGTTTGCCGACGACTGGAACTGCGAAAAGACGTATTGGTGTGAAAACGTTTGACATATGAAAACGATTGACATATCTTGCAGTTGTACCGAGTTAGTATCACGTGGGAAGGAAGTCTCGGATGCACAAGGTGTATTACCAGCCTGAGGGAATTTGGGTGGGCGACATCATGCCGTACGGCGAGGACGGCACGTTCTATCTCTATCATCAGCGTGACACGCGAAACCCCGGACCTTTCGGAGAGCCGTTTGGCTGGGCACTCGCGACAACCAAGGACTTCGTCAATTACAAAGACTTTGGCGAGAGCCTTGAGCGTGGCGGCGACGAGGAAGTCGACCAGTATGTTTATGCCGGCACGGTGTTTAAGGTGGGCGACAAGTACCATGCGCTCTACACTGGTTGCAATCGCGATAAGGTCAAGGCACGCTTGATGAAGCAGGTTCTTCTTCACGCAACGAGTGACGACGCCGTCAAGTGGGAGAAGAACATCGCCGAGACGCTGCTTCCGCCCCAGGAGGGTTACGATGACCGCAACTGGCGCGATCCCTTTGTGCTTTGGGATGAGGAGAACGAAGAGTACATGCTCATCCTCGGCGCGCGTGTGGGCGAGGACAAGCGTCTGATGACCGGTCGTCTGGTCAAGTTCACCTCCAAGGACCTGGATACCTGGGAGTTCCAGGGCGACTGGTGGAATCCGGGCCTGTACACCATGTTCGAGATGCCTGATCTCTTTAAGATGGGCGACTGGTGGTATCTGGTGTTCTCCGAGTACAGTGATGGCAACAAGACCCGTTACCGCATGTCTCGCTCTATCAACGGTCCTTGGATCACTCCTGCGGACGATTCCTTCGATGGCCGCGCGTACTATGCCGCGCGTACCGCATTTGACGGCGAGCGCCGCGTTCTCTTTGGTTGGGTTCCTACGCGTGACGAGGGCGGCGACCCCAGCTCTTACCTGTGGGGTGGCACCTTTATGCCCCTCGAGATCGTTCAGCGTGCCGACGGAACGCTCGGCACCAAGCTTCCTGACAGCATGCTTGGCGCCTTTGGCGAGGCTAAGGCAGTCGAGGCCTTTGAGCTCTCCTGCGAGTCGGGCAAGGTCGAGCAGGTGCTCGCCGCGGATGCCGGTTCCACCTATATGCTCGATGCCGACATCGAGCTCGCCGGTGACGCTGCCGGCTTCTCGGTGAAGCTTGCCGAGGACGCCGAGTCCGGTCTTGCCTATGAGTTCCGCGCCAACCTGCGTGAGGGCAGGCTCGAGTTTACGGCGGCCCCCCAGTATCCGTGGTTCCAGGTCAACAACATGGGCCTCGAGCGTCCGTTGTTCTTTAAGGGCGAGGGCACTCATCATGTGCGCCTGGTCGTTGACGACGATATCGCGACCATCTTTGTCGATGATGTTGCGCTTAACGCTCGATTCTGCAATAAGCAGGGCCAGGGTGTGGCGCTGACGGTCACCGACGGTACGCTTAAGTGCGCACATGCAACGATCGCGTCTCTGTAATGGCATCAAAACGTCTTATGATTTCGTAAAGGAATGGAGAGGAACATGGACTACAAAGTAGTGTCTCAGCAAGTCGTCGATAACGTCGGCGGTCTGGAGAACATCGAGGGCGCCACGCATTGCGTTACGCGTCTGCGTCTGGTGCTCAAGGATACGAGCAAGTACAACAAGGCCGAGCTCGAGAACATCGATGGCGTCAAGGGCGTGCTGTACAACAGCGGCCAGCTCATGATCATCTTCGGTACCGGTACCGTCAACAAGGTCTACGATGAGTTTATGGCTCTGACGGGCGTTAAGGAGATCAGCGCTTCCGAGGTCAAGGGCGCCGAGGCGGACAAGAAGGGCAAGTTCTTCTCGGTCCTCAAGGTATTCTCGGACATCTTTATCCCCATCATTCCCGCTTTCGTCGGCGCTGCTATCATCATCGGCCTTAAGTCGCTGATCGTTGCCAACGGCCTCTTTGGCATGGAGGGCAGCCTTGCCGACCACAGCGAGTTCCTCAAGAACCTCGCAAGCTTCTTTGCCATTATCGCCACCACGTTTGACTACCTGCCTGTCCTGGTTATGTACAGCGCGGTGAAGCGTTTTGGCGGTAACCCGATTCTGGGCATCCTCGTCGGTATCGTCATGGTTCACCCGAGCCTTATGAACCGCAACACGTTCGTTATGGACCCGACGGGTGCTGAGTACTGGAACTTTGGTCCGCTCTCCATTCCCATGGTTGCTTTCCAGGGCGGCGTGTTCCCTGCAATCCTGACTGCCTGGTTTATGGCCAAGGTCGAAAAGATTGCCCAGAAGTACATCCCCGAGGTCGTTTCGTTCGTCTTTGTCCCGACCGTTACCCTGATTCTTGCTAACGTCGCCCTGTTCACCGTGTTCGGCCCGCTCGGCAACCTGATCGGCGACGTCCTCGCCGGTGTAATCGATATCCTGTACAACAGGATGGGCGTCTTCGGTGCCTTTGTCTTCGCCGCATTCCTGCAGCCGCTCGTCGTTACCGGTACGCATCAGTTCATCCAGGGTATCGAGGCAAACCTCGTCGCCACGACTGGCTTCAACTACATCCAGGCCATCTGGTCGGTTTCCATCATCGCCCAGGGCGGCGGCGCCATCGGCATGTACCTCATTCACAAGAAGCATTCCAAAGAGCGCAACATCTGCATGTCGTCCTTTATCCCGACGCTGGTCGGTATCTCCGAGCCCGCAATCTTTGCTGCAAACATGCGCTACTCGATCATCCCGTTCATCTGCGCTTGCATCGGTGCAGGCTGTGGCGGTGCCTTCGTGAAGCTCTTTGAGGTGCGCGCCATCGGTCAGGGTCTGACCGGCGTGCTTGGCCTGCTCATCGTCACGCCCGAGACGCTCGTGTGGTATGTGGCTGGCAATCTCATCGCCTTTATCGTGCCGATCGTCTTGATCTTTGCCTACAACAAGGCAAAGGGCGTGCCGACCACTGATGAAGAGGGCGCTGGTGCTGGCTTCGATGTCAGCTTCTAGTTGAGCCGTTCAGCGTAATCTGAGGATAAGTCCATTTGGGGAAGGGCGTTCGACTCGTGTGAGTCGAGCGTCCTTCCCCATAGACGAGAAAGTCAACGGCGATGTTTAATCAAAAAAATAAGGTGACACGCGCGGACTATGAGCAGTGGCGTGCCGGACAGGATGAGACGGCGGGTCGCATCGCGTCCGACCCCGATAGGCTCCTGTTCCATGTGGAGCCTGAGCTTGGCTGGCTCAACGACCCCAACGGTTTGGTGCAGATCGGTGATACGTATCACATCTATCACCAATACGATCCATTCGATGCTGCGCATGGCGGTCCAGTGCTTTGGAATCATCTGACAACAAAGGATTTTGTGACGTACGAGAATCGCGGCCCTGTGCTGTTCCCCGATTCCGATTTGGATTCGAGCGGAGCGTATTCTGGTTCTGCCTTTGTACACGACGGCAAGATTCACTACTTCTATACCGGCAACGTCAAGCATTTTGACCGCGATGATTACGACTACGTGTTGACGGGCCGTGAGCAAAACCAGATTCATGTGGTTGCCGAGAACCCCGACGAATTGGGCGAGAAGCGCATAGCTGTTGGGCCGGTCGATTACCCCGACGATATCGGTACGCACGTGCGTGATCCCAAAATCCTTGAACACGATGGTATCTACTACATGGTTCTGGGCGCTCGTACGAAAGACGACCGCGGCTGCGTGCTTGTCTATACCTCGAGCGATCTAGAGGACTGGAGCTTTGCGACGCGCATTGAGTTGGGCGAAAAGTTTGGCTTTATGTGGGAGTGCCCCGATCTGTTTGAGCTCGATGGTGAGCTTATTCTCGTTTGCTGTCCGCAGGGTGTGTCCGCCGATGGATGGCGTTACCGCAATCCGCACCAGTGCGTGTGGTTTCCCATCGAGGCCGATTGGGAGGCGCCGAGTTTTAAGATCGCCGGGCAGGGCATGCCCCCGATGGTCGATGCCGGCTTTGATTTCTACGCACCGCAGTCTTTTGAGGATGCTGCGGGTCGGCGTTTGATGATCGGGTGGTCGGGTTGCCCCGATGCGACGGCAAAAAGCCCGACGGTGGCACGCGGGTGGCAGTGCGCGTTGACGGTGCCGAGAGAACTGAGCATACGCGATGGTAAGCTCTGTCAGCAGCCGGTGCACGAGATTGAGAGGATGCGCGGCGACTGCGTTTGCGCGACAGGCGGTGAAACCGTTGAGGAGCCGGGCCGCCTGTTTGATCTTGTGGTTTCCTGTGAGGGCGCCCAGGTGATCGAGCTCGAAATCCGCAAGGGTGTCTTTGTGCGCTATGCAGACGGGATGCTTACCCTCGACATGGGTGACGAAGGCTATGGGCGCGACCAGAGGTCGATCGAGCTCAGCGAGCTTCGCGACCTGCGCGTGCTTTCGGACACTACGATGGTCGAGATTTTTGCAAATGGCGGCGAGGCGGCACTTACGAGCCGTACCTATTCGCCGGCGGTTCCGGCGATGGAGCTGCACGCCGAGGGTGCGGTATCGATGAATTTCTACCGCCTCGTGCATTAACCGTGCATGGAGTACGATTGGACTTGCTGGGCGGAATGTGTCGCAGTTACCGCGGCCAGCTACCGTTTATCGCGTATAGCGACCGTTTGCGGAATAAGTAACACTCCTTAATAAACCGTGTAAAATCTCAGTTAAGCACGGAGTTTTCCAGGGAGACGCTGTCCTTTGTTATGTGCAAAGGGCGGCGTCTCTTTGGCGCTTGGACGCCGTTGTGCAACAGTGCGGCGGCGCGTGCCATGTATTGAAAAACCAATGTCGAGATGGGTCGTGATAAGAATGGGCAAGTACGTAATCGTGGTTGAATCTGGTTCGGATGTGACGCCAGAGCTCTGCGAACGCTACGGCATCGTGCGCGTGCCCATGCATGTCACGATTGGTGACGAGACCGTCGAGGACGGCTCGATCGATCCGCTCGAGATTTATTCGCGCTGCAACGAGTTTGGCGTGATGCCCAAGACCAGTGGCTGCGCACCGGCAGATTTCTCCCGTGTGTACGACCGCATTCACGCCGAGCAGCCCGACGCGACTATTCTGCATCTCGCGTATTCCGAGGCCACGACCTGCTCGCATCAGTCCTCAAAGATTGCGGCCCAGGGGCGCGACTACGTGTTCTCCATGGACACGCGCTTTGTCTCGGTGGGCCAGTCGCTCGTTGTCGTCGAGACCGCCAAATACATCGAGGCTCACCCCGATGCCACCGTCGACGAGATCTTTGCATTTACGAACTCCGTCATGGACCGCGTGCTGTTGGGCTTTGTTCCTACGGACCTTGCCTTCCTTAAGGCGGGCGGTCGCTTGTCCAACGTCGCGTTCCTAGGCGCCCATCTGCTCAAGATTAAGCCCTGCATTGAGGTGACGGGCGGCAAGTTCGTGGCGACTAAGAAGTTCCGCGGCTCTATGCTCAAGTGCGCCCGCGCCTTTATTGACCACATGGTTGCCAAGGGCGAGATCGACTACTCGCACATTGGCCTGGCGTATTCGGTGGGCCTTTCCCAGGAGCTGCGCGACGACATGGAGGTCTATGCGCATGACCTGGGCTTTAAGGATATTACCTGGACTCAGGTTGGCGGTGTCATCTCGAGCCATTGCGGCCCGACCGCCTTCGGTGCGGTGCTCACGCTTAAGGCGTAAGGCCTGGCGTCTATCGATTTCTATTGCCTCGGCGACGGGCGGGTTGTGACAACCTTCCCGCCGCTTTTGCGTGAAGTAAAATAGGACGACCTAATTGACCCCTAAACCGTTTTGCCATCATGCGTATGGGCTAGAATGGCTCTGACATTTATGTAACTAAAACCAATGAGAGGCAAGGTAGCGGGAATGGCTGAGATGACGCTCGAGGGTGTGGACGCTCGTCCCGAGGACTCTGCGTTTGCCCTGGGCCGCGTGCATTCGATTGAGACGATGGGTACGGTCGACGGTCCCGGCATCCGCTTTGTGGTGTTTGTTCAGGGCTGCCCCATGCGCTGCGCGTATTGCCACAATCCCGATACCTGGTCTGTTAACGGTGGCACGATGGTGACCGTCGAGCACCTCATGGATGAGTTCCAGAGTAACCATGAGTTCTATCGCAGCGGCGGAATTACGGTTTCGGGTGGCGAGCCGCTCCTCCAGCCCGAGTTTTTGGCCGGTCTGTTCCGTGCAATGCACAACAATTCAGATGGTCGCGTGCATACCTGCCTTGACAGCTGCGGATATGCGTTTGACCCCAACCACCCCGAGAAGTTCGATGCCGTTCTCAGCGAGACCGACATGGTGCTGCTCGACATCAAACATGCCGATCCGGCTGAGCATAAAAAGCTGACCGGCTGCGATCCCGCACGCATTCTGGCGTTTGGCGATGAGCTGGCGCGTCGCAAGATTAAGGTCGTTATCCGTCACGTGGTAGTGCCGGGCATTACCGACACGGTGGAGGAGTGCGAGGCACTCGGTCGCCTGATCGCTCCATGGCACAACGTGGTGGGTTTGGAGATGCTGCCGTATCACACGATGGGTGTCGTCAAGTACGAGCAACTGGGCATTCCCTATAAGCTCGAGGGCGTGCCCCAGATGGATACCGCGCGCATGCCCGAGCTGCGCAACGCCGTCATGACGGGCATGAAAAAGCGCCGCGCGGAACTCAAAAACGCCATCGGCTAGCGAGCCATATTCGCTCCCCAAAGGCACTCATTGGGGACAGACTTAAATGAGTGCCCCTGGGCACCAAGTTGATTGCCAAAGAGTCCTGCCAAGTTGCGGTGGAATAGTTCTTGTTTTTCGGCTTATGCCGCCCAAACAGGAACTATTTCACCGCAACTGCGTTTTGGACAGAGATGCGCAACAGAATCGTGCCATTTGGATAAATACGCTTGTGGTTTCTTTAAAGACACCTTAAACGCCGCTGAATATCTTTGGAAAGAAATGCCTGCTCGGTATTATGCTGCTCGTATATAAACGGTAGCAGTCAGGAGACCACGTGCGAAACAACGCATCGCGGGACGAGTATGTGCCGCAGCATGGCAGCAGATATGAGACGAAGGGCACGCCTTCGCGTGGCCTCGCTGACGTTCGCATCCGCGTGGCGAAGATTGTCGCCATCGGGATGCTAACGTTGACGGTTATTATCCTCGGAATTACCGCCAAAACCTACGCGTCGGAGCGAATGGCACACTCAGATGCGTCAACGGTGCAGACGCAAAACAAAAAGGTCTCTGAATCTAAAGCCACCGCAAGTCAAACCCTGTCGACAGCGAGCCTCAAGACGAGGCTTTCGAAGGCGGACTTTAACGATATTCCCTCAGACGATACGGTGCAGACCTTCTCACTGGTTGATGACCAGATCCCCGCCCTGGAGGATGAGAGCCTCGCCGCACTCCAAGATGCCCTTGATCAGGCCCAGGAATTGGGCGATGTGGGTGTGGTGTTTTACGATTTGTCGAGCGGCAAGGGCGTGACGTATAACGCGGACGCCGAGGTGTACGGTGCGAGCAGTTATAAGGCACTCTATGCGTTGTACATCTGCGAATCCCTGGTCGAGACGGGCCAGGTCTCACTCGATGATTCCCTTGGCACCTATGGTGGCTACAACATGGGCTGGCAGACGGTGCGCGACCTGATCGAGGCCGCGGTCGTTAATTCGGACAACGATTCGTTTATTGCGTTACGCGCGGCGTTTGACCGTGTCGGTTACGAGGATTGGATTGTCAGTCTTGGCATCGATTACGATACCGCACTCGATCCGATGAGTGATTTTCCCACTTATTGCCCGCGCACTTCTGCTAGGCTATGGCGTGAGATGAGCGAGTATCTGAGCACGGATACCGAGACTTCACAGTGGTTGTCGGGCCTTCTGGCATCAACATCGCGCTCGTTTATTCGCGATGGCATTGCGGACGATCAGGTCTCGGTGCGCAACAAGGCAGGCTGGATCAGCGAGGACGGTTGCTATTCGACATGTGATGCCGGACTGATCGACGTCGACGGCCATAGCTATGTTATGAGCATCATGACGTCGATGCCGTGGAGCGACCAATCGAGTGAGGCCGTGGCCGCGATTGCAAAGGCGCTCTATGATGTGCGGTCCTCGTTGGCCTAGCGACTTCGTAAAAAGTGAAAGAGCCAAAATGCTGGTACCATACCGTGGATAAGCAATTTGCACGGATTTGGGGGATGGCATGGCAACCATCGCGATCATAGGCGCACTCGAAAAAGAGGTTGCGCAGATTAAAGAAGAGCTGAGTGGCGCACATGAGGCGCAGGAGGCGGGCTTGACCGTTGTGAGCGGCGAGCTTGACGGTCTGACGGTGGTCGCCACGACCGCTGGCATGGGTACCGTGAACGCCGCTGCCGCAACGCAGCATCTCATCAGCAAATACGCCCCGCAGGCCGTTGTGTTTTCAGGTATCGCGGGAGGCCTAAACCCTAAACTGCATATTAACGACGTGGTTATAGGCAAGTGCCTGCGCTATCTGGATACCGATACGGCACTCATCGCCGAGTCCGCGCCGGGGCTCGAGGAGTTTGTCTCGACGCCGGCGTTGGCTGATGTTGCCGCCGCCGTGCTTGCCGAGCATGGATTTGTGGATGCCTCGGCGGATGAGACTTCTGCGAAGAAGGACCCCAAGCAGTTCCTGCGTGGCACTATCGCCACGGGTGACCGCTTTGTTACGGGTGACGCCATGCGTAACGCTGCGATTGAGGCCACGCATGCCGATTGCGTCGAGATGGAGGGCGCGGCAATTGCGCACATCGCGGCCAAGAATGGTGTCGATTGCCTGGTGCTGCGCGCTATCAGCGATAATTGTGACGAGGCATATGACGCGTTTTGTGAGCGCGAGTTCGATCTGGATGAGTACGCTCGTACTGCGAGCGGCATCACGCTTGACATCGTTCGTCGTATCGCCGCCGCGTAATAGCGCGCCCGTTTTGTAAAAACCTACGACCAAGGAGTGTCCATGGCCGATTCCATTAACTACCAGCTTGCCAAGTTCGTTGCCAGCTATGGCAAGGTTTCACAGATTCCCGAGTCCACCTGCCCCGAGGTGAGCTTCGTCGGCCGCTCCAACGTGGGCAAGTCGTCGATCATGAACAAGCTTTTTGGCCGCAAGAACCTCGTCAAGGTTTCGAGCACACCGGGCAAGACGAGCAACATCAACTTCTTCGAGGCCGACGACGTGCACTTCGTCGACCTGCCGGGTTATGGTTTCGCCCGTCGTTCCAAGGCCGAGCGTGACCGCTGGGCCGAGCTCATCGGCGACTTCTTCGACTCCGAGCGCAGCTTTAACCTGGTTGTATCGCTGGTGGACATTCGCCACGATCCCAGTAAGCTCGACCATGACATGATCGACTACCTGCAGGGCAACGAGTTCAACTTTATCGTCTGCCTCACCAAGGCCGACAAGCTCAGCCGCACCCAGCAGGCCCGCCAGGCAGCAGCCATCAAAAAGCAACTCAACGTCCCGGCCGAGAACGTGATCATCACAAGTTCCCAGACCGGCACCGGAATCGACGAACTCAAAAAGCGCATCGCCGAAGCTTGCCTCTAATAAGAGCCCCAGCCTAGCAAGGGCCCCTATCAATAAAAGGCCATAATTTCAGCCCGGCGCCCCTTCGAAGCGTGGGTTCCTGTAGACATCGCTAATCACGTTACCATAGGGCCACCCAGGGGCATCCCCTTAAAACATTCCGCAGCACGAGGCCCGCTTATCCGTAGCTCCGAAGGAGCAGGATAAGCGGGCCTCAAGTGCGAGGACGTTTTTAAGGGGATGCCCCTGGGCGGCCCGGACAGACCGATCGGCGATGTCTACAGGTACTCGATTTGAGCGCCCTCGGTGTCGCACGTCAGAATGTGCGTGTCACACTTGGGGAACTGTTCACGCAGTTTGACCTGCAGGAACTTTGCCACGATGGTGTCGTCGGTCACAGCCATAAGGGTCGAGCCCGATCCGCTGATCCAGATGGTCTTGGCGCCGCCGTTAAGGCAGGTGTCGCGCACGGCGTTGTAGTCGGGAATCAGACGGCGACGATAGGGTTCCTGGATGCGGTCGTCATTGGCGGCGGCAATCAGGTCGAGGTTGCCGGACTCAAGACCGCGCGTCATGCCGGCGATGCGGCCCATCTGCCATACGGCGGTGGAGAGCGGAACCTCCTGCGGCACGACCTTGCGCGCCTCGCTCGTATGCACCTCGTAGGGCGGAATCACGGTAATAAAACGCAGGCGATCGCTCACCTCGTAGCGCAGGCACTGGGGGAGCGAATCGGTCGGCGTAAAGGAGCAGACGGCGCCGCCCAGGATAGCGGGGGCGACGTTATCGGGATGGCCCTCGACCTCGGTGGCAATGCGGACGAGCTCGGCACGGTCGACGGTGTGGCCTGTCAGCGCGGCGGCGGCCATAATGCCGGCGACGACACAGGTGGAGCTGGAGCCCAGGCCGCGGGCGACGGGAACGTCAGTCTGAATGTCGATGGCGACGGGGAAGGCCGGCTCGCCCCATGCGGCCAGTGCATCGACAAAGCTAACGTAGACCAGGTTGTTCTCGTTTTGGAATTCCTCGGGGCAGCCCGTGATGGTGAGCTTGTCGGCGCGCTCGAAGGTGAAGTGCGAGTAGAGGCTGACGGCCATGCCGAGGGTGTCGTAGCCGATGCCTAGGTTGGCGCTGGTGGCGGGGACGGTGATCTTGATCATGGGAATCTCCTGGGCGGTCTGCCTGTTTAGTTCGCTGCTCGGGCAGTCCTGGCTCGCTCGGAAAGCACATTAAGTGCTTTCCGGCTCGTGCGGAACTCGCGACGAACTAAACAGGCAGACCTGCATGTCAGTTCGTCATCATCCCGGGGGTTATCTGATGAAAGAAGGTGCGCCGGCTTTCGCCGGCGCATAATAAGGGGTTTTAGTTGGAAGCCATCTTTTTTGCTGCAGACTCTACGTAGTTGGCCATGTCGGCTACGTCGCAGACGTCTTCGAAGCGGACGGGCTTGGACTCGAGCTCGGCGAGCTGGACCGGGGCAACCGTGTTGGTTGCCTGCTCGAGTACACGCATGGCCTCAAAATCATCCTCGGGAACGTCGAGGCCCAGGGCGTCGCAGCAGGCGCGCGGGAACTTGTAGGGGCTGGCGGTCGAAAGCAGCACGCGGACCTTGGCGCCCTCGGTGGGAGCGACCTTTTCGAAGACGTGATAGCCGCAAGCGGTGTGCGGGTCGATCACGTAGCCGTTCGCGTCCCAGCAGCTCTTGATGGCAGTGCGTACCTCGTCCTCGCTGGCCCAACCGCAGCCAAAGACGCACTGAATCTTTGCCAGCAGGTCGGCGGGAACTTCGTAGCGACCAGTCCGCGCCAGCTGCTCCATAAGGCCGGCAACGAGCTCACAGTCGCCATCGGACAGGAAGTAGAGCATGCGCTCCAGGTTAGAGCTGATGAGGATGTCCATCGAAGGCGAGATGGTCGTGAAGAACGGGCGGTTGCGGTCGTAGACGCCGGTGGTCAGGAAGTCAGCCAGCACGTTGTTCTTGTCGCTCGCGACGATGAGCTTGGCGACGGGCAGACCCATGCGCTTGGCATAGTAACCGGCCAGGATATCGCCAAAGTTGCCGGTCGGTACGCAGAACTCCACGGCGTCACCGGCCTCGATGGCGCCGGCGCGCAACAGCTGCGCATAGGCGGCAAAGTAGTAGACGACCTGCGGTACCAGACGGCCGACGTTGATGGAGTTGGCACTCGAAAGCACCGTGCCTGCGGCCTCCAGACGCTCGACAAGCTCCTTATCGGCAAAGATGCGCTTGACGGCGCTCTGGGCGTCGTCAAAGTTGCCGCGGATGCCGCAGACGGCGACGTTATCGCCCTCCTGAGTGGACATCTGCAGATTCTGTACGCGGCTGACTTTGCCCTCGGGATAAAAGACGGTGATGCCCGTGCCCGGGGCGTCGGCAAAGCCGGCGAGTGCTGCCTTGCCCGTGTCGCCTGACGTGGCGGTGACGATCATGATGCGCTCGGCGACGCCGTCCTTGGCGGAAGTGCGGGCCATCAGACGGGGGAGCATCTGCAGGGCGACGTCCTTGAAGGCGCTTGTGGGGCCGCCAAAGAGCTCCATCACATAGGTCTGAGGGGCGTCAGCGCCCGGCGCAGCGTCGAGTTTGACGAGCGGCGTAACCTCTTCACTCGCGAACGTGCCGCGGTATGCCTCGTCGACACACGCCGAAATTTCTTCGGCCGTGTAATCATTCAGTAACATTCCCAACACATCTTGAGCGATTTCAAAGTACGATTTATCTGCAAGCGAGCTGATATCGACCTGCTGGGTGCCAAGCTCGTCCGAGACAAACAAACCCCCGTCGGGAGCGATGCCGGTGCGGATTGCCACCTTACTTGAGCACGATAAAGTGCGTCCTCGTGTACTATGATAAGTTCCCATATAACACTGCTCCTTGGATGCCTTGGTCCCAATCGGTGAAACCATGGTATCAGAGCGCGCAAAACAGGTTTGCAGAGGCTTTTAGAAAGGTAACCTCAAGCCCATGATTAAGATTGCCAAGTTTGGCGGCTCGTCGGTCGCCGACGCCGAACACTTTAAGAAGATCAAGGCCATCGTCGATGCCGACCCTGCCCGCCGTTTTGTGGTGGTTTCCGCCTGCGGCCGCCGCTTTAAGGGCGACACCAAGGTGACCGACCTGCTCTACCTGGTTAACGCGCACGTTAAGTATCACGTGTCGTGCGAGGAACTGCTCGAGGACATTGGCCAGCGCTATTTTGATATCGCTGACGAGCTGGAGCTCACCTATCCCATCCGCGAGGAGTTCGCGGCCTTTGCCGAGCGCGCCCGCTCGGGCGGCTACTCCACCGAGGAGCTTGTAAGCCGCGGCGAGTACTTCACTGCTCGCCTGATGGCCGAGTACCTGGGCCTGCCGTTCCTGGACGCCGCGACGGTTGTGGCGTTCCATCACGACGGTACGCTCAGCATGAACCGCACCTCCGAGCTGGTGCAGGAGTACGGCCAGCAGGGCGGCTTTGTTATGCCCGGTTTCTACGGCGCGACGCGCGAGGGCCAGATCAAGCTGCTCGATCGTGGCGGCGGCGATATCTCGGGCTCGATCCTGGCCAAGTGCCTGGGCGCCGACCTGTACGAGAACTGGACCGACGTCTCGGGTTTCTATTCTGCCGATCCTCGCATTGTGCCCGAGGCTCAGCCCATTGCGCGCGTTACCTACGAGGAGCTGCGCGAGCTTTCGTACATGGGCGCAAGCGTCCTGCACGAGGAGGCCGTGTTCCCTGTGCGTGAGGCGGGTATTCCGCTGGTCATCAAGAACACCAATGCGCCGCAGGACCCCGGCACCATCATTAGCGAGACGGCTGACGAGGGTGAGGCGGAGCCCATCATTACCGGCGTGACCGGCAAGCGCGGTTTTGTCGCCATCAACGTTGCCCGCGACCGCACCAAGCCGCGCGTCGGCTTTATGCGCCGCGCGCTTTCGGTCTTCGAGCGCTATGACGTTTCCGTTGAGCACATGCCCACCGGTGTCGACCGCTTTGGCGCCGTGGTGCAGGAGAAGGATGTACACGATTCGCTGTACTCGCTTGTGGGCGACATCCAGCAGGAGGTCGAGCCGCTCGAGATCGAGGTTGTCGAGGGCTTGGCGCTCATCGCGACCGTCGGCCGTAACCTGCGAGGCCGGGCGGGTATCTCGGGCCATCTGTTTGGCATGCTTGGCCAGGCTGGCGTGAGCGTGCGTATGATTTCGCAGAGCTGCGACGAGATCAACATCATTATCGGTGTCGAGGAGAAAGACTTCGACCTGGCGATTCGGACCATTTACCGTGCCTTCTCCGACGAGAACGGCATTGTGAAGGTCTCTGACCTGGAGGCCCCCGTGCCGGCCAATCCCACCTTGGCCGCGCTCAAAAAGTAGCGACTGCTCGGTAGATTTTTGGGTCATGTCTCAAAAATCTACGGCGGGGCGTTTCGTTTCGGTTTCGTTTCGACGGGGCGGGTTTCGTGCCCGCCCCGTTCTTGTATACACTGGCAACAATAATCGGCCTGCTCGGCGTGCGGGCAAAAGCCAAAACCTTTAAAGGGGGAAGCATGAAACAGTACACGGTTGCTATTTTGGGCGCGACGGGAGCCGTGGGCACCCAGATGCTCGAGTGCCTCAACGAGCAGGAGTTCCCGGTTGGCAAGCTCAAGCTACTGGCAAGTGCACGCTCCGCGGGTAAAACCGTCGAGTTCCGCGGCGAGCAGATCGTGATCGAAGAGGCTTGCCCCGAGGCCTTTGAGGGCTGCGACATCGTACTTGGAGCCGCCGGCGACGACATCGCGAAGGAGCTACTGCCCGAGGCCGTCAAGCGCGGCGCCGTCGTGGTCGACAACAGCCATGCCTTCCGCATGGATCCCGAGGTGCCGCTGGTTGTGCCCGAGATCAATGCCGACGACATCAAGTGGCATCACGGCCTTATCGCCAATCCCAACTGCGCGACCATCATCGGCCTGGTTCCCACGTGGCCGCTGCATCGGCTCGCCGGCGTGAAGCGCATGATCGTCTCGACGTATCAGGCGGCTTCGGGTGCCGGCGCTCCCGGCATGGCCGAGCTCGAGGCTCAGCTGGCCGCCCTGGGCCGTGGCGAGGAGATTCCCGAGCCGCGCGCATTTGCCGCCCAGCTCGCGAGCAACCTGATTCCGCAAATTGGCGGCGTCAAGGAAGAGGGCTTTACCTCCGAGGAGATGAAGCTGCAAAACGAGGGCCGTAAGATCATGCACCTGCCCGAGCTGCGCGTGAACTGCACCTGCGTGCGCGTGCCCGTGCTGCGCTCGCACTCCGAGAGCATTACGCTCGAGTTCGAGCGCGACATTACGGTTGACGAGGCCCGTGCTGCGTTGGCTGCCGCTCCGGGCGTGAAGCTGGTTGACGACATGAGCGCCGAGGATGCGCACGATCGCTTCCCCATGCCGATGGATACGTCCGACCAGGACCTGATCTGGGTCGGTCGCGTGCGCCGCGACATCTCGAACCCCGAGGCTGCGCGCGGCATCACCTTCTGGTGCTGCGGCGATCAAATCCGTAAGGGCGCGGCAACCAACGCCGTCCAGATCGCTAAGCTGCTCTGCGAGTAGTGTGACCTGTCCGGCGGGGTCCGGGCTTAGTTTTCAGAACGTCCTCGACCATGTGTGGCGCCTTGTCCTGCTCCTTCGGAGCCGCGGACAAGGCGCCACACTGGTCTGCGGAGTGTTCTGAAAACTAAGCCCGGCCCCGCCTGCGGTGACGCTGCTGCGAGCGGCCTGCGATGGGGCCGTTGTTGGTTGGGGCCGCTGGGCTGATGTGGGGGCGCGTGGCCATTGCGGGCCTTGGTCCCGGCGGCGGCCTCGGCGCTTCGCGCCTGCCGCCTTGGGGGACTGTGGGGCGCGGCCGGCAGCTGCGGCGCTTCGCGCCTGCTGCCCGAGGTGACTTTGGGGTCGATTGGGGTTGTCTGCACAATTCGCGGTATTATGGTGCGGAGTTTTGAAAGGAGCCGCTGGTGGTCACGACGACGTTTGCTTCGCCTTTGGGCGAAATCCTGCTTGCCGCTGATGGCCGCGGTCTGACGGGACTTTGGTTTGAGGGGCAGGAGCATTTTGGCTCCACGCTTCTACGGGAAGACTCCGAACATGTTGAAGGCGCCGACGCGGTTTCCGGTATTGGCGGCATGTCGTCGGCGAATCCGGCAAATGGTGCGGCCTCTTCGGTGCTTGAGTGTTCCTGGGCTTGGCTGAATGCTTATTTTGCAGGGCAGGAGCCTCGGTTTACGCCGCCGTTGCATATGATCGGTACGGCGTTTCAGCGTGAAGTTTGGTACGAGCTGCTTTCTATTCCGCGTGGTGAGGTCGCTACGTATGGCGAGATCGCCCAGCGTGTCGCCGCCCGCCATCGGGTGCCGGGAAACGAGGCGCCCGTTGTGTCTCCTCGTGCGGTGGGGGCTGCGGTCGCGCGTAATCCAGTTTCGATTATCGTGCCGTGCCATCGCGTGGTGGCGGCCGACGGATCGCTCAACGGATATGCCGGCGGGCTTGACCGCAAGGAGTGGCTGCTTCGGCTTGAGGGCGCGTACGAGGAGTGACGCTCGAGTACTTTGCCTGTAGTAGCCGACTTCGACCAAAGCTCGCTCGAGTTCGCTTTGATCAGAGCACTTAAGACCCTTGTTTCCTGTCAATAGTGCTATCTGTTTGTTGATGGATATCCACGACTTCTGGTATTTCATTTAAGCCTCTTGATATAAAAAGAGCTGGAGTTGCGCATCGTTGAGAGGCTTTCCAGCTTTAGAGACATAAAATTATAAGATACGATGACCTGCGTCAAGGAAGCTGCCAGATGACCTTGGAGCGGCTGATTGCCTGGCCTAAAACCTGATGCGCGGAACGGCGCCCAACGCTATTCAGCGCGCTTGATAGGATGACGAACCACAGTCTTAAGTTTCTCCGGTGCACATTTGCGTGGATCGGAGAGATAGATTTCGTGATGTAAACGGGAGTCTGAGAAGTCGGGGACATAGCCCTGCTCGGTCATTAATTCATGCATAGCGTTTACGGTCGCCGGTTCGTTGTCGTAGGGCCCGGTGTGCATGCATTGAACGCAGAGACCTTCGTCAACTTTAAGCAGCTCGACGGCAGAAAAGTCCAGTTTCTTTTTGGTCGTGGCTTCCGCGACTGCCCAGTCAAAGTCATCTTGGGTGACGAAATCGGGCAGGCGGATGCACGAGATAAAGTTGAAATCGTCCTTGCGTACATAGTCGATGTCGCCGCTCGGGGAGTCTTGCCACCAGAAACCCTCGAGCGGCGGGTACCACAAAGTCGAAATAGCCCTCGATACTCCTTGAGCCTTTCTTCGACATCTTGACGGTATAGGCGATGCCGTAAAGCAGCGGCAGGGCGTTTTGATACTCGCCACCTTCGGTATTTGGGTCGCCCTTTCCGCGAACGGCAACGTAGCTCATAGGCGGGACAGTTACGATACTCGGCTTGCTTGCAGGTTTGTAGAGCTCCTTGCATTCCTTCTTAAAGTCGAACGCCATGTTGGCCGCCTTTCGGCGAATTGGCCTGCTTAGATAGCGGAATCATATCATAGAAACGAACAGCTGTTCGAATGATTTGGCTGACAGATTGAGATGCGTGCGTTGTGTTTGGCGGTCGGCCTGACCCCGTTGATGATTTCTCTGCCTCCCCGGCGCCTCATCTATAGCTGCCGTTTCCCCATATAAAACCTGCCAAAATAAACCTGTCCCTTTTTGGTCGGTGGGAAATGGGTAATACTAAAGAGTTATCCGACCAGATGGGAATTGATCGATGGCCTATATCGAATTCAAAGACGTCATCAAAGCATACGGCGAGGGTGACGCCCGCATTCATGCACTCGACGGCGCAAGCTTTACGGTCGAGCGCGGCGAGCTCGCCATCATTTTGGGTGCTTCGGGTGCCGGCAAGACCACGGCTCTCAACATTCTGGGCGGCATGGATACGGTAACCTCCGGAACTGTGACGGTGGACGGGCGCGACGTGAGCTCTGCCAACGAGGCACAGCTCGTGGAATACCGCCGCGCCGACGTCGGCTTTGTCTTTCAGTTCTACAATCTGGTCCCCAACCTGACGGCGCTCGAAAACGTCGAGCTTGCAGCGCAAATCTGCCCCGATTCACTCGATGCCGAACAGACGCTTCGCCAGGTTGGCCTGGGCGAGCGCCTGGGCAACTTTCCGGCACAGCTTTCGGGTGGCGAGCAGCAGCGCGTGTCCATCGCCCGCGCACTGGCTAAGAACCCCAAGCTGCTTTTGTGCGACGAGCCTACGGGTGCGCTCGACTACAAAACCGGCAAGCAGATCTTGCAGTTGCTGCAGGACACTTGCCGCAAGCAGGGCATTACGGTCATTATCATCACCCACAACTCCGCACTGGCGCCCATGGCCGATCGCCTGATCCGCTTTAAGAGCGGCCGCGTGGAGAGCGAGACGGTCCAGCAAAATCCCGTGCCTATCGAGACGATCGAGTGGTAGCGCCCATGGACCAGGATCGCCAAAACAGCCAAAACCACGATACGGAGCACACGGGTCGCGATCGGGAGTTCGCGACCTACCGTACTGCCCAAAGCTCAAACGATATGGTGCCGACGGTTTTTCGCCGTGGCATCTACCGCACGATTCGCGGCAGCCTCAAACGTTTCTTGTCTATCGTCGTGATCACCGCGCTCGGCGTGAGCGTGATGTGCGGCCTCAAGGCGGGCTGCGAGGACCTGTGCGATTCGGTCGACGCCTATTTTGATCAGCAGAATGTCTATGACATCAACGTGCAGTCGACCTATGGCCTTACGCGCGACGATCTTGCGGCTATCCAAGAGGTCGACGGCGTCGAGACGGCCGAGGGCATCTACACCGAGACCGCCTACACCGCCGTGGGCACAACGCGCGAACGCGTGGTCGTGCAGAGTCTCTCCAAGGAGAACATCGATCAACCGGTGTTGGTGAGCGGCGATTTGCCCGAGAGCGCCGATGAAGTCGCGGTGACTTCGAAGTTCCTGAAGGCTTCGGGCAAAAAGCTCGGCGATACGGTGAGTTTTGCCGCCAATGACGCGAGCTCGTCCAACCAAAGTGCCAAGGATCAGTTTGCCGCGGGCGATTACACCATTACGGCCGAGGTCCTCGATCCTACCGACGTGAGCTCCGACTCGACAGTCAACGCCTTTCGCGCTGCTTCGGCTGCGGACTATAAGTTCTATGTGAGCGAGGATGCCGCGACATCTTCTTCCTACTCCGCAGTCCACGTGATCGTCGAGGGAGCCAAGAGTCTTAACTCCTATTCAGATGCCTACACGACAAAGATCAACGAGGTCAAGGGCAATATCGAGAAGATCCGCGAGGAGCGTGAGAAGGCACGTGCTCAGGAGTTGACGGTTGACACGCCGGCAAGCTTAGATGCGGCCGAACGCCAGGCGAATATGCTCTTTGGGATTGAACAGGGCAACGTCAACCGTATGGCCGAGGGCAGCGAGGAGCGCGTCCAGGCTCAGGCCGAGTTGGACCAGCGCCGCGCCGCCGCCGACCAGCATTTTGCCGATGCCCGCGCCGAGCTTTCCGATCTGGGCGAATGCACCTGGTACATTCAGGACCGCGGTAACATCGCAAGCTACTCGAGCGTCGAGAGCGACAGTTCTTCGATCGAGGCCATCGCCACGGTTTTCCCATTTATCTTCTTTGTCGTCGCTGTGCTCATCAGTCTTACCACTGCCACGCGCATGGTCGAGGAGGAGCGCACGCTTATTGGCCTGTACAAGGCGCTTGGCTATTCACGCGAGCGCATCCTGTCCAAATACGTGGACTATGCGCTGTGGGCATGTCTGATCGGCGGCGTGCTCGGCAACATCATCGGATTTGTGGGCCTGCCGCTGTTCCTGTTTACGGTGTTCGACGACATGTACTCGCTGCCCCAGATGCTGCTCTCGTACGACATCGTGTCGTCGCTCGTGTCGGTGGCGCTGTTTGCCGTGGGCGTGGTGGATGCCACGATTATCGCCTGCCGCCACGAGATGGCCGAGACCCCAGCCTCGCTCATGCGTCCCAAGGCCCCGCGCGCCGGCTCGCGCATTCTGCTCGAGCGTATCGGATTTATCTGGCGCCGCATGGGCTTCTTAAACAAGGTGGCGGCGCGTAACCTGTTCCGCTACAAAAAGCGCGCCTTTATGACCATCTTCGGTATCGCCGGCTGCACGGCGCTCGTGATCTGCGGTATGGGCATCCGCGATACGTCGGTGGCGCTTTCGCCCAAACAGTACGGGCATATCACGCGCTACGACCTGCTGGCGGTCGCCAATCCCGACGATTTTTCGCAGACGTGCGCGGCATTGGATGAGCGCAGCGCGGCCAATGATTTCAACGTGACCGTGACCTCGACCCTGCCGATTATGACCGACAACGTCACCTTTACGTTTGGCGGCAAGAGCGAGACCGTGCAGCTGATCGTGGTGCCCGATGACCGCACGAGTGACTTGGGCGATTACGTGCGTCTGGAGGATGAGTCCAAAGATCCGCTGCCTTTGCGTGACGGAGACGTGTATCTGAGTAAAAGTTCACAGCTGGTGCTGGGGATTCAGCCGGGCGATACGGCTCACGTCCAGGATTCGTCGCTCAATGTTGCCAAGGTCAAAGTCAGCGACATTTCGCTTAACTATCTGGGCAACACGCTTTACATGACGCAGGGCACCTATGAGCGCGCGTTCGGTCGAAGCGCACGTCTTAACGGCGTCTTTGTGCTGCTTAAGGGTTCGTCGGCCGACCAGATTGCGTTTAGCAAGAATCTTAAGAGTGACGGTTGGCTTACGATTTCGAGTACGGCCGAGCATTGGGAAAACTATGAGGCGAACTTTACGATCATCAATTCGGTCGTGGTGCTTGTGACCTTTATGGCGGCGTGCCTATCGTTTGTGGTGGTGTTTACGCTGTCCAACACCAACATTTCGGAGCGCAAGCGCGAACTGGCGACCATCAAAGTGCTGGGTTTCCGCCGCGGCGAGGTGCACCATTACGTCAACAAGGAGACGTTGATTCTTACAGCGATTGGCGCCGCGCTGGGCGTGCCGCTGGGTGGCTTGCTGGCCGAGAGTTTTACCTACATTTTGCAGATGCCGTCGCTGTATTTTGATGTTGAGGTCGAGCCACTGAGCTACGTGCTCGCCGTGGTGCTTTCCTTTGGCTTTACGTTTATCGTCAACCTCGCCACCAATCGCACCCTCAATAAGATCGACATGGTCGGTGCCCTCAAGAGCGCCGAGTAACCTGCCAAAAAGGGACAGGTTTATTTTGGCAGGTTTTATCTGGGCAAACGCCGGGCACCTACGGGTGACCCGGCGTTTGTTGCTTTGCTATGCTTTGCTATGCTTTGCTATGCTTTGCTATCTTCTGCTCGCAGGCGTGGATGAGAGGCTCTCTTTAGCCTTCGAGATTGGGCTTGAATGGGTCATATGCCACAAAACGGGCCTATCTACTACGTTTAATTGGATACCCTCAACCATGCCGGGAAAACGAAAAATAAAACCGCAGGTAGAAGGTCTGTCGATTTTCGAAAAAGGCGGTCATGGTTGACCTCATCGAGTTAAACGTAGTAGATGACCCCTTTTCGTGGCGGACCATCAAACGAACGCCGACGCTTGTGCTGTAGCCGCTCCGATCATTCGTAAGTTGCGGTGGAATAGTTCCTAGATTCAGCCATTTGCGGGCTAAGCAGGAACTATTTCACCGCAACTTAATTTCAGACCAGGCACCCGCAGCAAGAAGACGAATAGCCTCGGATTCCCTAGTTACCGCAGGAGGCCCCAGGGCTTACCTCCCAAATCTTTCCGCAGGACGGAAGGACCCCGCCGCGCGAAGCGCACGGCGGGGTCCTGACATGTCCGAGGACGATTTGGGAGGTAAGCCCTGAGCCTCCGATGAGAGCAGTTCCAGCCGAGGCTATTCGTCGCCGAAGCTGATGCCCAGCGCCTTGGCCTCGCGCACCAGATCGCTCTGGGGGTCGACAAACTTGAGCTTGCCGGCGACCTCCTCGAGCGGCATGTGGCACATCTTGCCGTCGCGCAGGGCAATCATGTAGCCAAACTCGCCGCGCAGGCAGCCAAGCGCGGCCTCGACGCCGCACTGGGTCGCAAAGATGCGGTCCTGGGCGTCGGGTTGGCCGCCGCGCTGCGTGTGGCCGGGGATGGCGACGCGGGTCTCGCGACCGGTCTTGGCTTCGATCTCCTTGGCGATGTCGTAGACAATCGACGGGCTCGTACGCTCGGCGAGCTTCTTCTTGTACTCCTTCTTGGACAACGCCGCGTCCTCCTTAGAGATGGCACCCTCGGCGACGGCCACGATGGTAAAGCGGCTGCCGGTCTCCATGCGATGCTCGATGGTCTTGATGACGTTGTCCATGTCGTAGGGGATCTCGGGAATCAGGATGACGTCCGCGCCGCCCGCGACGCCTGCATACAGCGGGATCCAGCCAACCTTGTGGCCCATGATCTCGATAACGAACACGCGGCCGTGGCTCGAGGCGGTAGTGTGGATGTCGTCGATGCACTTGGTGGCGACGTCGATGGCGCTCGTAAAGCCAAACGTCAGCTCGGTGCCCCAGGTGTCGTTATCGATGGTCTTGGGCAGGGCGATAACGTTGAGGCCCTCTTCGCGCAGGCGGTTGGCGGTCTTGGTGGAGCCGTTACCGCCCAGCATAAACAGGCAGTCGAGCTGCAGCTTATGATAGGTGTGGACCATCGCCGGCACCTTCTCGACGCCATCGGCCTCGGGGGTATCCAGACGCTTGAACGGTGTGCGGCTCGTGCCCAGGATGGTGCCGCCGCGGGTGAGGATGCCGCTAAAATCGGCGGGCGTCATGACGCGGAACCTGCTGTAGATAAGACCCTGGTAGCCGTCCTCAAAACCGTAGATCTCGATAGGTTCTTCGCTATTGGTCATAAGCGTTTTGACGATGCCGCGCATGGTGGCGTTAAGCGCCTGGCAGTCGCCGCCACTGGTAAGAAGACCGATCCTAAGCATGGTGAATCCTTCCGGGCAAGTTATAACATGCGCATAAGTTTACCCCCGCACACTGTTGATGCGGGGGTAAAACGTATTAGCTCAAGCGTATGGAAATGTAAACAACGTCAGGCGAACGTAAGGACGACGGACGCGTCTCCTTACAGTGCGAAGGCGTTGACGTCGCCCCAGTGGCGGCGCAGCGTGATGACGGCAGCGGGCTCGGTGTTGTCAAAGACGACCGACCATTGCGTATTGCTGGTGATGTCTTCCGGATTGGGCTCTTGCGCCGCAGCGCGTAGGGCCTTCCAAGCGACTGTCTCGTCCTGGGCACCGACATGGGCGTCGAGGACATCGGCGATTGCGATGGCGCGCTCTTTACCATGGCCCAGCTCGCCATTCTTTTGGTTGGGCAGCACTTCGTCGCCATAGCAGGCGTAGAAGTTCGTAACCTGGCGTACAGGAGTCGCTTTGAAAGCGCGGTCCGGATCGCGCGGATCCCACTCTACTACGCGCGCGTCACCGGCGGCGTCGTTGATAAAGAAGTGGTAATCGCGTCCTGCCATGGCTTGCATGTCGTAGGCGGAAAGCAGGTCGACTGCCTCTTGCGTGGTAGCCGCGCGGTCGAGCACCAGACGGATGGCGAGCGAGGTATTGATGACGGGGCGTTGCGTGTCCTGGTCACAGGGCTTGGAATCCAGAGTGAGTACGGCAATGGACACGCCGCATTCGTTAACACCGTCGAGCTGGGCAAATGGGCCCATGAGTGCGGCGGCGCGTCCGGCGAAGGAGTCAAGCGGAGTGTTATCGCCCAGGTTGTTAAGGGCGGCAAAGCCGATGGAGGCATAGCCGCCGCGTGGGTGATTGCGCACCAGCAGCGCCGAGGTGTCGTCTTTAAAGTCGTAATTGCGACCGGTGCGCACGCGGCCTTCGGCATCTACGGCGACAAAAGCGCTGCAGGCAAACTGGGGCGCCTGGACATGTACCGGCACACCGGGCAGCACCTGCGCCACCACGGCATCGATGTAGGCCTGGTCGTCGCGCACGCCAGCGGCGATGATGCGATCAAGATCGTAGTCGTAGGCGATGTCGATTGCGTACAGGTCATAGCCATCCGCGTAGCCGGTCAAGCGTTTGAGCGACGCGGCGGACTTGATTTGCTTGTGATAAACGATACCGGTGGCAGCGGCAAGGCCGACGGCGACTCCCGCGACACCGCAGGCGATGGCAATGTTACGTGGCTTCATGACGGCTCCTCTCGTCCTGTTATCGTAATTGTCGCAAAAGGTGCACGGGTATGATGGCTCAACTTGGTGAGCGGTGCGGGATTAAACACGGAATGAAGAGTGCAGCGCTGTCGCGGCGGGGTATGCTGGAAGGGACCATCAACCCAGCGAAAGGGGAGAGCATGACGGATCAGGAAACGCCCGAGCGCGCACATGTGACGGCCGATGATATCGAGGCCGCCAACGACCTTATCGACTTTATCGAGGCATGCCCCAGCATGTTCCATACGGCGGCGACCATTATGGCCGAGCTCGACGAGGCGGGCTTTACCTACCTGTCCGAGAACGCGGCGTGGGACATCGAGCCGGGCGGGCGTTATTACACGCAGCGCAACACTTCGAGCGTTATCGCCTTTAAGGTGGGCGAGGACCTGGCTGCTACGTGGGGCGAGGACGGCGTTGCCGGCGACTACCATTTTCAGCTGACGGCGTCGCACAGCGACTCGCCGACGTTTAAGGTCAAGGCCGTGCCCGAGCTCGACGGCGCGGGCGAGACGCTGCGCCTGAACACCGAGGCCTACGGCGGCATGATCGACTACACCTGGTTCGACCGTCCGCTGGCACTCGCGGGCCGCGTGCTGGTACGCGAGGGCGACCGTATTGAGAGCCGCCTGCTTGCCACCGAGCGCGAGGTCGCTATTATCCCGAGCCTTGCCATCCACATGAACCGCGGCGTTAACGAGGGCTTTGCGCCTAATCGTGCTGTCGACCTGTGCCCGCTCATCAGCGCCGGTGACCTTAAGCAGGGCGACTTTGATGCTCTGATCGCCGACGAACTGGACGTTGAGCCCGAGCAGATCCTGGGTCGCGACCTGTTCCTGGTCAATCGTCAGGATGCGCGCATTTGGGGCTGGGCCGACGAGTTTATCTCGACGCCCAAGCTCGACGACCTGGCCTGCGCCTATACCTCGCTGCAGGCATTTTTGGGTGCCGAGAACGCGCACGATGTCTCGGTCTTTTGCTGCTTTGATAACGAGGAGGTTGGCTCCGAGACCAAGCAGGGCGCCATGTCGACGTTCTTGGCCGATGCGCTGCGCCGCATTAACGGCTCGCTGGGCTTTGACGACGAGTCGTACCACCGCGCGCTTGCCGCCTCGATGCTCGTGAGCTGCGACAACGCACATGCCGTGCATCCCAACCATGCCGAGAAGTGCGATGCCCGCAACCAGGTGGTGCTTAACGGCGGCATCGTCGTCAAGGAAGCTGCTAACCAGCACTACTGCACCGATGCCTTTAGCCGCGCGGTGTTCCAGGCCATCTGCGATGACGCCGACGTGCCCACGCAGGCTTTCGCCAACAAGAGCGACATGGCCGGCGGTTCCACCCTGGGCAACCTGTCGAATATGCAGGCGAGCATGCATGCCGTGGACGTGGGCCTGCCGCAGCTGGCCATGCACTCGAGCTACGAGACCGGCGGCGTGCGCGACGTCATGTACGCCATCCGCGCCCTCACCGCCTTCTACGAGCGCAACCTAACCATCAACGGCGCCGAAAGTGTGGAACTCTAAAATCTGCCAAAAAGGGACAGGTTTACTTTGGCAGGTTTTATCTGGGAAAATGCCGCAATGCCAACAGCTGGACAGAATTGTTAAGACACCGCAGGTTGGGCAAACGTCAGCGAGCGATGTCCAGAGCGAACAAGTTGGCATGAAAAAGGCAAGGCATAGACCTTCTGGTCATGCCTTGCCTTTTGAATGGCAAATTGTCGCTCTGGGCGGCGCACAGCGTCGACCGGTCCGCCGTTCGTTAGAACGGCGGAACCCTAGTGCTCGATCCAGCATCGAAGCGTCTCGCCGGCTTGCAGGTGACGCAGATTCTCTGCGGCAATGTCGACCACATTGTTGAGCGTGGCTGCCAGGTGGAACCAGCCGGAGACGTGCGGCGTGATGAGCATGTTGGGCGCATCCCACAGCGGGCTTGTCGCGGGCAGGGGCTCGGGGTCGGTGACGTCGACCGCGGCGCCGGCGAGATGTCCCGACTCCAAGGCGGCAACCAAGTCGTCGGCGACCACAAGGTCGCCGCGGCCGCCGTTGGCAAAGAAGGCGCCCGTCTTCATCGCGGTGAAGAACTCGGCGTTCGCCAGGCCGCGGGTCTCGGGTGTGCTCGGCATAAAGGATGCGACGATGTCGGCCTCCGCCAAGCGCTCAGGTAGGGCGTCCATGCCGTCCATGTCCTCAAACACAATGGGGTAGACGAGCGGATGGCGCTTGATGCCGCGGACGTGCGCACCCATGCTGCGGCAGAGCGTGGCAAAGTGGCCGCCAATGTCGCCCGCGCCCAGCACCAGCACGTTGGCATTTTTGAGCGAGGCAACCGGCCCCAAATCCTCCCAGCGATGCTCGCGCTGCAAGTCGTGATAGCCGGGCAGGCGCTTCATCATGGAAAGGACCATGGCAAACATGTGCTCGCTCACGGCCTGACCGTAGGCGCCGATTGAGCAAGACAGCTTGGCTTCAGCCGGCACGGTGCCGGCGGCAAGGTAGTCGTCATAGCCGGCGGTCTGCAATTGCAACAGCTGGAGATGCTCGCATGCGGTAAGCAAGGCAGGGTCTATGTTGCCCAAGATCACGTCGGCGTTGGCGACCTGCTCACGCGTGATGGCGTCGGAGCTCGTGTAGATAAAGTCCTCGCCCGGAGCGCTCGACTCGAGGATCGCGCGGTGACGATCGTTGACGGGCAACAAAACCAGGATGTTCACAAGCAGTCCTCTCCGCTCAGCCTGCCAAAAAGGGACAGGTTCATTTTTGGCAGGCTTTATCAGGCAAAACGTTCAAATAAAACGCCGGATGCAAGACGAGCGTGCCCGTCAGCATCCGGCGTATCCACGGCTACCAGCTCAGCAGCTCGTAACCATCCTCGGTCACCACGAGTTGTACCTCGCACTGGGCCGAATCGCTGCCGTCCTTGGTGCGCACGCACCAGCCATCGCCCTTGCTGATCTTGATGTCGGGCGCTCCGGCGTTGACCATGGGCTCGATGGTAAAGACCATGCCCGGCGCCATGATGGTGTCCACATCGGGCGCCTCGGTGGTAAAGCCCACAAACGGGTCCTCGTGGAACTCCTTACCGATGCCGTGTCCGCCGTACTCGCGCACCACGCTAAAGCCGGCGTCCTCGACCGTCTTTTGCACGGCCTCGGCCATCACGGACAACGGCAGCCATGGCTTGACGGCTGCCAGGCCCGCCTCCACGCTGGCGCGGGTGACGTCGACCAGGCGCTGGCGCTCGGCCGAGACCTCGCCGATACAGAACATGCGGCTCGAGTCGCTAAAGTAGCCGTCCAAGATCGTGGAGCAGTCCACGTTGATGATGTCGCCCTCGTGCAGCACATCCGCATCGCAGGGAATGCCGTGGCAGACCACGTCGTTGATCGAGGTGCACACGCTCTTAGGGTAGCCCTCGTAGTTGAGGTCGGCCGGCGTACCACCGTGCTCGACGGTGTAGTCGTAGATCATCTGGTCGATCTGGTTGGTAGTCATGCCTGCGGCGATGTGCTCGCCTACGTAATCGAGCACGCCCACGTTGATGGCGGCCGAGCGCTTGATGCCCTCGATATCGGCGGGCGTCTTGTAGAGCGTGCGGGGCAGAACCTCCCAGCCCTCTTCCCACAAGCGCTCGAGGCGCTCATCAAAGGCGCTATGGCATTTCTTGTATTTCTTGCCGCTGCCGCACCAGCAAGCGTCGTTGCGGCCGGGCACGGGTCCTTTGTCATACATGGCTAACTTCCTTTCATCCGCAGCTAGTATAGCCTACCCACGCGTCCATAAAAGTTGCGGTGATATAGTTCCGATTTAAGCGGTTTAACAGCATAAACAGGAACTATATCACCGCAACTGATGGAGCGGGATGGCTGACACTAGCTGCTGCGTGGTTTTGCTAGTAGCTCACTTGGCAGGGAATGCCGAGGGCGCGCACGCGTGCGGCGATCGTGTCGAGCACCTCGGGCGCCGCTTTGGCAAGGCCGGCGATCGGTGTCTCGCGCGCTACCGTGTAGATGGTCGCTTCTTGTGGGCGAATGCGCTCAAGCGCCGCGAGCCAGGGGGCAACGTACTCCTCGCCGGTGTTGTCGATGAGCTTGCCCTGATACTCGCCGGTCAAAAAGATCGTCTGGATAATAACGTGACCGTCAAAGCTTGCGAACGTCTCAATCTGGTGCTCGACGTCGTAGGGGCCAACAGGCTGGTCGAGCAGCTGGATAAACGCCGGGTCGACGGTATCGAGCTTAAGAATGTTGTCGTCGACCATCATGAGCGCGTCGTGCACCTCGGGACGGTCGGCGCGCGTGCCGTTGGAAAGCACGGCGATCTTGGAGTTTGGGGCAAGCTCGTCGCGCAGCGCGACGGCGCCGGCGATGGCCTGCGGAAACTCCGGTGCGGCGGTGGGCTCGCCGTTGCCTGCGAAGGTGATCACATCGGGGAGCTCGCCCTCGGCTGCCATTTCGCGCAGCTTTGCCTCGAGTGCGCCGAGTACCACGGCGGCTGTGTTGTACGGCTCATGGCAGGGGCGCTCGGCGTTGAGGCCGTTTTCGCAGTAGATGCAGTCGAACGTGCAGATTTTGCCGCTGGCCGGCATCATGTTGACGCCGAGCGAGAGACCAAGGCGACGGCTGCGAACGGGCCCAAAGATGGGGCTGGCATTCAAAAACGTAGACATAGGCATATGCTCCTCAAGACAATTGTGCCTAAGCATAGCATCGGCTCCAAAGCAAGGTGCGGGCCCTTGCTTTACAAGTTTCGTTTTTTCACGTCGCTCATTATGCGGTGCCATGAAAAGCCTCGGGTCGGGTACAGTTAATCTGTTAACAAGGCGTAAGGCAATGCGGGCCCATCCAACCGTACTAACGTGCAACTGGATGGGCGTTGATGATGGGGGCACAACATGGATTTTACGGTCGAGAATGCGGGCACCACGATTGCCTGTCGCGAATATGCCGGCCCGGATGTGTCGCCTGATGCTCCTGCTTTGGTGTGCGTGCACGGCGCTTGTGTCGACGGCACATTTTTCGACGGTATCGCTTGTGAGCTCAGCCGCAACTACCGCGTAATTGCCTACGACCGCCGCGGCTGCGGTGGCAGCAGCGATGCGGCAGACGGCAGCTATGATCTTGCCGCTCAGGCCGCCGACCTGCAAGCCGTGATCGAACACGTTGGCGCTCCGGCAAATGTGCTTGCGCATAGCGCCGGTACGTTGGTGGCGCTGGAGCTTCTTCGCACCGAACCCCATCTCGTCGCCCGTGCGATTCTGCATGAGCCGGCTGTGTCGGCCGAAGGCGTCGGTATGGGCGCAGCTCCGGTTTTGCTCGATATGATTGCGGCTGGAAAGGTTTCAAGGGCGCTCCGGCTTTTCTTGGGAGCCCTCGGCGACCTGGACCCCGAGGCTCCCGGGACGACCGAAGCGGAAGCCAAACATGCCCTGCGCAATGGTCGTTGCTTTATGGCCAATGAATACGGAACAAATATGACATATGCTCCCGACTGGGAGCGCGCCCGCACGTCAAAGGCAGTGTCGGCCTTGTTTTTGGGTGAGCTTTCGGTCGATACGCCCCGCGAGGCTGGCACGCGAGCGGCTGCCGAATATCTCGATTGCCCCCTTGTGACGATCCCGGGCGCGCATAACGGTCTGCGCGATCGCCCCGTTACGGCGGCAAACGCCGTTCGCGATGTCTTGGAGCGTTAGCACGCTCGATGACCTGCGGGGAGGGGGGACTGTTAGCGTTTCGTCATTGTTAACGAATGCGCCAATAACCACGCGTCCGCGACTCCATTACCGCCGTTTGCCAGGTCATAAAAATGTAACAGCATTCACGTGCTTACCTGCATCGGCAAGGTGTTACCCTTGTGGCATTTGGAACCCACCGCTACCATGCGAAACTATCGAAAGGGCCCCATATGCTCAATAATCACGAGGTCAATCTAACCGACGAGGAGGCTGCCGCTGAGGTCGCCCGCGTCGCGAAGACCTACCCCGTGGTGCGTTTGCTGTCGGCCGATCAGATTAAGAGCGAGCCTAACTGCCTGCTTGCCGGCGATCGCTGCCCTTGTCTGCGTCAGTCAAGTCTTGAGGCTTTGGCAGGTTCCGATGATGTATCGGAGCAGCTGCTCAATGATGGTACCGAGTACCGCGCTCGCCTGCGCCCTCTGAAGGTCGAGGGCGAGCCTCACGTCTTGCTGATGGTGCGTCCGATCGATGAACAAGAGGCTGCAGAAGAGGACCTTGTCTACACCGACGTGCTGACGAGTGTGCGCAATCGCCGATATTACGAGGAAAAGCTCCGCAACGCCCGCATGAATGCCGGCGTTGCGGTGATCGACCTTGATGATTTTAGGGTCTTCAACGATACGTGTGGCCGTCATGCCGGCGACCTTGCGCTCGGTGCTGTGGCGACAGCCATACGCAGCGGAATTCGTTCGACTGACGAGCTCGTACGCTATGGCTGCGACAAGTTTGTGGTCGTCATGCCCAATATTCCTTCCGATGACTTCACCCGTCGCCTGCATCAGGTGTCCGATGCCGTTCATGCCACGATTGTTCCGGGCCATGAGTACGTGAGCCTGACGGCATGTGTTGGTGGCGTTCGTATTCATGGCGAGACGGTCGATGAGGGCGTTGGCCGCGCTGTCCAGTTATTGAGCCGCGCTAAGGCAAAAGCCGGTACGGTCGTGACCGATGCCGATTCCATCGAAGCCTTCCAAAGCGAAAAGCCTTTGGTGCTTATTGTCGATGACTCCGAGATGAACCGAGCCATTCTCAACGAGATGCTCAAGGACGAGTATTGCATCCTCGAGGCCGATAACGATCGTACGGCGCTCGACATGGTCGACCGCTATGGCGATGAGTTGTCGCTCGTGCTGCTGGATATTGTCATGCCGGGCATAAGCGGCTTTGAGGTGCTGGCCGATCTGTCGCGCCGATCGGGTATCGACAATCTGCCTTTCATCATGATTTCGAGCGAAGATTCCGATGATATGGTTCTGCGCGCGTACGAGCTGGGCGCCTCGGACTATATCAACCGCCCGTTTGACTCCCGTGTCGTGCGCCGCCGTGTAAGCAACACCATCCGCCTATACGCCAAACAGCGCCGCCTGACGAGCCTGCTGTCCCAGCAGTACAACGAGCGCGTCAAGAACAGTCGCATGCTCATTGACATCATGGCCGGCGTCATGGAGCTTCGCAACGGCGAGAGCGGCAGGCACGTTACGAATATCGAAAAACTGACCGAGCTGCTGCTTGACTGTCTGGTCCAGCGTAGCGACACGATCTCCCTCGACAATGAGGAGCGCTCCACGATTGCCCTGGCTTCGGCGCTGCACGATATTGGCAAGATGGCGATTGACGATGCGATCCTCAACAAACCCGGGCGCCTTACGCCCGAGGAGTTCGAGATTATGAAGACGCATACCACGATCGGCGCCGACATGTTGCTTGAGCTGGGTCGCCATCACGTCGGCAATGCGCTTATGGAATATGCGTACCAGATTGCGCGTTGGCACCACGAGCGCTGGGACGGCAAGGGTTATCCCGATGGCCTTAAGGGCAACCAGATTCCCATCGCCGCACAGGTGGTTTCGGTGGCTGACGTGTACGATGCGCTGACGAGCGTGCGCGTGTACAAGGACGCTATCCCGCACAAGGAGGCGATCCAGATGATCCTGGACGGTAAGTGCGGCACCTTTAACCCGCTGTTGCTCGACTGTCTGCTCGAGGTGCAAGACCGTATTGCCGAGACGTTGGCACGCCCCGCCGACGTTGTCGCGTTTCCCACGATTTAGTTTGACCAAAGGAGTTTTAATCCATGATTTCCATGCGTGAGGCGTATGAGAAGATCGGCGCCAATTATGACGACGCGTGCGCTCGGCTGATGGGCGAGGAAATGCTTGCCCGCTTTGCCCTCAAGTTTTTGGATGACGAGAGCATGAACAAGCTGGAGGCCGCCATGGCGGCGGGAGACGCCGAAGGTGCGTTTATGGCAGCGCACACGCTCAAGGGCGTGAGCCAGAACCTGGGATTCGATAATCTGTACGAGCCGGCGGTCGTGGTGACCGAGGCGCTGCGCGGCGCCGATGCCGTTGACGGCGCTCGCGAGGGAATGCATGCGTTGCAGCAGCAATATGCGGCCACGTTGTCGGCCCTGCGCGAGGCTGCTGAATAAGAGCTTGCGAGCCTTGGGCTGCCCCAAGTCCGTTGATGTAGTTACAAAAGGGCGCCCCGCCGGACCATGTGGCCGGCGGGGCGCCCTTATCTGTTATGTGGTTCGCGGGCTAGCGGGCCTGCTTTACCTTGGCCGCTGCCTCGACAAACGACTTCCACAGGTTAAAGTCGGTCTCGAGCGTCTGCCAGGTGTACTCGGGATGCCATTGCACACCCAAGCAGAACGGCTGGCCTTCGACCTCGATGCACTCAGGAACGCCGTCGGTTGCCTTGGCGACCAAGCGCGTGCTTTTACCCAGACGATCGACGCAGCAGTGGTGTGCGGAGTTGGTCTGGATCAGCCTGTGCCCGCCAACCGCGCGTTCAAGCAGCGAGCCCGGCACGACTTCGACGGGATGTACGGGGTCGTTGAGCACGTGGGTATGGCGCCACTGCGTGCGGCCCTCGCGAGCGCCTAGGCTCGGCACGTCCATGCACAGGGTGCCGCCAGTGGCGACATTGAGCAACTGCGTGCCGCGGCAGGTGGTAAAGAGCGGCTTTTTGGCGTGGAGTACCTCGCCGACCAGCTTAAACTCAAAGCTATCGCGGATCTCGCAGCAGAGGGTGGGATCGTAGGGTCGATCATCGCCCCAACGTTTGGGATTGACGTCGGGGCCGCCGGGGATGGCGATGCCGTCGGCGATATCAACGTAATGACGGATGACCTCAATGTCCTCGGTGATGGACATCTGCAGCGGCAGGCCGCCAGCGGCAAGGATGGCATCGACAAAGACACTTGCGATTTCCTCGTTGGGGGAGAGCATCTCGGTTAAAAACGGCTCTGCCTCTTCCCAGCGCGGTGCGACGAGGATGAGTGGGCGGTCGGCGGGGGCGACGTCGACGTGCGGGGTGTAGGACGATGAAGTGCGAGTTCCGATCATAGGTGTAACTTTCGAGTTTGGATGGGCATGGCGGGTAGGTGGGCGGTCTGGCTAGTGGCCCTTGATGGAGTTGAGGAAGTCCTGGGCGCGCTTGGTCTGGGGGTGGTCGAAGAACTCGTCGGGCGTGCCGGTTTCCACGATCTGGCCGTCGGCCATAAACACGACGCGATCGGCCACGCGGCGGGCGAAGTTCATCTCGTGCGTGATGACGATCATCGTCATGCCCTGCTGGGCCAGACGGACCATGACCTCGAGCACCTCGTTGATCATCTCGGGATCAAGAGCGCTCGTGGGCTCGTCAAAAAGCATGGCCTTGGGCTGCATGGCGAGTGAACGGGCGATGGCCACGCGCTGCTGCTGGCCGCCCGAAAGCTGTGCGGGTACCTTGTCGGCCTGCTCGGCCACGCCCACGCGGCTCAGCAGGTCCATGGCGCGCTCACGAGCCTCCTCCTTGGACACACCCAGCACGTCGACCGGCCCCAGCATGACGTTCTGCAGTACGGTCATATGTGCGAACAGGTTGAACTGTTGGAACACCATGCCCAACTCGGCGCGCATGCGGGCAAGGTCTTTGCCTTCCTGCGGAAGCGGCTCGCCCTCGATGAGGACCTCGCCCGAGTCGATGGTTTCCAAGCGGTTGATGGTGCGGCACATGGTCGACTTGCCCGAGCCCGAGGGGCCAATCACCACGACGACCTCGCCGCGGTCGACCGACAGATTGATGTCGTTGAGAACGTGCAGGTCGCCATAGTGCTTATCGACGTGTCTGAGCTCGATCAGCGGCTGATTGCCGGTGGAAGAGGTGCTCTGTGCCATGGTGCTCGGCTCCTTATGACTTGAAATGGTAAAGTGTTAGCGGATGATGGTCGCGCCGGTCTTGTGCGAAACATAGACAGCGGCCTTGTTGATCGCGACGTTGATGAGGATATAGATGACCGCGATTACCAGGTAGACCGACACGAGGGCGTCGTAGTTGGTAATGAGCACGCGGGCGTTTTGCATGAGGTCGGGGTAGCTCACCACATAGGCGACGGTGGTGTCTTTGACTACGACCACGAGCTGCGAAATCAACGACGGAATGATAAACCGAATAGCCTGCGGCAACACGATTTTAAAGGTGATTTTAGCTTTGGAGAGACCGAGCGCCTGGGCGGCTTCGACCTGGCCGCGCGGCACGGCGTTGACGCCGGCACGGAAGATCTCGGCGAGTACGCCGGCGGCGGCGAGCGCGACGGGAAGCGTGAGCATCCAAAACGACGGCAGTGCGATCTTGTACTGGGGCAGCACCAAAAAGAAGAAGTAGATGAACAGCAGGCTCGGTACGCCGCGGAAAAAATCGGTGAGCACGCGGCAGACCAGCTGGAGCGGCTTAATGTCGCTGGTGCGGCCGAGCATAAGGGCTAAGCCCAGCACCAGCGCAATGGCGCCAGCGGTGAGTGCGACTTTAACGGTGCCCTCAAAGCCGGCAAGCAGGAACTTCCAGGTGGTGAGGTGCGTAAAGAAATACCAATAGTGGACCGAAAGCTGACCGGTCACATAAAAGCGCTGCAGCACGAGGACGACGAGCGCGGCGACGGCAACAAGCGAGATGGCGGTGCCGATGCGAATCTTGGCGCGCATCTTGGGGCCGGGAGCCTCGTAGAGCGCATCGCGCATGGTGAGCGCGGAGGTGGAGTGCTTGCTCATCGGAGGATCCTCACCTTCTTATCGATATAGTTGCCAATGTGGCTCACCACAAAGGCCGTGCCCAGGTAGCCGAGCGCCGAGATAAAGAACGCGGCGACGCCGCCGAGCGAGCGCGTGTTGATATGGCTCACCACGCCGGTGAGCTCTTGCGGCTTAAGCGGCACCTGGCTGCCGAGTGCGGTGGTGAGCATGACGGCGATAAAGAGGTTGGTCATGGGCAGCACACTCGAGCGCAGCGCCTGCGGAATCACGATCTTGGCGAGGATGCGGCTGAAGCTCATGCCGAGCGAGCGGGCGGCTTCCACCTGACCGACGCCAACGGTGTTGATGCCGCTCATAAAGTTCTCGGAGCCAAAGGCCGAGCCCAAAAGGACCGTGGCGACGATAACGCAGGTACGGTAGGGCAGAACGACCTTGAGCGGCGGCAGCGCATAGACGACGATAATGAGCAGTGCGATGCCGGGGATGTTACGGAAGACCTGAACATACAGGTCGCCAAAGACGCGCAGCGGCTTGAGCGGCGACACGCGCATCACGGTGACGGCGACGGCCAGCACCATGGCGATGACAAACGACTCAAGCGTCATGCCCCAGGTTGCTAGCAGCGCGTCGATATAGTTCTGGCCATAGAGCGACCAGAGCTCGGAGAGACTCATGCGGACCTCCCGCCGGTAAGGAAAGGGGCTCCCGTGTGTACGGAAGCCCCGACAACTCAGTGAGGAAACAGTTTAGCGCAATAAAGCGAATCGTGCGTTTCCGTATGGTTTCGCAGCGGCTGATGCCCAGCTTGCGAGCTTAGGCGCCGACCTCGGGCAGCTCGGGAACGTTGGTGTCGCCCGTACGGTCGCCGATGCAGATCTGCCACAGCTCGGTCCAGGTGCCATCGTCCTCGATCTTCTTAAGGAAGTCGTTGACAAAGGCGACGCCGTCGGAATCGAGCGGCAGGCCGATGCCGTAGGGCTCCTTGCTGCCGAAGGGCTTGCCGGCGATCTTGTACTTGCCGGGCTCGCGGACCAGGGCGCTCTGCTGCATGTTGTTATCGATGACGTAGGCATCAACGCGACCCTGCTGGAGTGCCTGGCGGGCCTCCTCGTCGGTCTTGAACTCCTGCTGGCTGGCCTTGGGAACGAACTCCTCCAGGATGGCGGGGCCGTTGGAGCCGGACTGGACGGCGACGTTCTTGTCGGCCAGGTCGTCGACGCTCTTGATGTCGTCGTTATCGGCGAGCACCAGGATGGCCTGCTGCGTGTAGTAGTAGGGGCCGGCGAAGGAGACGAGCTTCTTGCGCTCGTCAGTGATGGTGTAGGTGGCAAAGACGGCGTCGACCTGGCCGTTCTGCAGGACAGACTCGCGCGTGTCCGAGGTCACCTGGGTGATCTCGACCTTGTTCTCGCCCAGAATGTAGTTGGACAGGAGCTGTGCGATACCGGCATCGAAGCCGCGGGTCTGACCGTCTTTCTCGTTGAGGAGGGAGAAGAGCGTGGAGGTCTGAACGCCACCGATCTTAAAGACGCCGGCGTCCTTAACGGCCGTGGCCCAGGTGCTGGCAGCGATGACGTCGTCATCGGCCTTGGGGCCGTTGTCGACGAGCTTGTCGAATGCCTTGGCGTCGAGCGTGGTGGAAGCCTCGGTATCATTGGAGCCCTTGGAGGAGCCGGCGGCGGAACCCTTGTCGGCCTCGGCGCTGGTGTCGGAGCAGCCGGCAAGACCAAGGCCGGCGACGGTTGCGAAGGTGGCGGCAACGAAGCCGCGGCGGTCGAGAACGACCTGCTGGGAGAGGTTCTTGCTCATGGTAGAACACCTTTCTCAATAAAATCCCTAGCGGTTGAGTAGAGTTATACCCTATCGCGCTCAAATGGGTCAACACGAAATAACTCAGAAACATACTTACCTTATGGGTAATTCTACCTACCAAAAAGGGACAGGTTTATTTTGGCAGGTTTTATCTGGACAAACGTCGGTTGTTGCTGCTGAGATAGTGCTTTTCGGACGGCCCGCCTCGCTGTTTTGTCTCAATCAGTAACAGGTAGACGAGGAAATGGGTTCTAACTGTTGCAGATCGAGATTTTCTCTTCAGGGGAATTCGAATGTCTCGATCTGTAACATCTGGACGGACAAAAGGTCTCTATCTGTTACAGATTGAGACAAAGGTCAGGGACTAAGACGTCTTGTCTAGATCTGTAACAGTTAGACGGGAATTCGGGCCCTAGATGTTACAGATTGAGATAATCGCGTCGCGAAAACAAAAACCTCCGCAGGGGGGTGCTTTCCTTGCGGAGGTTTTCTTACTTGTTGAGTAGTCTTGCGGCTTCGGCGGCCATGTTCTCGACCGTCATGCCGTTCTGCGCGAGCAGTTCGTTGGGGTCGTAGCGGTCGGGGAAGCCCTTGGCGATGCCGAAGGTGCGCGTGCGCACGGGCGTGCAGGCCAGGTAGCACGCCACGCGCTCGCCCCAGCCGCCGTCCAAGATGCCGTCCTCGAGGGTGACGACAACGCGATGCTCGGCGACAAGGCTGTCGAGGAACTTGCGGTCGAGCTCGGCTGCAAAGCGAGGGTTGACGAGCGTGGCCTCGATACCGTACTCGGCGGCCAAGCGGTTTGCCACGCGCTCACCCAGCTCAAAGAAATCGCCAAGCGCGAGCACGGCAACGTCGCGGCCCTGACGCACCACGTTGTAGCGAACGGCGCTGTAGTCGGTGTCTTCGGCGGGCGCAAGGTCGGGGCGGCTTACCAGGCCGATGCCCGGTACGCGGATTGCCACGGGATGCTCGCGGTGGTCGAGCGACCAGCTCAGCATGGACAGATATTCCTCCATGCAGGCCGGCGCCAAGTAGTGCATGTTGGGAAGACCGCCCAGCATGGAAATATCAAAGAACGAAAGGTGCGTCTCGGACGTGGTGCCAAAGATTGACGCACCAAACACCAAAATGGTTGCGGGGGCGTCGTTGAGGCACAGGTCGTGCCACAGCTCGTCGTAGGCGCGCTGCAAAAACGTGCCGTACACACCAAAGACTGGCTTGGCGCCCGAGCGCGCAAGCGCGGTGGCAAAGGTCACGGCGTGCTCCTCGGCAATGCCCACATCGACGAACTGTTTGCCGGCGGCGGCGCGAAGCTCGGGTGTAAAGCCCATAATGTAGGGTGTGGCGGCCGTGATGCCCACGACCTGCGGATCGCGCTCGATGGCGGCGCTGAGCGCCTCGCCCGTAATGTCGGCGTAGGTGCGCGGCGCAGGCTCGCTCGGATGGCCCGGGCAGAGCTTGCGCCCGGTCGCCATGTCAAACGGACCCACGTGGTGCCAGCGCTCGGGGTCGTTTTGGGCTGGCTCAAAGCCCTTGCCCTTGGCGGTGGAGACGTGCAGCACGATGGGATGATCGATATTGCGCAGTTCCTGCAGCGCGTCGACTAGGGCCAACACGTCGTTGCCGGCGTCCAAATAACGGTAGTCGAGTCCCATCGCGCGGAAAACGTTGCGCTCACAGGTGCCGTTGCTGGCGCGCAGCTCGGCCAGATTGCGATAGAGGCCACCGTGGTTCTCGGCGATGGACTGGTCGTTATCGTTGACGATGATGATCAGGTTGCTGTCGAGTTCGGCGGCATTGTTGAAGCCCTCAAACGCCAGGCCGCCCGAAAGCGAGCCGTCGCCAATGATGGTGATGACGTTGTACGCATCGCCCGCCAGGTCACGAGCGTGCGCCAGGCCGCAGCCCAGGCTCACCGACGTGGAGGTATGGCCCATGGCGAACAGGTCGTGCTCGGACTCGTCGGGATTGGCAAAGCCAGAGGCCTCGCCAAAGCGCTTCGGATCGATATAAGTGTACGCGCGCCCAGTCAGCGCCTTGTGGGCGTAGGTCTGGTGCGAAACGTCAAAGAGAATCTTGTCGATAGGGGAGTTAAACACGCGATGGAGCGCGACCGTAAGCTCAACGACGCCCAGGTTGGGGGCAACGTGCCCGCCGACGGCGGCGGAGCTTTCGAGGATGGCGTGGCGAATCTCGTCGCAGAGCTGCGGGAGCTCGGCACGATTAAGAGCCTTGACGTCCTCGGGCGTTGTCGTTTGCGTAAGCAGCATCGTTGTGGGTTACTCCATGCGAATCGAGTGCCGGCGCTCCCTCGGCCGACACAATTGCACAAGACAGTCTCGCACATTTTGGCGTTTGATATGTGACGGCGGCGCGGTAATTCGCCAACTGGTGGGGCAAAACGTTTTGTCCGATGCCATACTGATAGATTCGATGATGATTTTTTCAATACGTGCAGGCCGTGGCTTGCCGCCGTGAGCCGCTGGAAGGAGGCAGCATGTCCGATGCCGTTCGTGCCGAGAAAATCGCGCACGAGGTCGACGATGCCGCCCGCCAGCTCGCCCAGGCGGGCCGCTTGGACCTGACGCGCGAGTTTATCCAGCATGGCGACGTGACGGTCTATGCACATGTGACTTCGGTAGCGCGGACGAGCCTGTCCTTTGCCGAGCGCCTGGGCCGCGTCGGTGTTTCGATCGACCGTGCCTCGCTGCTGCGCGGAGCCTTGTTACACGATTACTTTCTCTACGATTGGCACGATCCCGACCCAAGCCATCGGCTGCATGGCTTTCGCCACCCGTTTTTTGCCCTAGCGCGCGCGGAGGAAGATTTTGAGCTGACGTCGCGCGAACGGAATATTATCGTGCGGCATATGTTTCCGCTGGTGCCGGTGCCGCCGACGTGTCGTGAGGCTTGGATTGTGTGCCTGGCGGATAAATGGTGTGCTCTGCGCGAGACGGTCGCCGGCCGCCTGCCGCGCAAAGACGACGCGAACGATTTGAGCGAGGGCTCGAGCGACGGCTCGAGCAAAGATTCGAGTGAAAAGAGGAGAGGGTAGACGGTGGGGACCGCGATCGACATGGCATTTGACGGCGCGACGCTTGCCGCCTGTCCGCTTTCGGCACTGGTGCTCTCGTTCGCCTTCTACGGGTTTTGCGGCTGGGCATGGGAATCGACGGTCTGCGCCATGCTCAACCACGGACGCTTTGCCAACAGCGGCATTTTGCTGGGACCGTGTTGCCCCATCTATGGCGCGGGCGGCATTGCCTGCTGGCTGCTGTTGCGCGGAATTCCTGACGCGTCGAGCCAGTTTGTCGCTGCAGCGCTCGTATGCAGCGTGATTGAGTACAGCGTAGGCGTGCTGTTGGAAAAAACAACGGGCGCTCGCTTTTGGGATTACTCGCACCTGCCGTTTAACTTGCACGGACGCATCTGCCTGTACTGGGCATGCGCGTTTGGCCTGGGTGCGCTGTGCATTTGCCGTTTAGTGGAGCCGGCATTGCTGGGGCTGCTTGGTCATCTGCCGGTGCTGATTGTGCGGCTGTCCGCCTTTATCGTCGCGGTCGCGATGATGGTCGACGCGTTGTGCTCGCTGGCGAGCTGGCGGCGTCTGTCCGATCAGCTGGAGCGCGTCCGGGCCGACCTTGCCGACCGCATCAATGAGTCGCTTGCCGATGCCTCGGACTCAATGCTCGAACGTATTCCCGATTCTACGATTGACTCGGTGGCACAGACGCACATCCGTAGCCGTGCCGTTAACGCGTGGCTGGCCGAGCTGGGTGACGCCGCGCTCGATGCCCTGCGCGAGAAGGCTTCGATGCCGACGTTTATCGCGGATGGTGCTCGCGGCCTGGCGCTTGCCGCCCGCCGCGTGGCCGATGCCGCGCCGAACATGCCGCGTCCGTCGCTCAGTCGTCGCCTTGCCGGCAAGCGCATGAGCCGTCCGGTGCCAAGCGTGTCGCTCAGCCGCCGCGACCTACGCTTCTTTAACGCCTTCCCGCGTCTGCGCATCAATCGCTACGAAGGCGTCATTCGAGCAACTAATCTCCGCGACCGAGCCCGCGAGCTGTTCCGCCACTAGCCGGGACGGGCGCGCTCACGGCTTCCTTGCTCGCGTATTTCCCGTTCGTTTCGCGTCCGTTGCCGCGCCGTTTCCAAGATTGCGGCGCCGTTTCCATTCGACAACGCCGCGTTTAACAACGCCGTATCTGGTCTACACCAGTTGCCCCTCGGCCGCATTATGGGCGCCGACAACGTTCATGCGACCAAGGGAGAGCGAATGTACGATACGGGATCGACAACGTTTATGCTCATCTGCACCATGCTCGTGTTTTTAATGACACCGGGTCTGGCGTTTTTCTATGGCGGCCTGTCCAGGCGCAAAAATGTCATCAACACCATGCTCATGTGCTTTGGCGCCATTGGTCTGGTTGGTGTGCTGTGGATTGTTGCCGGCTGGTCTCTGGCCTATGGCGGCGACGGTTCGAGTCCGTTTATTGGAGGCCTTGACCAGCTGCTGTGCCTGCCGGTGCTCGGCCAGGTGCTGCGGGCGGCCGAGGGCAATGCCGCGGACGGTGCCGTCTATCCTCAGGTCATCAACATCGCCTTCCAGATGGCGTTTGCCATGATCACGGCCGCTATCGTCACGGGCAGCCTGGCCGGCCGCGTTAAGTTTGGTGCCATGACGGCCTTCCTGGGCATTTGGCTGCTTGTGGTCTATGCGCCGCTTGCCCACATGGTTTGGGGCGGCGATGGCTCCTTTATCGGTGACATTATCGGCGCACTCGACTTTGCTGGCGGCGACGTGGTGCACATTTCGTCCGGTCTTACCGGCCTGATCCTCTGCTTAATGCTTGGCCGTCGTCGTGGCTTTGGCATGGTGAGCTACCGTCCACATAACGTGCCGTTTGTGGCGTTGGGTGCCGGCCTGCTTTGGTTTGGCTGGTTTGGCTTTAACGGCGGCAGCGAGTTTAAGGCCGACGCTGTGGCGGCGCTCGCCATCCTCAACACCGTGACGGCCAGCGCGGCGGGTATGGTCTCGTGGCTTGCCGTCGAGCGCGTGCACACCGGTCGCCCCACGCTGGTGGGTGCCAGCACCGGTCTGGTTGCAGGCCTTGTGGTGGTCACGCCGGGTGCGGGCTTTGTCGAGCCGTGGGCAGCGCTGATCATGGGCCTGATCGTGTCGCCCGTCTGCTACTTGGCCATCAGCCATCTAAAGACCAAGTTCGGCTACGACGATGCGCTCGACGCGTTCGGTTGCCACGGTATCGGCGGCATCTTGGGCGGCGTGCTCACAGGCCTGTTCTGCGTGCCGGAGCTCTCGTGGACCGGTAAAGGTGGCCTGTTCTACACGGGTGACGTGTCGCTGCTCATCTCGCAGATTTTGGGCATTGTGGTGACGGTTGCTATTGTGCTGGTGCTCGACTTGGTGATCGCCACGGTGGTCAAGGCGCTGTTCCACGGCAGCCTGCGCGTGGACGAGGCCGACGAGGCGCTGGGCCTGGATGCGAGTCAACACGGCGAGAGCGCCTACCCTTCGTTCTCCGGACTCGATTAGCAGCTTCCCCAAGCACCGCACCTCGGCCTTCAATCGTCGTTTGCGTACCTTAAGTACGCGGCACTCCTCTTTCAGGCCGATCTGCGGCACTTGGGAAACCTGCTAAGACCTGTTAGTTGCACTTATCTGATCTACAAGGTTGGTCTGTGGCACCTGGAAAACCCGTGCCATGTGAGGGTCAATTCATTTCTTTTATAGAAGAGAGGAATTTACTATGAAGAAGATTACGGCGATTGTTCGTGCTGAGAAGCTTGAGGTTCTTAAAGACGCGCTGTTTGCTGCCGATGTTCGCGGCATGACTATCAACCAGGTGCAGGGCTGCGGTGCACAGCATGGCTGGAAGGAATACGTGCGCGGCAACGAGTTGCTTGTCAACACGATCCCTAAGGTGCAGTTCACCCTTATCTGCGCCGATGAGCACGTCGATGGCATTGTCGACATCATCTGCAACGCCGCTCGCACCGGAGCCGTCGGCGATGGCAAGATCTGGGTCGAGCCGGTCGAGGAGGTTATCCGCATCCGTACCGGCGAACACGGCCCCGCCGCGGTGTAGAATCGACCGCCTGCCATCCGCAACGTTAAAATACTGCAATGAGGCACAAGACTTGCGTTGCGGATGGACAGATTATGGGGCGTAATAAATATCCCGAGGAGACAGTCGCGAAGATTCTCGACGCGGCGCTGGAGCTATTCTGCGCACAGGGTTATGAGGGGACGAGCATTCAAGATATCGTCGACCGCCTCGATGGCATGACCAAGGGTGCTGTCTATCATCACTTTAAGAGCAAAGAAGAGATTTTCAACGCCGCATTTGATCGGGCAATGGCTCCGATTGTTGAGCGCCGCCGCGCGACACTCGGTGCTGGCAATATGACGGGAGCCCAAAAGCTCAAGCGGCTGTATGCGCCCGAGTCCGTCGTTCCGCAAATCGAGCTATGGGCTCGCATGCATCCTGCGTCAGATCCGGTAAAAAGCTCGCGGCTGCTGGCGATGCAGTACCAAGGTTCGTTTGACGAGTCGGCCGATGGCTATCTCCTGCCAGTGATCGAGGAGGGCATCGCCGACGGCTCCATTGCGTGTGCATGCCCGCGCGAAGCGGCGGAGGCTGTATCGTTGTTAGCGAATCTTTGGCTGCTGCCGCTGTTCCGTCCGCTTGAGAACAAGGGTCGAATGCTCGCTCGCGCGCAATGTTTGGCGCAGATGGCGGCCGCGGTGGGGCTCGATTTGGGTAATGAAGTGCTCCAGACAACGGCTCAGATATGGGACGTATGGAACCGTGCTGGGTGGTAATATAGATACTGACGGTATGTAATTGATTTGTAAGGGTAGCCACGGCTGCCCTTTTCAAGTCATTAAATACATACTAATGGTATGTATAGGGGGCAGGCTTATGGCTGGAATGCGGGGGAGTAGCGTCTCGTTGACGCAAAAAACAGTGCGATCTATCAGGCTTTTCGGTCTTCTTGTTGCACAGCTGTGTGCGTATTCAATGTTGTCAGCACTGTGCTTTGCGTGTCCGCTTTACTTGTTCGATTGCAGCGGCTCGTCAACGTTATATGGCGCCGTCGCGGCGATAGCGTTCATACCGGGCGTGCTCGCGACTCCGGTTGGCGGGATTTTGGCGGATCGGGGAAGACATCGCGGGGTTCTTGTGGTACTCGGCATTGTTCTGATGGCTGCATCACTGCTGTTTATCCCCATGAAGTGTTCGCTGCCTCTTGCGGTTGTCGTGGCAGCAATGCTTTGCGTCCAATATGGCATCCAATCGCTGCTGAAGCCGATGCTTCAAATTGAGACGGTGCGCATGACGGGCCCAGAAAAGGTTGAGCGTGCCACTGCGTTGGTCTCGCAGATAACCATGGCGAGCAATATCTTGGGGCCTGTAGTCGGGACGGCAGTCTATGGGTGCTTTGGTATCGATGCTCTATGCGAAACCGCGGCGTTGACGTTTGCGATGTCAGCCCTACTGTTCGGGGGCGCACTCAAGCAAAATGCCTCATCTGGAATGACAGGGGACAGCACGACTTGCTCGACATGCCGAAGCGATTTTCGGGAGTCGATTCGGTACCTGTTTCAAAACGCATCATTGCTCGTTGTGTTTTTTCTTGCGGCTATTTTGAACCTTGCGTTAGTTGGGTTAACGATTGGTGCTCCCGTTATTGTTGCAAAGCATCTCGGAATGCAATCATCCTTTGTTGGGATTATTGAGGTGGCTATGGGCTTAGGTGGTCTTGTCGGCAGTGGTTTGGTCAGTATTTGGCCGCATCGTTTTTCCTTCAAGGGCATATGTCGATATGTTGCGATGATTTGTTTTGGAGTCGTACCGATTATTGTCACGCTACTGAGCGGTCCTGATGAATTAGCGTTTGCCGCGCTTGCGGCCGGCTCGGCATGGGTCATGGCGTGGGCAAGCATTGCATCGGTCGAAATCGTTTCATTTGTTCAGCGGTCAGCGCCAAAGGAACTCTGCGGAAAAGTGCTGGCACTCGTTTATATGATGCTTTCCTGTGCAACGCCTATTGGCCAATTGGTTTACGGGCTCGCATACGATCGATGGACACCGGCGATTGTATTCGCAAGCATGTTGGCGGTGCTGATGTTGACGACGGCGCTGTTTTATCGGCTGAAAAGTCGCTTGTGGCGATTGCCTTAACGCGCTGGGGCACCGTGGATTTGCGGAAGCATTGTCCCGCCGCGCAGGGACGCCATTGTCTGGGCATGCCTCTCCTTCGTCTACAATATCGTGCAGACGAAGGAGAGGCATGCCCATGATCAAGATGTTCGCGAGTGACTTAGACGGAACGCTGTTGAATGCCCTGCACGAGGCAGACGGGACCATTCGCCGTGCCATTCGCGAGCTGACCGAGGCCGGCTTGCATGTGATTCCCGCGACCGGACGCTCGACGCTGCCGATCGGCGAGCATGGCTTTACGGGCCTGGCGCTTGACGCCTGCTGCTCCAACGGGTCCATCGTGCGCGACAGCCATGGCGAGGTGCTCAAGACCTGGACCATCGACCCGCAGATTACCGAGGAGCTGCTCAAGGCGTTCCCGGACATTTGCTTCGACTGCTCCACGCCCGATGGCATGTTCTCGAGCGGCTCATTCGAGATGCACCAGGCGGGTTTTAAGAAGGACAGCCCTATCAAGCGCATCGTGATGCGCGGCATGCGTGCACGTGGCGGGTATCACGAGGAGCAGTATTTCGACCAGTCGATCGGTGACATCCTGCGCCACGATGTGTGCAAGATCAACTGCCGCGTGACCTCGCCCGAGCTGGAGCGCGACCTTAAGGCATATTTGGCCGAGCGCTCGGACCGTGTAGTCAACGCGCCGTTTGACCCGGTGATGTTTGAGATCACGGACGCGGCGTGCAACAAGGGCGAGAGTGTGTCCTGGCTGGCGGGCTACTACGGCATTGCCGAGGACGAGGTCGCGGTCTATGGAGACGGCGGCAACGACATTGCCATGCTCAAGCGTTTCCGTCACAGCTACGCGACCAAAAACGCTAGCGATGCAGCTAAAGCCGCCGCGAGCGCGACTATCGGCAGCTGCATGGTCCACGCCGTTCCCAGACACATGCTCGCCACCATGCATAAGCAGAACTCCCGCACCGTCATCGAATAATGTGACAAAGGGATAGCCCCTTTGTCACAGTTGACGCTGGTCTCTTGAAATACGAACAAACATTCGCATACCTAACTGCGCTTTGATAGAATTGATGCTGTTGGCGGCAGTTCCATGTGCCGGGCAGCGCCCTCCATCTGACGGGAGGTGATGCCCATGACCGATTTGATTGATTTCGTGAGACTTCTGACCGCTTTGGTCTCGTTCTTCACGGCGCTTGTCGGCCTTTCCGAGGCACTCAAGCAGCGTTCGAAGCGCAACAGAAGGGGTCGCCGCCGCTAAGGCGTTGACCCCCTAATGCAAACAACGGCGCTGCCCAGCTTTCCAGAACTTGGGCTGCCGTTGACACTATTCTACCCACGAATGACATTTTGAACAATTGGTAATGCCGCTTCAAAAGCCAGGCACAACTGGCACAACCTAGGCGGTCGCTGAATGTGACAAAGGGACTGTCCCTTCGTCACATCTAAAATATTGCCTTTACGTGTTGATACACACGGTGTGCAATAATACTCGCACTGTGCAATAGCGCACAGGCTGAGTAACAAGGAGGACGCTTGTCCCAGCTCGAGAAATGTGATCGCCGGTCCCTTCGCTCGCAGCGCGCCCTTCGCCAGGCGCTTGCCAGCGAGCTTGCCGAAAGCGGCGACCTTTCGCGCATTAACGTCGCGTCGCTCACCGAGCGCGCCGGTCTTACGCGTCGAACGTTCTATTCGCACTACCGCGATATCCCCGACTTTATCAGTCAGATCGAGGACGGCCTGCTTGCCGAGATTCGCGAGCGGGTGGAGCTTATCGCCGCAGCTCAATTACCCGATCTTTACCGCAGCATCGACGAGCTCGAGCCGGCACCCGGTTCGGTTGAGCTGCTTCGCTATCTTGCGGCTAATCGCGACCTTATCGGGGCCCTGCTGGGTCCGGGCGGCGACCAGGCCTTCATTAAAAGGATTATCGATACCGCGCGTGAGGCCGTGGTGCCGCGTGCGCAGACGGGCATTTTGGGCCTGGCGCTGGGCACGTTCTTTGACTACTACGTTACCTACGTCGTGAGCGCCGAGGTCGGCATGATTCAGCGCTGGTTTGAGCGTGGGCTCACCGAATCGCCCGAGGCCATGGCGCGCATTATGACGGTGCTCGCTTTTGTGCGCCCTGGTGACCTGTATGGCCAACCCATCGATATCAACGTGCCGGAATACGGCATGAAGCTATTGAACTTGCAGCTCGAGGACGCGGCTGACACCGCCGCAACCGTCGAGTCCAACAACTAAGAGGAGAGACAGATGAGCAAACTCGTCGAGGGCATCAAGGACCGTATGGTCGCTGCCGCGCGCGAGGCCGCGCCCGCCGTGGTGGACGCCGCGCAGAAGGCCGCGACCGCGGCTGCCGAGAAAGTTGCCGAGGCAGTTGCCGATGCCAAGAACGCGGCAGGGGAGACGTCCGCCGCCGGCGAGCCCGCTACCGCCGCTGAGCCCGTAGCCGCCGCCCACGCCCCCGAAGGCGCGATCTTCAACCCCGAGAACGCTCGTGGCAACCTGCACCTGGGCATCGACGTGGGCTCCACCACCGTTAAGCTCGCCGTGCTCAACGACGACAACCAAATCGTTTACGCCAAGTACCAGCGCCACCACACCGACGTCCGCGCTTGCGCCCGCGACTTGTTCGAGGGCGCCGCGACTGTGCTGCCGACGGCCCAGATGACCTGCGCCATCACCGGTTCGGGCGGCCTGCTGCTGTCCCAGTGGCTCGACCTGGAGTTTGTCCAGGAGGTCATCGCCAGCAAGCGTGCCGTCGAGACCCTCATCCCGGCCACCGATGTCGCCATCGAGCTGGGCGGCGAGGACGCCAAGATCATCTACTTCGACAACGGCATCGAGCAGCGCATGAACGGCACCTGCGCCGGCGGCACGGGCGCGTTCATCGACCAGATGGCCACTCTGCTACACACCGACGCCAGCGGCCTTAACGAACTCGCGGCCAACGCCACCACCATCTATCCCATTGCCAGCCGCTGCGGCGTCTTTGCCAAGACTGACGTGCAGCCGCTGCTCAACGAAGGCGCCCGCCCCGAGGACGTCGCCGCTTCCATCTTCCAGGCCGTCGTGACCCAGACCATCTCGGGCCTGGCGTGCGGCCGTCCCATCCGCGGCAACGTCGCCTTCCTGGGCGGCCCGCTGCAGTATCTCTCCGAGCTGCGCCATCGCTTCTACCTCACGCTCAACCTGGACGAGGAGCACCGCATTGTGCCCCAAAACGCCCACCTGTTTGTGGCGAGCGGCGCCGCCATGGCGCATGAGTCCAACAAGCTCAGCACGTTCCCGCAGCTCATCGAGGCTATCGATGCCCTGGGTGACACACAGGGTGCCGAGGTCGAGCGCCTGGATCCGCTCTTTGCCACCGACGAGGACTTTGCCGAGTTCAAGACCCGCCACGACCAGGAAGTCGTCCCCAAGGGCAAGCTCGACGGCTATACCGGCCGCGTGTTCATCGGCATCGATGCCGGTTCCACCACCATGAAGGCCGCGCTCGTGGGCGAGGACGGCCAGCTGTTGCACACCTGGTACGGCAACAACAACGGTGACATCCTGGGCACGGCCAAGGTCATCATGGCCGATTTCTACAACCACATCCCCGCCGGCTGCACCATCGGCCACGTGACCACCACGGGCTACGGCGAGGCGCTGCTCATCGAGGCCCTCAAGGCCGACTCCGGCGAGATTGAGACCGTCGCGCACCTGCGCGGCGCCAAGGCATTCCTGCCCGGCGTCGAGTTCATCCTGGACATCGGCGGCCAGGACATGAAGTGCCTGCGCGTCAAGGACGGTGTTATCGAGCACATCATGCTCAACGAGGCCTGCTCGTCGGGTTGCGGCAGCTTTATCGAGAGTTTCGCCGTGTCAATGAACATGGATGTGCGCGCGTTCGCCGATGCCGCCATCCATGCCAAGGCCCCGGTCGACCTGGGCAGCCGCTGCACGGTCTTTATGAACTCGCGCGTCAAGCAGGCGCAAAAGGAAGGCGCTACGGTGGGCGACATCGCGGCCGGCCTGTCCTATTCCGTCATCAAGAATGCCCTGTTCAAGGTCATTAAGCTGCGCGACCCCAAGGAGATCGGCAGCCAGGTGATCGTTCAGGGCGGCACCTTTATGTCCGACGCCACACTGCGTGCGTTTGAGCAGCTCACTGGCGTTCACGCCGTGCGTCCCGACATCGCCGGCTGCATGGGCGCCTACGGTGCGGCCCTGCTCGCCCGCGATCGCGCCGGCGCCGACGGCACCTCGACCATTCTTTCGGCTGAGGACATCGCGCACCTCACCGTGACGCAAAAGCATGTCCGCTGCGGCCGTTGCTCCAACAACTGCCAGCTTACCGTCAACGACTTTGGCGGTGGGAGGCGCTTCATTACCGGCAACCGCTGCGAGAAGGGCGCCGGCCACAAAAAGCAGAAGACCGAGGCCCCCAACCTCTTCAAAAAGAAAAACGAGCTGCTCTTTAACCGCGAGGTCCTGAGCCCCGACGAGGCCCCGCGCGGCACCGTCGGCATCCCGCGCGCGCTCAACATGTACGAGAACTACCCCTTCTGGCACGCGTTCTTTACGCGCCTGGGCTTTAGCGTGCAGCTGTCCGACCAGTCGAGCAAGAAGACCTACCAGGCGGGCATCGAGTCCATGCCGTCCGAGAGCGTATGCTATCCGGCCAAGATGAGCCATGGCCACGTGATGAACCTCATCGACCGTGACGTCGACTTTATCTGGATGCCGTGCGTGCGTTGGGAGCGCAAGGAGGATCCGACGGCTGGCAACTGCTATAACTGCCCCATCGTCATGAGCTACCCCACGGCGCTGGCGCTCAATATTGACGAGATCCGCGAGCAGAACATCGAGTTCCTGTATCCGTTTGTGCCGTATCACGACAAGACCGAGCTCAAGCGCCGCCTGTACCAGGTGCTCGCCGTCGACCGTGTGGCCGATGCTGAGGCCGGTCGCGGTCGCGTGCGCGGTCCTAAAATCACGCGCTCCGAGGTTGATGCCGCCGTCAACGCTGCTTTTGAGGCCGACGCGCGCTTCCACGAGGATATCCAGACCATGGGCGAGGAGGCTCTCAAGTGGGTCGAGGACCACGGCGGTCACGGCATCGTGCTCGCCGGTCGTCCCTACCATAACGACCCCGAGATCAACCATGCCCTGCCCGAGCTTATCTCGAGCTTTGGCTTTGCGGTCTTTACCGAGGATTCGCTCGCGCATCTGGTGAAGCCCGAGCGTCCGATTCGCGTCGTCGATCAGTGGATGTATCACAGCCGCCTGTACGCCGTCGCCCGTTTTGTGACGATGCGCAACGACCTGGACCTGATCCAGCTCAATTCCTTCGGCTGCGGCCTGGACGCTCTGACCACTGATCAGGTGCAGGAGATCCTGGAGGCCAGCGGCAAGATTTACACCGTGCTCAAGATTGACGAGGTGTCCAACTTGGGCGCCGCGCGTATCCGTATTCGCTCGCTCATGGCGGCGCTCAAGGACCAGGAGGCCGAGCGCTTGGCCGAGGCTACGGCCGCGGGCGAGACTTACGAGCAGGGCGATGCCGCGCCGGTGGCGCCCTCCACGGATGCCCCCGCGTTCGCGAGCCGTAAGTACACGTTCGAGGCGCAGCGCGAGAGTGCTTCGACCGCGTGGCCCAAGGTGCCCTTTACCGAGCAGATGCGCGAGGAGGGCTACACCATCCTGTGCCCGCAGATGGCGCCGATCCACTTTGACCTGGTCAAAGAGGTGTTCCGTGGTGCTGGCTACAACTTGGAGCTGCTGCCCTCGACCGATCACGATGCCGTCGAGGCCGGCCTGCGCTACGTGAACAACGACATCTGCTATCCGTCGATCCTGGTGACGGGCCAGATCATGGAGGCCATCGAGAGCGGTCGATACGACCTGTCCAAGACAGCCGTGGTTATCAGCCAGACCGGCGGCGGCTGCCGTGCCACCAACTACATCGCACTCATCCGCAAGGCCCTGCGCGAGAGCGGCCACCCCGAGATCCCGGTGATCTCGCTTTCGGCCGTGGCGCTGGGCGAGGACAACCCTGGCTTTAAGATTACGCCGGCGCTGCTTAAGCAGGCAGTCTACGCGGTGCTCTTTGGCGACGTGATGATGCAGATGCTCTATCGCTGCCGCCCGTACGAGGCTACGCCCGGTGCCGCCAACGCGCTCTACGAGGAGTACATGGCGCGCGCTCGCAAGCTGGCGCCCAAGTTTAACCGCCACAACTACACCAAGCTGTGCCGCGAGGCCATCCGCGCGTTCGACACCATGCCGCTCGTGGGCGAGGGTACCAAGCCGCGCGTGGGCGTGGTCGGCGAGATCCTGGTCAAGTTCCATCCCACAGCCAACAACCACGTGGTCGATGTCATCGAGCGCGAGGGCTGCGAGGCCGTGGTGCCGGGTCTGCTCGACTTTTTCCTGTACTCCATGAGCAACGCCGAGCTGCAGAAGGACGAGTTGGGAAGCTCCGCTACCACGCGCGCTGGTATGCAGGCGCTCATCAAGCTCGTGGACTGGATGCGTACGCCGGTGGAGGAGATGCTCGAAAAGTCCCGCCGCTTTGAGGCGCCCGAGCGCATCGGCACCATGGCCGATAAGGCCCGCACGGTGCTTTCGGTGTGCAACAACATGGGCGAGGGCTGGCTGCTCACGGCTGAGATGCTCGATCTGATTGACCACGGTGCGCCCAACATCATCTGCACGCAGCCCTTCGCGTGCCTGCCCAACCACGTGGTGGGCAAGGCCGTGATCAAGGAGCTGCGCCGCCAACATCCCGAGAGCAACATCGTCGCGGTGGACTACGACCCCGGTGCATCCGAGGTCAACCAGCTCAACCGTATTAAGCTCATGATCAGCGTGGCAAAGGAGAACATGCGCGCCGGCAAGGGCTTTAAGCTCGAGAAGGTGGCGCCGCTCGCGATGGACGAGGTCACCGGCCAGATGCGTGCCCACGACGGCTGCGTGAGCTGCGGTTCGGTCGATGAGAGCGCCGTGGCGTCGGTCGCTGAGCGCCTGGGACGCGGCATTAAGAAGTAGCTGGCCTGCTATGGGCTGGATATGAGACAAACGGGTGGTGGCCGTACCGGCTACCACCCGTTTTTGCTTGGACATATGTTGCGTAAACGCCCCGACTATCACCCTTTGCGAACTCAGATTTCGGAAGTATGCGGCAAAATCTGAATAGACCGAGCACACCGAATATGTCCAAGCCCTGTACCTGCGGTTTTATTGGCGGAAAATCGGGGGGTGCTCAAGGGTTCCGGAATTTGCCGCATACTTCCGCAAACGACGTCTCGGTGGCACAAAAAATCGCCCTCGGAACCCTGAGATAATGAACAGATGTAGCCGTTCGCCGCAAATTACCGTCCGTTTATAGAACCCACCCCCAGTGTGCAGCCCTCTTACGGTTGAATAAATACACATCTATGGAATTACGTAAGAGAGGACTGTTCCTATGAGCTACAAGACCGTTTGCGTTGCCGGCGGCGGCGTGCTGGGAAGCCAGATTGCCTTTCAGGCTGCCTACTGCGGCTTCGATGTAACGATTTGGCTGCGCAGCGAGGGCAGCATCGGTCGCACCCAGCCCAAGATCGATCATGTGCGCGAGGAGTACATCGCGGCAATCGAGGGTATGGCGGACGGCACGGGCGAGTGGTGCTCCGGTATCGCCGATAGCGGCAAGCCCTTCGACAAAGAGGCGGCACTCGCCGCCGTTGAGCGCGCCTACTCCACACTCAAGCTGGAGCTCGATCTTGCCAAGGCAGTGGCCGACGCCGATTTGGTCATCGAGTCTATGGCTGAGGATACCCAGGCAAAGATTGACTTCTACAAGAAGCTCGCCCCGGTCCTTCCGCAAAAGACCGTCGTCGTGACCAACTCCTCCACGTTACTGCCGAGTACCTTTGCCAAGTACACTGGCCGCCCCGAGAAGTACCTGTCGCTGCACTTTGCCAACTCTATCTGGAAGAACAACATGACCGAGGTCATGGCCCAGAGCCAAACCGACAAGCGCTATTTTGACGAGCTCGTCGACTTCGCCAACGATATCCGCATGCTTGCCCTGCCCGTCAACAAGGAAAAGAACGGCTACCTGCTCAATTCCATGCTGGTGCCATGGCTGCTTTCGGGCCTTGACCTGTATGTCTCGGGTGTGAGTGACCCCAAGAGCATCGACCTCGCGTGGACGCGCGGCACCGGCGCTCCCAAGGGCCCGTTCCGCGTATTCGACACCGTGGGCATCCAGACAGCGTACAACATCGTTATGCAGTATCAGAAGGTCCCGGGCCTGGTGAGCCCGCTGCTCAAGAAGATGATGATGCCCTACAACTTTAAGGCCATGGCATCCGTCCTCAAGAAAATGCTCGACGAAGGTAAGCTGGGCGAAAGCTCGGGCGAGGGCTTCTTCAAGTACTAAAAAATGACCTCTCGGGGACGGAGGAAAACGGATCATTTTCGGCCGCCAACAGTGAGAAGATGGACCCAGAAATAGAAAGGAGTGGCAATGGCCCGGCTCGGGCTTTGAGGACAAGTTGCTGCAGGCCCAAGGCGATTTTTCGCTCAACGCAGGCCAGCACAGTGTGACCTATCTGCCGAGCTCCGATACGGCGGCAACCGCTCGCTATCAGGTGCTGCTGTACGACAACAACTTTGGTGCGGCCGAAAGCTATCCCAAGTTCGATTGGGGCCAGCTGGGCGCCGCGGTGGTGACCGACTACAGTAAGGGAACGCATTCGTTTGGGCGCGTCTTTACGGTGGACGAGACCGCGCGTGCCTACGAGCTTGTGGGCCAGATCGCAGTGCCGTTCTCGGGCTACGTGAGCAGCGCACAGCGCGTCGGCGATTCGAATAGTATGCTCGTGGCATCGGGCCAGGCCAAGACCTTTGCCGAGTACGATCGCTATGGACTGCCCATCGCCACCTACGAGATGGAAGCCGAAAAGTATATCTACCGCGTGTACAAGTACGAGCTGTAGGGCCGCGCTTAGGTTTGACCAATGGAGTATGAAAACACGCCGTTCGCCGATGTCCCCTCCGCGAGTGGCAGCCATATGGTTTGATGTTAGAAACATATAGTTGTCGCCAGCCTGCTGGCGACGTTCCCCCTGATATCGGAGGTTCCAGGTATGTTTCGTGCTCCGTTAAACAACTATCGGTTGGGCTAGCATGGGTCGCCGTGCTATTTCGATAGCCCTTGCAGTGGTCTGCCTGGCTGTGCTCCTGGGCGCTACGGGGCTGTTTGCTATAAGCCGAGAAACGTCCTATATGCAGGAATGCGCTTCCGAAGGGTTTGCCATTGACGGTTACTATCGGGACGACAAGACGAGTCGGGAAACCCTGGCCTTTCTTGAAGAGGATAACCATCGGTGGCAACTGGTCGACAAAGACGGCAGCTGCGTTGACGGGCAGTTTAAGCGTACGGATGACCCCAACATCCTGATATTAAAGAAGGAAAACGGCGAAGAATTCGGCACGGTTCACGTTGCGTATATATCGCGCCGGCGCGATCAGGGGCAGATCTACCTAATTAGAAATACTAAGGTGACCCGATTTTATCTTGTGAGCACCGATCCGGCGTTTACGGTGGAGTCTGGCGAGGTCGATTCGGACAGTTGATTCACGGCAATAAAACAGCGAGCGGGGCGCGGGTGTGAACTGCACCCCGCTATTTGCTCGTGTCCGTATCGCGCCTGCGCCTCGTCGTAACTTGCGTCCGTGCGAGCATTCATCCCGCGCTCTGCATCACTTCACATCGAACTCCACGCGATCGAGTTCGGGTACGTTGAGGTCTATGAGCTTGCGGGCGACGTGGCGGTTGTGCGCCCCGAGCGCCTCGCTTGTCGTCACGTGGGCGACAACCTCGCGCTCGACGATGCCCTCTTCCTCGCCCTCGGCAGCTGAGGTCTCGACGGCGACGGTGTAATCCTTAAAGCCTGGCAGCACCGCCGCAAGCTCGCGCGTGGTTTCGGTGACGCCGTAGCCGTCCTGCACGCCGGCCTGCGCCGAGCCAATGGAACCCGCCGTCATAACAATGCAGGGGATGGCAAAAATCACCGTGCCCACAATGATGCGGCGGCGCACCTTGCGCGACAGCTCGTCGACCTCGGCGTCTTCCTCAGCGGTCACAATGCCGTCGCCGTTGAGGTCGCGCTTGAGCGGCACGCGCAAAAGAAGCAGCACGGCTTCGGCAGCCAGCGCGATAAAGACCACGTTGATGCCAAACTCGTAGAGCGCCGAGAGAAACAGCGACCCGCTTGCGATGGCGATGCCATAGCCCGCCGCGCACAGGGGCGGCATGAGCGCGGTCGCCACGGCTACGCCGGCAATGAGCGTCGAAGGCTCCTGATCGCGCGAGTTGCCCAGCCCGCCCGCAAAGCCGCCCGCGAGCGCGACGGCAAGGTCCCACACAGTCGGCGTCGAATTGTCGATGATGGCAGCTGTGGTGGTGCCAAGGGGCGAGAGCTTAAAGTACAACGTGGACGTGACCAGGCAAAAGGCCATCTGCAGCGCAAGGCTGGCGATGGCTTCGACGGTAATCTCGCGGTCGAGCGTGGCAATGCCGTATGCCATGGCAAGAACCGAGCCCATGAGCGGGCAGATGAGCATGGCGCCCACGATGGCGATGTCCGAGTCGATATCGAGGCCGATGCTTGCGATGAGCATGGCGATGATGAGGATGCATAGGTGGGAGCCAGTCAGACGCGCTCCGTTTACAAAACGCTTGCGGATCACGTGATAGGGCGCGCGTCCCTCGCGAATGTTGAACGCGCGCTTTAAAAAGCGACCAGCCTGCTCGGCAGCCTCACTATGGGCAGGGCGGATGCCGTGGCGCCGGTGATGGCGTTCACGCAGGCGCTTGAGCTGTTGGTTATCGAGTTCCATGTTCACCTCGTTCTGGCACGGGCCGCGCAACGCGCCCGTTGCCCTAACTCTACACCGTGGCGGGCGGGGTGTCTGTTGGATGCGGAATCCGATAGGGCGGATGACGCGGGAGCAAATGCAAATCACAGGCTCAATTCGATCCCGCAAGAATATGATGCGCCAGCTCCTACATATGTGACGAAATTGTGAAGCACAAGAGCGCGAATTTCAAAAAATCCGCCGGTGACCAATGTTGCGCAACAGAATTCAAAAATCAGCTCCTACATTTTGAAGCGTATGGATACATCCGTGTCAAAGGGAGAAAGCCATGGCAAACTACAGTCCACAACACTTTGAGCCTCGGGCTAAGGCCGTCAACGTCAAGGGCGTTGCTAACCGCGCCGTCGCAACCGTTTTGACGGCGGGCCTCATCGCTCAGCCGCTCATGTCGCCGCTGGCGGCAATCGCCGCACCGTCAACCGATAACGGCGATTCTGTTCAGGGGGGGTAGTTCTGTAGAGAACACCGTTGCCGCCGGTAACCAAGCGGTCGTAAAGACGGCTGCCCAGCTGGCCGAGGAGTCGGCAAAGCAGCTCAAGGACGCTCAGGCCGCCTACGATGCCGCCCAGAAGAACGCCGATGCGGCGGGCCAGTCTCAAAAGCAGGCGCAGCAGCAAAAGAATCAGGCCTCGCAGGCTGTGAGCGACAACGAAATCGAGCAGAACGCAGCAGAAGTCGCCGCGCTCCAGGAGAAGATTGACGAGCTCAAAGCCGCCGTCGAAAAGACCGAACAGCAGCAGAAGAAGCTGGGAGACCTGAACGATCAGCTCGACCAGGCCAACAAGAGTGTCGAGGATAAGACCCAGGCGCTCAAGGACGCCAAGGCAAAGCAGGATGAGGCCAAGAAGGCCCTCGATGATGCCCAGGCCAAGCTCGAGGCCATGGGTATGGACGAGTACGAGGCCGCCAAGAAGGCCGTCGAGGACGCGCAGGCAAAGCTCGATGACGCCAATAAGGCCGTTGCTACTGCACAGGCCAATCTGGACCAGGCCAAGGCTGCCGAGGTCAGCGCTCAGCAGGAAAAGAAGGACACTGAGGCCGCTTTGACTTCCGCTCAGGCCAAGAAGCAGGAGACTGCCGCTGCTCTCGCAGCCGCAACCACCGCGCGCGATAACGCCCAGCAGAAGCTCAACCAGGCGCAGGCCGCACTCGATGCCGCCGTCTCGGGCACGGGCGTCGACCTGAGCGCGCTCGAGGCCGCCAAGAAAGCTGCTGCTGGTGAGCTCAAGACCGCGCAGGCGGAGCTCAATGCCGCGACGGATGCCGACGCCACCGCACAGACAAATCTGCAGGCCGCCCAGGCTGCCGTCGCTGCCGCGCAGGAGAAGGCCAACGCCGCCAACGCTGCCGTGGCATCTGCCCAGTCTGCATACGATGCGGCAAACAAGGAGTACAAGGACGCGGCCAGTAAGCGTGACGCCGCGAAGACGGCATACGAGCAGGCCCAGCAGACCGAGGCCGACAAGAAGGCTGAGTACGACCGACTCGTCGAGATTCGTCAGCAGAAGAGCAACGAGTTCGATCAGGCTCGTGCTGAAGTAACCGACGCGCACAATGCATACGACGCCGCAAACGCCGAGGTCGAGAAGCTTAACCAGCAGATTGCCGACCTCAAGTCGAACATGACCGTTGACCAGGAAGTCATCAGTCAGGGTATGTTCGGCTTCATGAACTACATCATCGGCGGCAGCCAGTTCACAGCCACGCAGAAAAAGAACGCCCAGGATGCCGTATCGACGTTGACCGGTGCCGATGACAAGGCCGAATGGTATGACCAGTACGTCGATCAGGACATGTCTCGCGACACCAACCCGCTTTCCCTGGAGCAGATGCGCAACGCCCTGACATATCTCGACACCCAGAACAACCTCCGCAAGGCGAACGGCCAGTCGGCGCTCAGCGTCAGCCTCCGCATGACTGTGGCAGCCGCCCTCAATACATCATATTCATCGAACATCTGGGGACACTCGAACTGCTACTTCGACAACGGTGAAAACCTTGCCGGCGGAGGCGGCGCATATACCGGCGGCGAGACCGAGGACACCCTCGGCTGGCCCTATACCGGCCTCTACACCCAGGAGAAAGAGGCATTCGATAAGTACGTCGCGCAGTATGGCGACAAACTCGGTAGCCACCGATATGATTCCTACTATATCTACCAGCACTACAACAGCATCTATCATGAGTGCGGGCATTATCTCAACATTATCGATGCCGGTGCGAAGGCTATCGGCATCGCGACCGGTAGCGGCAAGAACACCGATTCCGAGGTAACCATATTCGATTACAGTGCTGATGACACTCAGGCTGATTTCACTGTCTCCGAGTTCAAGAAGCTCCTCAACGACTACATCGATTCCGCCTACAACGCAGGCGGTACGCAGGAGCAGAAGGAGCAGCTGAAGCAGCTTCAGAACAAGCTGGCAGATGCGCAGAAGAACTTCGGGGCTGCTGGAACGGCTTATTCTAACGCATTGGATAAGCAAGAAAGCGCTCGCGACGCCTATACCGCGGCCGACACGAACGTGAACACCGCCAAGGGTGAGTACGAGAAGGCTAAGTCCGGCACCGCCGCCGCGAAGACGGCATACGACGCCGCGAAGGACGCACTCGGCGGAATTGACATCGAGTCCCTTAAGCAGAACCTCGATGCTGCCAAGAGCAAGGCCGCTACTGCCCAGGCAGCTCTCGATAAGGCAAACGCCACGCTTGCTGACAGCAAGACGAAGGCAGCCGACGCCGCTGCTCACAAGGCGAAGGCTCGCAGCGCTCGCGATGCCGCCAAGGCAAAGTCCGAACAGGCCAACGAGGCGTATGACAACGCCACGGCTTCGGTCAAGGACCTTGCCGCCAAGCGCGATGCCGCCCAGGCGGACCTTGCGAATAAGCAGGGCTCGCTTGACGAGGCAAAGAAGGCCGACGATGCCGCCCAGGCTGGTGTAGACAAGGCCCAGGCCGCAGATGTCCAGGCCGCGACTGCTCTTTCGGGCGCCAAGCAGGCGGTTGCCGCCAAGGCGCAGGCTGTGTCCGACGCGCAGGCCAAGGCCAAGGCTGCCGAGGGCGAACTGGCCACCGCGAACAAGGCCTTCGAGCGCTTCGCCGGCGCTCAGAAGGCGGTCGACGACGCCAAGGTCGCCTATGACGCTGCCATGGCCAGTGTCGCCGATGCCCAGAAGCAGCTCGAGGCCGCCAACGAAGCCGTCGTCGATGCGAACCTCGATATCATCAAGGCCAAGGCCGAGCTTGCCGGCGATGAGGCACTCAAGGCCGATCTTGAGGCTGTCGACCACAAGGCATCCCTTGCCGCGGGCACGACGGGCAACGAGAAGCTGGTCAAGCTGAACGCTGCCTACGCTCGCTATAAGGCCGCCGTCGATGCCGCCGCTGGCCTCAAGGCTGCTCTGAGCGATGCCGATGCCAAGCTGTCCGATGCCAACGACGCCTATGCCGCCGCGCTTGCCGAGCTTGGCGATGCCAAGGATGCCCTGGCTGCCGCGCAGGCCGAGTACGACAAGTATCATCCCAAGGCTGAGCCGCAGGCCAAGGCTCAGGTTGCGCAGGCTGCTGCAAAGGCTCCTGTCGCCAAGAAGAAGGCCGCGGACGGTGCGCTCGCCCAGACTGGCGACAATTCCGCTCTTGCGGGCGAGGTGTTCGTCATCGGCGGTATCACCCTCGTGGCCGCTGGTGTGATGCTGAGCGATCGTCGTCGCAAGCAGATGTAGCGTTTCGAGCGTAGATTCTGCAACGAACTTCGGTTCATAGCAGGAACGCTTCGATAGCTTAACCGATAAGGCCGGCGCGCTGTTAAACGCAGCGCGCCGGCCTTTCTTTGTTTCGATATCAAAAAGCCCGGTCAGCAGCCGCAAAAGCTACCGACCGGGCAAGCCGTAGGCAATATGATTGCGACCGGGCTGTCGCTAAAGTGCGAGCGAGCAGCTGCTCAGCTTATCCCAGCAGGCTCAGACCGACGGAGACAAACGCCAGGATAACGCCGACGATGGACTCGCCGCCGAGCAGGCCGCTGGCGACAACCAGGCCCTGTTCCTGGAAGGCGGCGTCCTTGGCAGCCCTCTCCTCGTCAGAAAGACCAGCGGTGGCGTCGCGGCGGGCGGACCACTTGTCGTAGGCGAGCTTGACGCAGGAGCCCAGGAATGCCGTGAGTGACATGTAGAACGGCAGGTACACGCCCAGGCCGATCATCATGGCCGGAATGCCGAGCCAGTACATGACGATGCCGGCGATAAAGCCGCCAACGAACCACGGCACGCTCGGGATGCCCGAGACCATGGTGGCGACGACGCTTGCCTGCGCGGCAACAAAGCTCTTGTCGGGGCCAAAGGCGTCCGGGCCATAGGCGGTGACGAGCGCGACCATGACGGCTGCGGCGACCAGGGCGCCCACGATGCCGCCGATGGCTTGGCCGATCCACTGCGCACGCGGGTTGGTGCCCAGCACGGCGCCGGCCTTAAAGTCGTTCATGACGTCGCCCGCAAGGCCGCATGCCACGGCAACGATGCCGGCGATAAAGAACAGCTTGACCTGAGCGATCTGTGCAAAGGCAGCCACGATGAGCATAACGATGAGGCCAAAGATCTCCATGGGGTCGATGCCCGTCTGGCCGCAGCTCTGTGCGCTCATGATGGTGGTAACAAAGGTGAACAGCGTCACAATGACGGCCGGAACGGGGCCAAGGTCAAGCACGATGGCGATGATCACGGCGATGGCGGCAGCGCCCAGGCCGATGATGCCGGCGTCGAGCTTAAGGGAGCCCGAGATGAGCGACTGCTCGTCGGTGTCGGTGGAGCTGTCGGCAGCAAGACCGCGGACGATGCCGGCAACCTGCGGCAGGATGTCCTTGAGGACGACGGCGACGCCAAAGCCCATCATAAGACCCATGCCCAGGGACTTGACGATGCCCTGCGCGGTTACGACGTCGAACAGACCGGCAGCGGTGCCGCCGACGATGATGCCAAAGTTGCCCAGCAGCGCGCCGGCAAACCAGAAGGCGACGGGGGCGAAGCCCACTAAAAAGCCGATGGACAGCAACATGGGCGAGTTATAGATGGCAAAGGTCACGCCGGGGATATTGAGCGTGCACAGCATGCTGGGCACCACGCCCAGAGCGTCGCGAAGCACGCTGTAGATGCCTGCGATGGCCATGGAGCCAAAGAGCTGCTTGCCGGTCTTGCCGCCGGCCTCGGTGGCGCGCAGGGTCTGAGCTGCGGCGTTGCCGGTGGGGAACTCAAGCGCGGCGTCCACGATAAAGTGACGGTGGATGAGTGCTGTCGCCAGAAGGCCCAAGATGGTGCCGGCGAGCGCCACGATAAACATGTCGAGCCAGCTGATCTGGTCGGCATAGCCCAGCATCCAGGCGCCCGGGATGGTAAACGCCAGACCGCCGGCGACCATGGCGCCCGCGGACATGATGGTGTGGGTGACGTTGGCCTCGTTGAGACTAGCGTTGCCCATGAGCTTCAGGAAGAACAGCGAAATGACGGCAGCGAAAATGATCGGCCAGGGGAGGGCGCCCATCTTGAGGGCGGTGTAGGCCGAGCTTGCCGTGATGATCACGCAGCCAAGGACGCCGATGACGACGCCGCGCAGCGTGAGTTGCCCGCGCATCGAGGTGCGGTTCGAGGGATTGCTCATATAGAACTCCTTTGCGTATATCCGCTTCCCCCGGGAGCGCCGCTACGGATACGGCGCGGGAAGTCGGGTTACCAAGGGCCGCCGCGTGAGCTCGCGCGCGACCGCGCACCAGTATAGCCGCAAGCTAGTCATTTTGGGATGACTGGTTTAGGTAGGCGATATACTGCTGGACAGACGAAAGGAGCGCTGACGATGCTTAATGGGTGCGCATATATATTGACGGTCGACGTGGGTAACACGTTCATTCGCTTTGGTCTGTTTGCCGAGGATTCGGCCGCGGCGCAGGAATGCCCGCTTGCGACGTGCGAGATCACGACGCCGTCGAGCATTACGGCCGACGAAGCGCGCATGAGGCTCGCACAGGTCATGGCCGCGCTGGCGGCCGATGCGGGCATGCCCGGCGCGCTCGTTCCCGCGGCCGCAGTGCTGAGCTGCGTGGTCCCGGCGCTCGAGCGCCCGTGGAAGACGGCGCTTTCCCGCACCTGCACAGGACGCGTGCTCACCGTGGGGCCGGGCCTCAAGACCGGCATGCCCGTGCACTACGACGATCCGGCCGAGATCGGCCCCGACCGCATCGCCGACGCTGTGGCGGCACGCGCCGTCTACGGCTCTCCCTGCATCGTGATCGACCTGGGCACGACGACCAATATTGAGGTCATCGACGCGCACGGTACCTTTGTCGGCGGCGTTATCGCGCCGGGGCTGGCGCTCGGCGCCCGGTCGCTTTCGGCCGCTGCGGCGCGTTTGCCTCAGGTTGAGCCCTCGGCGCCAACGCATGTGATCGGTCGCAACACGCGCGAGGCCATGCGCTCGGGCGTGGTCTTGGGCGAGGTGGCCCGCATCGACGGCATGCTCGACATGGTGCTTGCCGAGATGCGCTCGACCAAGGCCGCGGGGGAGGGCAGCGTGCCCATCGTCATCACCGGCGACGATGCCGAGGCGCTCGCGGCGTTGGTCGGCCACAGTCTGACGGTCGACGACGCGCTGACGTTGCGGGGACTGGCCGAGCTCTACCGCATCAACCAAAAGCCCCGCCGCGTGTAAAAGTGAGGGCGCCGGTGGGACAAACGCCTCCACCTTTCACCTGCTACAATGGGTCAAACTATTGCGATTACGGAGGTGTCTGCCATGTCGGACGATCTTCATCAAACTTCGTCAGGCAAGCGCCTGGACGTCATTAGCTGGGACGAGTTCTTTATGAGCGTGGCCATCGCCGCGCAGCGTCGCAGCAAGGACCCCAACACGCAGGTGGGTGCGTGCATCGCCAGCACCAACCACCGCATCCTTTCGGTGGGTTACAACGGTACGCCCTCGGCGCTCAACGACGACTTTTTCCCGTGGGGTACGAGCGACGACCCGCTGCAGGACAAGCACAACTACGTGGTCCATGCCGAGGCCAACGCCGTGCTCAACTACCGTGGCTCGCTCAAAGACCTTGAGGGTTCCACGGTCTACGTTACGCTGTTCCCGTGCCACGACTGCGCCAAGATCCTGGCGCAGGTGGGCGTGGGCGAGGTCGTCTACCTGGACAACAAGTACGCCGACACCGATGATGGACGCATCAGCCGCCGCATCCTCGACTCCTGTGGCATCAGCTACCGCCAGGTTATCGTCGATGTTCACATCGGCACCGAGGGGCAGGCTCAGCAGTAGCTCGTGGCAACGCCAGCTGGCGGCAAAACAGCCAAAAGAGACCCGTCCCAAATTGACCGCTCGTGAAAGTCGTGTCCGCACGCATGGCTGGCGCCTAAGCGGGTACATGGCTGTAGTAACATAGCCCCTGTCCGCGGGCGCGCCCGCGTAATTGTGAGAAAGGAGCCCCTGTGGCTGTTAACGAAGAGCTGCTTAAGAAGGTTCTTGAAGAGATTCGCCCCAACCTGCAGGCCGACGGCGGCGATATGGAGTATGTGGGCGTTGACGACGAGGGTGTTGTCAAGCTGGAGCTGCAGGGCGCCTGCGCCGGCTGCCCCATGAGCTCGCTGACCCTGTCCATGGGTATCGAGCGTATCCTCAAGGAGCATGTGCCCGGCGTTACCCGTGTTGAGCAGGTCAATGCCTCCGGCGAGACCGACGACCTGTACGACGAGTACGCGCCGTTCTAAGATGTGAAAGCTGCGGACGGCATACTCCGCATAGACGTTACGCCCAAATATGCGGCTGCGAGCGCAAGGCCCGCGGCCGCATTTGTATGTAGGGAGTAGGAGGGTCGACATGCTCAACGACTTCTACCATATGCTTGATCCTGTCGCGATCTCGGCGGGCCCCATCACCATCTACTGGTACGGCCTGGCCTACGTGGTCGGCGCTCTGCTCACGGCGGTCGTCATGTATCGTACGCAGCGCCGTTGGGGTTTTGACATTACGGTCGACGACCTGACGAGCGTCGTGGTCGGCGTGGTCTTTGGCCTTATCATTGGCGCTCGCCTGTTCTACGTCGTCTTTTACGGTGATGGCTACTACTGGACGCATCCGCTCGAGATCTTTGCCACCAACGAGGGCGGCATGAGTTTCCATGGCGGTTTGGTGGGCGGCATTATCGGCGGCATCATCGTGTGCCGCATGTATAAGCTCGACGCATGGACTTTGGCAGACCTTGCCGTCATAGGCGCGCCGCTGGCCTTGTGCCTGGGCCGTTGTGCCAACTTTGTCAACGGTGAGCTGTGGGGCAAGCCGACCGATCTGCCCTGGGGCGTGGTCTTCGGTGGCACCGCGGGGGATATGCCGCGTCACCCCTCCCAGCTCTACGAGGCATTTCTTGAGGGCATCGTGCTTTTTTGCATTCTGCAGGTGCTCAGCCGCAAAAAGCCGCTGCTGCCCCAGGGTACGTTTATGGGCGTGTTCGTGATGGGGTACGGCATCGTCCGCTTTCTCGTTGAGTTTGTGCGCGTGCCCGATGCGCAGCTGGGCTATCTGCTGGGCGGCGTCATCACCATGGGTCAGCTGCTGAGTTTGCCGCTCGTGATCGCCGGTCTGGCGCTCATCATCTTCGCCCGACACCGCAATCGCCCCCAGCGCATCTACCTCGATGCCTAACCAAGACCACCGCAAAGGGGACAGGCACCTTTGTGGTGGTCTTGCCGAGTTTGATAGGTTTCTAGAAAGGCTTTCGGACTGTGAAGGATTCCGACCTCTCCACAACGGCTGCGCGCGACGCTGCCCGCATCGTCTGGTTTAAGCGCTACCCCGCCAAGCAGACGCTCATCGCATTTTTGCTCGCGCTGTTGGCGACCACGGCGTTTTCCATCGATCCCGCCCCGGTGTCGAGCAACGCAGTCTTGACGATTGACCCCAAAGCCTCGGGCATGCTGTACGTGTGCTACGAGGTGCTCCTCTCGTTTGCCGGCCATACCGACGCGGTCATGCTGCTTGCGCTTGCCTGCCTGCTCACGCTGCCGTTTCGCTACGTATTCTTTGGCCGCGGCGATGCTTGGCGTCCCTCGGTGATCCTTCCGTCGCTGTTCTTTGCCGTCTGCATGGTGTTTGGCCGCAGCTACGACCTCATCGATTCGGCCGAGATCGTGCTCGGCGACAAGGCTCGCATCATCTGCGCCTGGATAGGCGGTGTGGGTTGGATGCTCTTGGCGGTCGTTGCCTTCTACCTTGCCTTTGAGTGTCTAGATTGGCTGAGCTCTCGGCGCATTCCGTTTTCCGAAGCGCACTTTGGCCGCGTATGGCGTGTGGCTCACGCCGTGCTCTCGGTCCATCCCTTTGCCGGGCCCTTCCTGGTGCTTATGATCGCCTGGGCGCCCACGCTCATCGCTTCGCTGCCCGGCCTTTTTATGGGAGATACGGGTGCGCAGATTCGTCAGTGGTTTAACTACCCCAACGGCACGAGTGACTACCTGCGTCTGCTCAATCCCAACGTGTTGCTCAACGGACATCACCCCGTGGTGCACACGGCTATCATCGGTTCATGCGTCCAGCTGGGGCTTTCACTGTTCAACAGCGCCAACGCAGGTCTTGCCATTTACACCTGCGCTCAGTTTGTCATTACGGCCGCCTGCATGGCCTATTCCATCTCGTCGCTGCGCAAGCTGGGCGTGAGCCTGCCGGTCCGCGGCGTGATCCTGCTGTTCTTTGTGTTTATGCCCATGTTCTCCAATTACGCGGCCCTGCTTACCAAAGATGTGCTGTTTGCCGATGCGTTTTTGGTGCTGTTGGTGCAGACCGTGAAGCTCGTGGCCTGCGGTCTGCCCCGTCGCGATGCCAATGCCGAGCGTGCGGGCGAACAGAGGCCCGTGCTCTTTGCACGCCACGACTGGCTGCTGCTCGCTCTGGGCGCCATGGGTTCCACGTTTCTGCGCAACGGCGGCCTGGTGTTTCCCCTGGCGGCATGCGTAATCGCGACGGCGTTTTGCGCATGGGACGCACATGTGGCTCGCCGCGCGGCCAAGCAGGCTAGTGCTGCACCTTCGGGCGCCATCCCGCGTTTCCGCTGGGTGGGAGTTCTTGCGGTGCTTGCACTCTGCCTTGCCTCTAATATGTACTTCACCAAGGTCTTTATGCCGGCGCACGACATCACGCCTGGTTCCAAGCGAGAAATCCTCTCGATTCCGTTCCAGCAGACGGCTCGTTTCGTCCAAAAGCACGACGGCCTCAACTCGGGCGTCAACCCCACGGTTAAGGAGGACGGCACCATCGTGGAGGCTCCTTGCGACGGCTTGGTGACCGACGAAGAGCGTGCCGTGATCGACCGTGTGCTCAAGTACGAGAATCTGGGCCGCCGTTACAACCCGGATAAGTCGGACGCCGTCAAAAATTGCTTTAACGAGTACGCCTCGCAGGAGGACATCAAGGCCTATTTTGAGGTGTGGGCCCAGATGTTCAAAAAGGATCCCGAGTGCTATATCTCGGCGCTCATCAATAACTACTACGGCTACTTTTATCCGAGTGCCCGCGATGCGTGGGTTTACAGCACGGCGCGCAGTGCCGAGATTATGGCAAAGCCCGATAACCTCAAGTACTTCGACTTCCATCCGGTCGATAGCAAGGTTGTGCGCTGGTGCGACCACCTGATCAACCTGTATCGTGTGGCGGTGCAGCGCATCCCGTTTATCTCGCTCGCCATGAGCTCGGCCACCTATGTGTGGATCATGATCGCCGTGGTGGTCTATCTGCTACGTCGTCATTCGTGGCGCGGGCTGGCCATTTGGGTGCCGCTGCTGGGCGTGCTCGCCGTGTGCCTGATCGGTCCCTGCAACGGCTCGACCTACATGCGCTACCTGTACCCGGTTATCGCCTGCATGCCCTTTGCCATCGGCGCCACCATCACCCGCAGCGACCTCCTCTGGTCCTAATTTGGTGCAAAGGGGGCAGGTTACTTTGCACCAAGGGGCTGTATCATCACGACGCCTTCATTTTGGGGTTTATCTCGCAAGCCAGTAGGTATATCATAACGACGTTTGTTTATATTGCCCGAGCATCTGCGCTGGGCTTTAGGTCGAAACCGATAGGAGACACGTATGTCCGGACACTCTAAGTGGGCCACAACCAAGCATCGTAAGGGCGCGCAGGACGCCAAGCGTTCCGCCCTCTTCTCCAAGCTGAGCCGCAACATCACCGTTGCTGCCCGTCTCGGCGGTGACCCGCTGCCCGAGAACAACGCTAGCCTCGCCGCTGCCGTTGCCAAGGCCAAGGCTCAGTCCATGCCTAAGGACAAGATCAAGTCCGCTATCGACAAGGCCTTTGGTTCGGGTGCCGACGCCGCCGTCTACGAGAACATCGTGTACGAGGGCTATGGTCCCGCCGGCGTTGCCGTTTACGTTGACTGCCTGACCGATAACCGCAACCGTACCGCCGCCGATGTCCGTTCCGCCTTCTCCCACGCTGGCGGCAACCTGGGCACCTCTGGCTCCGTCGCCTTCCAGTTTGAGCGTAAGGGCCAGATTGTCGTCGCCAAGGAGATCCTGGACGAGAACGCCAAGAAGGAGACCATGATCGCCAACGGTGCTGCCGGTGACGAGGATGAGTTCATGATGGCAATCGCCGAGGCCGGTGGCGAGGACTACGAGGACGCCGGCGAGGAGTGGATTGTCTGGACCGCTGCTAACGACGTCATGGCTGTCTCCAAGGCACTCGAGGAGCAGGGCATCCAGGTCAAGGGCTCCGAGACCACCATGGTTCCGACCACCCCGACCGAGGTCTCCGGTACCGACGCCAAGAAGGTTCAGCGCCTCATCGACCGTCTCGAGGAGCTCGACGACGTCCAGGATGTTTACAGCACCATGGATATGACCGACGAGGTCATCGCTGCCCTCGAGGAGGAGTAGCGCCTGCACGGGTTAAGCCGTGCATATCTGGGCATAATGAAACGAGCATGCAAGCCTCGTGGAATAGATGAGCCGGATCCGCGTGCGTACAGCACCGGACCCGGCTCTTTTATAATGATGCGAATCGTTTTGCATTCTGTGGACCGAAACCTGAAGGGAGCGCGCGTGCGCGTACTCAAACGAGCCCTAGCGATCGTGTATCTTGCCGCCGCCATCGTGGCGCTGGGCACGCTTGTCTGCCAGTTCTGGGGACCGTATACGTATCGCTTTATGCTGCTGTTGCGTGACACCATGCCTCGCGTCGTCGTTACGGTGTGTGCCGCCATCGTGGCACTTGGCGTGCTCATCGGTTTTTTCCGCTTGATGTTCGCGCGTCGCGAGCCGTCCTGCGTGCATCCGGCGGGGGAGCGCAATATCGAGGTCACGCTCGCAGCGCTTTCTTCGTGTGCCAGGGCTGCTGCCGAGCGCGACGACCGCGTGATGGTCGAGCATGTCGAGGCCCGCGTCCAAGGCTCTGACGATTCGCACGTCCGATTTAAGGTCGAGGCTATCGCGCTTGACGATAAGGACGTGGCATCTCTGGCTACCGCGATGCAGCAGCGCATCGAGGAAGCTTGCGACACCATGCTCGGCACGCCGGGTACGACCACGCGCGTCCGTTTTTTGCCGTCCAAGACTACCGTCCAGACCGTGGAGGTTTCCGGTGAGTGATACCAATCAAGATAAGACCGCTCGTACGCCGCGCCTGACGATTGACCAGAGCGCCACGCCGGCGAGCGAACCTGTTGATTCCAAAGCAGAGGCAACCGAGTTACAAGACGCGGCAGCCGCGGATTTTGACGAGGCTATGGGTCTCATCAAGGGTACGGGCGCTGCCATCTGGAGCTATGCTGTGCGTCATCCCAACACCACGCTCGGCGCCGTCGCTGGCTTTATCCTCGCCGTGTTGGTGCTCACGCTCGGCCTGTGGGATACGCTCGTCATTGCATTCTTCGTGCTGATCGGCGCTGTGGTCGGCCAAATTCGCGACGGCGAGAACGGGATCGTCAACTTCTTCGGCCGTCTGTTTAGCGGCCGCTAATATGTATTCGACTGTCGCATCCGCGGCAGGCATAAGGAGGAACCATGGCTTTTAATACGAAGGTCGATGTAGCCGATACCGAGCTCGAGGAGAACGAGGCGGTCGTCGCCGAAGCTGAGGATGTGACGCTCGTCGAGGCCGAGTCTGATGTGGATGAGGATGACGAGGAAGCGGACGAGTCCGAGGACTCGCTGACCTATTCTAACGGCGTGATCGAGAAGATCGTTGCCATGGCCACCCGCGAGGTTCCGCACGTTCTGGGCATGAAGGGTAACCTCATGCACTTTGTGCAGGAGCAGTTTGGTGCCGAGAATCTGACCAAGGGCGTGACGGTCGAGGTCACCGATGACAATCGCGTGGTCGTCAACATCTCCGTCATCATTGAGTACGGCGCCTATGCGCCCGCGATCTTCGACGATGTCAAGGCACGTGTCACCGAGCGCCTTGCCGCGATGACCGGCCTTGAGGTGGCGGGCGTCAACCTACGTATCGAGGACGTCATCACCCCCGAGGAGTACGAGCACCGCACCAGCCAGCACGAATAACCTTCCAAAAAGGGACAGGTTTGTTTTGGCAGGTTTTATCTGCGAAAACGTTAAACGGCCGACCGCGCAAGCAAAAGCGTGGCCGGCCGTTTTTTGTATGCCCCCCGATGTAGGCATACCGCTCGTCTAACTAGGGGTTGCAATCGTCGCGTTCCGCGTTACCCTAATGGGCGCATTGTTTCCAAATCGTTAACGAGGAGTTGCCGTAATGGCCGACGAGCACGAAACAGAAAGCAAGGCATGGGCGATTGAGGCCGCTGCGGCAGAGGCGGCATCGCGTGCTGCCGAGGAGGTGCATCGTCCTCCCGTGGTGCCGATGGAGCGCGTGGTTGATCGCACCGATATCGAGCGCGGCGAGCGTGCCGGCCAAAAGCGCAGCCAGGAGCCGGGTTTCCCGCGCTTTTTTGCCGAGCTCAATCTGGGCCTGATTCTTACGGCCTTTGCCATCGTTGCGTTTAAAACCCCTAATCACTTTGCTTTTGGCGGCACCTCGGGCGTGTCGGTCATTCTGTCCACGCTGTTCCCGACCCTGCCCGTCGGCGTCTTTATGTGGATTATTAACGCGGTTCTCGTCGTTTTGGGCTTTATCTTTTTGGAGCGCAAGGCAATCCTGTGGAGCGTCTTCGCCTCGTTTGCGCTGTCCGCCTATGTTTCGCTGTTTGAGCTCTTTATTCCGACCGATGTCACGATGACGGGCGATATGTGGCTCGATCTGTGCTTTGCCGTCATCTTGCCGGCGCTCGGCAGCGCTATTGTCTTTGACATTGGCGCCTCGACGGGTGGCACGGACATTCTTGCCATGATCCTCAAGCGCCGCACGACGCTCGAGATTGGCCGCGCCCTACTGCTGGTCGATATCGGCATCGTGACCATCGCGGCCTTTTTGTATGGCCCGCGTGTCGGTCTGTATTGCGTGCTCGGTCTGTTTGCCAAGACGCTTGTGGTCGACAAAGCCATTGAGAGCATTCACCTGCGCAAAGTCTGCACGGTCATTTGTTCCGAGCCCCTTAAGGTCGAGGAGTTTATCGTCAAGCATCTCAACCGCACGGCGACCATCAGCCGCGGCTACGGTGCCTTCTCGGGCAAGTGCGTGACGGTGATCATGAGCGTGCTGAGCCGTCGCGAGGCCGTGCAACTACGCCGCTATGCGCGCGAAGTCGATCCGGGTGCCTTTATCACGATCGTCGATAGCTCCGAGATCGTCGGCAAGGGCTTCCGCGGAACGAACTAGCACAGACGTATTCAACGAACCGCCTGCTGGCGCCGTGTACCTTGCAAATCGGTCATCTTTGAGTATTTGACCCCACATTGGGCAATAATGATGCTAAAGACATCGTTTGCGATCCAGGTGATTCGCTCAAGATACGAAGGGATGATTTCGATGTTCTGCTCGCAGTGTGGCGCCCCCATGGGCGATAACGACAAGTTCTGCGGCGTGTGTGGTGCTCCTAATGCCGGTGCCGCTGGCCCCGCTCCCCAGGGACAGCCCCAGCCCCAGCAGTTTGTTCCGCAACCGCCCGTGGCGAATGCGCCAAAGGGCTGTGTGGCTCAGGCGTTCCAAGATATGACTAAGACTCCGGGCGTGCTTCAGCGTGTATGCCAAATCGCGTTTTTGCCGGCGCTGATTTGCGTTGTGTCGGTGCTCGTGTTGTTTATTCCCGTTATTGGCGGCATTGCGGCTGCCATCGGCTTTTTGGCAGCTTGCATTGCGAGCGTGTGCGGTTCGGGCTTTGGCATCGAGTGGGGTCGTGATCTTTCGCTCAAGGTCGATGACGGCATGGACCGTCCACTCATGCGTTCCACGTCGTTTGGTCTCGGAGTCTTTTCGAGCGTTATTTCGGTCGTGCTCGAGGTTATCGCTGCCATTCCCGTTATCGGTGTAGTGCTTTCGCTGGTGGAGGGCGTGGTAATTGGCGCCGCGGGCTCGTATTCTTATTACGGCTCTTATGCGCTCGAAGCTGCGCTGTTTGGCTCGCTTGGCCTGCTTGTCCTGGCGCTAATTGCCTCGGCGATTCTGGGTGTCTTCTTTAAGATGTTCGCCGACATCGCCGTGATGCACTTTGCGGTGACCGGGCGCGTCGAGAGCGCGTTTTCGCTCGATAAGGTCTGGGCGGCCTTTAAGCACAACAAGACCAAGCTGTTCTGTGCTTCGTTCCTTCCCGAGTTTTTGACGGGCCTGGTCGCCAACGTTGTCACATGGATCTTGACGGTCGTCTTTGGCGCCATTGCCTCCGTCGGTATGTATAGCTACTACTATCGTCCTACGGGTATTGAGGCAATTGTTACCGGCGGTGGCGTCACGCTCGCGCTGTTCTTGGTGCTGGTCGCTTTCGTCACCGTATTTCTTACGGTCTTTGGCAAGATGCTCAAGCACCGTGCCGTTGGCTATTGGGCCGCACGCTATGCAAGCGAGTGGGCCGATGAGGATAAGGACGACGTCCTGACTTTTGTGTTGCCCTTCGAGAAGAAGTCCGCTCCTTCGGGTTACGGTGCTCCGGATGCTTCGCCGGCACCTGCACCCGCTCCCGCGACCGAGCCTGAGCCTGAGCTGGCATCTGAGTCCGAGCCTGCACCTGAGCCTGAGCCCGCGCCTGAGCCTGCACCTGAGCCGGCACCTGCACCTGAGTCGGCGTCCGAGCCAAGCTCCGACGAGGAACCTCAGGACGAGTAGCCATGCCGTCTGCCATTTGGGGACGGGGTAGAAATAGCGCTTGAAGAATGAGCGGGGGCGGACGTTTCGATACGTCCGCCCCCGCTCTGCTTTAGCCAGGCTGTTATGGATGGGTGTGACGACTACTCGTCGTGCTTCTCCTCGCGGCGTGCAGCAGCGCGTGCGTCGTGGATGCCCTTGATCGCGGCATGGCGAGCCGTTCGGGCATCATGGATGGCGTCGCGAGCCTCGGCGGTCGTCGCCTTGGCAGAGCGCAACTTGGCGGCCAGATCGGGGTTGGTTTCGGCGACTGCGGTAATCGCGGGGCCGTCGAGCTCCTCTTGCGTTGGCTCGGCCAAAAAGTCGATAGCATACTGGGCGGCCACCATGGAGCCCTTTGCCAGCACGGTCTCGTCAATCTTGTAAAAGCAGGAATGCTGGGCGTACGTGGCGCCAATCTTGGGGTTGCGCGTACCTACAAAGGCGAGCACGCCCGGTACGCGGCGCAGGTACTCCGAAAAATCCTCGCCCGAAAGCGTGCCACGGTAATGGCCTTGACCGGTGGGGCCCAAGCACTTGATTACGGCCTGACGGCAGCGCTCGCTCGAGGCGGCGTCGTTTTCGACCTTGTAGTTGGCGATGGTGTAGTCGGTGAGCTCTGCCTCGGCGCCCAAGGCGGCCGCGGTATGCTCCACGATGCGGCGCATAAGCTCCGGCATTTCCTCGTGGGTCGAATCGCCGTAGGTGCGCACTGTGCCGGCGAGGTAGGCCGTGCCGGCGATAACGTTGCGAGCGGTGCCGCCGTGCAGCTCACCGACGGTGATGACGGCCGGCTCGTAGGGGCTGATCTCGCGCGAGACGATGGTCTGCAGAGCGTTGACGATCTCGGCGGCAACCATAACGGCGTCGTGACCGCGCTGGGGCATGGCGCCGTGGCACGAGGTGCCGCGGACATCGATGCGGAACCAGTCGGTATTGGCCATGCGCGGGCCGGGCTCGCAGCTTACGGTGCCGGCGTCGACCTCGCTCCAGATGTGCGCGGCGTAGGCGCCATCGACGCCGTCGAGCACGCCCGTGCCGATCATGAGTTTCGCGCCCTGACCGTTTTCCTCGCTGGGCTGGAAGACGATGCGGACTTCGCCGTGGATGTCGTCGGTCATATGGCGCAGGATTTGCAGCGTTCCGAGCATCATGGCGATATGGCAGTCGTGGCCGCAGGCGTGCATGCAGCCCTCGTTGACGCTGGCGAACTCCTCGCCGGTCTGCTCGGTGACGGGCAGGGCGTCGATGTCGGCGCGCAGCAGGATGCGGCGGCGTGGCGTGCCGTCCTCGCGATAGGCGTCGGGCGCGGTGCCGCGAAGGGTCGCCACCAGGCCCGTCTTAAGGGGACGCTCGTAGGGGATATTCATGGCGTCGAGCTGGTTGGCGATGTCAGAAGTCGTGCGCTCCTCGGCGAGGCTCAGCTCCGGGTGCTTATGGAAGTGGCGGCGCTGCTTGATGATGTAGGGTTCAAACTCGGTAGCGATATCTTTGATGGCTGCGGTGACGTCGTCAGCCGCGCGAGCCTCGGTCGCCGCCATAATCTGCTGTGCCTTGGTCTTCGTCATGGTCGATTTGCTCCTTGCTGGGTTGATCGCAAAATCGTACAGGCTCTCTCCAGTATGCCACCTGCCGCTAGGGCTGGTAAAGTTGCCGTTTGCCGCTTGGGGTTTTGTTACAAGGGCGGGGGAGTACACTCGGGGGTGTTGAATTTCCTGCCAGAGATGGGGATGCCCATGCAACATATCGATCGGATTATCCGCTCCAAGAACGTCTTTACCGCGCAAGACGGCATCGATACCGCCCGCGAGCTGGCGATTGCCATCGCAGGCGACCGTATCGTCGCAGTCGGTGCGCCCGATGACGTGATTGCCGCCGCGCCTGCCGCCACGTCGGTTATCGACTACGGCGAGCAGTTTGTCTGCCCCGGTTTCCATGACGCTCATCTGCACTTCTTCCATACCTCGGTCGGTTCCTCGCCGTACATGCTCATGGATATGGGCACGTCCGAGGCGGCGCTGGTGCAACATGCGCTCGAGTTTTCCCGGGACCTGCCCGACGACGCTTGGGTTGTGACGCAGGGCTGGCGCGATTACCGTTGGGACCCGCCCGAGCATCCAACCAAGGCGTCGCTCGATGCGGCATTCCCCGATCGTCCTTGCGTTATGTATTCGGGCGACGGGCACACGCTTTGGCTCAACAGCCGCGCACTCGAGGCGCTCGGCGTCACGCGCGACAGCGAGCCACCAGCGGGCGGCAGCTACGACAAGGACGCAAACGGCGAGCTCACGGGCATTGCTCACGAGGCGGCTGCCATGCAGCTGCTACCGCGCTGCCTTGAGTGGCTGGGGGAGGATCGCATTGCAAGCGCTTACGCCGATCAAATGAGGCGTATGGCCGAGCAGGGCATCACCTCGATATGCGATATGTCGCTCATGCCCATGCCGGGCTGCGATTTTATCCGCGACGACGTCTACGACAAACTGCAGGCAGCCGGCAAGTTGGGCATCCGAGCCCATCTGTTCCCCACGCTGCTGGATGACCAGTCGCGCTTGGAAGAGCTGCAGGCACGTTACGCGAACAACGCGCTGCTCTCGGCGCCTGGTTTTAAGCAGTTCTTCGACGGCGTGTCGAGCGAACACACGGCATATCTCACCGAGCCCTATACCAACCCGCGCTTCCCGGGCGACCAGGGCCGTCTGACGGTTCCTGCCGAGCGTATGCGCAAGCTGGTCCTCGCTGCCGCGGAGCGCGGTCACACCGTTCGCATCCACGTCATCGGTGACGGTGCGATTCATGCCGCGCTGGATATCTTTGAGGAGGCCGCCGAACTGTACGGCCTGCCCCAGCACGGTCATAACACGCTTGAGCATCTGGAGAACCTCTTGCCCGAGGACATCGACCGTCTACGCAAGCTTAACGTCGTTGCCTCGAGCCAGCCCTGTCACATTACACTCGACCCGGGTGGACCGGAGCGCGATCTGGGCCTGGAGCGCAGCCGCATCATGTGGCCGTTTGCGACCTATAAGCAGCGCGGCATCCGCCAAGCCTTCGGCACCGATAGCCCTATCACGCCCGTTACCAGCATGAACGTGCTCTACACGGCTATCACGCGCCAGGACCCCAAAAGCCGCTGGCCCGAGGGCGGCTGGCTGCCGAGCGAGCGCATCGATGCAGCAACGGCTCTGCGCAACTACACCCTGGGCAGCGCGTACGCAGCGGGCGACGAGCAAAACCTCGGCAGCCTGGAACCCGGCAAATACGCCGACCTGGTAGTCCTGGACCAAAACCCGCTCACCATCGACCCCCAAGAGCTGCAAGCCACCAAGGTTCAGGCCACCTACCTGGCAGGTAACTTAATCTACGAGCGCTAACCCCACATCCCACCCCTCAGTTGCGGTGAAATAGTCCCTAAAATCGGCCTTCAAGCCCAAAAACAGGAACTATTCCACCGCAACTTAAAAGAGCGCGTCCCAACAACGTGCCCCTATCTTGTGCATTCCATCCGCATCGCCATTTTGCTGCACTAACTTTTCTGAATGCCGGGCTCGAATTAGTTAACCTGCCTCCCGTGTGGCTCCGGAGGGGCGGGGCATAAGGTTTATCGCGAGTTCCGCACGAGCCGAAGGCCACTTAATGTGGCCTTCGTGCGAGCAGGACTGCCCGAGCAGGAAACCTTATGCCCCGCCCCTCCGGAGCCACACGGGAGCCACCGCTAAGTTATCCCCCGGCATTCAGAAAATCTAAGTGCCAAAAAATAAGATTTTTTGACTCCGTGTTGTATAACCCGCCATTCGTGGGTACCATTCAACGCGTACGCAAACAAAAAGGGTTAATTCGCGTGGCATAACCACGCGGCCCAAAAAGGAGGAGACAAGCATGTCGTCTTTGAAGCCGCTTGCAGATCGTGTTCTGGTCAAGCCCGACGAGGCCGAGCAGAAGACCGCTTCTGGTCTGTACATCGCCAGCAACGCTCAGGAGAAGCCGCAGCGCGGCACCATCGTTGCCGTTGGCGCCGGCAAGGTCAACGACAAGGGTGAGCACATCCCCATGGACGTCAAGGTCGGTGACGTTGTCATCTACGGTAAGTTCGGTGGCAACGAGGTCAAGGTCGACGGCGAGAAGTATCTGCTGATGCGCGCCGACGACATCTACGCTGTCGTCGAGGCCTAGTCTCGTCAGAATCTCTGATTCGTCTTTGAACGCGCCCGCCGCATAGGACTCGGAAGCGGCGACGCGAGTCACATTTCTTTTGGAGGATTACCTACCATGGCAAAGAACATTACGTTCAACACCGATGCCCGCGCTAAGCTCGCCAAGGGCGTCAACACTCTGGCCGACGCCGTTACCGTCACCATGGGCCCCAAGGGTCGCTACGTTGCGCTGCAGCGCACGTTCGGTGCCCCGACCATCACCAACGACGGCGTTTCCGTCGCCAAGGAGATCGAGCTCGAGGACAACATCGAGAACATGGGCGCTCAGCTGGTGAAGGAGGTCGCCACCAAGACCAACGACACCGTGGGTGACGGCACCACCACCGCAACCCTGCTCGCCCAGGCCATCGTCAACGACGGTCTGCGCAACGTCGCCGCTGGCGCCAACCCGCTGGCCATCCGTCGCGGCATCGACAAGGCCGTTAACGCCGCCGTCGCCGAGATGAAGAAGCAGGCCAAGCCGGTCGAGACCAAGGAGCAGATCGCTTCCGTCGGTACCATCTCCGCTGGTGACCCCGAGGTCGGCGAGAAGATCGCCGAGGCCATGGAGGTCGTGGGCAAGGACGGCGTCATCACCGTCGAGGATTCCCAGACGTTCGACATCACCATCGACACCGTCGAGGGCATGCAGTTCGACAAGGGCTATGTCTCCGCTTACTTCGTCACGGACAACGACCGCATGGAGGCCGTGATGAAGGATCCGTACATCCTCATCACCGACCAGAAGATCTCCAGCGTTCAGGACATCATGCCCGTTCTCGAGGCTGTCCAGCGCGCTGGCCGTGGCCTGCTCATCATCGCTGAGGACATCGACGGCGAGGCTCTGCCTACCCTGGTCCTCAACAAGATCCGTGGCGCCCTCAACGTCTGCGCCGTCAAGGCTCCGGGCTACGGCGATCGCCGCAAGCGCATCCTCGAGGACATCGCCGTCCTCACCGGTGGCCAGGCTGCCCTGGACGAGCTGGGTGTGAAGGTCGCTGACATCACCGCCGATATGCTCGGTACCGCTAAGTCCGTCACCATCTCCAAGGACAACACCGTCGTCGTCGGCGGCGCTGGCTCCAAGGAGGCCATCGACGCTCGTATCGCTCAGATCAAGGGTGAGATGGAGAACACCACCTCTGACTTCGACCGTGAGAAGCTCCAGGAGCGCCTGGCCAAGCTCTCCGGTGGCGTTGCCGTCATCAAGGTCGGCGCTGCTACCGAGTCCGAGCTCAAGGAGATTAAGCATCGCGTCGAGGACGCCCTGCAGGCTACCCGCGCTGCTGTCGAGGAGGGCATCGTCGCCGGCGGTGGCGTCGCCTTCATGGACGCTGCTCCTGCGCTCGATGCTGTCGAGATCGACGACCCCGAGGAGAAGATTGGCGTCGACATCGTCAAGAAGGCTCTGACCGCTCCGGTCGCCACCATCGCCAAGAACGCTGGCTTTGAGGGCGCTGTCGTGGTCGACAAGGTTGCCGAGCTGCCCGCCGGCCAGGGTCTCAACTCTGCCAACGGCGAGTGGGGCGACATGATCGAGATGGGCGTCCTCGACCCCGTCAAGGTCAGCCGCGTCACCCTGCAGAACGCTGCTTCTGTCGCCAGCCTGATCCTCATCACCGAGGCTACCGTCTCCGATGTCCCCAAGAACACTCAGCTTGAGGACGCAATCGCTGCTGCTACCGCTGGTCAGCAGGGCGGCGGTATGTACTAAGGCCGACAAGGTCTAGAACTCCCACCGGGAATCCGGGGGCGTGACGGGGCTTCTCTCCGGAACGTCCTCGGACATGCAAAGAGGCTCCGCACCGCGCTTCGCGCTGCGGAGCCTCTTTGCGTCCTGCGGAATGTTCCGGAGAGAAGCCCCGTCACGCCCCCGGATTCCCTGCGTTTACGGCCTTGAGGTCGGCGTGGGCGGAGATCGTGGCTAATGGGGATACGTGTCCTGGTCGCTGTTTCGCGGCTTTGCCGCGAAAGGCGCGCCACTTTGGGGCGAGTGGGAGATGTGGCTGTTGTGGCAACTGGTCCCCTTCGCTGTTTCGCGCTTTGCGCGAAAGGCGCGTTACTTTGGGATGGGTGGGGAACGTGGTTGTTTCGGCAACTGATCTCCGCCACAAATTACCCTTGGCATACTTGCGCGAAAGCCTACTGGTGCTACACTTGCAATTGCTGTTTCAGGGCGGGGTGAAATTCCCCACTGGCGGTAAATCTGGCGGTGCCAAAGGGGCGCCGTGGCGCAGGCGAGGTGTCTGCGGCCGAGCCGATGAGTCCGCGACCCGTGTGTGCGTTGGTTCGCATACCGGCTGAACTGGTGAGATCCCAGTACCAACGGTTAGAGTCCGGATGAAAGAGGCAGGTGATCTTATGTCTGAACAGTCGCAGCATATCCATTTTGAGAACACGAATAGGTGGAGCACCAAACAGCTCGTTACCATGGCGCTGATGTGCGCCCTGGGCGCCCTGTTTATGTATGTGCAGCTGCCCATCCTCCCTTCGGCGCCGTTTTTGACGTATGACCCGTCGCTGGTGCCGGCGATGGTGTGCGGGTTTGCGTACGGTCCTGGTGCCGGCACCGCTGTTGCCGCTATGGCTATCGTTATCCATGCGCTCACCACGGGTGACTGGGTCGGTGCGCTTATGAACTTGGTTGCCACGCTGGGCTATATTCTGCCTGCGGCTATCGTCTACCAGAAGATGCACACCTACAAGGGCGCCGTGATTGGCCTGGCACTGGGCGTTATTGCCGCTACGGTGCTTTCTATGGTTGCGAATCTGACCATTGGCGTATGGTTCTGGTATGGCTCGGTCGATGTGATCGCCCCGCTCATGATTCCTGCCGTGCTGCCGTTCAACCTTATCAAGACGGTGCTTAACTCGGTATTGACGCTTGCGGTGTACAAGGCGGTCTCCAACCTCATCACGCCTAAAAAGGACCAGGTCAAAGGCCGCGCATGATTGAGTGTCGGGGCGTTTCCTTTAGTTATGACGGTGCCGCACCGGCGCTCGACGGCGTCAATCTGAATATCGAGGACGGGGAGTTTTTCTGCATTCTCGGTGGCAATGGGTCGGGCAAGTCGACGTTTGCCAAGCATCTGAATGCGCTGTTGCAACCCGATGCGGGCACGGTACGCATCAACGGCATGGATGCGTCCGACCCCGAGCTGGTCTACGACATTCGTTCGACCGCGGGCATGGTATTCCAGAATCCCGACGACCAGCTGGTGGCAACGCTTGTCGAAGATGACATTGCGTTTGGTCCCGAAAACCTAGGCGTGCCATCGGCGCAAATTGCGCAGCGCGTACGCGAGGCGCTGAAAGGCGTGGGCCTGGTGGGCTTTGAGCACCACGAGACCCATGCGCTTTCGGGCGGCCAAAAGCAGCGCGTGGCGCTTGCCGGCGTGCTTGCCATGGAACCGCGCGTGCTCATATTGGACGAGGCTTCCTCGATGCTCGATCCGCGTGGACGCAAGGGCCTCATGAAGGCTTGCCGCGCGTTGCACGATCGCGGCATGACCATCGTGATGATTACGCACTTTATGGAAGAGGCCGCTGAGGCCGATCGTGTCGCGGTGTTTCGGGCGGGGCGCGTTGCCATGCTCGGTACGCCCGAGGAGATTCTGACGCGGGCAGATGAGCTCGCGGAGCTCAACCTAGATATGCCGGCGTCGTGCCGTTTGGGCATGGCGCTTCGTGCGAAGGGCGTGCCCGTTCACGCGCAGGTGCGCGAGGTGGATATGGTCGCCGAGGTTGCGCAGACTTATGCCGAGCGAAGTGGGGCAGACATCGCGGGGCAGTCTTCCGTATCCCAGTTGGAAATCGCTGGCGGCACTGTTCCGGTAGACAACGAGGACAACGCGTCGGAGCCCGTCATCGAGCTAGCCCGTGTTTCGTACAGTTATTCGCTCAGTCCGCGCGAGCGCCGCCGCTGGCATAAGCGCTCGGCCACTGCGGGCAAATCGAACAAACAGGCTCTCTGGGGAAACGACCCCAGCAGCCCGTGGGCACTGCGTGATGTATCGCTGACGGTGCGTCGCGGCGAGTTCCTGGGTTTGGCAGGTCATACCGGTTCGGGTAAGTCGACGCTGGTCCAGCATCTCAACGGTTTGATTCGTCCCCAGGAGGGATCCGTTCGCGCGCTGGGGCTCGATCTGTCAAACAAGAAAGACGCCGCCGCGGTTAAGGCCAAGGTCGGCGTGGTGTTTCAATATCCTGAGCGTCAGCTGTTTGCCGAAACCGCGGCGCAGGACGTGGCGTTTGGTCCGCACAACCTTGGCTTGCCGCAAGATGAAGTCGACCGTCGTGTCGAGTCATCGCTCTCGCGCGTGGGCCTCGATCTTTCCACGGTCGGCGACAAGAGTCCCTTTGAGCTTTCGGGCGGTCAGCAACGGCGTGTGGCATTCGCCGGCGTGCTCGCCATGGAGCCCGAAGTCCTGGTGCTCGATGAACCCATGGCGGGGCTCGATCCGGCTGCGCGCAGGGATTTCCTAGGGCTCATCGATCGACTTCACCGCGATGGCCTGACCGTTGTCATGGTTTCGCACAGCATGGATGACCTGGCCAATTGCTGCGACCGTATTGTCGTGATGAACGAGGGCGCGGTGTTTGCCGAGGGCACGCCCGCTCAGGTTTTTGCGCATGCGGATGAGCTTAAATCAATCGGCTTGGGTGTTCCCGCTGCCCAGCGCATGGCGCTGGCGCTTGCGAAGGCAGGCGTGCCGCTGCGCTTTGACGGCCTCTATACGGTTGAATCGCTGGCAGACGAGTTGGTGGACCTGCTAATCGGTCGCTCGGGAGGTCCTTCTAACGTCGCGGACATTGCTAAATCCAAGACGGTCGCGCGAGAGGAGGGCTGCTAATGGAGGCGTTTTCGTTTGGCAGCTACTATCCCGGCGATAGTGCGATCCACCGCCTGGACCCGCGAACTAAGTTGCTCTTGGGCTTTGTGTTTCTGATCACGACGCTCACAGTCAGCAGCTTCCGCGGACTGGCCCCGGTCGCAATCTTCGTTGTCCTGATCTATGCCGTGTCCCGGGTGCCGTTGCGCCGGGTCCTATCATCGATGGCACCATTGCTGGCGATTGTCGTGGTGGTCGCAGTGCTCAACCTGTTTTCCGACCAGAGCGGGCGCATTCTGTGGCAGCTTGGCTTTTTGCAGATAAGCGAGGGCTCACTGCGTTCTGCCGCCTTTATGGCGTGCCGCCTGGCGTTGATGATGGCCGGCATGAGTGCCATTACGCTCACTACGCCGACGCTCGACCTCACCGCGGGCTTTGAGCGTCTGCTCGCACCGTTTGCGCGCGTGGGGCTCCCTGCGCATGAGCTCGGCATGATCATGGGTATCGCGTTGCGCTTTATGCCGCAGTTCGCCACCGAGATGAAGCAGACGGCGGACGCGCAGGCAAGCCGCGGTGCACGCGTAACGGGCGGTCCGCTCGGTGGCGTACGCATGCTCGGCAGTGTGGCGATTCCGCTGTTCACCGGCGTGTTCCGCCATGCCGAGACGCTGTCTGCTGCCATGGATGCACGCTGCTATCACGGCGAGCAGGGCCGCACGCGCCTGCATGCGCTTGCATTTGGCCGCGGCGATGCGTTGGCGGCGGTGGTGACGGCGTTGCTTCTCATCTGCGTCATCGTCATCAACCTTCAACTTGTTTAGGCGCGATTCGAGCGCAAGAAAGGGGTCCCTATGACCGACAACGACCGCACGGCTCAGCTTGAGCGCGCCTGTTCGTATCTCAGGCGCATTCCGGCGTGGTATCTGGCCACGACCGATGTGGCCGACGGGTATCAGCCTCGCGTGAGGCCGTTTTCATTTGCCATGGTCGATGACGGTAAGCTGTGGTTTTGCACATCGCGCGACAAGGATGTGTGGGCCGAGCTCAGCGCGAACCCCAAGTTTGAGGTTTCGGGTTGGAAACCGGGGGAGTGTTGGATTGTACTGACCGGCGAGGCCGTGCTCGAGGACGATGCGGTCGTGAGCGACAAGGTACGCCAGGCGGGTTTTAAACACATGGTGGGCATCGGCGAGGAACACGATAGCGCCAACGACGGCCGCCTTGCTTTCTTTTCGGTCCGCAACATTGCCGCGCGCTTCTGTGATATCGACGGCAGCGAGGAGCGCCTGGAGCTCTAGCGCGTCTCAAATTTACTACCCGTTCTGAATTAGCTAGTGCCAGGAGGACACATGGACGGATTGAATACGGTGCTGGAGTATCTGACGTCGGTGCCGGCGTGGTATCTGGCGACGAGTGTGGACGGGCAGCCGCATGTGCGTCCGTTCTCGTTTGCACAGATTCAGGGCGGCAAGCTGTGGTTTGTGACGGCGCGCACCAAAGATGTGTGGCAGGAGCTGCTGCAAAACCAGCGCTTTGAGGCCACGAGTTGGTGGCCGGGCCATGGTTGGCTCATCTTGCGCGGGCGTGCCGGCTTGGATGACCGGGCTTTAGACGAAATGCGCGAAGCCGGGTGGAAGCATCTAGAGCACCTGGGCGAGCACTATGAGGGGCCTAACGACCCCACGCTCGTCTTCTTTAGCGTCGAGGATCCCGAGGCTTTTATCTGCAATCACGACGAATGGGTGCCGGTCGAGCTCTAGCCGGCTGGCTCATCCTAACAACTTGGTTTTCGCATGGGCGGGCCCCGTATTGCCCGGTGCCGTTAGGAGCGCCGGTCAATACGGGGCCCGCTCCATTTGTCAATTCCTTCAAGCGAATGTGTCGGGATTGTTTCAATGCATGAATATGCAAGCCATTTACGTGTTCATGCATCTTTTGGTGCTAAAGTTTCAACCCACTTCATAACGACCACTGCGAAATGCGCATCGGTGCATAAATCGCAGACAAGGAGTCTGATATGTCATTGAAGGTTGGAATCGTCGGCGCGGCTGGATATGCCGGAGCCGAGCTCATTCGCCTCGTGCTCGGCCATCCCGAGTTTGAACTTGTTGCCATTACGTCCAACGCCGATGCCGGCCAGCCGCTGTCCGCGGTGTATCCGAGCTTTGCTGGCGTGAGCGATCTGGTTTTCACCACGCATGACGCCCCCGAGCTTAAGAGCTGCGATGCGGTTTTTCTTGCCGTGCCGCACACGGCTGCCATGGCACAGGTGCCCGCGCTGCTTGCATCGGGCGTCTCCTGCTTTGATCTTTCGGCCGACTACCGCCTGAACGACGCGTCCGTCTTTGAGACGTGGTATGCCGCCGAGCATACGAGCCCCGAGCTGCTCAAGACCCGTGCCTTTGGCCTGCCCGAGCTATTCTGCCGGGACTTGGAGACCGCCGCATCCGACCATGCCGACGGCAAACCCGTGCTGGTCGCCTGCGCCGGTTGCTATCCCACCGCAACGAGCCTTGCCGCCGCGCCCGCCGTGCGCGCTGGCTGGGTTGCCCAGAGCGGCCCCGTGATCGTTGATGCCATCAGCGGTGTGACGGGTGCCGGCAAGTCCTGCAACGCTCGTACGCATTTTTGCAGCGCTGACGAGAATTTGGAGGCCTACGGCGTGGGCAAGCATCGCCACACGCCCGAGATTGAGCAAATCCTTGGCCTGACCGATCGCGTCGTCTTCACCCCGCATCTGGCACCGCTCAAGCGCGGCCTGCTCTCCACGGTGACGCTGCCGCTCACGCCGCAGGCCATCGACTCCCTGGCTCTTGAGGATGTCGTCGACTATTACAAGCAGTTCTACGCTGGACGCACCTTTGTGCGCGTGCTCGACGCCGGCCAGCAGCCCAAGACGGCTTCGGTCGTCGGAACCAACGCCGCCCAGATTGGCCTCGCGCTCAACAAGCGCGCGGGCGTTCTGGTGGCGACGGGCGCCATCGACAATCTGTGCAAGGGTGCAGCAGGCCAGGCGGTCCAGTGCGCCAACATCGTCTTTGGTTTTGACGAGCGACGAGGCTTGCCCACAGTGGCGTGCCCGGTGTAGCACATTCGATTGTTAACGATTTGGTAGTCGGGCATCGAGTGGGGCGCCACTCTTAAGCTGGTCTCATGATCACGACTGGCATGGCGCACCAACCGATGTCCGTTTTTTGTTTGACATAAGGAGTCATGAAGACGATGAATACCGAGCTGTTTGATATCAAGATTCGCGCCGTCGAGGGTGGCGTTACGGCTGCGGCTGGTTTTAAAGCTGCGGGCATCCACGCTGGGTTCCGCAAGAACCCCGAGCGTCTGGATTACGCGCTCGTCGTGCCCGATAAACCCTGTCCCGGTGCCGGCGTGTTTACCACCAATCGCTTTTGCGCGGCGCCCGTGCAAGTGAGCCGTGCCAACCTGGGCGGTGCCGACAAGGGCTACGGTATCATCGCCGGCGTTTCGGTCAACTCTGGCAATGCCAACGCCGCCACGGGTGAGACCGGCCTTGCATGCGCGCGCGAGACGTGCAGCATCGCATCGCAGGTCATCGGCTGCGAGCCCCAGCAGATTCTGGTTGCCTCCACGGGTGTGATTGGCCAGATTCTGCCGATCGACACGTTTGAGACCGCCATTCCTGCTGCCTACGAGGCGCTCTCCGCCCACGGTGGCGCCGATGCCGCTCGCGCCATCATGACGACCGACACGCACTCCAAGGAGTACGCCGTGTCCTACGTCAGTGAGGCTGCGGGTCATGCGGGCAATGTCTATACGGTAGGCGGAATGTGCAAGGGCTCGGGCATGATCATGCCCAACATGGCCACCATGATTGCAGTTATCACCACCGATGCCCCCGTCGAGCCTGCGGCACTTCATGCCCTGCTGCTCTCGACCGTCAAGCAGACCTTTAACAAGGTAACGGTCGATTCCGACACCTCGACCAACGACACCTGCATCATGCTTGCTTCCGGCGTCGCTGCCGCAGATGCCGAGCCTATCGTCGAGGGCTCCGATGCCTTCGACGAGTTGGCATTTGCCGTGCACGAGGTGTGCGAGAGCCTGGCGCGCAATATCGCCGCCGATGGTGAGGGCGCATCCAAGCTTGTTACGGTCAACGTTACCGGCGCCGTGAACGACGAGGAGGCCGATATCGCCGCCCGTGCCGTTGCCAACTCGCCGCTCGTTAAGACCTGCATCGCCGGCCACGACTGCAACTGGGGCCGTGTTGCTATGGCGCTTGGCAAGTGCGGCGTGAAGTTTAATCAGGAAGACGTTTCCATCGACATGATGGGCATGCCTGTCTGTCGCGACGGTCTGACTGTTCCCTTTGATGAGGACGAGGCTCTACGACGTTTCGAGGCGCCCGAGATCGTGATCTCGGCCGACCTGGGCGCAGGCGACGCGGCAACGACCGTGTGGACCTGCGACCTCACGCATGAGTACATCTCCATCAACGGCGACTACCGTTCCTAGATTCCGGGCACGCTGCGCATCTTGCCGCGATTGCGGACAGCGGAGCACGGCGCGATAACGATACGAAAGACGAGGCAGATTATGAAATTCGCACGCGATTGTCGTTCGAGCGAATCCAACGAAGCAACCGCGCAGCTGCTGTTCGAAGCGCTGCCGTGGATTAAGAACCTGACCGGCAAGACGGTTGTTATCAAATATGGCGGAGCCGCCATGGTTGATGAGCAGCTGCGCCGCGACGTGATGAGCGACATCGTTTTGCTCAAGATCATCGGTATGCGCCCCGTCATCGTGCACGGCGGCGGCAAGGCTATCAACGAGGCGCTGAGCCATTACGATATTCCCGTCGAGTTTAAGAACGGCCAGCGCGTGACCACGCCGGCGACTATGGATATCGTGCGCGAGGTGCTGGGCGGCAAGGTTAACCAGGAGCTGGTTGCTGCCATCAACCACCACGGCAACCTGGCCGTGGGCGTGTCGGGCAGCGATGCCGGCACGCTCATCGCCGAGCCGCTCGACCCCGAGCTCGGTCGCGTGGGCAAAGTGACGCACGTCAACACCGACTATATCGAGCGCTTACTCGATAGCGAGTACATCCCCGTCATCGCTACCGTCGCGGCGGGGGAGGACGGCGGTTTCTTCAACATCAACGCCGACACCGCCGCCGGTGCCGTTGCCGCGGCGCTCCACGCGCATAAGGCGATCTTTTTGACCGATGTCGATGGCCTGTACAAGGACTTTAGCGACAAGGACTCGCTTATCTCCAACCTAACGCTCGACGAGGTTAACGAAATGCTCTACGGCGGCGAGGTCGATAAGGGCATGATTCCCAAGCTGCGCGCGGCCGTCGATGCGCTTACCGGCGGCGTATTTCGTGCCCACATCATTAACGGTACTACGCCGCATTCGCTGCTCCTGGAGCTGCTGACCGATGCCGGCGTCGGCACCGTGATCCATTCCACCGAGACGGCTTACGAGTTCGATACGCATCCGCATCCGCTTTCGACGTTTGCTGCGCGTCTGACCGAGAACCTTGACGAGGTCGAGAAGCTTCAGACGGTCTAGCTGACCCGCAGCCGCCCCATTCCTGCACCCATAGCCCCGCGCCGTCTGGCGCCCAACGAAAGGCATCCCATGTCACTTGCAGCTCAGCAATCGCTTGAATCCCATTACGTTATGCATACCTTTGGCCGCTCTCCGGTCGAGTTTGTCGAGGGTCACGGCATGAAGCTCACCGGCGACGATGGCCGTGAGTACCTCGACTTTCTTGCCGGCATCGGCGTGTGCAGCCTAGGTCATGGCAACCTGGCTGTGCTCTCGGCGCTCGAGGCGCAGACCAAAAAGCTCATGCATGTCTCTAATTACTTCTACATTGAGCAGCGCGGACAGGTCGCGGCGCTGCTGTCCAAGCTTGCTAACGACGACGTAGATGGTGCGCGCGTGCTTGCCGATGCTATTGCCGCCGTCGATGAGACCACGGCAGCTGCTCTTGGTGCCCCGGCTGCGGGCGAGCAGGTGTGGGAGACGTTCTTTGCCAACTCCGGCGCCGAGGCCAACGAGGGCTCGATGAAGCTTGCGCGCCTGTACGCCAAGCGTGCCGGTAATGGCGGCAACACTATCGTGTGCATGCGCGGCGGCTTCCACGGCCGTACGCTCGAGACCATTGCCGCCACCATGCAGGATTGGCTGCAGGACAGCTTCCGCCCGCTGCCGGGTGGCTTTGTGGCCTGCACGCCCAACGATGTGGACGAGCTGCGTGCGATCTTTAAGCAGCTGGGGAGCGAGATTTGCGCCGTGATGCTCGAGCCGATCCAGGGCGAGAGCGGTGTGCATCCCATGACCGAGGAGTTTATGGCTACGGCGCGCGACTTGGCGCACGAGGTGGGTGCCGTGCTTATCGCCGACGAGGTCCAGTGCGGCATCTTCCGCTCCGGCAAGCCGTTTGCATTCCAAACCTATGGCGTGGAGCCCGACATCATGAGCCTTGCCAAGGGCATTGCCGACGGCGTGCCCATGGGTGCCGTCGTGGCAAAGAAGGAGATTGCCGACGTGTTTAAGCCGGGCGACCACGGCTCGACCTTTGGCGGTAGCTGCCTGGCCATTGCGGCGTGCGCCGCGACGCTCTCCGCGCTCGTACGCGGCGATTATGCCGACCATGCTGCCAAGGTAGGCGCCTATATGGAGGCAAAGCTCGCCAAGCTGCCTAACGTGACCGAGGTACGTGGCCGCGGCTTGATGCTCGGCTGTGATTTGGATGATGCCGCGGGCGACGCGCATGATGTTGTTGCCCGCGCGCTGGCCGCCGGTGCCGTGATTAACGCAACGGGTGCCCATACGCTGCGTTTCCTGCCGCCGCTCGTCTGCGAGGAAGCCGACGTGGACAGTCTGATCGAGATCCTGTCGGACGTCTTGGGCTAACGCGGCGCAATAACCCAATTTGGACCGGGTTCCGGACTGTGGGCGTGTCCTATGCGGCATGATTCAGCGGTCTGGAGCCCGTTTTGCCTTAGATTTGCTAAGGCAGGGAGTCCTGCTGGTCAAAATACATCAAATATGAGTACTGCTACCGATTTGGTAGCAGCAATTTTGGACTAATAAGGCCAGATAGCAAGTCGAAATGGCGATGAAAGCACGATTTTGATCCAACTGTTAGTTCTTATAATGGACATATGTTGCGTAACTTAAGCAAATACTATCTTTTTATATGTTGCAAACAAAGTAGCAGTACTCATTTTTGCCATTTTTTGACCACGGCCTTTGCGACAGATGTGCTGGCGGGTTCGAATCCCTCTGCGATGGGCCCAAAAAAGAAAGGCCCCCATTGCTGGGAGCCTATCAAATCAGTGGTGGGCGATGAGGGATATCCGCGTGCGGCTTCGCCGCCCGCACCCGCTTCGTCGCTTCGCTCCTCGCGTGCTGCGCTGGAAAACGCTTCGCGTTTCCTCAGCTCCGCACCCTTGCGGGTTCGAATCCCATGAAATGGGCCCAAACAAAAACGGTCCCCTTTCGAGGACCGTTTCCAATTCAAAGGTGGGCGATGAGGGATTCGAACCCCCAGCCTTGTGCGTGTAAAGCACCTGCGCTAACCGTTGCGCCAATCGCCCGTGCGGAGAGAGTATAGCAAAACAATCGCCTCATTCACCTCATATCCATTAAAGGTAACTGGCGCGTGTCACAGCGGAGCTGATTCAGTTGAGATTGCCTGAACATTCCGCCCCTCTTTACGCCCTCGGGTATACTCAAAAGCTACTGATTCGATTTGATGCCCAGCAACAGCAGAGGGGATAGTATATGTGCGGTTTTGTCGGTTTTGTCGGTGGGACGGATAACCAATCCGAGGTGCTCACCAAGATGATGGACCGCATCGTCCATCGCGGTCCCGACATGGGCGGTCAGTTTATCGACGGCCGCGTTGCCCTCGGCTTCCGCCGCCTGTCGATCCTCGACCTGACCGAGGCTGGCGCCCAACCCATGGCCAACGAGGACGGCAGCGTCGTCATTGTCTTCAACGGCGAGATCTACAACTTCCAAGAACTCCGTTCCGAGCTCGAGGCCAAGGGCTACAAGTTCCACTGCGGCGCCGACACCGAGAGCCTCCTGCACGGCTACGAGGAGTGGGGCGAGGCCGTACTCGACCGCTTGCGCGGTATGTACGCCTTCGTCATCTGGGACAAAAAGAAGAACAAGCTTTTTGGCGCCCGCGACATCTTTGGCATCAAGCCGCTTTACTACTATCCCATGGCCGATGCGGGCGACGGCGCTCCGGGCGTGCTCTTTGGTTCCGAGATCAAGAGCTTCCTGGACTACCCGCACTTCCACAAGGCGGTCAACAAAAAGGCCCTGCGTCCGTACATGACGCTGCAGTATTCGGCAACCGATGAGACCTTCTTCGAGGGTGTCTACAAACTGCCGCCGGCGCATTACTTTACCGTCGATATCCCGACCGGCAAGATGAACATCGAGCGCTACTGGGATTGCGATTACTCTGCCGTCGAGAAGCCGTTCGAGGAGTACGTCGATGAGCTGGACGAGGTCGTGCACGAGAGCGTCGAGGCCCATCGCATCGCCGACGTCAAGGTCGCGTCGTTCCTCTCCGGTGGCGTCGACTCTAGCTACATCGCCGCTTGCCTCATGCCCGACAAGACCTTCTCGGTGGGCTTTGACTACAAGAACTTCAACGAGACCAACTACGCCAAGGAGCTTTCCGATAAGCTCGGCGTCGAGAACGTTCGCAAGATGATTACCGCCGACGAGTTCTTCGGTGCGCTCGAGGACATCCAGTATCACATGGACGAGCCGCAGTCCAACCTGTCTTCCGTGCCGCTGTGGTTCTTGGCCGAGATGGCCCGCAAGGACGTCACCGTCGTGCTTTCGGGCGAAGGCGCCGACGAGCTCTTTGGCGGCTACGCCTACTACGAGGACACGGTCCCGGTGCGCAAGTACAAAAAGATGGTGCCGCTGCCCATCCGTCGCGCGCTCGGTAACCTGGCGCTGCATATGCCGTACTTCAAGGGACATAACTTCCTGGTCAAGGGTGCCGAGATCCCCGAGAAGTCGTTCCTGGGACAGGCTCTGGTATGGCCGGAGCGCGAGGTCGACGGCGTGCTCAAGCCCGAGTACAACACCGGCGATGGCGCCTTCGAGCTTGCCGCTCCCATCTATGCGCGCGTGAAGGGTCAGCCCGAGCTGGTCAAGAAGCAGTACCTGGACATGAACATGTGGCTCCCGGGCGACATTCTGCTCAAGGCCGACAAGATGTGCATGGCACACTCACTGGAGCTGCGCGTGCCCTTCCTGGACCGCAAAGTCATGGAGTTCGCCGAGCACATTCCCGACCGCTACCGCATCAACGAGAACGGCAACAAACAGGTACTCCGCCACGCTGCCAACAAGTCGCTGCCCGATGAGTGGGCCACCCGTCCCAAGGTGGGCTTCCCGGTGCCGATTGTCTACTGGCTGCGCGAGCAAAAGTGGTACGACTATGTCAAGGAGTACTTCACCGCGCCGTGGGCAAGCGAGTTCTTCAATACCGACGAACTCATGCACCTGCTCGATCTGCACTTTGCGGGCAAGGGCGATTTCCAGCGCAAGATCTATACGCCGCTCGTGTTCTTGGTGTGGTACAAGCGCTTCTTTATCGACGAGGACCAGCCCGCTGTTCAGGCTGCCTAGCCTCGGCTGACGAACGCCTGCGCGTAACGGCTCCTCCGGGAGCCGTTTTTGCGTGGGTGCGTTTCAGTTACTATAAAACCGTCCCTGCCAAATGGCTGAGAAAGGTGAAAGATGCACCATTCGGATTCCGCGACCGTGACCACGGTCGATACGCTTGCCAAGCTTCTCGATGTGTGCGGCGAGCTGCGCGCATCAGAGCAGGTTGACGAGCGTGCCGTGACCGGCTGCTCGTTTGATTCGCGCGCGGTCTCGGCAGGTGACGTGTTCTTCTGCAAAGGTGCTGCCTTTAAGCCCGCGTTTTTGAGCATGGCGCTCGATGCGGGCGCCGTCGCATTTGTGTGCGAGGAGTCACTGGTCGAGTCTCTGGAGCCGCTGGCGCAGGAGAGCGGTGCTGCGATGCTGGTTGTTGATAGCGTTCGCACGGCCATGGCCCTGTTGCCGCCGGAGGTCTACGACCGTCCCGACCACGACGTCAAGATCGTGGGTATCACCGGTACCAAGGGAAAGACCACGGCCGCTTTTATGCTCCAGTCGATTATCAAAGCGGCGGGCGAGTCCTGCGGCATGATCGGCTCGGTGAGTACCGACGATGGCATCGAGTGCTACGAGAGCACCAATACTACGCCCGAGGCCCCCGAGGTCTGGCGCCATATCGCCAACTGCCGCACGTCCGGTCGCCAGTCCATGGTCATGGAGGTTTCGAGCCAGGCGCTCAAGTACCAACGCGTCGAGAATCTGCCGTTTGACGTGGCGTGCTTCCTCAACATCGGCCGCGACCACATCTCGCCGATCGAACACCCCACGTTTGAGGATTATTTTGAGAGCAAACTCAGGATCTTTGACCAGGCAAAGACCGCCGTGGTGAATCTAGGCACCGAAGAGGTTGACCGTGTGCTAGAGGCAGCGTCGACGGCCGAGCGCTTGGTGACCGTTGGCGTCGAGCATCCCGAGGCAAGTCTGTGGGCGAGCGACGTACGCATGGTCGGCTTTAGCATCGAGTTCAACTTGCATGGCTTGTGTGCCGACGAGTCCGAGGCGGGGGAGAAGGTCCTGCTGGGTATCGCGGGCGACTTTAACGTGGAGAACGCGCTGGTCGCTATCGCCGCTGCGCGCGAGATCGGCATCGGTATCGAGGCTATCAAGAAGGGCCTCTCAAAACTGCGTGTGCCGGGCCGTATGGAGGTCGTGGAGTCGAAGGACGGCCGCGTGATCTGCGTCGTTGACTATGCGCATAACCAGCTTTCGTTCCGTTCGCTTTTCTCGTCGGTCAAGCGCGCGTTTCCCGCCAGCCCGGTCATCGCAGTGTTTGGCGCTGCCGGCGGCAAGGCGCAGGAGCGCCGCGAGCAGCTTCCGCGCGAGGCCGCACCATATTCCGACCTGATGATCTTTGCCAACGAGGACCCGGCTCACGAGGACCCGATGAAGGTCTGTCGCGAGCTTGCCGAACATGTTCCCGACGATACGCCGAACAGGATCATCCTCGACCGCGAAGCCGCTGTGCATGCGGCGTTCAAGGCGGCGCGCGAGGAGTACGTCAACCCCGATGCTCCCACCATTGTCTTGCTGTTGGCAAAGGGTGACGAGGAGCTCATGCACGTGGGCGACGAGTTCGTACCCATCGAGAGCGACCTTTCGCTGGCCAATCGCCTGATCGATGTTACCCAGTTTGACTAATGAACCATGATGGCGGCGCCCTGAGTGCGCTGTTGCCATAAGCGTGCTCCCTCAATCAAAACATGCCGTCCAAGTCCAAACCCTTCTACGTAAACGGAGTAACCATGTCCCACAATACCCTGCCGACCGTTGCCGAGCTTTCGGGCGAGATGCGCGAGCGCTTGGCCAAGGTCAAGTACGTCTTTACCGACCTGGATGCCACGATGCTCGCACCCGGCTCGTGCGTGCTGCGCGACAACGACGGCAACCCCTCGACCAAACTCGTCGAGGCCGTCGTGGCGCTCGCCCGCGCTGGCATTCAGGTGGTTCCCACCTCGGGCCGCAACCGTACCATGATCCACGAGGACGCGCGCGTGCTCGGCCTCAACTCCTACATTGGTGAGATGGGCGGCCTGGTTATGTACGACCTCAAGGCCAACGATTGGGAGTATCTGACTGGCGACATGCCTTACGACCCCGCCTGCGGCCTTACTCCGCACCAGGTGATCGAGCAGACCGGCGTGTGCGAGAAGATCCTTGCCCGCTGGCCGCACAAGATCGAGTACCACAACGACATGTCGACCGGCTACAAATACCGTGAGGTCACCGTCGGCATGCGCGGCGATGTGCCCGACGATGAGGTCCAGGCCATCCTGGACGAGGCCGGCTGCGGTCTGATCTGGGCCTGCAACGGCCACCTGACGCATCTGTCCAAGCCGACGACGCTCGAGCTCGATCGCGTCGAGGACGGTCGCGCATTCAACATCAACCCCGCGGGCCTCAACAAAGGCGTCGCCATTTCGCGCTTCTGCGAGCATCTAGGGATCGAGCGCGAGGAGACGTTGGCGCTCGGCGACTCCGAGTCCGACTTCTACATGGCCGATCACGTGGGCACGTTCTGCCTGGTCGAGAATGGCCTGACGAGCGCCGGCGCGCCCGAGTTCCTGGCTGCTTGCGAGAACGCTTTCGTTACGCGCGGCAAAATTGTCGACGGTTGGGCGGCGACGGCAGAGCTGCTGGTCGCAGCGCGTTCGTAGCGCGGCGTCGCCGCACGTGGACATGTCTTTTCGAGAGAGACTGGTGAGGTAATGTCCGATATCGAGAATCCGGCAGGCGACACGCGCCCGATTGGCGTGTTCGATTCTGGTTTGGGCGGTCTGACGGTTGCGCGCGCCATCGCGACGGCGCTGCCGCACGAGTCCGTCTACTACTTCGGCGACACCAAGCGCTGCCCCTACGGCACCCGCACCGAGGATGAGGTGCGCTCGTTTGCGTTGCAGGCGGGTCGTTGGCTTTCGAAGCACGACGTCAAGATTATGGTCATCGCCTGCAACACGGCGACCGCTGCGGCCTTGCGTCTGGCCCAGCAGGTGCTCGACGTTCCCGTGATCGGCGTGATCGCGCCGGGTGCCCGTGCGGCAATCAACAGCACCCGCTCGCGTCGCGTGGGCGTGCTCGCCACCAACCTCACCATTCGCTCGGGCGCCTACACGCGCGCCATTCAGGACCTGGATGCCGGCGTCGATGTATACGGCTGTCCTGCCTCGAGCTTTGTCGAGGTTGTCGAACACGAGCTCGCCTCGGGTGCACATCTGCAGGAACAGTGGCTTGAGAACGAGGATATCTTCGATACGCCTGCCGTGCGTGCGCTGGTGGGTGCCACGGTTGAGCCGCTGCGCGACCACGGTATCGATACCGTGGTACTCGGCTGTACGCATTTTCCGCTGTTGGTGGGACCTATCCGCCATGCGCTGGGGCCTGGGGTGCGCGTCGTGAGTTCCGCCGAGGAGACCACGCGCGAGCTGACCGATATCCTCACGCGCCGCGAGCAGCTGGCGGGCGACGCCGCCGAGCCGCAGCATCGTTTTGCCACGACGGCCGATAACATTGCCGAGTTTGCGGTGGCGGGTAGCTTTATCTTTGGTCAGCCGCTCAAGAGCATCGAACATATCGATATCGATGAGCTGAAATAGATGTAAGGCAGCCGTCAAGGCCTTTGCCACATCTTTTGCCGAAAGGATATTTCTATGGAGTACATGCAGGTCAACCGCGCTAACGGTCGCGCCGCCAACGAGTTGCGCCCCGTTAAGCTCACCCGTGGCGTCATGAAGCACGCCCACGGCTCGTGTTTGGCCGAGTTCGGTGACACGCGCGTGCTGTGCGCCGCCACTATCGAGGAGGGCGTGCCGGGCTGGCGAAAGGGAGCTAAGGCCGGCTGGGTGACCGCGGAATACGCCATGCTGCCGGCGTCGACCGGCAAGCGCTGCAAGCGCGAGCACGCCAACCGCAAGGGCCGCTCTATGGAGATCGAGCGCCTCATTGGCCGCAGCCTGCGTACCGTCGTCAACATGAAGGCGCTCGGCGAGTACACCGTCACCGTTGATTGCGATGTGATTCAGGCCGATGGCGGCACGCGTACAGCGAGCATCACCGGCACCTGGGTGGCGCTGCGCGACGCCCTCGCCATGTGGGTCGAGGCGGGCAAGATCGAGCGCATCCCGCTTATCGGCCAGGTGGCTGCCATCTCCATGGGCGTTGTCGACGGCAATACGCTGCTTGACCTCGATTATTCCGAGGACAGCCATGCCGAGGTCGACATGAACCTCGTCGCCACCGACACCGGCGAGATGATCGAGCTCCAGGGCACCGGCGAGCAGGCGCCCTTTGACCGCAAACGCCTCAACGCCCTGCTCGACCTGGGCGACAAGGGTATCGCCGAGCTCATCGAGCTTCAGCGCCAAGCCATCGCCTAACCTGCCAAAAGGGACAGGTTTATTTTGGTAGGTTTTATCTGCTGAAATGTTGCGTTGAAAGGTCCGATCGCCTGAGAGGGGAGAGGTCAAGTGCCCAAACGCCCCTCACGCGGCTTGCTATAGAGACAAGGAGGCCAGTCATGGCACTTGAGAAGATTGACATCGACACCCTCGACCCGGCGGCGACCATCGTCGTGGCAACGGGCAACGCCCATAAGCTCACCGAGATCGAGGCCATTTTGGGCAAGGTCATGCCCGAGGTACGCTTTGTGGCGCTCGGCCAGCTGGGTGATTTTGAGGATCCCGAGGAAAACGGCACGACGTTTTTGGAGAACGCCATCATCAAGGCCCAAGCTGCGGCCGAGGAGACGGGCCTTATGGCCATTGCCGACGATTCGGGCTTGGTCGTCGACGCGCTGGACGGCGAGCCTGGCGTGTATAGCGCGCGCTATGCGGGCGTGCACGGAGACGATGCCGCCAACAACGCCAAGCTTCTCGTGAATCTGGAGGGCGTGGCCGACGAGGACCGCACCGCGCGCTTTATGAGCGTCGTCGCGCTCATCGACACGGACGGTTTGGTCACCTATGGCGAGGGCGTCTGCGAGGGCGTTATCGCACGCGAGGGCCGCGGCGATCACGGCTTTGGCTACGACCCGCTGTTCCTGCCGGTCGACACGCCGGGCAAGACCATGGCCGAGCTGACGGCTGACGAGAAGAACGCCATCAGCCATCGTTTCCACGCGCTCGAGCATCTGTCCGCCAAGCTGACGGGCGAGGAGTAGGCCATGCGTGCGGTGGTGCAGCGCGTGCTCAACGCCGGCGTGACGGTCGACGGCGAGTGCGTGGGCCGCATTGGACGCGGCTACCTGGTGCTGCTGGGTGTGGGCCATGGCGATACGCGTGCCGAGGCCGACAAGCTGTGGGGCAAGCTCCGCGGGCTGCGTATCAACGAGGACGAGAACGGCAAGACCAACTTGGCGCTTGCCGATGTCGACGGCGAGGTGCTCGTGGTGTCGCAGTTCACGCTGTTCGCTGACTGCCGCCACGGTCGCCGTCCGTCGTTTACGGATGCCGGCGCACCCGATGTTGCCAATGAGCTCTACGAGTACTTCCTGACGCTCGTTCGTCAAGATGTCGAACATGTGGCGCACGGTATCTTTGGCGCCGACATGAAGGTCGACCTGGTCAACGACGGCCCATTCACCATCGTTTTGGACACCGACAACCTTTAGGTTACGCGGTTTTACCAAACCGCGTAACAACTGGTCATGCGAGGTTGTCGTCTGGTACGTATTCGAGACGGGGCTTTTTAGCTACTTGCGTATGGCGGCAGCAGGGTGCTATAGTATTAGAGTTTTGTCTATCTTAGGGGTATTATCCCCTTTTTGAATTGCACCTTCTGGAGGCCCTGTTCATGGAAGAGATGGAAGTCAATCACGTCGACGACATCCACGAGAAGCTGACCGATATGGTGGGCGATCGCGTCAAGGTGAAGGCCAACATGGGCCGTACCCGCGTCGTCGAGCGCATGGGCACCATCAAGAGCGTCCACCCCGCCGTCTTTATCGTCGAGGTTGACGAGCGTCGCGGCCGCAAGTCGCGTCAGTCCTACCAGTACATCGATGTCCTCACCGGCCAGGTCGAGCTGTTCGACCCCGAGAGCGGCGAGCATATCTTTACCCCGCTCGGCAATCAGCTCGAGGAGCATTAACGGTGACCGATTGGTCCCTGACTCTTTCCGCGCCGGCAAAGATCAACCTCTACCTGGGGGTTCATACCGAGCGCGATGACCGCGGCTACCACAGGGTCGATTCCCTGATGGCAGCCGTCGGTCTTTCCGATACCGTGACGGTCACGCCGGCGCAGGCGCTGACCGTCCAGACGGTTCCAGCATCAGATTTTCCCATGCAAAAGAATACGGCGTATCGGGCTGCGGTTGCTATGGCCGAGCATTATGGTCGCGAGGCAAACATCTGCGTGACGATTGAGAAGCGCATTCCATTGTGCGCCGGCTTGGGCGGCCCCTCGACGGATGCGGCCGCGGTCATTGTCGCCTTGGCGGAGCTCTGGGGCATTGATCGCACCGACCCAGCGCTCGACGATATTGCGCGGGGCATTGGTGCTGACGTCCCGTTCTTTTTGCACGCGAGTCCTGCGTTCTACGTAGGTGGGGGAGACGTGCTGGCAACTGAGTACCCCGCGCTGCCCGCGACGCCCGTCGTGCTGGTCAAGCCGCGTGAGGCAAGCGTTTCGACAATTGAAGCCTATCGACGTTTTGACGAGGCCCCGGTGCCTGCGGACAAGCCCGGCGCGATAGCTTCTGCCTTGCGTGCTGGTGATGCCGAGACGGCATATGCACTCATCCATAACAACCTGGGTGTCATTTCCGCACAGATGGAGTCGCAGATTCAAACGGTCCTCGACTGGCTGCGTAAACAGGACGGAACCGTTGCTGTAGATGTGTGCGGATCGGGTGCCTGCTCGTTTGCCATTTGTGGCACCGCCGCCACGGCCGAAAGGCTTGCCGACGCTGCTCAGCAAAATGGCTGGTGGGCCTGCGCGACTGAGCTTATTCCCAACACGGTTCAAATCGACGCTTCAAAGAAATAAAAATTTCTCTAGCACGCGGCGAAAATCTTTGTTACTATAGTCGAGCTAACGGGTTGTGGCTCAGTTTGGTAGAGCACTGCGTTCGGGACGCAGGGGTCGCTGGTTCAAATCCAGTCAACCCGACCAGAGCATGAGGAGGGACCGCTTCTTGCGGTCCCTTTTTTTAGCTAGTGTTGTGATACCGCGATACCCGCGGTATACTCATTCGAGCTTGTCTCGCTGTATTGTGGAGGTCTACATGTTTGGACTGAGGGCTCCTGAGCTCATCATTATTCTCGTCGTTGTCCTGATTATCTTCGGGCCCAAGAACCTGCCGAAGCTCGGCAAGTCCCTCGGCTCTACCGTCAAGAATATCCGTGAGGGTATGGAGGGCGACGATAAGGCCGAGACCAAGCAGGCCGAGGAGGTCGTGGTCGAGCAGTCCGAGGAGGACAAGGAGATCGCTGAGCTCGAGGCCAAGCTCGCTGCTGCCAAGAAGAAGCAGGCAGAGGACAGCGACGCGGACGCAGAGTAGTCCCATCCCTTTGGGGTGAGCACCTGACCGGCTTGCCCGCAGGCTAGCCGGTCTTTTTCGTTTTGTTGACAGTTGATTGTTTGATCAGAGTTGGGGAGATATCCGTATGGACGCAAGCCAGATCGTACTGACCGCTGAGGGCCGCCAGAAGCTCGTCGAGGAGCTCGCTTGGCGTGAGGGCGATTACGCCAAGGAGATCGTCGAGGACATCAAGGAAGCCCGCGCGTTCGGCGACCTTTCGGAGAACTCCGAGTACGACGCCGCTAAGGACAAGCAGGCCCAGAACGCCGCTCGTATTGCCGAGATCCAGGCCATTCTCGCCAACGCTCAGGTTGCTGCCACCACGGGCGATCTGACCGTCTCCATCGGTTCCACCGTTTCGCTGATTGATCCCAACGGCGAGGTCATGGAAGTCACGCTCGTCGGTACCACCGAGACCAACTCGCTCGAGCACAAGATCTCCAACGAGTCTCCGGTCGGTCACGCCATCATCGGTCACGGCGAGGGCGACTCCGTCGAGGTCGTTACGCCTTCCGGCAAGACTCGCGTCTACACCATCGCCAAGATTGCACGCTAGACCACGGTCCCGCGTAAAGGTATGTTTTCGCTCCCTGGGACCGAATCCTGGGGAGCGTTTTAGTTTGAGGAGCTAACTTATGGCAGAGAACCAGAACGCCGCAGATCAGGCATCGACGCTCAACGACGAGCGCGCCACCCGCCTGGCCAAGCGCGCCGCCCTGTTCGAGGCGGGCCAGAACCCCTATCCTGAGCACTCTGAGCTTGAGGACTACGTCGCCGATATCGAGGCTAAGTACGCCGATCTTGCCGATGGCGAGGACACCGAGGACGTCGTGAAGATCGCCGGCCGCGTGGTCGCCAAGCGCGGTCAGGGCAAGATCATGTTCATCGTCGTGCGCGATGCGACTGCCGAGATTCAGCTGTTCTGCCGCATCAACGACATGGACGAGGCCGCCTGGAATACGCTCAAGGCCCTCGACCTGGGCGACATCCTGGGCGTGACCGGTGTGGTTGTGCGCACCAAGCGTGGCCAGCTTTCCGTCGCCCCCAAGAGTGCGACCCTGCTCTCCAAGGCCGTTCGCCCGCTGCCCGAGAAGTTCCACGGCCTCTCCGACAAGGAGACCCGTTATCGTCAGCGTTACGTCGACCTCATTGCCAACGATGATGTTCGCGAGACTTTCCGCAAGCGCTCGCAGATCCTCTCCACCTTCCGCCGCTTTATGGAGTCCGACGGCTACATGGAGGTCGAGACCCCCATCCTGCAGACCATCCAGGGCGGCGCTACCGCCAAGCCGTTCATCACGCACTTCAACGCGCTCGATCAGGAGTGCTACCTGCGTATTGCCACCGAGCTGCACCTCAAGCGCTGCATCGTCGGCGGTTTTGAGCGCGTGTTCGAGATCGGCCGCATCTTCCGTAACGAGGGCATGGACCTTACCCACAACCCCGAGTTCACCACGATGGAGGCCTACCGTGCCTTCTCCGACCTCGAGGGCATGAAGGCGCTCGCCCAGGGCGTCATTAAGGCGGCTAACAAGGCCATCGGCAATCCCGAGGTCATCGAGTACCAGGGCCAGACCATCGACCTTTCTGGTGAGTGGGCCAGCCGTCCCATGACCGACATCGTCTCCGACGTGCTCGGCAAGCAGGTCACCATCGATACGCCGGTCGAGGAGCTTGCTGCCGCCGCGCGCGAGAAGGGCCTGGAGATTAAGCCCGAGTGGACCGCCGGCAAGATTATCGCCGAGATCTACGATGAGCTGGGCGAGGACACCATCGTCAACCCCACGTTCGTGTGCGATTACCCCATCGAGGTCAGCCCGCTTGCCAAGCGCTTTGAGGACGACCCGCGCCTGACGCACCGCTTTGAGCTGGTTATTGCCGGTCACGAGTACGCCAACGCGTTCTCCGAGCTCAACGACCCGGTCGACCAGGCCGAGCGCTTCGCTGCCCAGATGGCCGAGAAGGCCGGCGGCGACGACGAGGCCATGGAGTACGACGAGGATTACGTGCGCGCCCTCGAGTACGGTATGCCTCCCGCGGGCGGCATTGGCATTGGTATCGACCGCGTGGTCATGCTGCTTACCAACCAGGCTTCTATCCGTGACGTGCTGCTGTTCCCGCACATGAAGCCCGAGAAGGGTTTCCAGTCCGGTGCCGCTGCCGCCAAGGCTGCCGAGGCCAGCAACGCCGCGAGCCCGTTCGTTAAGTCTCTTAAGCCCACGCTCGATTACTCCAAGATCACCGTTGAGCCGCTGTTTGAGGAGTTCGTCGACTTTGATACCTTCTCCAAGAGCGATTTCCGCGCTGTGAAGGTCAAGGCATGCGAGGCCGTCAAGAAGTCCAAGAAGCTGCTGAACTTTACGCTCGACGACGGTACCGGTACCGACCGCACCATCCTCTCCGGCATCCATGAATACTATGAGCCCGAGGATCTGGTCGGTAAGACCTTGCTCGCCATCACCAATCTGCCTCCGCGCAAGATGATGGGCATCCCCAGCTGCGGTATGCTCATCAGTGCCATCCACGAGGAGGAGGGCGAGGAGCGTCTCAACCTGATCCAGCTCGACGCTTCCATCCCCGCCGGCGCAAAGATGTACTAGGGGGTTACGCGGTTTTACCAAACCGCGCAACGGCTCGACGCTGCGCGGGCCGCATTTGGACAATCTGACGTTCAACTTCAAGGGCGCGACCTAGGTGGTTACGCGGGTTTACCAACCCGCGTAACCAGTTGACGCTGCGCGCCGCCCAGGGCGACAATTTGTCATTCAAAAGGCAAGGCATGACCAGAAGGTCTATGCCTTGCCTTTTTCATGCCAACTTGTTCGCCCTGGACGGCGCTCGCTGGCGTTGCCAAAACATCGGCGTTGCCGGAGTAGTCATTGGGTGTTCCTATAGTTTTGTCAACCGTCGGGGCTACTCCCGGTAGGGCACCCGGTCGCGCATCACGGCGTATATCGCCCTGAGCCGCTTCCTCGCGACGGCCTTGAGCGCCCGCCCGTGCCCCATGCCCCGCGCCCTGCAGGCCCGGTAGTACTCGCCGTAGCGCCCCGAGGACCTCACCAGGCTGTTGCACGAGAAGATCAGCAGGGACTTGAGCCTCGCGTCGCCGCGCCTAGACGCCCTGACCGACCTCACCGACGTGCCGGAGCTCCTCACCCTCGGGGCTATGCCGCAGTACGAGGCCAGGTGGTCGTGGTCCGGGAACCTCCCGATGTCGACCGACACCGCGAGCTGCGCCGCGGTCCTCGGGCCGATGCCGGGCACGGTGAGCAGACACGCGTAGGTCTCGTCGCCCTCGAGCAGCGCCGCCGTCTCGGCCTCGAGGGCCCCGGCCTCGTCGAGGGCCTCCGATATCCGGGCGGCCAGGAACCTGACCTGCCTGTTCTCGGCCTCGACGAGCGCCGGCGGGGGCGCGGTGGAGGCGGCCGCGGCCTCCCCGGCGGCCTCGGCCCGCGGGCCCTCGGCCCCGGAGCGGGCGATCCCCCACGCCCCGCCGAACCCGGCGAGCAGCTCCAGCCACCGCCGGTCCGACAGGTCGACCGCGGCCTCGAGGGTCGGGCAGGACTCGAGCAGCACCGCGCGCAGGCGGTTCTTGTCCCTGGTCGCGCAGGCGACGACGTGGTCGCGCTGCGACGAGAGGGCGCGGGCGGCCTCGAGGGCCTCGCCGCGGCCCGGGACCCCCGACAGAGAGTCCGGCACGCCCAGGGCGGTCCGCGCGATCACCGCGGCGTCGCGCTCGTCGGTCTTGGCCTCGCCGGCGAACAGGCCCGCGGCGCGGCTGGCGGCGAGCCCGGGCAGGTGGGCGACCCCGAGCCCCGCGGCGCGGGCCCGCCTCACGGCGAGGGACCCTATGTTGCGGAACTGGTCGACGACGACGAGCGTGCCGGCGGGCGCGGAGGCGAACAGCGCGTCGAGCTCGGCCTCCCTGTTGCGGACGGGGGCGCTGGCCAGCACCTCCCCGTCGCGGTCGATCAGGCAGGCCCAGTGCGACGACTTGCCGACGTCCAGGCCGAGCACGGCCGCGGGTCTGGTGGATGGCGCTTTCACGGTGGTATCCTTCCGGTAGTCGTTCGACCGGATGGCCTCCCCCTCGGCACTCACATTACCAGCCGCGGCGCCTGCCCGGCACTTTCCTATCAGCCGTCGGGGGCGGCGCGTCCCGCGCCGGCAGCACCCAACAGGCCCTCTCGGGGGCAGGGACGTTCGGCCGTGCGCGGGCGCCCGGTCGGCGGCCCGTTCTGGGCGCGCCTCAATCGTAGCCCGAGACGGTCCCGGGCTGACAATTTCGACTGTAATGGACGTTCTTGTTTGACTGGTCATTTAAGAACGTCCCCAATGACTAGGGGGTCTACCGACGCATTGGGGGTTTTGCGCCTTCCATGCATGACAGCCGTCTCTTTTATGTTTCCTTTAGCCGTTGCTGCCTAGGATGGGGGTTAGTCGGTAGGAAGGGAGCGTCTATATGGACGACGCGAGCGAGCGTGCAATCGAAGAGGACATGCTCGATCAGTTCAATTACTTTGATGATGAGGATGAGGAGCTAATCGATCGTCGTGAGCCGGCATCGCTTGACTCATTTGATTTGGTCGATGAAGAGCCCGACGAGGACGAGGGCGAATTAACGGAGCCCCCACAGTCTTCGCGCCTTAACTCGCTGCTTTCGAGAGCCCCCATGCACCACGGTGTCCGTGCCGGCGCGCTCCATATGAAAACTGACTGGCACCAGATCGTGACGGCAGGCGATGAGCTTGCCGTCGATGCGCCGCTCACCGACAAATCATCCATCATCTGCCGAACCGGCATGCTTATGCTCGCGAGCGGAACGGGTGCCTGGCGCGTGCGCGATACCATGAATCGTGTTGCTGACGTGCTCGGCGTTACAATTCACGTCGACCTGAGTCTCCTATCGTTTGAGTGCACCTGCATCGAAGATGGCCACTGCTTTAACGAGGTCGTCAGCTTGCCCACAACGGGCGTCAATACCCATCGCATTTGGATGATGGAGAGCTTCCTAAAGGAAATCGAGACTTATGGTCGCCGTTTTACGGTGCATGAGTATCACGAGATGCTCAAGACCGTTGAGAGCTCAAAACCTGATTACGTGCCTTGGCAACAGGGCCTTGCGGCGGCCTGCGCCTGTGGTGCCTTCGTTTTTTTGCTCGGCGGCGGCCCTATCGAGATGGCCTGCGCGTTCGTGGGCGCGGGTGTCGGCAACTTTGCCCGCTCCCATATTCTCAAGCAAGGCCTTGGTCAGTTCAGCGCGCTGACGACCGGCGTTGCGCTCGCTTGCATTTCGTATCTGCTGGCATTGCTCGGCCTTGGCCAGGTCATACCGGGGGCAATGTCGCACCAAGAAGGCTATATCGGTGCCATGCTCTTTGTGATTCCCGGCTTTCCGCTCATTACGGCAGGCCTCGACATCGCTAAGCTCGACATGCGAAGCGGTATCGAACGTCTGTCATATGCCGTATCGATTATTGTGATGGCGACGCTCGTAGGTTGGATGGTTGCCGAGTGTGTTGGCCTGGCGCCGGATGACTTCGCCCCGCTCGGCCTCTCACCGTTTGCTCTTACGCTCTTGCGCATACTGATGAGCTTTATCGGTGTATTTGGCTTCTCGGTTATGTTCAACAGCCCGGTAAAGATGGCCGCGGCGGCAGGGCTCATCGGCGCCGTGTCCAATACCTTGCGCCTTACGCTCGTCGATGCGCCGACGATGCTTCCCTTCCTGGGCTTGAGCGTAGGCATGCCTCCCGAGGCAGCAGCGTTTATCGGCGCGCTGGTATCGGGGCTGCTCGCAAGCTTGGCTGAAGTCAAGCTCACCTACCCGCGCATCGCCCTCACGGTGCCTTCGATTGTCATTATGGTGCCCGGTCTGTATCTCTATCGCTCTATGTATTACATGTGCACCTTCGACACAGTCAATATGCTCGGCTGGTTTGTGCGCGCAGTGCTCATCGTAGCGTTTCTGCCCGTTGGGCTGGGTGTGGCGCGTACGCTCACCGACCCTCGCTGGCGCCACACCAGCTAATTGGTGCAAGGGGGACAGGTTACTTTGCACCCCCAATGAGTTGCGGTGAAATAGGGACTGAATTGCTGCTTAAAGGGTCAAAACAGTCCGTATTCCACCGCAACTTATGGGGTCGGGGGTTTTGGTGCCCTGCATCTCCACAAACTCAACGCTTACGAAGCGCGCGCCGTTCGTGTTAGGGTAGTTCCACCACATAAGTAGTCGCAGACGCGCGTAACACGGGCGGGCGAGATGAAGTCCCAACAGCTCCATCTTGCCCGCCCGTTTTTGTTGCGTGGCGCCGCGGTACAACACAGAGAGGAATCTGCCCTTTATGCCTATCAACAAACGAGAGAGCCTGCTGTTCACCTTTATCATGTGCTTTTGCATGGTGCTCTGGATGAGCATCTACAACGTTGCCCTGCAGCACGGGGCCATCAACGGCGAGGTCGTTGCCACTGCGTGGCTCGGCTTCCCCGTTGCCTACATTTTTGCCATGTGCTGCGACTGGTTCGTCGCCAGCCCGCTCGCCAAGGGTTTCGCCTTTAAGTACTTGGTCACGCCGGGCAAGAGCTCGCCACTTGCCATGACGCTCGCCGTCAGCTCCTGCATGGTCGTTCCCATGGTCATCATCATGTCGCTGTACGGTGCCTGTGAGGGTCTGACGCACATGCCCGGCGGCATCCTTGCGAACCTGTATTCCGTGCCCGCGATCTGGATGATCAACATCCCGCATAATTTTGTGATGGCGCTGCCGTGGAACCTTTTGGTAGCCGGTCCGATTTCCCGCTTCGTCTTCCGTCGCGCCTTCCCTGTGGGGACGGTTTTCGAGGAGGAGCATGCCGAGCTCTTGGAGCAGGCTATGGCTCCTGAGTGCGAGTAGCTCGCTTAGGGATCTGCTGAGCGCGGGCGACTTGCTTGGTTGGAGCCCTAAGCGTGGATAGCTCTCTCGGCGACATCGCGGGCGTGAGCGGTGCGCATGACCGGAGGGCCCGTGCTGCTCCGTTGCCCGACGTGCTAGCGCGCAGAACAATCTGTTGGTGCATTCGGCGGCTGCTGAAGCGTTTCGGCAGCCGCTTTTTATACGGAGTTTAAATACAACAGTCTGTTGTATTACGTAGAGTGGTATATCTCTAGCGGGAAAAATGCGAGAGACGGAGCATTATGGCGTTGCTAGTAGGACTGGACGTAGGGTCGACGACGACCAAAGTTTACGCGATGCACGAGGATATGACCGAGGCGTGGTGGGGATATCGCCGCCACGGGGCGTGTCAGACAGCGAGCGTGCGCGCCATGCTCGGCGAGCTCGCCGAGCGCTTTCCCCATGAGTCGCTGCGCGTTGCGGTGACCGGCTCGGGTGCGCGCGATATCGCGACCGCGCTGGGCGCCTCGTACGTTCAGGAGGTGGTCGCCAACGCGCTCGCGATCAGCAGGTTCTATCCGCAGACGCGCTGCGCCATCGAGCTGGGCGGCCAAGACGCCAAGATGATCTTCTTCCGCTCCAACGATAAGGGAGACATCGAGGTTGCCGACATGCGCATGAACGGCTCGTGCGCAGGCGGTACCGGTGCATTTATCGACGAGATGGCAAAGCTCATGGGGGTCGGCACCGAATCGGGCGAGTTCGAGCAGCTCGCAAGCCGGGGAACGACCGTCCACGAGGTCTCGGGCCGCTGCGGCGTGTACGCAAAGACCGATATCCAGCCGCTGCTCAACGAGGGCATTCCTACCACCGACCTGGCGCTTTCGGCGCTTCACGCGGTCGCCCGCCAAACGATCGGCGGTCTGGCCCAGGGTATCGACATCGAGCCGCCGGTAATCTTCGAGGGCGGTACGCTCGCCTACAACCCCACACTGGTCCGCGTGTTCCGGGAGCAACTGAATCTATCGGACGATCAGGTTATCGTCCCGCGCGATCCGCAGATCATGGTCGCGCGCGGTGCCGCCCTGTCGCTGACCGACATGTTCGCATCGTCCCAACCGATCGACCTTCCCGACGCTTTTGTCCGGCTGGATAAGCTCGAGACGGTCGCGCCCGCAAGCGGGGAGGGACGTCTTGCCCAGCCCTTTTTTGCCACACCTGCCGAGCAGGCGGATTTTACGGCACGCCATGGCAAAGAGACGCCGGCAAAGGGTCCGGATGCGTATGCGCCCGGAGAGACGGTGCGTGTGGCGCTCGGTATCGATTCGGGGAGCACGACGACCAAGTTCGCCCTGGTCGATGAGGCGGGTGAGCTTGTCGATTCGTTCTACGCGTCTAATAACGGCAGACCGCTCGACGTCGCCCAACAGGGTCTTGTCAGCTTGAAGAACCGCTGGGAGACAGCGGGAGTCACGCTTGCGATCGATGCCGTGGGCACCACGGGATACGGCGAGGAGCTTTTCGCGCGCGCGTTCCACGCCGACTACCATACGGTCGAGACGGTCGCGCACGCCCGCGCCGCGTGCGCATGCGTTCCCGATGCGACCTTCGTGCTCGACATCGGCGGACAGGATATGAAGGCCATCTGGCTCAACCACGGCGTGCTGACCGATATCGTCGTCAACGAGGCGTGCTCTGCGGGCTGCGGCTCGTTCCTCGAGGGTTTTGCCAAAAACCTCGGAATAGCCGTTGAGGATATCGCGACCGAGGCATTTTCGTCCAAAGCCCCCGCCGTTCTCGGCAGCCGCTGCACGGTGTTCATGAACAGCAGCGTCGTTTCCGAGCAGCGGCGCGGTAAGGGTCCGGGCGACATCATGGCCGGTCTCTGCCGTTCGATTATCGAGAACGTGTTCACCAAGGTCATTCGCGTTTCAAATCTCAACCGTCTGGGCGACAAAGTCGTCGTCCAGGGCGGCACGTTCCGAAACGACGCGGTGCTGCGCGCATTCGAGCAGTATCTGGGCAAACCCGTCACGCGTGCGCCCCACCCGGGGCTGATGGGCGCTATCGGTATCGCCCTGCTCGCGCGCGAGGAATGCCGCAAGGGCGACGCCGGCACGTCGTTTATCGGGCTCGATGCCGTGGAGCGCTTCGAGCATCGCGAGTTCGGCGGCGTTACCTGCCGTCGGTGCAACAACCGCTGCCAGCGCGCGGTCGTGGCATTTGGCGACGGCTCGCTTTACGTCACGGGCAATCGCTGCCCGCGCGGCGGCGCCATCTCATGGGATGAGCTCGTGCGCGAGGTTCCCGCGGCGGAGGAGCTGCGTCCGCAGGGTGCTTGCGAGGCACAGGCACCCGGCACGGGGCGCGACCGGACCGCGGCTGCCCCCAATCTCTTTGTCGACCGCGAGAAGCTGCTGTTCGAGTCGTGCCCCACGGTTCCCGTCTGCGGGGGGCGCGATGTCACGATCGGCATTCCCCGTGTGCTCGAGTTCTGGGACACCATGCCGTTCTGGTCGACGTTCTTCAGCACGCTCGGCTTTAAGGTGCGCGTCTCGGGACGCAGCACCAAGGCGATGTACGAGCGCGGTCTGGCGCACGTCACATCCGACACCGTGTGCTTCCCGGCCAAGCTCGTCCACGGGCACATCCGCAATCTCGTCGACGCCGGCGTCGACCGCATCTTCATGCCCATCATCACGACGGTGCCCACCGAAAACACCGCCTCTACCAGCGAGTGGATGTGCGCCGTCGTAAAGGGATACCCCTACGTGATGCGCAATTCCGATAACCCGGAGGAGCGTTTCGGCGTTCCGTTCGATACGCCGCTGTTCCACTGGTACGACGAGGGCGACCGAAACCGCCAGCTCAAGGCGTGGTGCAAGGAGACCTTCGATATCGATGCCGACCTGGTTGCCAAGGCGACCGAGCAGGCGGACCGCGCGCAGCAGACGTTTGAGAACCAGCTGCAGCTGCGCGGCAGGCAGGTGCTCGAGAACGTGCGCGAGGACGGCGGCTACGCGGTGGTGATCGCTTCGCGCCCGTACCACAACGACCCGCTGGTCAATCACGGGCTGCCCAAGCTCTTCTCTGAGCGCGGCATCCCCGTGCTGACGCCCGATGCGGTGCCGGGGGTCTGCAACGTCGATCTTTCCAACAGCCGCATCGACATCGTGAACAACTACCATGCACGCATGCTGTCGTGCGCGGTCATCGTCGCATCGACGCCCGAGCTCGAGCTCGTGCAGATGGGCAGCTTCGGCTGCGGCCACGATGCGTATCTCACCGACGAGATCGCGCGCATGATGGGCGAGATGGGCTCCAAGGTTCCGATGATGATCAAGCTCGATGAGAGCGACGTCGCCGGTCCCATGGGCATTCGCGTGCGTTCGTTTATCGAGTCGGTCAACCGTCGTCGCGCGGAGGAGCGTGCCGAGGGCGCCCGGGTGCACGCGGTCCATCCGCTCGACGACCCGTATAAGGTCAAGTACACCAAGCGCGACCGGCACGACAAGATCGCGCTGGTCCCCAACACCTCCCATGCGTTCTGCAGGCTCATGACCGCGGCGATGCGCAATCAGGGCGTGCGCGCCGAGGCCCTTGATATCGGGCGCGAGGATGCCATCCGCCTGGGCAAACGCTATGTGCACAACGACATCTGCTTCCCCGCGCAAATCGTGATCGGCGAGGCGCTCGCGGCACTCGAGAGCGGTAAGTACGACCCGCACGACGTCGCCGTGGTGACTGGCAAGTATATCGGCGACTGCCGCCTGACGCACTACATGCCCCTGCTGCGCCGCGCGCTCGACGACGCGGGATACGACTATGTCCCGGTGCTCACCAACGACGACGTCGATGCCCACAATGCGCATCCGGGCTTCAAGCTCGGCCTTGGCCCGAGCATCCAGATCGCCTACGGTCTTCCCATGATCGATGCCCTCGAGGCCATGCTTAGGCGCATCCGTCCCTACGAGCTCGAGAAGGGCGCGGCGGACGCTGCGTTCGACCGCGCGCTCGATGAGGTTATCGAGGGCATGGAGCGCTCCGGGCTGAGAGGCCAGGCGACGGGCTTCAAACGCGCGCTTGCGATCATGGACGCCGTTCCGTACGACCGCTCGAACCCGCATCCGACCGTTCTCATCGTGGGCGAGTACCTGCTCAATTTCCATCTCGGCGCCAACCACGAGATCGAGCGCTACCTCGAGGACAACGGGCTCGAGGTCATCGAGGCGCGCATGACCGACGTGATCCGCAAGACCTATTTCTACAAGCATGCGCAGTCGCGCGAGTTCCACGTCGACCTGTCGCTGCCCGAAAAGGCCTGGTACGCCACGGCGGACAACCTGTTCGAGCTCGCGCACGACCGTTGCGACCGCCTGGGCGCGGCGAGCCCGCTCTACGAGCCGCCGACGCGCATGCCCGAGCTCGTGCGCGCGAGCGATAAGATCCTGCACCATACGTTCGATGCGGGCGAGGGCGTGCTGATTCCGGCGGAGATTCTCGAGCACGCCAAGCGCGGCTGCCGCAACTTCGTGATCCTGCAGCCGTTCGGGTGTCTGCCCAACCATGTCGTGGGGCGCGGGCTCATCCATGCGCTCAAGGAGCAGTATCCCACGGCGCAGTTCCTGCCGCTCGACTACGATCCCGACGTGAGCTTCGCCAACGTGGAGAACCGTCTTCAGATGCTCATCATGAACGCCAAGGCGCAGGGGTGCGGTGAGGCGCATGGCGAGACCGCGTAAGGACGCCGATGCGCCCGATGCACGCACCCGTATCATCGAGGCGTTTTGGGAGCTCATCGAGAACAACAGCATCTTCGAGCTGTCGGTTGGCGAGGTGACCCGCGCCGCCCAGTGCAATCGCGGAACGTTTTACTACTATTTTCACGATTTCGATGAACTCGTCGCCATCGCCATAGCCCAGCTGCTGCAGGATAACGAGCTCATCACCGATGCCCTCTGGCATTTTTCGAGCGAGGGCGACCTTTCGGCGTTCGACCGGCGCGACGTCCGCTGCCTGCTGCGGCGCATCGTCATCACCATGAGGGCGGGTGCCGCCGAGCAGGTCGTGCAGGGCATCCATACGATCATCATCGACCGCGTGAGAGAGATCGTCCACCCCGACGGAGAAGAGCTCAAGGCAGATTCGAGCTTTGCGGTGGGCTTTCTGGTCTCGGGCATCATGGGCTTTGTGATGGCGGTCGGCTTTGCCCGGGAGGGCGGCGAGGAGATAGACCTCGAGCAGCCGGGGGACAGCGCGTGCGCGTACCTGAGGGCGGTCGCCATGCAGACGGTGGAAACGGTCGCGCAAGTCGAGGGCGTCGATACATCCGAGCTGCTCGAACGCGTCTCCAAGGAGGCCGATGCCTATCGCGCATCGCGTGCGACGAGTCCCGACGTGGTGAAAGACGCCTAGGGTTTCTCTTGCGGGGCGCCTGTCGCGCATCGCGCGGTGAGTCCCGCGATGCGGTCATAACCTGCATTCATGTGAGCCGGGTTTATAGATATTCCTCCAGCTGTTAACATAGACAACCTGTGGGTAAAGAGACAAAAGCGCCGCCGACGGGCGGGCGTTTTGATTTCGATGAACTCATGTAAGGAAACGAGCATGTTAGATAGATTTACCGATCGAGCGCGCAAGGTCATGTCGATGGCCAAACAGGAGGCGCTCGATCTGCACTCAAATAAGGTGGGCACCGAGCACCTGCTGCTCGCACTCGCCAAGGAGGACGAGGGCATCGCTGCCGAGGCGCTGCGCTCGCTTGATATCTCCTACGACGACATCATGGACACCCTCAAGGAGGTCCAGACCACGGTTCCCGAGCCCAGCGAGGAGACCGAGGCTGCCAAGCTTGCCTTTACGCCGCTCGTCATTAGCGTGATGGAGCGCTCCTTCCGCGTGGCACGTGAGAACAACCAGACCTACGTGTCGACCGAGCACTTGCTGATTGGCATCGTCGAAGAGGGTAACGGCATGGCCATGGACATCCTCATGCGCCTGGGTGTGTCGTCCGCCTCCATCAAAAAGGCTATCGAGAAACTTACCGCCAAGGACCAGGACAAGAAGCGTCCGCTCGCCGGCGCCGGTGCCGGGCGTCCCGGTGCGGGCCTGCCGTTCTTTAGCGGCTCGGACGCGTCGCAGCAAAAGGGGAGCGGCACCGATACGCTTAAGCAGTTCGCCACCAACCTTACGCAGAAGGCGCGCGACGGCGAGCTCGACCCTGTAATTGGTCGCGAAAAGGAAGTCCAGCGTATGATGGAGATCCTTTCGCGTCGCACCAAGAACAATCCGCTTATCTTGGGCGACCCCGGTGTGGGCAAGACGGCCATCGTCGAGGGTCTGGCTCAGCAGATTGCAGCTGGCAACGTGCCCGAGAACCTTATGAACCAGAACATCTGGACGCTCGACCTGCCGGGCCTCGTTGCGGGCGCCAAGTATCGCGGTGAGTTTGAGGAGCGCCTCAAGAACGTGATCCAGGAGGCCACCGAAGCTGACGACGTCATCCTGTTTATTGACGAGATGCACACCATCATCGGTGCCGGCTCTGCCGAGGGCTCCATCGACGCGAGCTCCATGCTCAAGCCCGTGCTCGCGCGCGGTGCCTTCCAGATTATCGGCGCCACCACGGCCGAGGAATTCCGCAAGTACCTCACCAAGGACCCGGCCTTCGAGCGTCGCTTCCAGACCATCGATGTCGAGGAGCCGAGCGTCGAGGACACGGTCAAGATCCTGACCGCGCTCAAGCCGCGCTACGAGGAGCACCACCATGTGCGCTATACGCAGGGTGCTATCGAGGCCGCCGCGAACCTCTCCGACCGCTACATCCAGGATCGCTTCCTGCCCGATAAGGCCATCGACCTCATTGACGAGGCCGGCGCCCGCGCCCGCATCGCCGCCAACCGCGCGCCCGAGCCGGTGCGCGAGGCCGAGCATCGCGTGGAGGAGCTTAAGGCCGCCGCGCAGGAGGCCACCGAGAGCGACGACATGAACAAGGCCGCCGAGATCACCGAGCAGCAAAAGGCTGCCGAGATTGAGCTCGCCGAGGCCAAGGCTGCCTGGACGGCCGAGCTCGACGCCAGCCCGCTCACCATCGATGTCTCCCAGATTGCCGACATCGTGTCCGTGACCTCGGGCGTGCCGGTGTCCTCGCTCACCGAGAGCGAGAGCCGCCGCCTGCTGCAGGCCGAAAGCGTGCTCAAGACGCGCATCATCGGTCAGGACGAGGCCGTCGAGGCCGTTGCCAAGGCCGTGCGCCGCAGCCGCTCGCCGCTCAAGGACCCGCGTCGCCCCGGCGGCAGCTTTATCTTCCTGGGCCCCACCGGCACGGGCAAAACCGAGCTCGCCAAGACGCTCGCCGAGTATCTCTTTGGCAGCAAGGACGCGCTCATCAGCTTCGATATGTCGGAGTTTGGCAGTGAGTTCGAGGTCTCCAAGCTCATCGGTAGCCCCCCGGGCTATGTGGGCCACGACGAGGGCGGCCAGCTCACCAAGGCTGTTCGCCGTCACCCGTACTCGGTCGTGCTGTTCGACGAGATCGAGAAGGCGCACCCCGACATCTTCAATATCCTGCTGCAGGTGTTGGAGGAGGGCCGTCTGACCGATAGCCAGGGCAAGACGGTCGACTTCCGCAATACGGTGATCATCATGACGTCAAACGTGGGCGCCCGCGAGATCGCGCAGGATGCGAGCGTTGGCTTTGGCACCACCGGCGAGCAGGGCCTCACCTCGAGTGAGATCCGCGGCCGCGCGATGGGCGAGCTCAAGCGCCTGTTCCGCCCCGAGCTGCTCAACCGTATCGACGACATCGTGGTGTTCCAGAAGCTCTCGGGCGAGAACCTGACCAAGATTGCGCACCTGCTGGTGGACGATCTGCGCCAGCGCCTGATCGCAAACGGCATGAACATCAAGCTTACCGATGCGGCCTACGACAAGATTGTGGCGGAGGGTACCGACCTCACCAACGGCGCGCGTCCGCTGCGTCGTGCCATCCAAAAGCTCATCGAGGATCCGCTGTCCGAGGAACTGCTGGCTGGCGAGTGGGGCGAGGGCGATACCGTCCTGTGCGACGTGGCCGATGGCAAGTTTGTCTTTAGCCGCGGCACGGGCGAGATCCCGGCACCGCGTCCGGCGGGCACGCTTGGTGGCGATACCGCCCCGGCGGTACCGCACACCGGCAACGCCGCGCCCGTGAGCGGCGGCGTGACCTCGGGCCCCGGCGGCATGATGCAAGCCGGTTCCGGCGCGCTGTAGGGCGTGGCGACAATTTGATACGCGCAATCGAGGCGCTCCGGAAAGGGCGCCTCGATTTGTAGAGCTGCGGAAGTTGTGACCGTTACGCTATACGGTCCACCGTTAGCCGATGATGCGAGGGCGCTCGGCGTTTTCGACTGGTTTATGCACGCAAAGTCTGGGAATATACAAGTCGCATGTCTTACTGTCTAACCAGTTGCGCCAAGGAGGCACCATGGACTACAAGATTACCGGCTACGAGCCCGCCCAGCTGTTCCATTTCTTTGAGGAGGTCAGCGCGATCCCCCGTGGGTCTGGCAACGAGAAGGGCATCAGCGATTTCCTGGTTGCGTTTGCCAAGGAGCGCGGTCTCGATGTGTACCAGGACGAGGTCTACAACGTCATCATTCGCAAGCCCGCATCTGCCGGTGCCGAGAATGCCCCGACCGTGATGCTGCAGGGCCACATCGATATGGTGTGCGACAAGTTGGGCTCCGTTGAGCACGACTTTACGACCGATGGTATCGACCTGGTCGTCAAGGACGGCGTCCTCACCGCTAACGGCACCACTCTGGGCGCCGACAACGGTATTGCCGTCGCTCTGATGCTCACTGTTCTCGATGATGATTCGATCGTTCACCCCGCCCTCGAGTGCGTATTCACCACCGACGAGGAGACTGGCCTGGTCGGCGCCGAGACGCTCGACAAGTCCCAGATTAGCGCCCGCACCATGATTAACCTTGACTCCGAGGAAGAGGGCGTTGCCACCGTCAGCTGCGCCGGCGGCGTCGTCGTTACCTACACCTGCCCCATCGTGCGCGAGCACAAGACCGGTAGCACCCTCACGCTCGACATCTCCGGCCTGCTGGGCGGTCACTCCGGCAGCGATATCAACCTGGAGCGCGGCAACGGCAACCTCATCATGGCCCGCATCATCGACCGCCTGATGGTTGCCGGCGAGCCCGCCATCGTTAGCTTTAACGGCGGCACCAAGGACAACGCCATCAACCGTGAGTGCAAGGCTGTTCTGGTCTACGCCGACCACGCTGCCGCCGAGGCCGCGGCCCAGATCGCAAAGGGCATCATCGCCGACGTTACTGCCGAGCTCGAGGTCTTCGACCCCGGCTTTACCTGCACGGTTGAGATTGCCGACAACGCTGAGGTCGAGGCCATGGACGAGAAGTCCGCACTTGCCCTTATTCGCGCTCTGCGTCTTGCCCCCAACGGTGTGATCCGCCGCAACGTCGCCACCGACGGCTCCGTCGAGGTTTCCTCCAACATCGGCGTGGTTGCCACCTCTGACGACCAGGTCAAGATCATGCTGTCCCCGCGCTCCTCGATCACCTCGCTGCAGAACGAGTTCAAGGACCGCCTGCAGACGCTGGCCGATGTCCTGGGATTCGACGCCAAGTTTGAGTTCGAGTATCCCGGCTGGAGCTATGCCGAGCATTCGCCGGTCCGCGACATCTTTGTCGAGAGCTATCGCGAGCTCTTTGGCTCCGAGCTACGAATCGAGTCCATTCACGCCGGCCTTGAGTGCGGCCTGTTTGCCGAGGCCCTGCACGGCCTGGACGCCATCGCCGTGGGCCCGACGCTCTCCGATGTCCACACCCCGGACGAGAGCATGGAGCTCGCTTCTGCCGAGCGCTTCTACGAGCTGCTCATCGACGTCCTCAAGCGCCTCGCTGCGTAAAGGTCGCGCTGGCAGCAGTCCGAGCCACGTGCTAGCAGATTGCAAATGACATTACGAGAGGGGGCACCCGGTCTTTTGCGACGGGTGCCCCCTCTCTTCTTTTGGGAAATGGGAGATTACGGACACCTAGCCCATATCCGCCTTGATGAGGTCGAGGGTGCGCTGGCAGTTTTCGCAGACGGGGCCGAGCATATGCTCGCGCAGGTCCGCCATGCCGGGCAGGTCGGCGTATTCGTCCATGACCTCTTCCATGCAAATGGGTACCTCGTAGGCGAGGTCCATCATGGTCGCAAAGCAAAACTTCTCGGATAGCCCGGCATCGGTGAGCGCCGCCTCCAGCGCGGGGTCGCCCATACCGTAGTATCGGCGGATAGCGCCTGGGCCGATGCGCCCCACACGATTTTCGCCGCCAACGCTCATGGCAAGGCGCGCTCGGCGGCGCATACGTTCGTATGCCAGCCCCGATGCAACGTCATACATACGAGCCATCATAGCTGTGCCGCCGTTTCCAAGAAGCAGGGAATAGTTCTTCGCATGCGCGTCCGGTGCGCCGATGATGGCGTTAAAGAAAAGTATCTGCGTAAACAGATACAGGTTAAGTTGATGGTGGCTCGTATTGACGAGGAGTTCCTGAATATCGCGTGCGGTCGGGCCGCCGTCTGCCGTGTACTTTTGAGCGGGCATCACTCCAAGAGCCTGACAGAGGTCTTCTTGGTGTAGACGCATGATTGTTCCGTCTTTGACTTTCACGCGGTCATATCGCTCAACAATGAGGGCGGGTTCGTCCTCAAATAAGCGATACTCAACGTTCGCCGTTGCGATACCCGCGCGCTGGGCGCTTTTCATGCAGACAAACTCATTAAGAGCCTCAAGTTTAAATCCGATGACGCCATTTTTGAAAATATGCGTCGTGGGCGAGGAGCCCACGCATTCGCACCAGCGACCGTCTATGAGTGCGAGAGCGAACTTGCCCTGATTGCCTCCAAGTGACCAACTTTCATCTAGGCCCATCCACGATGCATTGCGGTCATCTCTGATTGACTTGAGTCGCAGTGCAATCTCGTGATCGCCTATAGGGCGGTATTCGCTGGTGCGATGCAAGACGGCGTTGACGTCTTCTTCGGCGCAAAACTGCACTCCACCCGGACAGTCAAGTCCGATATGGCTGAGTAGCGCAACGGCATTGTTGGGTCTAACGTCGAATTCGGCAGCAATCGCCTTTCGCTGATCCTCGCTGTCGGGTAGAAGACCAAACAAGTACGGATTCATGACCTGTTGGCCGTATGTGCGATTTGATATGGGAATGTTGGTCGATAGGGCTGGCCCGTCATAATCTTGATCGTAGACAAAACTGACTAGACCGCTCTCATCTTGCATGAGCGTTCCTGCGGGTACGCCGCAAATAATAGTCCGAAGCGTTTTTCTGGCCATTGGCTATCTCCCTTCGGGCTTGGTTTGGGCAGATGCGCTTGTGGCAATCGAGACTCCGAGATTGGACATGGCGAAATCGGCGAAGGCCTTGTCGTAGAGCTCGGACGTAAAGGGGGCGTCTGCAAGAACCGGAATGGCGGCGCAGCGACGGTGGCTATGAGAGGGACGTTGAGCGTGATGGCACCTGGGGGTGCTACAAGGTTGCAAATCGGCATGCGGGGCGTCGACTGGTTGCTCGTTATTCGTTTTGGCGATATCCCCTTGAGCGGCGAGCGCCAGTCCGAGAGCATTGAAGATTGCCAACAGCTTGTCGAGCCGAATGCCCGTGGCATCTCCCAGCTCGAGCGATGCGAGCAGGCGCTCCGAAACACCGGCCTTATTAGCGAGGGCGGCACGGGTGAGACCCTGAGCCTCGCGTGCCTGGCGCACGTAGATGCCAGCTTGGCGCGGTGTGGTGATGGGAAGGGTATCCACGGCGATCTCCTAACGTGCAGACTTTTGCATCATAGTATGACATGCAAAAGTCTGCATGAAAAGGCCTCATGCAAAACTCTGCATTAGGCCTCATCCGGACGTTTAGTTTTGAAGGGTGTTTTACAGCGCCAAAATCCCCAGATGCTCCAGCAAAATCTTGAGGCCGATGAGGACGAGCACGACGCCGCCCACGACGGTGGCGTGTTTTTCGTAGCGCGCGCCAAAGGTGTGGCCGATCGCTACGCCGGCGACGGAGAAGATAAACGTTGTGACGCCGATAAGCGATACAGCGGGCACGATGTCAACCGAGAGCGCGGCAAATGAGATGCCCACGGCTAGGGCGTCGATTGAGGTGGCGATAGCGAGGATCAGGTACTCGACCAGGTCAATCTTTTCGGCATCCTTGCCGTCGCCTTCATCCTCGTCCTCGATAAAGGCCTCCCACAGCATTTTGCCGCCGATAAAGGCCAAAAGGATAAAAGCGATCCAGTGGTCGATGGGTCCAATGATGCCCATGAATTGACTGCCAAGCGCCCATCCGATTACGGGCATGCCAGCCTGAAAGCCGCCAAAGAACAGGCCGAGCACCACGGCGACTTTAAGGTTGATCTTTTTCATGCCGAGACCTTTGCAGATGGAAACGGCAAAGGCGTCCATCGAAAGGCCAACGGCGAGCAGCACGAGCTCGGCGAGTCCCATAGTCTGGCTCCCTCTCTGCGGGCGAACCCGCGTGTACTTCTGGCAGGGGAGCAACAAAAAAGACCCGTGGCGTACGCGTTGCGCGCACAGCCACGAGTCTCGTTCATTAAGGCAAGCCAGGCCGCATCGGCCAGTGTGTTGACTTACCGCGCCACCGGAGGCGAATCCGGTCACGCGACTACTCCCTCATTCATGTGAATACCGATGCTACCACATAAGCAGCCCATTTGGGTTGGGCTCTCAGCTGTGTTCGCTCATTCTGTAAGCATCGGATTTCGCAAGCGCCGCGGGGACAAACCGTGAGAAACTATTTAGCGTTTATGGAGCGTATACGATGGGAGCGATGCCTTGGATAAGAACGAGCTGCAAAAGCGTATGGAACAGGCCATTCGCCTGACGGCACCTGGTCAGCCGATCCGCACCGCCCTCGACATGATCATCGCCGGTCACCTGGGTGCCCTTATCTGCGTCGGCGACACCGAAAACGTGCTTGCTGCCGGTAACGACGGCTTCCCGCTCAACATTTCGTTCACCTCGAACCGTCTGTTCGAGCTCTCCAAGATGGACGGTGCCATCGTCATTGACGGCGACCTCACCCAGATCCTGCGCGCCAACTTCCACCTCAATCCCGACCCCTCGCTTGCCACGAGCGAGACGGGCATGCGTCACCGCACCGCCGCTCGCATGTCGGTGCTCACCGATGCCATCGTGATCTCGGTCTCGGCCCGTCGTGCCGTCGTTAACGTGTACGTTCACGGCAAGAGCTACGAGATTCAGCCTGTCACCACCATCATGAGCTCGGTCAACCAGCTCGTCGCCACGCTCCAGACTACCCGTCAGTCGCTCGATCGCTCCCTGCTGCGCCTGACGGCCCTTGAGCTCGACGACTACGTTACGCTCGCCGACATTACCGGTATTTTCTCGAGCTTCGAGATCATGCAGCAGGCAAAGACCGAGCTTAAGGATTGCATCGTCAAGCTGGGCAACCAGGGCAAGCTCGTGCAGATGCAGCTCGAGCAGCTCGCCGGCTCCAGCATGGATACCGAGTATGACCTGATGATCCGCGACTACGCGAGCGATTCCTCCGAGGCAAACGCCGAGAAGATTCGCGCCGAGCTCGCTCGCATGACACCTAAGGACCTGTCCGACCCGCAGCACGTGGCGGCGGTTCTGGGTTATGACGACCTGGACGAGGATTCCGTCATGACGCCGCTGGGCCTGCGCACGCTTTCGCGCGTGTCCGTCGTGCGCGACGGCGTGGCCGAGAAAATCGTCGACGAGTACGGCTCGCTGCAGGAGCTCATGGACGACATCAGCGAGGATCCGGAGCGCCTGGGCGACTTTGGCGTTAACAACCCTGCCATTCTTGCGGACTCCCTGTACCGCATGAAGGGCACCAAACAGGGGAACGCATAATGGCGCCCGTATGCGCCGTGGTCGTTGCCGGCGGCAGCGGCCAGCGTTTTGGAAATCCCGGCGGCAAGCAGCTCGTTAACGTGGCGGGCCGTCCGCTCATGAGCTGGTCTATCCGCGCGTTCGATCGTAGCGACAAGGTCGGCCACATCGTGGTGGTGTGCCCTGCCGAGCGCCGTGCTGAGATGTGCCGCCTGGCCATCGACCCGTTTGACTATGACACGCCCATCAGCTTTGCCGATGCCGGCGATACTCGTCAGGATTCCACCCGCGCCGGCGTGCATGCGGTTCCGGCGGGCTTCGAATATGTCGCCATCCACGACGGCGCCCGTCCGCTCATTACCACTGAGGCTATCGACCATGCGATCGACGTGCTCGTGGGCGATCGCGCCCTCGACGGTGTCGTGTGCGGTCAGCCCGCGATCGACACGCTCAAGATCGTCGACGGCGATAATATCGTCGAGACGCCGCCGCGCGAGCTCTATTGGGCCGCTCAGACGCCGCAGATCTTTAGCGTCGACGCCATGAAGCGCGCCCATGCCGCGGCGATTGCCGAGGGCTTTATCGGCACGGACGATTCGTCACTGGTCGAGCGCATGGGCGGACGCGTTCGTTGCGTCCAGAGCCCGCGCGATAACCTTAAGGTGACGGTGCCCGAGGACCTGCGTCCTGTAACCGCGATTCTGCTCGGTCGCATGGCCGAGGGAGAGGACCTTCCCCATGTTCAGTAACCTGCGCATTGGCCACGGCTACGACGTCCACCGTTTGGTGGAGGGGCGTCGATGTATCATCGGCGGGGTCGACATTCCCTACGAGCGCGGCCTGCTGGGCCACTCGGATGCCGATGTGCTCGCGCACGCCTTGGCCGACGCCATTCTGGGCGCCTGCCGCGGGGGAGACATCGGCAAGCTATTCCCCGACACCGATCCCGCCTACGAGGGTGCCGATTCGATGGTGCTGCTCGCTCGTGTGATGGACTATGCGCGTGAGCTGGGCTTTGAGTTTGTCGATGCCGATTGCACCATTGCCTGTCAGCAACCCAAGATCACCCCGCACCGCGATGCCATGCGCGCCAACCTTGCCCATGCCCTGGGCGTTGACGTCGAAAACGTGGGCGTCGCCGCCACTACGACCGAAAAGCTCGGTTGGGAAGGCCAGGGCGAGGGGATCGGCGCCTGGGCCGTCTGCCTGCTACAGAAAACCGTTAAGGAGTAACGAATGCGTATCTACAACAGCGCTACCCATAAAAAGGAAGAGTTCCAGCCCATCGAGTCCGGCAAGGTCCGCATGTATGTGTGCGGCCCCACGGTCTACGACAACATCCACATCGGCAATGCCCGCACGTTCATCAGCTTTGACGTGATTCGTCGCTGGCTTATCGCGAGCGGTTACGAGGTCACGTTCGCCCAGAACCTCACCGATGTCGATGACAAGATCATCAAGCGCGCCAACGAGCAGGGCCGTACGGCTGCCGAGGTCGCGACGGAGTTTTCCGACAAGTTCATCGGCGTCATGCGCGCCGCCAACGTGCTCGATCCCGATGTGCGCCCCCGCGCCACCAAGGAGATCGGCCCCATGATCGCCATGATCAAGACGCTTATCGAGCAGGGCCACGCTTACGCAGTCGATAACGGCGACGTGTACTTTGCCGTGCGCAGCGATCCCAGCTATGGCCAGGTCTCGGGCCGCAACATCGACGACCTTATGGTTGGCGCGCGCATCGAGGAGAACGAGGACAAGAACGACCCGCTCGACTTTGCCCTGTGGAAGGCCGCCAAGCCCGGCGAGCCCAGCTGGCCGAGCCCCTGGGGCGAAGGCCGTCCCGGTTGGCATACCGAGTGCGCCGCCATGGTGCATCGCTACCTTGGCACTCCGATCGACATCCACGGCGGTGGCTCCGACCTTGCCTTCCCGCATCACGAGAACGAGTGCGCCCAGGCCACCTGTGCCTGGCACCAGGGCTTCTCCAACACCTGGATGCACACGGGCATGCTGCTGGTAGACGGCGAGAAGATGTCCAAGTCGCTCGGCAACTTCTTTACGCTGGCCGAGGTCCTCGAGCAGCACTCCGCTGCCGCCCTGCGCCTGCTGATGCTGCAGACGAGCTATCGCTCGCCGCTCGATTTTTCTTGGGAGCGCCTGGAGGGTGCCGAGAACTCGCTCGCGCGTATCGCCGGTACGGTCGAGAACCTGCGCTGGGCCGCGAACCACGCAACGGCCGATGCCGATGCAGCTGCCGCCGAGGCGTTTGCCGCCAAGGCCGCCGAGACCCGTGCCGCCTTTAAGGAGTGCATGGACGACGACTTTAACACCGCTGGTGCCATGGGTGCCGTCTTTGGCTTTGTGACCGAGTGCAATCAGTACCTGGAGCAGGCGGGCGACGCTGCCGACAAGGCCGCCGCGCTTGCCGCCGCCGACACGCTGACCGAGCTGCTCGATACGCTTGGCGTCGAGCTTCCCGAACCCAAGGTCGAGCTGCCGCTGGGCCTGCTGGGCGTTGCCGCCGGTCTGGTTGCCTATACGGGCGACGACGTGGACGAGGCTGCTGCCAAGATTCTCGAGGCCCGCGCCGAGGCCCGTGCCGCCAAGAACTGGGATCTGGCCGACGCCATCCGCGACCAGCTCAAGGACTTGGGCCTCACCATTGAGGATACGGCCGCGGGCACTCGTATTAAGAGTCTCTAGTATTTGTCGACCGTTCGAGGTGCGGCAGATTGCCTTGAAAGAGGAGGGCATAGACCTGGTGGTCATGCCCGACGATTGAAAGGCAAGGTGCCGTGGCTCGGACGGTCGATTCTTGTTCGTTATCTATTTAAGGAGGCCGTTTTATGGCCGACAATCGCAAGCGTGCGCCTCGTGGCGGCAAGCAGGCTGCTTCTGGCTCGCGTCCGATTCGCCGCAATGATCGCGCTGCCGCTCCCAAGGGCCAGCGCGATCGCACTCAGGCCGCACGTCCGCAGCGCGATCGCAACCGCGACGCTGTCCAGGCTCCCAAGGGCGAGTTTATCGAAGGTCGCCGTGCTGCCGCCGAGGCGCTGCGTACCGGCTTTCCCGTCAAGTGCGCGCTCATTGCCGAGGGCGGGGAGCGCGATGCCGCCCTGTCTCGTCTGGTCGATGACCTCAACGCCGCGGGCGTCCGCATTAAGTATGTGCCGCGCGCGCAGCTCGATGCGCTGTCGAGCCATGGCGCTCACCAGGGCATTGCGCTCGAGGTTGGTAACTTCCCCTATGCTGATGTCGCCGATATCCTCGACCGCGCGGGTGACGGTCCGGCGCTCGTCATCGTGCTCGACCATGTGACTGACGACGGTAACTTTGGCGCCATCGTGCGCTCCGCCGAGGTCGTGGGCGCTGCGGGCGTCGTCATCGCCAACAAGCGTGCCGCCGGCGTGACCGTGGGCAGCTACAAGACTTCAGCCGGCGCCGTCATGCATCTGCCTATCGCGCAGGTGCCCAACATCGCCCGTGCGCTCGACGATCTTAAGGCCGCTGGCTTTTGGGTGGGCGGTGCCTCCGAGCACGCCGAAGGCAGTTGCTGGGATGCTCCCTTCGAGGGCCGCGTGGCGCTCGTCATGGGCTCCGAGGGCGACGGCATCTCGCGCCTGGTGCTCGAGAAATGCGACTTTTTGACCAAGCTTCCCCAGCGCGGCATGACCGAGAGCCTCAACGTGGCCCAGGCGACCACCGCGCTGTGCTTTGAGTGGCTGCGCCGCAATGCCGGCGAGCTCATGGGGGAGGAGTAGCGCATGTCCAAGAAGAACCGCGCCAAGTCCAAGGCCAAGCGCTTTGGCGAGGGCTCGGCCAAGCCGATTGTTTCGGCCGCGACCTATGGCGTGGGCGGCAATGCGTTTGCGCAGGCCATCGCCGATCCGGTCTCGACGGTGCACTCCAATAAGCCCGAGCTGCTGGTGGTCGACGGCTACAACGTGATTCACTGCACGCCGCGCTACGAAAAGCTCGTCTACGACCATTCCGACGATCCGTATTCCAGCGACGTCCACGATATGGCGCGCACTGCACTCATCAACGACGTGGCGGCGTTTGCCCAGGGCCGCTACGAGGCCGTGATCGTATTTGACGGCGCGGGCAATATCTCCAGCGAGCGCCCCAACCTGCCGGCCCGCGGTGTGCGCATCGAGTTTTCGCCGACGGGCGTCTCTGCCGATACCGTGGTGCAGAAGCTCTGCATCGAGGCACGCGAGGAAGGCCGCGCGTGCTCCGTGGTATCGAGCGACGGCACGATCCAGGCCGTTGTCATGGGCAAGGGCGTCACGCGCATCTCGAGCCGTATGCTGGTGGACGAGATCAAACAGATCGATAACGACGTTCACGAGGCAGAGGAAGCTCCGCAGATCAAGATGACTCTGGGCAGCCGCCTGAGCCCCGATGCCCTGGCCAAGCTCAAGGCCCTGCGCGGGAGGTAGGTGAGCTGACGGCGCGACGCTGTCTCGCTAACTCCATTCAGCGATGTCGATCATTCTACGGAGGCGCCATGTAAGCGCCTCTTTTAGATATGGCAGCCTTGCCGCGAGCGCGTCGTTTCTGGACAGAATCTCGATTGCCTCGTCAACGAAGCCTTCGAGTTTGTCGCCGTCAAACCAGCTCATGTCCTCGACGAGCAACATTTGTTTGGCGGGGCTTGAATGAAATTGCGCACTGGTAAAACTGTGCTCTCCCGCCCTAAGCTCCTCTAGTGATATGTTGCACCAGAGTGATGAGCCCGAATCGAAGATGGGGGCTGGTCTGCAGACCAGTGAGTTGACGTTTCGCACGAGGCCGAAGTTGCGCCAATGACGATCGTAGTTGGCAATGATGTCATTGCATACGATCATGCGGCCAAGGGCGTCTTTTATATCTGTCGCTCCAAGCTCCTCGCAGTTTGCTACATACCGTTCGTAATCGGTTAGTCGCTCGTCTGCATTTGCATGCTGGTTTACATAGAACGCAGGGACATATTCTTCTTCGTCAGTTAAGAAGACACTGCATGTGCTCAAGGCGGAAGTGCCCGCGCCTTCGAGCGAATAGGGTACATAATCGTAAGTGTTCAGGATGCGACGGTGAAGTGCAGTCGCCACCATCTCGTTATAGGGTTCCTGGTTTAGATGCGCTCCTGCTTTATGCAGAATTCGACGCCCGCCCTCGCATGTCCAGTACTTTTGAAGATTGCCGTCCGACGTGTTATCGGGCTTTGCGGCAGCCGCTTTTCCCTCTGGGGCAAAGGGCGCAATGGACAGTGAGACGTCATCAAAGGCGTTATTGAAGAAGTTAATGTCCTCCCAGGCGAGACCGGAACTTTGGGGCCTTATCCAATACTGGTCGGATAAGGAGAGGCCAAGATTTCGCTGTACGAGTTCATCGGGAACATCGACTGCGGCTTCTGCAAGCAGGGAGGCTAGCCCAATGCGTGCGAGCGGGATACCGCGGCCGCGCCACCAAGTGCGGAAAGAGTCGAGCGATACGGGGCTATTAGGGCCAAATACCCCAATAGGGGCGTGGGCGTAATCGACGTCGGCACCGATGTGGGTGAAGTCTTTTCGCGATGTGTTGTAGACCAGCTGAGCGACTTCATACGTGCGGTTCATGAGGGTGAACGCGATCTCGCTCTTACCGTAGCCGCGGCGGGGACGTCCCCCCGTTTTGGTCACGGAGCGGAGTCGCGTGTCGACGCTGTCTTTGTCGATGAGCCATACGCCAGAAGCCTTGCGGGCCTCAAGTGCTCCGTTTTTTATGAGCTCCTGCACCCTGCGCGGAGTGATGCCGAGTAGCTCGGCGGCTTCCTTGGTGGTAAGCATCGAGAAACCCTTCGTCAGAACGAATAGTTTTATCTATTCCATTGTAATTAAAACTATTCGTTCTGACGAAGGGTTTTGAGATGTGGTCGGTCGAAGGGTCTGTTGCGCCCCGTCCGTAATTCCTTTATTCTTAATTGGCTTCGCGCGAGAGCGCCAAGTGTGCCAGTGTGGCGCAACGGTAGCGCAACTGATTTGTAATCAGTGGGTTGCGGGTTCGATTCCTGTCACTGGCTCCATGAGAGTTTCGGGCTCTGTCTCTATATGGGACAGAGCCCGTTTCTTGTTTTGATAGGTTGTCGGGCACGGTATTCGTCTCATTCCCGAGTTTGTCTCGATCTGTAACACCAAGACGGTTATTCCGCTTTTAACTGTTACAGATCAAGACGGAAGGTTGAGGGTCCGTCCATTTATCTCAATCTGTAACAGTTAGAAGGGAAATATCGGTCTAGATGTTACAGATTGAGACAATGACCGGGGCCACTTTGAAATGTCTCGATCTATAACACGTAGGGGAGAAATACCGTTCTTACTGTTACAGATTGAGATTAAAGACACCTCCTGAAGCGGTTGTCTCGATTTGTAACACGTGGAAGCCCATAATCACCCTTACTGTTACAAATTGAGATAGAAGCGGAGCGTCGGAAGGAATGTATCGATCTGCAACATGTAGGAGACACTCTACGCCCGTAAAGGAAAGAGGCGGGTCCTGTTCAAAATGAAACAGGACCCGCTTTATGTGCGCGGCTATATTCGATTACCTCGTGCCGCGTCAAAGTGGCAGGAAAAGTAAACGAACGCCGGTTGCTTCCACGGCGGATGTCGCTACCCTAATACCATGTGCGCGCAGATCGCGCGTCGGTGCCCGGATTGCATCGGGGCACCGTCCATACGTCGGGAGCGGGGAAGGATCATGGAATCCACGGAAGACGCCATCGAGATCGAGGACGCCGAGGAGCGGGGCGCGACGGCCCCCACGGCCCCTGCGGGGAACTCCGGCCTGATCCACCGGCTGTTCGGCGGGTATGCCGAGCTGCTGCGCATCCCGCATGCGGCGCGCTTCACCGTTGGGTCGGTGGTCGCGTGCATGCCGCTCGCCATGATCAGCATGTCCATTACCATCGGCGTGCAGCAGATCTACGGCAACTACACGATCGCCGGCGCGCTCTCGGCCGTCTACTCCGTCTCGTCCGCGCTGCTCGGGCCGCAGCTCGGCAAACTCGCCGACCGGTTCGGCCAGCGAGCGGCGTCGATCCCGGCCATCATCATCTGGGTTATCACCTCGCAGGTCTTCATCGCAGCGGCGACCGCGCACGTAGACGAGTGGATCCTCTTCTGCATCGTGCCGTTCCTCGCGTTTACGCCGCCCTGGGGCGCCATGAGCCGCACGCGCTGGCGCTACCTGCTGCGCGGCGACGAGAAGAAGATCTCCACGTCGCTGTCGCTGTGCTCTGCGTTCGACGAGTGCATGTGGGTCATCGGAAACCCGCTGTCGTCGACGCTCGCCGTCATCTCCGCCGCGCTCGCCATCCGCTTCGGGGCGGTCTGCGCGGTCATCGGCGCCATCATGGTGCTCACCGAGGTCACGACGCTCCCACCGTCGCAGTCGCAGCTCACCCGCCACAGCTGTGCCGAGCGCCGCGAGGTGGCACCCGTCGGCGGCGTGCTCGACGCGGGCGCGGACGCTGCCACGGGCGCAGACGGCTCCAGGCGCGCCGGCCGCGCGAATCCCGTCACGCGCCCGCAGTCGATCTGGGGACCGGGTATGGTCGCGCTGTGCGCCGTGTACTTCGGGCTCGGCGCGTTCCAGAACGCAACGAGTGTCTCCATTGTGGCGTTCGCGCGTGAGGTGGGCATGCCGCAGGTCTCGGGCCTCGTGATTTCCTGTTTCTCGTTTAGCTCGCTCGTCGGCGCGCTCTTCTCCGGCGCCATCCGCTGGAAGACCCCGCTGTGGCGGAGGTTCTACACCTGCCTCGTGGTGCTGTGCTGCGGCCTGAGCCTGTTCGTCCTCGCACCGAGCCTGTGGGTGATTGGCGCAATCTACCTGGCGGCTGGCCTGTGCCAGGCGCCGACTTTCGTCAACGGCAACGAGATCGTGATGCACCTGGTGTCGCCCATGCGCTTTACCGAGGCTGTCGCGTGGACGGGGACCCTCTGCGCCATCGGCTCGTCGTGCGGCTCTGCCATCGCCGGGCCGTTCATCGACGCGTACGGGCACACCGGTGGGTTCGCGACCGTCGCCGTCCTCGCCGTCGTGACGCTCGGCATCGCGCTCGTCGGTCTCAAGCAAATTAAGTCCTCGACCACGAAGGCCGTTCAGGCGTAGCATCTAATGCAGTATCGATTTGGTATCAGAACGATTCAACCAGAGATATTTGAAGCAATTCAGGCCGAAAAGAAGCCTCTGTATATCTCATCCCACTGCTCTCGTCCGGAGGTTGGAACATACTGTGACCAAGGTCTCCCGTTGCATCCTGGCCGAGAAGGCGACGATGGTGGTCGACCACATCGCGTACCACAAGCTTGATGAGCGGTACGACTCCACCATCTTCGCCGAGCGCATACCCGGCAACGTCGGCCGCGCGCTGGAGACGAGCCGCTGCATCCAGGACTACGTGTTCTGGGATTCCGAGGGCGAGCGCTGTGACGTGGTGCACAGCTACGAGGATTTGCTGACGGTGATCCAGGGAACAGATTAGGTTCTGGCTCGCGTTAATTTTCGATTGGGGCGTTGGGATGCACACGTAGGGGAGGAAAACCGTTCTTACTGTTACAGATTGAGATGAATCAGGAGGCCGCCGCGAATTGTCTTGATCTGTAACAGATAGGGGCGGGAAAGACCTCTTACTGTTACAGATCAAGACGGAAGGTTGAGGGTCCGTCCATTTATCTCAATCTGTAACAGTTAGAAGGGAAATGTCGGTCTAGATGTTACAGATTGAGACAATGATGATCGGGACACAGGTGCACGCCTTGCATCCACAGTTGGAACGACACAATTCTCACCGTCATCTAATCATACGCGGGTGCCGAAGAACCCTCCCGAATCCGCATCCAGCGCTCCAATGGAGCTTGGCAGTGAAGAGTAAAATAGAGCTATTGTTGCGCAATTCGCCTCTGTCATGTTTGTTGAGACCTCGAGGCGATCGAACCTGAAAGGCATCGACAATGAGCACCATAGCCGACATCCTCAACCGCATCGACTCGGGTGACTACGCGATGCCGCAGTTCCAGCGCGGCTACGTATGGAACCGCGCGCAGGTGCGCAAACTCATGACGTCACTGTACAAGGGCTATCCGGTAGGCACGATGCTCTTGTGGCAAACTCCCGTGGAAGACGCGGACACCAAAGGCGAGAAGGTCATCGGGCAAGGTGTCGTCAACCTCATTCTCGACGGCCAGCAGCGCATGACGTCGCTCTACGGCATCATGCGTGGCAAGGAACCACCCTTCTTTGAGGGCGACAAGCGCGCATTCGCCGATCTCATGTTCAACATCAAGGATGAGGTATTCGAGTTCCGTGCCCCCAAGATGAAGGGCGACCCCATGTGGGTCTCGGTAACCGAGGTCTACCAATCCGGAGCCGTAACGGAAGCCGTCAACATCAAACAGGCCGCCGGCCTTGACGACCCGACCTTCACGTTGTCCCTCACGCGACTCAACCGCATAGAGCAGATCAAGCAGACTGAGATGCTCTCCCAGACCGTGACCGGCCCTGACAAAACCATCGACGTAGTCGTGGATATCTTCAACAGCGTGAACTCGGGCGGCACGAAGCTTAGCAAGGGCGACCTCACGCTCGCCAAGATTTGCGCGGAATGGCCCGCCATGCGCGATGAGATGCAAAAGGCTCTCGATGGCTTCTCGGCCAAGGGATACGACTTCACACGCGACTGGCTGCTGCGCTGCCTGACTGTTCACCTCGCGAAGTCGGCGTACTTCTCCGCTCTCGATGGCTTCTCCGTGTCGGAGATTCAAAAGGGACTCAAGGAGACCGTCCAACTCGTGGGCACCTGCCTCGACCATATCGCGGGCAGACTTGGACTCGACCATACCCGCGTCCTCGGCAGCCCCTTTTCCATCGCCACGATGATTGCGGTCATAGACCAGAAGGGAGGCAAGCTTACCTCGGCCGAGTGGGACCGCCTACTCTACTGGCATGTCCACGTCTTCCTCTGGGGGCGCTACGCAGGCTCCACCGAGAGTGTGCTTGCCCAGGATATAAACGCTGTCAAGGGTGGCGAGGGGATCGACGGACTGCTCAGGCTCATAAAGACCAACAGGCCCGACCTAAGCCTTCACCCCGATGACTTCTGGGGATGGAGCACGGGAGCGCGCCTCTACCCGCTCATGTACCTTCTCGCCCGCATGGGGCATGCTCGCGACTGGGGCAACGGAATCGAGCTCAACTCTCACCTTCTCGGCAAGAACTCGTCGCTCGACGTGCACCACATCTTCCCCAAGAAGGTGCTCTACGCCGCCGACCGCAACAAGTCGATGGTGAACCAGCTCGCCAACTACGCCTTCTTAACCAAGGAGACAAACCTGGAGATCTCGGACAAGCTCCCCTCAGACTACCTGCCGGGTTACGTCGCCGCAAACCCCGGAGCGGTCGAATCTCACGCCGTGCCGACCGACGACCCTTCCCTCTGGGAAATCGAGAACTACGAGGCCTTCCTCGCCCGGAGGCGCGAGCTTCTCTCCGAGAAGGCCAACGCGATCCTATCTGCCCTCTACAGAGGAAAAGACCTGGGTGAGCTGCCCACCGCCTTCAAACAGCCGGGGGCCGCGAGCGTCCTCGACCACGATGACGAGGCCCTCTCCGGGCTCTCGGGCTGGTTGACGGAGAGGGGTTACGGGCACGGGGCGGCGAACTTCGGAGTGAGCGGCACGTCTAAGACCGTGATCGTTGACCTTGCATGGCCGGACGGCTTGCAGACCGGCCTCGGCGAACCGGTCGCCCTCATGGTCGATAGCGAGCCCGAGGAGCGCTCTTTCGTGACCAAGCTCGGATACCATGTGTTCGAGACACCCGAGGATTTGATGGCCTTTGTTGTAAACGATTAGGCATAAGGGAGCTTCATGAAAGATCTCGACAAATACCGGGGCTGCCTCGTGGGCGGGGCCGCAGGCGACGCGCTTGGATACGCCGTGGAATTCTGGGGCGAGGAGCACATCTTCTCCCGCTATGGTGAGCGTGGCATAACCGAGTACGAACTCGATGCCAAAGGCGTGGCGCACTTCTCCGACGATACGCAGATGACTCTCTTCACAGCAAACGGCCTGCTCTTAGGTACCACGCGTGGGATGACGCGCGGCATTATGGGGCCGTATGAAAGTTATGTCGGCTACTGCTACGGAGACTGGTACCGCACGCAGACCGAGAGGTATCCGCTCGACGAAGGGCGGAGTAGCGTCTACCACTACTCGTGGCTCGTCGGCGTGCCCGAGTTCTTCGAGCAGCGCGCGCCGGGGAACACGTGCCTCTCCGCCTGCGCGGAGGGGTGCGAGGGGACGACCGAGCGCCCCGTCAACAGCAGCAAGGGCTGTGGCGGCGTGATGCGCGTGGCTCCGGCAGGGCTCTACCTTGACCCTGAAGATGGCACCCACTGCAGCGGCTATGCCGACGCCCTCCGGCTTGGCGCGGAGTGTGCTGCCCTCACGCACGGCCACGCGTTGGGCTGGCTGCCCGCCGGAGCGCTCGCGGTGATTGTGAGCATGCTGACGCACAAGCCAGGTTGCAGCGTGCGCGAAGCTGTCATGGGTGCGTTGGGCGCGCTTCCCGAAGCCTATCCGAATGCTAAACATGTGAAGGAACTGCAAGGCCTTCTTATGCACGCGCTGCGTCTCGCCAACTCCTCCAAGGTCGACCTTGACTGCATCCACGAGCTCGGCGAGGGATGGGTGGCCGAGGAGACGCTGGCCATAGCCGTATTCTGTGCACTGCGACACGAGCACGACTTCGAGGCGGGGATCGTTGCTGCCGTGAACCACAACGGTGACTCGGACTCCACCGGCGCGGTGTGCGGCAACATTCTCGGGGCGAGACTGGGCTTTAGCGGAATCCCTGCGAAGTACACCGAGCGCCTCGAGTTGTTGGACGTAATTGAGGGCTTCGCGGACGACCTCTACCACGACTGCCAGATTGACGAGTGCACAGGCTCAGCTGATGGCATCTGGGAGCACAAGTACATTTATAACGACTACGCCGAGTGGGTGGTTACCCAAAAATCGGCAGGATCACATCCTAGCCTCTGAGAGTTGGCAACGTTCACGATGGCGTCCGTGCGAAGCCGCGTGATATCCCCGCGCCACAGCAAGAGTCCGCCTACGGATTCCGCTTTACGTGCCTCGGCGATTCCGCGCTCCTGCAGGCGTCCCTGCAAGTAAGCGTCCTCGATGCGCAGGTACTCATCGGAGATTTCCGTAGGCGGGCGCACGTTCACGAGCGAGCGATAGAGCCGATAGAGACCCTCGCCCACGTGGGCATCGGAGCCCGTGCGCTCGGCCTCGTCGACCATGGCGATGACGTAGTCGGCGTAGGAGATGGACGAGACGCCGTGAGCTCCTGATCGGGACAACTATGAAATGTCTCGATCTGTAACACGTAGGGGAGGAAAACCGTTCTTACTGTTACAGATTGAGATGAATCAGGAGGCCGCCGCGAATTGTCTTGATCTGTAACAGATAGGGGCGGGAAAGACCTCTTACTGTTACAGATCAAGACGGAAGGTTGAGGGTCCGTCCATTTATCTCAATCTGTAACAGTTAGAAGGGAAATATCGGTCTAGATGTTACAGATTGAGACAATGACCGGGACCACTTTGAAATGTCTCGATCTATAACAGGTAGGGGAGGAAAACCGTTCTTACTGTTACAGATTGAGATGAATCAGGAAGCCGCCGAAAACCATCGTCTGCAACATATATAGGTGCGAATGGGTCCGTCACGGAGACGTAGTCAATAAGAATACTCCACCACACCAAAGTATTACCTTGGGAAACGTCGCCACAACGACCAAATCCACCGCTCTTCATATTCAAACTCAACAAAAGCGCAGGTCAAAGGTATATAGATACGCCCGGTACCGTGTATCTAGAGGTTTTCGTTGACAGGCCCCAAGGTCACATCGTATTATCTTTTTCGTTCGCGGGGGCGGCGGTCCAAAAGACCAAAGGACCTGCGGATACTTGAACGATTGGGAGTTTGCCCGAGTGGTTAATGGGGACGGGCTGTAAACCCGTTGGCTCTGCCTACATAGGTTCGAATCCTATAGCTCCCACCCGTCAAGTGCCTGTATAGCTCAGTCGGTAGAGCACTTCGTTGGTAACGAAGAGGTCACCAGTTCAAGTCTGGTTGCAGGCTCCATCCGGCGGTGTAGCTCAGTTGGTTAGAGCACACGGTTCATACCCGTGGCGTCACTGGTTCGAATCCAGTCACCGCTACCATAGGTAACACGGTGGCTTCTCAATAGTATGTTGAGAGGCCACTATGGTATAAAGGCAAAGTCCCGTCCGGGGACGACCTGTTTAGAGGAGGGCTTTATGGCCAAAGAGAAGTTTGAGCGCACTAAGCCGCATGTTAACATCGGCACCATTGGTCACGTCGACCACGGCAAGACCACGCTGACCGCCGCCATCACCAAGGTTCTCTCCGAGACCGAGGGCTGCAAGGCTGACTTCACTGCGTTCGAGAACATCGACAAGGCTCCCGAGGAGCGCGAGCGCGGCATTACGATCTCCGTCTCCCACGTCGAGTACGAGACTGCTGCCCGTCACTACGCTCACGTTGACTGCCCGGGCCACGCTGACTACGTCAAGAACATGATCTCCGGTGCTGCTCAGATGGACGGCGCTATCCTGGTCATCGCCGCTACCGACGGCCCCATGGCTCAGACCCGCGAGCACATCCTGCTCGCCCGTCAGGTCGGCGTTCCCTACATCGTCGTCTTCCTGAACAAGTGCGACATGGTCGACGATGACGAGCTCATCGACCTCGTCGAGATGGAGACCCGTGAGCTCCTCTCCGAGTACGATTTCCCCGGCGACGACATCCCCGTCATCCGTGGTTCCGCTCTGGGCGCTCTCGAGGGCGACGCCAAGTGGATGGACGCCATTCGCGAGCTCATGAAGGCCGTCGACGAGTACATCCCGACGCCTGCTCGTAACAACGACCTCCCGTTCCTGATGGCCGTTGAGGACGTTATGACCATCTCCGGCCGTGGTACCGTTGCTACCGGCCGTGTCGAGCGCGGTGAGCTCAAGCTCAACGAGCCCGTCGAGATCGTCGGCATCAAGGATACCCAGAACACCGTTGTTACCGGTATCGAGATGTTCCGTAAGTCCATGGACTTCTGCGAGGCTGGCGACAACGTCGGTCTGCTGCTCCGCGGCATCAAGCGTGAGGACATCGAGCGCGGCCAGGTTCTCTGCAAGCCCGGTTCGGTTACCCCGCACACCAAGTTCACCGGTGAGATTTACGTTCTGACCAAGGAGGAGGGCGGCCGTCACACCCCGTTCTTCGATGGTTATCGTCCTCAGTTCTACTTCCGTACCACCGACGTTACCGGTACGGTCAAGCTCCCCGAGGGCACCGAGATGGCTATGCCTGGTGACCACATCACCATCGAGGGCGACCTCATCCACCCGATCGCCATGGAGGAGGGCCTGCGCTTCGCTATCCGCGAGGGTGGCCACACCGTCGGTTCGGGCATCGTCTCCACGATCATTGAGTAAATTAGCTCTTTGATATAGCTGACTTAGAGAACCCGGCACTTATATGGGTGCCGGGTTCTTTTCTGCAATGGATATTGAGCCGTTGCTGGTGTCGAGAGGATCGATAATGGTCCTGGATGCACCGTCGATTAGATCTCGTTGGCTCCATTGATGTGTTCCAAATATGAATGGGTTCACCGAGAACCAATTGACTCGAGGTTTTCGTTGACAGCACTTACGTAGAGCTGATAAAGTATCAACTCGTGCCCGTACGGGGCGGAAATGAAAGGTTCAGGATACATGCGTACTCTAGTTACTCTTGCGTGCACTGAGTGCAAGCGCCGCAACTATACGACCACCAAGAACAAGTCGACCATGCCTGATCGTATGGAGATCAAGAAGTATTGCCCCTGGTGCCGTCACCACACGCTGCACAAAGAGACTCGCTAGTCTCTAGTCACATACGCCAGTAGTTCAATTGGTAGAGCATCGGTCTCCAAAACCGAGTGTTGAGGGTTCGAGTCCTTCCTGGCGTGCCAGTCATTATTCCGTAAGCTCCCATTTGGGGGCTTACGGTTTACTCATGTATAAGCGCATTGCGCGGAGGTAACCCAAATGGCCAACAAGAAGAACAAGAAGAAGGCCCAGCAGCAGGCGTCTGCCAACAACGCTGCCGCCAACTCCAAGGTTGAGGCCAAGAAGGCCGTTGCCAAGAAGAACGAGAAGGCTGCGAAGTCCAAGAAGAACGAGAAGCCCGGTTTCTTCGCCCGCACCAAGAAGTATTTCGCTTCGGTCAAGTCCGAAATGAAGCGTGTCACGTGGCCCGATAAGAAGGAGCTCGTGAACTACTCGGTCGTCGTTTGCGCTTCTCTGGTCGTCGTCGGCGTCGTCATCGCTCTGCTCGATGCTGGCTTTGGCGAGGCTCTTGCTCTGTTCTCTGGATTGAGGGGCTAAACCATGTCTAAGCGTTGGTACGTCGTTCACACTTACTCTGGATACGAGAACCGCGTAAAGTCCGATCTCGAGCATCGTATCGAGACCATGGGCATGCAGGACCGTATCTTTGATATCGAGATTCCTATGGAGCGCGTCACCGAGATCAAAGAGGGTGGCAAGCGCGAGACCAAGGATTCCAAGATTTTCCCGGGTTATGTCCTGGTCCGCATGGAGATGGATGACGATGCGTGGACGTGTGTTCGCAACACGCCCGGTGTCACCGGTTTCCTGGGCGGCAATGGCAAGCCCGCTCCGCTTTCTCGCGACGAGTACAATAAGATGACTCGTCGTCCCGGTAAGGGCGATTCGCCCAAGCGCACCTCGGTTGATATTGAGGTCGGTACGTCCGTCCGTGTCACCGATGGCCCGCTTACCGACTTTGATGGCAAGGTCTCCGAGGTTAACACCGAGGCTGGTAAGCTCAAGGTCACGCTGATGATCTTTGGCCGTGAGACGCCGGTCGAGCTCGACTTTAACCAGGTCGCTGTCATCGCTTAAGTTTTCGTCCGTTCGCGCGAGCGTGCTTCTTCTGTGACTGCTCATCTCAGGAGTGCTTCTAACACGTGCGTGCTTACGATATAGCAAGTACTTCACACTCGTGATTCGAAAGGAATGACCATGGCTGAGAAGAAGGTTGCCAACGTCATTAAGCTCCAGATTCCTGCTGGTGCAGCTAACCCCGCTCCTCCCGTCGGCCCCGCCCTGGGCGCTGCTGGCGTGAACATCATGCAGTTCTGCCAGGCTTTTAATGCCGAGACGCAGGACAAGAAGGGCGACATCATCCCCGTTGAGATCACTGTCTACGAGGATAAGTCCTTCTCCTTCATCACCAAGACCCCGCCGGCGGCTCACCTCATCAAGAAGGAGCTGAACCTCAAGTCTGGTTCCGCTAAGCCCCAGGCCGACAAGGTTGGTCAGCTCTCCCAGGAGCAGCTCACCAAGATCGCCGAGATCAAGATGCCGGACCTCAATGCCAACGACATTGACGCCGCCAAGAAGATCATCGCCGGCACTGCCCGTTCCATGGGCGTCACCATCGCTGAGTAGCGATTTCTTTAGGTAATGACAGGTGCTCCGGCCGGGGCGCCCGTTGAATGTGTGCAATAGGGCACACGATACGATGTGGGAGGGCTCACGCCCGTTTAACCACAGGAGGTAATGCACATGGCTAAGCATGGTAAGAGCTATAACGCCGCTGCCGAGAAGATTGACCGCGCCACGCTCTACACCCCCCTTCAGGCTGCCAAGCTCATCAAGGAGCTCGACACCGCCAAGTTCGACGAGACCGTCGAGGCCCACTTCCGTCTGGGCGTCGATACTCGTAAGGCCGACCAGAACATCCGTGGTTCCATCTCCCTGCCCCACGGCACCGGCAAGACCGTTCGTGTTGCCGTCTTCGCCGAGGGCGAGAAGGCCCGCGAGGCCGAGGCTGCCGGCGCCGACATCATCGGTTCCGACGAGCTCGTCGCCCAGATCCAGAAGGGCGAGATCAACTTCGACGCCGCTATCGCTACGCCGAACATGATGGCCAAGGTTGGCCGCATCGGTAAGATCCTTGGTCCCCGTGGCCTCATGCCGAACCCCAAGCTCGGCACTGTGACCATGGACGTCGCCAAGATGGTCTCCGAGCTCAAGGCCGGCCGCGTTGAGTATCGCGCTGATCGTTATGGCATCTGCCACGTGCCCCTGGGCAAGAAGTCCTTCTCTGAGCAGCAGCTCGTCGAGAACTACGCTGCCCTGTACACCGAGATCCTGCGCGTCAAGCCCTCTTCTGCTAAGGGCAAGTACGTCAAGTCCATCTCCGTGTCTTCCACCATGGGCCCTGGCGTCAAGGTCGATCCCGCTGTCCAGCGTGACTTCTTGGCTGAGTAACTGCTAGTTACTGCCTGAGCAAAGCAAGCATTGCTAAAGAAACCCGGTTCTGCCTCGTGCAGGACCGGGTTTCTTGCTACCGCGCCCAAACCACCACAAAGGGGACAGTGTCCTCTTTATGATGGTTACCAGGGTGTTCTGGCTGTTGAGGACTCGATGGCTTCGTGGCGTTTGAGCTCGCGGCGCATGGTTTGTGAGTTGAGCCAGGCTGCTTGCCAGCCGCGGATGGGGTAGTGCGTCTGGTCGAGCTCAAACTGCGTATAGCCGCAGGCGTTGATGATCGTCGTTCCACACACATGCTGCCGCTCGCGCTGAAAATCGTAACCGTAGCTTTGGTGTACATGCCCATGCACCATGTAGTCGACCCCCCAGGACTCAAGCGCCGTGTTAAAGCACTTAAACCCTCGATGCGGCAGATCGTCCAGATCACCCATACCGGCGGCGGGTGCATGGGTAAGCAGAATGTCGCACCCGCCGACCATCCTAACCTTACGCGACAGCTTACGCATGCGCTTGGACATCTCGCGTTCGGTGTACATGTTGGCGCCGTCGCGATAACGCATGGACCCGCCAAGGCCCGCAATGCGAATCCCTCGGTACGTGTACACGCTGTCTTCCACGCAGATACATCCGCCCGGTGCATGACGTGCGTAGCGGTCATCGTGATTGCCGCGCACGTAGATGAGCGGTTTGTTGATGACCGTGACCAAAAACTCAAGATAGTCCGGGTCCAGATCGCCGGCGGACAAAATCAGGTCGACTCCCTCAAAGCGTTCCTTGCGAAAGCACTCCCAAAGGCATCGTTCTTCGGTATCGGCTATGGCAAGGATTTTCATAGGGCAGGGACTTTCGGCTCATCGTCGAGCTGCGGAATGGTGCCTACCACGTTGTCCGCCAGCCAATTCATCTCGACAATCTGCGTGCTCGGCAGCGGAGGGAAGCCTTCGATCTGTACCACGCCGTTCTGGCTGTGGAGCTCGCCGCCAAAGGGGTTGATGGATCCCTCAACAATGCCGTTGCGGAGCAACTGCACGAGTTTGCGCGTTTGGTAGGGTAGGCCCGGAGCGTAACGGATGTCGATAACGCCGGAACTCATGCCATACCAGTAGTTGACAGCGCGCACTTGGTTGTCGTCGCTGGTCTCGTCCCATGTGCCGTGCAGAAGGCTTTTCACGATAAGCTCGTAGTAGCGCCCCCAGTTCCAGACGGGCATGGCGATGCCGGTAACCTTGCCATCGACCAAGCGGTGAAGCCCGTAGGCGGTGGGATCTTCCAGCGACTTTGACATGTCAGCGCCGGTCATGACGCTTACGCCTTCGCGGCACATGGCTTCGGCAAGACCACCGGCGGGAACATCGCCCCAGGTGAGGATGACCTGCGCGCGCGGGTCGAGCAGCGAGGCGCCAATCGCAAAGGCGTTGATCTCGCTGAGTGCGCCCGAGGCGAAGACCGACGCGTGGTAACCGATGCGGTGGTTGTCCGCCATGCTGGCCGCAAGGGCGCCCAGCAGAAACTTGGCCTCGTACATCTTGCCAAAGTACGAACGGACGCTTTGATGGGGAAGGCCGATAGAGCAGTTGAGGAACCGAACCAGGGGATACTCAACGGCAGCCCTGAGCGTGTATTCCATCAGGCGGTGCGAGGTCGAGAAGATGACGTTTGCTCCATGTTTGACAGCCGTTTCCACGGCGGCGTAGAACACATCCGGATCGTGACAGTCCTCGAACGCCTCGGTGCGCACGATACCGCCAAAGTGCTCATCGAGATACTGACGCCCTTGGTCGTGCAGGCTGTCCCAGCTCGACGTCGCACAGGGGAACTCATGGATAAAGGCGATGCGCAGGGGGTTGGCCGTCGAGTAGACGGTCTTGCCCATAAAGAAGTTGAGCACGCCAGAGGTGGACTTGGCGGGCGTCTCCTCCTCGTCGACGCTCGGTGCTTCGACAAGATCGACCTTGTCCTCGTCATTTTTGCCGGCAATGACCAGCTCGCGCCAGATCTTGCACAGGCGGTTTACGACGATATCCGTCGGCGTATCCAGCAGGCGGTCCTGGTTGTACACATTGAGGTACACGAGCATGGCGTCGGCAGGCGTAATGTCCAGGTGGTCGCCGCCTGCGCGAAGGTAGGCACGCTTAAAGAGCAGGAAGGTGTGGCGCAGGTAGTCGACCTTTTTCTGCGGCCATTTTTCGATAAGGTTCTGACCGAGCATCTTCGCGAGCGTTTCGTAGCTTCCCTCACGCGAGAACTCGATCTCGTATAGGGGGCAGACGCGCCAAAACGCGCAGAACTCGCCGTACAGGCGGCTTTCGACGGAATCCCATGTGCCGGGGTAGAGACGGGTGACCTTGGCTGAAACCGTCGGGGCGTCTAGGAATTTGAGGACACTGACGCGTTTGTTGCCTTCTTGGACATAGAACCGATGCATGAACTCGGTGACGATGACGGGGTCGCGATAGCCCTCGGTCACCTGGATGTCGTAGAGGTTGGACCACTTGCGGGCGAACTCGGTGCTAAACGGAAGTAGGGGCATAAAGTTACACGAAAAGGCGGACTGACGGCCCTTGGTGACCGTGCCGACGACCATTTCGAGCGGAATATCCCGCAGGCCGACATTCTCTCGCTGACCTAAGGGGAGCTGAGCAACCAAGCTATCGAGGTCCGTAAGGTATGGATGGTCGCTTTGGCTAATGGCGCGTCGACGTCCTTGCTCGCCGCGCTTGCGTGCTTGACGATAGGCCTCTTCCATAATGTTGCTCCCTTAGTCGTTTAAACAACTATATGAACCATGGTACCACGAATGAAAACCACTACAAAGATGCCTGTCCCCTTTGCGGTGGTTTAGGCGATGATGGGGGCGATGGCGCGGATGCAGGCGTCGGCTGCCGTGAAAGTAGTGCTGTCGTCGCTGACGATAAAGATGATCTTTCCTTTGATGCCAAAGTCGCCGATTTCGCTAAAGAGTACGTAGGGCTCCTTGTCAAAGCCCGAGATGGGAAGCACGGCGGCCTTGGTGGCGCTGGTCAGCTCGTCTGCCAGTGCGTCGAGCGAGGCCCACTTGGACGTGTCCTTTACGGCAACGGGTACAGCCACACGCCCAAAGGGCATGAGGTGCACGAGCGTGTTCTTGGAGATGTTGGAGTTGGGCACAATGATGGTCTGTCCACAGGCATCCTCAATCGTTGTATGGCGCCAAGTGATGTCTTGGACCACGCCGGATACGCCGCCGACCTCGATATTGTCGCCGGGTTTGATGATGCCCATAAAGGTCACCTGCATGCCGCCGATGAGGTTTGAGAGTGTGTCCTGAAAGCCGAGCGAGATGGCGATGCCGCCGACGCCAAGAGCGGCGACGAGGGCGTTTGCATTAATGCCAAAACAGTTGTCGAGGATAAAGCTGCCGCCGATCATCCAGATGACGGCGCGCGCGATGTTGATGAAGATACTCGATGCCGGTAGCGGGTTATCGTCTCGGTTAAGCAGATGGTTCAGGGTCTTGGATACGACCTTGGCGGCGACGGCGGTGCCTATCGCCAAGATGACGGCCCAGATGATGTTGTGGACCCACCGTTGCTCAAAGAAATGAAGAATCGGCTCAAACAATTCCATGTAGGGAAAACCTCCTAATGATCGTCCAACCATGATACCCACCAAGAAGCCCGTCCGATCAAATTCGGACGGGCTTCTGTGCTCGATATAAGGTTTACGCGGCGGGGCTGCAAGGCCCGGCGGTGTAGCTTAGCGTCGACGCTTCCAGATAATGCCGAGGATGATGACGATGATGCCGCCGATAAGGCACGCGCCAACTACTGCCAGCGTGTGGTCTCCCGTTGCGGCGAGCTTACCGGTCGTCTTCTTGGTGATGACCTTCGTGGTCGTCGTGTCCGTCTTAGGCGAGGGCTTAGGCGTCGGGGCCGGTGTGGGCGTGGGGTCCACGGCAGCGGAGCCAAAGCTGATGGTGCCCGCGAGCGAGGCCATCTTGCTCTCCCAGCTGTTCTGCCCGATCAGCGCCCTCAGCGCCGCCTCGCACGTGCCCCACTCGGTGTACTTGGTGGCGTGTGCAAAGGTGGGAAAGTCGGTCGTGTTGGTGATGATGTAGTTGTTGGTGGCGACGGTATAGGTCTTGGCGGGGTCGAGCGTGCTGCCGTCTTTGGTGAGTGTGGCACTCACAATGCGCTTGCCCTCGGGCTGTGTCCAATCAATCGTCACGTTGATGCCGCCAAAGGAGAGAACGCTGCCAGAGTCATCGCGCCACTTGTACTTGTCTTGCGCCTCCTGCTCGGTGTGACCGGCCGCCACATAAGCCTGCTGAAGCTCGTAGCTGTCGTTGCAATCGTCGCTGATTTGTAGCGAGTGCTCGAGCGCTGCGAGGAAGTCCGCGCCGGTCGTGGCCCAGGTCTCCACGGTGTTGCCGTAGGGCGAGATGGCGATGACGTTGCCGGCGGTCACGTTGCCCGCCGCGATGCCGCCAGCGTTTTCGATAGCGAGGTCCGCGCCCGTCAGGTCAAGATAGGAGCTGCAAATCACGTGGCCGATGGTCTGGGCCTTGGTGGTGTCGCCCTCCTTGCTGGGACGGAAATCGGTGGTGCGCACCATTTCCCAACCATGCGTGCCTGCGGCGTCCTCGCCGTAGAAATAGTTGGTGGTGGATGTGCCGAGCACCTTGTTCGATTCGTTTTCAAAGTCCTCGTCGAGCGGCTTGATCTTGTTGCGGACGGCTTCAAGGCGGCTTTGGTAGTCGGAGCCCTTGTCGGGGTCTGCCAAAAGGTCGTTGACGTTCTTGGCGGTGTAGAGCTTCTCGTTGCTGTCGTCTGCAGGGACCGTGACCGTGTCATCGTCGGTCGTCTCGGTGCCATTCGTGTCGTATTTGTACGGAATGGAAAGCAGTCCCACCTCGGCAAAGGCGCTGCCTGCCTCAACAACGTGGATCGCCTTGCCGTCGGCTCCCGTCACCTTCTCGTTAAGGTTGATGTGCTCGTGGCCTGCGATAAGGGCATCGACGCCACGGAGTCGTGTGGCAAAGGTCTTGGCGTCGAGCGTGTGCGCGATACACACAACAACATCGCAGCCCTCCTTGCGCAGCTGCTCTGCCTCGGCATTGATGGCGTTCGCGGCACCCGAGAACGACGTACCCGCGACCAGGTCCGCGCGCAGCGAGGATCCCAGCGACTCATCCATGGCGCCCACGACGCCGACCTTGATTTTGTAGTCGAATGTGGAGTGATCTTCGCTATCCTCCCAGGTGCGATCGAGCGTCTTCGTGATGCTCGAGCTCCATACGCCGCTCGTAGACTTCGCGTTCGCGCAGAGCATGGCGAAGGGCGTGCCGGTGGTGCTGTAGCCGGTCATGGTGCGGAGTTTGTCCGCGCCGTAGCTCCAGTCGTGGTTGCCTGGCGTGGTCGCGTCGTAGCCGTCGGCGTAGAAGGTGTCCATGAGCTCGGCGATGCTCTTGCCCTCGCTCATGGTGGCAAAGGACTGCCCGTGGAAGGTGTCGCCCGCATCGAGCAAAAGATCGGGGGCGCTGCTTTGGGCGCTATAGAGAACCGCCAGTCCGTCGAAGCCCACCGTGCCGGTGCCCTTGCTTTCGTTGTAGCTGTACTTGTAGCTGCCGTGGATGTCGTTGGTGTGCATGACGGCCACGGAGCCGTCAATAGCGGCGGGCAGGTTCCCTGCGAAAGCGAGGCTTGGGATACCTGCGAGCGCGCCGGCAAACAACGCGGCGGCCAACGCAAGGCGGGGGAGTCTTTTCATGGCAGCTTCCTTAGTCCTTAGCCAGAATGTCTGGTTGAATATCGGATTATCGACATAATATGCGAAAACCGCCGCAAGGGCGCCTGTCCCTTAGCGGCGGTTTTGACGTTTGCGCAGATAAAACCTGCCAAAATAAACCTGTCCCTTTTTGGTAGGTTTAGCTTAGCAGCATGCGGTCGTTGGCGAGCTCGCCGCCCGAGACCTCCTCGAATTTCTGCAGCAGGTCGGCTACGGTGAGCGACTTCTTCTCATCGCCCGCCACGTCGTAGATCACGTGGCCTTCGTGCATCATGATCAGACGGTTGCCCAGACGGATGGCGTCGTTCATGTTGTGCGTGACCATGAGCGTGGTCAGGTGGTTCTCGTCGACGATCTCCTCGGTCAGGTTAAGCACCTTAGAGGCCGTCTTGGGGTCGAGGGCCGCGGTGTGCTCGTCGAGCAGCAGCAGGCGCGGCCTGGTGAGCGTGGCCATCAGCAGGGTGAGTGCCTGGCGCTGGCCACCCGAGAGCAGGCCGACCTTGGCGTTGAGACGCGTGTCCAGACCAAGGTCCAGGCGCTTGAGCAGCTCGACGTACTCATCTTTCTCGGCCTTGGTGACGCCCCACGAAAGGCCGCGACGCTGGCCGCGACGCTTGGCGAGGGCCAGGTTCTCGGCGATCTGCATGTCGGCAGCGGTACCGCGCATGGGGTCCTGAAACACGCGGCCCAGGTACTTGGCGCGCTGCGACTCGCTCAGGCGCGAGATGTCGGTGCCGTCGAGCTCAATAACGCCCGAATCGAGCGGGTACACGCCGGCGATCATGTTGAGCAGCGTGGACTTGCCGGCGCCGTTGCCGCCGATCACGGTTACAAAGTCGCCGTCATTTAGGGTGAGGTCGACGCCGGTGAGCGCGCGCTTCTCGGTGACGGTGCCCTTGTTAAAGGTCTTCTTGACGTGCGAGAGCTTAAGCATCTGCCTCATCCCCCTTCGTGTAGGAGCTGCGGAGCTTATAGCGCTCCCAAACCACGGGCACGCACAGGGCCACAGCGACAATCACGGCGGAGAGCAGCTTCATGTCGTTGGCGTCCATGCCCAACTGCAGCACGATGGCGCGGATAAGGAAGTACACCACGGAGCCAAAGACGGCAGAGGCCAGACGAACGCTAAACTGTGTGAGTCCGCCGGGCAGCAGGCGACCGAGCACCTCGCCGATAACAATGGCGGCAAGACCGATAACGATGGCACCGGTGCCCATACCAATGTCGGCATACTTTTGGCTCTGGCAGATGAGCGCGCCCGAAAGGCCGATGAGGGCGTTGGAGAGCACGAGGGCGATCATCTTGGTGGAGTTGGTGTTGACGCCCAGAGCGCGGATCATGTACTCGTTGTTGCCGGTGGCTCGCAGCGCCGAGCCGATCTCGGTGCCAAAGAACCAATACAGGATGGCAACGATAGCCACGGCGAGCAGGATGCCCAAGATGATGGCAACGGTGGACTGCGGCAGACCGGTCATATTGCTGACGGCCGAGAACACGGTGCCTTTGGCAAGAATGGGCGTATTGGACTTGCCCATGATGCGCAGGTTGATGGACCACAGGCTGATCTGGGTGAGGATTCCGGCGAGGATCGCAGGAATCTCAAAGACGGTGGCCAAAATGCCCGTGACGGCGCCCGCGATGGCGCCGGCGCACATACCGGCCAGCACGGCGAACAGCGGGTCGACGTTGTTATTGACGATGAGCACAGCGCAGACGCAGCCGCCGAGGGCAAAGCTGCCGTCGCAGGTCATATCGGGAATGTCGAGCAGGCGGAACGTGATAAACACGCCAAGCACCATAATGCCCCAGAGGACGCCCTGCGAAACGGCGCCCTGCAATGCAATGAGCATGCTTCATACCTCCTAGGATAGGGTGGACACGTGATTCACCATAATAGCGGTAACAATGCATAGAAGAGTTACGGACAGACGTTTTGTTTTACCTGAAACAAGCAGGGCGGACGCCGGTCTACAGCGCCCGCCCCTGTGGCTCAGATATTGAATAACACGTCAACGGCGCGAGTGCGTGCCCTAGACGCGCTACCGCGCATGGTGCTACTCGTCCAGAGCGGAAAGATCGATGCCCAGAGCCTCGGCCATCTCGTCGTTCTTGACGACGACCAGGTCTTTGCTTGAGAGGTGCTTGATCGCCATGTCCTCGGGCTTGGCTTCGCCCTTCAGGATCTTGACGGCCATCTCGCCTGCGGCGTAGCCCAGATCCTCGTAGTTGATGGAGAGGGTGAACAGGCCGCCGGCCTTGCACATGCCCTCCTCGCCGGTCACGAAGGGAAGCTTGTTCTCCTTGCAGATCTGACCGACCTGCGAGGCGCCCGCGGCGATGGTGTTGTCGGTGGGGGAGTAGAGCGCGTCGACCTTGCCCACGGCAGACTCGACGACGGACTGAATCTCGTTGGAGCTCGAGACGGTGAAGTCAGTGTACTCGAGGCCCAGCTTGTCGAGCTCTTTCTTGGCGGCCTTGATCTGGACGTCGGAGTTGGACTCGGCGGTGCAGTAGAGCAGGCCGACCTTCTTTACGTCGGGCAGGACCTTCTGCATCATCTCGAGCTGCTCGGCGACCGGGGTGAGGTCGGAAGCGCCCGTGACGTTGGTGCCGGGCTTGTCGTTGTCCTGGACCAGGCCGGAGGCGGCGTAGTCGGTGATGGCGCAGCCCACGATGGGGATATCGGCCGTGGCGCCGGCGGCAGCCTGCGCGGCGGGCGTGGCGATGGCATAAATCAGGTTGACGTTGTCGCCCACAAACTTGTCAGCAATGGACTTACACGTGGACTGGTCGTTCTGGGCGTTCTTCTGGTCGATCTTGACCTTAAGGCCGCTCTCCTTGATGGCCTTGACAAAGCCGTCGTTGGCGGCATCGAGTGCGGAGTGCTCGGTGAGCTGCAGAACGCCGATGGTGTAGTCGGAACCGGCGGCAGCAGAGCCGGAACCAGAGTTGCCGCCGCATCCGGCGAGCGGGGCGAGCGCGAGCAGGCCAGCGGAGACCAGAAGGCTCCTGCGGCTGATGGTGATGTCCTTCATATCATTACCCCCAGTATAAAAATGGCTGGAAACACTGCACTGGGACAAAGTGCAAGTGGAACTATAGTAGCGCTGATGTCCATTTTTACAACAGCCTGGCGGGTTTTTTAATACAGAATCGGATGGGCGGTACGGGTAGTCGAATGGGCGGCGGAGGGTCTTATGCGGCGGAGGAGGCGTCGTCCTCGTCTAGGGCGGCGAAGAGCTTCTTGCCGTCGAGCAGGCGCGTGCTGACGTTTCTCATACGGGCGATCTCGACGGTGCGCAGCGTATCGTCGGTGCCTCGGGCGTCGTAGACCGTTCCCAGCAGATACGAGATGCCATCGCGCTGCCTGATGGCAAAGGGACGGAGTGTCATCCGTGCTGCTTCGGTTTCGCCGCGTGTCGTGACGCTCGAAATATCAAAACTCACCGTGGTTCCGTGGTCGATGGCCTGCTCGACGAGCTCGCACGTGTCGATGCGCTTGATGGGCGCGCGCGTTGCCTTGGTAGCCTTGCTGCCTGCGCTTGGAGCGGGTTCGGGTGTATCGAGGTAGCCGCGAACGTCGGCACTCGCCATGGCAACTAAATGCTGCGCCATGCTCTTGCGGATAGCGATAGGCGTGGAGCGGTTGCGCATGACCATACCGTGGAGCCGGATGATCTCTTCATCGGTGAGCGGGCGGGTAAGAAGTTTGTAGCCCACGCCGCGTTTGTACTCAATTTCGTATCCGGCATGGCGAAGCGCGGAGATGGCGGTGTAGATGCTGCGCCGCGCCGCCGAGATGGGCATGCGGGCGGGGTCGTCGGGATGGGCGAGGCGCCGGATCAACTCATCGGAAAGCATGGCCTTGTCCTCGCCGGTGTTTTCGCTTAATAGTTGCAGGATGCGAACGGCGCGATAGGCTGCCATCGAGGCGGCGCCTCTCGTCGTGGTGTCGTAGGTTTCAACAGCGGCTTCGGTCATGGTGCCCACGTCCTTTCCGTTTTGGGTGGCGACGGTATGGAGCCTAGGACGCGGGGCTTTCCCAGGGGCGCAGGGCGCTCTGGGCGGTCGGTAGTCGTCGGCAAACGGCGGGTCGAGTTTTCAACAGCCCTGCTCAACTGACCAAAAACTTGCCAAAAGCTTGACGGATGCTGTTGAAAAAAGCGTCTCTCGACCGATGTCGAGAGACGCTTGTGCGATGAGCGTTGGCGTGTGGCGACGCGAGCTAGCGTCCGACGATTAGAAGTCGGCGTTGCCCACGGTGCGCGGGTGCGGCAGGACGTCGCGGATGTTGCCCACGCCGGTCAGATACATGACCAAGCGCTCGAAGCCCAGACCGTAGCCGGCGTGCTTGCAGGAACCGTAGCGGCGCAGGTCAAGGTAGTACTTGTACTGCTCGGGATTCATGCCCAGGTCCTTGATGCGGGCCTCGAGCAGATCCAGGCGCTCCTCGCGCTGGGAGCCGCCGATAATCTCGCCGATACCGGGAACCAGGCAGTCGGCGGCGGCGACGGTCTTGCCGTCCTCGTTCATGCGCATGTAGAACGCCTTGATCTCGGCCGGGTAGTCGGTCACGAAGGTCGGGCGCTTAAAGTGCTCCTCGGTCAGGAAGCGCTCGTGCTCGGTCTGCAGGTCGATGCCCCAGCTGACGGGGTAATCAAACTGGTGGCCAGCAGCGACTGCCTGCTCCAGGATCTCGACGGCCTCGGTGTAGGTAACGCGGGCAAAGTCGGAGTTGGCGACATGGTCCAGGCGCTCAAGCAGACCCTTGTCCACAAACTTGTTGAGCATATTGAGCTCGTCGGGGCAGGTTGCCATAACGTTCTTGAGGACGTACTTGAGCATGGCCTCGGCGTTATCCATGTAGTCGTTCAGGTCGGCAAAGGCCATCTCGGGCTCGATCATCCAAAACTCGGCGGCGTGGCGCGTGGTGTTGGAGTTCTCGGCACGGAAGGTGGGGCCAAAGGTGTACACGTCGCCAAAGGCCATGGCAAAGTTCTCGGCATTGAGCTGGCCGGACACGGTGAGGCTTGCATGCTTGCCAAAGAAGTCCTGGCTCCAGTCGACCTCGCCGGACTCGGTGAGGGGCGGATTTTTGGGGTCGAGCGTGGTCACGCGGAACATCTCGCCGGCGCCCTCGCAGTCACTCGTGGTGATGATGGGGGTGTTGACGTAGACAAAGCCCTGCTCCTGGAAGAAGCGGTGGATGGCGGCAGCCGCGACGGAGCGGATGCGGAACACGGCGCGGAACAGGTTGGTGCGCGGGCGCAGGTGCTGCTGGGTGCGCAGGAACTCGACGGTTGCGCGCTTCTTCTGCAGCGGGTAATCCGGGGCGCTCGTGCCCTCGACCTCGATGGAGGTGGCAGAAAGCTCGAAAGGCTGGGGCGCATCGGGGGTCAGCTTGACGGTGCCGGTGCAAATGAGTGCGGCCGAGACGTTTTGATGGGCGATCTCGTCGTAGTTGTCGAGTGCCTCGCGGTTCATGACGACCTGCAGGTCGCGGAAGCAGCTGCCGTCGTTGAGCGTAACAAAGCCAAAGTTCTTCATGTCGCGGACGGACTTGACCCAGCCGGCGACGGTGACGGTTTGGCCGCCGAGCGACTCGGCATCGGCATAGAGCTGCGCGATTTTGGTGCGGTTCACGTATCCTCCCATAACGGTTGAATGATAGTTATCCATACAGTTCGTTATTCTAGCAGCTCGTCTCATTTGGGCTATACAGATAAGGCATTGGCGGGATGGTTTTTCAAACGAAAAGCGCCCGCGGCCAAATGGTCGCGGGCGCTTGACGAGGTGCCTTTTGGCTGTGTGGCGCGGGGCCTGGCTACTTGGTCTTGGCTACCAGCAGCGGGTCGCCAAGCTTGACGAGCGGGTTGCCGCCGATAAGCGTTCCAGACTCGCCGACATGGTCGATGCTCTTAAGACGATCGAGCTCGGAGACGATGACGGTCACGATGTCCTCGTGACCAGCGGCCTTAATGGCCTCGCGGTCGAAGCTGATGAGCGGCTGGCCTGCCTTGACCACATCGCCCATCTCGACAAAGCGGGCAAAACCCTTGCCGTTCATTTCCACGGTGCCCAGGCCAACATGGATGAACACGCGCAGGCCGTCCTCGGTGATCATGCCGATGGAGTGGTTGGTGACAGTGGTGGCACCGATGCGGCCGTTGGCGGGCGCATAGATGGTGCCGGTAATGGGCTCGATGCCATAGCCCTGGCCAAGCATGCCCGAGGCGATCGTCTCGTCGGGAACCTCGTTCAGGTTGACGAGCACGCCGTTGACGGGGGCATAGATGACGCCTTCGCGGGTAGCGAAGCTTGCTGCGGGCGGAACGGACGCCTCGCCGGTCGAGGTGAAGGTGGACTTAAGCGAATCGAGCAGACCCATAGTTGCCTCCAACTTAAATAGGCGCATATCGCGCGTTTGGTTTGCCGGAAACGTTTCACATGTGTTTCGCGGCTTGGTCAACGCCCCTATTCTACGCTGCTCAACGATACCTCTGAACTGGGATTATGTGATATATCAGTTGAAGGGAAACTTATTGCCGGAGTGCTTCTGCGCCACGGGTTCAAGTGGGGTACGCTTGAAGGCGAAAAACAAGGGCGCATAATTTGCGCGAAGGGAGCACATATGATTGTCGAGAACCATGCGCTGTGGGGCGAGGAGCCGACCGAGGATTATCCGGCGACGTTTACGTATTTGGGTGCCGAGCCGTTGCCCGATAAACCGAATGGCCGCCGCCCCGCGGTGATTATCTGTGGCGGAGGTGGGTTTACGCATATCGCTCCGCATGAGCAGGATCCTGTGGCGTTTGCGTTTTTGGATCACGGTTACCAGGCCTTTGTGCTCAACTATGTCACGAGTTCTACGGGTGACGTGAGCTTTCCGCACCCCCAGGCAGATCTTGCCAAGATGGTCGCCACGGTGCGCGCCAACGCCGACGAGTGGCATGTCGATCCTAAGCGCGTGTGCGTCGTGGGCTTTTCTGCTGGCGGCATGATTTGCGCCTCGCTGGCAACACAGTGGAAGACCGGCCCCTTTGCGGCACTTGCCGGGGCGCGTCCGGACGACATTCGTCCCGATGCCGTGGTGCTGGGCTATCCATTGCTCGACTTTGCCTATGTGCGCGACATGCAGACGCGCGATCCGCGCATTGACTTGCGTGTGCCCAAGACGGGCGGCAAGACGGGGCGCGATTTGCTCAACGACTACCTGTCGATGGTGACGGGCGGCGAGGCAACTGACGAGCATCTGGCCGACATCTGCCCCACCACGCATGTTTCGCGTCAGATGCCACCGACCTTTGTGTGGGGCGTGTCCGACGACAAGACGGCGCCGATCGCGCAGGTCTACCCGTTTGCGCAGCGCATGGCCGAGGAGGGCGTTGCATGCGAGATGCACGTCTTTGACCAGGGTGGTCACGGCCTTTCGCTCGGCAACGCCAACACCGCGGTCGACAACGAGGACAAGCAGGTAGCGGTCCGCCCTTGGATTCGCCTAGCCTTCCGCTTCCTGGAGCGCCATCTGTAAGAGTCCCGGCATCCAAGCCCTTCAATAACTTGCGGTGAAATAGTTCCTATCTGGGGCATCAACCAGCCCATCCAGGAACTATTCCACCGCAACTTTGTTTTTGATGTCCCGTCCGGAAACTGCATCCCAGTCCCCCCTTCAAGGTGGGACACGGTTTCCCATAGGGCCTCGATTTGGAAACCACATCCCGTTTCGAGCTCAAATTCTGGGTCGCAGTTTCCCCGAGGGGCCCCGTTGGGAAACTGCGACCCGTTTCGAGCGGGAATAACGGGACACGCTTTCCGCAAGGGTATCGTTTCCTACCAGACGGTGAACTGGGCGTTTTCTGTGTTCCAATGGACATCGCGAACGTAGTCGCGCACGCCCGTCGCATCTCGTGCTTCGAACAACTCAAGAATATGAGCATGTTCGTTGTTGGCTTTATTGAGCAGTTTACACGCCGTTTCCTGGTCGACAGTTTCGTAATCGCGCTTGATAAAGCAGCGTTCGAGCTGCGAGATCATATCGCGCAGACGGTCGTTGCCGCAGCGGTTGAAGTACGTCAGATGAAAGTCTCGCTGAATGTCGTCGTACTTTCGGATGAGACCGCCTTGGATCGCGAGGTCCATGGAGCCGACGAGAAATTTAAGCTGCGTAATGTCATCGTCGGTTAGGTTCGGACAGGCGAGATATGCGGCCTGCCCGTCGAGCGGCCCCATAATTTCAAAGACTTCAACGGCGTTTTGCTGATCGAACCCACGGACGCGGAATCCGCGGCGGGGGAGATTGTCCAGATAGCCGTCGCTTGCGAGCTGGATGAGCGCTTCGCGGACCGGCGTGCGCGACACGCCCATGGCGTCGCAGATCGCTTGCTCGCTCAGCCGGTCGCCGGCCGAAAGCTCGCCGGCGTCAATACGGCTCGAAATGTAGTCGTATACGTGGTCTTTCAGGGGCCTTCTGAGCGTTTCCATGAGCCTATGTTCCTTAACGGTATATTTCTAAAAGCAAATACGTTTCACTTGAATAGCTCAGTTGAATTATAGAACGACCAGCTAAATCATGCTACTTTGCGCCGATACGTAAAAATACGCTTACCGAAGAATACCTACCGTTCAGGATTGTATACAATATACAAAACAGGAAAACCGCCCTAAGATAAAGACATCGAAAGGAAGGCGGGCGCGAAGAAGTCCCGCTCTCTGCTAAGAGATCCAAGGAGGATCATCATGACCAAGTTCAGCCACGTCATCATCCGCCGCCCCGGCAAGTCCCTGAGCAATGGCATCACGAGTGCCCCCGAGCTTGGCCAGCCCATCTACGAGCGCGCCATCGAGGAGCACTACGATTACGAGCATGCGCTCGAGCAGTGCGGCGTTGACGTGTCGGTGCTGCCGGCACTCGAGCAGTATCCCGACAGCTGCTTCGTCGAAGATCCGGCCGTCATCACTCGCTGCGGCGCCATCATTACCAACCCCGGTGCCGATAGCCGCAACGGCGAGAAGGACGAGATCGAGCCGGCCGTCCGTCGCTTCTTTGACGACGAGCATGTCAAGCACATTGTTTCTCCGGGCACGCTCGACGGCGGCGACGTCATGATGGTCGGTGACCATTTCTACGTCGGTCGCTCCGCTCGTACCAACGAAGAGGGCATCCGCCAGTTCTGTGAGATTCTCGAGGGCTGGGGCCTCGAGGGTTCTGAGGTTCCGCTGGAGGAGGTCCTGCACCTCAAGACGGGCGTCAACTACATCGAGGACAACAACATGCTCGTCTCTGGTGAGTTCATCGATAAGCCCGACTTTGCCCAGTACAACAAGATCGTCGTGCCCGAGGACGAGGCGTACGGCGCCAACTGCATCTGGGTCAACGGTACGGTCATCGTTGCCGAGGGCTATCCGACTGTGCTCAAGGCCGTGCAGGATCTGGGCTACAAGACACTCGTCGTTGACACCTCCGAGTATCGCAAGGTCGACGGCGGCCTTTCTTGCCTGTCGCTGCGCTTCTAACGCGGTAGCTGTAACAGTCTGATGATCGCTTGACCGATGGCCCGGCACCCGATTCGGGACGTCCGGGCCATCTTTCGTTCGATCACATGATGAAGGGGGTGCACATACAATGGCCTCTAAAGCTCAAAATGAAGAGATTATCGACCCTAATGGCCTCGATCTCTTTCGTCTGACCATGATGGTCATTACCGCCAGTATTTGTGGCGGCATCTTTTCGCTTGCCGGCGATATGGCAGCAGGTGGGGCAAATACCGGTGCGGTTATCGTCTCGTGGGGAATTTGCTTTATTGGCGTCTTTGCGCTGATGATGGTGTTCAACGGTTTGTCTCAGGCCCGTCCCGACCTGACCGGCGGCATCTATGCATACGCTGCGGCCGGTTTTGGCGATTACATTGGATTCAACTCCGCTTGGGGCTACTGGATCAGCGCATGTCTTTCCAACGTGAGCTTTGCGCTCTTGCTGTTTAGCGCGCTGGGCTATTTCTTCCCTGCGTTTGGCGCGGGTAACAACCTGCTTTCTATCGTCTGCGCCAGCGTGTTTTTGTGGTTCCTTACCGCCCTTGTGCTTCGTGGCGTTAAGGAGGCTGCGGGCATTAACACGATCGTCACGTTGGCGAAGCTGGTGCCGCTGGGGCTCTTTGTGCTGAGTATCGTGCTCCTGGGTAAGTTCAACGTCGATATCTTTATGGACAACTTCTGGGGAGAGCCGGCTGGTCCTGGCTTTGGCGAGCAGGTTGTCTCGACCATGATCGCCCTTGTCTGGGTCTTCACGGGCATCGAGGGCGCTGTCGTTATCTCGGGCCGTGCAAAGTACGTGCGTGACGTCGGCCGCTCGACGGCGCTCGGATTTGCGGCTGTATTCACGCTGTATCTGATCATCTCGATGCTGTCGCTCGGCATTATGCCGCGCGAGGAGATGGCACAGCTTGCAACGCCCTCCATGGCGGGAATTCTCGAGTGCGCAATCGGTCCGGTTGGTGCTGCCATCGTAAACCTTGGCGTTATCCTTTCGTTGGTCGGCGCGCTGCTGGGCTATGTCATCATTGCGTCCGAGACGCCGTTCGAGGCGGCGCGCCAGGGATCCTTCCCTCTGGCGTTTGCCAAGACGAACAAGCACGACGCCCCGGTGGTAACGGTTCTCGTGAGCTCCGGCATCACGCAGCTCTTCTTGATCGTGTCGTATGTGGCGGCGAGCACCTACCAGTTCTTCTATAGCTGCGCAGTCAACACGATTCTGGTTCCGTATGTCTGCTCGGCTGCCTATTACATGGTGATTGGCTGGAAGAACGAGCATCTGGACGGGCCGCATGCGCCCAGCGTCGGCAAAGCCCGCTTCTTCGGTACGCTCGGCTTCATCTACACATTGTTCCTGGTGTGGTCGACGGGTCTTCAGGGCGTTATGATCACGACGATTCTTTTTGCTCCGGCCATTCCCGTTTATATGCTGGGCGAGCGAGGCCGCGGTAAACCGGTGCTTCCGCATCTGCACGACAAGCTGATCGCAGCGGTGGTCATTGTCGTGGCAATCATTTCGCTGTATCTGCACTTTGCCGGCATTGCGCCGATAGTCTAAGACTGCGGCAAGCTTCATCGCTTGGTAAGCCGACGGAGGCATCGCGTGCCGGTGCCGTTCGGTAATCCATAACTGACGTGGGCCTCTGTAACGTGCCTTTGTGGGCGCCCACCAAGCCCGCTCAGGTGACATTTGTTGCCAGCGCGGGCTTTTGCTGTTGCGGCGAAATGCTGCCGGCAGCTGGGGACGTTCCTATTGTGCCGGCACCCTGGGACACTCCTTGGATGTTCCGCATGCGACGGAGGGAACGGATCATTTTGTCGAGGGGCGGGCGGCTGTTTCGGTCCTCGGGGAAACCGCGTCCCGTTTCGAGAGCAGATTCCGGGCCGCAGTTTCCCCGAGGGCCCCATTGGGAAATTGCATCCCAGTCTGAGCGCCGATTCCGGGCTGCAGTTTCCGCTAGATGCCTCAACCGGAAAGCTCATCCCGTTTAGGTGTTCCAGAGTGGGATGCGGTTTCCGCAGCAGGCCCGTCTGGGAAGCAATGGCCCAGAATTCCCATCGCAGCGATCTGTCGATTGAACGTCGTTGTGTGTTCACGCTATCATGTAAGCTTAAAATTGGTTAGCCATGGCAAACGGTTAGCCTTGGTGAACATAAATACAACGCCCTGTGGGCGCCGGGGGAGGAACGCGGACGTGAGGCTCGATACACTCGAGATTGGAAAGGACGCCGTTGTCGCATCGGTGGCATCGGACGATCAGGCACTCCGACAGCATATTTTGGACATGGGCCTAACGCCGGGTACCGAAGTCACCATGATGAAGTACGCCCCCATGGGCGACCCGCTCGAGATTCGCCTGCGTGGCTACGAGTTGACACTGCGTAAGGACGATGCCGCTCGCATCGAGCTCGTGGGCATTCACGATACCGATATGGGTCCGCGCGCTAACGCCGCAATCGGCACGACGGAGCATCCGGCCTTGGGCGAGGGGACGTATTCGCCCCGCGCCGCGAAGACGGCCGTGCCCGAGGGCGCACCGCTGCATTTTGCCCTCGCCGGCAACCAAAACTGCGGCAAGACCACGCTGTTCAACCAGCTGACGGGCTCCAACCAGCATGTCGGTAACTTTCCCGGTGTGACGGTCGACCGCAAAGATGGCACCATCCGCAACCACCCCGAGGCAAGCGTTACCGATCTGCCCGGTATTTACTCCCTGTCGCCGTACACGGGCGAAGAGATTGTGAGCCGCCAGTTTATCCTGGACGAGCATCCCGATGCCATCATCGACATCATCGATGCCACCAACATCGAGCGCAACCTGTACCTGACGCTGCAGCTCATGGAGCTCGACCGCCCCATGGTCATCGCGCTCAACATGATGGACGAGGTGACGGCCAACGGCGGCGCCGTGGATGTCAACCTACTCGAGAGCCTGTTGGGCGTGCCCGTTGTCCCCATTAGCGCTGCCCGCAACGAGGGTATCGGCGAGCTGGTGGATCATGCCTTGCACGTTGCGCGGTTCCGCGAGCGCCCCGGTCGCCTGGACTTCTGTGCGCCCGATGGCTCGGACGGCGGTGCACTGCATCGCTGCATCCACGGCATTGCCAACCTGATCGAGGACCATGCCGTGACGGCACACATCCCGGTGCGCTTTGCGGCGACCAAGCTGGTTGAGGGCGACGAGCTGGTGACCGAGGCGCTTCACCTGGATCGCAACGAGCTCGACGCTATCGAGCACATCATTACCCAGATGGAGGGCGAGGCCGGCACCGACCGCCTGTCCGCGCTGGCCGATATGCGCTTTAGCTTTATCGGCGACGTGTGTGGGCGCTGCGTCGTCAAGCCGCACGAGAGCCGCGAACACGTGCGCTCCGTCAAGATCGACCGCATCCTGACGGGCCGCTACACGGCCATTCCGGCGTTTCTGGTGATCATGGGCCTCGTCTTTTGGCTGACGTTTGGCGTGATCGGCGCGGCGTTGCAGGGACTTATGGAGGACGGTATCGCTGCCATCATCGCCTCGGCCGATGCGGGCCTCAAGGCATTCGGAACCAACGACGTGGTGCGCTCGCTGGCTGTCGACGGCGTGCTGACGGGTGTGGGCAGCGTGCTGACCTTCCTGCCGATTATCGTCGTGCTCTTTTTGTTCCTTTCCATTCTGGAAGACTCGGGCTACATGGCGCGCGTTGCCTTTGTCATGGATAAAGTGCTGCGCCACTTTGGCCTGTCAGGCCGCAGCTTCGTGCCCATGCTCGTCGGTTTTGGCTGCACCGTGCCGGCTATCATGTCGACCCGTACGCTCCCATCCGAGCACGACCGCAAGATGACGGTCATGCTCACGCCGTTTATGAGCTGCTCGGCCAAGCTGCCGGTCTACGGTCTGCTGTGCGGGGCGTTTTTCCCACAGGCGACGGTTCCCGCCATGGTCTCGCTCTATCTGATCGGTATCGTGGTCGGCTGCATCGCGGCTTTGGTGCTCAACCGCACGGCATTTAAGGGCGACCCGGTGCCGTTTATCATGGAGCTTCCCAATTACCGCCTGCCGAGCGTCAAGACGACGGTGATGCTGGCATGGGATAAGGCCAAGGACTTTATTACCAAGGCTTTTACCATTATCTTTGCCGCTACCGTGGTCATCTGGTTCCTTCAGACGTTCGACATTCGCTTTAATGTGGTCGCCGATCAGTCGCAGAGTCTACTTGCCGGTCTGGGTAGCATTATCGCGCCGGCGCTGGCGCCGCTTGGCTTTGGCGACTGGCGTGCATCCACGGCGCTCGTCACCGGACTTATCGCCAAGGAGAGCGTCATCTCGACCCTTACGGTGCTTTTGGGCGCAACGTCGCCCGCGGCACTGTCGACCATGTTTTCGCCGTTTACCGCTTACGTGTTCCTGGTCTTTACACTGCTGTACCCGCCTTGCGTGGCGGCAATCGGCGCCGTCAAGAGCGAGCTGGGCGCGCGCTATGCCGTTGCCGTGTTCGCGTTTCAAGTGACGGTCGCCTGGATCGTGGCGTTTGTCGTGCATTCAGCTGGTATATTGCTGGGGCTGGCTTAGGGGCGCGTTGATGCTCCGCGCTTTTGGGCGAGCAACAATTCAATAAATATGAGCCAAAATACCGGCAGTTGTCGGCCTGGGGGACTGTCCTACGCTGCAGATTGCCGTTCGCTGCCTATTTGCTGCCGTTTACGGATTCGTAAATACTTGCAATCGTCGGTCGATTTAACCGCATTACGCGATGCCGATGCGCATTTTGTGTGCCCCTTTCTACAATCACTTTGTGTCTATTGCCGAACATGTCTTCCGTTTCGCCTGTGTGGGGACGTGGGCTGCAATAGTCGTTTATAGAGGCTCATTGAGGAGGGAATTGATGAAAGAAAAATTCCAATCGTTCGGAAAGGCAATGCTCGTTCCGATTACGCTCATTGCCATTTCCGGTCTCTTTTTGGGTATCGGCAGCGTTTTTACGACCGAACTGACCCTTGTGTCCCTTGGCGTTAATTGGGACTGGTATGCCGCTTCGCCGCTCTTTACGTTCTTCTCGGTATTTAAGGGTCTCGGCGAGGTAATCATTGGAAACCTCGGTGTTTTGTTTGCCGTCGGCTGTGCCTTCTCCTTGTCTCGCAAAGAGAAGGGCTGGGCTGCCTTTTCTGCCCTTGTCTGCTATCTCACCATGCTCAAGACGGTTGAGATTCTGCTTGGAGCAGCTGGCTTGGCTGCCGACAATACAACGGTGGAAGCTCTTCAGAAGGTCGGCCTTACGTCCATTCAGGCGAGTGAGCAGTCCGCACTCTACACTACCTCGCTCGGCTTTTTTGGCTACAGCTCTGGTGTCTTTGGCGGCATTATCGTGGGCTGCCTGGTCGCCTGGATCACCGGCCGTTTTTACAAGACCAAGCTTCCAACGGCGCTGGCGTTTTTTGCGGGCAGTCGAACGGTCCCCATTGTATCGCTGGTCGCCGGTGGCGTCCTGGGCGGCATCATGTACTTCGTCTGGCCCGTCATCGGTGGATGCTTCTCGGGTATTGCGACGTTCGTGAAAGGCTCCGGTCTGGTCGGTACGTTTGTCTATCGCTGGGTGCTCGAGAGCCTTGTGCCGTTTGGCTTGCATCCGCTGCTCGAGACGCCCATGTATTGGACTGAGCTTGGCGGCTCCATGGTCGTCGATGGAACGCGCGTGGTGGGCAATAGCGCCATTCAGCTTGCACAGCTCGCTTCTCCCAGCAGCGACAAGCTCTTGGTTAGGGCCTTCATGGCCGGCTATGGCATTAACGATTACGCGTTGTTCCCGGGCATCGCCCTTGCTATGTGGTCTTGTGCCAAGCCCCAGAACCGCAAGAAGGTTGCTGGTCTTTTAATCCCCACAGTGATTTCGACTGTTTTCTTTGGCGTCACGGAGCCTATTCTCTTTACGTTCCTGTTTGCCGCCCCCTGGCTCTACTTTGGCGTTTACGCTCCGCTTTCCGGACTGGGTGAAGTTCTCTCGGAGGCAATGGGCGTTTCGGTGTACCAGGGAAATATCAAGGACCTTATCCCATTCTTATTCCGCCCCGAGAAGCTTAATCTGCTTCCGTACCTTATTCTGCTCCCCGCCTTTTTCCTGGCAGCTTTCTTCCTCTTCCGGTTCTTTATTACTAAGTTCGATATCAAGACGCCCGGTCGAGACGATGGTGACGATATTGAGTTGATCAACAGCAGAGCCGAGTTCGAGGCAAAGGCCGCTGAGGCAAAGGGCGAGTCTGGTAGCACTCCCGAGAAGGCGGTCCAGGACCGTGCGACCAAGGACAGCGCGCTTGCTGTCGGCATTGTCGAAGCGCTTGGTGGAGCCGACAACATTGATGATCTTGACAACTGCATCTCACGTCTTCGCGTGATTGTCAAGGATGGTTCTAAGGTTGCAGACGACGAGGTGTTCACCAAGAATCTTGAAGCTATGGGCGTTATCCGCCTGAGCGACAAGGCAATCCAGGTCATTTACGGTCCTCGTGTCGGCGAAGTCGCTTCTGAGGTGCACGAAGTTCTCGGTGACGAGTAAAACGCGCAAGTGGCTTTCAATTGCATAGCGCAATTCCAGGGCTTGGCTTCCTATCGCATGATTTAGGGGGCCAAGCCTTCTTGTTTTAGATTGTCAAGGCAGATACTCAATAGTTCTTCGAATGCGAGAATACAACTTCCGGTAAAGCAGTTAGGCTTAACGTTCTTAAGATCCATTGGGTGATCGTCATGTATCGTAAAGATCGCGTCTGCCGTCTTGGCGAGTTCACTGTCTTCGTTGCCGGTAAACGCGAGGGTCGTAATGCCCGCGTCGTGGCATGCCCTTGCGGTTTCTAGGATGGCTTCTGTCTGGCCCGATTTGGATATGAGCATCATGCAGCTGAGCGTATTTCGGTTGGATTCGACAAACTGATCGGTTTCTAGGAAGTCCTGTATGACGGCCAAAAAGCCAAGTCCAACGAGCTTGGTCGCCATGTACTGCGCAACGATGCGTGAGAAGCCCTCTCCGTTTACTCCGATCATTCTGTTGCGATGCAGTGCGGCGATGAATACGTCTACATCTCCGGTGTGGCATACGAAGTGGACGCTACTGTCTTTGAGTGATTGATTCATTTCGCGGGAGACATGCTGAAGGTGCTTGAGATCGTACATCATTTCGCGGTAGCCACGGTAGCCGAGCTTTTTAGAAAGCCTGATGACTGTCGTCATGCTGGTAAAGCATGCCATGGCGACGGGTTTTATGCCAATATCATCGAGGGTGTCGATATTGTTGAGCAGGTATTCGAGTACGCTTTGCTCGGTTTCGGATAGCTTTGCGGCTGAGTAGAGCTTGGAAATCTGCTTTTTATCAACCATCGGTGCCCCTTCCCGCCGGACGTGTGTGGCCGCTTCCGTTGCGTAAATAATAACTCCTTGGGGAATTCCTTTCCCGCCTTGCAGCCGGGGCGGGAAGCGGCCCTCCATGCTGGATACAATATCCAAACACAGGCGAACCATGCAATATTGAATGTGCTATTGGGGGTTTCGATATGAAACTTACGGTCATAGGTGGCGGTGGCGTCCGCTCCATGTTTTTGGCAAAGAGCATAGCCCAGCAGGCGTCATCGCTTGGGATCGACGAACTTGTGTTTATGGACAATGATCCCGAGAAGCTGCGCATCTACGGTGGCCTTGCCGCCCATGTCTCGGGCATGCTTTGCCCCACGCTTAATTTTTCACTGACGGGCGATGCAGTCGAGGCCGTTAAGGACGCCGATTACGTGATCACGACGATTCGCGTCGGTGGGGACCATATGCGCGTTCGCGATGAGCGCATTGCTCTTTCACATGGGGTTCTTGGCCAAGAGACGACTGGCGCAGCCGGCGTGTCTTTTGCCATGCGCTCTGTCCCTGCGCTTGCTTCGTATTGCGAGTTAATCAAGAAGTACGCAAAGCCGGGCGTCAAGGTGTTTAACTTTACTAATCCCGCTGGCGTCGTATCTCAGGCCCTACGCGATATGGGCTATGATTTTACTTATGGCATTTGCGATGCCCCCTCGGGCATGTTGCATCAGTTTGCCGAGTATAAAGGCGTTGATCCCGCATCGGTTCAGGGCGAGTGCTATGGACTCAACCACCTCTCGTTCTTCCGCAATGTGACGGTTGACGGCGAGGACATCATGCCCGACTTGATCAACGACGACGGGGCATATGCTCATACAGATCTTAGGTTCTTCGAGAAGGATCTCGTTCTAAATCGCGGATGCGTGCCAAATGAGTACCTATACTATTTCTACTATCGCGAGCGCGCCGTTGCCAACGTTCTCTCTTCGCCCCAGACGCGCGGCGAACTCATCGAAGAAATTAATCGAGAAATGACGAGCGAGCTTGCATCTATCGATATTGAGAACGACTTCGAAAAAGGCCTCGCGTGCTTTGAGAAGTGGTACGGAATGCGCGAAAACAACTACATGGCGGCCGAGACGGGTATTCATCGCGACAAGCCGTGGACGTTTGACGTGTACGGCAAAGATGCTGGCGGATACGCGGGTGTCGCGCTCCGTTTCATGGATATTGCTCGCTCTGGCAAGACGCAGCAGATGATCCTGTGCACCCCCAACAATGGCGCTATTCCCGGCCTTCTCGATACAGATGTCATTGAGTCAACGTGCGATATCTCCACCGATGGCTGTGTACCGCATCGCGTCGAAGCCGATTCTGTGCCCGCGGGAAACCTCGAATTGATTCGTCGCGTCAAGTACTACGAGCGCACCGTGGCGCGTGGCATCGTTAACCGATCGAAGCGCGACATTGTCGAGAGCCTCGCGATGCACCCGCTCGTTAATTCGTACTCCTTGGCGAAAGATATCGCCGCGCAGTACTTTGAGCTTAACCGCGACTACATCGACGGCTGGACAGACTAGTCTGGACGTTAAAACTAGAAATTATGGATGGGCGGACCGGCGTTTATATTGGCGCCCGTTCGCCCTGCCTAGTAAGAAAACGGGTATAGAGTGAACTTGCGAGAGAACTTCAATGTCTTTCTGGAATCGGGCGATCGGGCGAAGGAATGCTGGAGTGGCTGCACGATGGCGTTATATATTCCCTTGTTTGTTATGAGCGCGCTTCAACTTGGTGTATCAAACGTTGCAACTGAGCTCGCCTATATCAATCCGTCCATTACGCTTGTCTGCACTGTGGTCGCGGCCTTTTTAAACCTGCTTCTATCGAATGTGGCTTTTTCATTTTTTGCCGTCGACCGGTCCAAAGAGACGGTGCAACCGGCTCGAGCTCCTCAGGTTTATCTCTTGGCCTCGACGGTTCCCCTCCAGATTTCTGGGGCGCTGCTACTTTATTTGGTTCACTTGATTTTATCGGTAATTGTAGTCTTTGCCTCGCTTGCGAGCAGTCATCTCGGGGTGTTGTGCTCGCTTGTGGTGGCAGTAATCGTGACGCTTCTTTCCGCGTCGTTCGTATTCGTGTTGATTGAAGATGCGGACGTGGAGCAGGGGGGACTACGAGGCATTCGGTTTGCACCAGGCTACGTCATGCGTTCGATCGCGGTGCTTCGTTCCTCCTGGAGAGAAATCGCGCGTCCCGCAACGCTGCTGGTGGCATGGAACCTGGTTGCAAGTTGCGCTATCCAGGTTCTTGTTGGATGGGTAGTTTCGAGTGCGGCGCTGCCGTCGGCACTTTCAGTGACGGCGCTTGTACATGAGGGACTTTATTATGGGGCGTTTGCCTATATGCTGCTTTTGCTAGTTCATTGTGCGGTTGCGAGTTGGCTCGAAATTGACGTGCTCATGGGGGTGTCCTTGTGCGTATCCGAGCAGGCGCGATAGCCCGAAGATGAAGCCGCATTTTCGACATTGAGTTCTTGCGTACCTTGCTTTCTAAGCAGAATTGGCGCGCCGTCTGTTAACGATCGTTTTCCAAGAATTCTGTTGTTGCGTATTTTATAGACTTCTCATTGCTATAATCGCCCACCGCTCAAGACAATCGGAGAGGTTTCCTACATGGCTCAGGCAAGACAAGATGGTATCTCACTCAAACAGTGGCTCCCGCTTATCGGGCTCGCCTGTTGCGCGTTCGTGTTCAACACATCGGAGTTCATGCCCATCGGCCTTTTGACTGATATTGCCGCATCGTTCTCGCTCACCGAGGCCCAAGCCGGCATCATGATTTCGGTCTACGCCTGGGGCGTCATGCTGCTGTCGCTGCCACTCATGGTGTTTGCCTCGCGCTTTGAGTTCAAGCGTATGCTGCTCGGCGTGCTCGCCGTGTTTTCTCTGGGTCAGTTCCTGTCCGCTGTGGCACCGACATATCCCATACTGGTTTGTGCACGCCTGGTGGTCGCCTGTGCGCATGCCGTGTTCTGGTCAGTCGCCTCGATCATGGCCTCGCGCCTGGTCGACACCCGCCACGGGGCGCTCGCCATCAGCATGATCGCCACGGGCTCGTCCATCGCGCAGATCTTTGGCCTGCCGATCGGCCGCGCTATCGGCCTGGCCGTGGGCTGGCGCATGACGTTTGCCGTGGTCGGGGCCTTCTCTGCCGCCGCAGTGGTGTACCAGGCAGCGGTGTTCCCGGCCATGCCGGCGGGTGAGCGCTTTACCGTTAAGCAGCTGCCCGAGCTGCTCAAGAACCCGTTCCTCCTCGCGCTCTACGCGGTCACGGTCTTTATGGCGACCGGCTATTACGCAAGCTACAGCTATATCGAGCCCTTCCTGGCGCAGGTCGCTCACGTCGACGCGGGCGCCATCACCATGACGCTGACGGCGTTTGGCTGCTCTGGTCTGCTCGGAAGCTGGCTGTTTGGCCGCCTGTTCGATGGGCATCGCTTCCCGTTCTTGGCTATTACGCTCTCCGGCGTGCCGGTGGCTCTGCTGCTCATGGGTCCGGCCGCATCGTCGCTCGCTGCGGTTCTCGCTGTTTGCGCGCTATGGGGCTGCTGCGCTACGGCCTTCAATGTGGCGTTCCAGGCCGAGCTCATCAAGTACACGCCGGCGGACTCGTCGGCTGTCGCCATGTCGATCTTCTCGGGCCTTTTTAATCTCGGTATTGGCACGGGCACGGCGATTGGTGGCGCCGTGGTGTCGGGCCCGGGCATCGCTTGGATCGGCTACGCGGGCGGCACGATCGCCGTCGTGGGCGTCATCCTCGCCATCACCGTGCTGTTCCCGGCCATACGCCGCGCAAAGCCCGTCGCCTAATCACGTCACTTCATCAGTTGCGGTGGAATAGTTCTTGTTTAAGGCCTCTGAAGGCCCAGGCAGGAACTATTCCACCGCAACTTATTTTGGGGGAGAGGATGCGCGGCGGGCATGCGTATAATAAAACTGAGGCCGACCCGACGTTGCATTGGGACGACCTCAGTTTTGTTTTCCGGTTGCTTGTGGCTGGCCTACAGCTCATCTTGGGGGACGACGGCTGTAAGTTTTTCGTTTTCAAATACCGCAGCAAGTCCGTGTTCGGGGTCAAAGCGATAGTTGCACATGAGTGCCGCTTTGCGAGCATCATCGCTTCGAAGTACCACGATGCTGGTCGGAATAACGTATCTAAAGATATTCGTAACGGGGCTCTCAATCTGATCGCCGTCTCTTTCGAGGCAATAATCTTCGATTGCTTCCTTGCTGCCCTCAACGGTATCCCAGCTTGCAAGCAGGGCGTCCTTTGCTTCCTTTTGAATGTCGAGGACGTCTTGATCCGTGTCGCACTCGTAATAGACGGGGAGCGAGAAATCCCTACCCCACAGAATCATGTCGTTAGTCATCAAAGCCGCCATTCTGGTTCAGTGCCTTCTTGATTTCACTTACGCCGCCGAGATGCCTACATGTCTCGTGCGCGAGGGTCGGGACAAGAGAGCACGTCTTCATATCATTATGCTCGTTCCAGGTGCACCCATTTGCCTCGCGCCATTTCCTGACGCCCTGGGGCGTCCAATCATCTTTGCCGTCACGTCGCTCGTGGTTCCAAACTTTTGCGCATTCAATGTCTGCCTTTTCATAGTTACCGACAATGCGCTCGCCATTTTCGCCTATCAGCGAAAGCCTATGCTGGCTCATACCTTGTATGGTTACCTTTGTTTCGGCGATGGGGCTGAAGTCAGGAATAGCATCTTTGTAGTTGATGCCCTCAACACCCTTACTTTGAAGAAGCTCACGAAGTCTGTCATCCGTGGGGACAAACATCGATTCCCCTCGGTCGCCCGACCATTCGCCATGAGAATTCTCCGTAGTTGGAGTACGGTCCAGCCGCTCCTTATAAGTCGAAGGATAGTCGCACGATTCCACCGAAGGCTTAATCAATTTGTCGGGATCAAGGGATTCATTACGGCCGACATTCTTAATCTCGGCCTTGGCTTCTTTTGATTCGGAACCAATAAGCTTGTCGGGATTAAACCCATGATTATCACTCGGCTTTGCTTCGCCGGCTTTCATTTGCCTGAGCTCCACTAGCTCACCTCGCAATTCTCGTTCCAGTTGCGCCAGTCGTCATATGACTTTGAATCTTGCATTTGCAGGTACAGGATGTCTGTCATGATGCCCTGGATGATGACTCGCCTGGTGCGGTTGTCGATTTCGCGGTTGATGGAAGCCCCGAGCGCCGCTTCTGCCGCTCTTGTCAATTGCTCGGCTTCATTGCTGCTCTTGAGCTCACGTTCGACCGTTTTGACGACATCGGGGAACAGTGCGCTCATAATGGGCGCCAGCTTGGTCATGTGCGGTTCGTTAGGCGGGTTTTGGGCGGTGCGCAGAATACTGACCTTTGTGGACGCGCCGATATGGAGGCGATCGAGCCGTTCGCGAATGCTATGCAGTTCCGCCTCAGTTCCAATGCTGATGCCGTATGCCAACATGCGCGCTACGGAAAGAGCGTCATCGTGTTGGTTGTCTGTGGTGTCTTCGATGGGGCGGCTGTATGTAAAGTGCTCGCCATCCTCTGCTTTGGCGATCTTGCAGAGCACCGGCTCAACCCAATCGTTTTGGTAAATGGCCGCAACGCCCTTAGGCAAGCGTGCCAGCTCGACGATTTGTTGGTCGTTGAGGTTGGCAGCGCGACCGGCGAGCTCGCGGTCCGAAAGATCGGGCAGGCGATGGATGATCTTGGTATTTGTGTTGCGAATGGCTGCCATATCGAGAAGTCCGGGTGCTTGGTCGGCGATGATGAAGCCTTCGCCGTATGTACGCATCTCGGCGATGGCATTTGAGATCATCTCGACGCTCTTGCCTGTCAGGTCGCCGCTCTCCGAGCCTTGGCTGCTCGACGATCGCTTAAGCAGGTTGTGCGCCTCTTCAAGCACGGTCAGATGGCGAAGCGGCTGGTTCATGCCCTTTTTCTCGGCCATGCGATGTTCTTGAAGTTTGAGTACAAGAAGACCCATGAGTAGGGATTTTGTTTCGGCGGAGCCAATGCGCGATAGATCGATGACTGTGTTGGCGTCAAAAAGCACGCTAGCATCGACTTCGTTCGACGAAAGCATCATGCCGTTGAGCCCGTTGGTGAGCGAGTTGAGACGCGTGAGCAGCGACCCCTTGTAGGCGCCCTTATTTTCGGCATCGTACTCGCTGGAGTCGAGAATCTCGCGGACGTTACGGGCAACATCTGCAAAGCAGGGAAAGAGATCGGCTCCATACGGGTTATCAGAAGCGGCAAGATCCCATCCGCAGTCTTCGTATGACCTGGCGACAGCGTCTTTAAGGACGGCGGGCATGGCGGCGTACATGGGCCAGCAAACATTAAAGATCTCAACGAGTCGGTCGAGGTGCTCCAGCACATGGATGCCGGACGGGAAGCTAAAAGGATTGATGCGCAGGAGCGGCGTGAATTCTGGATTGGTTCCAAAGACGTTTACGTCTTCGCGGCCCCCGTACACGTCCTTGTATTCGCCCTTGGCAGGTTCAATGACAAGAAAGTTGACCTGCTGATCGAGCGCCTGATCGAGGATGCGGCAGACGGTATTGGTCTTTCCTGCGCCGGTGCTGCCCGTAACAAAGGTGTGCGAGGCGAGCGAGTCTTTTGACAGGAACGTCCTAATGCGCTCCTCGCGATGCATATGGAAAACCTTGCCTATGCAAAGGCCTTGCTGGGGCTGCGTGCCATCGAACGTTGAGACATTGCGTCCAAAAGACGCACACTCGATAACGGGCAGCCCTGGGACGGATTTCTTGGGAAAGTTGAGCGAGTAGGCCAGCTCCTTGCCCGAAAGGGCAGTTGTTGCATCGACCGTTGCTGGGTAAACCGAAAAACTTGGATGTTGATCGAGCAGGGCGGGGGAGAGGGCAAAAGCAGGATGGCGCAAATCGCGAAGGTAGGAGCAGATTGCCGCGGCGTCGGCGCTTTGCTCTCCAAGGTCTCCGCGCCAGAGGTTTACTGCCGCCTGAGACATATAGGACTCTTTGCCCTGGGTGAGGGCGAGGTAGGTGTGGGCAACGTTGTTCGCGACGTTGTGGTCTTCTGATAGCACGTAGGCGCAAAAGTCCCACATGCCGAGTGCCGAGGCAAGGTCGTAGCGCTTCATTTGCAACTCGAGTATTTCGAGCGCGTGTTGGATGGAGTAATTCTTGAACGTCTGTGTGATGCCTTCGTCGGCGCCGATGGTAGCGGTGACCGTGCTTGAGCGTGCGAACGATCCGCCAAAGTTGGCACCTAGATTTACTGCCTGTGAAACACCGGAAGTCACGGAAGCTCCCTTAGAGACAGCCTTGCCAACACCGCTGGCGACGGCTTTGCCGAGTGAGTTTGATATGGCCTTGCCGGTAGATGAGCTCGTACCTTTTGCTGTAGACGTGGAGTGCGACGAGCCCTCGGAGTGGCTTGCGGATACGCTTAAGTCAACGCCTCCGCTCGAGGATTCATTTCTGCCGTCGGTGACCGTATCCGTGATGCTTTCGGTCGATGTGGACGAGTCGGTTACGCTCTCGTTGCTCGATTCCGAGGTCGACTCGTTTGTCGAGTCCGTTTCGTTGTAGTTTTGAGCAACAGCCTGATTGCCCCCCACCTGCCTGCCGGCACTCACGCCTGCATTGATGCCAATCGTCGCGGACGATCCGATGGAGTCGTTTTGGTGGTAGGTATAGTTGGTCGTCCATGAGGCATAGGGCGTCAGCAGTGAGTGGAGTTCAGCGAGACGGAGCTTGCGCGATTCGATATCGTAAATCGGGGTTGCGAGCAGCACGATAGTGTAGTCTTCGCTCGGCCTGCCAGGCACAATGCCGTCAAGAACTTTCTCAATGGTTTGCGTGACGAACTTCTCGTTCTTTTCGGCCGGAATATTCGAAACGGCGGCAACCGAAGACGAGCGTCGATTGTCTAGACACGGAATGGGGCCGCGGTTGGCGGGTCCCACTTCGGAACCGGGGAAGTTGCCCCTCAGGGCATCCGACATGCGCCGGGAAAAATTATCGGCGTCGATGTTGTCATGGGCATTGTCGCTGTTGACGACTGCGAGAAATACCTCGGTGCTTACGCTAGTTCGATTAAAAACCAGCGCAATGTTGCAGTCTTCGTCAGAAAGAACGTCGTACACATTTACGAGCTTCTCGAGACTGTCCTCGTTGGGGTCGACGATCCACTTCGTGATATTCATGAAGCGGATGTTGTTGTCGGCGTTAAAGCCCGTGGGGTATTCGATAGAGGGGTCAATCGGTGCGTATACATTTCGCAGTTGCGGCAGATAGGCGTTGTGAAGCTCAACGGCGGCAGTTGCCAAGAGCCGATTGGTGAGCTCGACAGCTTGCTCGTCTGCCGGATTCGGCTTTTCCGACAAGTATGCTGTTCGCTTTTTGTCGACCTCATCGAGTTGGGAGCTGCTGAGTACCGAGACGGTTGCGACCGCGTTGCCGGCTTTATCGGCAGCGCGCATAATCGCGTTTTTGATGCCCATGCGATCAGCCTATTCCTTCCAATTAATGACGCGCGCAATGTACTCTTTTCGATTATTGAGCGTCTCGAGTTTTGCCTCGAGAGTGTTGATCTCCGCGGTTTGCCTGTTGATGTCTTCGACATGGCCATGGAGCACCGGGTTGTAGTCGGTGATATTGCTCGTAATTTGGCTGAGCAACTCGTTGAGCCATTCGGTAAAGCCGTAGGTATGCTCGCGCTCTATTTCGGCGCGTGCTTCGCAGAAACACCGTGAGATTTCGCGGTTGAATTTGTCTTCGACTTTCCTAAGCAAAAGCTTGTCAGATTTAAAGATGACACGGTCCATGAGCTTCAGTTCGGTAAAGTCTGCCTTGCTGAAAATAGGGCCCTTTGTCTTATCGAGCGCGAGGCCACGATATTTAAGAATGATATCGCCGACCTCTTGGCGCTTCTCTTCGGAAAGAGGATTGTCGCTGCTGGTGGCGATGCGATAGAGGGCATCGCGGCTATGCTCCGCACAGTCCTTCCAATAGCTTTGCGACAGCTCATCGATGGTCTGAGCTATTTGCTCGGTACATTCGTCATAGTGATTGATGACCTCGTTAAAGAGTTGGTCGGCGGCATCTTTGTCGGCTGTTCTTTCGGCAGCCTTTGCGTCGGATCTTTTTTGGAGCGCATCGGTGATGTCATCACAAAGGCCTTTGCCAACCTCCGCTAACCCAAATGTTGGCTGGGAGTCGACGTCCTTTTGCGTGTTGGCCGGGCTTCCTTTTATCGATTCGCCGAGCCTATTGAAAAAGTTAGGGGCGATTGAGTCAAACGCTTGCGCGGCTGCGTTCGACCGTTTTGAGTATTCGAGGCGCTCTCGCTTGTCTTCGGTAATGGCGCCTTGACGCGCCTGAAGCGTGTCAAGGTTGGTTTTCCACTGCTCGGCGGAAACGTTCCCGTCAATGGCGCCGGCATAGCTGGCCGAGGAGTCCAGCCTCGCATGCTCTCTGCAGTCTTCGAGCTGGTTGATGAGATTGCGCTTATCCTCTTCGAGCTCGGCTTCTCGCTGTGCTTTCTTTTGTTCGAGGTCGGTTTTCTTATCGGCAATCTCTTCTTCGGTTATGCTGACAATTTCTTGTAGGAGCGATTCCGACCTGCTGCATTTGTTGTAGGCAGAGTACCGCTCGGCAAACAGCCGTATTTCATTTTCGATACAAAAGAGTCCGCTGTTGGCAAGAAGGAGGTCCTTGCAAGCCTCGGATTCGCGGTTGGTTCTGCGCGAGATCTGTCCCGGAAGGATGTCGTAGCGGTAGAGCGTTTTGTAGAAGCGGCTTGTCGGATCTGTGTATTTACGCTGCTGATCTTCGAATTTTTCGGCATAGTTGTCGCTTATAAACTCGCTGGAGTTCTTTGAGCCTAGGCCGAGGATGGAAGAAACAAAGTAGATACCTTGACCGTAAAGGCTGGCTGGAATGGACCAACGCATGATTTGCGAGACGGCTTCATCGTCGAATCCTCCTTTGGGAAGGTCGGCGGAATCTGCTTTGTTGACTACGATCATGGCAAAGCGTTCATCGATTGCGGGAATCTGCTCTATTTCGTTGGAGAGGTTCTTGTTGTCCTTCGTATCGAGCGAGTTGTACTCTGCAACGAAAATGGGAAGGCCATTCGAGAGGCCCTCCATTGCCTGTTTGAGCACTCGGGCGTGATCGGCGTTGGAGGCGGAGTTTGAGCCCGGGGTGTCAAAGATGACAAACTCCCTATCATGGGGCCATGGATCGGTATCGCTAAAGGGCACCTCGATTCTGATCAGATCGGAGATGGTCTGGTCGTCTTCATCGGCATGGTATGAGTTAAGAACCTTGAGGGCACTGTTCATATGGGAGGCCATGCCGGGCATGGAGTCGGCCACTTTGGCCGCGATCTTGTCGTATAGGGGCTCCCCCATAAGCTCTTTGTTTTCCATGAGGCCATCAAGATCAAAACGTAGCAAGAATCGCCTGTTGCCACAGGAGAATTGAACCATTGCGCGGTCTCGGTCTTTTGAACGTTTGATTTGAAATATGCGGGCCGTTACAGGCTCGTCGCCGCTGGGAAGGATCTCCATGCCGATGAGGGCGTTGATGAGCGTTGATTTGCCTGCGCTATAGCTGCCGAGCACACACAGCGGGATGATGTCGCTCGAGACATCGGTGAACTTCCTAATTTGCTCAGAAACTTTTGTTCGCTCGGAGACTGATTCGTCTACAAGCCACTGGATTTCTCTGAAAACTTCGACAATCTCCGGCAAGACGTCTCGGGCGTTTGATAGATAACGCTCGTCTCGCATAGCCTCGTATGTGTTGGCGCGTGGTCCTTCGGTACAGATGGCGAGCAGCTCCTGCCATTCGTCATCCGCGCCTTCAAAATGCAATTCGATTTTGTCGCCGCCGCCGCCGAACTCTTTGGCGAGGATGTCGATTATTTCTTCGGCCTTAAAGGGGAAGAATCCCTTAACGATCTTCGTGCTATGGATGCACTGTTGGGATTTGTGGAGGTTGTTATTTCTTGCCAGCCGTTATCCCATCGGAAGAACCGGACAATTTCTTGATATGGATTGCTGACGATCTTGATTTTAATGTCTGCCATCGTTCAACTACCTTTAGTAGATAAGGTGCGGGAATATGCCGCCTTTATCATAGGGTAGCTGCCCGTGCGGACACCCCTCTATTCGCTCAGCGGCATCTCGGCAGTACCATTTATTTGGCAAGATCCTCGCCACCGCCGTAATGTTCCCAGCCATACGCCGGCAAAGCCCGTCGCCTAATCACGTCCCCTCATCAGTTGCGGTGGAATAGTTCCTGTTTAAGGCCTCTGAATGCCCAAGCAGGAACTATTCCACCGCAACTTATTTTGGGGGAGGGGATGCATGCTGGGCATACAATGGATGTCGTTGTGTTGAGCTTACCGGGAGGCTGTTATGTGGGCATACGAGACGACGTTCTATCAGATCTATCCGCTGGGCTTTTGCGGGGCTCCGCGCGAAAACGCCGCACCCGTTGCCGAGGACGAACTCTCCCAAACTGCCGGCACTGCAGCCAACCCCAATGCCCCCATCATGAAAATCGCCCAATGGGCCGACTACTTGCAAAAACTTGGTATTGGCGCTGTACTGATCAACCCACCGCTCGAATCCGATAGCCACGGCTACGATACGCGCAGCCTGTGCCATATCGACCGTCGCCTGGGTGGGGATGCCGATTTTGCCGCCGTGTGCGAGACACTGCATGCCCACGGCATTCGCGTGGTGCTCGATGCCGTCTTTAACCATGTGGGCCGTGGCTTTTGGGCCTTCCGCGATGTGCAGGAACGCAAGTGGGACTCGCCCTACAAGGACTGGTTTCACATCAGTTTTGACGGCGACTCGTGCTACGGCGACGGCTTTTGGTACGAGGGCTGGGAAGGCCATTTTGAGCTTGTGAAGCTCAACCTGCAAAATCCCGCTGTGGTCGATTACCTGCTCGAGTCCGTGCGCCGTTGGGCCGACGTCTTTGGCGTCGACGGTCTGCGCCTGGACGTTGCCTATATGCTCGACCGCGACTTTATGCGCCGGCTGCACGCCTTTACCCGTGAGCTCAAGCCCGGCTTTGTACTGATTGGTGAGACGCTCCACGGCGACTACAACCAGATCGTCAACGACGAGATGCTCGACTCCTGCACCAACTACGAGTGCTACAAGGGCCTGTACTCCAGCTTTAACTCGGTCAACATGTTCGAGATCGCGCACTCGCTGCACCGTCAGTTTGGCGGCGACCCCTGGTGCATCTACCGCGGCAAGCACCTGCTGTCGTTTGTCGACAACCACGACGTGCCGCGCCTGGCAAGCATCCTTACCGACAAGTCGTGCCTGCGTCCCGCCTATGGCATGCTCTTTGGCATGCCGGGCATTCCGTGCGTCTACTATGGCAGCGAGTGGGGGATTGCTGGCGAAAAGGGCGGCCCCGATGGCGACTGGGCGCTGCGCCCTGCGCTCGATGAGCCTGCGCCCAATGAGCTGACGGCGTTTGTCACGCAGCTCGCGCACCTGCGCTCGGCCGACGACGCGGCGGCCCGTGCTCTCAACTACGGTGCCTATCGCAACGTGGTGATCCAGAACAAGCAGCTGCTGTTCGAGCGCGCCTGTGACGGCGCGACGGTACTCGTGGCGGTCAATGCTGTGAACGAGCCCTATACCTTTGGAGCCGGTGAACTCAACGGCTCCTTCGTCGACCTGCTTGCCGACGATGCGCCCACGATCGAGCTGACGGGTACCCTTGAGCTTGCGCCCTACGAGGTGCGCTATCTGTTGAGGGTCTAGATCATGGCGCCGGACGAGGGCTATCAACATATTGAGCATGGGTTTGAGCCCGTGTTCGACCAGCACTCGCGCGTTTTGGTGCTGGGGTCGTTTCCCTCGGTGCTTTCGCGCGCCAATGCCTTTTATTACGGCAACCCTCAGAATCGCTTTTGGCGCGTGATGGCCGCGTGCCTCGGTGTGCCTGTGCCGCCCAACGAGGGCGATTCTTTGGCGGACGGCGAGCCCGCGAAGCTCGACGCCTCGATTGCCGCCAAGCGATCCATGCTGCTGAACGGCGGCGTAGCCCTGTGGGATGTGATTGAGAGCTGCGACATTAAGGGCTCGAGTGATGCGAGCATTCGCAACGTTGTGCCGGCACATATCGAGTGCATTACCGGCGCAGCTCCCATTGAGCAGGTGATATGCAACGGTGGTACGGCGGGGCGCCTCTATAAGCGCTATCTACAGGAACGGACGGGTCTGTCCGTTGTCGTATTGCCGTCAACTAGTCCCGCTAACGCGGCTTGGCGTCTGGAACGTCTTGTTGAGCGCTGGCGCGAGGCAGTCGACTGGACCGCACGGTAGTCTAGATCCTTGATTGAGCATGGGCGCCGAGGCGTTTGATGATGGCGCGCCAGATTGGTGCGGGCACGGCGGGCCTGGCACGCACCATGCCGTCGGCATCGACGCTACCGGCATTGCCACCGCCAAGCAGCTGCGCATGCTCAACGGAGCAGCCCATGCGCACAGCGCCTACAAGCTTATCCACCGCTTCCGAAAAAGGCCGGCGCAAGAGGCCCATACGCGGGGAGTGGCGAAGCGCCGCAGTACCGCTGCCGGCACAGACGACAACGCCGCCACACCACAATTGGTCATGGCGCTCACATGCCTTGTGCAGACGAACGGCGGTCCCGCGCGCCTGCTTAGCGCCCTCTTGTGCGGCTCGAATCGCGGCATAGACGCGCGTTCCCGTACCGCCAAAGCGCTCAAGCGCCTGCTCGATAGCTGTCAACGTCTCATCGTCAGCCACATCTTCAATGGCCAGCACGATGCCATCGGCAACGCTGCCGGCATCATCCGCCTCCAAATCAACCGGGCGGGGGAGCGCGGTGCCGGAAAGCTGTGCATAGGCGGCGATGGCATCTTGCAGGTCCCAGAGCAAAAACTCAAGATCGGCGCTATCGGGAATGCTGATATACGCAATGGTTCGCAACGTTTTTGGTACATCGCCGCGTGAGGTCGTCTCCATGCCGCCTCCTTTCCGGTTGGTTTCCGTTTAGGTTACACCGTCTGGCGGCGTCTCGCCGCGCTATCCTAATGCAACCCTTACGAAAGGAACGCCATGCGTCTGCCCATGAATACCTCGCTTGCCACGCTCAAGCCCTCCGGCATCCGTCGGATTAACGCGCTCGCTGCCCAGCACCCAGGATGCATTGCGCTCGCGCTCGGCGAGCCCGATTTTTCCACGCCCGATGTGATTAGCGCCGAGGTGACCGCTTCGTTGGACCGCGGCGACACACACTATCCGCCCAACAACGGTCGCCCCGCCCTGCGTGAGGCGCTGTCTGCTTACATGGGGGACGCGGGCCTTACGTTTTCGGCCGACGAGGTCATCCTGACCGACGGCGCGACCGAGGCCCTGTCGGCAACATTTATGGCTATGCTTAACCCCGGAGACGAGGTCATTATCCCCACGCCGGCCTTTGGCCTGTACGAGAGCATCGTCGTGGCCAATCACGCCAAAGCGGTCTTTTTGGATACAGAGCCTGCGCAATTCCAGATTGATGAGGAGGCGCTTCGTGCCTGTGTGACGCCGGCGACTAAGGCCATCGTCATCTGCTCGCCCAACAATCCCACGGGTTGCATCCTCGACGCGGCGTCGCTCGACGCCGTGGCGCGCGTGGCAGAGCAGGCGGGCATCTACGTGGTCTGCGACGACGTATATAGCCGCCTGGTCTATGTGGATGGCTACGAGCGCTTTGCCCGGCGCCACCCGGAGCTACGCGAGCAGACGGTGGTCATCGAGAGCTTCTCCAAGCCCTGGGCCATGACCGGCTGGCGCTTGGGCTGGCTCGCAGCCGCAGCCCCCGTCATCGCCGAGATCGCAAAGGCCCACCAATACTTAGTATCGAGCGCCGTCTCCTTCGAAATGGACGCCGCGGCGCGAGCCCTGACCGTCGACCCAACCCCCATGCTCAAAGTCTACCGAGCCCGCCGCGAACGCGTACTCGCAGCCTTAGACGCCATGGGCCTCGACGTAGTGGAACCAGCCGGCGCCTTCTACGCCTTTCCCAGCATCAAACAGTACGGCCTAACCAGCGAAGACTTCTGTATCAAAGCCATCAAAGAAGCCAACATAGCCCTAGTTCCGGGCGACTGTTTCGGCACCGAAGGCCACATCCGCCTAAGCTACTGCGTCTCCGACCAAGATCTGGACGAAGGCCTCCACCGCCTATCCACCTTCGTCTCAACCCTATAGCCATCAGGGACGCAACACATCAGCCCACCGACCCAAGCATTATGAGTGGAGGCGTCAGCCAACGAAAAACCGGGCTGCCCCATAGTTGACGTAGGCCGCGCCGCCAAAGGCCAGGCGCAAGGTTTTCGTAGATTCCGCACGAGCCGAAGAGCACTTAATGTGCTTTCCGAGCGAGCCCAGGACCTGACCGAGCGAAAACCTTGCGCCTGGCCTTCGGCGGTGCGGCCGGATGGTGGAATTGTGTGCAGCCCGGTTTTCCGTTGACCGACGCCGGGGTCCCCGCCATAATACTTTCGGTTCACGCACGAATCCGCTGCCAGAGACAGCCGGTGCAAACGGGCATTGCCCGCGAGCTTAATGGGATATCCCGCCAGCCGAGGTGGTCGAGTAGATATGTCTTCTCGCCCCCGTCGCTCATGCAGCGCGGGGGCTTTCTTTTTGGACATGCCCCCGTCACGTCCTTGTGGCGGACCGTGCCCGGAAAGAAATCGAGGAGGTGTAATTCATGCCCCAGCAGTACAAAATCGACAAGGTTGCAGAGATCGAGTCCCGTATCGCCGAGAACGCCGGTCTGTTCGTCGTCAACTACAACGGTCTGACGGTTAAGCAGGCCCAGGAGCTGCGTCATCAGCTTCGCGAGTGCGGCGCCGAGATGAAGGTCTACAAGAACAACCTGGTCAAGATCGCTCTCAAGAACCAGGAGCAGCCCGAGCTCGACGAGATCCTCGCCGGCCCCGTCGCTTATGTGTTCTATGAGTCCGAGCCGGTCGAGGCCGCTAAGGCCCTTAAGGACTTCTCTGCTAAGTCCAAGGGCGTCCTTGAGATCAAGGGCGGTATCTCCGACGGCAAGGCCGTTTCCGCTGATGATGTTAAGGCTATCGCCGAGCTGCCCACCAAGGATCAGCTTCTCGGCCAGATCGCCGGTCTCATCTCCGGTTTCGCTCGCGACATCGCTGTCTGCGTCAACGGCGTTTCCTCTGGTCTCGCTCGTTCGATTCAGCAGGTCTCCGAGCAGAAGGCAGCCTAGTCGCTGTTTTCACCCGCGGCGGCAACGCCGCACCCCTGGCGCATTCGCGCCGTGTTTTAACTGATCTCCGTGCATCCGCACGGAAACCGAAAGGACTTAGAAATGGCTAAGCTTACCACCGATGAGATCATCGATGCTCTTAAGGAAATGACCCTTCTCGAGGCTTCCGAGCTCGTTAAGGCTATCGAGGACACCTTCGGCGTTTCCGCCGCTGCTCCTGCCGCCGTTGTCGCCGCTCCCGCTGCTGGCGCTGCTGAGGCCGAGGAGAAGACCGAGTTTGACGTCGTGCTCGAGGGCTTCGGCGACAACAAGATCCAGGTCATCAAGGCCGTCCGTGAGCTCACCAACCTTGGCCTGAAGGAGGCCAAGGAGGTCGTCGAGGGCGCTCCCAAGGCTGTTCTCGAGGGTGCCAAGAAGGAGGACGCCGAGGCTGCCAAGGAGAAGCTCGAGGCTGCTGGCGCTGCTGTCACCCTCAAGTAATCAGGCTTTCTCGCCAGATTTCTTTGCAGACGGGGTTCGCATTGCGAGCCCCGTCTTTTTCGTTATGATCCCTCTATTTTGCTGACTCGGCATGCAAATTGCTTCCGCTTGCGGTGCTTTGGGGTCGCTACCGTTGGGCGATAAAGTTGCACCATTCGAGCAATAATTTGCGTTGACCTGCTGAAGAATGGCGCTTGCCTGCATTAACGTTAATTAACAGCGGTAAGATAATCCGGTATCGCAATTTGGTCTGCGGCCGGTGAGCCGCATGCACGGGCGCTATTTGCGCCTGCGAAAGGATCCCTGAATACTATGAAGGCAATCATCCCCGCCGCCGGTCTTGGCACGCGTTTTCTGCCTGGCACCAAGTGCACGCCCAAAGAGATGCTGCCGGTTCTCGACAAGCCGGTCATCCAGTATGTCGTCGAGGAGGCGCTCGACCCCGAGGAGGTCGACGACGCCATCATCGTTACCTCGCCCGGCAAGCCCGAGCTGCTGAACTACTTCCAGCCCGACCGTTCGCTCGAGAACCTGCTGCGCGAGCGCGGTAAGGACGCCTACGCCGACGCTGTCGCCCATGCGGGCGGTATGCCGGTCGACTTCCGCTATCAGTACGAGCCCAAGGGTCTCGGTCACGCCATTCGCTCTGCCGCCGACGCTGTGGCGGGGGAGAACTTCCTGGTTCTTTTGGGCGACTACGTTGTGCCCAACCGTGATATCTGCGACAAGATGCTGGCCGTCTCCAAGGAGCACGGTGGCGCTTCGGTTATCGCCGTTGCCGCGTGTGCTCCCGAGGAAGTTAGCCGCTACGGCGTTATCGCCGGTGAGCGCGTGGGCTCGCTCGAGGGCGCCGAGGATGTTGCTGATGGCGAGCCGGGTGCCGTGTGGCGTATCGGCGGCCTGGTGGAGAAGCCTGCCCCCGAGGCGGCTCCGTCCAACCTGTACATCGTCGGTCGCTACCTCCTGTCTCCGCTGGTCATGGACCTGCTGGCCGATCAGCAGGCCGGTAAGGGTGGCGAGATCCAGCTGACCGACGCCATGGCCCGTTCGCTCGATCGCGAGGCCATGTATGCCGTCGTCATCGACCCGCTGTCGGGCTACGACACCGGTACCCCCGTCTGGTTGGATGGCTACCAACGCCCTCATGGCTGCAAGCGACCCTCGCTTTGCAAACGCCTTCTGGGATGCCATCGACGAGCGCGGCGGCTTGATGCGCAAGTAAGCCTTCGGGCAACGATATTTACGGGTGCGGACTTCGGTCTGCACCCGTTTTTTTTATAAGAGCTGCGATTGCCGGTTCTCTGTTCACAGAAAATATATGAACAGGTGTTCGATACACATACATCTACCTGCGCATTTTCTGTCGAAAAACTTTGCTACTCCAAAAACTCAATCGCGTCAAGGCTTTTCTTGCTCAACGGTCGGTACCTGATAAACTATTAGGTTGCGATAACTGGCGAAGCCATGCCTCGCCAATCCACCGAGCATTTCCGTGAAGGAGGAAAAACCTGGTGACCTACGCATACACTGCCACTGAGCGCAAGCGCGTCAGCTTCGGGAAAATCCCGGAGGCCATGGAGCTCCCCAACCTTATCTCTGTTCAAAGGGAATCCTTTGAGCGTTTTAAGGACGAGGGCCTTCGTGAGGCGTTCAAGGAATCCAGCCCCATCCAGAGCCAGAACCATGTTCTCGAGGTTACCTTCGGCGAGCATCAGTTCGGCGACCCCGCGCACACCGTCGAGGAGTGCCGCGAGAAGGATATGACCTATCAGGCTCCGCTTCTGACCGACGTCCGTCTCACCAACAAGGAGACCGGCGAGATCAAGGAGCAGCTCGTCTTCATGGGTGACTTCCCCATGATGACCGATCAGGGCACCTTCATCATCAACGGTACCGAGCGTATCGTCGTCTCCCAGCTCGTCCGCTCCCCGGGCGTGTACTACAGCTCCGAGATGGATTCGGGCAAGCAGATCTACAAGGCCCAGATCATCCCGTCCCGCGGTGCCTGGCTTGAGTTTGAGGTCGACAAGCGCGACCAGCTCATGGTCTCCATCGACCGTAAGCGCAAGCAGAGCGCCACGATGTTCCTGCGCGCCCTTGGCATCGCCGTCACCAACGACGACATCATCGAGCTGCTCGGCAACTCCGATGTGATCAAGCGCACCCTGGAGCGCGATACCGCCCTCACCCGCGAGGACGCCCTCATCGAGATCTACCGTCGCCTGCGCCCGGGCGAGCCTCCCACCGTGGATGCCTCCCGCAGCCTGCTCGAGGGCCTGCTCTTCAACCCGCAGCGCTACGATCTGGCTCGCGTCGGTCGTTACAAGGTCAACAAGAAGCTCAACCTCACTACCGAGGAAGAGGTCACGGTGCTTACCGACGAGGATATCGTCGCTACGCTGCGCTACCTCCTGTCCCTTGCTGCCGGCGAGCAGGGCTTCAAGGTCGACGACATCGACCACTTTGGCAACCGCCGCATCCGCACCGTCGGCGAGCTCGTCGCCAACCAGTTCCGTATCGGCATGAGCCGTATGGAGCGCGTCGTCCGTGAGCGCATGAGCTCCCAGGACATCGACGAGATCACCCCGCAGTCGCTCATCAACATCCGCCCGATCGTGGCCTCCATCAAGGAGTTCTTCGGTTCCTCGCAGCTCTCGCAGTTCATGGACCAGGCGAACCCCCTGACCGGTCTGACCCACAAGCGCCGTCTGTCCGCACTCGGCCCTGGCGGTCTTGCCGGCCACAAGTCGGGTTCCAGCCGCCGTACCAACGTGCCGACGGCCGTCCGCGACGTTCACAATTCGCACTACAGCCGCATGTGCCCGATCGAGACCCCCGAAGGCCCCAACATCGGCCTGATCGGCTCGCTCGCCCTCTACGCCCGCGTCAACGAGTACGGCTTCATCGAGGCTCCGTTCCGCCGCGTCGAGAACGGCGTTGCCACCGACCAGATCGACTGGATGACCGCTGACGAGGAAGAGAAGCACGTCATCGCGCCGGCCAACACGCCGCTCGATCCCAAGACCAATGAGTTCATCACGACCGATGCCGAGGGCAAGATTGTCCGTCCGCACACCGTGATCGCCCGTACCCGCGACTTCGACGGCTCCTTCGGCGCTCCCGCCGACGTGCCTGTCGAGGACGTCGATTACATGGATGTCTCGCCGCGTCAGATGCTCTCCGTCGCAGCCACGCTGATCCCGTTCCTCGAGCACGACGACGCTAAGCGTACGCTCATGGGCGCTAACATGCAGCGTCAGGCCGTGCCGCTGGTTCACCCTGCCGCTCCCTATGTCGGTACCGGCATGGAGCGTCGCGCCGCCCTGGACTCCGGCGAGGTCACCCTGGCCAAGAACGCCGGCGAGGTCATCTTTGCCGACGCTTCCAAGATTATCGTCAAGCATGCCGGCGGCATGGACGAGTATCACCTGGCCAAGTACCAGCGCTCCAACCAGTCAACCTGCATCAACCACCGTCCGCTCGTGCGCGTCGGTGACACCGTTGAGCAGGGCGAGCCTCTGGCCGACGGTCCTTCGACCGATCACGGCGAGCTCGCACTGGGCCAGAACCTCACCGTGGCATACATGCCGTGGGAAGGCTTTAACTACGAGGACGGTATCGTCGTGTCCGAGCGCCTGGTGGCCGAGGACCTGTTGACGACCATCAATATCACCCGTCACGAGATCGACGCCCGCGACACCAAGCTCGGCCCCGAGGAGATCACTCGCGAGATCCCGAACCTCTCCGAGGACATGCTTGCCAACCTTGACGAGGACGGCATCATCCGCATCGGCGCTGAGGTCGGCCCTGGCGACATCCTGGTCGGCAAGGTTACGCCTAAGGGCGAGAGCGCTCTGACTGCCGAGGAGCGCCTGCTGCGTGCCATCTTCGGTGCCAAGGCTCACGACGTTCGCGACACCTCCCTTAAGATGCCTCACGGCGCTTACGGCCGCGTCATCGACGTCGTCCGCTTTAGCCGCGAGAACGGCGACGACCTGGCCCCCGGCGTCAACGAGCAGGTGCGCGTCTACGTCGCCCAGCGTCGTAAGATCCAGCAGGGCGATAAGATCGCCGGTCGCCACGGCAACAAGGGCGTTATCTGTAACGTTCTGCCGGTCGAGGACATGCCCTACATGGCTGACGGTACCCCGATCGACGTTATCCTCAACCCGCTGGGCGTTCCTTCGCGTATGAACGTCGGCCAGCTGCTCGAGTGCCACCTTGGCTGGGCTGCTGCCTGCGGTTGGGATACCGAGAATGCCGACTCCGACAAGTATGTCCCCGGTCCGTTCTTCACCGCTACGCCCGTCTTCGACGGCGCCAAGGAGGACGAGATCGCCGAGGTCATCCGTCGCGCCAACAAGAACATGCTCAACAAGGCCACCGCTGCCTTTGGCGATCACATGCGCCCCGAGTTTGTCACCCAGCTTGACGAGCGCGGCAAGACCCGTCTGTTCGACGGCCGCACCGGCGAGGAGTTCCGCGAGCCCATTACCGTGGGTACGTCTTACATCCTCAAGCTCGGCCACATGGTCGACGACAAGATCCACGCCCGTTCGACCGGCCCTTACAGCCTGGTTACCCAGCAGCCGCTGGGCGGCAAGGCTCAGTTCGGCGGCCAGCGCTTCGGCGAGATGGAAGTTTGGGCACTGTACGCATACGGTGCTTCCAACGTCCTGCAGGAGATCCTGACCGTCAAGTCCGACGATACCGTGGGCCGCGTCAAGACCTACGAGTCCATCGTCAAGGGCGAGAACGTTCCTGTCCCGGGTATCCCCGAGTCCTTCAAGGTTCTCGTCAAGGAGATCCGTTCCCTCGCGCTGGACATCGAGCCCATGCACGATGCCGACGAGGACGCCTCCGCCCCTGTGACCGCCGAGGAGACCTCTGCTCTCGACGACCTGGCTGCGCTCGCCGGCGTTGACGCCGACGTCGAGGCCCAGGATGCCGAGACCGCCGAGGCACCCGAGGCTGTCGCCGCCACGACCACTGATAAGGAGTAGTTGACTGTGGCAGATTTCGAAGCTACTGATTTTGACTCGGTAAAGATCTCCCTTGCCTCCGCCGACCAGATCCGTTCCTGGTCGCACGGTGAGGTCAAGAAGCCGGAGACCATCAATTACCGTACCCTCAAGCCCGAGAAGGACGGCCTGTTCTGCGAGAAGATCTTCGGTCCCGCCAAGGACTGGGAGTGCTCCTGCGGCAAGTACAAGGGCATCCGCTTTAAGGGCATCGTCTGCGAGCGCTGCGGCGTCGAGGTCACCTCGGCCAAGGTGCGTCGCGACCGCATGGGCCACATCGAGCTCGCCGCTCCCGTGTCCCACATCTGGTACTTCAAGAGCCCCACGAGCTTCCCGATGAGCCGTATGCTCGACATCAAGTCCAAGGATCTCGAGAAGGTTCTGTACTTTGCCAGCTACATCATCACCGAGGTCGACTACGAGGCTCGCGAGGCCGACGCTGACGACCTGCGCGAGGAGCTCGCCGCCGATCTGGAAGAGATCGATGCCGAGTGCGCCCGCCAGATCGAGTCCCTCAAGGAGCAGGGCAACCCCGAGAACTTTGACGAGTTCTCCGACGAGGAGCCGCTGACCCCCGAGGAGATCGCCTCTGGCATCGTCGACATCGAGGAAGAGTGCAAGGACGAGAAGCAGCTCCGCACGGACGCCTTCAACGCCTTCATGAAGCTCACCGAGCGCGACCTCATCTCCGATGAGCCGCTGTTCCGCGAGATGACCCGCTACTACTCCATGTACTTCAAGGGCGGCATGGGTGCCGAGGCCGTCCGCGACCTGCTCGCTGCCATCGACCTCCCCTCCGAGGCCGAGAAGCTCAAGGCCATCATCGCCGACGAGGACTCCCAGAAGCAGAAGCGCGAGAAGGCCGTCAAGCGCCTCGAGGTCGTTGACGCCTTCCTGAAGGGCGGCAACAGCCCCGCGAACATGATTCTGGACGTCATCCCGGTCATTCCGCCCGATCTGCGCCCGATGGTCCAGCTCGACGGCGGCCGCTTCGCTGCGTCTGACCTCAACGACCTGTATCGTCGCGTGATCAACCGTAACAACCGACTCAAGCGCCTGCTCGACCTGGACGCCCCTGCGATCATCGTGAACAACGAGAAGCGCATGCTCCAGGAGTCCGTGGACGCCCTGTTCGACAACGGCCGTCGTGGTCGCCCGGTCTCTGGCCGTGGCGGTCGCCCGCTCAAGTCGCTCGCCGAGGCCCTCAAGGGCAAGCAAGGCCGTTTCCGTCAGAACCTGCTGGGCAAGCGTGTCGACTACTCCGGCCGTTCGGTTATCGTTACCGACCCCAAGCTGCTGCTGCACCAGTGCGGTCTGCCCAAGACCATGGCGCTGGAGCTCTTCAAGCCGTTCGTCATGAAGCGTCTGGTCGAGCTCGGCAAGGTCGAGAACATCAAGGGCGCCAAGCGCGCTATCGACCGTGGCGCCACTTTTGTGTGGGACATCCTCGAAGAGGTCATCGACGGCCGCGTCGTGCTGCTCAACCGTGCACCGACCCTGCACCGTCTGTCCATCCAGGCCTTTGAGCCGGTGCTGGTCGAGGGTAAGGCTATCCACCTGCACCCGCTGGTCTGCTCGCCCTTCAACGCCGACTTCGACGGCGACCAGATGTCTGTCCACGTGCCGCTGTCCAGCCAGGCTCAGGCCGAGGCCCGCGTGCTCATGCTCTCTGCGAACAACCTGCGCTCGCCGGCATCCGGCAAGCCGGTCAACATCCCCTCGCAGGACATGATCATCGGTGTGTACTACCTGACCCAGGTCCGCGACGGTCTGCCGGGCGAGAACCACGTGTTCGCCAGCTTCGACGACGCGCTGCACGCCTATGACTGCCGCTCCGAGGTCGACATGCAGGCCAAGATTCAGGTCCGCGTGTCCGCTGCCGATGCCAACGTTATCAACGAGGACGGCACCCGTATCTTCCGCGTCAAGAACGGCAAGAACGAGTTTGTCGACTACGACGTCACCGGCAACAAGACCGCGCGCTTCGAGACCTCTATCGGCCGCATCATCTTCAACCGCCAGTGCCTGCCCGAAGACTATGAGTTCATGAACTACAAGATGGTCAAGGGCGATGTGGCCAAGCTGGTTGCCGACTGCTGCGATCGTTACCCTGAGGCCAAGGTCGGCCCGATCCTCGACGCCATCAAGTACTCCGGCTTCCACTACGCTACCCGCGCCGGCCTCACCATCTCGGTGTGGGACGCTCTCATCCCTGCCGAGAAGCAGGAGCTGCTCGATCGCGCCCAGGCCAACGTCGACCAGATCAACGAGTACTTCGAGGAGGGCTTCATCAACGAGACGGAGCGCCACATCGAAGTCGTTAACGAGTGGACCGCTTGTACCGATAAGGTTGCAGCGCTCATGCTCGACATGTTCGACGAGGAGAACCCGCTGTACATGATGGCCGACTCCGGCGCCCGTGGTTCTAAGACCCAGCTGCGTCAGCTCGGCGGCATGCGTGGCCTGATGGCAGACATGTCCGGCGAGACGATCGACCTTCCCATTAAGGCGAACTTCCGCGAGGGCCTGCTGCCGCTCGAGTACTTCATTTCGACCTACGGCGCCCGTAAGGGCCTGGTCGATACCGCATCCCACACCTCGGACTCTGGTTACCTGACCCGTCGTCTGGTCGACGTGGCCCAGGACGTCATCGTCCGCGAGGAGGACTGCGGTACGCACGAGGGCGTTACCTACAACCTCATCATCCCCGGCACCACCGATCTCAACACGGACCTCGTCGGCCGTTGCTTCATCGAGGACGTCGTGGCCCCCGATGGCACCGTGCTCTTTGAGCAGGACGGCTACATCGAGAAGGTCGCCGACATCCAGAAGATGGTCGATGCGGGCCTTAAGAAGGTCAAGCTCCGCGCGCTGCTCACCTGCCGCTCCAAGTACGGCGTGTGCCAGAAGTGCTACGGCTGGGATCTTTCCACCCGTCGTCCGGTCGCTATCGGTACCGCGGTCGGCATTATTGCCGCCCAGTCCATCGGCGAGCCCGGTACGCAGCTTACGATGCGTACCATTCACTCCGGCGGCGTCGCTGGCGTCGACGATATTACGCAGGGTCTGCCTACGGTCAGCCGTATGTTCGATATCGTCGGCAACGTCAACGAGAAGATCCTGGGTCGCGAGGCCGAGCTGGCTCCGTACTCCGGCCACCTCTCGATTAAGCCCGAGAAGTCCGAGTACGTGCTGACGCTCACCGACTCCGAGGATCACACCCGTGTCCTCGACGAGCGCCGCGTCCCCGCTTCGGTGCGCTTTATGCCCGAGATCGAGGACGGCTGCGAGGTTCGCGCCGGCGACCAGATCACCAAGGGCTTCGTCAACTTCCGCAACCTGCGCAAGCTGACCGATATCGAGTCGACGATGCACACCTTCGTCGAGAGCGTCAAGGACGTCTACACCAGCCAGGGCGTCGACCTGAACGACAAGCACATCGAGGTGCTCGCACGTCAGATGCTGCGTCGCGTTCAGATCACCAACCCCGGTGACTCCAAGTACCTGCTTGGTCAGTACGTCGATCGCTACGAGTTCGCCGACGAGGTCGAGCGCGTTGCCCGTCTGGGCGGTCAGGCTCCCGTGGCCGAGCCTGTCATCCTGGGTACGCTCAAGGTCGCGTCCAACATCGACTCCTGGCTGTCGAGCGCTTCGTTCATCCGTACCGCTGGCGTCCTTACCGAGGCCGCCATCGAGGGCAAGGTCGATCACCTGCTCGACCTTAAGTCCAACGTCATCGTCGGTAAGAAGATCCCTGCTGGTACCGGCCTCAAGCCGTACGCCAACGCCAAGCTGACGTATCGCACGGCCGACGGCTACGTGGACATCGACGGCCCGGCTTCGCCCAACGCCAAGTCGCTGCCCGAGTGGGCTCCTGTGGAGCTCAAGGACCTGGACGAGCAACTCCCGCAGCAGCTCGACTGGGCCGGCTACGACGAGTTCGGCGGTGCTGACGGTTCGTTCACCCGCAATGGTCACACCATCTCCGCCGAGAAGGCTCGCCTGTACCTGTTCGACGACCTGGGCGTGTCGCAGCGCTGGACCAACAAGTTCAGCGAGGTCGGCATCGAGACGGTCGGCGACCTGGTCGGTAAGTCCGAGGAGGATCTGCTGCGCATCGATGGCATCGGTGCCAAGGCAATCGAGGAGCTCCGTGACGGCCTGGAGGCCCACGATCTGCTCTACATCCTCGAGAACAACGACGACGTTGCCGACGAGGAAGACCTCTCGCAGCTGCTGCAGATGGTCTTTAGCCCCGACGGTCCGGACGATATCCTGCTGGGTACCTCCGCTCCGACGCATCACGCCGATGCCGACGAGGAGCTCCTGGGCGCCCCGATCGACGACAAAAAGGCTCCCGCCAACGGTGCCATCAACGAGGACATGGCTTCCCTCGACGAGCTGCTCAACCAGCTCGTGGACACCGACGACGCCGAAGAGGCCAAGGACAACGACGAGGAGTAATTAGTTCCGCCGTTCTAACGAACGGCGGCGACCTCCGTCGCTGCGCGGCCCCCAGAACTACAATCTGTCATTCAAAAGGCAGGGCATGACCAAAAGGTCAATGCCCTGCCTTTTTCATGCCACCTTGTACGCTCTGGGGACCGCTCGCTTACGTATGCTCAACCTGTTGCGTTCGGTTGATCCCTTGCCAATAAGGGACAGGTTTATTTTGGTAGGTTATTCCTGCTTGAATTTGAAACATTTCGTTCGGTCAAAGCGTATCTATGGTGAGGGCCTCAGCAAGAATCATTACCGTCACCGGGAGGTGATTATGGAAGAACAAGCATTTAGACAGGCGGTCGAGGATCACCGTGATGTCGTGTTTCGGATCGCATTGACGTACCTGCGCGATTGCGCCGATGCCGATGATGTTGCCCAAGATGTCTTTCTTAAGTTGCTTAAAAGCGATGGACACTTTGAAAGTTGGGAACATCTTCGCCGCTGGCTTATCCGGGTCACGATCAATGAATGTAAATCGCTCTTTCGAAAGCCATGGAGGCGTGTGGAGGATATTGAGAACCTGGCCGATTCGCTTTCGGCGGCGCAGGATGAGACCAAGGCGGTCCTGTCAGACGTTATGCGACTTCCGGAGCGATTCCGCGTTCCCATCGTGCTCTATTACTATCTGGGCTTTTCGACCTCAGAGATTGCCGAGTTGTTGCATGTACCAGCCGCGACCGTTCGAACGCGTTTGGCTCGCGGCAGGTCGAAGCTCAAGTTCATCCTAGAGGAGGGCGACCGTGAAATCCAATCAAATCAAGCAGGCCTTCGAGTCCATCCAAGCCGATAGCAATCTTGCAGATCGCGTCCTTAATACTGCTGCGGGTGAGCCGCTTCATCGAAAGGGCCACGCGAAGCCTCTCTATGTTGCCGTAATCGGGTGTCTTGTCGGAGTGTTGGCGACCGGAGGGGTCGCCTACGCAGTTATCAATTCCAGCTATTTTGCCTCAGCCTGGGGAAACCACGGCAACGGGGATTACATCACCTGGACCAACGGCGGCTCATCGGGGACTCAATATACCTACACCAGAGAGTTCGGTGACGGCATCGCGCCCCAAAGCCTGGAGGGCACAGTCCAGAAGGTTGATCTGTCCGTCGAGGGTAACGGCTATACGCTCGATATCCATGAGATGGCTATTGACCAAAACGGCTGCGGAGCCGTGACGTTTACGCTGTCCAATCCAAATGGCGTTAACTACTACAAGCCGGCAGCAGAGACAGGCGAACTTGTTCTCTATGGTGAAGAAGAACAAGGCATCGGTACGCCCAGCATGAACTTCGGCGAGGAATGGGCTGACACACGCTGCACCATTGATAAAGACACATCAAGCGATACTGTCATTAATGGCACGATGTACTTTGCTTCTATGGATCGCGAGCGAGGTTTTCAACATGCGGTCACCTGGAATATCTCGTGGACCGAGGGCGAAGGCGAGGATGCGAAGCCGTTCGAGGCATCGACGCCTGAGTTTAGCGTTGGAGCGTACGTCGATACAAAGGAACTCCGCTCCGATGACTCGCCTCTCGAGATCAGCCCGTTTTCTATCCAGACACACATCGATGATTTGGGCATTGACGCAGTCACGAAGAAGTTGACGGTTACCTACAAGGATGGATCGGAGCAGATTATCGAAGATGACGACGCAGGGGCGTTCAACTTATATTTTTCTTATACGCGCAATAGCGGAGAGAACATCTGGGTGCCAACGAAGTTGATTGATGTCGACCAAGTGGTCTCAGTAACGCTTGAGGGCACGAGGTGCACGTCAACAGGAGAGACCGAAACGGAAGAGTCCTTTACTATCGTCTATTCGTAAGGTCTGAGGCCGCTTCCTACTAGGGGAAGCGGCCTCTTTTGCGTTAAATGGAAACGCCGCCGATTTCCATGCGACAGATGAGAGCAGATTACAGCTGGAGCGCGACGTTTCCCCAGATAAAACCGATCAAAATAAACCTGTCCCTTTTTGGCAGGTAACGTTGCCCCGACGAGCACATCGGATTCCCGGTCCGGGCGGCCCGCTGTTTAAGTTTGTCGCGAGTTCCGCACGCAAAGGAAAGCACTTAATGTGCTTTCCGTCTTGCGCAGGACTGTAGAGCAGCAAACTTAAACAGCGGGCCGCCCGGACCGGGAATCCGCCCCCGCGCACAGAAGGGGATTCCTTTTGTGTAGGCTTTGCGGAAATATGCTCATTTTGGGATACGCCCGGCGGCGTGGTCTGTTGACGGCACAGCTAACGCCACGTATCCTATCGAACTGCGTGTTTCGTAGGGGGATGCTGACCCCTCGATTCAAGCCGTTGCACTTTACAGAAAGCTGGAATCATTCGAGAAGGAGTACGCTTTGCCTACTATTAACCAGCTGGTTCGCCAGGGCCGTCGTTCCGTGCCCAAGAAGTCCAAGAACGCTGCTCTGCAGCACAACTCCCAGAAGCGCGGCGTGTGCACCCGTGTCTTCACCACGAGCCCCAAGAAGCCGAACTCGGCCCTTCGTAAGGTTGCCCGTGTTCGCCTCGTCAACGGCATCGAAGTTACTGCTTACATCCCGGGTGAGGGCCACAACCTGCAGGAGCACTCCATCGTGCTCGTCCGCGGCGGTCGTGTCCGTGACCTCCCTGGTGTCCGTTATCACGTCATCCGTGGCGCCTACGACGCTGCTCCGGTCCAGAACCGTATGCAGGCCCGTTCCAAGTACGGTGCTAAGCGCCCCAAGGCTAAATAAGCCAGATAACGTTTTGATACTTTCGCCGTGTGCCGCCTAAGCGCCGCACGGTAGACACTTAAGGAGATTTCACATGCCGCGTCGTGCAGCAGCTAATCGTCGTGAGGTTCAGCCTGACGCCGTTTACAACAACCGCCTGGTGACTCAGCTCATCAACAAGGTCCTTCTTGACGGCAAGAAGGCCACCGCTGAGCGCATCGTTTACACCGCTTTCGAGATCGTTGCCGAGAAGTCCGAGGGTGGCGACGCTCTCGCTACCTTCAAGAAGGCTATGGACAACGTCAAGCCCACGCTCGAGGTTAAGCCCAAGCGTGTCGGTGGCGCTACCTATCAGGTCCCGATGGAGGTCAACTCCCGTCGTTCCACCGCTCTGGGTATCCGCTGGATCGTCAACTTCTCCCGCGCTCGCAAGGAGAAGACCATGGCCGAGCGTCTCGCCAACGAGATCCTCGACGCCTCCAACGGCCTGGGCGCTTCCGTCAAGAAGCGTGAGGACGTCTTCAAGATGGCCGAGGCCAACCGCGCGTTCTCTCACTATCGTTGGTAAGTTAAGGTAAGGAACTAACATGGCTAAGCCTAAGTACAAGCTTTCCGATACCCGTAACATCGGCATCATGGCCCACATCGATGCTGGTAAGACCACCACGACCGAGCGTATTCTTTACTACACCGGTAAGACCCACAAGATCGGTGAGGTCCATGAGGGCGCTGCCACCATGGACTGGATGGTTCAGGAGCAGGAGCGCGGCGTAACCATTACCTCCGCTGCTACCACGTGCTTCTGGAAGAAGGACGGTACCGACTACCGCATCCAGATCATCGACACCCCGGGCCACGTTGACTTCACCGCCGAGGTCGAGCGCTGCCTGCGCGTCCTCGATGGCGCTGTCGCCGTCTTCGACGCCGTTGCCGGCGTTCAGCCCCAGTCTGAGACCGTTTGGCGTCAGGCTTCTACCTTCAACGTCCCCCGCATCGCCTTCATCAACAAGTATGACCGCGTGGGCGCTGACTTCTTCAACGCTATCGAGACCATGAAGGATCGTCTCGACGCCAACGCCGTGGCCGCTCAGGTCCCGATGGGCGCCGAGGACAACTTCTGGGGCGTTATCGACCTGGTCACCATGACCGCATGGGACTTCAAGGCCGACGACAAGGGCATGACCTACCCCGAGCCGATGGACGAGATCCCGGCTGAGTTTGCTGACATCGCTGCCACCAAGCGCGAGGAGCTCCTCGACGCTGCTGCCAGTTTTGACGACGAGCTCATGGAGAAGATCCTCATGGAGGAGGACTTCACCGTCGAGGAGCTCAAGGCTGCTCTGCGCAAGGGCGTTCTGGCCAACGAGCTCAACCTCGTCTTCGTGGGCTCCGCCTACAAGAACAAGGGCGTTCAGGAACTGCTCGACGCTGTTGTCGACTACCTGCCCAGCCCGCTCGACGTCGAGGCCGTCACCGGTACCGATCCGGACACCGGCGAGGAGATCCAGCGTCATCCTTCCTTCGACGAGCCCTTCTCCGGCCTGGTCTTCAAGATCATGACCGACCCGTTCGTCGGTAAGCTCACCTATGTCCGCGTTTACTCCGGCCGCGCCGAGTCCGGCTCCTACGTGGTCAACGCTTCCAACGGTCAGCGCGAGCGCCTCGGCCGCATCCTCGAGATGAACGCCGCAGAGCGTATCGACCGTGACGACGCTGCCGCCGGCGACATCGTCGCTTGCGTCGGCTTCAAGAACTCCACCACCGGTGACACCCTGTGCGCCGAGGGCAAGGAGATCGTCCTCGAGAAGATCGAGTTCGCTAAGCCCGTTATCGACGTTGCCATCGAGCCCAAGACCAAGGCCGAGCAGGACAAGATGTCCCTTGCTCTGACCAAGCTCGCCGAGGAGGACCCGACCTTCCAGGTGTCCACCAACCACGAGACCGGTCAGACCATCATCGCCGGCATGGGCGAGCTGCACCTCGAGATCATCGTCGACCGCCTGCTCCGCGAGTTCAAGGTTGACGCTAACGTCGGTAAGCCCCAGGTTGCCTACCGCGAGACCGCTGGTCACGACGTCGAGAAGGCTGAGGGCAAGTTCGTCCGTCAGTCCGGCGGTCGCGGTCAGTACGGCCACGCCGTCATCAAGCTCGAGAAGATGGAGGAGGGCTTTGGCTACGAGTTCGTCAACGCTATCGTCGGCGGCGTCGTGCCCAAGGAGTACATCCCGTCCATCGACAAGGGCATCCAGGAGGCCCTGAACACCGGTGTTATCGCCGGCTTCCCGGTCCTCGACGTTAAGGTCACCCTGTTCGACGGTTCTTACCACGAGGTCGACTCCTCCGAGGCCGCCTTCAAGATCGCCGGTTCCATGGCTATCAAGGACGCCCTCAAGAAGTCCGATCCGCAGCTGCTCGAGCCGATCATGGCTGTCGAGGTCGAGACCCCCGAGCAGTACATGGGCGACGTTATGGGCAACCTCTCCGGTCGCCGCGGCAAGATCGAGGGCATGGAGGATCGCAAGAACAGCAAGCTCATCCGTGCCAAGGTGCCGCTGGGCGAGATGTTCGGTTACGCTACCGACCTTCGCTCCCAGACCCAGGGCCGTGCATCCTACACGATGCAGTTCGACTCTTATGAGCCTGCGCCCAAGTCCATCGTGGACGAGGTCATGAGCAAGAACGCCTAAGTTCGAGCTCTCTGTTACGTAATCCTGCGAGAACATCTCTCGCACTCTTTGGAGGTTTAAGTTGGCTACCCAGAAGATCCGCATTCGCCTCAAGGGCTATGATCACGAGGTCGTCGATCAGTCCGCGAAGCTCATCGTCGAGACCGCTCAGAAGACCGGCGCTCGCGTTTCCGGTCCTGTCCCCCTGCCCACCGAGCGCAACCTGTACACGGTTATCCGCTCGCCGCACGTGAACAAGGACTCCCGTGAGCAGTTTGAGATGCGCACCCACAAGCGCCTCATCGACATCCTCGACCCCACCTCGGGCACCGTTGATTCGCTCATGCGTCTCGACCTCCCCGCTGGCGTCGACATCGACATCAAGCTCTAAGCGATATCGCTCATAGCTTAAAGGGCCTCGCTGCCGTAACGGCAGCGGGGCCCTTTTGTTTTGAATGATGGTTTGGACTGCGGGGTAATGCTGCCGAGTAGGTGGTTGCGGCGCCCTATTCGCTCAAGGGGCGCAGCGATGCCTCCTCAAAATGGAAGGATCGAAAGCCGTCTTCCGTTTCGATGCACGCGCGGCCGCAATCGTCGACCGTTCTAAATATGCCACGCGCCAGCTCGTCCTCAGCGGGGGAGCGGGCGATAACGTGCTCCCCGATCCAATTGAGGTGAGCGATATATTCGTCGTGGACGGGCGCGAGCGGACCGGCGTCTTCTTCCTTGGCGTTGAGGCGCTCTGCCCAGGCATCTACAGCGTCTATAACTGCGTGATAGACCTCATCGAGGAGCATGTCGACGGCGGGAACGTTCTTGTTGAGGTCTGACAGGCCGATTGCTGGCAGGCCGCCATCGGGAACCTCCGCGGGCACATAGTTCACGTTAACGCCGATGCCACAGACCGCAAAGGGGTTGCCTTCGTTATCGCGTTCGGCCTCGACCAGAATGCCGCCGAGTTTGCGTCCACGCGCGACCAGGTCGTTGGGCCATTTGAGGCCAATCTCGTTTGCAAGACCCTGTTTTTCGAGTGCCTCGAGCACCGCTAGGCCGCTGACGGCGGCAAGACCAGAGTACTTCGCAGGATTAACGCATGGGCGCAGGACAATCGAAAGCAATAAGTTGCCGACGGTTGAGTCCCACTTGTGCCCGCGCCGGCCGCGTCCTGCTGTTTGAGCCCGGGCGGCAAGTCCTGTGCCGTGCGGCGCTCCCTGTTTTCCTGCTTCGAGCAGGTCATCGTTGGTCGATCCGGTTACGTCGACTATCGTTAATTTGGCATCCAAAACGGCAGCTACCTCCTAAGTTAATAAGGCAATCGCGCAATGGTGTCGAGAGATAGACACAATGTGAAGCCTTTGTCGCATTTGGACAATTTAATGTTAACACATCAACAACGACAAAAATGCGTTATCCTCTCTTGGTCGATGTAAACACGTCAACAACTCAAAGGAGGTTAGTGATGGGTTTCACGATTCTTGGAACAGGCTCGGCGCTTCCTGAACGCAGTGTTTCCAATGACGAGCTGTCTGAGTTCCTCGATACCTCGGATGAGTGGATTTTTACCCGCACAGGTATCAAGAGCCGCCACGTCTGCACCACCGAGTCACTTGACGACCTTGCCGTAGCAGCGAGCGAGCGGGCACTCCAGGTGTCCGGAATCGACGCGAGCCAGCTGGATCTGATCGTCTGCTCGACGACGACGGGTGACCACCTTGTTCCCGCTGAGGCGTGTGCCGTTGCTGAGCGACTAGGCGCGACGTGCCCTGCCTTCGATGTCTCGGCGGCTTGTGCCGGCTTCGTATTTGCGCTCGATGTCGCCGAGGGCTATATCGCCCGCAGCCGTGCCGAGCGCGTGCTTGTTGTTGCTGCCGAGCAGATGACGCGCGCGCTCGACTGGACCGACCGTGCCACCTGCGTGCTTTTTGGCGATGGGGCAGGCGCCGCAGTGATTGAAGCTGGGGGAGACAACCCCCTTGCCGTTGAGCTTTCGACGGCGCCCGACGTCGAGACGTTGCGCGTTCCCGGTCTGGTCGGTACCTCGCCGTTTAAGGCTTCCGCAGATAGCGCGAGCGTGCTGTCCATGAATGGCCGCCGCGTGTTCAAGTTCGGCGTCAACGCCATCTGCGACACGGTCAACAAGCTCGCCTGCGACGCGAGTATCGCGGTCGAGGACATCGATCATTTTGTATTCCATCAGGCTAACGAACGAATCCTGAGTCAGGCGGTCAAGCGTCTGGGCGTGCCAGACGAGCGCGTGGTTCGAACGCTGCGCGAGACCGGCAACATTTCGAGCGCATGCATTCCGCTTGCCCTCGACCGGCTGGCAAACGCCGGTGCACTTCACACGGGCGACACCATCGCCTTGGTTGGATTTGGCGCCGGTCTGGATATAGGTGGCTATCTGCTTCGTTGGAAGTAGTCGCACATAGGAAATAAAAACGCCCTAGGGCACAACCAAAGGAGAACTACCATGGCAGATCAGAAGACCTTCGAGCGCGTTTGCGACGTTATCCGCGAGACCGCCGGTCTTGACGATGTCGAGATGAAGCCCGAGTCCACGCTCGAGGAGATTGGTCTCGACAGTCTGGGTACCGTCGAGATCCTCGTCGCCGTCGAGGACGAGTTTGGCATTCAGCTCGATACCGAGGAGAACCCCAAGACGGTCGGCGAGTTCGCCGATACGGTCGAGGCGGCATTGGAGAAGTAGAGATGCTCAAGACTCCTCTCTGCGATCTGCTCGGCATCGAAAAGCCCGTGTTCCAGGGCGGTATGGCCTGGATTGCCGATGCTTCGCTGGCGTCCGCAGTGTCCGAGGCGGGTGGCTTAGGCATCATCGCGGCCATGAACGCCGACGCCAACTGGCTTCGCGACCAGATTCATAAGCTGCGCGCCAGGACGGATAAGCCCTTTGGCGTCAACGTCATGCTCATGAGCCCGTTTGCCGACGAGGTCGCGCAGGTCGTGATTGACGAGCGAGTGCCGGTCGTCGTGACGGGCGCCGGCAATCCCGCCAAGTACATGAAGGCGTGGAACGAGGCGGGCATCAAGGTCATCCCGGTCGTTGCCTCGGTGGCGCTGGCGCGCCTCGTGGCACGTCGTGGAGCCACGGCGGTTGTTGCCGAGGGTACCGAATCGGGCGGCCATATTGGCGAGACCTCGACGATGGCACTGGTGCCGCAGGTCGTCGATGCGGTCGACATTCCCGTCGTGGCCGCCGGCGGTATTGCCGACGGCCGCGGCGTGGCGGCCGCCTTTATGCTGGGCGCCGAAGGCGTGCAAGTGGGTACGCGCTTTCTGGTCGCAGACGAGTGCACCGTCTCGGAGCAGTACAAAGAGATGGTCCTGAAGGCCAACGACACTTCGACGCGTGCGACCGGTCGCTCGACGGGACATCCAGTGCGCGCCCTCAAGAGCCCCTTCACCAACGCCTATGCCAAGAGCGAGGGTTCCGGCGCGAGTGCCGAGGAGCTCGGTGCTATGGGAACCGGTGCGCTGCGTAAGGCCGCCAAGGACGGCAACTACGAAGAGGGTTCGTTTTTGTGTGGACAGATTGCCGGCATGGTCAACGAGCGCCAGAGCGCACGCGAAATCGTTGACGACCTGGTCGAGGGCGCCGAGCACGTCCTGAAGGGTGCGTGCACATGGGTGGCGTAGCGTTTTTGTTTGCCGGCCAGGGTGCCCAGCACCCCGCGATGGGCGTCGACTTGATCGAGACATCGCCGGCGGCCGCCGAGGTGTTCGCCATTGCCGATGAGGTGCGCCCGGGGACGAGCGAGCAGTGCCGGAGCGCCTCCAAGGAGGAGCTCTCGCAGACCGAGAACACGCAGCCTTGCGTGTTCGTTCATGACCTGGCAGCGGCTGCCGCACTGCGCGAGCGCGGCGTGGCGCCTGCCGCCTGTGCGGGATTCTCGCTGGGCGAGGTCGCCGCGCTCACCTTTGCAGGAGCGTTCGATACGCGAGCGGGCTTTGAGCTCGTGTGCGAGCGCGCGGCGCTGATGGCCGCGGCTGCCGAGCGTCACCCCGGCGGTATGCGCGCCGTCATCAAGCTTGATGCGGCGCAAGTCGAGAACCTGGCTGCGCAGGCCGGCGAGGATTGCTGGCCGGTCAACTACAACAGCCCGCAGCAGACGGTTGTTGCCGGAGCGCCCGAGGCGCTGCAGGAGCTCGACGCCTTGGTAAAAGAGGCTGGTGGCCGGGCCATGAAGGTCGCGGTGTCGGGTGCATTCCATAGCCCCTATATGGCCGAGGCGACTGAGGGACTGGCGACGTATATCCAAGCCGGCCACGCGCCGTCTCCGCTGCTAATTCCGGTCATGGCAAATATGACGGCGGCGCCCTATCCGGCGGACCCGCGAGCAGCATCGGATGTCTTGGCCAACCAGGTGAGCCATCCCGTGCGCTGGGTCGACACGCTGCATACTCTGCAGGATCAGGGCATCGACACGTTTATTGAGGTCGGCCCTGGCAAAACACTGTCGGGCCTGGTCAAGCGTACGCTGAGCGACGTTCGCGTGTATTCGTGCGAAACGGCCGAGCAGGTCGCAGCTATTGCCGACGAGCTCGCATAGTCCACAGGGCTGTAACCCGAAAGGAATGACATGGGCAACTTGAACAACGGCGCGCTCGAGCGCAACGACTCACGTCGCGTGGCACTGGTCACGGGCGGCTCGCGGGGTATCGGCCGCGCCTGCGCTGTCGGTCTGGCGGAGGACGGCTTTGATATTGCCGTCGTCTATGCCGGCAGCGTCGATGCGGCGTGCGAGACGTGCGAAGCCTGCGAGGCGGCTGGCGCCGCGGCACGCGCATATCAATGCGACGTGGCCGACCCCGTTACCGTCAACGCGTGCGTGGAAGCGGTCCTCAACGACTTTGGCCCCATTTGGGCGCTCGTCAACAACGCTGGCATCACCCGCGATGGCCTGCTCATGCGCATGGGCGATGACGCCTTCGATCGCGTGCTCGATGTCAATCTTAAAGGAACGTTTAACACGACGCGCGCACTCACCAAGACCTTTATGCGCCAGCGCGGCGGTTGCGTCGTCAACATGAGCTCGGTTGTGGGCCTGATGGGCAATGCCGGGCAGGCCAACTACGCTGCCTCCAAGGCGGGCGTGATCGGCCTGACCAAGGCGGTGGCGCGCGAGCTTGCGCCCCGCGGCGTACGAGTGAACGCGGTCGCACCCGGGTTTGTCGAGACCGATATGACGGCAAAGCTCTCGGAGAAGGTTCGTGCGGCGTGCGAGGAGCAGATTCCCCTGAGGCGCATGGCGCGCCCCGAGGAAGTGGCCGGCGTGGTGCGCTTTTTGGCGAGTGATGCGGCTGCCTACATTACGGGCGAGGTCGTGCGCGTCGACGGCGGAATGGCGATGTAGAAACCAGGGCCGAACAACGGCTTGAATGAGGAGACCATGATGGAACAGAGAGTTGCAATCACCGGCATCGGTGCCGTGTCGCCGCTCGGCAACACCGCGCTTGCCACCTGGGCGGCCATGTGCGCCGGCACGTGCGGCATCGGCCCGATCACGCACTTCGATACCGATGCGTTTGCCGTCAAGGTGGCAGCCGAGGTCAAGGGCTTTGACGGCAACGAGTACTTTGGCAAGCGTGACGCCAAGCATCTCGACCCCTGCGTTCAGTTTGCGATGGCGGCTTCGGACGAAGCCATGCACGATGCGGGCTTTGATGTCGAAGGCGCCATCGATCGCGAGCGCCTGGGCGTCTACGTGGGCTCGGGCGTGGGCGGCATGACGACGCTCGTCGACAACGTCCATACGATTGCCGAACGTGGGCCCCGCCGCGCATCGCCCTATATGATCGCGATGATGATCCCCAACATGGCATCGGGCAATATCGCAATCCGCCACAAGGCAAAGGGCCCGACCCTGCCCGTGGTGACCGCGTGCGCAACCTCGGCCCATGCGGTGGGCGAGGCGTTCCGCGCCATCAAGCACGGCTATGCCGACGCGATCCTCGCCGGCGGCGCCGAGGCCGCAATTATCCCCGATGCCGTTGCGGGCTTTACGTCCTGCCGCGCATTGACCACCAACCCCGATCCCGCGACGGCCTGCCGTCCGTTCGATGCAGACCGCGACGGCTTTGTGATGGGCGAGGGCGCCTGCGTGCTCGTGCTCGAGAGCATGGAACATGCGCAGGCGCGCGGTGCGCACATTTATGCCGAGGTCGTGGGCTACGGCAACACCGATGATGCCTATCACATCACGAGCCCCGATCCCGAGGCTGCCGGCATTGCCCGCGCGATATCGCTGGCGGTTGCCGAGGGTGACGTCAAGCCTTCCGAGGGTCTCTACATCAATGCCCACGGCACCTCGACCAAGCTCAACGATTCGTCCGAGACGGCGGGCATCAAGCGAGCGCTCGGCGAGGACGCGGCGCGCGCCGCGCACGTCTCGTCGACCAAGTCGATGACCGGCCACATGATCGGTGCCACGGGTGCCATCGAGGTCATGGCCTGTGCCATGGCGCTCGAGCAGGGCGTGGTGCCTCCGACCATTAACTACCACACGCCCGATCCCGCCTGCGATCTTGACTACACGCCCAATCGCGCGGTTCGCGCCGACCTTACCTGGGCGCTTTCGACCAACCTAGGCTTTGGCGGGCACAACGCCGCCATCGCGCTGCGTAGATATACGAGGAGCTAGAGCATGGATTCCAAAAGACTTGCCGAGATAGCCGATGTGATGGAGGACCGCGGCCTCACGCGCGTGCGCGTTGAGGAGCCCGATGGCACCGCGGTCGAACTCGAGCGCGCGAGCGCCGCACAGCCGGTTGCCGTGCCCATGCCCATGCCGAGCGCTATGGCCGCTCCAGTTGCAGCTCCCACAGTCGCGCCTGCCGCACCGGAGCCCGCCGCGCAGACACCTGCCGCCGCACCGGAGCCCAAGGGCACCGAGGTGACCGCTCCCATGGTCGGCGTTTTCTATGCTGCCCCGGCGCCGGGCGACGAGCCGTTTGTGCACGTGGGCTCCAAGGTCAAGGCCGGTGAGACCCTCTGCATCATCGAGGCCATGAAGGTTCTCAACGAGGTGACGGCAGAGGCAGACGGCGAGGTGCTCGAGATCTGCGTGGCCGACGGCGACCTCGTGGAGTTCGGCAGCTGCCTCATGAGGATCGGATAGGTGATATCCATGAACAAAGAAGAGCTCAAGAAGCTGTTACCGCATCGCGAGCCGATGCTTTTGCTCGACGAAGCCGAGCTGGTGGGCGACGAGGCCCACGGCAAGATCACGATTACGGGCGACGAATACTTTTTGCAGGGGCATTTTCCGGGAAACCCGGTGGTCCCCGGCGTGATCCAGTGCGAGATGCTCGCCCAGAACTGCTGCGTGCTGCTGATGGGCGATGAGGAAGCGCGCGGCGCGACGCCGTTCTACACGAGTCTGGACAAGGTGCGCTTTAAGCGTCCGTTGCGCCCGGGCGATACGGTTGATCTGGTGTGCTCCATCACGCGTGCGCGCGGGCCGTTCCGCTTTGCGACGGGTACTGCAAGCGTCAACGGTGAGGTCTGTTGCCGCGCCGACATGTCTTTTGCACTCATGCACGAAAGTTAAGGAAGGCTTCATGTTCGACAAAGTGCTCATCGCCAACCGCGGCGAAGTCGCGGTCCGTGTTATCCGCGCGTGCCGCGATATGGGCATCAAGACCGTCGCCGTTTATTCCACGGCCGATGCGGACGCGCTGCACGTGCAGCTTGCCGACGAGGCGTATTGCATCGGCGGTCCGCGTCTTGCCGAGAGCTACCTCAACGACGATGCCGTGCTCACCTGTGCCGTAAAGTCGGGAGCTAAGGCAATTCATCCCGGCTATGGCTTTTTCTCCGAGAAGGCGAGCTTCGTGCGCGACTGCGACAAGTATGGCTTGGCGTTTGTCGGTCCTTCGGCCAAGGTGATCGACAGCATGGGCGACAAGGACGCCGCACGTCGAACGGCTGCCGCGGCGGGCGTGCCCATCGTGCCGGGCTGCGATTTGCTCAAAAGTCCCGAGGAGGCAACGGCCGAGGCTGAGCGCATTGGCTGCCCCGTGCTTATTAAGGCGCGTGCGGGCGGCGGCGGTCGCGGTATTCGTAAGGTCGAGCGCGTGGAAGATGCGGCAAAGGCCTTTATTGAAGCACGCGCCGAGGGCGAGGCCGTTTTTGGCGACGGCGAGTGCTACATGGAGAAGTTCGTCGCGCCGGCGCATCACGTTGAGGTGCAGATTATGGCCGATAAGCAGGGCCATGTGTTTTCGCTCGGCGAGCGCGAGTGCTCGGTGCAGCGGCGCAACCAAAAGCTAATCGAGGAGAGCCCCGCGCCGTGCCTCGACGGACACGACGACATTCGTGCTCGCATGCACAAGGCAGCGCGTGACCTGGCTCGTGCCGTCGGCTACGAAGGAGCCGGTACCATCGAGTTCCTGTATTCGGACGACGGCAATTTCTACTTTATGGAAATGAACACGCGCTTGCAGGTGGAGCATCCGGTTACGGAGTTTGTGACCGATACCGACTTGGTCAAGTGGCAGCTGCGCGTGGCAGCCGGCCAGCCTCTGCCCTTTGAGCAGGAGGACATGCCGGTCCGCAACCACGCCATGGAGTGCCGCATCAATGCCGAAACGCCGGACTTTCTGCCGTCATGCGGAACGGTCACCGCGTTGCGTGTGCCGGGTGGTCCGCGCGTGCGCTGGGATTCCGCCATGTTTACCGGTGCGAAAGTTCCGCCGTACTACGACTCCATGCTTGGCAAGCTCATCGTGTGTGCGCCCACGCGTGACGGCGCCATTCGCAAGATGCGCTCGGCCCTGGGCGAGCTCGTGATTGAGGGCGTGAGCGAAAACAGCGAGCTTCAGCTCGACGTGCTGGCAAACGACGAGTTCTTGTCGGGCATGTACCACACCGATCTGATGGGGCATCTCTATGCTGATGAATAGAAAAGCGAAGACGGTCAACGTCCTCGAGGGACCGATGACCGAGTCGTGCGCCGAGTTTCCCGCGCGCCACGTGTTTATCAAGTGCCCGGAGTGCCGCCGCGTGATCGATGAGGCGCGCCTGCACGACAACCTCGAGGTCTGCCCTCGTTGCGGCAAACACTTTCGCGTGAGCGGGCGCGACCGCATGCGCATGACGATTGACGAGGGCACGTTTGAGGAATGGGATGCCAGTCTGGCGCCGGAGGACTTCCTTTCGTTTCCCGGCTATGCCGACAAGCTCAAGAGCGTGAGCGAACGTTCGGGCGAGCGCGATGCCGTTGTGTGCGGCAAGGGCAAAATCTGCGGTTGCGATACGGCGCTCTTCTTTATGGACGCCAACTTTATGATGGGCTCGATGGGTTCCGTGGTGGGAGAGAAGATCTGTCGCACATTTGAGCGAGCGACCGAGCTTGGATTGCCAGTTGTCGGCTTTACCGTTTCGGGCGGTGCGCGCATGCAAGAGGGCGTGACATCGCTTATGCAGATGGCCAAGATTTCTGCGGCGGTTAGGCGCCATAGCGAGGCGGGCGGCCTGTATATCACGGTGCTCACTGACCCCACGACCGGAGGCGTAACCGCGAGCTTTGCCATGGAGGGCGATATTATCCTGGCCGAGCCCGATGCCCTGACGGCATTTACCGGCCCGCGCGTGATCGAGCAGAACATGCACAAGCGCCTGCCCAAGGGATTCCAGCGCTCCGAGTTTTTGCTGGAGCACGGCTTTTGCGATGCCGTTGTTCCGCGTGGCGAGATTGCGCTCACGGTAGGCGAGCTGCTGGCACTGCACGAAGGGCACGCGCCCGGCCTGGGGGCACCGCATGAGATCGTGCATACGGGTCGTCGCGGCAAAAAGCTGGGACACTTGTTCAAGCGCTCGACCGCACCAAAAACCGCGCTCGAGATTGTCAAGCAGACCCGCTCGGCAGATCGCGCCACGGCGGGCGAGATGATCTCGCTGGGCCTGGATGGATTTGTGGAGCTGCATGGCGACCGTTACTTTGGCGACGACGCCGCCGTGGTGGCTGGCATTGGCTGGAAAGACGGGCGACCCGTGACGGTTATCGCCGTCGAGCGCGGTACCACGACCAAAGAGCGCATGCGTCGCAACTTTGGTATGGCACATCCCGAGGGCTACCGCAAAGCGCGTCGCCTTATGCGCCAGGCCGAAAAGTTTGGTCGACCGGTTCTGTGTCTGGTCGATACTTCGGGCGCGTTTTGCGGCATCGGTGCCGAGGAGCGCGGCCAGGGCGAGGCGATTGCCCAGAATCTCATGGAGATGAGCGGCCTCAAGACGCCGATTGTCTCGGTGGTGACAGGCGAGGGCGGCTCTGGTGGCGCGCTGGCGCTGTCCGTGGCCGACCGCATCCTGATGCTCTCGAGCTCGGCCTATTCGGTCGTGAGCCCCGAGGCCTGTGCGTCGATCCTGTGGAAGGATACCGAGCGCGCGAATGAGGCCGCCGAGGCGCTTAAGCTCACGGCCCCCGATCTGTTGGCGCTCGGCATCATCGACGGCATTGTTGACGATAGGGGCCTGTCGCATGAGGAGATCGCCGGTGCCGTCATGTCCTCGGCATTTGATGCCTTCGATACGCTTGGGCAGCTCGACGACGCGACCCTCACAAACCTCCGCTACGAAAAGTACCGCGCAATCGGTCGATACCGCACGATGTGACAAAGGGACAGCCCGCATGTCATATTGGGAAAGGCATTCCATGCTACAAGTTTCTAACACCTCGTTTACAACGTCGGTTTCATCAAACGCCATGGCCGTGGTGGACTATCTGTCCAAAAGCATGATGTCGGCGCTGCCGTTTATTGTCTGCGCGGCGTTGTTCCGCACCGTCGCTGTCATTATGGGCGAAGGCATGCTGGGCCTGTGGTCTGCCGATTCCGATATCTATCGCCTGTTCTACAGTTGGCTCTATAACGCCGGCTACTACTTTTTGCCCATTTATCTTGGTTGGGCGGCCGCCCGCCAGCTCGGTTGCTCGGAGCAGCTGGGCATGATGCTGGGCGGCGTATTGATTGCACCCGATTTACTCAAGCTTGTCGATGCCGCATCGACGACGGGGGCATCGATGACTTCCGTGTATGGTCTGCTTCCTGCGCCGGTCAACGATTACACGACGACTGTTATTCCGGTTCTCATCTCGGTGCCCGTGCTATGGCGAGTGGAGTGTTTCTTTAAGCGCGTTATCCCTAAGGCCGTGGCGTTTTCGTTCGTTCCGTTTGCGACCATGCTTGTCATGGTTCCGGTTTCGCTGTGTATTACGGCGCCGGCGGGCAGCTGTCTGGGCATGCTGTTGGGCCAGCTTATGTTTATGCTTGGCAATTCCGGTGGCATCGTGTCGCTGCTCACGCTCATGGGGCTTGCTGCGGGCTGGGAGTTCCTAAAGATCGCCGGCGTCAGCAACGTTGTCCTATCGCTCGCCTATGCGCAGTTTATGAGTGTGGGAACGGATTCGTGCATCCTGATCGCCGCGACGATGGCAACGTTCGCCGTTTGGGGCATGCCCTTTGGCGCGTCGCTTCGCGTTGCGGATAAGGACGAGAAGGCGCTCATGCTGGGCTATTCAATCTCGGGTGTTCTTGGCGGCGTAAGCGAGCCGGCGCTGTACGGTTGCGGCTTTAAATATGGCAGGTGCCTGACGTGCATGGCCATTGGCGGCGCCGTCGGAGGCCTTGTTGCGGCCGTGGGCCACGTTACGGCCTATACCATCGGCATGACGAATGTCCTTATGGTCATTGGCTTTGCCACGGGCGGTATCTCGAACCTGCTGTGGTGCTGCGCTGCCGGCGGTGTGGCATTTGCGGTGTCTGCGGCGCTGAGCTACTGCTTTGGCGTGGTGCCGGCGAAGGGACAGACGACGGGGGACGGAGCCGATTCACCCGAAACCTCGAAGAGCGTGGCCGAAGTAAGCGCGTAAACCTGTGCGACACAAGGACGATTCCTTTGCCATATTCCAAGGCCGTGGCCCGTGTGGGTTGCGGCCTTTTTTGTATCTGGGGGACAAAGTGGCTACACTACAATCCGTTTGAGCAATAGATATATAGGTAGTACCGTGGGGGCGGATGTAGATGGTCGAGTGGATTGTTAAGCGTGCGCAGGGCGACCGTGCGCGCGTGGGCACGTTGACGGGCGTGGTGTGTATTCTCGCTAATGTTGCGCTTTGTGCTGCGAAGGGCGCAATTGGTGTGCTGTCGGGATCGGTTTCGATTGTGGCGGATGCCATGAACAACCTGTCCGATGCCAGCTCGAATATCGTGAGCGTGCTGGGCTTTAAGCTGGCGAGCAAGCCGGCCGACCCCGAGCATCCTTACGGCCACGGTCGCTACGAGTATCTCTCGGGTTTGGTCGTGGCGGCGCTCGTGCTGCTTATTGGCATCGAACTGGTGAAGTCCTCGGTGGAGCGTATTGTCAACCCGGAGCCTGTCGAGTTCTCGCTTGCCCTGGTGGCAGTCCTGGCGCTTTCGATGGTTGTTAAGCTGTGGATGGCGGCGCTCAACCAAAAGCTCGGCGACCGTATCGAGTCCGAGACACTGCATGCGACTGCCCAGGATTCCAAGAACGATGTTCTTGCCACAGGCGCCGTGCTGGCATGTGCAATTGTTTCGCAGGTGACGCACATCAATCTTGACGCATGGGTTGGCCTTGCCGTTGGCGCCTATATTGGCTGGAGCGGCTTTGAACTTATTCAAGATACGGTGAGCCCGCTTTTGGGTCAGTCGCCCGATCCTAAGCTGGTCAAGCACATTCGAGACAAGATCATGAGCTATCCCGGCGTTTTGGGAGTTCACGATTTGATGGTTCACGACTACGGCCCGGGCAGGAAGTTCGCAAGCGCTCACGCCGAGATGGCAGCCGAGGCCAGCCCGCTGGAAAGTCACGACACGCTCGATAACATCGAGCAGGCGTTTAGGAACGAAGACGGCATGATTGTCACGCTCCATTACGACCCCATCGTGACCGACGATCCAAAGGTGGTGAGCATGCGTCTGCGCATCAATGCCATGGCCCAGGAGATCGATGGTCGCCTCTCGATCCACGACCTACGCTGTGTTCCGGGCCCCACGCACACCAACGTGATCTTTGACTGCGTGCGTCCCTCAGATCTGCAGATGAGTGCCGAAGACGTAAAGCACGCGCTGGCACAACGAGTCGAATCGGAATACCCCAAGTCGATTGCCAAGATTACGATCGACGAAGACTACGTAGGCCATACCCACGAGTAGGGTTGCGCCTGCAAAGCAAGTTATACAGAAGGGGAGAATATGAAGCGTCTATATCTACTCCGCCACGGCCAGACAGAATTCAACGTTAAAAAGCTCGTCCAGGGTCGCTGCGATTCACCGCTCACCGATTTGGGCCGTCAGCAAGCCGGGATGGCAGCCGCATGGCTCAAAGCCCACAATGTCGTTCCTGACAAGGTGGTCTCTTCGCCCTTAGGCCGAGCCATGGACACCGCTAGTCTCGTTGCATGCGAGCTCCTCGGCCCGGACGCAGCAGTCGAGCCCTGCGAAGGCATCATCGAGCGCTGCTACGGCACCTTCGAAGAGGGCCCACACGACGCGCTACCCACCGACGTCTGGGATCCGGGCGAGGATCTGGTCCCCTTCGGAGGAGAAGGAAGCCGCGCACTGCAAGAACGCATGGTAGGCGCCCTCACCAATCTCATGGGCTCCGAGGGCATCGAAACCCTCCTAGCAGTAAGCCACGGCAGCGCCAGCCGCCAATTTATCAAGGCTGCAGCCCCAGAGGGCTTCGAGCTCCCAACAAAACTCCCCAACTGCGCCATCATGATCTTCAATTTCGACGAAGAAGATTTGCAAGGAGAGAGCGACAGGCCCCAATGCAAGTTCACCCTCCAGCAAATAGTGGACCCTCAACAAAGTCATTAGCCTGAGCGAGCAAGGTTTAGCAGACATCAACGTGGCGTCCCCTCCGCCGCACACTGGGAACGTGCCACGCACTTTACCTGCGTAAACAATGTGAGTGAAATATGAATCTCGATGGATACGCCCGCAGCCGTGTATACTAAACAGCTGTGTGAAACCAGGGGAGTATTCTGGCTGGACAAAATGCCTGCTTAATAGGGTTGTCAGGTAGTCCGGGCGAAATACAAGGCTGGGGAGCACGTCGTGTAAGTAGTGGTCCTCTAGGGGCGTACGCTCGGTGGTGTACGCATTGTCCCAAGACCACGCGAGAGTTGGGATCATATCTTGATCAGCATGATTCTCGGCCGCAAGATTGGCATGACCCAGGTTTGGGACGAGGACGACAACGTCGTTCCCGTCACGGTCATCCAGGCTGGCCCCTGCGCTGTCTCGCAGGTTAAAACTCAGGCAACCGACGGCTATGACGCCGTCCAGATCGGTTTCGGCGACATCAAGGCCAAGAACGTGAACAAGCCCATGGCTGGTCACTTCGCCAAGGCTGGCGTCGAGCCTGTCCGCTTCCTTCGTGAGGTCCGCGTCGAGAACGGCGAGGAGCACAAGGTCGGCGAGGTCGTCACCGTCGCTGATTTCGCTGATGTCGAGAAGGTCGACGTCATCGGTACCTCCAAGGGTAAGGGCTTCCAGGGTCGCATCAAGCGCTGGGGTCAGCGCCGCGGTCCTATGACGCATGGTTCTCACTTCCAGCGTCACCCCGGTTCTATCGGTCAGTGCGCCTATCCTGCGCGCGTCCTCAAGGGCGTCAAGATGGCCGGTCACATGGGTAACGAGCGCGTTACCGTCAAGAACCTTTCCGTTGTCCGCATCGATGCCGAGCAGAACCTCATCTTGGTCAAGGGCGCTGTCCCGGGTGCCAAGAATGGTCTCGTCGCCATCCGTATGGCCTAAGGGCCCAGCCCATTTAGCCCAGCGTCATACCAAGGAGAACACTTAAATGGCAAAGTTTGAAGTAAAGAACAGCGAGGGCAAGAAGGTCGCCGAGGCCGAGCTCGCCGCTGAGGTGTACGGCATCGAGCCGAACATCCACGTTATGCACCACATCGTCAAGTGCCAGATGGCCTCTTGGCGTCAGGGCACCCAGTCTGCTAAGGGTCGCTCTGAGGTTTCCGGTGGCGGCAAGAAGCCTTGGCGTCAGAAGGGCACCGGCCGTGCCCGCCAGGGTTCCATCCGTGCTGCCCAGTGGCGTCACGGTGGCGTTGTCTTCGCCCCCAAGCCCCGTTCCTATGCTAAGCGTATGAACAACAAGGAGGTCAAGCTGGCTATGCGCTCCGCGCTGTCCGCCAAGCTGGCCGATGGCGAGCTCGTGCTCGTCGACGACTACGGCTTCGAGAAGCCTTCCACCAAGGCTGCCGTCGCCATGCTCAAGGCTCTCGGTCTTGAGGGCAAGCGTCTGACCATCATCGTTCGCGATGAGGACGTCAACGCCTACCTGTCGTTCCGCAACATTCCCAAGACGTTCATCATCACCGCTGACGAGGCCAACACCTACGATCTCGTCAACAACAACGCTGTGCTGATGCCCGCCGACATCGCCGCTCACTTCGGGGAGGTGCTTGCATAAATGACCGCCCACGAGATCATCATCCGTCCGATCGTGTCCGAGCGTTCCTTCTCCGGCATGGAGCTGAACAAGTACACGTTCGAGGTCGCCAAGGATGCTAACAAGTATCAGATCAAGGACGCTGTCGAGGAGATCTTCGGCGTCAAGGTCGTTCGCGTGAACACCCTGACGGTCAAGCCCAAGACCAAGCGCGTGCGCTATGTCGCCGGCAAGACCCGTTCTTGGAAGAAGGCCATCGTCACGCTGGCCGAGGGCGACACCATCGAGGTCTTTGGCAACCAGGCCTAAGACTCGCTGCTGTTGAGTGAGCTCATGCCTCCCAAATAGGGGAGGCGAGAGCTCAAGGTTTTGGGCGTATAAAATGGACACGCCCGGAACCGTGTATACGTCCGGTGTCATCGCACCCGAGGCAGAACCTCGAATCCCTGTCTGCGATGGCTAACGGATTCCTATTGAAAGGGATTGTAATGGCTGTAAAGCACCTTAAGCCGACCTCCGCTGGTAGGCGTTGGCAGACGATCTCCGATTTCTCCGAGATCACCTGCACCAAGCCCGAGAAGTCTCTTCTCGAGCCCCTGCCCAAGAAGGCCGGTCGTAACAACAACGGCCGCATCACCACCCGCCACCAGGGCGGCGGCGTGAAGCGTCGTTACCGCGTGATCGACTTCAAGCGCAACAAGGACGGCGTGCCCGCCAAGGTTGCCACGATCGAGTACGATCCGAACCGTTCCGCTCGCATCGCTCTGCTGCACTACGCTGACGGTGAGAAGCGCTACATCCTGGCCCCCAAGGGCCTCGAGGTCGGTCAGACCATCATGTCCGGTTCTGACGCCGACATCAAGCCGGGCAACGCTCTGCCCCTCGCCGACATTCCCGTCGGTACGCTCATCCACGCCGTCGAGTTCCAGCCGGGCAAGGGCGCTGCTATCGCCCGTTCCGCCGGTAACTCCTGCCAGCTGATGGGTAAGGAGGGCAAGTACGCTATCGTCCGTATGCCTTCCTCCGAGATGCGTCGCATCCTCGTTACCTGCCGCGCCACCGTCGGTGAGGTCGGCAACGCCGATCACTCCAACATCGTCATCGGAAAGGCCGGCCGTAAGCGTCACATGAACGTGCGCCCGACCGTCCGCGGTACCGTCATGAACCCTGTCGACCACCCGCACGGCGGTGGCGAGGGCAAGAACCACACCTCTGGTCGTCCCTCCGTTACCCCCTGGGGTAAGCCGACGAAGGGCCTTCGTACGCGCAAGAAGAAGAAGGTCTCGAACCAGCACATCATTCGTCGCCGTAAGAAGTAATTTCGGATACCGAGTTTTAGGAGAAAGCACTTATGAGCAGAAGTCTCAAAAAGGGCCCGTTCGTGGAGACTCGCCTTCTCTCGCGTATCACCGCGATGAACGAGGCTGGCAAGAAGGACGTCGTGAAGACCTGGTCCCGCGCGTCCACCATCTTCCCCGAGATGGTTGGTCACACCATCGCCGTCCACGACGGCCGCAAGCATGTGCCCGTGTATGTTACCGAGTCCATGGTTGGTCACAAGCTCGGCGAGTTCGCGCCGACTCGTACGTTCCGTGGCCACAAGGCCAAATAGGGGGTTAACCGTAAATGGCAACTAAGTCTATTGAAACTGAGGCCACCGAGGTTCGCGCCGTCGCTAAGTACGTGCGTGTTTCCCCCAGCAAGGCCCGCCTGGTGGTCGATCTGATCCGCCGCAAGCCTGTCGCTCAGGCCTTCGACATCCTCCACTTCTGCGACCGCGCCGTCGCCGTGGATGTCGAGAAGGTTCTCCGTTCCGCCGTTGCGAACGCCGAGAACAACAACGGTCTGCGTGCCGACAACCTGGTTGTCGCCGCTGCCTATGTTGACGAGGGTCCGACGCTTAAGCGCATCCGTCCCCGCGCCAAGGGTTCCGCTTCTCGCATTCTGAAGCGTACTTCCCACATCACCGTCGTCGTTGCTCCTCGAAAGGAGGCGTAAAGCTGTATGGGTCAGAAAGTCTACCCCACCGGCTTCCGTCTTGGCATCACCGAGAACTGGCGCTCCCGCTGGTTCGCAGAGAAGGATTACGCTAAGACCCTCGGTAACGATCTCGAGATTCGTAAGTACCTCGAGAAGCGTCTTTCCCGCGCAGCTGTCTCCCGCGTCGAGATCGAGCGCGCTGGCGACAAGGTGAAGGTCATCATCCTCACTGCTCGCCCCGGCGTTGTCATCGGTAAGAAGGGTGCCGAGATCGATACCCTCCGTACCGAGCTCGAGAAGGTCGCTGGCGTCTCCAAGGGCCAGCTCTCCGTCGACGTTGTCGAGATCAAGCGCCCCGAGCTCGACGCCAACCTCGTTGCTCAGTCTATCGCCGAGCAGCTCGAGGGCCGCGTTGCCTTCCGTCGCGCTATGCGCAAGGCTGTCCAGTCCGCCCGCAAGGCCGGCGCTAAGGGCATCCGTATCCAGTGCTCCGGTCGTCTCGGCGGTGCCGAGATGGGCCGTCGTGAGTGGTACCGCGAGGGTCGCGTGCCTCTGCACACCCTCCGTGCCAAGATCGACTACGGCACGGCTGTCGCCAGCACCACCATGGGCGCTTGCGGCGTGAAGGTCTGGATTTACCTGGGCGAGAAGCTCCCGGGCCAGCCTGTTCCCAACCCTGCACTCGAGGGCTCTTCCCGTCCTCGTCGTCGTAACTCCGAGAGGAGGGGTCAGTAGTGCTTGCCCCTAAGCGTATTCTTCACCGCAAGGTGCAGCGTGGCTCCATGAAGGGCCAGGCCAAGGGTAATACCGAGCTGCATTTCGGCGAGTTTGGTATCCAGGCTCTCGAGGCCCATTGGATCACCAACCGTCAGATCGAGGCCGCTCGTATTGCCATGACCCGCTACATGAAGCGTGGCGGTCGTGTCTACATCACGATCTTCCCCGATAAGCCCATCACCAAGAAGCCTGCCGAGACTCGCATGGGTTCTGGTAAGGGTAACCCCGAGGAGTGGGTGGCCGTCGTCAAGCCCGGCCGCATCATGTTCGAGGTCAAGGGTGTTCCCGAGGAGGTCGCTCGCGAGGCTCTGCGTCTTGCGCAGCACAAGCTCCCCATCAAGACCAAGATTGTTGCTGCTAAGAACGCTGAGCAGCGCATCGAGAAGGAGATGGCTGAGGAGGCCGCTCTCGAGGCCAAGTGGGCTGCTGAGGACGCCGCCGCCGCCAAGGAGGAGAACTAATGAAGCCCGCAGAGATTCGTGAGCTCTCGGACGCTCAGCTCGTTGAGAAGCTGAAGGAAATGCGCGCCGAGCTCTTTAACCTTCGTTTCCAGATGGCCACCAGCCAGCTGGACAACACCGCTCGCGTCAACACCGTGAAGAAGGACATCGCTCGCGTCCTCACGGAGCAGCGCGCCCGCGAGATCGCAGCGGAGAAGTCCGCTGTCGCCGAGTAGGACCTAAGGAGAGAACATGACTGATTCGCGTAACTCGCGTAAGGTCCGTACGGGTGTCGTTACCTCCGTCTCCGGTGCCAAGACCATTGTTGTCACCATCACCGAGCGCAAGCGTCACCCCAAGTACGGCAAGATGATGACCAGCTCCAAGAAGCTGCACGCTCACGACGAGGAGTGCACGGCTGGCGTGGGCGACACCGTCCGCGTTATGGAGACCCGTCCTATGTCCAAGATGAAGCGTTGGCGCCTCATCGAGGTCGTCGAGCGCGCTAAATAAGCAGTCGCTCTTACGACTTGTACGTTTCCGAAGATGTGCGTATGCCTGGCTTGCATACCACGGGCCGCATAAAGGCTGCGCACCTCTCTTCGGTTCTTAGTTCGGAGGAACATCTACCATGATTCAGATGCAAACCATGCTGAACGTCGCCGACAACTCCGGCGCTCGCAAGATTCGCTGCATCAAGGTGCTTGGCGGTTCCAAGCGTCGTTATGCAGGCATCGGCGATGTGTTCATCGGTGCTGTCCAGGAGGCTACCCCTGGCGCCAACGTCAAGAAGAAGGACGTTGTCCGTTGCGTCGTCGTTCGCACCGTTAAGGAGATCCGCCGCAAGGATGGCTCCTACATTCGCTTTGATGAGAACGCCTGCGTTGTCATCAACAACGATGGTTCGCCCGTCGGCACCCGTATCTTCGGGCCCGTCGCTCGCGAGCTTCGTGACAAGAAGTACATGAAGATCGTCTCGCTCGCTCCCGAGACCCTGTAGTTAGGGGAGATATATGTATATCAAGAAGGGCGATAAGGTCCAGGTTCTCTCTGGTAAGGATCGCGGCAAGCAGGGCGTTGTCCTGCGTGCTCTCCCCGCCGAGAACAAGGTCGTTGTCGAGGGCGTTTCGGTCGTCAAGAAGGCCGTCAAGCCCAACGCTGCCAACCAGCAGGGCGGCATCGTTTCGCAGGAGGCTCCTATCGACGCCTCTAACGTCAATCTCGTCTGCCCCGAGTGCGGTAAGGTTACCCGCGTCGGTCACGAGAAGGACGGCAAGAACAAGCTGCGCGTCTGCAAGAAGTGCGGCCACAAGTTCTAAGCTGCCCGCAACATCAAGTTGCTAGCAAAGGCCCGGATGCTACGGCACCCGGGCCTTTTTCTAACCCTACTCATTGGGGACAGACTTAAACGACTAATCTTTGGGGGCGTTCTTAAACAACTAGCCGTTGGGGACAGTCTTTAAAACTTTATATCTGGCCATCTGGGATAGGCTTCAACGAAAGCGGCACATAGGGACTGCCCCAAACTGTCGGCAGCTGGGGACGTTCCTTTTTTGCCGGCAGTTTGGGACGATCCTTTGATGTCTGATGCCCCCAGAGGGGTGAAGTAATACAGCTGGGTCTGTCTTTTAGGGCTTTGGTGTTCCGTCCCTTTATGTTTCACAAGGATCGTCGCATGCGCATTTACGCGCATAGCCTTGCGCGATAATGCGCATAGCCGCGCAAACATCTGCCAACTATGGCTAAATAATGACCGATAAGCAAATAAATACGCAAACACGAGCAGATACGCGCGCAATTGTGCGACTATAGGGTTGTTAGAAATGAAGAACTTCCGATGACTCAGGAGGCACATCATGGCAGATTCCAAACAGGCTCCGCTCGACGCCGAGGCAGCCGCAAAGGCGGCGTTTGCCTCGGTCCAGAATCAGCCGTTCCCAAACGACATCTTTACGGCTCCCGAGCTTCGCTGGGCAGTGATCGGGTGCGGTGTTATCGCCAACCAAATGGCCCAGTCCCTCGCGCTGGCCGGCCGCAAGCTCGCGGGTGTCGCCAACCGTACGCTTTCCAAAGCCCAGGCTTTTGCCGAGCAGTATGGCGTCGAGAAGGTGTACGAGACGGTCGAGGACCTCTACGCCGATCCGGACATCGACGCCGTCTATATCACCACGCCGCACAACACGCATATCACCTACCTGCGAGCCGCTCTGGCAGCTGGTAAGCACGTGCTCTGCGAGAAGGCCATTACCCTCAATTCCGCTGAGCTCGACGAGGCGCGTGCCATCGCCGACGAGCACAACGTCGTCCTTATGGACGCCACCACGGTGCTTCACATGCCGCTGTATCAGGAGCTGCGCCGCCGCATGGATGCGGGCGACTTTGGTCGCATGAACCTCGCCCAGCTCAACTTTGGCAGCTATAAGGAGTACGGGGACCTGACCAACCGGTTCTACAACCGTAGTCTCGCCGGCGGCGCCATGCTCGACATTGGCGTGTATGCCCTGTCCGTCATGCGTCTCTTTATGGCAAGCCAGCCCGCTGAGGTCGTCTCGCTGGGCAACACCTGTGAGACCGGCGTTGACGTTGCGGGCGGCATCGTCTGCCGTAATGCAGACCAGCAGCTGGGTGTTGTGAGCCTTACGCTCCACTCCAAGCAGCCCAAGCGCTCGGTTATCAGCTTCGATAAGTGCTACATCGAGGTCAACGAGTATCCGCGCGCCGATCACGCGACGATCGTGTGGACCGCGGACGGTCATCGCGAGGAGGTCGCCGCGGGCACCGAGGCTTATGCCCTGTGCTACGAGATGGCTGACCTCGAGCAGGCCGTCGCCGGCGACGATTCCAAGCGTGAGCTTCTGGATTATGCTTCTGATGTGATGGAGCTCATGACCAAGCTCCGCGCCGATTGGGGAGTCGTCTACCCCGAGGAGGAGTAAGCGATGCTTGCGGAAGATAGGCTCAATACGATTGTGTCGATGGTGCAGCGGGCTGGCTCGGTTACTGTGCCAGAGCTTGCCGATACCCTGGGCGTGACGGCGTCCACCATTCGGCGCGACCTGCAGACGCTCGACCGAGCGCACCGCATCGCCAAGGTCCACGGTGGAGCGACGAGTCTTGAGCGCGCGCACGTGACGCGCGACCTAACGCTCAATGAGCGCAGTGACCTCCATAACGACGACAAGGAGCGTATCTGCGCCCGTGCGGCGGCGCTTGTGGAGCCCGAGAGCTTTGTATACATCGACTCGGGCTCGACGACGCTCAAGCTCATCGAGCATCTTCCGCGCCTTGAGAGTGTCACCTATGTGACCGATTCCGTGCTCCATGCTCAGCACCTTGCTTTGCGCGGCATGCGCACCGTGGTGTTAGGTGGCGAGCTCAAGCCCGAGACCGAGGCGCTCGTTGGCCCCGATGCCCTGGCAACCCTAGACCGTTACAACTTCAATTGTGGCTTTTGGGGTTCTAACGGCATTGCCGCCGAGCAGGGCTTCACGGCGCCCGATATCGAGGAAGCACAGGTCAAGCGTATCTCGATGCGCCATACCGCCAAACGCTTTGTAATCTCGGACGCCAGTAAATTTGGCATGGTGGCGCCCGTCAAGTTCGCGGACTTCCGCGACGCAACGATTATCACTGCGGGCGAGGTCCCCGCCAAGTACCGGGCAATGGACAACGTCATCACTGTCTAACAGCGAGACAAGGCCAAAACCACCACGAAGGTGCCTGTCCCCATTGTGGTGGTTAGTAACGAAAACCGAGTAGTTTTCTCAATAGAAAAGCGGCAACGTCCATCACGGGCGTTGCCGCTTTCGTTGTCTGCCGGTTTGTCTAAGTCTGTAACAACTGGACCGTTAAAAGTGGGCTAGGTGTTACAGATTGAGATTTTCCCTTAAGGGGGATTTGAATGTCTCGATCTGTAACAGATAGACCGGAAAATGGGTTCTAACTGTTACAGATCGAGACATTTTGGGACCGCGGTTGAACCATTGCGGCAAAACCACCACAAAGGTGCCTGTCCCCATTGTGGTGGTTTAGGGCTCCCAGGGGCAGGGGGCTTCGATGTGGATGTGCTCGCCGGTTACGGGATGCGTGAAGGACACGCTGTGGGCGTGGAGCATCAGGCCGCAGGGGCGCGGCGTTCCGTACAGGTCGTCGCCAACCAGGGGATGATGCTCGCTTGCCAGGTGCACACGGATTTGGTGCTTGCGGCCGGTGAGCAACTCGACATCGATATACGAGCGCGCGGGCAGGCCACGACGGCTCTTAAGACGTTTGAGCACCTTCACGCGAGTTTGAGACGGCTTGCCGCTGGCGCCGACGCGCATCTTTCGGCTGTCGTGACGGTCGCGGGCGATGGGCTTGTCGATGAGCTTCTCGTTCCAGTCGATCTTGCCCTCGGCCAGCGCCAGATAGTGCTTTTCGAAGGCGTGGTCGATGACCATTTGGTCAAAGGCGGGCTGCGTCTGTTTGTCGAGCGAAAACAACACCACGCCGGTGGTGTTGCGGTCCAGGCGGTTGAGCGGCTGCATGTCGGTCGCGGCAAAGCCGTCACCCATCGCCAGCAGCAGGTCGCTGGCGTAGTCGGTGAGCGTGCGCTCGCCGGTGCCGTCGCCGTGGACGATCATGCCGGCGGGCTTGTCGATGGCCATGAGCCAAGCGTCGCAGTAGAGGACTTGAGGTTCTTCGTTCACGTGTAAGCCTTTCGGTTAGCTGATTCCCACAAACATGCAGCCCGAGGTCGCCCCGCGTAGGCGGGCGGCGGGCTTGCGGCCGGCTTGAGCCGCCTCGACGGCGCGACGGACGCGAGCGACAGCACGGCCAATCTCATCGGCCTCGAGCAGGGTTCCGTCGACCATAAGACGACGGACGCCGGCGTCGAGCAACTGCGGTACCTGCGGCGTAAGGTCGATGGGGTAGGCGTCGTACAAGCGAGAGCGGCCATGGATGTCGGTGCGCACGGGCATGACCTTGCCGTCGATATTCTTGAGCGACAGCTTGCGGGCGCGCAGGCGGCAGTTGGCGCAATCGTGGATGCAGCCATTGGCAACCTGCAGGATGCAGTGCTCGCTCGTCATGACGCGCGGGCGGCCAAAGACGGTGATGCCCAGAGCCGCGGGCGCGGCGGCGCCGAGCGAGACAATCTCGTCGAGGGTGATCTCGGGCGAGAGCCAAAACGCACCGGCTCCGCGCTCGGCAAGCGCCTCCATGCAGGGCGTGTTGTGCACCGGCAGGCAAGAGCGAATCTCGGCCGTGGCGCCGGCATGCGCGGCTACGGCGAGCTCGGAGATATTGCCGACGGCGACGGTGGCTCCGGCATTGATCCAGGGATCGACGCGTACGTGGTCAAGGGCGCGGCAGACCTCGTCGAGTACGGGTACGATGTCCTGCTCAAATGCATCGGCGGGGGAGAGCTCGGCCGCATCGAGCGCGTCGGTGGTCATGTAGATGCGCGTTACACCCTCGGCACGAGCGGCCTCGGCGGCCTCGAGCGAGGTGACGGTGGCGCAGATCTGCGGCTCATCGCGGTAGTGCTCGGGCGCGGGGCGGGAATCACTGGTTACAATCGCCGGCAGCTCGAGCGTTTTCGCGCGCTCCTCGTACGGTGCCAGAATGGCCTCTTCCAGCGCCTTACAAGCGGCGGCGCGCACCTTGTGCACGGCGGAAAAGCCCATACCGCAGCCGGCGTCGAGCGAAACGTCAAAGCTTGCGGCCTCAAAGGGAGAGGAGCCCATGCGCCCGACGTGCTCAACCAGATCGGATGCCTCGACGGCGCGGGTCTTGGCAGCCTCGACGGTAAAGCCCGTGGCCGTGGCCGTAAGCGAAGGGTCGTCGCAGCAGGTGAGCGTAACGGTAAACGGCTCGCCCAGGCGCGCCACGACGGACACGTCAACAGCTCGGCGGCGCAGCACATCGCGCTTGAGCGCGGCGCCGGCGGCGTCGATGGCGCGCTGACTGCGAATCACGCGGACGCGGCAGCCCTCGGGCATGCTGCGGGGCACGCGGCACTCGATGATGTCGCCGGCAGCGGCATCCTCGGCAGCGATGGTGGTCAGGAACTGGTCAAACTCATTGTCGTGACGAAGCTCCAGCAGGTCGCCCTTGCCCACGGGCTCAAACAACTCAATGCGGGCGATGGCGGCGCGGCGACGACGGTCGTCGGGTTTGAGCCCGCGCACGTCGCGGTTGGCCAGACGGCTGCCCAGCACCGTGCCCACAATCTGGCCGCGGTTGTTGGAGCGCTCGTAACTCATCATCTCGTCGCCCGAGGTGCCGTCCTGATAGGCGTGCGTAAAGTCGCGGTTAAAGCAGCGCTTGAGTTGGCGCTGGCGAGCGGCGTCCTCGTCCTTATCTACGGCGACCCCGGCCAGCATGTCGTCGATCTGATGACGATACACATCAACGATGGAGTACACGTAATCGGGCGCCTTCATGCGGCCCTCGAGCTTGAGCGATGCGGCGCCGGCGTCATACAGACGGCGAACAAGCTGCGACGTGTTGGTGTCGCGCGGGCACAGCGCGCGCCCGCGACCGGCGGGGGAGAGCGAGCGGCCGTTCTCGTTGATCAGCTCGTAAGGCAGGCGACAGGGCTGAGCGCACATGCCGCGGTTGGCCGAGCGGCCCGCCATGGCAAAACTCGAGAGCAGGCATAGGCCCGAGTAGCAAAAGCAGATGGCGCCATGGCTGAAGACCTCAAGGTCCACATCGGGCGCGGCGTCGTGAATGGCGGCGATTTCGTCGATGGAGAGCTCGCGCGAGAGAGTCACGCGGTCGGCGCCCTGCTCACGGCACCAAAGGGTTCCGCGGTCGTCGTGGATGTTCGCCTGGGTCGAGATATGTGTCTCGATGCCGGGCATGGTGCGCTTGACCTCAAAGAACAGACCCCAGTCCTGGATAATGAAGGCATCGGCGCCCAGCGTGGAGCAGCGATGAATGAGCTGCAGTGCATCGCCCATCTCGGACTGCTTGATGACGATGTTGACCGTGACGTAGACGCGCGACCCGGCTAGATGCGCGGCGCGGCAGGCTTGCTCAAAGGCCTCGTCGGTAAAGTTGGTTGCCTTGCGGCGGGCGTTGAAGCTGCCCATGCCGCAGTAGATGGCGTCTGCCCCGGCGGCGAGCGCGGCGGCAAAGGGCTCCGGGCCTCCGGCGGGGGCCAAAAGCTCGGGCCTGCGGTTAGTGGTTCGGCTGGCGGTTGCGGTCATATCCTGCCTTTCAAAATGCTCAGATATTCAAAAGTATAGTGGCGTCGCTGCGATGGACGATGCCCGCAGCCTAAGCAGGACAAAGTCTTCAGCAGCTTGGACTGGCTGCTCCACATGAGAACCGTTCAGCGGTTCGGGGAAACCGTTGGGCGATAAAATATTCTCGCAAGCTGATAATATTCTTGCATCAAACAGAAACCTTGAGTACTATCCCAATCAAGCGCGGTGTTCAGACCGAACTGTGCCTCCCGGTGTGAACACCGCGCTCACGCTCTCTCAATTGATCGTAAGGAGAAAAACATGAGCAAGACCGTCGTGTCTTCCGATAACGCACCCGCAGCCATCGGCCCGTATTCCCCCGGTATCCAGGCCGACAACATGGTGTTCCTGTCCGGCCAGCTGGGCATCGATCCCGCGACCGGCAAGATGCCCGAGGGCGTCGAGGCCCAGGCCAAGCAGTCCCTCGCCAACGTCGAGGCCCTGCTGACCGCTGCCGGCGCTACCTTTGCCGATGTCGTCAAGACCACGGTCTACCTGGCCGACATCGCCGACTTCGCCGCCGTGAACGAGATCTACGCCTCCAAGTTTGAGGCCCCGTTCCCCGCGCGCAGCGCCTTCCAGGTTGCCGCCCTTCCGGCTGGCGGTCTGGTCGAGATCGAGGTCGTTGCCGCTCTCTAAGGCGTTGGCCACAACTAAACATGACATGCAAAAAGACCCTGCAGCGCGTGCGAGCTGCAGGGTCTTTTGTTAAGTGACGGATCGCTTGTGGAGCCGCGCTTCATTTTGCTCGTTAGCCTTCCTTTCGGACTTTTTGCAGGTAGCGGTAGACGCTGGGCTCCGAGATGCCCAGCGCGGTGGCGGCGCAGGCAACAGCGCCCTTGAGCATGAACACCCCGTTGCCGTTGAGGTGGCGAATGACGTCCACGCGGTCGCTCTGACCAAGCGACGCTACATCCAGCCCACGCGCGCTCAGCAACTCGGCAATGCTGCGGTCGATGAGCTCCTGTGTGGACTCCGAAAGGCTTTCGACCTCGATAGGGGCGGGCTCCGTGCGCGTTGGCGCCGCGTCGAAGCACGCCATGAGCTGCTGCGCCATGGCGTTGATGGAGCGTACGGTCGAGAGGTCGGTGTTGACGCAGAGCATACCGACGATCTCGTCATTCTCGCGGATAAAGTACGTCGCTGACTCCAACGTCTTGCCTCCGGCGCCGCGGCCCTCGTAGCCCGTAATAAACGGCAGGTCGCGATACTTGGCGTCGTGCATGATCTTGAGTGCCAGATCGGTGGCGGGACCGCCGACCTTGCGGCCGCTCACGATGCCGTTGCGAATATCGACGATGGCGTGGTCGGGATCCGAGAAATCGTGCAGCACGATTTCGCTGTTTTTGCCGAGTATCTGCTCCAGAAAATCGACCATCGGCAAAAAGCGACGTACGGTCTCGTTCACGGGCAACTCCTTTGGGTGAAATCGGAAATGTTCATAACAATTTTTTCTCATGGTAACACGCTGCCCATCATCTCGTATATCCGCAGGTACATTGCGTAATGCAGACGAACGGTAGGAATTTAGCGGTAAACGGTTGACCAAAAGAAATGTTAGATGTTATTTTGACCAGACACTTTCCTTACCTGCGGAAATGCGTAATTTCAGCTGAAGAATAGTCTGATAACAAAAAATTATTATTGAGAATGAGAATCATCTTTAATACGATATGCAATGAAGGCACAACCTCAACCCCGCACTGCGTCACAATAGAGCGTTAGATGCGAAAACAACTACTTCGAGGATTGGTGGTCAAATGACCCAGGAGACGGTTACGAACGGCACTGAAGCCCTGTTCACTCGCGAAGGCATGCCTCCCGTTAAGGAAATGATCCCGTGTGCCCTTCAGCACGTACTGGCATCGTTTGCCGGCATCATTACCCCGGCGGTCATCATGGCCGGCGTCTACGGCTTTAATAGCCAGCAGAGTACCGACATCATCCAGGTCGCGCTCATTCTTTCGGCGATCGACACGGCCCTTCAGGCCTTCGCTCCCTTCCGTCGCATCGGCGGCGGCCTGCCCATCGTCATGGGCGTTTCGTTCGCGTTCCTGCCGGCCCTGCAGGCCATGGGTGCCTCGGGCTTTAGCTTTGGTGCGCTGCTGGGTGGCGAGATCGTCGGCGGCACCGTCGCGGTCCTCTTTGGTCTGGCCTACAGCAAGATCAAGTGGCTGTTCCCGCCCGTCGTGACCGGTACGGTCATCTTCTCCATCGGCGTTTCGCTGTATCCCACGGCCGTCAAGTATATGGCCGGCGGTATGGGTACGCCGCTGTGGGGCACCCCGCAGGCCTGGTGCGTCGCTCTTATCACCTTCGCCGTGGTCTTTGCGCTCGCCAACTTTGGCAAGGGCACGCTCAAGCTGGGATCCGTGTTCTTTGGCATGATCGTTGGCATGATCGTCTCCATCCCCTTTGGCATGATCGACTTCTCCAGCGTCGCCACCGCTCAGGTCTTCGCTCTTCCCAAGCTCATGCCCTACGCGCTCGAGTTTGATCCCGAGGTCTGCATTACCCTCGCCGTCGTGTTCCCCATGGTTGCCATCCAGGTTATCGGTGACGTCTCCGCTGCCTGCCTGGGCTCCATCGACCGTATGCCCACCGAGCGCGAGCTCTCCGGCGCTATCGTGTCCCAGGGCCTCACCTCTATGGTCGGCGGTCTGCTGGGCGGTCTTCCCACCAGCGCCCTTGGCCAGAACGTGGGCATCATCTGCTCCAACAAGGTCGTCAACAAGTGGGTCTTTGTGATCATTGCGGCCGTCTTTGCCATCGCCGGTCTGTTCCCGCAGCTTTCTGCCGTCCTTTCCGCTATCCCGCAGCCCGTCATCGGCGGCGCGACCGTCGGCGTCTTTGGCACCATCACCATGAACGGCGTGCGCATGTTCACCCGCGAGGGCCTCACGCAGCGCACTACCACCATCGTCGGCACCTCCGTCGTCTTTGGCCTGGGTATCTGGATGGCCAGCGGTTGCCTTGCCGGCGAGGGTATGCCCGCCTGGGTGTCCACCGTCATCGGCTCCAATGCCGTAACCCCCACCGCCATCATGGCCATTGTCCTTAACCTGATCCTTCCGCAGACGCCGGTCGTGGCTCAGCACATCGATGCTGCCAAGGACGCTGCCGTGGATCTGGTCTTGCCCGAGAGCAAGAAGTAACCAATTCGGTGCTATTCGTCGGCGGACGCATCGCCTCGTCCGCCGACGCCATGCGGCACCAAGCCGCACTTCAAAGGGTTTGTCCCTTTGGTGAAGCGTTGACGGGAGAGGGCCCGTTTCCGGTGTAGGCCGGCGCTTCGCACTCCGCCATGTCAGAGGTGTCAAACCCCGCCTCTGATGTTGAAGGGAGCATCCATGCTTCTGGTCGCTAACGGTTCCGTCTTTACCCGCAACGCTCAGACCCCGTTTATTCCAAACGGTGCGGTCGCCATTGACGGAGATACGATCGTCGAAGTGGGCCCCGAGCGCGAGCTCAAGGCCAAGTACCCGGATGCCGAGTACGTCGATGCCCAGGGCAACCTCATCATGCCCGGACTCATCAACTGCCACACCCACATCTACTCGGGTCTGGCCCGCGGCCTTGCCATTAAGGGCTGCAACCCCACCAACTTCTTGGAGAATCTCGAGCAGCAGTGGTGGAAGATCGACGACAACCTGACGCTCGACGGCACCAAGGCCAGCGCCTATGCTACGATTTTGGACTCCATCCGTGATGGCGTCACCACGATCTTCGATCACCATGCGAGCTTCTGCGAGATTCCGGGAAGCCTCTTTACCATTAAGGATGCAGCTCAGGAGCTGGGCATGCGTTCGTGCCTGTGCTACGAGGTCTCCGATCGCCGCGGCCAGGAAAAGTGCGACCAGGCCATTGCCGAGAACGCCGAATTTGCCCAGTGGGCCGCCAAGGAGCGTCGCGATAACGACAACCACATGATCGCCGCCATGTTTGGCGGACATGCTACCTTTACGCTTTCGGACGAGACCATGGATAAGATGGCCGAGGCCAACAACGGCCTGACCGGCTTCCACATCCATGTGTGCGAGGGCATGAACGACGTGTGGGACTCCCGCCTCAACCGCGGTGGCATCAGCCCCGTCGAGCGCCTGCTGCAGCACAACCTGCTGGGTCCCGACACCATGTTGGGCCACTGCATCCACGTGACGCCTGCCGAGATGGATATCGTCAAGGAGTCCGGCACTTGGCTGGTCAACAACCCCGAATCCAATATGGGCAACGCCGTGGGCTGCGCCCCCGTGCTCGAGTTCTTCCGCCGCGGCATCCCCGTGTGCATGGGCACCGACGCCTACACCCACGATATGCTCGAGAGCCTTAAGGTCTTCCTGATTATTCAGCGCCACAACGCCGCCATGCCCAACGTGGGCTGGTGCGAGGCCATGACGATGCTGTTCGAGAACAACGCCAAGATGGCGAGCAAGTACTTCGATCGCAAGCTCGGTGTGCTCGAGGCCGGCGCTGCCGCCGACGTTATCGTTATGGACTACAAGCCCTTTACGCCGCTGAGCGAGGAGAATATCGACGGCCACATGCTCTTTGGCATGATGGGCAAAAACTGCCGCACCACCATCATCAACGGCCGCGTCCTGTACAAGGATCGCGAGTTCGTTGGCATTGATGAGGACAAGATCAACGCGTGGACCATGGCCGAGTCCAAGAAGCTCTGGAGCACGCTCAACGATCGCACCTACTAATTCACAAGTAGATTCGCGCGCGTCGGATGTTTCGCCACATCCGGCGCGCGCATAGGCGGCCTCCGCGGGGTCGCCGGCGCTGTGCTAGCGCTACACCGTATTTGCGCCCGCCGCGCGGTCTCGCCGGGCGTTACAGAGAGGAACTCATTATGAGCGACATCATGAGGCCGATCCCGTTTTCGCAGCTGATGAACTGGATCATCGAGGAGCACAAGACTCAGGGCGCCGTCTTTGGCGTGCGCAAGATGGTCACGACCAACCAGGAGGGCGCGCTTCCCATTTTTGACGAGCGCATCGAGACTCCGTTTGGCCCGGCCGCCGGTCCCAATACGCAGTTGGCCCAGAACATTGTGGCATCCTACGTGGCCGGTTCCCGCTTCTTTGAGCTCAAGACCGTTCAGGTTATGGACGGCGAGGAGCTCTCCAAGTGTGTCAACAAGCCCTGCATTGTGGCGCAGGACGAGTGCTACAACTGCGAGTGGTCGACCGAGCTCGAGGTTCCGCAGGCTTTTGCCGAGTACGTGAAGGCATGGTTTGCCTGCCACCTGATCGCTCGCGAGTACGGCCTGGGCAGCCCGGACGGCTTTGTCTTCAACATGTCCGTGGGTTATGACCTGGAGGGCATCAAGAGCCCCAAGGTCGACGCCTACATCGAGGGCATGAAGGACGCCAGCGGCTCCGACGTCTGGAACGAGTGCCGCGCATGGGCGCTCGCCAACCTGGACAAGTTTGAGCATGTCGACGCCGCGTTTGTCGAGTCCATCCCGGCACGCGTCTCCAACTCCATCACCGAGTCTACCCTGCACGGCTGCCCGCCCGCCGAGATCGAGCGCATCGCGACCTACCTCATCACCGAGAAGGGCCTCAACACCTACATCAAGTGCAACCCCACGCTGCTGGGCTATGAGTTTGCACGTCAGCGCCTCAACGAGCTGGGCTTTGACTACATCGTCTTCGACGATACGCACTTCCGCGAGGACCTGCAGTGGGCCGACGCCGTGCCCATGTTCGAGCGCCTGATTGCCCTGTGCGCCGAGCGCGGCCTGGAGTTTGGCGTCAAGCTCACCAACACCTTCCCCGTCGACGTGACGAGGAACGAGCTGCCTTCCACCGAGATGTACATGTCCGGCCGTTCGCTGTTCTCGCTGACCATCGAGGCTGCCCGTCGCATTACCGAGCAGTTCGATGGCAAGCTGCGCATCAGCTACTCCGGCGGTGCTACGGTCTACAACATCCGCGCCCTGTACGATGCCGGCATTTGGCCCGTCACCCTGGCGACCGACGTGCTCAAGCCCGGTGGCTACGAGCGCTTTAGCCAGATGGCCGGCGAGTTTACCGACCTGGATGGCAAGCCGTTCGCGGGTGTCTCTCTCGAGGCTGTGACTGCGATCCAGACCGACTCACTCACCAACCCGCTCTACAAGAAGCCGCTGCGTCCGCTGCCCGACCGCAAGGTCGCCGGCAAGAGCCCTCTTTCCGATTGCTTTACCACGCCGTGCCGCACGAGCTGCCCCATCCAGCAGGATATTCCCGCCTACCTGGCGGCCGTTGACGAGGGCCGCTACGAGGACGCACTCAACATCATCATCGAGCGCAACGCCCTGCCGTTCATTACCGGCACCATCTGCCCGCATCCCTGCGGCCGTGCCTGCGAGCGTGCGTTCTACGAGCCCGAGGGCGCCCAGATTCGCGCCAGCAAGCTCAAGGCCGCCCGCGAGGCCATGACCGCCGTGCTGCCCAAGCTGCGCGCCCAGGCCATCGCCAACGACGGCGAGCGCAACGTTGCCGTTATCGGCGGCGGCCCGGCCGGCCTGGCGACGGCATTCTTCCTGACGCGTGCCGGCGTGCCCGTCACCATCTTTGAGGCCCGCGATTCGCTCGGCGGCGTGGTCCGTCACGTGATTCCCGAGTTCCGTATCGCGAGCGACGATATCTCCCACGATGCCGAGCTCTGCCTAGCCTTTGGCGCCAAGGTGCAGCTCAACGCTCGCGTTGATTCCATTGACGAGCTCAAGGACCAGGGCTTTACCGACGTGGTCGTGGCCACCGGTGCCTGGATGCCCGGCTCTGCGGGCCTGGGCGAGGGCGCCGAGCTCGACGTGCTGGAGTTCCTCGAGGCCGCCAAGAAGGGCGAGAAGCTCGAGCTGGGCGAGGACGTCGTGGTCATTGGCGCCGGCAACACCGCCATGGACGCGGCCCGCGTGGCCAAGCGCCTGGCCGGCGTGAAGAACGTGCGCCTGGTCTACCGCCGCACCAAGAAGCAGATGCCCGCCGATGAGGAAGAGCTCGATCTTGCTCTTGCCGACGGCGTTGAGTTCTGCGAGCTGCTGGCACCTAAGGCACTCAACGGCGCCGTGCTGACCTGCGATGTTATGGAGCTTGGCGAGCCGGATGCAAGCGGCCGCCGCAGCCCCGTCGCCACGGGCGAGACTGTTGAGCTTCCCGCCACCACGGTGATCTGCGCCGTGGGCGAGGGCATCGACGCCAGCCTGTACGATGCCGCGGGCGTCGAGCACGACCGTCGCGGCCGCCTTGCCGCTACCTCTACCGGCGTCGAGGGCGTCTGGGCTGCGGGCGACTGCCGCCGCGGTCCTGCCACCGTGGTCGAGGCTATCGCCGATGCCGCCGAGGTCGCCCGTGCCATCGCCGACGTGGACTTTAACAAGTACGCCGACTGCAACGAGCAGGCCGGCCGCGAGGACACTTGCTACGAGCGCAAGGGGTCGCTGTGCCGCGACAAGCGCAACTGCACCAAGACCCGCTGCCTGGGCTGCGGCTCGGTGTGCGAGGTCTGCTGCGACGTGTGCCCCAACCGCGCCAACGTGGCAATTAAGGTGCCGGGCCTGGCCAAGCATCAGGTCGTCCATGTCGACGGCATGTGCAATGAGTGCGGCAACTGCGCCGTGTTCTGCCCTTACCAGGAGGGTCGTCCCTACAAGGACAAGCTCACCCTGTTCTGGAGCGAGGAGGACATGGAGAACTCCGAGAACGAGGGCTTCCTGGCCGTGGACGAGGACCACTTTAAGGTTCGCGTCGCCGGCACGGTCCGCACCGTCTCGGTCGATGCCGTCAACACCGGTCTTCCCGAGGCCGTCCGCCTGACCATCAGGGCTGTGCGCGACAACTATTCGTACCTTCTTAAGAAATAGGCGAGTCTCTTATGGCCAAATCCATTCAACATAACGTGGCCTACGTTGCCTGCGGAAGCGGTTGCGCCTCCGCAGGCGGCGACGCCCACTGCAGCGAAGGCTGCATTGGCTGTGGCGCCTGCGTCACGGCCTGCCCCCACGGCGCCATTGCGCTGGTCGATGGCATCGCCCGCGTGGACCGCTCCAAGTGCACGGGCTGTGGCCTGTGCGGCATGGCGTGCCCGCAGCGCGTGATTGCCTTCGTCCCCGGCTACCAGAACATTCTGGTGCGCTGCAACAACACCGATAAGGGCGCCATTGCGCGCAAGGTCTGCGACACGAGCTGCATCGGTTGCGGTATGTGCGCCAAAAAGTGCCCTGCCGGCGCTATCCGCATCGAGGACAACTGCGCCCATATCGACGGCGTGGACTGCCTGTCGTGCGGCATGTGCGCCGTCGTCTGCCCGCATGGCGCCATCCACGATCGCACCGGCATCGCCGCCGGCGTGTAGAAGGGAATCACCATGGCACAGGAATTCACTTTTACCGTTAACGGCGTCGAGTGCACGACGACTCAGAACAAGCCACTGCTGCGCTATCTGCGCGACGACCTGCACATTCACTCCGCCAAGGACGGCTGCTCCGAGGGCGCCTGCGGCACCTGCACCATTCATGTGGACGGTGCGGCCGTCAAGGCGTGCGTGCTGACCACCGCTCTTGCCGCCGGCCGCAACATCGTGACCGTCGAGGGCCTGCCCGAGGACGTGCGCGAGGCCTTTGTGTACGCCTTTGGCGCCGTGGGCGCCGTGCAGTGCGGTTTTTGCATTCCCGGCATGGTCATGGCGGGTGCGGCGCTCATCGCCGAGGACCCCGAGCCCACTGAGGAGCAGATCAAGTACGCCATTCGCGGTAACGTCTGTCGCTGCACCGGCTACAAAAAGATTATCGAGGGCATCTCGCTGGCCGCTGCGGTGCTCCGCGGCGAAAAGCAGATCGACGAGGACCTGGAGCGCGGCGATGACTACGGCGTGGGCAAGCGCGCCTTCCGTATTGACGTGCGCAAGAAGGTGCTCGGCGAGGGCAAGTATCCCGACGACATCGACGAGCTCGATCAGCCGGGCCTGACCTATGCCAGCGCCGTGCGCTCCAGGTATCCGCGCGCCCGCGTGCTCTCCATCGACACCTCCAAGGCCGAGGCCCTGCCCGGTGTAGTGGGCATCCTGCGCGCCGAGGACGTGCCGGTCAACCAGGTCGGCCACCTTATCCAGGACTGGGACGTCATGATCGCTCAGGGCGATATCACCCGCTGCGTGGGCGATGCCATCGTGCTGGTGGTCGCCGAGGACGAGGCGACGCTCGAGAAGGCCAAGAAGCTCGTAAAGATTGACTACGAGCCGCTGGAGCCCGTGCGCAACATTGTCGAGGCCAGGGCCGCCGATGCCCCGCGCCTGCATGACAGCTTCTTTGCCTTCGGCAACACGGTGGAGCTCAAGGACAACGTGTGTCAGAGCCGTCACGTGACGCGCGGCGACGCCGCCAAGGCGCTGGCAGAGAGCGCGTTTACCGTGACGCAGCGCTTTACCACGCCCTTTACCGAGCATGCCTTCTTGGAGCCCGAGTGCGCCGTCGCCTTCCCGTACAAGAACGGCGTCAAGGTGCAGTCGACCGACCAGGGCGCCTACGATACGCGCAAAGAGTGCGCCCACATGTTTGGCTGGGATAACGAGCCCGAGCGTGTGGTCGTCGAGACCATGCTCGTGGGCGGTGGCTTTGGCGGCAAGGAGGACGTGTCCATCCAGCACCTGGCCGCGCTCGCTGCCTATAAATTCCAGCGTCCTGTGAAGTGCAAACTCACGCGTGCCGAGTCGCTCGCGTTCCATCCCAAGCGCCACGCCATGGACGGCACCTTTACGCTGGGTTGCGACGCCGAGGGCAACTTTACCGGCCTGGACTGCGAGATCAACTTTGATACCGGCGCCTACGCTTCGCTGTGCGGCCCGGTGCTCGAGCGCGCCTGCACGCATGCCGTCGGCCCCTACAAGTACCAGAATACCGACATTCGCGGTTTTGGCTACTACACCAACAACCCGCCCGCCGGTGCGTACCGAGGCTTTGGCGTTTGCCAGTCCGAGTTTGCGCTCGAGAGCCTGATCGACCTGCTGGCCGAGAAGGTCGGCCTGGATCCGTGGGAGATTCGTTACCGTAACGCCATCGAGCCGGGCGAGGTTCTGCCCAACGGCCAGATTGCCGACTGCTCCACGGCGCTTAAGGAGACGCTGCTCGAGGTCAAGGATGCCTACTACGCGCATCCCGGACACGCCGGTATCGCCTGCGCCATGAAGAACGCCGGCGTGGGCGTGGGCCTGCCCGATGCCGGCCGCTGCAAGATCCGCGTCGAGAACGGCGTGGCCGTGGTCTATGCCGCTACGTCCGACATCGGCCAGGGCTGCAACACGGTCTTTTTGCAGGACGTTGCCGAGGCCTGCGGTCTGCCGCTGAGCTGCATTGCCAATGGCGAGTGCTCTACCGAGAACGCTCCCGACTCCGGCACCACGTCTGGCTCGCGTCAGACGGTCGTGACCGGCGAGGCCGTGCGCGGTGCCGCCTTCCTGCTGCGCGATGCCATGCTTGACATCGAGGCCGGCAAGTCTGCGCCCGCCGCTCCCGTGAATGCGCATGGCGACGGCGTCAAGATTGAGTACGACGACGGTCGCGCCTATCAGCTGCGCACGCAGGAGCTCGTCGCCGGCCAGGGCATGCATCCTCAGGATCCCGCGACCGCCATCAAGGCGCTCGAGGGATGCGAGTTTGGCTACGTGTATCTGGAGCCGACCGACAAGCTGGGTGCGGATGTTCCCAACCCCAAGAGCCACATCTGCTACGGTTTTGCCACGCATGTGGTCATTCTGGATGATGACGGCCGCGTGAGCGAGGTCTATGCCGCGCACGATTCCGGCAAGGTGGTCAACCCCATCTCCATCCAGGGTCAGATCGAAGGCGGCGTGCTCATGGGTATGGGCTATGCGCTTACCGAGGACTGGCCGCTCAAGGACTGCGTGCCCCAGGCAAGGTACGGTACGCTCGGGCTGTTCCGTGCGCCCGAGATCCCGAATATCCACGCCATCTACGTGGAGAAGGACGAGCTGTTGCCCGTGGCATACGGCGGCAAGGGCATCGGCGAGATCGCAACGATCCCCACGGCGCCCGCCGTACAGAACGCCTACCGCGCGTTTGACGGCAAGCTGCGTCCAGATCTGCCCATGGTGGATACGCCGTACAGCCGCGCCCGTCACCGCAGGTAGGGTAGGGCGCGGGTGGTCATTGCTGGCTGCCGTCTGCGCTTAGCATCAACTGCATACGCTGCGCCTTTGGCCCCAGCTCCATCGCGAGCCGGGGCCTTTTGTTTGGAGCGCCTTCGCATGCGGAAGCTGCGTCCCAGATTTCGGCTCCAGAATGGGACGTACTTTCCGGTTGGAGCTTCAAACGGAAAGCGCGTCCCGGAATCCGCGCCTGGAATGGGACGCACTTTCCGGAACAGCCCTCAACCGGAAACTGCGTTCCAGAATTTCGCTCCATAGTGGGACGCCGTTTCCGGCTGAACCCTCTGGCGGAAAGTTCATCCCAGAATTGACGCTCGGAGTGGGACACGGTTTCCGGATCGGCCCTCAGCGGAAAATGTATCCCAGTTTGAGCGTCTATTCCGGGATGCCGTTTCTGCTGAGAGCTTCATCCGGAAAGTCTGTCCTGTTCTGAGCCTCGATTATGGGATGCGCTTTCCGCTAGGCATGCCATATGGAAAGCGCATCCCGTTTTGAGCACTCAATCTGGGTCCTGGTTTCCGCGGGCGCTGCCAACCGGAAAGTGTGTCCCGCTTTGCCAAGCAGACGGGCATAAGCTCAGCAGCCCCTACAGCTCCACGTCGTTGAGCCATGTCGGCAGCGCGGTCTGCCGGATGCCTGCCGTCTGCAGCTTTTTGGCGAGCATTCCTGCCGAGCGGACCTCGTTCATGGTAAAGCGCAGCAGAGGATGGCCGTAGAGCGATAGGTGCGCCTCGCGCTGTCGTTCGGCAACGAGCGCCTCGGCGGTGGTGCGTCCGGCCAGCATGGTCTGGTCGGTATATTTGATGAGCCCGTCGAGCTCGCCCAGCGTGAGTTCCCGCGCCTGGCGCTCCCAGGCAAAGTCCGTTCGTATGGGCTTGGCCGAATCGAAGGGGTCCGTCAGCTCGTATTGAAGCCAGTCGGGCGCAAAGCCCGTCTCGATCATGACGGCTCGGGCGACCGATTCCCCGCCGCTCTCGGCGCGGGCGTCGGCATATCGAAGCGTTGTGAGGGCGGTGCGAATCGCACGACCATTGCGGGCAGTCGCTCGTTGCTCAACGGCCTCCATCAGCTGTTCCCGCGCAAGGCCGAGCTTTAGGATCGCCGAATCGGCAATGGGCATGCCATCGGCAAAACCAGTTTGCAGCAGGCAATCTGTGACCGTTTGGATGGGCGGCGTTACCGATATGCCGGCTCTGCGTATTGCTCCGGCCGGCTCAATCTGGTGCCGCTGAATATGTGCGCCCGGACGAGCCGACGGCTTTGTCGAGCTGCAGACATGCACGACATTCAGGTGTCGCCACGAGACCTCGAGCCCCAGCAGGCAAGCTGCCGAAAACGAGCAGAACGTCCAATCGAGGTGGGTGACCGCAAGGGCGCGGAGGATTTCGCAATGGCGTTGCGCACGGTTGAGCTCTTTCCAGCGTGACTTGCGCGCGAACAGTCCCGGCATGGGCGAGACAACCGTGCCGCCGGTGCGCCGAAGGAGCGCTTTTCGGATCGCCGTGCTCGGGGGAATCAGACAGCGCCCCTCTTGTTCGGCTTGAGTGAGCAGTTGGTCGATGAGCTGGTCATTGCAATGGGTCATGAGCTACCGCCTCCTTTTGGGTAGCAAAAACGTATCAGCTGGAACTTGCCGCTCAGCTGACCAAAATCTAACCATGCAGGTAGATGGCCTGTTTTCGGCGACATTTTTACATCCGAATCGGTGGGCGGTAATCGGCGACCTTGAACGGTAGCTAGATATGAAGTCTTGGTAAGTTTTGGGACGTGTACTTTTTTGAAAAAGAGCAATCTATCTGCTGTTTTGTGTTTCTGGATTGCATGTTTGAAGGCATGTGATAAGGGCTGCGGATCGTCGTCTTGTATCTGCGGAAATTGTGTCCCGGATTCAAGCCTCAGAATGGGATTCGTTTTCCGGTTGAAGCTTCAGCGGAAAGTGCATCCCAGAATTCAGGCTCAGAACGGGACACGCTTTCCGGATGGCATGTTTGGCGGAAACTACGGCCCAGTTTTTGGCTCCAGAACGGGATACATTTTCCGGAACGGTCCACGTGCGGGGGTGTACCGCCCCTTTTGCGTGCGCCGCTTGTCGAATTGCGTTATAGCTAGCTATATTATAGGAAGGTATAATATAGCTAGCTATAACGCAAAGGAAGGATGGCCCTATGTTTATCGGAAGAACGGCGGAAATGTCCGAGCTCAATCGACTGTATGGCACGGGCTCCTTTGAGATGCCTGTGATTTACGGCCGCCGTCGCGTGGGCAAAACGCGTCTTATCACAGAGTTCATCCAAGGCAAGAAGGCTATTTACTTTCAAGCTCGTCGTACCAATGCAGTGGCAAACCTGCACGGCTTTAGCCAGGCGATACTTGCGGGTTCGGTTGGTGCTGCAGGTGTGTCGTTTCGTAGTTTTGACGAGGCATTCGATGCGTTGGCCACCATGGCTCGCACGGAACGTTTGATTGTTGTGATTGACGAGTATCCCTATCTCGCCCAATCGAATCCCGAGATCAGCTCGTTGCTGCAAGACAAGATCGATCACTTGTACAAAGAGACCAGGCTCATGCTTATCCTGTGCGGCTCGTCTCTTTCGTTTATGGAGGAACAGGTGTTGGGCTACGAGAGCCCACTATACGGTAGGCGTACGGCCCAGTTTAAGATCTTGCCGCTCGATTTTATGACGACCCTCGGCCTGTGGCAGAGCATGGGTCGCGAAGACGCTGCAGTTTGCTATGGCATGACGGGCGGCATTCCTGCATATATCGAGAAAGTCGATCCTGCCGCACCGCTCAAGGACAACATCAAACGACTTTTTCTTACTTCTACGGGCTATCTCTTTGAGGAGCCGAGTAACCTGCTATTGCAAGAGTGCCGCAATCCCGAGCAATATGATGCAATCGTGCAAGCAATTGCTCAGGGGCGCTCGAAGATCTCAGAGATTGCGAGCTCTACGGGAATCCCTGCGAGCAACGTAAAGAGCTATGTGGATAAGCTGGCGTCGCTTGGGATTGTCGAGCGCGAGCTGCCCCTAAACGAGACGAGCAATAAGCGAGCCGTGTATCTGCTGAGCGATCAGATGTTTAGGTTCTGGTACAAGTTTGTGCCGCAGAACATTGGGCTGATTCAAAACGATATGGCCGAGATGGCGTATGAGCGCATTGAGCCGCACGTATCGGATTACATGGGTACGATCTTTGAGATTATATGCAGACAATACGTGTACGAACTCGCGCGCGCGGGCCAGCTCGATGTGGTTCCGGCGAGTGTCGGGCGCTGGTGGGGGACGGACAATCGCACGCATACGCAGGAAGAAATCGACTTGATTGTTGACGATGGCGAGGGCGCTGCGCTGTTTGCGGAGTGCAAATGGCGCAATGAACCGGCGGGCGAAGACGTGCTGCAAAAGCTCGTGCATCGAAGCGAGCTCTTTAGACGGCAACGAAAAAGCTATGCACTTTTCTCAAAAAGCGGCTTTACGCAGGGATGTCGGGATGCTGCGGAGAGTAGGGGAGACGTCAAGCTGATCTCGTTTGCCGAGATGTGAGGGCGGGGATAATGAAGCGCGTCCTGATTTGATGCTGGGAATGGGATGTGCTTTCCTTTTGCGACCTTTGGCGGAAAGTGCGTTCCAGATTTCGGCTTCAGAATGGGATGCCGTTTCCGGATCGGCCCTCAGACGGAAACTACGACCCGGAATTCGGCTCCAAAACGGGATACGCTTTCCCGGTGGCATCTCTAGCGGAAACTGCATCCCGGAATCGAGCCTCAGGGTGGGACGCATTTTCCGGTAGAGGCCTGGGACGGAAGGCGTGTCCCAGAATCCGGCTAATCCGATGGCCAGGTGGTTGAGCGAGCGGGCTCCGAGGGTCCATTACTGAAAATTCATTTGTTAAACCTGGCAACCGTGGGTAGAATAAAGTCGACGGCAGTCCAAGGGTGATAGCTGGGCAGCGCCGTTACTTAGTTCAAGGGGTCAATGCCTTAACGGCGTCGATCCCTCTTCTTTTGCTTCGTACGCTGCTTAAGTGCCTCGGAAAGTCCGATAAGCGCCGTGAGGAGCGAGACCAAAGCGGTCAGGAGCTTCACAAAATCAATCAGATCGGTCATGGGCATCACCTCCCGTCGTATGGAGGGCGCTGCCCGGCACATGGAACTGCCGTCAACAACTGCCATTCTATCAAAGCGCGGTCATAAATACGAATATATGTTCGATAATAACAGCAACGTGATCCCCTCGAATAGCAGCCTTTCGTAAGGGCGGCAGAAGACGGCGCTGGGCGATTGGGGATAGACGCGCAGGTCTTCGTCACCGAAAGCCCGTTTGATTAACCAGCCCTCTGTAGGTACACTGCATATTGATGGGCCCGGGATGACCGCTGATTCAAGTCACCGGGCCTCAATCTTTTTCATCCATTTGAATAGAGTGGGCGGCGCTCTTGGGGCCGTCTGTATGGCGTGTGCTTGGCGCATGGTATTGCGCTCCGCTTTCATGTCCGCACGGGTTCCTATCCTTACGGCAATGTAGCCGCCTATGTAACGAGCGGCAGTTGACGGAGAAAGGCCCTGACCGTGCCAGACAAAAAGACGCCGGATATTTCGGCCATCGATACGACGAACTTTGCGCGCCAGATTGTACTGGACTTTGAGTTTGCGCCGGTGCCAAAGCAGCGCCAGCGCCGTGGACTGCGCAACGAGATTATCGAGGTCGGCGCCGTCAAGCTCGATTACCACGGCAACGTTATGGGCGAGTTCTCGCAGTTTGTGCAGACAGAATTTACCGAAGGCGTTGCGTTCCCCGTCCGCGAGTTCACAGGGATATCGGCCGTGGACACCGCGATGGCCGATCCGCTCTACATGGTGATCAAAAGGCTCAGCGATTGGATCGGTCGCTACTCCGCCCAGGTGGTTTGCTGGAGTGGGACGGACCGGCGACAGCTTTTGACCGAGTGCCAGGCAAAGCACATCGACCTTTCCGCATTTCCTACGGACTGGGCCGACCTGCAGGCGTTTTATACTTCGATCATGGACGTGGGCAGCCACGGGTGCGTCTCTTTGAGTGACGCGGCGACGTGGCTTGGCATCGAGTTCGACGATTCGACGGGTCACGCCCACAGCGCCCTAGCCGATGCACGCGTGACCTCCAAGTTGCTCGGGCGGGTGATGGACGGGGACTACCGCGTGAGCCTGTGCGCCCAGGAAGTCCGCCAACGGTGGGGGATGGGCGAGCGACCCCAGACGCGCCTTTCCAGTAAGTGCCCCGAGCTGAACGACCTGCTGCTGAAGCTGAAGGCGGAGGGAAGGTAGGGGGGCGGACATCATTGTCGTTTTCGCCTGCGAAGAAGGAATCAATTAACTACAAAGTGCGGATGGCTTCTAGTGAAGACTTAACCACCAGATTATGAAAGGGTTATCGGGCCATTGGGATTGCAGTGTTCGCCCGTCGCAAGACGTTGCTCGTTCAAATTGGGACGCTCCGCATCCGATGAAATGGTTGATGCGGAGCGTTCCTAGAGACCTGTCTTCTCTTGCCTAATAGTAGAGTTCGATATACGAATACGCCTTATCAAAAAGAGCCTGGTCTTTGAGCTTGTAGCGCATCCATAGAATGGCACGGAGCTGTTTTTTAACCTCTTTCACGCCAGCCGTGGTAGCTTGCCAGCCGTCGAAGCGAGTTATCTTAACGATCTCGTCAATGTCATTGACGATGTTCTCGACGATGATAGGCGTGTCGCCGTTCTTGATGCCGTTAAAGAGCTCAGTAAGAGCAGCCTTTCCCTTGTCCTCCTCTTCCTCGGGCACGACTTCCTTTTCGGCGGCTCGTGCTTCTTTGGCGAGGTCGATGAGCATCTTGAGGAACTCGACGCTGTTGATGAGACCTTGCTCGTGACGTTCCCTCAGGTCCTCCAGGCGCTCGCCGAGCTTCTGGAACTTGCCATTCTTATCGTGTCTGCGGATTCGGGCGACGAGATCTATCTCCAGCTTACGCGTGATTTTCTCGGTATTGCTCTTGTCGTTGATGAAGTGCTCGATCATGTCCTCGTCGAGTTCAAGGATGTCGTCATCGTCTCGGACTCTCTCGACGGTGATGTTCTCGTGCACGAGCTCGATTGTCTTGGGCCCGAGCGCTGCCCAGATGAGCTTCCCGCGATTGTCTACCGGTCTCACGGAATCGTAGACCTGCGAGAGCCAGATGAAATCGGGCTTGTAGGGATTGAGACATGGGTCGGGCGAAAGCGCTTCCCACGCTCTGTTCAAGACCGAGAAGTCGGCCCCGAACTGGTCTTTCACCTTTGTCGTTGGCAGGCATTGCTGGGCTTCGAGAAGGGATTCCCAATCTGCACTGCGGCGATCTTTGACCGTTGAGAAGTACTCGAGGCAGTAATGCATGAGTCTGGGCAGTTCGGCTTTTACCTCGTCGATGTTGGTTATAACCTTCTGCACCTCGGCCTCGTCGAAGTGCAGGGACTTGGCGACGTTGTCGAAGAGGCCGATATAGTCGACAATGAGACCGAATGTCTTCTTGTCGTTGTAGACGCGGTTGGTTCGACAGATTGCCTGCAATAGCGTGTGGTCGCGTAAGGGCTTGTCAAGGTACTGAGCTTGCAGGATGGGTGCATCGAACCCCGTGAGCAGCTTCGCAGTGACGATGAGAATCTTGAGCGGATCGTCCGGGTCGCGGAAACGGTCAAGGAGCTTTTCCTCGGCATCGCGATCGCGACGATATGCCTTGTACCGGTCCTCCTTGTCGTTGTTCGTGTCCATGACGATGGTGACTGCATCAGCGCCCAAGAGCTTGTCGAGCTTCTCTTTATACAGCAAGCAACACTCTCGGTCGTAGCAGACTACTTGCGCCTTGAAGCCGTCGGGCTCAACCTTCGATTTGAAGTGTTTGGCAATGTGTTCACACACCTTGTGAATGCGGTCGGGGGCCTTCATGACGGACTCGATCTTGACGCGCCTGGTGAGTTCCGCCTTGTCCTCTTTGCTGAGGTCTCGGGTCATTTCGTCAAAGGCGACGTTCACGACCTCTTGGTTGACGTGGAGCTCGACGGGAACGGTTTCAAAATGGAGTGGCAATGTGGCGTGGTCGCGGATGGAGTCGGCGAAGGAATAGCGGCTCATGTAGCCGGACTTGTCCTCTTTGGCACCGAAGGTGTGGAACGTGTTCTTGTCGGTTCGGTTGATGGGCGTGCCGGTCAAGCCGAAGAAGAAGGCGTTTGGCAAGGCGAGGCGCATCTTCTCGCCGAGGTCGCCCTCTTGGGTGCGGTGCGCCTCGTCGACCATGAGGATGATGTTCTCGCGCTCGTTGAGCGTCCCCGCAACCTCGCCGAATTTGAAGATGGTGGTGATGAGGATCTTTCTCATGTCCTGCTTGAAGAAGGACTCAAGCTCCTCCTTGCTGCCGGCGCTTGCGAGGTTGGGGATATCGGATGCGTTGAAGGTTCCCGTGATCTGGGTCTCAAGGTCGATTCGGTCATCCACGATGACGACGGTCGGGTTCTTGAGTTCAGGGACCATGCGCAGCTTCTGGGCGGCGAATACCATGAGCAGTGACTTTCCTGAGCCCTGGAAATGCCAAATGAGGCCACGCTTCGGGTATCCTGCGCGGACGCGGTCCACGATGAGATTCGCGCCCTCGAACTGTTGGTAGCGACAGATCAGCTTGATGCGTCGATGCTTCTTGTCGGTGGCGAAGAGCGTGAAGAACTGGAAGATGTCCATGACGTTCGTGGGGGTTAGCATGGACGCCATGCTTCTCTTAACGTCGGCAAGTGTGCCCTCGCTCTTCTTGTCGCCCTCATGCCAGGGTCCCCACATCTCGGGAGGCATGTTCACCGACCCGTAGCGATAGCATTTTCCTTCGCTGGCGAAGTTGATGGCGCTACAGACGAACATCTGCGGGATGCTCTTCTCATATTTAGCGATGTCGCCAGCGCCGTCGAGCCAGGTTATCGAATCGCGCACCGGCGTCTTGAACTCGCCGATGACGAGCGGAAATCCATTGACAAGAAGGACGAGGTCGAGGCGCTTGCCGCCCTGCTCCTGGGGGTAGACCCACTGGTTGGTGACGATGTACTCGTTTTTGTCAAGATCGCCGTCCGCCGCCGTGCCAAAGAAGCGGATGGGGACCATGCGGCCGTCTTTGCCGTAGGGGAATGAGTTCTCTTCGATGACGAGCTTTTTGAACCGCTCGTTGGTGGAGACCAGGTTCTGCGGACTTGTGGACTGAATGAGGGCCCTGAGTCGGTAGATGATCTCGTCGGCGCGATCGGGGTCTTCTGCGATCTCCGGGTTAAGCCTGATGAGGGCGTCCTTGACCATGGGCTCGACCATGACGTCGGCATGGCGGCGCGGGAGGTCTTCGGCAGCCACGTATCTCCAGCCAAGGCTGGCAAGCGCCTCGACGCTCATTTGCTCGATGGTGTTGTCCTCGTTAAACATCTCCGAGTCCTAACTCCTGGTTCAAGATTTTCTTCGTTGTCGCATTCAATTCGTCGAGTGCCTGCTGTACGGCAAATTTCGATTTGTCGACCGAGGCGGCGAAGTCCAAGAAGGAACGTTGAAACTCAATCGGCGGCAAGGGAAGTTCGATTTTGGCCATTTCTTTTGCGCTAATGTTGGCCTGACCAACGGCTCCTTTGGCCATCTTGCGAAGAAGACCTTTGCCGTAGTTGCTGTTCAAGAACGCCGACACATAGCCGGGCTCTACACGATCATCGAATCTAACCCTGACAATATATCCTGCGATTACCATGGGCTCGTTCTTATTGAATACGCAGGTCTTGCCTACCTTTTCGCGGCTATTTGTCCTATTGAAAAGCAAATCTCCTCTTACAACTTTTGCGTTCTCAAGCTCCGCACCCGAAAGATCGATGTACTTAAGATCGGAGAGATCAAGCCTTCCATCGTCGGTCATATTGTTCATGCGGAGGTATTTAAATTCGCCACTATCAGAAGCCTTCTTTGAAGTCCCGTACCGTATATCAGCCGCGAGCTCCCCGATTGTAACTGGAGGACAATCGCTTTCTGTTGGATCGGGTCCACCAAACATCTCGACAAATTGTGATTTGACGACATCGTCGCAGGTGGCGAGGAGCCGTTTGTAGCGTCGCTTTGTCTCCTGGGCTGCCCAGAGAACGTCGGCAAGCCCTTCTTGTGCCTGGATGCCCGGGAGCTCGATCTCGAATTCGGCGAGCCCTTGCCACTTTACGCGCGGCGAAAGGGAGCCCGCCGACTTCTCGACGGCGTGCTTGAACAGGGCATCGTTCTGGATGATGAACGGCAGGAGCCTCGGCGAGAGTCCGTCTCCGGCGGCTATAACGGTGATGTCGCCCGAACAGACCCCGTCGAACGGCGCGACGACCGCCTTGTGCAGATAGGCCCTGCGGCGGCCAAACAATACCTGACCCTTCTCGAACTCCTTTGTGAAGGTTGTCTCCACGCCCTCGTTCCAGCGCGTCAGCTCGACCTCACCGGAATCTAGGTGCTCGAGGCCAACCGTCGGAAGGTCGGAGCTCTCGAAGGTCCTCTTTCTTACCTCGCGGGCGACGTCGCCCAGACGAACTCGTGTCATTTTACTCACCGTCGCTTTCGCGGAGTTTAGCTGCTACGTCGCCGAGTAGACCTGCCGCCCTCGCAGCCGCGGATTGCCAGCCGCTCACGATCTCGCTGATGCTGCGATCGTCCGACTCCGTGTCGCCGGCCTTCTTTACGTATAGGGGTATGGAGAGCGAGGACGCGTTATCCTCGATCTCGTCGATCGTCGCGTAGGCCGAGAAATCGTCGTTGCCCTCGTCCGAGCGGTATGCGCCGACTATTTTCTCGATGTGGGCGTCCTCGAGGTAACTTTGGGCGTTCTTGCGTGTGACCTCGGACGAGGCGTCGACAAACAGGATGCGCCCGCGCCTCTTCGGCGCCTTCATGCTGCGACAGATGAGGATACACGCCTCCATCGGCGAGTTGAAGAAGAGGTTGGGACCGAGTCCGATGACGGCCTCGATGAGGTCGCTCCTGACGAGCTTTTCGCGCATCTCCGATTCCTCGTTACGGAAGAGTACGCCGTGGGGGAGGAGTATGGCGCACCTGCCGCTCTTCGGGTCCATGCTCTTGAGGATGTGTTGGATGAAGGCATAGTCGGCTCGTCCCTGCGGGGGCGTGCCGAGGAAGTTACGGCCATAGGGGTCGGATGCGAACGACTCGCGATCCCACTGTTTGATGGAGTAGGGAGGATTGGCGAGCACCATGTCGAAGGTGCGCAGCTTGCCCGCTTCGAGGAAGGTGGGGTGACGCAGCGTGTCGTCGTTGGCGATTTCGAAGTCCTCGACGCCGTGAAGGAACAGATTCATACGGCCGATGGCGGATGAGAGCTGGTTGATCTCCTGCCCGTAGGCGTGGACGTTGCGCCATTCCTCCCCATGCTGCTTGAGGTGGGCGATGGCGGAGATGAGCATGCCGGCACTGCCGCAGGTGGGGTCGTAGATGGACTCGCCCGGCCTGGGTTGAAGGATCTCGGTCATCAGGTGGACGACCGTGCGGTTGGTATAGAACTCCTGGGCCGTGTGACCCGAGTCGTCTGCGAACTTCTTGATCAGGTACTCGTAACCCTGGCCGAGCTCGTCTTCAGGGCAGTTGGCGATGGACAAAGTCTTGGCGCTGAAGTGTTCGATCAGGTCTTTGAGCAGACGATCGGGAAGGCGCTTCTTGTTGGTCCAGGCAGCGTCACCGAAGATACCCCGCAGCTTGGAGTCGTTGGCCGCCTCTATGGCGCGAAAGGCGTCGACGATGGCCTTGCCGACGTTCTCGGTGGTTTCTCGGATATCGGCCCAATGGGCACCGTCGGGAATGGCGAAGCTGTGGTTCTCGGGCAGGGTCGCGAACTCTTCGTCGCCGCCAGAGGCCTCCAGGGCCTCGTCGGTTTCCTCATCGTAGACGTCGGAGAGGCGTTTGAAGAATAGCAACGGGAAGATGTACTGCTTGTACGATCCGGCGTCGATGTAGGTACGGAGCAGCACTGCCGCGTTCCACAGATGGTTGTTGAGCTCTTCTTGGGGGATTCTACTTTCCATCGACGTAACCTCCCTTCACGAGGAGATCGAGGAACTTCTCTTCCGACTCTCTTGTTTTCTGGATGAGGTCGTAGAAGCGCTTTCTGGTCTCTGCCGGTGGCTCGACCTTCTCGCGTTTCCTCTCGATGTAGTTGTTCGCCGAGAGTACGTATCCCTCGCGTTCGATGTCGTCGAGCGTTGCGATGGCGCATTTCTCGATGACGGGTTCATAGGAGCGGTAGAGGGAGAGCATCTCCCGTGCGTCCTCTTCCGAGATCATGTTCTGCGCACGCTGGGCGGTGAAGATCTTGCTGCCGTCGATAATGCAAACGCGTCCCTGGTGCTCGGTGGACTTCTCGTTTCTGAGGAACAGCACGCAAGCAGATACGCCGGTGCTGTAGAAGACTCCGCTTGCGAGCGCGATAACGGCTTCAACCTTGTCCGACTTGATAAGCTCCTTGCGTATGGCACCCTCTTTGCCGCCATGGAACAGCGCTCCTTGGGGTAGAACTACGGCGCAACGGCCGTTCTTCTTGTCCATGGAGCAGACCATGTGTTGCACCCAGGCGAAGTCTGCCGATTTGTCGGTGGGAACGCCCCAGATGTTACGGCCCCACGGATCCGAGGCAAACTCATCAGAGCCCCAGTTCTTAAGGGAGAACGGAGGGTTCGCAAGGACGCAGTCGAAGGTTTTGAGTGTATTGCCGTCGCGGAAGGCGGGCTCGCGCAAGGTGTCGCCCTGGGCGACGCGGAAGTCCTTCGCGCCGTGAAGGTAGAGGTTCATTCGCGCTATAGCGGACGTGCTGAGGTTCTTCTCCTGGCCGTAGAGCTTGCCGTAGGCGAGTTTTGAGTTGTCCATTTGCCGGACGGCCTCGATGAGCATGCCGCCCGTGCCGCATGCCGGGTCGTAGACGGTCTCGCCGGGCTTCGGCTCAAGCAGGGAGACCATCATCTTGACGATCTCGCGTGGGGTATAGAACTCGCCGGCGTTCTTCTTCTGCATATCGGCGAACTTCTTGATCAGGTATTCGTAGGCATCGCCCATCATGTCGGCGCTGTAGTTTTTGTTGCCGAACCTCTTTACCGAGAAGTGCTCGACGAGGTCCTTCAGCCGCTCGTCGGAGAGCTTGCCCTTGTCTGTCCAGCTCGCGTCGTCGAAGCTGCTGAAGAGGCCGCTTAGGGTATCGGGGTTAGCGCGCTCGATACCCACCATGGCGTCAACGATTGCTTTGCCGACGTTCGCGCCGGTATTGCGGACGTCCTGCCAATGACAGCCTTCCGGCACCTCGAAGCTGTGATTCTCGGGCAGTACGGCGAAGTCCTTGTCGCCATCCGAAAGCTCCAATGCCCCGGCGGTTTCCTCGTCGTAGACGTCGGAGATCCGCTTGAAGAAGAGCAGCGGCGTGATGTAGCTCTTGTACTCGTCTTGGTTGATGGGACCTCGCAGGATGTCGCAGGCCCCGAGCAGGTGGTTTCCCAGCTCGGATTTGCTTATTGGTTCTTCTGGCATTCAGGTACCTATGAGCTCAAAAAATGAAATTACAGCTCTAGTGATTATACCGTCATATTTGTCGCGGTAAATCTCCTGCGCAGCGTCGTTCAATCAGGCGGTTTGAGCGACGGTCTGAGCTTGTAAATCACAATTTGGTTGCCGGGGGTGCGCGGCATGACGAAGTATCTATTCGGCGACCTCGTGCGTAACTGCAAAGAAAAGGTCGATCGAGACAACAACCCATACGAGTATTTTGTTGCCGGCGACCACATGGAAACAGAAAGGCCCAAACTTACGATGAGGGGGCGATTTGATGAATCCGACGTCGGCCCTGCCTTCATCAGAATGTTCAAGCCAGGGCAAGTCCTGTATGGATCTAGGCGTACTTATCTCAAGAAAGTTTCCGTTGCCGATTTCGAGGGCGTGACGTCCAACGTGACGTTCGTTCTTGAGACCAAGGATGAGTCCATTCTTCCTCAGAGGCTTCTTCCGTTCCTGCTGCTTTCCGATCGTTTCACTAGCTACTCGATTGGCAAATCAAAAGGTTCCACCAACCCTTACGTCCTGTTCTCCGATCTTGCGGACTTTGAGATGGACCTTCCAGAACCGAAAACAGTCGCCGAGATTGCTGACATTATGTGCGCTGCCGAGCGGCTTAAGGAAGACTATCGTTCGCTAATTGCAACCTGCGATGACGTTGTCAAATCACAATTTGTCGAGATGTTCGGCGATCCATCAACCCTTATCGGTCGATGGACGGTATCTAGGTTGGACGGCTTTACACAAATAATTACCGGGAATACGCCTTCCAGGAAACATCCCGAATATTACGGTGAGGGTACTGAATGGATCAAAACCGACAATATCGTCAATTCAGTTATTACGACTGCTGCAGAGCAGTTGACCACTGTGGGACGCGAAAAAGCAAGGATCGCACCAGCAGGTAGCATTCTTATGGCCTGTATCGCTGGCAGCGTGAATAGCATCGGAAAGGTCGGCTTGCTGGACAGAGAGGCGGCTTTCAATCAGCAAATCAATGCAATCGTGCCCGGCGATAAAGTCGATGCTCGCTTCCTGCTGACGATGCTATCCCTGTCGAAGGCTTACCTCTGCTCGAACGTGAACCAGCAGCTCAAAGGAATTTTGAATAAGTCGACGTTGTCTGCGAAGCAATTTCCAGTACCCCCGCTCCCTCTTCAACAGGAGTTCGCCGACTTTGCTACCTCGGTCGACAAATCGAAATTTAAGTTAGGTATCTGCGGTGGGATGCTTTGACGTTGCGCTGGTCGACCATTGCGTACCTTAATGTGGTGTCTATTTTTTTATGGCCAAGGAGCACCTGGACTTGTTCGATGGGCATTCCTTTGTCGATTGCCTTTGTAGCAAGCGTTCTTCTGAACTTATGAGGGTGGACCCTTCCTAAATCAAGCTCGCGCCCCAGTTTTCTAAGCAGCGCCTCGACGCCGCCAATTTGTAGCCTCTCGTGTGGCGCCTTGCTCGACACGAAGAGTGCTTCAGAGCTGTCCATTCGGGTTGACAGGTAATTCTCAATATGGACTTTAGTCTTTGCGTCAAAATAGACGATGCGGTCCTTATTTCCCTTGCCGTGTACGATGCACTCACGATTGATGGTGTCGATGGAGCTCCTGTCCAACGAGACAAGTTCGCCCACACGCATGCCCGTGGAGCGCAACAGGTCGATCAGGGCAAGGTTTCGGGGCGACCCGCAGTTATCGCAGAGAATTTCAACGACTTCATCGCTATACGTTTCCTTTATGGGTTGCGGAGCCTTGACTCTTTTAATGCGTCTAACCGGGCTCTTAATGATATGGTCCTCGTCTTCGAGCCATGAATAGAAGCTTGAGATGATTCTTCGGACATTGTCGACGGTGACGCGACTGACGCCGGCTTTTTGCTGATAGTCGGAAAGATAGGACCTAATCTCTTCGGTTCCCAGGTCGCAAGCTGGCGTATCGAATGATTCAAGCATTTTATTGATGGTGGTTTCGTAGTAGGAGATGGTCCTATCCGAGCAGCCTTCGAGGCGTTTTGCAGACAGAAATAGATCTAGGAATGATTCGCTTTCACCGTCGCCGCCGTCTTCAGCTAATTGGCTTTCATCGAAAAGGCAGTGCGATAAAACCTTTTTGAGCTGGCGGTTCTGCTGCGTGGTCAGGTAGGGGAGCATGAGACGGGTAATTTCTCTAGCCGTTTTCGTGAGATCCATGGTGGCGTCCTTCCTTGCGCGGTGGGTGGCGCTATTTCCCTTTGTTTACCCGTGCGTTATGGAAGGGATGCCGAGTGGCACTTCCGCTAGGCCGCGTCAGGGAGGTCCATGAGACCTCGCACATCCCCCGCATCACTCCGGTGCGGCTTTGCCTGCAGAGTGAGATGTTCAGAAGCGTTTTATTAACGGGGGATGTCTTTCGGATTCTTTTGATGGGGATGTGGAAACACTGATGAAGTTTACGAATAGCGAGGTTGAGGGGTTCGCCTGTGCCCATCGCCTCTCGTGTGCGGATGGATGGTGCCGGTGGCTGTTTGAGACTGCAGTCGCGCCGACGGGATTGGTTGGGGTCGGTACAAGGCGAGCACGCCCCATGCCGTTATGGTAGATGCATCTTTGTCGATAGAGCGCTCGATTAATCTACGCGGGAGCGCTGAGAAGATCTTCCAGCATCGGGTCTACCCCGGCGGCGACCATGCCCTCGATCAGGTGCTGGGCGTGGAACCGACCAACTGTCCATGCGATATATGAAAGCGTCTGACAAGCGCGCTCCTTGATATCAAATGCAGCTTTGCTTAGAACGATTGCCTCTGCGAAGTCGGCAAATGCGTCGTGATCTCCCCATGTCTTACAGGCTTGTATCATGCCCTGGTCGATAGCATCCATAACAAAGGCGCCCGATCCGTCCGCAACGCAAACGCCGTCGGCGAAGAGCATCCAGCTGGACGGCTCACTAGAGTTATCTCCGAGCAGCTTGATTTGCAGCACGTGCGGGTCGCCGGCGGCGCAGAGCTCTTCCTCGAGCACCTGCACCGTAAAGCGCATCTGGTGGGAGAGGCTGTTCTTGACCATGGCCGAGGCATAACCGCTCGTCTCGTCCAGAAAATGCATTCGTTTTGGCTGGGCTGCCAGGTTGTGGAAGTTGCGCTCACTGCGCACGGAGAAATTGTCCATGCGGACTCCTTTCATCGATGTTGGCAGGGCCACCGTGTCTCTTGGCCGGTTGGCGTCGGGATCGTGGAGCCAACTCTCTACCCCGACTCTGGATAAAACGCGCCCGCTCCTTGCGGGCAAGATGGAGTCTATCAACGTGTACGGACTCAGCGTGTACGGACAGAAATCAAGCGCCATCCGCGAAATGACGCGCGGATGGCGTTGGTTTCCCAAGTGATTATTCGGCTTTCATCCGGAAAAATGTCGAAATCAGCCGTGTAAAAGTACGGAAAAGTGTCGAAATAGGCACCTTAAAACTTCGGAAAAGTGTAGTTGGATGACAAAACAGCACTTAGAAGCCGATGCTGGATGCGGGATCCTGCGGCTGCCTTCAGCCCTCGCTACTCGTCGTCCCCGTCGTTGGGGTCGCCCTTGAGGGTGTTGATGTCCAGGTACTGGTTATCGTCCTCTTTTTGCTGGGTTTCCGACTCCGCTTGGGTGGGGCCGCGGAACAGCTGGAATCCCTCAAACGCAATGGCGCCGAGCAGGGCAATGACAATGGCGATAAAGGCAACCTTGACTGCCTGCGGAAATTCCGAGAAACGCAGCGCCTTTTCCTCGGCGTAATAATCGGCGAAGCGCTCTTCGCCCGTACTTTTGGTATACGCCGGCGCGGACGCGGCCTCCGGGTCATATTCCGGTGCGGGCGTGGCAGCGTACGGATCGTTGAGATAATCGCTCGATGCGGTGCCATAATCCTCGGTCTCGATGCGACCGTTGCCAGCATAGCCATCGGAATAATCGGAATATGCCGCACCGCCCTCATAGTCCGCGGCGCCCGTGTTGGCGGCAAAAAGCGGGTTAACTGGAACATCGAGCGCCGGCATGCCGGTAGAGGTCTCATCCAGATCGGCTGCAGCCCAGGAATCGTAGGCAACCTGATGGGCAACGGGCTCATCGAGCCTTGCGACCGGAGGCTTGCGTGCCGCAGGAACAGGCAACTGCTGGGCGCTGTACATAACAGTGCTGTCGGCCGATTTGCCCTGCGTAGCTGCTGCGAGAAATGCCGCCGTCTCGGATGGGTCGCTTGCGGGGCGGGGAGCGGGCGTGGGCGCCGAAGTGGGTGCGGGTGTAGGCGCGGGCGTCGAAACAGCCGACTGCGCAGGAGTCGGCGCAGATGCGGTCTTAGGCGCAAGTGCGGGATTGGGGCTTGACGGGCGAGCCCCGCCGCCGCCCATGAGTTCGTCGGCGGTCCACGGGCGATCATCCATCACGTCGTCAAGGCTCAGCGAAAACAGGTCGTCTTCACCCTCATCGAACATGCGGTGCACATGTCCACCAATTGCCGGAATCAATCCGCGACCGGTGCATGATGCCTTGCTCAACGCCATTCTGTTCCATCCTTTCGAAATACTAATGACATCGATTATATGGAACTTCCCAAGCTGCTCGGTCTTGGATTCGTGCTTTCCAGAACTCGCGCCCAAAAGGGGAGGGGCAATCCAGGCGAGCGCTTACTTGTCGCCGGCCGCCGCCTTGGCCTCATTGAGGTAGCTATAGAAGCTGTACTTGGAGATGCCAAAGAACTCGCAGGCGCGCTCGCTCGACTTGGAAATGAGGAAGGCACCGCGACGGTCGAGGTAGCCAATGGCACGAATGCGCTCGTCTTTGGTCATGAGTGCCGCGGGCTTGCCCACAAACTGTTCGCACTCGTGCAGCAGGTCCTCGAGTAGGTCGCCGATGTTCTTGGTAATGGGCTCGGGCTCGGTGTAGCCCGTGCCGCCGGTGCCGGTAAAGGCGTCGAGCGAACGCTCAAAAGCCTTCATGAGCGTAATGTCAAAGTTGATGCCCAAAATGCCGACGGGCTTGCCCTCGTCGTTGCGGATAAAGATGGTAGAGGACTTGAGCAGCTTGCCATCGGTGGTTTTGGTGAGGTATGGCTCGCGGTCGTGCACGTCGGTGGTGCCCTCGTGCATGGACTCAAACACGATATGGCTGGGGCCGTCACCCAGTTTGCGCCCGCTGACGTGGCCGTTTTCGATCACTACGATGGAGTGGTCCACGTCCTCGGTCTCTAGGTCGTGGACGACGACTTCGCAGTTGGGGCCAAATTGGAGCGCCAGGCCGTGTGCTAGGCGCTTGTAAAACTCAATCTGTGCGGGGGTCATGGGTGCCTTCCTAAAAAATAGTTTGGGCACACTTTGCCATAAACCACACTTGACCGCAAACAAATCCATCAACAAGGCAATTCATGACCGTTCGGCGGCGAAAAAGTACCGATTACGGCAACAAACAATTCGTTAGGTATGCCAATCAAAAAGTGTGATAGAACATTACTAACAAACTTTTTGTTTGGCATCCACATAAAAGTTCAGCCGTGTGAATGGGATCGGGCTGAAACGCGTATGCGGGGGCCGGCAAGAGAGGACTTAAGGAGTTCACCGTATGGCCGATAAGATCCAGTGGGCGGGCAACACGATGCCCAAGAGCGATGACAAGCACTTGGGAATCATGAGTCTCGACCACGTGAAGAAGGCCCGTGCCTTCCACCAGTCGTTCCCCCAGTACACCGTCACTCCGCTTGCCCGCCTGGACGGCCAGGCCGCGCGCCTGGGCCTGTCCAACCTGTGCGTTAAGGACGAGAGCTATCGCTTTGGCCTCAACGCCTTTAAGGTCCTGGGCGGCTCGTTTGCCATGGCCAACTACATTGCCGACGAGACCGGCAAGGACGTTGCCGAGTGCACCTTCGATTACCTGACCTCCGATCAGCTTGCCAAGGACTTTGGTCAGGCTACCTTCTTTACCGCCACCGACGGCAACCATGGCCGCGGCGTGGCATGGGCTGCCAACAAGCTGGGCCAGAAGGCCGTCGTGCACATGCCCAAGGGTTCCACCAAGCCCCGCTTCGATAACATCGCCGCCGAGGGCGCCACGGTGACCATCGAAGAGGTCAACTACGACGAGTGTGTGCGCATGGCCGCCGCCGAGGCCGATGCCTGCGAGCGCGGCGTCATCGTTCAGGACACCGCTTGGGAGGGCTACGAGAAGATTCCGTCCTGGATCATGGAGGGTTACGGCACCATGGCTTCTGAGGCTGCCGAGCAGCTGCGCGAGATGGCCATCAACCGCCCGACGCACGTGTTTGTCCAGGCTGGCGTGGGTTCGCTCGCCGGCGCCGTGGTGGGCTATTTCACCAACCTGTATCCCGATAACCCGCCCACCTTCGTCGTGGTTGAGTGCGCACCTGCCGCCTGCCTGTACAAGGGCGCTGCCGCCGGCGACGGCGATCCGCGCATCGTGGACGGTGACATGCCCTCCATCATGGCCGGCCTGTGCTGCGGCGAGCCCAACATCCTGGGCTGGGATATCCTGCGCAACCACACCACCGCTTTCGTGTCCTGCCCCGACTGGGTCACCGCTCGCGGCATGCGCACCCTGGGCGCTCCCGAGAAGGGCGACCCGCGCGTCATCTCCGGCGAGTCCGGCGCTGTGACCACCGGCCTGGTCGAGACCCTCATGCTCGATCCCGAGTACGCCGAGCTCAAGGAACTCATCGGCCTGGACAAGACGAGCTCCGTGCTCTGCTTCTCCACCGAGGGCGACACGGATCCGGATCAGTATCGTCGCATTGTTTGGGAAGGCGAATATCCCACTTGCTAATCGTTGGGGCGGAGTAAATAGGTATCGCTCCGCCACCTCACAGGTAGATTCCTTCGTTTGAAAGGTTATGAACAATGGCTAAAGAACTCGATTTCGACGCTATCAAGGCTGCTGCTGAGTCTCATCGTGCTGATATGACTCGCTTCCTGCGCGCTATGATCTCCCACCCCTCTGAGTCTTGCGAGGAGGGTGAGGTTGTTGCCTGCATCAAGGCCGAGATGGAGAGCCTTGGCTATGACGAGGTCAAGGTCGACGGCCTGGGCAACGTCATGGGCTTTATGGGCGAGGGCGACAAGATCATCGCCATCGACTCCCACATCGACACCGTCGGCATCGGCAACATCGAGAACTGGGATGCCGATCCCTACGAGGGCTACGAGACCGACGAGATCATCTACGGCCGCGGCGGCTCCGACCAGGAGGGCGGCATGGCTTCCGCTACCTACGCTGCCAAGATGATGAAGGACATGGGCCTCATCCCTGAGGGCTATAAGATCATGGTCGTCGGCACCGTCCAGGAAGAGGACTGCGACGGCATGTGCTGGCAGTACATCTACAACAAGGACGGCATTAAGCCCGAGTTCGTCATTTCCACCGAGCCCACCGACGGCGGCATCTACCGCGGTCACCGCGGCCGTATGGAGATCCGCGTCGACGTTCACGGCACCTCCTGCCACGGCTCCGCTCCCGACCGCGGCGACAACGCCATCTACAAGATGGCCGACATCATCGCCGACGTCCGCGCCCTCAACAACAACGGCTGCGACGAGTCGACCGACATCAAGGGTCTCGTCAAGATGCTCGACCCCAAGTACAATCCCGAGCACTTCGAGGATGCTCGCTTCCTGGGTCGCGGCACCTGCACCGTCAGCCAGATCTTCTACACCAGCCCCAGCCGCTGCGCTGTTGCTGACTCCTGCGCCATCTCCATCGACCGTCGTATGACCGCCGGTGAGACCTGGGAGTCCTGCCTGGACGAGATCCGCAACCTGCCGGCCGCCAAGAAGTACGGCGACGACGTGAAGGTCTCCATGTACATGTACGACCGTCCGTCCTGGACCGGCGAGGTCTACGAGACCGAGGCTTACTTCCCCACGTGGATCAACAAGGAGACCGCTCCGCACGTCAAGGCCCTCGTCGACGCCCACAAGGCCATGTTCGGTGACGAGCGCATCGGCTGCGAGCCCAGCATGGACAAGCGCACCGGTCGCCCGCTGTGCGACAAGTGGACCTTCTCCACGAACTGCGTTTCCATCCAGGGCCGCTACGGCATCCCCTGCGTGGGCTTTGGCCCGGGTGCCGAGTCTCAGGCTCATGCTCCCAACGAGGTCACCTACAAGGACGACCTGGTCACCGCTGCCGCCATGTACGTGGCTGCTCTGAACCTCTACGATCCGAGCAAGGCCGATGGCGACGCCACCGTGTTCCGCGCCGGTCTGACCAACAACAAGATCGATTAGTCCCATTCCTCGATTTTGTTGAGCCGGGGGATGCTCGTGTCCCCGGCACCCCCTGTTGACTTGGGGCCCGCGGTCGTTATCTCCCATGCTTCCTCAACGGTGGCGGGTCCTCGTCATGGTGCTCTGCATGTTCTAGCCACACGCGCATGCCGGAGCACATCTACTCATTGCGATCGTTTCATCTTTAGAAAGGACATTTCCATGGACGCTAAGTTTACCGAGCTCGTCGAGCAACTGAACGGCCTCGATTTTAAGGGTATGTACGGCAGCGATTTCCTGCACACTTGGGACAAGACCACCGATGAGCTCAAGGCTCTCTACATCGTCGCCGACGCCCTGCGCGAGCTGCGTGAGAACAACGTTTCGTCCAAGATTTTCGACTCCGGTCTTGCCGTCTCCCTGTTCCGCGACAACTCCACCCGTACGCGCTTCTCCTTCTCTAAGGCCGCCAACCTGCTCGGCCTTGAGCTGCAGGACCTGGACGAGAAGAAGTCCCAGATCGCTCACGGCGAGACCGTCCGCGAGACCGCTACCATGATCTCCTTTATGGCCGACGTCATCGGCATCCGCGACGACATGTACATCGGCAAGGGCGACGCCTACATGGCCGAGGTCTCCGAGTCTGTCCAGCAGGCCTACGAGGACGGCGTTCTGGATCACCGTCCCACGCTCATCTCCTTGCAGTCCGACTCCGACCACCCCACGCAGTCCTCTGCCGACATGCTCTACCTCATCAACGAGTTTGGCGGTCTTGAGAACCTCAAGGGCAAGAAGGTTGCCGTTACCTGGGCCTATTCGCCCTCTTACGGCAAGCCGCTGTCCTGCCCGCAGTCGCTGATCAGCCTACTGCCCCGCTTTGGCATGGACGTCACCCTGGCTCACCCCGAGGGCTACGACCTCATGCCCGAGGTCGTCGAGCGCGCCAAGGGCTATGCCGCCGAGTCCGGTACCACCTTTAAGCAGGTCAACACCATGGCCGAGGCCTTCGAGGGTGCCGACATCGTGATTCCCAAGAGCTGGGCTCCGTTTGCCGCCATGGAGAAGCGTACCAACCTGTACGCCGAGGGCGACGACGCCGGCATCGCTGCGCTCGAGAAGGAGCTGCTTGCCCAGAACGCCACCCATCAGGACTGGTGCTCCACGACCGAGCTCATGGAGAAGACTGCCAACGGCCAGGACACTATCTTTATGCACCCGCTGCCCGCCGACATCTCCGGTGTCTCCTGCGAGCACGGCGAGGTTAACGCCGACGTCTTCGACATGCACCGTGTGGGCATGTACAAGGAGGCCAGCTACAAGCCGTACGCCATCGCTGCCATGATGTTCCTGCAGAAGGTTGCCGATCCCGCCGCTACCCTCAAGGCCCTCGACGAGCGCAACACCGCCCGTTGGCTCCAGGCCTAAAGCCGGGTTGAGGTAAGCCATGTAAAGGGGGCGCTCTGCCAACCGGCGGGGTGCCCCTTTTTTGCATCGCGGGCGTGCGGGATAAGCGCTTTCGATGTGGATGCCCGCGGCGCGAGTTATGGGTACGATGGTTTCAGGGGAGGTATCACCATGAAACTTGGATGCGTCATTATGGCTTCGGGCGAGGGCAAGCGGTTTGGCTCTAACAAGATGCTTGCCGATATCTATGGCGAGCCGCTGATTGCCCGGACCATCGATTCGGTTCCCCGGGGCTTTGACGTTGTGGTTTCGACGCGTTGGCCCGAGGTCGCCCGGATTTGCGAGGACAAACATTGCCCGTGCGTGCTGCACGATGGCGAGCTGCGCAGCGAAAGCGTCCGTGCGGGCCTTTCGTGGGGAGTCGAGCGCAACTGGAAAGGCTGCCTCTTTTTGCCGGGCGACCAGCCGCTCGTGAGTTCGGATTCTTTTGAGGCTTTGGTTCACGCGTTTGACGAACGTGGCCGCAAACATCCGGTGCGCTTGGCGTGCAACGGTGAGCCTTCGAGTCCGGTGCTCTTTCCGGCGGAACTATTCGATGCACTCATGCGTCTTGAGGGCAAGGACGGCGGGGGCTCGATTCTCAAAGGTCGCGTCGACGTTGCGCTGGTCGAAGCGCGTGCCTACGAGCTGTGGGATGTCGATACCGCCAAGGGACAGCGACGCATAGCGGAGCATATCGCGGCCTGCTCGTATTTTGATCGCGTGGCCAACTGTATGAATCGATAAGGAGCAACATGATCATCATCAAAAACGGCGCGCTCGTGACGCCACAGGGGCTTCGCCGCGCCGATCTTGCCATGGAGGGCGACAAGATCGTGCGGATTGCCGCGGCGATTGAGCCGGGCGAGGACGATACCGTCCAGGACGCCACGGACTGTTGGGTGTTCCCCGGCTTTATCGACGGCCACACGCACATGCAGTGCTGGACTGGCATGGATTGGACAGCCGATAGCTTTGAAACCGGCACGCGTGCGGCTGCCTGCGGCGGTACGACGACCATCGTGGACTACGCGACGGCTGATCGCGGCGTGACCATGCCCGATGCCTTGGCCGAGTGGCATCGCCGTGCCGACGGAACCTGCACGGCCAACTACGCCTTTCATATGGCACTCGCCGAGTGGAATGAACGCAACCGCGCCGATCTTTCGGCTATGCGCGAGGCGGGCGTATCGTCGTTTAAGACCTACTTTGCCTACGATCATTTGCGCCTGGACGATGCCGAGACGCTCGAGGTGCTCGAGGAGCTCAAGCGCGTGGGCGGTATCCTGTGCGTGCATTGCGAGAACGGTACGCTGGTGAATGAGCTGCAGAAGCGCGTGTACGAGCAGGGGATTCATGGGCCCGAGGGGCATGCGCTCAGCCGCCCGGACGTGTGTGAGGCCGAAGCCGTGAGCCGCCTGCTGTATCTGGCGCACTTGGCCGGGGACGCTCCGGTCAACGTGGTGCACCTTTCGACCAAGCTGGGGCTCGAGGCCATTCGCGCTGCCAAAGCGCGCGGGCAGAAGAACATCTATGTCGAGACCTGCCCCCAATATCTGATGCTTGACGACACCTGCTATCTGGAGCAGGGCGAGGACGGCTTTGCGGGCGCCAAGTACGTGATGAGCCCGCCGCTGCGCCATGCCGGTGACCGTGCGGCATTGCGCGAGGCGCTTGTGGCCGGCGAGATCGATACGATTGCGACCGATCATTGCAGCTTTAACCTGCACGGGCAAAAGGACCGCGGGCGCGACGATTTCCGCGCGATTCCCAACGGCGGGCCCGGCGTGGAGCATCGTCCCGTCGCGATTGCCACGAGCTTTGAAGGGCAACTGGGCCCCGAGGATCTGTGCCGCTTGATGAGCGAGAACCCGGCGCGCGTCTTCGGCATGTATCCGCGCAAGGGCTGTCTTGCCGAGGGCTCCGACGCCGACGTGTGCGTGTGGGATCCGTGCGCGCGTTGGACGATCAGCGCCGCGACACAGCATCAGGCCGTGGACTACACGCCGCTCGAGGGCTTTGAGGCACATGGCCGCGCCAAGGCCGTGTTTGTGAACGGCGTGCTGGTGGCGCGCGATGGCGAGCCCACCGGAGCCCAGCCTGGCCGCTACGTGCCCCGCTAGCAGCAAAGATGCCGTGTCCCCTCCGCAGTTGCGGTGAAATACGGACTGTTTGCGGCCGTCAGGCGGCCAAACAGTCCGTATTTCACCGCAACTGACGAGATGGGGCCGGCTACTTGAGGCTGCTGGCGACGACGGGGCGGCCGAGGGCTGCCTCGAAGCGGTCGGCCATCGTGGGGTCGCTGAGCGTGTCGACTTGGTTGAGCATGACGCGTGCGGTGCTGAGTTTCAGCGCCTGCATCTCGGAATTGAGCACCTGGGCGACGCGCTCGGGCGTGGCGATGTCGGTGAGCTCGCAGCCGCAACGCTCGCAAAAGAGCTCGGGGCGGTGGACAACCTCGGCGACGGGTTTGCCCAGTCCCGAGGCGCCGACGACCCAGACAACGTTTGCCGTGGCGGCGGGAATTACCGGCTCCCAGGCGGCATGCGCTTTGAGCGGGAGTCGCTTGCTGCCATCTGCCTCGGCCAACACATAGTCAAAGCGCTGCGCCAGCTCGTTGAGCGGCTCAGCGGGGGCGGAGAGCTTGCCTGTCTCCGGGTCCAAAACACCCGCCTGGCAGATACTTCCGCGGTTCATGCCCGCGCATGCCTCGCAGGTGCAGCCGGGAACATGCAGGGCCCCCGGCTTCCAAGGCGCGGCGTCCAGGCGACGGCACGACCCGTCCCATGGCACGCCGGCGACGGGAAACATATGCGTGGTGGTGCAGAGGAGCACGCGGCCTCCAGCGCGCATAAGCTCAAGGCCCAGCGTCTTTAGCAAGGTCGACTTGCCGCCACTGCCGATAATTGCGGTAATGCCCGGCTCGATCTTGAGCGCGGAGGCAAGGTTTCCGCTCGTCGTTTCCATCTGTTCACCGCCGTATAATACTGTGATAATAAATAATCATCAGAGTAGCGGTCGAACCGCTTCTGCTCTGCTCAAACCGTAGCACAGGGAGGTGCCCCGGGAATGCTCGTATATGTTCGCGGCGCCGGCGATATCGCCACGGGCGTCGCCGCTCGCTTGGTGCGCGCCGGCGTGTCGGTTGTCATGGCCGATATCGCGGTTCCCACGTGCATCCGTCGCACAATCAGTTTTTGCGAGGCCATTCGCCTGGGCGAGGTCGAGGTTGAGGGCATTCGCGCTCGCTTGGCGCGGACGCCGGCAGAGGCGCTTGCAATTACCGAGGCCGGAGACGTCGCCGTCGTGGTAGACCCCCAGGCCAAGATGCTCGACGAACTGAAACCCGCTGCCGTGGTCGACGCGATTCTGGCTAAGCGCAACTTGGGCACCACGCGCGATATGGCGCCTACCGTCATCGCCGTGGGGCCGGGCTTTACCGCGCCGGTCGATTGCGACGCCGTGGTCGAGACCATGCGCGGGCATTTCCTGGGCCGTGTCATTACCCAAGGTTCACCCCAGCCCAACACGGGCGTGCCGGGCATTATCGCTGGCTATGGCAAAGAGCGTGTTATCCACAGCCCCGCCGCCGGCGTGTTTCGGTCCGACCGCGCAATCGGCGACATCGTGCGCGCCGGAGACGTGATTGGCTACGCGGGCGATACGCCCATGCGCACGCAGATCGATGGCTGTCTGCGCGGGCTTTTGGCGAACGGCGTGCAGGTGACCGAGGGCTTTAAATGCGCCGATGTCGATCCGCGCGGCGATGCCAGCTATATCAACTACATTTCGGACAAGGCGACGTCGGTCGGCGGCGGCGTGCTCGAGGCACTCGCTATGCTCACCGATATCTTTAGAGGATAGAAGGCGGCAATGGAAAAGCTCGATGTTGTGAATGCGGCGCTTGTCGCCCTGCGTGCTGGCGAGACGTGCGAGCTCGTGGTCGTGGCCGGCACGGCGGGGTCGTCGCCGCGCGGCGTGGGCGCCTGGATGGCCGTCTTTGCCGACGGTAGCCAGGCGGGCACCATCGGCGGCGGCAAGATCGAGCTTTTTGCGCTGGACGAGGCGCGAGAGCTGCTGGCCGCGGGGCAATCGCGTCTGGTCCGCTACACCATGGGCGGCGAGAACTCTGATACCGGTATGATCTGCGGCGGAGCCATCTGCCTGTGCTATCTGCATCTGGATGCGATCCAGGCACAGTTGTTCCAGGAAATTGCCGACGTCTTGACGTATCGACGTATCGGCGACTTCGTCATCGACTTTGAGCCGTTTATCGCAAGCGCGCTCGAAAGCGACGCTACTGAATACCATGGCGAGGAATCGCGCCGCACCATTGCGGGTTGCCCCGGGCTTTCGCTGGTGGAGGAGGGGAGTAAGGTTACCTATACAAACGCCGCCTCCGAGATTCCTCCCGCGCACATCGAGACGCTCTGCCCCGAGGGCCTGACCTATATCTTTGGCTGCGGCCACGTGGGCGCCGCGACGGCGCGGGTGCTCACGGCGGCGGGCTTTGCCGTCGTGGCGTGCGACGACCGCCCCGGCACGCTGACCCCCGATTGGGTGCCCGGTGTCTACGATCGTCGCTTGGTCGATTACAAGAACCTGAGCGAGCTGTGCCCCATCGGCCCGCGCGACCTGGTGGTCGTCGCCACGGCGGGTCACAAGTCCGATATCGACGTGGTGATTCAGGCCATGCGCGCCAAGCCTGCCTACCTGGGCTGTCTGGGCTCGCGCCGCAAGACGGCCTTTGTGCGTGCCCGCCTGGAGCAGGAAGGCTTTACGCAGGACCAGATCGACGAGCTGCACCTTCCGATCGGCGTTGCCATCGAGGCCGAGGACCCCGATGAGATCGCCATCTCCATCGCCGCCGAGATGATCCACCTGCGCCGCACCAAACTCGTCCCCCGCAAGCGCTAATCGCATCCCCACCAATAAGTTGCGGTGAAATACGGACTGTTTAAGCCGTTTAGGCCGCCAAACAGTCCCTATTTCACCGCAACTGCTTTTTGGGATCCATTTGTGCGGGGGAGTTGTGGAGTTGTGCAGGCAGACGAGGTTTTTCTGGAAATACGCACCCAATACGCGTATAGTACCGATTGTTTTGTCGGCTCCTGCTGCGTCGAGTCCAAACCGCAAAATGCCATGAGCGGTGCGGATGCAGTCAGGAGGCACGAGGACAACCCACCGTGGCCACGCCCCGTGCTTAAAACCCCAAGAAGGAGTGAACAATGGCAGAAGAGAAGTATGTGCCGCGTCTGAAGACCAAGTACAACAACGAGGTCAAGCAGCAGCTTCAGGACAAGTTCCAGTACGAGAACGTCATGATGATCCCCAAGTTTGAGAAGATCGTCGTGAACATGGGTGTCGGCGAGGCCGCTACCGATTCCAAGGCCATCGACGGTGCCGTGCGCGACCTGCGCGCCATCACCGGCCAGCAGCCGATGATCACCCGTGCCCGTAAGTCCATCGCTACCTTCCGCCTGCGCGCTGGTATGCCGATCGGCTGCAAGGTTACCCTGCGTGGCGACCGTATGTGGGAGTTCTTCGATCGTCTGACCTCCGTCGCGATCCCCCGTATCCGCGACTTCCGCGGCATCTCCGCCAAGAGCTTCGACGGCCGTGGTAACTTCTCCATGGGCGTCACCGAGCAGCTCATCTTCCCCGAGATCGACTTCGATTCCGTCGATCACCAGCGTGGTATGGACATCACTTTCGTGACCACCGCCAACACCGATGAGGAGGCCAAGGCCCTTCTGGACGCCTTCGGTTTCCCGTTCAAGAAATAGGTTCACCTGCCCTAAAAGCGCCGTTTCCACAAGGGAGCGGCGCTTGGGGCGAACAATACTCTATGTGAGGAGGATATAAGTGGCTAAGACATCGATGATCGTCAAGTGCAATCGCAAGCAGAAGTTCTCTACTCGTGAGTACACGCGCTGCCAGCGCTGCGGCCGTCCGCACTCTGTGTACCGCAAGTTCGGCCTGTGCCGTGTCTGCTTCCGTGAGCTTGCACTCAAGGGCGAGCTTCCCGGCGTTAAGAAGGCCAGCTGGTAAGTCACTACCAGCGTTTCAAGCATCCGTTTGGAACAGGGAAAACGCGCTAGTTAGGCTTTGCCGTTAAGGGCGGCGAAGAACCAAGAGCACGTGTTCATCAAGAACGAAGGAGAATCTGTATGAACCTTACAGACCCGATCGCAGATATGCTTACGCGCATCCGTAACGCTAACTCTGTGAACAAGGCCACGGTCTCCATGCCGAGCAGCAAGAAGCTCGTCGAGATCGCTCGTGTTCTGCACGAGGAGGGCTACATCGAGGGCTACGATGTCGAGGACACCGTTCCCCAGAAGACTCTGCACATCACGCTTAAGTATGGTCCCAAGAAGGCTAAGGTCATCAACGGCATCCGCCGCATTTCCAAGCCGGGCCTGCGTAAGTACACCGGCGTTGCCGACATGCCCCGCGTCCGCGGTGGCCTTGGTACCGCCATTATTTCCACCAGCCATGGCGTCATGACCGACCGCGATGCTCGCAAGCACAACGTCGGCGGCGAGATCATCGCTTACGTCTGGTAATTCGCTCGGTAGGTAGAAGGAAAGGAGATCACCGTGTCTCGTATCGGTAATAAGCCTGTCCAGATTCCCGCCGGAGTCGAAGTGGCAGTCAACGGCAACAACGTTGTCGTCAAGGGCCCCAAGGGCCAGCTCGAGCTCGATGTCTTTGAGAAGCTCGCTATCAACGTCGAGGACAACGTCCTCACCGTTTCCCGTCCCGACGACGAGCGTGAGACCCGTGCCCGCCACGGCCTCACCCGCGCCCTCATCCACAACATGGTTGTCGGCGTTTCCGAGGGCTTCGAGAAGAAGCTCGAGCTCGCCGGCGTCGGTTACCGCGTGCAGCAGAAGGGTAAGAACCTCGAGTTCTCCCTGGGCTTCTCGCACCCCGTGATCGTCGAGGCTCCCGAGGGCATTACCTTCGAGGTTCCCGACAACACCCACGTGAACGTCAAGGGTATCAACAAGCAGCAGGTCGGTCAGATCGCCGCTGAGATCCGCGGTCATCGTCCTCCCGAGCCTTACAAGGGCAAGGGTATCCACTATGTTGGCGAGCACATCCGCCGCAAGCTGGGTAAGGCCGCCAAGTAGTCGTAACCGACTCACTCGCATAAGACCAGCACCCCGTCAGGTGCTGGCAAGATCAACCTTTTTAGGAGTTTACGTATGAACAAGCATAAGGCGAAGCTGGAAGGCCTCAAGCGTCGTCAGCGTCGTGTTCGCGGCAAGGTCTCGGGTACCGCCGAGCGTCCGCGTCTTCGCGTGACCCGTACTAACGCCAACATCTATGCCCAGATCATCGATGACAGCAAGGGCTCCAGCCTGACGCTCGTCTCTGCCTCGACCCTCGAGGCCGAGTTCAAGGGCACCCACACCTCGAACAAGGAGGCTGCGGAGAAGGTCGGTCAGCTCGTTGGCAAGCGCGCCATCGAGGCCGGCATCACCAAGGTCGCCTTCGATCGTGGTGGCCGTATCTACCATGGCCGCGTCAAGGCCCTCGCCGACGGTGCTCGTGCCGCCGGTCTCGAGTTCTAGGAGGTATGTAGCACATGGCTCGTAATCAGAAGCAGCAGCGCGAGGCCTCCGAGTTCGAGGAGCGCGTCGTTTACATCAACCGCGTGTCGAAGACCGTCAAGGGTGGTCGTCGCATGAGCCTCGTCGCTCTCGTCGTCGTTGGCGACGGCAAGGGCAACGTCGGCGTTGGCATGGGCAAGTCCGCTGAGGTGCCCATGGCCATCTCCAAGGCATCTCTCGATGCCAAGAAGAACATGTTCCACGTGCCGGTGACCGAGCAGGGCACCATCCCGCACGAGGTTCTCGGCCACTTTGGTGCCGGCCGCATCATCATCAAGCCCGCTGTCGAGGGTACCGGCGTTATCGCCGGCGGCGCTGTGCGTCCCCTCTTTGAGCTTGCTGGCATCAAGAACGTCCTGTCCAAGTCCCTCGGTACCGACAACGGCCTCAACATCATCAAGGCTGCCGTCGAGGGCCTCAAGGAGCTCTCCAGCCCTGAGGACGTCGCGGCTCGCCGTGGCCTGACGGTCTCCGAGATGTTCGTCGGTAAGGAGAACTAAGCATGGCTGACACCATCAAGATCAAGCAGGTCCGCAGCACCAACGGTTGCAAGCAGGACCAGGTCCGTACTGTCCGTGCCCTCGGTCTCCACAGGATCCGCGAGGTTCGCGAGATTGCTGACAACGAGTCCGTCCGCGGCATGATCTTCAAGGTCAAGCACCTTGTCGAGATTGTAGAGGAGTAGCAAATGCAGCTTCACGATCTTACACCCGCGCCCGGTTCCACCAAGAACCGCAAGCGCGTCGGCCGTGGCAATTCTTCGGGTCACGGCACCACTTCTGGCCGCGGTCAGAAGGGCCAGGGTTCCCGCTCTGGTGGCACCAAGGGTGCCGGCTTCGAGGGTGGCCAGACTCCGCTGGCTATGCGCCTGCCCAAGCTTCCGGGCTTCCGTAACCCCCGTCGTATCGAGTACACCGCTGTTAACGTTGAGCGTCTCGAGCGCAAGTTCGAGGACGGCGCTGTGATCGACGGTGCCGCTCTTAAGGCCGCTCGCATCACCAAGAGCGAGTTCGAGCCCGTCAAGGTGCTCGGCAATGGTGAGCTCACCAAGAAGTTCACGGTCAAGGTCGACAAGGTCAGCGCTTCTGCGCAGGCCAAGATCGAGGCCGCCGGCGGAAAGGTCGAGCTGCCGTGCTAAATGGTCTTAAGAATGCTTTCCGCATCAAAGAATTGCGCGAAAAGATTCTTTTTACCATAGCTATGCTCGTCGTGTACCGCATTGGTGCGCACGTTCCTGTGCCCGGCATTCCCTTCCAGGGGATGCTGGGCCTTTTCTCGACCGATAACAATTCGGTCGCCGCAGGTGCTATGGCCCTCCTGAATCTTTTCTCTGGCGGCGCGTTGAGCTATGTGTCGGTGTTTTCGCTGGGCATCATGCCTTACATCACCAGCTCGATCATCCTCCAGATGCTCCAGGCCGTCGTGCCTTCCCTGCATGAGCTTGCCCGCGAGGGCGAGGTCGGTCAGACCAAGATTACGCAGTATTCGCGTTACCTCACCCTTGCTCTGGCAATCCTCAACTCCGTGGGTTACCTCTTCCTCTTTAAGAGCTTCGGCATCAGCTTCAATGGCGCCGGCGCTCCCGAGATCATCTTCGACCTCATGATCGTCGGTACGCTCACCGCGGGCGCCATGCTGATCATGTGGATTGGTGAGCTCATCACCCAGCGCGGTATCGGCAATGGCATGTCGCTGATCATCTTCGCGAACATCATGGCCGGTCTGCCGCAGGCTATCTTCTCCAGCACCGAGGGCAATGCCGGTGGCATCATCACCATGGTGATCATCTGCGCCATCATCCTGCTGGTTATCCCGCTGATTGTTTTCCTTGAGCGCGGCCAGCGCCGCATCCCGGTCTCCTACGCTAAGCGCGTCGTGGGCCGTCGCATGATGGGTGGCCAGACCACCTACCTGCCCATCAAGGTCAACACCGCGGGTGTCGTGCCGATCATCTTCGCTTCGGCGCTGCTGTACTTCCCGGCTCAGATTGCCGTGTTCTTCCCCGGCATCGGCTGGATTCAGGCAGTTGCCTCCGCGCTTTCGACCGGTTGGCTCAACTGGGTGCTTAACGTTGTCCTCATCGTGTTCTTCGCGTACTTCTACACCTCCATGGTGTTCAACCCCGATGACACGGCCGATAACCTTAAGAAGCAGGGCGGCTTTATTCCGGGCGTCCGTCCGGGTAGGGCTACCGCGGCCTACATCAAGAACGCGCTCAACAAGATCACGCTTCCCAGCGCTGTCTTTTTGGCGCTCATCGCCATCGTGCCTTCGATCATCTTCTCCTTCACGGGTAACCATCTGATTCAGGCATTTGGCGGCACGTCCATCCTCATCATGGTCGGCGTCGTGCTCGACACGGTCGATAAGCTCGAAGGCCAGATCAAGATGTATGATTACGATGGATTCTTTAAATAGGCTAGAGGAGGATTGCTCATGAACCTCGTATTGCTCGGAGCTCCGGGTGCCGGTAAGGGCACCGTCGCACAGGAGCTCGTCGCCGAGTTTGGCGTCGCCCATATTTCCACGGGCGACCTGCTGCGTGCTGCCGTCAAGAGTGGCACCGAGCTTGGTATTCAGGCTAAGAAGTACATGGACGCTGGCGAGCTCGTTCCCGACCAGCTCGTGATCGACCTTGTCAAGGAGCGCCTTGCCGCCGATGACGCCCAGCAGGGCTTCATCCTCGACGGCTTCCCGCGCAACACCGCCCAGGCTGTGACGCTCGATTCCGAGCTCTCCGCCATGGGTCGCGAGATCGACTGCGCCCTTCTGGTCGACGTGGCCCCCGAGGTCATCATCGACCGTCTGTCTTCGCGTCGCACCTGCCGCGCCTGCGGTTACACCGGCACCGCTGCCGATGCTACCTGCCCCAAGTGTGGTGGCGAGATGTATCAGCGCGACGACGACAAGCCCGAGACCATTAAGAACCGTCTCGACGTCTACGAGAAGTCCACGAGCCCGCTCGTTGACTACTATCGTGGCCAGGGTCTGCTCAAGTCGGTCAACGGTGACCAGGCTCGCGAGACCGTGTACGGGGATGTCAAAGAGGCTCTCGGTCTATGATCAAGATTAAGTCTGCAACGCAAATCGAGCAGATGAAGAAGGCAGGAGCGCTATCTAAGATGGCGCTCCGCCACGTTGGAGCCATGGTGCGCCCCGGCGTTTCGACTTTTGAGCTCGATCAGCTCGCGGAGCAGATTATCCGCATGCATGGCGGCACCCCGGCCTTTAAGGGTTATGGCGGGTTCCCGGGGACCATTTGCGCATCGATCAACGATGCCGTGGTCCACGGTATTCCCAACCCCGACATGATCCTGCGCGATGGCGATATCATCTCCATCGATACGGGAGCCGTTGTCGACGGTTGGGTCGGCGATAACGCTTGGACGTTTTTCGTCGGCACCCCCACGCCCGAAGCCAAGGCTTTGTGCGAGGTCACGCGTGATTGCCTTAAGGCTGCCATCGAGCAGGCTGTTCCCGGTAACCATATCGGGGACGTCGGTTATGCCGTTCAGTTCCTCGCCGAGTCTCACGGTTACGGCGTGCTTCGTGATTATGTGGGCCATGGCATTGGCCGCGTGATGCACGAGGACCCCAATGTTCCTAACTATGGAAAGAAGGGGAGGGGCGTTCGCCTCCAGGCCGGCATGGTCATTGCCATCGAGCCGATGGTTACGATGGGTTCCAACCATGTGAGCACGGGCTCCGACGGTTGGATTGTTACGACCAACGATCACCTGCCCGCCGCGCACTACGAGAACACCGTCGCCATTACCAATGACGGTCCGGTGATTCTCACCACGGATGCCCAAGGTGCTTGGTGTTCCTTGCAAGGCGGTGAAATGTAAAAGTCGCCGCCCCCTGATGCCCAACCTCGCCTTTCAATTTCGAAGGCATGACCCCAAGGTCTATGCCTTCTCATTTCAAGGCGATCTTGGGCATCAGGGAACGGCTTTGTTTTACATTTCAAATGTAACAAGTTCCACTTAGTTGTGGAGCCATTACGAAGTTATTACGATGCGTGCATACGTGTTGTAGAATACTCAATCGCTGTCGTTTTCTAGAGAAAGATGATTGCTTGTGAAGAAGGAAGACGCAATTGAGCTCGAGGGTACGGTAAAGGAACCGCTGCCCAATGCCATGTTTAAGGTCGAGCTCGAGAACGGTCATTCGGTTCTGTGCAACATTTCTGGCAAGATCCGAATGAATTACATCCGTATTCTCCCCGGTGACAGGGTTGTCGTGGAGCTTTCCCCGTACGACCTGACCCGCGGCCGCATCACCTATCGCTACAAATAGCGGCACGCATACACGCACTCCATTTCCGACTGCAGGCTTAGCTCAACCTACGGTCGGATTGTGTGTGAAGACCAGCCATAGTTTTAAACGCCTGCGGCTGGGCGAGTAGATAGTAGGGAAGTAGTTTGAGCGCTACCGAAAGGAAGAACGATGAAGGTACGTCCTTCGGTCAAGAAGATGTGCGATAAGTGCAAAATCATTAGGCGCCATGGCAAGGTCCTCGTCATTTGCGAGAACCCCCGTCATAAGCAGCGTCAGGGTTAAGAGAGGAGACTACGTTGGCCCGTATTAATGGTGTCGACCTCCCGCGTGAGAAGCGCGTTGAGATCGGTCTGACCTACATTTACGGCATCGGCCGCACCACTGCGACGAAGATCTGCGTCGAGTGCAACGTTAACGTGGATACGCGCGTTAAGGACCTCACCGAGGATGAGGTTAACGCCATCCGCGATTATATCGATAAGAACCAGATCATGGTTGAGGGCGACCTCCGCCGTGAGCGCAACCAGAACGTCAAGCGCCTTATGGACATCGGCTGCAACCGCGGCCTTCGTCACCGCAAGGGCCTCCCGGTCCGCGGCCAGCGCACCCACACTAACGCTCGTACCCGCAAGGGCCCGAAGCGTCAGATCGGTGCTAAGAAGAAGAAATAAGGAGCGCTAGATAGATGGCTACTGCTAAGAAGAACGTTCGCGCTGCCCGTCTGAAGCGCGCGGACCGTAAGAACATTTCCGTGGGCCAGGCTCACATTCGTTCTACGTTCAACAACACGATCGTTTCGATCACCGATCCCCAGGGCAACGTCATTTCCTGGAAGTCGGCTGGCCAGGTGGGCTTCAAGGGCTCCCGTAAGTCCACGCCGTTCGCTGCCCAGATGGCTGCCGAGGCTGCTGCCAAGCAGGCCATGGAGCACGGTATGAAGAAGGTTTCCGTCTTCGTCAAGGGCCCCGGCTCCGGTCGTGAGACCGCCATCCGCTCCCTCCAGGCTGCTGGCCTCGAGGTCTCGAGTATCCAGGACAAGACCCCCATTCCGCACAACGGCTGCCGCCCCAAGAAGCGTCGCCGCGTGTAACTGAAAGGATCGTATCAATATGGCAATCGACAGGACTCCTGTTCTTAAGCGCTGCCGTCAGCTCGGGATCGATCCCGCTGAGCTCGGTTACAGCAGCAAGAAGGAATCTATCCGTCAGCCCAAGCGCCGTCGCAAGGAATCTGAGTACGGCATGCAGCTGCGCGAGAAGCAGAAGGTTAAGTTCATCTATGGCGTTCTGGAGAAGCAGTTCCACGGCTACTTCAACAAGGCCCGTAAGATGAACGGTGTCACCGGTGAGAACCTCATGATTATCCTTGAGTCTCGCCTCGACAACGTCGTCTTCCGTCTTGGCTTCGCCCGCACCCGCAAAGAGGCTCGTCAGTCCGTCCGTCACGGTCACTTCACCGTGAACGGCAAGCGCGTGGACATCCCGTCCTACCGCGTCAAGGCCGGCGACGTCGTCGCTGTCGGCGAGAAGTTCCGTGACCTCCTCCCCATCAAGGAGGCCCTGATTTCCTCCGAGCGCTTTGAGGTCCCTGGCTGGCTCGAGGTCGATATCGAGAAGCTGTCTGGTAACGTGCTCGCTCTGCCGACGCGTGAGCAGATCAGCGGTGATATCAACGAGCAGCTCATCGTCGAGCTCTACTCTAAGTAGTCCATCCGGGCTGCTGAGGCTGGAGGTAATACATGTCAGAATTCATTAGGCCTCAGGTTCAGGTCGAAGAGATCAACGAGACGTCTGCTCGTGTCTCCGTCGAGCCGCTCGAGCGTGGCTACGGCGATACGCTGGGTAACTCCCTCCGTCGCGTACTTCTGTCCTCGCTCGAGGGTGCCGCCGTCGAGGCTATTCAGATCGATGGTGCGCAGCACGAGTTCATGACCATCCCTAACATGGTCGAGGATGTCACCGACATCGTCCTGAATGTCAAGGGTCTTGTCTTCAGGGCTCTCGGCACGACCGACGAGGCGACCGCCACCATTTCGGTTGACGGCCCCTGCGAGGTCACCGGTGCGGACTTCTTTATTCCGTCCGAGTTTGAGCTGGTCAACCCCGAGCAGCACATCGCTACGCTCACCGAGGGTGGCCATCTCACCATGAGCATGCGCATCGGCTATGGCCGCGGCTATGTTTCCGGCGAGGCCAACAAGCGCGACAACGATCCCATCGGTGTGATCCACGTCGACTCGCTGTACTCGCCGGTTTCCCGTTGCGCCAAGCTCGTTGAGGCTTGCCGTGTCGGTCAGCACACCGACTACGACCGCCTTGTCCTCGAGATCGAGACCAACGGCTCCATCGCCCCGCGCGACGCCGTGGTCCAGGCTGCCAATATCATCAACCAGCATATGGCCGCCTTTATGAACCTTGCCGAGACCCCCGAGGTCGAGGAGGAGGCTTCGATCTTCGCTCCCGAGGTCACCAACGACAACGCCGAGCTGGACAAGCAGATCGAGGATCTGGACCTTTCCGTCCGTTCCTACAACTGCCTTAAGCGCGCCAGCATTCACTCGGTCCGTCAGCTCGTTGAGTTCTCGGAGAACGATCTGCTCAACATCCGTAATTTCGGTGTTAAGTCGATCGAGGAAGTGAAGGACAAGCTTGAGTCCATGGGCCTGAGCCTGAAGGCTTAATGCTTCGCATATTTGAGGAGAAACTAGACCATGCGTCACAACGTTAAGAAGGGCCTGAAGCTCGGCACCGATGCGAGCCACACCAAGGCCATGAAGAAGAGCCTTGCTAAGGCCCTCTTCGAGAACGACCGCATCAAGACCACCGAGACCCGCGCTAAGGCGCTGCGTTCGGTCGTCGATCCGATCATCACCTGGGCCAAGAAGGGCGACCTGCACTCTCGTCGTCTGGCTATCGCCAAGCTCGGTGATAAGCAGCTCGTTGCCGAGATCTTCGACAAGGCTGCTCAGGGTATGTGGCAGGACCGCAACGGCGGTTACACCCGCATCATGAAGCTCGGCAACCGCAAGGGCGACAACGCTCCCATCGTTATCATGGAGCTCGTCACCGAGCCTTGCACGCCTAAGGCCAAGAAGGCTGCTCCGGCCCCCAAGAAGGCCGCTGCTCCCAAGAAGGTCGAGGCTGTCGAGGAGACTGCTGCCGAGGAGACCGCTGAGTAGACATTCCGTCTGCATAGGCTATATTCGAGGGGTACGTTCGCGTACCCCTCTTTTTTTGTCGCGATACCGTTGCTTGTTTGTTGGGAGCGCCCATGACTGCGCCGTCTGATTTCAATTCGATTTCCGAGCTTGACGCCACGCTCGTATTTCGCGTGGCCTATGATGGCTCGTCGTATAGCGGATTTGCCGAGCAGCCGGGACAGACGACGGTTGCGGGTGAGCTACGTCGAGCCATCGAGACGCTGCTTCGCCGCCCGATCGATCTGACGTGCGCGGGGCGTACCGATGCCGGCGTACATGCCGTGGCTCAGTACATCAGCGTGCCCGTAACGGACGCTGAGCTCGCCTTGACGCGCCGTAGGTGGCTGCGGGCTATGGATGCCCTGCTGCCCAAAGATATCGCCATAAACGAGGTCTACAGGGCCCGTAAAGGCTTTTCTGCACGTTTTGACGCGCGTTCCCGTACGTATACGTACCGTATTGCCGATCGAGATGCGCGCCCCGTGCTGTCCCGCGGTGCCGTGTGGTGGCATCGCTATCCCTTGGACGTCGAGGCCATGTCTGCGGCCTGTCCCGCGCTTTTGGGTGAGCAGGACTTTAAGAGCTTTTGCAAGGTTGCCTCGGCCGTTGGCAAGCCCACGCATCGCTGCGTGATGCGTGCCGAGTTTGGCCATGAGGTTGCGTTTGGCGAGGACATCCTGACGTTTACCATCGAGGGCAATGCGTTCCTGCATTCGATGGTCCGCACGATCGTGGGCACGCTTGTCGAGATTGGCATGCATCGCCGTGAGCCCGAGTGGATGCGCGAGGTCATCGATGCTTGCGACCGTACCGCTGCGGGCCCCACGGCTCCTGCCTGCGGCCTTACGTTTATGGGCGTGGATTACGATCCCGCCGAGCTCGTCGTGCTCGACTAGGGGAGGGCTCGACGCGTCGTGCGTCGACACCCGTCATCTGTGGGCTGCGCGTGTGCAACATCTGTTCTTGGCGTGCAATACAACCGGTGTCTCATTGCTTTTATTGCCGGGGTGTACCATGAACCACGGTTTGATTCATTGCTGTCGAGAGGACGGATAACTTGGTTCGACGTGGCTCGCATCCGCGACTTTCGGTGATCCTTGTGGTAGAAGGTTCGCCCAGCTATGCGATGCGTGCGCTCGAGAGTATCCAGAACCAAGACCTCTACGATTTGCAGATTGTCGTTGTCTGCCGCGATGCTGCGCCCGGTGTGCGCCATTCGCTTCAAGTTGCTGCCGACAGGGACATCCATATTGATTTGATTGACGTCGAGGACGCGAAGCGCGGCGCTTGTCTTCGTGCCGGTTTTGCTGCCTCGCGCGGCTCTCAAATCATCGCCATGAACGCCGATGAGTGGTTTGCTCCGCAGTCTCTTTCCAAGATGGTCGATATCGCGTGCGATACTGCGGCAGACATAGTGTTCCCCACGGTGTCGCTCGACCGCTATGATGCACATCGAGAGCGCCATTCGCGCGTCTTGGATGCTGCTCATATTTCCATTGATAGCAAATCTTCGATGGTGGCCGGGCTGCCTCAGTTGATTTTAGGCGGCCTAGTCGTTCAGACTTCTGGCGTGATGTACAGCCGCTCGCTGTTTGAGGCATGCCTTTTGTGCGACAAGGCGTTTCGCACAGTTGGGTTTATGGCTTGTGCGCTCTCGCGGGCGCAGCGCGTCTCCGGCTGCGGCGACGCTTGTTTCCACGCGGCGGCACCTAAGCTTACAGATGCCTTTGATCCCACCATGTATGCCAAGGTATCCGATGACATCCGAGCGCTCGACGAGCTTGCGGACTCACTCTCGGAAGCAGATAGCGGTGGTCGGCTCAAGCTGGCAAGCCAAAAGTTCTACTTTGCCGGACTGGTCGCCTGCATCGAGAATTTGTGTCTGAGCCCGCATGGGGTGTCGTCAATCGAGCGTTCCGCCCGCATGCGTGATATGCTCGAGGCGCCTCGAACCCGTCAGATGGTCGCCGCGCTCAAGGATAACCATCGGGGGCTCGGTCTGTTGTTTGGGCCGATCGCCAGCGCCAAGCCCGCGCGCTGCGTGATGTGTACGCATCTGGCAGCTTTTCTTAACCGGACGGGCGCAAAAACCGCCTAAACGGCTCATTTCGAAATAAACTTGCATAGAATTGTTTCGAAATGCGTTCTTATACACAAAAGCCTTCAAATAGCGTTAAACTATTCAATCACTGATTGATTGTCTCCGCCATCTTTTGGAGAGAGGGTTTGTATGGCTAAAAAACGCAATGGGCGCCAGGATGCCATTAGAGATATTGTGCGCAATAAGGACGTCCGCACGCAGCGCGTGCTGGTCGATGAGCTCCGTGCTATGGGCTTTGATTGCACGCAGGCGACTGTCTCTCGCGATATTGCCGATATGGGGCTGCGTAAGCTCCCTGAGGGCATCTATGTTCTGGCAGAGGACCTGCACCTGCAGCGTATGGTTTCCGAGCTCGTAACGGGCGTTCTACGTACCGATAATCTGGTCATGATCAAGGCTCAGCCTGGCGCGGCTTCCGGCATCGCCGCCGCCGTTGATGCGGCAGAGTTGCCCGATGTGCTTGGCTCGCTTGCCGGCAACGATACGATTTTGGTTATTGCCCAGACGGCCGAGGACGGCGAGCGTCTCGAGGCGCTGATCAATAAGCTGAGCAATTCTCGCAAGTAGGCGTGCGGGTCGTGCGCTCGGCACTGTGTGCGTGACATGGTGGCTTGTAAGGGGGTATCGACGTTGGTCGGTACCCCCTATATTGTTTGCCGGTATAAAGACCGTCCACCAGGTCGCTTTAAACTAAAAGGCCCCCGAGCAGCTTAATAAGCTGCTCGGGGGCCTTGTTGCTAATGGCCGGATGAATTTCTAGCCAACAGTATCGTCAGGCGTGGGCGAGGGGTCGGGAGTGGGCGTAGGCGTGGGCGTAGGCGTGCCGCCATCGCCGCCGGTCGAACCACCAGTGGAGCCGCCCGTCGAGCCACCGGTCGTTCCGGTGCCGCCGGTGGTGTCGCCGCCCGTGGTCTCGGTGGTCGTGGTCGTCGTGGTGGTCGTTGTGGTGGTTTCCTCTTCGTCCTCGTTCTCGTCCTTGTCGTCGTTCTCCGTCTTCTTGGTGTTGTTGGTGCCGTAGAACTTCCAGACGCTGTTGTTCTTGTAGGTGGGCGCCGTACCGGTCGCAAATTCCTCGCGCTCGGTACCGGTCAGAACGGTGTTCATAAACCGCTTAAAGACAGGCAGGTTGGTGCTGTCGCCCAGCAGGTCCGTGCCGTATTTTTGGATGGGGATCTCGCCCGCGGAATAGCCGGTCCACAGGGCGCACGCCAGCTGCGGGGTATAGCCGCAGAACCACAGGTTAGTGGTGTTGTCGGTGGTGCCCGTTTTGCCGGCATAGGGCTGGTTGACGCTCAGGGCGCCAGCAGCACCCGTACCGCCGCCCTGCATGACGCCGGAAAGAACATCGGTGATCGCGGCGGCCTCGCCCTCGGTAAGCACCTGTGAGGGATTGTCGGTGTGCTGGTACAGCACCGAACCGGTACGAGAGTCAATCTCGGTGATGGCGATCGGCTGGCGATAGTAGCCGCCGTTGGCAAACGTCGCGTAGGCGGCGGCCATCTCGAGCGGCGAGATCGAGCCGGTGCCGAGCGTCATGACGGGAACGTCCTCGATGTTGTCCTTGGCGGGATCGATGCCGAGCTTTTTGACGAGCGAGATGATCTTGCTGTTGCCGACGGCTTCTGCCACCTGGATGTAGCCGGTGTTGGAGGAGTATGCCGTTGCCTGCTTAAGCGTGATGTTGCCATAGCTATGGTTGGCGTAGTTTTGGACCTCGGTCGTGGTGCCCTTGGCCTTGAGCGGCGAGTTGCAGTTGAGGGTGACGTTGGGGTTCATGCCGTTTTGGATGGCAGTTGCAAGCGTAAAGGCCTTAAAGGTGGAGCCGACGGGGCGCTTCGCCGTAGCGTGGTTCACATGGTTCTCGTCGGCGTTGTAGTCGTAGCCGCCCACCATGCACTTGATGTAGCCGGTCTTGGGGTCGACGACGACCATGCCCATGTCCAGGCCGTCGAGCGAGAGCGTGTCGAGCTGCTCGCGGACGGCATTCTCTGCCACCTGCTGCATCGTGGGGTCGATGGTGGTCTTGACGGTCAAGCCGCCCTTAAAGAGCACGTCGGTCGAGAACTCCTGCTCCAGCAGCTGCTTAACATAGGCGACAAAGTAGGGCTGCGAGTATACGTCGACGCCGCTGCCCGAGATTTCGGTCACGTTGAGGGTGATGGGCTCGGCCTGTGCGGCATCGTGCTCCTCCTGCGTAATGTGGCCCAGGCGCAACATGTTGTCGAGGACCTTGTTGCGGCGAGACAGTGCCAGATCGGGATTGACCGTGGGGTCGTACTGCGAAGGCGAGTTGGGAAGGCCGATCAACAGTGCGGCTTCGCTCAGGGTGAGGTCGGCGGCGCTCTTGGACAGGTAGGTCTCGGCTGCGGCCTCGATGCCGTAGGCGCCGTGGCCGTAATAGATGGTGTTGAGGTACATCATGAGGATCTCGTCTTTGGAGTACATGTCCTCCATCTTGACGGCGATGTAGGCCTCGCGCACCTTACGCTCGATGGTCGAGTCGAACTGCTCCTCCTGCAGGATGGTGTTGCGCACCAGCTGCTGGGTGATAGTCGAGGCGCCTTCGTGCCCGCCGCCGAGGGTTGCCACCGCAGCACGCGCGATACCCCACAGGTCGATACCGCCGTGCTCGTAGAAGCGCTCGTCCTCGACGTCAACGGTGCCCTGCAGCACGTAGGGGGAGACCTCGTCCTTGGTGATGGACTTGCGGTTTTGCGTGTAGAAGCTCGCGATCTTGTTGCCGTTGCAGTCGACGATCTCGGTGGGCTCGCTCACCAGATACGCGTTGGCGTCGGTGTAGTCGGGCAGATCGGACAGCCAGCGGTTGACGTTGCCGACCATGCCGATGCCAAATGCCACGCCCGCGATAAGCAGAAAGCCCAAAAACGAGAGCAGGATTATGGGCAGGGCATGCGTCTTTGAACGGCTGCGTCCCTGTCGTTGGCGAGGACCCATATATTGACCTCCAGGTATGTCGTGCCGGACGGTGGATGTGCCGTCTGGGCAGGATGGACATAAGTTATTACACGATAAACCAAACGGGGCGCGCGAGGCCTCGTGTATGCTGGAAGACGGCATTTTTCAGAGTGAATGCATACCTTGGTAAGGAGTTTGTCGATGGCGATTCGGGCGATGGGGCCGAGCGGACAATACGAGACTGGATTGGATGCTGCCGGTGCGGCGCTGCCCGAACTGCTGGCGCCGGCGGGCGGACTCGACCAGATGCTTGCGGCCATCGCCGCGGGTGCCGATGCCATCTATGCGGGGTTGGGCGGCTTTAACGCCCGCGTGAGCGCGCATGGCTTTACGGATGACGAGTTTGCGCGCGGCTGCGCCGTGGCGCATGCCCATGGCGTGCGTGTGTACGTAACGCTCAACGTGTTCGTGTTTGACGATGAGTTGTCCGACGCGGTGGCGTTGGGAGCTCATGCACTGGAGCTGGGCGCCGATGCTCTGATTGTGGCCGATGCCGGGTTGGCCTGCGCGCTGAGCGCGGCGATTCCCGGGGCCGAGATTCACCTGTCTACGCAGGCGGGCGTTCATAGCGAAGGCGCCGTGCGGCTTGCCGCCGATGAGCTGGGGGTCGAGCGTGTGACGACGGCGCGCGAGCTGACGGTCGACGAGATTGCGGCGCTATGTGCCACGGGCGTGCCCATCGAGGTATTCTGCCACGGTGCGATTTGCATCGGTTATTCTGGGGCGTGCGAGTTCTCGGCCCTGCGGCGTGGACGCTCGGCGATGCGCGGCGACTGCACGCAGCCGTGCCGTCTGGCGTACGACCTGGTGGACGAGGCGGGGCAGAGCGTTGTCGCCGTCGAGGGAGATCGCCTGCTGTGCCCGCGTGACTATCTGGGTATTGCGCATCTGCCCGAGCTTGTAGATGCCGGCGTGGCGTCGCTCAAGATCGAGGGGCGCATGAAGAACCCCGATTACGTATTCAATGTGGTGCGGGTGTGGCGCCGGGCGCTCGATATGCTGCGCGACGACGCGTGGGACCCCGGTGCCGTGGAAGAGCTTGAACGCGAGCTGGGAAGGTCGTTTAACCGTGGGTTTACCGATGCGTACCTGCGAGGGCGTTCGGGTGCCGAGCTGATGAGCTTTGAGCGCGCAATTAACCAGGGCGTGCGCGTGGGACGCTTGGTCGCTGTGGGCCACGAAGAGGTGACCGTTGAGCTCGACGCCGCCGTGGCGGCGGGTGACACGCTCGAGATTCGGTTCTATCCGGGTGTCGACGCGCGTCCCGATGTGCCCAAGCGCTGGCCGCAGGTGCCCTGCCCGGTGGATGCCGCAGCGGGGGAGCGCGTCGTCGTGCATTGCAAGCGTAAAGTGGACGTGGGCTGCGAGGTGTACCTGATTCGCAGCGCCGGCGTGTTGGATCAGACGGCGGCGGTGTTGGAGCGCATGCGGGCCGAGGCGGATGCGATTGTGCCCGTTGCGCGTGCCGTTGAGGTGCTGCCCTTTGAGGACGTTGCGGTGGATGGCGGTGCGTCGGCGGAGTTGGTGGAGTGCGCGGTTCCCGCTCGCATGGTTTTTGCTTGGCAGCTGATGGATGCCGACCCGCGCGGAGAACTCGATTTGTCCGACGCCGTTGTGGTGCTTGACGAGGCGTGCCGCACGGGTGACGCTGACCGGACCCGCTCACTGATGCAGCGTGCCGGGCGCGTCGTCTGCCGCAACCTGGGACAGGTGGTGATCGCTCGCGAGCTGGGCGTGACGTTTGACGTGGCGGCGCCGGTGTTCTGCGCGAATCGGGCCACGCTTACCTGGCTGCGCGGACTCGGTGCGGGGCGGGTGTACTTGCCGGCCGAGTTGCTCGGCAATGATGCGGAGCGTATTGCCGACCTGGCTGCTGAACCCGGCGTCTTGGGTCCGGTCGACGCCGACCGTCCCGAGCTCATGGTGTGCGAGCACTGCCTGCTGACCGCCGAGGGCGTCTGCGCCACCGATGCGACGGGGCAGGTCCGTTGCCGCGACTGCTTGCGTCGTCGGCAGGCACGCTATCTGGTCGAGCGTGACGGTACGCGTCTGCCAGTTGCCATTGACGCATGCGGCAGGACGAGGATTTTCCTGTCGTAGGTGCCGCGTCGCGTCAGTTTGTTATCATAAGAGAGTTTATGGACTTCCAGCACCGCCGTTTTCGGCGAGGGTGCTATAGCAAAAGGAGGATACCCAATGCTGTCTGTTGACGAGCAAATGCGTATCATCACCTCGGGCGCCGCGCAGATCGTTCCCGAGGCCGACCTTCGCAAGAAGCTTGAGAAGGGCGAGCCCCTCAACATCAAGCTCGGCGTCGACCCCACCAGCCCCGACCTGCACCTGGGCCACGCCGTGCCGCTGCGCAAGATGCGTCAGTTCCAGGACTTGGGCCACAACGTCACCCTTATCATCGGCAACGGCACCGCGCTGATCGGCGATCCCTCGGGCAAGAATTCCACCCGCCCGCAGCTTTCTCAGGAGCAGATCGAGGCTAACGCCGAGACCTACGTGAGCCAGGCCATGAAGATCCTGGACCCCGAGAAGACCACCATCGTGCACAACGGCGACTGGATCTTGTCGATGGATCTGGCCGGTCTGCTGCAGGTGTGCTCCAAGTTCACCGTCGCCCGCATTCTTGAGCGCGATGACTTTACCAAGCGCTACCAGTCCCAGACGCCGATCGCCCTGCACGAGTTCCTGTATCCCGTGATGCAGGCATACGATTCGGTCATGATTAAGGCTGACGTGGAGATGGGCGGCACCGACCAGCTCTTCAACCTGCTCGCTGGTCGCGAGCTCATGGAGAAGATGGGTATGGAGCCGCAGATCGCGCTTACCATGCCGCTGCTCGAGGGCACCGATGGCGTGCGCAAGATGTCCAAGTCCTACGGCAACTACATCGGCCTGACCGACGCGCCCAAGGATATGTTCGGCAAGACCATGTCCATCCCCGATGAGATGATCGGCAAGTACTATCGTCTGGCCAGCTCGCTCACCCCGGCAGAGGTCGACAAGATCGACGCCGCCCTGGCCGATGGTTCTGCCGACCCCTACGAGCTCAAGCGCGCTCTGGGCCGCAACCTGTGCGACACCTACCACGGCGCCGGTGCCGGCGACGAGGCTCAGGCCGAGTTCGACCGCGTATTCAAGGAGGGCCAGCTTGCCGACTTCCCCGAGAAGCACGTTGAGCTGACTGTTAACGACGAGGGCCAGATCTACCTCGCCGGCCTGCTCAAGGACCTGGGTCTTTCGGCGAGCGCCGGCCAGGCTCGTCGCGATATCGACGGCGGCGGCGTCAAGATCAACGGCAAGGCCGTGGCTCCCAAGAGCTATAACATCGATCCCAGCGCCCTCAAGCTGGGCGACACCCTTTCTGTGGGCAAGCGCAAGGGCTTTAAGTTGATTTAGTTCCGCCGTTCTAACGAACGGCGGACCGGCCGACGCTGCGCGGGCCGCATTTGGACAATCTGACGTTCAACTTCAAGGGCGCGACCAGAAGGTCAGCGCCCTTTCGTTTCACGTCACCTTGTCTCAAATGCGGCCCGCTCGCTGTCATTGCCAAAACATCGGCGCTTCCGTTGTTGGCACTTGGGGACGTTCCTTTTGTGCCGGCACTTTGGGACACTCCTTGTCATTGGTGCAAAGTAACCTGCCCCCATTGCGCCAAGCGGCGTGTGCCGTTAAGCGGAGAGGCGTATTGTTGACCCATCGTTTGGGCATACAATGGCTATTGGTTTGCTGCGGTGAAGGTCTGTCCGCTCCGCAGCTTTTTTCTACGGTTAAAGGAGTATGTATGTCCGTTGAGGTCATGAGGTCTGTGATCGAGGCCGCCGAGGGCCGCGTGCCCGTCGACACGCTGTTTACCAATGCGCAGATTGTCGACGTGTATGGCCAGCGTGTGGCGCCCGGTAGCGTTGCCGTCAAGGACGGTGTAATCGTCGGCGTGCTCTACGATGGTCGCGACGATGCCGCTGGCACCTACGAGGCAACTGAGGTCATCGACTGCCAGGGTCGCTATCTCGCTCCCGGTTTTATTGACGGGCATCTGCATATCGAGTCTTCGAACATCCGTCCCGCCGAGTATGCTCGCATGGCCGCGACGCGCGGTACTACCACTGCCATTGCCGACAGCCACGAGATTGCCAATGTTGCCGGTCTTGACGGCTTGCGCTTTATGATTGAGGACGGCCGCCGCGCGCCCATCTCCATCAAGTACATGATGCCTTCGTGCGTGCCCGCGCTGCCCGACGAGCAGGCCGGTGCCGTTATTTCGGCTGCCGATATGCAGACGTTTTTTGCCGAGCATCCAGGCGATGTCTTTGGTCTGGGCGAAATGATGAACCTGCCGGGCGTCTTTATGGCCGACCCCGAGACCTGCGCCCGCATCGATGCTGCCAACCAGACGCCGTCCAAGCAGGTTGACGGCCATGCGCCGCTCGTTGCCGGTAAGGACCTCAACGCCTATGCCGCAGCGGGCATTATCGCCGACCACGAGTCGACGATTCCCGAGGAGGCACTCGACAAGCTGTCCCGCGGCATGTATGTGATGCTGCGTGAGGGCACGTGCAGCCACGACCTGGCCAATTTGTCCCCGATGCTGCTGGAGAATCCTGCCCGCGCCCGCCGCTGCTGCTTTGCGACCGACGATTGCGCTCCCTCCGATGCTCTTTCGACCGGCATGATCGACAACGCCTGCCGCGTGGCTATCGAGGCCGGTATCGACCCCGTGGTCGCTATCTCTATGGCGTCCCTTTCCACGGCTGAGGCATTTGGCCTGGACCACGGCTGTCGCGACCCGCATGAGCTCCGCGGCGCGATCGCTCCGGGCAAGCGTGCCGACCTGCTGGTGCTCAACGACCTGACGTTTGCCACAGCTCCGCATCGCGTGTATGCCGCCGGCGCGCTCGTGGCACAGGACGGCACCTTTGTGGGCGAGGTTGCGCCCGAGACCGCTGAGGTCGCAGCGCTTGCCGATGAGCTGCGTGCTTCCGTTAAGCTGCCGAAGCTTTCGCTTGACGTGTTCGATTATGCCTTTAAGCCGGGCGAGGCGGTTATTGATGTGATCCCTGGCATGGCTATCACGGGCATGGTTCGTCCCGAGACTGACGAGGACTTGCGTCGCATTATGCTGATTGAGCGCCATGGCCGCGGCGCGTCGCTGCAGGCCGAGGGCGCCGATGGCGACGGTCCCGCTGGCCTGGGCCTGGTCGGCAAGCATATCGGTCGCGGCTGGGTGCGTGGCTTTACCATCACCGGTGGTGCCATTGCCTCCACGATCGGCCACGACTCGCACAACGTGTGCGTGGTGGGCGATAACGCTGCCGATATGATGGCTGCCGTTGAGGCCGTGGGCCAGGGTGGTCACGTGCTGGTGCGTAACGGCGAGGTCGTAGCGCGCATTCCGCTGGCGCTCGGCGGCCTTATGAGCGAAGGCACGGCCGAGGACGTTGCCGCGCAGCACGACGACTTTATGGTCAAGGCACGCGCTATGGGTATTGAGCCGCCGCTCGACCCCATCATGGGCATCATCTTCCTGCCCCTGCCGGTCATCCCGACGCTCCGCATCCGCCCCGAGGGCATGTTCGACGTTACAACCTTCACCTACGCCGACTAGTCATCGGGGACGTTCTTAAACGACTAGTCATCGGGGACACTCTTTGGCGGGCTGCCTGACGCCGCGACCGTAGGACCTCTGGCATGTGTGAGCTATTTGCCAGGTCCTTGTAACGTTTACGCCCGCGGAGTCTTATTTGAGCTCCCTTTGGGTACGTTGGAATCGGATACACGTTCGATTCCAACAAGTCCGAAGGGAGCTTTTCTATGTTTAAACTGATTGCATCCGATATGGACGGCACACTGCTTGACGAAAACGGCCAGGTACCTCCCGAGACCTACGAACTGATTCTGGCGCTACACGAGCGTGGCGTGCATTTCGCCGCATCGTCAGGTCGTCGCTACGATCGCCTGTGCGAGTTCTTTGCGCCCGTTCGCGACAAGATGGACTTTGTCGCCGCTAACGGCGCCCAGGTCTACGCCGACGGTAAGATGGTAGACCGTGAGGTGTATTCCCACCTGGCGATTCGAAGGCTCGCCCAAGCCGTCAGGACGTTTCCCAATCTGCATCTTGCGCTCTTTGACCGAACCAAGTCCTTCCTGCTCGATGACGAGTGCAAGTTCGTGCGTGAGGTCGATAAGGACCTTCCCAATGCCGAGCGCATTTGGGAGCTGCCCGATCCCAGCGTAAATATCATCAAAGCGAGTATCTTTTGCGACGACAGTGCGGTTATGGACAGTGCGTACGTGCTACAGCGCGAACTTGGTCAGCTCTTTACCTTTGCGCCTTTGGGCAACGCGTGGATCGATGCCATGCAGCCTGGTGTGTCGAAGGCCTCGGGTATCGCGCAGCTCGCGGAGCATTACGGCATTGGTCGCGACGAGGTCATGGCGTTTGGCGACTCGATGAACGACTACGAGATCATTCGCTTTGTCGGCACGGGCTGCGCGATGGAAAACGCGCGCCCCGCGCTCAAGGCGGTGGCCGATCGCGTCGTAGGCTGCAACCGCGACCACGCCGTTCAGCATGAGCTCCGTCGCGTGCTGGAGAGTCTCTCCTAATCCGGCGGATGGGGACGTTCCTTTTCTGCCGACAGTGGGGACAGTCCTTGCAGCTTTTTGCGAAGAGTGTCCCCAACGACTAGTCGTTTAAGAACGTCCCCAATGACTAGGCGAGGGCGGCCATGATGGTGCGGGCGACGCCGTCGTGGTCGTTGTCGTATTCGGTGATGGCGTCGGCGGCGTCGCGGTCCTCGGGCTCGCCGTTGATCATGGCCATGCCGTGGCCCGCTGCCTGCAGCATGGGAATGTCGTTGATGTTGTCGCCGAACGCCCAGGCGTCGGCGAGACGCTCACCCAGGTGCTCGCATAGCCACGTGAGGGCCGTCCCCTTGGTGGCGCCCTCACCCATGACCTCGATATTCATGGCGTACGAACGCGTGACCTCAATGCCTCCGAGCGTGTCGAGCTCTGCTGCGATGGCGTCGCGATCGGCCGGGTCGTGCCAGTACATGGCGATGCGTTCGAGCGTCTCGACCTCGTCGATCTTGCTGTCGATATCCATGTCGATCGGTGTTCGTGTGCGCTTGAGCGAAGCCGCGATGTGGGGGTCGCCGCCGCAGAACTCATCCAGGCGCCCGTAAAGCGAGCGGGGGAGGAAGCACTGTCCATCCGCGAAGATATCGAAGGTCACATCGTGGCCGGCGGCAATGCGATGGATGCGGTGGGCAATGTCGCAATCGAGCGGACGGCTCAAGATGCACGTGGCGCGCGAGGCGTCGGTGGGCGTATCCTCGTCGAGCTGCCAGACGCTGGCGCCGTTGGCACAGACCGCGTAGTGCACGGCGGGATGGGCGAGAATGGGCTCAAAGATGCCCGACAGCGGACGCCCCGTGCAGGGAACAAACTCGATGCCACGACGTGCGAGCTCGTCGAGCATCGCCCAGGTGGCATCGCTCATCTGCTTATCGCTTGTCAGCAACGTTCCGTCCATATCGGAAAACACAATCATTTGATGCGATCCTTTCTACTGGCATAAAAAGCGTGGCCGAGGGCTTGGGTCCCTGGCCACGCTCGAGTTCTATAACGGTCCGCGTCCTAGCGGTCGGCGAGCGGCTTGTACTCCAGCGGCTCGATCACCGGACGATAGGCGGGGCGGATGATACGGTGCGCGCAGAAGAGCTCTTCCATGCGGTGTGCCGACCAGCCGGCCATGCGGGCGACGGCGAATAGCGGCGTAAAGAGCGTCTCGGGCACGCCGAGCATCTTGTAGATAAAGCCCGTGTACAGGTCGATGTTGGCGCAGATGGGCTTGGTCATGCCGTGGTCGCGCATCACCTGCGGTGCCAGGCGCTCGATGCGCTCGATGAGTGCGAACTCTTCGCCCAAGTCCTTCTTGGCTGCCAGTGAGCGCGCGTAACGGCGGCAGACCTCGGCGCGCGGGTCGCTGAGCGTATAGACGGCGTGGCCCATGCCGTAGATGAGGCCCGTGCCGTCGAAGGCCTGCTTGTCGAGGATCTTGCCCAGGTAGGCCGCGACCTCGTCCTCGTCCTCCCAGTTGGAGACATGCGCGCGGATGTCCTCGTGCATAGACACGACCTTGGCATTGGCACCGCCGTGGCGCGGGCCCTTGAGCGAGCCGATAGCCGCGGCGTAGGCGGAATACGGATCGGTGGCCGAAGACGACAGCACGCGGCAAGCGAAGGTGGAGTTGTTGCCGCCGCCGTGCTCGGCATGCAGCATGAGCATAACGTCGAGCAGCATCGCCTCATCGCGGGTGAACGCCATGCCGCCGCGCAGGACCTGTAGGATGGTCTCGGCGGTGGAGAGGCCGGGCGTGGGGTGCGGCACGTGAACCTCGGAGCCGCGAAGCTTGGCGACCGAGGCCATGTGTGCGAAGGCGGCGATGCGCGGGAGACGTGCGAGCATGGAAATGGCGACGTCGATTTCGTGCTCGGGCGTGATCACGTCTGGTTCGGCATCGAAGGCGTAGAGCAGCAGTACGGCGCGCTGGAGCACGTTCATGATGCTCGACGACACCGTGGTCATGGGGAACTCTTTGACGTACTCGTCGCTCAGATGTCTAAAGGCACCTAGGCGCTCGCAGAAGCCGTCGAGCTCTTCCTTGTTGGGCAGCGAACCCGTGATAAGCAGATAGGCGACTTCCTCGTAGCCGTAGCGATTCTCGGCCTGGGCATTGTTGACCAGATCCTCGATGCTGTAGCCGCGAAGCGTGAGCTTGCCCTGATCGGGCACGACCTTTCCGTCGACCTTGTTGTAGCCGTGCACATCCGAGATACGAGTGAGGCCCGCGACCACGCCCGAGCCGTCGGCATTGCGCAGGCCGCGCTTGACATTGTGCTCTTCGAACAAGCCCTCGTCATAAGGGTCGGTCGGCAGGCCGTGGTAGAGGCTTTCGCTCTCAGACGAAATCTGGCGGCTTGCTTCGTAATCCAGAACCAGTCGGCTCAAGTGGTCATCGAAGCGGTAATAGATTTTCTTGGCGTCGTAGGCCATGTGCGCTCCTCTCCGGGCCGCATCGGGGTGGCTTGCATGGGCATGCGCGTGTCAGGCAATCCCCGGCGGCTTGCTCGCTACAGGCGGTACATAAAGTTAAAGACGTCCTCGCGCTGGATGGACACGTTGACGCCCGAAAGCTCGCCGGCCTCGGCCAGGGCCTTCTGCAGCTCAGCGAAGTCGAGCTTGGACTCGGCGGTATCGGCCAGCATGGTCATGGTGAAGATGTCCTCGATAATGGACTGCGTGATGTCGCGGATGTCGACGTTGGCCTCGCCCAGGACGCGGGTGACGCCGGCGACGATGCCGGGGCGGTTCTTGCCAAGGACGGTGATGACGATACGGGAGGACGAGATCTCGGCCATGGGAAACCCTTTCGCGTGGTTGCGGCGCGCGCGGGGCGCTCCGCTACGGTACAGTGTTCATCATTGTACCTGTCTGGCGCAAAAAAGGCGCGCTCGCTGCGGCGTTACATGCCTGCAACATGAGCGTAAGGGGGAAGGCCGTACGGGGAAGAGCCGTCTGGCGCGTGTCCGGCTCGTGTTGGGTTGATTTCCGATCTCAGCCGAACACATTGAGCGGACAGGCCGTATTCTGGTACGTGCATCATCATGTCATCCCACATCTTGGATTCGGTCGATAGGCTGTGCGATGAGATTCTGTTTTTGAAGGATGGGAGGCTCATTAGAAGCATTCCGCAAGATGATGCTGCGCCGAAGTCTCCTGGATCCCATTTCGCAAAGCCTGCCGGACGCGCCGAGGGTGCGCTAAGCACGTATCGGCGACTCTACGAAAAGGGCGGGTAGAAATGCAAGTTAAAAATCTATGTGGCCAATGTGATACCGTTGAACCCGCATATCGATACCGCTCAGCCATTCGCCTCGCCCCCGTCGCACGTATCTTCATCCGGTCTGTTACTTTTAATCTAACAATTCTTTGAGGAACGTAGGTGCTTCCAAATGTACTGTCGACTTCTTCTCAAACTAATCCTAAGAGACAGGGCCGTATGGATTTGTACGCTCGTTCTCGCTGCAGCCTTTTCCGTCCCCATTGCGTTCAATTCACCCATCTACGGGCCCTTCTTTATGAAACAGGGCATGCAGAGCTTTGTCGACGCATTCAATACGCGCGCGCCCCAGGCCAGCGGCACAGACCTATCTCCAGAGCAGCAAAATGACGCGGAGCTTGCAAGATACGCGAACGCCGCCCTTGCCGCCCAAACCGACGCCGCCTTTCTCGATTCTGCCGAGAGCTACTACGCGCTCATGGGCGAGGGCTTCCAATCCGGGTCCATCGTGGGAGACCGAGAGACCAATGACGCAGCGCTCGCATATTGCCGTGCCCTGAGCAGCTCCGGCATCACGGATATCCCGGCCTCCGCAAGCGACCTGCCATTCCTTTCCTTCCTGCCTTACGCCATTGCCACGGCGCCGTCTTTCCTTCCCTTCATCCCCTTCCTTCTCTCGTCGATACTCGTGCTCGGCGCCACAAGGCCCGGGACCCTGGCGGCGAAGGCGCCCGTGCCCAAATTCCGGCGCCTTATCCAGATCGTGTTTTCGATAATCGCCGCGGGGACCGCGATGCTCCTCGCCGGCCTCGCACCCGGGGGCATTTACGCCTTGGCCCTAAACGGCTTCGGGCAGATCGGGTACCCGATCGCCTTCTTCCATGACGGCGCGCTTGCCACCACGACCGCGGGAGACGTCTTCACAGCCCTGCTTCTCGCGCTGCTTGCGGGCGGAACCTTGATATCCGTTTGCTCCGCCGTCCTATCGACCGCAACGAGGCGCGTCCTCGCGGGCCCCCTTGCCTCCGCGCTGCTTGTCGCGGCCCCGGCATTCCCGTTACTGTCCGATTCGGCACTGGGGCATAATGCCGCGCTCAATCTCCTGCCGCTGGCCGTGTTCTCGCCTATCGAGGCAACGGGTTACGTGGGATGCTTCCCGACAGAATTCATTGGCTCCGGTTCGGGCAGCGCATCGATGCTTGCCGTGGCCCTGGCATACGTCGCGGTCCTTTTTGCGGTCGGCGCCGTTGCGGCACGTTCCCCCAAACAGCCTGGACCCGCGAAAAAGCACCATGGGCTCGAGCTTCTGGACGCGAGCGTGGGATACGGAAGCACGACGATACTTTCAATCGGGTCGCTTTTCCTGAGCCCGGGAACGGCGGCGGGCCTCGTTGCCCCCAACGGCTCGGGGAAAACCACCCTTCTTGAAGCGCTGTCGGGCCAATTTCCCACCCGCATCCGCTCGGGAAGCCTGGCGGCAGACGGAATCTGCCAACGTCGATCAGCCGAATTTGCAGAACTCGTCTACCTGAGCTCTTCAGGCGGCGCGGATCTCTATCCCACGCTATCGGCCATCGAGCACCTTGCTTTCGTTAGGGAGGCGTGGAAATCGGCCGCCGACATCGACTCGCTCTGCGACTCCCTCGGAATCTCCCCATATCTCGACAAGCCGACCCGTAAACTCTCGACAGGAATGAAGCAGCAGGTAAAGCTTGCCATGGCGATATCGACCGGTTGCCCGTACCTCATCCTCGATGAACCGCTGAACGGCCTCGATCCGGGAAAACGGAAAACCTCCTGCGACGCGATGCGCAGCGAGGTGGCGCGGGGACGCAGCGTGCTCATTTCAAGCCATCTGCTCGACGACCTGGCAGACCTCACCGACTCGTTCTACTTCATCGAGGCCGGCGCGCTCGTGGAAAAGATCAAGTCGTCCTCGCAGACGCTCAAGCAGGAATATCTCGATACATACGAAGGAGGTGAATGACATGAAACTATTTGAACAGCTGAAGTCCAATGCGTCGCGCATGGCTGTCTACGCCATCCTCGTGGCAACGGCTTGATGCGGAATCGCGGCACCCGTCTATGCGCTCAACGGGGAGAAAGGCGATGTCGAACCCGCGTACATGGCTTCGACGGTTAAGGACCGGTACAAAGCCTTCTCTGGAGACACGTTTTACGTAGCAGAGTACGACACGACCTACCGTCAGCTTCGCTACAACAAGGGCTACGACTATCTAGGCGCAGGGGCAATCAGCTATACGTCGGGTTGGTACCGCTCCAACTATGGACACATAACCCAGTTCAAGTGTAACTACCGTGTGTACAACTAAAGCAACCGGCCGGGACGAGGGGTGACGCAAAAGCGTCGCCCCTCGTTTTTAACCATGTCAACTGAACCTAGTTCAGTTTGGTTGATTTCCGATCTCAGCCGAACACATTGAGCGGAAAGGCCGTTCCCGCAGTCAGTCGAACGTCCCCGGGGCCCTTCTCAGGCCCCGGGGACGGCATTTTCCCAGTTGAAGGAACGGTGGAGATGTGTTTCGATGGGTCAGATTCGTGTCGTTCCGAAAAGACCGTGAACCTTTTGTGGGACACGCGGCGCCGTGGTACCATAGCCGAGTTTGTTGTCTTGGTCGGAAACCAAGACGCCTTATGCGCTGATCGGTAACCAGCGCCTGACCAATAAGGAGTCCTACCATGAAGCAGGGTATCCATCCCCAGTATGTCGAGTGCACGGTGACGTGCTCCTGCGGCAACACCTTCAAGACGCACGCTACCGTGTCCGAGATGAAGGTCGAGCTTTGCAACGAGTGCCACCCGTTCTACACCGGCCAGCAGAAGTTCGTCGACACCGGTGGACGCGTCCAGCGCTTCGCCGACAAGTTCGGTGGCGCCGCTGCCGCCCAGCTCAAGAAGGCTGAGGAGGCCAAGGCTGCCAAGGCCGCCAAGGCTGCTGAGGCCGAGGCCGCTCGCAAGGCCGCCGCTGAGGCTAAGGCTGCCGAGAAGGCTAAGCGTGCCGCTAAGTTCGCCGAGGAGGCTGCCAAGCAGGCCGCCGAGGCTCCCGCAGAGGCTCCCGTCGAGGAGGCCGCTGCCGAGGCCGAGACCACCGAGGCTGCTGAGTAAATAGCTCGCCGAGCAAACACTCGCATTCATGGCTAAAGGGCCGCGTATCCATTTGGGTACGCGGCCCTTTTCTTTTATTGGTGCAAACGAGCCTGCCCCCATTGCACCAGATTGGTGCGAAGGGGACGGGTTAGCTTGCGCCAAATTGCAGAGTGGCAGCGTTTTCCCAGATAAAACCTGCCAAAATAAACCTGTCCCTTTTTGGCAGGTTGGTCGTAGTTATTACGTGGCGGTCGAGGTCGACCGTATAGGCCGCGCCTTGTTTGGCTAAAGTACATTTATCTGTGTTTAACTCGCCCAAGGCTGCATGGCGTGGGCGATGGCCAAAAAGGAAAACCACATGGGATTCATGTCAAAGCTGCTGTCCTTTGGATCCGATAAGGACCTTAAGCGCTACTACAAGATCGTCGACCAGATCAACGGTCTTGAGCCCCAGTTTGAGAAGATGACCGAGGAGGAACTCCGCGCCCAGACCGATAAGTTCCGTGAGCGTTACGCCAACGGCGAGTCGCTCGACGACATGCTCCCCGAGGCTTTTGCCACCGTGCGTGAGGCTTCCAAGCGCATCACGGGCATGCGTCACTTTGATGTACAGCTCATCGGCGCCATGGCGCTGCACGAGGGGCATATCGCCGAGATGAAGACCGGCGAAGGCAAGACCCTGGTCTCCACGCTGGCCGGCTACCTCAACGCTATTGCCGGCAAGGGCGTACACGTCGTTACCGTCAACGATTACCTGGCAAAGCGCGACTCCGAGTGGATGGGCCGCATCTACAAGTACCTGGGAATGACCGTCGGTCTGCTCCAGAACAACATGCCGCTCGAGCTTAAGCGCCCGGCCTACCAGGCCGATGTCACCTATGGCACCAACTCCGAGTTCGGTTTCGATTACCTGCGCGACAACATGGTCACCCGCCCCGAGCAGCGCGTGCAGCGCGGTCACCATTACGCCATCGTCGACGAGGTCGACTCCATCTTGATCGATGAGGCCAGAACGCCGCTCATCATCTCGGGTGCCGGCACCAAGTCCGCCAGCACCTACAAGGACTTCGCGCGTGCCGTGCGCGGCCTTGAGCGCGGTGAGGACGTGTCGCACGACATGCTCACCGCCACCGAGGACGTCGAGCCCACGGGCGACTACGTCATGGACGAGGCCAAGCACACCATCGCCGCCACCGAGCGCGGCCTTAAGAAGATCGAGCACCGCCTGGGCATCGAGGACATCTATGCCGATCTCTCCGGCCAGCTGGTCAACCACCTGCAGCAGGCGCTGAAGGCCCAGTACATGTTCCACCGTGATAAGCAGTACGTGGTCACCAACGGCGAGGTCAAGATCGTCGACGAGTTCACCGGCCGCATTATGGAAGGCCGCCGTTACTCCGAGGGCCTGCACCAGGCCATCGAGGCCAAAGAGGGCGTGCTCGTACGCGAGGAGAACCAGACCCTGGCCACCATCACCCTGCAGAACTACTTCCGTCTGTATGACAAGCTCTCCGGCATGACCGGCACGGCACTTACCGAGGATGCTGAGTTCCGCGAGATCTACAAGCTGCCCGTCGAGGTCATCCCCTCCAACAAGCCCGTGCAGCGCGTGGACCACGAGGACCTGGTGTACCGCACCATTCAGGCTAAATACAACGCCGTTGCCGACGACGTTGAGCGTCGTCACGCCAAGGGCCAACCGGTCCTGGTGGGCACCGTCTCCATCGAGAGCTCCGAGAAGCTGTCCGCCGCCCTTACCAAGCGCGGCATCGCACACGAGGTCCTCAACGCCAAGCACCATGAACGCGAGGCCCACATCGTTGCCCAGGCCGGACGCTACGGCGCCGTGACCATCGCCACCAACATGGCCGGTCGTGGTACCGACATCCTGCTGGGCGGCAACCCCGACGAGCTGGTGCGCGAGCGCCTTGAGTACGAGGGCCTGACCATGGAGGACGTGACGCCCGAGCAGCTCGAGCAGTTTAACGCCGAGGCCAAGGAGACCTGCAAGGCCGAGCGCGAGCGCGTGCTTGCCGCCGGCGGCCTGACCGTTATCGGAACCGAGCGCCACGAGTCCCGTCGTATCGACAACCAGCTGCGCGGCCGCTCCGGTCGTCAGGGCGATCCGGGCGAGACCCAGTTCTACCTGTCGCTCGAGGACGACCTCATGCGCCTGTTCGGCGGCGACAAGATGGACCGCGTCTCCAAGATGATGGTCACGGCCGACATGGGCGACGACATGCCCATTCAGCACAAGATCATCTCCAAGGCCGTCGAGAGCGCCCAGCACAAGGTCGAGAGCATCAACTTCTCCATGCGTAAGAGCGTCCTTGAGTACGACGACGTCATGAACAAGCAGCGCCAGGTCATCTACGCCGAGCGCAACAAGATTCTGGACGGCAAGGACCTGACCGACCACATCACCGAGGTCATGCACGATACCGTGTACCGCTGCGTGCAGGAGTTCTGCACCAAGGACAGCCACGAGGGCGAGCGCGACCTGGAGGGCCTGCGCAAGTGGGTTGTGGAGCTCACCGGCCACATCGATACGCCGAAGTTCCCCGACGAGGACTTTGAAGCCCTGGCTGCCGATGTCTTGGCCTATGTTGAGAAGTGCTACAACATGAAGGCCGAGCGTCTGGGCGAGGACCTGATGCGCGAGCTCAATACCCAGGTCATGCTGCGCGTCATCGATACCCGCTGGATGAACTACCTGCAGGAGATGGACTACCTCAAGACCGGCATCGGCCTGCGCGGCTTTGGCCAGCGCGACCCGCTGGTTGAGTACAAGACCGAGGCCTACGGCGCGTTCCAGATACTCGTCGATACCATGTATGAGGATTACCTGCGCACGGTTCTGCGCATCGAGATCAAGGCTGCCCCGCGTGCCGTGGAGCACAAGGAGGAGCCCGCGCTCGAGGGCGCGCGCTTCTCCGGCCCTGCCGAGGTCGATGGTGACAACGGCGACTCGGTGCTGCACAAGCAGGCGCAGGTGCAGGCCCGCACGGCTGTCCAGGGTGGTCCGGCTGCCGTCAACAACGGTGGCAAGGTGACCACCTATCGCAAGTCCGAGAGCGACGATCCGTACGTCAACGTGGGCCGCAACGACCCGTGCCCCTGCGGTAGCGGCAAGAAGTTTAAGTACTGCCACGGCAGGAATCGTTAATGGCTGAGGCTTTAGAGGTAACGCCCGCCGAGCTGGACGCGTTTGCGGACCGGCTCGGTGAGGTCGAGTCATATCTCCACCTGGACGAGAAGCGTACCCGCGTGTCCGAGCTCGAGGCCAAAAGTGTTGCCCCTGGCTTTTGGGATGACGCCGACGCCGCCCGTGCCACCATGGAGGAGATTGCGCGCACCAAGGAAGATATCGCTGCCGTGGACACCGCGCGCGGCGAGCTTTCCGATGCCCGCGCCGCGCTGGAGCTTGCCGAGGAGATGGGGGATGACCCCGACGCCGCCGCCCTTCGCGAGGAGGCTGCAGCCACGGCTGAGCGCCTGGCCCGTGCCATCGATGAGCTTGAGCTTTCGAGCTGGTTTACCGGTGAGTTCGATCACGGCGATGCCATTGTGACCATCAAGCCCGGACAGGGTGGTCTGGAGGCGCAGGACTGGACCTTCATGCTCTTTAAGATGTACATGAAGTACTGCCAGCGCCGCGGTTGGAAGGTCACGATTAACGACTGCCCAGCCGCCGAGATCATCGGCATTGATCGCGCGACCTTTACCGTCGAGGGCAAGGATGCCTTTGGCATGCTGCGCGCCGAGGCTGGTGTGCACCGCCTGGTACGTATTAGCCCCACCGATGATAAGAAGCGCCGTCAGACTACGTTTGCCGGCGTCGAGGTCATTCCCGTACTGCCCGATGATATCGACATCGAGATCAACCCCGACGACATCCGCGTGGACGTGTACCACGCGAGCGGTCCGGGCGGTCAGGGCGTCAACACCACCGACTCCGCCGTGCGCGTGACGCATTTCCCCAGCGGCATTGTGGTTACCTGCCAAAACGAGCGCAGCCAGATTCAGAACAAGGCCGCGTGCATGCAGATCCTCAAGGCTCGCCTGTACGAGATTGAGCTCGAGAAGCGCGCCGAGGCCCTGGATGAGATTCGTGGACCCAAGACCACGATCGGTTTTGGCAACCAGATTCGCAGCTACGTGCTCTACCCGTACCAGATGGTCAAGGACCTACGCACGGGCGTGGAGACCAGCAATGTCGAGGCCGTTCTTGACGATGGCGACCTGGACCCGTTTGTTATTGGCTACCATCGCTGGGCCACCGGCAACGCCGATGCAGAAGGCTCGGAGGTCTAAAACATCGGGCGGCTTCAAGCCGATGCCAAGCCCAACGGTTGGACGGGTTTGTATCCAGAATAAACCCTGCGCAGGGGTGGTTTTTGTTCGGCGAATCGGTAGAATCGAATACAAGAAGAAGTTCAAAGCGCATCCGTTTGGGTGCGCTTTTTTGAGGGAGGCAGCATGGCATATCGTCTGGACATCAAGCGCATTCTTTCGATGAACTTCTTTCACGATTTGCCCCAGATCATGTTGGGGTGTGCCTTGGCCGCCATCGCGACCGACCTGTTTTTGATTCCCAACGGCCTTGCTGCCGGTGGCGTTACGGGCCTTGCGACTATTATCCAGGCGGTCGGCGCGGCGCGAGGCGTGTCGCTTCCCGTCGGTATCCAGACCATCGTGATGAATGCCTTGCTGCTGCTGGTCGTTATGCGCGAGGGCGGCATGTTCTACGTGGTGCAGACCGCGACGGGCTTTGTGCTGCTGGGCTTCTTTACCGATCTGTTCGCCCCGTTTGTAGCACCTCTGGCGGATGCGGACCTGATGCTCCCTGCCATGTGGGGCGGCATTATTACGGGCATCGGTTACGGCATGGTGTTGCGCGCCGGCGCCAACACCGGCGGCTCGGACACGATTGGCCAAATCATCTCGCGTAACACCTCGCTGCCGGTGGGCTCGACCGTCATGGCAATCGATGTTGCCGTATGCGCGCTGTCGGCTCCGGTCTTTTCAATCGAAAACGCACTATATGCAGGCCTTTCGATGGTCATTAGCGGCTACGTGATCGATGCCGTGGTCGATGGTGGCAACAAGCGCCGTATGGTACTTATCATTTCGGACAAGTTCCCTGATATCGCTGCCGATATCATGTATGGCCTGGGTCGTGGTTGTACCAAGTTTAAGGCGACTGGCATGTATTCGGGTGCCGAGAAGCCAGTGGTTATGGTCATCGTGAGCCGTCGAGAGCTCAATACCCTCAAGACGATCGTGCGCGAGCGCGATCCTCATGCCATTGTGACGGTTGCCGACGTTACGGAAGCCTTCGGCGAGGGATTCAAGGACATTAGCGCGTAGGGTCGACCGCGTTCCATCCAAAAGACGTTCACATTGATAAACCGTTTCATCAGCGGTTCTGCCTGCTAAATTGTTCAAATAATGATAAAAACTCTGGTAAAGCCATCAGTTTCCAGCATAATGAATGACGTACGTGCATTGCGGCTGTGTTGGGACGACCTTCTGTGCCGTGCGCATCTTGTCTAAAGAGGATGAAAGGAAGGCACAATGAGCGACGAAGAGCTCAAAAAGGTTGCCAACGAGGTAAGGAAGGGCATCGTCACCGGCGTGCACGCTGCCAAGTCCGGCCATCCGGGCGGTTCGCTCGGCGCTGCCGACATCATGACCTATCTGTACTTTGAGGAAATGAACGTCGACCCGGCCGACCCCCGCAAGGCCGACCGCGATCGCTTCGTGCTTTCCAAGGGTCACTGCGCGCCTGGTCTGTACGCCGTGCTCGCCGAGCGCGGGTTCTTCCCCAAGGAGGATCTCGAGACGCTGCGCCACATCGGCAGCCACCTGCAGGGTCACCCCAACATGAACGACACCCCGGGCGTCGACATGTCCACCGGTTCGCTCGGGCAGGGCATCTCCGCCGCCGTGGGCATGGCCGTTGCCGCCAAGCACTGGGGCGATACTTACCGCACGTACGCCCTGCTGGGCGACGGCGAGAGCGAGGAGGGCCAGGTCTGGGAGGCCGCCATGTTTGCCGGCAACCAGCAGCTCGATAACCTCTGCGTGATCGTCGACCACAACGGCCTGCAGATCGACGGCCCCGTCGAGGAGGTCAACGACCCCATGCCGCTCGCCGACAAGTTCCGCGCCTTTAAGTTCCACGTGGTGGAGCTTGCCGACGGCAACGATTTCGACCAGATCCGCGCCGCCTTTGCCGAGGCTCGCGCCACCAAGGGGCAGCCGACCGCCATTATCGCCGAGACCATGAAGGGCAAGGGCGTTTCCTTTATGGAGAACCAGGTTGGTTGGCACGGCAAGGCCCCCAACGATGAACAGTTTGAGCAGGCCATGGCAGAGCTCACGGCCGCCGGAGAGGAGCTCTAGGATGGCAGACGTCAAAAAAATCGCCACGCGCGTAAGCTACGGCGAGGCCCTCGTCGAGCTCGCCAACGAGCACGATGACTTTGTGGTCCTCGACGCCGACCTGGCCGCCGCCACGCAGACCGGCAAGTTCAAGGCCGCCTGCCCCGACCGCTTCTTCGACGTGGGTATCGCCGAGAGCAACCTGATGGGCGTCGCCGCCGGTATCGCGACCACCGGCCGCGTTGCCTTCGCGAGCACCTTTGCCATGTTCGCCGCCGGCCGCGCTTTTGAGCAGGTCCGTAACTCCATCGGCTACCCGCACCTCAACGTTAAGATTGGTGCCACGCACGCCGGTATCTCGGTGGGCGAGGACGGCGCCACGCACCAGTGCTGCGAGGATATCGCCCTGATGCGCGTCATCCCTGGCATGACTGTGATCGTTCCTGCCGACGACGTCGAGGCCCGCGCGGTGACGCGCGCCGCCTACGAGTGCGACGGTCCGGTGTACATGCGTTTCGCCCGTTTGGCCTCGCCGGTTATTAACGACCCCGAGACCTACAAGTTCGAGTTGGGTAAGGGCATTGTCATGCGCGAGGGCGCCGATGTGACCATCATCGCCTGCGGCCTGATGGTCGGCGAGGCTCTCGAGGCCGCCGAGCAGCTCGCTGTCGAGGGCATCGACGCCGAGGTCATCAACATGCACACCATCAAGCCCATCGATGCCGACCTGATCGTCAAGAGCGCCACCAAGACCGGCTACGTCGTGACCGTCGAGGAGCACTCCGTGATCGGCGGCCTGGGCAGCGCCGTTGCCGACGTCCTGTGCGAGCAGTGCCCGACGCCCCTCAAGAAGATCGGCGTCAACGACACCTTCGGTGAGTCTGGTCCGGGTGCCGAGCTCTTGCACAAGTATGGCTTGGACGCCGCCAACATCGTGGCAACCACCAAGGAGTTCTTGGCATAAGGCAAGGCGGATCTCAAGGACTGCTTCGCCAGTACTATGGAAACCCGGCAGGGGCGCTCTCTTGGAGAGCGCCCTGTTTCAGTTGCGGTGAAATAGGGACTGATTAGACCTTTTAACTGGTAAAACAGTCCCTATTTCACCGCAACTCATGAAGACGCCCCTCAAGCACGGTCCCATCAGGAAAAAGGGCATATATCGACAAAGCGCAATTCAGACCCTTCCAGCTTTGTATATGCAGCACCTCAAGATAAACGCAGCGACCCCTTAGTTATCGCAGGCCGGGCACAGGGTTACTCTCCAAATCTTTCCGCAGGACGGAGGAGCCCCTGCCGCGCGAAGCGCGCAGCGGGGGCTCCGACATGTCCGAGGACGATTTGGAGAGTAACCCTGTGCCTGGCCGACGGGATCCCTAAGCACGCCATGCTTCTTATGTGCAGCAAAGCTAATGCTGCTAAAATACAAAGCGCTCATGTAGTTTAAACGCACGACGATAAGGAGCACCAGTGGGTAACCACTTCCGTACCTCCGGTGCGGGCGATGATGCCCCCAAGACGCAGGCAGGCGTCCAGGGCAGTCGTTTCGCCACTCCGGATTCAGAGGGCCAGCCTGTTGCTCAGGTCCCCGCTCAGCCGGCAGATCAGGCACAGCCGGCATCCGATCCCTTTGCCTACAATCCAACCAGCGATGTCGCGCTTTCCGGCGCGGCGGGTTTTGAGCCCGTTCAGGCCGTGACCGCTCGCGTGGAGCAGCCTCAGGCTGGCGCCGCCACGCCGCAGCCTACCATGGCCGGCATTCCCGACCCCATGGCCCCTGCGACGCCGGCTCCTCAGCCTGCGCAGTCCGGTCTCTTTGCCGCTATTCCCGACCCCACGCAGCCTGCTGCCCCGGTGGTCGAGAGCGATCAGGCCGCCGAGGTCGCAAGCCTCGATAACGCGCTCAACAACCCCGATTTTACGTCGGTGTTTGCGCCCATCGATCCGCAGGCCAGCCGCAAGAAGATGGCCAAGCAGGCCGGTGTCGAGCCCGTCATCCTTATGGAGCATGTCACCAAGATCTATCCGGCACAGCCCAACAAGCCTGCACTCGACGACATCAACATCGAGATCTATCCGGGCGAGTTCGTCTTCCTGGTCGGTCACTCCGGCTCGGGTAAGACCACGCTGCTGTCGACGCTCAACCGTGACGTCAAGCCGACGAGCGGCCGCATCCTGGTTGCCGGTCAGGACCTCATGAAGATCAAGAACCGCAAGGTTCCGTTCCTGCGCCGCCAGATTGGCGCCGTGTTCCAGGACTTTAAGCTTCTGCCGCAAAAGACCGCCTACGAAAACGTGGCGTTTGCCCTGCAGTGCATCGGCAAGCCCAAGGGCGTCATTCGCAGCCAGGTGCCCGAGGTGCTGCGTCTGGTCGGCCTGGCCGATCAGATGGACTCGCTGCCCGACCAGCTTTCCGGTGGCGAGCAGCAGCGCGTTGCCGTCGCCCGCGCTATGGTCAACCGTCCGCCGCTGCTGATCTGCGACGAGCCGACGGGCAACCTCGACCCGGCGATCTCGCTGGGCATCATGAAGCTGCTCGAGCGTATTAACCGCACCGGCACCACCGTGATCGTCGCCACGCACGACCGCGAGATGGTCGATAGCATGCACCGTCGCGTGATCGCCCTCGAGGGCGGCCACGTTATTCGCGACCAGGAGAGGGGAGGTTACGGCAACTATGGCACCAACTAACGTGGGCTACTCCTTCAAAGAGGCAATCAGCCACTTCTTCCGTAACTGGACTACCTCGCTCGGCGCCGTCATCACGATCTTCCTTTCGCTGTTTATCATCGGCCTGTTCATTATGGGTTCCGCGATGCTGAACTCCGTGATCGGTACCGTCGAGGATCAGGTTGTCATTAATGCCTTTATTAGCGATGACGCCGATCAGGCAGACGTCCAGGCCTTTGAGGCCGAGCTCAAGACGTGGAGCAACGTCAAGTCCGTGACCTATAAGGACAAGGACGACGCGCTGGCCGAGTATACGAGCAAGATGTCGGGCAACGCCGACGCCACCATGAGCGCGCTCGATGGCCAGAACCCGCTGCCGGCTTCCTTCGCTATTGAGATGGACGATCCGTCCAAGGTCGAGAGCACGGCAAAGAAGCTCAAGAAGGATGCCGATTTCCAGAAGATCGCGGATGACGGCGACGTCAACGCGAGCGTGTTGTACGGCCAGGAGGAAGTGAGCCGCCTGTTCCAGGTGACCAACTACATCCGCATCGCCGCCGTGGTGCTCGTTGGCCTTCTGACCTTTATCGCATTCATCTTCATCAACAACACGATTCGCCTGTCCATCACGGCGCGTCGTCGTGAGATTGCGATTATGCGTCTGGTCGGCGCCAGCAACGGCTTCATTCGTGGCCCGTTTATCACCGAGGGCGTGCTGCAGGCCATTTTGGGCTCGCTGCTTTCCATCGGCGTTCTGGAGCTGCTGCGCAATCTGATGATTCCGCGTCTGCAGGAGAGCATCGGCTGGATGTCGTTTGCCCTGCCGATGCAGTACTACCTGGTGACCTATGCTGCGCTGATTCTGGTCGGCGTGATTATCGGTCTCTTTGGTTCTGCCATCGCCATGCGCCGCTACCTGCGCGTGTAGGCATGCCTGGAATTCATCCCTTCCAACGGGTCGTCTCTTATGGGGCGGCCCGTTTTTTGTCCCCTAGGGATCATTTGGGTAGACTCTTGGGATGTAAACGGCAATCGATAGTTAGGAGGCGCCATGGGGCGCAATAACAAGCATAAGCGTGGAGCTCGCAATAAGCGCGGGCCGGTGCGCAGCGAACGCCGTCCGAGCCTGACCGGGCGCGTGCAGCTCCATGAGCACAGTGCCTATGTCATAACCGAGAATGGCGACTACAAGGTCATGGGCCGTGGCAAGCGCGAGATTATGGATGGCGATACCGTTGCCGTGAGCATTAAGAACAGCCCGCACGGTGAGCGGCGCGCCGTGATCGAAGGCGTGGTTGAGCGCGCAGCCATAAGCGTGGTGGGCACGTACCAGACCGCCGGTCCGCTCGGTGTGATTGAGCCGCTCGATTCGCGTCTGAAGGCCGACTTCTTCATTTTGCCCGAGGATACCTCGGCGGATCGTCTGGGTGTCCACCCGGGTGATGCCGTTGTCGCGCGCATTTTGACCTACCCGACGCGACTGGAATCGGGCACCGTGACGATCGAACGCCGCATTGGCGGAGATGACGCGCCCGATTTGGGCGTTCAATATGTGATGGCGCGTTACGGCTATACCGATAGCTATCCCGAGGCCGCGCTGGACGAGGCCGAGGGGCTTTCGCTCGATGTGTCCGCGGCGCTTAAGGACCCGCTCCGCCGCGATCTGCGCGACCGCTTTGTCATCACGATCGACCCGGTCGACGCGCGCGACTTTGACGATGCCATTTCGTTGGAGCGCACGCCCGAGGGTGGCTACAAGCTGGGTGTGCATATCGCCGACGTTTCACACTATGTGGCTTGGGACGGGCATATCGATCTTGAGGCTCGCCATCGTACGACATCGGTGTATCTGGCCGATCGCGTGCTTCCCATGCTGCCCGAACGCCTGTCCAATGACCTGTGCTCGCTTCGCCCTGACGAGGACCGTCTTGCGTTTACCGTCGATATCGAGCTCGATGCGCAGGGTCGCGTGCGGCATTACGATCCGTACCCCAGCGTGATTCGCTCGCGTGTGCGTATGGACTATGACGGCGTCGAGGCGCTGCTGGTGCGTGCCGGCGCGGTTGAGTATTCGGTGCTGGAGGGCGCGGCCGAGGATGTTGCGGCTGCCGAGACCTCGCGCGAGGAAGCGCTTGAGCGCGGTCTTGCGTGCGAGGAGGCCGCCCGCGGCTACAACGTCGACCTCGGCGATTTCCTTGTCGCCGCCAACGAACTCGCCGAACTCCGCCGTCGTATTCGTCGCGCCCGCGGCTCAGTCGATTTTGACACGGCCGAGATTCGTGCTCTGTTGGATGAGGACGGAGTACCCGTGCAGATTGTGGCGCGTGAGCGTTCGTGTGCCACGTCGCTTATCGAGGAGGCCATGCTGCTCGCCAACGAGTGCGTTGCAGAGTGGCTGGCAGACCGTGATGTCGAGGCCTGCTATCGCGTGCATGAGGATCCGAGCCCCGATAGCCTGCACGGTGCCGCCGTTGCGCTGGCGCAGCTAGGCATCATCGACGATTGCCGTGCTGCCGGTATTGCCCTGGGGAGCCCCGATGAACTGCAGGCTGCAGTTGATGCTGCCGCCGGTACGGCCAGCGCACCGCTCGTTAACACGTTGCTTCTGCGCAGCATGCAGCGCGCGCTGTACAAGCCGCGCAACGAGGGCCACTTTGCGCTCGCCGCGCCGTGCTACTGTCACTTTACGAGTCCCATCCGTCGCTACCCCGATCTGGTGGTGCACCGCGTGCTCAAACTGCAGTTGGCCTATGAGCGGCTTGGCGGCAAGGACGCCTTGGTGCGCGCGCCGCGGCTGATCGGCAAGGGGCGCGAGTCGCTGCCGCGCATTCTGCCGCAGATCTGCCGCGCATGCAGCGATGCCGAGCGCGCGGCAGATGCCGCCAGCCATGCGACGCAAAAGATCAAGATTGCCCAGTACTATGAGGACCGTCTGGGCGAGCGCTATGCCGGAACCGTCTCGTGGGTTAGCAGCATGGGCCTTTTTGTGCGCTTGGACCTAACACAGGTCGAGGGCCTGGTTTCAATTAAGAGCCTGGGCAACGAGTGGTTCGAGTTCGACGAGGACGCGCTTACGCTGACGGGCGCCGACACGGGGACTCGCTATGAACTGGGCCAGCGCGTGATTATCGAGGTCTCGCGCGTCAATACCACGCGTGGGCACTTGGACTTTAAGCTTATCCATTAGCCAAATCCCGACTGATGGTGGGGGAGCGGAGGGCGGCCTTTCGGGACCGCCCTTCGCATTTGAATCATGGCTACCTTGCCGTCTGCTCGGCCGCCCGCTTACCTGCTATTTGAGAGGTAAAACCTACCAAAATAAACCTGTCCCTTTTGGCAGGTTTACAAGAAAGCGGGGATGAGATGGCGACGGTGTACGGTTATGCGCGGGTGAGTTCGCGCGATCAGAACCTTAATCGGCAGCTGGATGCGCTGGGCGCCTATGGCGTGGGCTCGGCGAATATTTATGCCGACCATGCGAGCGGCAAGGACTTCGATCGACCGCGTTATCGCGAGCTGCTGCACGTCCTGGGAGACGGGGACGTACTGGTGGTGCTTTCTATCGACCGACTTGGCCGTAATTACTCCGAGATTCTTGAGGAATGGCGACGCATTACCAAGGAGCTCGGGGTTGCCATTGTGGTGTTGGACATGCCATTGCTTGACACGCGCGTCAGGGCCAGCGGCGCGCCGGATGTGACCAACACCCTGATTGCCGATATTGTGCTGCAACTGCTGAGCTACGTGGCGCAGGTGGAGCGCGAGAATATCCATCGGCGCCAGGCGGAGGGAATTGCAGCGGCGCGGGCGCGAGGGGTTCGTTTCGGTCGACCTCGCAAGCCGTGCCCTCCTCAGTTTGAGCTGGTGCGCGATAGCTATGAGGCAGGCGATATTACCCGCAGCCAGGCAGCAAAGTGCCTGGGCGTGTGCGTGGGGACGTTCGATCGCTGGATGCGCGAGGCGGGGTAGGGGTTTGCGTCGCTTTGTCGCTTCCTGTTGCGATTCAAATTTTGATACGGTGACGATGCCATTTGGGGCTACACTCGCTGATATTCAAAAAAGGAGGTTGGCCCTTGGCGCGCGTAAAACAAATAATCGGATGGACCGCAATTGTTCTGTTCGTTGCAACGCTGGCGGGCATCTGGGTGCTGACGGAGCAAAATGCGGTGGAGACGTCGTTGCTGAGCGAGTCTACCGCGCGTGTGGTGGAGGGCCAGGCTACGGGCGTTCAGGCTGTCGATGCCACGGGTGAAGCTCAGGCGGAGAACGGAATGACCGGGGGCACCGATTCGGCTGCCTCGAATGTCCGGTCTGGCCGACTTGCTTCCATTCGCATGTGGGTGGGCACGAACGTCCGTCGCGTTGCCCATACCGTAGAGTTTTTCTTCGTCGGATTGTTCGCCTCCGTGGTCGTGGTTTGCTTTTCCAGGCGTCCGTGGAGCGTATGCTCCCGTTGCGTGCCCGTATTGCTCTTTTGCGCCGCCTGCTCCGTTGGCGATCAGGTACATAAGATCTTTGTTCCCGGCAGGCATTTCGACGTTATCGATTTAGGATTCGATGCTGCGGGCTATGTCACCGCCATGCTGTTGGTATTGCTGGCAGCGGCGTTGGTGCGCCATGCGACTCGGCCGATCGGCGCCCATGCGAGGCGCTAGCCGGTAACAAACCCGTTTCTGATAATGCGGCCTCGTTGAATTATTTTGTGTCGCGCGTATTTCCGAGCGGTCGGATTTGAGGGGCGAGCGGTAGAACGCTCGCCCTTTGTGCGCCACGATGCGGCACAATGTACCGCAAAAGCTGTTTGTATCCGGTACGAATCGTTCGTTGGTCTTTAATTCTTCTCAACGGAGGTGTTTGAGATGGCAAACGGATTGCTTTTGCGGCTTCGCGAGCGTGAGCTCAGCGCGAGCCCGGCGGAACGCAATGTCATCGCATATGTAAGCGCTCATCCGCACGAGGTGGTCGGGCTGTCCGTCCGCGGTCTTGCCGATGTCACGTTCTCCTCGCCCTCGAGCATTTTGCGCTTTTGCAAGCGTTTGGGTTTTGCGGGCTACAAGGAGTTCCAGCGCGAACTGATTGCCGAGCTGGCGCTCTTAGGTGACAAGAAAGACGTAGCCCTCGAGGACATCTCCATGGACGACAGCGTCGAACGTATCGTGGGGAAGGTGATGAAAAGCAACGTGCGTACGATCGAGGCGACGGCGCGAACGCTCGATTACACCGTCTTGGAGCGATGCGCGGCCCGTCTTAAGCGGGCACGCGCGGTCAATCTGTTCGGTATTGGTGCCTCCCGTTTGGTCGCGCACGATCTGGCGCAAAAGCTCATGCGTGTCGACAAAGAGTGCCATCTGTACGACGACTGGCATGATCAGCTCTTGTGTGCCAAGAACATGCATGAGGGCGATATGGCAATCGCCTTTAGCTACTCGGGCTTGACGCAAGAGGTGCTGGACTGCACCGCCGAGGCTCAACGTCACAACTGTCCCGTCGTGGCCGTTACCAAAGTAGATGGATCATCCAAGCTTGCCACCATGGCCGAAGCCGTGCTCGGCGTCGCTGCGAGTGAACCCTTGGTCCGCAGCGGTGCCATGGCTTCGCGTATGGCCCAGCTTATGGTTGTCGATGCCCTGTACGCTGCTTACGTTGCCAGCGACTACGAACGGGCGACGCATGTCATTAAGCAAAACTACATCGAGAAACAGGAAAGATGAGGTGAATGAAATGCTCGATTTAACAAAATTCACGACCGAACAGCGTAATCAAAGGTCAATGGACCTCGATACGATGACATCGCTGCAAATCGTCACGACGATGAACGATGAGGATCTTCGTGCCGTCCAGTCGGTCACGAAAGTGTTGCCCCAGGTTGCCACAGCAATCGACTGGGCTGCTGAGACACTCGAGCGCGGCGGGCGCGTCTTTTACATGGGCGCAGGCACCAGCGGTCGTCTGGGCGTACTCGACGCTTCGGAGTGTCCGCCCACGTTTGGCGTGTCACCCGATCTGATTGTCGGGCTCATTGCCGGAGGCGAGACGGCGTTTACCAAGGCTGTCGAAGGTGCCGAAGACAGCGAGGAGCTTGGCGCGAGCGACCTGCGGGAGCGTGGACTCTCGGACAAGGATCTTGTCGTTGGCCTGGCGGCAAGCGGTCGTACTCCCTATGTGGTGGGCGGCCTTGTGTACGCCAAGGCAACTGGGTGCAAGACCATTGCAATTGCCTGCAACCAAGGGTCGAAGATCGGGGAGAGCGCAGATCTTGCCATTGAGCCCGTGCCCGGTCCCGAGGTGCTGACCGGCTCAACGAGGCTCAAGGCGGGAACGGTCCAAAAGCTCATTCTCAACATGATTTCGACCGGTGCCATGGTCAAGATTGGCAAGGTGTACCAAAACCTGATGGTCGATGTGCAGCAGACGAACGAGAAGTTGGTGGTGCGCGGCCAGAACATCGTGATGGAAGCGACCGACTGCACGCGCGAGCGCGCTGTTCAGGCGCTTGCGGATGCCGGCGGCCACGTAAAAACCGCTATTGTCTCGGTGCTGTTGGACTGCGATGCCGAGCAGGCTGCGGTAGCTCTTGAACGGGCGCACGGCCATGTCCGTACTGCGGTGAGTGGCCATGAGAAGAGCAATGCCGATGTCCAATAGGTGCACGGCGTGAGCTGATATGACATCTAGACGAGATACCCAATACAAGGAGGAGTTATGACGAACAAAGAGCTGGCCCAAAAGCTGCTGGACCTTTTGGGCGGTAAAGACAACGTGCTCGCAAACGCGGCGTGCATGACGCGCCTGCGCGTGACCGTCAAAGACACGGGCAACGTCGACACGGAGGGCATTAAGGCGCTCGACGGCGTGATGGGCCTGGTTGAGGATGACACGATGCAGATCGTGCTGGGTCCGGGCAAGGTGAATAAGGTGCTCGAGGAGTTCTCCAAGCTCACCGGCCTTGCGAAAGGCGTTGCTGACGAGAGCGTGGTTGACGCTGCGGCCACAAACAAGGCCGCGCAGAAGGCCAAGTACGAGTCTAAGCCGGTTCAGGCCTTCCTCAAGAAGATTTCCAATGTCTTCGTCGCCCTGCTTCCCGGCATCATTGCGGCTGGCCTCATCAACGGTATCTGCAACGTCATTAACGTCTCGACGGCAGGCGCGCTTGCAGGCGAGTGGTGGTACCAGGGCATTCGTTCCATGGGCTGGGCCCTGTTTGCCTATCTGCCCATCTTGGTGGGCTATAACGCGGCACGTGAGTTTGGTGGCTCCGCTGCGCTGGGCGGCATCGCCGGCATGATGTGTATCGCCAACAGTGCCATGCCCCTGCTTGCGCCTGGCGCGGCTGATCCTGCCACTGCCATTCTGCTGCCGCTCACCAGTGCGCAGTACAACCCCGCAGCGGGCGGCATGATCGCGGCTCTCATCGCTGGCGCATTTTTTGCCTGGATGGAGCGTCAGATTCGCAAGGTTATGCCCAACGCACTCGACACGTTTTTGTCCCCGCTGCTGGTGCTCATCATCGGCGCCTTTGCTCTGATGCTCGTCATCCAGCCGGTTGGCGCATGGCTGACGACTGCCATCTTTAGCGTTTTGACCTTTATCTTCGAGAAGCTGGGCGTCCTGGGCGGCTATATCCTGTCGGCAGGCTTCTTGCCGCTGGTGTCCGTCGGCCTGCATCAAGCGCTCACGCCGATCCACGCTATGCTCAACGATCCCGACGGCGCTACCAAGGGTATCAATTACCTGCTTCCCATCCTTATGATGGCTGGCGGCGGCCAGGTCGGTGCCGGTTTGGCGCTGTACTTTAAGACCAAGAACGCCAAGCTCAAGAAGTACGTCGCAGAGTCCATTCCCGTTGGAATCCTGGGTGTGGGCGAGCCTCTGATGTATGCTGTTACGCTGCCGCTCGTTCGTCCGTTTGTGACGGCCTGCCTGGGTGCCGGATTTGGCGGCGCGCTCGCGGCGCTGCTTCACATCGGCACGGTTTCTCAGGGCGTTTCCGGTCTGTTTGGCCTGCTGATCGTCGTTCCTGGCCAGCAGCTCGGCTACGTTGCCGCTATGCTGCTTGCCTATGCCGCCGGCTTTGTCCTGACGTGGTTCTTTGGCGTCGACGAGCAGAAGATCAACGAGTTCTTTGGCGAGTAGTTTGATATCGCGAGCCGTGTTGCTCGGGGCTCGCGGCGCGCGGCAGATTTCTTGATGCTATGGTTGTGCCGGCGGGGCTAACTGCTCCGCCGGCCTTTTTTAAAGGAGCGTTGAAGCGTGAAAACGGGTATTTCGATTTATCTTTCCAGCCCTCTGCAGGATATTGAGCGGACGATTGAACGTGGTGCCGCGGCGGGTGCGCGCTATGCGTTCACCTCGCTGCATATTCCCGAGGATGGGGGAGCGGCGTATGCCGATAAGGTCCGTCGTGTGCTGTCGCTGCTTTCCGCCCGCGGCATTGCGCTCATTGCCGATGTGGGGCCTCGCACGTGCGATTTGCTCGGGCTTGAGCGCATCGAGGACCTGCGCGATCTGGGGTTGGAATACCTTCGTTTGGACTATGGCTTTAGCGCCCAGCGGGTCGCGGAGCTGTCCGGTGTATTTCGCATTGTGGTCAATGCATCGACAGTGAGTTCTGATGAAATCGCATCGTGGCGTGAGGCCGGTGCCGATGTGACTCGTTTTGCCGCCTGCCACAATTTTTACCCCAAGCCTTATACCGGTTTAGCTCTGGAGGACATTGCTCGGGTGAATCTTCGTCTTGCGGCGCTTGGATTCGAAATCATGGCTTTTGTGCCGGGTGATGCTAACGTTCGCGGGCCGGTATTCGAGGGACTGCCGACGGTCGAGGTGCAGCGCGGTCGCGCGTCAAAGGTTGCTCTCAATATGCTTGAGCTTGCACATGGCGCCGATTGCGACATTGTGTTGGTCGGCGACCCCGATCTTTCCGATGCGGGCTGGGCGCAGTTTGCTCAAGTTTCCGCCGGATACGTGGACCTGCAATGCGAGCTTGAGCCCAGTTATGCCTATGTGCGCGGGCAGATTCATCACGACCGGCCCGACTCGAGCGTCCTCATCTTTAGGTCTCAGGAGTCACGTACGACGCTTAAGCCGGATTCCGTGCCGACGGATGCCGGAGCCGGCCTGCCGCGAAAGGCGGGGTCGATCGCTGTGAGCAATAGCGGATATGGGCGCTACGAAGGCGAGCTTGAGATTGCGCGGGTCGATCTTCCCGGTGACGAGCGCATGAACGTTGCGGGCCATATCACGCCCGAGGCAATGGAGCTACTGCCGTTCATCAAACGCGGATTCGGGGTACGGTTCGTTTAACGTGTGACCCGCGGGCTACAATTGGCCCATCATACGAAGGCGCCTCGTGTGGCGTGTGCCTGCGTTGGCCGATCTATATTCGGAGGATTCCCATGACCGTACTGTTTGTTGAATATCCCAAGTGCTCGACCTGTAAGAAGGCCAAGGCATGGCTGGACGAACATGGGGTAGAGTATATCGATCGCGATATCGTTTTGGACAATCCCACGGCCGATGAGCTTGCGACCTGGATTGCTCGTTCGGGGCTGCCGGTGCGGCGTTTCTTTAATTCGTCGGGCATGAAATATCGAGAGCTGGGCCTGAAGGCGCGTCTGGATGCGGGCATGACGGATCGGGAGTGCTACGAGCTACTGGCGACCGACGGCATGCTGGTCAAGCGTCCGCTGCTGGTGGGCGACGACTTTGCGATTCCCGGCTTTAGGGAAGCGGCTTGGGCCGAGGCGTTGCTGTAGCGGCTGCGGAAAGTGCGACCCGGAATTCGCTTCCAGAATGGGATGCACTTTCCCAAAGTGGCCGGTTGCGGAAAGCACGTCCCATTCTGAGCTTCGATTGCGGGACACGGTTTCCGGTTGAGGGCTCGACGGGAAAGTAGGGACCAGTTTGAGCTTGAAATCTGGGACGCACTTTCCGCCGGCGGGCCTGCCCCAGTCAGTCCGCCAGCTGTGCCCATTCGTGCGGATCGTAGACCTTTACGTGTTTGTTGGGCTTGCCGCTCCAGTACTCCTCGTCCATAAAGGGCAGATATGCCTGAACGCCGGGGCAGATAAAGGGAATCCGCTGCTGTTGCAGTCGCTCGCGCTGGCGCTGCTCCAGGTGCGCCTCGGATATGACGGTTGGCATGCCGGACAACTCGACGAGGCTTGCCTGGATTCGCTTAAGGTCGGGGAGTCCCGCGTGCCATGACATCCGCATGATCAAAAAGGATGCACGGCGGTATTTTGCCTGCACCACAGTAATGGCGGGGCGCAGTGTGGGATGGATTTTGTCCCGTTCGGGCCAAAGGTCAGCAGTGATCTCGAGGCCCAGGGTCTCCCATAGGTAATCAAGCTCTTCGTCCATGGCGCCTCGATATCTACGCGATCATTGATACTTCGATTGTGCTGCCTGGTGCTATCGTTTTCACGGTAGAATCTGCCAACGGTTGACGGCTACCGCTCGCGGCGTTTTGCCCTTCGTGTACAGCGGTCGGCTTCACAGGTCCTTCACGGGTTGGACTAAATTAGGCCAATTTGACTGAATTTCAAAAAAGTCAAAATTGGGGCTTGCGTCACGGCGAGACTTCCCGTATATTTCTTTCTTGCGCAAAGGCACAGCCGAGCGCAGCGATGCAGTCATTGGGATGTCGTCTAATGGCAGGACAGCGGATTCTGGTTCCGTCAATGGGGGTTCGACTCCCTCCATCCCAGCCATTGCATTTGCTACATATGGCCCGTTCGTCTAGCGGTTTAGGACGCCGCCCTCTCAAGGCGGAGATCACCAGTTCGAATCTGGTACGGGCTACCAAAATTGAATGCCCGGGCCTCGTAAGAGACCCGGGTTTTGTGTATTGACCGTATATACGGCGCCTGCCGTGTTTCGCTCAGATCGAGGAGTAGCCATGGATCTGCCCATCAGCTTGCAAGACATCACGTATGCCGAGAACTATCTGGCGCAGGGCGACATGGCTACGGCGACGCCGCTGCTGGAGCGTCTGGTGGAGCTCGCCGAGGAGTATATCGACGCTGAGTGCAAGACGGAGGAGAAGCGTCAATACTTTAGCTTCGATAGCAAGTTTGAGCGCTTGGCCTATCGCCGCGTGGAGAAGGATCCGCGCGAGCTCGTGCAGGTCGAGGTGCCGTTTGACCGCCTGTACTCCGACATGGCGTTTGCCTACATTCGCCAGCAGGATTATGTGAGTGCTCGCAACGCCTTGATGCAGGCCGTGCGCTGGGACCCCATGAACTGCAACTACCGCCTGGATCTGGCCGAGCTGTTCCGCGCTCTCGAGGACAAGCAGGAATGGGCATCGCTCTCGTTCTCGGTGCTGGAGCGTGCAAGCGATGGCAAGTGCGCCGCCCGCGCTTACGCCAATCTAGGTCAGTACTTCTTGGAGCCCGAGACCGAGAACGTTTCGGCTGCCGTGGGCTGCGCGCGTCTGGCGCTGCGCCTGGCGCCCAACGATGCGCATACGACGCGCCTGCTCAACAAGATCCATACCACCTATCCGGATGCCGCTGATGAGAGCGACGACCACGTGATGGGTGAACTGGCCCTGCAAGGCGTGCCGACCTCGCCTTCGGCCGAGATTGCCATCTGCCTGATTATGTGCGCGACCGATGCTGCAAGCGACGGCGACAAGCAGGAGGCGACGCGCCTGACGGTACGTGCTCGCGACTTGGTGGGCGAGGAGGCCTGCGCGGCGATTATCAAACTGGTGCGCGAGAGCGATGCCGAGCTCAATGCCGAGCGCAAGGCAAAGCGCGAGACTGCGGGCTCAAACGCCGATGGAGCCAAGGAGGCCGGCGATGCCCAGTAAGCGTGAACGCAAGCTCATTTCTAAGAATCGCTCGGCGCATCACGAGTACTTTATCGATGAGACGTTCGAATGCGGTATTGAACTGAGTGGCACCGAGGTCAAGTCGATTCGCGAGCGCGCCTGCCAGATCACCGATACCTTCGCGCTGATCCGCGGCGGGGAGTGCTGGCTCGTCGGACTGCATATCCACCCTTATAGCCATGGTGGCGTGTGGAATCGCGATCCCGACCGTCGGCGTCGTCTGCTGCTGCACCGCAAGGAGATCGACTTTCTTGACGGCAAACTTCGCAACCGTGGTTATGCGCTGGTTCCGTTGGAGCTCTACTTTAATACCGACGGCCGCGTAAAGCTGCTGCTGGGTCTGGGTCGCGGCAAGAAGCTCTACGACAAGCGCGAGGACATGGCCAAGCGTGATGTCCAACGCGAGATCGACCGCGCCCTTAAGGAACGCAACCGCTAGGCACTCTGTATAAGTTGCGGTGGAATACGGACTGTTTTGCCTGTTTGAGGGGCTATTCAGTCCCTATTTCACCGCAACTGCGGGCGTCTTATCTTTCTTACTGTTCTGACACATATGTCTCAAAGGCGGCGTCCGTAATGGGTGCCGCCTTTTTTGTGGGTACATACATTCATGAGGTTCCAACCCGAGCTAGGGGAGTGATCGTTATGGACAAAACTGCGTTCTTTACCATGCCGAGCGGTCTGTACGTGGTGAGCGCTGCGGCAGACGGGCTGCGCGCCGGCTGCGTCATCAATACTGCGGTGCAGGTGACGTCCATGCCGCCGCGTATTTCGGTTGCCGTGAACAAGGACAATGTCACCTCGGGCGTCATCGCATCGGCCAAAGCGTTCGCGCTGACCGTGATCGATCAGACCGCCGACATGCTCTACATCGGTAACTTTGGGTTCCGCACCAGCAGCGATTATGACAAGTTTGCCAAATACGAGACCCGCGAGACGGCTCTGGGCATGCCCTATGTGCTCGAGCACGCGGCGGCCCTGTTTAGCTGCCGTTTGATCGACACTGTGGATGTGGGTACGCATCTGCTGTTTATTGGCGAGGTTGAGGATGCCGAGCGCCTGAGCGACGAGACGCCGCTGACGTACGACTACTATCACAAGGTGCTAAAGGGCAAGACGCCGCCCAAAGCCTCGTCGTATCAAGGCTAGAAATGTTCTAAAAATACTTGCATTATATTATTGAGAATATATACTAATAAGTAAGTAGACCAGCAGTCACGTTCGAGAGGAGAACATCATGGCTGAGGAAAAGAAGACGTATAAGTTTGTGTGCACCGTTTGCGGTTACGAGGTTGAGGTCGACACGCCCGAGCTGCCCGAGGATTACGTGTGCCCGGTGTGCGGCGTTGGTCCCGATGAGTTTGAGCTTGTCGAGGAGTAGCTCGTAGACACACGGCGATTAGCCATACAGAGCTCTGTCCAAGGGCCCCGGCTGGATATTCCGGCTGGGACCCTTTTGATTTATCTGACGGTTTAAAACGGCCTTACGTGTTACAGATTGAGACGTTATATCTGGACAGCCACGTCATCCCAATTACATCCCCGTTAGCAGCACGATGTCGAGAATCGTCACGATGACGCCGATCCCTACGAGCAGCGCGTTGAGCGGGCGCGAGTTGGCGTATTTGCCCATGACACGGCGTGAGCTGGTGAGCCGTATGAGCACAAAAACCGTAATCGGCAGCTGAAGCGACAACAATGCCTGACTCCAGATGAGACCTTCAAAAGGATTTGGGACGACCAGGCACGCCGTCACTGCGCCGACGAAACAGGCCGCCACCCCGATCGAGGAATGTCGGTCGTGGATGTCGTATTCCTCGTCGAACATGCCCGCGGTGATGGTTCCCGCCGCCATGCCCGCTGTCACGCTGCTCGATAGTCCCGCGAACAGCAGCGCTACCGCAAAGATGGTCGAGCTTGCCGGGCCCAAGATGGGGGAGAGCGTGGCCGCTGCGACGGCGAGGTCGTCTACGACAATGCCGTGCGCAAAGAAGGTCGTTGCGGCCAGGATGACCATGGCCGAGTTGATTGCCCAGCCCACGCCCATCGAAAAGAGCGTGTCGAAGGGCTCATAGCGCAGACGCTCTTCGATAACCTGCTCGCCTTGGCCTTCGAAGTGCATGGATTGGATGACCTCGGAGTGCAGAAAAAGGTTGTGTGGCATAACGACCGCGCCTAGGACACTTACGATAATCGCGGCAGAGCCAGTGGGCATACTGGGCGTGATCCAGCTTGCGGCGGCTTGCGGCCAGTCGACCTTGACTAGCGCAAGCTCGGCCAAAAACGAGAGTCCTACCACGCCGACGAAGGCGATGATCCAGCGCTCGGCACGCTTGTAGGAGTTCGTCATGAGCATCGCCATCGATACTGCCGCCACGATGACGCAGCCCACACGCACGGGCAGCCCAAAGAGCATTTGAAGGGCAATCGCGCCGCCCAGGACCTCGGCCATGGCGGTGGCGATGGTCGCGAGATAGGCACTGGCGAGCACCGTGCGCCCAACGAAGCGGGGAAGGTAACGTGTCGTGGCCTCGGCAAGACAGGCGCCCGTGGCGATACCCAGGTGTGCCGCGTTGTGCTGCAGCACAATGAGCATAATTGTGGACAGCGTGACGATCCACAGCAGCGCGTAGCCAAACTGCGAGCCGGCGGCCATATTGGAGGCCCAATTGCCCGGGTCGATAAAGCCGACGGTCACGAGCAGTCCGGGGCCGATATGCCGTGCGATGTCGAGTCCGCCGTGGCCACCGGTGCGCGGGGAGCCAAAGTGATGTTTGAGATGGTTGATCATGGTGAGCTCCTGTGTGCCGTTTGTTGACGCCGCAAAGGATACCCGTTTTAGGCTCAAAAGTTAACTAAGACTAACAAGATTGTTGTATTTGAATGGGATGGTGAAAGGGGGCTGCCGAAATGTCTTGATCTGTAACAACTAGGGATGGAAATTGGGTCTAGGTGTTACAGATCAAGACAGGAAGAAATGATCCTATGGAAAATCTCGATCTGTAACAGCTGACCGCCAAAACCGGCCCTTCGTGTTACAGATTGAGACATTCGGAGCCGTCTCTCAGAAACATCTCAATCTGTAACAGTTAGCCGTCGAAATTGGGCCTTCCTGTTACAGATTGAGATGTTTGAAGCGGTGAGCTTGCGGGCCGAACCTGGGGCCCTTGTTGTCGTCCTTGAGGTCGGCGGTGTCCACTCGTAGGGCGTGCGTTACGCGATTGTTTCGAAACGGGCGGGAAACACAACGGGTCGGCGATGCTCCTAGTATGCCTATTCAACTGATTGTCTAATATCTAGGGGAGGATCGCGATGCAGGCAGATTCCGCTCAGCAGCAGGGCCTTTATCGCCCCGAATTCGACCACGATGCATGTGGCATCGGCGCGCTCGCTGATATCAACGGTGAGCGCCATCACCAGATTCTGGACGACGCGCTGTCCATTCTGGTCAACTTGGAGCACCGCGGTGGCACGGGACTCGAGAAGAACACCGGCGACGGCGCTGGCATCCTGTTCCAGGTTCCGCATCACTTTTTCCGCAAAGAGGCTCAAAAGTGTGGCCAGATTCTGCCGGCAGAGGGCGACTATGGCGTGGCCATGCTGTTCTTCCCGCAGGACGGCAAGGGCGTAGAGGATGCCCGCCGCGTGTTTGAGGAGGGCTGCGCCGAAGCCGGCGTTCCGCTGCTCTTTTGGCGTGAGGTGCCGGTCGACCCGCACGACCTGGGCGAGACGGCCCGTGCCTGCATGCCTACCATCCTGCAGGCCTTCCTAGGCCGTCCGGACGACACACCCGCCGGTGATGCCTTTGAGCGCCGCCTATACGTGTGCCGCCGCACCATCGAGAAAAAGGCCGACGCCGAGTTCGCCTTGCGCGACAAGATCTTCTATGTGTGCTCCATGAGTTCGCGCACCATCGTGTACAAGGGCATGCTTGTGGCCACGCAGATGCGCCGCTTCTTCATCGATCTCAACGACGCCGCCGTCAAGACGGCCGTGGCGCTCGTCCACTCGCGCTACTCCACCAACACCACGCCCAGTTGGGAGCGCGCACACCCCAACCGCTTTATCATCCACAACGGCGAGATCAACACCCTCAAGGGTAACGTCAACTGGATTCGCGCCCGCGAACCCAACCTGTACAGCCCCGTGCTGCAGCACGATCTTGAGCGCGTGATGCCCATCATCAACCGCGAGGGCTCCGATTCCGCGATTCTGGACAATGTGCTTGAGTTTTTGGTCATGAACGGTCGCCCACTTACGCGTGCCGCGTCCATGTTGCTGCCTGAGCCGTGGGACCACAACGACAGCCTGAGTGAGGAACGCCGCGCCTACGACGCTTACCAGTCCATGCTCATGGAGCCGTGGGACGGTCCTGCCGCTATCGCCTTTACCGACGGCCGTACCCTGGGTGCCGCCCTCGACCGTAACGGCCTGCGTCCGGCTCGCTACTACGTGACGCGCGACGGCCGCTTTATGCTGGCGAGCGAGGTGGGCACCATCGAGGTGAGCCCCGAGAACATCCTGACGAGCGGCTGTCTGGGACCGGGCCAGATGCTCGAGGTCGATTTTGCCCGCGGCCGCGTCATCTACAATGACGAGCTGCGCGCCCGTTACGCCAAGGAAAAGCCCTATCGCGACTGGATCGCCGAAGAGACGCTGACCGTCGACGCGCTCGACAAGCCCGTCGCGCTCACGCCCGCCGAGGATACCGAGGTGCCCGCCGCCGTGCGCATGGCCAAGCTCGGGTATCACTGGGATGATGTTGACGAAGTCGCGCGTCCCATGGCCCAGCAGGGCAAGGCTCCGCTCGCCTCGATGGGCATCGATGCGCCGCTGGCCTGCCTGTCCAAGAAGACGCGCTCGTTCTTCGACTACTTCTACCAGCTGTTTGCCCAGGTCACGAACCCGCCGATCGACGCCCTGCGCGAGCATATGGTCACCTCGACCACGCTCTACCTGGGCAACCACGGCAACCTGCTCGAGGACTCCCGTACGGCCTGCCAGCTGGTTCGCTTGGAGCGCCCGTTGCTCAACGAGGAGGAGTTCGAGCGTATCTGTGCCATCGACCGCGTGGGCTTTAAGACCCGCCGTTTCCGTGCCGTGTACCGCCGCGACGCGGGTGAGGGCGCGCTGCAGGCTGCGCTCAAGCAGCTTGCCGAAGACGTCGAGGCCGCGGTTCGCGATGGCGTGAACATCGTGGTGCTGAGCGACCGTGCTGCGGCGGGCGAGGTGCCCGTGCCGTCGCTGCTCGCCGTGGGCTGCGTGCACAACCACCTGATTCGCGCCGGCGTGCGTACCTTTGCCGACATCGTGGTGGAGTGCGGCGACGCCGTGTCCCCGCACGACTTTGCTGCACTGGTGGGCTACTCCGCGAGCGGTATCTGTCCGTACAACGCGCATTCGTGCATTCGCGACTTGGCGGCGCACGGCGATCTAGACGTGACAGCCGAGCAGGGCATCGCCAACTACAACAAGGCTGCGACCGCCGGCATCGTTTCCATCATGTCCAAGATGGGCATCTCCACGGTGCAGAGCTACCATTCGGCGCAGATCTTCGAGGCCGTGGGCTTTACGCCGGGGTTCGTCAATGCGTACTTCGCCGGCACGGTGAGCCGTGTGGGCGGTATGGGTGTTGAGGACGTCGAACGCGAGCAAAATGAGCGCTATGACGCCGCGCTCGCTATCCTTAAGAGCCCGGCTCCCGATCAGCTGCCCACGTTGGGCCTGACCAAGTGGCGCCCGCTCGGCGGCGAGGATCACCTCATCGATCCGCAGACTGTCTACTTGCTGCAGGCCGCCTGCCGTGAGGACAGCTACGACACCTTTAAGGAGTACAGCGCCCGCCTGCACCGCACCGGCCGTGCCGTGCGCTTGCGCGACCTGCTCGACTTTAATGCCAGCGGCCGCACGCCGGTTTCGCTCGACGAGGTGGAACCCGCGCTCAACATCGTCCGCCGCTTTAACACCGGCGCCATGTCGTACGGTTCCATCAGCAAAGAGGCACACGAGTGCATGGCCATCGCCATGAACCGCCTGCACGGCCGTTCCAACTCGGGCGAGGGCGGCGAGGATCCGCGTCGCGAGACCCCGCTGGCCAACGGTGACTCCAAGAATTCCGCCATCAAGCAGGTGGCAAGCGCGCGCTTTGGCGTGACGAGCCGCTACCTGTGCAGCGCCTTCGAGATTCAGATCAAGATGGCCCAGGGCGCCAAGCCCGGTGAGGGCGGTCACCTGCCCGGCAAGAAGGTCTACCCCTGGATTGCCGAGGTCCGTCAGTCCACGCCCGGCATCGGCCTGATTTCGCCTCCGCCGCACCACGACATCTACTCCATCGAGGACTTGGCAGAGCTGATCTTCGATCTTAAGAACGCCAACCCCGGCGCGCGCGTGTCGGTCAAGCTGGTCAGCGAGGCCGGCGTCGGCACCATCGCCACCGGCGTGGCCAAGGGCGCCGCCGACAAGATTTTGATCAGCGGCCACAATGGCGGCTCGGGTGCCGCTGCGCGCGACTCTATCTGGCACGCGGGTCTGCCGCTGGAGCTTGGCCTTGCCGAGGCCCAGCAGACGCTGCTGCAAAACGGTTTGCGCTCACGCGTGGTGCTCGAGGCCGATGGCAAGCTCATGGACGGCACCGACGTCGCCGTCGCCTGCCTGCTGGGTGCCGAGGAGTTTGGCTTTGCGACCATGCCGCTCATCTCCATGGGCTGCCTCATGCAGCGCGACTGCCAGCAGGATACCTGCCCGGCCGGCATCGCTACGCAAAACTGTCGCTTGCGTCGCGGCTTCCGCGGCAAGCCCGAGCACGTTGAGCACTTTATGCTCTTTGTTGCCGAGCAGCTGCGTGAGGTCATGGCGAGCCTGGGCTTCCGCACCGTCGACGAGATGGTCGGCCATCCCGAGTGCTTGCGCCAGATTGAGGTCCCGGGCAACCGCAAGGCCAACCTGCTCGATCTGTCGCCCGTGCTGGCGAGCGCGACCTGCGAGTTCGGTGCCCATATCCCGGGTGCCGACGGCCGTCACTTCCTGCCGCAGATGGCTGCCGACAGCGAGCTCGACAAGACGCTCGACTCCACGTTGTTTGTGCCCTATACGGCCGATGCCCGTGCGCACCTGCGTCCGATTCGCTTCCGCGCCGATATCGCCAACGTCAACCGCTGCGTGGGCACCATCTTGGGCAACGCGGTGACCAAGGCACATCCCGAGGGCCTGCCCGCCGGCTCCATCACCATCGATTGCGATGGTTCGGCCGGTCAGAGCTTTGGCGCTTTCCTGCCGCGCGGCATTACGCTCAACGTGTGCGGCGACGCCAACGACTACTTTGGCAAGGGCCTTTCGGGCGGCGAGGTGTCGGTGCGCCCCAACCCGCATGCGACCTACAAGTTCGACGAGAACATCATCGTGGGCAACGTGGCCTTCTTTGGCGCCACGAGCGGTCGCGGCTTTATTAACGGCCTGGCAGGCCAGCGCTTTGGCGTGCGCAACTCCGGTGCCACGGTGGTGGTCGAGGGCTGCGGCAACCATGGCTGCGAGTACATGACGGGCGGTCTGGCGCTCATCCTGGGCGAGGTCGGGCAGAACTTCGCCGCCGGCATGACGGGCGGCGTGGCTTACGTCTTTGACCAGTACGGTACGCTCGATGCCCGTGTGAACCACGAGAGCGTTGAGCTCAAGGCCCCGACGGCCGGCGAGCTGGCGCAGATTCGTGCGCTCATCCAGGAGCACGTGGACGCGACGCAGAGCCCGCGCGGTATTAAGCTGCTCTACAGCTTTGAGACGATGAGCAAGCACTTTGTGAAGGTCATTCCGACCGAGTACGAGCGCGTGCTGGCGATTGTCGCTGCGGGTGAGGCTGCCGGCAAGACGCATGCGCAGGCCGAGGAGCTGGCGTTTGACATCGTGACCGGTCGCGCGAGCGCTGCGGATGTCGCTCGCTTTGATGTCGCGGGCGGTGCTGCAGGCGCTGCGTCCGTGGCTGCCAGCTCTGTTGCTTCGACCAAGAAGGAGGCGTAAGTGCCATGGGTAAGCCCGGTGCTTTTCTTGATATCGATCGCGTGACCCACGAGCTCCGCCCCGTGGAGGAGCGCAGCCATGATTTTGATCCGCTGTACGTGGAGCTCGATGACGATGCACGTCGCGCTCAGGCGAGCCGCTGCATGATGTGCGGCGTGGCGTTTTGTCAGATGGGTGCGAGCTTTGGCAAGGCACGCCCGAGCGGCTGCCCGCTGCACAACCTGATTCCCGAGTGGAATGAGCTGGTGTACCGCGGCCGCTGGGACGAGGCTGCCGAGCGTCTGTCGCTCACCTCGCCCATGCCCGAGTTTACGAGCCGCGTGTGCCCGGCGCTGTGCGAGGCCGCGTGCAACCTGGGTTCGGTCGACGGCCAGCCCACGACGATTCATGACAACGAGCGTGCGATCAGCGACCATGAGTGGGCAAATGGCGGTCCGCGTCGCTTTGAGCCGGCGGGGGAGGACGCGCCCTCGGTCGCCGTGGTTGGTTCTGGCCCGGCTGGCCTGGTGGCTGCATGGGAACTTGCGCGTCGCGGTGCCCGCGTGACGGTGTTTGAGCGTGACGATCGCCCGGGCGGCCTGCTCATGTACGGCATTCCCAACATGAAGCTCGAGAAGTCTGTGGTCGAGCGCCGCGTGGCGCTCATGCGCGAGCTGGGTATTGTCTTTGAGCTGGGCGCTGACGTTACGAACCCTGCGGTAGCGGCCAAGCTCAATGGCTTTGACGCCGTTGTGGTGGCTGCCGGCGCTCGTGCACCCCGCGGTCTTTCGGCTACGAATGTGGATGCCCCGGGCGTGGTGTATGCCGTGGACTACCTGACGGCTTCGACCGTCTCGGTGCTCGATGGTGGTGAGCCCGCGGTGAACGCGCGTGGCCTGGACGTTGTGGTCATTGGCGGCGGCGATACCGGCAACGACTGCGTGGGCACCGCGGTGCGCCAGGGTGCGCGCAGTGTGCGCCAGTTTGAGTTCTTGCCGGCCGCGCCCGATAAGCGTGCGGCGAGCAACCCTTGGCCGCAGTGGCCCAACGTTAAGAAGACCGACTACGGTCAGCAGGAGGCTATCGCTGCCATGGGCGGCGAGATGCGTGCCTGGGGCGTGGATACGCTCGAGGTGCTGCTGGACAAGAAGGGCGCGGCAGCGGGCCTGCGCGTGGTCGATCTGGATTGGTCGGCCGGCAAGCCCGAACGCATCGCGGGCTCCGAGCACGAGGTGCCGGCCCAGCTGGTGCTCATCGCCTGTGGCTTTACGGGTCCGGAGCGCAGCGTGTTCGAAGCTGTCGGCGTACCTGTTGCCACGGCGGGCCGCCCGCTGCCTGTGATGGTCGCCGAGGGCTCGCATCTTGCGGCGCGTGTCGACGGCGTCGCCGCAGATGCCGCGCCGGTGTATGTTGCCGGTGACGCTCACAACGGCAGCTCGCTCGTGGTGAACGCTATGGCCGACGCCCTGGCCTGCGCTGCCGAAGTCGCCGAGGCGCTGGAGCTGTAAGGCGGCTGTTCACAGCTGAATCGTCAAGGGCTGTCCCCAACGGCCGGCCCAAAAGGAACGTCCCCAAGTGCCGGCAGCTGGGGACGTTCCTTATGTGCCGGCATTCGGGGACACTCCTTGCGGGTTTGCGACCGATTTGTTCGTTTGTCGACGCGCGAGTGTCCATTCGGCGTCTTCTTGAGCTGTGGTGCTCTGCTGTTTCTGTGGTGGCCGGGGGCGCTTGGCTCAAAAGGGCGGGTTGGCCGTCTATGTTTACCTGCGGCTTTGTTCCAGTGTGCATATTCGGTCAAGCATTCCGTCAAGTGTTTGGTCAGCATCTGGTTTGCAGCCGGAGGCCTATTTTGTCCGTGCTGACAGTGGCTGCCCACCCTCCTCGTAAGCTCAAATTGAGGTTCATCAGTTTGAGGAGGATGCCGTGACTGACCACGTTTTAGACCGAGCGCATCTGGCCGAAGCCGTCGGCAACGATATTGCCGACATGGCCCATTTTTGGATGCTGCGGAAGTTTCAGTTTTTGGAGCCGGCGCGCGAGCAGTTCGAGATCATTGTCGACCCGTGGCTCGGCTATCGCACCGAGCCTTCCCAAAATGAAATCATGGCCTACAACATGGCATTTACCGATTGGCTGCTCTTCGAGCGCCCCTATCGCCATGGCAAGACGCTGCTCGAGCTGTATGTTGATGAGCCGCCGGCATCGCTTTCGCCTGCCTCGCTCAAGCGGCTCAAGCAGGTACGCGACACGCAGTATTTCTCGCGCTTTGGCATTTTGGACAAGGATCCTGCGAACGGCATGGTTGCGTTGAAGGATACGCGCGCCGACCGTCGCTTTGATGTCTACGACCCGCATATCGTGCAAAAGGAGCATTGGAGCGACGGCGCGATTGCGGTGCGCCTCGCTTGCGTCGACGATGTCTGGCTGACGGCGGGACAGCTCTATCTGTATGACATCGCACGCCTGAGTGACACAGCGGTCGATGGACCGGGTGCGGTGCATCCCGAGGATCTGCAGGACGGCTTTGACGCCTCGTGCGTCAGCTTCTTTTTGCGCCTGGTCCGCGACATCATGGGCGCCCAGGGGCGCTACGTAAAGTCCCTCAACATCTACGAACAAGAATGGGAGTAGGGGATGTGACTGGTGGAGTAGGGGATGTGACTGGTGTCGCCCTGCTGCCCCTGACTTTGTCTCAATCTGTAACGTTTGGCGGCTGTTTGAGCCCGTAACTGTTACAGATTGAGACGGAGGGTTGGCGGCTGCCGAAAGATCTTGTTCTGTAACAACTAGAGGCTCAAAGACTGTCTTCCTGTTACAGATCAAGACATTGTCAGCGGAGGCAACAGCGGCGATGGTCCGTTTGTCCGATGTGGTGGTGATGGAAGTGTCTAATACCGTTCTCAAACACAAGCATACGACTCGCAACACGTTGGCGCGGAATAGGATGCTCGCGCGGCTCACGGAGACGGCCAAGCAAGGTGCGCTGCTCGCAACGCATGACAATACCGAGCTCATGTGGCTGCGACGCCATGTTGGAACCGACGATATCGCGGAGCCCGAGCCGTACCTGTTCTGTTTTCAGCATGATTGGGATGCATTGACGCCGGCGGAGCGAGCGCTGAGGACTATCAAAGGGCTTGCGGAATTTCATCCCGATTGGGCGTTTTGGGGCTATGACGCGGCGCTTTTGTGGGGTTTGGAGGTGCCGAATGATCTGCTCGGGCCGCGTTATCTTGTTAAGACGGGTTGTTCGGTGACGTTGAGCAACGGGTGCAGGTTGTTGCGTCCGCAGATGGCGGGCGCGCTCGAGCGTGTCGATGGCGTGCGGGTGACGTCGTTTTGGCGCACGGTGGATGATTGCTTGCTGCGTGTGCCGTTCTCCTACGGGTTGGCGATTGCCGATTCTGCACTGCGGGCGAAAGGCGTATCACGTGGGGATTTGTGCGAGCGCCTCCGCGCCGATCGCGAGGGCAGGCGAGGGTATCGCAGAGCGCAGGTGATTGCGTCGTATGCGGACGGGCTGTCCGAAAACGGCGGCGAGTCTCGGTTCCGAGCGTTCTTTATTGCGTACGGCTTTCCGGTTCCGGAGCTGCAGGTGGAGTTTCGCGACCCGCTCGATCCGAGCCAGGTATTTCGCGTCGACTATTTTTGGCAGCTCGAGGACGGGACGTGTGTCATCAGCGAGCTCGACGGAAAGGGGAAGTACACCTTGCAGAACGGCGAGGGCCGGGAGTCGGTCGACCCATTCGTGGCAGAACGTCAACGGGAGTCCCATCTGACAATGCTCGGGCACAAGGTGCTTCGGTTTACGTTTAACGAACTCAAAGACCTGGGGAAGCTGGTCGAGAAAATGAGGCTGGCGGGTATTCCTCGGCAGGCTGAATTGGCTGAGGAGTGGAGACGCCAGTGGTATGGGCGCTGAGAGGTTTCGTCTCGATCTGTAACGTTTAGAGGTCGTTTGAGCTCGTAATTGTTACAGATCGAGACAAGCCGGTGAAACGTCGACCGAATGTCCCGATCTGTAACAGCAAGGGGCCCAATAACCCTGTACCTGTTACAGATCGAGACATTTCCCTGGTGTCGCTGGGGTGGGACTGCAACGTATTCCGTCCCCCACATCCCCTCTTCCCTCCGTTAACCGATGCGTCTGCAGCAATCCAGCGGGACTAGGTAATAATGGACAAATGTTCAAGTTAATCGTGAGGGAGGAGCTCGATATGGCGTCTGCCGATCGTTCCACGTTGTTTATTAATGCGACCGTCCTGGATGGTTCGGAGCATATGGAGCCGCAACCCGATATGGCCGTGACTGTTGAGCGCGGTGTCATCACGTGGATGGGGCCGAGTGCTGTGGCACAGGCGCCTGCGGGTGCCGAGGTTATCGACCTGGCGGGTGCGTATCTCATGCCCGGTCTCATCAATATGCATGTGCATCTGTGCGGTTCGGGCAAGCCGGTTTCGGCGGGCGATGCGGGCGCGCTGATGAAGAAGCTCGATAATCCCGTGGGGCGCGCCATCGTGCGCCATATTCTTAAGGGCAGCGCCCAACAACAACTGGCAAGTGGCGTGACTACGGTGCGCGGTGCGGGCGACCCGCTGTTTGCCGATCTGGCCGTGCGCGATGCTATCGATGCCGGCAAGTATCAAGGTCCTCGCCTGGTGGCGCCGGGAACGGGCGTCACGGTGCCGGGTGGCCACGGCGCGGGGCTGTTCGCGCAGGTCGCAAATACCCCCGCCGAGGCAGCCGAACAGGTGCGCGACCTGTATGCGCGCGGTGCCGACGTCATTAAGCTGTTCGTGACGGGCGGCGTGTTCGACGCGACCGAGGTGGGCGAGCCGGGCGTGCTGCGTATGCCGGTGGAGGTTGCCGCGGCGGCGTGCAAGGCTGCGCACGAGGTGGGCCTGCCGGTTATGGCCCATGTCGAGAGCACCGAAGGCGTGAAGGCCGCGCTTGAGGCCGGCGTTGACACAATCGAGCACGGTGCCCCGATGACTCCTGAGATCTTGGAACTGTACCGCGGCGCCGCGGGCACGCAGCTTGAGGATCGCGCGCCCAGCGTTACCTGCACTATCAGCCCGGCGCTGCCGTTTGTGTTGCTCGACCCGGAAAAGACCCATTCGACCGATACGCAAAAGAAGAACGGCGACATCGTGTGCTCGGGCATTATCGAGAGCGCCCGTGCCGCACTGGAAGCTGGCGTTAAGGTGGGCCTGGGCACGGACTCGAGCTGCCCGTTCGTGACGCAGTACGACATGTGGCGTGAGGTGGCCTATTTTGCCAAGTATGTCGGCGTGAGCAACGCCTTCGCACTGCATACGGCTACGCAAGTCAACGCCGAGCTGCTGGCGCTGGACGGCGAGACTGGCACGATCGAGTGCGGCAAGGCCGCCGATATCTTGGTGACGCGCAAGAACCCGCTCGATGACCTGTGCGCACTGCGTGAGCCGACGCACGTGATGTGCCGTGGCGATCTGGTGCGCAAGCTCAAGGTGAAGCGCATTCCCGAGGTGGACGCCGAGCTCGACGCGATTATGGCCATGCCTGCCGAAGCGCTTGCCGAGGAGCTGGCCCGCGACGGCGTGGCATAGGTGTGACAAAGGGACAGCTCCGTTGTCGCATACAAAAAGCCGAGGTCTCAACACGGGGCCTCGGCTTTTTTCGAACAAATACTTAAGACTGGGACAAACAAACCTGATTAATTGTCCCGCGTGCGGCGGCTAGGAGCGCGTTTCCATCTTGGCGTGGCACTTGGGGCAGGTGACGCGGATCTTGCCCTTACCCTTGGGGACGGAGAGCATCTGGCCGCAGTTGGGGCACTTGAGGTATGCCGTGGTCTTGCGGCCCTTCCACATCTTCTTGGCTGTGCGCTTGGCACGTTCAAAGTCTTCCTTGCTAGTACCGGCTGCGCGCGAGGCGTTGGCCGCTGCAGCTCCGCCGCCCAAGCTAGCTACAAACTTGCCCAAGCCGGGTACGTTTGCAGTCGCGGCGACAAAGGCCTCGTTCTCCTTACGACGTGCGTCGATATTTTTGGATAGGCCGCGCAGCACGCCAATCACGATTACGGCGATGGCAATCCAGCTGAGCCACTGGATGCGGGCTATCGATCCGATCATCGCGATGACGATGCCGGCAAAACCCATCACGATGGTGAGTTCATCGGCACCATTGCGACCCTTCATAAAGTCATTCATACAAATTGCCTTTCGTTCGATATGCTGCACGCCTTTATACCCGATTTAGAGCAAGGGGGACAGGTCAATCTGCACCAATGTGGTGCAGATTGACCTGTCCCCGGAACACCAAGACGGTGCAAAGAAGTCTGTCCCCAATGCCCCAATTACTTGGAAAGTTTGTCGACGACGCGTTCGATTTCGGCGAGTTTGGCGGCTTTGAGATCTTCGTCGCCCGATTCGATTGCCGAAGTCACGCAGCCCTCTATATGCGCCTTGAGCACGTCGGCGTTAATGCGCGCGAGGAGCGCCTGTGTTGCCATGAGCTGCGTGGAAATATCGACGCAATAGCGGTCCTCCTCGACCATTCGCAGGATGCCGTCGATCTGTCCGCGTGCCGTCTTGAGCATACGGGTCACCGATTTATGGTCTGCCATCATGGCGGGTCCTCGTTTCTGGTCGATCTTCCGGATGCCCCCCCTGTCAGTTGCGGTGAAATACGGACTGTTTAAGGGCCTAGGGCGGCTCAACAGTCCGTATTTCACCGCAACTTCTGAGGATTGAGTAGGCAGCGTCTGCTACGCGGCGGTCACGGATAGGGCGTGGAACTTCTCGCCCGCAGCCTCGACAGCGGCGGCGAGCTGCTCGGCGGTCACGGTGTCGGCACACTCCACTTGGACGGTCTGGGTCTCGTGATCGGCGTCGGCGTCGGTCAGGCCGGCAACGTTGAGCAACGCCGTCTCGACGGTGGCGTCGCAGTGGCCGCACATGAGGCCGGAAGTCTTGATTGTGTAACGCATGGGTGTACTCCTTATCGATTGAGAATATCTGACAGTTTAGTCGTGAACAGCGTCATCTTAAAGGTGTGCTGAGGTGCCCGAGATTGCCCCGAAAGAGGAGCGAAGCGTACTTGGGTACGCGAGCGACGGTTTGAGGGGCAAGGTCGGGTGCTTCAGCGCGCCGTCTTGGGCTTAAAGGATTTTAAGCGCAGCGCGTTGCTTACGACGCAGACACTCGACAGGCTCATGGCCGCGGCGCCAAACATCGGCGAGAGTTGCCAACCGGTGAGGGGGAAGAACACGCCCGCCGCCAGCGGAATGCCGATGCCGTTGTAGAACAGCGCCCAGAACAGGTCCTGCTTGATGTTGCGAATAGTGGCGCGCGACAGCTCGATGGCGCGGGCGACGTCCATGAGGTCACTGCGCATGAGAACCACGTCGGCGCCCTCCTTGGCGATGTCGGCGCCGGTGCCGATAGCAAGGCCCACGTCGGCGCGCGCCAGGGCGGGGGAGTCGTTGATGCCGTCGCCTACCATGGCGACCTTGCCGCCCACATCCTGCAGCTCGCGGACGTGGCGCTCCTTGTCGGCAGGGAGGACGTCGGCGATGACCTGTTCGCTGCTCAGCCCCACGCGGCGGGCGATGGCCTCGGCCGTCACGCGGTTGTCGCCGGTGAGCATGCGCACGTCGACGCCGAGCTTGCGGAGCGCGGCGATGGCCTCGGCGCTCGTCTCTTTGACCTCGTCAGCCACGGCGATGGTGCCGACAAGCTCGCCGTTCTTGGCAAAGAACAGCGGCGTCTTGCCCTCGGCTGCGAACTGTTTGGCAAGGCCGGCGGGAACCTTCGCGCCTAGCTCGTCCATCAGACGCACGTTGCCGGCGGCGATGACATTCTGCCCCTCGCGTGCCGTAACGCCTCGCCCGGGCACGGCGGCAAAGTCCTCGACCATGCGTGCGACGATTCCGCGCGCCTCGCACTCGGCCATAATCGCCTCGGCCAGCGGGTGCTCGCTTGAGCGCTCCAACGCGGCGGCCAGCTTGAGCAGCGCCTTTTCGCCCATGGCGGGCGAGCCGTCGGCGTGCGCGGCAACCACAATGTCGGTCACGGCAGGCTTGCCGCGGGTGACCGTGCCCGTCTTATCGAGCACCGCGGTGCCCACGCTGCGCAGGTTCTCCAGCGCCTCGGCGCTCTTAAAGAGAATGCCCATCTCGGCGCCCTTGCCGGTGCCGACCATAATGGCGACGGGCGTGGCCAGGCCCAGCGCACACGGGCAGCTGATCACCAGCACGGCGACGGCGGAGGTAAGCGCTTCGTTGATGCTTCCGGTCAGCGCCATCCACGCCACAAAAGTTATGGCAGAGATTACAAGCACCACGGGCACGAACACGCCGGCGACCTTGTCGGCCATGCGGGCGATGGGCGCCTTGGTGGCGTTGGCGTCCTCGACGAGCTGGATAATCTTGGCGAGCGACGTGTCGGCGCCCACACGCGTGGCGCGGAAGGTAAACGAGCCCGTGCGGTTGACCGTGGCCGCGTTGACGGTGTCGCCGGCGGTCTTCTCCACGGGGATGGACTCGCCGGTCAGTGCACTTTCGTCCACGGCCGAAGCGCCCTCGAGTACCACGCCGTCGACAGGGATGGACTCGCCGGGGCGCACACGCAGCACCTGGCCGGGCAGAATGGCATCGACGTCGACGGTGGCCTCGGTGCCGTCCTCTGCCACGACGGTCGCGGTCTTGGGCGCTAGGTCGATGAGCGCCTCGATGGCGCCGCCGGTCTTGGACTTGCTGCGCGTCTCGAGGTATTTGCCTACGGTGACGAGCGACAGGATGGTGCCGGCGCTCTCAAAATACAGATTGTCCATGCCCGTCATCATGGCCTCGTGGACCTGACCCGCGGCTAGCTGGTCGGCCATGATAAACATGGCGTAGAGCGACCAGGCGATGGAGGCGGTGGCGCCCACGGCAATAAGGGCGTCCATGGTAGGCGCGCCGTGTGCGAGTGATTTAAACCCGTTGATAAAGTACGCGTCGTTGACGTAGACGATGGGAATGAGCAGGACGAGCTCGGTGAGCGCGAGCGTCATGCTGTGGATGTGGTCCGTGAAGATGCCGGGCAGCGGCCAACCAAGCATGTGCCCCATGCCTATGTAGAACAGCGGGATGAGGAAGATGATCGAGATGATGAGGCGGGTGCGCATGGCAGAGGCGGCGGCCTCCAACTTTTTGGTCGGCGACTCCATATGGGTGACGCCAGACCTGGCCTGCGAGCTGCCGCTTGAGCCGGCGGCACCGGTGCCCGCATCGACGGGCGAGGCCGAGTAGCCGGCACGGTCGACGGCGGTGCAGATATCGTCGGGGGAGACCTGCGCGGGGTCATAGTCGACCATCATGGAACCGGCGAGCAGGTTGACCGCGACGCTCTCGACGCCGTCGAGCTTGCTCACGGCGCGGTCCACATGCGCCTGGCAGGCGGCGCATGTCATGCCGCCCACGTCGAACTTATCTTGAGCCATGGCTGCTCCTTTCCGTGGTTCGGTGTTGGAATTGTTAACCTGCCGATACTATACACCCATACCCCCTGGGGGTGTCCAGTACAGAAAGAAATGTATGACATTTCGTTACAGATGAGGGTAGTTGTTTGGCCGATGGACCGTCCCAACCTATCATCTCAATCTGTAACATCTGAGGACCGTTTTGCCTGCTAGATGTTACAGATTGAGATGTTGTCTCGCGGGGTTGGGGTTTGTCTCGTTCTGTAACATCTAGACCTGTATCTGCCGAGCTAGTGTTACAGATCGAGACAATTGCCGGGGAGGGGTCCCGTCACGGCAAGACGCCCGCCGCCTAAATACAGAACCCGGGGATCACGCAGGTCCGCTTCTTGGGGTTGTCCGCAGGCGTTGCGTACGTAAAGACGTCGCCGTCGTGGCCCACACGGTTTATGTAGAGCGTGCCTTCGGTCTCCGATGAGTCGGGGCTCACCGTGCGCTCCCACCAGCAGGTGTCCTTGCCCTTCCACTGGCGGACCATCGTCTCGTTCGTGGAATACGGGCTCACCTTGAGCTCGCGGAAGAGTTGGTACCCCTTGCCCTCGCCGTTGTAGATGTCTGCCAGGTAGTGATAGTCCTTGGCAAATGACTCGGGCGGTTGCGTACCGCACAACTCGACCATGGCGGGCAGCCAAAGGGTTGCGGGCAACTCGCTCAGACACGATGCACTGTTGGCGGCGCCAGCGTTATTCGAGATCTTTTTGACAGATTTGATGAGTGCGCGCAACTCGTTGGGCAGCAGCTTAAGGCCGTCGCCGTTGAGCCATTCCCGCAGCTCGCAATCTGCCCAGCCGGCGCTCGGCGGTTCAGCCGCAGCGTTGCGCTCGGCAATACCCGCATCGAACATAAACGTCAATCCGGCCTTGCCCGTCCCGTCCAGAAGCTCATCGTGGCGGATGCCCACAAGCTGCGCGCCAACCTGCAGCCCGTTGGTGAGCGTGACACGTTTGGTACACGGATAGGGGATATGCCCATCGGCATCGAGCAGGTGATAGCGCTTGGCAATCTCGCGTGCCTCGCTACGGGTCTCGGCGGCCTTAATCTTGAGCGAAATCTCCTGCAGCTGATCCCAGGTGTAGTCGTCAAGCGAACCGCGGATGCCGTCCAGGTAGTCGGGGATGCCAAAGCCATGGGTCGCCGCCCCAACGACGCTGAGCCCCGCAACGGCTGCAACGACGCCACCGATAATAAACCGGCGGCGGGTCATGGCATCGTGCCGGGCCTGCTCCAGAATCTCTCGCGCGCGCTCGCCGGCGACGTCGACCTTAAGGTGCGTACCGGAGTCGATGTCGATTGCGGCGTCACTGCCCGCGCCCTCGCGGCCCTCGGATTCGGCGTCGGTGAGGTATGTCGAGAGCACCTCGAGCATCTGCTGCTCGGTAGGGCGATCGCACTGCTCGACTGAGAGACCCTTCATGATGATTTGGACAAGCGCTTCATCGCCCTCGCAGCGCGGCTCGAGCGGTGCCGGCTTGGTCTTGGTCTTTACGAGATAGAACGAGCCGGTTGCAGCGGCGTCCGTCGACTCAAAGTCAAACGGTTTGCGACCGCTGTAGAGCTGGTACAGAATGCTCGAAAGCGCATAGACGTCGATTGCCGGCGAACGGCGAAGGGCCGCGATGCCTTCGATATCCTGCGTGAGCATCTCGGGCGCGGCGTATGCGGGCGTGGCAAAACGCCAGATGTCGGCGCGCCGGGTGATCGTGTCGTCGCCGAGAGCCATGGTCGCGGAGCCCATGTCGATGAGGCAGGGGTCAAAGGAACAATCAGCAATCTGCTGCTCGAGCGTTCGGCTGGTGGTGAGGAACATGATATTGGCAGGCGACAGGTCGCGATGAATGACCGGATTCACGAGGCCTTGGGTCATCAAGAGCGCACGAAGCACGGCGTTTCCGACGGCGGCGACCATCTGGGTGGTCAGCCCGCCCGAGGCGTCGTGTGGAAGCAGGGGCAGCGCCTGCTTGAGCGAGGTGCCCTCGACCCACTCCATGAGGATGAGCGGGTCATCCTCGCACGATCCGTAGCCATAGACGCGCGGAAATCCGCGCAGGTGCGAGACGGTACACAGATGACGGTACTCCTCGAACAGCGCAGCGGTGTTGGCCAGGTGCGCTGCCGATTGCTCGGCGGAGCGGTCGGGGGCTTGGCCGGAAAGGATGGCGTTGTCCTTGAGTAGCTTGACGGCAAAGACCTCGCCGCTCGTGTTGGTCGCGCGCAGCACGTGCCCGATGTTGCCGTTGTTGCGGTGGGCCGTCTGGAGAATAAGCGTCATAAACCGACGCTTGGCGTCGTCCTCGGCGCTGGGGTCGACCGCCACGGCGGTATCGAACGTGTCAAGACGGATGAGTTTGTCGCCATAGGCGCTATCGGTAGTATCCATGGCGTTACTTTGTCTGGCATGGGTTGCCGCACGTATACGCGAGCAGTGCGGATATCGGTAAAGTACCATGATAGCCGCACTGCCCACGTATACCGCTGAGCATTGTCGTTTACGACGCAGAAGGTAGAAGACGAAAGACGGACGGCGACCGTCTTCCGATCGCCGTCCGCGCTAGTCCACAATGACAAGGAATGTCGTGTAGAGACCCAGATGGAGCCTGTCGCTGTTTTCGATTTCCACTGGGGGATAGATCTTGCCGGGCTCGCGTTGGTCGCGCGGCGGCTCAATCACAATATCGCCGCCGCCTGCACCCGATTCGAGCACCGTGCCGTTGGTCGATCCAAGGCCCTGGGCGTACCAGTGCTCACCCTCAAGCCAAATGCGAAGATGCTCGCGCGATGCGTCGGCGCCCACATCGGTGATGCTGGGCGAGGTTTTGGGCAAAGAACCAATCACGGTGCCGTGCGGATCGCGTGTGAGGGGATGGATTTGCATGTCGGCGCAGTTGTCGGATGGGTTCTGAGCAGACCGAGGTTGGGGGCGACGGTGCGCGGCTGCTCCAGGCTGCTCATAAAGCCACGTCCGACGGTAGTTTCGGTGGTGCCAAAGTGCTCGCCCGTCTTGCTGTCGCAAAAGCGCTCGACGGTGGCCACGCCCTGAACGGGATCGGCGAGCGCCCCCGTTGCCACAAAGAGCATAAGGTAAAGCGTGCTTTTCTCGCGCACGGCATTGCCGTCAAAGTTGTCGATGCGATTGAGGGCATTTGCATATAGGCGGCTGTCCAGCTTGTAGCTGGTGAGAGCCGACATCATTTCGTTGGCGGCCGGACCGCGATAGTGCTCGGCGATTGCCCGATAGGCGGACTCGCCGCCGCCGAGCTTGCTGCAGATTGCCGAGGAAAGGTTGAGCGTGGTGACGGTAAAGTCGCTGTAGATGGAGGGCGCGCACTGGTCAGGCTTGCGATGGACGATGTAACGGGTGAGATACGAGCGGTTGGAAGAGCATTTCTCGAGCAGGGTACTGCCGAGATAAGAGTTTCCATTGATGAGCATTCGGGCGATCTCGAGATGTTTAAGACCGCCGAACGAGCGAATATCGTTATAGAGGACCGAGCAAGGCGTCTCTGCTGCCACGGATACCTCCTTTGATTGCTTCCTAGCCAATATGGCGATAGGAATTAATGGCCCCCGGTGGGCGACGTATTAAATGGCTGCGCAATATATAGCGTAACCAAAGCAACATTATAGGCCACATGTTCGAAATTGCAGGAAGACCGAGAGATTTGGTTTGGACTGGACGGAAATCCCCCTCTGTCTTGATCTATAACAATTAGGGCCGATTTTACTCGTTAACTGTTACAGATTGAGACGTTTGTGGGCCGTGTCGACCGTTTGTCTCGATCTGTAACACGTAGAGGAAGATTTGCCCTGTAGATGTTACAGACCGAGACAATCAGCCGGGCTCACCTCGTCCGCCTCGTCATCTGTGGTTTACGTGGGGGCATACGGAGTACGGGTATACTAACCGGCGGCGAATCTGCTCCATCGCTTAGAGCTGTTGCGTCTGGACGGCGCGTGATAGGGCTGCCAAAGCGATCGCCAGCGTGCTGAGCAACGTCCTCTCTGTGCGCACCCGTTTTTGTATGTATTAGCGCACTACCAAGCACGCCCGCGCGGCCGCATGCCGTGCCCATTGCGCGTGCAGATAAGGAACAACAACATATGCGTAATTCTGTATCCGACGTTACGGACGCCGAGATTCTGGACGAGGCCCGCGAGGCCATGACCCAGGCTGCCTTCGATGCCGCCGATGAGGCCAATGCTGCCCAGGCCGTCGAGTCCGCTACCGAGAGCCTGCCCGCCTTTGACGAGCTGGGACTTTCCGACGAGATGCTTCGTGCTATCGAGAACCTGGGCTACACGGCGCCGACGCCCGTGCAGGCCGGCTCCATCCCCGTGGTGCTCGAGGGCCGCGACCTGCTTGCCGCCGCTCAGACCGGCACCGGCAAGACGGCCGCCTTTTTGCTGCCGACCATGAACAATCTGGAGCACATCGCTCCTCCCAAACCCGTGCGCGAGCGCGGCGGCCGCAACCGTCGTCGCGGTGCTAAAAAGCCCGAGGGCAACGGTCGCGGCCCCGTGATGCTCGTCATCACCCCTACGCGCGAGCTTGCCCAGCAAATCGACGAGGTCGCAAGCAAAATCGCCGACGTCACCGGCCATGTTGCCGTGACCGTCGTGGGCGGCGTGAGCTACAAGCCGCAGACCGCGGCACTTAAGTACGGCTGCGACATCCTGGTCGCAACGCCGGGCCGTCTGGTCGATCTGATCGAGCAGGGCGCCTGCCACCTGGACGAGGTTAAGGTCCTGGTGCTCGACGAGGCCGACCGTATGCTCGACATGGGCTTTTTGCCCGCCGTCCGGCGCATTGTGCGCGAGACGCCGGCCAGGCGTCAGACGCTGCTGTTCTCGGCGACCCTCGACGAGGAGGCCGTGGGCGAGATCACCGACCTGGTGAGCGACCCGGCCCGCGTGGAGATCGCGCCGGCCACGTCGACCGCCGACACCGTCGACCAGTTTGTGTTCCCGGTGTCCATCGAGGCCAAGAACAACCTGTTGCCCGAGTTCCTCAAAAAGGAGGGCCCGGAGCGCACCATCGTCTTTATGCGCACCAAGCACCGCGCCGACAGCTGCTGCCGTCGTCTGGAGCGCAAGGGCATCAAGGCCGCTGCGATTCACGGCAACCGCAGCCAGGCCCAGCGCGAGCGCGCGCTTTCTGCCTTCCGCGACGGCACCGTCGACGTACTGGTGGCAACCGATGTTCTCGCCCGCGGCATCGACATTAGCGACGTGCGCTACGTCGTGAACTTTGACGTGCCGGCCGAGCCGACCGACTATATCCACCGCATTGGCCGTACGGGCCGCGCCGGCGAGCTGGGCTGGGCCATTACGTTTGTGACTGAGCAGGACGTGGACGAGTTCTACGAGATCGAGAAGCTCATGGACAAGACGGCCGATATTTACGAAGCCGGCGACCTGCACGTGGGCCCCAACCCGCCCGCCGTTGACCCCGAGCGCGATCCTGCCGCCTTTAAGGTGAAGAAGAAGACCAAGCGCGGCAAGTCCAAGAGCAAGAAGAAGCTTGAGCAGGCGCGTCGCGACGGCAAGCGCAACGGCGACGATTACGGCGACGTGGCTGGTCGTTCCAACCGCGGTCGCGACGAGCGCCGTGGCGACGGCGAGCGTCCGAGCCGTCCCAAGCGCGGTGGCAAGACCCGCGTGCGCGAGGGCGTTCAGGCTCGCGTGGACGAGGCTGTGGAGAGCGTGGCCCGCGAGGTGGCTGCCGAGGAGCGCGGCGGTGCTGGTGCCGCTGAGCAGCCTGCGCGCGGTAACCGTGCCGAGCGCCGTGCCAAGCAGTTCCAGGGCGAGGCGCATCGCCGCCGTCGCGAGGATGAGGATCGCGGTGGCCGTCGTCGTGTCGAGCGCGAGGACGAGGGCCGCGGTTCGCGCGGTGGCAAGCGCGGTTCGGGCGACCGCCATCGTTCCGGTCGTGATGACGAGCGCGGTGGCCGTGATGAGCATCGCGGCGGCGAGAGCCGCGGTGAGCGAGGTGCCCGTGGCGGTGAGTCCCGTGGCGGCAAGCGCTTTGAAGAGCGCGGTAGCCGCGGCGGCGAGCGTCGCGAGGGTGCTCGCGGCAATGGCGGCCGCGGCGGCGCTGGTCGTTCTAACGAGTCGCGCGATCGTCGTGACCCGCGTGCCAGCCGCGATCGTCGCGATGATTGGCGCAACTACGACGATACCCGCGAGGAGCGTCGTGGCGGCTATCGTGGCGGGCGTGGCGGCAACCAGGCCGGCTCCCGTGGCGGCCGTGCCGGCGGTCGCGATAACCGTGGCAGCTATGGCAATAGTCGTGGTGGCAAGCGTGGCGGCAGCTCCCGTCGTCCCGGTGACGGCGGCGGCAAGCGCAAATAACACACGCATCGCCCGCTAGAGCGAGGTGAACCAAGGGCCCCGAGCAACTACGCTCGGGGCCCTTTTTGTTTGCCGTATCCGATCGCTAGTTCAAATGTGATTTCCTCGGGAATGCATCTAGAGGATGCCGTGGGCCTGTTTCCTACCATGCGGCAATGGGTCCCATGGGGTGCGCCGTGCATTTTTTGGAGTATTCTGCAGTTCGAGTTGTCTGCATATGATTTGACGTCGCCAACGGTGGCTTTCGGATATCCCTAGCGAGCGTTCTGAGTCAGATTTCGTCGTTTTCCGGAGCAGGGGCGCGTCATTCTCGCCATGTCGGAACCCAAAATGACGCAGCGCCCTAAAGGTTTGCCCGCTCGGGGTATTGCTGGCGCGGTCACGTTGCAGAATACTCCGTTTTTTGCACGGGCCAGGATGGGGTACCTCAGGAGAACACGGCGGTATCCCGTAAATATATACAATCTGTACCGTAATTTATACAAAACGAAGAGGCAGACAGCGCAGGGTGGGTGCATTGGGGTGTTTGGTGCACCAAAACGGGGAGCTCCCCCATGCGCCGTATACTCTGTCTGAATGTGAAAACGGCTTGACGCGTTGCCAGGCGTAGGGGGAGGGTGCCTCGATGAGCGTATTCGAAATTGTGTTTAGTCCGACGGGTGGAACGCGGAAGGTGTCTGGCCTTGTGGCCGGGGCACTGGACAAGAATACCGTTACCGTCGATCTGACCGATAGCGGGCTAGATTTCAGCGCTGTCTCGATGACTGAGGACGACGTGGCCGTAATCTCTGTGCCGGCGTATGCCGGTAGAATCCCGGCTGTGGTGGCTGACCGGTTGGGCATGGTTCACGGCAACGGAGCGCGGGCCGTTCTGGTGTGCGTCTACGGAAACCGCGCGTTTGAGGACACGCTCGTAGAGCTGGAGGACGTTGCGAAGCATGCGGGATTCCGGGTGATCGCGGCAGTTGCAGCCATTGCAGAACATTCCATTGCGCGACAGTTTGCTGCTGGGCGACCGGATGCGCAGGATGCGGCGCAGCTCGCAGAGTTTGCGCAGCAAATTCAGCAAAAGCTGTTGGCTGAGGATACATCCGAGCCCTCTATTCCCGGCAATCGTCCTTATAAACAAGCCAGAGGTCACCGCATGGCACCCGAGGCAACAGAGGATTGTGTCTCCTGCGGTGCATGCGCCGCGGCGTGCCCCGTTGGTGCTATCGACAAAGGCGACCCCAAGCGAGCAGCTGGCGAGGCGTGCATCTCCTGCATGCGCTGCATTGCCGTATGTCCGCGAGGCGCTCGTAAGCTTGATCCCAACAAGCTATCCGCTGTTTCCCAGATGCTGAGCAAGGTTTGCGTCGTGCGGAAGGAATGCGAGCTCTTTATCTAGCGCATACGAAATTGGTGCAATGGGGCCAGGTTAATCTGCGCCGACCTGGTGCAAACAAACCTGTCCCCAATGCACCAGAGTGAGGAGTGTCCCCGAGTGCCGGCAGAAAAGGAACGTCCCTAAGTACCGCATAAATACCGTTTATCGGAGAAAAAATACCGTTCGCCGGTCATAATGATTGTTCCGGCTTTGGGCTTGTCTTCAATAACCCCCGTAAAAGAAATGCGGAAGGTTACCGAGTCCCCTCGGACGTGGGCCTAACCAAAGTCTTTGATCGCGAGCGTCTCAATGGGCGCATTCGATTGATTTTGGTTGGGCTATATTTATGAAGGGACATGTCACCATGGGTTTCTTTTCTCGCCTAATGGGTGGCTCGGATAAGCAGACGACTGCGGCTTCCGAGTTCGAAATCCTCGCTCCCGTTTCCGGCGAGCTTGTTCATCTAGAAAATACCAATGACCCCGCTTTTAGCAGCCGTGCAGTGGGCGATGGCGTTGCCGTGGTTCCCCAAGAGGGAACGGTGTGCGCTCCTGTTTCCGGCACCGTCGCGGCGCTGTTTCCGACTGAGCACGCGCTGGGCATCATGTCCGACGACAGCTCCGCTCAGGTGATGCTGCATATCGGAATCGACACTGTTAAGCTTGAGGGCAAGGGCTTCCATGCGCTTGTTGCCCAGGGTGACCATGTCGACGCGGGCCAGCCCCTCGTCGAGGTCGATTTCGACGCGGTCCGCGCCGCCGGCTTCGATCCCACGGTCTTCGTTATCGTGTGCGAGCGCTCGGAGAACTCGACTCTTCGTGAGCATGCTTCCGGCCCTGTTGCTGTTAAAGAGCCTGTCGTCTGGCTTTCCGAGTAAATTCTTGTGGTGGGTACCGTGGTTATCAAGCGAGTTTTTAACAACAACGTCGCAATGGTCACTTCGGACGATGGCTCCGAGCTCATCGTCATCGGCCGAGGCCTCTGCTTTGGCCGTCATGCCGGCGATGCCATCGACGAGGCGTCGATCGAAAAGACCTACGCGTTGCAGGAGGGAACTTCTCAGGACTCGCGTACGATTGACCGCTTGGCACATCTTTTGGAGTCCATCCCCACCGTCAACCTCGTGATTGCCGAGGACATTGTTCAGATGCTCCGTCGAGAGCTCAATGTTGATATCAACGACAAGATTCTCATTGCTCTCGCAGATCATATCAGCCTTGCTTTGGAGCGTGAGCGCAAGGGCGTCTCCTGTGAGAATCCGTTGCTGCTCGAGATCCAGCAGTTCTATCGCAAGGAGTATGCACTTGCGGGCCGTGCGCTGCAGATTATCAAGGAGTATATGGGCATCCAGATGAGCGAAGAAGAGCAGGGTTTTATTACGCTGCATATCGTCAACGCCACCATGTCGCAGCGCTCTGACCGTCTGATTGTTTCGGTCCAGCTTGTTCGCGACGTGCTTGCGATTGTTTCTGAGCGCTATTCTACGACCCTCGATAACACCTCGCTGCCTTACGAACGCTTCGTTCGTCACCTGCAGTTTTTCGCACAGCGGGCGCTTGACCCCACGGCCGGGCAAATCAATGGCGACGCGCTGTTCCGAATCGATGAAACGGCGTATCCGTGCGCATTCTCGTGCGCGGACGCCATAGCCGCCCACCTGTCGTCTACCTATAACGTTGTCGTTACCGATGCCGAGAAGAGTTATCTCGCATACCACATTGTTAACCTGCTTGGAGAACCTGGTCTCTAGGCATAACGTGCCCACACATCGATTGGTATAAGGCAAGGCTTACGGTCTTGCCCAGGGCACATCTGTCTTAATTTGCGGAAAAGGAAGGGGAGTACCGCTATGACCGCAAAAAAGAAGTTCAATTTCAAAGCGCCGTTGGAGGTGTTCGCGAAGTCGATCGTTCAGCCGATGATGTATCTCTCGGTTGCCGGCATCCTGCTCATCGTGGGCATCATTCTGACCAACAAGACCATCTGCGCCATGATCCCCGTGCTGGGCTTCGGTCCGTTCCAGCTTGTGGGCGCCGTTGTCTATCAGTCGCTGATGTTTATCATCAACAACCTCTCGATTCTGTTCTGCGTGGGCATCGCCGGCGCCATGGCAAAGAAGAACAAGGGCCATGCTTCGCTGATCGCCCTGATGTCGTTCTTCCTGTTCCTGCAGGCTAACAACATCGTGCTCAACGCCACCGGTTCTCTTGCCGATGCGAGCGGCATGCTCGGTCTTACCGGAACCGGCCAGGCCACCGTTATGGGCATCCAGGTACTCGATACCGGCGTGTTTGGCGGCATCATCCTTGGTTGCATCACCGGTGCCGTGTTCAACAAGTACTCGAACAAGCAGTTCCCCATTGCCCTTTCGATGTTCTCGGGCGTTCGCTTCCCGTTCCTGATTATGATCATCATTTCCTGGATCATGGGCGCTGGCTTCTGCATCGTTTGGCCTCCGGTTCAGGGTGCCATCTCCTCCGTTGCCGGTATCATTAAGGAGTCGGGCAACATCGGTCTGTTTATCTACGGCATGCTCAACAAGCTGCTCGTTCCCACCGGCCTGCACCACCTCATCTACACCCCGTTCCAGTTCTCCGATGTGGGCGGCACCCTGACGCTGGGTGATCAGGTTATCGCCGGCGCCTATCCCATCCGTGTTGCCGAGATGGCAATGACGGGCCAGCCCTTCTCCGATAGCACCTACTTCAACAGCTATACCTTCAACAACCTGTGGCCCTACATCGGCATCGGTCTCGCCTTTATCGTCACCGCTTACAAGGGGAACAAGGATAAGACCAAAGCCGTTATCATCCCGCTGATCATCACCGCCGTGCTCTCCTGCGTGACCGAGCCCATGGACTTCCTCTTTGTCTTTGCCGCTCCCGTGCTCTTTGTCGTTCACTCGGTTCTTTCCGGCATCTTCCTGGTTCTGCTCAAGGTTCTCTCCGTGCCCGCTTCGACTGCAGGCGGCATCATCAACATCGTGGTTTCCAACCTGGTCCTGGGTGTCGACAAGACCAACTGGCCGGTTATGCTCGTGCTCGGAGTCGTCAACGCCGCTCTGTACTTCTTCCTCTTCACCTTCCTTATTAAGAAGCTCAACCTCCACACGCCTGGTCGCGAGGAGGAGTCCGAGCTTGCTGAGTCCGTTGCCGAGGGCGAGGCCGCCGCGTCTGTCGCGGTGAAGCAGGGCGCTGTTGCCGCAGCTCCCGCAGAGGGCGTCGATGCAGGTATTGCCGACCTGGTCGCAGGTCTTGGTGGCAAGGACAACATCGAGGAGCTCGAGAACTGCTTTACGCGTCTCCGCGTGAACGTTAAGAACCCGGACCTCATCGATGAGAGCCTCATCAACCACGTGCCCAACAGCGGCATCAACCGCAACGGCAACAATATCCAGATCATCTTTGGCATGAAAGTCGCCGAGATGCGCGACAAAGTCGAAAACGCAATTGAGAAGGAGCAGTAAACAATGATCATTACTCTGTGTGGTGGCGGATCCACCTTTACCCCCGGCATCGTCAAGTCCATCGCTCTGCGCAAGGACGAGCTCGATGTTGACGAGATTCGTCTGTACGATATCAACGAGGAGCGCCAACGCAAGATCGGCGTGCTCGTGGACTGGATTTTGCACGAGGACCTCGGCCTGGACATCAAGCTCACGGTGACCACCGACAAAAAGACGGCTTTTACCGACGCCAGCTTCGTGTTTGCCCAGATGCGCGTGGGCGGCTACGCCATGCGCGAGCAGGACGAGAAGATTCCGCTGCGTCACGGCTGCGTGGGTCAGGAGACCTGCGGTTGCGGCGGCCTTGCCTATGGTATGCGCACCATCTTCCCCATGGTCGAGCTGATCGATGACGTTGAGAAGTACGCCAAGAAGGACTACTGGATTCTCAACTACTCCAACCCTGCCGCCATCGTCTCCGAGGGCTGCCGTGTGCTGCGTCCCAACGCTCGCATCATCAACATCTGCGACATGCCGATCGCGATCATCGACGTGGTTTGCGCCGCGCTCGATATCGACAAGAAGGATGTCGAGTACGATTACTTTGGCCTCAACCACTTTGGTTGGTTCACCTCGATTCGCCACAAGGGCGAGGAGGTGCTCCCGCAGCTGCGCGAGTACATCAAGGAGCATGAGATCCTGCTGCCCGATTCCTACCTCAAGGGCATGGGCTCGCTCATGGCAAAGAAGCCCGAGGAGGCCACCGACGAGCATCCCGAGCAGAACCGCCACACCAAGGGCAGCTGGTACTACGTCTGGAAGGGCGAGTACGAGATCATGGAGTGCTTCCCGGAGTACCTGCCCAACACGTATCTGAACTACTACCTGCAGCAGAAGGAGTTCGTCGAGCATTCCAACCCCGAGCGCACCCGTGCTAACGAGGTTGAGGAGACGCGCGAGAAGAATCTCTTCGACGGCATCGACCACTACGAGAAGACCGGCGAGATCGACGAGAGCACGTTCTATGCGGGCAGCCACGGCGACTGGATTGCCGACCTGGCTATCGCTCTGAAGAACGACACCAAGCAGCGCTTCCTGGTCATTTGCGAGAACAAGGGCGCTATCCCCAACATGCCCTACGACGCTATGGTCGAGCTGCCTGCCTACATTGGCAAGAACGGCCCCGAGGTCATCAGCCGCGACAACATTCCTCTGTTCCAGCAGGGTCTCATGATGCAGCAGCTGAACTCCGAGAAGCTCGTGGTCGAGGCTACGATCGAGGGTTCGTACGAGAAGGCGCTCAAGGCCTTTACGCTCAACAAGACCGTGCCGTCGATGAAGGTCGCCAAGGAGGTTCTCGACGACATGATCGAGGCCAACAAGGGTTACTGGCCCGAGCTTAAGTAAAAGCAACAGGGTCGCTGGCCGCATACCATGAGCAATGCCCCGTCCACGTGATTACGTGGGCGGGGCATTGTCGTTTGGTAACGCGTTTTATCAAATATGGCATTTATCTGCGGTAATGTTCTATTTCACCGCTGAGGGTGACATTTCATGCCGCCTGCCGAACTGCGTGAAGACCTAACAACTTTTTAGGTCAGTGTTGTGCGTGTAGCAACTTCGCCCGGCCTCGCCTCCGGGCTGCCATGTGAGAGGGGATCTTATGGCTCGACTGCATGTAATGGAACGCAGCCACGCTCAGGCCGTCATGGACGACCTGCACGATGCGCTCGGACGTCGTCTGGCGGTGAGCTCGCTCGCCCCGTGTCCCGTGGAGTTTACGGCAGCGCTCGTCAACCTGTGCTCCACCCAGAGCTGCGGCAAGTGCACGCCCTGCCGCGTGGGCCTAAGCGCGCTGAGCGACCTGCTCGCCGATGTGCTCGAAGGGCGCGCCGATGAGTCCACACTCAACCTGATTGAGCGCACGGCCCGCACCATCTACCTTTCGAGCGATTGCGCCATCGGCTACGAGGCCGGCGCCATGGCGCTCACGGCCATTCGCGGCTTCCGCGACGATTTTGAGCATCACATTCGCGAGCACTCCTGCGGCTTTGATCGTGAGGCCCGTGTCCCGTGCGTCTCGGGCTGCCCGGCGCACGTCGACATTCCCGGTTACATTTCGCTGGTCGAGGCCGGCCGCTATGCCGATGCCGTCAAGGTCATCCGCAAGAACAACCCGCTGCCGCTCGTTTGCGGCCTGGTGTGCGAACATCCCTGCGAGATGCACTGTCGCCGCGGCATGGTCGATGATCCCATGAACATCCTTGCCCTTAAGCGTTTTGCCGTTGAGCACAGTGACCTCAACGACCACAAGCCGCATGTAGTGGACAACACCGGTAAGCGCGTCGCCGTGATCGGCGGCGGCCCGGCCGGCCTTTCCTGTGCCTACTACCTGGCCGTGATGGGTCATAAGGTGACCATCTTTGAGCAGCGCCACCACCTGGGCGGCATGCTGCGCTATGGCATTCCCAGCTACCGTCTGCCGCGCGAGCGCCTGCAGGCCGAGATCGACTGGATCTTGAGCGCCGGCATCGACGTTGAGCTCGATCACTCCGTCAACGGCGAGGAGCTTACCCGCCTGCGCGACGAGTTCGATGCCGTCTACCTGGCCATTGGCGCTCACAGCGATAAGAAGCTCGGCCTTCCGGGCGAAGATGCGCCCGGCGTGGAGTCGGCCGTCAAGATGCTGCGTGCCATCGGCGACGACGAGCTGCCTGATCTGAGCGGCCAGCGCGTGTGCGTCATCGGCGGCGGCAATGTGGCCATGGACGTGGCACGCTCTGCCGTGCGCTGCGGTGCCGAAAAGGTGAGCATCGTCTACCGCCGCCGCATCTGCGACATGACGGCCCAGGACGCCGAGATTGCCGGCGCCCAGGCTGAGGGTTGCGAGGTTCTGGAGCTCACGGCGCCGCTCGCCATCGAGACGGGCGAAGATGGTCGCGTGAGCGGCCTGCGCGTGCAACCGCAGATTATCGGCGAGCCCCGCCGCGGTCGTCCGGCTCCGCGTGCCGCCGCTACGCCCGAGCGCGTCATCCCCTGCGAGCGCGTGTTTGTCGCCATTGGTCAGGACATCGATTCCAAGCCGTTTGAGGAGATGGGCATTGCCTGCAAGTGGGGCTGCGTGGTCACCGATTCGGATGGCGCCGTGCCTAACTTCGATGGCCTCTTTAGCGGCGGCGACTGCCAGACCGGCCCCGCCACCGTCATTCGCGCTATCAATGCCGGTCGCGTGGCTTCGGCAAACATCGACCACTACCTGGGCTTCGATCACAAGATTAAGCTCGACGTCGAGCTGCCGACCGTTCAGTTTAAGGGCAAGCATGAGTGTGGCCGCTGCGAACTGGGCGAGCGCGAGGCCGGCGAGCGTATCCACGATTGGAATCTGGTCGAGCAGGGTCTCACCGAGCAGGAGGCGCGCCAGGAGGCGAGCCGCTGCCTGCGTTGCGATCACTTTGGTTTTGGCGCGTTCCGCGGAGGGAGGAACCTGGAATGGTAGAGCCCAACAAAACCACCGTCGGCGACAACAGCGAAAACGGAGCACACAACATGGTCAGGCTCATTATCGATAACTGCGAAGTCGTGGTGCCCGAGCACACCACGATCCTGGATGCGGCCAAGTCCGTCGGCATTCAGATTCCCACCCTGTGCTACCTGCGCGATCTAAACGAGATCGGCGGCTGCCGCGTGTGCGTGGTCGAGGTCGAGGGCTGCGATCAGCTGGTTGCCGCCTGCAACAACTACGTGCTCGACGGCATGGTGGTCCACACCAACAGCCCCAAGGCCCGCGAGGCCCGTCGCACCAACGTGCAGCTGCTGCTGTCCCAGCACGATTCGCAGTGCACGAGCTGCGTGCGCAGCGGCAACTGCAATCTGCAGACCATTGCCAACGACCTGGGTATTTTCTATCTGCCGTATCAAAGGCATTTGGCGGGCGAGGGCTGGGATTTCGATTTCCCCATCATCCGCGAAAACGACAAGTGCATTAAATGCATGCGCTGCATCAAGGTGTGCGAGAGCGTACAGGGCCTAGGGATTTGGGACCTGACCAACCGCGCCACGCATACCGCCGTGGGCACCCGCGGGCGCGTGCCGATCGGCAAGACCGATTGCGTCGCGTGCGGCCAGTGCATCACGCATTGCCCGACGGGCGCGCTGCGCGAGCGCGACGACACCGAGACCGTGTTTGACGCGCTCGCTAATCCCGACAAGATCGTGCTGGTACAGATCGCGCCGGCCGTGCGTAGCGCCTGGGGCGAGGAGCTCGGCATATCTCGCGAGGAGGCCACTGTTGAGCGCTTAGCTTGTGCGCTGCGCCGCGTTGGCTTTGAGTACGTGTTCGACACCGATTTCTCGGCCGACCTCACCATTATGGAGGAGGGTTCCGAGCTGCTCGAGCGCCTAGGCGCCGCCGCTAAGGGCGAAGGCGACAGCCGCGGCTGGCCCATGTTTACGAGCTGCTGCCCGGGTTGGGTGCGCTTTGTGAAGGCGCGCTATCCGGAGTTTGTCGACAGTCTGTCCACGTCCAAGTCGCCGCAGCAGATGTTCGGCGCCATCGCCAAGACATACTACGCCAAGGTGCTGGGCGTGGAGCCCGAGCGCCTGTTTGTGGTGTCCGTGATGCCGTGTACGGCCAAGAAGGCCGAGTGTGCGCTGCCGAGCATGATGGGCGAGGGCGGCGCGCCCGACGTGGACGTTGCGCTGACGGTGCGCGAGATGGTGCGTATGATCCGCGCGAGCCACGTGAGCGTTGACACGCTGGTCGAGGAGCCGCTCGATACGCCGTTGGGCTTTGGCACGGGCGCGGGTGTGATCTTTGGCGCCACGGGCGGCGTGATGGAGGCCGCCGTGCGCTCGGCATATTACCTGGTGACGGGCAAGAACCCGGATGCCGACTTCTTCACTGACGTGCGCGGACTCGAGGGCTGGAAGGAGGCCGTGGCCGATATCGACGGTACCAAGGTGCGCGTCGCCGTGGCGCACGGGCTGGGCAACGCCGCCCGTCTGCTCGACGCGATTCGCGACGGCCGTGTGAGCTATGACTTCGTCGAGGTCATGGCGTGCCCGGGCGGCTGCGTCGGTGGCGGCGGTCAGCCCATCCATGACGGCTGCGAGCTGGCGGCCGAGCGTGGTCAGGTACTCTGGGGCCTGGATGCGAACGCCGAGATTCGCTTCTCGCACGAGAATCCCGATGTCCAGGCTTGCTATCGCGAGTTCTTGGGCGCGCCGCTCTCGCCGCTGGCCGAGGAGCTACTGCATACCGACCATCATGCCTGGTCGATGCCCCACGAGGGGGCGTGCTAACGATGCGTGCGTTTGATGCTGAGATGACGCGCCGAGGATTTGCCTCGGCGCTTGCCGCAGGCGCGTTGTCGCTCGCACTGGCTGGCTGTGGCGGCGGAGCTGCGGGGGCGGGGTCCGCCGCGGGCTCGGCTGCCACGGACGGCGCCGGTGCTGTCGCAGAGCCGGTCGAGGTGCACGTCGCCTCGCTCAAGGGGCCGACCTCGATTGGCCTGGTGCAGTTTATGGACCAGGCTGCCGATGGCGAGACGGACAATGAGTTCGACTTTGCGATCAACACTGCCGCCGACGAGATTGTGCCCAAGGTCATTCAGGGCGATATCGATATCGCCCTGGTGCCCGCCAACGTGGCGAGCGTGCTCTACAACAAGACCGAGGGTGCGGTGCAGGTCATCGATATCAACACGCTGGGCGTGCTGAACGTTGTGACGGGCGACGCGAGTGTGGCCTCGTTTGGCGATCTGGCGGGCCATACTGTCTATATGACGGGCAAGGGCACCACGCCGGAGTACGTCATGAACTACCTCTTGGAGCGCGCGGGCCTGACCGGCCAGGTGGCGCTTGAGTTTAAGAGCGAGCCCACCGAGGTACTGTCGGCGTTGCTTGCCGATCCGTCTGCCGTGGGCGTGCTGCCGGAGCCGTTCAAGACCGCTGCCATCGCAAAGAGCGAGGGCAAGCTGTCGGCGCCGGTGAGCCTGACCGATGCGTGGGACGAACTGGCGGGTGACACGGGCTCCCGTTTGCTGACGGGCGTGACCGTGGTGCGCCGAGCCTTTGCTGAGGAGCATCCCGAGGCCGTGGCGGAATTCCTGAGCTGCCATGCGGCGAGCGTCGAGGCCGTCAATGCGGCGCCGGCAGATTGGGCACAGGCCGTGGTCGATGCGGGTGTCGTCGATAACGCCGCGATTGCCGAAAAGGCGATTCCCGGGTGCATGCTCGTGTGCCAGACGGGGAAGGATATGAAGGCGGCGCTCGGTGGGTACCTGCAGGTGCTGGCCGATGCGGACGCGAGCGCCGTGGGCGGCAAGCTCCCGGCTGATGATTTCTATTACATGGAGTAGCCCGTGCATGCGTTTGCTCGACAAATGACAGAGCGTATGAAGGCGGTGACGGCAGCAGGTGCCGTTGCCGCCTTTTGGCTTGCCGTGTGGGTGCTGGTGGCGGGTCTCGTGGCGCAGCCGTTGATTTTGCCGGGGCCGGGCGCTGTTGTGGTGGCGTTGCTGCGGCTGGTGTGCGATGGCGGTACCTGGGCGATTTTGGCGGGCTCGGGCGCGCGGATACTGGGCGGGCTGGCTCTTGCTGCGGTGTGCGGCGGTGTGCTGGCGGGGGCCTCGGTGCGGTCGCGAACGTTTGCCCGCCTGGTGGCGCCGGCGCTTTCGTTTGTTAAGGCGACACCGGTTGCCTGCGTGGTGGTCCTGCTGCTCATTTGGTTGGGGTCGGCGCGCGTGAGCATTGCGGCGGTCTTTTTGATGGCGCTGCCGGGCGTGTATTTTTCGCTGGTTGAGGGTTTGACGCAAGCGGATAAGCCACTGGAGCAGATGTTTCGTCTGCATGGCGTGCGGGGTTGGCGTCTGTTTTGCGCCCACACCTGGCGCGAGGTCCTGCCGTTTGTGCTTTCGTGTTCCCGCGCCGTGATCGGCATGAGCTGGAAGGCCGGCGTGGCGGCGGAGCTCATCGGCATGGCGACGGACACCGTGGGCGAACGCATCTATCAGGCGAAGCTGCTCATCGAGACGGCTGATCTGCTGGCGTGGACCGTGCTGGTCGTTGCCGCCTCGTGGGCGTGTGAGCGCGTGCTGGTGTGGCTGCTGCGGGTTTCGGGACCCGTGGCGTGGCGCGCGGCCGTGCGGGCACATGGGCGCGGTGGCCGCGGGCGTGCGTGCGGCTCTGCTGGCGGCGGGGCTGCTGCGGAGCTTGCGCTCGCCGTGGGCGACCGGGCGCCCTGGTCGCCGGCGCTCGACGGACTGGTGCTTCATGTGCCCGCCGGTGGACGCACCTGTGTGATGGGCGCTTCGGGCGTGGGCAAGTCGACGTTGCTTGCGCTGGTGGCGGGGGAGTGCGCACCGTGCTCCATGGTGTTTCAGGACGTGCGCCTGGTCGAGGACGCCTCTGCTTTGGATAACGTGCTGGTGTGCGCCGATGCACGCGTGAATGCCTCGAGTGCCGCTGCCTTGTTGCGCCTGCTGGTACCGGGGATCGATGTGCATGCCCGCGTGGCCGAGCTCTCGGGCGGGCAGCGCCGTCGCGTCGAGATTGCCCGAGCCCTGCTGTGTCCGGGCGGCGCAGTGATTCTGGACGAGCCCTTTACCGGTCTAGACATCGCTGCGCGCGACGCATGCACCGAGGTCGTGCTCGACTTGCTCGACGGTCGTATGCTGTTGCTTGCCACGCACGATTCCGCTGACGCTCGGGCCCTCAATATCTCGGACATCATCACGCTCTAAAGACTTACTCAGCAACAAATTGATCCGTTTTTTCTCCGTCCCCATGGGGTCGGGTATGGTATTCTATCTGCGGGGTAATACTTAGGAATACCAAGTAATACCAGCGCCGTAGAACAAACTCCAGATGCGGGCCAATCGGGTTGCCTTCACAGCCCGTCGCCCAGCCGCGTGGCCCGCATCCATCCGCACCACCGTCGTTTCAAAAAGGAAGCGCCATGGCAGAACACATGACCCCGGTTGTCGCGAAGGTCTTGCCCGAGGAAAAGGCGGCCTTCGCGGCGGCAACCCAGCTCGTGGGCACTACGCCGTCCAACGCCATCCGCATGTTTATCGCCGCCTTCAATCGCTGCGGCACCTTCCCGTTCGACATCTCGCCGAGCGGGGCTTTTGGTAAAGAGTGTCCCCAACAGCTAGTCGTTGAAGAACGTCCCCAATGACTAGTCGTCGGGAGGAGGTTGGCATGCTCAATGCGATGATTTGGGCGCTTGCCTGTTTTGGCGTCGTCGCTGCCGATATTGCCCTGAGCGTCGTTTTGTTTTCCGCCCTTGGTGTCGCGTCGGTGTTCATGGGCTTTTCGATTGACGACCTCGATATTCAATTGCTTCAGGCTGCCGCGCAGATGGCGTCGTTTTTGATGGCACTGCTGTGGTGGCGTTATCTGTGGCCGCGTTCGTTTATGGCGCGCTGGCAGGGCGAGCGCCCGCTTGGCGGGGGAGCAGGCAAAGCATGGAGGCGCATCGCCTGCGTTATCGTGATCGGCCTTGCCCTGCAGGTGGTCGTTGGCTACGTGACCGACGCTGTGCTGTCGCTGTTGCCCGAGGCGGCGGCCGATTACAGCGAACTTGTCGAGGAGACGGGCATGGGCGAAACGAGCTATCTGGCCGTCCTGACCACGGTGATCGGCGCTCCGTTTTGCGAGGAGCTGCTGGTGCGCGGTATCATTTTTGAGTTTTCGCTCCGAGCATTTAACCCGCAGTGCCGTCCGCTCTGGAAGCGCCGGCGTCGTGCGAGCGCGCAGGGCGGCGCCATGGTGCCCTGGGCGGCCCCAAGCACGTGGGGTATCGCAGCGGCGATTGTACTGCAGGCGGCAATCTTCGGTTTTATGCACATGAATTGGGTACAGGGTTGCTACGCGGGTGCCGCCGGCCTCATCTTCGGTTGGGTGCTCGTGACGACCGGAAAGCTCCGCTACACGATCCTACTGCACTTTGCCTTTAATGCCGGGTCGTATCTCATGACGTTGCTGTGGTTTGTGAACACGCCGCTCGACGTGGCAGTCACGGTTGCCATCGCCGGCTTTGTGCTGGTAGAGGCGATGCGCTCGCTGCTCCGGTCGTGCATTCCTGCGCCACGCGAAGCTGATCGGCCTGATTATCAATGACTTTAACTAGACCGATGCGCCCTGAATACACCTGGCGTTTCGCCGAATGCTTCTTTGAATTTTGAGTAAAAGAATGACATGTTGGAGATGCCGACTTTTCGGGCTACATACTGCACGCTGCGCTCGGTGTTGTTGAGAAGATATGCCGCCTCTGTGAGCTGCTGGTTGAGCTTGATTTGCGAAAACGTTTTGCCGGTTTTTTGCTTGATCAAGCTGCTGAGATAGCTGGTGCTATAACTCGTATCGCTCGCAATGCTTTCGAGCGTGCAGTCGCCGTAGCTTCGCTCAATATGATTCAGAATCGACACGATGCGCTCGTCCGACATGATTGCCTGGTTATCAGTTGCAGAGCGTCGGTACAGTCCTCGAATGAGAACAAGGAATAGGCTGACGGCGAGGTGCCTCATGAGTTCATTAGAGTAGGCATCTTTAAAGTGATATTCGATAAAGAGCATCTCGATGAGGCGTCGCGCATGTCGGGCGTATTCCTCTGGGAGAATGAGATATTTGCGGGCCTCACGGTTTTTGGACACAAAATCAAATAGGAGATTCGTTAATGGTGACGCGCCGGGTAGCTGGCTCAGGAACAACGAATCGAACATTTCTTTTTTGAAGACGATTGAAATGACGATATCGTGCTCGCCCTTAACGTACGGAACGCTTCTGACTACGCCAGTGTTGCAAATGAGCACGTCACCCTTTTTAAGGAGTAGTCGCCGTCCGTTGACGATAAACGTGCAGACGCCGTCGTACACGTAGTTGAGCTCCATATCCCGATTGATATGAGGAGGAATGTCGGTAAAGCGCGACTCCTTGATAAGGCCCACGGGGTTTTCGTCGAGAGTTTCTTTCCAATCAAACAGATAGACTTCTTCGCCGTTAATGGTTGTGGTTTCCACCCTGTTATATCGCGGGCTGAGCTCTCCCGGATGCGTGCGATGCCACTCTTCGGTCTCGGTATGCGTATAGAGCAGCTGTTTGAGATTCGAATCCATGGGGTGCTCCAGGGGTGAACGGTAGAATCGATGCCTTAAACGGTATTATATCTAAAAAAATGTTATAAACCCACGCTTTCTATGCGATATCTTATGCATCTTGTTCTTCCTAGTATTGGGTTATCCGCTGGAGCATCCGATCAAGGAGGGCAAATGAGTAAGTTAAAACATGGGTTTGACTCCGACTTTTTATGGGGCGGAGCCATATCGTGCTCGCAGGCCGATGGCGCTTGGAATGAGGGCGGAAAGGGAAAGTCGACGCAGGATTGTCGATGGCTGGATGGTACCTGGACTCATGACCAGATTGAGGACAAGCATCAAAACAACCCCTTCTGCCATGACGAACTAATGAACGCTCTCGCAGATGATGGTGTTGAGTTCTACCCGTTTAGGCGTGGCAACGACTTCTATCATCACTATCGTGAGGACATCGCGCTTTTTGCGGAGATGGGTCTCAAGCTGTTCCGCACCTCTATTTGCTGGAGCCGAATCTATCCTAACGGAGATGACCTTGAGCCTAACCGCGAAGGCATCGAGTGGTATCGAAGCATGCTGGGTGAGTGCAAAAAGCACGGCATTAAGACCTTCGTCACCATGCTCCACTATGACATCCCGGTAAATCTTGTCACCACATATGGGGGATGGAAGAATCGCAAGACGATTGATTTCTTCGCCCGCTATGTCGAGACAATCGTTACGGAATTGGGCGATCTGGTCGATTTCTGGCTGCCTTTTAACGAGTTCAATGCAGCGCGTTTTTCGCCTTGGGACGGGGTCTGTCTGGTCAAAGACGAAGAGGGGGAGAACTTCGATCGAGCCATCTTCCAGTGCCTGCACCACGAGTTCGTTGCCAATGCGCGTGCCGTCGAGATTGTCCATCGTCTTTCACCCGATACTCCCGTTGGCGGCATGATCGCTCGATTCTGTACGTATCCCGCCACCTGCCGTCCCGAAGATAACATGCAGGCTATTCACGACGACCAGTATTCCAACTGGTTCTATACGGATGTGATGGCTCGTGGAAAATATCCCGCTTATATGAATCGCTATTTCGACGCGTGCGATATCGAGATTCAAATGGAACCGGGCGATGAAGAGCTCATCGCTCGCAACACGGTCGACTTCCTGGCCTTCTCGTACTACTTTTCCCAGGTATCCACCTGCGATCAGGGATGGGAGAAGACTGCGGGTAATCTGGTCATGGCAAACAAGAACCCTTATCTCGAGACGAGTGAGTGGGGTTGGCAGCTCGATCCCATTGGTCTGAGGGTTACCCTTAACCAGATGTATGACCGCTATGGGCTGCCCCTGTATATCGCCGAGAACGGCCTCGGTACATCTGATGTAGTCGAGGAGGATGGCAGCATCCACGACGAGTATCGAATCGATTATTTGCGCCAGCACATAAAGTGCCTTAAGGAAGCAGTGATCGATGGCGTTGACGTGCGCGGATACATGATCTGGGGATTCATTGACCTTGTTGCCTGCGGTCCTCTTACGATGGACAAGCGCTACGGGCTTATCTATGTCGATCTGGATAATTGCGGCAACGGCACTGCGGAGCGCTCGCGTAAAGACTCTTTCTATTGGTATCAGAAATGTATCGCCACTAATGGCGAGGATCTTGGGTAGGAGTGATTGTCGTGGCAGACAAGAAGGAACTGGCCGCTCGTGTCCTCGAGCTCGTGGGCGGCGCCGATAACGTTGTTATGGCAACGCACTGCATTACAAGGCTCAGATTCAACCTGAAGGACGATAGCAAGGCAGACCTTGAGGCCCTTAAGACGCTTGACGGCGCCTTGGGCGCGCAGGTTAAAGACGGACAGTGGCAAGTTATCATCGGCGCCAGCGTGGGGTCGGTATATGACGAATTGGAGCCCATGCTAGGTGACAGGATGGGTGGCGAGGTCTCCGCCGACGCCGAGCAGCCTGAGCTCCAAAAAGGTTCGGCTCGCGTATTCGATATCATCACCGGCATCTTCTCCGCTATCATTCCCGCGCTGGTGGCGGGAGGTATCGTAAAGGGCATCCTGGCTGCTATCGCGGCTTTTGGAATCGACACGGGTGCCGGCGACTTTGCGATATTCAATATGATTTCGGATATCCCGTTCTACTTCTTGCCGTTTTTGCTGGCAATGTCTACAGCTGATAAGTTCCGAGTCAACCGTTCGCTTGCGCTTTGTGTTGCCGGATCGCTGATGTACCCGACCATTGTCAACGCTGTCGGTACGGGCGAGACGCCTCTTGCGCTGTTCGGTTTTACGGTGCCGATTTTTAGCTACGCCGATTCCGTGTTCCCGGTCATCTTTGGCGTCATTGGCTTGTCCTTTGTATATCGCGCAATCGACAAGGTCGTGCCGGATCTTTTTAAGCTCGTTGTCGTCCCGGCACTCTCCCTTGCTATCGTGATTCCGGTCAACCTGTTTGTGCTCGCTCCGATTGGTGCCTGGTGCGGTCTTGGTCTCGCCAACGGTATCGTTTGGCTATTCTCGACGTTGGGCCCTGTTGCCGGTTTTCTGCTGGGCTTCTTTATGCCGCTTATTGTGCTCTTCGGCATGCATCAGTCAACGAGCCCTATCCAGATTTCCAATATCGCAACGCTTGGGTATGACTATCTGCTCCCGATCTCTTTCTGCCATAACCTCGCCGAAAGCGGTGCGTCTTTTGGTGCGGCCCTGCGCATGACCGACGAAAAGCTCAAGTCCGCTGCAATGACGTGCGCCTTCTCAGCATTTATGGGAATTTCCGAGCCCGCCTTGTTTACCGTTCAGGTTCCTAACAGGACTCCGCTTATCGCTGCGATGATCGCGGATGGCATTGGCGGTGCGCTTACCGTTGTTCTCGGCGCAAAGTGCTTCGGCTTTGTTATGCCCGGCATTACCTCGTTGCCCGTTTATGCCGATCCAAGCGGCAATCCCATGAACCTGATCATGATTGTCGTCTGCATCGCTTTGACTTGGGTTATCTCTGCGGCGCTCTCGTTTGCGCTCTATGGTCGTTTTGACAAAAAGTAACGACGTTTTGAGATAGACAATATTAATCGGCCGCTCGCCGGGGAATCGTTCTGCGACGCCCCGGCGAGCGGCATTTTATTGGTGGGGCGTGTCGTGTCGCCAACGGCGGCATGCCGCCTCGCCGCGCTAGTTGCGGCGACCGCCTCCGTTGACGCCCTGACGCCCCTGTGCCGCGCGATTGCGCCCGGCAGTGTTCTGCGCGCGCGACATGCCGCTGTGCCCCTTGCTGCCCTTAGGTCCCTTGCCAGCGGCGCCACCGTGGGCCTTGCCGCCCTTCTTGCCGGTGCCATGCCCACCGCCGGCAGACGTCTCGCCCGGGCGTGGCGGCACGGGGCGAATCAGGCAATGCTTGGTGTAGCCGATCAGGTCGCGACGGCCGGCCTTTTCCAGTGCCTCGCGTACTAGCTTGTAGTTCTCGGGCTTGCGATACTGGATGAGCGCGCGTTGCATGGCCTTCTCGTGCGGGTCGCGCGCCACATAGATCGGCTCCATGGTGCGCGGATCCACGCCGGTGTAGTACATGCAGGTCGACATGGTGGACGGGGTGGGGTAGAAGTCCTGCACCTGCTCGGGCATGTAGCCCATGTCGCGCACGGCCTCGGCAAGGTCCACGGCTTCCTTCATGGTCGAGCCGGGGTGGCTTGAGATCAGATACGGCACAACGTACTGCTTGAGTCCGTATTCGCGGTTCAAGCGTTCAAATTTGCGGCAGAACGCGTCGTAGACGGCGCGGCTCGGTTTGCCCATCACGGACAGCACCGCGTCGCTCACGTGCTCGGGCGCTACGCGCAGCTGGCCCGAGACATGGTGCTCCAACAGTTCACGTAAAAACTCGTCCGAGGCATCGGCCATGGTGTAGTCGAAGCGGATGCCGCTGCGCACGAAGACCTTTTTGACGCCCGGCAGCTGGCGCAGGTCGCGCAACAGCTGCGTGTAGCCGCTTTCGTCGACCACCATGTTCTTGCATACGCTCGGCCACAGACAGCGCTTGTTCTTGCACACACCGTGCTTGAGCTGCTTGTCGCAGGCGGGGCGGCTAAAGTTGGCCGTCGGTCCACCCACGTCGTTGATGTAGCCCTTAAACTCGGGATCGCGCGTGAGCAGCTCGGCCTCGCGCATGATCGAGTCGTGGCTGCGCATCTGCAACACGCGGCCCTGGTGGAAGGTGAGCGCGCAAAACGAGCACTCGCCAAAACAGCCGCGGTTGGAGCTGATCGAAAACTTGATCTCAGCAAAGGCCGGCACGCCGCCCGCCGCGTCGTAGTCGGGATGCCAATCGCGTGCGTAGGGGAGCTCGGCCACCTCGTCCATCTCGTCGGTGGTGAGCGTCGCCGACGGCGGGTTCTGCACCACGTACACGCCGTTGGGATATGGCTCTACTAGGCGATGCCCGGTGATGGGGTCCATATTCTGCTGCTGCACGTTAAAGCTGCGTGCGTAGTTGAGCTTGTCGGCGGCAAGGTCGTCCCAGCTGGGCAGCAGGTCGTAGTCGTAGACCTCGTCGAGCGAGCTGGTGCGGTAGACGGTGCCATTGATATAGGTAATCTGATCGATGGGCAGCCCCGCGTCGAGCGCGTCGGCGATCTCGACGATCGCGTGCTCGCCCATGCCGTAGATGAGGATGTCGGCGCCCGAGTCGAGCAGTACCGAGCGCTTGAGCTTGTCCTGCCAGTAGTCGTAGTGGGCCAGGCGACGCAGGCTTGCCTCGATGCCACCGATAATGATGGGGGCGTCCTTAAACGTCTGACGGATGAGATTGCCGTAGACCGTGACGGCACGGTTGGGGCGGTGACCTTCCTCGCCACCGGGAGTATAGGCGTCGGTGTGGCGGCGGTGCTTGGTTACCGAATAGTGGTTGACCATGGAGTCCATGTTGCCGGCACTGACGAGAAAGCCCAGGCGCGGCTCACCGAGCACAGTGATGCTGGCGGGGTCGGTCCAGTCGGGTTGGCAGATGATGCCCACCTTGTAGCCGTGCGCGTCGAGGACGCGGCTAATGATGGCCATGCCAAAGCTGGGATGGTCCACGTAGGCGTCGCCGCAGATGTAGACGAAGTCGCACTGGTCCCAGCCGCGCGCGTCCATGTCGGCGCGGCTGACAGGGAGGAATTTATCGCGGCCCGGGCGCCAGGGGCGGGCGGGCGTCGCTTGGGAATGCTTGGTGCGGGCGACCGTGGCCTGCGCCTTGCCGCCGCGCTTTTGCTGCTGGCCCTGTTTGCCCTGCTGACTGCGCTGGTTGTTCTGAGCGTGCTGAGGCTTTTTTGCCACGATCCCTCCCGGTGTCTGTATGCTGCACGTAATTGTAACCAGTCTTTTTGGGACGGAGCTAAAAAGACTGGGGGAGTACATGGGCTGGTGAGTGAGAGCGTCGCCGCGCCCGCCGTTTGTTTCCAGACTGTGTATCCCTGCGTCGAAGGAGCCGTCTCGCGCGCACGCCATGTTGTCAATGGGTTACAGTATGAACGGCGGCTATGTTTCCGCCAACGCACGAGAGAGTCGTCAACAAGGAGGACGCACGACGATGCAGCGTGCCAAACAGATATCGGAGTCCATCGAGCTGGGCATTATCTTGGCGCTCGCCGGTGGCTTTATGGATGTGTATTCGTACATTGGGCGCGACCATGTTTTCGCTAACGCGCAGACGGGCAACATCTTGCTGGTGGGCGTGAGCATCTCGGAGGGCAATTGGGCACTTGCGGGACGCTATTTCTTCCCCGTGGTGTCGTTTGCCGTGGGCATTATGCTTGCCGACCTGGTGCACGAGCGGTTTGGCAGCGTGATCCACTGGCGTCAGGTGACGGTGTTCTTTGAAGCCGTCATCTTGCTGGGCGTGAGCTTTATCCCGGGCGGCAATTTCAACCTGCTCGCCAACTGCCTCACCTCGTTTGCCTGCGGCATGCAGGTCGAGAGCTTCCGCAAGATCCACGGTCACGGCATCGCTACGACCATGTGCATCGGCAACTTGCGCAACGCGCTGCAAAACGTGGACGATTACATCATCACCCACAGGCGCGGCTTTTTGGAAAACGGCCTGCTGTACTTTGGCGTGATCTTTACCTTTGTGTTTGGCGCCGTGTTGGGCAACTGGTGTATTGAGCGCATGGGCCTGCACGCCATCGTCGTGGCGAGCTTGCTGCTGTTTGTCGCGTTTGCCATCATGTTCATCGACCGCGAGCGCGACTTGCGCTTACGCTGGAAGGTTGCGGCCGAGGCTTGGAAAGAGGGCTGCCGAAAGTAACCGAATGCGGCAAAGGGGCTGTCCCTTTGCCGCATTATTTTTCATCATCTGTTGAAACGCTTTAACACTATTGACGTTCTCACGCGTTTTTTGTTTCAAAAGCGTTAGGATGGGACTCATAGCGTGGGGCGTAATGGATGCCCCGCACACGATGGGAGGCTATCAATGGCTAATCGTTTCGTTCTCAATACCATCTCTTATCATGGTTCCGGCGCCATCAAGGAGATCCCCGGCGAGCTCCAGCGTCGCGGCTACAAGAAGATCTTCGTCTGCTCCGACCCCGATCTGGTCAAGTTTGGCGTTACCGCTAAGGTGACCGACGAGCTCGACGCTGCCGGCATCGCTTGGAGCCTCTACTCCGAGATCAAGCCCAACCCCACTATCCAGAACGTCAAGGACGGCGTCGAGGCCTTCAAGGCCGCCGAGGCTGACGCTATCGTGACCATCGGTGGCGGCTCCTCCATGGACACTGCTAAGGCCATCGGCATCATCATCAACAACCCCGAGTTCGCCGATGTCCGCAGCCTCGAGGGCGTTGCTCCCACTAAGAACCACGCCGTGTTCACCATCGCTGTGCCGACGACCGCCGGTACCGCCGCCGAGGTGACCATCAACTACGTCATCACCGACCCCGAGAAGGTCCGCAAGTTCGTGTGCGTCGACACCAACGACGCCCCCGAGGTCGCCGTCGTCGATCCCGACATGATGGCCTCCATGCCCGCCGGCCTGACCGCTTCCACTGGCATGGACGCACTGACCCACGCCATCGAGGGCTACACCACCAAGGGCGCCTGGGAGCTTTCCGACATGTTCCACTTTGAGGCCATTAAGCTGATCAGCGAGAACCTGCGCGACTCCGTCGCCGAGGCCAAGTCCGGCCAGCCCGGCTCCGGCCGTGAGGGCATGGCTCTTGGTCAGTATGTCGCCGGCATGGGCTTCTCCAATGTTGGCCTGGGCATCGACCACGCCATGGCTCACACCCTGTCCGCTCACTACGACACCCCGCACGGCGTCGCTTGCGCCATGCTGCTGCCGATCGCCATGGAGTTCAACAAGCCGGTTTGCGCTGAGCGCCTGGCCAAGGTTGCCGTCGCCATGGGCGTTGACACCACGGGCATGAGCACCGCCGAGGCCGCCGATGCCGCCATCGCCGCCGTCAAGCAGCTTTCCGCCGACGTGAACATCCCGCACGTCTGTGAGGCCATGAAGGCTGACGAGATCGAGGTCCTGGCCAAGGACGCCATGGCCGACGCCTGCTTCCCGGGTAACCCGCGCGAGGCAACGCTCGACGACGTCATCGAGCTCTTCAAGAAGATCTGCCCGGCTGCCTAGCCCAGTTTGGTGGTCCTTCGCCCGTAGGTGTATGGTCTTTTGACGTGCCGCTGGCCCCGCCGTGCTACGCACGGCGGGGCTTTTTGTGCTGCGTCGATGCCCTGAGACGGACAAAACCAAGGCGTACTGCCCGCTGCGGATAGGTGGTGCACTTCCCTGCGTGCATTTTTGGGAGTATTCAACAAGCTCTTAAAAATGCATAACGTTGTGAATGGGCGGTAGTGATCCTCAGGCGCCCATCGACAGCCATTGTGGGCGGGCTATCGATGAGTGGAGGGGGTTGTTACTGAGTTTTTGCTTTGCGACGACCTGCAACACTGCTGTAACCGCGTCGTTTTGTCGTTCGCGATGGGGTCGTTGGGGCCCACGGTGCTGAATACTCCGTTTTTTGCACGGCCCAAGGTGGGGTACCCTGAGACGAAGCAAAAAGATTCCTCATTTCTATGCAGATACCGATAGGATTTATGCAAGATTGGGATTGTAAGCCGTGCGCGTGCGTAAAATCGGCGGGAGGACGTCTGGAGGTGGCTCGGCTCCCAGAGCCTTGCGCGTGCAGAACGGTTAAAATCGGGACTCGGTCTTAGTTTTGCTTGGAAGGATGCACATGGCTTCTGTAATCGATGCTTCTCTAGAGGAGACGCTCTCCTATATCGCGGGACAGCTTAAGACGCTGACTTCTATTGCTTCGCCTACGGGCTATACCCGTGCGGCGACTGATTATCTAATGGAAACGTTGCGCGATATGGGCTTTGGGCCCGAGCGCTCCAATAAAGGCAACGTGCTCGTTGAGCTTGGTGGTGAGGGTGAGCCGCTCGTACTGGCGAGCCATGTCGATACCCTGGGCGCCATGGTGCGTTCCATTAAGGACAATGGCCGCCTGCGTCCCACGACGCTTGGTGGGCACCAGTGGTCTACGGCCGATGGCGAGAACTGCACCGTCTACACGCGTGACGGTAATGTCTACACGGGCGTGGTCCTCAATACTGAGCCTTCGGCGCATGTGGCCGATGAGCCGGTCAAGACCATCGAGAAGAACATGGAAATCCTGCTCGACGAGAACGTTGACAGCAAGGATGACGTGCTTGAGCTGGGCATTCAGACGGGCGACATCATCGCTATGGATCCGCGCACCACGGTGACGGAGAGCGGCTACATCAAGAGTCGCTTCCTTGACGACAAGCTGTCCGCGTCGATTCTGCTGGGTTTGGCCCGCGCCGTCGCCGACGACGAGGTGACGCTTTCGCGCAAGGTATCGCTGCTCTTTACGGTGTACGAGGAGGTCGGCCACGGCGGCGCCTTTGTGCCGGCCGACACGCGCGAGATGATCAGCGTGGACATGGGCTGCGTGGGCGACGACCTGGGCTGCACCGAGCGCATGGTTTCGATTTGCGCTAAGGATTCGGGTGGCCCCTACAACTACGACCTGGTAACCACGCTGTCCAACATCGCGCGCGAGCTGGAGCTCGATTACGCCATCGATGTGTACCCGCACTACGGCTCCGACGTCGAGGCCGCGCTCTCTGCCGGCTACGACATTCGTCATGGTCTGATCGGCCCCGGCGTGTACGCGAGCCACAACTACGAGCGTAGCCACATGGACGGCGTGCGCAACACCTTCGAGCTCGTCCGCGCCTACGTACAGCGCTAGCGATGCAGCGGCCTCGGCTGATACGGCAGTACCGACCGAGGCCGTCCTCTCTAAGTTGCGGTGAAATAGGGACTGTTTGGCGGTTTTAAACGCTTAAACAGTCCCTATTTCACCGCAACTTATGAAGGGGATGGGACTACTTGATGGCGCCGGTCACGGTACCGCCGCCGAGGACGATGTCGCCGCGATAGACTACAACGGCTTGGCCGGGGGCGATGGCTCGCTGCGGCTCGTCAAAAGTCAGCAGCATTTGCCCGTCTTCGCCGCGCGTAAGGGTCGCTGCTTGGTCTTTCTGACGGTAACGGTACTTGGCGCCCACGCGAATGCCGCCGGCATCGAGTTCTGCCTCCATGCGGTCGGCAGGGGCGCTCCAGATCCAGTCGTCGGCCGTGAGTGCTGTGGCCGTTAGGTCCTCGGCCTCGCCCAGATGCACGGTGTTGTTGACGGCGTCGACGCCTGTCACGTATACGGGATGCGCCATCGCTACGCCCAAACCCTTGCGCTGGCCGATGGTATAGCGCAGTGCGCCGTTGTGGCGCCCGACCACGCTGCCGTCGCGCCATACAATATCGCCCGGCTCGGCGGCATGTCCGCAGCGGCGCTCGATATAGCCCGCGTAGTCGCCGTCTGGAATAAAGCAGATATCCTCGCTCTCGGCCTTTTTGGCGTTGGCAAAGCCCTGTTCGGCGGCAATGCGGCGCACGTCGCGCTCTTTGTCCAGCCCGGCCAGCGGAAAGATTGTGCGCGACAGCCGCTCCTGCGTGAGCGAATACAAAAAGTAGCTCTGGTCCTTCTTGGGGTCCTCGCCGCGATGCAGCTGCCAGGTGCCGTCGGACGCCTGGCTCGTTTTGGCGTAGTGACCTGTGGCGATGTAGTCGCAGCCCATATCGAGTGCCGCATCGAGCAGCGCGCCAAACTTAATATGGCGGTTGCAGATGATGCACGGATTGGGCGTCAGCCCCTCCTGGTAGGCGTTAACAAAGCGCTCGATTACGTTGCGGTCGAAGGTCTGCTGCAGGTCGAGCACATGGTGGGGTATCCCCAGGCGCTCGGCGACGGCCTTTGCATCAGCGATGTCGCGGTCGACCTTACTCATGCCCGTGACGGGATCGGGCGCGGGACAGGTGAGGCGCATGGTGGCACCGACGCATTCGTAGCCCTGGCGCTTGAGCAGATAGGCAGTCACGCTGGAATCGACGCCGCCGCTCATGGCGACGAGCACGCGCTTGTTGTGCATGGGGAGGTTCTCCTTGGTGGCATGTGGCCAAAAAAGAAAAGCGGCGCGGGAGGCTGGTTCCGCGCCGCAGACATTGTAGCAAGTTCGGGTGTCATGTGGGACGCCCTGTTGGGATGAGCCCAGGCTGCCAGAAGAGAGGGAAGGCCGGCGTGCCTTGGACTCGTTCTAAGAACGAGAAGCTCTAGTCCTGGAACAGTGCCGTGGACAGGTAACGCTCGCCGGTGTCGGCAAGCAGGGCCACGATGGTCTTCCCCTCGTTCTCGGGGCGCTTGGCCAGCTGCAGTGCGGCCCACACGGCGGCACCGGACGAAATGCCCACGAGCACGCCCTCCTTGTGGCCCACGGCACGGCCGGTGGCAAAGGCGTCGTCGTTCTCGACGGGGATGATCTCGTCATAGACCTGGGTGTCGAGGACGTCGGGCACAAAGCCGGCGCCGATGCCCTGGATCTTGTGCGGGCCGGCCTGGCCCTTGGAGAGCACCGGGGAGGTGGCGGGCTCGACGGCGACGACCTTAATCTCGGGGTTCTGCTCCTTGAGGAACTCGCCCACGCCGGTCACGGTGCCGCCGGTTCCAACGCCGGCGACGAAGATGTCGACCTTGCCGTCGGTGTCATCCCAGATCTCGGGGCCGGTCGTGGCCTTGTGGATGGCGGGGTTGGCGGGGTTCACAAACTGGCCGGCGATAATGCTGTTGGGCGTCTCCTTCTGCAGCTCCTCGGCCTTGGCGATGGCGCCCTTCATGCCCTTGGAACCGTCGGTGAGCACGAGCTGTGCGCCATATGCCTGCATAAGTTTGCGGCGCTCGACGGACATGGTCTCGGGCATGGTGATGATCACCTTGTAGCCGCGAGCCGCCGCCACCGAGGCGATGCCGACGCCGGTGTTGCCGCTCGTGGGCTCGATGATGGTGTAGTCGCCGCCGCGCACGAGCTTGCCGGCCTTTTCGGCCTCGTCGATCATGTTCTTGGCGACGCGGTCTTTAACGGACCCGGCGGGGTTGAAGTATTCCAGCTTGACGAGCACGCGGGCCTTGAGGTCCTCATCGGCCTCAAAGTGAGTGAGCTCCAGAAGCGGGGTGTGGCCGATAAGCTGATCGATGGACGTGTAAACATTGCTCATGGTGAACCTCCAAAGTGTTCAAATGACTGGATACCGTGTGGTTTTACGGTGTGTATAACAGCTAAACCCACAAACCTTATGGGTTGTTCGTTTTGCTGTTGGCAAGCATAGTAGACAGTAAAGCCTAGTAACGCAATAGGAAATAGAAGATTATTACGAGTCGATTAACCATCTTGACGGGAATGGGTATTTTCAAAACCAATTTTTCGGCTAGAATTTCTACGGACTAAATGACCGAAAGGCAGCACTATACATGTTGGTTTCTACTAAGGGCAGATATGCCCTGCGCGTTATGGTCGATCTGGCCGAGCACCAGGCGGCCGGTCGCATCCCGCTCAAAGAGATCGCGGCGCGACAGGGGATTTCCGAGAAATATCTCGAGAACATCTTGGCTACGCTCGTGCGCGCCAACATGCTTTCGGGTATGCGTGGCAAGGGCGGCGGCTATGTGCTCACGCGCCCGCCCGAGCAGTACACGGTGGGCGAGATCTTGCGCCTGACCGAGGGCAGTCTGGCGCCGGTCGCCTGTCTGGATGGCGACTGCAAGGGCTGCTCGCGTTCGGATGAGTGCCCCACGCTCGACGTGTGGAAGAACCTGGACAAGCTCATCAACGACTACCTCGACGGTGTGACGCTTGATCAACTTGTCGCTCCCAATCATGGCTACGACTACGTCATCTAACCCACACCTGCATTTGGGGACGGGGTGGAAATGGTAGATTCTCTCGCCCTTTGAGACTTGAAAAATAAGAAGGCCGCCCATTTTTGCGATGGGCGGCCTTCGTTTTGGGCTGTTGAGACGGACATGGCCGGAATGGCCGTTTTAGTCCTCGGCGATGCTGTCGAGGATGCTGCGCGTGATGGACACCAGGATGCTGCCCATAAAGGCCGATCCAAAGCTGGCGATGGAGATGCCGACGCCCAGCAGGTTGACCGACAGGTAGCTCGCGAGCTCAAGCATAAAGCTGTTGACGACAAGCTGGAAAATGCCCAGCGTAATGATCGTGAGCGGCAGCGAGATGACCGTAAGGAACGGTTTGACGAACGAATCGACAATGTTCAGGAACAGTCCCACAAAGGCAAAGCAGACCCAGGTCTCGGCAAAGCCGAAGGGTTGGATACCGGGGACGAGGAACGTGGCGATCGCGATGGCGATCGAGGTGAAGAGCCAGTTAAGCATAAAGCGCATGGCGTGAATCCTTTCTTGCGCCGGGATTGCTGGCGTCGCGTGAAGCGGCTTACGGCGGCGACCTGGATGGTTGCGCGGGCGCGCCGCGGTGTTTGGGCGCCCATTGTCTCAAATATTCGTGGAGCTTACGTGCGCATATGGTTTCTAAACGGCGTTCGTCCTGAAAAACGCGCCGCTGGCAGAGAGTCTTGTCGCTTTAGTTTGGTGGTGTGCTACACTGCTACGGGCAAAAGCCACAGGCGTTGCCCTATTGCATAGAACGGGCGAACGATGCCCGATGTCAGTATCAACTTCGATGCCTTTTGGCGGGTTTGGCGGTGATCGATGAATATCGAGAACATGTTTGACAAGCCTGATGTCAAGCAGCTGGTCCACGCATTTAGCCTTTTGGACGACGAGAAGGATATCCAAGCGTTTTTGACCGATATCTGCACGCCGCGCGAGATTTGCGACCTTTCTCAGCGTTTGCAGGTTGCGCGCTATTTGGACGAGGGCGAGCCTTATGTTGAGGTTCAGGCCCGTACCGGCGCTTCGTCCACCACGGTGAGCCGCGTTTCAAAGGCGCTGAACGGCGAGTACGGTGGCTACCGCAAGATCCTCATTAAGTTGGAGGATGGCGAGTAGGCCAGCGACAACATTGAATTACGAAGAACCGTCCCTCCGGGGGCGGTTTTTATATGCCTGCAATCGGCTGGTGCGTTGGGTTCAGGTTGCTTTGTACCAAAAGATGGAACTGCGGTGGCAATGTGTCCGCTTGGGCGGGTAGGATGGATGCATTGATTATTGCGAACGGTTTGAGCGGAGGACCATGCCTGTTCGAATCTATACCACCAATACCGGCACGGATTTGAGCGATGCCGAGTCGGCGCTGCTTGCCGACCTTATTGCCCGTCACGGGCGTGCCGTGTTGCTGGCACCAACGTTTGCCGAGCTCGACCTGTGCCGTCATGATGCGGCGGAAGCCGGGGTTTCACTGGGTATCGACTACAAGACGCCTTCGTCGTGGCTTCGCTCGCTTTGGGAGCTTTTGGGCGACGGGCGCGATTTCGTCGACAACCTGCAGCGCCAGATGCTGTTTTCGGATATGATTGCCCGCCGCGATGATGCCGATCTTCAGCCGCTTTCGTGTGGCCAGGGCACGGTGCGCATGCTCGCGCGCATGGCTCGCGATGTGCTTCCGGGTGTGGCAGGGACGGGTGCCGAGCGATGCGGTGGCAACAATTGCCAGCCTGAGCCAAAAAGCGATGCTGAGGCTCGCGTGTTCGAGCTTTTGCGCGCCTACGCGAGCGGCTTGGACCGTCGAGACATGGTCGAGCCCTGCGAGGCAGCTGACATTATGGCCGGCGCTTTGACCGACAGCCTGCCGGCGTGCACCCGCGCCGTTTGCGTGCGCGGCGTCACGTCATTTACGTATAGCCTGCTCGAGCTGCTGTCCGCCGTGGCAAACAACGGGGGAGAGGTTGTCGTGCTGCTCGCCCGCGAGCAAGCGGCGATGCGTGAGGAGCTGGCCACGGCCCTTGATGCCCGCGGTGTGCTGTTTGAGGTTGCACCGCTGGACGAGGATGCTGGCGCTCCCGCGACTGCTCCAAAGTCCGTCGTACGTCCTGCCTTTGTGGAAGTCGCCGGCCCCCATGCTCGTGCCCGTGTCTATGCGGACGTCATCGATAAGATGGTGAAAGCGCACAAGGAGTCCAATGTCAACGATGCCGCCTCCGCGCCCGCCGATCCCGTGCGCGTGCTCGTTGTTTCTGCCCGGGCACCCCAGCTGTTCGGTGAGCTCGCCGCTCGTTTGGCGGCGCGCCACGTTGCTGCCGAGACGACCGAGTTCACGGCGTTTTCTCAATCCATTGTGGGCAGGCAGTTCACGGCGCTCGCCAACCTGATCGAGCGTATGAAGGCCGCCGACGAAGGGGCAGCTTCTAAGACTGAGTGGTGGCCCGCTCCGGAGCTTACCGACTGGATTTACAGCCCGCTTTCGGGTGCCGACGCCGCCAGCGCGCGCACGTTCGACAAGAATATGCGTCTCTCGCGCAGCAAGACTACCGCGGGCGTCAAGAGCTTGCTGCAGAGCGTGCAGGGCCAGATCAGGGGCGCGCGTAAAGCGGCGAGTGACGAGAACTGGTTTAAGAACGTGCCGTGCGTGGTCTCGGACGTGTTCCAGGCGCTGTGGCGCGACAAGCCCGTGACGGCGCTCAAGGCCATGCTTGCCGCCGCCGAGGCGCTGCCCGATCGCGCGTTTGGCGGTCTCGACGGTCAGGCCCGTCGCCAGGCTGAAACGGCCCTACTGCGCCACGCCATCGACATTCTTATGAACGAAGCCCGCGTGCTCGATGTGTCGCAGACAGCGACCGTGCCCGTGCTCGACGGCGTTCGCACCAAGGTGGATAAGCGCAGCGCCGCTTACGATTACGAGACCTACGAGGTCGATCGCACGCCACGGGCGCAAGTGCGCTTCGTGTCGCTTGCCGATGCGTCGGTTCTGCGTCCTGGCGGCTACGATGCCGTGCTGTTTGCCGATGTCGACCTGGACAGCTATCCGCTTTCGCACGAAGAGGGCCCGCTTGCCACGTTGACGGCCGAGCTGCGCCGCGACGGCGTGTCTTTGGAGCCCGCCGCCCTGCTGCGCGTGCGCTTTGGCCGTGCGATGCAGGCGGCGAGCGGTCCGGTCGCGCTCGCCCGCGTGACGCACGATCGGCAGGCACGCGAATGCTACCCGGCAGCCGTATGGACAGAGCTGCGGGCACATGCCGAGGCCGCTGGCGCTGCCAAGCCCACGCGCGTGGGCGAGGGCGATATCATCGCCGACTTTGATCCCGCGGCAGGTGAAGGTCTTAGGCGCGAGCGCGTGACCTGCGAAGCTCCTCAGCATCTGAGCGATGAAGCCATTCCGTATCTGGTCCTGCGCCGTCGCGATGGCGAGGGCGAGGATGCGCCGCTGGTGCCGCGCCTGACGTCTGCCTCGCAGATCGAGGCCTATTCGACCTGCCCGCTATGCTGGTTCGTCTCGTACCGCGTGAAGCCCCAGTCGATCGACGCCGGCTTTGGCAATATGGAGAAGGGCAACTTTGTCCACGACGTGCTGGAGCATCTGCACGCCCGTCTGCCCCAGGAAGGCATGGAGCGCGTGACGCCCGAGAACCTGCCGCGCGCTCAGGAGCTGCTGCGCGAGGTCTTTGACGAGACATTGGCCGAGCATGCCTCCAAGCGTGGCAACGAGGGTCCGCTCGTGCCGCTCTCTCCGGTAGAGGAGCGCCAGGTGGCCGAGATTCTGCCGCAGCTGGAGGGTGTGCTTGCCTATGAAGCCGAGGCGCTGACTCCTTTTGCTCCACGCTACCTGGAGTTTGCCTTTAACGATCTTAAAGTCGAGTATGCCGGTTGGCCGCTCGGCGGGCGTATCGACCGCGTGGATGTGGATGCCGAGAATCGCGCCGTGGTAATCGACTACAAGCATCGTTCGGGCGTCGAGGATTTTAAGCTCGCCGACCCCACGGTGCGCGACGAGGAGTCGGGCGAGGCTCCCATCGACGATCCGCGCTGGCTGCCGACGCATACCCAAACGCTCATCTACGCGCAGGCCATGCGCCGGGCGCTGGATCTGGATACCCGCGCGGCGCTCTATTTTTCGTCCAAGGGTGGCAAACCGGCGCTGCGAGGCGCCGCGAGTGCCGAGCTGCTCGAGGAGGAGCGTGGTGACGGCCGCATCCCGGGGCTTAAGAAGGGCTTTCCCGGTGAGGGCGGCAACATGGACTTCGATGCACTGCTCGATCGCGTGGAGGCCGGCATCGCCGAGCGCTTGCGCGAACTCGAGGCGGGCAACGTCGCTGCTGTCGACCCGGCGTCGACAAAGGCCGCGCATGGCCGCTGCTCGTATAACCACGAAGGTACGTTTGTAAGGAGGGGCGTGTAGACCATGGATCTTTCGACCTTGATGCCGCAACAGCTGCAGATCGTCAAGACGCTCGACCGTCCGCTGTTTGTCTCGGCGGGCGCCGGTTCGGGCAAGACCTTTACCCTCACGCGTCGCATCGTCTATGCGCTCTCGCCCGAATCCGGTCCGTTCGTTGAGCATCTGGACCAGGTGCTCGCCATTACCTTTACCAAAGATGCCGCGGCCGAGATTCGCGACCGCGTGCGCCGTGCGCTTATCGACGAGGGCATGGACGAGGAAGCACTGACCGTCGACGACGCGTGGATTTCGACCATTCACGGCATGTGCTCGCGTATCCTGCGCGCGCATGCGCTGGAGCTGGGCATCGACCCCGAGTTCACGGTGCTCACCGATACCGACGAGCTTATGGACCAGGCTGTTGAGCATGTGCTGGCCCGCGCGACGGCGCCCGATGCCGCCCCCGAGCTCGCGGCATCGCTCAAGGCCCTCTATGCCTGGTATCCCATGGCGGGCGAGGGCGGTTCCTTTGGCACCGGCACGACCATCAAGGGCCTGGTGCGCGACCTGCTGGAGCTGTCGAGCCAGTTGCCGGGCGGTATGGACGACGTGTGCGTGGCGCGCGGCCAGGCCGATACCTCGGCACTCGCCGATGCCTATCGCGCGGCGCTGGGCGCAAGCAAGGCCGCGACCGAGAAGGCGCAGATGGCACTCGACGCCATTGACGCGTTCGAGGCGAGCGGCAAGACCATGGCCGATGCAGCGCGACTCATGATGTCGTGCACCATGCCGCGCGCGAGCAAGGCATTCCCTAAGGAGCAGGTCGAGCTGCTCAAGGCCGAGGCCGCCGATGCGTTTATCAATATCGTGCTTGCCTGCGGTGGCCCGGCGCTCGATGCGCTGGTGGGCCTGGCCCGTTCCGTGGAGGCTGAGTATCGCGCGCTGAAGGCTGCCCAGTCCGCTCTCGATAATAACGACCTGCTGCGTATGGCTTACGAGGCGTTGCGCGATTACCCTGCCATCCGTGCTGCGTACGAGGGCCGCTTTAAGATGGTCATGATCGATGAGTTTCAGGATACCGACCAGATGCAGGTCGATCTGATACGCTACCTGACGGGTGCGGGGGAGCGCGCGCTGTGCACCGTGGGCGATGCACAGCAGTCCATCTATCGCTTCCGTGGCGCCGAGGTCGAGGTGTTTCGCCGCCAGGAGCGCAAGGTGGGCTCCTCTGCTGCGCCCGAGACGGCTGTCGCATCCGATGCCCCCGCTGGCGAGCTCGTCAAACTCGTGCGCAACTTCCGCAGCCACGACGAGGTGCTGCGCTACGTAGCACGCGTCTTTGACGGCAACACCGGTGGTTTGATGCAGGGGTTCTTGGATCTTGAACCGAGCGACAAACGCGAGGACAAGCTCAAGGCGAAGGCTTCGCGCCGCCAGGCGCTGTTCGTTGCCGGTGGCAGCACCCAGGAGCGAACGCAGGCGAAAGCTCGTGCGATTGCGGAGCGGTTCCAAGCGCTCGTCAAAGCGGGCCAGCCCCAGGGCGGCATGGTGCTGCTGCTGGGCCGCATGACCAACGCCGACGTCTACGCCCAGGCCTTCCGCGATCAGGGGCTCGACTGCGTCATCGCGGGCGGCTCGGTCTTTGCGCAGGCTGCCGAGGTGCAGACGGTGCGCGCCCTGGTTTGTGCGCTCGCCAATCCGGCCGATACGGCGCAGGGCCTTATGCCGCTGCTCGCCTCGCCGATGTTTGCGCTCGGCGCCCAGGAGTTCCTGGCGCTGGCGACCAAGCTCGATAGCGAGACAGGGGAGACCTCGCGCCGGAATATCGACATGGGCATCATGAGCGATTTCGACGTGCCGGGTTTGCAGAACCTGCCGCTCGTGACGCGCGCCCGCGAGGTGCTGCGGTATGCGCTTCGTCGCGTGGGCCGCGATTCGTTCGCCGCCATCGCGCGCGACGTGGTCAATGCTTCCGGCTGGTTCGTGCGTCTGGCGCAGCGCGGCCCCGAGGGCAAGGCCATTGCCGCCAACGTGCTCAAGGCGCTCGATGCCGTGGCCGAGGCAGAGGCCGAGCTCGGCAATTCTCCGCGTTCCATCGCGCTGGCCTTCGACCGCTTCTTGGCGGGCAAGGAAGCCCCGGGTGCCCTCAACGAGGAAGGCGACGGCGCGGTGCGCATCATGACGGTGCATGCCTCCAAGGGTCTGGAATATCCGGTCGTGGCGGTCGCCGAGTGCTTTGGCGTGCGTAAGTCCTCGGGTGCGGCACAGATGGGTCGCGTCGAGGGTGGAGCGCAGGTCGTGGCACTGCCGGCACGCTTCGACGGCGTTAAGCTTGCCGACGGTACTTTTGTGAAGGGCGACGACGTTAAAAAGCAGTTTGAGCACGCGTTTAAGGGCAAGGGCACGTCGCTGTGGCTGCCGCCAGAGCTCATGGAGGACGTCTGTGCGACGGGTTCTCCCGCCGAGGCATTTGCTCGCCTGCGCAACGACGACCTGCAGCTTTCGCTCGAGGAGCGGGCTCGTCTGCTCTATGTCGCCATGACGCGTGCGCGCGAGCTGGTGATCTTGGCGATGGATGCCGGCGTGAGCCGTGGCAAGGTGACGGCGCCGACCTTCGATGTCGAGACGGATCTGACCTACGATGTTCTGCGCCGCATTCTGCCGACGGACGCTCTGGACATGCCTCAGCTCGATAGCGACCGTTTGGTGTTCGATAACTCCAAGCCGGGCGACTACGAGCTCATCTCGCTGGCGGACTTTACGTTTGGCGAGCAGGCGTTTGAGGCCAACGCTTCGCTGGATGCCGAGGGCAGGCTTGTTCGTGGCGATGCCGATGCAGATGCTGCCGACGATTCGGCCAGTACAATCGTCCCTGGTCCTGCCGACCCCGAGCCCGATGCGTTTGAGCTCGTGTATCCCCAGGCGGTGGGCGTGCGCATGGGCACCTGCCCGTATCCGGAGCGCGATTCGTACAGCTACTCGTCAATTGCCGCGGCGCTGCATGCCGAGTCCGAGGACCGTGCCGCCGAGGCGCACGTGCCCATGGACGAGGCTGGCGATGATGCAGAGTCGGATGGCTCGGAGATGGCCGATGCGGACGTGGCCGTCGTTGAGCCCGCCGGCAACCCCATGGCGCTGGGCTCGGCGTTCCACGCCGCCTGCCAGTGGCTCATCGAGATGGGTGCCGACGCGTTGCCCGCTGCGCGCGCCGATGCGCTGGCGCGTCTGTGGCGCCTGACGCCGGAGCAGCGCGAACGCTTCGACGTTGCCCTGAACCGCTGGCTCAAGTCGGCTGTTCGTGCCGACCTGCTCGCGTGGCCGTGCATTCGCGCCGAGGTGCCGTTCTTTTCACTGGGCTGCGAGGACGAGGACATCGCTCGCTACGGTGCATATGCCGAAGGCGCCATCGACGCTTTGGCGACCGACCCGGCCGATCCGTTACGCGCACTGGTCATCGATTACAAGACGGGTGGCACGCCGGATGAGACGCCGGACCAGCTGCTCGAGAAGCACGCCCTGCAGGCGCGCGTTTACGCCGACGTGTTGCACAAGGCGGGCTTTGAGACGGTGACGGTCAAGTTCGTCCGCGTGGAGCAGCCGGATCCAACCATCTTCGTCGAACCCGCCGAACCTCAAGTAGTCATCTACAATCTCTAGCCCTCAGATAACTTGCGGTGGAATACGGACTGTTTTGGCCAAAAAAGCCGCCAAACAGTCCGCATTTCACCGCAACTGCAAGAGGAGCCGTGTGGGTTTGGCTAGGTTCGGGTGCTGTCCGTGCCGTGGGGTAAAATCGTTCAGTCAGAACACGAACCCGCATCGGAGCTCATCACATGGCATTCGTCCATCTGCACAATCACACTGTTTTCTCCATGCTCGACGGCGCAACCCGTATCCAGGATATGGTCAACCGTGCCGTTGAGCTGGGCATGCCCGCCGTGGCCATCACCGACCACGGCTACATGTACGGCGTGCCCGACCTGGCGCTGGCCTGCGACGCCGTCAACCACAACACGCCCGAGTACAAAACCTGGAGCCACGACAAGGCCTTCTTGGAAAAGGACCGCCGCGACGAGCTGGTGGAGCCCGATCCCGAGGAAAACCCGCGCGAGCATGCCCAGTATGTGAAGGACATGGCCATGTGGGACGAGAAGGGCAACATCGACGAGCTCAAGCCGCCCCTGGTCATCAAACCCATCTTTGGCTGCGAGGTCTACTTTACGCCGGACGAGACGCTCGCCCGCGACCACAAGCCCGAGCTCTACCACATGATCCTTCTGGCCAAGGACCAGGAGGGCTACGTCAACCTGATGCAGACGGTCTCCGAGGCCGCCGTACAGGGCTTTTACTACAAGCCCCGTGTGACGCTCGACAACCTGCGCCGCCACGCCAAGGGCATGATCTGCACCAGCGCCTGTATCGCCGGCATCATCCCCAAATACATCGACCGCGGTGACATGGAAGGCGCCATCAAGTGGGCCGAGACCTTCCGCGACACCTTCGACCCCGGCGACTTCTACATCGAGATCCAGGAACACGGCATCACCACCGACAACGGTCTGACCGACGAGCAGATGGACCGCACGCTCATCGACATCGCCAAACAGGTGGGCGTCAAGGTCATCGCGACCAACGACTTCCACTACCTGCGCCGCGAGGACGCGCCCGTGCAGGACGTCATCATGTGCATCGGCATGAACGCCAAGGTCGATGACCCCAACCGCATGCGCATGACCGGCTCGGAGTTTTACATGAAGACCGAGGAGGAGATGCGGGCGATGTTCCCGTATTGCCCCGAGGCCTGCGACAACACGCTCGAGATTGCCGACAAGTGCTACGTGGAGCTCGACTGGGACTCCATCATCCTGCCGCGCTTCCCGTTGCTCGATCCCGGCGAGACGCACGAGAGCCAGTTCCGCCGCGAGTGCGAGAAGGGCCTGCGCCAGCACTACGGTGACGACTGGGCCACGCGCGAGATCGGCGGAGTCAACATCAAAGAGCGCTTTGAGTACGAATACAAGGTCATCTGCGACAAGGGCTTTGCCGCCTACTTCTTGATCGTTGCCGAGTACGTGCAATGGGCCAAGGACAACGGCATCGGCGTCGGCCCCGGCCGTGGTTCTGCCGCCGGCGCTATCGTCGCCTACGCCATGAACATCACCGCGTTCGACCCGCTCGAGAACGGCCTGATGTTCGAGAGGTTCCTGTCCCCGCAGCGTACCGAGATGCCCGATATCGATATGGACTTCGACGATGAGCGGCGCCTCGAGGTCGTGGAACACGTTCGCCAGCTCTACGGTCCCGAGAAGGTCACCCACGTCATCACCTACTCGACCATCAAGGCCAAGCAGGCCATCAACGACGCCGCGCGCGTCCTGGACTACCCGGTCTACATGGGCCAGCGCCTGTCCAAGATGGTCTCGAGCGATCCCAAGGTCAAGCTCAAGCAGGTGCTCGACAAGCAGCCCGGCAAAGAGGATCTGTTTAACCCCGATTTTGCCGAGGCCTATAAAAAGGACGATGACGCCCGCCGCATCATCGACACGGCGCTCTCGATCGAGGGCCTCACCCGTGGCGAGGGCGTGCACGCGTGCGCCGTTCTGATCTGCCGCGACCCCGTCAACGAGCACGTGCCCACTAAGCTCGATACCAAGGGCGGCGTCGAGATTACCCAGTACGAGGGCCATACCGTCGCCGACATGGGCCTGCTCAAGATGGACTTCTTGGGCCTGCGCACGCTGACGGTTATCTCCAAGGCCAAGGCAAACATCAAAAAGAACTTCGGCATCGACATCAAAGAGGAAGAGATTCCCTTTGACGACCCCGAGATCTTTAAGCTCATGGGTTCCGGCCATACCGCCGGCGTCTTCCAGGTCGAGTCCGCTGGCATGACGGCCACGATCAAGAACATGAAGCCCACCGAGTACAAGCACGTCGTGGCATTGATCGCCCTATACCGCCCGGGTCCGCTGGGCGCCGGCATGGTCTCGTCCTACATCAACCGTATGAACGGCAAGGAGCCGGCCGTTTCCTACGACGACCGCCTGGACGACATCCTGGGCGAAACCTACGGCACCATGGTCTACCAGGAACAGGTTATGCTCATCTCCGTCGAGATGTGCGGCTTCTCCAAGGGCGAATCGGACTCGCGTATCCGTAAGCCCGTGGCTAAGAAAAAGATTAAGCTGCTCACGTCGACGGTGCTGCACTGGGAGGATGGCTCGGACGAGACCACCTACGACCACTGGATGAACGGCGCTATCAAGAACAACTACACGCGCGAGGTCGCCCAGAAGATTTGGGACGATGTTCTCGAGTTCGCATCCTACGCCTTCAACAAGTCGCACTCCGCCGGCTACGCCATCCTGGTTATGCAGACGGCGTGGCTCAAGGCGCACTATCCGCACGAGTACATGGCGGCCGTTCTGACGTCCTATACGGGCAAGACCGACAAGATCGTGCATTACGTCTCGGCGTGCCGTCACGACGGCATCCCCGTGCTTTCGCCAGATGTCAACGAGTCCGGTACCGAGTTCACGGCTACCAAGGAAGGCGTGCGCTTTGGTTTGGCTGGCATCCGCGGCGTGGGCACCGGCGTGGCGCAGGCGATTATCGCCGAGCGCGAGGCGGGCGGTCCGTTTAAGACGCTGCACGACTTTGTCGAGCGCGTGGACTCGAGCCAGGCCAACCGCCGTGTGATCGAATCGCTCATCAAGGCAGGCGCCTTCGACTCCACGGGGTATCCGCGTCGCCAGATGATGCACTTTGTGGATAAGAACAACCCTGAGAACATCATCGATGCCGCGGTAAAGCGCCAGAAGGACCGCGCGAGCGGCCAGACGTCGTTCTTCGACATGTTTGGCGACGTTGAGGGCTCGGGCTTTGAGGTGAGCGTGCCCGATCCGGACGGCCAGGAGTGGGACCGCCACCTTAAGCTGAGCCAGGAGAAGGAGGTTCTGGGCATCTATGTCTCGGACCACCCGCTGCGCCCGTTTGAGTATGCACTAGCCAAGGCACGCGACTTCTCGTTCTCGCAGATCGACACTGGCTACGAAGTTCAGAATCCTACGGGCGGTACCATCAACCAGGAGATTCCCGAGGGCAAGGCGCTGTGGTGGGCCGGCATGGTCTCGAGCGTGTCCAAGCGCGTGACCAAAAACGGCGACCCCATGGGCATCGTGCAGCTCGAGGACATGGAAGGCGAGGCCACGGTCGTGGTGTTCCCCAAGACCTACAAGGAGGCCGAGGGGTACCTGTACGGCGAGGTCGATCCCGAGACCGGTGCGCAGCTGTCCGATGCGTTTGTGCGCATTAAGGGCAAGCTCGAGCGCTCGGACCGCGGCGACCAGATCATCGCGCAGGAGATTGTGCCGCTGGAGCTTAGCGAGGAGAAAAACAAGCCCAAGGTCTTTGAGGTCATGGTGCCCAACAGCCGCTTTAGCCAGGGCAATATGGCGCGCCTGGCCACGGTGCTCACCACCAACCCGGGCGGCGACCGCGTGGAGATCTTTATTGAGCAAGTCGACGGGCGCGTGCTGCGTGCCGAGGTGCCGGCCAAGGTCAACGCACGCTCGATTCCGCTGTTGGCAGAGGCCAAGGCCATCGTCGGCAACCAAGGCCGCGTGACGGTTATCTAAGCTAACCCGGGTGAGATTGGAGGAAGTGATGGCGCAGGGGACGTTTGTGCAGGCGCTCCGGAAAGAGGCGGCACTGAGCGGCACCTTTATGAAGGGCCGCTCGCTCATGCTCAACGGCGCCGTGCTGTCGATCGAGGACAGCGGCTCGCGCTTCTCCAAAAACGTGACGGTTGAGGGCTCGGTGCGCGGCTCGCGCGGCGACCTGTACAAGACGCGCGTGGCGCTCGACATGGACGAGCACGAGGTGATCGACTACGACTGCGCTTGCCCCGCTGCCTATCGTTACTCCGGTATGTGCAAGCATGCCATCGCTACAGCGCTGGCGTATCTGGACGCCAGCGGCGTTGAGCCTGTTGAGGGGCTGCGCACACCGGTCCGCACGTTTACGGCGCAGCCGAAACAGCCCGCGCGCACCGCGCCCAAAGCGCCGGCCGTCAATCCCAACTTTCCCTTTCCGGCGCCCGTCCCCACGAGCCCGAGCCTTATGGCGGCGCTCTCCGATCTTTCGGACGCGCGCATGGATGAGCTGGCGAGCATGCGCCGCAAGCTTGCCGGTGCCGTTGACCCCGACGCCCCCAAAGCGGCGTTGGAGCCTTCGTTGGTGCCGTACTACAATCCGCTGTTCGCCGACCGCTTTAGCTGGGCGCTCGAGTTCCGCATTCGCTGCGGTTCGGTGTCCTACGTGGTCAAGGACATCGACGGCATGGCCGATGCCTACGTGCGCGGCGGCACCTTCTCGTACGGTAAGAAGCTCACGTTTGTCCATACGCCCGAAGCCTTCGAAGACGTGTCGACAAAGCTGCTCAACCTTGTCGTGACGACAGTTGCCTATCTCGATGACATCACAAGCTCGCGTTCGGCGTCGTACGACTTTGCCCGCAGTGGTTTTGTCGCCGAGCGTCAGTTGCCGCTGTCCGAGCATAGCATCGTATATGTGCTGGACCTGTTGCGCGGCCAGACCATCTCTTTTGAGCCCGCCTGGTCGCGGGGGACGACGACGCATCGCACCTATGACGTGGCGGTTGAGATGCCTCCGGAAGGGGAGGACGAGGCGCTGTCTGAGCGCCCACCGCTCCTTGCCGCCAAAATCGCGCCGGCGGCTGGTGGCAGCTACGATCTACGCCTGCCGGCCGATGCATACTGCTTTGCTTCGGGCGACGTTGCCTATCTGGTCGACACGCACCGCGCGCGTCGCGCTGATGCGGCGTTTGCCCAGCATGCGGCACCGTTCCTATCGCGCTTGCTGCCCTGTCGCGCGCCGGTCCATATCGCTGCCGACCAGGTGGGGGAGTTCTGTCGTATGGCGCTGCCCATTTTGCGCGACTATACCGACCTTACCGCGCCTGCCGTGCTCGATACCGTGGCACCCGAGCCGAGCTTTGCTATGGCGATCGGCGTCGACGATGGGCTCGTGACCTGCAAAATTACGGTTGCCTACGGCGATTGGTCGGCGGACCTCTTTAGCCTGGGCGCTCCGGGCAGCCCCTTCGAAGAGCAACGCCCCGGCGTGCCGCCCCGCGACGAGGTGGCGGAGTTTCGCGTTATGGACACGGCGGCCCTGTATTTCGACTTTTACGAGGGCGGCCTGGCGTTTGAGGAGCGCGATGACGCCCGCCTGTTCTGCCTGCTGACCGAGGGCCTGTCCGCCCTGTCCGAGCTGGGTGAGGTCATGCTCAGCGACCGTCTGCGCCAGATCTCGGTCCGCCCTGCGCCCAAGCTTTCGGTGCGTGCGACCGTCAAGAGCAATCTGCTCGATGTCGAGCTGGGTGCGAGCGGGCTTTCGGCCGCGGACCTTGCCGTCTATCTCGATTCGTACAAGCGTCACCAGACGTTTGCGCGTCTCACGTCCGGCGACATCATTCGCCTGGACGAGGGGGCGCGCGCCGCGTTTGGCCTCGCCGAGGACCTGGGTGTCGATGCCGTCGACCTGCTCGACGGCGTGTCGCTTCCCGCGTCGAGCACCCTGTTCGTCGATAGCATGCTCGCGCGCACGCCCGCGCTCGAGGCCGATCGCGACGCTGCGTTCCGCCGTACCGTCGAGCGTCTGGACACACTCGGCAAGATGGACTTTACGGTGCCGGCATCGCTCAAGGCAACGATGCGTGGCTACCAGGTCGACGGATACCAGTGGCTCGGCTCGCTCGAACACCTGGGCCTTGGCGGCATCTTGGCCGACGACATGGGCCTGGGCAAAACGCTGCAGATGATCGCGCATATCCTGGCGCGCGTAGAGGCGGGGGACACCAAGCCCACGCTCGTGGTATGCCCTGCGTCGCTTGTGTACAACTGGACTGCCGAGCTGGAGCGCTTTGCGTCCTCGCTCGATGTGTGCGCCATTGTGGGCGCCAAGGCGCAGCGTCGCGTGCAGATCGCCGGCGTGGCCGAGCATAACGTGGTCGTGACGTCGTATGACCTTATGCGGCGCGATATCGATGAGTACGCCGAGCAGGATTTTGCCCGCGTGGTGCTCGATGAGGCCCAGTACATTAAAAACCCGCTCACGCAGGTGGCGCGCGCCGCAAAGCGCCTGCCGGCCGGCGTGCGCTTTGCCCTGACGGGCACGCCCATCGAAAACCGCCTATCCGAGCTCTGGAGCATCTTCGACTTTTTGATGCCGGGCCTGCTCGGCACGCGCGAGTCGTTTGCCAAGCGCTTCGAAAGCCCGGTCGAGCATGCCGAGGGCGACAGTGCCGCCCGCCTGCAAGCGCTCGTGTCGCCGTTTGTGCTGCGCCGCGTCAAGGAAGACGTGGTGGCAGACCTGCCCGAGAAGATCGAGGATACGGTCATGGCACAGCTCACCGGCGAGCAGCGCAAGCTCTACCTGGCAAACCAGGACCGCATCGCTCAGCAGGTGCAGCATCGCGAAGCATCCGAGTTTAAGAAAGACAAGCTCAAGGTGCTTGCCGAGCTCACCAAGCTGCGCCAGATCTGCTGCGACCCGCGTCTGCACTACGAGGATTACAAGGCGGGGAGCGCCAAACTCGATACGTGCATGGAGCTCGTGCACGGCGCACTCGACGGCGGACATCGCATCCTGTTGTTCAGCCAGTTTACGGGTATGCTCGATATTATCGGTAAGCGCCTGGCAAGGGAGGACATCGCCTTCCTTAAGCTCACGGGCGCTTCGTCTAAGGAGAGCCGCGCCAAGATGGTCGCGCAGTTCCAGGCGGGCGAGGTTCCGGTCTTTTTGATTTCGCTCAAGGCGGGCGGCGTGGGCCTTAACCTGACGGCTGCCGACGTGGTCATCCACTACGACCCGTGGTGGAACGTGGCGGCGCAGGACCAAGCAACTGATCGTGCACACCGTATTGGTCAGCAACATACCGTGACCGTGTACAAGCTCATCGCCAAGGACACGATCGAGGAACGCATTATGCAGATGCAGGAGTCCAAACGCGACCTGGTCAACAGCGTGCTCGGCGGCGACGGCATCTCGTCGGCGCTGTTTACCCGCGAAGATGTTCTGGCGCTGCTGGGCGGCGACGGTCGCTAGCCGCGCGCGGGGTGGGACTGCTGGAGTGGGCAGGACGGTCGACGCATTTTGGCCCGACCGCTTGCCTGGTCCGTTATGTGTTCATTTGCAATGCCGTGGATGGTTTGTCTGCCTTTGGGCATAAGAACCATCAAGAACATTGGCACATCAGCAAAGGAGAACATCATGGCGAAATTCTTTAAGGACCCCGACGGCAAGCTCATCGCTGCCCTTGGCGACGACGTTGCGACCCCTGCCGGTTGCACGGAACTGACTGCAAACACTGAGGACGCGGCGCACGAGAAGCACGTGCCTGTTGTCGAGACCGAGCGTGACGGTCACGTGATTCGCGCACGCGTTGGCTCGGTCGAGCATCCCAGCCTGCCCGAGCACTACATTGAGTGGATCGCCCTTGAGGCCGAGGGCCGCTTAGAGGTCCATTACCTTGAGCCCGGCATGAAACCCGCGACGTTTTTCGCGGGCGGCTCCAAGACCGGTACCGTCTATGCCTACTGCAACCTGCACGGGCTGTGGTCCGCGACATTCTAGGAGCGCGCCCCCGCTCGGGGTATCATAGCTAGCATATGCACATGCAAGCGCCGACTGCATTATGCGGCCGGCGCTTTTACTACGATTTCGATGGTTTACGACGGAAAGGGCTGGGCCATGAAGCTCGCGCTTGCACAGATCGATATGCGCCTGGGTGATATTGAGGGCATTTGCGGCCGCATCGAGGACCAGGCTCGTCTGGCCCACGAGCGCGGGGCGCGCGTGCTGTGCGTTCCGGCTCCGCTCTTTATGGGCGCCATGCCCGGTGGCCTGGTGGGCGCTGCCGACTTTGAGCACGACGTGCTTGCCGGTTTGACTGGTGTCGCCGAGCGTATCCAGGAGCTTGACATGATCTGCATCGTGCCCGCGGCGGTTTCGTTTGAGGGCCAGCCGCTGCTCGACTACATGATGCTCAAGGACGGTCATGTGGTGCCGGCGCGTTCGAGCATTGCCCTGCAGCGTGGCGAGAACAACGACACACGTTGGGCGCCGCCGGTGTTCGACGTGGACGGCGTGCGCATCGCCGTGATTTTTGACTTGGACCGCGAACTCGAGATGCTGCCGACCGGTGTTGACCTCATTGCGTATTTCCAATTCAACGCGTTTGACATGACCGACCGCGAGACTGCCGCCATTGCCGCCGTTCGCAGCGGCGCTTACCGCAAGATCGCATCCAAGCGCAGCGTGTGGTTTGCCTGCATGGCGCCGGTCGGTGCCTATGACGAGTCGGTGTATACCGGCGGTTCGTTTGTGCTCGACGACTGCGGTCGCGTGGTGGCCCAGGCGCCGTGTTTTGAGGAGAGCCTGCTGGTTCAGGAGATTCGGCGCGGCGTGATGCTCGATGCCCTGGAAGATCACGAACTGCCCGAGTTCCGTTCCGAGGAGTGGCTGTGGCAGGCGCTGGTGCTCGCCGTGCGCGACAACGCCCGAGCCCACGGTGCGTCGCGTGCCGTGGTGGCACTCGAGGGTGACTTGCCGTCGTCCCTGCTGACGGCGCTTGCCGTCGATGCCTTGGGTCCGCGCAATGTGATTGGCTTGGTACTGGGGCGCAACCGTATCTTTACGCCGGCGCAGGAAGAGGCCGAGGCTACCCGCTGTGCCGCCGTCCGCGCCATCGCCGAGCGCCTGCATATTCGCACCGTCGAGCGCGATGCACCGGATTCGGCGCGTGTGCTCGATCGCGACGTGTCAGCGGGCGATGCCGAGCGTCTGCGCTCGCGCACGCTGGGCCTCATGCTGGAGGATACGGCGCTCGAGCTGGGCGCGATGGCGCTGAGCCCGCTTTCCAAGACCGAATACGCGCTGGCGGCGCCGGCGCTTTGCGGCGGCTATCAGGGCGATTACGCACCTTTTGGCGATGTGTACCTGTCGACGCTTGAGTTTGTGGCGCGCGTGCGCAACCGCACGTCTGCCGTGGTGCCCCAAGAGCTCGTGACGCTCAACGCGGTGGAAGATTGTATGGAGCGAGTGCTGGCGCAGGCGCTCTCGACGCTCGACGGTCCGGTCGATATGCTCGACCGTGCGGCACAGCTGCTCGGCGGGCTTGAGCCGGGTGAGGTCGATAGCGCGCTCGAAGCGCACGTGGACCGCAATCGATCTTTCGACGACATCCCGATGGCCGCTGGCAAGCCTGAGGCCTGCTCGCTGCTGCTGATGCTCGTTCGACAGGGTGAGGCTGCCCGCCGCATGTTGCCGATGGCGCCGATCGTCTCGGCCCGTTCGTTTGCCGAGCGTGCCTGGCCGTATATGCTCGCGTGGTCCGACCTGGGGCTTAACGGCAAGGAGCGTATGACGGTCGATTCGCTGGCGCGCGCCGAGGTGCGCCGTTTTGCTGACGAGGATACGAGCGAGCGCGTGCGAAACGAGATGATGGGCGTGCTGGGCGAGCTACTGGGTATTTCGCCCGAGCAAATGGAGGAGCTGCGCTCTGAGGACGGTCAGCGTCGTTTACACGAGGGAATGAAAAAGTTCGAGGGCGAGGTTCAGGACGCCATCGATAAGATGATGGGCGGCCAGGGCGGCTCGCAAGGTAGTCCCCAGGGTGGCCCGATGCCTCACCCGCCAGTGGATCCGAGGCAGTTCCCCTTTTTCTCGCAGAACTAAACTGGGGATGGGATTCGCTTCCAACCCCGATACTTCAACTAAGCATCTTGGCCCCGTTGTGTTATTCTAGAACAGACGTTCGTGAATGATGCGCGGGGCCTTGCCTTGTGCTGTGCTGGTGACGAGGGGAGGTCGGCTTGGTTATCTTGGGCATTGACCCCGGTTTGGCTCATACGGGTTGGGGGATTATCGAGGAGCGGCGTGGCGAGGTTCGCTGCCGTGCCTATGGCTGCATCGAGACCAGTGCCGGAAGTCCGCTCGCGGTGCGCCTGTCGCATATCGCCCATGACCTTAAGGATGTCGTTGAGCGTTATCGACCCGACACGGCTGCTGTCGAGAGCATCTACTTTGGCGCCAACGTTCGTTCCGCCATCCCCACGGCGCATGCCCGCGGTGCTGCACTCGTCGCGCTTTCGGAATGCGCGCTCGAGATTGGCGAGTACACGCCCATGCAGATCAAACAGGCTGTGGTGGGCACCGGCGCCGCGGACAAGCGGCAGGTCGCCTACATGGTACGCACGCTCACACAGCTCGACCACGACCCGCATCCCGACCATGCCGCCGATGCCCTGGCCTGCGCCATCTGCCACGTAAACCTCAGCCGCACCCGCGCCCTCACCGGTGGCGAGTTCTATCAACAGAGAGGAACCGGATACTGATGATTTCCCAGCTCCACGGAACGCTTGTCGAGGCCACGATGAGCTCTGCTGTCGTCGATGTGTCGGGCGTTGGCTTTGAGCTCGGCATCTCGGGCAGCACTGCGGCCACGTTGCCGACGCCCGGCGGCGAGGTCCGCCTCTACACGCGTATGCAGGTGCGCGAGGATGCCATGACACTTTTCGGTTTTTCCTCAAAGGATGAGCGCACGATGTTCGACCGGCTCGTGTCCGTCTCGGGCGTTGGCCCGCGCTTGGCGCTCGCCGTGCTTTCCACCTATACCGTGGGGCAGCTGTATTCGCTGGTGATGGCCGAGGACGACAAGGGCATGGCCAAGGTACCCGGTGTGGGCAAAAAGACAGCTCAGCGCCTGATCCTGGAACTCAAGAGCACCTTTGCCAAGGATAAGGGCTTTGTGCCGGTCGACGTGATTCCCGGCCAGGTTGCGATGCCGGTTCCCGCCGCCGCTCCTTCGGCGATCGATGATGCCCGTGCGGCGCTCCTTTCCATGGGCTTTAGCCCGCAGGAGACCGATGTTGCCCTGAGCGGGTATGATGGGCAGAATATGCGTGTCGAGGATCTGCTCGGCGCGGCGCTTAAGCGACTCGGAATGGATGCGTGATGTGGGAAGCCGATGACTCTCAGGACCTGTGGGCGACGCCCGGCAACTCGCCGGCGGCATCCATGGCGCACGGCGAGCGCATGGTGGGCTCGGAGCTGACGGCCGAGGACCTCGATGTCGACCGCACTTTGCGTCCCCAGCGCCTGGATGACTACTGCGGCCAGGAACACATCAAACAGAGCCTGCGCGTGCTCATCGAGGCGGCGCAGAGCCGCGGCGAGACGCTCGACCACGTGATTTTCTCGGGCCCTCCGGGTCTGGGCAAGACCACGCTGGCTACGGTTATCGCCAACGAGCTGGGCGCTCAGATCAAGACGACGAGCGGTCCGGCCATCGCGCGCACCGGCGACCTGGCTGCCATCCTTACCAACCTGCAACCGGGTGACGTGCTGTTTATCGACGAGATCCACCGCCTCAACCGTTCGGTCGAGGAGGTCCTGTACCCCGCGATGGAGGACTTTGCCCTCGATATCGTGATTGGCAAGGGTCCGGCGGCGCGCTCGATTCGCCTGGATATTCCCAAGTTTACGTTGGTAGCGGCAACGACCCGCTCAGGCATGTTGACCGGCCCGTTGCGCGACCGCTTTGGCATTTCATATCGCCTGGATTACTACACGGTCGAGGAGCTCGCGCAGATTGTGACGCGCTCGGCGACTATCCTGGGCGTGACGATCGACCATCCCAGTGCGCTCGAGATCGGCTCGCGTTCGCGCGGCACGCCACGTCTTGCCAACCGCCTGCTCAAGCGCGTGCGCGATTACGCACAGGTGCGTGGCAACGGCCCTATCGAGCTCGATATCTGCCGCCAGGCGCTCGAGTTCTTCGAGATCGACGAGCTCGGTCTGGACTGGATGGATATTCGCATTTTGGAGACGCTCGCCAAGACGTTCTCCGGCCGTGCCGTGGGTCTGACGACCCTTGCCAGCGCGGTGGGCGAGGACCCGGGCACGCTCGAGGATGTCTATGAGCCCTATTTGCTGCAGTGCGGGTTGATGATTCGTACGCCGCAGGGCCGTCAGGCAACCCTTCGCACCTTTGAGCACCTGGGGATTGAACCTACCGTTTAGGGCGCTTTGTTTTGGCGGGCTGTTGGGCTATCGCTGGGCATCGGGTAAACATATCGCCGTTCATCGGGTATGGGCGTTTTACTGTTGCGCGCCCGTGCTATGCTGAATTGGTCTTTTTCTCATTCGGTAACGAAAGGACCGCCCATGCCTACTGACATCGAAATCGCACGTTCTGTCACGCCGCTGCCTATTACCGAGGTGGCCAAGAACGCCGGCGTCGACGTTAAGTACCTTATTCCGTACGGCTTCGACAAGGCTAAGGTCGACTATTCACTGCTCAACGAGTCGACTGATCACCAGGCCAAGCTCGTCCTCGTGACCGCCATCAACCCCACGCCCGCCGGCGAGGGCAAGACCACCACGACCATCGGTCTGGCCGATGGCCTGCGCCGTCGCGGTGTTAAGAGCGCCGTGGCCCTGCGCGAGCCTTCGCTCGGTCCCGTCTTTGGCGTAAAGGGTGGTGCCGCCGGCGGCGGTTGGGCCCAGGTCATCCCTATGGAGGACATCAACCTGCACTTTACCGGCGACTTCCACGCTATCGGTGCTGCCAACAACCTGCTGGCCGCCATGCTCGACAACCATATTCAGCAGGGCAATCAGCTCGGTATTGACGTTAAGCGCATCACCTGGAAGCGCGTCGTCGACATGAACGACCGCCAGCTGCGCCATGTTATCGACGGCATTGGCGGCAAGGCCCAGGGCGTGCCGCGCGAGGACGGCTTCGACATCACCGTTGCCTCCGAGGTCATGGCAATCCTGTGCCTGTCTACGAGCATCAGCGACCTCAAGGAGCGCCTGGGTGAGATTGTCGTCGGCTACAGCTTTGCCGGCGAGCCCGTCCGTGCCCGCGACCTTAAGGCCCAGGGTGCCATGGCCGCGTTGCTTAAGGACGCGCTCAAGCCCAACCTGGTGCAAACGCTCGAGGGCACGCCCGCGTTTGTCCACGGTGGCCCCTTTGCCAACATTGCTCATGGCTGTAACTCCATCATGGCCACGCGTATGGCGATGCGCTTTGGCGATGTCGCCATTACCGAGGCCGGCTTCGGTGCCGATCTGGGTGCCGAGAAGTTCCTCGACATTAAGTGCCGCATGACGGGCGTTCGCCCCAGCGCCGTCGTGATTGTCGCCACCGCCCGTGCGTTGAAGTATAACGGTGGCGTCGCCAAGGCCGATCTCAACGAGGAGAACCTCGAGGCACTCAAGGCTGGCATGCCCAACCTGCTGCGTCACGTCGACAACATCCAGAACGTTTATGGTCTGCCCTGCGTGGTCGCCATCAACCGCTTCCCGACGGACACCGAGGCTGAGCTTGCGCTCATCGAGTCCGAGTGCCAGAAGCTCGGCGTCAACGTTAAGCTTTCCGAGGTCTGGGCCAAGGGCGGCGAGGGCGCGCTCGACCTGGCCGATGAGGTCATGCGTCTGATTGAGCAGCCGAGCGAGCTCAAGTTTGCCTATGAGGACGGCGCTGATGTCGCTGATGCCCTCGAGGCCGTTGCCACCAAGGTCTACCGCGCCGACGGCGTTGACTTTACGCCGGCCGCCAAGCGCCAGCTCGCCGAGCTGCGCGAGAACGGCTTTGGCAACCTGCCGGTGTGCGTCGCCAAGACGCAGTACAGCTTTAGCGACAACGCCAAGGCGCTGGGCGCTCCCGAGGGCTTCCGCATCACCGTGCGCGAGCTCAAGGTTTCCGCCGGTGCCCACTTTGTGGTCGCGCTGACCGGCAGCGTTCTGACCATGCCCGGCCTGCCCAAGGTTCCCGCGGCCGAGAACATCGACGTCGACAACGACGGCAACATCACCGGCCTGTTCTAAGTCTGCTGTCCATAGCTGCTTGTCCGCCCCGCCGTGCCCACAAGGCCCGGCGGGGCTTTTTGATCCTTAGGCCCGCGCATGTCTTGTAGATACCGACGGACTCTGCCCATCATAGGCTTTTGCGCGGGTAGAATGCATGGATAACTTGAAGCTTACAGGCGACGGAAGGGAATCGTTGCATGGATCAGGACAAAACAACCGTGATGGGCGGCTACGGTTCCGCGCAGGCTGGCGATAACGCCGATGCGACCCGCGTTGTTCCCAACCCCGGTTATACCGACCCCGCCGCGACACAGCCTTCTGCCGAGCCCACCCGGGTTATGGGCTATGGAGACACGGCGCAGGATTCTTACGCTGCATCTTCGCAAGGCCCCTATGGCAACGCAGCTCCGGATCCGTTTGATTACGCGCCGCAGGATTCTTATGCTGCCTCGACGCCGAATCCCTATGATGGCCTGCCGCAGAATCCCATTCCGCAGCCTCAGCAGACGACGTATATGCCTCGCACGGCGCAGCCTCGCTACGAGTCGCACGAGCCGTATCGCGAGTACCCCAAGTCGATTCCGCAATATGGCGAGGACGAGGAGAAGAAGCCGTCGCGTTCGTCGAGCGTGATCAAGAAGATCCTCATCGTGCTGGCGATTTTCTTTGCCTTGTCGGTCGTGTTCGCCATCGTGTCGGGCATGCTCAACAAGCGGGGCGCCACGACCGATGCCACGACCGAGCAGGCCGAGACCACCCAGTCTGCTGCCGTCGACCTGAGCGATATCCCGGGACAGTACTGGTCCAACGCCAAGAAGCTCCTCAAGTCACGCGGAGCCGACCTTTCGAACGCCGTGATCCTGACCGACGATGGCTCAACGCCCGTCATCGATTCCAACTGGGTTGTTACGAATGCCTACTATAACGACAACGGCAACCTGGAGATTCAGCTCACGCACAAGAACAGCTATGGCAACTCGTCCGGCGGCCAAAGCGGTACCGACAGCTCGAGCTCCAATACGCTGGAGGATTTGAGCAACAAGGCACAGGAGTTGGGAGACAAGGCACAAGAGCTGGGCGATACAGCCCAAAACCTCGGCGATACTGCTCAGAATCTGGGCGATATGGCTACCAATGCCTGGGACGCGCTGCAAAACGGCATCTCGGGCGCGCAGGGAAACTAGCTGTTAAGCAGGCTACAGTTGCTCGGCCGGACGGTCGGGCGAGCTAAAGCCCGAATCAAAGGTGACGACGCATGAGGCATCGGGTCGGCGCTCGTGCACGATGCGCGTGACGAGCCCCAGCAGCTCCTCGTCGGATATGTCAAAGCCGTCGGGACGCACCAGGTCAAACGAAACGAACCCGTCGTGCTCGTGCAGGTCGTGGATGGAGAGCGCGGGATCGATCTGCATGACGCCGCGCTTGACCCAGCCGCGCAAGTCATCGCCGGTTGTCGCGATGGGGTCGCAGTGCAGTGTGATACCAATGCCCATCTGGCGCTTGATGTCGTGCTCGATGGTGTCCAGAATCTCGTGGTGCTCAAACGCGTCGCCCTCGCCGGGCATCTCCACGTGGGCGCTGGCAAACTGACGACCGGGGCCGTAGTCGTGCACCATGAGGTCGTGTGTGCCCAAGACCTGCGGATAGGACATGATCTTGTCGCGGATTGCCTGGACGAGCTTGGGGTCGGGCGCTTGCCCCAGCAACGGGCTGATGGCGTCGCGCACCAGGCCCAGGCCGCTGATGCAGATGAAGATGCCCACACCCAGGCCTGCCCAGCCATCGAGATCAAAGCCGGTCGTCTGCGAAATAAGCGCCGCCACCAAGACCGAGCCCGAGGTGATGACGTCGTTTTTGGAGTCCTGCGCCGTGGCGATGAGCGTTTCGGAGTCGATGCGATCGCCCAGCGTGCGGTTGAACGCGGCCATCCAGAATTTGACGAGCATGGACAGAACAAGGGCAGCCATGGAGAGCGCCGAATACACGGTGGGCGAGGGCTTGATGATCTTGGTGATCGACTCGAGGATTAGGTTGATGCCGACGGCACAAACCAGGACGGCGACAAACAGACCAGCCAGGTACTCGTAGCGGCCGTGGCCGTAAGGGTGGCCCTCGTCTGCCGGGCGGCTGGCAAGGCGGAACCCGAGCAGACTCACGATGTTGCTCGAGGCATCGGAGAGGTTGTTGAAAGCGTCGGCGATGAGGGAGACGGAACCGGCGAGCAGGCCCGCGATGCCCTTGGCCAGGCACAGGGTGATGTTGAGGCCAATGCAGATGAGGCTTGCGGCAAAACCCGCGTTGGTGCGGCAAGATGCATCGACCGGCTCGTCCTCGCTGCCGGGAACAAGCGTATGTACCAGCCGATTTACAAATAGCATAGCGGTCGTCCTCACAATCATGTTTAAGGGGATAGTGTAGCTCGCGCGGGGGCGCCGTGCACCGATGCTCAGAAAATGCAGCAATAGTCTGCCGGTGCTAACGAGCGAGCCTTCTCGTCTGCCCGGGCGGTCCATTTTGGGCCACATGGGTATGGGCATGTGCCTGTTTGCTCGACATACTTAATGTCGACAGCCCCTGTGCAAAGGAGGACGTTTCCATGGACGAGATGTTTGCCATTAAATGTCAAAACTGCGGCGGTCCTATGTACTCGCACCAGGCTAAGCGCAGTTTTGAGTGCGCCTATTGCGGTGCGATCATTCCGTGGCAGGCGGACGCCGGAGAGCCCAAGAGCGCTTTGGGCATTCGCCATACGCCGTTGACGGTGGTGGATGGACTGCTCAAGCTCACGCATGTGTCGCAACTCGAGCGCCCGGAGGACCCGGACTGGTATTTCTTCAATTCGCACTGGCGCAATCAGTCGGTCCTGGAACATCTGCTGTGGGAGGATCGCGGCACGGCGCAAGAGTTCCAAGAGGCCACGCATGTGAGCATTCCTTGCCCCTTCTGCGGAGCGTCCTTTGAGGGCGAGTCAACGCAGCGCGTGTTTGAGTGCCCGTCCTGCGGCAACAAGATCGGCGTTGCCGACCTGCTCAAGCCCGGTACCTTCAGCAAGCGCCTGACCATGGGCGTTGGTGCGGAGTATGTGCCCGAGCAGGGCATTCCCTGCGAAATCTCGCCGCAGCAGGCACGTGCCAACGCACTGCAGCTGGTGCGCCAGTACCCCGACGCCTTTGCCGGGCACGATGTGGAAGACGCGATTCAAAACGACATGATGCTCTTCTATTTCCCCATGGCGCTTGCCGATCTGCGCATGATGGCGAGCTTCCCGGGCAAGGGCCTGAGCAAGGAAACCCTGGTGTACTACGAGGTGCTCGACTGGGCATACCCGCGGGCAAACTATCTGGATGTTCGCCTTATGGGCATTTTGGAGCCGTGGGACTTTGCCAAGGTTGGGCCGTTTGACCCGGCCATGCAGGAAGGCAACTTCCGCGTCGTCTCCGTCGATGCGTCTACCAAGGACCAGGTGGTCATTGATAAGTTGGCGCTCGACGTTGCGGGCAACGACGCCGAGGCTGTACTGGGGCTCAATAAAAAGAGCATCCGAACCTGGGCGCGCAAGGCCCGCAAGCATAAGGATGGCCTGGTGATGGTGCCGGTCTACTTTGTCGATCGTCCGGCGACAGACGGCCGCGATGGCGAGCAGGTGCGCATTGCCGTAAACGGCCAGACGGGTCGTGCAGCCGCGGTGGTGTTTAGCGACAAGCGCGAAACGCATATCGTGGCACCGCTCAATCCCAACGTGATGCTGTCGAGCGAAAGCACCGTGCACGCCACGCCCATCGAGGTCAAATACGTTAAATCGCCCTTCCTATACCAGATTGTGCGCCGTGGAGGCGGCGAGCAGCCGCGACAGGTGGCGGCCGCAGCCGAGGGTTCCTACCGAGAGGAGAAGCCCAAACGCCGCGGTCTGCTGGGTGCGCTATTTGGGAAGTAGGGAAGCGCAGCCGGTTGGTGCTGCGATGCGATAGTTAGAGGAACGGGGCAGTCCGCAGAAGTGCGGACTGCCCCGTTTTTGTGTTGCGGGGAAGTACTGGGCACTTCATTAAAGGTCTTCGCACGGACTCGAATTTCAATGTCGCCTAGCGCCTTCGTGCAGGATTCCCGAAGTGACTAAAATGTGACCATAGAGGCAGTTTTAACTCTAACCATGGGGAGCGATGTGTATGGACAACAACACTTTGCTATTCCAGGGTAAGGGTTCGGGCAGGTTTAAAGACGTCAAGATCTACCCTAACCGCATTGAGGTACTCAAGAAGGGCACTTTCGGCGGCAAGCACACCGAGATTGTCTACCTTAAGGACATCACGGGGGTCAGCAGGATCAAGGGCCGCGACGTTTTTCTGCGCAACAGGCTGTTGACTGCCTGTGTCTTTAGCCTGAGCAGCCGCTCCCAGGCTCAGGAATTCGTCAACGTGCTGAACATAGTGATGTAGCCTATGGCGGCGTTCGGGCCAAGGTAAAAATCGGGGGCACAGAACGGTGTCCTGCGCCCCCGATTGAGTCGATGTGTTTAAAAGGCCGGCTTGCCTATTCGCTACCGTCCCCAGCGTTTTCGCGGTCGTTAACAAGCATTGCCGCGCCGGCGACCGTTGTCGCCACGGCGGCAGCGGCGAGCCCGGCGGCGATGCCAGAGCCGTCGCCCGTGCCGGCGAGCTTCTCGCCCGAGCCCTTGCTCTTGTTGCCCTTGCCGTTCTTGTCGGCGCTGTCCGTGGTGGCATCGTTGCCGTTGCCGCCGCCGGTACCGTTGCCGGTGTCGCCCGCGTTGCCCGAAGTCATCACAGTAAAGCTTGCGGCTCCGTCGGTGGCAAGCGTGTAGTTTTGCGCCGCGTCGCCCAACAGGCCTTTCGCACGCACCCAATACGTCCCCGCGGCAAATGCCTCGCCCTCGGCCATCGTCGTTCCCGGAGCGCCGTTCGCGTCGTGCACAAACTCGAGCTGGGCCGTGCAGGCATCGGTTTCGAGCTTGCCCTCGAGTGATGCCGCAATCTTGGCGCGCACGTCTTCGCCGGCCTTAAGGCCTTCGAGTCCCTCAAAATGGGGCGTCAGCGCGCGTGGATTGATATCGATGGGCACGGAGCCCCGCAGCTCCGTAACGGTCTCGTTGCCCAGGGCGTCGACATCCACGTATTCGATGGCAAACGCGCTGCCAGAAGCGGCCACGTTGAGTACGTTGCTGCTGTCGACAAGGCGGAAATGGCCCTCGCCAACGGTCTTGCCATCTTGGAGCGAGGCATCGCTCAGCGAGTCTCCATACGTCATGTGCATGCGGTCCGGGAGGCAGCATGAAACTGTTGGCTTGTGCTTAGCGTCGTAATTGCGTTGGTAGATGCTCCGGGCCAGTGCCGAATCGACAAAGTCGGACGCGATAATGCCAACGTGCTTGAGGCAATCTGACTTTGTTTTATCGCTGCCGCTGGGATTGATGTACTGGCTCTTGTACAGATGCTCGTTGACCACTCGCGCCGCGGTAAAAGGATTGCTTCCTTGTTTGTAATTCGTGCAACTGGTGTAGTTGATAGACCAGCAGCGTTCCAGGACTTGCACCTTGGCGCCATCATTGTCCTCGACGTCCACCTTGTTGCGCGTGAGATTGGTCGTCTCTCGCAGCGCCATATCGACCCAGCTAATCTTGTCGGTTCCGGTGCATTCAAAATGGTCCTGGGCGTATACCTTGGTGCAATAGGGCTCTTTGTCGCCCGCATTGCCCGTAGTCTCAAAGCCTCGCGCGTCTTGGACGAGGCACATCGACTGCCCGGAATGCGCCTTGATTTTGTCGTCCCATTGGGTGAGATCGAGGCCCCACGTGTGGCTGCTTACGCTGTTGCCGGCGAGTACAAATCGACGCAGCAGGACGATCTTTCCGCGCACCTCGTTCAGTGTGGGGATTCGGCTCGACGTGTAGAACAGATCGGGATTATCGTGCATAACCTTGGCGAAAGCCGTCGTAACGCTTTCGTCGGTAGCCTCGTCGTTGCCTCGTGACGCAAGCATGATGAGTGCTTCTGACGGGTTTTCGTTCAAAAATGTTTTGAAGTAACCGATGACATCGGAGAGATGCATAAAGCCCCCGTCTTTTTTGAGCAGGTAGCATCTTCCATGGTCGATACCGGGGTCGCCGTTCTCGTCGTTCCTTCCGAGTCGGATATCAAAATAGCGAATGCCTTCGAGCAACTGCGTGGGGATGTAATCCTGCTGGCACTTTGCTTGTGAGGATTGGGGCTCGGTGTCGTTGTCCACGCTGCAGGTGCCCGAATCATGCGTGCCCGGGATACTCAGCTCGTCGAGGTACTTGTTGTCGTCGACGTATTTCATCCAGCATGGTCCGTCGACGTAGCTGCTATACGTGGTCCAGTCGATACTTCTAACTGTGGTATTGATCTTGCCCATGTCGTAACCGACAAGTTCTAGCTCCCCCGGAATGCTCTTACTCTTATGGCAGATCTTATTGTTGTCCTGGTCTTTGCCGTCCGATTCTATTGCCAGGTACTTAATGTCTTTTTTCTCGGTTTCTTTCTCGACCGTGCGGTCTCGAATGATATAGGTTCCGTTTGATTGACGTTCGAACGCAAAAGCGCGGCTGGGCTTGTTGTCATACTCGCCGCCCCATACGTGGATGACCTTTCCATCTTTGTCCGAGTCGTCGTCGACCGACCAAATGCTGTAGCCCGTCTTTTTATGCTCTTCGAAATTGAGCAAGGTGCGGATAGCATACCAGTTTGTATCGTCATTCTTGGTCGTTACGTTCTCAAGGATGAGCTTGCTGGACGTGCCGTCGTTAAACAGGTGGCAGACGTTGCCGCGAACGTTGCCGTCTTGGTTGACGCTCGCGGTGCGAAAATAGCCCGCGGGGCGAAGGCGAATGACGAAATTGTCGAGGCTGTCCGACGGTGCGGGTGTGTTGTCTGCAAATGCCGTTCGCAGGGGAATGCCCAATCCCGCGGTTTCGGGCAGGCTTGCAAATGGCGACAATGCCGCAAGTCCTAGGCTCAACGTAAACGCTCGGCGACTGATGGCGTGATGTTCGGTCATAACTTCTCCATTCGCAGAGTGCGGTTATGCGATAGTTTTGGTCACTATACTGCTCAGATGTTTAAAGATGCTGGTTTAATTGCCTGCGCGGCACAATAAATCGGCGGGCGGACGTGTTGGGGCGTTTGTCGTTTTCGTACTGTTGCTACATTTGGAGCGGTTCCGGCGTCCGGCATCCTCGCGTTCGTTGGCTACAGGCATAAGAAAGGGAGGGTCGGTTTACCGGCCCTCCCTGGGTACGAAGCGCTGGGGTACCGTCGCTTGTTTGCACTGCGCCCGTGTTTCCCGCTGCGCTCGCCAGTCGCTTAACGCTTGATCTCGATATCGTCGAGCTTGACGTCCATGGCCTCGGTCTTGGCCTCGGCGATGTCGTCGGCAAACTCCAGAGACTTCATCATGGTCTCGACGGCGTCCTTGTGCTCCTCGACGTTGTCGATACGCACATACACACTGCCGCCGTCAACGTCGGTGAAGTATTCGGTCGTTACGCCGCCCGAGTGCGTGAAGTAGGCACTGCGCCAGGTCTTGCCGTTGTACTTAACGGGATCGCTCTCGGTCCATCCAGAGTTGGCCTTCCACTTTGCCTCGTAGTCGAACAACTCATCGGCTTTCTTGTCAGGATCGAAGACGGGGATGAAGCGGTCGCTGGCGTGCTCGCTCTCGGTGAACTTAAACTGGGCCCTGTCGGCGGTGTCGTCTGCGACGTCGGTGATCTCGACGCCCTCGGGAACCTCGACCTTAAACCAAATGAAGTCGGTCCTCATATCCACGGCGGGCTTTTCTGCTCCGCCGCCACCGCCACTTCCGGTAGCGCCGCCGCTGCCACCGCAGCCCACCAGGGCAACTGCGGCAAAGAGGCTTATGCAGAGGGTGAGAATCGCAAAGGCCTTCTTTTTCATGGTCGTGTCCTCCTCGATCTGTAATCGTCCATGGATTACCTGCCTTTACTGTACGCGTGGACGGCTCCTTCGGGTGGGCCATGTGTCCCATTCTGAGGGCCGGATTTGCGCCGTTAAGTGGCAATATGCACGGGTCCAAAAGAGGGGAGGGCCGGTGCTGTCGGCTCTCCCCGGGGTGAGGTGCCCGTTGATTTAATGGGGCGCGCGTGCGTGGGCGTTACCCCAACAGGTTCCTTGTTTATAGATATGCCTCAGTTTTTGACGTCCGGAAGTCTCGAAAGGTGGGCCATGTGTCCCATGTTTGCGTTGGCATGGTCTATCGTGTGCCATAGAAATCCGCGATGGCCAGGTGCGCTGACGCTCATGTACTTATGGGCTAGACTTAGCACCATTATGTGATCGATGCGGTCGGTCGGTGGTTGCCACCCGACCGATGTATATGACTTGAAGGTGCGTGCGTATGAACCAAGAGATGATGGACAAGACCTGCCGCGGGTTTGCCGAGGCGCTTGCCGCGCGCGAGCCGGTTCCCGGCGGTGGCAGCGCGAGCGCCTTTGTGGGCGCGCTGGGCGCCTCGCTGTGCGGAATGGTTGCCCGCTACGGTGCGACCAATCCCGCGCTTGCTGATCGTGCGGATGACCTGGCGCGCGCGTTTGCTCAGGCTGATGAGCTGTCCCAGGAGCTTGTCGAGTTGGTTGCCGAGGACGTTCGTGCCTACGGGCAGGTGTCCGCGGCGTACGGTATTCCGCGTGACGATCCGGCTCGAGCGACCGCGATTCAGGATGCGCTACATGTGGCCGCTATGCCGCCGTATCGCATTATGGATGCCTGCGGGCGTGCGCTGGCGCTGCTCGAGGACATGGCCGACAAGGGCTCGCGTCAGCTGCTGTCCGATGTGGCGTGCGGCGCCGTGTTCTGCCGTGCTGCTATGCAGGGCGCGAGTTTGACGCTCTTTGCGAACACCACGTCTATGAAGGATCGCGCTCGTGCTGAGGAGCTCGAGACGGCGTGTGATGAGTTGCTCGACACATGGTTGCCGCGCGCCGATGCGCTGGCGCGTCGCGCCTCCGACGCTGCAAGGAAGAGAGGATAGCCATGGCTGAACTGCTGAAGGGTGCTCCCGTTGCTCGCGCTTTGACTGAGGAACTTGCTGCTCGCTGCGCAGCCCTGCGCGAGCGGGGCGTTGTTCCGACGTTGGCTATCGTGCGTGTAGGTGAACGCGAGGACGACCTATCCTACGAGCGCGGTGCGCTCAAGCGCTGCGAAAAAGTGGGGATTGAGGCTCGTCGCGTTTTGCTTTCTGCCGATGTTTCGCAGGACGAGCTGTTGACGGCCATCGAGGACATAAATGCCGACTCGGCTGTTCATGGCTGTTTGATGTTCCGCCCGCTGCCCGCTGGACTTGACGAGGATGCGGTTGCCGCGGCGCTCGATCCCGCCAAGGATGTTGACTCCATGACGCCGGCCTCGCTGCTTACCACGCTTTCGGGTCGTGGCGAGGGCTTTGCTCCCTGCACGGCCGAGGCCGTGTTGGCGTTGCTGGACCATTACAGTGTTGAGCTGGATGGGGCCAAGGTTGCGGTCGTCGGTCGGTCTCTGGTGATTGGTCGTCCCGTTGCCGCCATGCTTACGGCTCGCAATGCCACGGTGACGATGTGCCATACGCATACACGCGATCTTGCTGCCGAGTGCCGTTCTGCCGATATCGTTGTTGCGGCCGTTGGACGCGCGAGCACGATTGGCGCGGATGCCGTTCGCGAGGGCCAGACGATCATTGATGTTGGCATTAACTGGGACGAGGCCGCTGGCAAGCTGGTCGGGGACATCGATTTTGATGCTGCGGAGCCGGTCGTTAACGCCATCACGCCCGTGCCGGGCGGCGTGGGGGCTGTGACCACCGCGATTCTCGCCAAACACGTGATTGAGGCGGCGGAGCGCGCATCGAAATAGGCGTTTTGGGCTGTTTGAGGGGGTTAGCTATATACCACGTGGTCAAACAATGCCAAATATGAGTACTGTTGCCAAGATAGTCACATATGTCTTACGTCTTTTTGGCTTCCTAACGGTATCCATTATCGTTAGGAAGCCTATTTTATTGAACTTATGGGGAATAACGTTGTCTTACTTTTGGGCAAATGGGGATTTTCGGCACTCGTTACAGGGAAATTTGCTGCCACTAAATTGGTGACAGTACTCATATTTGGCATTTTTTGACCACGGGGGCTGCCGAGGCCGTGGTTTCGCCCTTTCTGCGCCGAAGCGATACACTGTTGTCGTTTGATTTCTTCGCTCAAGGAGGATGCGCATGCCGTGCACAACGATTCTGGTCGGTAAGAACGCAAGCTACGACGGGTCGACCCTGGTCGCCCGCAACGAGGACTCGTCCAACGGGGTGTTTGAGCCCAAGCGTATGCGCGTGGTGCATCCCGACGAGCAGCCGCGCGTCTACATGAGCGTCCTGAGTCACCTGACCGTTGAACTGCCCGATAACCCCATGCGCTACACGAGCGTCCCCGATGTTGTCCCGGGCCACGGCATCTGGGCCGAGGCCGGTTTCAACGAGCTCAATGTGGGCATGTCCGCAACCGAGACGCTCACCACCAACGAGCGCGTCCGCGGCGCCGACCCACTCGTGGACTACGTGCCCGCCAAGGGCAACGAGGGTGAGGACGGCTATGTGCCGGCGCAACCTGGTGGCCTGGGCGAGGAGGACATGGTGACCCTGGTGCTGCCGTATGCCAAGTCCGCCCGCGACGGCGTTCGTATCCTGGGCGACCTGCTCGAGCGCTACGGCACCTACGAGAACAACGGCATCGCCTTTAGCGACGTGGACGAGATCTGGTGGCTCGAGACCATCGGCGGTCACCACTGGATTGCCAAGCGTGTGCCCGATGACGCCTATGTGACCATGCCCAACCAACTGGGTATCGACAGCTTTGACCTGGATGACGCCGAGGGCGCCCAGGCCGACCACATGTGCTCCGCCGACCTGCGCGCCTGGATGGGCGAGTGGCATCTGGACCTGACGCTGGGCGTCGAGGGTGACGGTCCGGCGGCGGTCTTTAACCCACGCGACGCCTTTGGCTCGCACAGCGACAGCGACCACGTCTACAACACGCCGCGCGCCTGGTACATGCAGCGCTGCCTCAACCCCAGCGACGTGTGGGATGGCCCCGACGCCGACTACACGCCCGAGAGCGACGACATCCCCTGGAGCCGTGTGCCCGAGCGCAAGGTGACCATCGAGGACATTAAGTACGTGCTTTCGAGCCACTACCAGGGTACGGAGTACGACTGCTACGGCAGCAAGGGCACGCCCGCCACGCGCGGCGCCTATCGCCCCATCGGCATCAACCGCAACAGCCAGCTCGCCGTGTTGCAACTACGCCCCTATGCGCAGCCGGCGTATCGCGCCGTGCAGTGGATGGCCTTTGGTTCCAACTCGTTTAACGCGCTGGTTCCGCTGTACGCCAACGTCGAGACCATGCCCGAGTACTATGCCGACACGCAGGCTCGCGTAACGTCCGAAAACTTCTACTGGGCCAACCGCCTGATCGGTGCCCTGGCCGACGTCCGTTTCCATGAGTGCGGTCGCGCGGTCGAGGATTATCAGGAGAAGGTCGGTGGCATGGGCCACAAACAGATCCATGACGTCGACGCCGCCGTAGCCACCCTGCCCGAGGCCGAGGTGTCTGCCGAGCTTGCCCGCGCCAACGAGGAGTTTGCCGAGCGCGTGCGGGTGGAGACCGACGCCCTGTTGGGCAAGGTACTCTACACCACGAGCTGCGCCATGAAGAACTCTTTCGCGATGAACGACAACGAGAGGTAGGGATTTCCCGTCGATCGAATAGCGCTGAAACGCTTTGTCGCTTTCGCTCAATCTTGGGTACAAGAACGCCAATGCAGTTGTTTGTGATTGGAGACAACCATGGTTATGAAACTCGATCAGCTTGTTAACGGCGCCATCAACGTGGGCTTTGGCGCCGCCGCCGTTGCCGTCGAGGGCAGCAAGAAGGTTCTTGACGACCTTAATACCAAGGGTGAGCAGGTGCGCAAGGACGCCGGCGCCCCCGATATCGCCCGCAGTGTGTCCGACATGTTCGAGCAGGCCGGCGGCACCATCTCCGATCTGACCGAGCGCCTGGGCATGCAGGGCGAGACCGCGGCCCAGCGCGTGCTCGACGAGCTCATCCTTGCTCGCGTCCGCGTTATGACCGCGTCCGAGCGCACGGCCTTCCTGGCCCATGTGCGCGATATCGTCGATTCGGTCGAGGACAACGTGACCTCGGTGCCCGTCGAGTCCGTTGAGCCCGACGATGCGAAGGATACCGAAGAGGCCGAGTAGCAGCGCAGATGGCAGATTCCACCACCGATTACAACAAACTAGATCCCCTGGGTGACGAGGCGGCGGTTGTCGATGAGGTCGACGCCGCCGTCTCGGGCGCTCGCAAGAAGCCGCGCGCTGTCGATATGGTGCCCGAGGAGCCCGACGCGATGGCGCCGGACGAGGAATACCAGCTCACGCCGGCGGGTCGCCGCGAGCGTATCGGGCAGATTGTTCGCCTGGTTAAAAAGTACCGCGTGTGGGATAACCTCACGCCGGTTCGTTTGCGCCGCCTGCTCGAGGAACTCGGCCCCATGTTCGTTAAGATGGGGCAGATTCTGGCCAACCGGTCCGAGATTCTGCCGCAACGCTTTTGCGACGAGCTGCGTCGTCTGCGCTCCGACGTGGAGCCGGTGCCGTATGAGGTAGTGCTCCGCTGTCTGGAAGAGGAATACGGCCTGCGCCTGGGGGAGATGTTCGATGCGATCGACCCCAATCCGCTTGGTAGCGCATCGCTCGCGCAGGTGCACCGCGCTCGTCTGGTGACGGGCGAGGACGTGGCCGTCAAGGTGCAGCGCCCCGGTGCGCAGCAGGTTATGGCGCAGGACATCGATATCATCCGCTCGGTGGTGCGTATCGTTTCCAAGTTCGTCAACACCGATCAATTCGTTGACCTGCACGGCGTGGTCGAGGAACTGTGGACCTCGTTTCGCGAGGAGACCAACTTTTTGGCCGAGGCCAAAAACCTCAATGACTTTTACGAGTTCCATAAGAGCGTTCATGGCGTGACGTGCCCTAAATCCTATCTGGACCTGTGCACCGAACACGTGGTGGTTATGGACTACGTCGACGGCATTTCGATCGCCGATCCTGAACGCTTAGTGGCCGAGGGCTATGACTTGGAAAAGATCGGCTCGGCGATTGTCGAGGACTATTCGACGCAGGTGCTCGATGACGGCTTTTTCCATGCCGACCCGCATGCGGGAAACATCATTCTCAAGGACGGCATCGTTTACTTTATCGACTTGGGCATGGTCGGACGCATGTCGAGCCACGATCGCGGTATCGTCAAGGACATGATTTTCGCCGTGGCCGAGGGTGACGTGCCCAAGCTCAAGGATTCGCTCATGCGCTTCGCCGTGACGCGTGGCGACTCGGCTGAGCTCGATCATTCGGCCTTTTTGTCCGATCTTGACTTTATCGTGGCTGACTTTGCGGGCCTTGACCTGAAGGATCTGGATATCGGCGAGTTTTTGACCTCGCTGCTAAACCTTGCGCGTAAGAATGACGTTGAGCTGCCGAGCGTGGTGACGATGTTCGCCCGCGGCATGGTGACGCTCGAGGGTCTGTTGACCGAGTACATGCCCAACGTCAACATGATCCAGATTATCCAGACGCATATCAAAAACGAAAAAAGCACCTATGCGCGCGTGCGCGATATGGGACGCGATCTTGCCGCGAGCAGCTATCGCGCGGCAAAAGGCTCGCTCGAGGCGGCCGAGTATCTGGGCTTGGCTTCGCGCATGCTTACGCGCGGCCAGCTTAAGGTGAACACGCAGATCATGAGCAGCGATAAGGCGCTGCGACAGCTGGGCGGAATTATCGACCGCATGTCGATGGCTATCGTTATCGCCGGCCTGTTTATCGGTTCGTCGGTGGTGTACTACGCACGCATCGAGCCGGTTGTGTTTGGTATCCCGGTCATTGGCTTTATGGGCTACGTGAGCGCGCTGGTGCTGGCGCTTATGCTGGGCCGCAATATCTGGCTCAACAGCCACGGCGGCAAACACTAGAGGCTGCGACCGTCACCGCAATTTCCTATCGCAAACAATAGCTTTTACCTTGGGCTTCGCCTGTGTGCGGGGCCCTTTTGCGTGATACCATTTTGACGGTAATAATCGATGGCCTAGATGGTGGTGCGGAGACGCACGAACGCGCGGTTTTCCTGCGCGTTTGGGAGAATCGGGGTGCAAGTCCCCGGCTGTACCAGTAACCGTAATTCCTCTTGGCTCGGGATGTTCGCGTCGCAGATCGGACGACGCGCCTGAGCCGTTAAGGTTAAGTCGGATCGCCTCCCATCTTGCATGCGGCTGCGGCGTATGCCGCCGGTGTGCATAGGGCTCTGGAGGGAAGGGGACCCCGATGGGGGAACTCGAGCGTAACATGCGCGATGACGTGGGGCAGCCGCTGGGCAATGCTCCAAGTACAGACAATGGGGGACAAATGGATATGTTTGAGGACGAGCGCGAGCGCGCCTCGCTGCATCGCCGTGGCGCGATTGCATGCGGCGTAGCCAAGCGCGGCCTGGTGTCATTCCTGGCCTTCGCGATGGCCTTTGGCACCACGCCGGCTCAGCTGTGGGCCGAGGGCGCCGAGGGCATTGCCGAGGCTGTGGCTCAGGCTACGACGCCGGGCGAGGACGCAGCGCTTGCGGGCGGTGCCGCTGAGCAGAGCGGCGCCGAGGTTTCGGATTCTGGGAGCGCGCCTGCAGCTAGTGCCGCCGCAAACGAGGCAGCAACTGGCGACGAAGGCTCGGCGACGGGGGAGAGCCCTGCCGCGAGCGAGCAGTCTTCAGCGGCATCCGCTGGCCAAGCAGGATCTGCCGCCGCGACTGCCGTCCAGACAGAGAACCCGACAGAAACTGGCGATGTCGCCAAGAAGCAAGTCGAGGTCTCGTTCTCGATTATCGGCACCGATGCCGACGGCAAGGCTCAGACCTGGGTGGCACCTACGCAGCTCAAGCTCGACGAGGGCGCGACGGCTGCGGATGCCTTCATTAAGCTGCAGGAGAAGACGGGCTTCAAGGCGAAGTACGAACCGAACACGGCATACGGTTTCTACCTCGAAAGCATCACATCCCCGAGCGATGGCCGCACGCTTGCCTACGATCCGACGACTCATGCCTTCTGGCAGCTGTTCGTCGACGGTGCGTCTTCCTCGGTTGGCGCGAGCAGTGTTAAGCTCGCCCCGGGGCAGAAGATTGAGTTTGCCTTTACGGGTGGTAGCGCATTCCCTGTCGTTAAGGACCAGCTTGCTGCGAATGTGACCGTCATTGGTCGCGATGCCCAGGGTAAGACTCAGACCTGGGTCGACAACGCGCAGTATGTGGTGACGTCCGGTTCGAGCGCGCTCGATCTTACGAAGGTCGCACTCGAGGCGAACGACATTGACGCCGTTGCTGCGGGCTCCTTCATTCTGAGCCTTAAGTACAACGGCGTTGAGCTGGGTACGCCGTTCGATTATTCGACCTATTGGCAGCTGTTCATCAACGGCAAGTCGAGTGACTATACGGCGGACAATGTCACCATCCATGCCGGCGATACCGTCACGTGGTTCTACGGTGGCTGGGGCGACAAGTTGCCCTCTGATTCCGTCCATGCTTCCGTTCAGGTCCTCGGTAAGGACAAGGACGGCAAGCAGCAGGTTTGGGCCTCGACGGGCCAGACGAGTCTCAAGGCGGGCTCTACTGCCAAGGATCTCCTCGAGCAGACCGGCCTTACTCTCGATGCTGGCGAATCGTCTTGGGGCTGGTTCCTTAACGGCATTACTTCGCCGTTCGATGGTAAGTCCTATGGCTGGGATGCTGCGACCAATAGCTATTGGCGCTTCTACGTAAATGGCAAGTTCGCCGACGTTGGCGCCGGTGCCTATGAGCTCCAAGAGGGCGATGCCGTCACCTTTATGTATGGTGCTGACGCCGATGCCCTTCCTGGCCAGGTTCTTGGGTCTGTCGATGTTATCGGTCCCGATGTCAACGGTTCGACCGTAACGGATGCCAAGACGCCTGCGCAGGCTGCCGGTCTTAAGTGGGCCTTCGATTGGAAGGCCGAGTCTGGTCAGCAGTATGCCAACTGCAGCGAACCTGTCATCGCTAACGGCTTTGTGTACATCGCGACCGAGAACGAGCTCATTAAGATCGATTCGTCCACGGGCAAAAAGGTTGCCTCTGCGCCGCTTGCCTCCAAGGTGAGCTATACCTCTCGTCCGATCTATACCAATGGCCTTATCATCGTTCCGCTCAACGGCGGTGCGGTTCAGGCGATTACTGCAGACAAGCTGATCTGCAAGTGGCTGACGCCTGGTTTGACGGACTTGACGCAGAGCTCCTGCACCGTCGTTTCGGACGGCGAGTACGTCTATGTAGGCTCGGTCGATATTTCGTATGACGAGAATTACAACGCGACCTACGGCAACGGCTCCTTTGCGCGCATTAAGATTGCCACGGGCGAAGTTTCTTGGCAGAACATCGACCCTGCCGAGGGCTATTACTGGACTGGTGCGGCTTTGACGGATAAGTATGCCATCGTTCCTACGAGCGCGGGTACGCTTAAGTGCATTGATAAGACGACGGGCGATGTCGTTTCGACCATGGAGCTCGGCGCTGTCGCAAATGCCGATTGCATTGCCGATCCGTCCAATGGTTCGACCTTCTATCAGATGACGCACGACGGAAAGCTCCATGTGATTTCGCTTTCGGCGAAGGGTGTGCTGAGTGCACAGAAGACGGTTGATCTGGGCCTTACGAATAATCTGAGCGCCCCTGCGGTGTTTGGTGACAATCTGATTGTCGGCGGACAGACGGCTACGGGCTCTGCTCTGGTTCTCTATAACCTGAAGACGGGTAAGACCACGATGGTCGCTGCTGCCGACGGCAAGGCGCTGCCGGCTGGCCTCAACGGTATTGCTGCTACTCCGCTGGTGAGTGTTCAGGGCGGCAAGACCTATGTGTACTTCACCGTTAACAGCGCGGATAGCAAGGATTACGTCAACTACTCTGCTGGTGGTGGCGTGTATCGCTATACGCTCGGCGATGCAGAGGCGACGCAGATTTATGATGCGGCTGGCCATTACCAGTACTGTGACTCTCCGGTCATCGCCGATGCATCTGGCAACCTGTACTACATCAATGATTCGGGTACTTTGTTCAAGCTGGGGGCTGTTGAGTCTTGGACGGTTGCCTTTAATTCCAATGGCGGGTCTGCTTGCGACACTAAGTTTGTTGCTACGGCCGACGGCAAGCTGGTCAAGCCGGCCGATCCGACGCGCGATGGCTACACTTTCGGCGGTTGGTTCACCGATGAGGCTTGCACGCAGGCGTATGACTTTAGCACGCCGGTGACGGCCGACCTGACGTTGTATGCCAAGTGGAGCAAGAATGCCGTTAACCCTGGCGGTAATGGCGGTTCTGGCACTAATGGTGGCAACGGTGGCGCTGGCAACGGTTCCGGCGCTGGCGCTGGCACTGGCACGGGTTCCGGCTCCGGCACGAAGGGCCAGCAGGCTGGCGGCGCTGTCGCCCCGGGTCATAAGCCGACGACCAAGACGACGGTGTCGACCAAGACCGAGACCAAGGACAACAAGTCCGACAAGAAGGACTCCGATAAGTCCGATAAGAAGGACGAGAAGAAGTCTGACAAGAAGTCTGACAAGAAGGATAGCAAGTCCGACAAGAAGTCCGATTCCAAGTCCGATACGGGTGCTGCTTCCACGACCACTGCTAAGAAGTCCTCTGGTGCTTCCGAGCAGGAGACTGGCACCAATCCGCTCGCCATCGTTGGCATCGCCGCCGGCGTGATTGGCCTTGCGCTCATCGCCGTCTTCGTGCTGACCAAGCGCGGCAAGGGTGACGGTAATGCCCGATAAGCCCAAGGAGACCAACGGGCAACAGCCCGACTCCTCGTTTATCCAGCTCGATGATCCAAAGCAAAAGGGCGCCGCTTCGGCGGCGTCCGCCCCTCGTCGCAAGGCGCTCCTTGGCGTTCTGACTGCCGCTTGCACCATTCTGATCGTCGTCTCGCTGGGTTTCGTCCACCCTTCCACAAGCGGTGCCTGGTCCATCGACTGGATCATTCAGACCGTGACGGGGGAGAGCGTCGTCACCAAGGACACCAAGGCGTCTGGCTCGACTACTACTTCGGGCGAGGCCAGTTCCAAGGATTCCAAGTCATCGAATGACGCAAAAGATGAGTCCAAGGATTCTGATGAGTCCAAGTCCAAGGACGATTCCGAGTCTTCAAGCAAGGAATCGGACAAAAAATCGGATAGCAAGAAGTCCGATGGTCAGGACGGCAAGAAGTCTGGAGATAAATCCGCTGCCCAGAATACGGGAGCCGGCGATACTCCCAATGCGTCTGGCGGTGCTTCTACGGGCGGCGGTCAGTCGTCTGATGGAGCCTCCAGCTCTAATGGCGGAAGCACTCCCTCGGGCGGACAGGGCGGCTCGCAGGAGTCCAACTACGTAACGGTGACGGTTTCGGTCACATCGAGCGCTGTGGGCAATCCTGTGTCCTCTGGTGGCACCTTTACCTTTAACGAAGGCGCTACTGTCTACGATGCCCTGTGTGCGCTGGGCCTTTCTGTCAACGCGCATGGCTCGTCGTACGGCACGTACGTTTCCGCGATTGGCGGTTTGGCCGAGAAACAGCACGGCGGCACGAGCGGCTGGATGTACTCCGTCAACGGCACATCGCCCATGACGGCGTGCAGCAACTACGTTCTCTCCAACGGCGACAACGTGGTTTGGTATTACGTGACAGGCTAGAGGCCTCGACATAGCGCGCCAGACGGGCGGTCCGGACAAACATCCGGGCCGCCCGTTTTTCATGCGAATGGGACTGGGCCGCCGGGTCTCTCGGCAAACAAAAAACCGGTTGGAACGGGAATTCCAACCGGTTATACATTCACGCAAATAGTGAATCGACTACGACCGTGCGCCCTCGAGGAAGAAGCGGCGGCTGAAGTAGTTGTACCAGGTGACGAGGAACGTTGCGATGGCCTTCATGGCCTGGTAACCGATGCTCAAAAACGTGACGCCCACAAACATGTACAGGTCGTTGAGGCCCAGGCCGATCACCGACAGGATGGTGAAGATCGTGAACTCGCGCTTGCGGCTCATGCCCTCGCGATGGTCGAACACGTACTTCATGCTGAGCCAGTAGTTGACCACGACGGACGTGATAAACGAAACCGTGGTGCTCATCAAAAAGTCGAGGTGGAACAGCTCGACGAGCGCAATGAGCATACCCCAGTCGATGCCAAAGGAGATAAGACCCACGACGGCAAACTTGAGGAACTGCTTGGTATGAGGTTGTGCCAGCGCCTTGCGCACGTAATCACATCCAATGCGTTGATGAATCGAGCAGGGGATACTTTAGATCTTTTGCAAGGGAAACGTAAGGTCTTTGCCGAGAACTATACGAACTCGCCAAATTTTCAAGAGCTAATCCGTAAACGTTGAAAATTTGCCCGTAAACGAGCGGCGCCCACGGACGATACTGCGCTGAGTGCGCGTCGTCCGTGGGCGCCGTAATGCTGCAGGGGTGTCGAGCTACTTGGTCTCGTCGCCTTCCAGGAAAATCTTACGCGTCACAAAGTTGTAGACCATGACAAGCGCGGTGGCGCAGATCTTGGCGATATTGGCCTCGAGCCCCAGACCGGCGTTGAGTGCCAGCACGATGCCGTCGTTGAGCACCAAACCGATCACGGACAGCACGACAAAGATGATGAACTCGCGGCGGCGGCTCATGCCTTCCTTGTGCGCAAACACGTACTTCATGCTTGCGAGGTAGTTAAAGATGAGTGAGATGATAAAGCCGCTGGTGTTGGCAATTAGGATGTTGAGGCCCAGACCGTAGTGGAGCAGATTCATAATGCCAAAGTCGATAACCGTGGCAATGACACCGACGACGCCAAATTTCATGATCTGCGCAAGGAGCTTTTGCATGGTACCTGCCTTAAGCTGGCGCCGAAGCGCCGCGGGGATGACAAACTCAGCAAGTTTAGCCAATCCCCGCGGGTGGTGCTAGGCGCGCTCCTCGATAGCACCGTTTCTATATGCATCGAGCAGCTGACGCAGGTCCTGGATTTGGCTGCGGATCTTGGCGCCAGTATCGGTGTCGCTCACCATGCGGCGACGGTCTGCTTGGTCAAAACGGTTGGTCTCGCTTTCGATGTCCACGTTGCGCGTGAGTGCCTCGGCAACCGTCGTAAAGGCTCGGTGCGACTTGAGGCGGCAGCCGCGCGAGCTCGAGATGAGCGTATAGCCGGCGATACCCGTCTTGGGATGGTAAGCGCGGCAGAAGCCGCCATCGATGACCAACAGCTTGCCCTCGGCGCGGATGGGCTGCTCGCCCTTGGTGGTTTTAACGGGCGTGTGGCCGTTGATGATGTGGCCGGTCGGCGAGCATGCCATGGGCGCGACGCCAAACTCGCGCATGATGTCATCGCAGACCGAGGGCGACTTGGTAAGCGTAAAGTACGGGTCCATCGGCTCGACCCAGGTGCTCTTATCGGCGATATAGGCGCGCTCAAAGGTACGTACCAGGCGTCCGCTGGCGGGTGAGTTAAAGCCGATCCACAGGTACCACATCCAGTCGAGGGCATCGCGGTCGCCGACGCGCCAGGCTCGGCGGGCGATATGGTCGCAAAAATCGAGATAATCGCGGCCTGCGTGCCAGGTGCCCAGGCAGTTCATGCTGCTAAAGGTACCATCCTCGTTGAGCGGCACGCAGCCATGGAACAGCAGATTGCCGTTGGTGACCTTGTACATCGAGCCGTGGGTGTAGAGGAAATCGATATGGCGATGCAGGTGATCGGCGGTGACAAACTCGGACACGAGCTTGTCGATGATGTGTTGCTCCTGGGGCGTGAGCGTGTAGGGGTCCGTCGGGTCGACGGTGGGGAAGTCGTTGGTCGTGAGCGGCCACACGCTGCCGTCGGCGAGCGTGACTGTGCCGGTGTCGTGGTCGATCTTGTCGAGCAGCAGACGGTCGGCCATGTCGAACTCGGGGTGACGCTGGATAATCTGGCCCTCGAGTTTAAAGAGCAGCACGTTGATGGCCTTGATCAGCGGGCTGATGGACTCGCCGGCGGAATAGGTGGCATCGGCAAAGGCGACGAGCTCGCGCAGCGAGATGCCGTAGTCGTTCTCGAGGATCTCGTAGTTGTCGTAGCGCAGGTTGTTGCGCAGCACCGTGGCGATGCAGGCAGGCTCGCCGGCAGCGGCGCCCATCCACAGCAGGTCGTGGTTGCCCCACTGAATGTCGAGCGAATGATAGGTAAGCAGACGGTCCATAATCTTGGCCGCGCCGCCACCGCGGTCGAAGATGTCGCCCACCAAGTGCAGGTGGTCGACGGCGAGGCGCTTGATGAGCGAGGCGAGCGACTCGATAAAGTCGTCGGCGCTGGCGGTCTCCAAGATGGATTCGATAATGCGCTCGTGATAACGCACGCGGTAGTTGTTCTCGTCTGGATGCGTGTGCAGCAACTCGTCGATGATGTAGGCGTAATCGCGCGGGATGGCCTTACGCACCTTGGAGCGGGTATAGCGGCTCGAAAGCGAGCGCGCAACCATGATGAGCTGGTCGAGCATTGTCTTGTACCAGGTGGGGGAGTCCTCGTGCTGGCTGCGGACCAGCTCGATCTTCTCGCGCGGGTAGTAGATGAGCGTGCACAGCTCGCCCTTTTCGTCAAAGGTGAGCGTGTCGCCAAAGATCTCGTCGACATGTTCGCGCACGACGCCCGAGCAGTTGTTGAGGATGTGCATAAAGGCTTCGTACTCGCCGTGCACGTCGCTCATAAAATGCTCGGTGCCTTTGGGCAGGTTGAGAATGGCCGAGAGATTGATAATTTCGGTAAACGCGGATTGCTCGGTGGGGAATTGTCTCGACAGCAGACGCAGATACTTAAAGTCTTGCGGATTGCGATCGAATGCGACCATGAAGCACCTTCCGATATGGTTGGTAAAACTGATAAAACAGCGTCAAGCGTTTACCAGTATGCGCCGGCTTTGTTTCGATTTTGCGCCGGCGGCTGAATTGTCAGCTGAACGGTTTGCTAAATCGATTTAGTTGAGGTTGATGTGTCGGTTAAGTGGAGACGAAGGGCGTGATTTTGCCCATGCTGGCCCATGGCGGGGATGGGGATGTTCATGATAAAGATATTCAATACAAATGGTTCGTATTGGTAAATAGTGGACATTTGTATCGTATTTAGGCTTGCTGTGCGATAATTTGCACAGCAATACTTAAGGAGCCTCATATGAGTGATTTTGTCCTGACCTGTGAATCCGCCGCCGACCGAACTCGTGAGTTCTTTGCGTCGCGCAATATCCCTGTCGTGTGTTTTCATTACGAGATCGATGATGTTGTCTATACGGACGATCTGTATCAGTCGATTTCGCCGGACGAGTTTTTTGCCCAGATTGCCGCGGGCGCCATGCCCAAGACGTCTCAGGTGAGCGTGGGTGAGTACGAGGAGTTTTGGGAGCCGTTTGTTGCCGAGGGTAAAGACGTGCTGCACCTGACGTTGTCGTCGGGTATTTCGGGTACGTATGGATCGGCCTGCGTTGCGGCGCAGATGCTCGCGGATCGCTATCCCCAGGGCGGCAAGGTGCGCGTCATCGATTCGCTGGGGGCGTCTTCGGGCTTTGGCCTATTGCTGGAATATGCCGCCGACGTGCGCGATAGCGGCGCTTCGCTCGACGAGACGGCTGCTTGGATTGAGGAGCATAAACTCAACCTGCACCACTGGTTCTTCTCGACCGATCTGTCGAGCTACCTGCGCGGCGGTCGCATTTCGGCCGCGAGTGCAATCATCGGCACGGCGCTTAAGATTTGCCCACTTATGACGGTCGATTGCGAAGGTGGGCTGTCGCCACGTGAGAAGATTCGCACTAAGAAGCGCGCGATTTCCGAGATGGCTAAGACCATGATGGCACACGTGCAGGACGGTGCGGATTATTCGGGTAAGTGCGTCTTGTCCCATTCGGCGTGCCGTGAGGATGCCGAGGCCGTTGCGGCGCTGATTGAGGAACAAGTTCCGCAGCTCAAAGGCAAGATTGAGATCAACAATATCGGTGCTCTGATCGGTTCGCACACCGGACCTGGTACGGTGGCGCTCTTCTTTATGGGCGACAAGCGCGTGGATTAATTTGCCCCATCACGTCGCCGCATGATTGCTCAAACGAAAACGGCCCGCCTCACGTTTGTGGGGCGGGCCTTGCTGTTGGGGGTTAGTGTTTCTTTCCGCGGAAGAAGAAACCGTGCAGCGAGGGCTTGAGTCCGCGGTTGGCGCGACGCTCCTCGATATGATCGTGGATCGAAGCGACGCGCTCGATGACTTCGTCGGGGATCGGCACGTCGGGATTCATGTTCTCGACCTGGCTGACCTCGGCGGCGGCGACCTGGTCGATAATGGGCACATCGTCGTGCGAGATGACGGGCGTGGCGTCTTCCTTCATCTTGCGGTAGCGCTGCATCATGTCGGTCTGTAGCTGCTGGGCCGAAGGCGGTGTCCAGATGATGGCGTTGGCACCGGCGGCGATGGTCTCGCGGATGCTCTCGGGCGTCTTGCCGCCCGGTGCGATGAGCGGCAGGTTGGGATAGTGCTCGCGCAGTTCACGCAGGACCTGCGGCGTGTTCTTGCCGGCCGCGATGTTGAGGATCTTGGCTCCGGCGCGCACTTTGGCATGCGCATCATCGTCGCAACGTACGACCGTGGCGATGACGGGGATGTCGGCGATGTTGGTGATGTGCTCGACCATCTCGGCAGTGGCGGGGGAGTTGACCACGCAGCCCGCCGCGCCCTGCATCTCGGAGACGGCTGCCATCTGTACGGAGCGCTTACCGGTGGTGGTGCCACCACCAACGCCCACAAAGACCGGGCACTCGGCAACGGTCAGCAGCGCCTGCGTAATGGCGGGCTGCGGCGTGAAGGGGTAGACGGCAAACACGGCGTCGGCATTGGAGTTGCGGATGACCGCGACGTCGGTGGTGTAGATGAGCGACTTGATGCGGCGGCCAAAGAGCGTAAAGCCGCTGGCCTCCTCGATCTCGTCGGGCATGCGGAGGGCCGCCTTACGCAGGCGCCCGTCGATGGGCAGCGGCTCCATGGGGAGCAGTCCGTTGGGGGTCACGGCTACCTGGGGCTCGGTGAACTCGTCTGCGAGCTCGACCTCAGAAAAATCGACCGAGGCGACGATGTCCTCGTGAACCTCGGCGGGCACATCGATGGGGGCTTGGTCGTTAGTCGCGGCAGGCGCGTCGAAGGAGCTGGTGCCGACAAAGGCGTCGACGCGCTCGTTCAAATCGTTGAGAGTATCCATGGAGGCTCGATTCTATGCGATGGTGGCCGGCAGGGTGCCGGCAGCGTTGTGCTTGCTAAATCGTTTGACGAGTTGATTTTTCCCCGCCGCGCCATCCGTTAGACCGAAGGGCCGGCGAACGTGAAGGAGCTGTGGTGGCGGGTATTGAGGTGCTATCTTGAATGTCCCGTTTAAAAGAGAGGTGACGCGGTATGGAATTCACAGCAATGTTAGGCTCGATTGGCCTGTGTGTGGGCGCAATCGTTGCCGCCGCGGTCATCTACTTTGTGGTTACGGCCATTAAGGGCAAAAGGGCCGAGCGCAAGGAACGCGAGGCACTTAAGCAGCACCGTGACCAGCAGGACAAGTGCGCACAGAGATAGCTTGTTGAGTTTTGAATCCGTGCGCTAGCTGCGTTTTCGGATCAGGGCAATGTAGAAGCCCTCAAAGTCGCGGCTAGGCGGAATGGTCAGCGTGCCGGGCAGGCCGTTGGCGATGGCCGATATCTGACCCGCGGCAATGGCCTCGGTCAGGGCGTTGGACTCGATGCGCGGCTCCTCACCAGCTTCCTGGGCGCGGCGTGCTTCACTTTCGCTTGGCGTGCCGTCGAGGGGGATAAGCTCGCAGTCCATGTGCTTGTCGAGGGCTTCTTGCAGAGCGTCCTCGTTTTCCTGGGGCAAGATCGAACAAGTCGAATAGACGAGCGTGCCGCCCGGTTTGAGGGCTCCCATGGCGCGGTCCAGAAGTGCTCGCTGCGAGCGCGCGCACTTGCTCAGCAGCTGCTCGGTCAGGCCGCGCAGGCTTTTCTCGTTGCCGCTGATGACGGTGCCCGTGCCGGTGCATGGGGCGTCGAGCAGGATGCGGTCGAAGCGGAAGAACTCGTCGAGCTCGCGTGCATCGATGCGCATGACGGGCACGTTTTTGGCACCTTGGCGGTGGAGGTTGGACTCAAGCTTTTCGGCGCGGGGAATGCTCATCTCGCAGGCCGTGAGGTGTGCCTGGCCCTGGGTGAGGGCGGCGATCTGCGTCGTCTTGCCGCCAGGGGCTGCGCACATGTCCAGGATGTCCTCGCTGGCCTGAGCGCCCAGGACCAACGGCGGCATCATGGACGACAGGCTCTGCAGATAGATCTTGCCGTCGCGGTAGATGTCGAGATCCCACAGATCGGAAACCTGGGCCTCGGGCAGGATAAAGGCGTCTGGGTACCAAGCGACGGGGTTGTGGGCGATGCCGGCGGCACCGAGCGCCGCAGCGATGTCCTCGGCGGTCGCCTTGAGCGTGTTGGCGCGCAGCGTGACCGGGCGTGTGGCCGCGGCGCCGAAGCCCTCGATCATGAGCTCGGCATCGGCGGGCGCATAGGCGCCGGCGACCGTGTCGACCATAAAGCGCGGCAGGTCGGCGGCGGAGTGTTGGGCGGCAAGCTGGTCGGAAAGCTCGGTGGCGGCAAACTGCCTAAGCTTGAGCTCGGGCTTGACCTGCTTTTTTTGCTTACGACGACGCGGCTTGGACATCCGTCTTTCCTTCCACCTAAATGATTATTCTGGGACGGGGATTAAAAAATCATTTAATGATCCCCGTCCCAAAAAGACTAGTTTGTGGCGCCCGGGAATGATTTTTTAATCCCCGTCCCAGAATAATCATTCCCGGGCGCGTTGCGTTTGCCTAGTACTGGCTCTCGTGCTTGCTAAAGAAATCGAAGCGCGGGGGCAGCGGCTTCACGCGGTGCTCGCCGGGCTTCTCGCCCAGGCTCTCCACAAACTCGTCTGTGGAGGCAAAGATGTTATCCCAGCTAAAGAAGGCGACCGGATTGACGTCGAAGTACTCGCAGATGAGCTCGCAGCCAGCCGGGACGATGCCGTGCATGAGCACGGTCGCCACGCGCAGCTCGGTGAAGGCGTCGACGAGGGCCTGCGTCATTGCGACGTTGGCTGGCTCACCCTCGAGCTTGTTGGCGGCCTTGGAGGCGTCGCTCCAGCGCTTGTTGGCGGCGCGCAGGTAGTCGTCGCACACGGCAAGCGCGCGGTGCGTCTCGAACTTGTACATGGCCTGCTCAAAGGCGAGGGTTGCCTGTTGGGCGGCTTCGACCACGGTGTCAGAAGCGGCACCGGCGGGGATGCAGCCATTGCGGTAGGGGCTCTCGTCGCCTTCCTTGACGGCGACGCCGTAGAAGCAGCTGCGGGCCAGGCGGTTGAACACGCCGGTCAGCAGCGCGCTCTCCTTAAGGGCCGGGTCGATAACGCGCTTGTCGTCGCAGGCGCGCACCTCGTTGCCGTCCTTGTCCTTGCCGGTCACACGCGTGTCGTATGCCTTAGGGCTAAAGCTCACCGGCTTCTCGGACAGGCCGAGCGACAGCCAATGCGCGCGCATCTGCTCGCAGGTGTAGTGGTTGAGCAGGTCGTCTGCCGGCGGGGGAGGCGTCTGCGAGGACGAGCTGGCCTTTTTGCCCATGTAGAGCAGGTGGTAGCAGGCGCTGACGGTGCTCTGCGTAAGATCCCAGCCCAGGGCCTCCCACATGGCGGTCTGCGCGATGCAGTAGAAATAGATGTTGTCCTGACCGATGAACTGGTAGATCTGAGCGTCGTCCGAGCACCACCAGTCGCGCCAGTCGAGTGAGCTGTGCTGGTAGGTGGGCGCGGGGACCTGCGTGGAATCGGCGGCGGGCTCGCCCATGAGGGCGGCATCCTGGGCGGCGACGCCCTCGGTCACGCCGGCGGCCTTGGCATCGCGTGCGAGCACGGTGCGGGTGTAGCTGATGGGCGCCCACAGGCTCTCGGGCCAGCACCAGCAGGTGACGTCGGAGACGCCATCGACCTCGGGCACCGGAACGCCCCAGTCGATGTTGCCGGTGATGCGGAAGGGCACGAGCGCCTTGCCGCTGCGGAAGCGCACGCCACCGTTGGCGAGCACTGCGTGGGCATCGTCGCGCTCCTTCCAGCTGGGGAAGGTGACGGTAAAGCTGCTCTTGTTGCCCTCGGGCTCCAGCACGGTGTGCTCGGGGAGCTGTTCCTCGACGGCATCGAAGGCCTCGCGGAACTTGTTCTGGATGTAGAGCTGAGCCGGCAGCAGCCACTCCTCCATGGTCTTGGAGACCACGGAGCGAACCTGCGGGTTCTGGGCGAGCTTGGCGGTATAGGTCTTCATAAAGTCGAGGTAGGCCGGCAGGTCGAAGTAGAGGTTGTCGACCGGGCGCAGCTCGGGTACCTCGCCGGTGAGCTGGCTCTTGGGCGCGATGAGCTCCTCGGGCTCAAACTGGTGGCCCAGGTCGCACTCGTCGGCATAGGCCTTCTCGGACTTGCAGCCCTGGATGGGGCAGCGGCCGATCACCTGACGGCCGTTGAGGAACGTGCCGGCCTTGGCATCGTAGAACTGCAGCGTGGAGCGCTTGGAGATGGTGCCCTGCTCGTGCAGGCGCTTGATAATCTCGGCGGTCACCTCGTTGTGAATCTGCGCAGCCGGCTCAAGGCCCGAGCCGCCGTAGATATCGCAGCTGATATTGTAGTTGTTGAGGGTCGCGGCCTGGCGGGAGTGATTGGACTCGACATACTCGCTAATGGACTTGTCGTAGCCCTCGTTCTCCTTGAGCTTGCGGTAGCTCTCCATGATGGGCGAGCCATAGCAGTCGGTGCCCGAGGTGAAGATGACGTTCTCGCGGCCCAGGCGGTCGCGCAGGAAGCGGGCGAAGAAGTCGGCCGGGACAAAGACGCCGCCAACGTGGCCAAAGTGAAGGCCCTTGTTGCCATAGGGCTCGCCGGCGGTAACGATGGCGCGGCGAGGCCAGCTGGGACGGTCGTTCATGGAGTATTTGGATGCCATGGGACTCCTTCGCATATGGTGGGAGCGCGGCCGGGCGCAAGGCCTGGCGACGCGGTGGTCAATTCGTGCATATCGTTCGACATTATCGCACATGCGGACGGGTACGTGGCAGGGGCGCTATCCTAAGATGCTATGAATGAGATTTCCAACATACATGCGTTTGAAGACGAGGATTTTCTGCACGCTTGCTTCGTGTGGGGGATGGCCGTGCTTGTGGTGTTTGCCGTGTGCCTGGTGCCGGTGTTTATGCTGCTGGGCGGGCCTGCAGACTTGGATGCGGCTGACGCGGGCGGCTGGATGGCCGTCTTGGGCTGGATGGTCGGCTTGACTGCGGTTTCGGCGGCTTCATTTGCTGTGCACGAGCTGGTGCACGGTGTGTTTTTTAAGCTGCTGGCGCCTGCGGGCGCGAAGGTGACCTTTGGGGCGAATCGCGAGACGGCGATGATCTATGCCTGCGCCGAAGGCGTTGTGTATTCGCGCCGGCGGTACATGGCGGTTTGCCTGGCGCCGACGGTTGTTGTGACTGCGGCGTTTGCCCCGGGGTTTGCGTTCTCGGACTATCCGCTGCTGTGCTACTTGGCGGCTGGTCTGCACTTGTCGGGCTGTGTGGGCGACTGGTATTACGTGCGGACCATTTTGCGCGACCGCCGCATTGTCGCCTGCGAGGATACGTCCTTTGGCGTGCGCTTTTTCGCAAGGTAGTCTTTTTGGGATGTTTTTTCTGGGACGGGGATTAAAAAATCATTGCGTACCTAATGATTTTTTAATCCCCGTCCCAGAAAAATCATTGCGGGGGAGGAGATGTTGATGAAGCCGTTGTTGTTGCACGCCTGCTGTGCGCCGTGCTCGCTTGAGCCGGTTCGCCTGCTGCGCGAGGAGGGGTTTGAGCCCACGATTTGCTGGACCAACCCCAATATTCAACCGCGCGATGAATGGCAGCGCCGCTTGGACGAGCTGCGCCGGTGGTGTGCCGATGGCGATATCGAGCTCATCGAGGCAGGGGAGGACCGCGATCGCTGGGAGACCGGCGTGGCACCGCTGGGTGCCGATCGGCCTCGTCGCTGTCGCGCGTGCTATGCCCTGCGCTTGTCCGAGGCGTGCCGCGTGGCCCAGGAGCGCGCGTTTGAGTTTGTGGGCACGACGCTCGCCGTCTCGCCGTATCAGCTGTTCGATACCTGCAATGACGTGCTTGAGCGCTTGGCGGCGGCACATGGGCTCACCCCGGTGATTCGCGATTTTCGCCCGTATTACCCCGAGGCGACACGCCGTTCGCGCGAGCTTGGCATGTATCGGCAGAACTACTGTGGTTGCCGCTTCTCGGCTGTCGAGGCGGCCATGGACCGCGCCCGCATCCGCGACGAGCGCAAAGCCGCCAAAAAGTAGTTCACTTGGGACGTCAGCCTGCTAGGATGTAGAGCGGACTTTAGCTATATAAGGAGAATCCGACGTGTCTATGCGTACCGATGATTTTGACTATAACCTGCCCGAAGAGCTCATCGCCCAGGCGCCTGCCGAGCCGCGCGACTCCTGCCGCCTGCTGGTGGTTGATCGCAAAGGCTCCGAGACAGGAACGCCGCTAGAGCATGGCGGCACCGTCGAGCACCGCATCTTCCGTGACATCATCGACTATATCGAGCCGGGCGACGTGCTCGTCATCAACCAGACGCGCGTGATGCCGGCTCGCCTGATTGGCCGCAAGACGGGCTCGGGCGGCGTGGTCGAGACGCTGCTGCTTAAGCGCCGCGAGGATGTTGACCCGCTGGGTCACGTCTGGGAGTGCCTGGTCAAGCCGGGCAAGCGCCTGAAGCCCGGTGCTCAGATTGAGTATCGTGCGGGCGGCGCCCATGCGCCCGAGGGGGCTCCCGTGGTGCTGACGGCCGAGGTCGTCGACTTTGTCACCGATAGCCGCGGTGGCCGTCTGGTGCGCTTTGAGCCGGCCGGTTGCAATGCCGCCGGCGACCCGCGCACGCTCGACGAGGCCATCCATGCTGCCGGCCACGTGCCGCTGCCGCCTTACATTACCGATTACGAGGGCGATCCCGAGAAGTACCAGACCGTCTACGCCATGAAGGAGGAGCACTCGGCTGCCGCTCCTACGGCGGGTCTGCATTTTACTCCTGAGCTCATGGCCGCTATCGAGGCCAAGGGTGCCAAGTTTGCCGCCGTCGAGCTCGAGGTGGGCATCGATACCTTCCGCTTGGTGGAGGAGGACGACCCTACGCAGCACGTCATGCACACCGAGCGCTACCACGTGTCGCAGGAGGTTGTCGACGCCGTGCATAAGGCCAAGGCCGAGGGCCATCGTGTGATCGCCGTCGGCACTACCGCGGTGCGCTCGCTCGAGAGCGCGTTTGACACGGACGCGCCGGTGTCCGATCCGGCCGTGACGGCGCGCTATTTTGAAGGCCGCGAGGACGGGGCCGATACGCTTGGCCGCGGTGACATCGTGGTGCGCGAGAACGCCACGACGCAGCTTTACCTCATGCCCGGCTCGACCTATCACGTGGTCGATGCGCTGATCACGAACTTCCATGTGCCGCGCTCCACGCTCATGATGCTTGTGAGCGCGCTTGCCACCCGCGACCAAATCATGGATGCCTACGCCGCTGCCATCGAGGAGCGCTACCGCTTCTTCAGCTTTGGCGATGCGATGCTCATTTGTTAGTTACGCGGTTCTACGAACCGCGTAACTGCTCGACGCTGCAAACCCGCCAGAGCGGCAATCTGCCTTTCAACTTCGGCGGCATGACCAAAAGGTCAATGCCGTCTCGTTTCAAGGCACCTTGCTCGCTCTGGCGGGTTTTCGCTGACTTTGCCAAGGCATCGGCGCCGCCGTTGTTGGCACTTGGGGACGTTCCTTTTGTGCCGGCACTTGGGGACACTCCTTATGTCAAGAGATTGGTGCAGGAGGGATAGGTTGCCTTGCGCCAATCTAAATAAGTTGCGGTGAGATAGTTCTTGAATTGGCTTATTTGATGGCTAAACAGGAACTATTTCACCGCAACTGAGTTGAGGCGTTATTTGGCGGCGGGTTTACTTGCTCATGAACAGCCAGACTAGGATGATCACCAGGATTGCGGCGATTATGCAGACGATGGCGCCGGTGAATTTGATGCGAGAGTCGCGGGTGCGCTCGCGCACCGCGTCCTCGGTGGCCTCGAGCTGGGCGACTTCTCGCTCGGTCTCGGCGTGTTCGGCTTTGTCTCGGGCCAAGGATCCTGCAAGCGACTCAGTGATCTCTGGATGGTCATGTACCTCGGTCGCCTGCTCGATGATCGACTGTGCATGTGCGGCATCTGCTTGGGCGTTGGCGATGGTCTGCTCCTGGTCGCGGCGTGCCTTGTCCTCGGCGGCGATCTTCTCGCGCAGTTCGCGCTGGCGCGTCGCGGCAGCGGTTTTTGCGGTCTGCAGCTCGTCGCGCGCGGCATCGGCTTCGGTCGTCACGGCTTGGTGCGCGCGTTTTGCGTCGGCGATAGGGGCTTGAGCCTGCTCGACGGCCTGCTCGGCTGCGGCAAGCGAGTGCTCAAGGTCGGCGGTGATGCGCGGGACATCTTCTTCGGCTTTACGTAGGGCATCTGCCGTGTCGGAAATCTGCATCGAGAGCTCGCTGGTGCGCACCGTATAGTTGGCAGGATTTGCCGAGGGATTGCGTTGCAGCTCGGCATACTCATGACGCAGCGTCTCGAGCTGGGCGCGCGTGGCGTCGACGGTTTGTTGTGCGGCCGCAATGCCGGCGTCTCGCTCGGTCTTCACTTTGTCGCGGATGCGCTTGGAATCCTCAAGACGTCGAACGAGGCGGTTGCCGGTCTCGCGCGAGCTCGCCTCGCGGGCCTCCACGGCATCGAGCGCGGCCTTCAGGCGGAGCTCAGTCGCGTCATCCTCTGTCTTCATTTGTTCGAACTGACCCTTGAGCTCTGTCGCTTTGGCGGCGTGGGCATCACGGTCAATCTCGGCTGCCGCAGCGGTCGTTTGCGCTGTGGCGATCGCCTGACGCTGGTCGGCGACGATCTGGTCGTAGCGGCCTGCGATATCCTGGCGCGTCTCGAGCTCCTCGGCCTGATCGGCAATGCGCTGCTCAAGTTCGGCCAGGTGGGCGCGGGCATCGGCAAGTGCCTTTTTCGCGGCGTTCATCTCGCGCATGGCCGAGGCGCCCTGGGCAATAAAGGTACCCACGGCGTTCGCGGTGTTCGAGACGGCGGTCCCCAGATCGCGGTTCGCGGCAGGGGAGTGCGAGGCGGTCGGGCGAGCGGTGTCGGCAGCATCCGCATCGGCAGCCTGCGGCACGGAGATGTTGCCGGTGCCGCCCTCGACCACAGAAAAGCCTGCTGCGTGCGGGTCGACCGCATCGGCGCCAATCGTGGGGTGCTCGAGCTGCAGAAACGAGGGCATGGTGCTGCCCTGGTCGGCAACCGGAGTCTCGCCGGGTACAAAGGTCGAGGCCGCCTCGGCGGCCTCCTCTTCCTCGGCATCAATGTCGGCGTCGGCCACGGCGTCTTTCATCGCTTTGACGGCATCCATCATGGAGTCCATGACGGCGTCGAGCTCTTCTTCCGAAGACACCTCGATAGGGCCCGCAGCTTGCGGGGCGGCATCCTGTACGGGGTCGTCGTCCTGAGCGGGCGCATCGTCGTTTTGCTCGCCTGCATCTTCGGCGCCAGGGGTTTCCGCCGTAGCGCTTTCGTCCAAGATGGGGTCGTCGAGGTCAATATCATCGCAGGTCACAGCATCAGCATCTGCGGTGACGTCTGCGGAATCATCAATATGCTGTTGAGTCTGGGGGTCCAGCTCGTCTGTCATAGGTATGTGCTCCTCATCGTTGTTTGTCACCCTATGATAAGGTCTCGCGCCGACATCCCGCGCGCCGCAGCAAAGTTTCAAAACGTGTTCGATGGCTCGATCTGATAACAATAACTCGGCCGTTTTATCCAGTTTGTACTTGACAATCCCTTCGCCGAACTACGTGGTGCCGTTCGCCTACCGCGGTCTTTTATTTTTGCTTGAACACGCTAAAGTTGCATCTCAGCTTTTGGCGCGTGAAGTTGGATACGCGCAGTCGGCGGGCGTGCCCGTCGCGATTTGAAAGGACTTTGTATGGGACTTTTCACTGGTAAGACCGTGATCGTCACCGGCGGCGGCAAGGCCACGCTTAAGGACGGTTCCGCTGGCTCCATCGGCTACGGCATCGATATCGCATTTGCCAAGGAGGGCGCGAACCTCGTCATCACCGGCCGCAACGTCGCCAAGCTCGAGGCCGCCAAGGAGTCTCTCGAGGCCGAGTACGGTGTCAAGGTTCTGCCTGTTCAGGCCGATGTCTCGGCTGGTCAGGACAACGAGGCCGTCGTCCAGAACGTCATCGACAAGGCCATTGAGGAGTTCGGCCGCATCGACGCCGTCGTCAACAATGCTCAGGCTAGCGCCTCGGGCGTGACCATCGCCGATCACACCATGGATCAGTTTAACCTGGCCATTTACTCCGGTCTGTATGCTACCTATCTGTACATGCAGAAGGCCTATCCGCACCTGAAGGAGACCAAGGGCTCCGTGGTCAACTTTGCCTCGGGCGCCGGCCTGTTTGGCAACTATGGCCAGTGCAGCTATGCTGCCGCCAAGGAGGGCATCCGCGGCCTGACCCGCGTTGCCGCCAACGAGTGGGGCAAGGACGGCATCAACGTCAATATCGTTTGCCCGCTTGCTTGGACCGCTGCGCTCGAGAACTTCCAGGATGCCTATCCCGAGGCGTTCAAGGCCAACGTCCACATGCCGCCGGCGGGTCACTACGGCGACGTCGAGAAGGAAATCGGCCGTGTGGTCGTTCAGCTCTGCGGTCCCGACTTTAAGTACATGAACGGTGAGACCGTCACCCTCGAGGGTGGCATGGGTCAGCGGCCCTAACAGTTACGCGGTTCTACGAACCGCGTAACCAGTTGACGCTGCAAACCCGCCAGAGCGGCAATCTGACGTTCAACTTCAAGGGCGCGACCAGAAGGTCAGCGCCCTTTCGTTTCACGTCACCTTGCTCGCTCTGGCGGGCTTTCGCTCATATGACCCAATCCGCTGTCAAGAGCCACAATGGCCCCGCCGACCGCTTGCAATCGGTCGGCGGAGCCTGCCGTTAACCCGTCCCGGTCCGCCCCCGGCATGTCATCGACGCCTTCGGCTCAGCCTCATATCCGCGGATACCGTTCTGCCGGCCCGCACTCCATTCCTTCGGCGGGGTTCCCCAAGTCTGTCGAGGCGCATGCGGAGGGCTCCGCGCGCACAGCGAAATAGGGGGTATCCCCGAAGGCCGCCCGGCTCGCCGGGACGGGGGCTATGTCTATTCCGCGCCCTCCCGGCACATCATGCCGAGGGCCCAGAGCCACCTCACGAGCTCGGCCGCGGTGGCCGCGTTGGCCTTCGCCGCGGGCATGCCGCGGGCGAGCATCTCCTCGCGCCGCCGCAGGAGCCGCTCGGACCCCTTCCTCCCGTGCATCCTTATCTCGAGGGGCACGCCCGTGTCCCTCGGCATGAGCTTCGGCTGGTGCCGTGCCGCGGCGTAGCACCATGAGCCCTCAACGGCCAGCTTCCTCACGAGCGCGTTGCCCGCGCCGCTGATGCCTCCGAGCCGCACGGAGTCGCCACTCGACCTCTGACTCGGCGCGAGGCCGAAATAGGCCGTGACCTGCCTTCCGGAACGGAACCTCGTGAAGTCGCCGACCTCGGCCGAGAAGGCTGCGGCCAGCGCGAAGGCGCAGCCCTTGATCGACTGGAGGGCGGCCACCTCCGCGGCGATCGGGCTGGCATCCACGGCGGCCCTGTACTCGGAGAGCAGGTCCGCCCGGGCCTCCGCCGCGGCCTCGACCTCGTTCCTCAGGGCGGCGAGCGTCCGAACCCCGCCGTCGTCCTCCGGCCTGACCTTGTCGAGCCACCTCAGGAAGTCGTAGGTCCAGTACTTCCTCGGGTTGCCGGCGGGCGTGGTGCCGCCGTAGACGAACCCCCGCTTTGCGAGGAAGGCGAGCAGCCGCTGCTTGGCGGTCGCCAGGCGCGCGGTCGCCCCGTCGTAGGCGCCGGCGAGGTCCCTGATGCCTTCGACCTCGGGGGAGGGGACCCATACGGGGGAGATGTCGTGGGCGAGTATCGCCTTGGCCATCCTGGCGGCGTCGTTCCTGTCGTTCTTGGAGGCCGAGTCGGCGGCCGACCTGGGGATCTTCGAGACCGCGGCGACGACGCACTCGACGCCGAGCCCGGCGAGCTCCCTTTGCGGGGCGAAGCCGAGGTAGCCGCTCTCGTAGGCCGCGAGCGACGGCCCGGGGAACCCATCCATCCACCCGGCGATCTCGCCCCAGGGGTTGCCGGGGAACCTCCTCGTCACGGCCTCGCCGGTGTCCGCGTCGAGGGCGCAGACGGTGGTCGACCTCAGGTGGACGTCCATCCCGAACGCGGTAGAATACTTTGGCATGGGAGCCTCCCAACCTCGTTGCGGCGCGGCTGCGCCTATGGCACTTCAACATCATTGTCGCAGCCCCGACCCGCGGTCACGAGCGGGGGCTCCTATCTTTTTAGTGCCCTCGGATTGGGTCATAGTGTCTGTCGGTACCAAAACATCGGCGTTACCTTTGTTGTTGGTAATGACTTAGTCGTTGGGGACGTTCTTAAACGACTATGACCCCTTTGCACTAGTTTCTGTCGAGTCGGTGCTTCTTGCGGGTTGCCCGTATAATGGTTTGCGTATGAACCGCAACCAAGGAGTTCCAGTTTATGGACCAGAGCCTTTTTAAATTCGACTTGATCGCCGAGGACCCGACGACGCACGCGCGCGCCGGCGTGCTGCACACCCCGCACGGCGACATCGAGACGCCGATCTTTATGCCCGTGGGCACCAAGGCAAACGTCAAGGGCATCCCCACCGAGACCGTTAAGCAGCTCGGTGCGCAGATCGTGCTCGCCAACACCTACCACCTGTCCATGCGTCCCGGCGAGGACACCATCGCCGAGCTGGGCGGACTGCACAAGTTTATGAACTGGCATGGCCCCATTCTTACCGACTCGGGCGGCTTCCAGGTGTTCAGCCATAACGACGCCGTCAAGCTCACCGACGAGGGCGTGCGCTTTATCGTCAACGACTACGACGGCCGCCATGTGTTCTGGACGCCCGAGGACAACATGGAAATCGCCATGAAGCTCGGTTCCGACATCTGCATGCAGCTCGACCAATGCCCGGGCTATCCCGCCACGCGCGCCTACGTTGAGCGCGCCGTTGAGCTGTCGAGTATGTGGGCCGAGCGCTGCTACAAGGCTCACACCCGCGATGACCAGGCGCTCTTTGGCATCGTCCAGGGCGGCATGCATTTGGATCTGCGCCTGCGCTCTCTGCGCCATCTGGAGGAGTGCGGTGACTTCCCCGGTTACGGCATCGGCGGCTACTCGGTGGGCGAGGACCACGAGACCATGTTCGAGACCCTGGCGCCGCTTGTGAGCGAGTACATGCCCAAGCACAAGCCGCGCTACCTGATGGGCGTCGGCAACCCGACGACGCTCGTGCGCGGCGTGGGCGTGGGCATCGATATGTTCGACTGCGTGCTGCCGACGCGCACCGGCCGCATGGGCACGGCATTCTCCAGTGAAGGTCGTCTTAACTTCCGCAACGCGCGTTTTGCGCACGACGACGGCCCCATCGACCCCACCTGCACCTGCCCGGTGTGCACGGGCGGCTACAGCCGCGCGCTCATTCGCCACATGGTCACGCAGAAGGAGATGCTCGGCGGCATCCTGCTTTCGATGCACAACATCTACTACCTGCTCAACCTTATGCAGCGTGCCCGCCAGGCCATTATCGAGGGCCGCTACGGCGCGTTTGTGAGCGACTGGATGAACAGCCCTGCGGCGGTGGACTACTAAGAGCGGCGCGGGCGCTTGCAGAGCGCGGGCAACGGCAAGGGGCGAGCGACGGCCGGTCGTCACATTTGCTGACACCGGCCGCACGACCGCTGACCGATAGCTTGCAAGCACTTGATGCATCGTGGGTACCATACCGAATAGTTGATGTTCGGGCGGGTGTTTGGCGCATGGCGTCGACCCCGCCCGCTTTTCTTTTTCTCGATAGGAGTGCCCATGATTAAGAATGAGAACGTCGAGGGCGAGCCTGCCTACGACGAGACGTACCGCCGCGGCCCCGTGGTCATGCGCGGCCCCATGATTCCTAAGGACAACACCTACGCCAACCTGCTGGCGCCCGAGGAGTCGACCGACTGGCTGCATGCCGATCCGTGGCGCGTACTGCGCATCCAGGCCGAGTTTGTCGATGGCTTTGGCGCACTTGCCGAGTTAGGGCCTGCGGTGACCATCTTCGGTAGTGCCCGCACGCCCAAGACGGACCCGGCCTACAAGGCGGCGCGCACGGTCGGCCGTAAGATTGCCCAGCGCGGCGTGGCGGTTATCACCGGTGGCGGCCCCGGCATCATGGAAGCGGCCAACAGGGGAGCGGCGAGTGTCAACGGCAAGTCAGTTGGCCTGGGCATTGAATTGCCGCACGAGCATGGGCTCAATAAATACGTGAACCTCGGCATGGACTTCCGTTACTTCTTTGTGCGCAAGACCATGTTCGTCAAATACAGCTCGGGCGCCATCGTGTTTCCCGGCGGCTTTGGCACGCTCGACGAGATGTTCGAGGTGCTCACGCTGGTGCAAACGCACAAGGTCAAGCGCATGCCCCTCGTGCTGGTGGGCACAGAGTACTGGCAGGGCCTGTTCGACTGGCTCAACGGCCCGGTGATGGACGCCGGTATGATCAGCCCGCTCGATCCCGAGCTCGTGCACATCACCGACGACCTCAACGAAGCCGTCGACATCGCCCTGAGCGGGCTGATGTAGATCAATCGTGCCCACGCGACATGAATACGCATGGCAATATGATGTTATTTAACATCAGATTGCCATTTATATTGGGTATACTGGTGTAAAAGACGAGGGCGAGGAGGTCGCAAATGTCTACAGCAACAGTTAAGCCTACGACGGTTCGAATCGAAGAGGGGCTCAAGGAGCAGGCGACTGAGTTCTTGGATTCGGTCGGCCTCAGCCTCAATTCCTATCTCAATCTTGCCGTTCGGCAGCTGGTAAATCAGCGAAAGATTCCTTTTGAGATTGTAGGAAGGGCGGAGGTGCCCAACGAGGCGACGAGGCGTGCCATGGTGATCGCCGAGGCTCATGAGTTGGGGATTTTGCCGGACGATAGCCCGTCATTCAATAACGCTGATGAGCTTATGTCATTCCTCGATGAGGAATAGCGATGTTCGAGATTAAAGTCGAGGCTCAATTTAAGGTGGACTACAAACGAACGATGCGCATGCATCCGCAGCTAAAAAGTGAGTTTAAAGCGGCGGTTGCAGAGCTTGTGGCTCATGGGTCACTTCCGGCGGAGTATGGCGCCCACGAGCTCTCAAACCCGGGCGGAAACTACAACGGCCACATCGATTTCCACCTATCCGATGGCTTGGTCGATGTGGTCGTTCTTTATCTTCCCCATAAGACTAACCCAATGATTAGGCTGGTGAGAATGGGCACTCATCAGGAGCTGTTTCAGGGTCCGCTGGGCTGATCGCCGATTTCCAAGTTGTGGTGGAATAGGGATTGATTGGCGGCTAATAAGCCAAAAACAGTCCCTATTCCACCGCAACTGATGTGGGCGTCCCTAGTGAGTTGGCTGGTAGCGGGGGCAGTAGCTGATGGCGATGGCGTCGATGCCTACATGGGTGGCGATGGTGCAGCCGATGGGGCCGGTGCCGGCGTCTACATAGTCTTGGCCTGCGAGCGCTTGGCTGACGAGCTCTTGCTCCTCGGCGGCGCCGGTCGTGAGCACGCGCACGCTTGAACCCGGATGCTCAGCCAAAAACGCGAGGCAGTCGGCCATGGTGTTGACGACGATGCGCTTGGCGCCGCGGCCCTTCTTGATGGCCTTGATCTCGCCCGATTTCCACTCCGGCGAAACGGCCAGGCGAATGTTGAGCATCTGCGTGAGCTGGCCGGCGAGCTTGGGCGCGCGGCCGTTCTTAACGAGGTTCTCGAGCGTGCGGGGAATCAGCAGCAGGTGGGCGTCGGGCAGCGTCGCGCGGATCTGCGCCTCGGTCTCGTCCAGGCTGCGGCCGTCCTCGCGCATGGCCAGCGCGTACTCCACCAGCAGGCCCTCGGCGCCCGAGCCAGTGCGCGAATCGATGCAGCGAACGTCGAGCTCGTGGGTCTCGGCGACCAGGCATGCGTTGGAATAGCAGGCGGACCATTCGCTGCACAGCGAGATAAAGATCGCGCTGCCGTGGCCGTCAGCACGCACGCGGTCAAAGAGTGCCTTGAACTCGCCGGCACTCGGCTGCGAGGTGTGCGGCAGCTGCTCGGAGCCGGCCATGCGGGCGACGTACTCTTGGGCGGTAATCTGCACCTGGTCGAGCAGGTCCTCGCCCTCGATAATCACATGCAGTGGAATCACGTAAATGCCGAGCTCTTGGGCACGGGCGGGGGAGATGTCCGACGTGGAGTCGGTTATGATGGCAAAAGACATAATTGCACCTTTCGTTGGGGCGCGACGGCGCGGCCTTCTGAGAGCAAAGTGCGACAAGTATAGTGGAGTTGCTCTACATTGCTAGGTTAAATTGTTGAATAGTCAACAGTTTGAAGTGTCGGTGTGGAAATCGTCAACTGGGGAAGAGGGATGCCGATGGAGGCGCTGGAGATAGGCAAACGGCCGGTCGTGTTGTTCGATTTTGACGGCACGGTGGCCGATACGGGTCGGGCGGTGATGACCTCGACGCGCAAGACGCTGGCTGCGCGTGGGTTTACGGAGGCGCAGATGGGTGACTTGCGCCGTATGATCGGGCCTCCGCTGTGGAAGAGCTTCCACGACTTTTACGGCTTCTCACGCGAGGAGTCGCTGGTGGTGGCCGATGAGTACCGCGCCTTTTTTGACGAGCTGGGTCCGGAAGAGTATCCCGTGTTCGATGGAATCCCCGCGCTGCTGGATGGGTTGGCCGCTCATGGCAAGCGTATGGCCGTGGCGACGTCGCGCATGGAGGCGAAGTGCATCGACATGGTGCGTGAGCTCGGGCTTTCTCAGTTTGAGGCGGTGGTTGGCATGAATCCGCCGCAGGGGCGCGAGACCAAGGCCGATTCGGTCCGCGATGCCTTGGCAGAGCTCGGTGCGACGGCGGGCGATGCCGTGATGATTGGCGATCGCTTTAACGACGTCGAGGGCGCGCACGCGATGAGCGTGCCGTGCATTGGTATCTATTCGGGCGCGGCGGCGCCGGGCGAGCACGAGGCGGCGGGTGCCGATGCAGTGGTGCACTCGGTGGCCGAGCTTGCTAAACTTTTCGCTATATAAGTATGTGATGTGAGGGACGGGCGTACCCGTCGCTCATTGGTAAGGAGGTCGTCCATGAATCAGGTGGAGCAGAGTGTTACCGAGTATGTCGACGAGGTCTGGGAGGATGTCGTCGCTGATATCGAGCAGCTGGTGAGTTATCCTTCCGTGGCAGTTTCTGCCGATGCGGAGCCCGGTGCGCCGTTTGGCCGCCCGGTCCGTGATGCGCTCGATTGCGCGCTCGGCATTGCGCAAAAGCTCGGCTACCAGACGAGCGACGACGAGGGCTATGTGGGCATTGCCGATATCCCGGGTCGCGGCGACAAGCAGCTCGCGACCATCTGCCACGTGGACGTGGTGCCCGCCGGCCCCGGCTGGAACACCGACCCGTTTGCGATGGGGCGTCGCGAGGGCTGGCTGCTCGGCCGTGGCGTGATCGACGACAAGGGCCCGGCGGTGTTGTCGCTTTATGCCGGCGCGTACCTGCTCAAGCACGGCATTGTGCCGCGCTATACCTTCCGCGCGCTGCTGGGCTGCGATGAGGAAGTGGGCATGTCCGACGTTCACCATTATCTGGAGAACCACGCAGACCCCGACTTTCTGTTTACGCCCGATGCCGAGTTCCCGGTCTGCAATGCCGAGAAGGGCCAGTTTGGGGCGACGTTTGTGAGCCCCAAGATCGATGGAGGGCGCATCGTATCGTGGAGCGGTGCCGAGGCGAGTAACGCTATCCCGTCGCAGTCCATCTGCGAACTTGCGATTGCCGCCGATGAACTGCCGGCGCCGGTCGAGAACGTCGACCGCCTGGAGATCACGGCACTCGATAACGGGCATGCGCAGATTTTCGCCCACGGTATTGGCGGCCACGCTTCGATGCCTGAGGGCACCATCAACGCCGTCGGCCTGATCGTGTCGTATCTGCGCGAGGCCGAGGACGCGTTTGGTGCACGCGACGAGCGCCTGCTGACGCCTGCCGAGCACGAGTTTGTCAAGTTTTTGGCCTTTGTGCATGCGGACGCCTATGGCCGCGGCCTGGGTATCGACGCGACGAGCCCGGCGTTTGGCCCGCTCACCTGCAATCCCGGCGTCATCCGTGTGGTGGATGGCCACATCGAGCAGGTCATCGACGTGCGCTTCCCCGATAGCACCAGTGCCGATACCATCCGCGAGCAGCTCGAGCCGCTCGTCGGCCGCTTTGGCGTGACGTACCAGCTGGGTCGTGCCAAGGTGCCGTTCTCGGTCTCTGCCGATGATCCGGCCGTGAAGGCGCTGATTGACACCTATAACGAGTTTACGGGCAAGCATGCTGAGCCCTTTGCCATGGGCGGCGGTACGTACGCGCGCAACTTTGCCCGCGCCGTCTCGTTTGGCCCCGAGGAGACCGGTCTGGAGCTGCCCGCATGGGGCGGCCAGATGCACGGCCCCAACGAGTGCGCCAACGAGGAACAGCTCAAACAAGCGCTCAAGATCTATATTGTTGCGATCCTTCGTTTGAATGAATTAGAGCTTTAAGGTTTCGCGGTTTCCCAATCTAAGTTGCGGTGGAATAGTTCCTAGAATGGGCCATTTGATGGCCAAGCAGGAACTATTCCACCGCAACTTTGTTTTTATTGGTGTAAAAGGTGCGCCATGTTCTGCGCTGGATTGTTATCCGTTTGTAAAGGCTGGGCAGAGCTTGCGGTAAGGGTCTATCAAATGACCGTAAGAAACCGCAGTTGGCGCGGGCGCTACCCGATCGGGGCCGTATCTTTCCAAACAGCAAAGCGGGCAGGGTGCCCGCGAGTCGCATGTATGAAAGGAAGATCATGCTCGATCAGGCTTATTCTCGTCGTCAGTTCCTCGGCCTCGCTGGTGGTCTTGCCAGCATCGTCGGTCTCGGTCTCGTTGGTTGCGGCGGCTCCGGCGCATCCGACGCCGCCGACAAGGGTAGCGCCGCTGCTGCCGAGTCCGTCTCCGGCGAGGTGACCTACGACGGTGCCTCTTCGTTCCAGGCTCTCGTCGAGGCCGCTGCCGAGAAGTTCATGGACGCCAACCCCGATGTCTCCGTTTCCGGCTCGGGTAACGGTTCGGGCAAGGGCCTGACCGCTGTCGCCGCAGGCACCGTTACCATCGGCAACTCCGACGTCTTCGCCGAGACCAAGCTCGAGGCCGATCAGGTCAAGAACCTCGTCGACCACGAGGTCGCCGTCGTGGGCATGGGCCCCGTCGTCTCCAAGAACGTCAAGGTCGACGACCTGTCCCTCGAGCAGCTCAAGGGTATCTTCTCCGGTCAGATTACCAACTGGAAGGAGGTCGGCGGCGACGACGTCAAGATCGTCGTTCTCAACCGCAAGGCTGGCTCCGGCACCCGCGCTACCTTTGAGGCTGCCGTCTTTGGCGACGAGGCCGTCGACTTTAAGGGCGACGCCGAGCTCGACAAGTCCGGCGATGTCCAGACTCAGATGGGCAGTACCGACAACGCCATCTCCTACCTCGACTTCTCGCACTTCGATGACTCCAAGTTCAACGCCATCAAGGTCGAGGGCGTCGAGCCCAAGAGCAAGAACGTCACCGACGACTCCTTCAAGATCTGGGCGACCGAGCACATGTACTGCTCCAAGGACGCCGACGAGGCCACCAAGGCCTTCCTGGAGTTTATGCTCTCCGACGACGTCCAGGGCAAGCTCGTCGAGGAGCAGGGCTTCATCCCCGTCTCTGCCATGAAGGTCGTCAAGGACGCCAGCGGCAAGGTCTCCGCTAAATAAGTAATCGCCCCCGGAAAGGTTTGCAATGGCAAAACAGCTGCCAAAGCGCGACCTTGAGAACGTGGGCCTGGGCGTCACGGGCGCGTGCGTAGCGCTCGTGACGCTTGTCGTTGCCGCGCTCATCTTTATGGTCGCCCAAAAGGGCCTCTCGGCTTTTTTCAAGGACGGCGTTTCGGTCGTCGAGTTTTTTACCGGCACCAAGTGGGACCTGGCCAACACAGCCGAAAACGGCCTGCCCTATACCGGCGCCCTGCCCCTGATCGTCACCTCGTTTGCGGTCATGGTGCTCTCCACGCTTATCGCGCTGCCCATCGCCATCGGCTCTGCCATCTTTGCGGTCGAGATCCAGCCTAAGTTTGGTTCCAAGATCTTTCAGCCGCTCATTGAGCTTTTGACTGGTATTCCCTCGGTCGTCTTTGGTCTGATCGGTTTTCACGTGGTCGTCGGCCTTATGAAGAGCGTTTTCCACGTGAGCACAGGCCTGGGTATCCTGCCCGGTGCCATTGTGCTGGCCGTCATGATCCTGCCGACGATGACCACGCTTTCGGTCGATGGCCTGCGCGCCGTGCCCGATAGCTACCGTCAGGGTTCGCTCGCGCTGGGTTACACCCGCTGGCAGACCATCTGGCACGTGGTGCTCAAGTCCGCCATGCCGTCACTCATGACTGCGGTCATCCTCGGTATGACCCGCGCCTTTGGTGAGACACTCGCCGTGCGCATGGTGATCGGCGGCATCGAGGCCATGCCGACGTCGCTGCTGTCGCCGGCCTCGACCATCACCACCACGCTCACCACGTCCATGGCGGTCTATGCCGAGGGCTCGGCCCAGGACGATGTTCTGTGGGCGCTTGGCCTGCTGTTGATGGGCATGAGCCTCATCTTCATCCTGATCATCCACCTTATAGGCCGCAAGGGGGCGAAGGCTCGTGGCTAGCACGCGCATCCATATCGACGAGGCGAGGCTCGGGCGCGTCCAAAAGCAGGACCGCATTGCCACGGGCGCGCTGACGGCAATCGCTGCCATCGTCATGCTCATCGTCATCTCCATGGTGGCCTATATCCTGTTCGAGGGGGTCTCGACGCTGTTCCAGCCGGGATTTCTCACGCAGCCCGCGCGCGCTAACGGTACCCAGGGCGGCGTGCTCTACCAGCTGTTCGACTCGTTCTACCTGCTGCTGATTACTCTGGTCATCTCGGTGCCCATCAGCCTGGGCGGAGCGGTCTTCCTGGTTGAGTACGCGCCGAACGGCCCTATCCGCGACATCGCCTCCACCGCCATCGAGACGCTGTCCTCGCTGCCTTCCATCGTCGTCGGCATGTTCGGCTTTCTGGTGTTCTCGGTGCAGCTGGGCTGGAAGTACTCCATCATCTCCGGCGCCGTCGCGCTCACCATGTTCAACATCCCCATCCTGGTGCGCGTGATTCAGCAGGCGCTCGAGGATGTGCCGCAGGCCCAGCGCGATGCGTGTCTGGCTATGGGCCTCACCCGCTGGGAGGCCACGCTGCACATCCTGATCCCCGAGGCCATGCCCGCTATCGTGACCGGCATCGTGCTTTCGGCTGGCCGCGTGTTTGGCGAGGCCGCGGCGCTGCTCTTTACCTCGGGCATGAGCTCGCCGGTTCGCCTGAACTTCTTGAGCTTTAACCTGTCGAGCCCTACCTGCGCCTGGAACGTGTTCCGCCCCGGCGAGTCGCTCGCCGTGCATATCTACAAGATCTATGGCGAGGGCAGCCCCGAGGCCCAGCAGATCGTCTGGGGCACCGCTGCACTGCTGATGATTTGCGTGCTGCTGTTTAACGTAATCGCCCGCATTGTGGGCAAGCAACTGGCAAGGAGGATGACGGCCGAATGAGCGAGATGAATGAAACGCCCGCAACCGAAGCGGCATCGTCCGACACCCAGGACTTCCTGTCGAGCGTGGGGGAGAGCGAGAAGCGCGTGCGCGTGAGCGGCAAGGCCGTGAGCGACGAGGTCGTGCTCTCCACCAAGGACGTCAACGTGTACTATGGCGACCACCATGCACTGCACAATACGTCGCTCGACTTTCACACGGGCGAGATCACGGCGCTCATCGGGCCTTCGGGCTGCGGTAAGTCGACCTTCTTGCGTAGCCTCAACCTCATGAATCGCGAGATTCGCGGCTGCCGCGTGGAGGGCGAGATCAACTATCGCGGGCGCAACGTGAACACCAAGACCGAAAACACCTACGAGCTGCGCCGCTCCATTGGCATGGTGTTCCAGCAGCCCAACCCGTTCCGCAAGTCCATTCGCGACAACATCACGTTTGCGCCCAAGCGCCACGGTATCACCGACCGCGACGAGCTCGACCGCATGGTCGAGGAGAGCCTGCGCGGCGCGGCACTGTGGGACGAGGTCAAGGACAAGCTCGACAAGAGCGCCTATGCGCTTTCGGGCGGTCAGCAGCAGCGTCTGTGCATTGCGCGCACGCTGGCGCTCAACCCCGACGTGATCCTGTTTGACGAGCCCTGCTCGGCGCTCGACCCCATCTCGACGCTGGCGATCGAGGACCTTATGTCGTCGCTTGTGGCAGAGCGCGCCATCGTCATCGTGACGCACAACATGGAGCAGGCGTCGCGCGTGTCCAACCGCACGGCGTTCTTCTACATGGGCGATATGGTCGAATACGATGAGACCGACGAGATTTTCCAACGGCCCAAGGATAAGCGGCTGAATGATTACCTCACCGGCATGTTCTCCTAGTCCGGGACATGCTTGAGGCCCGCGGTGGCCACGGTCGCCGCGGGACTGATTGGAGAGGCGGGTCATCTCTTGCGGGAGATGGCCCGCCTTTTTGTGTCGTGTGCGACCTGCCTTTTCGCTGCTATCATGGACAACGTTGAATTTCTACGAAGGAGCAGGGCATATGGCGATTCTTTTGGGATGCGATTCCATCAGCCTAGAGTTTCCCACCAAGCATATTTTCGATAGCGTGACGCTCGGCGTGGGCGAGGGTGACCGTATTGGCATCGTCGGCAAAAACGGCGACGGCAAGTCGACGCTGCTGAGCGTGCTCGCCGGCACGCTGGAGCCCGACGACGGCCGCGTGACGCACCGTCGCGACACAACGATCGGTTTGCTCGGCCAAAAGGACAACCTGGTCGATACCGACACCGTGCATCATGCCGTCGTGGGCGACACGCCCGAGTACGAGTGGGCGTCGAGTCCGCGTACGCGCCAGATTCTGGCCGGCCTCATTAGCGATGTGCCCTGGGAGGGCACGGTGGGCGAGCTTTCGGGCGGCCAGCGCCGTCGCGTGGACCTCGCGCGCCTGCTGATCGGCGACTACGACGTGCTCATGCTCGATGAGCCCACCAACCACCTGGACATGCGTACCATCAACTGGCTCGCGCGTCACTTAAAGGCTCGCTGGCAGCGCGGTCAGGGCGCGATGCTCGTGGTCACGCACGATCGCTGGTTCTTGGACGAGGTCTGTACCAGTATGTGGGAGGTCCACGACGGCCAGGTCGATCCCTTCGAGGGCGGTTACTCCGCATATATCCTGCAGCGCGTGGAGCGCGACCGCATGGCCGCGGTTACCGAGGAGCGCCGTCGCAACATGGCACGCAAGGAGCTCGCGTGGCTGAGCCGCGGTGCCCAGGCTCGTTCCACCAAGCCCAAGTTTCGCGTGGATGCCGCTCGCGAGCTGATCGCCGACGTGCCTCCCGTGCGTGACGAGCTGGAGCTCAAGCGCCTAGCCGTGAGCCGCCTGGGCAAGCAGGTTATCGATGTGGTCGACGTGGACGCTGGCTATGCGGATACCGATGGCGCGCCCAAGCAGGTGCTCTCTGACGTGACCTGGCTCATTGGTGCGGGCGACCGCTATGGCCTGCTGGGCGAGAACGGCGCCGGCAAGTCCACACTGCTTGACGTGATTCAGGGCAAGATTGAACCCACGCGCGGCCGCGTGAAGATTGGCCAGACAGTGCGCTTTGGCGTGCTGTCGCAGCAGCTCGAGGAGCTCGAACCCTACATGGGCGACACGATCCGCGAGGTGCTCGGCAACTATAAGAAGTACTACGTCATCGATGGCAAGGAGACCTCGCCCGAGAAGCTCTGCGAGCGTCTGGGCTTTACGACGCAGCAGCTCTGGAGTCGCATCGGCGATCTTTCGGGCGGCCAGCGCCGTCGCCTGTCGCTGCTACTGACAATCCTGGACGAGCCCAACGTGCTTATCCTGGACGAGCCCGGCAACGACCTGGATACCGACATGCTGGCGATTGTCGAGGATCTGCTCGACGGCTGGCCCGGCACGCTGATCCTGGTCACGCACGACCGCTTCTTGATGGAGCGCGTGACCGACCAGCAGTGGGCGCTGCTCGACGGCCACCTGACGCATATGCCCGGTGGCGTGGACCAGTACCTTCGCCTGTGCAACGCTACCGCCGAGGGCGAGCCCGTGGGCGCACCGAGCGCCAAGACCGGCACGTTTGACACCGGTGCCGCGGCAGCTGCGGCCGAAAAGCCTAAGGCAAGCGGTCAGCCCAACGGCCTGTCCAACGCCGAGCGTCAGAAGCTTCGCCGTGAGGTGAGCTCGCTCGAGCGCAAGATGGAGACGCAGCGCGCCCGCGTTGAGGAAGCCGAGGCAGCAATGGCCCAGGTCGACCCCACCAACTACACGGCGCTGGGCGAGCAGCAGGCAAAGATCGACGAGGCTCACGCCGCCATGGACGAGCTGGAGATGGCGTGGCTCGAGGCGAGCGAAAAGCTCGAGGGCGAGGAGTAAACGAGGATGATCAAAGCCGCGTTTTTCGATATCGACGGCACACTGCTGAGTTTTAAGACCCACCGGATTCCGGCGTCGGCGCAGCAGGTGCTCGACAGCTTTCACGAGCAGGGGATCGCGTGCGTGATTGCTACGGGTCGCCCGACCTACCAGATGCCCGATTGGCTGTTCGACCTGGGCTGGGATGCGTACATTACGCTCTCGGGCCAGCATTGCTTTGATGCCGAGGGGGTTTACCGCAGCTGTCCGATTGATCCGGACGACGTTGCGGTGATCGTGGACCAGGTGGCGCAGGGGTGCTATGACTCGCTGTGCATGCAGGGCGAGAACTCGTTTGTGAACCGCCTGTCCGAGCGCGTGGTGACGGCTGGCAGCAACGCGGGAATCGTCTACCACGAGGAGCCGTTTGAGCACGCCTTTGACGCGCCGGTCTACCAGTTTTGCGCCTTTGTGGACCCGGCCGACGAGCATATCGTGACCGATGCCGTGTCGCATTCGCTCACCACGCGCTGGTGTGACCTGTTCTGCGACATTATTCCCGCTAACGGCGGCAAGGACCTGGGCGTGGCGGCGACGTTGGAGCGCCTGGGCATCGACGCGAGCGAGGCGATTGCCTTTGGCGACGGCGAGAACGACCTGTCGATGTTCTCGGCCGTGGGCACAAGTGTGGCCATGGGCAACGCGCAGGAGACCGTGAAGGCCGCAGCGACCTACGTAACGACCGCCGTGGACGACGACGGCATCTACAACGCCGCGAAGCACTTTGGATTGATGTAACTGCGGGCCGGCACCCGGCGCCTGGGGACACTCCTTGCAGGGCGTCCCCATTTTGTTTTCGTCCCGCACGTTTTGTGAAACACGGCTAACTTTTAGACAAAGTAGTAAGACATGGGCAACTTTTGCGGTAAAGTTAGCCGTGGAAAGTATCCAAAGGCTAACTAGCAATCATCGCGAAAGGCGGCCCATGGCCCTACGTGAATCCGGAGAAGACTATCTCGAATCGATCTACGTTCTGTCGGAACGTCAGGGCATCGTGCGCTCGATCGACGTTGCGGAGTACCTCGGCGTAACCAAGGCGAGCGTCTCTAAAGCCATGGCGACGCTGGAGAACAGCGGCTATGTCGAAATGGGCAAGCGCGACGTTCGTCTGACGGAGCGTGGTCTGGAGGTCGCTCGTCAAATGTGGGAGCGTCACTGCTTTTTCGTGGGGCTGCTAGAGGACGCGGGTGTTTCGGCTGAGGTCGCGTCGCAAGAGGGCTGCCACATGGAGCACTGCCTGAGCGAGGAAAGCTTTGAGAAGCTACGGGCGATGTTGGGCCGGGAAGATGTAGCGGGTCCAACAACAGAAGCCTAACTGTCCCACAGTAGCGCGGAGTTCACGCAAAGCGCGAACCAGCGACTGGGACCAGCGGCCCTTTCGGCCAAGTCCATTTCAGCAAAGGAACCCTGCCAGCAAGCGATGCCCAAGAACCGCCTGCGATGTTACCGCAGGCCGGGACCGGGCTTGGTTTTGAAAACACTCCGCAGCACGAGGCCCGCCTTTCCGTTGCTCCGCAGGAGCAGGAAAGACGGGCCTCGTGCGCGAGGACGTTTTCAAGACCAAGCCCGGTCCCGGCCGGACAGCCCACGAACGCTACAGGTTCTTGACACCCATCGCGCGCATGGCGTTTAGGATGGCGATGATCGCCACGCCCACGTCGCCAAAGACGGCAAGCCACATATTGGCGATGCCCAGTGCCGCAAGCACCAGAATCAGCAACTTAATGCCCAGCGCAAAGATGATGTTCTGCCAAACAATCGACATGGTCTTGCGCGCCACGCGGATCGCGCGGGAGATGTTGGACGGCTTATCATCCATGAGCACGACGTCCGCCGCCTCAATTGCGGCGTCCGAGCCCATAGCGCCCATGGCGATGCCAACGTCTGCGCGGGTAAGCACGGGTGCGTCGTTGATACCGTCACCGACAAAGGCGAGCTTGCCCTTGCCGCTTTCGGCCGCAAGCAATGCCTCGACGCGCTCGACCTTGTCGCCCGGCAGCAGCTGCGCGTGGAACTCGTCGAGGCAGAGCTGCTTGGCCACCGCAGCAGCCACTTCCTCGCGGTCGCCCGTGAGCATGACGGTGCGCTTGACGCCGGCGGCGTGCAGGTCGCGGATCGTCTGCTCGGCGTCGGCCTTGATGGTGTCGGCAATTACAATGTGGCCGGCATAGATGCCATCGACTAGCACGTGGAGGATGGTGCCGACGACCTCGCAATCGGGTGCTTCGACTCCGGCCGCGGCGAGCATCTTTGCGTTGCCAATGACGACGTGCTTGCCGTCGATGGTTGCCGTCACGCCGTGACCCGCGTCATTGGCGGAGTCGCTAACGCGCTTGGGGTCGACCTCGCCCTGGTAGGCGACACGCACGGACTGCGCGATGGGGTGATCGGAGAACGACTCCGCAAGGGCTGCGACCTCGAGCAACGACTGCTCGGTATATCCAGCCTCGGGGTGTACCGCGACCACCGAGAACGTGCCGTTGGTGAGGGTGCCCGTCTTGTCAAAGACGACGGTGTCCACATCGGCGAGCGTCTCGAGGTAGTTAGAACCCTTGATGAGAACGCCCAGCTTGGAGGCGCCGCCGATGCCGCCAAAGAAGCTCAGCGGCACGCTGATCACCAACGCGCACGGGCAGCTGACGACCAGGAAGGTCAGGCCGCGCAGGATCCAGTCGGACCAGGCGCCGGTGACCAAGCTGCCGCCGAGCGCGAGTACCGCGGCAGCGCCGGTGACGGCAGGCGTGTAGACGCGGGCGAAGCGCGTGATGAAGTTCTCGGTGCGCGCCTTCTTTTCGCTGGCATTCTCCACGAGCTCCAGGACGCGCGCGACGGTGGACTCGCCAAAGGGCTTGGTGGTGCGCACGTGGATGAGCCCCGTCATGTTGATGCAGCCGCTGATGATGTCGTCGCCGGACTTGGCGGGGCGGGGAACTGACTCGCCCGTGAGCGCGGCGGTGTCGAGCTGGGTTTCGCCTTCGACGATGACGCCGTCGATGGGCACGCGCTCGCCGGGCTTGACCACAATCACGGTGCCGACGGCGATGTCATCGGGAAGGACCTGTTCGAGCGTGCCGTCGGCTTGCTCGACGTTAGCGTAGTCGGGCGCGATGTCCATCATGGCGCTGATCGACTTGCGGCTTTTGCCCACGGCATATGCCTGGAACAGCTCGCCGACCTGGTAGAACAGCATGACGGCGGCGCCTTCGGCCATGTGCGGGTCGGTGTCGGGGAAGAGCACCATGGCAAATGCGCCGATGGTCGCGACTGCCATAAGGAAACTCTCGTCGAAGGCCTTGCCGCGGCGAATGTTATTGAATGCCTTTTGCAGTACGTCGTATCCGGCAATCAAAAAAGGCACGAGGAACAGTGCGAAGCTGGCGTAGATGTCGCCCGGGGTGCCGAATGCGGCAGTGAGGGTGCCGAGCTCATCGAGGGCGTACACCACGGCAAAAATGCCCAGTGCTACCAGGATGCGGTTGCGTTTATGCTCAAGGGACTCTTTTTTCTTGCGCTTCTTCTTTTTCTTCTTGGGGTCGGCGGTGGCCATGACTCGTATCCTCCCATTTGAATGTATGAACACTCGCTCATATAATTTCGCGAGCAAAGGCCGCGGCAAGCGCGGCCTTGCGGGTTGGCGTAAACCTGGGCTAGAGAATGATCTCGCAGTCCGGCTCGGCGTCGGCGGTGAACTCCACAACGCGGTCGAGGACCTCGTCGAACTCGGCGTCATCGGCCTCGAGCGTCAGCTTCTGGGTCATAAAGTTGACCGAAACGGATTTGACGCCCTCGAGCTTGGCCAGCTCGTCCTGAAGCTCACGCGCGCAGTTGGCGCAGTCGATCTCGTCGAGCTTGTACTGCTTTTTCATGGTGGGTTCCTTTCCCCGTTTTTGCGGCTTGGGTGCAGGCCGCGCTGGTACCGTGGTTGGTTGCTATTCGCAGATATGGCTCATGCCCTGGTTGAGCATGGTGTAGACGTGATCGTCGGCAAGCGAGTAGAGGATGTTGCGGCCGTCGCGGCGGAATTTGACCAGGTGCGACTGCTTAAGCGTGCGCAGCTGGTGCGATACTGCCGACTGCGAGGTTGCGGTCGCCTCGGCGATGTCGGCCACGCAGAGCTCGCGTCCCATGAGGGCATAGAGAATCTTGATGCGCGTGGTGTCGCTGAAGACCTTGAACAGATCAGCTAAATCGTACAGCAACTCCTCGTCGGGAAGGTCCTCGGGCGAGCAGGTGGTGGGGATCGCGGGTTCGGTGGCCTCGATGTCGGGTTTCGTTTCATCAACGCGGATGCTCATTGCAATATCCTTTCATATGAACATGCGCTCATATAACTTGCTTCCGATTATATGAGTGTATGTTCATATGTCAATGACGTTCAGGTAATTCGTTGCACAAAATGATGGGGAATAGTGGACGAGATCCCGGACTGAGCGTTTTTTGATAGTCGATGCCAAGGTGGGTACCCTCGTGCCGTGCAAAAATTGGAGTATTCTGCAACTATAGGGGGTCCGTTAATTTATTGCAGGCCATATAATACAGTTCAAGAGTTATCTTAGGGTGTTAAACCGATGAGTTCTTCCTCAAATGTTGCCTAACGTTCTCACGCAAGAGTGATTTCGCTTCACATTTGGATCCACTCGAGGGCGATAGACACCCGGCTCTGCTGAATACTCGCAATTTTGCACGTCGCTAAGGTACCCACCTTGTTAGCCGGTCTAGCTTCCGGCCCCGAAGATCCTGCCCTCGGGCGCGAGGCTGTTTGTTTGGGCAAATGATGGGCTGTCGGATTCGACTGTCTGCATGTCATCGATTGCCGGAACTTCATTAATTGTCGGGTCATCCAGCGTGATGCCTTCGAGTGTTGCTTTTTCGAGGTCGATTCGTTGACGCTCTTCGGAATCTTGGCGAAGCTGCTTCTGAATTCGCTTTTTCTCTTCAATAAACCTTCTGAGCACAAACTGCCTCAGGTCCTCTTGCATGATTTGAAAGTCTTTTGGCAGACGCGAGGGGCGTACGCCCTCTTTCCGTTGGATCGCCTCCATGACCCTAACGAAAGCGCTGGCATGCATAAAGGAATAACGGCTGACGGTGATGATTCCGTATCCCATGGACGCAAGCGCATTCTTGCGTTCCTCATCGATGGCGCGGTCTTCTTCCGCGTCATGATAAAAACCGTTGTATTCAATGTCTGTGCGAGATTTCTTTAGATATGCATCCATAAAGAACTTTTTGCGTCTCGTGAGATTCTTTGCGGCAGCGGTGACCTGCACCTCGTAATCGGTCTCAATTCCCTTAATACCAAGTCCTCCTTCGCTTTTAGGCAGCGTTAGCATCATGACAAAGGCCGTTTCCATAGGAGACCGGCATCCATTGCGTACACATTGGATCGCCTTTCGGGCAAGGGCCAAACCGTCGCATCTGGTAATGGAATTAAAGAACTGCTTTAACCTCTCGGTCGAGGTGAGCGCGAAACGCTCAGTATAGGAGGTGAAAGAGTCGGTTCCAAGGGAGTAGGCGCTGCACAGTTCAAAGTAGTACTCCACCAGTTCGCGAAAAGGGAGATAGGTGGCGGCCTGAAGCGCGCAAAGCTCAACGCCAACAATGAAGATGCCATCTTTGAGCTCTGTAAAGCGTGAGTTCGAGAATCGTTTTGACGAAACGTGGCATTGACAGTTCATTGCATAGCGCGCATTCCTGCGATCAAACACCATCACCTCGAGGGAATCATTTGCGTCGAGGGAAACATCATTTTTGGTGAGCCATTCTGCGGCTGCGTCAAGGAGCGTTCCGGTGGGACATGATCCGTAAATCGCGGCAGGACTACAGGACTCGATGCCTTTCGCAGACACCGAATGCGCGGCCTGGTAGACCGCTTTTGCAGTGGTGTGTGACAATACGATACTCATGATATATATCGTGTCAGCTAATGCCGTGTTGACGGTGCTGAGTGGAAAAGCCGTTTTAGAGGTCTAACCAAATGCTGTCCAAAAGCTTGACGCAATTATGGGTTGGTATGCCCTAAATAAAAGTTTTCGCAGCTTAGCTATAGCATATAAATTCTCAATTGCTGCATATTTGATATCGATGCATCACCATCCAACAACGAATTGCGTGTCGGGAATTGGCCGAAATCGTTCAAAATGAGGGTTCAGAATTTGTGATGGCTGATCTATCTGTGGAACGTAAGGCGGCCCCGCTGCGGGGTTTCCCGCTGCGGGGCCGCTTGTGATCTACGCCGGAGTTTGTCGTAGACGTTTCTACTTGGCAAACAGGTTCTTGAGGTTGAACTCGGCTTGGACGGTGCGAAGCATGAGGTCGGTGTCGTCCAGGCCCAGATGCTGCTCGCTGGCGTCGGCGGCGAGGGTGCCACGGCGGCGCGCCCAGTTCTCGAGCGCGGCGGGCGCGGACTCGCGGGGGAGCGAGCGCACGTCGGCGTCCAGGCTGCGGCAGATCTGGCGTGAATCGATGACGATGATCTTGCCTGCGCGGCGTGCCTCGGCGTAACCGTCCAGGTGGATCTTGAACCAGCTGTCCTCAAAGGCGGCGTTGTGTGCCATGTACGGGTACTTCTTCATAAGCTTGAGCAGCTGCTTCTGCAGTTCCTTGTTCTCGCGGAATGGCTTTTTGCCGTCGATGTCGTCCCAGGTAATGTGGTGGATATTCGACAACGGCACATCCTCGCCGCGGTAGATGTCGGGCAGGCCGCAGTAGTGCGCCTCGGCGTCGTGCGGAACGGCGTCGCTGGTGAGGTCCATGATCTCCCAGCCGACGTTGATGATATAGCCGCGCTCGGGTGCACGGCCGGTGGTCTCGATGTCGATACCGAGCACGGTGCCCTGGATGGGCTTGCGGGCGTACGCCACGCCGAGCGCTTCGCGGTCGCCGCGGATTTCGCGCATAACGGACGCGGCGGTGCGCTTTTGCATCTTGCCGATGGCGGCGCAGGTGTCGGCATCGGACAGGCCGCGCGAGAGCGTCGCGGGCGTCACGTTGCGCAGACGCGCCTCGCCAATCTGGTCGCACAGGTCGCGGTTGCGGTCGGCCAGGTCGCGCACGGTGGCAAAGTCGAAGCCGGGGTCGCCCTCGGCGGTAAAGTACTCGGTCTCGAGCACCTTGAGGGCCTCCTCGCCCTTCTGGCGCTCGGACTCCATGGCGCCGTGGTCGCCGTAGATAAACATGGGGATAAACGGCTGGCGCTCGTATTCGAGTGCTTGCGATACGTTCATATGCTACTCCTTGGACGGGCCGCGTTGTGCGGCTCGAGGTTACTGAGTTATGGCGAGATGATAGTTTACCATGGGCAACTATTGGCACCGCGCCCGGGACAACTACAATACCCTAGTTGACCGCTAGGACTTTTACAATGCTGCCGAAAGACACGAAAGGTTCCATCCGTCATGGATTTACTGATTGATATTCTGCTCGACGCCGGCAAGGACACGCTGTCGCTGGTGCCGTTTTTGTTGGTGACGTATCTTGCTCTCGAGACACTTGAGCACGTTGCGGGCGACCGCGTCAACGGCGCTATCAAGCGCGCCGGCGCTGCGGGTCCCGTGGTTGGCTCGCTGCTGGGCATTGTGCCGCAGTGCGGATTTTCGGCCATGGCAGCAACGCTGTACGCCGGCCGTGTCGTGACCTTGGGCACGTTGGTGGCGGTGTTCCTTTCGACCTCCGACGAGATGTTGCCGCTGTTGCTCGCCGAGCAAGTTCCCGTGCAGACCATGGCGATGTTGCTCGCCTCGAAGGCGCTGATCGCGCTGGTCACGGGCTTTATCGTGGATGCTGCCATTCGCGGCCTGCGTCGTAACGTTCGCGCGCATGCGGCGATTCGCCGTACCGTGCTGGGGACCGCGGCCAACCCGGCCCACGTGAACTGCGCGCACGACGACCACAGCGGCGGTGACATCATCGACGAGGTGGCCGAGGCGGGCGTGAGCGCCGACCACATCCACGAGCTGTGCGAGCGCGACCATTGCGGTTGCGATGATGATGAAGATGAACACGAGCGCGACCACGGACACAGCCATGACCACGGTCACACGGGCGAGCATGAGCACCACCACGGCCATGGGCACGACCACGGTCACTCCCACGAGGGCACGCCCCTCCTGGCAATCATCCGCAGCGCCATCTCGCACACCGTGCAGGTATCGGTATTCATTTTCCTGGTGACGCTGATTCTGGTCGCCGTGCTCGAGACGTTCGGCGAGTCCGCGATCGAGCAGTTCCTGCGCGGCAACGAGACACTCGCTGTCCTGGGTTCGGCGCTTGTCGGGCTGATTCCCAATTGCTCGGCGAGCGTGGTCATTACACAGCTGTATCTGGAAGGCGCGCTGCAACTGGCGCCGATGCTCGCTGGCACGCTTATCTCCGCTGGCGTGGGCTACCTGGTGCTGTTCCGCACCAACCGCAGCGCCCGCGAAAACGCTGTGTTTCTGATCATGATGTATGTCATCGGCGCGGGCTGGGGCCTTATCCTTTCCGCCTTTGGGCTCTAAGTGGATGTTTGGGGCATGCCGTAAAACTAGGACATGCCATAAATTCCACCGCCATGACCTGGGCGTTGGATGCGCGTCAATCGGCAAAACAAAAAAGTAGATTTTTAGGCATGTCCTAAAAATCTACCTTGGTTAGTGCAGCAACTCGGTGAGGTTGCGTTTAAAGCGGGCGCGGTCTTCGCTGGTAAATGCCGCCGGCCCGCGGGTGCGTCCGCCGGCGCGGCGTACCTTCTTTTCCTCGTGGCGAATAAACAGCTGCATGTCGATAGTCGCCTTGTCGTAGACGCGCCCGCGCACACCGATGGCGGCGGCATCGCGCCCGAGCGCCATGCTCGCCAAGCCAATGTCCTGCGTCACGACCACGTCGCCCGCCTGCAGGCGTTCGACAATGGCAAAGTCGGCGCTGTCGGCGCCCACGCTCACGTCGAGCGTCGTGACCCAAAAGCCGCGTCGCGCGTGCTCGGCATCGTGCGGGTCGTCGCGGCGAATGTGCCGTTCCAGGTTTTGTGTGCTGTTGCCGGCGATAACAACGGCGACGCCCGCCCGCCGGGCGCAGTCAATCGACTCGCGCGTGACCGGGCAGGCGTCTGCATCAATAAAGAGCGTTCGTGGCATCTAGTGCACCAGTTTGCCAAATTGAATAGCACGAACAATCAGCGTTACGCCAAACACCAGCAGCGCGGCGCCGCTAAAGATGACGAGCATCTTGGCCGACCACAGCGGATAGATAAACACGAACATGCCGGCGATGATGGAGAGTGCGCCGCTCAGGATGGCGAGGGCGCGGTTGGACGAAAGCTCGGACTCCAGAATGGACATGACACCTTCGACAATCCAGCCAAAGCCGGCCACGATAACCACCATCGTGGTGAGCGTCGCGGTCGAGAAGGCCTGGTTGCGCAGGATTATGACGCCGCCCAAGATAATGAGTAGGTTGGAGATGATGCTCGTCACGCGCCAACCGGTGGGCAGCAGCGGCTCAAAAATGGCAGTGAACAGTCTGATGGCAGCAGTGATTACAAAGTAAAAACCCAGGACAGTCGTCAAGAAGATGAGGGACTTGGCGGGTGCAAAAAGCAGCGCGATACCAGCAATGAGCGCTAAGACGCCCGTGATGGCGTAAATCCAGCGTACGGCCTTGACGGCTTTGCCCGCCATGCTTTTCTCGTCAAATCCAAACTGGCTCGATTTTTGGTCATCGTTCTTAAAGATGCCCATAATGTCTCCTTTCCGTGCGGCGTAAGCCTTGATCGTTACAACCAGTATCGCCTAAAGGCGCTGGCGTATGGGTCGGGGAGGGCGAAACGTAACCCAAAGGTCCCGAATTGTTTCCGTTGTTCCCCACGTCACGATTTTCTATTCAACAGGTGTAGAACATTGCAGCCCTGTTCGTTATTGCCTACGTTTTAGGTTAGATTTTCCTAAGGACAATTGGCTTGTATTGGGGGTCCCTATGAACGAAGCAGTTCCCGAGGCACCGTCGAGTGTCGAATCGATGGCAAAGCAAGGTTGCGAAAAGCTCGGCCTGGACGCGTTCGATGCGTTGGTTCGCCGCGCCCGCACGTGCCGCCGCTTTGACGAGTCTATGCGCGTGCCGCGCGAGTTTTTGCTCGAGTTGGCGGAGCTGGCGCACCTAGCTCCCTGTGGCGCCAATGCTCAGCGTCTGCGTTTTCATGTGGTAAGCGGTGCAGAGGACTGCGCGCGTGTATTTGACGAGCTTGCATGGGCCGGTGCGCTCAAGGATTGGCCGGGTCCTGCCGAGGGCGAGCGCCCGACCGGCTACATCGCGATTCTTGCTGAGCGCGCCGTTCCGGGCAAGCCCACCGCTCCCATTACCGAGGTCGACACGGGCATTGCCGCGCAGACGATGATGCTCGCCGCCCGCAGCGCCACGCCCGAGGTGGCAGCCTGCATGTTCAAGGCCTTTACGCCCCACGCGATCGATGCCATGGGGCTCGATAACGACAAGTATGAGCTCAAGCTGATCATGGCGTTTGGCGTTCCGGCCGAGACACAGGTGATCGATGCGATCGATTCCAACCCCGACGGCTCCATCAATTATTGGCGCGACGAGGCGCGGGTGCACCACGTACCCAAGCGTCCGCTTGCCGACGTGCTGCTGTAGTTGTGCGTCGTTGCGGTGCAATCCGGCGGCAAAATCACCACAAAGGCTCCTGTCCCCTTTGTGGTGGTACGAGGGGAGGGTGTGTGGCAGATCTGTATTTGGTGCGGCATGGGCAGACTGAGCTCAATGTGCAGAGCATTTTGCAGGGCTGGCACGATTCGCCGCTTACGGCGCGCGGGCGCGAGCAGGCGCTGACGGCGCGTACGGCGTTTGCGGCGCGTGGCGTGGCCTTTGATCATGTGTATTCCTCGCCGTTGGGCCGGGCGCGGCATACGGCCGAGCTTATCGTTGGCGAGGGCCGTTCCATTGAGCTGGTCGATGACCTGCGTGAGTGGCATTTTGGCTCGCTGGAGGGCACATCAAATCGCGAGATGCCGCCGCAGCCCTGGGGTGATTATCCGGTGGCCTTTGGCGGCGAGTCGGAAGTGCAGCTTCAGTCGCGCATGGTCGCGGCGCTGTCCCGCATCATGGCCAGGCCGCAGCACGACTGCGTGCTGGCGGTTTCCCACGGCTCAGCCTGCCAGGAGTTTCTTGAGTATGTGACTGGCGGGGGAGAGCTACCCGACAACGGTGCCGTGCTTCATTTTGGCTATTGCGACGGGGCGTTTTCGCTCTTGGGTTGGTAACGAACGAAAGGACCCCTATGAATAAAGACCTGTATCTGGTTCGCCATGGACAGACGATATTCAACCTTAAGCGCATTATTCAGGGTTGGAGTGACTCGCCGCTCACGCAGTTGGGCTGCGACCAGGCGGCGCGCGCCGGCATGTTTTTGCGTGCGCGCGGCATTGAGCCCGATCATGCCTACACCTCCACGCTGCACCGCACCGAGCAGACCATCGCCAACTTGTGGCCGGGCTTGGCGTACGAGCGCCTGGACGGCCTGCGTGAGTGGTTCTTTGGCGACTTTGAGGCCGAGCGCGTGATGCTCATGCCCGAGCGCCCGTGGCGCGACTTCTATCGCCAGTTTGGCGGCGAGGGCCAGATGCAGGTGCGCGAGCGCATGGTGGCGACGCTGACCGAACTCATGCAGCGTCCGGACCATACGTGCGTGCTCGCGGTAAGCCATGGCTCGGCTATCAAGGAGTTTATGGATCACGTGAAGGGTTCGGCGGCCGACGAGCGCGATCGCGTGCCGGGCAACTGCTCGGTGCTGCACTTTGCGTTTGACGATGCGACGGATACGTTTGAACTGGTTGAGATCTTTACGCAGGAAGACTACGCGCGCGAGCTGGGGCTTGAACCGCTCGTGGCGGCAGCGGGCCCGCAGCGGGGGTAGCGTTAGAACCGTGCGATCTGGTGGGTGAACAAACCTGTCGGAACTTGCGGCGCGGCGCCGCCGACCTGCGCGGCGGGGAAGAGCACGGCAACGGTAAAGTTGAACGGCTCCTTGCCGGTGTACGTTCCGACGGCACGGGCCTCATCGGCCAGCAGCTGCGACGCCCCGGTCAGAGCGGCGGCGTAGGCGGGGTCGTCGGTCAGTGCCGGCTCCGGTGCTTGGTCGAGCATAGCGCGGATGGCCCCGACGGCGTCCTCGCGCTTGACCTCCCACGCGCGGTGCGTAATGCCCGCGGGGTCGGTGACGGCGTAGAGCGACGCGCCCTCTTTGGCGGCGCCCAGGATGATATCCATGACGGGCGAGGCCTCGTAGGCGAGCGACACGGGGCGCGGCTGCACCTTGAGCTCGGCGATCGCGCGCGCGGCGGCGGCCACGTCAGCGCTGGCATCGCCCTTGTCGCCCGCAAGTACACTCGTCGGGCAGATCGCCACGACACCCGTCACACGTCCCGGCTCGCCCGAGCATTCGTACACGTAATACGCCGCACCCGGGTCCTTGAGCATCAGGCCATCGGCAATGGCTCCGCGCAGAGCATCGTTGCCGCTCAGGATGCTGCCCATTGCAGGCAGCGCCTCGAGCACGCGGTCCTGAGCCGGGCGGATGCAGGGAAACGGAAGTGCTTTCATGGGCGGTCCTAACGCACGAGTCGGTTTGTTCGCGGCTTATTATGCCCCAACTTGGCCGCTCGCGTCCCAGAGCACGTTATCGGCGAGCGCGATGAGCACCTGCTGACAACGAACGATATCGGCGTGGGGCACATATTCGTTGGGCTTGTGCGCGAGCGCGAGCGACCCGGGACCGTAGCTCATGCAATTGCGGTTACCTGTCTTGCCGGCAATGACGGCGGTGTCGGTGTAGCCGGTAAAGAAGCCGACGGTCGTGTCCGCGTCCGTCACGTCATCGGCGGCACGCTTGAGCGCTGCTAGAAGGGGAGAGTTCGGGTCGCGCTCGATGGCGGGGCGGTCGCCCGTCACGGTGTAGCTGCCATGGCAACCGGGAATGGCAGCTTCGGCGACGGCGATGGCCTGCTCTACCATGCGCGTCGCGGCGGCCGTATCGGTCGGCGGGGTCAGGCGCATGTCGACCCAGACTTTGGCGCGGTCGGGTACGACGTAGGGGCGATATCCGCCCTCGATTTGGCCAAACGTGACGGTCGAAGGCCCCAGCTCATCGTGCGCGGGCAGCGCCGCAAACGCGCGACGGAGCGAACACACGACCTCGGCCATGGCGGCGACGGCATCCGCGCCCTTCCAGGGCTGGCTCGCATGCGCCGTCACGCCAGCCATTTCAATCTCGAACCACGTACGCCCCTTGTGCGCCACCTGGATCTGTCCGTCGGTGGGCTCGGTGTCCAGCACCCATTCACGCGAGCCGACCCAGCCGGCATCGATGGCTGCCTCGGAGCCGCGCATAAAATCTTCCTCGTCGACCGAGCAGATGAGCGAAAAGCCGCGGCGGGGCAGCGCGCCATCCGCCACCACGCGCTCGAGCGTATGGACCAGTGCGGCAATGGCGCAAGCCAGGCCGCCCTTCATGTCGCAGGCGCCCCGGCCATAGAGTTTATCGTTGCGCACGATCGCTCCGATCGGCGGAATGTCCTCGTCCCAGCCGTCGCCCAGCGTAACGGTATCCATATGGCAGATATAGACGAGCCGTGGCTCGTCGCTCAGTCCCGGCGCGGTGACCATAAGGTTGCGGCGCCCGGGCAGCACCTCGAGTTCCTCAACCTGCACGGCATGGAGTACCGGATGGCTCAGCTGCGCCAACCGTTCCTCAACCAACGCTTTGATATAGCGCTCAATCTCGCCCTCATACGCACCTGGGTCGGAACTGTCGATCCGCACGAGCCCTTGCGTAAGCCGCCAAGCAAAATCTGTATCAACCATAGGCACCTCACAGATAGTTAGGTCAACATACAGATTGTATGCCAAGAAGCGGCTCGGTGCATTTAATGGAGCGCTCACAAAAACGGGGGCGCCTCTCGTGCGAAAGGCGCCCCCGTGGGCATTCAATGTCAGTGACGGGCAGGCCACATGGGGAACTGCCCGTCAGATCAGCCGGCGCTACTTGATCACGCGCACGCGATACATCGACGGAATCTGCTTGAGCGCCTCGATGGTGCTGCTGTCCAGGTGCTCGTCGGTGTCGAACATGGTGTAGGCGTTCTCGCCAGCGGACTCGTTGGTCATACGCTGCACGTTGGCGTTGTCCTTGGCGAGAATGGCCGTGATCTGGCCGATCATGTTGGGCACGTTGGCGTGCAGGCAGGCGATGCGGCTTGCGGCGCGCGCCTTGCCCATGCTGCAGGCGGGGTAGTTGACGCTATGTGCGATGTTGCCGTTCTCCAGGTAATCCTTGAGCTCGCTGATGGCCATATCGGCGCAGTTGGCCTCGGCCTCGCCAGTGCCGGCGCCCGAGTGCGTGGTGATAAACGTGTTGGGCATCTTGACGGTCTTGGGCGTGGCAAAGTCGCAGCTAAACCAGCTGAGTTTGCCCGCGCGCAGGGCGGCGTCGACGGCGTCCTCGTCAATGATGGTCTCGCGTGCGTAGTTGATCAGCACGGCGTCGGGTGCCAGCAGGTTGATCTGCTCGGTACTGATCATGCCGATGGTGTCGGCCTTGCTGGGCACGTGCACGGTGAGGTAGTCACAGCCACGGCAGAGGTCCTCGAGCGTGCCCACGCGCTGCACCTCGCGGCTCAGCACCCACGCGTGCTCGACGGAAATGAACGGGTCGTAGCCGTAAACGTCCATGCCCAGGTCGACGCAGGCGTTGGCGACCTTGGAGCCCACGTTGCCCAGACCGATGACGCCGATGCGCTTGCCCTTGAGCTCGCGGCCCACAAAGGCCTTCTTGGCTTTCTCGGCATCGACCTGGATCTCGGGGTCGTCGGCGTTGTCGCGCACCCAGTTCATCGACTGCACTACGCCGCGGCTCGAGAGCACCAGCATGCCCAGGACGAGCTCCTTGACGGCGTTGCTGTTGGCGCCAGGGGAGTTAAAGACGACGACGCCCTTCTTGGCGTACTCCTCGACGGGGATGTTGTTGACGCCGGCGCCGCAGCGGGCGATGGCGCGGATGCCCTCGGGCAGCCCGTAGCCGTGCAGGTCGGTCGAGCGCATCAGGATCGCGTCGGCCTCTTCGGCGGTGCTCACAAATTCGTAGCCCTCGCCAAACTCGACTTTGCCGTCCTTGGTGATGTCGTCGATGGTCTTAATCTTGCGCATGAAAAACTCCTTAGCAGGTTTTAATCTAAACAGGGTGGTTTGAGATGGCTGGTCGGCCCGCGTGCTGCGGGCTAGTTAGATCGCGGGCTCAAACTATGCTGCGCTTCGAAGTCCTTCATGTACGAGGCCAGTGCCTGCACGTCTTCCATGGTCACGGCGTTGTAGACGCTGGCGCGCATACCGCCCACCAGGCGATGGCCCTTGACGTTTTGAATCTGGTGCTCGGCCGCGCCTGCGACAAAGGCCGCGTCGAGTTCGGCTTCGTCGGTGCGGAAGGTGACGTTGGCGATGGAGCGACTGTCGGCCTGCGCGGTGCCATGGAACAGCTCGCTGTGCTCGAGCAGGTTGTAGAGTAGGTTAGCCTTGGTCCAGTTGCGCTCGGCCATGGCGGCAAGTCCGCCGGTCTGCTCAACCCAACGGAACACCTTGCCGCACACGTAGATGCCAAAGGTGTTGGGCGTGTTGAGCATGGAACCCTTGGCGGCCTGGGCCTTAAGGTCCAGGTACTGCGGCGTCTGCGCAAAGGCTGGGCCATCTGCGATGAGGTCGTCGCGCACGATGACCACAGTCACGCCCGCGGCGCCGGCGTTTTTCTGCGCGCCGGCGTAAATGAGCCCGTAGCGCTCAACGTCGAGCGGCTGTGACAAAAAGCAGCTCGAGACATCGGCGACCAGCGGTACGTCGCCGCAATCGGGCAGCTCGTGGAACATGGTGCCAAAGATAGTGTTGTTCTGGCAGATGTAGACGTAGTCGAGCCCGTCGCCCGCGGCCTCGGCGGCAATGCGCGCGTTGATGTCGGCCATGTTGGGAATGTGGTCGAAATTGGTGTCTTCGGAGCTCGCGAGCAGCACGGTCTCGCCGTACTTGGCGGCCTCCTTGTACGCCTTGTTGGCAAAGTTGCCGGTCACGACGTAGCCGGCGCGGCCGCGGCGCATGAGGTTCATGGGGATGCCCGCAAACTGCAGCGTGGCGCCGCCCTGCAAAAACAGGACGCGGTAGTTGTCGGGGATGCTCAGCAGGCGACGCAGGGTTACCTCGGCGTCGTCGATGATCTGCTGGTACATGCTAGATCGATGGCTCATCTCGAGCACGGACATGCCGCAACCGCGGTAGTCCATCATCTCGTCGGCGATCTCGGCGAGCACGCTTGTAGGCAGTGCGGCCGGGCCAGCTGAGAAGTTGTGCACACGTGCCATCTTCTAGTTCCCCCTCATAATCGTTTGGACGTTCGGGATACTTTAGCACAGTGGAGCGCCAGGCGCGACCGCATCACGGTAAAACTCGAGTGCGCCGCTATGATTTACAGGATGGTTACATGGGGGAGGGGTGACCTTACTCCTCAGGCAAATCCAAATCTGCGAGCGAAGACATGAGGTTCTCTAGGCGCTTGATCTCTTCGTCCTAAATTAGCTACCTCCTAGTCACTACGATGCTAGCGTGGCGATGACGACTTCGTCGCCGGCGTATATTAGGGTGTTGCCGTCGGGGATGATCGTTTGGCCTTCGCGCTTGAGCATCACCACAATAAACGGATGTTTGCCTTGCGGCACATCGCACAGGCGCTGGCCGGCCAGGCGACCGTGGGGAGTCACGGTGACCTCGCGCAGCGTAACTTCGGTACGCTCTTCGAACGTCGGCGCGGCCATCACCAGCAGATCGCCTTCCTGGATCACGGTGTCGCCATTGGGCAGTACCGGGTGCGCCCCGTCGCGCAGCACCAGGACCACGAGCATATTTGTGGCGCTGCCAATGTCCGCGAGCGAGCGTCCGGCAAACGGATGTCCAGCGCCCACCTTGAGCTTTACAAACGACATGCCGTCCTCGTCGCGGTAGTCGTTAAAGGTGCGGCGCACGTCGCCGGTCGCATCGATCATATCGAGCTTCTTCGCCACCGCCGGCAGCAGCGAGCCCTGCACCACAATGCTCGACACGGCAATCACAAACACCAGGTCAAACAGGTCGTGACCGCCGGGGACACCGGCCACTACGGCAAAGAGGCTAAATACGACCGAAGCTGCGCCGCGCAGGCCCGCCCAGCTTACGAGCGCGACCTGGCGGGGGTTCGTCTTAAAGGGCGCCAGGAGCACGCCGACGGCGATGGGACGGCTCACGAAGAGCATAAACGCCATGAGCGCCAGGCCCGGCAGCAGCATTTGCGGCAGGCGCGCGGGCGTGACGAGCAGGCCCAGCAAAAAGAAGATGGTCATCTCGGCCATCTCGGTGAGGGTGTCAAAAAAGTGCGCCATCTCGACCTTGCCGGTGATGTCGCTCGCACCCAGCACAATACCGGCCAGGTATACAGCCAAAAAGCCGTTGCCGCCCAGGTAGCTCGGCAGCGCGTAGGCGACGATGGCCACGGCGAACAAAAAGATGGTCTGCGCGTCCTTGGCCGTTGCGTGCGCGCGTTCAATCAGGCGGCCCGCCGCCCAGCCGATGGCAAGGCCCAGGCCCACGCCCAGGATAATCTGCTTGGTCAGCAGTGCGGGAATGTTGATGTCGCCGCCGGCCGCGAGTGTGGCGAGCACGGCGGTGAGCATGTAGGCGACGGGGTCGTTGGAGCCCGATTCGACCTCGAGCAGCGAGTCGGTGCCACCTCTCAGCGACAGGCTGTGCTCACGCAGTACGCTAAAGACGCTCGCCGCGTCGGTGGATGCCACGACCGATCCCAGCAGCAGGCTGCCGATCCAGTCGATCCCCAGCGCGAAGTGGGCGAACACGCCGGTGATGCCGGCAGTGATGACGACGCCGAGCGTGCTCAGCAGCACCGCCGGCGCAGCGACGGGCTTGGCGCGGTCGATATTGGTGTTAAAGCCGCCGTAGAACATGATGAACAGCAGCGCCGTGCTGCAGACGGTTTCGGTGAGTGCGTAGTCGCTAAAGTCGATATGCGTCGGGCCGTTGACGCCCAACAGCATGCCCAGCGCGATAAAGATGAGCAGGGTGGGGAAGGGGAGTTTTTTGCCGACGGGTTTGATGGTCAGGCACAAAATGATGACGAGGCCGATAAAGAGAAGGATCTGGTTCATGGATAGTGTCCGCTCCTGGGTGGTTGGCGTGGCACGGTCAGTTGTCTGCGGTCATTTGTACCCAGAGATGGTGGGTTTATGGGGTTGGATTGCGGGCGTGCGCGATATCGTCATAGACGGCTGCCGTCTTTGCCTCTGCTCGGAAACCCTTTCCAGCTTTATTGCAACGGAGTACAATGGGTAACGTTTAAGTTCAACTTGAAGTTTTAGTTGCGGCGCCGGGCTTCGGCCGCAATGCAAGGAGAGGCGTACCATGGCGATCTATGTGACATCTGATGCTCACGGGCACGTGCGTGCGCTTGACGAGGCCCTGTCTAAGATCTCGTTGACGTCCGACGACACGTTGTACGTGCTGGGCGACATGATCGATCGCGGGCCCGATCCGGTCGGCGTTATTAAGCTCGTGCGCTCGCTGCCCAACGCCCGCGTGCTCAAGGGCAATCACGAGCAGATCATGCTCGATGCCATCATTGGTCAGGATCCGCTCGATGCCGAGACCTGGGATATCAACGGTGGCTGGACGACGCGCGATCAGCTCAACGACATGGAATTTGAGGCATACGAGGAGCTCGTGCGATGGATGGCCGCGCTGCCGCTCTACGCAGTGGTCGAGACCGAGGAGCGCCCGTATCTGCTGGTACATGCTGGAATCGAGATGAAGGCGGCGCGCGCGTTTTTGCTTGAGCATGGCGTCGATTGTGCCGATGGCGTTGGAGCGGTGGGTGCCGATCGCGAGCTGCTGCAGCAGATGCTCGCGGTACAGTCGTCCGATGACCTGCTGTGGATTCGTCACGGCTATTGGGATGTGCCGACCGGGCTGCTTTCTACCGAGGGTAAGGGCCCGGTCGTTGTGAGCGGTCACACGCCAACGGTGTCGCTCGGGCGTTATTGCGAGGTCGGTGGTCTTGCGGGGCTCGACGAGGAGTCGGGCCGCGGGCAGATCGTGCGCCTGGGCGGCGAGGATGCCGCCGGTGTGCCCGATCGCATCGACATCGACTGCGCCGCCGCCACCGGCTCCGAGTTCGGCCGCGTGGGCATCCTGCGCCTGGACGACGGGGCCGAGTTCTACGCGAACATCAACCCGGGCGAATAATCGGTGCAAGTGGTAGCTAATTTGGGAAGGGTTTTTTGACTTCTTTTGCCCTTCTGCCCGCTAATTGATTTCTCTGGGACGGGGATTAAATAATCATTTGGCTGCCCGCCGGCTAAGTGAGTAGACTTTTTTGGAAATGCCGAGCACCCAACATATTTGCCTCAATAAAACCGCAGGTCACAAACTTGTGCTCTGTCGGTGTGGTCGGGGATTCGGTAAAAACCTACTCACTTAGTTTTACGCGATGCATATTGTCTTCAACGAGACCCCAGCCGGGGCGATTCCATCGCAAATTCCGGTGACCGGGGCAGCTAATTAGGCGCCGTATGGGTTCCGGTCGCGCTCGATGCGTTGGCGGATGTGGGCGTACTCGATTATCAGCAGCACCAGGAGTAGGGCCATGATGGCTAGGTAGCTCACGACGGCGCCCATCAGGCCGAGCAGATTGATCAGAATCACCGGCAGCACCACGCTCACGGCAAAACAAATCAGGTAGACCTTGGTGACGTCGCCGGCATGGCGCAGCACCGTGATGATGGCGTAGATAAAGTCGATGGCCGCGGTGACGCCGCCGGCAACGACCATTAGCAGCGCCAGCGTACGGTAGCGTTCAAAGCTGAGGCCGTACATAAAGCTCATGAGGGGAATACCGGGACCTGCCATAAATACGGCGCACACGCCGGTGATGACCACGATCAGCGCCATAACGGCAACAATAATCAGGTCAAAGCGACGACGCTTGCGAGGATTAGCCCAAATGCTCGACAAGCGCAGGAGCTGCGGTTTATAGATAAATCCAATGCTCAGCAAAATAGCCTGCGCCGGAAAGAACAGGGCATTAAAGTACAGCTGATATTTGTATGCCAGCGTGCCTTCCATCACAAACTTGGGCATGCTCTCAATAAGGTTGAACAGGAACAGTGCACCAAAGAGCGGGGCGCACTGGACAAACAGGTGGCCGACCTCGCGCAGGCTCACGTGGCGCGATTTTTCGGTCTCGAGCAGGGCGAGCGGCGCGGTGACCAGCACGAGCGAGGCGATCGCGGTGACACCCATGGCCATGGCCGCGATGGGCATGCTGCGCGTGAGGAACAGCGCCACGCTGAAGACCGCGATGACGCCGACGGAGCGTAGCGTTTGGCTCATTCCAGCCAAGTAGAGTTTGTCGGCCTGCTGCAGGCGGCCTTCGTACACGTCGGCGACGCCGTCGATGACCTTATACAGGTAGACGCCCAGGCCGATCGTCGCCATCTGCGCATCATAGCCGCGGGCGCTGCTGTACATGAAGCCGCAGCCTAGGGCGAGCGCTCCACAAAGCCAGCGGTTGAGCTGGTAGGAGGCAAAGGACGTCTTTTCGTCGATGTCTGAGACCTGGAAATTGCGCACGCCGTAGTTGCATGCGATCATGATGAGCGTGCCGGTGACAAAGGCGATGGAGAACTTGCCGGCTTCTTCGGCGCCCACGAGCTGTGTGGACACGATGGTGAGCAGCGGAAACGCCAAGCCCCACACGGCGGTGCCGAGAGCGTTCCAAAGATAGTCGCGGCTGGTGGCGTGCTCTTCGTATTCAGCCTCTTGCGTGGAGAACCCGCCGCCGTAGACGGCGCCGAGCAGACGGTTCCACCAAGCGTTGACCATGCGACGGACGGGGCCGGGCTTGCGATCGCGTTCGCGCCGGCGACGTGTGGCTTGGCAGCTATCGGGTCCGCCGGCGTTGCGCTGACTCAGCTCCTGGATGCGTGCGAGCTCTTCGGCCGTGTGGGAGGCAGGGAAGAGGCCGTTCTCGATGCGGCCGCCCTGGGCCCTTGCGGTGCCGCTGCCCGCTACGGCGGGGTCGGCGACGCCATTGCGGCGGGCGATGGCGCGGCGAATGCTATCGAGGGGCGTGATGCTCAAAGCGGGGTCCTTTCTATTGCTGCGCTCTAGTATAGTCGCGGTGGTATCCATTCGTGTTTTTGAACAGGTTGTTCAATAATTTCGGCGGCGCCATTCAGTAGTCGGCACTTAGGGACGTTCCTTATGTGCAGGCACTTTGGGAACGTCCCTAAGTGCCGGCATCCGGGGACACTCCTTGAATGTTGCCTGTTCAAGAGTGTCCCCAATGACTAGTCGTTTAAGAACGTCCCCAATGACTGGGCCGCTTGCCTGCGATTTTTGACCGTTGGGCGGGCTTGCCGCCCTTGCCGCAAAAACGTTTTTGCATATCGGGTACAACGGGCTTTACGTGAGTAAAGTGCGCGCCACGTCCACGTGTCGCGTTTTTAAAGGAGGCCCCATGCCTGGTGTTACCCCTGCAGATGTTTTGTCCAACTTTGGTATTACGCTCGTTGAAGATCCCGCCGAGAATCAGCCCCGTCTGCTGGTCGATCTACCCGCCGCGGAGCTCGTCGAGCACGCTATCCGTCGCGAAGAAGGCCGCATGGCATCCAACGGCGCGCTGGTGATCGAGACGGGGGAGCGTACCGGCCGTTCCCCCAATGATCGCTTTATCGTCGACACCCCCGATGTTCACGACAAGATTGCCTGGGGTGCCGTCAACCGCCCGCTGTCCGTCGAAAGCTACGAGGTCATCAAAGCCGGCATCGTCGACTATCTCAACGAGCGCGACGTGTTCGTCACCCGTGGCATGGCAGGCGCCGACCGCAACCACACGCGTCGACTGCTCGTTGCCTGCGAGCGTGCCAGCCAGGCACTCTTTATTAAGCAGATGCTCGCCCGCCCGCTCGCCCGCGAAATCGCGCGCACCGGCGAGCCCGACTTCTGCGTGCTCGCAGCGCCCGGTTACCAGTGCGACCCTGCCGTCAAGGGCCTCAACTCCAGCGCCGCCGTGGTCATCAACTTCCAGGAACGCGTGATTCTGGTCGCCGGCACCGGCTACTCCGGCGAGATTAAAAAGTCGATTTTTAGCGTCATGAACTATCTGCTGCCCGTCGAGGACGACGTGCTGCCTATGCACTGCTCGGCCAGCATGGATCCCGTCACGCACGAGACCGCCGTGTTCTTTGGCCTGTCCGGCACCGGCAAGACCACGCTTTCGGCCAATCCCACGCGCCTGCTGATCGGCGACGACGAGCACGGTTGGTCCGACATGGGCATCTTCAACATTGAGGGTGGCTGCTACGCAAAATGCGAGGGCCTGGACGCCTTCCACGAGCCCGAGATCTTCAACGCCGTCCGTTTTGGCGCCATTTGCGAAAACGTTGTGCTCGACGAGAACCGCAAGCCCAACTACGACGACATCTCGATCACGCACAACACGCGCGTGGCCTATCCCGTGGAGCACATTCCTAACGCGTGGACTAAGGGCATGGGCACCACTCCGAGTGTCGTGCTGTTCCTGACTTGCGACGCTTTTGGCGTGCTGCCGCCCATCTCACGCCTGACGGCCGATGCCGCCATGTACCACTTTGTGACGGGCTTTACGGCTAAGATTCCCGGCACCGAGGTCGGCGTCACCGAGCCCACGCCCACGTTCTCTTCGCTGTTCGGCGAGCCGTTTATGCCACTCGACCCCATGGTTTACGCCAAGATGCTCGGCGAGCGTATTGCCGACGGCCGCACGCGTGTGTACCTGGTCAACACCGGCTGGATCGGCGGCGGCTACGGCGTAGGCCATCGCATCGAGCTGGCCTACACGCGCTCGCTGGTCGCGCGCGCCCTCGACGGTACCATCGAGGACAGCGAGTTCGTGCATGACGACATCTTTAACGTCGACATTCCCACCACGTGCCACGGTGTGCCCGACGGCATCCTGGTTCCGCGCCAGTACTGGCAGAGCACCGCGCGCTACGACGAGGCCGCGCACAACCTGGCGGTGATGTTCGAGGAGAACTTCGAGAAGAAGTACTCGCACCTGCCCGAGTCCGTCAAGGCCGCCGGTCCGCACGCTCAAGTACACGCCGACGCCCGTCATCGCGGCCGCGGGCTGCTGGGACTTCGCCACTAGCTTCGCCGTGAGTCCATATCCACCACAAAGGGGACAGGCACCTTTGTGGTGGTTTTGCTCGCGTGGATGACTCGGGTTACAATACGCCTGACATATCGTCCCCTTCTCCGGATGGGGACAGCGCAAGCGTTCTTGTGACGGCACCGTAGGACTTTGAAGGTGGCCGTTGTAAGGGCGCTTTTTGTTTAGGCGCCCTCACTCGGGCGCGCACAATGAAGGGAGAGCGTATGAAGAGCTTTATTGCCGAGGATTCATTCTGGGAGTTGTTTCCGCAGGCAGCGGTCGGTGTTGTGGTCGTGGAGGGCATGAAGCCCGCGGCTCAGATTCCTCAAGAGGACGTGGATGCGATTGCGGCGTTGCTCGACCGCGCCAATATCGATGCGGAGCGTCATCTGACCAGCGACACTATCAGCGAGAACGCACCGGTCAAGGCATGGCGCGAGGCCTATCGTCTGTTCAAGACCAAGAAAGGCGCGCGCTGCTCGATCGAGAACTTGCTCAAACGCGTGCTCAAAGGCAAGCCGGTGGGCCACATTACGCCCGCGGTGGATATTTACAACACGGTGTCGCTGACCTACGCGCTGCCCGTGGGAGGCGAGGATCTGCACTCTATCGAGGATAATCTGCGCCTGGCGGTTACTGATGGCGGCGACGCATTCCTGCCGCTTGGCGAGGAGACGGATGACCCGACGCTTCCCGGCGAGCTCGCCTACATCGATGATGCGGGCGCCGTGTGCCGCTGCTGGAACTGGCGCGACGGCGTTCGCACGGCGCTGTCCGATGATTCGGCCGATGCGTTCCTGGCGATTGAGTGCGTGGAGCCCGAGCGGATGGGGGATTGCCGGGCAGCGATCGATCGCTTAGCCGAGCTGCTTGAGCGCTATTTGGGAGCGACGGTTGTCGTTAAGACACTTGTGACCCGCGACAATCCCTGTGTGGAGCTGTAGCGGCGTCTGCTGATCATGTTCGCCGGTCAAAACCACCACAAAGGTACCTGTCCTTTGTGGTGGTTTTTATGTTGATGGGTCAACAAATAGGTCGTGCAGGGCTGGCGGCCGCTGGGTACGACTAAGATGTTTACCCGTAAGCATTATGCAAGCGAAAGGCGGTCGTCTCCCATGCAGCAGAACGACGAGACACGTTTCGAGGACTTTGTCGGACTGATCAGCGGGCTCTACAAGGAGATCCAGCGCATTAAGACATCCGAGGGCGCAAGGCTGGGCCTCAAGGGCTCCGACGTTATGTGCCTGTACTATCTTGAGCGCAGCAAGGACGGCCTGACTGGCGCTGACTTGGCTCGCATGGCAGGCGTGACCCGCGCCGCCGTCTCGCGTACGCTCGCGCATCTGGAGGAGGGCGGCTACGTCGAGGTCGACGATTCGGGCGATGCCGCCGTTAAGTATCGTGCTCCGGTGCGCCTGACCGCTCTGGGCGGCGAGAGCATGAGCGAGGCCGACCGCATCATCCACGAAGTGCTCGATACCACCGGTAAGGCTATGGGTGTGGAGCAGCGCGAGCAGATGTATGCGTCGCTGCGCACGATTCTCAACACCCTGCGCGAGCTGTAGGGCCGCCAAGGCATTTGCTTCCAATTAACAACTGCATAGTCCTGTTTGAGCGCGTATACCGTGCCGGGGCCTTGCTGTCAAAATTCCCTGCGCGGGACCTGCGCAAGAAAGGATTCGCTATGTCCGTCCGCATTATTACCGATTCCGCAAGCGATATGTCGCCGGCCGAGCACCCAGCACTGGCCGTTTTGCCGCTGTCCGTCACCTTTGGCACCGATGTGTACATGGATGGCATCGACATCGATCACCAGCGCTTTTACGAGATGCTCGTGGAGCGCGATGAGCTGCCCAAGACCGGCCAGGTCAACCCGTACGCGTTTTCGCAGGCCATCGCCGAGGTTCGTGAAGCCGGCGATGAGGCTGTGATTATTACCGTGGGCGCTAAGCTATCAGGCACCAATCAGAGTGCCCGTACCGCACTTGCCGAGGCGCCAGGTGGTGACGTGTTCGTGGTAGACAGCAACAACGTCACCCTAGGCGAGCGCGTCCTGGTCGAGTATGCGCTGCGCTTGGTGGACGAGGGCCGCAGTGCATCTCAGATTGCGGCGGCTGTCGAGGCCGTGCGCGACCGTGTGGTGGTTATCGGCCTGCTCGAGACGCTGGAGTACCTGGTGCGCGGCGGTCGTCTGTCTGCTGCGGCCGGCGCCGTGGGCACGCTGCTCAACGTAAAGCCCGTGGTGGCTGTCGAGGACGGTCTGATCGTGCAGCTGGGCAAGGCGCGCGGTTCCAAGAACGGCCGCAACCTGCTGAACCAAAAGGTCGAAAAGGCGGGCGGCATCGACTTTTCCATGCCGCTGGCGCTCGGCTATACGGGTCTTTCGGATGCGGTGCTCAAGAAGTATATCGAGGACAGCGCGGCACTTTGGGCTGGCCACACCGAGGGCGTGTTGCCCGTTCACACCATCGGCGCCACCATCGGTACCCACGTTGGCCCCGGCGCCGTAGCAGTAGCCTTCTTCCAGCCCGCCAACTAACCGACCTGCCATAAACCACCACAAAGGGGACAGGCACCTTTGTGGTGGTTTATGCTTTTCCGGGTGGAAGGGAGCGAGCAATGGCGTCTGAGGGCTTTTTTGAACGGGTGTACGAGGTGGTCGAGCAGATTCCCGAGGGGATGGTCGCCACCTACGGTCAGGTGGCGCTGCTCGCCGGTCGTCCGCGGAGTGCGCGGTACGTGGGCTACGCGCTGCACAGCAATCCGCGCCCCGGCGAGATTCCCTGCCATCGCGTGGTGTTTGCCGACGGCCGTATCTGTGAGGGCTTTGCCTTTGGTGGCCCCGATGCTCAGCGCGAGCTCTTAATGGGGGAGGGCGTGACGTTTGCCGATCCCATGCATGTTGATCTGGCCGCCTGTCGCTGGCCTGCCGGACTCTAGCGGCTCTGCCGTGGTCAAAACCACCACAAAGGTGCCTGCCCCCTTTGTGGTGGTTTTCCGTTGCAGGTTTACCGGAGCTAACTTATGGAGAAGGTATGGCGGCGCATATTGACGCTAGAAAGTAAACCACGGTGAACTATATTGGTTTCAGCAACGGAGCAGGCAATAGGCGATGAAAAAGCCTGCCCTGTTGAGTTTGATTCGCATTCCTCCCCTCTGTGCGATTCAACGGTGTACTTCGGGAACAGGCCCGCTGGCAACTATCTGCCAGCGGGCCTGTTCCCGTTTGTCGGGGGAGTGCGATGGACGGAGCCGAAGCGGTCCGGTTCCAAAAAAGGCGGACGCCGTAGCGCCCGCCCTATAGCAATCGAAAGCTCAAGCCAGCAGATCGGTCTAGTACACCATACCCATGGCGTCCTGAACCTCTGCCAGGGTCTGCTCGGCGATCTCGTTGGCGCGACGGTTGCCCTCGTGCAGCACGTCCTTCACGTAATCCAGATCGTTCTCGTAGCGCTGGCGACGCTCGCGGATAGGTGCGAAGTACTCGTTGACGGCCTCGGTCACGTACTTCTTGAGCTGGCCGGAGCCGCCCATGCCAATCTCCTCGGCAATTTCGACCTCGGAGCGACCGGTGCAGATGGCGGCCGTCGAAAGCAAACCGGACACGCCGGGGCGGTTCTCGGGATCGAACGTGATCATGCGCTCGGAGTCGGTCTGGCTCTTCTTGATGCGCTTGGCCGTCTCCTCAGCGGTCATCGAGATGTTGATGGCGTTGCCGTAGCTCTTGCTCATCTTGCGACCGTCAAGGCCGGGCAGTAGCGGGGTCTCGGACAGCAGTGCCTCGACCTCGGGGAACACCTTGCCGTAGCGGTTGTTAAAGCGGCGGGCGATGGTGCGGGTGAGCTCGATGTGCGGCAGCTGGTCACGACCGACGGGCACCACGTTGCCCTTGCAGAACAGGATGTCGCAGGCCTGATGCACCGGGTATGTGAGCAGAAGGCCGGTAAGCTCATGGCCCGAGGCCTCCATCTCGGCCTTTACCGTGGGGTTGCGCGCCAGCTCGGCCTCGGACACCAGCGACAGGAACGGCAGCATGAGCTGGTTGGCGGCGGGCACGGCGGAGTGCGCGTAGATCATGGTCTTGTCGGGATCGATACCGCAGGCAAGGTAGTCCATGACCATGTTGTACACGTTGTCCTGGATGTGCTCGGTCGTGTCGCGGTCAGTGATGACCTGGTAGTCGGCGATGAGCACGTTGGTCTTGGCGCCCATGTTCTGCAGCTCAACACGGCCCTTGAGGGTGCCGAAGTAGTGGCCCAGGTGCAGACGGCCGGTGGGGCGGTCGCCGGTGAGCATGGTGAACTTCTCGGGCGTCTTGGCCAGGCCCTCGCGAATGGCGTTGCTCTTTTGCAGCGCGACTTCGTAGCTGTTCTCGTTTGGCATGATTGCTCCTAACGTATGTTCATGGGTCAAGATGATAACGCGTTTATTAAAGGGGTGGTGCGTAAGTAGGCGAGGGGCGGGAGAGGGACGCGCGTGGTGTGGCATGTGCGATGGGTGCGGCGCGGCCGCGCTTGGCTAACGGTGCCTTGGCACATCCTCGGCAGCTTGCCCTAGAGCTTGTGGTGGCGCTCTTCCTTACGCTCCTCGGCTGCCTGCTCCTCCTGCTTAAAGGCGGGGTCGTCGGGGGTGACGAGCTCGTCCTCGTGCGTGCGCTTGTTGTAATGGTGGCGTAGCACGGGTTCAAACAGGTGCAGGTGCTTGGCGAAGGCCGCCGAGCCAATGGCGAGCACGGTAAAGATGAGCACGCGCATGGGCACCTCGACCTGGTTAATCGCGGCGGCGCCGGCCGAAAGCATAATGCACCAGGCATAGATGAGCAGTACGGCCTGTTTTTGGTTGTAGCCTTCTTGGATCAGGCGGTGGTGGATGTGGCCCTTGTCGGCCTGCCCGATACTAATGTGGGCGCGCCTGCGGCGCACGATGGCGCTGAACGTGTCGATGATGGGCACGCCGGCAACGATGAGCGGGATGATAAGCGAGGTGAGCGCGGCGGTACGGCTCACGTTGAGTAGCGAGATGGAGCCCAACGCAAAGCCCAGAAGCAGCGACCCCGAGTCGCCCAAGAAGATGCTTGCGGGGTTGAAGTTGTAGCGCAAAAAGGCCAGACAGGCGCCAAAGAGCGCAATGGAGAGCGCGGCGGCGTCGATGCGGCCCGAGAGAACGGCCATCGAAAACATGGTGAACGACGCGATGCCGCAGATACCCGTGGCCAAGCCGTCGAGGCCGTCGATGAGGTTAATGATGTTGGTGAATGCCACCAGATAGATCACGGTGATGGGGTAGGCGAGCCATCCGAGCATGATTTCGCCGGGGGCAAACGGGTTGACGATGACGCCGATTTTTAGGCCGCCGATACAGGCGATAAGCGCGGCGAGGACTTGTCCGGCCAGCTTTTGCTTGGGCTTGAGCTGGAAGACGTCGTCGATAGCGCCGGTCGCAAAGATGACGGTAAAGGAGAGCGCCAGCATGGGATAGCTAATGTGAAGGCGCGGGTGCGGCACCAGGACGGGTGGCCAGCCTAGGTGCCAGGTACCTAGGATTTGCACAATGCAGGCAACGACCAGGCCCAAAAACACCGCCGTTCCGCCCAAACGCGGGATGGGCTTGGTGTTGATGCGGCGCTTAGAAGGATAGTCGACGGCATCGAGCTTAATTGCCAAGCGCTTGACCAGGGGCACCGCGAGGAAGGTCGTGATAAAGGCCGCCGCTGCCACGCATAGGTACGGTATGTAGCTCGGGGATGAAGCCATGAATCTAAAAACCGCCAAGCGTCGAAGGAAAAGGTCAAAGGGCGCTACGCGCAAAAAGGCATAGCTGACCCATGATACTCGACCGAGGGGGTGCGGAGGTTTGCACCGTGCGATTATCACGCGCTTACCAGATATTGGGATGTTGGTAGGGATTCTGCTGGATGACTCCGAGCGTCCATGTGGGGTCTGCAGCGGCGGTATTCAGAAAAATCGGCAAAAGAAAACCACCCCCCACGTTACGAAAATGAACCCACCTAAAACAGGTGGGTGCCCTCATCGACTGTTCCAGCGTCCTTAACAACGAAGGATACCTGTACTAGGTACGACTGTGTGGGCTCCCTAAATAAACGCGACGGTTCACCCAGTTGCTCCGCGGGGGGCGGAATACCTACATCATAAAGCGGCACTTTATCGATTCCAGTCTTGACATTACAAAAATCGTGTCGGACGATTACGGCGCCTTAGGGACGGAGCCGTCTAAGCGGTCTGGCCCCTTACGTTTGAGCTGCTGAATTGTTGTTTTGGAGCATGTTTTTATGCCGACGTCGTTGACCGAACTATTTTCGCCCGCCTGCCATTTGTGTCCGCGCCGTTGCGGTGCGGCGCGCGATGAGGGCGCGCGCGGCGTATGCGGTGCTAACGACACACTCAGGGTGGCCCGCGCGGCGCTTCATATGTGGGAGGAGCCGCCTATCTCGGGCGAGGCCGGATCGGGCACGATCTTCTTTAGCGGCTGCTCGCTTAAATGTATCTACTGTCAGAACCACGAGATCTCGACCGGCAATTTTGGCCTTGAGATTTCGCCTGAGCGCCTGGTCGAGATTATGCTGGAACTGCAGGACCAGGGTGCCAACAACATCAATTTGGTGACGGCGACGCACTATGCGCATCTGTTGCCTGCCGCGATTGCCGCGGCACGGACGCGCGGGCTGGTCATCCCGATCGTCTACAACACGAGTGGTTACGAGCGCGCGAGTGCCGTGGCGGCGCTGGGCGACCTGGTCGATGTGTGGCTCACCGACTTTAAATATGCCGATGCCGGGCTTGCGCAGTCGCTTTCTCATATTAAGGACTACCCGCGCGTGGCCGTGTCGGGTCTGGCCCAGATGGCGCGCGAGATCGATCGCCGCGGGGGAGAGCTGGTGGATGAGGGCGGGCTCATGAAGCGCGGCATCATCGTGCGCCACCTGGTGCTGCCGGGGCATGCGGATGACTCGTGCCGCGTGTTAGACCTGGTGTGGCAGACGGTGGGCGACGTGCCGATCTCGGTCATGAACCAGTACACGCCCAATGCGCTCATGCGAGAGCAGGGCGGCGACCTGGCACGCGCCGTGACGCGCGAGGAGTACGAGCAGGTGCTCGACCATGCCGATGACCTGGGCTTTACGACGATGTTTTGGCAAGAGGGCGGCGCTGTAGACGAGAGCTTCACCCCTGCCTTCGACACCACCGGTGTTCTTACCAGCGCAAAGTAGTGCGTTCGTCGATGATTTTTCTGGGACGGGGATTAAAAAATCATCGGGTGGCTCGGGCGTTCGAAAAGTAGTCAAAACAGCCCCGTCCCAAAAAGACTGGGTATTGGGCGTTGACAGTTGGCGAGCCGTAGGTAAAATATCAACTTGTCCTGGGGACGTAGCTCAGTTGGGAGAGCGCTGCCGTCGCATGGCAGAGGCCGAGGGTTCGACTCCCTTCGTCTCCACCCTTGGATTTGATAAGCCGCTGACATTGTGTCGGCGGCTTTTTTAAAAAGAAAGGGCTGCATCATGGCCGAGCTTGAGTCCCAACCACTGTCTGCCGAGGAGCGCGCCGAGTTGGAAGAGCTCCGCGCTGAGAAGGCCCGCCGCGAGGCTCGGGAAGAGGCCCGTCGCGAGCGTGAGGAGCTGGCTGCCCTGCGTGCCGAGCGTACGAAGGCCGAGGAGGCCGCCGCGAACGCCGCATCCGAGCGCAAGCCCGCGCCCACGCCCAAGCCCGCCGCCGCGAAGCCCGCGCCCACCGCACCTAAACCTCAGTCCAAAAAAGCCGCTCACCCCAAGTCCGTCGAGCCCAAACCGAGCCGTGACGAGATGACCTTTGCCCAGCGCATGGTCACCTCCAAGGAGCCTACGGGCGAGAATGAGATCCCCGGCATGGCTCCGGCTCAAAAAATCATCATCGTGCTCGCCCTCATCGCGTTTATTGTTTTTATGGTCTACACGATCACGGGCAGCATGGGCCTGCACTAACCTGTTCGCGCCGGGCTCCATGCCCGCACGCCCGCCTCGCCAACCCTCAACCTCTGCACAACACATCTGAAAGGTCGCCCCATGGCTTTGACCGACATCTCGCATCCCACCGACATCGCAATGCTCACCGATTTGTACGAACTCACTATGGCCCAGGGCCTGTGGGAGAGCGGCAAGGCCAATGAGCAGGGTTGTTTTACGGCGTTTTACCGCGACCATCCCTTTGGCAGCGCGTATGCCGTCATGTGCGGCACCGCCGAGCTGCCCGAGCTTGTCGAGAACCTGCGTTTTACGCCCGAGGACATCGACTATCTAGCTTCGCTCCAGGCTCCGGCCGGCGGCGCGATGTTTAAGCCTGCATTCCTCGACTACCTGCGCAACTTTCGTGCGCACGTGAACATTGACGCCGTGCCCGAGGGCGAGCTCGTGTTTCCGCGCGAGCCCATGGTGCGCGTCACCGGCCCGTCGCTGGAGTGCCAGCTGCTCGAGACCGCGTTGCTCAACATCGTCGGCTTCCAAACGCTTGTTGCCACCAAGACGGCGCGCGTGGTACTGGCGGCCGACGGTCGTCCCGTGGCCGAGTTTGGCCTGCGCCGTGCCCAGGGTCCCGATGGCGGCCTGGCCGTTGCGCGCGCGAGCTACGTCGCCGGCTGCTCCTCTACGTCCAATGTGCTCGCCGGCCGCCGCTACGGTATTCCCGTCTTTGGCACGCATGCGCACAGCTGGGTGATGAGCTTCGATTCCGAGCTCGAGGCCTTCCGCGCCTTTGCCAAATCGAGCCCCAAGAACTGCACGCTGCTCATCGACACCTATGACGTGCGTGAGGGCTGCGAACATGCCATTACGGTTGCCAAGGAGATGGAAGCGGTGGGCGAGCGCCTGTCGGCTATTCGCATTGATTCGGGTGACCTCGCCAAGCTCTCCAAGTATGTGCGCGGCCGTTTTGATGCCGAGGGCCTGCCCTATGTGGGGATCTCGGTTTCTAACGATCTGGATGAGTACACGATTCAGTCGCTGCTCGACCAGGGCGCGCCCATCGACAGCTTTGGCGTGGGTACCAAGCTCGCGACCTGCTACGATCAGCCGGCGCTGGGTGGCGTGTACAAGCTTTCCGCCCGCCGTGCGAGCGAGGCAGATCCATGGACGCCGGTGGTCAAGCTCTCCGAGCAGCCCTACAAGCGCACGATCCCGGGTGTGCAACGCGTGCGCCGTTATTACGACGGCTTTGGCGGCCCGGTCTGCGACATGATCTACGACGAGGACCATCTGGCGGGGGAGGGCGCCGCGCGCGGCAATACCCTCGTGGCCGTGAATGATGCCGCCCTGGTGACCGACGTGTCCGAACTTGAGTATCGCGAGCTGCTGGTGCCGATCGTGCGCGATGGCAGTGCGGTGGCTCCGCGTGAGAGCATCCAGGACGCGCGCGAGCGCTGTGCTTGGGCGCTCGATCATCTGGACGCAGCTTTCAAGCGCTTCCTGTACCCGCAGACCTATGTTGTGGGCATGGAGCAGGGCCTGGCTCAGGTGCGCGACGAGCTCGTGCGCAAGAACATGGCCGCGGCCTCTGCCTTTCCCTGGGCTCACTAATTCCTTGGGCGGTAGGGGCGAGTCACGCTCCCTTGGCCGCCAGCTCGGCCGTTCGCTGAACAGTTGATTGGTTTGACGTATGACGACTTCTTATAAAACGATGGTGGTAAAGATCGGTTCGTCCACGGTGGTGGGTGCCGATGGCAAGGTCGACCGCGCCTTTATCGGCGGACTTGCCGACCAGGCCGCAGCGCTGCGCAAGCTCGGCTGGCGTCTGGTCGTGGTGAGCTCGGGCGCTATCGCCTGCGGCTATCCCGTGCTGGGCTTCGACCGCAAGCCGGTCGGCGACCTGCCGAGCCTGCAGGCTTGCGCCTCGGCTGGTCAGTGCATCATCTCGTCGGCCTACGACGAGGAGTTCCATGCGCGCGACCTGCTCACCTCGCTCGTGCTGCTCACGCGCCACGATACGGCCCGCCGCACGTCCTACCTGCACGCGCGCGACGCCCTGCTGCGTCTGGTTGAGCTGGGCGTGGTGCCGGTCGTCAACGAGAACGATACCGTCACCGTCGACGAGATCAAGTTTGGCGACAACGACACACTGGCGGCGCTTGTGAGCTGCCTGGTTTCTGCCGATCTGTGCGTGACGCTCTCGGACATCGATGGTCTCTATACTGCCAATCCGCATGAGGACCCCACGGCCGAGTTTGTTCCTGTCGTGCATAAGATCGATGCCAAGATTATCGCCTCGGCGGGCGATTCTTCTACATCGGTGGGCACGGGCGGCATGATTACCAAGATCCGCGCGAGCCGTATCCTGATGACGGCGGGCATTCAGAGCGTGATTTGCTCGGGCGAGGAGCCCGATGCGCTCGTGCGCCTGGCCCGCGGCGAGAGCGTGGGCACGCTGTTCGATCCGCCGGCGGAGCGTCTGGATATCGCACCCCGCAAGCTGTGGATCGCACTGGGCGACAAGGCGCATGGCTCGGTGACGGTCGATGATGGTGCTGCGAAGGCGCTGGTCAGCCGTGGCTCTTCCTTGCTTGCGGTGGGTATTCGCGAGGTCGATGGCCAGTTTGCCGAGGGTGATGTGCTCGATGTGTGCGACCCGAGCGGTATGGTCGTCGCCCGCGGTATCGCCGAGGCCGATTCGGACGTGCTGGAGCTTGCAGCCGGTCGCCGCCAGGACCAGATCGCCGGCAACCGCCTGCTGGCAGACCTGGCCGAGAAGCCCGCGATACATCGAGATAACTTAATCGTCTTCGCCTAACCAATTGACGCTGCAAACGCCCCTAAGCGGCAATCTGACGTTCAATCGTCGGGCATGACCAAAAGGTCAATGCCCTCCTCTTTCACGTCACCTTGCTCGCTTAGGGGCGTTTTCGCTTTCCGTTCTCTACCTGCGGCATTGTCGTTGCCGGCACTTGATCGGCATTTGGGGACGTTCTTTTTGTGCCGGCAGGTGGGGACACTCCTTTGCTAGAAGATCTGGCGTAGGTCTCCGCGGTTGAGGGCCTCGTCGAAGAGGTGCTTGAATACCACACTGCCGTGCAGGCCGTCGTGCTCGAACTCGTTGGTCACCCAGGCGTGCGAGTTGCCCACGCGGCTGAGCGTATCGAGCTGCAGGCCCGAATCGACGTACATGTCGTCGAAATACACCGCGGCCTGGAGCGGCACCTCGTTGCGGGCCAGGCGCTGCGGGTCGTAGATCTTGTCCCAGCTGGTGTCTTCCATCAGCAGGTCCATGGCGGGTTTAAACGGCTTAAGCTCGGGCATCTGCTCAAACATCCACGGGAACATGGCCTCGCCGGTAAACATGAGCGGGCGCGCGAGCGTGTCGAACTCGGCACGATGGGCCTTCTCCTCTGCCGCGGCCCAGCGAATGGGCATGGTGTCGCCGTCGGCGTAGATGAACTCCTGAAGCGTCCAGTACAGCGGATTCGTGCGCGTGTTGGTGCGCTCGAAGGCGCGCATCAAAAAGCTATCGGATACCGAGGCACCGCAACTCAGCGTACCGTCGCCGTCAACAAAAGCGTGATCGATAATCCAATGCATGCGCTCAAAGCTCGGCTTCATGCCAAAGTCGCTGCCCATAAGTTGCAGGCGCTCCACCGTCATTGGTGAGCCGTCGGGCAGCACGGGCTTCTGCTCCTCAAGCGCATCGGCAAGAGCCGCCACGCGCTCGACGTCGGCGGGGTAGCGGTCGTAATACTGCTGCGTCTTGGCGGCCATGCGCGGGAAGGTGTGCGCGTAGACCTCGCTGGCGCTCGCCGGCACGTGCGGAATGCCACCGCAGGTAAAGCTCGCCGCCACGCCCTCGGGGAAGAGCGACAGGTAGCTCAGCGTCAAAAAGCCGCCGTAGCTTTGGCCGAGCGTGACCCACGGCTTGCCGCCAAAGCCCACCAGGCGCATATACTCAAAATCGCGCACGATGGAGCTGGCGAGGTGACGCTTGAGAAAGTCCGCCTGCGAGCGCGCGGCATCGGAGCCGGCCGCCGTCGCGCGCTCGCCCAGAGCCGTGATCATACGCCCGTCTACGCAGTTGCTGCGCCCGGTGCCGCGCTGGTCGGGCAGGACGACGCGGAAGTGTTTGACGGCTTCCTCGATCCAGCCATCGCTCGTGGGCGACAGCGGACGCGGGCTTTCGCCGCCGGGGCCGCCCTGCAAAAACAGGAGCAGCGGCAGATCGTCGTTGATGCGGTCGGGCGCGCAAACCACGCGGTAGAAGAGCTTGATGCTCTCGGGCGCGCCGGCGATGGGTGCCGGCATGGCGCCGCGGCGCATGGTGCTGCCGACGGCCAACAGCATCGGCTCCAGGCCGCGCCAATCCAAGGGGACGTCGATGCTGTGGTCCTCGACATAGAGGCCGGGGACGTGGTACGAAGTGATGAGCGCCATGTGATGCTTCCATTCGTTGCGGTGTTTCGGGTTGACCAATTCTACCGCCGTCGGCGAGGATGCGCATAAATCGGCTACCATGGTTGGCAAACATCTAAGAGAAAGGGCCGCCCATGTCGGTCGATATAGCCACGTATGTTCACGATCTTGCCGTTGCCGCCAAGGTCGCTTCGGCCTCGCTTGCCACGGCGAGCGACGAGCAGCGCCAGGAGGCCGTGCGCGCCATGGTCGCGGCGCTGCGCGATGGTGTCGACTCCATCGTCGCCGCCAACGAGCTCGATATGTCCGCCGCGCGCGATGCGGGAACCTCGGCCGGACTGCTCGATCGCCTGCTGCTGACGCCCGAGCGCGTCGAGGACATGGCCGCCGGCCTGGAAAAGCTCGCCGAGCTGCCCGATCCCGTGGGCCGCGTGCTCGACCACCGCGTGCTTGCAAGCGGCGTGGACCTGACCCGTGTGAGTGTGCCGCTGGGCCTGGTCGCCATGGTCTACGAGGCGCGCCCCAACGTGACGGCCGACGCCGCAGGCATCTGCATCCGTACCGGCAACGCCTGCATTCTGCGCGGCGGCTCGCTGGCCTATCACTCGTGTGCCATGATCGCCGAGCTGCTGGCCGATGCGCTCGAGACCAAGGGTTTCCCGCGCGAGGCCGTGTCGATGATCGAGTCCACCGACCGCGAGGCCACTGGCGAGCTCATGAAGCTCCGCGGTATTGTCGACGTACTCATTCCGCGCGGCGGCGCAGGCCTGATCCAGCGCTGCGTGCGCGAGTCGCTTGTGCCGGTGATCGAGACGGGCACGGGCAACTGCCACATCTACGTGCATGAATCCGCCGACTTTGATAAGGCGCTCAACATTATCGTTAATGCCAAGACCCAGCGCGTAGGCGTGTGCAATGCCGCCGAGTCGCTGCTGGTCGACCGTGCTGTGGCCGATGCGTTTTTGCCTGCGGTCGTGGCCGTGCTGCATGACCACGGCGTGTTCATTCACGGCGACGAGGCAACCTGCGCCGCATGCGCCGATGCCGGGCTTGCCGAGGGTGATGACTACGTCGCCGCGACTGAGGAGGACTGGGGTCGCGAGTACCTGGCTCTCGAGATGAGCGTGAAGGTCGTGGCAAACGAGGACGAGGCCATCGCACACATCAACCGCTACGGCACGATGCACTCCGAGGCCATCGTTGCCGAGGACACGGATGCTTGCGAGCGCTTCCTGGATGCGGTCGATGCCTCGGCCGTGTACGCCAACGCCAGCACGCGCTTCACTGACGGCGGCGAGTTTGGCCTGGGCGCCGAGATCGGCATCTCGACCCAAAAGCTCCACGCCCGTGGCCCCTTTGCCGCCGAGGCCCTCACTACCTACAAATACAAGCTCCGAGGCACCGGCCAGGTCCGCCCCTAACGACCGCGCAAGAAAAACCGCCACAAAGGTGCCTGTCCCCTTTGTGGCGGTTTTAGCTGGCGCGGGCGGTTAGGCCTGGAAGGTGTCGCGGTCGGGCGCGAAGGACTGCATGGCCGCGATGGTGCGGTCAAAGAGCTCGGTGAGCTCCCAGCCCAACATTTCGGCGCCCTGCGAAATCACGTCGCGCGAGCATCCGGCGGCAAAGCGCTTGTCCTTGAACTTCTTCTTGAGCGACTTGGTCGTAAAGTCCATAACGCTCTTGCTCGGGCGCATGATGACTGCAGCGCCGATCAGGCCGGTGAGCTCATCGCAGGCAAACAGGATCTTTTCCATCTGCAGCTCGGGTTTGGGCAGCGAGGTGTTGAAGTCCGACGTATGCGTCTGGATGGCGCGAATGAGCTCGGGAGACGCACCTTCGCCCTCAAGAATCTCGGCAGCATAGATGGTGTGGTTCATGGGGTCGTCCTCATGCTCCTCCCAATCCAGGTCGTGCAGCAGACCGACGATGCCCCAAAACTCCTCGTTCTCGGGGTCGAACTCGCGCGCAAAGTAGCGCATAGTGCCCTCGACCGTCTCACCATGGGTGATGTGGAACGGGTCCTTGTTGTGCTCGTTGAGCAGTTCGAACGCGCGGTCGCGGGTGATTCCGGCGGTAAGCGGTTCTGCCATAAGAGACTCCTTGTGCTCGTGGGTATCGCTAAGAATGAATACTACTAGAACAAGAAAACCACCACAAAGGTGCCTGTCCCCTTTGTGGTGGTTTTTGGCGCGGATGGGTTAGTTGAGGGCGGCTTGGGCTAGGCGGGCTTCGGCGGCTTCCTCGGTGACGCCAAGGGCCACGGCGAACTCCTCGATGGAGCGGCGTTTGGCCTCCTTGAGTACGCGCATGTAGTAGGAGCTGGGTTTTTTATCAGCTTCCTCGGCCTGGCGAATGCGGTGCATCATGGTCTTTGCCACGCGGACCGTCTCGGGCGCGCCCAGCTTGAGCTGCTGCTTAAAGTGTGTCTCCTCAAGCGAGCTGTTGCGCTCGGTAAAGGTGTCGCACTCCAGCTCGTCATAGTGGCTCAGCAAGTGCTCGGCATCTTGCTGCGAGATGGCGGCGTGCAAACGGTCGGCCTGCGCCACGGGGTACATGAGGATCGTCTGCGCATGTCCCTGCTTGGTCTCGAGCAGCAGCATGGGCTGCGGTGTGTCGTCCCTAAAACCGACGACGGTGCAGACTCCCTGGCCCGGATGAATGACGTGTTGACCGATTGAGAACATGCTACCTCCAACTTATACGAATTTACGTATGTCTAGAATAACACGCTGACGTGCGCAAACCCTTACTTTATGCAGGAAAAGCACACAACTCTGATAGGTAAGAATATTCGATAACAGACGTAGCTCATTCACGCCTCTATGCATTTTCAACGCCTGCATAATCTGCAGGCAGACTGGCATCTTTGAGTGACTCCATACAAGCTGTAGTCATTTTTGTGCATATGCAATATCTATTAGCTTTACCCTGCGACAGTGCCCGTCGCTTGTGATAGAGTGCTACAAACTCTGGCTTTTGCCCTACGAGTGACCAAGAGCTCGGGGGCTTTAACACAAGGAGGATCTATGCCCGAGAAGATTGAAGAGCTGGTACGCGCTGCGCTTGCTGCGGCCCAGGAGGCCGGCGACCTTTCCGCATTTGAACTTGACGATTGCGCTATCGAGCGACCGGCTGACACTTCTCATGGCGAGTGGACCTCTACCATGGCCCTGAAGTCCGCCAAGCTGGCCCACTGCGCCCCGCGCAAGATCGCCGAGGCCATCGTTGCCCATATGCCCGAGGACCCCGCGATCGAGAAGGTCGAGATCGCAGGCCCCGGCTTCATCAACTTCTACCTCTCCGTCGCCGTCAAGAATGCCATCTTTGGCGAGGCTCGCGAGAAGGGCATGGACTTCGCTAAGTCCAACGTCGGTGGTGGTCTGAAGACCCAGGTCGAGTTCGTTTCCGCCAACCCCGTCGGCCCCATGCACATTGGTCACGGCCGCTGGGCCGCGCTGGGTGACTCCCTTTGCCGCGTTATGGACCACGCCGGCTACGAGATTCAGCGTGAGTTCTACATCAACGACCACGGCTCTCAGATGAACACCTTCGGCAACTCCATCAGCACTCGCTATATGCAGCTTGCCGACATCATCGCCAAGCAGGGCGTTGATATCGACGAGGCTCACAAGCTGCTGATCGCCGACCGTGACGCCTTCGTTGCCGACGAGAACGACGAGCATCCCGAGACCCATCCGTACCAGGATAACTTTGCCGAGACCCTGGGTAAGGACTCCTATGGCGGCGACTACATCATCGATGAGGCTGCCGAGTTCTGGCGTACCGACGGCGATAAGTGGGTCGACGCCGATCCGCAGGAGCGCATGGAGAGCTTCCGCGAGCGTGGCTACGTGAAGATGGTCGACAACATGCGCGACCTCTGCCACGCCGTCAACTGCGATTTCGATCGCTGGTACTCCGAGCGCTCGCTGTACGTGAAGGACACCGAGGGCGAGACCGCCGGCACTTCCGCCGTCGACCGCGCTTTCGAGAAGCTCGACAAGATGGGCTACCTCTACACCAAGGACGGCGCCCTGTGGTTCCGCTCCACCGACCTGGGCGATGACAAGGACCGCGTCCTGATCAAGTCCGACGGCGAGTACACCTACTTCGCCTCCGACGTTGCCTATCACTGGGATAAGTTCCAGCGCGTCGACCACGTCATCGACATCTGGGGTGCCGACCACCACGGCTACATCGAGCGCGTCCGCTGCGTCTGCGACGCTCTTGGCTATCCCGGCAAGTTCGAGGTTCTGCTGGGCCAGCTCGTCAACCTGCTGCGTAACGGCAAGCCCGTCCGTATGTCCAAGCGCAAGGGCACCATGGTGACCCTGCAGGAGCTCGTCGACGAGGTCGGCTCCGATGCCGCTCGCTACACGCTCATCTCCAAGAGCTCCAACCAGATGGTCGACTTCGATATCGAGGCCGTTAAGAAGCGCGATAACTCCAACCCGGTCTATTACGTGCAGTATGCTCACGCCCGCGTGTGCTCCATCCTGCGCCGTGCCGCTGACGTTACGCCCGAGCAGGCTGACGAGATGGGCATGAAGGCCGTCGCCGCTAAGGCCATCGGTGAGAACGTCGATTATTCGCTGCTGACCGACCCGACTGAGCTCGCCCTTTCGCGCAAGCTCAACGAGCTCACCGACCTTATCGGTAGCTGCGCTCGCGACCGCGCTCCGTTCCGTCTGACGCACTTTGCCGAGGAACTCGCTGGCGACTTCCACAGCTTCTACGCCGCCTGCCAGGTTCTGCCGAGCGAGGGCCGTCCCGTCGACCCCGAGCTTTCGCGTGCCCGCCTGGCCGCTTGCGACGCCGTCCGCGTGACGCTCGCTTTGGTGCTCACCCTCGTTGGCGTCTCCGCGCCCGAGCAGATGTAATCAGCGAGTCATTTGACCGCGCAGGTTCGGCTTTGCTGAGCCCTATAAGCCCGATCTCCATGCGGAGGTCGGGCTTTTTTGCGTTTGGCGGGGCCTTTGGGCGTGTTGGAAAATGCTACCAAATCGCAACTATACCGGTTTACGGGGCTGAATTGCCAACTGGCGACCATGGCGCTAATAGCGAAATTAAAACCGCAGGTAGACGGTTTATTGTTTCTTGAAAATGCAGGGTATGGTTGGCTTGCATCATTCGGGCCCCGTAATCCGCCATAGTTTTGAAAATGACCCCTTGGGGACGGAGGAATACGGATCATTTTGACTCGTGGAGGAGCGGTGGAACACCCTCCACCAAGAACTGGGGGCATCTACTACGTTTAAGCGCGTACTCCGGACCACGCAGAAAATCGCAATATTAAAACCGCAGGTAGTGGGCTTGCGATTATGGGAAGATCGAGGGAATGGTCAGGGGTCGCGGGTCAAACGTAGTAGATAGGCGCGATTCGTGGCGAGCCGATCCTGGACTGACGATTCTGCTCCCGTGCCTCGTGGTCACCACGATCTTTGGGGCCTGGCTGGCCTCTCCATATAAGTTGCGGTGGAATAGTTCCTGTTTGGGGCGGCTGCCGGGTTTTTCAGGAACTCTTTCACCGCAACTTATGAGAGGCGGATATCGCCGCCCGTGGCTTTGTAAAGAGTGTCCCTTTTGACTAGTCGTTTAAGAACGTCCCCAATGACTAAGTTGCAGGTGGCGACGGTTGTGTTACACTAACGCTGCGTAGTTGACGCAATCATCTCGATACAGATCAATGATGTCCGTCGTTTTGAACGGAACTAGACTGTTTAGCCGCCCTGAAGGTTTATGCAGGGAGCATGTGATCACAGGGCTTGAAAAGAAAGTTGAGCAAACACTGTGTCTGATCAACAGCAAGAAAACGAAATAACGATGACGCAGGCCGCTCCCGCTGCACCGGTTGCGTCGGACCAGGTCGCGGCGCCCGCGCAAGCCTCGGCTCCTGAGACGCCTAAGGCTGCTTCGACGCCTATGCCTGCAGCGGCTGAGAAGGTCATGCCTGCAACTGGTGAGGAGGCTGCTCCGGCAAAGCCCAAGCGCACGCGCCGCACGGCCAAGCCTGCCGCTGACGGCGAGGAGGTCACCAAGCCCAAGCGCCGTACCACGCGCACGACGCGCGCCAAGCGCACTATTGCAGCTGACTCCTCGGCGCCGATTTCCGATGAGGTCGCGCAAGCACGTGCGTTGGCGCAGATTAGCGAGGCTCAGGTGGTTCGTGCCCGCCGTCGTGCTGCCGAGCGCGAGGCCGCGGCTCTGACCGAGCTTGCAGCTCCGTCTGTGCCCGAGACGCCTGCCGCCACCGAGGTTCCTGTCGCCGACCAGCCGACCGAGAAGCCGGCACCGCGCACACGCCGTCGCACGGCTGCTAAGGCCGAGCAGGTTGCCGAACAGGTAGCCCCCGAGCTCACTGAGGCTTCGGTCCGTTCCGCGGCAGGGGAGGGCACATCGCCTGCTGAGTCTGCTGCGCCTGTCGAGGCCAGCGAAGTTCCCGTTGTCGATCCGGCTTTGCGCCCACACCGTCGCGGTCGCAAGCCCAAGGCCTTCGTCGAGGCCGAGAAGGCCGCAGCCGCAGCCGCCGCCGCTCGGGATGCTGCGGCGACCGCCGAGTCTGCAACCGCTGCCGACGCGCCCGTCCAGGATGCTACGAATTCCGAGGCCGTTTCTGCCGATGCCGAGCCCGCCGACGTCCGTCCCGGTCGCAGCCATCGTACTGCTGCTAAGCGCACGTCCAAGGCCAAGGCTGCCAAGAAGGGTGCGTCCGAGGATTCCGCCGAGACGACCGTCGATGCATCGACTGATGCCGCCGAGCCCCAGGACGTCGAACAGCCTGCGTCCGAGAAGCCCAAGCGCGGTCGTAAGAAGTCCGCTAAGGCCAAGGCGTCCGAGCAGCAGGCTGATGCCGAAGCGCAGATTGATTCCGGCGCCGAGGCCAATGACGCCGCTGCGGCCAATACCGACGCCGCCGCAACCGTTGGCGCCGCGCCCGCCGAGGCCGAAGACGGCGCTCGCCCCAGCCGTCGCCAGCACAAGCGCAACGAGGAGCGCAATGAGCGCAAGGACGACCGCCGCAACCGCCAGCGCGATCGCAAACAGCGCAACAAGGAGCGCAACGCCGCCCCCACCGAGCCCACGCTTTCGCGTGAGGAACTCGCGGCCATGAAAGTCGCCGAGCTGCGCGAGAAGGCCAAGGAGTTCGAGATCGAGACGACCGGCAAGAAGAAAGCCGAGCTCGTCGAAGAGATCTACGTCACCGCTGCGAAGGCCGAGGGCTTCCGCGATATCAAGGGCATTCTGCAGATTCGCCCGGACAGCTCCGGCATCATCCACGCCCATGGCTACATGAAGTCCAACGACGACGCCTTCGTGCCCGCCTACCTCATCCGCTCCGCGCGCCTGCGCACGGGCGACGTCATCGAGGGCTCGCTGCGTCCTTCGCGCGGCGGTGACAAGCGCGCCGGCCTCGCCAAAATCACGACCGTCAACGGTCTGGACCCCGAGCAGATTCGCAACCGTCCCAAGTTCGGCGACCTCACCCCGGTCTATCCCAACGAGCCGCTGCGCATGGAGCACGGCAAGGACTCCATTACCGGTCGCGCCATCGACATCGTGTCGCCGATCGGCAAGGGTCAGCGTGGCCTGATTGTGTCCCCGCCCAAGGCAGGCAAGACCACGATTCTCAAGAAGATTTGCCAGTCAATCTCGATTAACAACCCCGAGGTGCACCTCATCTGCCTGCTCGTCGACGAGCGCCCCGAAGAGGTCACTGATATGCAGCGTTCCATCAAGGGCGAGGTTGTGGCGTCAACCTTCGATATGCCCGCCGACAACCACACTCGCGTGGCAGAGCTTGTCATCGAGCGCGCCAAGCGCATCGTGGAGCTGGGCGGCGATGTTGTGGTGGTGCTCGACTCCATCACGCGTCTTGCCCGCGCCTACAACTTGGCGGCGCCCGCCTCAGGCCGCATCCTTTCGGGCGGCGTCGATTCGGCGGCACTGTATCCTCCCAAGCGCTTCCTGGGTGCAGCCCGTAATATCGAGAACGGTGGCTCGCTCACCATCCTGGCCTCTGCCCTCATCGACACCGGTTCCAAGATGGACGAGGTCATCTTTGAGGAGTTCAAGGGCACCGGCAACATGGAGCTTAAGCTCGATCGCGAACTGGCCGACCGCCGCATCTTCCCGGCTATCGACCCCGTTGCCTCCGGTACACGAAACGAGGACCTGTTGGTCGACGAGCAGATGCGTCCGTTTGTCTTTGGTCTGCGTCGCATTCTTGCCGGCATGAACAACACCGAGCGCGCAGCCGCGTCGTTCATCAAGGGTCTTAAGGGCACCAACACCAACCAGGAGTTCCTGGTGCGTTCGGCTAAAAAACACAGCGACTACGAGCAGACGTTCTAGGTTGTCATCCACACGCAGCGATAGTCATCAATGCGATAGAGGGTCGGGGCTTTGAGCCTCGGCCCTTTTCCATATCGGCGCTCTGCGCTTATTTTTGACCATAAGACTGGCAAGCAGCAGGTTTCCCGTTTCAATCCGGCATCGTCGCTTGCAATCGACAGGGCGGTTTCGCATAATAGCTTTTAAGCTTCGCGACGGAAAACGCAGATGAAACGAACCATATACCGTTGCTTTGGGGCATAGCCCCGCTTCATCTTCTCTCGCGCAGCCAACTGAATGATGCGATTTGGGTGCTGGAAGATGGGGAGAGCTCATGGCTTCTTCTGATGCAACACAACGAGCAGTCCTTGCCGGACTTTCGTGCGGGATCGGCCTTGCCGCTCCCGTGGTTATGTATGCCGCGACGCTGCCGTTTTCGTCGGTGAACGAGACGGTCGTGGCGGGTGCGGTTCCCTTCGCCGTGGGCGCGGTGGCGGGCGTGGGTATCTATGCCGCCTCGCTGGGTATTTCCGAGTACCGTGCGCAGCGTGAAGAGCGTCTGTTCCAGCCCGATGCCATGGGCGGTGCCGCCAATCTCAATCAGCATCAAAGCGAGTTCAAGACAGCCTCGATTCCAGCCCAGCAGCAGGATGCGACTCCTTACACTGCGGCTTCTGCTTCTCAGACTCAGTCGGAGCAGTCTACCTCGGCATTCCTTTCCGGCCTGACCGGTGCGTTCCAGCGCCGTCATGCCGATGATGGTGTTCCTACCATCGCTCGAGCCGCAGATGCTATGGACGAGGCCGAGGCTTGGTCCATGATCGACAGTATGCTCGACGACGATTCGCCGGTGAGCTGCGACCCTGCACACTCGCGCGACGTCTATCAAGTCGCCATCGACGAGCTCACCAACGGCGGGCAGACCGGCTCCTTCAATCGTGACGACATCGCCGCCGCGGCACGCGCCGTGTCTGGCTCCCAGGCCGCCCCTGCGGGCAGCACGGCGGCTTTCGTGGCACTCGTCGCCAACGCGGCAGCCAATAACGCCTACAGCGCTACCTCGGCGGACGCGAACGCTTCTGCCGACAATTCGTACGTTGATGAAGCCATGACCGCGGACGAGGAGGCCGTTGCCGCCCGCCGTGCCGCCGAAAGCTCGCTTTGGGGCGCTCCTGCCCAGCAGCAGGCGGCTGAGGCTGCGCCGTACAACGCAAACCTCGCCAGCATGCCTATCATCTCCGGTGCTGCGGACATCGATCTCGATGACCTCGATGAGCCTGCAGCCATCACCGCATCGATTGATGCCCAAGATCGCATCGACACCGGTGACCTTCCGGACGCCTCGCTCGAGGTTGATGTCCCCATGGCCGATTACTCGGGCCACGAGGACATGTGGGCCGCCGCCACCGCGATTCTGGATGAGATTGACGAGCCCGCTCCTGTTGCAGCCCCCGCTCCCGTCGCTGCCCCTCAGTCTGCTGCCCCCGCCTATGTCGGCCGTCACAGCGCTGTGCTCCCCGAGGATACCGCCCGTATCTCGCGCGAGAGCATCGAGCGGGCCGAGGCTATTGCCGCCGGCATTATGGAAAACCGTCGTCACGAGCGCGTTAATCAGATCCTCGAGGAAGAGATCGAGCGCCTGCAGTCCTCTACCGCCAAGCGTACGGGCCGTGCCTACCTGAGCGTTATCGAGGGCGGTACCGCTAGCTTCGCGCCGCTCCGCGCGGAGGCATAACTTCTGCATGGTTAAGATCAATCGAAAATGGGCGGTTGTAACCTGCCTGATGGCGCTCTTGATCTGGGGCAATTCGCTGGTTCCCGGCTCGGGGTCGGGCTCGCTGAGCCTAACGGTCATGGAAGCTATCCGCGGTTTCCTGCACGGCGTGGGACTTCCATATGAATGGGTGACCAACTTTGTTGTTCGCAAGTGCGCGCATTTTACCGAGTATATGGTGCTCGGCATCCTGGCAACGCACGCCTTTGATTTTGAGGGCCGGCGCACCTTTGACGTGCTGCTGCCCACGGCGGTGTTCCTGCTGCTGATTCCCTCGATCGACGAGACGATTCAGCTCTTTGTGCCGGGACGCGCCGGCATGATTACCGATGTGATGATCGACTGCTGTGGAGCGGCAACGGGCGTTGTGCTCCGATATCTCTTACGGTCGCTGATGTGCGCCAAAAAGGCCGCCTAGGACGTATTGTTTAGTCCTAGGCGGCCTTTTTTATTTGAGGGCTTATATGAGGCGTGGTGGCGTCGTTCCGTAGGTCGGATTTGCCGGGCGCGCCACGCCCTGTGGGTGCGTCTGCTACTGAAGCGCCTGTGCGCCCAGGGCCAGGCAACCCATGATGCCCTGCTTGCCCTCGAGGCTGTTGTTGACGATGTAGTTATCGATGTCGTTGACCTCGGGCGTGACGATATAGCCGTTGAGCATCTCGGCGCACTTCTTGCGTGCGAGCGGGACGATGGGAGTGTGGTCGGCCACGCCGCCGCCGATGATGATCTTTTGCGGCGCGTAGCACAGCGTGTAGGTCATGAGTGCCTGTGCCAGATAGCCGGCGAGCAGATCCATGGCCTCCGGGTCATCGGCCATGTCTCCGGCGCTCTTGCCATCCCAGCGCTTTTTAACGCCGGGGCCGGCGATGAGGCCCTCGAGACAGTTGTCGTGGAAGGGGCAGGCGCTGTGCTCGCCAATGGTGTCGCGCGGGTCGCGCGTGACCAGGATGTGGCCAGCCTCGGGATGCATCATGCCGTGCACGAGCTTACCGCCCGAGAGCACGCCGGCGCCCACGCCGGTACCGATGGTCAGGTAGACCACGTCGGTGAGGCCCTTGGCGCAACCAAACGTGACCTCGCCCAGGCAGGCGACGTTGACGTCGGTATCGTAGCCGCAGGGGATATTGAGCTCGTTTTGGATAGTGCCCAGCAGGTCAAAGTAGCGCCATGCCGTTTTGGGCGTCTCCAGGATCTTGCCGTATTGGGGCGAAGCGGGGTTGACTGCGGTGGGGCCAAATGCGCCGATGCCCAGCGCGGCGATGCCCTTGTCGGCAAACCATGCGTTGACGGCCTCGACGGTCTCCTGCGGGGTCGTGGTCGCGATCTGCTCGCGCTCTAGGACCGTACCGTCCGCATAGCCCGTGGCGCAGACCATCTTGGTGCCACCGGCCTCGAGCGCTCCGATAAGCTGCTGCTCTGCCATAGTATTCCTCTCTCTGGGACGAGTTGCTCCGTGACTAAAGTATAGAGCTCTAAACCATTTAAGAAAGCGCTATAGAAAGAAGCCTCGCAACGCGGCGGGCGGTGCGAGGCTTCTTTGGTTGCTTTAGTTGCCGGGCCGTCCTTACCCGCGCGGCTTGATTTTATCACGTAGCGACTTGAGGTTCTCCAGCGCCGCGTTAAGCGTCTCGTCTCGCTTGGCAAAGTGGAAACGAATCAGATGGTTGACGGGCTCGCGGAAGAAGCTCGAGCCGGGCACGGCGCCCACGCCCACCTTTGAGGCCAGGTCCTCGCAGAACTCGAGGTCGCTGTCGTAGCCAAACTCTGAGATATCCATCATCACGTAGTAGGCGCCCTGCGGCACGTTATGCTCAAGACCGATGCTGTCGAGTCCCTGGCAGAACAGGTCGCGTTTGGCGGTATAGAGGTCAAGGACCTCATCGTAATAGCTGTCGTCGAAATTGAGGGCGGTGACGACGGCTTCCTGCAGGGGAGCGGCGGCGCCCACGGTGAGGAAGTCGTGGACCTTTTTGATGCGCTCGGTGATTTCGGCAGGGGCGATAGTGTAGCCCAGACGCCAGCCGGTGATGGAGTAGGTCTTGGACAGCGAGCTGCAGCTGATGGTGCGCTCAAACATGCCGGGCAGCGTGGCCATATAGACGTGCTCGTGGGGCGCGTAGACGATGTGCTCGTAGACCTCGTCGGTGATGCAGTAGGTGTCGTACTTTTTGCAGAGGTCGGCGATAAAGGTGAGCTCATCGCGTGTAAAGACCTTGCCGCAGGGGTTGGAAGGGTTGCACAGGACGATGGCCTTGGGGTCGTTGTCGCGGAAGGCCGCCTCGAGTGTCTCGCGGTCAAAGTCGAATGTGGGCGGGTTGAGCGGCACGTAGATGGGCTCGGCACCCGAAAGGATCGTGTCGGCGCCGTAGTTCTCGTAGAACGGCGAGAAGATGACGACCTTGTCGCCGGGGTTGGTGACCGTCATCATGGCGGCCATCATGGCCTCGGTAGAGCCGCAGGTGACTACGATATTCTCGTTGGGGTTCACCGGCATGCCCATAAAGTGCTCCTGTTTGGCGGCGAGCGCCTCGCGCATGGCCTGGGAGCCCCAGGTGATGGAGTACTGGTGATAGAGCGGCTTGGGATCGGCGGCGATGGTGCTCAGGCTGTTGAGCAGCTGCGCCGGGGGATCGAAGTCAGGGAAGCCCTGCGAGAGGTTGACGGCGCCGTACTTATTGGAGATGCGCGTCATGCGGCGGATGACGGAATCGGTAAACGTTGCCGTGCGATTGGAGAGTTCTTTCATGACGGTCCTTTCGAGCATTTGCAGTGGGGCAAGTTTACTCCTATGGAACCGGTAGGATTTGCCCGAAATGGTCTCGAAAAACTCTTTTCAAAATTCTGAAAATTGGGGCTTGCATCGCGTGGCGTTCCTTGCAATAATAGTCGAGCGCGAAGCGCACAGGACACGGTGGGTGTAGCTCAGTTGGCTAGAGCGACGGGTTGTGGTCCCGTAGGTCGAGGGTTCGAGTCCCTTTACCCACCCCAGTTCTTGCTTCGTGTTGATATCGGGTCGTTAGCTCAGTTGGTAGAGCAGGGGACTCTTAATCCCAAGGTCCAGGGTTCGACCCCCTGACGGCCCACCACACGATATCTCCTCTAAAGTCCGCCACAACGGACTTTAGCTTTGGGTCGTTAGCTCAGTTGGTAGAGCAGGGGACTCTTAATCCCAAGGTCCAGGGTTCGACCCCCTGACGGCCCACCAAAGCATGTTAAAGCGACTGGCTTAGGCTGGTCGCTTTTTTGTTAACCTCGCATGGGGTCGAACCCGTCGGGGCGCGGAGCTGAGGAAATGCGTGAGCATTTACCAGCGCAGCGCGTAAGGCGCGAAGCGCCGCAGCGACCGCCTGCGAAGCAGGCTGACCCCCTGACGGCCCACCAAAGCATTGTAAAGCGACTGGCTTCGGCTGGTCGCTTTTTTGTTGACCTTTCATGGGGTCGAACCCGAAAGGGCGCGGAGCTGAGAAATCTGCACCGTGATTCCCTTAGGGAAAACACGGCTAAAGCCCCGTAGGCGTGTTCTCCTTAGAGGAATCATGCTCACGGGGCTCGATGCATGTTGAGAAGTTGTGATCAAACTCAAAGTGAGAATCGATTTAGTCTGCTCGATAGTGCGATCCGAGACTTTCGGTTCGCTTGCGCATGGCTTTGACCATTTCCTGTGCTAATTGAATCTGCGATTGCAGGCGGGCGAGGGCTGCGACTTCGCTGTCCTGGGCTTTCTGTGTGCTCAAGGTCGTTGCCTCTGTCTTCAAGCCCTCAAGCTCGTGTAGTGCCTCGGATAGGCCCGTCTCTGTGCGGTTGATCATGCAATAGGTGCTCATCGTGTGCTTAAGGCTGTGTGTCAGGCGTTCGGCATCTGCTGTAGCTATGCCATGCTGGGGGAGGGCGATATCCACCTTCAGGGCTGTCTCAGGCTCTTTCTGCGCTGCAAGGGCTGCCGATGCGCCTGCGATGCGTCCGAATATGATGCCGTTGGCGCTTGACAAGCCACCAATGCGGTCGGCGCCGTGCATGCCGCCTGTCGCCTCGCCGCAAGCGTAGAGGCCCTCAACGCCCGTGTGCGCGGTCTTATCGATCTTGATGCCGCCGTTAGCGGCGTGGGCATACATCGCAACGCGCATCTCGTCAGTCGGGGCGATGCCGTGCTCGTCTTGCAGCCAGGTGGCAAAGGTCTGCACAAACTCTGGGACATCCCCGCGGGGGAAGTCGTAGTGGAGTGCCAGGCCTTCGACACCTGCCTGATCGATGACGAGATCGATAGCGCGGGAGGCCAAGCGTGACGTGAAGGGACCATATCCAGAGCGCTGCTCGAGCAGGTCGTCCAGCTTGTCGTCGGCAATATCTACCGGCTGGTCTACATGTACGTAGCGCCAGGTTTTCTCGTTGAAGACCAGGTTGCGCTTGGGCTCGATGAAGCCGGGCATCATCTGCATGAACTCTATATTAGTAAGCGATGCGCCGTGCGCCAGTGCGATGGCCTGTGATGAGCTGAGCACGTCGGCGGAAGTGAGGCTTCGCTCGAACAGGCCACCCGTGCCACCGGTTGCGATGATCGTGGCTTTGGTAGCAAAGGGCACGATTCGATCTTCGGTGAGGTTGTAGAGCACGGTTCCGGTGATTCTGCCGTTCGTGTCCTCAACAAGGTCGATAAGCTCATGGCGCGGGAGCAGGCGAATGCCAAGCGACTCGATATGGGCCGTTAGAGCGTCCTCAAGGGGCTTGCGGGTGAGGCCGCGCCACATGCGCGTTTTGTGGTCAAAGCAGGGGATAAACTGCTTTTGCTGAGCGCTCTCAGCGTTTTGCGGACGCTTGAGCTCAACGCACAGGTCTTGCTCGAGCCATTCAATTGCCTGGGGAATGCCGTGGACAAACGTCTGGACAAGCTCGGGGTCGGCGACACCGCCGCCGACGGTCTGGATGGTGTCGATGAGGTCTTGTTCGTCGTCTTCGTTAACGGGTCCGATAAGCCCTAGGCCCCAGGTTCCGGGGAAGAAGCTCGATCCACTCATAGTCTTGCCGGCGCTTGCCACAGCGACGGTTGCGCCCGTGCGTGCCGCTTCGATGGCGGCGCAAAGGCCCGCAATGCCAGATCCAATTACCAGTACATCAGTCGATTCCATCGGATTCCTTTCTCGTCCGGCGCATTGTCGCACGGGTGATCGGCAATGGGGCCGCAAAGACCCGGCAAATCGGTAAAGGGTAAATATGGCAGGTGGGCGTCATGGACGCTCTGACGCTCCATCTCTTCACATCTCGTATTTCGCCCCAGCTGATATACCGGCATTAGCTACCCTGCGCCAGCGCAAACAAAAAGAGCCGCTACCTCGAAAGGTAGCGGCTCCAAAGCTCAACTATATGAGCATCGCGCGGGCGCGATTAGGCCTTGAGGGCCTCCTCGACGGCGACAGCGCAGGCGACGGTGGCACCGACCATGGGGTTGTTGCCCATGCCGATGAGACCCATCATGTCAACGTGCGCAGGCACGGAGGAAGAACCGGCGAACTGGGCGTCGGAGTGCATGCGGCCCATGGTGTCGGTCATGCCGTAAGAGGCAGGGCCGGCGCCCATGTTGTCCGGGTGCAGGGTACGGCCAGTGCCGCCACCAGAAGCGACGGAGAAGTACTTCTTGCCAGCCTCGATGCGCTCCTTCTTGTAGGTGCCAGCGACGGGGTGCTGGAAGCGCGTGGGGTTGGTGGAGTTACCGGTGATCGAGATGTCGACGTTCTCGTGCCACATGATGGCAACGCCCTCGCGGACGTCGTCGGAGCCGTAGCAGTTAACGGCAGCGCGGGGACCATCGGAGTAGGGGATGGTCTCGACGACCTTGAGCTCGCCCGTGTAGTAGTCGAACTGGGTCTTCACATAGGTGAAGCCGTTGATGCGGGCGATGATCTGAGCAGCGTCCTTGCCCAGACCGTTGAGGATGACGCGCAGCGGCTTCTTACGAGCCTTGTTGGCGTTCAGAGCCAGGCCGATAGCGCCCTCGGCGGCAGCGAAGGACTCGTGACCGGCCAGGAAGGCGAAGCACTCGGTGTCGTCGGAGAGCAGCATAGCGCCCAGGTTGCCGTGGCCCAGACCGACCTTGCGGTCCTCGGCGACGGAGCCGGGAACGGTGAAGGCCTGGATGCCCTCGCCGATGATGGCGGCAGCCTCAGAAGCGGACTTGGCGCCACGCTTGACAGCGAGAGCGCAACCGAGGGTGTAGGCCCACTCGGCGTTCTGGAAGGCGATGGACTGGGTGTTGTTGACGATCTCACGCGGGTTGAAGCCCTTGTCGGTGCAGATCTGCAGAGCTTCCTCGAGGGAGGCGATGCCGTTGTCGGCGAGGCACTTGTTGATCTTGTCAGCGCGGCGCTCGTAACCTTCGAACGTAACAGTCATAGTTATTTCCCTCCCTTTCTACTCGTGAACCGGGAACACGCTGGCGACGGAGTGAGTCTCCTCGTCGGTGCGCGGGTCGATGTACTTGGCAGCGTTCTCCCACTGACCATAGTGGCCCATAGCGCCAGCGATGGCCTCCTCGGGGGTCTTGCCGGCCTTGACGGCGTCGGTGAACTTGCCGAGGTTCAGGAACTCGAATGCGATGATCTCGTTCTTGTCGTTGAGAGCCATGCGGGTGACGTAGCCCTGAGCGAGCTCGAGGTAACGAGCGCCCTTGGCCTTGGTGCCGAACATGGTACCGACCTGAGAGCGAAGGCCCTTGCCGAGGTCGTCGAGGGAGGCGCCCACGGGCAGGCCGCCCTCGGAGAACGCGGTCTGGCTGCGGCCGTAAACGATCTGCAGGAAGATCTCGCGCATAGCAACGTTGATGGCGTCGCAGACGAGGTCGGTGTTGAGGGCCTCGAGGATGGTCTTACCGGGAAGGATCTCGGAAGCCATGGCGGCAGAGTGGGTCATGCCCGAGCAGCCGATGGTCTCAACGAGGGCCTCCTCGATGATGCCGTCCTTGACGTTCAGCGTGAGCTTGCAGGCGCCCTGCTGAGGTGCGCACCAACCCACACCGTGCGTAAGACCGGAGATGTCGGAAATCTCCTTAGCCTGGACCCACTTGCCCTCCTCGGGGATGGGTGCGGGGCCGTGGTATGCACCCTTGGCAACGGGGCACATGTTCTCCACTTCCTGTGAGTACTGCATGCCTCTCCTCTCTATCGTGTTGGCGTCCCGTCTGGGGGTCGTGGCTGGCGATTGCCGGGCGACCCTTCGAAAGGGACATGACATGCAGCCCCTATAATACCGCGAAATGCACGGAATATTCGGCGAACGGCTCAGTTTTCGTAGCGAGAAGTCCGGAAGTTTTAATTGAAACGGTTTAACTCTATGTTCTGTGGTCGTGAGTTTCCGTAGAGGGGGTCCGTCTTGGGCAAGCTTTTGGTCCGCTCTTGCAAGCGTTGCAGTGGTTGACCTGTTGCAACAGTGCCGTTCGCCGCCTGTTTGCTGCCTTTGGCCGCGCGAGTGTATTGTTTTGCGTGAATGTTTTGATGGCACGCTTCAATCGTGCTGTATTGGATGGTAAGCAGATCCCGGCGAAGGGAGCGCCATGCAGCGCGTTTGGAGAACGGTTACCGGCTTTTACCATGTCTGTGCCCGCGGTGTGGGCAAACAGCTCATCTTTGAGGGCGATGAAGACCGGTGGGAGTTTTTGGAGCTGATGCGCGAGCGCTGCCGCAAGGCGGGCGTGACGGTTATCGCCTGGTGCCTTATGGGCAATCACGTGCGTCTGGTGCTTGCAGATTACGAGGACGCGATGAGCGCGGCGATGCACCGGCTGCTTTTGACGTACGCGCGGCGGTTCAATAAGCGCACGGGGCGCACAGGCCATCTGTTCCAGAACCGTTTTGACCGGCGTTCGCTCGATACCGATTGGCAGGTGATGGAGGCTATTCGCTCCGTACACGCCGATCCGCAGGAGGTGGGCGTTAGCCTAATCGAGCGTTATCCCTGGAGCAGCTTTGCGGAACATCTGCGTTCTTACGACGGTGACGCGGCCGATGTCGCGAGGGGATTTTCTGATCCTTCTTGCGTGCTTGAGCTTTTTGGTTCTGCCGAGGGCTTTATTGCCTATTCGCTTTCGACGCCCGACGGCAGTGAGCCAGCGCTGTGCGATATGAAAGAGACGGAATGGGAACGCCACGCCTTTGCCGACAAGATGGCGAAGGAGCTCGGGGTTCCGCTTCGTGGGGTTAAAGTCGCACCGCCGGCGCAGCGCGATACCGTTATTTTTGGATTGCACGATGCCGGTTTTACGGTGCGCCAGATTGAGCGGTATACCGGGATTGGCAAAAGTACCGTCTCTCGTATCGTGCGCGCCCGCGCGCGAACGGCGATGCGGGCTGGCGGAAACGTGATGTAAGGTCGCCTGTTCACCGCAGCTGGGGTCGTCCATACGCCGCAACCAGCGTTCAAAAGCTTGGTACGGTAACTGCACTTCTTAATATGCATAGAAAAATCGCCATCTTGCATAAAATAACAGCTCAGTCCGGGTTTGCCCGTGCCTACCCCCGTCTGCGCCGTGCAAAAAACGGAGTTTTCAGCATCGTGGTGCTGTCGGCACTGCCGCAATCTTGCAACATACGGGTCCCGAAGCTATTTATGCCTTCCGATGCGCCTCCGAAGCGCATGTATGTGATCTCTGAGACCGCGATGCTTGTTCTAAAACACAATATATATGCGCCTGGAGACGTTGATTAACGCTTTCGATGCGTATACATACAGCTTGGCGTGCTGAATACTCGCAAAAATGCACGTCGCACCCTATGGGACCCGTCTGCGGCAGGCGCGAAGCGAGTCGGAGCTCAGCAGAACGGGGCTTGGCGCATTGCTTGGCGGGCCCGGGGCCCTGCCGCAGGCCTTTGGTGCTGTGGAAAACGCCCGTGTTCGCGTCTGGCCGTGTGGTAAATGACAGACGGGGCGCCGGACGCGCTGATTTTGTGCGTTCGTGCTCATTAGGAAAAACAGAGCCGCCCGTATCGGGCGGCTCGGCAATCAAAAACCTTGGATTCGGGGCATAAACTACTGGTTAGCTTGCCCCTCGAGCATGCCGTCGAGGGTGCGCCAGGCGAGCTCGGCGCATTTGACGCGGGCGGGCATGTGCGAGATGTCCTGGAGCTGGGCGGCTTCGTCCAGGTCTTCCAGGTCCTCCTCGGAGAGCTGCTCGCCGCGGATCATGGCGAGGAAGAGCTCTGCCAAGCGGTGAGCTTCCTCGACGGTCTCGCCGGTGATGAGGTCGGCCATGATGTCGGCACTGGCCTGACTGATGGCGCAGCCGTGGCCGGTAAAGGAGGCCTCCTCGATCACGCCGTTCTCGACGCGCAGCTGCAGGGTGAGCTCGTCGCCGCAGCTGGGGTTGATGCCGTCGTGCTCGTGCGTGGGGGCATCCATCTCGTACTTGTAGTCGGGGTGCGAGTTGTGCTCCATAAACGTGGTGGAGGTGTACAGATTACCCATTGAACGTGCTCCAAACGTGATGCAGGCCGGCGATGAACTTATCGATGTCGGCCTTGTCGTTGTAGAAGGCCACGCTGGCGCGGCAGCAGGCGAGGTTCTCGACGCCCAGCCAGGTAAGCAGCGGCTGCGCGCAGTGGTGACCGGCACGGATGCACACGCCGTCCATGTCCATGATGCTCGCGACGTCGTGCGGGTGGATACCCTTGACGTTAAAGCTGACGACGCCGTGATGGTTGTCCCAGTAGATGGAGCCGATGATCTGGACAAAGTCGAGCTGCATGAGTTCGCCCATCAGGTAGTGGACGAGTGCCTGCTCGCGTGCCTGGATGTTTTCGTAGCCAACCGTGTTGACGAGGTAGTCGAGTGCCGCACCCGTGGCGAAGATGCCGGCGGCGTCCTGCGTGCCGGCCTCGAATTTCTCGGGAACGGGCGCCCAGACGGCGTCCTGCTCGGTGACCGAATCGATCATCTCGCCGCCGGTGAGCATGGGCGGCATGGCGTTGAGCAGGTCCATCTTGCCCCACAGCACGCCGATGCCCATTGGGCCCATGGCCTTGTGCGCGCTAAAGGCAAAGAAGTCGGCTCCCAGGTCGGCCACATCGACCGGCATGTGCGGCAGCGACTGCGCGCCGTCGACGACCAGATAGCCGCCGTACTTGTGGACGAGCTTGCCGAGGTTCTTGACCGGGTTCTCGACGCCCAGCACGTTAGAAACCTGACCCACGGCCAAGATTTTGGTCTTGGGGCCCACCTTGGACAGAACCTCCTCGGTGGTGAGTTGACCGGTCTTGGTGGGGTAGAGGTAGACGAGCTTGGCGCCGGTCTCGCGGCAGACCTGCTGCCACGGAATCAGGTTGGAGTGGTGCTCCATGATGGTGATGACGACCTCGTCACCGGGCTCGAGCACCGTGGGTGCAAAGCTCTTGGCGACCAGGTTGAGCGACTCGCTCGTGTTGCGAGTGAAGACGACCTCGTTGGCCTGTGAGGCGCCGATGAGGTCGGCGATCTGCTGGCGGACCTTCGCGATGGCGTCGGTTGCCTCGACGGACAGCGAGTACAGGCCGCGCAGGGGGTTGGCGTTCATGCGCTGATAGAAGTCGCGCTCGGCGTCAAGCACACAGGCAGGGCGCTGCGCGGTGGCGGCGCTATCGAGGAAGGCGATCTCGGGGTGCTGCTGGAAAAGCGGGAACTGTGCCTTGTAGGGATTGGTCTCGATGTCGACGGTAGGCCAGCCGCGCGAGGCCTCGTCGCTGGCGTCGAGCTCCATAGGCTCCGGTGCGGTACAGGTATCGCATTTAACGTGCTCGGTGTCGATCATGCGAGCTCCTCTTCAAAGTTGTCGATCAGGTTGTTGCCCATACGGACGACGGCGGCGCGGGTGCGCTCGTCGGTGGCGGAAAGCGCGGCGTCCTCCAGCTTGGCGCGGATGAACAGGTCCTCGGCGGCGTTTTGGTCAAGGCCGCGGCAGGCGAGGTAGAACAGCTGCTCGTCGCGGACGTGACCGATGGTGGCGCCGTGGTTGCCGGCGACGTCGTCCTCGTCGCAGAGAATGACGGGGACGGTCTTGTTGTCGACGCCCTTGTTGGCCAAGAGCACCGTCTCGCGCTCGGTGCCGGTTGCGCCCTTGCAGCCGTGAACGAGGTCGATGGTGCCGCGGTAGACCTTCTTGGACGTACCGGTCAGCACGCCGTTGGCGTCGATCTCGCACTCGGTCTTGCGACCGCGGTGGCGCAGCTCGTAGTTAAAGTCGCGCACCTGCTCGCGGGCGCCCAGGTAGTCAGTATCGATGGTGACCTTGGCGGTATCGCCCAGCAGGTCGCCGGCAAGGCCGGTGGCGCTGGCGCCGGCACCCAGGACGGTGTGCTGCACGTTGACGCGCGCGCCCTCGTCCAGGAACAGGCCGGTGTCGTCGAGCGCGATCCAGCTATCGTCGAGCGTCTGCGTGCAGGTCACGTTGACGGTGGCGTACTCGTGGGCGCACACGCGTAGCACGGAGCCCACGACGCCTTGGCCGGCAACGGGGGAGTCTAGGGCAATAAGCAGATCGAGCGTCGACTGGGGACGGGCGACGACGTCGATGGCGGCGATGGCTGCGGCGGCATCGACACCGCTCACGCGCACGGTAACCGTGGCGTGCTTGTATGCGGGCACATCGATGACGATGCGCTTGGTGGCGTGCTCGGCCAAGTAGGCGTAGGCAGCCTCGCCCATGCCGGTTTCGAAGGCCTCAGCGGGGGAGAGCTCCTCCTCCAGTTTGATAGCCCCGGCCTGGTAGACGGAGGTTGCGGGCACGTCGAGCTCGGTCTCGGGCGTGATGCGGGCGCGGTCGGCGGCATCGCCGGGGGCGGAGGCGCGGCGCTCGGGGAAGCGCTCGGCCATGGCGTCCATGGCGGTATCGAAGGCGTCGGCCGTGCCAGCAAACTGCTCGTCCAAGCCCTCAACCTCAACGGCTCCGGCGGGGGCGGCGGCAAGTTCGTCCGAAAACTCAAGCTTGGTCTGGTTCATCTTGAGCCAACCCCAAGTGGCCGCCGGCATCGCGTTGACCTGCTCAAGGGTGGTAGCAGCGGTGTTGGTGGTCTGTTTCATTATCCGATCGCTCCTTCCATCTCGAGCTTGATCAGGTTGTTCATCTCGACGGCGTACTCCAGTGGCAGCTCCTTGGAGACCGGGTTGGCAAAGCCATTGACGATCATGGTACGGGCCTCTTCCTCCGAGATACCGCGGCTCATCAGGTAGAACACCTTATCGTCGCCGATGCGGCCGATGGTGGCCTCGTGGCCGATGTCGACGTTCTTGGCGCGGATGTCCATGGCGGGGATGGTGTCGGAGCGGCTCTGGTCGTCGAGCATGAGCGACTGGCAGCTCACGGTTGCCTTGGAGCCCTCGGCCTTGGGCGTGGCCACGATGGAGCTGCGGAACGTCTGGATGCCGCCGCTCTTGGAGATACCCTTGGTCTCGACCGTTGCCGAGGTCTCAGGCGCGTTGAGCACGACCTTGCAGCCGGTGTCGAGGTTCTGACCGGCGCCGGCAAAGGTGATGCCGGTAAAGCTCGAGCGGGCGCGGCGACCATTGAGCACGCTCATGGGGTAGAGGTAGCCCACGTGGCTGCCGAAGGAGCCGCTGATCCACTCGATGTCGCCGTCCTCGTCCACGCGCGCACGCTTAGTGTTGAGGTTGTACATGTTCTTGGACCAGTTCTCGATGGTCGAGTAGCGCAGGTGCGCACGCTTGCCCACAAAGAGCTCGACGGCGCCGGCGTGGAGGTTTGCCACGTTGTACTTGGGCGCGGAGCAACCCTCGATAAAGTGCAGGTCGGCATCGTCCTCGACGACGATGAGCGTGTGCTCAAACTGGCCGGCACCCTTGGCGTTGAGGCGGAAGTAGCTCTGCAGCGGGAAGTCGAGCTTGGTGCCCTTGGGCACGTAGACAAACGAGCCGCCCGACCACACGGCGCCGTGCAGGGCCGCAAACTTGTGGTCGGTGGGCGGGATGAGCGTCATAAACTTCTCGTGGATGAGCGGCTCCCACTGCGGGTCGTGCAGGGCCTCCTCGATGCCGGAGTAGACGATGCCCATCTTGGAGGCGGTGTCCTGCATGTTGTGGTAGACGAGCTCGGAGTCGTACTGCGCGCCGACGCCTGCCAGGTAGCTGCGTTCGGCCTCGGGGATGCCCAGGCGCTCAAAGGTGTTCTTGATGTCGTCGGGCACCGACTCCCAGTCGTGCTTTTGGTCGGTGTTGGGCTTGACGTAGGTGACGATGTTGTCCATGTCCAGGCCCTCGATGGAGGGGCCCCACGTCGGGTCGGGAAAACGATTGAAGATTTCGAGGGACTTTAAGCGCAGGTCGAGCATCCACTGCGGCTCGTCCTTTTTGGCGCTGATCTCGCGCACGATGTCGGGCGTGATGCCGGCGTCGAGGCGCTCGAATCCCTCCTCGCCATAGGTGAAGTCGTAGAGGCTGCGGTCGATGTCCGCGACCTCGGTGCGGTTCTTGGTCATTGCGTCGCCCCTTTACGCCTGCTGCTCGGCAGCGGCGGCCTCGGCCTGGGCGCGCTGCTCGGCGGCCTCGCGCTCGAAGGTCTCAAAACCGTTCTTGTCGATCCAGGGGATGAGCGAGGCGTCGTCCTCGCGCACGATGTGACCCTTGACCATAACGTGGACGCGGTCGACATCCAGGTGTTCCAGGATGCGCGTGTTGTGCGTGATGATGAGCATAGATCCGTCGCAGCTCTTGCGGTAGGCGTCCATGCCATGGCTGACGGTGGAAAGGGCGTCGACGTCCAGGCCGGAGTCGGTTTCGTCCAGGATGGCGAGCTTGGGCTGCAGCAACAGGAGCTGGAGCATCTCGACCTTCTTCTTCTCGCCGCCCGAGAAGCCCACGCCCAGCTCGCGGTTGAGATAGGCGGTATCCATGTTGAGCTCGGCCGCGAGTTCCTTGACGCGACGGCGGAATTCCTTGCCCTTCATCTCCAGGCCGGGGCGGCCGGCGATGCTGGCGCGCAAAAAGCTCGACAGCGGCACGCCCGGGATCTCGACCGGGGCCTGGAAACTCAAGAACAGGCCGGCGCGCGAACGCTTGTCGGTGGTGAGCTCGGTGATATCCTGGCCGTCAAAGACGATGCGGCCGTCGTTGATCGTGTAAACGGGGTCGCCCATGACCAGGTGGCCGAGGGTAGACTTGCCAGCGCCGTTGGGACCCATCAACACGTGGGTCTCGCCGGCGGCGACGTTAAGGTTGACGTTGTGGAGGATGGTCTTCTCGTCCACGGAGGCGGTCAGACCTTCGATGGAAAGCAGCGGATTTGCGCTCATGCTGTCCCTCTCTGTATATGGTGTACTCATAGGTGTACTAAACCCTAGGAATCTTCTCGGAATAAAGTTACTATGGGTTCGGCGTTAGTCAAGGGAAAACCCGACTAATCCACTCGACTTTTTAGATGAGGGACATAATAATCAGGTTTGTTTGCCCCGCGTGCATAGGATTTGGGACAAACAAGCCTGGTTTTGTCCCAGTAACGATGGGAGGGTAGGTATGCTCATTTCTTCTAAGGGCCGCTATGCCCTCCGACTGATGATCTATATCGCGGCACTCGGTGACGCCGAGGGCAAGATTGCTCTGCGCGAGGTTGCTGACCGTGAGCGTATCTCGCAAAAGTATTTGGAGCAGCTGGTTCGTCCGCTTATGAAGGCGGGCCTGCTTAAGAGCGTGCGCGGCAAGGGCGGCGGCTACATGATGGCCAAGGACCCGGCCGAGGTGCGTGCTGGCGACATCCTGCGCGCTGTCGAGGGCAGCACGGCGCCCGTGGCGTGCGACGGCATCGACAACAGCTGCGCCCGCAGCGACCTTTGCTCGACCGTCAAGTTCTGGCGCGGGCTGGACGACGTGATTGAAAAGTACGTTGACGGCGTGACGTTGGCCGACCTAGCCGCCGTTCCCGAGATCAACTTTGACATTAAGCTGTAGGTTGAGCTCAATTCCTTAAGATTTCGCGGAGGGTTGTTGCCGTTTACCGAGGGGTTGTTGTGCAACAACGGGCGAGCTGCAATACTTATTTTTATCTTTGCAAACTGAACTTTAACTACACCAATGCAGGGAGGATCTTATGCAGCCCAAGCATTCTGCGATTGTCGCGGGCCTGACGCTGGCGCTTTCGTTTGGCGCCGTTTCCGCGCCGGCACCCGCCGCTGCCGAGGAGCCCACGCCGGGCGTTGCCTCGGATGCCACCGATATCGATAAGGGTCTCTACACCCAACAGTCCTTCTCGGGCGTGCTGAGGTCGGTCCAGGGCGTTTCGTTTGTCAACGTGACTCCCGAGATGAAGTACTTTACCAAGTACGAGAGCCATGGCAACTACAACCAGGGCTTTTCGTACGGTGACGGCTATAACGCGCTGGGTTATTACCAGTTCGACCGTCGTTGGTCGCTCATTCCGTTTATGAAGCAGGCCTACAACTACAACCCCGAAAAATACAGCATGCTCAAGGATGCGATTGATCGCGGCGGCGAAATTTCCAGCGCGAGCAATGCCATGTACGAGAACGGCCAGCTCACCGAGTTGGGCCGTATTGCGCAGGAGGCCTTCCAGGGCGCTTATAACACCGACCCTGCTGAGTTTTCGGCTCTGCAGGATGCCTATGCGTACAACTCGTACTATGCGGTGACCGAGGCGTGGCTCAAGAGCGGCCTGGGTATTGATATTTCGGGTCGCGCCGATTGCGTCAAGGGCATGGTGTGGAGCATCACCAACATGTGCGGCACCGGTGGCTGCAGGGACTTTTTCCGCTGGGCGAATCTTTCCAACGATATGTCCGACCGCGAGTTTGTGACGGCGCTCTCCAATAGCGTGGTCAACAATGTCGCCACTAAGTTTTCGAGTCAGCCCCAGTATCATGAGGGCTGGAAGAACCGCTACCGCAACGAGCTAAAGGACTGCTTGGTTTATATCGCTGAGGACGAGGCTGCCGCTGCGACGCCCGTGCAGCCCGAGCCCACGCCGGCGCCCTCGCCGACGCCTGATTCGAATGACGGCTCGAGTGACGATGCCAACGATGACAGGATGGATGCGCCCTCGACCGATGCTGACGGTAATGGCTCTGCTGGTGGCACTATCAACGACGGTTCCACCTCGAACGGCTCCGATTCGAACGGCTCTGCTGCGGGCGATTCGTCTTCAAGCTCTGCCGGCAATACGGGCAGCGCCGCCTCTGGTTCGACCGACGCTGGTTCCTCTGACTCTTCCACTGGCTCGAGCGATTCTTCCGCCGATACTGGTTCTAGCAATGACTCTAACACTGGCGCTGCTTCTGATTCCGATGCTTCCAAGGACGACTCGAATAAGGCGCCGGACGCTCCCGTTGCTTCGCCGGACAAGAAGCCTTCTTTCTCCGTGCAGCTTGGTTCTACGCTGGGCTCTTCGCTGATGGCTGGTGTCAATAACGGCTCGACCCAGAACAAGGACAACTCTGATCAGGTTTCCAAGGAAAAGACCGAAGCCTCAAAGGGCGACTCCAAGGACAAGGCTTCCGAGAAGACCGAATCCGATAAGGGTTCTAGCTCTGAGGAGAAGGACGACAAGTCCGCTCAGAAGAAGGACGAGAGCAAGACCGAGGGCGAAAAGAAACAGCCCGAAGACGACGACAAGAGCGGTGCCGGCAACCAGGTCCAGGAGCAAAATGACTCCAAAACGGTGACCACCACGACCACGACGACTACAGCTACCAAGTCCTCGGGCGGCAACATGCCCAAGACGGGCGACTTGATCGTGATGGCGAGCCTTGCCAGTGCGAGCTTGGCTACGCTGGGCGCTACGTCCATCGTGAGCGGTAAGCATAAGCTCGATCAGCAGAAGAAGAATTCTGGGGAGGATGGCTCGGAGGAGTAATCTTTCAGATCGTTTTCTATAAGAGTTAAGGACGGGGTCCGGTGCGGCGGCATCGGGCCTCGTTTTTGTTGTGCAACGATTTGTTATGCCCCCTCGGGGCGTCAGTTGCTACCGTTGCCCGAAACCTTTGCAGGTCGATATTGTTGCGCTCCGCCTGCTCGTTACAATAGGCATCGTGCTGCGTTAGAGGGAGAGTTTACGGTGTCTGAACAGGTGAATTGTGGTTTTACTCATGCGTTTGGTGCGCGGTTGCTCAATCATGCGGATAACGCAGCTCTACCGGTTGATGTTCACGACTTTTCCGATGCAATCAATCGGTATTTACTCGTCGATAAGACCATGTTTATTGCCGATATGTTGGATTGTGAGGCATCCGTCGCGTTTTGCTGCCGACCCAAGGGTTTTGGCAAGAGCATGAACTTGTCGATGCTCAAATGCTATTTGGAACGACCTGATCACCGGCGGCCGGATCGAAGCCCGTTCGTCGGCACCCAGATTTGGCAGGCGGGCAGCGGTCGCTATCGTGATGAGTGCGCGTGTTATCCGGTCATCATGCTCGACTTTTCAGCTGTCGCTGTGAGGCGCGACGCTGATGCTGCGGCGGCTATTCGCAGCGCCGTCGCGCACGAGTGCGCCCGATTGCTGCCACTGCTTGCCGCGCCTGATCTGTCAAGACGTGAGGTTCGTCTTATCGAGAGGGCGGCGCGTGGGGTGGCCAGCGATAGAGAGATCGATGCGGCGCTAGGCGTGCTTATTAAGCTGCTCCAGACAGCTTTCGATGAGCAGGTTGTTCTTCTGATAGACGACTACGACGCGGTATGTCCAAAGCGTTTGGACGCTAAGGACTACGGTAGCATGGATTCCCTAGAGTCGCTCAGCCGGATGTTGTTCGACACCATTGCCGACGCCGGCGATTTGTTGCGATTGACGTGCCTTATGGGCGAGCGTCCCGGTCCTGCCGAGTTTGCGTTGTCCCAACGTGGGGTTTCCTATCGGTCGGCGACGCCGCTGTCGAGTTGGTGTGATCGATGGTTCGGTTTTTCGGACGACGAAGTCCAGGTACTGTTGGATCGCATCGGTCGCAACGGCTGTCTGGATGACGCGCGTGAGTGGCTCGAGGGTTATCTGTTTGGTGGTTTTTATTGTTCGATCCCGGAGCGTGTGGTGGACTACGCACACCGCGGTTGCGTTGCGCCCGTTCGGACAGATCTGTATGGTTGCGCCGATCGTCTGAGCGCATACGTCGGTGACTGGAATCTCATGCGCCTGTCCGCATTGTTCGATTTGCTTGAGCCGCATGGGTTTATTGAGGCGTCGGTGCATGTGCATGCCGAGGAGGCCGATGCCGCCAAGCCCGAAGATATCTGGACTGCGCTGTATCTGTCTGGATTCCTTACCACGGACATGACGGGGCATTCGGAGGGCGGCGTGCGCCTTCGTTCCCTGCGTCTGCCTAACAACGAAGTACGTCAGGCGCTCCGTCTTGTAATTCTGGAATGGTTTGAGTGCGCCGTTGAGGACGTTCGAGTTATCGACTCGTTCCATGACGGGCTGTGTCGAGGAGACGAGGACGCTGTAAAGCAAGCTTTGAGCTGTGCTATCGGCGATCTGGGCATCGATGTGGGCCAATCAGATATGCCGACAGCCTATCATCTGGCGCTGCAGGGGCTCTGCTTTGGACTGCCCGGCTATTGCAATCCCAGCTCCAAGCGAAGTGGCGTTTCGGATCGCTGGGATATCCAGGTGATTCCCACCGGTCGGGTGTTTGACGTGGCCGACACGCTCGGCATACTCGACGAGCGCCCGCTGATAACGATCAACATGATGTACGACCCTGGCGTCGATGCCCTGGGCCTAGAACTGTTAGCGGTTCAGGCGCTGCTCGAAATCGAGCGCAACGGCATCGATGATATTCGCGTGCCACGCCCCGCCGTCGGGCGGATGCGCTGGGGCTTTGGCTTTGACGGGCAGCGTGTGTCCGTGGTGTGCCAACGGTTGTAGGGGATGGCGAAAGCCCTTTACTGCTCCGCGTCCTTCATGGGCGGCATGGGCTTCCAGTTGGGATCCTTGATGATCTTGCGGGCGTCCTTCATGCCACGGCGCAGCGCCGGAATGCCGGTCTTAAAGCACTTGTCAACGGCGGCCAGGCGAATGAATTCCTTGCAGAAGGTCGCGGCATTGCCCAGGCGGAACAGCATGGGGTGGTAGTCACCGTAGATCTGCATATAGCGAGCGAGGAAGCCTCGGTTGCGCATGATGTAGTAACGGTTGGTGTCGCTCGTGGAGTTGAGCTGGCGCTTGCCGGCGATATCCCAGTTGGAGACGGCGCGGGCGCGCTTGAGCACCACGTCGGCGACCACGGCGGCGGGGAAGTGCTGGCTGGCTACGTAGCCGTAGCAGGCATCGTCGCCGTAGATAAAGAAGCGCGCGTCGGGCAGGCCAATCTTGTCGACCACGCGGCGCGAGAACATGCCGCCCTCAAAGCACAGCTGGTTCATGGCGCGGTAGCCCTCGGGACCCAGATCCCACTTGGCGATAGGGTTAGGGATGCCGAGCGAGAGGATGAGCTGGTACTGCCAAAAGAAAGCGCCGCCGTCAAAGTCCAGGCGCGAACCCTGGATGACATCGTAGCGGTCGGTCCACTTGGCAAGACGCTCGATGCCTTCGGGGATGACGAGCACGTCGTCGTCCATCACCCAGAACCACTGGGCGCCCAGGTCGTAGGCGCATTTGGTGCCGGCGGAGAAGCCGCCCGCACCGCCGCCGTTTTCGAGCTGCGGGGCGTAGATGACACGGTCGGTGCCGCCCTGCGCGTCGGGCTGCTCGGTGTCGATGCCCCACAGGTTGGCGAGGCGCTCGTTGAATGCGGTGCACATGGCCTCGGTCTCGCGCGAATTCTCGTTATCGACAATCACGATGCGCCAGGGCGTTGCCGTGAGCTCGGTCATAGAGTCGAACAAGTTGGCCAGGAGTTCCTGGCGCTTGTACGTAACGACGACGATGGCGAGCTTATCGATGGGAGCGGGAAGGGTTGAAGGCATGGGGCAATATATCCTTTCACGCGCGGCGCGCATGCGCTGCACGGAAGCTATCGAATACGTCCTTGGGACTGTCCTATTGTAAAGGCTCGGCGCGCCTTGACGGCAAGCTTTGAATAAAACGCAGGAACCTGCCACGGGCCCGCCGCATGACGTGGGGCTGCTTTGCCCGCAAGAGGCTCCATAGATTATATAAACGCCCGCTGGCGCGCTGACCCTTTGATACCATGAAACGACAGGTATTTCCTAAGGAGCACATTTGTCTACTAACGCCTCTAGCAGCCCTGTTCTGTCGCTGCTTATTCCCATTTACAATGTTCAGCGCTACCTGCGCGAGTGTCTCGATTCCGCCCTGGCGCAGACGCTCAAGGATATTGAGATCATCTGCATTAACGACGGGTCGACCGACAACTCGCCGGCGATTATCCACGAGTATATGGAGCGTGATGGGCGCGTCAAGATGATCGACAAGGCCAACAGCGGCTACGGCGACTCGATGAACCACGGTCTGGAGATGGCGCGTGGCAAGTACGTTGGCATCTTGGAGTCCGATGACTTTATGGCGCCCGACGCACTCGAAAAGCTTGTCTCGGCCGCCGATAGCAATAATGCCGACTTTGCGAAGGCTAACTTTGATTTCTACTGGTCTAAGCCCGAGGAGCGCCGTTCGCTGCACGAGATGTTTAAAGCCAAGGACTGTGGCAAGCCAGTGCACCCGAGCGATACGACGCAGTTCTTTAAGCAAAAGCCGTCGATTTGGTCGGCAGTGTACCGTCGCGATTTTCTTGAGCGCAACGGCATTAAGTTCCTGCCGACTCCGGGGGCATCCTTTCAGGACACGTCATTCGCCTTTAAGGTGATCGCGTGCGCCGATAAGGCTGTTTACCTGCATGATGCTGTTTTGTCGTATCGACAGGACAACGAGAATTCCTCGGTCAATTCTTCGGCTAAGGTCTTTTGCGTCAATACCGAGTATGCCGAGATTGAGCGTTGGATTCGAGAGGATTATGCCCGCGACCACGCAAGCGTCGATGTCGCGCGCATGCTCAAGTTCAATCAGCTCATTAAGTACGATTCGTACATGTGGAACTACGTGCGCCTGGCGCCTAAGTTCTATAAGGAGTTCCTGGTTCAGATGGCCAAGGAATTTCAGGCGGCCTTGGACGCCGGGGACTTTTCGCTTGACGACCTCAAACCGTGGAAGCGCGCAAATCTCGCTGCCATCCTCAAAGATCCTGAGGGCTGGGTTGACGAGCACTCGAGTTTTGCGACGGATGGTGCCTTGGGGCGTGCTAAGTATTACGCCTCGGTTGGAGGCCCAGGCGTGGTTGCTGCCTTCCTCATCGAATCGCTGAGGGGGTAGGTCGGCATGGGAGAGGCCTCGTGTCCTAAAGCTACCATTGTCGTCCCCGTTTACAACTCTGCGCGCTCGATTCAGCGATGCCTCGATTCGCTGTTGGCCCAGTCCGAGCGCTCGATTCAGGTTGTCTGCGTCAACGACGGTTCGACTGATGATTCGTTGAACGCGTTGCGCCAGATCGCGCAGGCCGACGATCGTGTACTGGTGATTGACCAGGAAAACGCGGGCGTCTCGTGCGCTCGAAATGCCGGTATCGATGCTGCCGAGGGCGAGACCATCTTTTTTGTGGACGCCGACGATTACATCGATGCCCAGACGGTCGAGCGCGTGCTGCATGCCATGGAGTCTGCGGATGCCGAGGCCGCCGTTTTTGGCGGCGTCTGTGAACCTGCCGATGCTGCCCCCAAACGCGTCCAGCAACTCATGAGCCCCAAAGCTGGCACCTTCGGCGCCCGTGATCCCCAACTGCTGTTCCATTCGAATGCGCAGCCCTATGCCTGCCGCGCGGCTTTTTCGCGCGAGCTGCTCAATCGCGAAGGTATTCGCTTCGCCCCCGGTTTGGCTTTGGGCGAGGACGTCGTCTTCCAATTTGCGGCTTATGCGCTTGCCCGCAAGACCGTCGTCATGCCGGACAAGTTCTACCACTACGTGATGGAGAGTGAATCGGCGACGCACGAGTTCAACAGTGTCGAGGCTCGCGCCAAAAAGCTCGATGCCCATATGAGAATGCTCGAGGAGGTCTTGGAGGACTGGGCGGCCTACGATCTTTTGGACCTGTGTCCCGGCGAGCTGATAACTTGGTTTTTGGACCTTATTGTGTTCGACCTGGCGCGCTTGGATGCCGATGACTTCCATCGCGTGGCGGCTCGCGTCAACATGGACCTCACGACGTTTTTGGGAACGGAGTGGGCGGATATGCCTGCTAAGGGTGCCGTTCGCCGTGTTGCCCACAAGCTCGTTGCGGCGACCTCGGGCGTTTCGATGGCAGACGCCACGCTGTTCTATCTTTCGACTCGCGGTCTCAAAGCCTGCCTGGAGCGCTTTATCTAATTCCAAGCGTTGCCGCCCGCCGCAACTCGGCTGCTAAAATAACCCTGTTACACGCTATTCAACAGGAGGTTCTCTTGCAGAACTCTGATACCCCTAAAGTTTCGCTGCTTGTCCCCATTTGCAATGTCGAACGCTACCTGCGCGAGTGCCTCGATTCCGCCGTGGCTCAGACGCTCAAGGACATCGAGATCATCTGCATCAATGACGGTTCCACCGATAGCTCGCCGGATATCATTCGCGAGTACATGGAGCGCGACCCCCGTGTAAAGATCATCGACAAAGCCAACAGCGGCTACGGCGACTCGATGAACCGCGGCCTGGAGATGGCGCGCGGCGAGTACGTGGGCATCCTTGAGTCCGACGACTTTATGTTTGAGGATTCGCTCCAAAAGCTGGTCGCCAAGGCCGATGCTGAGCATGCCGATGTCGTTAAGGGCGACTTTTACCTGTACTGGTCTGCGCCCAGCGAGCGCCGTGAGCTGTTTGGGATTATCGACGAGCATATGACGGGCGCCGCGTATCGCCCCGTCGATCGCCCGGGCATCTTCTACCGCAAACCTTCCATTTGGTCTGCCATCTATCGGCGCGAGTTCCTCAACGACAATCAGATTCGGTTCCTTCCCACGCCGGGCGCCTCGTATCAGGACGCAGGCTTTAACTTTAAGGTTTGGGCTTGCGCCGAGCGTGCCGCGTTTATTGCTGACCCCATTTTGTGCTATCGCCAGGATAACGAGAAGAGCTCTGTTAATTCGCCCAACAAAGTGTTTTGCGTGTGCGACGAATATGCCGAGATGCAACGTTTTTTGGACGAGCGTCCCGAGCTTAAGGCTCAGCTCCAGGGCATTTTAATGCGCATGAAGGTCGATACGTATCGTTGGAATGATGAGCGTCTGGTCGATGAATTGCGTGAGCAGTTTTGGAAGAAAGCCTCGTCCGATCTCAAGGCCGATTGGGATGCCGGTCGCTTTGACCTGTCGCTGTTTGATCCGCGTGGCGAGACCGACTTGCGCCTGATGGTCAAGTCGCCCCGCGCCTATATCGATTCGCGCTTTGACTTTAAGAAGCCCGGCAAGCTCAATACGTTTAAGCACTACTTTAAGATTGGCGGCCTGCCGCTGGTTTGGCGCGTGCTGACGTATCAGCGCGCCTACGGCGATAACCCGCATCCCGACGACGTGCCGGCGGCGCAGTAGGAGCACGTGATTATGGCTACCCCTAAGATTTCCGTTGTCGTTCCCATCTACAAGGTGGAGGAGTGTCTGGCCTGGTGCCTGGACTCCTTGCTTGCGCAGGACATGCTCGATTGGGAGGGCGTGCTGGTCAACGATGGCTCGCCGGATGGCTCGCGCGACATTGCGGCCGCTTATTGCGAAAAGGATGCGCGCTTTACGCTGGTCGATAAGCCAAATGGCGGCCTGTCGAGTGCGCGTAATGCAGGCATCGCCGCGTCCACGGCGCCTATCGTCGCGTTTTTGGATTCCGACGACCGCTTTACGCCCGATGCATGCCGCGTGATCGTCGATGCCTTTGAGCGCGAGGACTGCGACGTTTTGACCTTTGGCGCGAATCCGTATCCGCTGGAGGCGGGGTATCCGTGGCTTAACTATGTGCTGAGTCCGCGCGATGTGTCATTTGAGGGCTATTGCTCTGACCTGCTGTTTAAGGAAGCTTCTCGCCCCTTTGCATGGCGCACCGCCTGCAAGCGTGAGTTTTTGCTGGGCAACGGGATCGTGTTCGACGAAACCGTTAAGTATGGCGAGGACCAGGTCTTCGATTTTGCCGTGTACGGTCGTTCGTGCAAGACCGCGCTTATTTCGAACAAGCTGTATGACTATCGCGTGGCGCGCAATGGCTCGCTCATGGACACCATGCGCTACGACGACGAGACGCGACTGCTAGAGCACGTGAAGATTTACTCCGCGGTGCTGGCTGACTGGCAGCGCGACGGTCTCGATGTACAGCATGCCGATGACCTGGCGTACTTCCTATGCGATCTGGTGCTGTACGATGCGCTCAGGTTGCTGGGCTCGGACTGCGGCAAGGTGTTTGCTGCCGTTGCCACGGCACTTGCCGGTTCTGCCGTGGGCAGCGATGCTGCGCTCGCACAATGCGCTCCTTCTGTTGCTGCTATGGTGCGTGCGGCGCTTACCAGCAAGGCCCCCAATGCCCGTGGGTGCAAAAAGCTCATGTTCGATTACGACGTCTTGAGGTTTGGGCGCCTGGGTGCCTGTAAACGCATGGCAGCGAACGCCCTAGGAAAGCGAGAAGTGTAGATGAGTATCAAGCGTTTGGCACTTTGCCGCAGCCAGGGCCGTCTTTTTGTGCTGCTTCGTTTTGCCGGTCAGGATGTCGCCGCGCTTATTGAGCGGGAGGGTTCTCAAGCGTTTGCCCATGCGACGACGAGCGGCTCTTGTGTGCCGTCGCTGGTGCTCCCGGTCGATCACGGCCGCGTGCTGGCGCTTTGCCCTTCCGTTTCCGATTACGAGCGCGAGCTCGCCGTCTTGGTACTTCCGTTTTTGGATGGCTCGTCGATGAATGTCGTTTTTGCATCCGGTGGCCAAAGGTTGGGCTCCATTCGCCTCGATAGCCGCGTGGCCAAGCTGGAATCCAAGATTAACTACAAAGCAAAGCCTGCGCTGTGCGCGCTTATCCGCGATGCGCAGCGTGGCGAATGCTGCGGTCGCTACGAGATCGATGCCATTCGCTATTTGCCGGCAGACGCCGGCGCGGTGTGGCGCTATGAGGTTACCTGGGCGGGAGACCCCCAGTGCGCACCCGAGTTCCAGATCTTCGATACGCATATGAATGCCATCGATGTCACCGTGCATGTGTTTGAATCGCAGGTCGATGTGCCGCAGCAGGACGGATGCCGCGTCAATAAAACGTATCTGAGCGTTGAGATGCCTCAGGATATACGAGATTTTGTCGCGATTGTGAGCGATCCCACAGAGCAGATCCAGAGCGGGTTTTGCGCCATGGATGGTCGCCTGTACAACGGCATGTTCGATGACAGTTGGAACCGCATGAAGGACGCGCGTGCAGACGACGCAGCTTATCGACGTTGGTTTGAGCAACATCGCGCAAAGCCGGGCGATTTGGCGTGCCAACGTGTCGCTTCGGCGGCCTTTGCCTATAGGCCGCTCGTGAGCATTGTGGTGCCGTGCTACAAGACTGATCGGGTCTACCTGCGCGAGCTGCTGGACTCGGTGCTAGCCCAGAGCTATGACAACTGGGAATTGCTGCTTATGGATGCCTCGCCCGAATGGGATGCGGTGGCCAATCTTGCGGCTGCCGCCAATGACGAGCGGGTTCGTCGTATTGAGCTGCCTGGCAACGGCGGCATTGTGCTCAACACCAACGCTGGTATTCAGCAGGCGACTGGAGACTACATCGCGTTCTTGGACCATGACGACATTCTGGAACCGGACGCGTTATTCCAGTATGTTTCCGCGCTGAACAAGGCTGCCGAGGGCGAGCGTCCCCAGGTCCTGTTCTGCGACGAGGACATGTTCCAGAAAACGGGGGAGTGGGGCCAGCCGGTCTTTAAGACCAAACTCAACGTTGACCTGCTCTATAGCCATAACTGCGTGACGCATTTCCTGATGGTGGAGAAGGCGCTTATTGATCGCATTGGCACGTCCCCAGAAGACGTTGCGGGCGCCCAGGACTACGACCTGACGCTTCGCTGCCTTGCGGCGGGCGCGCGGTTTAAGCATGTTGCGCACGTGCTGTATCACTGGCGCGTTCATCCGGGGTCGACCGCCGATGGCTCTGCCGATAGCAAGCCGTATGCTATTGAAGCCGGGCGCCTTGCGCTGCAGCGTCACTTTAACGAGCTGGGCATTTGCGGAACGGTCGAGGAGACCGAGACGCCGTTTGTCTATCGCATGCGCTATGCGCTGCCGGAGCCTGCGCCGCTGGTGAGCATTGTGATTCCCACCAAGGACCACGTTGAGACGCTCGATGCCTGTGTGATGTCGATTGCCCAGAAGGCCACGTATGCCAACTATGAGATCGTCTTGGTGGAGAACAACAGCGAAGCCCCGGATACGTTTGCGTATTACGAAACCCTGCCGGAACGCGTGGCTTCAGCATCAGAAGGCAAGGGCATCGCGCGCGTTGTGTACTGGCCGGGCGAGTTCAATTACTCTCAGATCATCAATTTTGGTGTGAAGCACGCCAAGGGCGACTACCTGCTGCTGCTCAACAACGATACCGAGGTCATAAGCCCCGACTTTATCGAAGAGATGATGGGCTATCTGCAACGTCCCGATGCGGGCGTGGTGGGTGCCAAGCTCTACTTTGCCGATCATCTGGTGCAGCACGCTGGCATTGTGGTTGGCGTGCGCGGCGCACTTGCCCATGCCAACCAGGACTTCTCGGCAAAGCGCGAGGGCTATCTTGCCCGCGCTGTGCGCCCGGGCAACTTTAGCGCCGTGACGGGTGCCTGCCAGATGGTGCGACGCGACGTATTTGAGCAGGTCGGAGGCTACAACGAGGAATTCGCCGTCGGTTTTAACGACGCAGACTTTTGCCTGCGCGTGTGGGAGGCGGGCTTCCGCACCATCTTTACGCCCTATGCCGAGCTGTATCACTACGAGTTCACCTCGCGTGGCAGGGAAGAGGCCAACGAGGAAAAGCTGCGCCGCTGGAAGCGCGAGCAAGCGCTGTTCATGCAGCGCTGGCCTGAGTTCTTCCTCGATGGCGACCCGTGGCTCGGACCAAACCTATTCTCCGACAGTGAGTATTTCTCGCTTTAGAGCGAAGTAATTCCAAGATCCGGCAAAGTATCCTCAAGAGCTGCAAGAGCGGTGGGGTTCAAGTACTCCTCGTTCAAGCAGCTCTTGTCATATCGAAAACGTGTGTCTCGTGAGCATTCGATGAGTTCTGCAGTAAAGAACTTCTCCCAGCTAAAGAATTTTGAGCTTTCGATATGTTCAGCCGGGTTAAGCAGCATGTCCTTAATGTGTTTGCTGTTGAATAATCCCGACTTCAACACGAGCCATTCAAACGATTCCGGTAGGAATAGCTTGATGTTCTTTCGGCGCGATAGAGCAGCTGCTTCCGCAATTTCTGGTCCAAAGGCGGCACCGTCGGCAATCACGAGGATGTCGTTTTCCGGTGCGTCCATAATGCAGTTGCAAATATTTGATTTGCCTCCCGCGCTGATGCACTTAATGCTGCTTTTTTTGCATAGCAAACTGAAGAATTCGTAGCCCGAATTTGTGTCCTCGACGATGACAAGCTCGGGCCTCTCGCCTCTAAAATCAGTATCACCGTAAATACGATATGTAGAGGTGTAGACACGAGAGTAAACGGGATACTTCGTTGTGGTTCGGTTGGTGTTCTTAAGACCGTAGATTTCATCAACGCTATAGGGCAGTTGACGCAGTGACTCTCTGGCGACGATTACGTAGTAGTTTGAGCTACGTTTTGCTTCATGGGCAAATTCTCTTGATCGAACAAAAGTATTGCCCTCATCAATAAAAACAATACTGCTGGAAATTTCTTGGAGATCTCTGCGCCAATATTTTCCAGATATTGTTTTACAGGGCACTTTGCAACTTACTGTTACGCCGCTTTGTGCCCCAAGATCTTCGTGAGCTGCCACCATTTCAAGCAAAGTTGTCTTGCCTGTAGCACTGTTGCCTTGGATGATGGTCAGATTTCGATTGATGGTCAGTTTAAACTGAACCCGGTTATTTTGAATAGTTACCTTGTATGATCCGCGCATCAGGAGTTCTCCCTTAGGCATTTTCCAGCTATGGGGACAAGGTCAAACATCGTGTGAACGACATCGCCTGTGTTCGCAATGGCAGCCGTGAATTTGCCGTTTCCGAAATCCATTAAATGGTAGAGATTGATTGTTAGATCCTTTTGCGCGGCGATCCTCAGAATCCAGTAGGCGCAATTATCACCGCAATTTGAGGCGTTATATATATTCTGCGGCATAAAGTACATAAGCAGTAGTGTTTTGGTGCCGCTGGATAGTTTCTCGGGAGGAATGACGCCTAGAATCTTGGTATCGATTGCATTGGGGCCTACCACGGTGCCTTTATCGATGGATTTAATGACCCTTTGGGCAAAGGAGTCTTGAAACCACTGGGGCGAATAGACGTTATCGAAGTAAACCGACGTGTTGTAGATAACGTTTTCCATATCACCATAGTGAATTGTTAGCACGTTAGCTCCTTCGGCTTGCTGATTTGGCATTTAGTGAGATTGATTATATCGCAGCACATTAGGCGGGCGTTATCGGCCCGCGGTAGATGTGATTGATGACCAAGGTTTGTATTTTGTTGCTTTATTAATCAGTTCACTCGTTTAATCAGTTCGTTCATGCGCTAAGTTTGCCTTAGGAGCTATTCAGCGTAACGATTGAGGTGTGGCGACTCATATTTAAATTGCAGTCACAAAGACACCTTTTATCGATTTCCCGTTGAAATACTGAATTGATAGTTTAAAAATAACTTAAGAGAGCCTTAAATCTCGGAGAAAGGATGTCGTATGAAAAACCTTCGAGAAAGATGGCGCGGACTAACAGTGCTGGGAGTTGTTGCATTTGCCGCTGCCTGCATGACGGTTGCCCCGGTGCCCTCATTTGCTGATATTGCTGGCGGTGGCGGAGACGGTGGACCGATTACGGAATGGTGTTCCGACGGTCGTCCGAAGACTGGACTCGTTCGGTGCGAGGACGGCAACCTTCGCTATTTCGATCCCGAAACTGGCGCCATGGTCACGAACCAGTGGCATAACGAATACGAAGCTGTCTGGTACTATTTTGGCGCTGACGGGATCGCGGTGTCGGGCTGGCAGTCTATCGGTGGGGACAAGTATTACTTCTACCCCGAAAGCCATGATATGGCATACGGCCGAGTTCAGATTGACGGCAAGAACTACTTCCTGAACACCCCTGGTGCCAACGCCGATGGCCGCATGCAGCATAGCGGCTGGCTCTATGACTCCATCTATGGAAAGTGGTTCTATGCGACCTCCAGTGGCGAACTGCTGACCGGTTGGCATAATATCGGTGGAACTTGGTATTATTTCGACGAGTATGGTGTCATGCTGACCGGCTGGATCAACGTTTCGGGGACGTGGTACTACGCCAACGCTTCCGGTGCGATGGCCACTGGCTGGCTCAACATCGGCGGTACTTGGTTCTACCTCGACGGCTCGGGCGCCATGGTCGCTAACAGCTGGCGCAGCCTCGGCGGCTCCTGGTACTGGTTCGGCGACTCCGGTGCAATGGCCACTGGCTGGTTCTTGGCAGGCGGCTCTTGGTACTATGCGAGCGGTTCGGGCGCCATGGCAACCGGCTGGCTCAGCAATGGCGTCACGTGGTATTGGCTCGGAGGTTCGGGCGCTATGGCCTCTAGCTCTTGGGCTAACGTTGGTGGAGTTTGGTACTGGTTCGACGATTCCGGTGCGATGGCCACCGGCTGGCGTCAGGTCGGCGGCGCCTGGTACTACTTTAGCGGTTCCGGCGCTATGGCCCACGACGCCTGGGTCGGCGACTACTACCTCCAGTCTTCCGGCGCCATGGCTACGAATGCCTGGGTTGGCTCCTACTATGTCGGCGAGGACGGCAAGTGGATTCCGGACTACGGTTTAGTTTGGTATAAGAGCGGTAGCGATGTTTACCATACGCATAAGTGTCGTACCGTTGGCAAGGACGCAAAGGGCTATTCGCAGATCTCTATCCAGGAGGCCCGGAAGCGCGGTGCTTTACGAGAGTGCAAGAACTGCCAACAAATTGGCTAACGCATTATTGAGCTAGTTTTGATTGAGGCCCCGTTGCCCTGAGGTGACGGGGTCGCTGCGTGATTGGATACTGTGCTGCTATGAAGAAATGGTCATTCGGGGTGCTGGTCTTTTCGGGCCTTGTTTCTTTGGGGCTCCTTTTGGGTTCGCCCTCGATGTTATACGCCCTTGATTTGAATAACACTGACGAAGGTCCCGCATCTAACGTTGCTATTGCTTCTGTCGAGTCAGGCGTTGATGTTCAGCGCGAATCGACCTTCGCTGTCGAGCAGAACTCTCAGATGGATAATGAGATCCCTTCTGAGGTTTCGAATCAAATTGTTTGGCATCAGGGGTGGATATCACCCGAAGAAGGGGCTGGTTTTTGGCGTTGGGGCTTGTCCGACGGAACGATCGCTGTTTCTTCTTGGAGACATATAAACGGTAGCTGGTACTGGTTCGACGACGAAGGTCGAATGGCTCAGGATGGATTGGTCCAAGTCGGGGGTGCGACTTATGGATTCTCCTCTTCGGGTGCAATGCGTGTCGGCTGGTACCTAGATTCTACGGGCTCCACTTTTGCTTGGCGTTATTTCTCCAGTTCTGGCGCCATGGTAAAAGGCTGGCTTTCAGACGGCAACAACTGGTATTGGCTGGATGATGAAGGCAAGATGGTCCACGACTCGATGCTGCAGATCGGGGGAGCTACGTATGGATTCTCCTCTTCTGGCGCAATGCTTATCGGATGGCATCTTGATGCTTCCGTCTGGCATTATTTTTCCGGCTCTGGCGCCCTGGTAAAGGGCTGGCTCTCGGATGGGGGCCGTTGGTATTGGCTTGATCCTGCGGACGGTTCTATGGCCACCGGGTTGAATGCATGCAATGGAACCCCTTATATCTTTAACGGATCGGGGGCCATGCTCTCCTCCCAGTGGGCGCTTATTGACAACAACTGGTATTACGCTGACTCCAACGGCTTGCTGCATGGAGGCTGGTTACTTCTAGGGAATTCTTGGTATTACCTGGATCCAGGAAGCCATATTATGCTCACGGGCTTTGTGCAAGTGGGTACATCCTCCTATTTCCTTACGAGTTCAGGTGCCATGGCAACAGGCTGGGCACTTGCTGATAATACTTGGTACTACGCCGCATCAAGCGGAGCAATTCAACGAGGGCGATGGATAAAGTCCGGAAGCGCCTGGTATTACCTTGATGAGGTGTCCGGCGCAATGCGTACTGGTGAATATACGGTAGGCGACACGCGCTATTATTCTTATGATTCTGGTGCGATGGCATCTTCGTGCTGGATCAACTTGAGCGACGGTATGTCATGGGCGAATTCGTCTGGAGCACTGAGCGAGCCGTTGCCTACTTCATCTGATGGATCTCCCGTAATCGCCGATCGTGCCGACTTGTCTTCATTGCCAGGTGCAATTCATATTGGAGACGCAGTTTTCTATGCGGACGCAAACGGTGTCGTTAATGTGGCATCTGGTTGGATTATGTCGAATGACGCTTCTGATGAAAACGGTAATACTTGGTACTACGCATCTTCCAATGGTGTCCTTAAGTCTGGTTGGCAATATGTCAACGGTGCGTGGTATTGGATGGACCCTTCCACATTCAAGATGAAAACTGGATGGCTTAATGACGGCGGTACGTGGTACTGGCTCCAGCCTTCGGGTGCCATGTTTGCTAATGGGTGGCTGAAAATCGATGGCGTTGACTACTACTTCAATGCAAGCGGTGCATGGTTGAATACGTCTGGTTCTGTTTTGGGGGTCAATAGGTCCAGCCTGGTCAATTGGCTTATGAGCCACGAAAACGACGGCTATTACCGTGGAACACGCTATGATACGCATCTTAGCCAAGAATCATGCATGTATCCAAAGGGTGATCCTCGTTGGGACGGGTATACCGGTATGAACTGCGGCGGATTTGTATCGCATGCATATATGAAGGCGGGCGGTAATTTAGCTCCCATTGCCGCTGAGCAGAGCCATTCGCCTTGGAGTGGGGGTCCCGGAAGGGGCGGCTGCGTTAACGCGTATCGTTGGTATGGCTACGCTATCGATACATGCGCGAACGTGACTTATTTCAACTCTATTGATGAGTTGTTGCGTAGTGGTTTGGCTCGTAAGGGGGATATTGTATTTTTCAATCCTTACAATCCATATGCGGACGATAGTCATATCGGTTTTTTCTGGGGCAATTCGCCGAGCGAAAACTTGTTTTGGCATAGTGACGGTTATGGAAACCGTATTTCTGGTTTGATTGCTTTGGGTCCATCGAAAGTAATATTGATTCGTTAGAATTCCGAGTTGTAGGGGACTCTCTGGGCCCCCTGCCTTTTTGACATCTAGTTTGAAAGCTAACTGATGTCGGCATTCTTTGGGCAAAGAGTAGGGACCAGGAGTCCTTGGTTTCACCTTGCTGGGAAGTTCTTGTTTACATTGTGGTATTGCGTGCAGTTATTTGTCGTCCTAGATGGCGCCTTGTCCAGTTGGATGTTCGGAAATCTTTCACAGCCATGCTGTAAGCTAGACGCAAACAAGAACGAATGACGAGGTTTACATGAGCAAACATCTTAAGTTATTTTCGGCATTGTTGGTGCTGATGGTCCTTGCGCCCATTTCTGTGTTTGTTTTTCCCTCGAACGCGGAAGCTGCGCGGTCCCTAGTTGAGAATTCCTGGCGTTATGAGGATGGACAATTGGTCGCAGAGGATGCTTCTTCCGAAGAAGATGGAATAGCCTTATTGTCCATGGACATTCTTCCCGATGGGGCTACGGCGCAGGGCATCGATGTCAGTGAGCATCAAGGACGTATTGACTGGAATGCTGTTAAGGCTTCTGGTATCGATTTCGCTATACTGCGTGTTGGATTTGGCGCTCCATCTTGGGGCGGTCGAGTTGACTATCAATTTAATCGAAATATTTCTGAGTGCGAGCGACTCGGAATTCCTTACGGCGTCTATATCTATTCATATGCTTTTGATAATCAACAGGCAGCCGATGAGGCGTCCATGGTGATTGACTGCCTATCGGGGCGCAATCCTAGGCTACCGGTGTATTACGATCTTGAGGACAAGACAATTATTGCAGATGGCCGTCAATCCGGAATTGCATCTAGAGCTCAGATATTCTGTAATAAGATTTCTAGTGCTGGATATAAGCCAGGCATTTATGCAAACCTAAATTGGTTTAACAATATATTGACCGACCCTGTATTTAAGAGCGGTTCTTGGGATCATTGGATTGCTCAATACAACTCCCAATGTCACTATACCGGCAGTTACAGCTTTTGGCAGTATACAAGCCGCGGAAAAGTTTCTGGTATTAGCGGAAACGTTGATATGAATTACGCGTATGTTGATGTCTCTCTTTATTACTGGCAGTTAAAAGAGGGCACTTGGTATTACGCAACCTCTGACGGCAAAGCGTATACCGGATGGTTGTGCCAGGGTGGCACCTGGTACTGGCTCGAGCCCGACGTGGGCGGTGCCATGGCTACCGGCCTTCACGAGTGCAACGGCTCCCTGTACTGGTTTAATTCGTCCGGCGCGATGTCGACCGGGTGGGTCCTCGACGGCGGGACCTGGTACTACGCGACTGGCTCCGGCGCGCTGGCGCGCGGCCCCGTATCCGTCGGCGGCGTGCCCTACTGCTTCGACGCCCGGACGGGTGCCATGCTGACGGGCTACCAGACGGACGCGCAGGGCGTCCGCCGCTACTTCGGCAGCTGCGGCCCCCTTAACGGCTGGGGCCTCGTCGACGGCTCCTGGTACTGGTTCGCTGACGGTATCGCCTCGACCGGCTGGCTTTACACCGGCGGTTCCTGGTACTGGCTCGACCCCGACGCGGGCGGCGCCATGGTGACGGGCCTCCACGCGTGCAACGGCTCAGCGTACTGGTTCAGCGCCTCCGGCGCGATGGCGACCGGATGGGTCCTCGACGGCGGCACCTGGTACTACGCGACTGGCTCCGGCGCCCTCGCCTCCGGCTGGCTCAGCCTAAACGGTGCGTGGTACTGGCTCGATCCCTCGACGCACGCCATGGCCACCGGGCTCCATGGGTGCAACGGCTCCATGTACTGGTTCAACGGCTCCGGCTCGATGGCGACCGGATGGGTCCTCGACGGCGGCACATGGTACTACGCGACGAGCTCCGGCGCCCTCACCTCCGGCTGGGCCTACGTCGGCGGCGCCTGGTACTGGCTTGACCCCTCGACGCACGCTATGACTACGGGTGTTCAAGAAATCGATGGGGTGAAATACTCTTTTGCTAGTAATGGCGCTTGGCTCGGCTAGCAACTCTTCCTTAATTGCTTTTTTCTAATTACATATTGCTCTTAGCTATCCATTTGTAGACTATGTTTATATAAAAATCGGTAACTACTGGGGGCTGCACATGGCAAGGAAAAAGCAAATAACATTAATCCTAATCATTCTTTCAACTCTACTGCTCGCTGGACCCGGTGTGGTTGATATCGCGAACGCAGAACCCATAAGCTCCTCCATCCCTACTGATTTTGAGCGGCAATCCGTCCCCTCGACTCTTTCTCCTTCCGATTCAATTGATGATGGTCCTGCTCAAGAATCCGTTAAATGGAATCTGGGTTGGAATTCGTTTGACGGCAACTGGTTCTATGTGGATTCAGTCAATCCGGTCTCGTTGCATTCTGGCTGGCTCTATACCAATGGGGCCTGGTATTGGCTCGACCCCTCGACGCATGCCATGGCCATTGGGCTCCATGAGTGCAATGGCTCCGCGTACTGGTTTGACGCCTCCGGCGCGATGGCGACCGGGTGGGTCCTCGACGGCGGTACCTGGTACTACACGACGGGCTCCGGCGCCCTCGCCTCCGGTTGGGCCTACGTCGGCAGCGCCTGGTACTGGCTTGATCCCTCCACCCATGCCATGGCTACCGGCCTTCACGAGTGCAACGGCTCCCTGTACTGGTTTAATTCGTCCGGCGCGATGTCGACCGGGTGGGTCCTCGACGGCGGGACCTGGTACTACGCGACTGGCTCCGGCGCGCTGGCGCGCGGCCCCGTATCCGTCGGCGGCGTGCCCTACTGCTTCGACGCCCGGACGGGTGCCATGCTGACGGGCTACCAGACGGACGCGCAGGGCGTCCGCCGCTACTTCGGCAGCTGCGGCCCCCTTAACGGCTGGGGCCTCGTCGACGGCTCCTGGTACTGGTTCGCTGACGGTATCGCCTCGACCGGCTGGCTTTACACCGGCGGTTCCTGGTACTGGCTCGACCCCGACGCGGGCGGCGCCATGGTGACGGGCCTCCACGCGTGCAACGGCTCAGCGTACTGGTTCAGCGCCTCCGGCGCGATGGCGACCGGATGGGTCCTCGACGGCGGCACCTGGTACTACGCGACTGGCTCCGGCGCCCTCGCCTCCGGCTGGCTCAGCCTAAACGGTGCGTGGTACTGGCTCGATCCCTCGACGCACGCCATGGCCACGGGCGTTCAAACTATCGGATCATGTGAATACATATTTAATAGTACCGGCAAGATGATGGCTAATTGCTGGTCAAACGGTGATGGGTCTTGGATGTATCATTCGTCATCCAGCGGCGCAATTGACCTTAAAGGCATCATGACCGATTCGGGAATCCAGCTGATTGACGACGACGGTAATGCCAGAACTGGTTGGATTGAGAGTCAGGGTGCTCGATATTATTGTTCTGCTAGTGGAGTAATTCTGACTGGGTGGCAGCAAATTGCTGGGTCTTGGTATTACTTTAACCCGGATGGTCGAATGGCGACCGGCTGGCTTAACGATGGCAGCAACTGGTACTGGCTGGATTCCGCTTCTGGCGCGATGAAAACGGGATGGCTTTCCCTTGGGGGCACATGGTATTACCTTGATGTCGCACGTGGGGGAGTAATGTTGAGTAACGGTTGGTATTGGATCGGCTCTACTGACTACAAGTTCAGTTCATCCGGCGCAATGGTTGGCGCTTGGGTCGATGTCCCGTGCTATTCGCAGTACCCGGAACTTCCTACTGGCTGTGAGTCGGTTGCCCTTACAAACTTGCTTAACTACTATGGTTTCGGTTTAGGTAAGACGATTATTGCGGATTACTATTTGCCCAAGGGAAGCAATGGCAATTTTGTTACCGCTTTTGATGGCAATCCAAGGCGTAGCAGCGGGGGTCTCATGGGATGCGTCGCACCTGCGATTACTATTGCTGGTTATAACTTTCTGCGTGCTGCTGGAAGTGGCAAGCAGGCAAAAGACGTTTCTTTCTCGTCAATTTCTTCCATTAAGAACAGGCTGACCTGTGGTCAACCTGTTGAGATGTGGAATACCGAATGGGGAAGTTGGCCAGGAGGCCGTTATGCTGCGCGTTGGTATAACGGGCATTCCTATGGTCTGTGGGGCGGTAATCATGCCGTAGTCCTTAAAGGCTATGATGACGAGTAGGGAATTGTCTATCTTTCGGATTCGATTAACGGCAATGTTACGCGAAATGCCCAAGTGTTCTTCGGCACGTGGCAACAGATGGATAGCCAGGCCGTGGTAATTGAATAGCCATGATGCTAAAAGGGGAGAGCTCGACGAGCTCTCCCCTTTTGCTACTTTGTTAATCTAGCTACGCCGTCTTCTTACGTCCAAATAGTTCGTCCCAGTTACTGGCTGCCAAAACTGTTCCGCATACAATTACAACGCAGCAGATTACGGATGCCATGTCGGGAATTGTTCCAAGCAAGATCAGGCCAAAGACCACTGACCATGCCGAATAGGAGATATTCAGAGCCATCGCACGCGCTGCTCCGATTGCCGCAATGCCCTTGTAATAGAACAGATAGGATGCAGTTCCTGCGAGTCCGGCGAGTGCAATAATCAATGTGGGCATGCTTGGGATAGCGCCCAACGTGAAATGCCATGCTCCGAAGAGGGGGAGTACGAGCACTCCATAAACAAGTGCACTTGTAGTTTCGCGGATTTGCAAAGCCGTTTCGTCATCAACGGCATCATCTTTCATTCCCCATGCGCACAGCACCGCTTCGGATCCCCATCCAATAACGGCAAGCACCGCCCCGAGTAAGCCGAGGGGGGCATTTGCAATCTCACTCGACCCGGCCGATAGATAGCCCATCGTCATTACGCCGCAAAGAGCAACGAGAAGGGAAAGAATCTGGCCTTTGCCCATTTTCTCCTTCAGCAGCACGAAGGAAAGGAATGCTCCGACTGCGGGATAGAAGGCGGAGATGATTGCCGTGTAGGCAGCTCCGATGTTATTAATTGCCAATACGTAGCCGGTCATTCCGATAGGTCCACCGAGTAGAGCGCCGGCGATGACGACCTTGCCCGAACGAGTTTTAAGTGCAGCGAGCGTGTCTTTCAGTCTGCCTCGGACTCCCATGTAGCCAAAGAGCCAGATTGCACAGAAGGCATCATGGAGAAAGGATCCCGCAATGGAGGCGCATGCAAGCGCTTCCGCCGATCCAATATAGGGCGCAAGCGCCAAGCCGATTCCAAGAATTACTGTATCAAGGCCCCAAAGAAGACCGCTAAAAAAGCCGAATTGCATCGTTACTCACCTTTCCGATAGATCTCCAGTGCCTTTTTAAGGTATTTGGCACCGTAATTGAAGTAGATATAGAGCCATTCGCCCACGAAGTCGCCTTCGGCTTCTTTCAGAAGAGACCAGAGGTACCAGCACCATCCTGCAAGGGCAATGTGCGCATAGTTATGCGCAATTTCGTTGTTTGTTGCCCTGCGCCCAAAATATGCATCAAGCGCGCGGTCGACTTCATCTTCGGAAAGCTCACAGCAGACACTGCAAGTTCCAAAATCGTTCGCGTAATCGCTCATGCCAGCATATTCCCAGTCAATGAGATAGTACTTGTCGTTTTCATCGATAAGAAAATTGAGGTAGAAGAAGTCATTGTGACAAAGGCATTTTGGCGCATTGTCGGCCTGAACAAAGCGCTCCAATTCATCGATTTCGGCGGCCATTTCCCTGTAGCCTGGAATGTCGATGGGACCTTTTTCCAGAAGAAGTGATTCGTAGCGCTTCGCTTCGAGGTAGAAGTCAAATTCGGTTTCGACGTTTGCACCGCTCTCGTGAAGCGAACGACACATCTGCATCATTCGATTCATTTGGGCAGCATCGTGTGGATTAGGCTGCTTTGCGTTGGGTACAAACTTCGAAATTTTCCAACCGCGCTTTGGGTCCTCATGGATGAACGTATCGTCAAGGCCGAGTTCCTTGGCCTTTTTAAGTGCGGCTACTTCTCCATTTCTGTTAATAAGCAGTTCGGTTCCGACTCCCGGATGGCGGTAAACGTACTCTCCATCATTGGTTCTAAAGTGGCACGATAGGTTCGTAAGACCTTGTTTAAGGGGATAAACGTCGTGAATCTCTGATTTGGAGCAGCCGAGCACTTGCTCGATGTTATCGAAAATATCGGAGTCAACGTTTTCGATAAAATGCGGATCAAAGGCACGCAGCTCATCAAGAGAATCGAATTCGTTGATCTCGCCCTCAGGATACTTCTTGATCACCATATCGAGCTCCTTGATGTGCTCGATATACAGATCTTCCCAAAGTTTGTCCGTTGTTTCGGGCTTGTTATATTCCGTTTCAAGAATCTGCTTAAACGCAAGCGAGAAGGCTTTATCAAAGTAGACATGCCCGAGCATGTACCATGCATCGGACCCGCCAATCGTAACATTGGTGATTCTATCCATTGCTCCCGTTTGAATGCACCATTCTTTGGTGGCGCCTTCAGCATATTGAGCAGAATAAAATGCTTTCCAAACATATGCTTCAAACGGATTGTTTAGAAGGTAATCATCGCTTGAGCAAATGTAGGTGTTGCCAAGTCGCTCCCTTACGCACATAAGTGATGCGTGGTTATTTTTGGATGCGTATTCGTTGTTGACGACAATCGAAACGCCGAACTTGCTTTCAAGATAGAAGAAATATTCTTTTTTATAGCCGACAACGACGGTGATATTGCTGATACCTGCGTCTTGCAGCTGCCTAATCTGACGTTCGATGAGAATCTCACCACGTACCTTTAAAAGGCCTTTGGGCTTTTCATACGAAATGGGAGCAAAGCGGCTCGAAAGCCCCGCAGCCAATATCACTGCGTTTTCAACCTTATAGGGGTGAAGTGCTTCGTAACCGCTGTCGGTTAGGCTGTCCGATTCGAGAAGGCCCTCATTCGTAAGCTCTTTATTTGCTGCGTTTACCGATCCAAGTGAGAGGCCAGTGCGCTCGGCAACTTCTCGCTGGCTGGCATATGGGTTCTTTAGGTATTCGTACAGAACAGTAAAGTTACGCTTGGTCAGTTCCACTGCAGGCCTCCAATTAAGATGTTCATTGCTTAGGGAAAGAATAGAATGATTGAACGTTTTGTTCAATTTAATATATTTATCTACATAGACTGAACAGACAGTAACGAAAATCAATCCTGGAATGTGGATTAAAATAAATAAATGAGATATCTGGGAGGGTCGCTTATGTATCGATTCGAAAAGAAGGCCACGTTTGTTTGTGCTGCTGCGTCATTAGTCACTGCTTGCTGCTTGCCCCTGAGTGCGAATGTCGCGTTTGCACAGGATTCCGTTGAGGCTCAGAGTATTGAGTCAAAAGCGGATTTTTCTTCTGTGGTTTCCGATGATTTGCAACCTGATAATTCTTCCGTCATAAAAGATGGCTGGCAACGAGACGAGTCGTCTGGAGTTTGGTATTACGGAAAAAACGGTAAACACCAAACTGGCTGGCTGCAAAGCGGGGGCTATTGGTATTGGCTTGATCCAGCCAATGATGGTGCAATGCAGACAGGTTATTTCAATGTGACCGATGCTGGCGGATCGACTGTTTCGTTTTATGCGAATGACGGCAATGCCGCAACGCCTTTTGGCGCGCTATATCAGAACTGCTGGCTACGTAACTCAGATGGAAATTGGTTTTATGCCAATGCTGGAGGCGATTTAGCTGCTGGTTGGTTTTATCAAGACGGCACATGGTATTACCTGGATCCTGCCACCCATATAATGCAGGTTGGTTTTGTCGACCCCGGGAGCGGGAAATACTATTTAGATGCCACTGGTGCTATGAAAACCGGCTGGATTCTCGTTGACGGGAATTGGTACTGGGCTTATTCATCGGGTGCCCTTGCTTCGTCATGGCAAACGATAGGTGGGGCTCGCTATTATTTTGACCCACAGACGTTCATCATGTTTAAGGGTCGTCAAAAGATTGATGGAAGAACCTACATTTTTGGTGACTATGGCCTCGCAAATGGATGGTACAAAGACGGAGCAGATTGGTATTACTGCTCTAACGGTATTGCGGCCACTGGCTGGAAACTCGTTAACGGCGCTTGGTATTATCTCGACCCAGCCTCCGATGGTAAGATGTCCGTTGGGTATTTAGACCTTGGCAATGCAGCTTATTATTTAAAGCCTAACGGGGCTATGGCTGTTGGTTGGGCTCAGGTCGAGGACGGCTGGTATTTCGCCTCCCAATCTGGTGCACTTATTTCTGGCTGGTATAAAGAGGGCACGAGCTGGTATTACCTGGACCCTGTTAGCCATCTCATGAAAACGGGCTTATTTGAGGTGGGCGGCAACGATTTTTTTGCAAACCAGAGCGGTAGGCTTATGGTTTCCAGCTGGGTTACCGTTAATGACGGCGTTCAAAGATACGCTGATGATAATGGATATCTTTGCAAGGATGTGATTCGCGAAAACGGCACTATCCTTAAAACCGCCGGAGCTGATGGTTGGCAGGTTGCGTCCGGCTGGGTTAACGTCGCAAATCTAAGGTTTTACGCAGAGCCCGGAACGGGCGTCATTCATCGTGGATGGCTGCAGATTGACGGCGATTGGTATTGGCTTGATGCTGATTCTGGCGTGATGAAGACCGGATGGGTTTTTACTGGCGGTGCATGGTATTACCTAAACGCTGACGGAAAAATGGCAACTGGTTGGAAATGCCTGAATGGAACATGGTATTACCTTGAGTCCAATGGAAGCATGCATGTTGGCTGGCTTAAAGATTCGGGTAAGTGGTATTGGTTAGACGGCAGCGGCGCTATGGCAACGGGCGCAAGAACCATCGATGGCGTTCGTCGAGTTTTCTGGAGCGATGGACAGTGCGACAAAGTTGGCTGGCAAAATCCATCCCAGTATCCTCAGGTCAGTTCTTGGACTGTTCGGCTGCCTGGCTATTGCACCGGATACTTTACCTATGTGACCCCTTCTCGCATTTCTGTCGAAGCAACGCGGGAAGATTGCGTGAACGCCTTTATCCAGCGCGCCTATGAGTATATTGGTACGCAATATATTGAGCCTTGGTCTACCGCTCCCGGTGGAGCTGTTGATTGCTCTGGTTTTGTCTTGCAGTGCCTTTATGCTACTGGCATGGATATGGGTGTTTACAACCCTTATAACCATCGCTGGGATCCAAGCCAAACCTATAATTCCATGAATTGGTATCGAAGCAATATCTTTATGCCCGTGAGCACGAGCTCGATTCAACGCGGCGATGTGATTTATTACCGCGGTCATATTGCAATTGCACTTGGCGGCGGCTTGATGATTGATTCCTGGCCTCATCAAGGTGTCGGAATTCATCCTATTAGTGCAAGGGGAAATGTAATCGGCGCAGCTCGTCCGTTTATTTAATAGATTCCCTGCAAGACAGTCGGTACCGGTTGGGGGCCTGAAATGAATGCTCGGATTGATCATCGAATTTGCTGGCGAGTAATTGGCTTGATGCTATTTTCCGCCTTACTCTCAGTTATAGCCCCCGCATTTTCTTGCACTGCTTATGCCGTGGAAGAGGGGGCGGATAACGGTGTCGTAGAGCGCGACTCGACAGGTGGGCCGGGAGCATTGGTCGGTGGCGGTTGCTCTCAAGACTCCAGCGATTGTGCCGGCAAAACAACGGAAGATTCGAGCCTACAGGTTGTCGAAAGCCATGACCCGTCGACTACAGAACAACTATCTGGATGGCAATGGAACGGTTTGTCCTGGTATTACTATCTAGATGGCTGTCGTTTGACCGGAATTCAGAATATTGACGACTCGCTGTACTACTTGGACCCCGCTCGTGACGGCGCAATGAGCTGCGGCTGGATTTTTACTGAAAATAAGTGGTATTACGCGGGTCCGTCAGGCGCTTTGGCAAGTGGCTGGCAGTTTATTGGAGACCAATGGTACTGGTTTGACTCCCTTAACAGCTGTTCTATGGCTACTGGTCGACGTGTTATTGATGGGCACCCTTATCTTCTTGGAACCTATGGACTGATTAATGGATGGTGCCTTGATAACGGTTTATGGTATTGGGGTAGCAATGGTGAAGTCTTAACCGGCTGGCTTCAAACTGGCAATAACTGGTATTGGCTTGATCCCGCCAATGATGGTGTTATGTCTAGAGGAATCGTTTCTGTCGGTTCGTCTCGTTACTATTTATCGGATTCCGGCGCAATGGCTGTTGGTTGGGCGTTTGATGGGACGGACTGGTATTACGCTGACGGTTCCGGCGCACTTGCATCGGGCTGGCGTTTGGTGAATGGCGTTTGGTATTGGCTCGATGTCGCAAATGACAATAGAATGGCTACCGGCTTTTTTGTCATCGGATCCAATCAGTATCATTTTTCTTCAACGGGAGCGTTGTCACTCGGCTGGTTTATGAGCGATGGAGACTGGTATTACGCTGAGCCCTCTCATGCGTCGGGCATTATAAAGGCTGGATGGCTGAAGGACGGTAGTCAATACTATTATCTCGATCCTGCCGCCGACGGTAAAATGCTGCTTGGTCATTTTTCTGTAAATGGGAAAAGCTATTATGCAAAAGCTTCAGGCGCTGTTGCTTGTCGTGAATGGGTTGATGTCCAGGACTCGGTTCAGGATGAGCCATCTAAGGCTTTTGCAGGTTCTGATTGCTCATTGTGTGGAGCATTGCTTAATGGAAAACTGTTTACATCAAACGGCGATGGCGAATTGATCGAAGCTCACGGGTTTGTGATGCTTGGAGGCTGTAAGTTCTATGCTGATCCAACCGATGGCTCCCCCTGCGCTGGATGGAAGAACGTTAACGGAAAATGGTACTTCTTTGATGAGACCGCTGGCTATGCACGATCTGGCTGGCTGTACAAGGATGGCTCCTGGTTCTATTTGGACCCATCTACCTACGTTATGAAAACCGGCTGGGTTGCCGTTAACGGATCTTGGTATTACTTGAATTCGTCTGGTTATATGCAAACAGGGTGGCTTAACCTGGGGGGTACCTGGTATTGGTTTGACGCTAGTGGTGCCATGGCTACTGGCTGGCGCGTTGTGGACGGATCCTGGAATTATTTCATGGCCAACGGCGCGTGGGTGTCAGACTATATGGATGCTAAGGCTCAAAGTTATTCAAGCAATACAAATTGGCTGATACTTGTCGATACGTCACGTTGCGTTACGAGTATTTACACTGGATCCTGGAATAACTGGTCCTTAAACCGTCGATATGTATGTTCGACGGGAAAGGCTAGCACGCCTACGGTGATAGGGGAGTATCAAGTCTACGGTAAGGGATACTCCTTTGGGCATGGATATACTTGCTATTACTACACGCAGTTCTATGGTGATTACCTATTCCATTCCTCACCCTACTATGTTAACAGCAATCGCGTGATGGATCCCACGATGGGGGTCCCATCCTCTGCCGGATGCGTGCGTCTTGAGATCCAGAACGCAAAATGGATTTACGATAATATTCCTTATGGAACGAAGGTTGTTACTTATTGATATTAGGCACTCGTTTTAAGAGACAGGGATAAATACTCTATTTTTAAAAGAGTTTCTTTTAACTGAGGGTGCTTTGATAATCTTTAGCAATGAATTTGGGAGGATTTTTGGAAATAGAAATGGGAAATGATATTGGCGTATGCGTACTTCTCTCAGCTTATAAACCCGATCTTAAGTTTTTCGCGGAACAACTTGATTCGATAGATAAACAAACGTTTCCGCTTACGCTTCTAGTTAGAAATGACTGCCCTGAATCGGATTCATTAGAGCGGTTCATCCAAGCGCATATAACGAAAAACGCCTATCGGTATTATCACGGTGATAATAATCTCGGTTATGTCAAATCGTTCGAGGCGCTGCTCTCCTTGGCGGAAGGGGATTACGTAGTACTTTGCGATCAGGATGATATTTGGGAGCCTAATAGAGTTGAAGTTTCGCTCAACCATATGCTAGAAGAAGGCTCAATTCTAGATGTTTGTGATAGATCGGTAATTGACGAAAACGGAAATATTCTGGTAAAGAGTTATAGGAAAGCTCATCCTAATTCGCCGGAAGTAAATTGGTGCTCTGGAGAGGATATTACTGTACAGGCCGCAAGCGTATGTTACGGCATTGGTATGGCTCTCATGTTAGATGCGAGTGCGGCGAAGTCGATGATTCCCTTTCCGGAATCGACTGCACATGACTTGTGGTTGACATTGGGTTGCAGTGAACTGGGGAAGTGCAGCTTTACTATGACTCCTTTGGTTAAGTATCGTCGACATGGTGGTAACGAAACTGGATTCCTTGCAGGTGTTTCTTCAAAAGATGATTGGTATTCGACAAGAGTTAAAAACAGGGTTGATACTGCTAGGCGATTTGCCGATAGATTTCCCGATTCACCGCATCTAAAGGAAATATTGGGGTTCGCTGAAGCAAGGGAGCGGCGCTCCATAATTGGTTTACTTAAATACCGACGAGCTTGCCCGTCTATCGCTAAAGCAGATATCATTATACGTCTTGTGCCGAATTGGCTGTTTATTTTGATTTTAAAAGAACTTAAAGCTGCGAGATAGCTCCGTATCCTCATTTCGACAGGTTTAGAAGGGCGCTTATATTTGTGAAGGCCACAGAGAAGACTCTTTCGATTAAACTTAATATGTTCTGGAATACCGTCGGTTCGTTGACTAATTTAGGCTGTCAGTGGCTTATCACCATTTTGGTCGTTCGGCTGTCTGATGGATATAGTGCTGCAGGCATTTATTCGCTGGCTATGTCTATTTTCAACATGTTTTCTCAATTAGCCCAATACAGGATGTACACGGTGCAAATTGCAGATGTTGAAAGGAAAAACTCTGCTGGTGAATACCTGACTTTTCGTTTCTTTACTACGTTTATAGCGTTTGCAATGTTAGCCGTCTATTCCATTGCAACGTGTCGTATTGGTACGGTGCCCGCTATTCTTCTGTATGCTCTCTATAAAACCGCTGGCTTAGTCATTGATGTCATGCATGCTAATGATCAGGTTGGTCATAGGATGGACTATATTGGGAAATCCCTCATAATGCAGGGCATCGGCTCTCTCCTTTCATTCATTCTTGTCTTTGGATTTTTCAATAGCCTCGAAGGTGCACTGTTGCTTATGACGGTAGTGACAATAGGCATTGGAGTTATTTACGATTTTCCAAGATCAAATCGGATTTCTGCAATCAAGCTTGGAATTAGCGGAGCGAAGGTCAGAGCCTTCCTATGTAGCTGTTTGCCCATCGTTCTGGGCGGCATTGCTGCTTCTGCGGCGCCGAATATTCCCAGGCAGTATTTATCTTATTCATTCGGAGATTCTGCTCTGGGTATTTATGCATCAGTTGCTGCACCTGTGGCAATTATCCAAATGGGTGCGACTTATATTTATAATCCTTTATTAGGTTATCTAGTAGAGCGTTACCATTCTAGAGAAAAGTCCTTTTTTTCGCTCATAGGTAAAATACTTGCTGGCATCTTTTTTGTCGGTGTCATATCTTCAGTTGCCCTTTTCTTTTTCGGTAAATTATTGCTGTCACTGTTTTATGGCGCTGGAATAGCTAAACATACCGATCTCCTTCAGCCTATGTTGGCTTGTGCCTTTTTGACTGGGATCGCTTGGTTTGTCAACGATTTGCTGGTTTCTCTTGATAATTACCGAGGGGTATTTGTTGGCAGCATGCTGTCCTTAATTAGTGCTGTCGCTGTTATGGCTCCTGCGCAAATGCTGTTTGGCTTAAATGGCCCTACTGTATCGGCGCTTATATCCAATGCCATTTGCCTTATTTATCAGTCTTCTGTTTTGGGGAAACAGACGCAACAATGGTTCGGGGAAAAGAGATAGGCCGATGATGTCTAAAGCTCACGCGCTATTAAAGCTTCAAAACACTGAATTGGATATCCTTCAGGTTGTCGCCGCATTCTGCTCTAAGCACGGCATCAGGTGGTGGCTTGACGGTGGAACATGTTTAGGAGCAATGCGTCATAGGGGGTTTATCCCTTGGGATGATGATATAGATATCGGAATGATGCGTTCAGATTATGACCGCTTTTGCTCTTTAGCCGAGGGTGGGTTACCGGAAGGATATTCGCTCCATACATCGCGGAATACTACTGGCTATGCTGCGATGTTTGCTAAGGTGTATCGCGATGGAACTCGCTTCGAGAATCAAGAGGCTCGAGAGGCTTCCAGTTCGATGGGCATTTTTGTCGACATCTTTCCATATGACCAGCTCTATACAGATAAACGCCTTCGTGCAAAGCAAGTCCGAACTGCATCAATTGCACAGAAAAGAGCTTATTTATATCATTCTTCTTCCATTGTTGTCCCTCATAAAGGGTTCCTTGGTCAACTCGAGCAAATTGGTTGTTCTGCTATGCACGTGGTGGAACAACTGGTTTCTCGAGGCGCATGCTCTTACCAGGATTTGTTCGATTCCTGTATTGCCGACTCAAATACGGGTGAGGTCTCTGATTACTGTCTGACGTTAAGCTGGCCGAATATGGCACCAGTGCCTATTTCAGAGATTTTCCCTCTGAGCAGCGCGGTTTTCGAAGGCAGTGAATTCCCTGTTCCTCGTATGACGGATAAATATCTTACAACGATGTATGGCGATTGGAAAAAAATACCGTCACCGGATAATCGACATACCCATCTTCCGCTCTTGCTCGACTTTGGAGATGGGGAAGTCTGGACGGCACAGAATTAAGGATATGACATCTATATCAGATGAGGTTATGTGATGAGCTCCTCTATTTGTATTTTCACTCACCATTATCACCCGCAACTTAGTGGAATTGGTAATTTTGTCGATGGTCTCGCTCACGCCTTGACTGCACGCGGCGATAGGGTGGTTATCGTTACTAATGATTCGATGCGCGTGGGAGTCGGTCATTCAGTCGAAAACGGCCTGGAGGTAATTCGTCTTCCTTGCATTCCGTTACTTGATGGAAGACTTCCTCTTCCCAAAAAAACCAGTGATTATTACCGACTCCTGCAAACCCTTGATGATTATGAGTGGAATGGTGTTCTGATAAACACGAGACTTTTCCCTCTCTCGCTCGAAGGGCTGAGGTTTGCTGCGGATCATAGTGCTAAGGCTGTCGTTCTCGACCACGGCTCAGCGTATCTTTCCTTCAATCAGCCACTCCTTGATTTTTTTGTGCGCCGATATGAGGATTGGATTACGGATCGCGTAAAGACGTTTGACCCTGATTTCTATGGGATTTCTTCTAAAAGTGTTGAATGGCTTCAGCACTTTAATATCACTGCAAAGGGCGTCATTTCAAACTCAATCAATGCCTCATTCTATAGGAGTATTTCTTCGGGGAGAGATTTCCGATCTGAATTAGGTATCCCTCAGTCATCTTTGGTTGTAGCTTTTGTCGGGCGGCTTATTCCTGAAAAGGGAATTAATTCAATTATTGAGGCGGCTCGCACAAAAGATATTACCAAGCGTGATATTTGTTTTGTTCTTGCAGGGGATGGTCCGCTGGCTAATGAGGTCAAGGAAGCCTGTTCGTCTAACTTGTTTTGGCTTGGGAGATGTAACACAGAGGATATTTCTTCCTTACTTCAGCAAGCAGATGTGCTTTGTCTTCCAACTCGTTCCGAAGGCTTTTCAACGGTACTTCTTGAAGCTTCAGCCTGCGGAACGCCTGCAGTGGTAACAGATGTGGGCGGGGCACGCGAGCTTATCTTAGATGATAGCTACGGCACAATAATTCGGTCCATGGCATCTGATGAGGTGGTTTCGGCATTATGCAGGCTTTTTGATGATCGAGAGCTGCTTTCTCTTCAGTCTCGAAACTCTAGGGCGCTTGTTGAAAGTCGATATAACTGGGATGCCACTGCTATGGATGTCGAGAAGGCGTTTTGTATTTGCTAAGTGATACTTGGCTGGCTTTTGTTCGGATGAAGTTGATAATCAAGGGCTTTTGTTCGGCTTTTGCGTGAAGTTGGATATAAGTGCCGATTTTGGTATTGTCGATTCCTCCTATTTCATGAATATTTGCTCGCTTGAGCACCGCTGAATATCAAGAAGCACGCCGCTGTTATTGCGCCTGGCTTTGGGGCCGACATGGGTCTCGGCGCCTATTTATTGCTAGCGTCCGGCGTCGCGTCGCTGCTGCATGTTGGCCTCGCCTGTATCAACCCAGATCGCGTTTCTTTAAGCTAGTGCCAAAGATTAAGGCTATCGTTGGGATGGGGGGGATAGTTGGAGCAGTTTTGTCCGATTAGAATGGCGTCGAAGTCTTATGCACCGCGCAATTGGGCGAGAGCCGCAGCGGATTTGTATCTTGCGATGGCAGATGGGGGCTCCAGGTGAACGTCAGCTGTATGCCAGCCGTGCAAACTAAATATCCAAGCTTGAGATGTAACTTCGCGATGGTTAGTCCGGATGCTGTAAACTTTATTCATTACTAGACAGTGCGTTGGACTGTAAGGGCCGCATTTTCTTCGAGCGTCGCTAAGGGCCAACTATTATTTGGAATGGATGAAACTCGATTGTCATTTGCTTTAACAAAAGATTCAAAAGGATATCCGCGTGTTCTGGTAATTATTCCCGCTTATAACGAGCAGGAATGCATTCTCAATACCGTTGCCTCTATTAAGGCTGCTGGATATGACTATGTCGTAATTAACGACGGCTCACAGGATGGGACACTTAGGCTTTGTCGAGAGCATGATGTCAACATATTGGATCTCCCACAGAACCTTGGTATCGGTGGGGCGGTCCAGGCGGGGCATAAGTATGCTCAGAGATTTGGCTATGATATTGACATTCAGGTTGACGGCGATGGCCAACATGATCCTTCTTATATACCTGAGCTTGTTAAGCTGATTGAGGGTGGGGCGAGTCTGGCGATAGGCTCTCGATTCTTGGTCGAGACCGACGGTTTCCAATCAACCTTTATGCGTCGTGTTGGAATCAGGTGGCTCTCTTTTTTGCTTAAGTTGCTTACAGGTAAGGCGGTCACCGATCCCACTTCTGGCTTTAGAGCCTGCAATAAAGACGCCATCGACTTATTCTGCAAGAGCTATCCTGATGATTATCCGGAGCCGGAATCGATAGCTTTGGCTATGAAGCTTGGTCTCCCCGTTATGGAGGCACCTGTAAAGATGAATGAGCGCCAGGGCGGGCGTTCATCCATTGGGCTCCTCTCTTCCGTCTACTACATGATTAAAGTTACGCTTGCTATTGTCCTTGTGTGTTGGATCCATAGGGGAGACCAATAATGAATTATTTTCTAAGGATTGGGGCAGCCATCTTTTTTGGTGGGTTCCTCGTTTATGTTCTTCGACTCGTATCCAAAGGAAAGATGCTTCTTAAGTATTCTTTGCTTTGGATTTTAATGTGCATGGCGGCCTTGCTTTGTGATTTATTCCCTCAGCTTATTTTTTATTGCTCCACGGCTATTGGGTTTGTTAACCCGGCCAATTTCCTCTTCCTGGGTGCAATTGTGCTGTTGCTTGCAATCTCTCTATCCCTTAGCGTTGCGGTGAGCCGTCATGTTTTGGCAATCAAAAGCCTTACACAAAGGATTGCCTTGCTCGAAAAAGAGCTTGAGAATCGGTTGGATTATTATGACTGAGCTTGATACAATTATTTGATTCAGTTTACTTTTAGTTCTTCAATGTTGCTAGTTGAGGAAAGTGGAAATCTGCCTTATACAAACGTTGCTTATACCCTTTGCTGAGGTCTGGATCGGTACCAAATCCGATGATTCTCATCGCGGGTTGCCATTTGCTTGTCAATGGAGGCGATATCCCTGCTCCGGCTGCAACGTTGTTTCAGCTGTTATGTCGTGGTCGAATAGTTTTGTATTAATAATGTAGAACAGATAATAGAATCAGCCGGAGGACTCCATTACAAAAGAGCGTAATTCCATTATCGAGCCATTTAGGTTAATTTCGATGTGGTGTGTAGTTACGCATCATTTTGTAATGCATAATGCAGATGATGTATCGGTTTTTGCTAGCCCTTTAACCCGTTAAATTTATTAGGACGATATCACTGGCCTGGTGGCTGAACTACTACCACACTACCGCTACGCCCCAGTGGGGCTGGGTTTTAAATACGCCTTTGGAATGATATTGCTTTGGCTATCTTGCGGAAAACAATCTCGAAGAAGAGTGGGCTCCTTGACGTAGGTCGCGTCGAGCCAGACGTAGGGCACTGGCGAGCCCTCGAGCGGCCTTCCGTACAGATCCTCGATGCCTGGTCCAGGCTCGAGGCGATGGCGCTCACCTGGTCCTTCGAGAGCCTGGAGACGCCTATCTTCTCGGCTACCCTCTGCACCTTGCGGGTGCTCGTGCCGGTGGCGTACATCTCGGCGACGGCGGCAACGAGGGCGCGGTCCACGCGCCGGTGGCGCTCGATCACGTCGTCCGGGAAGAAGCTGCCGGAGCGGAGCTTCGGGATGCGCAGCGTCAGCGTGCCGGCGCAGGTGCGAGCGACCTCTCGCGGTAGCCGTTTCGGCTGTTCGCCCCGCCACCGCTCAGCTGGTCGGTCTCGGCGTCCATCGCGGCGTTCACGACCTGTTTGGCGAGTCTGGGGAGCAGCTCCCGCATGTCGATGGCGCCGTCGCTGAAACGGGGCATGGCGAGTATGTCCGGCGCCGGGTCTGACAAGATTTACATAGCGATCTTCGTCCTTTCCCGGAACCTGTTGTTGTGGTGATTTCTGGTTCCGGGACGAAGGCCGTTTTTCGTTAAACGGGCACTAAGGGGTCACCCTTGCACCAACATTTTCGGCGCGATCCATGAGATTGAATTCCGCCATTCTTTTTGGATGCCAATGTGCTTGCTAGTATACTGATACCAGTATTTTTAATTGCGTTCTATTAGTTTCTCGATTATAAGGATTTTTATGACAAGTTCCATAAGATGTAAGCCTTTATTTGTTTTGTTTGCCGTTTTTTTCGCATTCTATTCAGTCTATTGGTATCTAAATAATCCGAGATTACTTGTACTGCTTACAATTACCATCTCGTTGATTCTAATTCTTGGCCTTTGCGCTGCATATGCTAAGGTGTACCATCGTCTTAAAAGTGAATGGGTATTCTTGGCGCTGCTTATAGCATTTCTAATTATTTTTATCTTTATCTTTCCTCCGTTTACGGTTCCGGATGAAGGCCATCATTTTTTTTCAACTTATTGGATGGTTGATAGTCTTCCATTCAATGCGCATGTGACAAATGATGGTGGTTTTCTAGTACGGGATATCGATCTTTCCCTTTATAAGGGTCGCCAGAGTAACGCCATTGACTCCTCTTCATTTGATTCGATTATTCAGAATTATGCTCTGTTTGAGAATGGGAAGTGGACTCCATTCAATGAGTTCTCATTTAGCGTCAGTAGTGAGAACGTTTCTGCGAAAATAGGATCTATCGTTGGGCTGCAAATCGGTCTGTTTTTCGGACTTGGTGCCTATCCTGTGTTCTATATGGGGCGCATTGGTTCGGCTCTGGTTTTTTGCTTTTGTGCGTTCCAGGCATACAGGATTGCACCTAAGGGCAAATCGGTTATTGTTTTTGTTTCGCTTCTGCCTATGACGCTTCACTTGGCTGCTTCATACTCTTATGATTCAGGAATTATTGCGTACTCGCTTTTAGTATTCGCTTGTCTAATGCGCGGTTTTTTTGGAGAGCAGAAATCAATAGGTTGTAAAGAAATCGTCATTTATTTAATTATTTCGGCGTTTTTGGCTCCGTGTAAGGTTGTTTATTCTGGGATGATATTACTTGGTTTGCTTGTGCCCCTTTCGCAGTTCCAAGATGTGAAAGTCGGACGTATCGGTAAGTGCATACTGATCTTTGCTGTTATAGCCTCCGTTCTAGTGCTGCGCATAGCATCAATGAGTACATTGGTGTCTCAGTCTTCAGATGCCTCTCGTGGCCAAGAGATCGGGCGGTTTTATACGCTCAGTGACATCATCATGCATCCAAAGAATAGCTTCGAGGTCTTTTTTAGGACATTAGATTCCCTAGGAGATTTCTATTGGGGATCCACCTTAGGTTATTCGCTTGGATGGCTCCAGAAAAACTTGCAGTTTCCAGCCTTTTTTATGATTCCTTATTTGTCGTTTGGGTTTATTTGTTGTTTGGATTCCGAAGATGAGCCCTCTTTTCTCAGCCCCATTTGTTCCATTCTGTTTATTATCGCTTTTGCTTTGGCTGCCCTTGGTTCCATTGTATCTATGTGGTTGGGCTGGACGTTCAATTACGAGAATGTAATACAGGGTGTTCAAGGACGATATTTTCTTCCTGTTCTACCAGCTTTGTTGTTTGGGTCGAGAACGCGCTTGTTTAAATTCAACTCATCTTCGCTTTCTGTCGTCTCTTTTGGCATGTGCGTGATGAATTGTTTATATCTTATTCGTTTTATTAGTATTGCATCCTGTGTGTAGGCCTTTGCGTAATGCTCTCGGGTTTTTTCTGCTATCTAACAGTTTAGATAACAGGCGATGATTCGGACGCCGCAGGGTCCCCGAAAGCTATGCTTTTCCAAGCCAAGCAGAGACTTTGACCGAGCGCTGGGTTGGCATGCGAGAGGCCAACATGAGGCCGTGCCGCGGGGCGGACCGCAGGTAGCAAAACGGCACCGGAGCCCATGTCGGGCCCGGTGCCCAAGCGCGATATCGACGGCGCAGTTTCGCGATATTCAACAGCGCCCAAATGAGTAAATACTCATTATCTATAAATGATAATAACGATTCGCGGGTTCCCCGACGGTGAAGTTTGGATTCATATAAGGATCGCCTTTGACGTAATACTTAGCCCATCGATAATTCATGTACGCGACCTCTTTGTGGAAGCGAATCTGCTTCTCCGTATTGTTTTCAACGCCTCTAGAAATCGACTCGTAGTGATAGAGCTCGACTTCGGGTGTGTATACAATTAGGTCGTTGATCTCGCGTAGCTTTAAGCAAAAGTCAACGTCATTAAATGCAACTTGAAGCTCTTCCGTGAAACCTCCGACTTTCTCATATTCATCACGCTTGGTCATTATGCAAGCTGCGGTGACGGCGCTGAAGTCTTGTTGTGCATCGTTGAGTGCAAAGTAGCCCCAGTTATCCCTTGGCATGCTTTGGCAAAGATGTCCTGCCACGCCACCAGTGACGCATAAGCCCGCGTGCTGGATGGTGTTGTCGGGATAGTAGAGTTTTGCACCAACTGCGCCAACATCCTCACGTGCGCAGATGCCAAGCATAGTCTCAATCCAATTGGGCGTAATTACCTCAGTATCGTTATTCAACAGCAAGAGATAGTCGCCCTTGGCGTGAGCAACGCCAAAGTTCATGAGCTTGGAGAAATTGAATTCGTGCTTCCAAGTTACAAGACGAACGATGTCAGGATATTTTGCTTGCAACTTATCGTAATAATCGAACGTCTCCTTTTCTGTGCTGTTGTTTTCGATTATGACAAGCTCGAAATTGTCGTACGTTGATTTCTCAACAATTGACTTAATGCAGTTGTCCAGAATGTTGGCGTGGTCTTTAGTTGGAATGATAATTGACACGAGTGGATGGGAATCTGGCACAGCGTAGGTTACTTTATATGTAAAGGGACGACGCGCTTGTTCGACCTTCGCATTGAGCCCAAGCCTGTCCAAATGACTCTGGACCGCTTTGATACCTGCGATAGTGGCATACGGCTTGCTATCGGCATTTGCTGCGGTGGAGGTCTCGCTTAGGCGCCAGTGATATAGAACCTTTGCAACATGATGAACTTTCCTTGCCTTTTCCACGGCGTGGAGAGTCAGATTATGATCCTGTGCTCCATCGAACTCTTTCGTGTTCGGTTCTAGAGTGTCAAGCAGAGACTTACGGATGGTAAGCATATGGCAGATATAGTTATTGTTTCTGAGCAGATCGATATTGAAATCCGGCTTAAAGAACGGCTGCGCTAGCATTCCATCGGGCATGAGTTTATCTTCATCACAATAAAGAAGATCGACGTCATCATTGTTTTCAATTGCCTCGGCATATGAGAACAACAAGTCCGGTTCAAGAATATCGTCATGGTCAAAGAAGCTAACGAAATCACCCGAAGCGATGGCAACGCCGGCGTTTGTGTTTTCGGAAATGCCCTTATTCTCGGTAAGGTTAATTGATTTAATTCTGTTGTCGTGGGCCGTCTCCTGCTCAACGCGAGCCTTTAGTTCCTGATTGTCAGGACTTGCATTAACTAGGATGAGCTCCCAGTTTGCATAAGACTGGTTTTTTACGGATTCGGCCATATCGTTAAAGAACGAAATGGGTGTGTTGTATAGAGGGACAATAATGCTGAACTTCGGAGCGCTGTTGAAGACGATTTTTCTCTGCTTCTCCAGAGCGCCGATAGTTGCCTTATGATCCGTGAACCATTCGGGGTATTCAGGGTCAAACTGCGCATGGGTAAAGAGAAAGTTGGTCTCCTCAAGAAGCAAGCCTAGCTTATCGGGTGTTAAGCAGTCGAATGCACTGAATGATGGGTGATTTTGATCGTCAATAATAAAGTAGTAACGATCGAACGCCTTTGGCATTCGAATTGAGAGCTGCGTTTCAAGCTGCTTTTTCTCAGACGTAAATCCAACGCTTGTTACATTCGAACCGAAATTGACGATGCTCAAATCAACTTCATTGAGGGTTCGATCGAGGCAGCGAAGTTTGATTTGGGAGTCGCTACGATACGGCGTTCTCACCGTGCACCTAAGGATGTAGTCGCTTGAATCTTCGATGCACTGCCAGAAATCAATCGTTGCCATGTCAAACTCTGAAACGTCATCGTAGTTTCGGAGTTTACTGCACATGTCAGGTTTAATTTTGTAGTTAAGGCGCGACTCCCATTTGATGTTCTTGCAATTGAGTGAAAGGGAGTCGCTGCTCAGGGTACGACCGTCTTGGCCGATTTCGCAAAACTCAATTTTGATGGTGCGGGCATCGGGATCGGGGAGTACAAGGACGTATGAGTTCGAGTCACAACCATTGTCCCGGAATTTTAGGAGGGATAAAGGTAAGCAGCGGTTGTCGTTTGTAGCCGCTTGGGCTGTTACGCTGGAGCCTTTATGGATGCCTTCAATCTTAAGCTGCTGGTAGATTTTCCAGTTTCCTCTGCATACTCCGGTTGTTTCGACTCGCATTGTCTGCCTTTCGTTTGTTGGACACTGCCCATTGTACTTTTTCATTTGTTGCCTCGCTAGAAATGCAGAAAGAGTTGCGTGTTTCTGCTGTCCGATTTAAATAAGAAGACGGGGAGGTTGCTGCCGGTGCGTATAATTTAATTAACTATGCATCTGTAATCAGCGGCTTTTGCTCAACGATTGTCAATCGAGAGGATTTTTATGAAAGGCATCATCCTCGCCGGCGGGTCCGGCACGCGCCTGTACCCGCTCACGCTCGTGACCTCCAAGCAGCTGCTGCCGGTCTACGACAAGCCCATGATCTACTATCCGCTGTCCACCCTCATGCTGGCGGGCATCCGGGACATCCTGGTCATCTCCACGCCGACGGACCTGCCCAACTTCGAGCGCCTGCTCGGGGACGGCTCGCGCTACGGCGTGAACCTCTCCTACGCCGAGCAGCCCTCGCCGGACGGCCTCGCCCAGGCCTTCACCATCGGCGAGGAGTTCATCGCCGGCGAGCCGTGCGCCCTGGTGCTCGGCGACAACATCTTCTACGGCAACGGCCTGTCGCGCCACCTGACGCGCGCCGTCCAGAACGCAGAGTCGGGCCGCGCCACGGTCTTCGGCTACCACGTGGACGACCCCGAGCGCTTCGGCGTCGTGGAGTTCGACGGCGAGGGGAGGGCCGTCTCCATCGAGGAGAAGCCCGAGCGCCCCAAGAGCTCCTACGCCGTCACCGGCCTGTACTTTTACCCGGGCGACGTGGCCGCCAAGGCGCATGGGGTGCAGCCCTCGGCCCGCGGCGAGCTGGAGATCACCACGCTCAACCAGATGTACCTGGAGGAGGGGACGCTGTCCGTGGTGACGCTGGGCCGCGGGTACGCGTGGCTGGACACCGGCACCATGGAGTCACTCCACGAGGCGGCGGAGTTCGTCCGCGCCGTGGAGCACTCGCAGGACCTGCCGGTCTCGGTCCCCGAGGAGATCGCCTGGGAGAACGGCTGGATCACCACCGCCGAGCTCGAGGAGGCCGCGAAGGCATACGGCAAGTCGGTCTACGGGCAGCACCTGAAGAAGGTCGCCGCCGGCGAGATCGTCAACAGCCCGCGCGAGTACTAGCGCAAGCTTGTTTTCTTTCAGGGGTCACCGTTTATCTGGTGGCCCCTTTCGTTATGATTACGTTGACCATAAAGACAATATGATTGGGAGTGGATGTGTTAAGCGTCTACTTTGGCGATATGCCAGAAGCGATTTACAACACAGCGACATATTTCAAAAACTCTTACCGGTCTTCTTGGATTACGGATCTCTATGCAGTCTCGATAATTAAAGATGTCGATCGATCGGTTGTTGTCTCCGAAAACGTCATCGAAAGCCCTGTGCTTGGATCCATCTCCCCACTCCAGCTTTCTGGTGGCGTGAAAACGCTGCTGCTTATGAGATTTGATCGTAAGCATATTTTTAACGCTTCTGCCTGTGGTGACAACTGCGCCAAGTGGATTCTCGACATGGCGAAAGACCGCAAGCTCGTTGTGAATCTCTACCATGTGATGGACTTTGGCCGCGAGGATTTTAAAATCAAAGTCGTGAACAGCGGCCGAATCGTTCATAACATGGCCGAATTGATTCACGAGTCGATTCCGTATCTGTAGGTGCTGCTTATGAACGGTTCGCATCTTGTTAAGATTTCCCGCCGTAGGGGAACCAAGTACACATTTACCATCAAGCGGAACATCACTATTGTGCGTGGCGATAGCGGCACGGGTAAGACGACGCTGTTTGACATGGTCGCAGACTACATGCGAACGGGTGAGCAGTCGGGCGTTTCCTTGCAATGCGATTGTCCCTGTGTCGCCCTGACCGATTATGATTGGCGAAACCAGCTTTCGTCCGTTCATGACTCGATTGTATTTGTCGATGAGGGCTTAAAAGAGATCCATTCTGATGAGTTTGCCCATCATGTGCTGTATTCCTCGAATTATTTCGTGCTGATCTCAAGGGCTGATTTCCCCAATCTTCCGTATAGCGTGGATGAGATTTACAAGATTAAGACGAGCGGAAAATACCATTCTTTCGTCCCTGTTTATCAAGATCGCGGGAATCATCGTTATGCTATTTCCCGGTCGGCGCCAAAACAGGACTTTTCTATCCTTCTATGCGAGGACAGTAAGTCTGGTTTCCAGTTCTTTGAACGGCATTTCGCTGACAGTGAGCTTACCTGCGCTTCGGCCATGACGAACAGCGCGATTTTGGGCTGGTTGGATCAGCATTTCGACGATCGCGTGTTTGTTGTCGCGGACGGAGCGGCATTTGGGTGCTATGCGGACCGCGTCCTTAAGCTGCAAGACATTCACCGCGATACTGTTACGGTTTGTCTTCCCGAGTCATTCGAGTGGCTTCTGCTGAGCTCCGGCGTTATTTCAGGGTTAGATGTTAAGGCGGTTTTGGAAACCCCAGAAGCCTTTATAAACAGTGAGAAGTTTAAAAGCTGGGAGGACTTCTTCTATAAGTACTTACGCGATAAAACTGGGAATTCGGTCTTCCGTTACGACAAAGACTGCATTCCGGAGGCGTTTTGTAGGGGAAGTAATTCTGCGAAGGTTATGGCTCTTATCGCATGCCGAAATGTCCGATAGTTTTGTTGAATAGTGTCGCGGCGTCACTTCCTGCGGCATACTAAAGAAGCTGTACATGCTTCAGATTGGATTTTCATGTCTGAGATCTTTGAACCTAAGAACATCATCGTCACGGGCGGCTGCGGCTTCATCGGCAGCAACTTCGTGCACTACGTGGTCAACAACCACCCGGACGTCCACGTCACCGTCCTGGACAAGCTGACCTACGCCGGCAACCCCGAGAACATCGCCGGGCTGCCCTCCGACCGCGTGGAGCTCGTCGTGGGCGACATCTGCGATGCCGGGCTGCTGGGCCGCATCGTCCCGGGCCACGACGCGATCGTGCACTACGCCGCCGAGAGCCACAACGACAACTCCATCGCCGACCCCGAGCCGTTCCTGCGCACCAACGTGGAGGGCACCTTCCGCCTGCTGGAGGCCGTCCGCAAGCACGGCGTCCGCTACCACCATGTCTCCACCGACGAGGTCTACGGCGACCTGGCGCTCGACGACCCGGCGAAGTTCACCGAGGAGACGCCGTACCACCCGAGCAGCCCGTACTCGAGCACCAAGGCGAGCTCCGACATGCTCGTGCGCGCCTGGACCCGCACCTACGGCCTGCGCACCACGATCTCCAACTGCTCCAACAACTACGGCCCCTACCAGCACGTGGAGAAGTTCATCCCCAGGCAGATCACGAACATCATAGACGGCGTCCGCCCCAAGCTCTACGGCCGCGGCGAGAACGTCCGCGACTGGATCCACACCGAGGACCACTCCTCGGCCGTCTGGGACATCCTGACCAAGGGCCGCATGGGGGAGACCTACCTCATCGGCGCCGACGGCGAAAAGAACAACATCACCGTGCTCCGCATGATCCTGGAGGCCATGGGGCGCGACCCCGAGGACTTCGACTGGGTCGCCGACCGCCCCGGCCACGACCGCCGCTACGCCATCGACTCCACCAAGCTCCAGCGCGAGCTGGGCTGGAGGCCGGCGCACACCGACTTCGCCGAGGGCCTGAAGCGGACCATCGACTGGTACGTCGCCAACGAGTCCTGGTGGCGCCCGGCCAAGGAGGCCACCGAGGCGCGCTACCGCGCCCAGGGGCAGTAGGCCGAACCCCGGCGAACCGCACCGCGGGGCGCCCGCGCGGGGCCGCAGGGCATGGGGATGATCCTGCGTCCCCGCGCGGGCGCCCCCTGTTTTCCAACGTCTTCGATAGGAGCTTTTCCCACATGGCAGACATCGCATTCGAGAAGGACCCCTCCGTCGCCGAGACCGGCATCGGGGGCCTGAAGGTCGTCGACCTCGCCGTCCACGGCGACTCGCGCGGCTGGTTCAAGGAGAACTGGCAGCGCGCCAAGATGACCGCCCTGGGCATCCCCGACCTCAGGGTCGTCCAGAACAACATCTCCTACAACGACAGCCGCGGCGTCACCCGCGGCATCCACGCGGAGCCCTGGGACAAGTTCATCTCCGTGGCCCGCGGCTCGGTCTTCGGCGCCTGGGTGGACCTGCGCGAGGGAAGCGAGACCTTCGGCAAGGTGTTCACCTGCACGCTCGACCCGTCGAAGGCCATCTACGTCCCGCGCGGCGTGGGCAACTCCTTCCAGGCCCTGGAGGACGGCACCGCCTACACCTACCTGGTGGACGCCCACTGGTCGCTGGAGCTCAAGAGGACCTACACCTTCGTGAACCTCGCCGACCCGGAGCTTAACATCCAGTGGCCCATCCCGCTGGACCGGGCCACCGTCTCCGAGGCCGACCTCAACCACCCGATGCTCAGGGACGTCGTCCCCATGGCGCCCAAGAGGACGCTCGTCACCGGCTGCAACGGCCAGCTGGGCCGCGCGGTGCGCGCGCTGGCGGAGGAGCGCGGCGTCGCCAAGGACTTCGACTTCTGCGACATCGACACCTTCGACATGTCCGACCCGGCGGCCTACTCCAAGTACGACTGGTCGCTCTACGGCACCGTGATCAACTGCGGCGCCTACACCGCCGTGGATAAAGCCGAGACCCCCGAGGGCCGCGCGGCCGCCTGGAAGGCCAACGCGACCGGCCCCGCCCTGCTCGCGCGCACCTGCGCCGAGCACGGGATCACGCTCGTCCACGTGTCCTCCGACTACGTCTTCGACGGCACCGCCGAGGTGCACGACGAGGAGGAGCCCCTCAGCCCGCTGTCCGTCTACGGCCAGACCAAGGCCGCCGGCGACATCGCCGTGGCAGGCTGCCCGCGCCACTACATCATGCGCAGTTCCTGGGTCATCGGCGAGGGGCACAACTTCGTCAAGACCATGAGGGCGCTCTCCGACCGCGTCGCCGACCCGGAGGACAAGTTGGAGCAGGTCACCGTCGTGGACGACCAGCTGGGACGCCTGACCTTCACGCGCGACATGGCGCAGGCAATCTTCCACGTGCTGGGGAGCCGCGCCCCCTACGGCACCTACGACTGCACCGGTTCCGGCGCCGTCAAGTCCTGGGCCGACATCGCCCGCGCCGTCTTCGAGGCCGCCAACGGCAACGGCGACAGGGTCGTGCCGGTATCGACTGCCGACTACTACGCCAGCGCCGCCGGCCCCGTCGCCCCGCGCCCGGTCCACTCCGCGCTCGACCTGTCCAGGCTCGAGTCGGTCGGGTTCCACATGCCCGACTGGGAGGAAGAGCTGGGGGAGTACCTCAAGACGCTCTAGCCGCTATTAACTTTTCGAGAGCAAAAGCCGCCGCTTGTTAACGGCGGCTTTTCTTGTTGGTGGCTATCTACGCAGTGGTGCCAATAGTATTTTGCGGAAGATCTACCTCTCGCTTGGCGTGGTGGCGGACCTGCCAGGCTGGTCGTCGTAGGCGTATTTGCTGTACACGTTGACCTCCCACTGCTTTTTTTCGACCTTTGCCACGGAATCGAGGATGAATCCGGTTGCAAGGCTCAGGCCGCACTGGAACATAAACGACGCGGCGAGCATGGCGGTGGGGAAGCGAGGAACGAGGCCAGTCTGGAAATACTCGACAACGATGGGCGTGCCCAGGGCGAGGCCGATCACCGCAAACAGAAGCGCAACCAGGCTGAAGAACTTCAGCGGGCGGTAGTCCTTGAACAGCGTGCCGATCATCGCAACGACTTTAATGCCGTCGCTCACTGTGTTGAGTTTGGACTCGGAACCCTCGGGACGGTCGCGGTACTCGATGGGCACATCTTTGATGCGCCAGCGGTGGTCGACGGCGTGGATCGAGAGCTCGGTTTCGATCTGAAAGCCCTCGGAAAGCACTGGGAAGGTTTTAACGAACGGGCGGCTCATGGCGCGGTAGCCGGTCATGACGTCATCGAAGCTGTAGCCATAGATCCACTTGATCATGGCACGTACCAGGTTGTTGCCAAAGCCGTGGAAGGCACGTTTGTTCTCCTCGGCATAGGTGCCGTTGGAAAGACGGTCGCCCACGGTCATGTCGGCCGTGCCGTTGAGGATGGGCTCGCAGAGGGCTTTGGCCGCCTCGGCGGGGTAGGTGTCATCGCCGTCGACCATCAGGTAACAATCGGCATCGATGTCGCGAAACATCTGACGGCACACGTTGCCCTTTCCCTGACGCGGCTCAAAACGCACCGTGGCGCCGTGCTCGGTGGCGATGCGTGAGGTATCGTCCGACGAGTTATTGTCATAGACATAGACCGTCGCCTGCGGAAGCTCGCGGTGAAAGTCGTCGATGACCTTACCAATCGTGAGCGCTTCGTTGTAGCAGGGGATGATGACGGCGATGGATTCAGAATTCACTCAATGCTCCTTATACATTCAATCCTTGAAAGTATAGCCGTTTGCGCCTGACATCCTAAGATGTGGGATAGTTCTCCAGTTTTGCTGCGCGAATCATTTACTTTGCTGTCGGGTCTATACTGTACGTTTGTCAACGATTACGAGTAAGGGAGTTGCATCCGTGTCGGATCAGACAAAGCAACAAGAAACTCGCAGTCTGCCTGCGACGTTTGCTAAGAATGAATTTGAGAAGGATGCGTTTATCCTTCGCCAGCTGGTTACCAAGGATTTTAAAATCAAGTATCGCCGCAGTGTTCTGGGCGTCGCATGGTCGGTGCTCAATCCGCTGCTGATGATGATCGTCATGGCCATCGTGTTCTCGACGATTTTTGGCCAGGGCCGCAATGGCTCAATGACACCCGAGATGTACCCGCTGTACTTGATCGTGGGTAACATTACCTTTGCCGTCATGTCCGAGTCTACGAACCAGGCCCTGACGTCGATCGTGGGTGCTGCCCCTTTGCTCAAGAAAGTTAAGGTGCACCGCTGGGTCTTCCCGGTGCAGAAGGTGCTCTTCTCGCTAGTCAACTTTGCCTTCTCGCTGGTTGCCGTCGCCATCGTTATGCTGTGGTTCCGCGTTATGCCTTCTTGGCACCTGATTCTGCTGCCGGTTTGCCTGCTGCTGCTTATGTGCTTCTGCATGGGCCTGGGCATGATGCTCTCTGCCCTTACGGTCTTTTTCCGCGACGTTATGCATCTGTGGAGCGTCATCATTACGGCGTGGACTTACATTACGCCCATCTTCTGGACGACTGACTATATTGCGCAAATGCCGCATCTCGTGCGTATCTTGATGTATGCGAACCCCATGTTCAACTACCTGCAGTTTATGCGCGATATCTTCCTGTTCCAGACTACGCCCTCGCTTATGACGTTTGGTATGTGTGTCGCTTGGGCGGTCCTTGCGCTTGTTATTGGCTACACCGTGTTCCATAAGTCCGAGCGCAAATTTATCCTCTACATCTAAGGAGTGCTGTGATGACTGAATCTGTTGTTGATTACAGCGAGCAGCCTCTGGCTGTCGAGGTCGACGACGTCACCATGATCTTTAACATGGCGTCCGAGTCGCTGACCAACCTCAAGGAGTACTTCATCAAGCTTGCCAAGCACGAGCTGTTCTTTGAGGAGTTTAGGGCACTTAAGCACATCTCGTTCGATATTCATCGCGGCGAGGTCGTGGGCCTGGTCGGTACCAACGGCTCTGGCAAATCCACGATGCTCAAGATTATCGCCGGTGTGCTCGAGCCCAGCGAGGGCAGCGTTAAGGTGCACGGTAACATTGCGCCTTTGATTGAGCTTGGTGCCGGCTTTGACCCCGAGCTGACCGCCCGCGAGAACATCTATCTGAACGGCGCCCTGCTCGGCTATACCAAGGAGTTCATCGACGCCAACTTTGACGGCATTATTGAGTTCGCTGAGCTTCAGAACTTTGTCGATATGCCGCTTAAGAACTTCTCCTCGGGCATGGTGGCGCGTATCGCCTTTGCAATCGCGACGATTACCGAGCCCGATATTCTGATCGTTGACGAGACGCTGTCCGTCGGTGATGTGTTCTTCCAGCAGAAGTGCGAGGCCCGCATCCAGCACTTTATCCAGAGCGGCGACGTGACGGTTCTGTTCGTTTCGCACTCCATGGAGCAGGTTGAGCGCATCTGCCAGCGTGCCGTTTGGATTGAGAAGGGTGACCTTCGCATGGACGGCCCGGTCAGTGAGGTCTGCAAGGCGTATCGCGAGCAGTTCAACTAGGTTATAATTACTTGCGCCTGACAGGCTTGTGCTTGCTTGGGCGTGCGGTTATTTGCTCCATTAGCTCAGTTGGATAGAGCAGGGGACTTCTAATCCCAAGGTCGACGGTTCGAATCCGCCATGGAGCACCATCGTTTATTAAGCCCAGACCGCTTGGTGGTCTGGGCTTTTTTCATTTTGTGTGCTGCGGTTTTGAAGGGTTCGCCATGGGAAGCAAAAGGTTCGACTGGATCGATATTGCAAAAGGGATTGCAATTATTCTGGTCATTGTGGGGCACACCGTCCCAAATCCCTCTCCCTTGAGGCTTATAGGACAAAATGTGTGTCCACGTTGGGGGCATCGGCGCAGGTCGATGCCCCTTTTTCAGCCGTTTAAATTCCGTGCCCGCTTTTAACCGCTCGGACAGAATGTGTGTCCGGCTTCCTATCGTTCCCGCAGGTAGATAACCTTTTCCGGAACCGTTAAATACCCTTTCGGAAGAGGTGCCCATGAAGGCCGTTTATTGCCCCTACTGCGGCGGTCGGACCAAGCGCAACGGCAGGACCTCGTCGGGGTCCCAGCGGTGGAGGTGCACGGCCTGCGGCGCGTCGACGACGGTGAGGTACGACGACACGGCGACAAGGCTGGACGAGTTCTGGGAGGTCTGGCCCATGCCCGTCCCCGACGGCGAGCTGCACCGCGTGCTCTACGTCGACGGGATCTGGGTCGCGCGCGACCTCGTGGTGCTCATATGCTGCAGCGGCGAGCGGGTGGTCTCCTGGTACATGGCGAGGTCGGAGAACTCGAGGGCGTGGTCGGCCCTCATGGCGCCGATCCCGGCGCCCGAGGTGGTCGTCACCGACGGCGGGAGCGGGTTCGCCAAGGCCGTGCGCGAGACCTGGCCGCGCACCAGGGTCCAGAGGTGCACCTTCCACGCCTTCTCGCAGGTCAAGCGCTACACGACGACGCGGCCGAAGCTCCAGGCGGGGCGCGAGCTCTACCTCATCGCGCGCGACCTCATGGGCATCGAGACGCTGCACCAGGCCGAGCTCTGGGTCGAGCGCTACCTCGACTGGTGCGGGTTCTGGGCCGACTTCCTGGAGGACAGGACCGTCGTGGACGGCAGGAGGGTCTACACCCACGAGAGGCTGAGGCGGGCGCGCTCGTCGCTGTCGTCGCTGGTGTCGGCGGGGACGCTGTTCACCTACCTCGACCCCGCCCTGGCCAAGGCCGGCCCGCTGCCGTCGACCAACAACATGATCGAGGGAGGGGTGAACTCGCAGCTGAGGGCCGTCCTGCGCAACCACCGGGGGCTGACGTCGGTCAAGCGCGTGAAGGCGGTGTTCTGGTGGTGCCACGCGCACTCGGGGGACGCGAGGACGGCGCGCGAGAAGCTCGCCACGATGCCGACCGACGCGGACATCGACTTCCTGTTCAGCGTCTACTCCGCCTCGCCGTCGCGCGAGGACGGAGGGCCGGAGTGGGGCGACAGGGCCGTGTGGGAGGACCTCCACCACAGGGACCCGTACCCGTTCTGGCTGGATTAATGGATGGAAACGGATGTTCTATCGGGACACACATTTTGTCCTATAAGCCTCCCTTGAGGCACGCGATCTTCTCGTTTCACATGTCGGTGTTCTTTATTCTTGCCGGGTATACTTTTAGGCCGAAGCCGTGGCGCGAGCTGCTGAGTGGTTCGGTGTCGCGCCTGCTGGTGCCGTATGTGGTTCTTGCGCTGGCGTGGCAGGTGCCGACGTTCTTGATGAGCGGCACTCCGTTGACGAGCGGTACGCTGGTTGCGGGGCTTAACACGCTTGTGTTTGCCTCGGGCGTTGATGTGCCTGGGCTTGGCGTTACCGCCGTTGGCATGGCATGGTTTCTGGCGGCGCTGTTTATGTCGCGCCTGCTGTTTAATGCGCTCACGCGGCTGTTTGATCGCCGCGGGATTGGGGTTGTTTGGCAGGGGGTTGTCTGTGCCGCGATTGCTTTTTGCGGTTTGAGCGTGTCTCGCTATTTTGGTGTTTACCTGCCGCTCGATTTGGATTTGAGCTGCTACATCGTCTTGCTGATGTGGGTTGGCTATACGGCCCGCCAAAGGGGGCTGGAGCCGAGCGTGAACAAGCCTCTGCTATTTATTGGAGCCGGTGTCGCTGGCTTGTCCTTGCCGCGCTGAGTGGGCTTGAGCTTTCGAGCCGCCGCGTGGATGGGTTTGTGGTTGCGCCGGCTGCCGCTCTTGCCGGCAGCTACTGCGTGTGCTGGGTTTCCATGGCGCTGGAGAAGCTGAAAGACGTACCGGTTTTGGGGGCTTTTGAGCGAGGACTCGTGTTTTGCGGACAAGCCAGTCTGGCGATCTTTGCGATCCATGCGGTCGATTGGTTTATTCCTTGGCAGACCATGCCTCTGCTTATGACGCTGCCAGCATCGTGGCTCTTCGCATCAATCGTGCGTTGCGCTTGCGATATCGGTCTGGCATATGTGATTAAGAAGGCATAATGACAGCGGGAGGCGGTCTTTTTGAGAGCCGCCTTCCGCTATTTTGAAAGGGTTTTGAGGTGCGAATTCGTGCTTGGTTTTGACTTGATTGCTTGATTTTACGTCTGATCTCGCACTTTTCCACCTGGTTAACTTAGATAAAACTGGGGTTCGAACCAGTTTTCGAATGAGTAGGAATCACTTTTTTCCGTCCATTTGTCGTCGTCAATGAAGAATCTGAAATCATCGTCCCCGCAGATATCTTCGGGCCATTCATCCCAACCTAAATCTCTTGGATAGCCGTTTGCATCGAGATCGGTCTCATCGGATTCCCAGTCAGAAACGAGTTCGAATGACGCGTCTCGGATCAGCCTTACAAGTAGTTCTTGTGCGACGGTGTGAGCCATTAAGTCATGTCCGTGTTTTGCTTTCAGGCGATATCCAATCAGATCTGCTCGCAGCCTGAACAGAAAGTCATAGTCGTACTTCATCAGGTATTGAGATGGAAGCAAGTCAATCATCCAGCTATCGGGGAGTTGTCCAACATGAGTCCCTTTTGGAAGATGAGAAAGGTCCTCAAGATCTTGATTAATATAGTCAAGCAGAATATCGGTGCCAAAGGCGAAGGACGCTGCACCTTTATAACCGTATTCGTCTTTTAAGAATTGGGACCAGGCGGCATGAGACGAATCGATCGCCAGCGATTCCTTCGTTGTGTCCTCATTAACAGTCTCTGCTGCAGAATCATCGGGGAAATTTTTCCATTTCAGGACTTTGCATACAGCTGTTGCCTTGTCGCTTCGAATGGATTGGCCGCTCTCGTACTTACCCCATGTTTTTGCTCCGATACCGGCTCTGGAAGCTGCCTCTTCGATGCTTAGGCCCAGTTCTGCTCTCCTTGTTTTGATTTGGTTTGCCAGATTTTCGCTAACTTGGATCGTCTTTGGAGGCATTTTTGTTCCTTTCAGGTACCGGAACGTATAGGATACCTACCATATTAATACTAAATAGATGTTTGTAAAGTTGGTATGTTGTCAGTTTGCGTTTGATGGGGTTCGAACGAGAAAAACGCTCGTCCACAGAATGTGTGCTGCGGACGAGCGTTTTTCTTATGGATGTTACCTTGGCGGACAGAAGATCGATGCGCTCAATCCAGTCGCTTTGTTTGCTTCTTCCTAGGCTAGACACCCTTTCAACAGCTCTAGCGCATGTGCGTAGCCCTGCAGGCCCTCGCCGGTGATGGTGGCGAAGCAGGCTAGGCGTGCATAGCTCACCTGGCGGAAGTCCTCGCGCGTCTCTACGGCGCTGATGTGCACCTCGACGGCAGGGATGGCGACGGCCTTGAGGGCGTCAAGGATTGCCACGCTCGTATGTGTGTAGGCGGCCGGGTTGATGACGATGCCGTCGACCTTGCCGTAAGCCTCCTGGATCTTGTCGACGATGCTGCCCTCGTGGTTGGACTGGAAGACCTCGACCTCGTCAAAGCCCTGCGCGGCGCCTGCCTCCTGGCAGATCTGGACCAGGCGGTCGTAGTTGTCGCTGCCATAGATGCCCGGCTCGCGAATGCCGAGCATGTTGAGGTTGGGGCCGTTAATGACGAGTGCTTTCATGGTTGCTTCCTTTGCGGTCGAAAAACCACCACAAAGGTGCCTGTTCCCTTTGTGGTGGTTTTGGTTAGAGAGCGGGTGGGAGGGTGTCGAGGAGGGCATGGGCGGTGTTGGCGGCGCAGTCGCGTGAGTCGATGATGTAGTCGGCCCAGGCGCGGTAGCGCGGCATACGCTGCTCGGCCAGCTTGTCGATACCGTCGCGCGCGGTGATGGGGCGGCCCTTGTGGGCGAGCTCGTCGAGCTTGCGGTTGATCATCACGATCTGGCTGTTTTGGTGCAGCAGCGGGTAGTTCTCGTCGCGCGTAACCACGCCGCCGCCGGTGGAGAGAACCAAGCCGCTGCGCTTGGAGATGTCGGCCAGCGCTGCCGTCTCCTGCTCGCGGAAGGCCGCCTCGCCGCACTTGACGATAAAGTCGGCGCAGGGCATGCCCAGGCGCTCCTCGAGGGCGCGATCGAGGTCGATGTGCTCGCGGCCCGTGAGCTGAGCGATCTGCTCGCCCACTCGGGTTTTGCCCGAGCCCGGCATGCCAATCAGGGCGATGTTTTGCTCGCGGCGGGACAGACGCTCCGTCACATCCAGGATGCGCTCGCGCGGGGTGGCTTGGCCGGTATAGCGCTCGACGGCCTGTGCCGCTTGGGCCACGAGCATCAGCAGGCCGCCGATGCAAGGGATACCGCGGCGCTCGGCCTCGAGCATCAGGCCCGTGCGGGCGGGGTTGTAGACAATGTCGATAACGCCTTCGAGCGCATCGAGCCCTTCGAGCGTGCAAGGCGCGTCGGGGCAGTGGGGGAACATGCCGGCGGGCGTGCAGTTGACGAGTAACGTTGCATCGGACTGCTGGGAGATGTTGTCGTAATTGACCTCGCTCGTGCGGCCGACGGGCACGACGATGGCGCCCAGGTCTCCCAGCACCATACTTGCCGTGGTGCCGGCGCCGCCGGTGGCTCCGAGCACGAGAGCCTTCTTGCCGGCGACCTCAACCCCCAGCTCCTCGACCAGGCATTGAAAACCAAAGTAGTCGGTGTTGTCGCCGCGCAGGCGGCCGTCGGGCAGGCGCGTGATGGTGTTGACGTTGCCCATGCGTTCGGCCAGCGGACTCAGCTCGTCAAGATATTCCATGACGGCGCGCTTGTAGGGGATGGTCACGTTGGTGCCCTCCCACTCGTCGCCCGTCATAAAGGCCGCGAGGTCCTCGGGCTCGCGCTCAAAACACACGTACTCAAGCTCCGCCAGCTCTTTGTAGATGGTCGGGGTGTAGCTGTGGCCCAGCACGCGGCCCAGTACGCCGTAGGGGCGGGTTGCGGCGGTATCGGTCATCTAGAGCACCTCCGTGTAGCTGCCAAAGTAGGTGAAGCTCTCGCACACGTCGTCAATCGAGTCGAGCAGGTCGTCGAGCGCCTTGCTGCCAAAGGGGCAGTCCAGATCAAAGTAGAACATAAACTCAAAGTCGCGACCGGGGATGGGGCGGCTCTCCAGCTTGATGAGGTTGATGTTGAGCGCATAGAAGCGCTCGAGTACGCGATAAAGGGCGCCCGGTTCGTTGGCCGTGGTGATCATGAGCGAGGTACGGTTGGCGCCGGGGTAGACGCGCGGCTCGCGGCTGATGACGACAAAGCGCGTGTAGTTGTTGTCCGAGTCCTGGATGTTGGGCTCCAGCACCTCGAGGCCATACAGCGTGGCACAGCTGCGCGAGGCGATGGCGGCGACGTCGGTGCGCTCGGAGTTGGCGACCATCTCGGCCGACATGGCCGTGTTGGGGTACTTGGTGGCGTGCAGGCCGTGCGCCTCGATAAAGCTGGCGCACTGTGCGATGGCCTGGCCGTGGCTGTAGACCTCGCGTATGTCCGCGAGTTTGGTGCCGTGTTTGACGAGCAGATTGTGGTCGATCTTGAGGCGCAGCGAGCGCACGATGTGGAAATCGAACTGGGCGAGCAGGTCGTAGACGGCGTTGACCGATCCGGCAGTTGAGTTTTCGATAGGCAACACGCCAAACTCGCAGAAGCCGTCGCGCACAGCGCGCATAACGCCTTCGAAGGTCTCGAAAAACGCGATGTCGGGCACGTCGAAGAGCTTGCACGCGGCGATTTGACTGTAAGCGCCCTCAACGCCCTGGCAAGCGACGGTGGCAGTTTGAGGGAAGGGCGTGTCGGAGGCTGCAGCCGTGGCGTGGGCCTTTTGCGAGACGGTGATGCCCTTGAGTTCGTTGATGTAGCGCTGCTGCTCGGCCTTGCTCATGCTCATGAGGAGACGAAACAGGGTGATGGTCTGCGCCTCATAGCGCTCGGGCGCGCGGCTGGCGAGGTTGTTGAGTTTGGAGCGCTCGCGGGCGGGGTCGAAGACGGCCTTGCCCATCTCGATTTTTGACTTGGCGACCTCGGTGGCAATGTCCATGCGCTCGATAAAGCTGTTGAGGAGCGTGGTGTCGATGCCATCGATGGTCTGACGGATGTCAGCAAGGTCCATAGGGACCCCTTTCGTGAATCATTGCCCGGGGTGGGCGGGTTAGCGCTGGGCGGCGTCCTCGAGGAGGGCGTCCCAGATGGCGAGCGCCGCGGCTGCTTCGGCAACGGGGACGGCTCGGGGGACGATGCAGGGATCGTGACGACCGTGGACCGAGAGTTCGACATTTTCCATGGCGTCCATGTCCACGGTCTGCTGCTCGCGGCCAATCGAGGGCGTCGGCTTTACGGCCATGCGCCACATGACGGGCGCGCCGGTGGAGATGCCGCCCAGAATGCCGCCGGCGTTATTGGACTCGACCTCGATCTCGCCGGTCTCGGCATCGATGCGATACGGATCGTTGTTCTCGCTGCCGCGCATGGCGGCCACGGCAAAGCCCATGCCAAACTCCACGCCCTTTACGGCGGGAATGCCAAACGCGATTTGCGCGATGCGGTTCTCGATGCCGTCGAACATGGGGTCGCCGATGCCCGTGGGAAGCCCGTAAATGCCGCACTCCACGATGCCGCCGATGCTGTCGAGCTCGTCGCGCGCGGCAAGAATCTCCTCGCGCATGCGGCCGGCTGCGGCGGCGTCAATGCACGGCAGATCGTTCGTAAGGATCGCCTTGCGGTCGGCCTCGCGATAGACCATATCGTCCATGGGCAGGTCGGAGATGCCGCCGATCTGCGCGACGTGCGCCATGACCTGAATGCCGCGGGCCTCGAGTGCCTGCAGCGCAATGCCGCCGGCGATGCATAAGGGGGCCGTTAGGCGGCCGGAGAAGTGCCCGCCGCCGGCGACGTCGTGCATGTTGTGGTACTTCACACGCGCCGGGTAATCGGCATGTCCTGGACGGGGCTTGCGGCGCAGCTCGGAGTAATCCTTGGAGCGCGTGTTGGTGTTCTCGATAATCGCGGCGATGGGCGCGCCGGTGGTATGTCCATCGACCACACCGGCGATGATATGCGCGGCGTCGGCCTCGCGGCGTTTGGTCGCGGTCTCGTCGCGGCCGGGGGCGCGACGGTCGAGGAAGGCCTGCAGCTTATCCTGGTCCACGGCGATGCCCGCCGGGATGCCATCGAGCGAGCAGCCGATGGCGGGGGAGTGCGACTGGCCGAAGATGCTTAAGTGCAAGACGTTGCCAAAGGTCGAGGACATGCTATTCCTCCTCGAGTGTGACCTTGCCGCCCAGCAGGCGGTAGTGGTCGAAGAAATCGGGATAGGACTTGTTGACGGCCTCGGCGCCGTGGATCACGACCTCGCCGGTGGCACGGCTCGCGGCGATGGCGGCCATCATGGCGATGCGGTGGTCGTTGTGCGAATCGACCTCGCCGCCGGTAAAGGCATCGACACCCTTGATGATGAGGTCATCGCCGGCAATGCGCACCTGCGCGCCCAGCGCGGTGAGCTCGCGGGTGGTGGTGACCAGGCGGTCGGATTCCTTGATGCGCAGGCGGGCGCAATCGCGGATAAAGGTGCGGCCCTGTGCCAGCGAGGCCACGGCCGAGATAACGGGCACCAGGTCGGGGATGTCGTGCGCACTCATCTCAAAGCCGGTAAGCTTGTCGGACTGCACGGTGGCGGCGTTGGTGGAGCGCACGATGCGGGCGCCAAAGCGCGAAAGCGCGGCAAGCACGTTGCGGTCGCCCTGCGCGGAGCCCAGCGACACGCCCTCGACGGTGATGGGGTCGGTGCCGATGGCGCCGGCACACAGCCAAAAGGCAGCGTTGGACCAGTCGCCCTCGACGGCCACGTTGCCGGGCGTGCGGTACGAGCCGCTGTTCACGCGGAAGTTCGTGATCTCGGGCTGGCCGTCCCTGGCGGGAATACGCTCGACGTTGACTTCGACGCCGAAGGCTTTCATGGCCTGGATCGTCAGGTTGATGTAGGGGCGGCTCTCAATGAGGCCGGTCACCTGCACGCAGGAGGGCTGGGCGAGCAACGGGGCTGCCAGCAGCAGGCCCGAGATGTACTGCGAGCTTACGTTGCCCGGCAGCACAAAGGTGCCCGGGCGCATGCGGCCGCTCGTCTTGAGCGGAAAACCGCCCAGACCCTGCAGGTCGCAGCCGGCGGCAATGATCTCATCGGAGAGCGGGGAGAGCGGGCGGGCGCCCAAGCGTCCCTGACCCACAAACGTGGCCTCTGCGCCCAGCGCGCAGGCGACGGGCAACATAAAGCGGAGCGTGGAGCCGCTTTCGCCGCAGTCGAGCGTGCCGCCGGCAAGGGCCTTGAGCAGGCCAAACTCAACACTCTTCATGGTGGGATGGACCTGGAAGCCGTCCTCGACGGTCTCGATGCGGGCGCCCAGCGCCGTAAGGCAACGCACCGTGGCCTCGATGTCGGCGCAGGTGGTGTTGCAGGTGACGTGTGTCTCGCCGTTGGCAAGCGCAGCGCAGATGATCAGGCGATGTGCCATCGACTTGGACGCGATGGCGGGAACGGTGCCCTTGAGCGGGGACGGGGTGATGCGGGCTAGCATGCGGATGCGTCTCCCTTCTGGCCGAGGCCCTCGGCAATGAGTTCGTGGAAAGTGGAAAGCGGCGTGCGGTCGATGCTGCAGCGGCCAATGCCGTGCGGAATCACCAGGTCGATGGTGTCGCCCGCGCGCTTCTTGTCGTGGAGCGCCTCGGCAAAGACGGCATCGGCGGAAAGCTCGCAGCGGGTCTTGAGGCCATGGCGGGCGCAGAGCTCCTCAATACGACCGGGCAGTGCAGCATCGCAAACGCCGTGCAGGGCCGCGGCGCGCGTGATGATGCCCATGCCGATCGACACGCAGCTGCCGTGTCCGAGCTCAAAGTGCTCGCAGGCCTCGACGGCGTGTCCGGCGCTGTGTCCAAAGTTGAGGAGCTTGCGCTGGTTGGTCTCGCGCTCGTCGGCAACGACCACGGCGCGCTTGATGTCGATATTGCGGGCGATGATGAGCGCTACGCGGGCCACATCGCGGTTGAGCAACTCCAGCGTGAGCGGGGTCTTCTCCAGTTCGGCAAAAAGCTCCGGGTCGGCGATCACGGCGTGTTTCACAACCTCGCCGCAGCCGTCGGCGAACTGCTCGGGCGTGAGGGTGGCCAGGCACCCCACGTCGGCGATAACCACGCTCGGCTGCCAAAAGGCGCCGGCCAAGTTCTTGCCAGCAGCCAGGTCGATGGCCGTCTTGCCGCCCACCGACGAATCCACCATGGCGAGCAGGCTCGTCGGGATTTGCACAAACTTGCAGCCGCGCATGTAGGTGGCGGCCACAAAGCCCGCCACGTCGCCCACGACGCCGCCGCCGAGTGCCACGATCACGTCGGAGCGCGAAAGCTCGTGCTCGGCCACAAACTCCAAAATGGCAACATAGGTTTCGGCGCGCTTATGGGCCTCGCCGGCCTCGAAGGTGCAGATGCTCACCTCGTAGCCTGACGCCTCCAGGCTCTGCTTAACGGGCATCTGGTAGAGCGGGCCCACGTTGGTGTCCGTCACGATGACGGCCTTGGTGCCGCCGGCGGTGGCGCGCACGAGCGGTCCCGCCTGCTCCAGCAAAAACGTGCCAACATGCGCCTGGTAGGGGCGTGCGGTGTCGATATCGATGGTAATCGCCATAAGCTTCGGTCCTTTCGACCTGGCGTGATAGGTGGTCTAGTGGGAGGCCTCGTCGTCGAGTGCGCGCTTAATGCGGTCGCCCTCGGCAAGGAGATTCTCCAGATAGCGCTGGTCGCGGTCCTTAAGGGCGCGGCTGTAGGCGCCGAGCGAGTCGATCAGGTGGTCGATCTCGAAGGCGAGCGCATCGGCGTCGTCGATCATAAGCTCGGACCACATCTGAGGATTGAGGTGCGCCACGCGGGTGAGATCGCGGTAGCTTCCGGCCGAAAAGCCGTGGTGGACCTGGGCGGTGGGGCTCTTGACGTAGGCGTTGGATACCACGTGCGCAAGCTGGCTCGTGAAGGCGATGACGCGGTCGTGTTCGGCGGCGCTGGTCACGCTGAACTTGCCAAAGCCCAAGGGGCGTACCATCTCGCGCACCTGGCCCAGAAGTTCCAGCTTAAGTGCGTCGTCCACCGCGGGCGGCACGAGCACGAGCGGCGCGCCCTGGAACAGGTCGGCGCGGGAGTGCGCATAGCCCGAGTACTGCGTGCCCGCCATGGGGTGCGCACCCACAAAATAAAAGCCGTGCTCGCGGGCAAGCTCAAAGGCGCGCTCGCACACGATGCCTTTGACGCCCACCGTGTCGATCACCACGGGGCCCATGATGGCCTCGGTATCGGTGGCGTCGGCGAGTGCCTGGGCATGCGCCTCGAGCCACTCGATGCAGGCCTCGGGGTAGCAAGCCAGGACGATGATGTCGCATTCGCCGAGTGTCCTGTCGTTGAGCTCTCCGGCGACAGTGCCCATGCTGGCGGTCGTCATGACATCGTCATCGGGGTCCCAGGCCAGCACGCGGACGCCCGCCTGTGCATAGCCGCGGGCAAAGCTACCGCCAATGAGGCCAAGGCCGACGATGCCGGCGCACTTGGGGCCGCCCTGGTTAACGCGCGCGTTTCTCACCGTACCCATGGGCTACTCCATGGTCTCTTGGCAGACAACCTCGCGGATGGCTCGGATGCGGCGCATGGTGTCGTCGAACTGATCGGGGGTGAGGGCCTGGGAGCCGTCGGACCAGGCGCGGCTCGGCTCGTCGTGGACCTCGATCTCCAGGCCGTTGGCACCGCAGGCGGTCGCGGCGAGCGCCATGGGCTCAACGTAGCGGGTGTAGCCGGTGGCGTGGCTGGGGTCGGCGACGACGGGCAGGTGCGACAGGTGGTGCAGCACCGGCACGGCGTTGAGGTCGAAGGTGTTGCGGGTGCGGGTCTCGAAGGTGCGGATACCGCGCTCGCACAGGATAACGTTGTCGTTGCCCTCGCTCATGATGTACTCGGCGGCCATGAGCAGCTCATCGATCGTGCCGGACATGCCGCGCTTGAGCAGAATCGGGGTCTGGGTCTTGCCGACCTCCTTGAGCAGAGGGAAGTTCTGGGCGTTGCGGGCGCCGATCTGCATGACGTCGATCTTCTTGTCCAAGAAGACCTGCACGTCGCGTGGGTCCATGATCTCGGTGACGATCGGCATGTCGAGCTCGGCAGACGCCTCGCACAGCAGGTCCAGGCCGGCGGGGCCCATACCCTGGTAGGCGTAGGGGGAGGTGCGGGGCTTGTAGGCGCCACCACGCAGCATCGTGGCGCCGGCGGCCTTCACGCGGCGTGCGATGCGGATGAGGTTCTCGCCCTCGACGGAGCAGGGACCGGCGATGACCTGGAACTGGTCGCCGCCGATCTTGACGCCGTGGCCGCAGTCGATGACGGAGTCCTCGGGGTGGAACTTGCGATTTGCGCGCTTGAACGGCTCGGAGACGCGCTGCACGCGCTCGACGACATCCATGGACTCGAGCAGGAACGGGTCGATCTTGGTCGTATCGCCCACCAGGCCGATAATCGTCTCGTTCTCGCCGCGCGAGACGTCGGTCTTCAGGCCTTTTTTCTCAATCCAGCTGACGATATGGCTGACGGCCTCGTCGCTGGCACTCTGCTTTAAAATTGCAATCATGGTGTGCCTCTCACCTCGATGGATAACTTTTGCAAAAACGGCCCGCATTGCGAGCCGTGTATATATGGTGCATGAGAGTTTATACTATCTGACTCGCTTTTGCCTTCTAAAGTGGGCCGTTGCACCGCGTCTCCCACGTAATTGCAAAGCTTTTTCTTTTATTTTGATAGCCCGTGGCGCACTTGGGTATAATGCCAAACGTTGGCCCTATTAGCTCAGGGGATTAGAGCGTCTGCCTCCGGAGCAGAAGGCCGTTGGTTCGAATCCAACATGGGGCACCATCGAACGTAAGACCGTCCGAACCTCGCATGGTCCGGGCGGTTTTTCTTATACCGACGCGACGTGATGGGACGTGGTATGGCAGCAACGGATATCGAGCGCGGACTCTCGACCGCCGAGGTCGAGGAGCGCATCGCCGCCGGTAAGATCAACCGCAACATGGAGCTCAAGACCAAGTCGGTCAAAGAGCTCATCATCGAGAACCTCTGCACGCTGTTCAATTTGATCAACGTGATCTTGGCGTTCCTGGTCATTTTGACCGGTTCGTTTAAGAATCTGACGTTCCTGTTCGTGGTGTTCCTCAATACCGCCATTGGCGTCATTCAGTCCATGCGTTCCAAGAAGATGGTCGATAAGCTCACGCTGCTGACCTCAAAGAAGGCCATCGCGGTGCGCGACGGCGCCGAGGTGGAGCTCGACCTGGACCAGATCGTGCTCGACGACATCATCCGCCTGGGGCGCGGCGACCAGATTCCCGCTGATGCCGTGGTGGTTTCGGGCGAGGCTCTCGTGAACGAGAGCTTGCTGACGGGCGAGAGCGACCTTATCAAGAAACAGCCCGGTTCCGAGCTCATGAGCGGCAGCTTTATCGACTCGGGCCTGCTGCGCGCCCGCGTGATTCATGTCGGCGCCGACAACTACGTGGCCAAAATTAATAACGAGGCCAAGTACGTCAAAAAGGTCAATTCCGAGATCATGAACGCGCTTAACGCTATCGTGCGCTTTGCGAGCATCATCATGATCCCGCTCGGTTTGGCGTTGTTTGCCTCGAGTGTGAGCGAGCTGTGGGATGCAGCGGGAACCCCGGGCGATAGCGCGCTTTCGTGGTGCTTCTCCGAGCTGTTGGCTGGTCATGTGCCTTCGTCGGCGCTGCTGTCCACGGTGGGCGCCCTGCTGGGCATGATCCCGCAAGGTCTGGTGCTGCTGACCTCGTCGGTGCTCGCCATCGCCACGGTGCGCCTGGCCCGCCGCAAGGTGCTGGCGCAGCAGCTCTACTGCATCGAGACGCTCGCTCGCGTCGATGTACTGTGCCTGGACAAGACGGGCACCATCACGTCGGGCCGCATGGAGGTCGAGGGCACGTATCCGCTGCCGGTTGAGGGCGTGAGCCTAGGCGCCGGCTCGGACGAGGCGGCTGTTCCCGTCGATACCACAGTGCTCGATTTTGCGCTGGCTAACGTGGCACGTGCGACTTCGGCCGATGCCAACGAGACCTGCCAGGCGCTGCTCAACTATTACGCCGATCGCCCGGTCGAGGTGTCTGAGCCGCTGTCGGTCATTCCGTTCTCGTCCTCCAAAAAGTGGAGCGGCGCGTCGTTTGCGCAGGGCTCCTATGTGATGGGCGCCGCGCAGTTTGTGCTTTCCGAGCGTGTGTTTTCGCAGGTCGAGAACCGTGTCGCCGAGCTTGCCGATACCTGCCGCGTGCTCGTGGTGGCGCGCGTGGACGGCTTTACACCCGATGGCGATATGGTGGGCGAGGCCGAGCCCGTGGGCTTTGTAACCATCCGCGACGAGATTCGTACCTCGGCGGCCGAGACCATCGGCTACTTTAACGAGCAGGGCGTGACCCTCAACGTGATCAGCGGCGACGACCCGCGTACGGTGTCGTCGATCGCGCGCGTGGTGGGCGTGCCGGGAGCGGACGCTTATGTGGACGCCACGACGCTCGATACGCCGGCCAAGCTCGATGCCGCAGTGGACCGCTACCATGTCTTTGGTCGTGTGACCCCGCAGCAGAAGCGCGAGCTCGTGCGGGCGCTCAAGCGCCGCGAGCACACCGTGGCCATGACGGGCGACGGCGTCAACGACGTGCTGGCGCTCAAGGAGGCCGACTGCTCCGTGGCCATGGCAGCCGGCTCCGATGCCGCGCGCAACGTGGCCGAGATCGTACTCGTCGACAACGATTTTGCCTCGATGCCCGCCGTGGTGGCCGAGGGCCGTCGCTCCATCAACAACCTGCAGCGTTCGGCCTCGCTGTTCCTGACCAAGACGCTGTTCTCGATGGGCCTGGCGGCGCTGTGCATCGCGCTGCCGCCGTACCCCTTCGAGCCCATCCAGATGACGCTCATTAACTTCTTCTGCATCGGCGCGCCGGGCTTTGTGTTGGGCCTGGAGCCCAACAATGCTCGCGTGAAGGGGTCGTTCTTGACCAACGTACTCAAGCGTGCACTGCCGGCGTCGATTGCGGTCATTTTGGCTGCGGCGCTCGACATCTTTGTGGCGCGCGTGTTTGGCTTTGGTCAGCTCACGCTGTCTACGATGTGCCTGCTTACGTCGTGCGCGGCGAGCGTCAGCCTGATCTGGCGCATCTCGCAGCCTCTCACGCCCTTACGTGTGGTGCTCTTTGCGTTTGTAGTCGCCGGCATCCTGGTGGGCGTTATCGGATTCCCGGAGCTGCTGTCTATTGCCAACCTGTCGATGGGCCAGATGGTTATCTTGGCTGTCATCGTGGTCTTTACCTGCTCGGTGTTTTTTAAGCTCGCCACGATGATGGATTCGCTCAAGCCGCGTCGTCGTCATTCCGCAACTGGTTTTGGCCGCGGTGTGCGTGTCCGCCTGGGTCGCGGTGGCGGCAAGGTGAGCTCGACGGGTTCGACGGCCGAGCGTTTTGCCAAGCGCGTCGCCGCCGACATGGCGCAGCGTCGCGAAGATCGCACCGCTCGCGAGGCCGAGGCCCGCGCACTCGAGGGCGTGGCTCAGGCCCAGCCCAAGAAAAAGAAGAGTACCGGAGCCAAGCGTTCTCGCGTGACCAAGTCCGCCCAAGGCATCAAAGTCTCGATGCCAAGCAAAAAGAAGAAGTAGCTACGCGCCCTAGCGATGTTGAATTGGTGCCTTGTTCCTGTGGGGCCGTGGCGATGTTATGCTCTAACCTCGATTGTTTGAATTGCTTCGAAAAGAGGATGCCGTGATCTGCCCGCATTGCCTTAAGACTATCGAGGACGGCGCCTCGTTTTGTCCCTACTGCAACGCCTATGTCGGCCCGGGCGACGGTCCCGAGCACACCGAGTTCGTGTTCTGCGAGGGCTGCGGTGCCCGTCTTTCTCCGCATGATCGTACGTGCCCAAAATGCGGACGCCCCGCTCCGGGTATCCTCTCCGAGGACGCGGCCGCATCCGACCTGGCAGCGGGCCGCACGGCGGGCTTTCCGCGCCTAACGCAAGAGCAGATCGATACCGAGGTGCCGCATGCGCCCGCCTCGGCTGCCGCGGTTCTTTCGGACGCCGCCGATCCTAACGAGACCTGCGTGCTGCCGGCTTTCGATAAGGATTTCGGTATTCCCAAGGTCGATATTCCCACGCCGGTTTCTCTGCATGACGATGCTCAAAAACCCAAGCGCAAGGTGCATCCCGACGAGGACGCCTATCACAAGCACAAGCGTCATATCCCCAAGCCGCTCATCGTCATCGTGGTCCTTGCGGTCGTTTGCGGTGGTGCCTATTGGTTCGTGACGGCCGATCCCATGGGTGTTATGCCCGGCTTCTATGACCAGTTTGGCCAGGCCGCGCAGACGACCTTCCCTACGCGCCAAAAGGGCGAGGCGACTGAGGACGATACCAAGCAGGACGATTCTGCCGAGGTGGTCCAGGAAGATACCGTGCTGACCGATGACCAGCTCTACACCAAGCTCGACAGCCTGTATCAGACCATTGTGTCGTACAACAATGATCAGATCGGCGAGGTCATCGATTCCTTTAACAACGGTTATCTCCGAACGCCGCTGTCCACCCGTCAGGAGCTGTCGCAGAGTGCCTACGCCCTGCGCGACCAGATCAAAAAGACGCAAGATGAGCTTAACAACCTTAAGTATCAGGACGATACGGTCTATGCGGATGACATCGCCCACTTAAAGCAGCTTGCCGAGTGGATGTATGAGCGCGTCGACGTAATCTGCCAGAGCTGGGATATCTCGCTGGCCATTCCCGATGGCGAGTCGATGAGTTCCCACCAAAGCGAGATCCTGGCGCCCATCGCACAGGGCGGCAACAGCGCGCTGAATCAGTACGACGCCAACGTGGGCTCCTGGAAGCCGCAGCAGCGTTCCTAAAATTAGTTCGCCATAGTCGGCATAACCTACGTGCGCAATTGATGTAAGCGCATGCTTATTGCTACAATTCGTACAAATATGCTTTAAACGCACGAGGAAGGAACCACATGTTTGGTTTTAAGAAAGAGCTCTACACGCCCGAGTATCAGCTTGCCGGCGACGAGTGCGCCGTTATCGAGACGTCGAAGGGTACCATCAAGGTCAAGTTTGACGGCGAGGGCGCTCCCATTCATGTCGCGAACTTCTGCGAGCTTTCCACGATGGGTTTCTATGATGGCCTTAAGTTCCATCGCTATGTTCCCGGCTTCGTCATTCAGGGCGGCGACCCCAATACCCGCGATATGTCCGGCGCCGACGTCGCTGCCGGTCTTGAGGGCCCCGATGGCATGCCCGGTACCGGTGGCCCCGGCTACTGCATCAAGGGCGAGTTTGCCACCAATCCGCGCAACAGCCATGTCGATGGTGCCCTTGCCATGGCACGCTCCATGGACCCCGATTCCGCGGGTTCGCAGTTCTACTTCTGCCTGGGTGCCCAGCATAACCTCGATTCCGGTTACACCGTCTTTGGTACCACGGTCGAGGGTCTCGATGTGATTTCGCAGCTGCGTGCCGGCGACGAGATCGTCCATGTCGAGATCGTTCACGAGTAAAGGGGACTTCCTTGAATAGCCAGCTGATCCAACAGGGCCGCGCCGCTTATCGCGCGGGTGATTTTTCCGCTGCAGCCCAGATGCTTGGGGCGGCAAAGACTCCCGATGAGATTATGGGCGAGGCCGATCACCTTCGTGGCAACGCCTTGATGCACCTGGGCATGTATGCCGAGGCCGCCGAGGCCTACGCCGCCGCCCTCAACGACGGCACCTACGGCAAGCGCGGCGCGCTGCTCACCAACCGCGGTAAGGCGCTCGCCGCCGTGGGCGACTACACGACGGCCGCTCAGGCGTTCTCTGCTGCTACGCAGGATGCTTCCTATGCCACGCCGTTCAAGGCCTATCTGGGCCTGGGTAATGCGCTGTTCCAGTCGGGCGACTATGCCAACGCGGGTACTGCCTTCCGTCAGGCTGCCATCGACGGCGCCAATCCGGCTCCTGCCGCCGCGCTCGGCGAGCTTGGTCGTTGCTTCATTAAGCTCGGCCGTCCGGCGGATGCCGTGGAGACCTACCGCACGGCTATCGACTTTGCCGGCCCCCGCGACGACACGCGTGCGCTCAACGCTGGCATGGGTCAGGCGCTTTCTGCCGCCGGCCGTCCCTCCGACGCACTCGACGCCTTTAACGCCGCTACTGCCGATGGCATCTACCAGCTCACCTCCGAGCAGGCCGATGAGCTTGCCCGCGTGCACGATTCGCTTGCCGCACTGTCTGCCCAGACGGCTATGGCCACGGCTCCGGCGCCCGCGATGGACGCTCCTGCCGTCGATCCGCTCGATCCTACGGGCGCGACCGGTCAGTTTATGCCCGATCCCTCGGACACCGGCTTCTTTACGCTGTCCGAGTCCGAGATGGTCCAGCAGGACCGTCAGGATCGTAAGCAGGCCAAGGTCCGTCGTCGCCATCGCCACACGGGTCTCAAAGTCTTCATCGTGCTGCTTCTGCTCATTTTGATTGCTGCGGGCGGTCTGGGCTTTGCCTACACGCGCGGCTTTGGCTTCCCCTCGCAGGAGTCGGTTATCACCGATCTGTTCCAGGCTGCCGGCGACGGTGACACCGCAAAGGCCGAGTCTTGCCTGGCCTCGAGCCTGTCCGAGGACGCTAAGTCGATGATCATCTCCTCGATTCCGCAGGGTGCCACCGTGTCCGTCGAGGGCATGGATCAGTCCATGACCGAGACGACCGCCAAGGTGAAGGCATCGCTGTCCAAGGGCGGCGAGCAGGAGTACACCGTCAAATTCGTGCGCTCCGACAACCATATCGGCTGGGCCGTTTCCTCGCTCGATATGGATTTCTCGGCTGCTGACAACCAGTAGTGACCTTATGGGATTTAGCTTTGCCCGGCGCTTCACCGCAAGTGAGGTGCCGGGCTTGCGCTAGTATGATGAGCTAGTAGTTTTCCAGCAATCATCCAACACATCAGGAGTTGCGTTGTTTTCTTTGATGGATATGTTCTTCGGTAGCTATGCGGGCGATCTTGCCATCGACCTCGGCACCGCAAATACGCTTGTCTCCGTGCGCGGCAAGGGCATCGTTATTCGCGAGCCCTCTGTTGTCGCCATCGACAAGAACGACGAGCGCATCCTGGCGGTCGGTATCGAGGCAAAGCGCATGCTCGGCCGTACGCCCGGCAACATTGTGGCCGTTCGTCCCCTGAAGGACGGCGTCATCGCCGACTTCGATGTTACCGAGGCCATGCTTCGCTACTTTATCGACAAGGCTTCCGAGAAGCGCTATCCGTGGACCCCGCGTCCGCGCGTTGTCGTCTGCGTTCCCTCCGGCGTCACGTCGGTCGAGAAGCGTGCCGTATTTGAGGCCACGATCCAGGCCGGCGCTCGCCAGGCCTACCTGATCGAGGAGCCCATGGCTGCCGCTATCGGCGCCGACCTGCCCGTCGAGGAGCCCACCGGCTCCATGGTCATCGACATCGGTGGCGGTACCACCGAGGTCGCCGTTATCGCTATGGGCGGTATCGTCGTCTCGCAGTCCATCCGTATTGCCGGTGACGAGTTCGATCAGGCCATTCTCACGCACGTTCGCGATGCCTACAACCTGGCCATCGGCGAGCGTACGGCAGAGGACATCAAGATCAAGGTCGGCTCCGCTGTGCCGCTCAAGGACGAGCTCGATGTCGAGGTCAACGGCCGCGACGTGATCACCGGTCTGCCCAAGACCGTGCGCATCGAGAGCGAGGAGATTCGTCGCGCGCTCAACAAGCCGCTCGACGAGATGGCCAAGGCCGTTAAAGACGCCCTCGATGCTACGCCGCCCGATCTTGCCTCTGACCTTATGTACTATGGCATATTGCTGACCGGTGGCGGTGCGCTGCTGCGCGGTCTCGACGTGCGCCTGCGCGATGAGACCGGTGTTTCGGTCAACGTCAGCCCTACGGCGCTCGATAACGTCGTTAACGGCTGTGCCCGCGTGCTCGAGGCCAATGCGTTTGATGGCGGCTTCGTCCAGACCAATGCTTAATTTCCAAAAGGTGGATTCCATTTGGCACGATCTTCGGGTTTCTCCACAAATCTGAATACCAAGCGACAATCAACGGGTATGCGCCCGTTGATTGTTTTCAGCCTGATTTCGGTGTTGCTGCTCACGTTTTACATCCGCGAGGGCGAGGTAGGACCGATTCATGCCGTGCGTTCGGGCGTAACGACGATCACCTCTCCGGTGCGCTTTGTGGGTTCGGCTGTGGCGGCTCCTTTCAATGCCATCGGCAACGTGTTCTCTAACCTTACAGCGTCGCAGGACACGCTCGACGAGCTCAAGAAGCAAAATGAGGAGCTGACCTCTAAGGTCGCCGAGCTTTCTGAGGCTCAAAAGACTGCCGAGCGCCTGGAGGGCCTGGTCGGGCTGCAATCGACCTACAACCTCAAATCGACCGCAGCTCGTATCGTTGGTGCCTCCGGCGATGCCTGGACCTCGACCGTTACCATCGACAAGGGCTCTGCCGACGGCCTTACCATCAACATGCCCGTGACGAGTTCTGCCGGTGTTATCGGCCAGATTATCGAGGTATCGGCCAAGACCTCTACCGTGCGCCTGATTGGCGACGAGAACTCGGGCGTGTCCGCCATGGTGCAGGACACGCGCGCCCAGGGTATGCTGCAGGGTCAGGCTGACGGCACGCTGCGTCTTGAGTACGTGAGCGTCGACTCCGATGTTAAGGTTGGCGATATCATCGTGACCTCTGGCATCGGTGGCGTGTTCCCCAAGGGCCTTCCGCTTGGCACCGTCTCGTCGGTTGAGAAATCGGCAAACGACGTGTACTACACCATTGTGGTGCGCGCTCAGACCACGGCCGAGAACAACGAGGAAGTGCTGGTCATCACCTCGCTGACCGACGAACAGTCGGCCTCGGATGAGGACGTGAGTACGGCCAACAGCACGCCGCAGGGAACGTCGCGCGACGCTGCGACCAAGACGAAGGACGAGAGCTCGGATGACAGTTCCGACACGTCCGAGACGACCGATTCTGGCTCGAGCGAATAGGGGGCATGTCCATGGATCTACACGAGCAGGGGATGAGCTCCCGTACGTTTGTGATCGCCGCCATCGTGTGCGTGCTGCTGCAGGCAGGCCTGGCACCGCAGATCTCCATTGCGGGCGGTCGCGTCAACTTCATGATTATCCTGGTGTGCCTAAGCGTGTTCTCGGGCGACCCGACCCGTGCCGTCGTGTGCGGTTTTTGCAGCGGCTTGTTTTATGACCTGTCCGCTGCCGTGCCGGTGGGCGTTATGTCGCTCCTGCTGACCGTGGGCTCTTTTGCCCTGGTGCACAGCGCCGTCGGTCAGACGGGCGGTACCCCGAGTGCGCGCGGCATCACCGTGGGCGCCTTTGCGCTCGTCATTAATGTGATCTACAGCATCATCTTGCTGTTTATGGGTTTGGAGACGAGCTTTGTTGTGGCGATCTTTGGGCATGCGTTGCCGTCTTCGATCCTGACGGGTCTGGTTGCCATTCCGTTTTTGATGTCCGGCGTCGTGCCGCAGTCCGGCTATGGATTCTCCGCACGTGGCGGACGCCAGACGGGTATGCGCTTTAAGCCCAAGACCCGCAAGCTCAAATAGGGGAGGCCCGTAGATGTCTTCCCAGATGACGGTTATTATCGCCGGTATCGTGCTGGTTGTGGCCATCGTGGTCGCGCTGGTTATCATGCGTCGTGGCGATTCCCGTTTTACCTACGATACGCAACATGGAACGGCCCCGCGCGCCACCGAGGGCGAGGGCAATACCGCGGTGACCGCCTTTAAGGGCCGCTTTTCCATCCTCACCACGGGTGTGGGCGCGATGTTTGCGGCGCTCGCCGTCAAGCTGTGGGGCATGCAGATGGTCTCGTCGGACTATTACGAGAAGCAGGCTAATAGCAATCAGACTCGCACCGTTACCACACCCGCTGTGCGCGGCCGCATCCTCGACCGCAATGGCGTGGCGCTTGTCCAGAACCGTCCCTCACTTGCTGTCGTGGCCTACCGCGACCTTGCCGAGGATGAGGTTCTGGTTCGCCATCTTGCCAACGTGCTTGGAATGCCTTACGTGGCGGTCCTTCGCAATATTCAGGACAATACAGAGGGCGCTCAGAGCCTGCATACCATCGCGACGGACGTCCGTCGCTCCACGGTTGCCTATATCAAGGAACACGCCGGCGAGTTCCCGGGCGTCAAGATTGCCGAGCGTACCGAGCGTCAGTATCCATATGGCGAGACGGCATGCCATATCTTGGGCTATACCGGCACCATTACCTCCGAGCAGCTTGAGGCCCAGAATAAGAAAACCTCTGGCGATGATGATGCTTCTGCTGGCAAGATTACGTACCAGTCGGGCGATATCGTGGGCCAGGCGGGCGTTGAGAGCTACTACGAAAACCTGCTGCAGGGTATTCGTGGCGAGCAGACCGTCAAGGTCGATGCCTCGGGCAATGTGACCGGTCAGGCCGGCGCCGTGCCCGCGAAGGCCGGCTCCGACATTAAGCTCACGCTCGACCTTAAGATCCAACAGGCCTGTGAGACGGCGCTGGCGAGCGCTATCGAGCTTGCCAAGACCACTGGCTACAGCAATGCCGGCAACGGCGCTGTGGTGTGTCTCGATCCCAACAATGGCGAGATCCTGGGCATGGCGAGCCAGCCCAAGTTCGATCCGTCCGTCTTTATCGGCGGCGTCTCAAATGACGTGTGGACCGAGCTCAATGATGACAAGGGTTCGCACCCGCTGCTCAACCGCGCCATTAGCGGACAGTACATGTCGGCCTCGACCATCAAGCCGCTCTCGGCACTGGCCGGTCTTGAGTTTGGAACCTACACTTCAACGCAGACAACCAACTGCACGGGTTATTGGACGGGTCTGGGCAAGGCTTGGGGCAAGCGCTGCTGGCTGACGTCTGGCCACGGCACCATGACGCTGCAGTCGGGTATCGCCAACTCGTGCGACCCCGTCTTCTACGACATGGGCAAGGCGTTCTTTTATGACGAGCAACATCCCGAGGGCCTGCAGGAGGTCTTTCGTCGCTGGGGCCTAGGCAAGACCTGCGGTATCGATCTGCCGAGTGAGGGCGCGGGTCGTATTCCCGATGCCGAGTGGAAAGAGTCATACTTCACCGACGCCTCTGCCGAGGACCGCAAGTGGAATGCCGGCGATATGACCAACATTGCTATCGGCCAGGGCGACATCCTGGTGACGCCCCTGCAGATGGCGTGCGCCTATATGGGTCTTGCCAACGGCGGCAAACAGTACGTGCCTCACGTATTTTTGTCTGCCGTGTCGCGCGATGGCGACGGCGATGCCTATAAGTACAATGGCAAGGGCAAGAAGAAGCGCCTGGAGGCCAAGATCAACAGCGATTCGGATTTGGCTCTTGTTCGCAACGGCATGCACGACGTGATTTACACGGCATCGACGTCCCTGGCGGCGCACTTTGGCACCCTGACGCCGCAGGTATACGGCAAGTCGGGCACGGGCGAGAAAAGTGGCGAGGACGAATACGCGTGGTTCTGCGCCTATGCACCGGCCGATGATCCCAAGTATGTCATCGCTACCGTCCTGGAGCAGGGCGGCGGTGGCTCAGATACCGCGATGCATGTCGTGCGCGACGTGCTCGGCGTGATTTATGACGAGCCCGATACCTCTTCGGCCTCGGGCGATTCTTCGGTTCGATAGGAGGTTGCGATGGATTTTTCTCCGGCGGATCTGTTCCGTTCAACCAAGACCGGCTCTCGCAGCAGCCTGGACCGCGTCAACAAGCAACTTTCGGCCTCGCGCGGCACGTTTCGCCAAAAGGTGCATATCGGTGTGCTCGTGGCTACTGTGGCGCTCGTCGCCTACGGTGCCATCATTATCTGGTCGGCTTCGCAGTTTAAGGCCGATGCTTCGTTCTCGCGCCATCTGCTGGGAATTGGCATCGGAGCGGTGCTGGCGGTGCTCGTCTGGCGAACCGACCTGCGCGGTATTTCCAATTTCTCGACGGCGTTGCTCGTCATCGACCTGATCGTGATCCTCTCGCCTAAGATTCCGGGTCTGTCCTATACGGGCGGTCTGGGCATGACGGGCTGGATCAAGATTCCCGGTATCGGCTTGACATTCCAGCCGGTTGAGCTTGCCAAGCTCATCACCATCTTCTTTATTGCTACGCTTGGCTCGCAGTATAACGGTCGCATCGATACCGTTCGCGACTACGTCAAGCTCTGCGGCATGCTGTCCATTCCGTTTTTGGCCGTCGTTGCCATGGGCGACCTGGGATCGGGCCTGGTCGTGCTGGTTTCTGGCGCTATCGTCATCTGTATGAGCGGTGCACGCCGCGAATGGGTGCTGTCGACCCTGGCCCTGCTTGTGGGCCTGGTGGCCCTCGTTCTGGCGCTTGATTCGGTCTTTGATTCGTTGCTCGGCCATGATGTGCTCATCAAGCAGTATCAGATGAACCGTCTGACGGTCTTTATCGACCCCGATAATGCCGATTCGGACGATGCGTACAATCTGCAGCAGTCGTTGATCGCGGTCGGCTCGGGCGGTTTCTTTGGTAAGGGCCTGGGGCATGCGACGCAGTCGGCCGGCGGCTTCCTACCCGAGTTCCATACCGACTTCGTCTTCGCCTTCCTGTCCGAGACCTTTGGCTTTTGCGGTTCCTTTTTGCTCCTGTGCCTCTACGTGCTGCTGATCTTTTCGACGATTCGCGTCGCCTTTAAGTGCGAGTCGCTGTTTTTGCGTCTTTCGTGTGTGGGCATCGTTGGCATGTGGGCGTTCCAGACTTTCGAAAACATCGGCATGTGCATCGGCATGATGCCGATTACCGGTATTCCGCTACCGTTTATTAGCTTCGGTTCGTCTTCGATGATGATTCAGCTGCTGACGGTGGGTATCGTACAATCCATATGGCGGCATCGTTCGGGCGCCGCGTAACCGCTGGAGGGGTTTGCTATGAAAATTCCCGTAGATAAGCTGACCCGCGCTTTTAAGATGGGCGCGTCCGTTAAGAAGGATTCCGATACGCCGGTGCGCGTCTCGGTCTATCTGGATTCATCCGCCTCGCGCTTTCTGGCCGAGACGGTGCGCGACGCCTTTGTGCCGCAGACGACCTCGGGCATTGTGCGCGTCGAGCGTCTGGGGGAGGAGCGAATTGCTCCAAAGACCGATACCGATGTGGTACTGGTGCTCTCGTGTGGTTCCGACCGCTTGGAGAGTGCCGTGCAGGAGCTCGTGATCGCCGGCGCGCCCGTGTGCGTGCTTGCCGAGTCTGCTGTGGAGGTGCCGTTTATCGAGGAGTCCACGCCCATGCTCGGCGTGGTAGCGGCAACCGATAAGACGTATCTGCTCGAGACGCTTGCCCGCTGGATTCTCGATCGCACCGACAAGGAAACGGCTTTTGCGGCGAACTTTGCCTTCATGCGCATCGCGGCGGCCAATCGTATCATCACCTCGTGCGCGCTCACCAATATGGCGACCGGTGCGCTGGTGTTTTTGCCGGGCGCCGATTATCCCGTTATGGCGCTGGCGCAGGTGGGCATGCTCTTTGAGCTCGCTGCCGTCTTTGGACGCGGCATTAAGCCTGAGCGCGGCTACGAGGTCGCGGGCGTGCTTGCCGGCGGTCTTGTGATCCGCGCGGTCACCCGCGCACTTGTCAAGCAGACGCCGCATATTGGGTTTGCCGTCAAGGCGCTCACTGCTGCCGCGGGCACCTATGGCATGGGCCGTGCGCTCGTTTCGCTCTACGAGCGCGATGTCGACTACAGCCGTGCCAACGAGGTGGTCACTGCCACGTTCTCCCGCGTTCGCGATCTGGTGACCACGGTCGCGGGCGCTACCCGTCCTATGGCGTCCTATCAGGACGCATCAGATCTCGCTGCTTAGGGGTTTTCCGTTGCGCGTTGCATACCAAGATTGTTTTCATTTAATTGAGCCGTTGCTCGCCAAGGTCGAGAAGCCGAGTCGCTATATCGATCACGAGTGGGGCACGCTTTCCAAGGCCGATGCCGACTACCGTTGCTGCCTGATCTATCCGGATGTGTACGAGGTCGGTCTGCCCAACCAGGGCATCGCCATCCTCTACAACATCCTTAACCAGGCCGAGGGCATCTCCTGCGAGCGTGGCTATGTGCCGTGGCCCGATATGGGTGACGCTATGCGCGAGGCGGGCATTCCGTTGCTCTCGCTCGAGGGTGCAGCGCCGGTCGCTTCGTTTGATATCGTCGGTCTGCATGTGCCGCACGAGATGGCGGTGACGAACTTCCTCGAGGCACTCGACCTCGCTGGCATTCCACTGTTGGCGGCCGACCGAGCCGAAGACGACCCCATCATCATCGCCGGCGGCCCCTCGGTGTACAACCCCGAGCCGTACGCGGCCTTCTTCGATGCCATCCTCATCGGTGAGGGCGAGGAATCGCTGCTCGAGACCTGCCAGCTGCATCGCCGCCTGCGTGATGAAGGAGTCCCGCGCGCGCAGATTGTTGAGCAGCTTGCATCCATTGCCGGCAACTACGTGCCGTCGCTCTATGAGGTTCGTCACGACGAGCCCTGCTCGCCGCATGGCTACACCGTGACGCGTGAAGGCAAGGATGCGCCGACCGTGGTCTACAAGCGCGTCGTTGAGGATTTCGGCGCCACGAATCCGCTGTCGCAGTCGTGCGTGCCCTATGCGCAGCTGGTCCACGACCGCCTGTCTATCGAGATCCTGCGCGGCTGCGCCCGCGGCTGTCGTTTTTGCCAGGCCGGCATGACGTATCGCCCGGTGCGCGAGCGCTCGGCCGACCAGATCGTCTCGTCGGTGATTCAGGGTCTGGAAAAGACCGGCTATGACGAGGTGTCGCTGACCTCGCTCTCCACGACCGACCACTCCTGCATTCGCGACGTGCTCGGCAGGCTCAACCGTCGCCTGGAGGATACGGGTATTCGCGTGTCTATTCCGTCGCAGCGCCTGGATTCGTTTGGCGTGGATATGGCCGAGTCGGTCGCCGGCGAAAAGAAGGGCGGCCTGACGTTCGCGCCCGAGGCCGGCAGCCAGCGCATGCGCGACATCATTAACAAGAACGTGACCGAGGAGGACTTGGACCGTGCGGCCAAGGCGGCCTTCGAGGCCGGCTGGAACCGTATGAAGCTCTACTTTATGATGGGCCTTCCCGGCGAGCGCGACGAGGACATCGTTGCCATCGCCAATCTGGCCGATCACGTGCTGGAGCTCGGTCGTTCCGTGGTGCCCAAGGCTCGTCGCGGCTCGATCTCGGTGTCCATCTCGGTTTCGGTCTTTATCCCCAAGGCTGCCACGCCGTTCCAGTGGTGCCCGCAGCTCGACTACGACGACGTCAAGCGTCGCCAGAAGCTGCTTATCACGAGCGTTCGCAACCGTGCCGTCCGCGTGCATTACCACGATGCCGAGACTTCGCTCATCGAGGCCGCGCTGTCCCGCGCCGGTCGCGACATGACGCCCGTCATCATCGATGCTTGGCGCTCGGGCTCTCGCTTTGACGCCTGGGTAGAGCATTTCTCGCTCGATAACTGGAAGGAAGCTGCTGCCAAAAACGGCATCGACCTCAATGAGCTCGTGCACCTGCCCTACGAGTTGGACTGGCGCCTGCCGTGGGAGCACGTGAGCCCCGGCTGCACGCGCGGCTTCCTCGAGCGCGAGTACCGTCGCTCGCTCGAGGGTGTCACGACTCCCGATTGCACCCGCACGTCGTGCACCGGCTGCGGGATCTGCCCCACGCTCCACGCCAAGAATGTATTGATGGGTGATCGCGCATGAGTGAGCGCCTGACCGACAACCCCACGCTCTTTAGGCTTCGTGTTCGCTATGGCAAGCGCGATCGCCTTAAGTACCTGGGCCATCTCGAAGTGATCCATACCATTGAGCGCATCGTGCGCCGTGCAGGACTTCCCTATGCCGTCACGCAGGGCTTCTCTCCGCACATGCGCGTGGGCTTCTCTTCGGCGCTACCGGTTGGTACGTCGTCGACCTGCGAGTGGTATGACCTGTTTATGACCGAGTTCGTGGCGCTCGACGAGGCGTTTGGGCGCCTGGCTGCGGCGTCTCCGGCCGATCTGGCGCCCATCGAGGCGGCGTACATCGACGTGCGCACGCCGGCGTTGACGGCGCAGCTCACGCGCCTGTCGTATCGCATTGACCTGCACTTGGATCCCGAGGCGCCCGTAAGCGCCGATGAGGTGCGTCGTGCGATCGACACGCTGCGCGCGGACCATGGCATCGACTACGCGCGCGGAAAAAAGAGCAAGCGCTTGGATTTGGATCACACACTCGTGGGCTATGAGCTCACGGCGGGGGAGCGCCCGGACCATTTGGTGCTCATGCTCGACACCCATGCCGACAACGAGGGCTCCATGCGTCCGGAAATTTTGCTTTCTGCTGCTGATGTTTTGTTGCAGGGCTTGACCCCGGGCGTGGATGCACCTATTGTTTCCACCGGTATGCAAGACCTCGTGACCATCTGCTCCTACGATGTCGAGCGTCAGAATCAAGCATGCGAGGACGACGAGGGCCGACTCGTCAGCCCCATACCTGTGCGAACTTGTGGATTTGCTCCACATACTCGTTGACGGGGTTATTTTCGCCTGCTACTATATTCGGCTGTTGCACTAACTGATGCATGAAGGGCAAGTAAACATGTACGCAATCGTTAACACGGGCGGCAAGCAGTACAAGGTCGCCACCGACGATGTCATCACCGTCGAGAAGATTGAGGGCAATGAGGGCGACAAGGTCACCCTGCCGGTTATCTTCCTCAACGATGGTAAGAAGATCGTCACCGATCCCGACAAGCTGGCCAAGGCCAAGGTTACCGCTCAGATCGTTGAGCAGTTCAAGGGCGAGAAGCAGCTGGTCTTCAAGTTCCACAAGCGTAAGCGCTATCGTCGTCTGAAGGGTCACCGTCAGCAGCTCACCAAGCTGAAGATCGTGAAGGTCCAGGCTACCTCCCGCGCCAAGAAGGCTGTCAAGGCAGAGGCTGAGGCTGTTGCCGAGGCTCCCGTCGCCGAGTAGATTACACTCGTAACGAAAGAGTAGGTATACACAATGGCACACAAAAAAGGACTCGGTTCCTCCCGTAATGGCCGTGACTCCCGCGGTCAGCGCCTTGGCACGAAGCGCTATGCCGGCCAGACGGTAACCACGGGCACGATTCTCGTCCGTCAGCACGGCACGCACATCCACCCGGGTGAGAACGTTGGCCGTGGTAAGGACGACACGCTGTTCGCGCTGGTCGACGGTACCGTTGAGTTCCACAAGGGTATCAAGCACAGGGTCAGCGTACGCCCGCTCGCGAACGCGTAATTCACCCTTCATAGAGCACATATGTGGGAGGCACTTGAGTTTTAGGATTCAAGGGTCTCCCTCTTTTTTGTAGGAGGCGATTCTGTTGTCACAGTTCACCGATATCAGCCGCATTAACGTGTGCGGCGGCGACGGCGGAGCCGGATGCATGTCGTTTAGGCGCGAGGCATTTGTCCCCAAGGGCGGCCCCGATGGCGGCGACGGCGGTCGTGGCGGCAATGTCGTCATCCAGGCCGATGCTCAGCTGTCTTCGCTGATCGATTACCGCTTTAAGCATCACTTCCGCGCCGAGCGCGGCACGCACGGGCAGGGTGCCCGTCGTAACGGTAAGAGCGGCGAGGACCTGATTCTCAAGGTCCCTATGGGTACCGTGGTGCGCGAGCTCGATCCCGAGACGCAGACCCCGATGTTCGAGATTGCCGACCTGGTGCACGACGGCGAGCGCGTCGTCGTGGCGCCCGGCGGTGCCGGCGGCCTGGGCAACACGCACTTTGTGACGTCGGTGCGCCGCGCGCCCGCGTTCGCTCAGCTGGGCGAACCGGCCGAGGAGCACTGGATTGAGCTCGAGATGAAGCTTATGGCCGATGCCGCGCTCGTGGGCTTCCCCTCGGTCGGTAAGTCATCGCTCATCGCGCGCATGAGTGCCGCCCGCCCCAAGATTGCCGACTACCCGTTTACCACGCTCGTGCCCAATCTGGGCATGGTTCGTGCCGGCGAGTACTCCTATGTCGTTGCCGACGTCCCCGGTCTCATCGAGGGTGCGAGCGAGGGCAAGGGCCTGGGCCATCAGTTCCTGCGCCACATCGAGCGCACGGCACTCATCATGCACGTCGTCGATATGACGGGTGGTTTTGAGGATCGCGATCCGGTCGAGGACTATCGCATCATCAACCGCGAGCTCGAGCAGTATGGCGCCGAGCTTTCGGAGCGTCCGCAGATCGTCGTTGCCAACAAGTGCGATGCGCCGGGCACGGCCGACAAGATTGCCGACCTTAAGCGTGCGGCGCTCGACGATGGCCATATGTTCTTTGCCGTGTCTGCTGTTACGGGCGCCGGCCTCAACACGCTGATGCTTGCCGTGGGCGAGCAGGTGGCTAAGCTTCGCGCCGAGCTGGCGGTCTCTGATGAGCCGGTCGATCTGCGCGACGAGGAGTGGGAGCGTCGCCGCCTGCAGCGCGAGAAGCGTTTCCGTATTGTCCAGGAAGAGCCCGGTGCCTTCCGCGTGGTCGGTCGTGCCATCGAGCGCATGGTCATCCAGACCGACTGGGAAAACGAGGAAGCCGTCATTTACCTGCAGCATAAGTTTGCGCGTATGGGTGTTGACGACGCGCTCGAGAAGGCCGGTTGCCGTGCGGGCGACGAGGTCCGCATTTGCCAGCGCGCCTTTGACTTTGAGGGCGCCGAGGACTTCTCGGAGTACGAAGAGCTCGAGGATGCTGGCGAGGACGTTGCCGTCGAGGCCATTGACGTGGCCGATGCTGCGGATGAGGGCGTCGAGGTTGTTGATGCGGCGGATGCCGCGGACGATACCGAGACACCGGAGGGCGAGTAAGCCATGTCGCTGCGCGGTGGAATCGGTTTGCCCGAGCTTCCTCTAGAGGACGGGCAGGAGTTTAGGCTCGGTATTATGGGTGGCACCTTTGATCCCATCCATTACGGGCACCTGGTGACCGCCGAGCAGGCGCGCGAGTCGCTCGACTTGGACGCTGTGCTCTTTATGCCGGCGGGCTCTCCTGCCTTTAAGCTTGACAAGCCGGTGACGCCTGCCGAGGACCGTTATGCCATGACGGTCCTCGCCACCGCCGCGAACCCGGCCTTTTTGGCGAGCCGGTTCGAGATCGACCGCCCGGGCGTAACCTATACGGCCGATACGCTTCATGCCCTTCGCGACTTTTACCCGCCGCAGGTAAAGCTCTACTTTATTACGGGCGCCGACGCGATTATCGATATCGTGACCTGGCATGATGCCGAACGAATCGCTGAGCTTGCTACCTTTATTGCGGCGACACGACCAGGCTTTGATATCGATACGGCGCGTGCCCGAATCAAAGAGTCGGGGCTGCCGTTCGACGTGCGCTATATTCAGATTCCGGCGCTGGCGATCAGCTCGACGAACATTCGTAAGCGAGTTGCCCGCGGCATGAGCGTGCGCTATCTTACGAGCGAGTCCGTGCTCGGCTACATTCGCAAACGCAGGCTATATGCCGATTTGGGCCAAGAAGATTTTGAGTGATGGGGGTCTACGTTGTCGGTAGAGGATCAGTTTGAGGGCGATGAGCGCGCACTGCTCAAGCGCATTCAAGAGCTGCTCGATGTTCGCATGAAGGATAAGCGCAAGCGCTATGTGCATTCGCTGGGTGTTGCCGAGACCGCACTTCATCTGGCCGAGGTCTACGGCGTTGACCGCTTTGATGCCGCTGCCGCCGGCCTGATCCACGACTGGGACAAAGTGCTCTCCGACGACGAGCTGGTCACGCGCGCTCTGCATTACGGCATTAAGATTGCCGGCTCTCCTTCCGCCGCGACGCCGCTTTTGCATGGCCCTGTTGCCGCCTATGAGCTTCCGCAGCTTTTCTCCGAGTTGTCGCCGGCCGTTTTCCAGGCTGTCGACCGTCACACCGTGGGTGCCTGCGACATGACGCCGCTCGATATGGTGGTCTTTGTGGCCGATGCCATCGAGCCCAACCGCCACGGCGACTATGCGCATGCGCTGCGCAAGATGGTGGGGGAGTCGACGCTCGATGAGTTGTTCTTCTCCTGTTTTGCGCAAGGTCTGGTCTATGTGATCCAGTCCGGGCGCTATCTTTATCCCACGGCTATTACGATTTACAACCATTACGCCCAGCTGCGCTAGCTCGGGCTGTCTAGAAAGAGGTATTCCATGGCCGACGAGACCATGACCGACGAGCAGATTCTTGAAGGTGTGGAGCACAAGAGCTTCGCCGCCACGTCCGACCGCACCGCCGCCTCGCTGTCCGCGAGCGGTGTCGCCGCCGAGGATGTCGCCCGCGCCGCCGCGCAGGCCGCCTACGACAAGAAGGGCGAGGACGTTCAGGTGCTCGACCTGACCGAGCTTTCCGATGTGTGCGACTACTTTGTGCTCGCTACCGGCACCAACAATCGCCAGGTTGATTCCATCGTCGACGAGATCGAGGAGAAGGTCGCCGAGGCTTGCGGCGAGCATCCGTTCTCCATCGAGGGCCGCGAGCAGAAGACCTGGATGCTCATGGACTATGGTTCGGTTGTCGTCCACGTCTTCACTCCCGAAGCCCGCGACTTCTACCGCCTCGAGAAACTCTGGGGAGACGCCCCCCAGCTCCCCCTCAATCTCCTCTAGTAGCTCATTTGAGACGGGGTTTAGCTACCCTCACGCATATCGCCGGGCAGTTGCGGTTTTCCGCAGCTACCCGGCTTTCTTTTTGCCCAAAGTAGCTAATTTGGGACGGGGCTTTTTTAGCTACTACCTACCGTTCGCCGATAGAAGCGAGTTGCGGTTCATTGCGTGATATTTAGCTTTCCGACTCGGGTAACGTATTTGTTATCTGTAGAGGAGGAGATGCGTATGACTCGGACCGCGCGGGAAATCTCTGTTTACGGCTATTACCATGTCGTCCAAAAGGGCTGTGGTGGTCAGCTGATATTTGAGGATGCCGATGATCGGATATATTTGATTCGGTTGCTTGCCTCGAAATGCCGAAAATACGACGTCAATATCATTGCTTGGTGCCTTATGGACAACCATATTCACTTGTTGCTAGATGATGAACATGTTCACCTGAGCGATTGCATGCACTCTGTTACGACTGCATATGCGATGTATTTCAACGCGAAAACCGGACGGAAGGGACCAGTTTTTCAGGATCGATTTAAGAGCGTGCCGATTCTTAACGATGATCAGCTGCTCAACTGTGTGAGATATATTCACGATAATCCTGCGAAAGCCAGGATTGGGACTGCTTCACTATATCGTTGGAGCAGTTTTAGCGAATATATGGGATACCCGGGTATTTGTATGACTGAATGTGTGCTAGGTTTGCTCGGAGATTCTCAGAGATTTTTTGCTTTCAGTACCTCGGGAGAACCGAATCGATATTGCTTCCGTGACGGCGCTCATGTGAGCGACATAGATGCACTGGAGTTTGCACAGGCTCTCCTTAAACCGTATGAGCCTCACCACCTTAAAGCTTTGCCTAAAGCCGTGCGCGACAACTACATCCGTACGCTCAAAAACGAGGGCTTTTCGATAAAGCAGATCGTGCGCCTCACGGGCATCGGTCACTGCACGATTCAGAAGGTCAAGCTCGATCAGTAGCTATTTGGGACAGAGTTTTGTTGCGGCGGGCAAACCGGACATCCGGGGTAGTCAATTTGGGACGGGGCTATTTTAGCTACCCTTTGGCTGACGGTGAATGAATTAGGCCGAATGAATCTCAACCGATATATAGGGGTAGCTAAAATAGCCCCGTCCCAAATTGACTACCAATGCCGTGTCGGACGGAAGGCAGCAACCCCCCCCGTCCAAAAAAGACTAGTTATTGAAGCGGGATTGGCGGCCGAAGGATAGGGCGGTGTCGCCGAATTTGTCTCGGACGGCGTCGATGGCGACGGAGAGGTCGCGGCGGTCGCTGGATTGGGCTCCGCGGTCATCGATCTCGCAGAACAGGTCGGTTTGGATCCCGCCTTGGTGATCGAAATCGCTCATGCCGATGCCAGCTAAGCGAACATGCATGCCTTCCTGCCAGATGTTGTCGAGCAGTTCGAGTGCAACCGCCACGAAGATGTTCTCATCGTCGGTCGGATGAGGCAGCCGGCGCTGTGCCGTACGCCCGCTGCCATACGAATACTTAAGCTTGAGCGTTACCGTGGCACCCGTCAGCCCCTGACGACGCAGACGGCGTCCCACTGACTCTCCCAACAGCGCAATCGCCGCCTCAATATCCCCACGCTCAGTCAAATCTTTAGCAAAGGTGCGTTCATTGCTGACCGACTTGACCTCGCGCTCTTCATCGAGGCTCGTGACTTCAGAGATTTCGAGTCCCAGCGCACGCTGACGCATGCGCTCGCCATTGACGCCAAAAATAGAGGCCAGTGTGGACTCAGGCGCGCGCGAAAGCTCGCCGAGGGTGTAGATGCGCATGCGGCGCAGTCGCTCCTCGGCCGAGCGCCCGATGCCGCTCATGGCAGATACCTGCAGTGCGGCCAAAAAGCGCTGCTCGGTTCCGGGGCGCACGATGGTCAACCCAAACGGCTTATCCCGCTCGCTTGCGATCTTTGCGACCGTCTTGTTGCAGCCCACGCCAATGGAGCACGTCACTCCCAGCGCTGCCACGCGGTCGCTTATACGCCGCGCAACCAGCAGCGGGTCTTCGGGCGCAAAGCGACCCGGTGTGATATCGATAAAGGCTTCGTCGATGGATACGCGCTCAACGCGCGGCGTCTCCTCGGCAAGAATCGCCATGACCTGCGCGCTCACCTCGCGGTAGCGATCAAAGTGCCCGTGCGTCCAAATGGCTTGCGGGCACAAGCGCCGCGCCTCGGCCGAGGCCATGGCAGAGTGCACGCCAAAGCGACGTGCCTCATACGAACACGTAGACACGACGCCACGCGAATCGGCGTCTCCGCCCACGATGAGCGGCTTGCCGCGCCACTCGGGATGATCGAGCATCTCCACGCTCGCAAAAAACGCATCAAGGTCCATCAGACCCACCGCCGGGCCCGTCCAGGGAGGCGGTGTGACGCCCATGGCATCCTCATAACCGTATGTATGTTCGCGTCTTTCCATGTCATGAGTATACCGCGCAGCTCATGTGGGGTGCGTGTATGTGCTTGCAAATCCCGAATTCTTGTCTAAGATATGGATTTGCCCTCGACTACACCGAAGAAGTTGGTCTCACGGACTTCACCTGCCCGCGTCGATGGCGTATTATGTTCAACTGTTTGTTTGTAGTTGCAGCCTAAAGCTGCTTGGTTGGAGGAGTTTCCTTTGGCAGTCAAGATTCGCCTTGCTCGTCACGGCGCTAAGAAGCGTCCGTACTACCGTGTCGTCGTCGCCGATTCCCGCGCCCCGCGTGACGGTCGTATCATCGAGGAGGTTGGCCGCTACAACCCGATGACCGCCCCCAAGACCATCAATCTCGACCTCGAGAAGATTGCCGACTGGCAGTCCAAGGGCGCTCAGCTCACCGACGCCGTCGCCGCTCTGGTCAAGGCCGCCAACGAGGGCGAGAAGACCGAGACCGTCGTCAAGAAGTCCAAGAAGCAGCTCGCCAAAGAGGCCGAGGCCGCTAAGGCTGCCGCTGAGGCCGCTGAGGGCGCCGAGGAGTAAATCGTGCCTGAGGTTGACGCTGCACAGCTCGAGGGTGAGGCAATGCTCTCAGATCGCATCGCCGATCTCGTCGAATATCTCGTTGTTCAGATCGTCGACGACCCGGATTCCGTGAGCCTTGAGGTCATCGATGGTGATGACGCCTCTACGATTGAGGTTTCGGTCGCCGAGGATGACGTCGCTAAGGTCATCGGCCGTCGTGGCCGTACCATCAAGGCCATTCGCACGCTCGCCCGTGCGCTGGCCGCTCGCCTCGACACTGCTGTCGAGGTAGAGGTTCTGGGCTAGGACCTTGAGGTCCCAGTACAAAAACATCGCCCGTGTGGTCAAGCCGCACGGAAGGAAGGGGGAGGTCCTCGCGCAGCCGCTGCGGGGGCTTCCTTCTGTATTAGAGCCGGGTATGCGCGTCGCCCTGACGCCGCCGGCGCTCAAGCGCGACCGCTTTTGCACGGTCGTGTCCGTCACCGATACGGGCGATGGCGATCTGGTCTCGTTTGAGGGCATTGACGACTTGACGGCCGCCGAGGGCATCACGGGATGCTACGTGCTGGCAAATCGTGACGATTTTGAGCTCGATTCGCTCGACGCTGCCTATACCGACCTGATGGGTCGCGAGGTGGTCGACGAGCGCTTCGGTTCGCTCGGCACGATCGTCGAGATCATGTCGACGCCCGCTAACGATGTTTGGGTTGTCGAGGGTGATCGGTACGGCGAGGTACTGATTCCCGTGATCGAGCAGGTCGTGCTCGATCTTCCCGATGCAGGAACAATTTCCGTCCACGTGATGGACGGCCTTATCGATATGGACAAGTAGGGAGGAAAACATGCTGATTGAGACCCTTTCGGTCTTTCCCGAGATGTTTGAGCCCGTCATGTCCACGTCGATTTTGGGCCGCGCCCGCAAGGCCGGCCTTTTTGATTTTAAGGCGTATAACCTGCGCGACTGGACGCACGACCGCCATCGTACCGTCGATGACGAGCCGTACGGCGGCGGGCAGGGCATGCTCATGAAGGTCGAGCCTATCGCAGAGGCCATCGAGGCCATTAGCACAGAGGGTCCCAAGCCCACTGTGGTGTTCTTTACCCCCTGTGGCGAGCCCTTTACGCAGCATGTGGCCGAGCGCCTGCTCAAAAGTGAGCGCCTGTTGTTTGTGTGCAGTCGCTACGAGGGCGTCGACGAGCGTGCGTATGCGTATGCCGATGAGCGTCTGTCGATCGGCGACTACGTGCTTACGGGCGGCGAGCTTCCCGCTATGGTCGTTGCCGATGCCGTCGTACGCCTGATTCCCGGCGCCCTGGGCGACGAGATGAGCAACGTCGACGAGTCGTTCTCGACCGCCGAAGACGGAGGACTGCTCGAGTACGCGCAGTACACCCGCCCCGCCGAGTTCAACGGCGAGGGCGTGCCGCCGGTGCTTGTGAGCGGCGATCACGCCAAGGTCGATGTCTGGCGTCGCAAGAACGCCATCGAGCGCACCTGCCGCTGGCGTCCCGACTTGATCGAGACGGCGCGGCTCACGCCCGAGGAGCGCGCTTACGCGCAGGAGATTTTGGACGCTTCGTATTCGCAGAGCGAGGAGTGAGAATGGTTCCATCGCAGCATTCCGCGTTGAGGGGCGCTTTTGAGTGGATCGCGGTCATCGCGATCGCACTGGTCGCCACCTTCTTGATTCACTCGTTTGTGGTCGAGCCCTTTGTGGTGCCCACCGGCTCCATGGAGTCCACGATCGAGATTGGCGACCAGATCCTGGCACAAAAGGTGAGCCTCGAGCTCGGTCAGCCCGTCAAGCAGGGCGATATCGTGGTGTTTCACAACCCCGATGGCACCTCCGAGCATGATGTTCTTGTCAAGCGTGTTATTGCCACGGCCGGCCAGACGGTCGACCTGCAGGATGGCAAGGTGGTCGTTGACGGCCAAGCGCTCGACGAGGACTATACGACGGGCATGAGCTGGCCACTTTCGGTCCAAGCACCCGGCACTCAGGTAAGCTATCCCTACACCGTTCCCGACGGGTGCGTGTGGGTGATGGGCGACAACCGCGAAAACTCTGCCGACTCACGCTACTTTGGTCCCGTCGATCGCTCTGATTTGATCGCTGTGGCACTCGTTCGCTACTGGCCGCTCAACCGCATCGGCGCTATCGACTAAAAACCGCTATAGTACAGTACCTAACCGTGTAATCGTTTCGACGAGGGGATATTAGAGGCATGAACGCTTCATCGCTTTCCTTCCAAGACATCATCCTGCGCCTCCAGCAGTACTGGGGCGAGCAGGGCTGCGTCATTATGCAGCCCTATGACTCCGAGGTCGGTGCCGGTACCTTCCATACCGCGACCACGCTGCGCTCGCTCGGTCCCGCCGAGTGGCGCACCTGCTATGCGCAGCCTTGCCGCCGTCCCGCCGACGGCCGCTACGGCGAGAACCCCAACCGCATGCAGCACTACTATCAGTTCCAGGTGCTCATCAAGCCCTCACCGGTCAACGCCCAGGAGCTTTACCTGGGGTCTCTTGCCGCTATCGGTCTGGACCCCAACGACCATGACGTCCGCTTTGTCGAGGATGACTGGGAGAGCCCGACGCTCGGCGCCTGGGGCCTTGGCTGGGAGGTCTGGCTCAACGGCATGGAGGTCACGCAGTTTACGTACTTCCAGCAGGTAGGCGGCATCGAGGTCGACCCCGTACCCGTCGAGATCACCTATGGCCTAGAGCGCATTGCCATGTATGCGCAGGGCGTTAACTCGGTCTACGACTTGGTGTGGAGCTACCTGCCCGACGGCACGCCCATGACCTATGGCGACGTGTTCCTCGAGAACGAGCGCGAGTTCAGTGCCTATAACTTTGAGGTCGCAAACGTCGAGATGATGCGTCAGAAGTTTGATGACTACGAGGCCGAGTGCCATTCCTGCCTGGAGCGCAAGCTGCCGCTGCCGGCATATGACTGCGTCATGAAGTGCAGCCACGCTTTCAACCTGCTCGATGCCCGCGGCGCCCTGTCCGCGGTCGAGCGTGCCAACTACATCCTGCGCGTCCGCGCCGTCGCCAAGGCGTGCTGCGAGGCCTACATGGCCGAGGTCGCCGGAGTCAACGAGAATGCCGACCAGGAAGGCGAGGTGGCGTAAGCCATGGCAGACGCTAAGGATTTCCTGTTTGAGATTGGTACGGAGGAAATGCCCTCCGCACCGTTGAACAATGCCGTCAAGCAGCTTGGCACCATGATCGCCAAGGGCCTCGACGAGGCCGGTCTGGCCCATGGCGAGGTCCGCGTGATCTCGAGCCCGCGTCGTCTGGCTGCGCTCGTGGCCGATGTCGCCACTGCGACCGATGAGGTCCATGAGGTCAAGCGCGGTCCCGCGGCAAACATTGCCTTCGATGCCGACGGCAACGCCACCAAGGCCGCCCAGGGCTTCGCCCGCAAGTGCGGTGTGGCTGCCGAGGACCTGGTTCGACGCGAGGACACTGACGGTCGCGAGTATGTGTTCGCCGAGAAGAACATTCCCTCCGCACCGGCTACGCCGATTCTGACCGCTCTGTGCGAGAAGACTATTGCCGGCCTGCAGTGGCCCAACTACCGCAGCCAGCGCTGGGGCCACGAGCACGCGACCTTTGTTCGTCCGGTCCGTTGGATCTGCTGCCTTTTGGGCGAGGATGTTGTTCCCGTGTCGTTTGCCGACGTGACGAGTGGCAACACCACGCGTGGTCATCGCGTACTTGGCCCTGGTGACCACGTTGTCGCCAGCCCCGCCGTCTACGAGCAGGTGCTCGAGGACGCCGGCGTGCTCTCTGCTGAGCGTCGTCGTGAGGCCATCCTTGCCGGTATCGCCGAGGTCGAGGCTGCCCGTCCCGGCTGCCATGTTGATACGCCCAAGAAGGTCTTCGATGAGGTCATCAACCTCTGCGAGTGGCCGACGGTGCTCGTCGGTACCTTCGACGAGGAGTTCCTCAAGGTCCCGCACGAGATCATCTGCGAGTCCATGCTCACCAATCAGCGCTACTTCCCGATCTATGACGGCGAGGGTAAGCTCACGCGTGAGTTCGTGGTCGTCTCCAACAGCAAGCCCGAGAACGCCGAGCGCGTGATCGACGGCAACGAGCGCGTTGTGCGTGCCCGTCTGGACGATGCCAAGTTCTTCTACGAGGAGGACCTGAAGATCTCCCTCGACGAGTTCCGCGAGCGTCTGGCCAAGGTCGCCTTCCAGGAGAAGCTCGGTAGCGTGCTCGCCAAGTCCGAGCGCATCGAGCAGCTCGCGCTCGCTATTGCCCGTGAGGCACACCTGGGTGCTCACCTGGCAGCCGATGCCGCTCGCGCCGCGCACCTGTGCAAGGCCGACTTGGTATCCAACGCCGTCGTCGAGTTCACGAGCCAGCAGGGCGTGATGGGCGGTTACTACGCCACCGCGATGGGGGAGAACGACGAGGTCGCCCACGCCATTCGCGATCATTATCGTCCCCGCTTTGCCGGTGACGAGCTGCCCGAGGGCACCGCTGGCTGCATCGTGGCCTGCGCCGACAAGCTCGATACCATCGCCGGTATCTTTGCCATTGGCGAGCCCCCGACCGGCTCCTCCGATCCCTACGCGCTGCGTCGTGCCGCTATCGGCATCATCAACATCCTGCGCGACCGTCTGCCGATCGACCCCACATCGCTCATCGACTTCGCCCTCGAGCTCTATAGCGAGCAGGGCATTGAGTTCGACGCCGCCGAGGTCGCCCAGCAGGTTCGCGACTTCTTCCATGGCCGCCTGGTGAGCATGGCCCGCGACGAAAAGATCCCGGCCGATACCGTTGCCGCCGTCTCTGCGGTGCACATCATCGCCCCGTCCGTCTTCTTCGCCCGCTGCGCCGCCCTCGACGAGGCCCGCAAGAACGATGTCGAGACCTTTGACAACCTGGCTACGGCCTATGCCCGTGCCGCGCATATCTCCAAGCCCGAGCTGGGCGCGGAGTACGACCGCAGCCTGATGGGCGAGGCCGAGCTCGCGCTTGCCGATGCTTCCGAGGCTGCTCAGACTGCTGTCGATGCTGCCCTTGCTGCCGAGGACTACCCGGCCGCATTTGCCGCCCTCGCCGCCATGCGCGCGCCCATCGACCGTTTCTTCGATGAGGTTATGGTCATGGACGAGGACGAGCAGCTCCGCGATAATCGCCTTAAGCTGCTCAACCGCTTCGAGGCCGTTTTCTCCGGCATTGCCAACATCGGTGAGCTTGCCCGCAAAAAGTAAGCCAGCCTGCGCGTAAGCGCAAAAGGAGCCCCGCATGGATTGCCCGGTCACCGCTCGTCCCACCGTTATCGTTATCTCCGACTCGCTCGGCGATACCGCTTGTGAGGTGGTGCTTGCGGCGTCCGGGCAATTTGATGAAGGGGCTTTTCGCGTTTTACGTCTGCCCAAGGTGACTTCCGTGGAGCAGGTCAAGTCATTTGTGGGGCCGCGCGTCGATGCCGACCATCGCGATATTGCCGTGTTTCACACCATTGTCGATCCGGCGCTTCGCGCCCGTGTGCTCGATTACCTGAGCATGCTGCATATTCGTTCAGTCGACCTGATTGGCCCGACGCTCGCCGTGCTGTCGTCGCTTATCGGTGTGCCGCCCAAGGGCGTTGCCGGCGTGATTCACAAGACCGATGACCGCTACTTCCATCGCATCGAGGCCATGGAGTATTTTGTTGAGCACGATGATGGGCGCGGTTGCGACGATCTTTCAGGTGCCGATATCGTGCTGCTGGGCGTATCGCGCACGTCCAAGACGCCGCTGTCGATGTATCTGGCCTATCAAGGTTACAAGGTTGCCAATGTTCCGTTGGCCCATGGCATGGAGCCGCCGAAGTCGATTTACGAGGTTGACCCGATGCGCCTGTTCGGCCTGATTTCGACCGTCGATGTGATTTCCGAAATTCGCGATAGCCGCTTGGGCGATGATTACGCTCGTGCCGTTGCCGGCTCCTATGCCGAGCCCGAGAGCGTGCACAGCGAGCTCGAGGAAGCCCGTGCCCTCATGAAGCGCCTAGGCTGCTTTGTGGTGCGTACCGACGGCAAGGCCATCGAGGAAAGCGCTGCCGAGATCATTAGCCACTTGGAGGAAATCCAAGAAGCCCGTGCCCGCCGCGCCGCCCGTCGAGCCTAATAGTAGCAGCATTTTGATAAAGCGATTTAGCAATAATATCGCATCTGACCTGCACTTTCTTACAGTGGTATCTTCATAATGTAACCACCTTTACCTACCGTTTACCGCCAGTTTTAGCACGTTTACCAAACCGCGCATCCTCTGCTTAAGCCTGCTCAAAACCCGCCGTATAGTTCCCTCACGGCCCGCATCTGGCGGGTCGATTCGTTACCACGGTCGTGCGCGTAAGTGCATGGAAGGGGAAGTATCGTGAGCGATTGCAAGAGGGTTTACCGTTTTGGAACCGACGCCCAGGGCACCTGTGTCACTGAGGGCGACAAGTCCATGAACATCGTGCTTGGCGGCAAGGGCGCAAACCTTGCCGAGATGAGCCGCATCGGCCTGCCGGTTCCCGGTGGCTTTACCATTACCTGCCAGACTTGCGTCGAGTACTCCGGTGCCGGCAACGTGTGGCCCGAGGGCGCACTCGATGAGATCGTTGCTGCCGAGGCGGACCTCGAGGCCCGCTGCGGCAAGAAGCTCGGTGACGCCAACGACCCACTGCTCGTGTCGGTTCGTTCGGGCGCTCCGTTCTCCATGCCCGGTATGATGGACACGGTCCTCAACTTGGGCCTCAATGATGATTCCGTCCAGGGCCTCATCGCGCAGACGCAGAACCCGCGTTTTGCCTGGGATAGCTACCGCCGCTTTATCCAGATGTTTTCCAACGTCGTCATGGGCGTTGACGCCGACCTGTTCGAGAACGCGCTGACCCAGGCACGCCTGGTCGCCGGCGTCCGCGTCGACTCCGAGCTTTCGGCCGAGGATCTGCAGGAGCTCGTCGAGACCTTCAAGGGGATCTTCTCCGAGAACGTCGATGCCTCCCTGTATCCCGAGCTCGAGGTCGCTGACGGCAAGCCCGTCTTCCCGCACGACCCGGAGCTTCAGCTACGCCTTGCCATCCAGGCCGTCTTTGGCAGCTGGATGAACGAGCGTGCCTGCATCTACCGCAAGCAGCATGGCATTTCCGACGACCTCGGCACCGCCGTCAACGTGCAGGCCATGGCCTTTGGCAACAAGGGCGAGACCTCTGCGACGGGCGTCGCCTTTACGCGTAATCCGGCCGACGGCACCAAGGAGTTCTATGGCGACTTTTTGGTTAATGCCCAGGGCGAGGACGTCGTCGCCGGTATCCGCAACACCGAGCCCATCGCCGACCTCAAGACCACCCCGGGCCTCGAGTCCGCAGGTGAGGAGCTCGAGCGCGTGTTCCTGACGCTCGAGGATCATTACCGCGATATGTGCGATATCGAGTTCACCATCGAGCAGGGCAAGCTCTGGATGCTCCAGACCCGCGTGGGCAAGCGCACCGCCACCGCCGCCCTGCGCATCGCCATCGAAATGGTCGAGGAAGGCCTGATCACCCGCGAAGAGGCCGTGAGCCGCATCGATCCCGCGCAACTCGACCAGCTCCTTCACCCGCAGTTCGACGCCTCCAAGAAGTACGAGGCTCTCGCCAGCGGTCTTAATGCCAGCCCCGGTGCCGCCGTGGGCGAGGTCGTGTTCTCGAGTGATGACGCCGTCGCGCGCGCCAACGAGGGCCACAAGGTTATTCTGGTTCGTTGGGAGACCAACCCCGACGACCTGAAGGGTATGGTTGCCGCCGAGGGCATTCTGACCAGCCACGGTGGAAAGACGAGCCATGCCGCCGTTATCGCTCGCGGCATGGGTACGCCCTGCGTCTGCGGCGTTGAGCGCTTCCATATCGACGCTGCTGAGAAGGTCGTGCGTATCGAGGGCAGTGACCGCGTGCTGCGCGAGGGCGATGTCATCTCCATCGACGGCACCCAGGGTATCGTCGTCGACGGCGCCGTTGACCTGGTCTCCGCCGAGCTCACCGGCGACCTGGACACCATCCTGTCCTGGGCCGACGAGATTCGCCTGGACGAGACCGGCGGCCACGCCAACCATGTGCGCGTCAACGCCGACAACCCCGAGGATGCCGCGCTCGCGCTCGAGTTTGGCGCCGAGGCCATCGGCCTGTGCCGCACCGAGCACATGTTCCTGGGCGACCGCAAGAACATCATCCAGAGCTTTATCCTGTCTGACGATGAGGCCGTGAAGCAGCAGGCCCTGGCCGACCTGCTCAAGGTTCAGACCGAGGACTTCCTGGCGATGTTCAAGACCATGTCCGGTCGCGATGTGGTCGTCCGCCTGCTCGATCCGCCGCTTCATGAGTTCCTGGATGATCCTCGCGAGCTCGAGGTCACCGTCACCAAGAAGGAAGCCGCCGGCGCTAGCGAGAAAGAGCTTGCCGTCCTGCGCGCCCGCCTGCGTCGTATCGACGGCATGGTCGAGTCCAACCCGATGCTCGGCCTACGCGGTGTGCGCCTGTCCGTCGTCTTTAGCGATCTGCCGCTCATGCAGGTCCGCGCCGTCGCCACGGCTGCCGCTCGCCTCATCAAGGAGGGCGTCGATCCGCGTCCCGAGATTATGGTCCCGCTCGTTTCCATTACTGCCGAGCATGTTCAGACCCGCGAGGTTATCGAGCGCGTGATCGCCGAGGTTTCCGACGAAGAGGGCGTCGAGCTCAACATTCCCGTGGGCACGATGCTCGAGCTGCCGCGCGCCTGCATGGTCGCCGACGAGATCGCGCAGCACGCAGATTTCTTCTGCTTTGGCACCAACGACCTCACGCAGACGACCTTCGGCTTCTCCCGCGACGACGCCGAGGCCAAGTTCATCCCGCTGTACATGCACAAGAAGATCTTGAAGGACAATCCCTTCGAGACCATCGACTCGGCGGTACTCGAGCTGGTGCGCATGGCCGTTGAGAAGGGTCGCGCCACCAATCCCGACATGCACTTTGGCGTGTGCGGCGAGCACGGCGGCGACCCCAAGTCCATCAAGGGCCTGTTTAACGTGGCCGACGTTGACTACGTGTCCTGTTCGCCCTACCGCGTGCCCCTCGCACGCCTGGCTGCCGCCCAGGCCAAGCTCGAGGCCAAGCGTTCTGCCTAACGTTTTGGGTTTAGACGCCTAGTGCAGCCCCCCCTTCATGCCGCCCGTCTCATTCGTGAGACGGGCGGTTATCATGTGCGGGTTTTGTCTTTTTGTCTGCGTAAAAAATTGTTCTTGCAGCAGAAACCCGCGCGTGTATACTCAAATACGTTTGTTCAACTACGTGCCGGCCAAGGTGGTACGGCACCTCTAGAAGAGTAAGGAATTGCACATGGATTACATCCGCGCAATCGAGCGTCAGCAGATCCGCGAGGACATTCCTCAGGTTCGCGTCGCCGACAACGTCAAGGTTCACTACCGCATTAAGGAAGGCGACCGCGAGCGCATCCAGGTTTTCCAGGGTGACGTCATCCGCATGGCCGGCGCCGGTGCCCGTGAGACCTTCACCGTCCGCAAGATTTCCTTCGGTGTCGGTGTTGAGCGTACCTTCCCGCTTCACAGCCCCAAGATCGCCAAGCTCGAGGTCGTTCGTCATGGTCGCGTCCGTCGCGCCAAGCTGTACTACCTCCGCGACAAGGTGGGCAAGGCTGCTCGCATCCCCGAGAAGCGCTAAGAAGATCGCAGCGTCTGTCCACTCGTTTGGACACAAGGGCCACCTTCGGGTGGCCCTTCTTTTTATCTGATTTGCATGCAAGGAGGGCCTGGTATGGCCAATATGACGAGCTCGGTTTCGGCATCGCAGGTTGCCGGAGAGCTAGCGAGCGCAACGTTTGAGGAGATCCCCGCCCTCGTGGAGCATTATCGCGAGGACCCGCGCCAGCAGGTGATCAAGGCTTGCGAACGCGCCCTCAAACGCCATGCCAAAGAGCTTGCCGAGCGCGAGCGCGTCAATGACATGTACGAGCTTATGCATGAGCTTGGCGGCGATGGGGTGGTCGTTGGTGTCGACGAGGTGGGTCGCGGATCGGTGGCCGGTCCCCTGACGGTGTGTGCCGTGTGCCTTCCCATGGAGCCGCGCGTCTGGGGCATCAACGATTCCAAAAAGCTCACGCCGGCGCGCCGCGAGTTGCTCTCAGTGAAGATTGCCGAGGTGGCGACGGCGATCGGTTTTTGCCATATCGCGCCTAAGGATATCGATGAGATGGGCATGGCCCGTGCTATCCGTACCGCCGTTGCGGGCGCCGTGGCCGATACGGGGCTCGAGCCCGACTGCGTCCTCATGGATGGCAACCCCTTGGGCGCTGTTCCTAACGAGCGCGATGTGGTGAAAGGCGATGCCAAGATCGCCTGCATCGCCGCAGCGTCCATCATGGCCAAGGTCACGCGTGACGAGATGATGGTCGAGTACGACGCCGAGTACCCCGAGTACCATCTGGCCGAGTCGAAGGGCTATGCGAGCCCCGAGCACATCGAGGCCATTCGCAAACATGGACTTTGTCCGCTGCATCGCGTGAGCTTTTGCGGAAACTTTCTGCAGACTGAGCGCCTTTTCTAGGCCAATTGTGGAGACAGGGACCTCTGGGGTTTTATAAACCTGCTGGTAGCGGGCCGTATGCAGCACCATTGCTGCGTACGGCCCGTTTTTTGTCGGCATTTGGTCAGCTTTTGGTTTGCTTCCGGTACTTACCCGCATGAAAGGTGCCCTCATCATCGGGGCAATGCAGTGTGCGGGAAAGGAGACCCCATGAGTGCCGCAAGCAAAAAGAGCAAGACGCAGCAGCTCAAGGAGCGTTGGGAAAACGGCGAGCTCGACTGCGGGGCGATGACGCCCGAGTTTATCAAGGGACTCAGTCCCCGCGAGCTAGGCATGCTGGGCGAGCTGATCACCATCGACTACTTTAACGAGCGCGGCTACACCTTGCTGGAGCAGGGTTATCGTTGCACCGAGGGCGAGGCCGATCTGGTGCTGCTCGATGAGCTCGACGATGTCGTGGTGATGGCCGAGGTCAAGACCAGACGCGTTGCGCTGGATTGCAACACGCGGGTCTTTCCCGAGGAGGCCGTGGACGCCCAAAAGCAACGCCGCTACCGCCGCATCGCAAGTTGCTATCTCATGGAGCATTATCCGCTCAAGGCGATTCGCTTCGATGCCGTGGGCGTCACCATCCGCGACGGGCATATTGCCGAGATCGAGCACCAGTACAACGCGTTCGATTGGCAGGTGTCGTGATGGCGTTCGAGACGTTTGCCGTTCACGCGGCCTGCATCCGCGGCGTCGAGGCGATTCACGTCACGGTCGAGGTCTCGCTTGCTGGCGGCGTTCCGGGCATTCAGATGCTCGGCATCCCGAGTATGGAGGTGATGGAGTCACGTGGTCGTATTCGCTGTGCGATGCGATCGGCCGGCTTTGAGATCCCGCGCTCGGGCATTACGGTCAATCTGGCGCCCGGCGATATTCGCAAGACCGGTAGCGGCTTTGATCTGCCCATCGCCATCGCGGTTCTAGCGGCCGATGGTCAGATTCCCCGCGACAACCTCGAGCGTTGTCTTATCGCCGGCGAGCTCGGCTTGGACGGCACGGTGCTTCCTGTCAAAGGCGAGGTGGCGTTTCAGCTATTGGCTCGCGACATGGGGCTGTCTTTTATCGCCGGCAGGTCCGACCAGCATGTGCCACTCGCGGGCGTGGATTGCGGCTTTATCGACCATCTGTCTCAGCTTGCTCACGGCATGGGCGATGCCGCACGGCACTACTTGGATTCCGAGGGTGTCGAGGCGACCTTTGAGCCCGAGCTCGACTATGCCGACGTGCTGGGGCAGGAAGTCGCTAAACGCGGCATGGCGCTTGCGGCGGCAGGAGAACTCGGCTTGCTCATGATCGGGTCTCCGGGATCGGGCAAGACGATGCTCGCGCGTCGTATGACCGGCATCCTGCCCGAGCTTTCCGTTGAGGATCAGCAGGAGGCACTGTGCATCCATTCGGTTTTGGGTGAGAACATTGATGGCTTGTTGGCGGGGCACCGCCCCTTCCGCAGTCCCCACCACAGTATTTCGACCGCAGGCCTTATCGGCGGCGGGCGCCCGGTGCACCCGGGTGAGATCAGCCTTGCTCATGGCGGCGTGCTCTTTTTGGACGAGCTTGCCGAGTTTCCCACTGGCGTGCTGCAGACGCTGCGTCAGCCCATCGAGCGCGGCTACGTGAGGATCGTACGCGTCGACGGGGCTTTTACCTTCCCGTCGCGCTTTCAGCTGCTGGCTGCGAGCAATCCCTGCCCCTGCGGCTTTTTGGGCGATCGCGAGGTGCCGTGTCGCTGCTCGGCGGCGATGGTCGAGCGCTATCGGTCTAAACTGCGCGGTCCTTTGGCCGACCGTATCGACATGATGATCGATGTGACCCGTCCCGACCCTCAAGTGATTATCGAGGGTGCGGAGGGCATGTCGTCGGCCGAGTTACGTGACTACGTTGTGCGCGGTCGCGCCTTTCGCGCTTGGCGCGAATCCCGCATGGACGATGCGGATGCCGAGGCCGAGGATGACGAGACACGGTCTATTGACGGCGTCGTTTCGACCTTTGAGCTCGATGATGCGGCGGAGAAGTGTGTGCTCGGCCTGTCGAAGCGCACGCATCTCACAGGGCGTGGCATCGTGCGCCTTGTTCGCATTGCGCGCACGATCGCAGATGTCGCCGAGAGCGAGCAGGTGACGCAGGACCACGTGCTCGAGGCGGCGATGTACCAGGGAAGGAGGGACCAATGATGGCTGAGGGGACCTTCGAGCTGCATCCAGGTGACGCGTTGTATCCCGAGACCGTTTTGGAGCTTTCTGATGTACCTCAGACGCTCTATGTGCGCGGCAACCCCGAGGCGCTTTCGACGCCCGCGCTCTCCATCATCGGTGCGCGAAAGGCCTCGCCGTATGGTCTTGCCGTGGCAGAGCTTGCGGCGAAGGTGGCGGTTGAGGCGGGAGTGACGGTAGTTTCGGGCGGTGCGGTCGGTTGTGACCAGGCCTCGGGTTGGGCTGCGGTCAACGCCGGCGGCAAACACGTCGTGGTGCTGGGGACGGGCGCCGACGTGGTCTACCCGCGTTCGAGCGCGGGGCTGATTACGCGCACGCTCGATACGGGTGGCGCGGTCGTGTCGATCTCTCCGTGGGGCATGGGTCCGCGCAAGTTCGCCTTTCCGCGCCGCAATCGCGTGATCGCGGCCCTGTCGCAAGCCCTCTTTGTATCCGAGGCGGGTATGCCTTCTGGGACGTTTTCCACAGCCGAGGCTGCTATGGATTTGGGGCGCGAACTTCTTGCCGTGCCGGGGTCGATCCTATCGCCCGAGTCGCGTGGCACGAATTACCTCATTGCGAACGGTGCCTGCTGCATCGTCGACGAGGAATCTATCGAGATGGCTATCTCACGCATCTACGGAACCCTGCGCTACTCGCGCCCCGATGCTCCCGGCATTGCCGACCTGGATCCAACGCAGCAGACCGTGATGCATGCGCTCATCGCCTCTCCGCTCAAGGTCGACGACATCGCGGCGCTCGTCTCGCTCGATGCTGTCGGCGTACTCAAACTCTTGGGTTCGCTTGAACTCGAGGGTCTTATCGAGCGCATGATGGATGGAAGGTATGCGCCCTCCAAGTTTGCCCTTCACGCCCAGACACCCTTCGGTCACAATGGAAAACGTGTCAATTAGAAAGGTGTTTGCAGATGCAGTTCGATCAGGTGACAGTTATCGGTGGCGGTCTGGCGGGTTCGGAGTGCGCGATCCAGCTGGCAGATCGCGGGTTTGCCGTAAAGCTGTGCGAGATGCGCCCCCAGGTGAGCTCCCCGGCCCACCATACCGATCACCTGGCAGAGCTCGTCTGCTCCAATTCGTTTAAGTCGACCCGTCCGGATTCCGCGGCTGGTTTGCTGAAAGCTGAGCTTGAGCGCATGGGTTCAGTCCTGCTCGATTGCGCCCATCGCGCGGCTGTTCCCGCCGGTGGCGCCCTGGCGGTCGACCGCGTCAAGTTTTCCGAGCTTGTCGAGGCCGAGGTTGCCGCTCGTCCCAATATCGAGGTCGTGCACGGCGAGGTCACGCAGATTCCCGAGGGTCACGTGGTCATTGCCGCGGGCCCGCTGTGTTCACCGGCGCTGAGCGAAGAGGTTATGAAGCTCGTCGGTGGCGATGCCCTGGCATTCTTTGATGCGGCGGCGCCGATCGTCGATGCCTCCACGCTCGATATGGACGTGTTGTTCTCGCAGTCGCGCTACGAGGAGCAGGGGAGCGGCGACTATCTCAACGCTCCGCTCAATAAGGAGGAGTACGAGGCCTTTATCGAGGCGCTTACCACGGCCGACCGCGTGGTGCTCAAAGACTTTGAGGGCGGCGATCTGTTCCAGGCCTGCCAGCCTGCCGAGGAAGTTGCGCGCACCGGCAAGGACGCCATTCGCTTTGGCGCCATGAAGCCCGTCGGCCTCACCGACCCGCGTACCGGACGTCGCCCCTGGGCGGCGATTCAGCTGCGTGCCGAGAACAAGGAGAAGACCGCCTATAACCTGGTGGGCTTCCAGACCAACTTGACCTTTGGCGAGCAGAAGCGCGTCTTCCATATGGTGCCGGGCCTGGAGAACGCTGAGTTCTTCCGCTACGGTGTCATGCACCGCAATACCTTTGTCGACGCCCCGCATGTGCTCGATGGCACCTTTGCCGTGCCCGGTACCGGTGTGCGCCTGGCCGGTCAGATCACCGGCACCGAGGGGTACATGGAAGCCGTGGCGACAGGTCTGCTCGCGGCGCTTAACACTTATGCCGAGGCTATCGGTGCCGCGGGCGTCGAGTTGCCGCGTGTGGGCGCCCTGGGTGCGCTCGTGGGCTATGCGACCGATCCTGCCACCGTGGGCTATCAGCCCATGCATGTCAACTTTGGCCTGGTGCCGCCGCTCGAGGATGGTAAGCGCCGCAGCAAGCGCGACCGCTACCAGGCCTATGCGGACCGTGCGCTCGAGGCCCTCGATGCCTACTTGGCCACGCGTTCCGACTTGTTTGGAGGCGACCGGTCATAGCCTTTGACCTGTACGACACCGTCGACTCGTTTATCGCCTATATCGCACGCGTCGAGGGACTTTCTCCCAACACGGTGACGGCCTATGGCTCGAGGCTGGAGCGCTTCGCTGCCTGGTGCGAGCGCGAGGATATCGATGCTTTCGCTGCCGACGTGCGCACCATTCGTCGCTATCTTGCCGAGCTTTCGCGTGAGCAGGTGGCTCCCCGAACGCTTGCGGCGCACCTGTCGGCTATTCGATCTCTCTATCGCTGGATGGCTGCCGAGGGGATTGTCGAGGGCGATGCGGTCTCGGCGATCGCATCGCCCAAGCTGCCGCGTGACCTGCCGGGTGTCCTTACGACCCAGCAGGTTGAGGCGCTGCTCAAGACGCCTGATACCTCGACGCCCGCGGGACTGCGCGATGCGGCGATGCTTGAGTTGCTCTATGCCTCCGGCGCGCGAATCTCGGAGCTCGCGGCGCTCAACGTGGAGTCTATTGGTTGGTCCGAGCGAACGCTGCGACTTTGGGGCAAGGGGAGCAAGGAGCGTATCGTCCCTCTGTATCGTCGTGCGCTCGATGTGACGCGTCTCTATATTGAGGAGGGGAGGCCGGAGTTGCTCGCTCAGGCAAAGCGCCGCGACCTCGCTACTGGGCCGCATCCGCTGCTTATATCGGCGCGTGGCAATCGCATGAGCGCCGCCATGCTCCGGCGGCGGTTCCATACGCTGGCGACGCTCGCCGGCATTCCGGCCGACATCGCCCCGCATGCGATGCGCCATACCTTTGCGACCGACTTGCTTGAGGGCGGTGCGGACCTGCGCTCGGTTCAAGAGCTGCTGGGTCATGCAAGCCTGTCCACGACGCAAATCTACACGCATCTCACGCCCGATCGGCTCAAGCGTGCCGTGGCTCAAGCCCATCCCCGCGGCGAATAGTGGCTGGGACGTCCCGCGCCGCACTCAGGTGTGTGGTTTTGATTGCGGGTTGGCAGGAAGAAGCATTCCTGCTATCATTCATCGGGTTGCTTCACGGCACATGTTTTTATCACGCACGCGCGGCTACTTCATACCGTGGTGCCCGGGCTTTGGTAGCACATGTCCGGGTTGGTTTTGGAGGATGACCCCGCGCGGAGGCAAACCACAGGAGGTTTAACATGGCTACCAAGATTAATATCCGCACCCTGCTCGAGGCCGGCTGCCACTTCGGTCACCAGACCCGTCGCTGGAACCCCAAGATGAAGCCGTTCATCTTTGGTGAGCGCAACGGCATCTACATCCTCGACCTCAAGCAGACCATCCTCGACGCCGACCAGGCCTATACCTTCGTCAAGAACGTCGCTAAGGGCGGCAACGTGCTGTTCGTCGGCACCAAGAAGCAGGCTCAGGAGGCCGTCAAGAACGCTGCTGAGCGCGCCAACATGCCTTACATCAACCAGCGTTGGCTCGGCGGTATGCTGACCAACTTCGTCACCATCCGCTCCCGCATCAACCGCATGGAGGAGCTCGAGGCCATGGTCGAGGACGGCCGCATGGCTGTTCTGCCCAAGAAGGAGCAGGCTGTTCTCGGCAAGGAGCTCACTAAGCTCCAGACCAACCTCGGTGGCGCCCGCGACATGAAGGGTCTGCCCCAGGCTCTCTTCGTCATCGACACCAAGCGCGAGGAGAACGCCATCAAGGAGGCTCAGCGCCTGAACATCCCCGTCGTCGCCCTGATCGACACCAACTCCGATCCCGACGAGGTCGAGTACGGCATCCCCTGCAACGATGACGCTATCTCCGCTGTCACCCTTATGTGCGAGCTCATGGCTGACGCCTGCCTCGCTGGCTCTGGTAAGGAGCAGGTCTCCGAGGCCGAGATGGCCGCTGAGCCCAAGGCCGAGTAAATCAGTCTTAGTTAATTCTTTTTCATCTCTTTGAAAGGAACCACAATGGCCCAGATTACCGCCGCTATGGTCAAGCAGCTCCGCGAGATGACCGACTCCCCGATGATGGAGTGCAAGAAGGCTCTCGTCGAGGCTGACGGCGACATGGACGCCGCTGTCGACGTTCTGCGTAAGAACGGCCTTGCCAAGGCTGCCAAGAAGGCTGGCCGTGAGACCAACGAGGGCGCTGTCGCCGCGTTCGTCTCCGAGGATGGCAAGACCGGCGCTCTGCTCGAGCTCTCCTGCGAGACCGACTTCGTTGGCTCTAACGCCAAGTTCACCGGCTTTGCTTCCAAGGTCGCTGAGGTTGTCGCTACCACCGAGCCTGCTGACGTCGACGCTCTGCTCGAGAAGCCGATGGGCGAGGAGACCGTTTCCTCCGAGCTCACCGAGATGATTCACATCATGGGCGAGAACATGAAGATCTCCCGCTTCGCTGCCCGCAAGGCTGAGAACGGCGCGCTCGCTTCTTACATCCACATGGGTGGTAAGATCGGCGTCCTCGTCGAGTTCGCCTTCGAGAAGGCCGAGACCGCTCAGGCTGAGTCCTTCAAGACCTTCGCTCACGACGTTGCCCTTCAGGTTGCTGCCGTCGCCCCGATCTGCGCTACCCGCGATCAGGTTCCAGCCGAGACCGTCGAGCACGAGAAGCAGATCTACATGGCCCAGGCTGCCGAGTCCGGCAAGCCCGAGGCTATCCAGGAGAAGATGGCTGTCGGCCGTCTGGAGAAGTTCTACAAGCAGTCCGTGCTCACCGAGCAGGAGTTCATCAAGGACAGCTCCCTCACCATCAAGAAGTACGCTGAGCAGGTCTCCAAGGAGCTCGGCGACACCATTACCGTCGTTGCCTTTGACCGTCTGGTCCGTGGCGAGTAAATAAGCTCTTGTAGCTGGTAATGAGCAGGCTGTGGGTTTTACTCACAGCCTGCTTTTTCATGGCTCTTATCAGAGCCTTTGATATCATATTGAGAGTCTAATTAAAGGAGGATCGCTTTGTCCGACATCCGATATAAACGCGTGCTTCTTAAGCTTTCCGGCGAAGCACTGATGGGCGACGGCCAATATGGCATCGACCCCAAGGTTACCGACCATCTTGCCAAGCAGGTCAAGGAGCTGCTAGCCGTTGGCCATGAGGTCGGCGTCGTTGTCGGCGGCGGCAATATTTTCCGCGGCATGGCCGGCGCTGCCGGTGGCATGGAGCGTGCTCAGGCCGATTATATGGGCATGCTCGCGACCGTTATGAACGCGCTCGCCCTGCAGGATGCCTTCGAGCACAACGATGTTCCCTGCCGCGTGATGAGCGCTATCCAGATGAACGAGATCTGCGAGCCCTATATTCGTCGTCGCGCCATCAACCACCTTTCCAAGGGCAACGTCGTTATTTTTGCTGCCGGTTCGGGCAATCCGTACTTTACGACCGACACCGCCGCGGCTCTTCGTGCGTGCGAGATTGGCGCCGAGATTCTGATTAAAGCCACCAAGGTTGACGGCATCTACGACAAAGATCCCGTCAAGTGCGCCGATGCTGTCCGTTTTGACAAGATTACCTACCACGAGGTTCTTGTCCGCGGTCTGCAGGTTATGGATTCCACGGCTACTGCACTGTGCCAGGATAACCGTATGCCGATTTTGGTCCTCAACATCGATGGCGAGGACACCGTCAAGCGCGCGCTTTCGGGTGAGCCCGTCGGCACGCTCGTCTATCAGGAGGATTAAGCATGGCAGAGAACATCACCGCCCATATGGACAAGTCGCTCGAGTCCCTCAAGCATAACTTCTCCAAGGTCCGTACCGGCCGCGCCAATGCCAACATTCTGTCCGACATCACCGTCGATTATTACGGTGTTCCCACGCCGGTCACGCAGGTTGCCGCCGTCAAGACCCCCGAGGCCCACATGCTGCTCATCGAGCCGTGGGACAAGGCACTCATCAATGCTATCGTCAAGGCCATCGGCGCTTCCGATCTGGGTATTACCCCCAACTCCGATGGCACCGTCGTTCGTCTTCCGTTCCCGGCTCCCACTGAGGAGCGCCGTCGCGAGCTCGTCAAGGAGTGCCGCGAGTACGCCGAGCAGGCCAAGGTGTCTATCCGTAACATCCGTCGCGACTTCAACAACAAGCTCGAGCGCGATGAGGAGCTCACCGAGGACGATGTCCGTCGCGAGCAGGCCAAGGTCCAGAAGCACACTGATGAGTATGTCGCCAAGGTCGAGGAGCTTCTGAAGGAAAAAGAAGCCGAGGTCATGGAGATCTAAGGTGCAATACGACGAGCATAAACTGGTCGAGTACTTTGCCGACGCCCCTGCGGGCGTCGGTTTTTCCGACCTTGACCTTAATAACATTCCGCACCATATCTCGTGCATCATGGACGGTAACGGTCGTTGGGCCACGTCGCGCGGTCTTGCACGCACCGAGGGCCACAAGGCGGGTATCGTCTCCCTGCGCGAGATCATTACCGCATGCGTGCGCTTGGGTGTCGACGTCCTTTCGGCCTATGCGTTTTCCACCGAAAACTGGAATCGTCCGCAGCACGAGGTCAACGTTTTGATGCATTTGTTTGCCAAGACGTTTATCGATGAGTTGCCGCTGCTTAAGCGCGAAAACGTTCGCGTTGTCTTTTTGGGCGATATTTCCGCACTGCCTAAGAAGACCCGCGATGTCTTTGAGCGAGGTCTTGCCGAGTGCGCCAATCACACCGGCATGACGCTGGCGCTTGCCGTCAACTACGGCGCGCGTGCCGAGATTACCCGCGCTGTCCGTCAGATCGCACTCGACGCTGCCGCCGGTAAGATCGATCCTGGCGCAATTGATGACGACATGGTGGCTTCCCACCTCTATACCGCTGGCCTTCCCGATCCTGAGCTTGTGATTCGCACTTCTGGTGAGCTGCGCCTTTCGAACTATCTGCTGTGGCAGGTGGCTTATTCCGAATTCTACGTCACCGATACCTATTGGCCCGACTTTGATCGTTGGGGCCTTGTCGACGCCATTTTGGCCTATCAGGGCCGTGACCGTAGGTTTGGTGGTCTGAGCAAGACCGAGGAGGCTTAATCGTGTCCGATCGTCCCAAGGCAATTGCTCCCAAGACATCTGAGCGCAAGGCTGTCGCTGCGGGAGCGCCCGCAGCGAAGAATGGCACCGGTTCGTGGCTTGCCGGCTTTATCACCCGTGCCGCCGCCGGTATCGTCTATGCCGTTGTCTTTATCCTGTGCCTGGTTTTGGGTATTGTGCCCACGGCCATCTTTGTTTCTGTCATGAGCGGTCTGTGCTGCTATGAGTTTTTCCGTATGACGAGGCTCGATGGCAAGATGGCTAACGAGCGCATGGGTATCGCTGCCGCCGTACTCTTTCCGCTGTCGGCGTTGGGCGATTCGATGTTGCTGAATGCCCTGCTTTTTGCCCTGATGCTCGCTGTGGGCATTTGGTATGTTTGGTCGCCGCGTACCCGCATCTCTGATGTGGCCGTGACGCTCATGGGTCCCATCTACACTGGCTTTATGCTGTCGGCTATCGTGCTGCTGCGCGATGCCGTGCCCGGTTTTGCCGGCGCCCTGCTTTCGGTGGGCGTTTGCGCGTCCCTTTGGGTCTCTGATTCGTTTGCCTACATCGTGGGTAGCCGTATCGGCAAGCACAAGATGGTTCCCAAGATCTCTCCCAAAAAGAGCTGGGAGGGGTTTGTCGGCGGCATCCTGGGCTCGGTTTTGATTTGGCTCATCCTGTGGGCGACGCACTTCTACAAGCTCAGCCTGCCCTATGCGCTGCTGTGCGGCGTGGTCGTGTCCGTCCTGGGCGTTATCGGAGACCTCATCGAGTCGCGCATCAAGCGCGGTGTGGGCGTTAAGGATTCCGGTAACCTTATCCCGGGCCACGGCGGCATGCTCGATCGTAGCGATTCGCTTATCTTTGGCTGCATTACCGCGCAGCTGCTTTTGATGATCGGAGGCGTGCTGTAATGTCCTTCCAGACGACGTATGGCCCCGATGGACGTCTCCGTGTTGCCATCCTGGGTTGTACGGGCTCTATCGGCACCCAGGCGCTCGATGTGTGCCGCCAGCATGCCGATCGCCTGCAGGTGACGGCGCTATCCGTTAACTCCAGTACCTCCGAGCTCGTTGCCGCTGTCCGCGAGTTCTCGGTTCCGGCGGTTGCCGTGGCCGATGTCGCTCATGGCGATGACGCCGTGCTGCAGGAGTTGCCCGAGGGAACGAAGCTCGGCGTTGGCGCGCAGGCGGTTTGCGAGCTCGCGCGTCGCGACGATGTCGACTGCGTGCTTGTCGCTATTGTGGGTGCCGCCGGTCTCGAGGCGAGCCATGCGGCCTTGACCTCGAATAAGCGTCTTGCCCTTGCCAACAAGGAGTCCCTCGTCGTCGGTGGCGACTTGCTTATGCCGTTGGCGCAACCGGGCCAGCTTATTCCAGTCGACTCTGAGCACTCTGCCATCTACCAGTGCTATCTGGGGGAGAACCCGCGCGAGGCTCATTGTATTTGGCTCACCTGCTCGGGCGGTCCGTTCTTTGGCCGCACGCGCGACGAGCTAGATCGCGTGACGCGTGCCGATGCCCTCGCACATCCCACGTGGGCCATGGGTGCTAAGATCACCATCGACTCCGCCACCCTCATGAATAAGGGCCTGGAGCGCATTGAGGCCATGCATCTGTTTAACTGCGACCTCGATTTCATTAACGTGGTCGTGCAGCGTCAGTCCAAGATTCACTCTATGGTCGAGTTTGCCGACGGCTCCGTGATGGCGCATCTCGGTGCTTCCGACATGCGTATTCCCATCCAGTTTGCCTTCTCGTATCCCGAGCGTTGGGATACGCCGGCGCCTCGTCTCGATTTTCGTGAGCTGGGGCAGCTTACCTTTGATGCCGCCGATATGGACACGTTCCGCTGCCTGGCGCTGGCCGAGCGTGCCGGCAAGACGGGCGGCACCATGCCGTGCGTGCTTAATGCGGCCAATGAGGTCGCGGTCGATGCGTTCTTACACGACGGCTGCAGCTTTACCGATATCGACCGCGTTGTGGAATCCTGCATGGATGCGCATGACGCGCAGGCGGTTACCTCGTTTGAGCAGCTTCGCGACATCGATGCCTGGGCGCGCGAAAAGGCCTCGCTGGTGCTTGCCGCAACCCATTCCTAACCATAAGGATTGCTTTTTCGATTTATGGATACTGTTCTGAGCGTTCTTTCATCGGTCTTCTGGGGCCTTCTGATGCTTTCCGTCCTCGTGTTTTTGCACGAGGGCGGCCACTTTTTGGCCGCGCGTGCCTGCGGCGTCCGTGTGACCGAGTTCTTTTTGGGCCTGCCGTGCCGCTTTGACATCCATCATACGTCGCGTCGCATCGGTACCAAGTTTGGCGTGACGCCGCTGCTGCTGGGTGGTTATGCCGCTATCTGCGGTATGGACCCGACCAATGTCTCGTGCGCCGACCGCGTGCTTGCGGCGATTTATCGTCATGGTCGCGTTTCGGTTGCAGACCTTTCCGTCGAGCTGGAGCTGCCCGAGGAGGACGTGCTCGAGGCATGCGCCTTGCTTTTGGGCTGGGGTTCCATTGCGCCTTGGTACGAGGAAGGGGAGAAGTCCTCACCGAGCTATTACCCCACCAAGTATCAGACGCTGCCGCGCGATGAGGCGGGCTACACCACCTTTGACGGGCGTCGGTTTGATCGCGAGCATGCGACCGCTGAGGGCGACGTATGGGAGCTGCCGTGCGGCGAGGCTGAATTCCTCGCACGCGAGCGCTCGCACACCTATTTGGGCCAAGGCTTTCTCAAGCGAGCCTTTATGTTGCTCGCGGGCATTGTCGTCAATATCCTGACGGGCTTTTTGCTCCTTATGAGCATCTATTCCATCGCAGGTGTCGCGGTGCCGTTGGATACCAATGTGATCGGTCAGGTTGACGAAGGCTCGATTGCCGCCGCGGCGGGAATCGAGGGCGGTGACGCGATCCTTTCGGTCGACGGAGTATCGTGCTCTACCTGGATAGACGTTTACGACGCCATCGGCAAGGCTGCCGGTAAGGACGATATCGCCATCGAGTACGAGCGTGATGGCAAGCAGCATTCGACCACGGTTGCACTCAAAGAGGACGAGCGCCTAGGTGTGTACGCCTCTACGCAGGTGGTCCGTTTGGACCCCATCACGTCGGCTCGCCTGTCGTTCTCCTATGTCGCGCAGACAGCGGAGGGCGTGATGCGCCTGCTCCAGCCGCAGCACACGATGGAGATTCTCGACCAGTCCTCTTCGATCGTGGGTATTAGCGTTATGTCCTCACAGGCTGCTGCTGCCGGTCCTGCCACGTTCCTCTCGTTTGCCGCCCTCATTTCGTTCTCGCTTGGCTTTATGAACCTGCTGCCCATCCCACCGCTCGATGGCGGCAAGCTGGTCATCGAGATCATTCAAAAGATTGCGGGCCGCGAGCTTCCGCTCAAGGTCCAGACGATTGTGAGCTATGTGGGCATCGCGCTCTTTGCGCTGTTGTTTGTCTATATGCTTCGTTCCGACGTCCTTCGATTTATTTTGTAGGGGAGTGTTTGGATTGTCTTTATCCCATCCTTTGCCTCGCGAGCTGACGCGCCCCGTGCATGTGGGCGGCGTGCAGATCGGTGGCGGCGCGCCGGTGGTGGTCCAATCCATGACCTGCACCGATACCGCTGATGCCCAGGCAACGCTTGCGCAAGTGCGCGCGTTGGCGCAGGCTGGCTGCGATATCGTGCGCGTGAGCGTGCCCACCGAGGCCGCGCTTGAGGGTTTCCGCACCATCTGTGCCGAGTCTCCGGTGCCGATTGTCGCCGATATCCACTTTAACCATAAGCTCGCCATTGGTGCCGTTGAGGCCGGTGCTGCCAAGCTGCGCATCAATCCTGGCAACATCGGCGATTGGGCCAAGGTCGATGCTGTGATCGATGCTGCGGGCACTGCTGGGTGCGCGATTCGCATCGGCGTGAACGCTGGCTCGCTCGAGCAGGATATTGCCGAGCGCGACGATCTTACGCAGCCCGAAAAGCTCGTGATGTCGAGCGAGCGCTTCGTCAAGCATTTTGAGGACCGCGGTTTCACCAACATCGTTCTTTCCGCCAAGGCCCATAGCGTGCATACGACGCTCGATACCTATCGAGCCCTGTCGCGTGAGATTCCCCACGTTCCGCTTCACCTGGGCGTAACCGAGGCAGGTACCAAGCTGCAGGGCACCATCAAGAGCTCGGTGGGCCTTGGTATCCTGCTGTCTGAGGGTATCGGTGACACCATGCGCGTCTCGCTCACGGCCGATCCGGTTGAGGAGCCGCCGGTCGCTTGGGGCATTCTGCAGTCCCTGGGCCTGCGTCGTCGTGGTCCCGAGATCGTCTCGTGCCCCACGTGCGCTCGTTGCCAGGTCAACCTCATTCCCATTGCCGAGGAGGTCACCGAACGGCTCAAGAACTACTCCGCGCCGCTTTCGATCGCCGTGATGGGATGTGCCGTTAATGGCCCCGGCGAGGCTTCTGATGCCGACTTGGGAGTTGCCTGCGGACGAGGTCAGGGCCTGCTCTTTTCGCATGGCCAGATCATTGGTAAAGTAGCTGAGGATCAAATTGTCGACGCGCTCATGGTCGAGGTCGACAAGCTTATTGAGGAGAAATAAATGACTCGAGCAATGTATATGTCTAAGCTTTACGCGCCGACGCTCAAAGAGGATCCGGCGGACGCCGAGCTTGCGAGCCACCGTCTGCTGCTTCGCGCCGGCATGATCCGCAAGGAGGCCGCCGGCCTGTATTCCTATCTGCCGCTCGCATGGCGCTCGATCCGCAAGATCGAGAACATCGTGCGCGACGAAATGGATGCCGCCGGTGCCCAGGAGCTCATGATGCCCATTATGGTCGACGCTGAGCTGTGGCGCGAGTCCGGCCGCATCGACGCCTATGGCAAAGAGCTCGTGCGCTTTGATGACCGTCACGGCCGTGAGTTCGTGCTGGGCCCCACCCACGAGGAGACTGTCACCGCCCTGGTGCGCAATGAACTGCGCTCTTATAAGCAGCTGCCCGTCAACCTCTATCACATCCAGGATAAGTTCCGCGACGAGTTCCGTCCCCGCTTTGGGCTGATGCGCGGTCGCGAGTTCATCATGAAGGACGCCTACAGCTTCTCCGCCACGCAGGAGAGTCTGCAGGAGGAGTACGACAAGATGAAGCAGGCCTACTCCAACATCTGCGAGCGCTGTTACATCAAGGCTCTGCCCGTTGTCGCCGACTCCGGCGAGATCGGTGGCGATACCTCCGTCGAGTACATGGCTTTGGCCGACGCCGGCGAGGCTTCGCTGGTCTACTGCGACGATTGCGGCTTTGCTGCCGATGACGAGGCGGCAAGCACCAAGGTCGTCGTGACTGAGGGCCCCGGCGACGGTACGCTCACCAAGGTCGAGACTCCGGGCATGGGCACTATCGAGGCCGTCGCCAAGTTCTTCGGCTTCCCCGAGAACGGCACGCGCAAGTCCCTGGCGTTGATCGATGCCGAGGGTAAGCCCGTCGTGGCCATCGTCCCGGGCGATCATGAGCTCAACGACTGCAAGGCCGAGCATGTCTTTGGCAAGGGCTATCGCATGATGACCGACGAGGAGCTCCAGACTTACGGTCTGCATAAGGGCTTTATCGGACCGGTTAACCTGCCCGATGGTATTCGTCTGGTCTGCGACGAGAGCCTGCGCGAGTCCAAGCAGTGGGCTTGCGGTGCCAACGAGGTCGATTATCACTTTACCGGCGCCTGCCCCGAGCGCGACTTTACCGTCGATGAGTGGGCCGACCTGGTCACCGTCGTTGCCGGCGATCCCTGCCCGCACTGCGGCAAGCCGCTCTCTGCTGCCCGCGGCATCGAGGTCTCTCAGGTCTTCCAACTGGGTACCAAGTATTCCGAGGCCATGGGTGCCACCTTTATGGATGAGGACGGCAAGGAAAAACCGCTGATCATGGGTTGCTACGGCGTGGGCGTGTCCCGCTCGCTCGCTGCCGTCGTGGAGCAGCACAATGACGAGCACGGCATCGTCTGGCCGGTCTCTGTCGCTCCGTACGAGGTCGCGGTGATTCCGCTCGATCCCAAGAAGGAGGAGTGCGCGACCGTCTGCGACCAAATCGTCGAGGGCTTGTGTGCCGAGGGTATCGAGGTTGTCGTGGATGACCGCGACGAGCGCCCCGGCTTTAAGTTTGCGGACAACGACCTTATGGGCTTCCCGTATCAGGTCGTTCTGGGCAAGCGCGGCCTCAAGAATGGCACGGTGGAGCTCAAGGACCGTGCTACCGGCGAGCGTGAGGACGTGGCGATTGACGAGGTCGTCGCCAAGGTTGCCGAGCTGGTGAAGGCTGCCCGTCGCTAATCGACGTTTCTGCTATTAGATGCAATTACAGGACTGCCCCGTATCTCTCTTAGGATGAGAAGCGGGGCAGTCCTTTTTGTTGCGTGAATCAGCTCGACGGGTAACAGAAAACCCCACAGCCCAAATGAGCTGCGGGGTTTTCTTTGTGCCTCCGATGCGAAGCGAATCGCTCAGATATTACTGATAATCGACGACGTCGATCCAGTTCTTCAGGAACTCATCGTTCACGTTGCGCTTACGAGCGAGCTCGGATGCGGCGACGATGCTCGTCCACTGACGCACGACCTGCATGGGCATGTCGGCGCGGTCGCAGTAGAGCTCCAGGTAGGCCTCGGCCTGATCCTTGCTGTTAAGGGCAAAGAGCAGGTAGGTGGTGGCAACGTCGGCAGCAGGGGAGCCCTGGGTGGCGTGTGCCCAGTCGCAGACGTACAGCTGGCCATCGTCGCCGACGATGACGTTGGAAGGGTTGAAGTCGCCGTGGCAGACCTTGAACTCCTTGGTCATGCCGTCCAGACGCTCCTGAAGGTTGTAGCGCGTGGTGGCATTGAGCTGATCAAGGCTGTCGATCATGCGGGCGAACTTGTCGCGCTGACGGTTAAGCAGCGGGGAGGTGTAGCCGTGGATCTCGATCTGGAGGTCGACGAACATCTCGAGGTACTCACCAAAGCGCTGGGGCTCGGCAGTCATCTTCTCGGCAAGGGTAGTGCCCGGAACCTTCTCGGTCACGAGCGCCCAGCCGTTGGCGTTCTCGAGCTGGGAAACCTCGAGAGCCTTGGGGCTGCGGATGCCGCACTCATTGATGCGGGCAAGATTCAAAGCCTCGTTGAACACGTCGGAGACGGGCTTGGTCTCGTTAAAGACCTTGACGATCTTGTCGCCCAGGTCGTAAACGACCTTGTTGCCACGGCGGACGAGCTCGGTCTTGGAATCGGGTAGCAGCATGGTTGCATCCTTTCAACGATGCGATAGAAGCGACGGCGGGGGTGTGTGAAACACCCGTGCACCCCCGCCGTTAAAAACCGTGCTAGAACTAGCAGACGGCGTAATCCTGAGGCTCTCGGCCGTAGTAGGCGTCCAGGTAGAGCTCCTTGATCTCGCTCATGAGCGGGTAGCGCGGGTTAGCGCCGGTGCACTGGTCGTTGAATGCCTGCTCGGTCATCTCGTCGAGGGTGTCGAGGAAGTACTTCTCGTCAACGCCGTACTCAGCGATGGTGTGCTTGACACCGATGAAGTCGCAGAGCTCAGTGAGCTTGGTGATGAAGTTCTCGAAGACCTCACGGTCGTCCTTGCCGTCGATGCCGCAGTAACGAGCCATCTCGGCGTAGTTGTGCAGCGCGTTGGGGTAAGGATACTGAGAGAAGGTTCCCATCTTGACAGGAGCCTCGGCGGCGTTGTAACGCATGACGCGGGTCAGGATGACTGCGTTTGCGAGGCCGTGGGGCAGATGGTGGAAAGCGCCGAGCTTGTGGGCCATGGAGTGGTTGAGGCCCAGGAAGGCGTTACCGAATGCCATACCGGCCATGCAGGATGCGTTGTGCATCTCCTCGCGAGCGTGCGGATCCTTGGCACCGTTGGTGAAGGAGCTCGGGAGGTTCTCGAAGACGAGCTTTGCGGCGCGCTCGGAGAGGCCCTTGGTGTAATCGGAAGCCATGATGGAGACGTAGGACTCGATGGCGTGGGTCATGACGTCAATACCGGAAGCTGCGGTGAGGCCCTTCGGGGCGGTCATGCAGTTGTCGGCGTCGACGATAGCCATGTTGGGGAGCAGCGCGTAGTCGGCGAGCGGCCACTTGATGCCGGTCTCCTTGTCGGTGATGATGGCGAACGGCGTGCACTCGGAGCCAGTGCCCGAAGAGGTCGGGACGGCGACGAAGTAAGCCTTCTTGCCCATCTCGGGGAAGGTGAAGATACGCTTGCGGATGTCCATGAAGTCCATGGCCATGTCCTCGAAGTTCGCCTCGGGGTGCTCGTACATCATCCACATGATCTTGCCGGCGTCCATTGCGGAACCGCCGCCGACGGCGATGATGACATCCGGCTCGAAGAGCGTCATCTGCTTGGCGCCGCGACGTGCGCACTGCAGGGAGGGATCGGGCTCAACGTCGTAGAAGCAGTCGTGAGCGATGCCCATCTCATCGAGCTTGGCCTCGATGGCACGCGTGTTGCCATTCTTGAAGAGGAACTGGTCGGTAACGATGAAGGCGCGCTTCTTGCCCATTACGGTGCCGAGCTCGTCGAGTGCGACGGGCGTGCAGCCCTTCTTGAAGTAGACCTTCTCGGGTGCGCGGAACCACAGCATGTTCTCGCGGCGCTCTGCCACGGTCTTGACGTTGATCAAGTGCTTCACCCCAACGTTCTCGGAGACGGAGTTGCCACCCCAGGAGCCGCAGCCCAGGGTTAGAGACGGCTTCATGCCGAAGTTGTAGAGGTCACCGATGCCGCCGTGCGAGGACGGGGTGTTGATGACGATGCGGCAGGCCTTCATGACGTGCTGGAACTTAGCGATCTTCTCGCTCTGTGCCGGGTGCACGTAGAGAGAGGCGGTGTGGCCCGGGCCACCTGCGAGGACGAGGTGCTCTGCCTTGTCAACGGCCTCCTGGAAGTCCTTGGCGTGATACATAGCGAGGACCGGGGAGAGCTTCTCGTGGGAGAACTCTTCCTTCTCGGGATCGGTGGAGGTGACCTCGGCGATCAGGATCTTGGTCTTGGCGGGAACCTCGATGCCGGCGAGCTCGGCGATCTTGGCGGCAGCCATGCCGGGGATGCGGTGATCGAGTGCGCCGTTCTTGAACATGGCGGCACGCAGGGCGTCCATCTCGGCACCCTGCTTGACGAAGTAGCAGCCGCGACGCTGGAACTCAGCCTTGACATCCTTGTAGATGGAGTCGAGGACGGTGACGGACTGCTCGGAAGCGCAGATCATGCCGTTGTCGAACGTCTTGGAGTGGATGATGGAGTTGACGGCGAGCTTGATGTCCGCGGTATCGTCGATGATGACCGGGGTGTTGCCGGCGCCGACGCCGAGTGCGGGCTTACCGGAGGAGTAAGCAGCCTTGACCATGCCCGGGCCACCGGTTGCGAGAATGATGTCGACGTCGCGCATGACCATGTTGGTCAGCTCGATGGACGGCTTGTCGACCCAGCCGATGATGCCCTCAGGAGCACCGGCCTTGACAGCTGCGTCGAGAACGAGCTTGGCGGCGGCGATGGTGCACTTGGCGGCTGCCGGGTGCGGGGAGATGATGATGGCGTTACGGGTCTTCAGGCAGATGAGCGTCTTGAAGATGGCCGTGGAGGTCGGGTTGGTGGTCGGGATGACAGCGCCAACGATACCGATCGGCTCGGCGACCTTGGTGATGCCGTAAGCGTCGTCGCGCTCGATGACACCGCAGGTCTTGGTGTTCTTGTAAGCGTTGTAGATGTACTCAGCGGCGTAGTGGTTCTTGATGACCTTGTCCTCGAGAACGCCACGGCCTGTCTCCTCGATGGCGAGCTTGGCCAAAGGAATACGAGCCTTGTTGGCGGCCATAGCAGCCTCGTAGAAGATCTTGTCTACCTGCTCCTGAGTGTACTCAGCGAATTTAGCCTGGGCCTCACGCATAGATTTGAGTTTGGCCTCAAGCGCCTCCACGTTGTCCACGATGGCGGGAGTAGTGTTTTCCGGTGACTTTTTCACCATTTGTGTCTCCTTGCGATCGGAGATTTACCCTACAAGATGCATGATAGCAAGAAATAATTCGGTGAACGGGCAGATTCCCGTAAAAGACAAACTAAAACGCTTCAATCAAATGAACCGTTTCAACTAAATCTATCTGCCCTGCGCATCGCCCCGCTCATTGGGGACAGACTTACATGAGTGCTTTCACTCATTTGGGACAGACATCGATTTGCCATTTTGCCGTTCTGGGCCTGTTATTGCCGCTCATTGCTCATTGGTTATAAATAGATTGCAGGCATTTCGACAATCGCTATTCGCGGGTCGCGGTTGAGTTGGACACGCAGGCAGTGCAGCTGCTCGATTATATCCATCTCAATCCCGTGAAAGGTGTGCTCGACTCGCTTGAGGCGTACCGCTGGTCAAGTTACAAGGCATATCAGCTGGGCTACGATCCCTTTGATATTTGTGATGCGGCCCCTATGCTCGATATTGTCGGAGGTTCCCGTTGCTATTGCGAGCATATCGAGGAAGTTGCCGGGCGCATCTGGTCAGAGGAGATTCTTCCGCGCCGACGGATCCCCGATGAGGATGCTCTTTCTGTTGCGCGCGAAGTCCTGCCCAGCATAGATCCTGCGCTGTTCAAGGCCTTGCCACGCCCCGAACGCGATGCCTGTCTGCTGAGGCTTAGGCGGGCACATCTCACGGTCAAGCAAATTGCCCGTATCACTGGTATCGGCTCTTCAAGCGTAACCAAGGCCACCACAGGCTGGAAGGAGGCTGCGTGAGGCAGGGGGCGAACCGATGCCGGCACGCGTTATGTCTGTCCCAAATGCGTGAAAGCACTCATGTAAGTCTGTCCCCAATGAGTGCAAAAAGGCGCCCTCCGTAGGGGAGGACGCCTTTGGTAAGTTCTATGTGAACGCGAGGTCTTTGACCCGGAGAGTCCGAGGTACTTGTTGGTAAGACCTTATTTAGGAGCGCGCAACCTTGCCGGACTTGAGGCAGGTGGAGCAAACGTTCATCTTGCGACGGTGACCGTCGACGACAACGTAGACGCGCTGGATGTTGGGGCGGAACTTACGGTTGGTGACGCGGTGAGAGTGGCTGATGGAGCGACCGGCAACGGGGTGCTTACCGCAAACTTCGCAAACTTTGGACATAACTGACCCTCCTTGGGCGACAAACGAACATGTCGCGTTAACAAACAAGCCTGAACTATAGCACAGAAGCAGATCCCTGTGCGTAATCTACACAGAGATATTTCTCTTTTGGCGATAGTGCCCACGCCACGGCCCTGGACGTAGATCCGATTTGCGTGCGGCAGAGGGGATTATGCCAGCTCGCAACAAGGTTTTCAAGCTCGTCCCACAAATATATATAGCTTTATGGTGCGTTGGGCTCCGTTTTCGGATTGCTTTGTATTTATGCTCGCAATTAAGCTCGAGGTTGGCTACACTATCCCTTGACCATTAAAGGGGTACGAGATACCCACATGGAATTACATAGCTGCCAAAGAGCAGCCCTTCCTGTGGGTGTCTGGTCCGCTTTAAGCGGTCGGGCATCTATTTTTTTGACTGTGTCAGCAGTCAAGACATGTGAGGAAGGAGATCGATGGGCACGACTTCCCCCAAGGCGGTCATCATGGACGAGACCGCCGTCAATCGAGCGATGACCCGCATCGCGCACGAGATTCTCGAGCGCAACGAGGGCTGTGAAGACCTCGCTCTGGTCGGCATCGTCACGCGCGGCGACCTTCTGGCTAAGAAGCTCGCCGACGAGATCAAGGAGATCGAGGGCGTCGAAGTTCCGCTCGGCAGCCTCGACATCAGCTTCTACCGCGATGACTATGCGACCAATTTCGCTCCCGCGATCCACGCCACCAACATTCCCTTTAGCGTCGACGGCAAGCGCGTCGTGCTGGTGGACGACATCCTGTATACGGGCCGTACCATCCGCGCCGCTCTCGACGCCGTCATGGACCTGGGCCGTCCGAGCCGCATTGAGTTGGCAGTCCTCGTTGACCGCGGCCACCGCGAGCTCCCCATCTCGCCGGACTTTGTCGGCAAGAACGTTCCCTCGTCGCATGAGGAGAACGTGCATCTATATATGAAGGAAGTCGACGGCCACACCGCCGTCGAGATCAACGACGTCGCGCCGGGCTCCCACGTGGGTTCTGCGCCGCTGGGAGGTGAGTAGTACCGTGGCGTTCAACCATAAGCACCTGATCGACATTACCGAGTACTCCGAAGAGGACATCAAGCTCATCCTCGAGACCGCCAAGGCGTTCTCCGAGGTCAACGAGCGTGCCATCAAGAAGGTCCCCACGCTCAAGGGCAAGACCATCGTCAACATGTTCAACGAGCCCTCGACGCGCACCCGCAGCTCTTTCGAGCTCGCCGAGAAGCGTCTTTCGGCCGACAGTCTTAACTTTGGCGGCTCCTCGACCTCCACGGTCAAGGGCGAGAGCCTCGTCGACACCGTTGAGACCCTCAACGCTTATAAGATCGACTGCATTGTCGTGCGCGACAAGCACGCCGGCGCTCCCTACATCGTCACGCAGAACTCGCCCGCAAGCGTCATCTGCGCCGGTGACGGCAAGCACAACCATCCTACGCAGGCCCTGCTCGACCTGTACACCATCTGGGAGCACAAGGGTGACTTCCACGGTCTGAAGGTCGCCGTCGTCGGCGATATCGCCCACTCCCGCGTTTGCGGCTCGCTGATCCCCGCCCTTAAGATCATGGGCTGTGAGACCTACGCCGTCGCCCCCGGCACGCTGCTGCCGCCGTCGCCCGAGGTCCTGGGCTGCGACCACGTGACGAGCGACCTCGATTCCGTCCTGCCCGAGCTGGACGTCGTCTACATGCTGCGTGTGCAACAGGAGCGCCTCGAGGGTGCCCCGTTCCCGACCATTCGCGAGTACCACAAGCTCTTCGGCCTGACCAAGGACCGCGAGAAGCTCATGAAGCCCGACGCGATCATCTGCCACCCGGGCCCCATCAACCGCGGCGTCGAGTTCGACTCCTATATGGCCGACCACCCGCAACGCTCCGTCATCCTGGAGCAGGTCTACGCCGGTATCTGCGTGCGTATGGCTATCCTGTATCTGCTGCTTGGAGGTGCCGATAATGGCCTTGCTTCTTAAGAATGCCCACGTCGTCGACCCGTCCGTCGAGCTTGACGGTGTCGTTGACGTCCTGATTGACGGCGACAAGATCGCCGAGGTCGGCGAGAATCTCGCCGTCGAGGGGGCCGAGGTCCGCGACCTTTCCGGCAAGTACCTCGTCCCCGGCCTGGTGGACATGCACGTTCACCTTCGCGAGCCCGGCTACGAGGTCAAAGAGGACATCGAGAGCGGCACCCGCGCAGCTGCCAAGGGCGGCTTTACCGGCGTGTGCGCCATGCCCAACACCGATCCCGTCACCGATAACGGCACTGTCGTGGAGTTCGTCAAGTCCCGCGCTGCCGAGGTCGGCCACTGCCGCGTCTATCCGTCGGGCGCCATGACCCGCGGTCTTAAGGGCGAGGCCATGTCCGAGATGGGCGATATGGTCGCCCACGGCGCCGTCGCCTTCACCGATGACGGTCGCGGCGTGCAGGGCGCGGGCATGCTCCGTCGCTGCATGGACTACGGCAAGATGTTCGGCAAGGTCTTCATGAGCCACTGCCAGGACGAGGACCTGGTCGGCCATGGCCAGATCAACGAGGGCAAGGTCTCGACCCGTCTGGCCCTCGAGGGTTGGCCGGCTGCCGGCGAGGAGCTCCAGATCGCCCGCGACATCGAGATCGCCAAGCTGACCGGCGCCAAGCTGCACATCCAGCACATCTCCACCGCCCATGGTCTGGAGATCGTGCGTGCCGGTAAGGCCGCTGGCGTTCAGGTTACCTGCGAGGCCACCCCGCACCACATGTTCCTGACCGAGAACGACCTGGACGAGACCTACAACACCTCGCTCAAGGTCAATCCGCCGCTGCGTACCGAGGAGGACGCCGAGGCCATCCGTCAGGGCGTCATCGACGGTACCGTCGACGCTATCGTCACCGATCACGCTCCCCACACCCCGTGGGAGAAGGCCCGCGAGTTCGAGCTTGCGCCCTTTGGCATGATCGGCCTCGAGACCTCCCTGTCGCTCGTACTCACCGAGCTGGTCAACACGGGCAAGATGAGCGTGGGCCGCATGGTCGAGCTCATGGCCATCAAGCCGCGTGAGATTCTGGGCCTCGACCAGGTTCAGGTCAAGGCGGGCTCCGTTGCCGACCTGACCGTGTTCGACCCCTCTGCCACCTGGACGGTCGGCGAGGACGGTTATGAGTCGCGCGCCGAGAACTCCGGTTTTGCCGGCCGCACGCTTACCGGTCGTGCCACCGATGTGTTTGTCGGCGGTAAGCAGACGCTCGCCGACGGCTGCATCTGCTAGCATAGCCTTATTGCTTTTGTGCGCGGTGCCCTTGCGGTGCCGCGCTTTCTGTTCGTTTTGACCATGCAATCGCATGGGGGATTGGAGCGTCTATGCCCACACCTTCCACTGCACGCATGCACGACTTCGAGGTCGTCTCGAACCAGGAGATCGCCGACGGCATCTTCTCGCTCGTCATCTCGGCCCCCAAGCTTGCAAGTGCGCTCAAGCCCGGTCAGTTTGTGAACATTGCCGTGCCCGGCGATGCGTCCTCGCTGCTTCGCGTGCCCCTGAGCTTCTATCGCGCCGACGCCCAGGCCGGTACCGTCGAGCTGTGGTACGCCGTCGTGGGTGACGACACCCGTCGTCTGTCGCAGATGGTCCACGGCTCCAAGTCCAACCTGTTGGGCCCTGGCGGCCGCGGCTGGCTTGTTCCCGAGGGCACCAGGAAGGCGCTGCTCGTGGCGGGCGGCATCGGCGTTCCGCCCGTGCTCTGTCTCGCCGGCAAGCTTGCCGAGCAGGGCGTGGATGTCGACGTGTGCCTGGGCTTTGGCACCGCTTCCAAGGCCGTGGGTGTCGATGAGTTCCGCGCGCTGGGCGCCACGGTTAACGTGTGCACCGACGATGGCACGCTGGGCACGCACGGTTTTTGCACCGACCCGGCAGCCGAGCTGCTCGGCGAGGGCGGCTACGACTACGTCGCCAGCTGCGGCCCCGCCGTCATGATGAAGAAAGTCGCCGCCGCTGCCGCCGAGGCCGGTGCGTACTGCGAGGTGTCGCTTGAGCGCATGATGAGCTGTGGCTTTGGCGCCTGCAACACCTGCAATGTCGAGACGGTCGACGGTATGAAGGGCGCCTGCATGTGCGGCCCCGTGTTCGATGCTTCCAAGGTGGTGGTCTTCTAGTGGGTACCGTGAACATGGCCGTCGATTTCGGCGGCGTCAAGATGCAGAACCCCATCAACACCGCAGCCGGTACCTTTGGCTACGGTTGGCAGTTCCAGAACTTCTTTGATGTTTCGCAGCTGGGCGCCATCACCACCAAGGGTTGCGCTGCCGAGCCCTGGCCCGGCAACCCCGCGCCCCGCATGGCCGAGATTCCCGGCGGTATGATCAACTCCGTGGGCCTTCAGAACCCCGGCGTGGCCGCCTTTGCCCGTGAGTCCGGTCCGTGGCTCGAACAGCTGTCCAAGGACGGCTGCCAGGTCATCTGTCAGGTTGCCGGCCACTCCGTTGACGAGTTTGTCCGCGCACTCGAGATGTATGTCGAGCTGTGCCCCTGGGCTGCCGGCTACGAGATCAACGTGAGCTGCCCTAATATCGCCGCCGGCGGTGCCGCCATGGGCTCCACGCCCGAGGGCGCCTCTTCCGTTATGGCTGCCTGCCGCAAGGTGACCGATAAGCCGCTGTTCGTAAAGATGGCTCCGGTCAACGTTGCCGAGATTGCCAAGGCCCTCGAGGCTGCCGGTGCCGACGGTCTTTCAGTCATCAACTCCATCCAGGGCATGGCCATCGACGTCCATACCCGCAAGTCCCGCGTGGCCAAGCCCAAGGGCGGCCTTTCGGGCCCGCTGTGCCACCACATCGCCGTGCGCATGGTCTGGGAGGTTGCCCAGGCCGTCGATATCCCCATCAACGGTGTCGGCGGTGTCATGACGGGCGAGGATGCGGCCGAGTTTATCCTGGCTGGCGCCACCTGCGTGTCGGTCGGTATGGCCAACTTCGTCGATCCGTGCGCTTCGCTCAAGATCGCGCACGAGCTCGAGGCCTGGGCGGAGTCCCAGGGCGTAAAGGACATCAACGAGCTGGTAGGTGCTTTCGAATGCTAGAGACCGATGCCCGCGACCGTGTGATCGTCGCCCTCGACTGCGACCGTGAGCGCGCACTCGAGCTCGCCCACGAGCTTTCTGGTCATGCCGCTTGGCTCAAAGTTGGCATGACGCTCTATTACGCTGAGGGCCCCGAGATCGTCAAGACCTTTAAGGACCTGGGCTTTAAGGTCTTCCTTGACCTTAAGTTCCATGATATTCCGCATCAGGTTCGCGGTGCCGCCCGCTCGGCCTCGCTTGCCGGTGCCGATCTGCTTTCGGTCCACGGCTTGGGTTCGGGCGCCATGCTCGCTGCCTGCCGCGAGGGCGCCGAGGAGGCGCGCGAGGACCGCGCCAAGCTCGTCGCCATCACCGTGCTCACGAGCATGAACCAGGATGCCTTGAGCGAGATCGGCGTCGAGTCGCCCGTGGCCGAGGAGGCCGCCCGCCTGGCAAAGCTCGCTCAGGCCAACGGCATCGACGGTATCGTGTGCTCGCCGATGGAGGCTCACGACATGCGTGAGCTGCTGGGCCCCGATGCCCTCATCGTGACTCCGGGTGTGCGTCCGGTGGGTGCCGCCCTTGGTGACCAGTCCCGCGTGGCGACGCCTTCCCAGGCTATCGAGCGTGGCGCAAGCCACATTGTGGTGGGCCGTCCCATCACCGGCGCCGACGATCCGGTTGCCGCCTTTGACGCTATTGTCGCTGAGCTGGTCGAAAACGTCGCCTAAAAGATTCCCCTAAGTCACCACTTTTGGGTCTCATTAGCACAAAATAGCCCCTGTGCCTGCGTAAACTTTCCCATCCTTTGTGTGGAATCGCAGGTCAGGGGCTTAACTTTGGGCGCAGTATATTGCACTTTTTGCGGGTATCGTCTAACCTATGGAGCCGCGATTGGGCATTTTGTACGTTCTACGTGCTAAAATGCCAATTATTGAATCAGATATAACCCAACTTTTTGGAGGTACGAATGGCACTCCCTCAGCTTACCGATGAGCAGCGCAAGCAGGCTCTTGAGAAGGCTGCTGCCGCACGTCACGCCCGCGCTGAGCTTCGCGAGCAGATCAAGAAGGGCGAGAAGTCCCTCGAGTCCGTGCTCAACTCCGATGACCCCATCGCTTCCCGCATGAAGGTTTCCACCCTCATCGAGTCTCTTCCTGGTTATGGCAAGGCCAAGGCCGCCAAGATCATGGAGGAGCTCGGTATCTCCGCTACCCGTCGCGTCCAGGGCCTCGGCGTCCGTCAGCGCGAGCAGCTCCTCGAGCAGCTGACCAAATAAGTGAGCGCTCAGGATTCCAAGCTCTTTGTGATTTCTGGACCGTCAGGCGCAGGCAAGGGTACGCTCGTCACTCGTGTGCGCGAGCGCCGCTCGAACCTGGGCCTGACGGTTTCGGCTACCACGCGAGCACCACGCAAAGGTGAGGCCGACGGCGTCAACTACTTTTTTCTGACGCGCGAGGAGTTCGACCGCTGCGTGGCAAACGGTGAGTTTGTTGAGTGGGCCGAGGTCCACGGTAACTGCTACGGCACATTGGTGAGCGAGGTTCAGTCCAAGCTCGCCTCTGGTTCGTCTCTCATCTTGGAGATCGATGTCCAGGGTGCCCTGCAGGTCAAGGAGCGTTTCCCCGAGGCCGTGCTGATCTTTATCAAGCCACCTTCGCTCGAGGTGCTTCGCGAGCGTCTAGTCGGTCGCGGTACCGAGACGCCCGAGACGATTGAGCTGCGTATGGCAAACGCCGCCGATGAGCTTGCCCTTGCCGACCGCTACGACGAAGTCGTGGTAAATGACGATCTCGACCGCGCGACCGATGAGCTCGTTCGCGTTCTCGATATGCATGAAAGGATCTGAGGTCCGTGTCCGTTGTAAAGCCTTGCATTGACGATCTTCTGGAGAAGACCGATCACAACCGCTTCCTGCTCGCTTCGCTTGCCTCCAAGCGCGCCTGCGACATCAATAGCATGCTGCGTGGCCAGCACAACCGCGTGCTTGCCGTCCAGGATGTCGATGACATCACCATCGGGCTTTCCGGTGCCGACACCATCTCGATGGCTATGGACGAGATTGTCGACGGCGACATCTCTTACGACGAGGCCCGTTACGAGAAGGCGCTCGGCCACAAGGTTGCTGAAGCCTAAATGGCGGCTCGCGTCTGCCTGGTCCACTATCACGAGGTTGGACTGAAGGGTAAGAACCGCGCACATTTTGAGCATATCCTCATGGATAACATCAAGGCGGCCTTGGCCGCCTTTTCCGTGAATGCCGTGTCTCGAATTTCCGGTTATATCCTCGTGACCTTTAACGAGCATCAGGCCGACGAGGCGGCGCGTGTCATTCGCACCGTTCCCGGTGTTGCTCGTGTGTCTTTGGCGTATCACACCAATCGCGACCCTCAGGAGTACTGTGCCGCCGCCGTGAAGGCGCTGCGCGAGTTTGGTTCCTTCGATTCGTTTAAGGTGCACGCCAAGCGCTCCAATACCGACTATGAGCTCACCTCGATTGATATCAATCGTCAGGTGGGCGAGGTGTTGTGTGAGGCCTTCCCCGATAAAAAGGTTCAAATGCACGACCCCGATGCGATGGTGCACGTACTGGTGGTCCAGGGTAGCGTTTATGTGTACGCGCGCTCCGAGCGCGGCGTGGGCGGTCTGCCGGTGGGTTCTGCCGGCAAGGTCGTGACGCTGCTGTCGTCGGGTATTGATTCTCCGGTGGCAACCTGGATGCTCGCGCGTCGCGGCGCGGTGTGCGTGCCGGTACATTTCTCAGGTCGTCCGCAGACGCCCGACACGAGCGAGTATTTGGTGCAGGACATCATCCGTGCGCTTGAGCCGGGTGTCCAGATCGGCCGCCTGTACGTGGTGCCGTTTGGCGACTGCCAGCGTGAGATTTCGGTCACCTGTCCCAGCAACCTGCGCGTGATCATGTATCGCCGCATTATGTATTCGGTTGCCGAGCGCATTGCACACATCGAGGGCGCCAAGGCCATCGTGACGGGCGAATCGCTTGGACAGGTTGCCTCCCAAACGCTTGAGAATATCATGGCCGTTAACGAGGCCGTGAAGATTCCCGTGTTCCGTCCTCTCATCGGTTCGGACAAGCAGGAGATCATCGCGCGCGCCGAGGAGATTGGTACGTTCGATATCTCGACTGAGGCCGCTCCCGACTGCTGCACGCTGTTTATGCCGCGTCGTCCCGAGACGCACGCTAAACTCGATGCCGTGCATGAGGCCTGGGAGTTGTTCGATCACGAGGAGATGATCGAGCGCCTACTCAAGCAGACTGAGTACATCGACTTCGAAAGCAACACGTATAAGGCCCCCAAGACCTTAAAACGCAAACATTCGGAGCTTGCTCCGCGTGAGATTTACCAAGATCACGAGTAAATTTGTGCATAGACCGACGATGCGCCTGCATCGTCGGTCTTTTGCTATCTGGGCTTTTTGCGGCTAAGTGTTCATTTGCTGACGTGTGCCTGAATAAATGGACAGATTTGTGCAAGGTTTTGGTCGGTATTTGGTTTGACCGCTAAAACCGGTTTTGGAGCGTGGCTGTTGCAGGGCTTTTTTCCTGACACGATGGTGTTGGGAGGTTTTGCTATGGCGCAGCGCGAACAACACGAACGGGTCAAAAAGATGGACCGCTGGGCGGACAAGCTGCTCGGTCACAAGGCAGTGGTGATGGCGATACTGGTCGTCATTGCGATGGCGAGCGGCTTGGCGATGGCGAACCTTGGCGGCGGTACTGGCGGCGTGTCGTTTGAGCGCACTGATGGTTCGGGCTCGTTAGTGGAGCCGGGATCCGGCGATGCCTCGAGCGGAAAGACATCCGAAGGCTCTTCGTCTAAGGCGTCTGCCGCGGCAGAGGTTTATGTCGATGTTGATGGTGCCGTTGTGTCGCCCGGTGTATATCGCGTCAAGGACGGCGCGCGGGTGGCTCAGGCGATAGATGCCGCCGGCGGGCTGGCGCCCGAGGCAGACGTTACGGGGCTCAATCGGGCATCCAAGGTCGTCGATGGGCAGAAGATTCACGTTCCAACGGTGGGGGAGCAGCAGGCGTCCATTGCGGAAGCCGGTGTTGATGGTGGGGCTTCCGCATCATTGGGCGTGAGTGGCGCAACGGGCCTAGTCAACATCAATACGGCAAGCGCGGCAGAGCTGCAGACGCTCTCGGGCATCGGTCCCTCCATGGCACAGTCGATTATCGATGAGCGTACAAAGAACGGTGCTTTTGCCTCGGTTGACGATCTGATGCGTGTGTCGGGAATCGGCGAGAAGAAGCTTGCCAAAATCAAAGATTGCATCTGCGTATGAGTGCGACCGAGCGCGAACATGTGATGCCTCCGCGGCCCCTGATGCCGTGGACGATGGCCCTGTGTGCCGGCATGTGCATGAGCTGCGCCTTGGTGCTCAACGTGGCCGCTGATGCGCTGCTGAGGGAGCAGGCGCCGGCGGTCGGGCTGCTATGGGCCATTTCCGTTGCGGCGGCGGTATTCGTTGTGCTGGCTCAATCTTGTGCGCGGCTTGCCCCTTGGAAGCGGTGGCTGTATGCCGCGTCCGTCGGTCTCGTGGCGGGAGCGGTCGTCTCGGCGTGGTGGGCTGTGGGCACGCTAGGCGCCTCGAAGGCGCTCGACGGTCGAGCGGCAAGCAGCCTCGAGTTTGTCGTGCAGGGTGATTCATCCATAAACGACGACGTGTATTCCTATACCTGCGAGGCGCGCGCGGACGGTAAGAACTTGGCAACGGTTCGCCTGTCGTGTGACCGCGAGCTCAAGGCCGGGGCGCACGTGCGTGTTATCGGTCGCGTTTCACGTTTTGAGAACGATGCATATGGACGATCGCGCGTGCTCCGAGGCGAGGTGCGCAAGGTTCAAGCCGTTCGGATTGTGCCGGTCGATGAGGGCTCTCCGGGGCCGCTGCTTCGGCTGCGAAATGGGCTGCTAGCGTCCATCGCGCCTGCGACCGACCCGGCGCGTGCGCTCATAGCCGGTGTCGTCTGCGGTCGTTCGGCCGAGCTACGCGCCCAGCCGGCGGGCGACTGGTTTTCGGTGACGGGAACGGCGCATCTTATAGCCGTCTCCGGCAGCCATTTGGCTATCGTGGGATTTGTAATCGAGGGTGTATTGCAAAAAACTCGCTGCTCACGTGGTGTTCAGCGGGCGATATTGGCGATGGCGCTTGTGGGCTACGCTGCCTTTACGGGCGCGTCTCCCTCGGCCGTGCGCGCGTGCTGCATGGTGTTCGCTACGCTTGTTGTAAACGGCGCGGGGCGTCGCCGGCACGGCGCATCGGCGCTCTTCGTAACCATGTCCATCTTTGTGCTACTGCGACCGACGGTGCTGTTCGAGATGGGCTTTCAGCTTTCATGTGCCAGCGTCTTAGCCATTCTGTGCTTTTGCCCCTATGCGACCTACGCTTTGGGTGAGCTGGGTGTGCCATCGGGCGTTGCCAACATACTTTCCGTCACGCTGTGCTCGCAACTGGCAACACTTCCCATTACCATTCCTGCCTTCGGTACGTTCTCGCTCATTGCTCCGCTGGCAAATGCAGTCATCGGTCCGGTGGTGAGCGTACTGCTTGCTGTGTCGATCGTGCTGGTTCCCTTTTCGCTCGTGGAACCGTTGCGGATTTGGGCGCTCGTTGTGCCCATGGTTGCCGCCCGTTGCGCACTGTTCTTCGAGCAGCTGTTTGCCGCCGTGCCTGGTGCATCTGTGAGTGTGCCGCCCGATAGCATGTGGATTTACCTAGTGCCGTGTTTGCTGGCGGTTCTGTTGGTCTGGTGGCCGCGTCCCCGTGCACGTCCTATGGCGGTGGGGCTTTCATGTCTGGTGCTCTTGGCTGCGATTCCGTACGTCTACTGGGATCGATTCGTTCCGCCTTCGGTGACGGTGCTCGATGTGGGCCAGGCGGATGCGATTCTTATCCGCCAGGGCGACGCATTAGCACTCGTCGACTGCGGGCTCGATGAGCGCGTGGTAGCGGCGTTGGTTCGCAATAACGTGCACCATATCGATGCCGTCTTTGTGACGCATTGGGATGAGGATCACTGGGGTGGTCTACCTGCCGTGCTCGAACAGTTTTCGGTCGGAACGATTGCCGTGGCGGCGGATGCGTTGGAGGATGCTCCTGCCGAGGTATTGAATCGACCTGGCGTTGAGTATCGGCAGGTGCGCCGTGGGGATACGGTCGACATCGGCTCATTTTGTGCCCGCGTGATGTGGCCGTTCGAGTCCGTAGATGGCGAGGGAAATGAGGACTCGCTTGTCCTGCTACTCTCTTATGTTCAGGAAGGCAAGAGCCTGCGTATGCTCCTCACTGGTGATGCCGAGCTCGACCAAGAACGGGAATTCGTGCAGGAGGTGGGGGATATCGATGTCCTTAAACTTGGGCATCACGGCTCCAAGGTTTCAGTCGATGGTGAGTTGCTGGATGTCCTGAGACCCGAGCTTTCCCTCGCGAGCGCCGGCAAGGGGAATCGATACGGTCATCCGTCGGATGCCTGCATCGATGCCGTTCAGGAAGCGGGCGGTGCGTTCGCATGCACCATCGAACACGGTGATATCACCATCAGCCCGACCGCAAAGGGCTTTGCGATGCGATGCCAGCGACCGTGACGACGTCGATGGCGTGTGGTGGGCCCCTGGGCTAGAATGGCACGGAACGAATACGAAGGCCTGCGGGAGGGGAGCGTAATGTCCGAAACCGGTCTGCTGCCGGCATATCTGATCGTCGGTACCGACGGCGTCAAGCGCGATCACGCCGTCTCGCGTATGAAGGCGCGTCTGGAAAAGTCGGGAATGGTCGAGTTCAACCTCGACGAGCGCGACATGACCAAGGACCCCGATATCGAGTCCATTATCGGATCGCTTAACACCTTTCCGATGGGCAGCGAGTTTCGCTTGGTAATCCTTGATGGCTGCTCAAAGCTCGCTAAGGCGGTCTCGGAGCCGCTTGTCGACTATCTGGCGAGTCCCAGCCCCACGACGGTCTGCCTCATCATCGCCGACTCGCTTGCCAAGAACACGCGCCTGTATAAGGCGATCGCCAAAATCGACAAGAAGGCCGTGATCGATTGCTCCGGCACCAAGCGCTGGGAGTTACCGCGCCGCGTGCAACAGATGGCGACGCAGCACGGCAAGTCGATCTCGACGGCGGCCGCCGAGGAGCTCGTCTCGCGTTCGGGTGAAAACACTCGCATGCTCGATAACGACTTGGCTAAGCTTGCCCAGATGGTCGAGGCGCCCCAGATTGAGCTTGCCGACGTTGAGCGCTGGATTGTACGTACGGCCGAGGTTCAACCCTGGGACTTTCTCAATGCGGTCTCGGCCCGTGACATGCGCCGTTCGCTCGAGCTCTTCAATCTAATGCCCGCCAAGAGCTACGTGTGGACGTACACATTGCTGTGCGGCCGCATTCGCGAGCTTATCGTTGCCAAGGCGCTCGATGCGCGCGGACAGGGTCGTGAGCTGGCCGCAACGCTCAAACTCCAGTCCTGGCAGGTCAAGAATCACCTGACCTGGGCACGTCGCTTTTCGATGACAGAGCTCGTCGCAGCGCTCGAGGGTGCCGTTGATGTGGAGCTCGCGCTCAAGGGTTCGGCCGATTCTCAGACCGCGCTTTTGCTCTGGATTACGAACATCTTGAGAAAATCGTGATGATACCTGCCTATTTGACAAATTCGTTCTATCCCTTTGAGGGGGAGCGTGCTATAGTAGGCGCTTGCATGACCTCACCGTGTCTCAGAGGTGTCATACATTTTTTGCAAGGAACTCGAAAGGAACTCCAGAAGTGGCAAACATCAAGTCTCAGAAGAAGCGTATCCGCACCAATGAGGCAGCTCGCATGCGTAACAAGGCTGTCAAGTCCGAGCTCAAGACGCTGACCAAGCACGTCCAGTCCGCCGTCGCCGAGGGCGACGCCGAGAAGGCCCAGGCTGCCCTCATGACCGTCACCAAGCGTCTCGACATGGCTGCCGCCAAGCATGTTATCCACAAGAACCAGGCTTCCAACCGCAAGTCCGGTCTTGCCAAGCTCGTGAACAGCATCAACGCTTAAGTTGTAAATTTCACACCACACAGATTACGCGCATAAATGGAGCCTGTTTTATGGAACAGGCTCCATTTTTTGTACCGCTCGGGTAAGATAGTCCGCATGAATACTTCAATTGACATTTCCCACATCCGCAACTTCTCAATCGTTGCGCACATCGACCATGGCAAGTCCACGATCAGCGATCGCATCCTCGAGCTCACCCATACCGTCGACGAACGCGACATGGAGTCGCAGCTGCTCGACACCATGGATATCGAGCGCGAGCGCGGCATCACGATCAAGTCCAATGCTGTTCGCGTGTCCTATGACGCCGACGATGGCGAGACGTATCAGTTCAATCTGATCGATACGCCGGGCCACGTGGACTTTACCTATGAGGTCTCGCGCTCGCTGGCAGCCTGTGAGGGCGCGGTGCTCGTTGTCGACGCCACACAGGGCGTCGAGGCACAGACCGTCTCCAACGCGACGCTTGCCATGAACGCCAATCTGGATATTGTGCCGGCCATCAACAAGATCGACCTGCCCTCGGCTCATCCCGACGAGGTTAAGACCGAGATCGAGGATGACCTGGCGATCCCTGCCGACGATGCCGTATGCGTATCGGGCAAGACCGGCGAGGGCATTCACGATCTGCTGGAGTCTATTGTCTTTTTGATCTCGCCGCCCAAGGGCGATGCAAACGCGCCGCTCAAAGCGCTCATCCTGGACTCGTATTTCGATGAGTACCGCGGCGTCGTTGCCACGGTCCGTGTCTTTGACGGCTCCATCAAGAAGGGCGATACCCTGCGCATGATGCAGGCAAAGGGCGACTTTTTGGTCGATGGCGTGGGAGTCAAGCGTCCCGCCGAGACCCCGGTCGATGCGCTGACGGTCGGCGAGGTGGGCTACGTGGTCACGGGTCTGAAGGACCCCGAGGCCGTTCGCGTGGGCGATACCCTTACGTGGGCGTCGAACCCCTGCCCCGAGCCGCTTCCCGGTTACCGCGAGGCCAAGCCCATGGTCTATACGGGCCTGTTCCCGATCGATAACAAGGACTACGAGAACCTGCGTGACGCACTCGATAAGCTCCACGTTAACGACCCCTCGTTGGTGTGGGAGCCCGAGACGTCCGTGGCGCTCGGCTTTGGCTTCCGCGTGGGCTTCCTGGGTCTGCTGCACATGGAAGTCGTCAAGGAACGCCTGGAGCGCGAGTTCAACCTGGACCTCATTGCCACGAGTCCCTCGGTCGACTATCACGTCTACAAGACCGACGGCGAAATGATCGATGTCCGCAGCCCGCAGGACCTTCCCGAGGCCACGCGCATCGAGCGTATCGAGGAACCCTACCTCAAGGCAAAGATCATCTGCCCACCTGAGTACACGGGCGCCGTCATGCAGCTCGCCATCGAGCACCGCGGCGTTACGACCGACATGATCCACCTGACGAGCAAATCGGTCGAGATGCGCTTCGATATGCCGCTTGCCGAGCTCATCTTGGACTTCTTTGACCAGCTCAAGAGCCGCACTAAGGGCTATGCCTCGCTCGACTACGAGTTCAACGAGTATCGTCCTTCCGAGCTCGTTAAGCTCGATATCTTGCTTTCTGGCGACGAGGTGGATGCGCTGTCGTTTATCGTGCACAAGGACAAGGCCTATGGCCTGGCCCGCGGTCTGTGCGACAAGCTCAAGGAAATCATTCCGCGCCAGCTGTTCGAGGTGCCTATCCAGGGCGCCATCGGCAACAAGATCATTGCCCGCTCTACCGTCAAAGCGCGCCGCAAGGACGTGCTGGCCAAGTGTTATGGCGGCGATATCTCGCGAAAGCGCAAGCTGCTCGAGAAGCAGAAAGAGGGCAAAAAGCGCATGAAGGCCATCGGCTCGGTCGAGGTTCCGCAGGAGGCCTTTATGGCGATTCTCAAGGTGGACGAGTAGGTCCATGGCACTTTCTGAATACAGCAAGCTGTTGCTTGGCGCCTATGCCGAGCAGCCGTTCCTTATGGCTCCCATGGCGGGCGTGACCGATCCCGCCTATCGCATCATGTGCCGCCGTCGCGGTGCCCATCTTGCCTATAGCGAGATGGTGAGCGTGGCGGGCCTTGCCTATGCCAGCAATAAGACGTGGCGCCTGGTACTGCCGGCCGATGAGGAGCAGCAGATCTGCGTGCAGCTCTTTGGCTCCAAGCCCGATCAGTTTGCGAGCGCTGTTGCTGCCGTCGAGGAGCGTGTGGGCGATCGCCTGTCGCTGATCGATATCAACATGGCCTGCCCGGCTCGCAAGGTCGTCACCAAGGGCGAGGGCTCGGCGCTTATGCGCACTCCCGATCTGGCCGAGCAGATCGTCGAGGCGGCGGTGGGTGCGGCGCATGTGCCCGTGACCGTAAAAATCCGTAAGGGCTTTTACGCCGAAGACCGCAACGCCGCGACGTTTGCCCAGATGCTTGAGGGAGCAGGGGCCGCCGCGGTGGCGGTACATGGTCGCTGCGCCACGCAGCTCTATACGGGCCAGGCCGATTGGTCGGTCGTCGATGAGGTGGCCGACGCCGTCGAGATTCCCGTTATCGGTTCGGGCGATGTGTTCTCGGCAGAGGACGCTGCTGAGCATCTGCAAAGCTCGGGTGCCAGCGCGGTGTTTATCGCGCGCGGCATCTACGGCAATCCATGGGTGTTCGGCGATGCCCGAGCCCTTGCACTCGATGGCACGCCGGTTCCTTCTCGCTCCTCGGTTGAGCGCCTGGATGCCCTGCGCGAGCACCTGACGCTCACGCACGAGCTGTTGCCGCTCATGTCGCGTGCCCGCACGTACGCAAGCTGGTATCTAAAGGGCATGCCCCATGCTGCCGCCTGGCGCGCTCAGGTGGTGCGTTGCTCCACATACGAGGAGTTCATGGCACTGGTCGATGATATCGAGCACGATGTGGTGGCCTGTGAGGCCGCACTTGCCGCCGGCGAGTCGGTGCCCGCTCATCCGTTGGAGGCCTAACGGTGGCCGTTACCGCGCTGTACGTGCATGTGCCGTTTTGCGCCCAAAAATGCCGGTACTGTGACTTTGACTCACGCAGTTTTGCTCCGTGCAACATGAGCGTTGCGCTCGATACCTATTTTGAGCAGTTGTATGCGCGCCTCGATGCTTTTGGCGACGCAGGCGCGCTTGCACAGATCCGCACCGTCTATGTTGGCGGCGGCACGCCGTCGCTGGCGGGGGAGCGTTTGGTAGAATTTGCCCGGCGTATCTCTGCGTGGTGCAAGCCTGTTGAGTTTACCTGCGAGGCCAATCCCGAATCGCTGACCGCAGAGCTTGCCACTGCGCTTGCCGGGGTGGGTGTCACGCGCGTCTCTCTGGGCGTGCAAACGCTCGATAACGCCGAACTTACCGCCATCGGCCGCATTCACGATGCCGATCGGGCGCTCGCTGCCGTCACGACGGTCAAGGACGCTGGGCTTGTCGTGTCGTGCGACCTGATGTGCGGCCTTCCCGGGCAGACCGACCTAAGCTGGCAGCGCACACTCGATGGCGTGTTGGCGGCGGCGCCGCATCATGTGTCGGTGTACCCGCTCACGCTCGAGGAGGGCACGCCGCTCTATCGCATGGCGTGTCGCGACGAGTCGCTCGAGCCCGACGAGGATTTTCAGGCTGCATGCATGGATGCGGCGCGTGAGCGCCTGAGTGCGGCCGGCTATCACCCGTATGAGGTGGCAAGCTACGCGCTCGACGGCCATGAGTGCGCCCACAACATTGCCTATTGGACCGGACAGGGCTATCTGGGTTTGGGCCGCTCTGCCGCCGGTATGCTCGACGCCGAGGATTTCGATCGCTTGGCCGGGCTGTTTCCCGACGTGCTTGCTCGCGGCGATGCGTATCGCGTGCGCTTGGTGCAACGCGACGATGCCGCGACGACGTTTGATGCCGAGTATCTGTCGCAGCGCGAGGCGGCGGCCGAGGATTTGATGCTTGCCTGTCGCATGACGCGTGGCATTGGGCCCGATCTGTTGGTTCGCTCGGCAAGCGTGATCGCTGCAGATGAGTTGGCGGCGGCCTGCGACCGTGCGGTCGAGTTGGGCCTTGCCACCTGGGTGCCCGATCATATTGAAGGACATGCGGGGCGCGTCACCTCGAAAGACGTTATCGCAGGTCGCGTCCGTGCTCGTTTAGCGCCCACTCACTTGGGCTGGCTCGATGGAAATGTGCTGTTCGAGCTGTTTTGGGGTCTAGCCTAGGCCGCTCGGGTAGAATTACCGCAATATATACGCTGCTGTGAGCAGGAGGTTGCCGCGCATGGCGACGATGAACGAAAAAGATTACTACGAGATTTTGGGTGTCTCCAAGGACGCCACCTCGCGTGATATACAGAAAGCCTTCCAGCAAAAGGCCCGCAAGCTCCATCCGGACGTCAACAAAGAACCGGATGCCGAGGAAAAGTTCAAAGAGGTTTCCGAGGCCTATGCTGTGCTTTCGGACGAGCAGAAGCGTGCGCGCTACGACGCCATGCGCTCGGGCAATCCCTTTGCCGGCGCTCCCACGGCTTCGCCCTATGGCGGCGGTTACGCCGGCAGCGCGGGCTACGGCAATCCCTTTGAGGGCGGCTTTCCCTTTGGTGGCGCCTGGGGTCAGCCGCGTCGCGGGCAGGCTGCCTATAATCCCGAGAACGGCGCCAACGTGGTCGTCGATATTAAGCTCGACGCCAAGGAAGCCAAGGGCGGTGCCCGCAAGACCGTCCGCTATACGCGCTTCGATACCTGTGGTCACTGCGGCGGTTCGGGCTCTGTTTCGTCCGAGCATGCACATACCTGTCCGAGCTGCGGCGGTCGCGGCCACATCGATGTCGACCTGTCCTTTCTGTTTGGTGCCGGCACGTTCCAGTCTGTCTGCCCTGAGTGCGGTGGCTCCGGTAAGGTCGTCGCCGACCCCTGTCCCGATTGCGGCGGCAGCGGGCGAACCCGTGTGACCTCCGAGCAGACGATTGAGTTTCCCGCCGGCACGCACGATGGCGACGAGGTCCGTATTGGCGGCATGGGTCACGCCGGCACCAACGGCGCCTCTGGCGGTGATCTGGTCGGTCGGGCCCATGTTGAGGCCGAGCGCCTGGAAGGCAAGGCCCGTACCGGTTTTTACCTGATGGGCATCGTGGCGCCGTTTTTGGTGCTATCGGCCATCTCGGGCGTGTTCTCGGCCTTTGCCGTGATGTGCTTTATTCCGTTTGCCATGGGCCTGTTCATGGTGCTCTCGGACGGCGTGCTGCACCGCAGCCTGCTGTGGTGGAAGCGCGGCGCGATGCAGTTTGCCAACGGTTTTGCCAACGGATTTATGTTTGCGCTCGTGTCGGTTTGGTTTGCGAGCTGCTCGCAACGTGCCATGCTTTCGCCCTACGCAATGCAATAACATCAAACCCTCTGTTTGCGGCCGGCCCAGCTTGGGTATAGGACGCACTGTGACAATAATGAAAGTCGGAAGGATTCGGTCGTGTCGGAAAATAGGGATTACTACGAGGTGCTTGGCGTCGACAGGGATGCCGACGCGCGGACGATTAAGCGTGCGTTTCTAAAGAAGGCCCGTACCGTACATCCGGATGTTTCGGACGACCCCGAGGCCGAGGCCAAGTTCAAGGAGCTCAACGAGGCCTATTCCGTTCTTTCCGATGAGCAGAAGCGTGCTAACTACGACCGTTACGGCACTGCCGACGGCCCAGGTGGTTCGGGCTACGTCGATATCAACGATATCTTTGGTGGCATGGGCATGGACGACTTGTTCTCGTCGTTCTTTGGCGGCGGTGCCGGCGGTGGCGCCCGCAGCCGTCGTGAGCGTCGTCGCGGACGTGATATGGCCATCTCGCTTTCGGTGACGCTCGAGGAGGCGGCGCTCGGCTGCAAAAAGACGATCAGCTATGACCGCCTTGCTCCTTGCGAGGACTGCAACGGCACCGGTAGGGCAGAGGGCGCACAGGAAAAGCAGTGCGGCCGATGCCACGGTACGGGCTATGTCACGACGGTTCAGCGATCGTTTTTGGGCCAGGTTCAGTCCTCTTCGCCTTGCCCCGACTGCCATGGCGAGGGCACGGTCATCGACCATCCCTGCGAGACCTGCGACGGTCAGGGCCGCACGCCTTCGCATGAAAAGATCGACATCGATATTCCTGCCGGCGTTTCGACCGGTCGCCAGCTGCGTGTGAACGGCTTTGGCGAGGCCGGTCTTCGCGGCGAGCCTTCGGGCGACCTGATTGTCAACGTGCGCGTTGCCGACCATGAGCGCTTTAAGCGCAACGGGGACGACCTGTACCTGGTGAGCGATATCTCGATTGCGCAGGCTGCGCTCGGCTGCGAGATCGAGGTCGAGGGCATTATGCCCGACGAGGTCGTTAAGGTGACGGTCCCCGCCGGTGCCCAGTACGGCGACACCGTGAGCGTCAATAATTACGGCATGCCGCGCATTGGCGGTGGCGGTTCGCGTGGCCGCCTGATCGTGCAACTGCGCGTGGTCGTTCCCACCAATCTTTCCAATAAGCAGCGCGAGCTGCTCCGTGCTTTTGCCGATGAGATGGGCGATGACGTCGCTTCCGGTAAGAAGTCGGTGACCGACCGTATCAAGAGTGCCCTCGACGATATCCTCGATTAAGGAGCCCGCGTGCTCGCACCCCATATTTCCGTCGTCAACCTCGGCTGCCGTGTCAACCGGGTTGAGTCTGACCGTATCACTGCCGATCTTATGCGCTTGGGCTTTGCTATTGTGGAGCCCCAGGATGCCGATCTGATCGTCATTAACACTTGTGCCGTTACGGGCGAGGCCGAGGCCAAGACCCGTAAGGCCGTCCGTCATGCGCTGGCCCATCCAAACGAGCCCTATGTGGTCGTGACCGGATGCGTGGTCAATTTGCATCCCGAGGAGCTGTCGGAGCTTTCGGATCGCGTGATTGCCGAGCCGTCCAAGATAGATGTCGCCGAACGTGTATGCGATGTGCTGGGTGTTGAGTCCGATAGCGTTCCCGCCTGCAGCGATGGCGAGGTGGTCGATGCGCTCGGTCGCTCTCGCCTGGGCGTGAAGATTCAGGATGGCTGCAACCATCGCTGCACCTATTGCATTGTGTGGAAGGCGCGCGGCCCCGAGCGCTCCGTGCCCGTCGAGTCCGTGCTCGAGCAAGTTCGCGAGGCCCAGGAGGCCGGCGTGCCCGAGGTGGTGCTGACCGGTGTGAACCTGGGTGCCTACGATGGCAAGAGCGCGACCGACGAGCACGTCGAAATCGATGAGCTACTCGAGGCAATCATGGAGCGCACGTCTATTCCGCATGTGCGCATTTCCTCGGTCGAGCCCATGGATATCACTGAGCGCCTGCTTAAGATTATGGCGCGCTATCCGCAGCGTATCGCCCCATTTTTGCACCTGCCCGTGCAGTCCGGCTGCACGGCGACCCTGCATCGCATGGGCCGTCCCTATAGCGCCGAGGCCTTTGAGGACACGGTGCGTATGATTCGTGCCATCTTGCCCCAGGCGTCCCTTTCGTGCGATGTCATCGTCGGTTTTCCTGGTGAGACGGACGAGGAGTTCGAGGAATCGCTGGCGCTGTGCCGCCGTGTGGGTTTCTCGCGTATGCACGTGTTCCGCTACAGCAAGCGTCCCGGTACCCTTGCCGCTGATATGCCCGACCAGGTGCCGCCCGAGGTTATGGCCGAGCGCAGCCGTCGTATGCGGGCCGCCGCACAGGAGCTCGCTATTGCCGACGCTCGTCGTCGCGTGGGCACGGTCGAGCGTGCCGTGCTCGAGTATGGTGACAACCTGACGCTCGGCTCGTTCCATCATGCCCGTCTTGACGATACCTGTGGACTTACAGCCCCGTGCCTGCTCGATGTTGCTATCATCGGAGTCGATGATTCCGGCTTGGTCCATGCACGCAGGGAGGTTCATGGAAGCCTCGAAGATTAGACTTACCGTTCCCGAGGGAATTGATCCCTCGCGCGTTTTGGGCGCCGGCGACGGCGTCCTTCGTGCGCTTGAGAGCTTGGTTCGCGCCCATGTGGTCGCCCGTGGCGATAGCATCTCCGTGAGCGGCGACCCGGACGAGGTCGAACTCGTGGCGCGCTTTTTCGAGCACGCTTTTCGCGAGGCGGCCGCCGGGCGCACGCTGTCTGCCGACGATGTCTCTCGCTGCCTGGCCGTCTTGCGCGACGGTGAGCACGAGGCTACGTCGCTTCGCGATGACGTGCTGCTTTCGTATCGCGGCCGCGTCATTCGCCCCAAGACGCTCGGGCAAAAGCGCTATGTGGATGCCATCCGCTCGCATACCATCACGTTTGGCTTGGGTCCTGCCGGTACCGGTAAGACCTATCTGGCTATGGCGCTCGCCGTTGCCGCGCTCAAGCGTCACGAGGTGGGCCGTCTGATCTTGGCGCGTCCGGTTGTCGAGGCGGGGGAGAATCTGGGCTTTTTGCCCGGCACCCTCGAGGAAAAGATCGATCCCTACATGCGTCCGCTTTACGACGCCCTTTTTGACATGATGGATCGCGAGCGCACCGATGAGCTTATGGAGCGCGGCGTGATCGAGATCGCCCCGCTTGCCTACATGCGCGGCCGCACGCTGAGTGATGCCTTCGTGGTGCTCGACGAGGCGCAAAATACCACGCCCGAGCAGATGAAGATGTTCCTGACGCGCCTGGGATTCAACTCCAAGTTCGTGATTACCGGCGACCTGAGCCAGCGTGACCTGGTGGGTCGTCGTGGTGGCTTGGCGGATGTCGAGAAGATTTTGGGCCGTGTCGATGATGTCGCATTTTCGCACCTCGAGCGTGCCGACGTGGTGCGCCATGCCCTGGTGGGTCGTATCGTCGAGGCATACGATACTTATGATGATGTGCGCGAGAAGCGCGTACGTGACCGAAAGGAGTCCCGTTGAGTGTATTGATCAGCAACGATGCCGAGCTCGATACGCTGCTCGACGCGCAGGAGGTGGAGCACATCTGCGAGGTTGTGCTTGCCGCCGAGGGCGTTGAGCGTGAAGTCGAGATTTCCCTTTCGTATGTCGACGAGGACGAGATGCATGAGCTCAACCACGAGTGGCGCGGTATCGACCGCACCACCGATGTGCTCTCGTTTGAATGCGACTCGGCCTTTGACGAGGATATTCCCGCCGACGAGACGCTCGAGCTCGGCGATATCATCTTGGCCCCGCAGGTTATTGCCCGTCAGGCCCCCGGTTTTGGCAATAGCCCCGCTGACGAGTGTCGTCTGATGCTCGTACACGGCATGCTGCACTTGCTGGGCTATGACCATATCGAGGACGACGAGGCCGAGGTCATGGAGGCCCGCGAGGACGCCATCCTGCGCGATCTGGCGTTCGAGCGCGGCGAGGACCCCAAGCTAGTCCACGTCGGCCCCATCACCAACCACGCCCACGACTAGGAGCCGTCTATGATTCCCGGATCGAACAAGGACCATCCGTCCTTCTTAAAGTCGTTTTCCTACGCCATGGAGGGCTTCGTCACCGCCGTCAAGACCGAGCGCAACATTAAGGTCATGCTCGTGGCGGGCGTGTGCACCGTCATTGCCGGCTGTATCGTGGGTCTCGACATTGCCGAGTGGGCCACGATTATCATCTGTTGTGGCCTGGTGATTCACGGCGAGCTGTGCAACACCGCTATGGAGGCTATCGTCGACCTGGCGACCCAGGAGCTCCATCCGCTGGCCAAGCGTGCGAAGGACATCGCCGCCGCCTCTGTATACATTCTTTCCATCACCGCCGCGATTGTGGGCGTGCTGGTATTTGCCCACGCGCTTGGCTTTATTTAGAAAGGGATTCCCATGTCCGACAATATGCAGCCTACCGATGAGATCCTGGACGACGAGACTTTGGACGCGGTGGATACCGAGGGGCTCGAGGATGTCGAGGAGTTCGACCCGTTTGAGGGCATGAGCGACGAGGAGCTCGACGCCCTGTGCGACGAGGGCGATAGCCTCGCGGGCTTTGGTGACGTGGAGCCCGGTTTCCGCAGCGGTTTTGTGGCGCTGGTCGGTCGTCCCAACGCCGGCAAGTCCACGCTGCTTAATGCCTGCTATGGCAAAAAGGTCGCCATCACCTCGCCGGTGGCCCAGACGACCCGCCGCCGCATGCGCGCCGTCGTCAACCGTCCCGGCTACCAGCTGGTCTTTGTCGATACCCCGGGTATCCACAAGCCCAAGGACGGTCTGGGATCCGAGCTCAACAAGAGCGCGTTGTTCGAGCTGAACGATGTCGATGTCGTCGCGTTTTTGATTGATGCCACCAAACCGATCGGCAGGGGAGACGCCTGGGTTGCCGAGCGCGTCAGATGCGCCCGTTCCAAGAAGGTCCTGGTGCTCACTAAGGCCGATGAGGCCGACCCCGCACAGGTCATGGAGCAGCTTAAGGCTGCCCACGAGCTCATGGAATATGACGACGAGATCGTGACGTCGTCGGTTAAGAACTTCAATGTCGATGCCTTTATCGAGACCGTTGCGCACTTTTTGCCCGAGGGTCCGCGTTGGTTCCCCGAGGACATGGGTACCGACGCTTCCGATGAGACGCTCGTTGCCGAGTTTGTGCGCGAGAAGGTCTTGCGCCGCACCCGTGATGAGATTCCGCACTCCGTTGGCGTGATCTGCGATGCGCTCGAGCAGACCAAGAAGGTACTGCGCGTGCACGCCACCATTTACGTTGAGCGTGAGGGCCAGAAGGGCATCATCATCGGCAAGGGCGGCGAGATGATCAAGCATATCGGTATCGACGCCCGTCGCGATCTTGAGCGCATTTTTGGCACGCAGGTCTTTTTGGAGCTGGACGTGAAGGTCAAGGCCGGCTGGCGTGACGACGAGGCCCAGATTCGCCGCTTTGGCTATAACGCCGAGGACTAAGGACGCGCGGCGCGCATGGCAGGCTCCCGGACATATCGTACGAAGGTGCTCGTCCTCGATAAGACGAAGCTCAAAGAGACGGACCTGATCCTGACGATGCTTGACGAGCGGGGTCGGCAGGTTCGTGCCGTGGCAAAGGGCGCCCGCAAACCCGGTGGACGCCTGGCTGCGCGCTGCGAGCTGTTCTGTACCGTCGATATGCTGCTCGCGCACGGACGGTCACTCGACGTGGTTTCCCAGGCCGAGCTTATGGAAGCGCCGCTCGGCGCTGCGCCCGATTACGAGACGACTTGCGCCGCAAGCGCGATTGCCGAGGTCGCGCGCGTGTGCTCGTTTGAGGACGCCGAGGACCCGTTTACCTTTGCCATCACGCAGCGGGCGCTCACACTTGTCGGCAGCGGGCTCGACGCGGCGCATATGGACCTGCTCGTGGCGGCATATGTCTTTAAGCTGTTGTCGCACGTTGGCTATCGACCCGATTTTTCGGCCTGCGTGCTGTGCGGAGACCCCATGCTGTCGTATTTTTCACCACAGGCGGGCGGTCTCATGTGCGGGTCGTGCGCGTCGAGCGTTCCGGGTGCCGAACTGGTGTCGACCGGTGAGGTCGCGTGGCTGCGCGCCCTCATGTCCATGGCCTTCGATGCGCTCATGGCCGAGCGAATCGACCCGCATACGGCGGCGTTCTTGCTCGGGCTTTCGCATGTGTGGGCGGCGACGCACACCGATCAGCGCCTCCGTGCGATGGAATTCATGTTGGGTCGGTGATGATGCGCAGGCGCGGGCTGCTTGTGGTAACATACTGACCTGTTGGTACCTCGACCTTGGATGCTCGCTCCACCGGCGGCTTCCCAGTCCGAGGCGAATCGAGTCGCCCGCGGGCGACGTAAAACGAAAGGTGAAACAATGACTGTTTCCAAAGAGCGCAAGGCGGAGCTGACTGCCCAGTTCGGTAACACCCCGGTCGACACCGGCAACCCCAAGGTTCAGGTCGCCATCCTGACCGAGCGCATCAAGGAGCTGACCGAGCACATGAAGTCCCACCAGAAGGACTTCCACACCCGTCGTGGCCTGCTCATGCTCGTCGGCCGTCGTCGTCGTCTTCTCTCCTACATCAAGAAGAACGACATCGTCGAGTACCGTGAGCTCATCAAGGCTCTGGGCATCCGCGACAACATCCAGTAGGATTTGTACATGCTAAGAGCGTCCTGCGCAGCGGGGCGCTCTTTTTGTGTAAGGGCGTGAACAATCACGCTCTGAAGCGTGGCGGGGGCAGGGGGCCCACGTCACATGAGAAGCCTGCAGGCAAGGGGCCTGTGGGGTAAAGGAGAACAATGACACTCGTATCCAAGACCTTTGAGCTGTACGGCAAGACCTACACCTTTGAGTCGGGCGAGCTTGCCAAGCAGGCCACCGGCGCCTGCCTGGTCAAGCAGGGCGACACCACGATGCTCGACACCGTGGTCGTCTCCAAGGAGCGCAAGAACTACGACTTCTTCCCGCTGACCGTCGACTTCAACGAGAAGATGTACGCTGCCGGCCGCATCCCGGGTGGCTACCTCAAGCGTGAGGGCCGTCCCAGCGAGAAGGCCACGCTCACCGCGCGCATGATCGACCGTCCGATTCGCCCGAGCTTCCCGGACGGCTTCCGCAACGAGGTACACATCGTCGCCACCTCGCTCGTCGCCGACCAGGTCAACCCCTTCGACGTCATCAACGTCATGGGTGCTTCCCTGGCCATGACGCTCGGCGGCGTGCCCTTCGAGGGCCCGCTTGCCTGCGTGCGCATCGGCCGTAACGTGGAGACCGGCGAGTTTATCGTCAACCCCACCTACGAGGAGCGCGAGAACTCCGATCTGGACCTGGAGCTAGGCGGCTCTGCCGACTTCATCTCGATGGTCGAGGCCGGCGCCGAGGAGATCTCCGAGGACGACATGCTCGCCGCCATGAAGTTTGGCCAGGAGGCCCTTGCTGCTTTCTGCCAGGCTCAGGACGAGTTCGTCGCCGAGTGGGAGCAGGTCAACGGCCCCATCGTCAAGAAGGAGTACCCGCTCGACCAGCCCGTCGAGGAGGTCCAGGAGCGCATCTTCGCCCACTACGACGAGATGGCAGCCGCCCTTCGCGACGCCGACAAGCTCTCCCGTATCGGTAAGGTCGAGGCTCTGAAGGAGTCCATCCGTGCCGAGTTCACCGAGGAGGAGCAGGCCGCTTGGGAGCGCGAGATCCCCGTGGCGCTCAAGAAGCTCGAGAAGAAGGCCATGCGCACCATGGTCGTCGAGACCGGCGAGCGCGTCGACGGCCGTGCCGCCGATGAGATTCGCCCCATCATGGTGAAGGACAACTACCTGCCGCTCGTTCACGGCTCCGGCCTGTTCCAGCGCGGCCAGACTCAGGTGCTCTCCGTCCTGTCACTCGGCATGCTCAACGAGGGCCAGCGTCTGGATACCATCGAGCCCACCGAGGGCAAGCGCTACATGCACCACTACAACTTCCCGCCGTTCTGCACCGGCGAGACCGGCCGCATGGGCAGCCCCAAGCGCCGCGAGATCGGTCACGGCAATCTGGCCGAGCGCGCTCTGCTTCCGGTGCTTCCCGACGAGAACGAGTTCCCCTACGCCATCCGCGTCGTCTCCGAGGTCATGGAGTCCAACGGCTCCTCTTCGATGGCTTCGACTTGCGGCTCCACGCTCGCCCTTATGGACGGCGGCGTGCCCATTAAGCGCCCGGTCTCCGGTATCGCCATGGGCCTGATCCAGGAGGAGGGCAAGACCGTGGTCCTGTCCGACATCCAGGGTCTCGAGGACTTCCTGGGCGACATGGACTTTAAGGTCACCGGCACCACCGAGGGCATCACCGCCCTGCAGATGGACAACAAGGCCACCGGCCTCACCTTCGATATCCTGGCCCGGGCTCTGCAGCAGGCCAAGGAGGGTCGCGCCTTCATCCTGCAGAAGATGCTCGATGTTATCCCCGAGCCGCGCCACACCACGCGCAGCACCGCTCCGCGCATCGTTTCCATCCAGGTTCCGACCGACAAGATCCGCGACGTCATCGGTTCCGGCGGTAAGGTCATCCGTGGTATCCAGGATGAGACCGGCGCTTCGGTCGACATCCAGGAGGACGGCACCGTCTTTGTCGGCGGCACCGGCGAGTCCGTCGACCAGGCTGTCGAGCGCATCAAGCTCATCATCAAGGTTCCCGAGCCGGGCGAGGAGTACACCGGTCGCGTGGTCTCCATCCAGCCCTTCGGCGCCTTCGTCAACCTGCTGCCCGGTAAGGACGGCCTGCTGCACATCTCTCGCGTCGCCAAGGGCCGCGTGGAGAAGGTCGAGGACGTCCTCAACGTGGGCGACGAGGTCAAGGTCGTCGTCATCGAGGTCGACGATCGCGGTAAGATCTCGCTCGACCGTCTGGACAAGCCCGAGGCCCCGGCTCGTGCTGAGGGTGCCTCCGAGGGCGACGGCGAGCACTTCCAGCGCCGTGAGCGTCCGCGTCGCGAGCGCTCTGAGCGCAGCGACCGTCCGCGCCGTCCCGGCGACAACGGAGGCCGCAAGCCCCGCCGTCACCACGACGCCGAGTAACAGCTAAACATAAGCAGCTCAACAAGGGCGACCCCGTACGGGGTCGCCCTTTTGCTTGCGCCCGGGAGGGCCGCATATGAAGTTTCCTGCTCTACAGTCCTGCGCAAGACGGAAAGCACATTAAGTGCTTTCCTTTGCGTGCGGAACTCGCGATAAACTTCATATGCGGCCCTCCCGGGCGCAAGCAAAAGGGCTGGTTAGTGCCGCTCGCTATTGAGTTAGACAATCTATTCAGTAGTCAGATTACAGATCTGTAGATAGCCGTAGCAGCATCTTCCCAGATAAAACCGACCATAATAAACCTGTCTCTTTTTGGCCGGTTTCCCGTGGGGCGGGCACTGATGAAGTTTATCGCGAGTTCCGCACGAACAGGAGGCCACTTAATGTGGCCTCCGTCGTGAGCAGGACTGTAGAGCAGGAAACTTCATCAGTGCCCGCCCCACGGGAAACCGGCGGGATAGACCAGTTCAGATGGGGCTTTGATGCATGGGTGGTCTGTTGTTGTGCAAATGGGTATCATACTGTGGTTATTGCATCGACTCTGTGATGCATGTTTGTACGTTCCCGACGGTCGGTTTGCCAGAAGCGCCCCGTCGGTTGTTCCAGACCCGTTTCGAAGAAAGGAAACCACACTAACCTATGGCAGCTAAAAAATCATCTCCCTTGAAGATCATTCCGCTCGGCGGCCTTGACGGCATCGGCAAGAACATGACGGTCTTCGAGTGCGGCGACGACATGGTGCTCGTCGATGCCGGTCTCATGTTCCCGGATGACTCCCAGCCCGGTATCGACCTGGTTCTTCCCGACTACACCTATGTTCTGGAGAACGAGGAGAAGCTCCGCGGTATCGTCGTCACCCACGGCCACGAGGACCACACCGGTTCGCTTCCGTACCTGCTGCAGGACCTCAACAACAAGGTGCCCATCTTTTCGAGCAAGCTGACGCTTGGCTTTATCGAGGGCAAGCTTTCTGAGTTCCGCATCCGCGCGCCCAAGTTCCGTGAGGTCAAGGGCGGCAGCCACGTCAATTTGGGTGGCATCTCGCTCGACTTCTTCTCGATGACGCACTCCATCCCCGGCGCTCTGGGCGTGTTCATTCGCACCAACCAGGGCACCGTTATGCACACCGGCGACTTTAAGCTCGACCAGACGCCCATCGATGGTGTCACGCCCGACTATGCCGCTATCAGCCGCTTTGCCAAGCAGGGCATCGACCTGCTGCTGTCCGACTCCACCAACGCCACGGTTCCCGGCTTTACTAAGTCCGAGGCCGAGGTTGGTCCCAACCTGCTGCACGCCATCAAGAACGCCCCGGGTCGCGTGTTCGTCGCGTCGTTCTCGAGCCACATTCATCGCCTGCAGCAGATCTGCGATGCCGCCCGCAAGTGCGGCCGTAAGGTCGTTGTGACCGGTCGCTCCATGCTCACCAACACCCGCGTCGCGCGCGAGCTGGGCTACCTCAACATCGACGATGCCGATATCATCGATGCCTTCGATATCGATAACCTGCCCGACGACAAGATCGTCGTCATGTGCACCGGTTCGCAGGGCGAGCCGCTGTCGGCCCTGTCCCGCATGGCCAATGGCGAGCACAAGACGCTCTCTATCCACGAGGGCGATACCGTCATCCTCTCGGCAACTCCTGTTCCCGGCAACGAGAAAGCCGTCCAGCAGGTCGTCAACAGCCTGGCCAAGCTCGGTTGCGACGTGTGGGATAAGAACCGCGCTCTTGTCCACGTCTCGGGCCACGGCAGCCAGGAGGAGCTTAAGCTCCTGATGGCCATGGCCAAGCCCACGTACTTTATGCCGGTTCACGGTGAGGCCGTGCATCTGCGCGCCCATGCCCAGCTGGCCCGCAAGATGGGCATCAAGGACGATCATATCTTTATCCTCGATAACGGCGACACGCTCGAGATGCGCGGTGGTATCGTCAAGCGTGGTACGCCCGTCGAGTCCGGCGTCGTCTACGTCGACGGCCTGCGTATCGGCGATACCGACCCCATCGTCCTGCGCGATCGTCAGAAGCTCGCCAATGACGGTATGGTTACCGCTGTTGCCATCGTCTCGCTCAAGCACAAGAAGATCGAGGCCATCGAGTTCTCGGGCCGCGGCGTCTCGTTTGCCATCGACGACCAGTTCTCCGAGGATGCCTCCGCGTCCATCATGAAGACGATCGAGAAGGGCAAGTTCAGCTTTACGAGCAGCGGTTCCGATGCTATTCGTAAGGCCGTGCGCGATTCGCTCTCTAACTTTATCTGGAGCCGTACGCGCACCCGTCCGATGATCATCCCGGTCGTCATGGAGGTTTAGTTTGGCGCGTGGATCTGCACAAAACGCCAAAGGCAATAAGGCCAATAACCAACCGGCATCTGCTAAGGGTGCCGGTTCCCATCTGCGCGCCAATAAGGGCCACGAGGCGGACTTCGACGATTTTGAGCCCTTGGTCGAGCCCTCGGCCAACCGCGATATCGCCGGCGTGGTCATCGCCGTTTTGGCGATTGCGTCCTTCATTGCCGTGATTTCGCCGGCGACTGCACCCGTTACGGCTGCGGTTGCCGGTTTCTACCACCTGGGCTTTGGTCTGGGCGCCTACGTGCTGCCGATCGTCATTTTGCTGTTTGCCGCCACGCTCTTTTTAGGCGAGGACTCGCCGCTCAACATTCGCTCGGTCGCGGGCGGAGCCGTGGTCTTTATCGCCGTTGTCTCCATTCTTTCGCTGGTGGTGCCGGGTACGAGCGACTCGTGTGACCTTATGTTCACGCCGCAAAATCTGTCCGCCTCGGGTGGCTACATCGGTGCGTTTATTGCGAGTGCGCTGCAGAATGCCCTGGGTAAGCCTATCGCGATGGTGGTCCTGTTGGGTCTGGCCGTCGTTGGTTTTGTCATCATCGGCTTTTCGGTGGGCGGCGTTTTGCGCTCTGCTCGCGACCGTGCGGCCGATTTTGCCGAGCGCCGTCGTGCCGACGTCAACGCGAGCCCGTGGGGTGACGACGAAGCCCTGTCGGTGCCCGGCGTTGCCCGTCCGCACCTGAGCATTCTTCGTCAAAAGGGCTCCGATGCTGCCGTGACCACGGTCATGGGCAACGATGTGGACCCGGTTTTGGACGATGACGACGAGGACGAGGATCCGTTTGTCGACGTATCCGATGCCGTGGAGGCCGAGCGCGCTAAGACGACGCTGCTGCCGCGCCGTCATGTCAAGAAGGGCAAGGCCACACCCAAGTTGAATACAAGCGAGCCCGACCCGTCTTGGTCCGATAGCGAGATTGAGCTCACCGAGGGCGATGACGAGGACGACGAGGCTCCGATTGAGACCGCAAAGACAACTTTGCTTCCGCGTCGCCATGCAAAGCGCGACCAGGTAACCGGTCAGCTTTCGATGGAAGACGACCCCGATAAGATTGACGAGTCCGAGCCGCCGTTTGCCGTGAATCCTGTCTCGGCAGCACCTCAGATTCCCGACTTCTTGAAGCATCCCAAGGTTGCCGATGCGCCTGCCTCGAGTGCTGTCGGATCGGCTGCGGCTAGCGATGGGGGAGCGGACGGCGGCGCCGCAGATAACGAGGGCGAAGAAGAGGATGGCCTCAAGCTTCCGCCACTCGAAATCCTGCATGCCAACCCGCAGTCGGCTTCCTCCGCGTCTTCTGACAAGGAGCTGGAACAGACTGCCGAGTCTCTTCAGTCCACCTTGCTGGAGTTTGGTCGTAGTGCCCGCGTGGTCGGCTGGATCGCCGGCCCCACGGTGACGACCTTTAAGCTGCAACCTGGCGAGGGCGAGCGCGTGAGCAAGATTTCGAGCCTCGAGGACGATATCGCGCTTTCGCTCGCTGCCCAGTCGGTGCGTATCTTTGCCCCGATCCCCGGCACCTCGCTCGTGGGCATCGAGATTCCCAACCGCAAGCGCCAGAACGTCAACCTGGGCGACGTGCTGCCCTATGTGAAGGGCGGTCCGCTCGAGCTGGCCATCGGCCGCGATGCCGAGGGCACGCCGGTTGTCGCCGACCTCGCCAAGATGCCCCACCTGCTTATTGCCGGTACGACCGGTTCTGGTAAGTCGGTGATGATCAATTCCATCATCACGACCTTGCTCATGCGCGCCCTTCCCGAGGACGTTCGCCTGATCATGGTCGACCCCAAGCGCGTCGAGCTTGCGGGCTATAACGGTCTGCCGCATCTCTATGTGCCCGTGGTGACCGAGCCCAAGCAGGCCGCGAGCGCTCTGCAATGGGCCGTGTCCGAGATGGAGCGTCGCCTGAAGGTCTTCGAGCGCCTTAACGTGCGTAAGATTTCGACCTATAACGAAAAGCAGGCCGCCGGCGAGTTTGAGCATTACGACAACCCGCCGCAAAAGATGCCCTACTTGGTCATCATCATTGACGAGCTCTCGGACCTGATGATGGTCGCCGGTAAGGATGTCGAGGCCTCGATCGTGCGTATTGCTCAGCTGGGCCGTGCCGCCGGTATCCACCTTATCGTTGCCACGCAGCGCCCGAGCTCCAACGTGGTGACGGGCCTCATTAAGGCCAACATCACCAACCGTATCGCCTTTAACGTTGCCACGGGCATCGACTCGCGCGTCATCATCGACCAGATGGGTGCCGAAAAGCTCACCGGTTTGGGCGACATGCTGTTCTCCAAGGTCGACTGGGGCAAGCCTCGCCGTATCCAGGGCTGCTTTGTCTCGGACGACGAAATCAACGAGATTGTCGAGTTCGTCAAGTCGCAGAGCGAGCCCGACTACCACGAGGAGATCCTGTCTGCCGTGGCGCCCGCTTCCATGTCCATGGCGGGTGGCGGCGGCATTGTCCGCACCGGAGTCGCCGAGCCGCAAGACGATGATCCGCTCATTTGGGAAGCCGCCCATATTGTGGTGGAATCGCAGCTTGGCTCCACATCTGGCCTGCAACGTCGTCTGAAGGTTGGCTATGCGCGTGCCGGGCGTATTATGGACATGCTGGAAGAAAAGGGTGTCGTCGGCCCGCCCGACGGTTCTAAGCCGCGCGAGGTCCTGTTGGACGAGGAGGGGCTTGCCGCGCTGGAGTCTGTCGACGCCGAGATGGCACGTGAAGATCGTGAGTTTGGAGGATTCTGATGGCTGCACGCTTTGGTGACATGCTGCTCGAGCAGCGTCGCCGAATGGGCCTTTCCATTCAGCAGGTCGCCAACACCATCAAAATCAGGCCGCAGATCATCGAGTTTTTCGAGACCGGTAACTTTGCTTCGATGCCGCCGCGCGGCTATGCGCAGGGCATGATTTCGAGCTATGCTCGCTTTTTGGGCCTCAATCCGCGCGAGGTCGTCAATGCCTACTTTGACGACCTGATGGCATACGAACGTGAGACGTCGCAGCAGGGCGGTCGTTTTCAGGACGCCGCCGGCTACGTCAATTCGCGTTCCTCGGTCGATAACGGGCGCTTCCTGATGGTTCAGGGCGGTCGTTCGACCCGCTATGGACAGCGTCCTCAGCAGGCCGGTTATATTACCGAGACGGGTTCGGGCGAGGAGATTCGCTCACAGCGTGACCGGTTCCGCAGTACGCCGATGCCCGAGGACCGTGCGCTTCCCGCTGCCCGCGGCGTGGCGCGTGACCCTCGTGCCGGCTACGGCGACGGCGGCTATTCCGATCGCGGTTACCGTGGTGCCTCCACCGGACGCTCTCGCGGTGGCTATGCGGATGCCGATACCACGCAGGTGACGCCGCGTCCTCGCTCTCAATCACAGCCGTATGGCCAGCGCTCTTCGGCTCCGCGTTCGGGCCAGCGTGGCTATCAAGGCCTCGGTGAACTTGCGCCCCGCTCGGGTCAGCGCAGCCTTCAGGGCCAGGGTGGCTATCGCGGCCGTTCCGATAGCAATCGTGGTCGTATGCCTCAGGGAGGCGGCCGAAACAGTTCCAGTCGTGGACGCGGCGGATCACGTACTCCTCAAAACAACGGGCTCGATCCGCGTATCGTCTACGCCGGCATCGGTGCCGTGGTGTTGCTGCTGATTGTGCTCATCGTGGTGCTTCTGCGCGGCTGCGCATCTTCGGCGCCCGAGAACACGCCCGAGTCGCCCACTGCTACCAAGATGACGACCAAGAAGTCTTCTAAGAAGACCGAAACGGTCGACGAGGACGAAGACACCGATGAGGTGACGGATGAGTCGACTGATTCGGACGCTACCAAGACGACGGCCAAGAAGGAAGAGAACGAGGTCACGAAGGTCAAAGTCTCCGTTGCCAAGGGAAAGACCGCGTGGATTGAGGTCAAGGTCGACGGCAAGTCGGTCTATGGCGCCCAGGCGACTGGCCCCTTTGAGCAGGAGTACACGCCCGAGTCTTCGATCGAGATCACCACGTCCAAGCCTTCCGATGTCACCGTTACCAAGAACGGTGAAAAGGTTCGTTACGATACCAAGACCTCGGGCGTGGCGCGTGTGACGATCACCGTTCCCAAGAAGGAGACGACTGATTCCGAGAATGGTGAAAGTTCTGATGGTACCGACACCACCGATGGTACCGATACCACCGACGGTACCGATGCCCAGTCCACGGATGGCGCCGATACCGCAACTGACGGTCAGACGCCCACCGATTCTACCGACTATTCGTACGATAGCTACTAAGCCGCTCGTACGCGAAAGGAAACATCATGGCTAAAGATTCCAGCTTCGACGTCGTGTCCGAGGTCAACATGCAAGAGGTCGACAACGCCTTCCAGCAGACCACGCGCGAGATTTCCCAGCGCTATGACCTTAAGGATTCTGGCGCCACGATCGAGCTTTCGAAGGGCGACAAGCTCTTTACGATCAACGCCCCGGCCGACTTTGTCTCCAAACAGATTATCGACGTGTTGAGCTCCAAGCTCATCAAGCGCGGCATCGACCTCAAGGCTGTCTCGTGGGATGCTCCGCAGGCGGCGTCGGGCGGCACCGTGCGCGTGCTCGGCCATATCGTCGAGGGTATCGACCAGGCGACCGCCAAGAAGATCAACAAGGACATCAAGGACCAAAAGCTCAAGGTCAAGGTGACCATCGAGGCCGACAAACTGCGTGTTTCCTCTGCTTCGAAGGACGCGTTGCAGACCGTGATCCAGTTCCTGCGCGACCAGGACTACGGCCAGCCGCTGCAGTTCACCAACTACCGCTAATATCAATCGAAAGGACCGCTCTCCAACATGGATACACCGTTGGGCTCCGTGCTCTACATCACCCTCGGGTGCGCTAAGAACGAGGTTGACACCGACCGCATGCGTTCTCTTTTGACCGCCGCGGGCTACGAGGAGGCATTCGACCCGCAGGATGCCGATATCGCCATCGTCAATACATGTTCGTTCCTCGCCTCCGCAACGTCCGAGAGCATCGAGACCACGCTCGAGCTCGCCAACGAGGTTCAGGACGGCGTTCGTTCTTGCCCCATCGTCATGTGCGGCTGCGTGCCGTCGCGCTATGGCGATGACCTGCCTGACGAGCTGCCCGAGGTCGCTGCCTTTGTGAAGGCCGACGAGGAAGACGGCATCGTGGCGGTCATCGATGGCGTGCTGGGTGTCGAGCGTGAGATTGCAGCCTATATCCCGCAGGTCAAACGTACCGTCGAGGGTGCTGTCGCCTACGTCAAGATTTCCGATGGCTGCAACCGCTTCTGCAGCTTCTGCATGATTCCCTACATCCGCGGCCGCTATCATTCGCGCAATGCCGAGAGCATCATCTCCGAGGTGCGCGACCTGGTTGCCGGCGGTGTGCGCGAGATCGTGCTGATCGGCCAGGACACGGGCATCTGGGGTACCGACTTTGCCGACGAGGACGTCGCCGATGGCTCGCCGCGCAATCTGGCGCAGCTGCTGCGTGCCGTCGCCGAGGCCGTACACCCGCACAACGTCTGGGTCCGCGTGCTCTATCTGCAGCCCGAGGGCATGACTGACGAACTCATCGAGACGATTCGCGATACGCCCGAGGTGCTGCCCTATATCGATATCCCCGTGCAGCACTGCGACGCGCGCATTCTTAAGGCCATGCGTCGCTCCGGTTCGCGCCAGGAGCTCGAGGATCTGTTCCGCGACCTTCGCGAGCGCATCCCCGGCATCGTGATTCGTTCCACGGCCATGGTCGGCTTCCCGACCGAGACCGACGACGAGTTCCGCGACCTTATCGACTTTATGGACACCGTCGGCTTTGACTACACGAGTGTCTTTGCCTACTCGCGTGAGGAAGGTAGCCTGGCCGCCAAGATGGAGGGCCAGGTCGATGAGGAGGTTAAGCTCGAGCGCGCCCAGGAGGCCATGGACCTGGCCGAGTCGCTCGGTTTTGCCGCCACCGCCGCCCATGTGGGCGAGCGAGCCCAGGTAATCGTCGACGGTATCGAAGAGACCGAGGATGGCGCCGAGCTGATCGGCCATGCCTGGTTCCAGGCGCCCGATTCCGATGGCGCGGTGCATCTGGACGCCAGCGAGGCGTCCGTGGGCGATATTCTGACCGTCGAGTTTACCGATAGCTTCTGCTACGAGCTTATCGGTCATGTTGTGGAGTAGGAGAGCGTCGTGGCTAACGAGAGTAATAAGGAACTGACGAGTGTCTGGACGCCCGCCAACATCGTGACGTGCGTTCGCATCGTCTTTATCCCGGTGTTCATGATCGTGTCGGCGCTTTCTCACACGAGTGTTGCCGGTACGGATTGGAGCACCTTCGACGGCCCGCTCGCCGCCGCTGCCTTCATTCTGTATGTGATCCTGTCGTGCACCGATAAGGTCGACGGTTATCTGGCGCGTTCGCGCAACGAGATCACCGACTTCGGTAAATTCTTGGACCCCATCGCCGATAAGCTGCTCGTGTTCTCGGCCCTGCTGCTGTTCTTGGATTTTGGCACAGTGACCGTGTGGTCCGTGTTCATTATCCTGTTCCGTGAGCTTCTGGTGAGCGCCCTTCGCATGGTCGCGAGTGCGGCCGGTGTGGTCGTTGCGGCCGATAAGCTCGGCAAGTACAAGACGGCAACCACGATGGTCTCCATTTGCGGTTACCTGTGCGTTTTTGCTATGGCCGGCTTGCACCTTGGCCCGGTGGCGCTAACGCTCGGCATCTACTCGGTGTCGCGCTTCCTGTACGCCGTTGCCGTTGTCCTGACCGTTATCTCGGGCGCCCAGTACTTCTGGAACTGCCGCAAGATCGTCTTTTCGGTCTAGGTCCTGGTGGGTATGACGGACTCTTTTGAGCAGATTTCCGCACATAACGAGGAGCTGGCGCGTGATATTGTCGAGCGCGCGAGCGCTCGGGGCGTGACGGTTTCGACGGCTGAGTCGCTGACGGCGGGTATGATCGCCTCGACGATTGCCGATATCCCGGGCGCCTCGGCGGTGCTGCGTGGCGGTGCGGTGACCTATTGCGATGAGATTAAGCATCGCGTTCTTGGTGTTGAGCAGGAGACGCTTGACCGCTATACCGCGGTGTCGCATCAGACCACGCGCGAGATGGCGGTGGGTTCGCTGGAGCTGTACCAGAGCGATATTGCAGTGAGCGCAACGGGTTATGCCGGCCCCGGCGGTGGCACTGAGGACGATCCGGCGGGCACTTTCTATATTGGCTGGGCGCATCGTTCCGCCGATGGGGGCGTGCCGGTTGTGGACTCTGTGCGCTGCCACTATGAGGGCGACCGTTCGTGTGTTCGTGCCCATGCGGTCACGGAGGCATTGGGTCGCATTGCCCTTGTGCTCAACTCTATGGAATAGACGTGTTTTAAGGGGCCTTCGAGCCCCTTAATTGTGGAGATAGGGACCTTAGGCTCATTTGGCGTTTGTGCTGGTTGTAGATGTATTTTTGCCTGCCTTGTTCATATTTGGTCCTTTGTGGTCAAGCATTTGGTCAGTGTTTGGTCGGCGTTTGGTTGGGTTTTGGAAAGACCGCCTGCATATGATTGGCCTGAACGGTTGACCACGAACAGCCGTTCGTTTATTATCGATGCAGGTTGTTAAGAGGAGGGCTATTCATGGCCAAGAATTCAGGTCCCGTACGTACCGTTCATGCTCGCACGACGGGTAAAGAGCGCGATGAGATGATCGCCACCACCAAGGCCGAGATCGAGAAGAAATTCGGCCAGGGTTCCATCATGAGGTACGGCGACGGTGGTCCCGAGCTCGAGGTCGAGGCCATTCCCACGGGCGCCCTGGCCCTCGATGCCGCGCTGGGTATCGGCGGCGTGCCGCGCGGCCGTATCGTCGAGATTTACGGTCCTGAGTCCTCCGGTAAGACGACGCTTTCGCTCGAGATTTTGGCAGAGGCCCAGGCAATGGGTGGCGTTGTGGCATTTATCGATGCCGAGCATGCGCTCGATCCCACGTATGCCGCGCGCATTGGCGTGGATATCGACGAGGTACTGATTTCCCAGCCCGATACGGGTGAGCAGGCGCTCGAGATCGTTGACATGCTCGTGCGTTCCGGCGCCATCGATGCCATCGTCGTCGACTCTGTCGCCGCGCTGACCCCGCGTGCCGAGATCGAGGGAGAAATCGGCGACACTACGGTCGGTCTTCAGGCTCGCCTGATGAGCCAGGCGCTCCGTAAGCTCGCCGGCTCGCTTTCTAAGTCCAACACGACGTGCATCTTCATTAATCAGCTGCGTGAGAAGATCGGCGTCATGTTCGGCAACCCCGAGACTACGACGGGCGGCCGCGCCCTTAAGTTTTTCTCTTCGGTGCGTATCGACATTCGCCGTATCGACAGCATTAAGCTTAAGGACGAGGTTATCGGTAACCGCGTGCGCGCCAAGGTCGTTAAGAACAAGGTGGCAGCTCCGTTCCGTTCTGCTGAGTTCGACATCATGTACGGTACGGGCATCTCTAAGGAGGGCTCGATTCTGGACATGGCTGTCGAGTGCGGCATCTGCAAGAAGATGGGCTCCTGGTTTGCCTATGGCGAGGACAAGCTCGGCAACGGTCGCGAGGCCGCCAAGGCGTTCCTGCGCGAACACCCCGATTGCGCTGACGAGATTGAGCATAAGGTCCGCCTTGCCTGCGGACTTGAGTTTGATGACGATGCTCCGTCCGAGGTCGAGCTGACCGATCAGCCTGCGCCTGAGGAGTTTGACGAGCTTTACGCCATCGATGGTTCCGCCATGCTCGATGATGACGACGAGTAGCGGTTACGCTCATGTCGTATACGGTGACCGAGGCCACGGTCGTCTTTCCCGATAAGAAGGCGGCCTCCTCGTTCTCGAGCGGGTATGCGTCCAAAAAGCCTTGCGCACATATCGATTGTGAGCTTGAGGGCGGTTTTGAGCGGTCCATTTGGATTCCCGTGCGGGTCGCGCGGCTGTATGTCAAAAACCGCCCCGATCTTCCCTGTGATTGGGACAACTTCCGTGAGGCGGTGCAGCTCATTGAGCGTAAATGTGCACTTACCATGGTGACCGAGATGTTATCGCGCCGCGACCATGCGACGGGTGAGGTCCGTGACAAGCTGGCTCGCTACGGCTTTCACCAGCCTGCGATCGATTTCGCCGTCGAGCGCGCCACCGAGTATCGCTTTTTAGACGAGAGCCGCTTTTGCTCGTACTTTATCGAGGAGCGCAAGCGGCGCGGTTGGGGACAGCGCAAAATCGAGACCGAGCTCAAGCGCCGTCATGTCGTGCTCGATGACATTCCCGGTTATCCCGAGGATTATTTTGCCGTCGAAGACGATTTGACGCGTGCGTCAGCCCTGCTCGCCAAGCGTCGTGTTCCAGAGACGCGCGGATTCGAAAAACTGGTTCGGTTTTTGATGGGCAAGGGCTTCTCGTATCACATCGCCGCCGATGCCGTTAAGGCACGTCTCGATGCCGAACGCGAGGAATGTGCAGTTTAGGCGTATGCGCTTTGTTGCCCTGCCGTTCACCGCGTTTTAGCCGCCGTGCTGGGGCCATTTATTTGACAGTTGTTGTGGTTCAACGTACGATAAACACTGTCATTTGCTTTGTGATATGTGCTCATCTGTGATGAGTTTGTTTATATGTTTATCTGTATCCGACCCGCATAAGCTGCGCCCATATTACTCAAATGTCGCGAGCCGTTCGTAAGGACGGTTCGCTTTGTTGTGTAACGAATCCATAAAAAGGAGTGAGCATGCCTATCATCGCAGCGCTCGTTGGCATCGTTTTGGGTGCCATCGCCGCCATTGCCTACATGCGCACCGCCAAGCAGGGTAGTCTTCACGAGGCCGACGAAAAGATCCAGTCGGCACACGCACAGGCTGAGTCCCTGATCGGTGATGCTAAGCGTCAGGCCGAGACCCTCAAAAAAGAGGCTCTGCTCGAGGCTAAAGAGGAGATCATCAAGAACAAGCAGGCCGCCGAGGCCGAGGACAAGCAGCGTAAGAGCGAGATTCGTACGCTTGAGAACCGCGTGATGCAGCGCGAGGAGTCCCTTGATCGCCGAAACGACGCTCTCGACAAGCGTGAGCACCAGCTGTCCAGCCAGGCCGGTCAGGTCGAGAAGCGCTCCCGCGAGCTTGAGGAGCTCTGCACTAAGCAGACCTCCGAGCTCGAGCGTATTGCCGACCTTACCCGCGAGGACGCCCACAAGGAGCTCCTCGATAAGGTTCGCGGCGAGGTCACCCACGAGGCCGCCACGATCATTCGCGAGTCCGAGCAGCAGGTTCGCGCCGAGTGCCACAAGACCGCCCAGGAGATTCTGTCCCTGGCGATTCAGCGCTGCGCTGCCGACCACACAGCCGAGGTCACCGTTACCTCCGTGCACATTCCCTCTGATGACCTCAAGGGCCGTATCATCGGTCGCGAGGGTCGCAACATCCGGACCTTCGAGCAGGTTTCCGGTGTCAACCTCGTGATCGACGATACGCCCGAGACCGTCGTTCTTTCGAGCTTCGACCCGGTCCGTCGTGAGACCGCTCGTGTTGCCCTCGAGAACCTCATCGCCGACGGCCGCATTCACCCCGCTCGCATCGAGGAGATGTATCACAAGGCTGCCGACCTGGTTCAGCAGCGCGTGCGCGAGGCTGGCGAGCAGGCTGCCTTCGATACCGGCATTCACGACCTGCATCCCGAGATCGTCAAGACCCTTGGTGCCCTGCGCTACCGTACTTCGTTTGGTCAGAACGTGCTTCAGCACTCCCTCGAAGTCTCTGACCTGTGCGGCGTGATGGCTTCCGAGCTTGGCCTGGACGTTGTGACCGCCAAGCGCGCCGGCCTGCTGCACGACCTTGGCAAGGCAATCGACCACGACGTCGAGGGCCCGCATGCCGTCATCGGCGCCGAGCTTGCCCGCCGTTATGGTGAGAAGCCCGTTATCGTCCACGCTATCGAGGCTCACCATGCCGATGTCGACCCCAACACGGTGCTCGATGTCCTGGTACAGGCCGCCGATGCCGTCTCCGCCTCTCGCCCCGGTGCCCGTCGCGAGTCTGCCGAGAACTACATCAAGCGTCTTGAGAAGCTCGAGGAGATCGCCAACTCCCATGATGGCGTCGAGCGTACCTATGCCATGCAGGCTGGTCGCGAGGTCCACGTCATGGTTCAGCCGGACAAGATCTCCGATGCCCAGTCCACGGTCCTGGCTCACGATATCGCCCATCAGATCGAGGAAGAGATGGAGTATCCCGGTCAGGTGCGCGTCGTCGTGATTCGCGAGAGCCGCGCTGTCGATATCGCTAAATAACATGAGCGACGCGAACGAGCTCATCTCATTTATCGCGTCGATGTCGGGGGAGGGCAACCTTCGCGTTGAGGAGAACCTTGGCGAGGGTTATGTCCGCCTCCGCGTTTCGGAGGCCGAGAGGCGCCAGGCAAAGCACGACATTCAGCATGTCGAGGATATCGTCATTGAAATGCTCCGTAATGCTCGCGATGCTGGCGCCGACAAAGTCTATCTCGCTACGACCAAGGAAGATGGCGTCCGCACGCTTGTCTTTCTAGATAACGGTTCGGGCGTTCCGCAGGATATGCAAGAGCGAATCTTCGATGCCCGCGTTACCTCCAAGCTCGAGAGCATGAAGATGGACCGTTGGGGCGTTCACGGTCGTGGCATGGCATTGTTTTCGATCAAGCAGAACACCGACGAGGCCCGTGTGGTCACGTCCGGTGTCGATCTTGGCTCGGCCTTTAAGGTGAGCGTTGCGGCCGACCGCCTCAGCGAGCGTGCCGATCAGTCCAGCTGGCCCCAGGCCGTCAAGGATGAGGATGGACGTTATGTCTGTGCTCGCGGTCCGCATAATATTATTCGCGCTGCTTGTGAGTTTGCGCTCGAGGAGTTGCGTGGTTGCGATGTCTATCTTGGTTCTCCGTCTGAGATTGCCGCGACCCTTTATGCTCAGGCGTCAAGTCGGCTCGATACGTCGCGTCTCCTGTTCATTGATGACGAGAGCGAGCTTCCGGTTGTCGATCGTTTAGGCCTTGCCTCTGATGCCGAGGACTTTATCCGTATCTGTTCGGGTTTGGGTCTTGAGATGTCCGAGCGCACGGCCCATCGCATTTTGGCAGGGCAGATTAAACCCGTTCGCGGTGTTACCGCGCGTCTGCTGCGCGAGCGTGATTCGTCCTCGCATGCGCCGGCTCCTGTCGATCTTGCAAAGGATCGTCGCGGGCTACGTATTGCCAAGGATGACATGGCACAGTTTTCGCGTGCTGTGGAGCGTGACTTTAATGACCTTGCCGCCCGGTACTATCTCAACCTTTGCGGTGACCCAAAGATTCGTGTTTCGCGTGATCGAATCACTGTGACCTTCGATCTTGCCAAAGAGGAATAGTGCCTTTACCGAGTCCACTCGGTACGATACAGTTATTGCAGTTAAAACGTACTTTTAAACGCAGGAGTTTCTTCATGGATTGCCTGAAGGTATCAAGCAAATCATCGCCCGCGTCCGTTGCCGGCGCCATCGCCGGCATGGTCAAGGATGGTGTACCCGTCAACATCCAGTGTGTCGGCGCTGGTGCTGTCAACCAGGCCATTAAGGCCGTGGCTATCGCGCGCGGTTTTTTGATTCCAACCGGGTTTGATATTTCCTGCGCGCCCGTGTTCTCCGACATCCTCATTAACGGGGAGTCGCGCACGGCCATCCGTCTTTCTATTTACGTTCACCAGATCAATCGAGCTGCTATGGATAACGTCGTCATGGATGATGTTAAGCCTGTGGCATAGCTTCTGCTTGCCTCGATTCGCCTCCCTTCCATCGTTAGGACTTATGCACATGGACCAGCGTTCCGTACGCGATATTCTTGCCGGTAAAACCTACTTTATCCGCACTTTTGGCTGCCAGATGAATCAGCACGATTCCGAGCGCGTGAGCGGTCTGCTTGATTCGTATGGCTGTCTCATGGCGCTCGATCCCGAGCATGCCGATATCGTTGTCTTCATGACATGCTGTGTGCGTGAGGCCGCCGATACTCGCCTGTACGGTCAGTGCAATTCCTGCAAAAGCCTGCCGCCTTCGCCTTCGGGCAAGCGTGTGGTTGCCGTGGGCGGCTGCATTGCGCAGCGTGATGGCGAGGGCCTGCTCACCAACGTCGATAACGTCAATGTCATCTTTGGCACGCATTCTATCGCACATGTGGCCGAGCTCATTGCCGAGGCGTTCCTTGACGGCAAGCGTCATATCCGCACCAATGAGCATGAGGATACGGATGCCATGAGCATGCCGTGGCATCGCGAGACCCAGTATCACGCTTGGGTGCCCATCATGACGGGCTGCAATAATTTCTGCACCTATTGCATCGTGCCGTACGTGCGCGGTCGCGAAAAGAGCCGCCCCTTCGAGGAGATTGTCGACGAGGTGACCGGTTTGGTGCGCCAGGGCGTGCGTGAGATTACGCTGCTGGGCCAAAACGTTAACTCATATGGTCGCGATCTGTTTGGCAAGCCGCGTTTTGCCGATCTGCTGCGTGCCGTGGGCGATACGGGTGTGGAGCGCATCTTCTTTACGTCTTCGCATCCCAAGGATCTTCTCCCCGAGACCATCGACGCCATGGCCGAGACGCCTGCCGTTATGCCGCAGCTGCACCTGGCCGTCCAGTCAGGTTCGACACGGATCCTCAAAGAGATGAATCGCCGTTATACACGCGAGGACTATCTGGGCCTGGTCGATCGCATCCGCAATCGCATGCCCGATATCGCGCTCTCGACTGACATTATCGTTGGCTTTCCGGGCGAGACTGAAGAAGACTTTGAGCAGACGCTCTCACTTGCCGAGACGGTCCGCTATGCTCAGGCCTATACCTTCATCTATTCCAAGCGCGCCGGTACCCCGGCCGCAGAGATTGACGATCCTACGCCGCATGAGGTTATTCTCGAGCGTTTCAACCGCCTGGTTAAGGTTATCGAGACCACGGCACATGAGTATAACCAGGGTGAGCTTCATTCTGTGGTGCCGGCGCTCATTGAGGGCACGAGCAAGAAGAACGATGCGGTCCTGCTGGGCAAGAGTCCCAAGAATCAGACCGTGCATGCGCCTATCCCCGAGGGTTACAGCATCGATCAGCTTGTTGGCAAGATCGTTGATATTGACGTTGACGTTGCCAAGACCTGGTATTTGTCCGGCTCCGTTGTGGGCGAGCCGCGCTAATGGTTTCTTCCGGGGCAGGTCTTTCCGCCGTTGCGATCGTCGGTCCGACGGCGGTTGGTAAGAGTGATGTTGCCGACCGTTTGGCCGCTCGTCTTTCGTCCGAAGTGCTGTCGTGCGATGCGATGCAAATCTATCGCGGCATGGACATCGGTACCGCAAAGATGACGCCCGATGAGTGTGCGGCGCCGCTGCGTCTCGTCGACATTGTAGAGCCGGGTGTGGCATATTCTGCTGCGCTTTATCAGGCTGACGCTCGCGCGCATGTTGAACGTCTCCTTGGTTCGGGTCGCCTGCCGGTTTTTTGCGGAGGTACGGGGCTGTATCTCAAGGCCGCCCTCGATGAGATGGACTTTCCCTCGGGTGAACTTGAGGACGATCGCCGTGTGGGCTATCAGGAGCTTGCCGAGCGTATTGGCGAGGAAGAACTGCATGCCCTGCTTGCCGAGCGTGACCCAGAATCGGCTGCTGTTATTCATCCCCATAACGTGCGCCGTGTGATTCGTGCGCTCGAGATGCATGATGATGGTATCTCCTATGCACAGCAAAAAAGTCAGTTTAGTGTTCCGCGCGAGCATTATCATGCTCTATGGTTTGGTCTGACGCGTAATCGCGAGGTGCTCTACGAGCGCATTAACCTGCGTGTCGATCTGATGTTTGAACAGGGTCTTGTTGATGAGGTTCGCGGTCTTTTGGACCAGGGGCTGGGAGATGCCCTGACGTCGATGCAGGCAATTGGCTATAAAGAGATCATTGATGCTTTCAATGGCGTGATTTCTATGGATGAGGCTCGCGAACTCATCAAGATGCGTTCGCGTCGCTATGCCAAACGTCAGCTTTCGTGGTTTAAGCGCGATGACCGTATCGTGTGGTTTGATATGGACGAGTTTACGATCGATGAGGTTGTTGAGGACATCCTGCATCGTATTGAGGCTGCCTAATGGCCCGTTTCCCCCTTGTTCCCACGGCACCCGAGCCCGAGCGTGCCATATTAGTTGGTGTTGAGTGGCGCGACAATGCATGGCCGCTCGATCGTTCGCTTGACGAGCTTGAGCGCCTGGCCCATACGGCTGGCGCCCAGTGCGTGGCGCGTTTGTCACAGCGTCTGGTTAAGCCGTATCCAAAATCGTTTATCGGTTCCGGTAAGGTTGAAGAGCTGTGCGGCCTGGTGCATCGCATGGATGCCGATATCGTTATTTTTGACGACGACCTGACGCCCTCGCAGCAATCCTATTTGGAGAAAGCCGTGGGCGAGCCGGTAAAGATTATCGATCGTACAGCACTGATCTTGGATATCTTTGGCCTGCATGCTCAGACGCGTGAGGGACGCCTACAGGTACAGCTGGCGCAGCTTCAATATCTGTTGCCTCGTCTGCGTGGCATGTGGAGCCATCTTGCCAAGGAGCAGACGCGCGGCGGCATCGGTTCGCGCTTTGGCCAGGGTGAAAGCCAGCTCGAGGTCGACCGTCGCCTCATTCGTAATAAGATCGCTGCGCTTCGTCGTGAGCTCAAGCAGGTCGAACAGCGTCGCGATGTCCAGTCCAAGAGCCGCATTGAGTCTCCGGCGTTTCGCGTCGCGTTAGCCGGTTATACCAATGCCGGTAAATCGACGTTGCTCAATCGTCTGACCGGCTCTACGGTACTTTCGCAGGACAAGCTGTTTGCTACGCTCGACCCGACGACGCGTTCGTATCGCCTGCCCGGCGGTCGCGGAATGACGATTACCGATACCGTCGGCTTTATTCAAAAGCTGCCGCATGGTCTTGTCGATGCCTTTAAATCGACGCTGTCCGAGGTTTTGGGCGCCGATCTAATTCTCAAAGTCGTAGATGCGTCTGACGAGGACTATGAACGGCAGCTGGAGGCTGTCGACCGCGTGCTTGATGAGATCGGCGCCGGAGAGCGCCTAACGCTGACCGTATTCAATAAAATCGATCTTCTCGATAGCGTTGATCGATTAAGTTTCCGTCGTCGCTATCCCGAGGCCGTGCTGTTCTCGGCCCAGACGGGCGAGGGGCTCGACGATCTCGTCGACCGTATTGCTCGTGAGGCGGCTGCCACCGATGTGTTGCTTTCTGCTGATATCCCGTATCGCGAGGGCGCCCTCATCACGCTGGTGCATGAACAGGGAACCCTTTTGCACGAGGAATATCTTGAGGGCGGCGTTCGTATTGTTGCGAAGCTGCCGGCTCGTATCGCGCCGCGGCTCAAGCGTTATCGCACCGAGTAGACGAGCTCCAAAAAGCCCAGAATAATGGGCTGATGCAGTAGATAAAAGGGGAGTGCGTGACGTCCAAGGCTGGCGAGCGCCGGGATGGGATTGGCGTAGGCCCAGCTTGGGACGGTCTTATCGATTCCCTGCGCTATGTGTGCGGCGAAGTATCCTGCAAGATACATAAAGAAAAACGGGATGATGGGGTAGTAATCACCTGAAACAAACCCAGGGCTCGGAAATCCCAGCCACGCCAGGTAGGGGACAGGATAGATCGTTTTGGGGATACTCCAGGTGAGGGCGAACAACACAAGGCATAGGGACATGCCCCATCTCGCCGATATCTTCTTAAGGACGGGATCGGTCAACGCCACGATGCCGGTACATGCGGCCATGCAGTAGATGATGCCAAAGTTCACTGAATCGTCGACCGATACGAGCGTTGTTGCAATCCAGACGACGAGTGCTGCTAAGGCGTATTTGGCGGCACGTTTGATATTGTTGCGCGAAAGGGTGCACATCCAACCCGCGATAAACAAAAATACCCAGCTGATGCTGGCGCGCCAGATGTCTTGAAAGACGGTCTGGGTAAACCAGGGCATATCCCAGTCGTACAGGTAGGCGAGATCGTAGCAAGCGTGAAAACCTGCCATTGAAATCATCGTAAACCCGCGGACGGTATCAAAGATGGTGATGCGTTTTTGCATTACGAGAACCGGCGCATTAAGCCGACGACTTTGCCCAAGATGATGGGATTCGTTGCATAGATAGGCTCCATGGTGTCATTCTCGGGCTGCAGGCGTACGCGTCCCTGCTCCTTGTAGAACGTCTTGACGGTCGCTGAACCATCAATCATGGCCACGACAATTTCGCCGTTCATGGCACTCTTTTGTTCACGGACGATGATGTAATCGCCATTGAAGATGCCGACATTGATCATTGAGCTCCCATGCACCTCAAGGATAAAGGAACCCTGATCAGTGGCGATTTCGGTCGGGATAGTAAAAGTGTCTTCGATATTCTGCTCGGCCAGAATGGGAATCCCAGCCGCGACGCGACCAACGAGCGGTAGCGAGACCGTTCCGCGAGGTGCGGTGGGCTCGTCAGATTTAGAAATTGAGACAGAGGAACCGTCCTCGTTAAAGAGTTCCAGGGCGCGCGGTTTGGTGGCATCGCGCTTGAGTAGCCCGCGCGCCTCCAGGGCAGAGAGATGGGCGTGCACGGTGCTGGGAGAGGATAGGCCCACGGCAGAAGCCATCTCGCGCACGCTGGGCGGATAACCCTTCTCCTGCTGATATTCCTTGATGAAGTCGTAAATTTGCTGCTGACGCTTGGTAATTTTGCGAGCCATCAGGGCATCCTCTCTACCCATGTCAAACAAATGTTCGAATTTTGCTTGACAGGAACAACTGTTCGAAGATAATAATAACCGAACATTCGTTCTCGCGCTAGACATTTTTGTCCGCGCGGCTTGATAAAACTGTTCTCAGCAAAACACGCGAGAGGAGAACATGATGAACGCAACGAATATGGTCCAGGGAAACCTCGCCCTTAAGCTCGAGACGCCTGCCGCGCCCGCTTTTACTGTTGTCAAGGGTGGACGTTCCGGTTATCAGCCTTTGCCCGTAAAGTCTGCTCGCACTCAGTATGCTGTTGCCGCGCCGACTCCCGCTGCCCTGAAGGTCTCGACGATTGTTGCCGTCGCCGTTGCGCTCACGCTCTTTTTTGTCCTCGCTACGTCGGTCTTTAGCGCTCGTCACGCCGCGTATGCCGAGTCCGTTTCCAACGTTACCTACGAGACCATTCGCGTTCAGCCTGGTGATTCTCTTTGGTCGCTTGCCGAGGAATATCCAATCGAAGGCCTTTCCACGCAAGAGACTTCCGACATGATCCGTAACGTCAATCATCTGGAGCATGGTTCGCTCGCCGCCAGTGCGCATCTTAAGGTTCCTGCTCGTTCGTAATCATTATCGCGCTGCGCATGGTACTCTTGTTATCGTTTAAGAGGAGGTACCATGCGCTGTCCTAAATGCGGCAAGGCACATACCCGCGTCGTTGATTCCCGTATGCAGGAGTCAAATAACACCATTAAGCGCCGTCGCGAATGTTGCTCGTGTAACTACCGCTTTACAACGTTCGAGCGATGCGAAGACCCAATTGAGGTCATTAAGTCGGACGGAACTAAGCAGCGGTTCGATCGCAATAAGCTGCTCGTCGGCTTGATGCGTGCCACCATCAAGCGCGATATCGACACTAAGAAGCTCAATGAGATTATCGACGATATCGAGGTCGAGCTGCGTTCTCGCACGCTGACGGCCGTCACGTCGCATGAGTTGGGTGACATGGTGCTCAAGCGCTTGGCCAAGATCGATAAGGTGGCGTACATCCGCTTTGCCTCGGTCTACCGCGATTTCAAAGACGTCGATGAGTTTCTGCAAGAGCTCGACAAGCTAAGGTGATTCCATGTCCTGCATTACCGTCAACATAAAGCGTCTCGACCCCACCGTCGAGCTTCCCAAATACGCCCATCCCACCGATGCCGGCTTGGATCTGCGCTCCAACGAGGACTGCGTCCTGAAGCCCTTCGAACGTCGTCTGGTCTCTACCGGGCTGGCCATCGCCCTGCCCGATGGCTACGCCGGCTTCGTCCAGCCCCGCAGCGGTCTCGCCATCAAGCAGGGCCTGTCTATAGTCAATACGCCTGGCCTCATCGACGCCCACTACCGAGGAGAACTCAAGGTTATCCTCATCAACCTGGACCCCTCAAACAACATCCAAATCAACAAAGGCGACCGCATAGCCCAACTCGTCATCCAAGAAGTCCCCACGGTTAACCTCATAGAAGTAGAAGAACTAGACGAAACCGACCGAGGCAACGGAGGCTTCGGCTCCTCCGGCGTCGCCTAGTTGCTTCCGTCCGCTCACCCGTGGGAGGACCCTATATATCATCCCATGCTCAAACATTCTCGCTGCGCTGCGAAACTGCGCGTGGGACGATATATAGGGCCCTCCCACGGGTGAGCTACGTTTGCATGCTTGTAACTACCGTGCCTCTTCGCTGGAAGCTGATAGCATTAATCGATTTGTAAGCCGGTGCGACAAGGGAGTTTCTCCTTTGTCGCACCGGCTTTCTAGTCGGATTGCAATTTGTTTTCAAGCAGGAAGCCTCTCGTCCGGGACTCACCCATATCGTTCCACGCGCAGTTTCGCAGCGAGCGAAGCGAAGCGAGAATGTTTGAGCATGGAATGATATGTGTGAGAAGCGGGCGAGAGGGATACGAGCGCCCCGCGAGAATGTTTGAGCATGGAATGATATATGGGCGGCTCCCGCCGAGCAGCGGACTTTCGTCTACCTGATGTGCGCTGGCTTATCGCCCCAGTAGAAGCGGCAGAATGCGCGTTTTCTTTTCTGGGGTTTGCCTACGAGTTCCATGGTGGCGATGGCGATGTCCTCGGCTGCGTGGGGGCGGCGTAGTACTTCGCCGTTGATGAGTAGCGCTTTGAGCGACTCAGGGTGGTCGTGCAGGTGACGAAGCGTCACGATGAGTTCTCGTGCGGTGGTGACATGCATGCTGGCGCCCATGCCGGTGAGCATCGTGGTGTTGGCCTTTTCCTGACCGTATGATTTGCCCAGCAGGATCATCGGCAGATGTGCGCATAGGCACTCGGTGACCGTGAGTCCGCCCGATTTGAGGATTGCCAGGTCGCAGCCGTGCATGAGGGCCGCCATGTCGTCCACGTAGTCCAGAACCGTGACGTTGTCGAGCTTCATGGCGTCGAAGAGCGTCTTGAGTCGGGCGGCGTATTCCTTATCCTTGCCCGGTAAAAAGACAAAGTGCATGTCTTCAAAGCTGCGTAAGAAGGGGAGCGTGTGGTCCATCGCGGCACGGAAACGCACGTATGGTTGAGGCAAACTGGCGCCGGCCATCACCAATACGACGGTTTTGTCTATGGGGAGATTGAACTTGCTGAGCTCATCCTCGCGTTTGTAATCGGTATCGAAACCGGCTCGGATAGGGATGCCCGTTATGCGAATCTTTGACTCGGGAACTTTGCGCGGGCGCAGCGTTTCGGCCATAAACTCGTTGGCCACGCAGAACAGGTCGGTGTCCTTGTGGGGCCAAAAGCCTTCGACTTCGTAATCGGTCGGCACGCAGATGACCGGATAATCGATACCCGTAATTACGCGAGCGCCCACGGCAACATTGGCTGCTGTGATGTGCGTTGCGACCACGGCTATAGGCCTGCGGGTGCGGACATATTCGTTGAAGGCAGGGAACATAATACGTGACCATGCCGTGCCGCCACCCCAGAGAAGATGTCCTGTAAGCGTATATCGCCAGGTCAGGTCGTAAATGGGGCGTGTGGCTCCCGTAAAAGAAGCCGCGGTCTTATTGCCGTCGAATTTAATACGTCCAAAATCAAGGATATCGAGCACTTCAATTTCAATATCCTCAGGGATTCCCTTGGTGCCGCGGATAAGGTCAAATGCTTGTGCAATCGCGTTGGCGGCGGCTTTGTGGCCCGATCCAACTGATGCGTGCACAATGGTTACCAGGGGTTTTTGTGCAGGTAAAACGGTCATTTGCTCCGGTTGGGGAGTGGCTTGCATGGGCAGGGGAGCGCTATTGCTCGTCTGCGTTTGATCCATCGATAACTCCCCTTCAGCTTTGTTACGCGATTTATCATTGTAGTGCATGAGTGTCATGTTCACGTAAATTTGGGTATGAGCGCAAAGAACGACAACGTTTCGACGAGAGGATTCTTCATGACTACCGATCAGCCGATTGATGTTGCGATTATCGGTGGAGGCCCCGCGGGCTATGCTGCCGCCATTTACGCTGCGCGTGCCAACCTGACGACGACCGTGATTGAGCAGGGCATGTCGGGTGGACAGATCGCCACGACCAATGAGGTCGAGAACTATCCGGGCATTCCGCTCTTGAGTGGCGCCGAACTCGGCGAGCGTTTTCAGCAACATGCAGAGGGGCTGGGAGCGCAGGTTACATGGAGCATGGTTACGGGTATCGATTACGATGCCGATGCAGCGCTGTTTACGGTGCATCACGATATGGGCGATACGCTTGCCTCGAGCGTTATCGCTTGCATGGGTGCCACGCCGCGTCCGGCAGGTTTCGCTGGCGAGGATACCTATCGCGGTCGTGGCGTTTCATATTGCGCAACATGTGACGGCATGTTCTTCCGCGGCAAACAGGTCTTTGTAATCGGTGGTGGCAATTCGGCATGCGAAGAGGCACTGTTCCTGTCAGACATTGCCAGCAGTGTGACCATCGTGCTGCGCCGCGACCAGTTCCGTGCGCCTGATGGTGTTGTTCAGAAAGTACTCAAAAAGGACAATATTACAGTTAGGTACCAAACTAGTATTGTTGAGCTTTCTGGTGAAGCGATGCCCACGACAATTACGTTCAAGGACAATGCAAGCGGTAAGACGCATGCTGAGACCTTTGAGCCTGGCTCGTTTGGCATCTTTGTCTTTACCGGGACGCAACCCCATACCGAGCTTGTTGAGCATCTTGTCGATCTGGCGCCTGATGGCGGCATTTTGACTGATGAATCCATGGCGACCCGCACGCCAGGTCTATTTGCTGCTGGCGATATCCGTTCCAAGCGCTTACGTCAGGTTGTGACCGCCGTTTCTGACGGAGCCATAGCAGCAACGAGCGCATACGCGTTTCTCCGCGGATAAGTACGATAATATATCTTATGTAAGGTTGCTATCTTTAATACAAAGTGGTTGGACGGTGCATCAATGTGCTGTCCAACCACTTTTACTTTCCTGCTATATAGTATGCAAAACTAGATAACCTAGAATACAATATAGCTAATGAACGGAGGATCCTTATGAACCACGCCAAACGCGTTATCCCGATGTCCGATTCGTCGGTCAGCATTAAGCCTGAGGATATTCAGCCCACTGTGCTGCCCGATGCATTTATTCAGTCCGATATCGTGCGCAAACTTAATACGTTGAGTCTGCCGCGCTATAACCAGTTGCCCAATGTGACGCTCTACCGCGACCAGGTTATTGAGTATGTTACGCTGTGGATGGAGCCGCTGTCCATTTGCGTTGAGCAGCCTATCATTACGCCATCGATGATCAATAACTACGTAAAGGTCGGCCTAGTGCCTGCTCCGGTCAAAAAGCAATATGGCCGCGAGCAGATTGCCCGCCTGATCGCTATCTGCATCTTTAAGCAGGTGCTACCTATTGCTGCGGTGCAGGCACTCTTTAACATTCAGCGTTTGAGCTACGATGCCCCGACGGCCTTTGATTATGTGGTCGATCAGCTCGAGGCATCGATTCGTGCGGCGTTTTCCGTCGAGCAGACTCCCGTGCCCGATACGGCGCATCAGGTAACGCGTGAGTCGCTGCTTGTGCGTAGCGCGGTATCGTCCTTCGTTTCGAAGGCGTACTTGATGAGCTATCTCAAGTTCAACGGGTTTAATAGCTAGCCGACGTATAAAACGGGCGGGACAAAGAGCCATCTGTCGCTTTGTCCCGCCCGTATTTTTGCTTGGTTGGACTTTATTTGCCCGAAGCTACGCCCATGCCGTAGCCGATGATGAGGCCGTGCATCTCGGCGTAATAGGAATCCAGGCCGTTGCAGGGCATGATGATGGTCTTGGAGCCGGGCCAATGCTCGACTATGCGGTCAGTGAGCGCCTGGGCTCCAGCTTCGTTCTCAACGTGATCTATGACGACCTCACCGCCCGTAAAGCCCTCGGCTTCCATAGTGTCGATGATCTTGTTGAGCATCTTTTTTTCGCCACGCGTGTGCCCGACGAGTTCGATTTTACCGGCCTCACTCGCCGTGCCCAAAATGCGGATATTGAGCTTGTTGGCAATGACGCCGGCTGCCTTAGGGATACGTCCGGCTTTGGCGAGGTTTTCGTAATTGCACAAACTGAAGAGGATTTTGCTGTTCTGTTCAAGGCTATCGAAGCATGCGCAAGCATCCTCGAATGAGACATTCGGATTGCTTGCAAGATAGCGGTCGAACAGCAAGAAAATGAGGTCCATTTTGCCGCCAGCTGCGCGTGAATTGACTAGATGAATCTGTCGGTCGGGCTCCTCGGCAAGAACTATATCGCGAGCCGTGGCTGCCGCGTTGTAGCTGCCCGACACGCCCTCAGAGATCGGCATGCAGATGGTCTTGTCTGCCAATTTGAAGAGCTCGGCCCACTCCCCTACGCTGGGACAAGCGCTCGAAGAAGCGTTCGTCTCCGCCTGAACAGCGCAGTTGAGCTCATGAACATCGAGCGAAAGGTCATCGACGAATTCATGCTCCCCCACTCGAATTTTGAGGGGCGCAAATGCAAAGGTGGTATGGGGCGCGGTCGGTTGCCAATCGCGGAGGTTGCAGCTTGAATCGGAGATAAGTGCCCAGCTCATAGAGGGTCCTTTCTAATCGGTCCCATTCAATTATAGCCATCTTGCAGACCGATTGGGCCGCTATCTAGTATTCAAAACTAGATAGCGGACTGCACTAAAGGCAAAAGAATGGACCCCATGACTCAAAGCCACGAGGTCCATATCCGTTTGCTTTATCTGAATACTTAGTAGCGCACGAAAATGTAGTTGTTGTTCATGCCGGCGGCAACGGAGCTGATGATAACACCCGTGTTGTAGTCAGAAGCATGAATCATCTGACCACCACCGATGTAAATGCCGGTGTGGTACGAGTTGACCACAACGTCACCGGGCTGCGGATCGGACACACGCGTCCAGCCCATAAAGGTACCCGTGGTGCCCAGGCGGCAATAACGACCAGTGAGGCAATAGCTAACAAAACCAGAGCAGTCGAAGCTGTTCGGGCCAATACCGCCCCAAGAATAGGCGCAACCAAGCTTGCTGTATGCACGCGAGACAACAGAACCGCCATCGACGGACTGGCTCGGAGCAGAAGGCGTCGGAGCCGGAGCAGGCGTGGAGGGCTGCGGCGTCGGAGCAGGTGCCGGCGTAGGAGCCGGAGTGTTGCCGCCCTGGTTGTTGTTATTGCTGGTCTGGCCACCGTTGTTGGTGTTCTCGGTCGTACCGGCAGTCTCGTTGCTCACCGTGGCCTTCTCGGCGGTGCTGGCGTTGATGCCGGCCTGCAGCGCGGCGTTGGCCTCGGCCTCGGCGGCAAGCTCGGCCTGCAGCTGCGAATCCAGGGAGTTCACGACGTTCTGGGCTTCAGCCTGCTGGGCGTTAAGCTCGTCGACCTTCTTTTGCGTGGCGGCGACGTTCTTCTCCTGCTCGGCCTGCTTATCGGTGAGCTGCTGCTTAAGCTCCTTGACCTCTTGAATGGTCTGAGCTTGCTTATCGGAAACTTTGCCGTAGTAGAACAGACGGTTGAGCATATCGCTCAGGTCGTCGACACCCGTCAGAACCTGAAGCAGGCTCAGACCGCCGGTTTTGTACTCGCCGGCGACATAGGTCGAGAGCTTGGCCTGACCATCGGCGATCTCCTGCTGCTTTTGCGTGATCTCGCCGGCAGTCTGATCGAGCGCCTGTGTCTGCGTGGCGAGCTCATCGTAAATCTGCTGAGTTTGGGTACCGATCTGCTCGAGCTTCGTACGAGCGCAGGCAAGGTCGGATGCGGTATCGGCGTAGGCAGGAGCCGCGAGGCCCAAGCCCAAAACACAAGCGAGGGTTGCCGTAGCAGCGCAGCGTGCCATGTTTTTGTGCGTGTTTGCTGTGCGCATGTAGCTTCCTTTCCAGTAACTAAGGGTAACGACTAGTCCACCGTCACCAGGCTAAAGAGCTCCACATCGTCATTAGACGGTGTGAGCTTCTCGCGCGGGTTGAGAAACGCAAGCTCAAGGATACAACCGTAACCGACAAGCTTTGCGCCCATATCTCGCACCAGTTTACCTGTTGCCTCGACGGTTCCGCCCGTCGCGACCAAGTCGTCCAGAATCAACACGGTATCTTTAGAGCTGATAGCGTCGGCATGGATTTCAATTGAATCGGTGCCGTACTCGAGCTCGTAGCTCTGACTTACGGTCTCGCGCGGTAGCTTGCCAGGTTTACGTGCGGGAACAAAGCCGGCGCCAAGGGCTACAGCCACCGGTACGCCAACCATAAAGCCGCGAGCCTCGGGACCCACGACCTTGGTGATTCCCATGCCGGCAAAGTGCTCGGCGAGGGCATCGGTCATGGCTTTGAGCGCCTCGGGATTGCCAAAGAGCGGCGTGATGTCTTTAAAGATGACTCCGGGCTCGGGATAGTCGGGGATGTCGACGATTTGAGATTCGAAGTCGTACATTGCATGACCTTTCAATGGGTTGCCGAAATTTCAGCAGCGGTTATTTGCCCGCGGTGGCGGCGCCGGATTGCGAAGGGGCGACGACTTTGAGCGGCTTTACGAGAGAATCCTCGTGCGAAACCGGCGCGGCTGGCTCTTCGTTTTTGGCCTTGGTGGACTCGGAACGCGTGATTTCCTCATCGAGTGCATCGATGTCGGCGTCCTCGACCACGGCGTTGAGCGACTCAAAAACGCGGTTCTTGAGCAGCGCGGTGTGCACGCCCTCCGTCAGGTCGTGAAGCTTCTTAAACGCACGCTCGAGCTTGGCGTCGCGCTCGTCATCGGAGGTATCCATTCCGAGCATGCTCACGAGCACCTGCTCAAACATCGAGGACTCGCGGTTGGCGGAAGACACGTACTGACGCAGGTTGCGCGGCTCGATATGGAAGCGCGACAGCTCGGAGCAGTAGCGGATGATCGGAAAATCGCGACCATCGACAAGCTCGCGATTCTGCGGACTCTTGATGATGCGAATGAGGTCGTTCTCGGCGAGCGAGCGGATAAACGAAATTTCGACGCCCAACATATCGGGAATGGTCTCGATGGGATGCAGCTTTTGCTTAGTCTCCTTGGGCTCCGTCTTGAGCGGAACATCGGATAGCAAGCCCACCTCGTAGGCGAGCGTTGACAGGTCCGTGGCGTTTTCCAAGCGCTGCTTAATCACGTTGAGCGGCATGTAGCGGGTCTTCTGCAAGTGCAGGATGACCTCCAGACGATCAACGTCCTCCTTAGAGTACTGACGGTATCCCTTAGGCGTACGATGAGGGGTAATGAGCCCCTCATCCTCTAGAAATCTAATTTTTGAGTTCGAAAGATCGGGGTATGCGCCTCGAAGTAGGTTGACGACTTGGCCGATACTCAGATAGTTGCGTTCGGCCATGCCCTACTCACCGGTTTCGATGCGCTCCGGCGTGCTCTCGTGGTAGATGAGCGTAAACGTACCGATCTGAACGGAAGAACCGTCGTGCAGCGGGGCCGCGTTGACTATGGCACCGTCGACCCAGGTGCCATTGAGCGAGCCCAGGTCCTCGATGCGAGCGCCGAGGCCCTCGCGAATAATGCGCGCGTGGCTGCGCGAAACGGTCATGTCATTAAGGAAGATGCCGTTCGCGGGATCGCGGCCGATGGTGGTCACGTCGTCCTCGAGCTCAAAGGCGGCACCAGTCTGCGGACCCTTGACGATGGACAGGACGGGGGCGGTGATGCGCACGTTGGCCATGAGGTCAGGAACGGTGACGTCGCTTGAAGGCACGCGGAATACGCAGGTAGCGTCAGCAGTCTTATCATTCTGAGGCATATTGTTAACCATGTTGTCCATGACAACCCCTAACTTATCGCGGACGTGCCGCAAATAATGAACCGTACGTAATCATACCCCAACGAATCAGTCTTCGATTTCAGGGTTCAGAAAGTCGATGTCCTCGTCCTCGGGATGCGCGATAGCCTGTTTAATGGCCACTCCGCCCTTAATGGAGTAGATGACAGCCGTGAGCATGGAGAAGATCACGCCGCCGTACACAAAGAAGATGCCGAGGGGCACCGAGCTTCCGTTGAGGCCCGGGAAGGCCGTGAGGGTTGAAGGTAAAAGGTGCAGGCCGTCAACAACGGGGAACCCGAGCAGCATGAGCGAGAATCCGGTCATGAGCAGCGCTGTGGCAATCTTTCCGGGAAAGACGACATCGATGGGGCGACGGTGATAATGACGCACGATAAGCGTGCCGATGCCCAGATAGATGTCGCGGCCAATAATGAGCACGCAGACCCAGATGGGCAGCTCTCCGCGGACCACCAGTCCAAGTACGCCGGTGAACAGCAGCGCACGGTCGCAAATGGGATCCATGACCTTGCCGAGCCACGAGACCGTCTTAGTCATGCGGGCGATCTGACCGTCCATCCAGTCGGTGGAGGCGGCAACGGCGTAGATAACGATGGCGATGACGCGGTTGTTATCCGTCACAAACAGGTATAGAAATACCAGGGTGAGGATCAGGCGCGTAAAGGTGATGAAATTGGAGATCGTAAAGATCTTATTCGACGGGTAATCGGAAGTGCCGATAAGCTCCTTTTTGATCTTCTTTTTGATGCCCACAGGACTCCCCCGCTGGTTAACGACAAAACTTTCGATACTATACCCGTTCCGGCGATGTCTATCCAGCGTAAGCATAGAGAGTCCAGACATGTGGAAGGTGCTTTTAGGCGACGGGGATTTCGCATTCGTGTACATCCGCCTCCAAACATGTCGAAAAATGTCGATTTTGGTGGCTGATGTACACGTTTTGATTCGGTGATCACATCGAGCGGGAACGTTGTTGCTTTAAGCAAAATAATCATGGTGATTAAAAACAAAAAAGGTCAGACACTAGGTGCCTGACCTGCAAACTTCTGGTCGGGACGACTGGATTCGAACCAGCGACCCCTTGACCCCCAGCGGGCCCAGAATACCCCTGACCTGTGGTTATTTTGTTATAACACGCGCAAATAGCGCAAGTAGAGCGTTTCCGCATTTGTAAATTTTACCAGCTCAGCGTGGTCTGTCCAGATAGCATATTATCGGCTTCGAGGAGCGCGGTGCAGCCGATGACTTAATCAACGGGGGTAGGAGCCCCGAGTCGTCGCCTCCCCGGGTTCCCGCAGGTGGGCCCATCTGTTTCTAATCAACTGCGGATTCAGGAGCAGACATGAAAAACGATAAATGCAGCAATAAAACCTTGCGCGTATGCGGAGCCGGCGGCGTGAGGAAGAACAAGGGCAAATGGCAGGCCGTCGTGACGGTGGCCGACGAGATGACCGGGAAGAAGGTCCAGAGGATCAAGAACACCGGCGTGCCCTGCCTGAAGCAGGGCATGAGGGGAAAGGCGGCGGCGATGCGCGTCCTCTCGGAATTCAGGTCGGAGGTCGAGCTGGAACTCGCCTCGGCCGAGAAGGCGAGGGCCGCCCGGGCGGGCGGGAAGCGGGACGACTACGCCGCGCTGCCGCTCTCCGAGGCGCTCGAGAAGTTCATCGCCTTCTGCCTGGAGATGAACAGGATCACCCCGACGACCCGCGACGACTACCACTACAGCGCCCTGCACATCGAGCGCGACGAGCTCGGCCTCGTCCCCGTCAACGAGGTGACGACCGACGACGTCAACGCGTGGTCGAGGCGCAGGATCGCCCTGGGCACGGCGCCGGACACGCTCAACAAGTCATTCAAGCTCGGCAAGCGGCTCTACGCCGTCCTGCTGAAGCGCAGCAACGACACGATCGGGAGGAACCCGTTCGACGGCGCCCTCGCGCCCAGGGTCATCGCCAGGCCCAGGAACGCGCTGCGCTCCGACCTCGTGCCGAAGCTCAACTCGGTGACCTCGATGATGCCGGACTCGACCTTCAGGCGGGCGGTCGTGCTCGCCCTGCACACCGGGACGCGCATCGGCGAGGTCTGCGGCCTGCGCTGGTGCGACGTCGACTTCGAGTCGGGGCTCATCACGGTCAGGCACTCGGTGGCCTACGTCAAGGACAGGGGCTCCTTCATCAAGGACACCAAGAACCACGACCTGAGGACGATCCCCATCGACCCGGTGGGCCTGCTCCCCTTCCTGAAGGAGATCCACGAGATCGATTCGCAGAGGCTCCGTGAGGCGTCGGCCCCCGGCCTGCGCGACCTCGCGGACAGCTACGTCGTGTCGCGGCCGGACGGCTCCTTCGCCACCACCAGCTACATCCGCAGGGCGTTCAAGACGTTCTCGGAGACCAACGGCCTCATGGGCACGAACGACGAGCTGATCACCTTCCACGGCCTTCGCCACACGTTCGCGACGCAGTGGATCCGCCACGGCGGCGACATCAAGGCACTGCAGTCGATCCTCGGGCACAAGGACGCCATGGTCACGCTCAACGTCTACGCCGACATCGAGCCGATGTCCAAGATCCAGAACATGCTGCGCGTGTCGCCGAGCCTGTGGCGCGGCTACCTCGGCCTGAGGGTGGACCCCGGCCCCATGTTCCAGCAGAAGATCCGCGAGGCCATCGAGACGCTCGAGGCGTTCGGCTACGGCATCACCGAGCCCGACGACCGCAACGTCCTCATCCGCGACGTGCAGACCATCAGCCGCCTCTACCCCACCGAGTACGCAGCAGTGCTGGGGGCCATCCCGACCGAGGCGATCGTGGTCGAGTAGAGGCTGAGACATTCGCTTTCCCAAATCCGTAGTGCAAGTACGGGAATGTGGAATAGCGTTTAGATAGATTCTACCCGGTCTTCTCGCTGACGCAAATGCGGCACGGGTTTCCGCAGACGCGGATGCCCGTGCCCTTCTTTTTACGATTGCGCAATGCGTCCGCGGGAATGCAGATGGGGTCCCGCGTCTCAGGCCGGGGTTTTTAAGCCGTGCTGTCCTATTTCGAAAAAAGGCCTGCAGATGCAGGCGGCTTTCGGGAGGCCCCGACGGCACCTCCTCAAAAAAAGGAGCATGGCCCGAGGGCGCCCATGGTCGGCCCTCCCGCCGTTCGGCCGGCGGCGGCGTGTAGCCCCGTAGGCGTGTAGCCGTGTAGCGATGTAGCGCGCTGCGGGTGTAGCCCCGTGGCGGCGTATGCCGAAACATATTCCCAAACCGGGAATGCACATATATAAGTGCAATCGTCTTGCCATAGACGGGAAACCCGTCGGCCGGGCGGGACCGGAGGGCGGGGCGGTGAATGCCAAAGGCCGGATGCGGTCGATGCCCTGAATGAGGTCCCGACACATGGGGGCCCTAGCTCCCCCGCGGCGCGGCAGACCCTCGGCTGCCCCTCGTAAAGGATGCAGAAGACACGGTCGAGGTCCGACGGTTCGACCAGGCTGTACCGGCAGTCCGCGTGCAGTGCGCAGCCCCTCCCGCGCGGGTCGCCGTCCGAGTCCTCATCCGGCTCATGATGGCGCACCACGACCCAAAGGCCCTCCAACACATCGTCGAACCCGAAATCGAGCTCCGCCTGGACGCTCTCGCCGAACGCATCGCCCAAGGCGAGCTCCGGCACTTTCGTCACACGGCCGTCCAGCCACTCAATCTCTGTCATCGCGCGCATGGTGCAAGCCCCTTCCGACACGGGATTGTCAGCTCAACCCGACCCTTACCCATACGGACGAACATAACTCGCCAGGGGAAGCCCCTGAAGGCCGTGCGCCACAACATGAGGCCGAATCCGCCCCCGGCTGGACAGGCCAACAACGAAGGAGCAAACGGAACCGGCGCGGCGTTACAACCGTCCCGGCAAGCGTGTCGCTTGGCCAAGTCATGATGCCGACAAACCCGGAAATGCTCCAACGGAGCGCCGAACGAGGGTAACAATATAAAGCCGTGCAACACGCGTTGGACGACCAGAACAACCCAAACAAAGGCCTGTCGGTCCCACCTTCAAGCCCAATAGCAAAATGTGCATCAGCGGATTTGCAGCGATACAAGTCTCAACCGTCATCATCACACCGCAGCGCGCCTAGTCCCACTCATCCTACTGCAAATGTCCCAGAACGAGAAAACGACCAGCTTAACATGCCACCCTTTATATCCGCACGCGCGTAATTCAACTCATAAGGACCGGCTATCCCTTACCTGTGACACAATCTCAAACGCACAGAACAGAATCATCAGTCCAATCATCGCATAAGAGGCAGCCGAACCTTCAAGCACTATTCCACAAAGAACAATCTCCGCGCCGCCAATAAGAACTGTTATCAGGCGCTCTGCCTTTTTGCTCTCGCCGCTCGCATAAAAAGGCGGCAAAGCGCACAAGATCACATATAGCCCGGGAAGGGAATACAGGATCGATAGTCCAAGCCCCCCATCAACCGCAGTGCTTTGCGTAAGAATCAACTGAACCCAAACGGCAATTATCACTGAGCAGGTTGTCGATAAAAGAAGACTAGAAATATAGCACGCAACAAAGTCCCGTCGCATTCGAACAGAGAAATCCGCGAACTCTCTTCGCCGCGTGGAAACAATAAGGTACACAGAAATTGCAATAGAACCAATCAGAGAAAACAGCGGAACAACCAGCAATTCAAGCTTATTACCCCATCGATCAACCACACCCCCACTCCAATGAGCGGGAATTGTATCAGGGAGGACTGACCAAGCCGCCCATAGAATCAGAAATGGAAGAATAGAGAGGATGAAAGATGATAACACTGCAGTAATTTTTTTTGAGGCTCTCATCGATTCCGCATCTCCTTGCGCGCCCACATTCCACTCCGCCTTAAATCAAGTATAAATAGATGGCGCTCGGTATTATTGGCGCAATCGCGATAGCGATTACCGCCGTTGTTTCTTTAAAAATGGTAGGAATACATGTCTCCAAGAATTGATATATCGATTGACGAGCTGCCCGAAGCGTCGAGCCTTCTTGATGGACATGACTATTCGTCACAAATCATTCAGCGTATCGCCAGGGTTCCAGTAATACTCGATGCATCGGGATGCCCTCATTCCCCTTTTTTCGAAGTTGAATATGATGACAGGACGATTAGGTTTACAAGTCAAGCAAGTTAAAAATCTATGTGGTCAATATAATACCGTTGAACCAGCGTATCGATACCGCTCAGCCATTCGCCTCGCCCCCGTCGCACGTATCTTCATCCGGTCTGTTACTTTTAATCTAACAATTCTTTGAGGAACGTAGGTGCTTCCAAATGTACTGTCGACTTCTTCTCAAACTAATCCTAAGAGACAGGGCCGTATGGATTTGTACGCTCGTTCTCGCTGCAGCCTTTTCCGTCCCCATTGCGTTCAATTCACCCATCTACGGGCCCTTCTTTATGAAACAGGGCATGCAGAGCTTCGTCGACGCATTCAATACGCGCGCGCCCCAGGCCAGCGGCACAGACCTATCTCCAGAGCAGCAAGTCGACGCGGAGCTTGCAAGATACGCGAACGCCGCCCTTGCCGCCCAAACCGACGCCGCCTTTCTCGATTCTGCCGAGAGCTACTACGCGCTCATGGGCGAGGGCTTCCAATCCGGGTCCATCGTGGGAGACCGAGAGACCAATGACGCAGCGCTCGCATATTGCCGTGCCCTGAGCAGCTCCGGCATCACGGATATCCCGGCCTCCGCAAGCGACCTGCCATTCCTTTCCTTCCTGCCTTACGCCATTGCCACGGCGCCGTCTTTCCTTCCCTTCATCCCCTTCCTTCTCTCGTCGATACTCGTGCTCGGCGCCACAAGGCCCGGGACCCTGGCGGCGAAGGCGCCCGTGCCCAAATTCCGGCGCCTTATCCAGATCGTGTTTTCGATAATCGCCGCGGGGACCGCGATGCTCCTCGCCGGCCTCGCACCCGGGGGCATTTACGCCTTGGCCCTAAACGGCTTCGGGCAGATCGGGTACCCGATCGCCTTCTTCCATGACGGCGCGCTTGCCACCACGACCGCGGGAGACGTCTTCACAGCCCTGCTTCTCGCGCTGCTTGCGGGCGGAACCTTGATATCCGTTTGCTCCGCCGTCCTATCGACCGCAACGAGGCGCGTCCTCGCGGGCCCCCTTGCCTCCGCGCTGCTTGTCGCGGCCCCGGCATTCCCGTTACTGTCCGATTCGGCACTGGGGCATAACGCCGTGCTCGGGCTCCTGCCGCTGGCCGTGTTCTCGCCTATCGAGGCAACGGGTTACGTGGGATGCTTCCCGACAGAATTCATTGGCTCCGGTTCGGGCGGCGCATCGATGCTTGCCGTGGCCCTGGCATACGTCGCGGTCCTTTTTGCGGTCGGCGCCGTTGCGGCACGTTCGCCCAAACAGCCTGGACCCGCGAAAAAGCACCATGGGCTCGAGCTTCTGGACGCGAGCGTGGGATACGGAAGCACGACGATACTTTCAATCGGATCGCTTTTCCTGAGCCCGGGAACGGCGGCGGGCCTCGTTGCTCCCAACGGCTCGGGAAAACCACCCTTCTTGAAGCGCTGTCGGGCCAATTTCCCACCCGCATCCGCTCGGGAAGCCTGGCGGCAGACGGAATCAGCCAACGTCGATCAGCCGAATTTGCAGAACTCGTCTACCTGAGCTCTTCAGGCGGCGCGGATCTCTATCCCACGCTATCGGCCATCGAGCACCTTGCTTTCGTTAGGGAGGCGTGGAAATCGGCCGCCGACATCGACTCGCTCTGCGACTCCCTCGGAATCTCCCCATATCTCGACAAGCCGACCCGTAAACTCTCGACAGGAATGAAGCAGCAGGTAAAGCTTGCCATGGCGATAGCGACCGATTGCCCGTACCTCATCCTCGATGAACCGCTGAACGGCCTCGATCCGGGAAAGCGGAAAACCTCCTGCGACGCGATGCGCAGCGAGGTGGCGCGGGGACGCAGCGTGCTCATTTCAAGCCATCTGCTCGACGACCTGGCAGACCTTACCAACTCGTTCTACTTCATCGAGGCCGGCGCGCTCGTGGAAAAGATCAAGTCGTCCTCGCAGACGCTCAAGCAGGAATACCTCGATACATACGAAGGAGGTGAATGACATGATAGGCAAGAGCTATGCAAAGATAGCGATTGTTGGCCTTGCGATCGGTCTTGCAATGGCGCTGTGCGCATCATTCGCGAGGTATAGGTCCGAGCAATCGTTTATCGATGGCGCTGAAAACGGTTTTGGCATAGACGGGATGTATGCCAGCGATGGCGCGACCGGGCCGTCTATGGCGATTCTTGCAGGCGAAGACATGGAATGGCAAATCTGTAACGACGATGGCTCTTGTCTGAGTGGTCGTTTGGCCGCAACGAGCGACCCGAATTCGTTCGATCTTCTCGACGATGATGGAGCGGATTGCGGTTCTGTTCACCTGTCATATGCATCGCGAGATGGGATGGACGGTATTCTCTACGTCTCCCACGAGACTGGCGATTTCAAGATGCGCAGGACTAACCGTGTGCCGGCTTTTATCGAGGAGTGAGAGTTCCCGGCGGTCTGCCGATCAGGCCGCCGGGGTATCGAACCCCGCATTCATCCGTACACACACGGATGAATGCGGGAAGTGTCCGGATGAAGTTGATAATCAAGGAAACAAAGCCGTTCTGCCTGGGACGGCTTTGACCTGGACTTTAACTACAACATCGCAATCGACACTTAGCAGCTCGCGCGACGCGCATGGCCAAATCTCGGACGCTGGTGCATGGAGGACCTTCGAGATTTACTGGACATCCAAAACGACGACGCACACCGCGTGCTCGCCGACTGCGAAGACGAGATGGCTGTCTACAATGAGATCAGAAACGGCGTGAAGTCCGGAGAGCTTTCTGTGGAACCGCCGCGCCGTCGCGCGAGCCGACCGGGCAACCCGGGCAATCTGGTCCCGGCTCTCACGGTCGTATTCCTACGATATCGCCCCTAAATCACCAATGTGTCAGATAAAGAATGATGCAATGGTTATGATCAAGCATACGGCGGATGCGGCGACTGCACCTTTTTTCCTCTCCTTTAGTCCGATGATTAGGGTTGCCGTAAAGTAAAGGGCGGAAATGCAGTCTATGGCAAGCAAAACGAGTTCCTTGGGCGGTTTCAGCAAAAGGTCGCTAGCAAAGAGTAATGCAAGCAGGGCAAAGCCGATCGTGGTCAAGTATCTCGATTGATTTTGCGACAGCATGGCAACTTCCTTTCAGAACATGCAAGTGAAAAGTCGGTACGATGTCATTGCGGTTGCAAACAAGCCGCCGCCGGGACCGGTTGTCACGAGACCGGCGATAACGCATTTTCTCGGTTTCCAGCTCATGACAGACCCCTCTCTCATGGTGCAACGTATACATTATGAGATATACACATTTTGTCCTATAAGCCCCAAGGATGACGATTCCAATACGGACGACGACACCAAAACCGGCATCGACGGCTCCATGGATGATTCGGATTCCAAATAGGCCCTGTTAGTTGAGCTACTTCTTTGCCGGTGTCGTATACGAAACCGCTATACCCGCGGCAATTGCCATGAGACAGCTCACGATGAATCCGAACTCATACTTCAAAACGTTTGTTGCGGTCAGGGCGATAATCAACACAGTCGCAATTTGCAGAATTATCATTATTACGAAGAGATTGATTCCTTGTTTGGCCGAAGTCGCTGAGTGAGTTTGGCTTTGTTGATTCAGGTTGTAGCTGACAACAAAAGCGATCAGTTCGCTTGATACGGGGCCGACTACATAGAAAAAGATTGCGTCAATGAAGCCAATAGTGTTGTAAGTGTTGTAAGTTGTTTCGCCGGAAAACACAGCGTATAAAGCATATCCAAATCTTGGCTGATTCATGTATGAGTCCGAGAAGACGAAGAGCGTCAATATTGCTACTACCAGAAGTGCATTCAGGGCAAATCGTTTGCTTTTCATCGATCGCTCCTTCCGGGTGAACTTTATTATGTAATTATACAGCAGTCATTTGTTATTCAAAGAATTTGACTGTCCTAAATAACATGCACTTTCGCTGGAGGGTCGCTGTTTGGCGGCCCTCTTTTTTTCACAGGCGCGGTGGGATGGTAATATCGGGCGGGAGTCAGCCGCTCTGATAGAATCGTCCTTGCTGTCGGCAGCCCTCGTGCCGGGCAGAGCCCTCCATTTGATGGGAGGTGATGCCCATGACCGATTTCACCGAGCTCGTGAAGCTCCTGACCGCTATGGTCTCGCTCCTCACGGCCCTTGTCGGCCTTTCCAAGGCACTCAAGCAGGGCTCGAAGCCCAAAAAGAAAGGCCACCGTCGCTAAGACGATGACCCAACTTCATTAAGCAACGGCTCTGCCTAGCTCTCTACAACTTGGGCTGCCGTCGGCATCATTCTACCCTCCTGACAAGGAATTCGTCCATATTTCAAAAACCAAATTGCGTTTGCTATCGAAGTTCATTCATCGTCCATGTACATGAGCGGTAACAGCGGAAACCGTTCGCTATGCTCCTGACCGTGCCAAAGAATTACTCGAAACGGGACCACGAGAGTACGATCGTTTGCCGGATAGCCGCCACTACGACGGATATCCTTGATAGTAAGCGCTAGAATGATTTTGCTCTTATGGAGCTCAGCCCCGGCTGGTAAACCTGACGTTCGGCGCGGTGTACGTGGACGCGCCTGGAGAGCTTGACCTCAAGTACGTTCAAGCCTAGGGGCCTAAGCCCCCCCGCGCTCAAGCCTAGGCTTGAGAGAGCAGACTGACAGGCAGCAACCGGGATATAAACGATTTAGGGGGAGTACTGGCGTACTCCCCTATTTTTTACTGAGTAGCCGAAAAAACGAGGCAACGAGAGGCGATTTAAGGTGCCTGAAAACAGGTACCCCTAGCGGGTATCCAAGTAGGTCTTTTTGGGGTCGTATTCGCGATTGTGTTAAGCCGTTTACCTGGGCGTTTGGTTTCGAATGGGCGTTTTGGCTATTTTTGCGGTGCGCTTGCCGCTGGGGTGTCATCGTCTGGGTCGTGAACGACATACCAGCTGTTTTGGTAATGGCAGATGTCGCGGCACGTACCGTCCCCGACGATCACGCGCCAGGACTCGGACCGCTTGTTCCTGCCGAGCGCCCACGAGCGGGAGCTGTAGGACTCGATGCGGTCGAACGGGTAGACGGTGCCGTCGTACCATTTGATGCCCCACGGGGCGTACTCGCCGTCTGGGCGGCACTCGACGAGGGCCGTGACCAAACGTATCGACTTCTCACTCTCCCCCACGACGGAACCCCTCTCGAATTATTAACGAACGCGTGTTCTATTGTAGCGCAATCTCGATTGTTGACCGTCGATACGGTTGCCGCTGCGGCAAGACCAGTCCAGAATTTTGGGATAGTCCTACGCTCGGCTCGTATTGCAAACCCTGAGCGAAGGGAGTGTCGCATATGCATGCAGCGGCAATTAACCTTCGGGGGGGGGTATCTCCTAGGAATACCCGCCTCCGAGGCCAATCGATTATCGAGTACGTCCTGATCATCGCCGTCATCGGTCTGGTGATCGTGTTCGCGGGACCCGGCTTGGCCGGAGCCATCCGCAACCAGTTCAACCTGGTCGGTAACACACTCAATAGCGGGACTAACGGAGGCACGGAGGGCGGCGGCGCATCCGGCGGCGGCTCCACTGGGGCCGATTCCGCGACCGTCCAAGCGGCGGTAGCCAAGGACGCGAAGGATTGGACGCTCGATGAGCAGGAGGCGGTTGCCAAAGACATTGCCAAGAACGGTACGTCGTCTATCGCCTACGCCATGGCCAAGGCGGCCATGGACGCGGGGACCAAGTTCTCGATGAAGCTGACGAACGGCAAGACGCTGACCTACCGTATCATCGGCATCAACCATGACGATTTGGCAGACGGCTCGGGCAAGGCGGGACTCACGTTCCTCACCACCTCGACGGGAATCAGATCCTGCATGAACGCCACGAAAACGAATGCCGGCGGCTGGGAGCAGTCGGACTTGCGCCGGAAAATGAACTCCGGCGAGATCTGGAACCTGATGCCCTCCGATTTCCAGTCCAAGGTGAAACCGGTCAGGAAGCTCTCGCACAACGTCAGCGGGTACACGGAAAAGGATGACACCGTGACGGCGACAACGGACAAGCTGTTCCTACTCAGCTATTCCGAGATCGTCCCCATTTCCTATTGGGTCTCCAGTTTCCCGTGGACTTCCTCCGAGGGCGCCCAGTACGAGGGCTTCAGGGGTAAGGTGAAATCGAACTATTCGAGTAACTCCGCCATCTCCATTGGCAGCGTTTGGTGGGAGCGTTCGGTGAGTCCGGGCTACCCTGCGAGCTTCCTCCGTGTCAACGTCAGCGGCGGTCCGTTGGACGGCGACTTTGTGACGACCTCGATTTGCGTCTGCCCTGCTTGGTGCTTCTAGTTCTGTGTGCTCATACCGAAAGCCCGCACAGGCTGTGCGGGCTTTTCTTTTGGCGATTATTCGAACAATTTGAGGTTCGTGGCACAGGTGGCCAGTTTGAGGAAAAAATGGGGCCATACAGCGGCTCTCAGAGCGTCTGCCGCACTCCCCCGCCATTACGAGCCCATCCTGGTTGGCATTTCGAGTTCAGGGCGTATGCGGTGGGTGGATAATGGACTCACCTCGATGACGGAGTTGACGGGAGCGACCGTGGCGATGTGCGAAATCGCAGTCAAGTCCGACTCCCCGGAAAGCGATTCGAGGAACTGGAAGAATACAAGGAATGCCAAACTCGTCGATTCCGTTGACCGCAACGTGCTAAGCCGTCGGTTTCTCCTCGGCATCCTGCTCGAACTTGACAAGGGCGTCGGAAATCTGCCTGCTGGTGGGAAGCGCGAAGCGCTCTCTGCGCGACACGATCTCATCGAACATCGGGACAAGGAATGCTCGGATCTTCGCCTCTTGGAACTGCGATGGGAGCGTTTCCTCCATCAGTGTCTTGAACTCTTCCGGCTTTACGCCGTTTAGGACAGCAAGCAGCTCGTCCATCTCACGTCCGTCGAGCAGGTACTCGACCGCCATGCACGACACCATGGCGTTGAAGTACCGCCCAAAAGACGCGCTGTCGCCCTCGAACAGTATCCCGCCGACTACGCCCGCGGCCGCTGTGCCGACCGTTCCGCCGACCATGCCGCCCGCGAGGCCGACGATGGTCCCCACGCCGGGCGACACCGCCGTTCCGGCCGCGGCGCCGACCTTCGCCGCCGCGACTCCTGCTGCAGCGGCGCCGGCGATTCCCCCGGCGATCGAGGTGGCGAGGCATGCCATGTTCTGGGCGTGCTGGGCGCCACTTGCCTTGCCCTGGAGGAGTTTGTAGGTCTCGGGGACTGAGAACACGGCGAGGGTCACCGCTGCCGAGACGGCATTGCCCCTTAGCATCTTCGCAAGCTGCTTGGAGGCGGCTGCTCCGCTGATGGCGGTCTTGCCCGTGAGGGCGCGCAGGCCGTTGACGATTGTGGCGGACGCCTTGAATCCGAGCTTGCCGACCACCGCCTGGCTGGGCGCCATCAAAGCGTTGGAAAGCCCCGTTCTGGAGAGCTGCGAGACGACCATATGCTGGGCAAAGGACAGGCCGAATACCTGGACGCCGGCGGCGATGCCCGCCTGGACGGCGCCGGTGATGTCCCCGGTCTCCCTGTACGCCATGAACGTCGTCGCCAGAAACGACAGGCCGAATGCGCAGGAGCATGTGACCGCGCCGGTCGCGGCGTCATACTTCAGCGAATCCGCCGTTCCCGGCTTGGCGAGGTTCACCGCCTGGTCGTATGTGAGCTTGCCTTTGCGGACGATCTTCTCGGCGTCCCTGGGGTCGCTGACGCCGGGGACCTTGCCTTGGCTAATCTTCTTCTCAAAGCCGCGGAGCACCTGCTCGTACTGGTCTTTCGGGACCTCGAGCTGCATCGGCGTGCCGTCTTTCGCGAGGTAGCGATACTGATGGCTGCTCGGATCGAAGCATGCTTCGAGGGAGCCGCGTGCCGTCTTGTAGTACTTGGTCTGGATCAGAACGCCGTCGACGCTTCGGTCGGGGCCGTTCTTCGCGTTGTCCCTCCCCAGAATCTCGGCCTGGTGGCCCTGGAGCCTGTCGATGATGCTGTTCGCCTCCTCGGCAAGCTCTCCGTGGCCCGCGGGGTTGTTGACCGCGGCCCGCTGCTCGACGAAGACCTCCCCGTTGCTGTTGATGGTCGCCGCCGCCGCGACTGCCGCGGCCTTGACCGCCGTATCGTCCGCCGTGGCAAGCTCGCTGTCGATGCCGGCGGCGCGGTCATCCTCGAGGCCGCGGAGCGCCTGGCAGCGGGATACGAACTGGCTCCGGCACGCTTCGTCGACGGTGAGCGCAAGGTTGCCTTCACCGTCGGAAGCGAAGGAGCCGGGTTCGAAGTACGCCCACTCGAAGTAGAAAAGGCGAGACTGTCTCTTTTCCTTCCCCGGGACGGCGAGCGCGTCGGCGTCCGCCTTGATGTAGACGCCCTTTTCGGTCATGGCGATGCCGCTGGGCCTGAGGTCGAATTCGGCGTCGGCCCAGACGACGGTCTGCTCCCTCGGTATCGGGAAGGTTGACTTCACCTTGGCGGCATTGGCTTCCGTCAACGGGAGCGGAGACTCCTGGAATGAGCCGAGTAGCTCCTGTGCGCGGGAGCCCTCAATCGCCCTCAGGGCTTCCTGGACCTTGGGCGCGTACACCGCCTTCTCCACTTTGAGTCTTTCGGCCTCTTTTTCGTCGAGGACGGCCTTCGCGCCGCCCGCCGCCTCTGCGATCGCAGCGCCCGCCGATGCCGCCGCGTCCACGATCGCAGCGCCTGCCGCTGCCGCCGCCCCAGATGCCCCTTCGGCAATCCTGGCCGTCGCCTCGCCGGCGGTCTTAGTGGCCCTCTGAATCTCCTGCAGCGGGTCGAAGCCTTTGTCGAATATGCTCATGGACGATTCTTTCTCGTGGGTGAACAGACAGTTCGAATCGCGTTGTTTCTCATGCGAACGTCAGTATACTCTGCGCTTTATGCCTTTGGTTCGGCTGCCAGACCCGACGCAAGAAACTCGAGCAAGATTGTCAAACATTGGGCGATACAGGGGGGCACCCGCAATCGCCTCCATATCGACGAGGTGCAGCCGTGCGAGGGCTTCGGGAGGGCAATTGACCGCATCCAAGACACTCGGTTTTCTCCCCTACCGTCATCGTTGCCGCTGCGGCAAGACCGGCGCAACCTTTTGGAATAGTCCTACGCTCAAGCCGTTTCTATTCACCCTGAGCGAAGGGAGTGTCGCAAATGCATGCAGCGGCAATTCACCTTCGGGGGGGGGTATCTCCTAGAGTTGCTCTTCTCCGAGGTCAGTCAATCATCGAGTACGTCCTGATCATCGCGATTATCGGTTTGGTGATCGTGTTCGCGGGACCCGGCGTGGCGGGCGCGATCCGCAACCAGTTCAACCTGGTCGGCAACACGGTGAACAGCGGGACTACCGGCGGCGCCGAGGGCGGTGGCGCATCCGGCGGCGGCTCCACAGGCACCGATTCCGCGACCGTCCAGGCAGCCATCGCCAAGGACGCGAAGGACTGGACGCTCGACGAGCAGAAGGCCGTGGCCGAGGACATCGCCAAGAACGGCACATCGTCCGTCGCCTACGCCAAGACCAAGGCCGCCATGGACGCGAATACGAAATGGTCGATTAAGCTCACGAATGGCAAGACGCTCGAATACCGCATCATCGGAATCAACCATGACGATTTGGCAGACGGGACAGGCAAGGCGGGGCTCACGTTCCTCACGACCTCGACGGGCATCAGGTCCCGCATGAACGCCACTGCTGTCAATGCCGGCGGATGGGAGAAGTCGGAGCTCCGTGCGAAGATGAATTCGGGTGAGATTTGGAACCTCATGCCCTCCGATTTCCAATCCAAGGTGAAGGCCGTCAGGAAGCTCACGAACAACGTCGGCGGCGGCAGCGCGAACAAGGACGCCGCGATCACCGCGACCTCCGACAAACTGTTCCTGCTCAGCTACTCCGAGATCGTCCCCACCTCCTACTGGGCATCCAGCTATCCCTGGACTTCCAACGAGGGCACCCAGTACGAGGCCTTCAAGGGCAGTGTGACGGAGAATCATTCAGCGAACGATTGTCTGAGGATTGATGTCACTTGGTATGAGCGCTCGGTATATCCGAACGACTCAGCGGACTTCCTTAGCGTCTATATGCTCGGCCACCCTTCGAGCCCCACCTATGCGGCGCCCACAGAGAGCTACGCCATTCCCTACGTCTGCCCCGCTTGGTGCTTCTAGTCATTTTGTCTTACAAGCTGACATATGGATAAAAGCCCGTGCAATCCTGCGCGGGCTTTTCTTTTGGCAGGAGTACCAACAGTTTGAGATTCGCTGCACCGATAGTCGGTTTGAGGAGAAATGGGGTCATGCAGCGGCTCTCAGAGCGCCCGCCGCACTCTCCTACCATTACCCCTGCGGCGTCCTCGTATAGAGTCCATCTCGCACGGCGTTTCGTCGCGACAGCCCACTTGTCCATCGATCAAGTGAACTACTGGAATAAATACAGCGACACGCTTGTTCGTTACAGTCGCTATATCTGTGTAAATCGCCGCGATAAATACAGCCCGTACTCGGCTGTATACCAGCTACGCGTATGTAGATTCATATCGCGTTAATAAATCGGCTCAAGTGTGTTCAAATCGCACAAGTAGCCGCAAAAGGCGATTATCGCGTAGGTAGATTTTTGGCACCCTGTTGCTTAATCAAAATTAAGCAATTGCTTAAAACAAAAAAGGTCAGGCACTAGGTGCCTGACCTGCAAACTTCTGGTCGGGACGACTGGATTCGAACCAGCGACCCCTTGACCCCCAGTCAAGTGCGCTACCAAGCTGCGCCACGTCCCGAAGCTTTTGTTTGTTGCTCTGCTCTCGCTCGCAACAGGGAGTATATTAACCCGAAACTTTAGACTTGTGCAAGAACTTTTTTACAATTTTTGAAGCAAGTCCAAAATTGTATCTGCGAGCTGGGGTTTTGTTAGTACGGGAAGTTCTTGCGTACCCGTTGTGCTCACAATCCAGGCCTTGTTGGTGTCGGTCCCAAAGCCCGAATCGGTGCGTGAGACATCGTTGGCGATTATTACATCGCACCCCTTGCGGGCCAATTTGCGCTCTGCGTACTCGACAACGTTATCGGTCTCGGCCGCAAATCCGATCACGCATCGCTCGCCCTTCTGGCGCGAGAGCTCGGCCAAAATATCGACCGTCTCGACCAGTTCGATGCGATCCAGGCGCTCGTTGGCCTTTTTGAGCTTATGGTCCGCAGGGGCCGCGGGGGTGTAGTCGGCGACGGCGGCCGCACAAATTGCCGCATCGGCCGTCTGGAAGGCGCTCAGGGCCGCCTGGAGCATCTCTGCGGCGGTCTGCACGCGCACGCACTCCACGCCGCAGGGCACATCGAGTGATGTCGGTCCCAACACGAGCGTGACCGCAGCGCCGCGGCGTGCGGCCTCCCCCGCCAGGGCGATGCCCATCTTGCCCGAAGAGCGGTTGCCAATGAATCGCACGGGGTCGATCGGCTCGTGCGTGGGACCGGCGGTAATTACGATGCGCTTACCCGCCAGGTCCTGTGGCGCGGGGTTGAGCACCTCACAGACAGCCTCTACGATGTCCTCGGGCTCACTCATGCGTCCCGTGTCCACGTCGCCGCAGGCAAGGTAGCCGCTGCCCGGACCCACCACATGGACACCGCGCTCGCGCAACGTGGCCATGTTGGCCTGCGTCGCCGGCGCCTTCCACATGCCGTTATTCATAGCGGGTGCGATCACGAGGGGTCGCGGTGTGGCTAGTAGCGTGGTGGAAATAAGGTCATCGGCGATGCCGTTGGCCATCTTGGCGATGATATTAGCCGTCGCGGGCGCTACGACCACCAGATCGGGCTCCTGCGCAAGCGAGATATGGTGGATGGGGTCAGACGGGTCGTCGAATAGCCCAACAGCGACCGGCTCATTGGTGAGCGCGCGGAAGGTAAGCGGCCCCACGAACTCCGTGGCATGCTCGCTCATAACGACCTTGACGCGCGCGCCGCGCTTTTGCAACAGGCGCACGATATTGCACGACTTATAGGCGGCGATCCCGCCGGTAATGCCCAGCAGGATCGTTTTTCCCTCAAGTTGCATTGAATTGTTGGATGCCGCCGTCATCGCTAGGCTTCCTTGCTCGGGAGTACTAGGAGGCGGTGGCAGTACGGGCAGTGCGTGATCTCGCTACCGTCATGGTTGAGGTCGCTCATGGACGATGCCTGCAGCGCGGTGTGGCAAACCGTGGGGATATTGCCCTGGATGGTCTCGACGGCCAGGCCACGGAACTGCTTGAGCAGACGCTCGTAGTCGGTGAGAACGTCGGCCGGCAGCGTGGCAGCAAGCGCGGTACGCTCCTTAGCGGCGGCGTCAATCTGAGCCTGCAGGTCGGCAGCCTTGGCGCGGGCGGCCTTGGTATCGGCCTTCACGCCCTCCTCGAACTTGGCGATGATTGCCTGCGCGCGGGCCTCGCGGTCGAGTGCCTCCTTATGGGCGACAACGACGTCCTTGCGGGTGTGCTCAATCTTGTCCAGACGCTTGGCCAGGGTGGCGAGCTCGTTTTCCAGGTCCTGAACCTCGCGGTAGTCGGAGCCGTCGACGTGGCGCTTCTTGGCAGCCTCGATGGCGTTGTTGGTCTGAATCTCGGTGGTATTGAGATCGTCGAGCTCAATGTCCAGATCCTTGCGCTGGGCGTAGAGCTTGGTCATCTCGGACTTGAGCTTCACATAGGTCTTGCGCTTGGAAGCGAGCTCCTTGAGCTCCGGCATATTGGCAAGTTCGCTCTTGTTGCGGGCGAGCTCCAAATCGATCTGTTGCAGCTTGAGTAGCGTAGCGCCGGCGCTCATAAGTTCTCTCCTTTTGTCACAGTCCACCATTGGCAAGGGTTCAGTATTTTAATCGCATGACGGGGGTCGACCCCGGCGTCAACTGCAGAGTTCATCAATATATCAACGAACGGCTCCTCGGAGCGGTCGTGGCCGAGCAAGATCACCGGTAGCCCACGCAAGGCAAGGTCTTGCGCCACGTGGTAGCCCGCCTCGCCCGTCACGACAACATCTGCGCCCGTGGCGATGGCGAGCTCTCCAAAGTCGCCCAGGGAGCCGCCCAAAATAGCGACGGTTCGGCACGCGTGCTCGGCTTCGCCCCACACACGCGGGTCGCTGCCAAATGCCGTGGCGGCACGGGCGGCGAGATCGCGCAGGCTACAGGGGTTGTTGAGGGTCGCGAGTGCACCCAGGCCGGTGGACTCGGGGTCGTCCACGTGCTCCAGTGAGCTCACGGGTGCGGCACCCAGCAGCTCGCTCAGGCAGACGCGGGCTTCGTGCGAGCGGTCCAGGTTGGTGTGGAGCGATATGATGCTCACGCCGCAACGCGCTGCCTCGTAGAGTGCCGCGCTGCACTGGGGGCGTGCGGCATCAGCTGGGCAAAACGCCTCGGGCGCCTTGATGTATATGGGATGATGCGTCAGCAGCACGTTGGCGCCGGCTTCTTGGGCGCGGCGAACGTTAGCCACGGTCGCATCGAGTGCGCAGGCAACGCCGGTGATCTCCGCGGCCGGATCGCCAACGGAGAGTCCTACGTGATCCCAGCCCTCGGCGTCCGCCTTGGGATAGCGTGCCAGCAGCGCGCGCTCAAGCTCGGCGACGATCATGCGGCACCCACGATCGAGAGCAGCGTCCGGGCGAACTCGTCCAGATCGCTCGGATTCACGCGGTCATCAAAGGAAATGCGCAGTGCTCCCAATGCCTGCTCGCGACCGATGCCCATCGCGCTCAAAACGTGGCTCGGGTCCATGCTGCCGCTCGAGCAGGCAGAGCCGGCCGAAACCTCAAAGCCGGCGGCGTCGAGCTTGACGATGAGCTCCTCGGAGTCCATGCCGTCGACGTAGATCGAAACCATACCCGGCAGACGGTCGACCTGCTCGTAGTCGCCCATGGTGGCATGAATGCGTGGATGGGCCGTAAGCGTGGCGTAGAGTTTGTCGGAAAGGGCTTGCAGCTTTTCGCGCTCCTGAGCCACTTGGGGCACCAGCGTGCGGGCAGCAGCGGCAAAGGCTAGCTGCGTGCGCAGGTCCTGCGTGCCGGCGCGACGTCCGGCTTCCTGTCCGCCGCCAAAGATGCGGGGGCGCAGTGGCGTGCGGGTCTTAACGTAGAGCGCGCCGGATGCCACAGGACCGCCAATTTTGTGGGCCGCGACGGACATAGCATCGACGCCCAGCTCGGTGACATCGAGCGGAATGTGCAGATAGCCCTGGATAGCATCGGTGTGGAACACTGCGCCCACGGTATGAGTGGCCGAGGCAAGCTCGCGGATGGGCTGCACCACGCCGGTCTCGTTGTTGGCGACCATAATGCTCACGAGCGACACGTCGTCGCTCAGCAAGTCGCTCAGCGTGGCAGGCTCAATGTAGCCCGCGCGGCAGGGCTGCACCAGGTCGACGGTAAAGCCGGCGGCACGCAGCAGCGGCAGGTTGTCCAGAATCGAATCGTGCTCGATGGCCGAAACGATTACACGATCGCGCTTGCGATCGCGCTGACGAGCGCCCTCGGCAAGACCGAGCAGCGCCAGCTGGTTGGCTTCGGTGCCGCCGTTGGTCAGAACAATCTCGGACGGGCGGACGCGTGCGCCAAAGCTATGGGCGATCTCGCGACGGGCAACCTCCAGGCGCGCGGCGGCCTTGCGGCCGAGCGAGTGCAGTGAGTTGGGGTTGACGCCGGCAAGCTCGCTGTCGTCGTACTCGCGCTGCGCAAAGAGCGCCTCGGCGCGCATGGGCGTCGAGGCGGCATAGTCAAGATTCACGGGTATGCGGTTTTGACCTGCGGTCATAAGGGTTTATGCCTCCTGTGCGGCCTCGTTGCCCAGCTTCTGCAGCAGCGCAACCTCGGCAGCGGGATCTTCGGACTTAAATACGGCAGAACCGGCCACGAGCACGTTGGCGCCGGCCTTGACGACCTCGGCAATGTTCTTGGAAGAAATGCCACCGTCGACCTCGATGAGGGGCGAAACGCCGTGACGCTCGCACATGGCCTTGAGCTCGTGGAGCTTAGCGATGGTGCCCGGGATAAAGCTCTGACCGCCAAAGCCCGGGTTCACGCTCATCAGCAGCACCATATCGACGACGTCGATGATGCTCTCGAGTACGCACACGGGGGTGGCGGGGTTGAGCACCACGCCAGCCTTGACGCCGCGCTGCTGCAGATGGGTGAGCGTGCGGTGCAGGTGCGTGGAAGCTTCGTAGTGCACGGTGATCATGTCGGCACCGGCGTCGGCATACCAATCAACGGTCTCGTCGGGGTTCGACACCATCAGGTGCGCGTCGACCGGTACATCGGTGGAGCGCTTGACGGCCTTAAGGATGTCAACGCCAAAGGTGAGGTTGCCGGTAAAGTGACCGTCCATAACGTCGAAGTGCACGTAGTCGGCGCCGGCGATCTTGTCGAGTTCGCCCTTGAGGTTGGCCATGTCGGCCGAAAGGACAGACGGAGCGATTTTGATGGAACCCATGGTAGAAGCCTTTCTGCGCTAGTCGGTGAGTCCGTAGAACTCTTGAGAAGGGACGCGGTCAGTAAGAATCTCGAGCGCCCTATCCAAAGTAACACCGTTGTAGAGCGTTTGTTCCACGGCAAAGGTGAGCGGAATGTCTACGCCCAGTGAACGGGCGAGCTCGCTCACACTCCGTGCCGCGACGGCGCCCTCGACCACCATATGCGTGCGCGTCTGATACTCGTCGAGCGACACGCCGTGGGCAAACTCGTAGCCAAAGGTGCGGTTGCGCGAATGCTCCGAGGTGCAGGTGGCAATGAGGTCGCCCATGCCGGCAAGTCCCATGCAGGTCATAGCTTGACCGCCGCGGGCGTGCACCAGACGGCTGATCTCTGCCAGGCCGCGCGTCATGATGAGGGCAAGCGTGTTGTCGCCCGCACCGGTGCCGGCGGAGATGCCACATACGATCGCGATGACATTTTTCATGGCGCCGCATACCTCGACGCCGGTCATGTCCTGCGACAGGTAGATGCGGAAGGCCGTGGATAGGAGCAGGTTCTTAAAGGTCTCCCCTACCTGCGCGTCTTTGCTGGCGATGACGGCGGCAGAAAGTCCGCCGCGGCAGATCTCCTCGGCATGGTTGGGGCCCGAGAGCGCCGCCACGCGCGCCTCGTTGCCGATCTCGCTGGCGATGACCTCGCTCATGAGCAGGCCGGACTCGGGCTCAATGCCCTTGGTGAGGCAGAGCACCGGGGTATTGGCTGCGATAAAGGGCGCGGCCTGGTGGCACACGCTGCGAAGGTGCGTCGAAGGAACGGCAAAGATGATGGCCTCGGCACTGTCGAGCGCCTGCACCAGGTCCGTGGTGGCGACGACGTTGCTGGGCAGCTCGTAGCCCACAAGGTAGCGGGGGTTGCGGTGTTCGCCATTGATGCCGGCGGCCGTCTGCTCGCTGTGGGCCCACATGGTCACGCGCTCGGCTCGCGCGGCGGCAAGGCCGGCGACGGCGGTTCCCCAGGAGCCGGAGCCAATCAGCGCAACATTCATGACTCTCTCCTACTGATCGTCGGGCTCGGTGACGCGCTTGGTAAACGAGAGCTTGGACTCCTTACCGGTCATGAGCTTTTTGATGTTCGCGCGATGGGCCCACACCACGGTGATGCCGATCACCGCCATGCAAAACTTAAGTCCCAGGCTGCTGTACGGAAAGACCGCGCAGGCGGCGATGGGAAGTCCGATGGCAGCAGCAAGTGAACCCACCGACACAAACTTGGTGATGGCGACGGCCACGATAAACATGCCCAGCAGCGACAGGCCAATGGGCCAGTACCAGGCGAGGATGACGCCCAGACCCACGGCGATACCCTTGCCGCCGTGAAAGTTGAGGTAGGGCGAGAAGATGTGGCCCCATACGGCCGCCAGGCAGATGACGCCGAGCATCCAGTCGCCGGGGGCTCCAGGCGCCATGATGTTCGGAGGAAAACCATAGCCTAGATCGGCGATGAGCGGACGGGCGATAAGAACGCAGATGGCGCCCTTAAGGCAGTCGAGCAGCAGCGTGAGCGCGGCCACCTTGGGGCCGGCTACGCGCAGGGCGTTGGTGGTGCCGATGTTGCCGGAACCCGCCTTGCGAATGTCCGTGTGGTTGAACACGCGGCCCAGGATCAAGCCAAACGGAATCGCTCCGATAAAGAACGAGACCACGGCGCAGATGGCGGTCAGCAGAATCGGATTATGCATCCTTTTGCTCCTTCTTCCTAAAGAAGAGTCGAATGGGCGTGCCGGAAAAATCGAAGGTCGAGCGCATACGGTTCTCCACGTAGCGCTGGTAGGTGTCGTTGACCAGGTCGCTGTGGTTGACGAAGAACGTAAACGTCGGCGGGTTGACGCCCGTCTGGGTCACGTAGTGCATGCGCAGGCGGCGCTTGCCGTCCACCACGGTATGACCGAACTCGCGCAGGTCGGTGAGAAACGTGTTGAGGCGCGAGGTGCTGATCTTTTGCGAGCGCGTCTTCTCGGCGGCGTCGACCATCGCCCAGATCTTCTCGACGCTGCGGCCGGTCAGGGCAGAGATGCGCAGGTACTGGGCCCAGGGAGCCATGACGCCCAGACGGCGGTCGATGGTCTCCATGCAGGCCTCGCGCTTACGGTCGTCGTCGAGCAGATCCCACTTGTTGAGCAGCACCACGATGGCGCAGCCGCGCTCGATGGCAAGACCCATGACCTTCTGGTCCTGCTCGGTAACGCCCACGGAGGCGTCGACGACGAGCAGCGCCACGTCGGCGCGGTCGATGGCGCGCAGGCCGCGAACCATGGAGTAGTACTCGATGTTCTCGTACACGGTGCTCTTCTTGCGAATGCCCGCGGTGTCGACCATGCGGTAGTGCTTGCCGTTGCGCTCGACGACCGTGTCGATGGCGTCGCGCGTCGTGCCGGCAATGTTGGACACGATGGAGCGGTCGGCGCCCAGGATGCGGTTGAACAGCGAAGACTTACCGGCGTTGGGGCGGCCGATGATGGCGACGTTCAGCGCGTCGGGGAACTCATCGGCGACCTCGTCCTCTTCCTCCGGAAGCAGGGCCACGATGTCGTCGAGCAGGTCGCCCGTGCCGTGGCCGTGCAGGGCCGAGAGCGGCGTGGGCTCGCCGATACCGAGCGAATAGAACTCCCAGATGCTGTCGTTCTCGCGATCGGGGTTGTCGAGCTTGTTCACCAGCAGAAAGACCGGCTTGTCGCAGCGCTTGAGCATGCGGGCGACCGACTCGTCCTCCTCGGTGACGCCGGTGCGGCCGTCGACCACAAACAGGATGACGGCGGCTTCCTCGGCGGCGGCGAGGGCCTGGTCGCGAATGGACGTGGCGAAGACGTCATCGCTCTTGAGCGGTTCGATGCCGCCCGTGTCGACGATGGTGAACTCGCGGCCGTTCCAATCGGCCGTGTGGTACGAGCGGTCGCGCGTGACGCCGCGGGACTCATGGACGATGGCGTCCGAGGTCTGGGCCAGGCGGTTAACGAGCGTGGACTTGCCCACGTTGGGGCGTCCGACGACGGCGACGATAGGTTTCATCTGCACTCCTTTAATGGGTAGGGTCAGTGGAAGTGTTAGAGTCGGCAGGCACAATGCCAAGGATGTGCTCCAGGGTATCGAGCAGCTCATGCGGCATGGTCGACACCACATGAACCTCGGCGCCGCGACTGGTAAGGCTTGCGAGTAAATCGTCACGATGATACTCGTCAAGCGTCATGCCGTCAGCGTTGAACATGAGCTTAGGCACAAAGAGCATAACCCCCGAGAGGTCCTGCGGCAGCTGTTCCAGAATGTCGCAGGCGACGATGAGGCCGGTCACGTCCACGTTGCCGCCAAAGTAGCGATTCTTGATGGCCGTGACGGTGCCGGCGAGACCATGCGGCGACTCCACAAAACGCGCCACGGTGTCGCGTGCGCTGGCGCCCGAGAGGCACAGCAGGTGCTGGCTGCGAGCGGCGATGGCCTCGCGGACGCGGGCCAGTCGCTCGGCATCGGCGGCAAGCACGTCGTCGGTCTCGTCCAGATACGATCGGATCATGCCGATGCCGTCGTAGTACTGCGGGTAACCGTCGTAAAAGTCTGCCTCGGGAGGATCGATGCCGGCGTCCAGATAGAACTCGTCGCTCATCTGGAAGGTGTGGCGGCCAAAGCGCTCATAGGCGCGGTCCTGGAACGGTCGGATCATGGCGATGGTCTCGCGCGCTAGCTCGGGCTTGTCGCTGTAGGACCAGCTAAAACGGTTCTGATGCTTGGTAAAACCGAGCGGCACGATGCCCAGGCTTGTGATTTGCTCGTGCTCCTCGCAAAAGCGCAGGGTCTTTTCCAGCTCCTCGCCGTCGTTCATGCCAGGACACAGTACGATCTGCGCGTGGATTTCGATGCCGGCGGCCATGATGGTCTCGAGCACGTCCATGCCGCGTTGGGCGTTGCGACCCATCATGCGGCGGCGGACGTCGGGGCTTACGGCATGGACCGACACGTTCATGGGGCTCATGTTGCGTTGGATGACGTTTTCAACATCTTCGTCGGTGAGGTTCGTGAGCGTGACAAAGTTGCCCTGCAAAAAGCTCAGTCGGTAGTCGTCATCGCGAATATAGAGCGTTGAGCGGCCGCCCTTGGGCAGCATGGTCATAAAACAGAACACGCAGGCGTTCACACAGGTGCGCATGCCGTCAAAGATGGGGCCGTCGAACTCCAGGCCCCAGTCCTCGCCCGGGAAGCGGTCGAGCTCGACGGAGGTGACGGTGTTGTCGCGTGGGTCGAAAACCTCGAGGTCGACGGTATCATCGTCGGCCTCCCAAAGCCATACGATCATGTCGGTCAGCTGCTCGCCGTTGACCGTGAGCACGCGCATTCCCGGCTCGATACCCACATCCCACGCGGGCGATTCGGGACGCACGTTCTTAACGAGCGCGCCCTCACCCGGCTCGGGGTCGCGGCTGCGCCCGTAATCGGCCACCTCGGCGGCGTATGCGGGTACGGTATGGTCCATGGTTAGCGGCAAAGCTCCTTGATGCGCTCGACGGCGCGCTCGATGTGTTCTTGCGGGGTGGAGGCTCCGGCGGTGATGCCGATGTGGTGAGCGTCGGTAAACCACGCGGCCTGGAGCTCGGAAGCTTCCTCGATGTGATACGTGCGCACGCAGGCGTCTGCGCAAATCTGAGCCAGGCGGCGGGTGTTGCCCGAGTTCTTGCCGCCCACCACGACCATGCAGTCGCAGCGGTTGGCAAGTGTGGCTGCTGCCTGTTGACGCTCACTCGTGGCGGCGCAGATGGTGTTGATCACGCGCAGCTCCTGCACACGCGGGGTGATGACTGCCACGACCTCGGCGAGGTTCTGCGCGGTCTGAGTGGTCTGCACGACGAGGCCTACCTTGCCCTTGAGCGGCAGCGCGTCCGCATCAGCGGCGCAACTCACGACCTGCGCATCGTCGCCGGCGTGACCCAGAATGCCCTCGACCTCGGGATGCCCCGGCTCGCCTACGACCACCACGCGGTAGCCCTCGTGCACCAGGCGCTCGGCTGCCATATGGACCTTCTTCACGTAGGGGCAGGTGGCGTCGACCACGTTGAGGCCGCGCGTGCGGGCAGCATCAATCACCTGTGGCACCACGCCGTGGGCGCGGATGATCACGGTGCCGGTTGCGGCGTCGTCCAGGTTCTCGGCCAGGCCAACGCCTGCCTCAGCGAGCTCGCGCACCACGATGGGGTTATGGATGAGCGGACCCAAGGTATGGACCTGAGTGCATTCCCCTGCCTGCGGCGCGGCGGCCAGCGCCATATCGAGCGCACGCTGTACGCCGTAGCAAGTGCCGGCGTGGGCGGCGATCTCGATGGTGGGCGCGGTTGCTTGGTCGGACGCAGTCGCAGCGGTGTTCGTCACGTTCTCGCTCATGGCTAGAACCTGCCCGGATGCTCGGCGCACAGCTCGTCGCGCATCTTATAGACGCGGTTCATGGCCTCGGATTCAAACCAGGCCAGGCGCTCCGTGCGCTTAAGCCCGGCCGGTGCGTCGGAAAGTGAGACGGCCTTGCCGGCACGAATCCAGCACTTCTTGGGACGCATGAGCTTTTTGCCCGCGGGCGTGATGTCGGACCAGCCACAGATGGCGAGCGGGTTGACGGGCGCCTTGCCCATCTGGGCGATGAGCGCAAAGCCGCCGTGGACCTCGGGCTTGATCTCGCGCGAGCGGATGCGCGTGCCCTCGGGGAAGATCAGGACGTCCTCGCCGCGCTGCAGCGCATGCTGAGCGGCGCGCAAGCACTTCATGTCGGCGGTACCGCGCTCCACGGGGATGCCGCCAACGCGGCTAAAGGCCCAGCGCACAATCTTGCTCTTGGCGAACTCGGACTTAAAGATGGGACGAATGCGGCGCCCGCCAAAGAACAGCGCCGTCTCCACGGCCAAGAGCTCGGCCATCGAGGTGTGGTTGCAGATGACTACGCTTCCGCGGCCGTCCTGGCGCTCAAACAGCAGATCGGCATCCTCTACCTTCCAGCGCCACATGAGCTTGGAGAAAGCCCAAAGGATTGCCATGACCACGAAGACGGTGCCGCGGATGAGCGCGGGAAACTCGGCATACGGGGCGTTGTAATAGTCCTCGGGCGTCTGTTTAAACAGGCGCATGGGCTACCTCCTTTGGTTGATGAGGTCCTCGATTATCGAGACGACCTCATCGATGGTGTGGGCGGTGGAGTCAACGTGCACGGCGTCCTCGGCGGGCACGAGTGGGGCGACCTCGCGGCTGCTGTCGAGCTTGTCGCGCTGCTTAAGGGCGTCGAGGGTCTCGTCGACCTCGGCCTCGAGCTGCTCGGACGTGAGCGGCTGGGCGTCGTTTTGGTGACGCTGCAGCACGCGGCGGCGGGCGCGCTCGCGCGGGTCGGCGGTCAGGAAGACCTTGACTTGCGCGTTAGGGAACACGACGGTGCCGATGTCGCGACCCTCGGCCACGATATCGCGGTCCTCGGCGGCGCGGCGCTGATGGATGAGCATGGCGGCGCGCACGCCCGGATAGGCCGAGACCTTGGAGACGTTGGCGTCCACCTGTGGGGTGCGGATGGCGGCCGAAGCGTCCTGGCCGTCAATGGTCAGGCGCGTATCCTCGCCGGTGCCGTTGGTAAAGCGAATCTCGATCTGCTCGGCGAGGGCGTCGATGGCCGCCTCGTCGTCCAGGTCGATGCCGCGGTCGAGCGCGGCGAAGGTGACGGCGCGATACATAGCGCCCGTGTCGAGCTTGTTAAAGCCCAGCTGGCGGGCGATCTCCTTGGCGATGGTGGACTTGCCGGAACCGGCGGGGCCGTCGATGGCGACGATCATGCAATGCTTCCTTTCGATGATTGACGTGCTGGTATGGTTCGCGGGCGTTAGGGCGCGGCGGGTTGCCTAGCCCGTGTAGCGCTCGCGGTAGGTGTTGCGCTTGGGTGCGGAGCCGTGGCTGCCGTGGTGACGCGTGCGGCTGGAAGGCGTGTCTTGGGGCTTGCCGCCGTTGCACTTGGCGCTCGCCTGCTTGGGCGGGATGCCGCCGCTTTTGAGGATCTGTACCTCGCGCTCGGTGAGCTCGCGCCACGAGCCCTTGGCCACGTCCTTGAGCTCCAGGCCGGCAAAGTTGCAGCGATGCAGACGGATTACCGGATGGTGAATCTTGCTCAACATGCGCTTAACTTGATTCTTGCGACCCTCGCGGATGATGACCTCCACGGCGGTGGTACCAGGCTTGACGCCCTGGGGAGCTACGGCCTCGGCCTCGCGTGCGGTGATGACGCGGCAGATTGCCGGCTGGCACAGGCCGTCATCGAGCTCGATGCCACGGCGGAGCGGTTCTAGATCGCGGTCGGACAGACTGCCGTCCACGAGTGCCTGGTAGGTCTTATAGACATGCTTGCTGGGGTGCAGCAGGTCCTGTGACAGGTCGCCGTCGGTGGTAAAGAGCATAAGGCCCGTGGTGTCACGGTCCAGGCGGCCCACCGGGAACAGTCCCGGAAAGCGGTCGCGGGGGACCAGATCGGCCACACAAGGGCGCTCCTGCGGATCGCTCATGGTGGTGAGGTAGCCGGTCGGCTTGTAGAGCATCAGGTATACGGCGCCCTGGTTGAGCTTGACGGGCATGCCGTCGACCTCGATGTGGTCGCGGTCGACGTCGACCTTGGTGCCCAGCTCGGTCGCGACCTGGCCGTTGACGGTCACGCGGCCGGCGGTCATCAGGTCCTCCGAGCCGCGGCGGCTCGCCACGCCCGCACGTGCCAAAAAGCGCTGCAGGCGCATGGTGTGCGGATAGACGGGCTGGGCGTCGGTTGCGGGTGCCGCGTTGCCCACGGTGCACGTCTCCCCTACTTCGTTAGTCCTCGTCATGCAAATCCTCCGAGGTCTCGTCGATGTCCAGCGTATCCTCGTCCTCGACTGCCGCAACATCGGTATCGAGCAGTTCGCGCTCTTCGTCCAGGTCTTCGGCCTGCTCCTCGAGCGTGGACTGAATGCTGCGGCCGCTTAGACGCTCGCGGATAAACTGGCGCGACTGCTCGTCGGGGGCAAACTGCTCCAGATCGGGCAGGTCGCGGGTGGAGCGCAGGCCGAACTTTTCCAAGAAGGCGTTGGTCGTGCCGTAGTTGATGGCCTGACCGCGCTGGGGGTCACGGCCGAGCTCGCGCACCAGACCCTTGTCAACGAGCGACGCGATGACGCCGTCGGAGTTGACGCCGCGGATGCCCTTGACCACCTCGCGCGTCACGGGCTGGTGGTAGGCGATCACGGCCAGGGTTTCGAGCGCCGCCTGCGACAGCTTTTGCGTGTCCCAGCTCAACACATAGGCCTCGACCACGTCGTGGTAGGCGGGGTGCGTGAACAGGCGCCAACCGCCGGCGACCTCGCGCAGCTGAAAGCCGCGGTTGGCCTCCTCGTACTCAACCTTGAGCTCGGCGAGCAGCGACGCGCACTCGCCGGGGGCGATATCCAGTGCGCCGGCCAGCGCGGGCGCACTCACCGGGTCGCTCGACACCAGCAGCAGTGCCTCGAGGGCGCCTTTAAGGCTGTTTGCCTCCAGCGTGGAAAGGGTTGACATGGTTGCGGCTCCTATTCGGTGAGCTCGGGGCCCTCGCCGGGCACATAGGCCTCGGCGCCCTCGACGCGGTTGATTTGAATGGTTCCAAAGATCTCGTCCTGGCTCAGCGTGAGCGAGCCGCGCTTGGCGAGCTCGAGCATGGCCAGGAAGGTGACGACGAGCTGCTCGGTGGTGGCATCGCCGTCCAACAGCTCGCGGAAAGTGCAGGTTTGGTGCGCCATGGTAAAGCGGTCGACCGAGGCCACCGTCAGGTCGAGCGGTACGCGATGCGGCGCCACGTGCTCGGCCTCCAGCAGGAAGGTCTGGCGCTTGCCGTCCAGGTCGGCGCAGATGATGGCGAGGCCGCGCAGGGTGATACCGGCCAGGTAGTCGGGCATAAGGCCCAAAAACTCGGGGTCGGGGCCGGCCACACGCGGGTGCATGCGGCTTTCGGCCTGCATGCGGGCACCGAGGGCCGCAGCCGCGCCCTTAAACTGCTTGTAGGCAATCAGGCGCTGGATCAGGACCTCGCGCAGGGCGTCGCCGTCGAGTGTGCTGAGCTCCTCGAGGTCTTCGTCGAACTCGTCATCGTCGTCATCGGCTTTGCGCGGTGTCTCCTGGGGGACCAGCGAGGCGGCCTTGATGTCCAAAAGGGTTGCCGCGACCAGCAAAAAGTCGCTCGCCACGTCCAGGTCCAGCGCCTCGATGCGCTCGGCCTCGGCCAGGTATTGCTCGGCCACCTCGCTGATGGAGATGGCGCCGATATCTACTTTTTGGCGGGTTACCAACTGCAGCAGCAGGTCGAACGGTCCGCTGTAGACCTGCGTCGACACGCGATACGACATCTTCGACCTCCTTTGACGGCGCCTTCGCGGCGCGGTTTGGGTGCATGTTACGACCGTTTTGCACGGTCGACCTGTAAGTTTACCTTAGATGCCGGCGATTGCGAAGTTGAGCAGCTGCTCAGCTAGGGGATACACGGTAACGTCGAAATAGCGGCCGATCACATCGATGCCGGTCCACATGGGCAGCAGGTACAGAACCAGGATGAGAATGGGCATAGCGTATTGCTGAAGGCGGTAGTAGTTGGCGAGCGCCTTGCCTTTAAGGAACGGCACAATGATCGAAGAGCCGTCGAGCGGCGGGATCGGGATGAGGTTAAAAAACGCAAGCGACAGGTTGACCACGATAAACGTGGCGCCGAAGTTCATGATCTGCGATGCCACGGCAAAGGACATGCTGGTGTAGAGGCTGCCACAGGTCAGGCGCATGAGGGTGGCTGCAAGACACGCGAGTGCGATGTTCGATGCGGGGCCGGCAACGCTCACCAGGACCTCGTCGCGCTTGGGGTGCTTGAGGTTGTTGAGGTAGACAGGCACGGGCTTGGCGAAGGCGAATACGGGACCGCCGGCGGCAAGCATAAGCAGCGGCAGGATGATGGTGCCAAACGGATCGATGTGGTTGAGCGGGTTGAGCGACACGCGGCCGCGCGAACGCGCCGTCTTATCGCCGAGCGCCCAGGCCGCGGCGGCGTGCGCGCTCTCGTGAATGACGATGCCAACGATGACGGCGACGGCGCTGGCGAGCAGGTTCATGAGGTAGCTGCTGGACATGGTGCTCCCCTAGCGGACGCGGCGCGAGGCGCGCGTGAGCAGGTAGTCGGCCACAAACAGGATGACGGCCACGACGGAGTAATCCAAGCGGAACACACCGCCAAAGGGCGAGGTGATGACGCCGTAGCCGGCGATGGCACTCGGCAGTGCGCGAGAAAGCTCGACGACAAAGCCGACGATCTGCAGCTTGGCGGTCAGGCCGCTAAAGCACAGCAGTACGGTCATCGCGCTCATAAAGATGCCGCAGATGCGGCACGCGATGGCGGTGATGCTCATCGCCACGGCAGCAGCCTTACGAGAGTTCACGCGCGGTCTCCTCTTCGATCTGGGTGGAAAGCTCGAGCCATTCATCCTCGAGCTTGGGCAGCTCTTGCTTAAGGCCGTTATATTCCCCCAGCGCGGCGTTGAACTTGTCCTGATCGGCATAAAGCTCTTCGCTTGCCATCAATTCCATAAGCTCGTCATAGCGGGCGCGCTTTTTGTCGAGCTCCGCCTCGATCTTCTTGAGCTGGTTGCGCACGCCCTTGAGCTTTTTGTTGAGCGCGGCGCGGGCCTGGGCCTCGGCGCGCTTCTGCTCCTTGGTCTTTTTGCCCTCTGCAGGCTTGGAAACGACGGCGGGCGCATCGGGTTGGGCCGCGGTGACCTTGGCGGACTTGGCCGTGGCCGGTGTGCTCTCCCCTGCTGCCTCGGCGGCGGCGCGGGCCGCGAGGTCCTCGCGCTTGTAGAGATAGTAGTCGTAATCGCCGTCGTAGACCGTGACCTTGCCGTCGCGGATGTCGATGACGCGGTTGGCCACAGCGCGTACTAGGTGCTCGTCGTGGCTGATCAGCACGATGGTGCCGGGGAAGTTTTGCAGGGCGTTCTCGAGCATGTCCACCGAGTCGATGTCCAGGTGGTTGGTGGGCTCGTCCAGGCACAGAAGCGCCTCGGGGGCCACGAGCATTTTGGCGAGCGCTAGGCGCGCCTTTTCGCCACCGGAGAGGACGCGAACCTGCTTCTCGATGGAATCGTTGTCGCTAAACAGGAAGGCGCCCAGCAAGCTGCGCTGCTGCGGCACGGTCCACTTGGGCGTGACGGTGTCGATCTCTTGCAGGACGGTGTTGGACTCGGTCATGCCTTCGAGCGCGTGCTGGGCGTAGTAGGCCACGCCCACGTTGGTGCCCAGGTCGCGGGTGCCGGTGGTGGGCGGCTCTAGGCCGGCGAGGATCTTCATGAGGGTGGACTTGCCGGCGCCGTTGGGGCCGACGAGCGCCACATGCTCGCCGCGGTAGAGCTTGAGGTCGATATCGCTGTAGATGTGCTTGTCGCCGTATGACTTGGATACACCCTCGAGGCCCACGACCATGTCGCCGGAGCGCGGTGGGTCGGGGAACTTAAAGTCGATGTGCTTGTGACCCTCGGGCAGGATGACAAGCTCCTTTTTGATCTGCTCGATCTTGCGGATGCGCTCCTGCGCCTGGGCGGCCTTGGTGGGCTTATAGCGGAACTTGTCGACGAAGACCTGCATGTGGGCGATGTCGCGCTCCTGGGCGGCGCGCTTGGCGCGCATCTGCTCCAGGTTGTCCTCGCGTTGTTTGAGGTAGCTGCTGTAGTTGCCGGTGTAGGTGGTAACGCGACGGTTTTCGAGTGCGGCGACGTGGTCGACGCAGGCGTCCATGAAGGCGCGGTCGTGGCTGACGATGAGTACGGCGCCGTCGTAGTTGGCGATAAAGCCGCGTAGCCACTGGACGCTCTCGAGGTCCAGGTGGTTAGTGGGCTCGTCCAGCAGCAGCAGGTCGGGGTGGCGCAGGAAGAGCTTGGCGAGCGCGATGCGCATCTGCCAGCCGCCCGAGAACTCGGAGCACGGGCGCTCAAAGTCGGTGACCTTAAAGCCCAGGCCAGATAGGATCTTGCGGGCGTTGCTCTCGAGCTCGTAGCCGCCCAGGTGCTCAAAGCGGTCCTGGACCTGTCCGTACTCGTTGAGGAGCGCGTCGACATCCTTCCCCTGTTCGGAGAGCTCGGTGATCTGGGCCTGCAGCTCGTTGGCGCGCTCGCCCATGCGGCGAATTTCCTTGGCGGCCGCCATGACCTCGGCAAGGATGGTGGTGTCCTTGTGCTCCAGGTTGGTTTCCTGCTCTAGGTAGCCTACCTGGCAGTCCTTTGCGTACTGGATCTGGCCGGCGTCGGGGCTGTCGATGCCCATGATGATCTTGAGCATGGTGGTTTTGCCGGCGCCGTTGGGTCCCACGAGCGCAAAACGCTCGCCGGGGTTGATCTGGAAGGACGCGCCACTAAAGAGGACGCGCGCGCCGAAGCTTTTTTCGATCTTGTCGACCAGGAGGATCATGGTGCCGCCTTTGACCTTGTGTGCCTATATGAAAAAAGGCCCCAACTTGCGTTGGAGCCTCATTCAATGCTCGGGTGGAGACGAGGGGGATCGAACCCCTGACCTCTTGACTGCCAGTCAAGCGCTCTCCCAGCTGAGCTACGCCCCCGTGCGAAGAAGTACTATACGGGAACTCGGACGGCGATGCAAGGACAATTTTGGAAAAACTTTCCGGAGGTGCGGGCGCCGCTGGGACGAGAGCGCGGCACGGACTCGAGGGCAAGGGACCCGCGATGCCGGATCCGGCCCGCGGGGCGCGCCCAGGGCATCTCGGGTTCCGCCGCTCGCCGGTTTTCGCTTCCACCCCACGGGCCGCCATCCGCCCAACGACCATCCCGCCGGCGCCGGGCCCATTATCGGGGCCAATCGCGCTCCCGCCGACCCGGCGATTTAAAAACCATGCCGGTTTACGGGGCCAGGCCGGGAACCCCCGAGCATGCCGTAATCGGTAAAATCAAAACCGCAGGTAGACGACTTGCGCATTCAGCGAAATGCAGGGTATGGACGGCCGGTCCGGGTCCAGCCCCGTAATCCGGCGTAGTTTTGAAATGGTTCTTGTCAATCAGCATTAACTATTGCGTGGATTTGACCGAAAACGTTTATCAAGACAATTTCGCAGGCATGTGGAGTGGGAACTTTAGCAAAAAGAAGCCGGGCTATTTGCCCGGCTTCTTGATTCTCTGGTGGGCCCTCCGGGATTCGAACCCAGAACCCAGGGATTATGAGTCCCCTGCGCTAACCGTTGCGCCAAGAGCCCTTATAAAATGGCGCGTGCAATAGAGGCCAATAGAACAGGCCACCCATCTTGAACCACGACGTGAAATACTACCATGCACGCGGCGCCCGTTCAACGCACGATCTTGTCGACCAGGAGGATCATGGTGCCGCCTTTGACCTTGTGTGCCTATATGAAAAAAGGCCCCAACTTGCGTTGGAGCCTCATTCAATGCTCGGGTGGAGACGAGGGGGATCGAACCCCTGACCTCTTGACTGCCAGTCAAGCGCTCTCCCAGCTGAGCTACGCCCCCGTGCGAAGAAGTACTATACGGGAACTCGGACGGCGATGCAAGGACAATTTTGGAAAAACTTTCCGGAGGTGCGGGCGCCGCTGGGACGAGAGCGCGGCACGGACTCGAGGGCAAGGGACCCGCGATGCCGGATCCGGCCCGCGGGGCGCGCCCAGGGCATCTCGGGTTCCGCCGCTCGCCGGTTTTCGCTTCCACCCCACGGGCCGCCATCCGCCCAACGACCATCCCGCCGGCGCCGGGCCCATTATCGGGGCCAATCGCGCTCCCGCCGACCCGGCGATTTCAAAACCATGCCGGTTTACGGGGCCAGGCCGGGAACCCCCGAGCATGCCGTAATCGGTAAAATCAAAACCGCAGGTAGACGACTTGCGCATTCAGCGAAATGCAGGGTATGGACGGCCGGTCCGGGTCCAGCCCCGTAATCCGGCGTAGTTTTGAAATGATACTAATTCACTAGCAGGAAAACTAGGTCGTTCTAGCGCCTTGTTGCCGGCTAATTTCCGAGTTCCAACCAGTTGCACAGAACATTTGCTCGCAGTCGCGTCTCGGCGCGCTTCATTGCCTCGGATTTGGCTTTATATCGAATCCCCAAACGACTGCAGACGCTTTTGACTATGGCGTCTAGCTGTTTTTTGTCGTTAAGCATATCGTGGGTTACCAGGAACACATCGAAACCCATGCTCTGGAGCGCAGTCATGCGCTCCGCATCTTGGTCAAGTACCGCGCCTGACCCATGGATGACCTCACCTTGGATTTCGATAATTGCTGCCTTCATTAGGATTGGGTTTACAATCACGATGTCACCGTAGCAAACCTTTTGACCTGCGATGCTTTGGGCTTCCTCGGATAGAGGGGTTAAATCGTTGAGGTATACGTATCTGAATCCTGAACCACCTAGACGTCGAGAACGACTTAGAAGCAGGACCCCCGCGACCTCGAGTGGAGATGCAGCAATGCCGATAACCTGCTGAGCGGCATCATAAAACTGCTTTCCCCACATTTGACTTTTGACCTTTTCGGCGAATCGATGCAAGTCGCTCAGTTCGATGAGTGGCTTTCTCATCCAAAGCGAAGTACCTTTGAGTTTCGTAACCTCTCTTCCATCCTCGCGATTGTTCGTTTGGCCTTCATTTGCTGGGACCTTTACGGTTGTGCGGGCATAAACTCGTTTCCAAGGAATCTCGTCTTCGCCTTCTCCAAGTTCGAACAGATCCTGCGTGCTGGAATTGCGATTCTCCTTTAACGCGATTTTTAACTGCATTTCGACAGCGGGGGTCGGCTCGAAAACAGAAAACCAGCCGCAAAGTTCGTACATAGCCAGTACGAGATCTATTTGGGACACAAAGCGTGCCATAGTAAATAACGTGTTAAGCGGATTGGTGACGCTAAAGCCTAAATGAGTGTCGGTTGTTGTGCCGGTATCCGAAGCCCCTTCCCAGCGAATAGTGGAGCGCAATCCCGAGTGGTGATTACAACAACCTGGCGAAGCAACAGCGATAATCGGGGTCTTGAGGACATCGGTTACGAAAGGGGCTTGGGATAGGGCCCGCCAGCCGTCATCGGAGCTGGGTAGGCGCGGGTAGAGGTCATGCACCTGCGGTGGGCAGCGCCAGTAGCGGAATGCGGTGTTTGCGCAGACGATTTCGTCCATGTGGCCTCCCCTGGTTTCGACCGTAGGCCGTGCGGATTGCGGGCATGGCCGATTATCTACCGGGGTATCATGCGGGTAAGTACGGGAAGCAAACCAAATGCTGACAAAAGCATGCCGAGTTCCGCCGAAAAACCGTCGTGTGATAGAAAACCGCTGGAAGGAGCTTTGGGCATGTGGTCCCTGTCTCCACATTTGCGCGCGGATCACATGGGGAATTCAATGAAAATACGCATGCGTTTTATACAAAACATGCAATGGCGTCAGCAAAAAGGGTGCGAAAAAAATGACGCCTTATACGACTACGATTCGTTTTGGAATCACCCTTGGTGTCAAAAAGAAAAAGGCCAGAGGCTTAACACCTCTGACCTGTACTTTAGATGGTGGGCGATACAAGATTCGAACTTGTGACCCCATCCGTGTGAAGGATATGCTCTACCCCTGAGCCAATCGCCCGTCGCCTTTCGGCAAAAGAGATACTAACATAGCCGTGCGTGGTTTACCAAGAACTTTTTGCCCTCGATTGTAAATTCGTGGGCGCAAACCGCGCCACCGCAATCAGGGTGGACGACAAACCAGCAGGTAGACCGACCTTTATCGCTTGATCCACGAGGTCTCTGGGCGGCAGATAAGTCGTGCGTTGTTGTAGGCCATGTCGAGCGTGAGGCAGGTGCGCGCTGCGTAGAAACCGTCCTCGCGTTGGATGGTCAGCGCCAGCTCGGGCTTGTCGCCAGTTAGGCACAGCGGTAGAAGCAGCTGAATTCGGCCGCCGTAGAACTGCGGCACCGCGAGCGTATAGTTGGCGGCGGCGCGGCGGGCGGCCTCGACGACAGCTCCCTCAAAGGCGCGGCGCAGCAGCAGCGAGTTGCCCTCCCCCATCAGGCTGGCGGGAATGCGCGTCAGGTTCTCCTCGTCGCCCAGAATGTGGTCGATGTTGGAGCGGATGGGCAGGCGGTAGTCAAAGACCAGCTCGGAGGGGTCCTCGGCAAAGCGCACGCGGCATGGCAGGTACTCAAACGAGACCAGCATGGGGTCGCTCTCCTTAAAGAAGCCCTTCAAAAACCAGCGCTGGCGCGCGTCGGGCTTGGTGTTGGGCTCAAACAGGCCGTAGATGGTCTCGTAGCGGCGCGTGTAAAGGCCGGTGTTGAATTGGCATCGGTCGTCGTCGAACACCAGCGGTAAGTTGGACGGGGCGGTCTGGTCCGCGTCACGCTCGGTTAAGAACACCGCGCGGCTAAACGAAAACGACAGGTAGTTTTTGAGGATGCGGTTGCCGGGACCCCAGTCCTCGGGGTCGGCGAGGTCGGCCAAGCGCTCGTAACAGGGCTCGGGGCAAAACGCGAAGTCGTACACATTGCCGCACAGGGTGCCGGGGATTTCCATGTGGTGTCCAATCCATTCAATAACTGGCGTGCGGATGGTTTGATTCTATACGGGTGACGGGTCGCCCGCGCCCACAATGCAACCGCGGCGCAACTCTTCGGCGAGTCCACTGGTCGTGCGGCTTCCGGAAACGAGGTCCTGGATCCAAGCGTAGTACTGGTTTCGTTAGAGCGATACCCGTTATCAGGCGCGTTCGACCGCCACCTTTGCTCCTGGCTCTCCGGCAGAGTAGATATCTCTTGGTATTAGAGGCGCCTCCAATCAATGCGATTGAAAGCGCCTTCTCCGCGAGCATTGTTTTGATTGCGTTGGTCGTGCTCTGCGACCAAGGTCTTCTCGGCAGGCTTTCTTTTGATTCCGTTGGTCGCGCCTTACGACCAAAATCAAAGTCAAGCATACAAATGAATGGGAAGAGCTGCAAGGCAAACCCAGAAGTCACACGGTCGCGCTCGTCGGCTCTCGGGCTATGCCAGAAGGCTGGATAGTACCGCTATCCGTCGAAGGACAAAAATGGCGAGGTACGTACCTCGCCGATCTGGCACCTCCAAGACGGCCGTCTCTTTGGTGATTGAGTTTTCTCACATTTCAGGGGCATTTAGAGCTGCATTGATAAGGTCGGCGGAGTTGTCGAAACGACCTAGTTCTCCACTGGCAAAGAACGCATCCCCTTCGCGGATGGCCTCTAGGCTTTCGGCGTTAGGTTCTTTGGGAGGACAGGGCTGTAGGGTTGTATCCGTAAGCTCATCGTTTCGTTTATGTTGAGACATAAAGGCGTATCTCTTCCTGCTTGATGCTTTTGCGGAATGCTGGGCGCATGTGCTCTGGTGGGTTGGTGACGATATCAACCTTTCTTCCAAGTTCCCTCTCGAGCTCATGGGAGAGTTCGTAAAGCGTGCCGAACGTCATGGCGTTGCCGCAGACTAGGCGCAAGTCAATATCGCTATTGGGCGTTTGCTCGCCTCGGGCAAACGAGCCAAATTAATATGCTTCGCTGACGTCGTATTGAGCAAGCACGCGGGAGGCGGCGGTGGATATGTCGGTAGGCGTAATCATGGGTTATTTGCCGTTCAACAGTAGACGTCAGGGGGCCAGCGCCGAAACCGCCGGTCCGGCTTTTTGCCGTTCTGCAAGCTCGAAGATAAATGGGGCGTTTGATCTAACGAACTCGGTCAAAAAATCCAGATCGTCAATAGAAAATCCTTCGACATTGAACCAATTAACCGCAGGCAAGAAGCATTCTGCATGGTCAAAGCCAAGGTCAACCGGACGCTCGACGGCTACGCGAACGGTCCCGTCATCTCTTGTCTCTGAGTAGGCAAACTGAGTGCCGTCATCAAGCTGAACATAGCTCCAAAACACGTCTACCTCCTTAGTGTTTATATCCGAGTATAAAGAGCAGACTAGATGGTTTGGATGTTCTTTGTAGAACGAGTTTGTCAAAAAGACATTTTTAGAATTCATGCAGACTCTCCGAAAAAGAAAATGCCTCCAACCCAAAGAGATTGAAGACATCTTCTCAGTGGGCTTTCTTTTGATTTCGTTGGTCGCGCCCTACGACCAATTTCTGATTTAAGTATGCCCAAGTAATGAAGGAAATGAGTGAGGTATCGAAAATGAATTTGGCAGAATTAGGCAGAGTCAAATAACGAATGCCTCGTGTTATTTCTTACCCTTCGTTCGGAAGCAGAAGCTTGGTATATATCTGGAAGACAGTAAGAAGAAATAGGTCTTCCATGGTCTCGATTCTCTCGCCATCGAAACCGCCGGGGCACCCGTAGTCCTTATCGTTGGCCTCGTCACCAGAGCCGTAGGTCGCCGCGTAGAATGCAATGGTCGACGCGAATCGGCAGGCCTCAATCTCGGAGCTCGATTCGAATTGATATTCATTTTTTAGATAGGAAATGGGGGCGAAGGATGGAGTGGGTATGATGAATTGGACACCTAGTTAAGAGCGAAAGGTGTTCAAGATGACCCAAAGAAGAAAGCGATACGACAGGCAGTTCAAGGTCTCGGCGGCAAAGGTGGTCCTGTCCGGGGAAATGACGGTCAAAGGCCTATCGGAGGAACTCGGCATAAAGGATTCGACGCTGAGAAGATGGGCCCGCGAATACGAGGAGATGGGAGACGGCGCGTTCCCCGGAAACGGCTCCCCGAAGATCAACAAGGACTACGAGATCGTGAAGCTCAAGAAGAAGGTCGAGGAGCTCGAGCGCGAGAACGAGATACTAAAAAATTTCCGGGCCTTCTTGAGTCAAGACCATGCGTGAGGTTCGAGTTCCTCAAAGAGCATAGGGGCGAGATCGGCCCCATCAAGAAGGCATGCGGGCTGATGAAAGTCTCGAAATCCGGTTTCTACGAGTATCTCGGCCGGAAGAAGTCCGACGCCCAGATAGAGCGGGAGGCGATCGAAGGTTTCGTCATCGAGGCCTTCGAGCGGCACAAGGGCCGTTACGGCTACCGGCGCATCAACCGCGAACTGCGAAAAAGCGGCATCGTCGTGAGCGAGAAGCGCGTGCTCCGCATCATGCAGAAGCTCGGACTTGCCGGAAAGGGCGCGGCCCGAAAACACCGCATCCAGAAGAAGGTCGAGCCGGGAGACCCTCGGTTGAACCTGGTAGAGCGCGCTTTCACCGTGGGCGAGCGCAACAGGCTTTGGGTGGGCGACATCACCTACATACCCACAAGAGAAGGGTGGCTCTATCTCGCAGCCGTGATAGACGCCTTCTCCCGCAAGGTCGTGGGCTGGTCAATGTCCGAGCGCATCACCGAGAAGGTCGCGATCGACGCGATGGAGCAGGCGGTCGGCAGGGAGGGTCCGCCAGATGACGGCAGCCTCGTCTTCCATGACGATCGGGGCGCGCAGTACACCTCCCGTTCCTTCCAGCGGTGTCTGGACTCGCATGGCATAGTCCAGTCGGTATCAAGGCCCGGCACGCCGCTGGACAACGCGGTGGCCGAGTCGTTCTTCAAGACGCTGAAAAGGGAATTGGTGGAAGAGAGGAGCTATGGGACGAGGGACGAGGCCAAGCAGGACATCTTCAAGTACATAGAGCTCTATTACAATAGGGTGCGCATGCATTCCACCCTGGGCTACATGTCTCCAGTGGAATACGAGCGGCAATACGCTTGAGGATCCTTAAAAGAAAGTCCAGTTTATCCTTCCCACTCCAGTGGAACCCGTTAAGCCCAGCTTGGACAAGCTGTTAGGAGACTGGCATTTCGCCTGCGTCGATCTCGAGAGGATCGGCGACAAGGTTGCGAACAAGGACTGGAAAGGTCATTATGAGGGGTAAATAAGATGACAGACAACACGTATTCGGGAACTCTAAAATTCAAAGATGTTGATTTTGTCTTTGTGTTCGATGGCTCTGAGCTTGTTCTCATCCCGCCCAAAGAATGCAAGAATGACATTATGTGGGGTTGGCTAAAAAAAGAAATTTGCCCCGGTGTGTATACATCCGGCGACCCTTTGACTGTTGATGTGCCTTATCTTGACGGCGTCTGCAACGAGACAAGCAAGCGATTGATCTTTTTGACCAGGGAGGAATCGACTGTCGGAAGTCGAAATTCGACTCTGTATATCAACGTTGCTGGGTATCTGGAATGTAGCCCGAATACCAATGGTTTTTGCAGGATGACTCTATCCGGCAGGGCCTTGAATTACATTCATCCGGTTAATAGGGCATTCTCGCAGGTATTTGATTCTGACGACCTTACAGAAAAGGGAATCATCTCTATCAGGACAAATGGATTCGACAGAACTTCGACCGTGAAGAGAGCATTTCGCTTTGAGGGCAGAGATATCGCGGCGTATTTCTCAGTTGGGTGGACATGCAGTATGAAAATTAGTACTCCACCCATCACCCTTAATTCCAGCATGATTTTCGAGTTTGATGAAACGGACGATTACTGGTTTTTCTATCGCCTGTGGCATGCAGCAGAAGACTTCCTCAAATATCTGACATTCAGCAAAAACACACTAATTGAGGATTGCAGCCTGCAGGCTATGTACGACGACTCGCATTACCCCAGCACAGCTGAATTCAAGCTAGCGAGATCCTCAGAGCCATTTGATACCAAGCCTCTTGAAAAAGGTCGATATATTCAGCTGTCTTTGCTGGACCCGTATGAGATTAAAATGTTTGGAGCGATTGCAGACGGAGAAATCTACCTAAGGCATATTCCTGAAACATACGAAAAGGGACATACGCTCGATGCATCGGACTTCGTGCTGACTTCCGCAGCATTTGAATGGGAATTTGACCAAGCGTATCCAAGCGGAGTTGTCAAATCAGAAGCTCGAGTGGCTGCTGAGCAACGAGCATCAGCTCAGATGGATGAATGCATTAACCAAAGCTCCGGAAAAGCTAAAAAGATATTGAAATATGCAAAGAAGAGCATCGGCTTTAGCAATCTGGAATCGAAGATAGTACAGGCTGGTCGAGATTTTCATGAAATGATTGGGGTATTTGGGGAAGGTCTATACAAAAGGAATGATGAGGAATTTTCCTACGAAGTCATTGGAAGCAGGCTGGCTGAGCAAAGAAATGACTTTGCCCATGGAAACATTGACAAGGATTTCAAAGGTGCTGCCATTCTTGATTTGCTGCTTCTACGCTATCTTGTCTATGCAATGCAGCTGAAGCGCATCGGTGTCTCAGCTGCAAATACTCGCAGAGCGATAAATGAGCTATTTGGCTTAATGTATTACCTCCCTGCAGAAGACGGTGACACAGAGACGGTGGCCAAGAACACTGAGATAAATGAGCCGAACAACGAAACCGAAGGCAATGCAGACGAAATCGTAGAGGCGGAATAGAATGGTTCCCGACTGCTGCGGAATGTACGGATTGCTGCCGTATCCTTAGTAATTAAAACTGTCCGTTCAGTAGTAGGGGCGCGCCGGCGTTAGCCGGTGCGCCCCTACTTTGGGAAACATAAAACTCGCTTTTAATCGGTTGCCTGCGTAGCTCAAAGCGGGAACAACCGCCATGACGATGCATGCGATACCGAGCGGCGGTGCGCGGCAGCTATAAGCGCTGCTCCTAGCAGGAATAGCGCTAATGAGGCGGCGATCCAGTTGCTGTCGGCGGTCTTGGGGAGCGTGGCGGTGGCGGCGCCGGCAGCCTTGGCCTTGGATGGCGTGGACACCGTGGTCCTGTTTACTGTCGTTTTGGTTGTCGTGATCGTCTTGGGCGTCGCAGTCGCGGGCTTCAGGGCGGGATCCGTCGCGGACCCGGCACCGGGCTGCCCACCGGCAGGACCGGCGCCACCAGCCGGCTCGCCCGCGCCACCGGGCACCTCGCGCCCGTCGGTCTCCCCCGCCGGCGCCGTCGCGCCCTCGGGCTCAATCACCACATGCGGAGCCATGGCCCCGGAGGCATCCACCACGCCGCCGGGGCCAAAGGTCCCGCCAGCGGGCGCCACAAATCGCGCAGACACAAGTGATCCGCCCGTGCACGCAACGCCGCCGTCTGCGCCGGTCGCATCAAGCCACGAGGCGTCGACGGAAAGCCGACAGCCGGCCGCGCCAGCGCCAAGGCCCGCGTCCTTCAGATACACGCCGTAGGCGCGCGCGCCCGCTCCGGACCCGGTGCCCGCGGCAACGACGCGCCCGCCGCCGCGCACGGCCATGTCTCCTGCGATCACACCGGCGACCGCCTCGTCAGAAATATCGGCCCCGTCTGCCCGGGCATCGACGGTGCAGCCGTCCACCACAAATGCCTGTGAAACGTGGATCCCGCACTGCGAGCCCGTCGCCGTCAGGGTCCCGGTGCCGCGAAGCGTCAGGTTGCCCCACACCTCCATGCCGCTCAGCGTGATGTCCGCATCGGGCTCATGCGACTCCGTCACGGAGTTTTGCCCGGCAAGCGTCAGCACCAGGTCGCCCTCGGCGCCGATGGCCTCGCCCGCGTAGCCGTTAAGCTCCAGGTGGTCGGCATCGGTCCAGGCCCAGCCGGGGCCCGACACGCCCGGCTCGTAGTACGTCGCGCCCGCGATGATGAGGCTCTCCGCGCCCGCGGCATAAGAAGGCCCGCCCAGCAAAGCGCATAGGCAGGCCATGGCAACAATCGCAATGTAATGACGGCTGGTGTAGGACTTTGCAGCAAACATACCCGCTCCGATCTTCGCAGGAGCCAATAGAATGTGCACCAGAAAATGCCCTGGTAGCAGCAGCTATTAGTTTAGCGAGATCGATGCGGGGGCAAAGAGAAATCGCGTGGGCAGTGTCCACAATTAGGTGTAAATCGTTTTGCCAGTCGGTGAAAGGAAATTGGATATCGTTAAGATGGCAAATCAAAATACCTTAGGCTTCGGAACTTTCTAGATGTGCATTGATAGAATCAACGGCGTTGTCAAAGCGACTGGGCTCCTCCGTTGCCAAGAATGCCTCTCTTTCGCGAATAGCCTCAAGGGTCTCTGAGCCAAGCGCTCTGTAATCAAAATGGCTCGGGATGGAGTCCGTATCTTTTAAATCAGCTGCGGCTAGCTTTACGGTTTTCCATTTCCCAGTTTTCGGGTCCTTCCATATCCGAGCGGAGACAACATCGTCAGCTGCAACAGCATCCACTACTCTTATCGCTTCTGCAAACATGGCGCTTCGTTCGGCAAAAAACATCTACTCGAATGTCCGCCCCTGTTTTTATTTCTGCAATTAGCGCTGCTGTCCATCTTTAGCAGTCATGGTTCTTTGATTCAAAACTTGGGCTAGAACGTGATGGAGCTGGGAATAGAAATCCCGGCTCCCTTGTTATGCGCAGCCCTTGCTATGCGATTTGTTTCCTGGAGGTAGTATCTCCGATGTCCGGCTTTAGGCCAAGTGCTTAGTCTTCCAATCAGAGCAAAACTTGTCGTTCTACTTCGTGAAAAGCGCTTGGCGTAATAATTCTTGCGGAGCTATTTCGACCTAGCTTAGATGAAGCGGCCGACGTATCACCCGCGCGGCTTTGCGGCGTTCCCTCTATATTTTAGTGCCTTAGTTTGTTTGGAATAGTCGAAATCTCCTCTTTGGTGATAACAACGCCTCAATCAGCAGCAAAATAATAATTCATAGAAGTTTATATGCTGCTTAGTCGTCAGTCTTCTCCTGTTCCTCATGCGTTTCCTTATTTTTCAGCAATGCTAGATAACGCTCGAGTTCAGAAAGAGAGCCGCGGTATTTTTCAAATCGACGAGAATCATAAAAATAGATAACGAACTGATTATTGTCATCCAAAAAGCCCACTCGTAAATCAAGGGGTTCATGGAAGTACTGGCTTCCAGCGTTTTGCGATTCATCAAAAATCGGGTACTGCAACTTTTCAATCACAATGGCAGGCTGTCTGTAGTTTGGCAGCGTACGATTGCGCATACCAGGTTTCCAAGAGACAACGTCCCCCGTAGATAACGATTCAATCGAAATATACGCCTCGTAGGACTTCTTCAGTTCCTGTATGGCAGAGTCATCGTCTTTGGTCACATCCAAAGAGTTGATAAATTTATTCACATCGTCAGATTCCAAATTATGTGTCAGCATATCCACTAACGGTATGTCCTGGATAGGATTATCAATCATTTTTACCCCACTAAAATGTTTCTGTCGGAAATTTGCTTATTAGCAAAGTTACTGTCGCGGTTATATGTGCTTTCATTATTAACTGCTGAATCGTTCTCTACATAAGCGTTGCAAAGATCGACCCTACATTTAGCAATGGAGCAAATCTCAGCATATTCGGCAATGGCGCTCTGCACATCTTTATTAAGATCAAGAAGTTTTGCCGCGCGTAAAAAGCTGGAAGTACTTATAAATAGGGTTTCGATTATCTGTTTTGATAACTCGTTAGTGGGAATTCGCAGACACTTGGAAAACGTTCTTAGCAGAGCGGATTTGAACTCGGAATCCATCAATGACGAATACCATTCGTTCTTGTTGCTTGATTCAGCAAGCTCCGCATTCAGACGTGAAACAGAATCGCGGATAATCCCAATCGTTTTGATTGCATCTGGATCAGAAAAGATATGAGAGCCGTCATTGGACTGATAGCATTCATTTAAGTGCGGAAGAGCTTTTGCGCTCATTTTGAATTTGGGTGCTGAATGTACAGCCCTATAGGCCGCAAGCACCGACAAAAGCGTACATAGGCCCGTCAATAATGAAATTAGGAACTCTAGTGCGTTCACTCTTTATCGCCATTCTCGCTGCGACCGAGGCTCCATACATCTCGAATCAACGATTCCAAATCATCGGCACTAATAATGTACCCATCATCGCTCACTTCATCTTCCACAAATTCATCTGGCTCATAGCTCATGTCGCTGCCGGCACAAAACATAGCTGCCAAATATGCTGAGACGGATAGTGCGACCAGTGAATTAATGAAAGGAGACATGCTCGCCTGCTCTTTAAGATAAGAAGACTCAAACAGTATCTGGTTGACTGCCAGCCCACAAGACAACAAAAGCGAAAGCATTAATAAGAGAATTCCAACGCCCCATTTAATACCCGAGTGAATTTCTGAACAGTTGCCATGAATTAGCTCAACACAAAGAAGTGAAGCAGAAGAAAAGCTGAAAGCCGCCTTGCTCAGATCGCTCAATAAATACGCGCAGAAAGACTGTAGCCCAGAGATTTGAAGCAATATGCCACAGGCTATTGTCGGAAGAAGAATGCCTACCAGATTCCAGATGAAGGCAATGCTGAAATCAACAAGAAACTGATGACGCTGTCGTAAGCCTTTAACAGAGTTCACGATATTACTAATTAATGTTTCAATCAGAGTAGTCACCGAAATCCAGCGATTGTCTAAGATAGATGAATGCCAAATAAAGCCAGAATCTATCGGGTAAAGAGTGAAAACAGGATGTTAGGGACCTCGGACAAAATCTCGGACCCAATCTGGGTCCAGGAGGGAGTCCGATGTATACGAAAGAGGAGCGCGAGGGGATTCTCTGGGAGTTCCACCGGAGCGGCCTGTCCGCCCCCGCCGCCTGCAGGAGCCTGCCGCTTTTCCCGAACAAGGACAACCTGTATGCTTGGCTCAAGCTGGAGGAGGCGGGCGAGCTGACCGCCCGTGAGATGCCCGACCGGGCGGAGCGCATGCACTGCTCGCACGGCGAGGGCAGCCCCGCATTCGCCGCGAGGCGACCGGGCACCGAGCCCGCCTCCCCGCGGAAGCGTCGAGCCGAAGGGGGCGCGGGCAAGATGGAGAGGACCGGGCGCGGAGGGGCCGGCGGCGAGCCGCCCGAGCAGACCGACTGGCGGGACTGGGGCCTGGAGGGGCTTCCCGACGACCCCGCCGAGCGCGCCCGCGAGGCCGAGGTGAGGCTCGCGGACGTGACCAGGACCCTGTCGATCCCGAAGAGCACCTATCTTGACCAGGCGCCCAGGATCTCGAGGCCCGACCCCAAGGCCGCGCTCAGGGAGCGCGTGCGCGCGTCGTTCGAGGCGAGCGGCGGCGCCTACGGGCCTGAGTCCGTGACCGCCGACCTCAGGAGGGGACCCGGCGAGCCCGTCTCGTGGCGCGAGCTCGCGCCCGGGGACGCCGAGAGCCCCGTCGTCGCGTCTGAGAAGGTCGTGCGCCGGATCATGCGCGAGGAGGGCCTGGTCGCCCGCAAGGCGGCGCAGATGCGCCGGAGGCCGAGGTACCGCAGCTACCGGGGCGAGCTCGCGGAGCGCCCGGCCAACGTCCCACTGCGCGCGGACGGGACGCACGACTTCCGCGCGCCCGCGCCCGGCCTGCTCGTGGTCACCGACGTCACGGAGTTCAGGCTCGACGGGTACAGGGCGTACCTGTCGCCCGCGATCGACTGCTTCGACGGGTGGCCGATCTGCTGGAGGGTCTCGGTCCACGCCGACTCCGACCTGATGGTCGGCATGCTCAGGGACCTGGTGGGGATAGTCGGGCCGACCGAGGACCGGCCGCTCACGGTGCACACCGACGGCGGCGCCGTCTACATGGGGCGCGAGTGGCGCGAGGCGTGCGGCCCCGGGGTGGTGCGCTCGATGTCGAGGAGGGCCCGGAGCCCCGACAACGCGCGCGCCGAGGGGTTCTTCGGCACGCTCAAGTGCGACTTCTTCGAGGGCAGGGACTGGACCGGCGTGCCGTTCGAAGAGTTCTCCCGCCTGCTCGGCGAATATATCGAGTGGTACAGGGACGGCAAGCTCAAGAAGGACCTAGGATGGAAGACCATTAGGGAGTATCGCGAGGAGAGGGGCCATGCGGCATAGCGCCGGGACATGGTCCGGAAAAACGTCCGAGGTCCCTTAAATCCTAGATTTAGAGCTTCTTCAAACGACGTTTAATAGCGCCAAGTTTACCGCGAACGCACTGTCGAAGAGACTGACGGAATTTCCACTTAGCCATAAGGTTCGGGATGGAAGATCCGGAGGCCACGTCATTCAAGAACTCCTCCCGCTTCGGATGTGGGGACACGGAGCGAATAAGGCTGGGATTACCGGCAACGACCTCGTCAAGCGTCGCCGAACCGCTCAAAGTGATCCTCGAAATAGCCTTGAAAGCACGCTCACCCTTCTTGGTATTACATAGGACTGCCGAGACACCCTTGGAACAGTCGACCTCGGGATGAATATTCTGAAATCCCCAGAAATCACCGAGTGTAATATCGGCTCCGCTCGAGCGCTTTGCGGGACATGCAAGACACGACGAACGTAGGCTCGCATTGGCCAGGAACACTTTCATATACCAATCTTCACCGAACACTCGGGACTCAGTATCCCCGGTGTTGTCTTTCTCCGCTGCGTGCTTGTACGCAGCGGAGTAAGACAACCATCCGGTTGTCTTACTCCGCATATTAACGTCGCAGACGTCAGACCCGAAGGCCTCGCCTCGGTAGTCAATCCATCGTGACCAGAGCTCAGGAGAGGGAACACCATGACAGATGACGTCGACGGACAGAAAAAGGTCACTCTCACCGAGCTTCCCGAGATATTCACTCATGCCTGCGACCTGGCAGGCGGTGCCGGCGAAGAGGACACGTCGACCGGAACGAATTGCATTACGAACCCCTCTGTACACATCTTTCCCGATAGAGCTCTGCACGTATTTGGAACGCATGACGGCATCGAGACCGGCTTCGTTGCCGATGAGCACGTGGCGGACCGAGCGGCACCCCTCATCGAAGGCCGCGCCGCAGACTACACCGCCTTCCGAAAGCACCCTGCGAGCAAGGAGCCCGAAAATACCGCCAGATGAGGACCGATCCAGCAGCTCTGATGAGTCGGACTTCGCCCATGAGACTGATTGCAGCTGGTCGACAGATCGCTCCCCTATCGCAGGACAGACTTGCTCGCAAGCGCCACAGTCAATGCAAATTTCGGGATTCACAATAGGACGGGAAAAGCCGAGATGGTCTCGCTCCATGGAAATACACCCTTTTGGGCAGGCGGCGGAGCAGGCACCACAGCCGCAGCAGGCGTCAGAGAGCGTACAAATCGCAGTTTTAGGCATTGATGACCCCTAACGGAGGAATGGAACTCTGGCGGTAATCCCCGCCTTCTCATTTGAATCAAGCACGAACAGCCACATAGCAATCGCGAATAGCACGGTGTATACGGCGCCCCATGCGAGAAACAGTAACCAGCTCGTGACGGGAAGAAAAATGCTTAGCCCTTTGCAGGCGACAAGGACCAGCGCAGACGTCAGCGCTACAGGAAGGTTGCGTTTCCAGAAGTAGATCATGTCAAGCCCGATGCGGTTTTGGTAATACCAGTTCATAAAGAGACCGTTGCCCAACACGATACTCGCAATGTAGGCAATCGCAGGAGCCCAGTAACCTAGATAAGGAGAAGCAATCCAGGTGAAGACAACGTTCAGAACCGCCATGAATAAATAGACGACACTTCGAGCCTTATGCCTATTCTTAGCGCGCTGTATTTCGATGCCGGTATTCTGGCATAGCGGCACTCCAAGGGGTAGCGCCATCGCACAAATCAGATAATAGGCATCTAGGAAGCCCTCGCCCGCCCACTTAGTGATAAAAAACCGTCCAAGCAAAGAAAACCCGCAGTATATCCAGCAGAAAAGGAACATCTGGTAACGACCCACGCGCGTCATGAGGCGGGTAAGCTCCGCGTTGTCGTCCGAGGTTGCCACAATGCGATTGATCTTCGGCACGAAAACGTTTGACATCACGGTTGAAAGCGAAACGAACACGCTTCTAACCTGCAAGCCGACGGCGAAGACCGACACAGTAATTGCGCTTGTCAAGACGCCCAGCAGTATGTTAGGAACGCTCTGGTTTACGAGCTCGCAAACCTGGTTGCCGAAAATCCAAGCACTAAAGGCGGCAACAGAGCAGAATAAATCCCTATCAAACCTCCGTACATCGAAGCGCATACCGAGCTTCACGATGGCGAAACGAGCATTAAGAACGAGCAGCGTCACGTTAACCGCAAGCTGAGCCAGAGCGACGCCAACAGCCCCCATCCCAAAGCAAAGTAATAAATACGCCACACCGGGCGTCGCTAAGGACGTGAACATTTGGCGTGACTGTTGGAAGCGAAACTGCTCATGCGCAAGTATGTAGGCATCGAAAATAGTAGAGAAGAGGGTACACGCCACGCTGAATGCCATGATCGCCATGAGCTCACCTGCAAGCCCAACCTGAGCGGTCGTGAAGCTACCCGAGAAGAATGTCTCAACGTTAGAGGCGAACATAAGCCCAAGAGTAAGAGCGGCTGCGCAAATAACAACATACAGGATGAGGTACATGCCATTAAGCGAGCTAATGTCCCGCTCGGTTCCCCTGGCCTTCTTCTGCGTATAAAAACGAATATAAGCGTCCGAGAAACCGAATGTAAGTAATGAAAGTGAGAACACAAACGAGTTAGAAGTCTGGAAAACACCATAATCTGCCTGGCCTACGAACGCGAGGAGCATTGGTGTATAAACCAAATTAACTATATTTTTAATAATGATATTCAAATAGCCTAGTAAAGCTCCTAGACGTCTTTCATTTCCCACAGCAAATAACACCCCAAGAAACACAAACGATTGAAATTAATTGAATTAAATAGACACGGAACTTCCCGTGTAAAAAGAAAATATCGCTAGCATAGAAATGAACATCGGTGAATCGTATAGTGGATTTCCGCAAAAGGAGTAAAGAATGAAGAACGCTACAATTCCAGCGGAAGCAAGTACTAAGCTCCTTGTACCAGCCGAGTAACTATCCAGATGAATTGAAGTTTCAAAAGCCCCCTTTATTAAAATGAAAAAAGGAATTATAGCAAGTGACAAACCGAATAACCCAGTTTCAGCTAATAGCTGAAGGAGCACACAGTGTGCAGCAACAGATACAACAGGTGTACCGCCATCAATCCAACTAAACTTATAGGAAGCCCAACCTTGACCAAATATGGGTCTATTTGTCCATTGATCTAAAGCGTGCTGCCAGAGATAGGTTCTACCAGATAGTAGTTCATCCGCATTTCCAGACGTTTCGGAAAATCGGTCAAACACAAAGCTTAGCTGAGGAAAATAGATAGAAGAAACCCCGAAAGCAATCAAAATCAATAAAACAATAAGACAAAATTTTACAAACTTGCTGATGCCCTTAGTCCGATTAGCCAAATAAAACATTAACGTAACGGCAGCAATGGAAAACATTAGGTGAGCTCTCTTGGTGGTAAGCAGCAATGCAATTGCGCTAATGCCGCAAAGCAAACAGCCTATTTTTGAATGCCTAGAGCCGGAAAATGCAACGCCCGAACTTAAAATAAAGCATAGGCTCGTATACATTCCATTCCAACTATAACTTCCCGACAGTGCGGACCTGTAGTCTCTTGCAGTAGGATATTGTGAAAGAGATGAATTTCGAATAATTTGTCTTCCAAAATCAGGTAATAGATAAAAAGAAATTGTTGCAAGACAATGAATCAGGCACATGACCAGGAAAACGATGAAAAAGGGTTTGACCCATCTCGTATCGCCGGAAGCCAAGGCAAATGCTAGTGCACCAAAAACAAATAGATAATAGTCCGAATCTACAACACCATTCAGCAACGTTCCTAGAACCGATAGACCGACGATTGGAATAAACGATAACGATCTAAGTGCTATTTGACTTGGCTTGCAATGCAGCAGTAATAACAACAAAAAGCCAATAAAAAATAAGGGCAGGCCAATAATAGTTGGCATTAAGTGTTTAAAGCAGGGCTGCAAAAGTAGTAGAACAGAAACAAAGTAGTCAGTGTTATGCCTCACGGCATTATTAATCCTAGACATCCAATGCCTTTCTAAGGTATTGGATAAATTCAATACGTTTTGATTCCAACAACCCAACCGTTATGTCTCTTTGGTCATTAGATATTTCTGGAATAGCGCCGTACCCCTCTACATTCCCAACTTGATAGGTCTTAAGAAGGGTCGCAATACGTGAATAAGTTGAAAGTTTTTCCGAACGATGGAAAACCCTAAAGGGTGTACCGAAAAGAGTAGAAAAGACTGATGCATGGAACGAATCTGTTAAAACAAGATTGGCCTTATCGATAAGACCAATGAAATCTTGGGGACCACACGCATAATAAATTGAATTGTTATCAAGTAAATCAATGACTTGATAACTGTCATCATCGATTCCGTATATGTAATCCGAAAGATTTCCGGACCAACCACCCAAGAAGTAAACTAAAACATATTTCTGGTGGGGAACAAATGAATAGTCAGCGACCTCACGCCACTTATGATCTGAAATGGCTAGGGTTGGATCAATGAGCACTTTCGGTCTTTTCCCAACAAGAGATTCCACAAGAGCAGCGCCCTCTTCTTCTCTCACGGAAATAGATTTATAGCTAGATAAAGCCAGCCTGTATTCATCAATGCAGGATTCAGGTAACTCGGATACCCCGAAACTTGGAGCAACGGCGATTTTTTGACCACACTCCGCAAATTCAAGTAATTTTGTATGCTTGAATAAGTCGGCGTTAGGATTCCAAACCTGATCGCTTCCAACACAAAAATAAGAATACTTTTTAGATAAATGCCTAATTTGGTAAGGGAAAATCACATATTTGATTTTTTGACCAGAAACAAACTTTCTAAATCTATTATCCCTTTTTTTAGTATTACTAGACTTAAAACAAGCCCTAAAAAACGTCCTTATTTGAGCTGCTAAATAACTTAGTCCTAGCTTTCGATATAAAACAATAGTTTCGGGGTAGAAGCCCAATTCTGAAAGAGCGCAGTCCAAAGCATATCCTTGCAAACGATTTCCATAGTTATAGAGACCGAACAAGGAAATAATACCGATTTTATTGATCTGATTCTTATTTTGCATTATCAAATACCTCCATTATTTTATTACAGGACAGCGAACTATCAGAAAACCTATCCCAGGCAAACTCTTGGCCTGCTTTAGCTATCTTCCTTGATTTTTCAAAATCATTTATTGAACCAATCAAAAGTGAAGCTAATTCGTCAACCGTGTTAAACAGAAGACCATTGCCATTGTTAAGCAATTCTGCTGTTCCTGAAGTATTTCTACCGACTACCAAAGAGCCCGACAACAAACCTTCCACTGTTACTCGACCAAAGGACTCGGACATAGAGCAATTTAAACAAATATCCGAGTCTTCTAACACGGCGTAAGGTTCGTCAACCTGACCAAGGAACTTCACATAGTTGCTAATATTATTTTCCTTAATAAAAGATAATAACTGGTCAAAATAACCGCTATCCTTTATATCTCCAGCAATTAATAAGGTGAGTTCATAGCCTCTAGCATGCACTATGGAAATTGCTCGAACAGCATCATACTGTCCTTTAGCTGGAAAAATACTTCCAATCAGAGCAATGTTCGGAATACCTTTTCTAAAAATATTACGATCCCGATAATCGGGGACTGGAATGGAATCATAAACGATAATTGGATTAATAATTCTTTTACAGCTATGTAAAGTGTCAGCGGCAGACTTTGAAACAGCAATAACTGAATTTGCAGTACTAATTAAACTGCGCTGAACTTTAGGAAAATAAAGCGTCCTTCCGCTTTCCCAATTTAGTAATTCTCGAATATGCCAAATTAGCGGAATATTTAATATCTTTGACGCGAAACAGCCCGTACCCACTGCAGATGTATTTATATGAATAGCACATGGTTTTACGGTAAGTAAAAATAGGAACAAGCGAATCTCAGCAGCTACATTAATAAACAGTTTAATAAGCAGTTTGATGAGTAGTTTAAGTATTCCATCTGAAGTAGACTTAGACCAAGGCTTAAACTTAATTACCTTCACTGGAACGTCTAATTCAACAACAGCTTTTGCAAACTCACCATCATAAGGAACAATAAGAGCACAGCGATAATCACTGGCACATTCTTCTTTGATGAGCTCATAGAGGCACAATTCAGCACCTCCTAAAAAATCACCGGACCCACTAATATGTAAAACTTTCAGTGATCTATTCAAACTGAGCACCATGCACCTTTGTATTAATAGCTTCAAATATTTGAGTGAAAACCACAATCGATCACGGCTATCATTTGGCCGATTTTTCTCGTACCAGATTTCCATGCTTTTGATTTGATTAAGTTAGTGAAATTCTGAACCGGAGACCCTTTGCATGTATTTGTACAATACTTCACAATACCGCGTTGATTGTCTGACAAAAGTTCATTGAACACTTCTCCAAAGTATTCTGCTTGTTTGGAGATAGCGTCTTGACGGTATTTAAATGTACCGATCTTTTTGGCCCAGCACAATAATGAGAATCTAATTGCTCCAACATCATTGGCAGAATGTTGACGATATAACGACGTAGATTTGTCAACATAATCAATAGCACCAAATGCTGAGCAAATGATACAAAGCCACCAATCATGCATAATAATATTTTCGTTTGTTCCACCAATCCGAGCAAGGTCCGTAGCAGCTTTGTTAATCATCATCGTACAACCGGCACCCACTGATTGTGCAAGCATATGAGAAAATCTAGTTCGTAGTGGGTTAATATTTGAATAGCTGGTAAAACTATCGTCAATAATATTTAAATCTGAATCCACTACTGTCATATCTGTAAATACTAAACAGGGAACATTACTTTCATGACTTTTTTCAATTGATTGAATACGATCAAGAGAGATTTCTATTTTATTGGGAAGCCAGACATCATCTTGATCACAAAACATCACATATGGAGAGTTAGCTTGACTTAATAAATATAGAAAGTTAGATTTTGCGGAACCAAAACGTATGCCCTTAGAAACAATTCGAACCCTAGCGTCTCGTTCAGCGAACTGACTAACAATATCAAGAGTATTGTCCGATGAGCAGTCGTCAGAAATCAAGAGCTCCCAGTTCTCATATGATTGTGCTTGAAGTGACTTAATTTGTTCGCAAATATAATTCTGGCCGTTATAAGTTGCCATTAAAATATCTACATCCGCCATTATTTAACCTCTCACAATAAATTACCCATGACGAGGTACTCCCCCAGCTCTTCCTCCCAGTCGGGCATGTGGAACCCGACCGACTCGAGCTTGGACAGGTCGAGCGCGGAGTGGACCGGGCGCGGGGCGACGGGGCCGGCGGCGCTGGCGTAGTAGTCGGCAGTCGATACCGGCACGACCCTGTCGCCGTTGCCGTTGGCGGCCTCGAAGACGGCGCGGGCGATGTCGGCCCAGGACTTGACGGCGCCGGAACCGGTGCAGTCGTAGGTGCCGTAGGGGGCGCGGCTCCCCAGCACGTGGAAGATTGCCTGCGCCATGTCGCGCGTGAAGGTCAGGCGTCCCAGCTGGTCGTCCACGACGGTGACCTGCTCCAACTTGTCCTCCGGGTCGGCGACGCGGTCGGAGAGCGCCCTCATGGTCTTGACGAAGTTGTGCCCCTCGCCGATGACCCAGGAACTGCGCATGATGTAGTGGCGCGGGCAGCCTGCCACGGCGATGTCGCCGGCGGCCTTGGTCTGGCCGTAGACGGACAGCGGGCTGAGGGGCTCCTCCTCGTCGTGCACCTCGGCGGTGCCGTCGAAGACGTAGTCGGAGGACACGTGGACGAGCGTGATCCCGTGCTCGGCGCAGGTGCGCGCGAGCAGGGCGGGGCCGGTCGCGTTGGCCTTCCAGGCGGCCGCGCGGCCCTCGGGGGTCTCGGCTTTATCCACGGCGGTGTAGGCGCCGCAGTTGATCACGGTGCCGTAGAGCGACCAGTCGTACTTGGAGTAGGCCGCCGGGTCGGACATGTCGAAGGTGTCGATGTCGCAGAAGTCGAAGTCCTTGGCGACGCCGCGCTCCTCCGCCAGCGCGCGCACCGCGCGGCCCAGCTGGCCGTTGCAGCCGGTGACGAGCGTCCTCTTGGGCGCCATGGGGACGACGTCCCTGAGCATCGGGTGGTTGAGGTCGGCCTCGGAGACGGTGGCCCGGTCCAGCGGGATGGGCCACTGGATGTTAAGCTCCGGGTCGGCGAGGTTCACGAAGGTGTAGGTCCTCTTGAGCTCCAGCGACCAGTGGGCGTCCACCAGGTAGGTGTAGGCGGTGCCGTCCTCCAGGGCCTGGAAGGAGTTGCCCACGCCGCGCGGGACGTAGATGGCCTTCGACGGGTCGAGCGTGCAGGTGAACACCTTGCCGAAGGTCTCGCTTCCCTCGCGCAGGTCCACCCAGGCGCCGAAGACCGAGCCGCGGGCCACGGAGATGAACTTGTCCCAGGGCTCCGCGTGGATGCCGCGGGTGACGCCGCGGCTGTCGTTGTAGGAGATGTTGTTCTGGACGACCCTGAGGTCGGGGATGCCCAGGGCGGTCATCTTGGCGCGCTGCCAGTTCTCCTTGAACCAGCCGCGCGAGTCGCCGTGGACGGCGAGGTCGACGACCTTCAGGCCCCCGATGCCGGTCTCGGCGACGGAGGGGTCCTTCTCGAATGCGATGTCTGCCATGTGGGAAAAGCTCCTATCGAAGACGTTGGAAAACAGGGGGCGCCCGCGCGGGGACGCAGGATCATCCCCATGCCCTGCGGCCCCGCGCGGGCGCCCCGCGGTGCGGTTCGCCGGGGTTCGGCCTACTGCCCCTGGGCGCGGTAGCGCGCCTCGGTGGCCTCCTTGGCCGGGCGCCACCAGGACTCGTTGGCGACGTACCAGTCGATGGTCCGCTTCAGGCCCTCGGCGAAGTCGGTGTGCGCCGGCCTCCAGCCCAGCTCGCGCTGGAGCTTGGTGGAGTCGATGGCGTAGCGGCGGTCGTGGCCGGGGCGGTCGGCGACCCAGTCGAAGTCCTCGGGGTCGCGCCCCATGGCCTCCAGGATCATGCGGAGCACGGTGATGTTGTTCTTTTCGCCGTCGGCGCCGATGAGGTAGGTCTCCCCCATGCGGCCCTTGGTCAGGATGTCCCAGACGGCCGAGGAGTGGTCCTCGGTGTGGATCCAGTCGCGGACGTTCTCGCCGCGGCCGTAGAGCTTGGGGCGGACGCCGTCTATGATGTTCGTGATCTGCCTGGGGATGAACTTCTCCACGTGCTGGTAGGGGCCGTAGTTGTTGGAGCAGTTGGAGATCGTGGTGCGCAGGCCGTAGGTGCGGGTCCAGGCGCGCACGAGCATGTCGGAGCTCGCCTTGGTGCTCGAGTACGGGCTGCTCGGGTGGTACGGCGTCTCCTCGGTGAACTTCGCCGGGTCGTCGAGCGCCAGGTCGCCGTAGACCTCGTCGGTGGAGACATGGTGGTAGCGGACGCCGTGCTTGCGGACGGCCTCCAGCAGGCGGAAGGTGCCCTCCACGTTGGTGCGCAGGAACGGCTCGGGGTCGGCGATGGAGTTGTCGTTGTGGCTCTCGGCGGCGTAGTGCACGATCGCGTCGTGGCCCGGGACGATGCGGCCCAGCAGCCCGGCATCGCAGATGTCGCCCACGACGAGCTCCACGCGGTCGGAGGGCAGCCCGGCGATGTTCTCGGGGTTGCCGGCGTAGGTCAGCTTGTCCAGGACGGTGACGTGGACGTCCGGGTGGTTGTTGACCACGTAGTGCACGAAGTTGCTGCCGATGAAGCCGCAGCCGCCCGTGACGATGATGTTCTTGGGTTCGAAAATCTCAGACATGAGGGGTATCTCCTAGTACTCGCGCGGGCTGTTGACGATCTCGCCGGCGGCGACCTTCTTGAGGTGCTGGCCGTAGACCGACTTGCCGTAGGCCTTGGCGGCCTCCTCGAGCTCGGCGGTCGTGATCCAGCCGTTCTCCCACGCGATCTCCTCGGGCACGGACACGGGCAGGTCCTGGGAGTGCTCCACGGCGCGGACGAACTCCGCGGCCTCGTGCAGGCTCTCCATGGTGCCGGTGTCCAGCCACGCGTAGCCGCGGCCGAGGGTGACGACCGACAGCGTCCCCTCCTCAAGGTACATCTGGTTGAGCGTGGTGATCTCCAGCTCCCCGCGGGCCGACGGCTGAACCTTGTGGGCCTTGGCGGCGACGTCGCCCGGGTAGAAGTACAGGCCGGTGACGGCGTAGGAGCTCTTGGGGCGCTCGGGCTTCTCCTCGACGGAGACGGCACGGCCCTCCCCGTCGAACTCCACGACGCCGAAGCGCTCGGGGTCGTCCACGTGGTAGCCGAAGACCGTGGCGCGGCCCGACTCGGCGTTCTGCACGGCGCGCGTCAGGTGGCGCGAAAGGCCGTTGCCGTAGAAGATGTTGTCGCCGAGCACGAGGGCGCACGGCTCGCCGGCGATGAACTCCTCGCCGATGGTGAAGGCCTGCGCCAGGCCGTCGGGGCTCGGCTGCTCGGCGTAGGAGAGGTTCACGCCGTAGCGCGAGCCGTCCCCGAGCAGGCGCTCGAAGTTGGGCAGGTCGGTAGGCGTGGAGATGACCAGGATGTCCCGGATGCCCGCCAGCATGAGGGTGGACAGCGGATAGTAGATCATGGGCTTGTCGTAGACCGGCAGCAGCTGCTTGGAGGTCACGAGCGTGAGCGGGTACAGGCGCGTGCCGGACCCGCCGGCGAGGATGATGCCTTTCATTAGCTATAACCTTTCTTTTCTTGCGGCCCTACGGCCAGAGCGATTTCCAATAAATCGAGCAAAACAATCAATGCAAAATGCCCCGAGCTCGACAAACGATCGATCCTCAATCAGTTGTTTAGCGACCCGTTTTACCAGACGCCCTCCCTCGCCGATTTCAGACGAACAAGCTATGAGCTCACGATTGGATTCGAGAAAGTGACCAATGGCGTAATTGCGGCGGAATTGTTCAACCGGAGTGAGGTTATGCGAGTGGTACACACACGCATCGGCAGCATACGCAACCAAATAACCCGCGCCTACAGCCTTTGCAGCCATAAGCATGTCCTCGCTCATATCAGTTCTGCCGAAACCTCCAAGCTCGAAATAGGAGCTCCTTCGGTATGCAGAGCAGACATCCGTCGCAAAATAAGCCTTGATTCCCATCACAGATACATCGTCTTTAGATCGGACGTTTGACGTAGGACCGTAGTTAAATTCCCTAACCAGACGCTCGAATTTCCGAGCATCCTTTTTTGGCAGCTGGCGACCCGATGAAATAGCTACGCGGTTATCAGCGAGAAGCGGATTAACAAGGTTCTCGATATATCGATTGTCAGCCGGAACGGCATCTTGAGTCATAAAGCAAACTATGTCGCCAGAGGACTCCTTAAATGCCATATCGCGTGTAAGCCCATGGTTAAAATCGGAGCGATCGATCTCGATAACCCGAACACCATCGAAACTCGAAGCGATTTCCACGGTGGAATCAGATGACGCTGAATCAACGACAATAATTTCGTCAGGACAACAGGTTTGCGAAAGAATTCTATTCAACAACTCACCGATTTCAGCCTGAGCATCAAGAGTTGGAATCACGAGAGAAATTGACATGTGCCTAACACCTTCCCATCAAATGGAAAGCAGCACGAATTTGTAAGTAATCAAAGTGCGGTACGACACAATCAATCATGAGGCACCCTCCCCCGAGAACACCTCAAAGACAGTCAAGACGACAATTTTCAAATCGAACAACACGCCTCTGTTGGCGATATATTCAAGATCGCGACGAACCATGCCGCCGAAGTCCGTGTCGTTGCGGTCAGTCACCTGCCACCAGCCGGTAATACCTGGCTTCACTGCCAGGCGCTGCAGGTCGTACTCGGTGTACTGCGCCACCTCATTCGGCAACGGTGGGCGCGGGCCGACGACGGACATCTGGCCCAGGAACACGTTGAGGAACTGCGGGAACTCGTCGATAGAGTGCTTGCGGATGAACTTCCCGATCTTGGTAACGCGCGGATCGTTCTTCATCTTGAACATGGCGCCTGCGATCTCGTTCTGCTCCTTGAGCTCGGCGAGGCGCTCGTCGGCGTCCTTGTACATGGAGCGAAACTTCCACATACGAAAAGTGGTTAAACTACCGTCGGGACGGGTACGGCCCACGCGAATCTGGCTATAGAACGGGCTGCCCTCGCTCTCCAGGCGGATGAGCGCCGCCAACGCCAAGCTGGGAATCGCGATTACTGCGAGCACGGCACCGCTAAACACGATGTCGAACGTGCGCTTGACGGCCCTGTAGGCCAGGCGTGAGCGGTCCCAGTCCATAATGGATTGCATGCCCTTGTAGCGGCCGTCGCCCTCACGCCGGTCCATGGCCTGGGCAATCAGCGCCGCCCCCGCGGACGCATCTGTTGCAAATTTAGTTTTATCTGGCACGTTCTCTTCCAATACTACGTCCCCAACCCCCGAGGACCCTCCCTGCTCCGCTTAACGGCCGTCAGCAGCTAGGCGATCGCCTTTTTAAGGTTCCGCATTGCACGCTGCTCGGCTGAAAGCACGGCAAGGCCAACGCGCGTAGTAACGCGTCGGCCGCACAGGTCGAGCTCCAAATAAGCAGTGCTCTTGCGTCTGTTAATGGTTTTGATCAGACCTTCGTGGCCCAGCAGCGGACCTGCCATCACTACGACCTGGTCACCGTCTTTTAAGGCCTCGCTCATGGGCACCACACGGTCTCCCCTATTGGTAAAACTGTCAATAAGCTGGACCTCTTCTTTTGCCAGCGGCACAAACTGACCGTCCTGGGATAACACCCGGGCAAAGTCGTCCATACGCAGCAGATACTGTTGCACGGTACGGGGATCTGCCGTATCGCAGATAAGGTACCCGGGAAAAAGCGGCTTGGTCGTGCTGACCCATTCGCCGTGTACCTTGATCTCGGTTTGAAATTGGGGATAAAAGAGCTCCTGCATGGCGCCAGCCGGCACCACACGCTCAATGCGCTCGCGCAAAACGTCTTCGCGACCGTTAATGACCTGGATCACATACCACACGAGCACCACCCCCTTGCTGTCTTACGTGTGGCTCACGGGGTTTGGGTATGGCTTCGCCAGGGCGCTTGTGCGCAAAGGCGCTCCATATTCAAACCCTGAGCCCAGTTAGACAAGCGCGTGGCTCTGCCCCACCGTGAACGGTATGTATGACGCAGCTCGTATGTGACCAATCATCTTAATGACGAAAGCACATACAGTTGGCTGCGTGTGAGACAGTCAGGGGATGATTAACAACCGACTGTCTCGCACGCAAACAGCTGAAGTGCTTGCTGCATTTTGCCATGTCAGAGCCGCTTAGAATATCTTGCAGAAATATAAATGACCACAAATCAATTCAAAGCATTGCTGCATGACTACTGTATTGGAGCTCGTGGTTTTTCTGGCACCGCCGTTACGGCCGGATGCTGATCGACCCTGCGCTTTGCGGCTTGCTGGAACCGTGAGCACAGTTGAACCCATGTAACGATAGATATCCTAGCACAAGGTGACTAGAAACCGATTTAGGCTGCACGCGGCAACATAACGTTCATTTGCAGTGCTTAAGGGAGTAATTTTGCAAACTTGTTCACATTAACGCAGGTTTATGCGGGTGTTGCTGTTGGCACGCACCGCCCGAGCTGCAAAGCTGACGGCGTGAAATGCAAAATGGAATTATGTTGGGTTAACAAACTATGTAAAGAAGTGGGAAATAAATTGCGCAACTTTTTGCGGTGTGGGTGTTGGCATGGCGTCACTTTGGTTTGTGGCGTGGACACGTATGAAAAAAGACCTTCGGTTTCCCGAAGGCCTTAGCATTCACGATGGTGGAGACGAGGGGGATCGAACCCCTGACCTCTTGACTGCCAGTCAAGCGCTCTCCCAGCTGAGCTACGCCCCCGTGACGAGGTATTACTATAGGGGAAGATCTTCGGGGATGCAAGGACTTTTTTTGGGTTGGTGGTCTTATTTACGGGTTTTCCTGGGACGGTTAAACACTTGCTAGGCGATTATTTTTATCCGCCGTCCCGATAAAACCCTGATGGAGTAAATACGCTATTGCGACGCCTTGGTGGACTTGGATCTTGGCCGTTTTCCTAACGATATTAGAGACGCCCGTATCGGCTAGCAGGCCCAGGGGGCTGTGATCTAGTTCCCACTCTAGGCCGTGTTCGCTTACCTTGGTGTTGGGAGCGATGGCGATGATGGAGAAGGTCTTGCCCTCGGCGCCCTCAATGGTCCAGGTCTCGTCCTGGTGCAGGATTCTGGCCGTCACTTCGTCTTCTTCGATCCAAACGGGGGCGTCCGCATAGCCTGCCAGTAGCCCTAACACAGACAGGGCCATGTCCGGACGGCCGCCCGTGACGCAGGTCGCAACCACTTCGGCACCCGGCCAGCGACGGCGGACGGACTCGAGCGCCAGCGCCAGATCGGTATAGTCCTTGTAGGGGTCGTGGCGCTCAACTTCAAAGTCGGTGGCGGCATCGACCAAAGCGCGACCCGCATCGCTCACCGTGTCGGCATCCCCCACATAAACGTCGCAGCCCAGTCCCGCGCTCAGCAGCGCGTCGAGTCCGCGGTCCACGGCGACAACGTGGTCGCACTCCCCTGCCAAATGGCACAGCAAATCCGCGCTCGCCACCACCGGCGAGCCGCAAACCACTAATACTTTGCAAGCCACAGCCCTCGCCTATCCCTCAAACGAAAGCACGCGGGCTAAATCCAGGTCCTCATAGCTATCGATAAAGATATCGCAGTTGGCACGCACGTCGTCGCGCTTCATACGGCCGTGCGGGTCATAAATACCTACACGCTTAAAGCCAGCGACCCCAGAGCTCTTTAGGCCAAAGACGGCGTCCTCAAATACCCATGCGCGCTCAAACTTATGTCCATGGCGCTCTTCCAGGCGACGTAGCGCCAGCTCGTATACGTCGGGGAACTGCTTGGAACGACCTGCCTCGCCCGTGGTGGTCACAAACTCCATGTAGGCATCGAGACCGGCACCAGCGAGTGCGGACTGCACCAGCTCGGCCGGCGTGGACGTGGCAACGCACATGGCAATACCGGCCTCCTTCGCCTGCTCCAAAAACGCCAGCAAGCCCTCGCGCGGCGGCACCTTGGAGTACCCATCAATCAAAATCTCACCCAGCTCGCGATACAGCTCCTCGCCATTCGCGCCAATGCCCCACGTGTCGTGGTAGGCCTGGCATTCGTCCTCCAGCGACAGGTGCTCAAATTGGGCAAAGTCATCCACGGTCACGTCAATCCCGTGACGGTGCAATAACTCGGGCTGGGCATAGGTCCAAACGGGGGTGCTATTAACCAGCGTGCCGTCGCAATCGAAAATAAAAGCAACCTTGGGATCGGCGGTATGGGACATAAAGGAACCTTTCGATATTAAATGGTAAACATCCTGCTAAAAACGTTTTACCAAACGTCAGCCAAACAATTTTGAAAACTAAATTGGTAAAACTGTCAAGAGTTTTACCACGGCAATTCTGCCAGTGGTATAAACATGTCGCTTACCGATTAAACGCCCCCGCAAATCCGCTTTCGTCCATAAAACTAACGCACAGGTGTTATCGTAGTTTCTGCCGAAAGTTCCACCGAGCACGCGAGGTGGAACGAATCACAGAAACTTCGCCGTCCCTTCGATTCGTGCAGCCTTGGACCTTTCGCATCTAGTCACCAAGGCAACACGCTGCCGCGTCATGATGGGATCAAACGTGAGCGATACAAAGCTAAAGCCAACGGCTAAAAAGCCCGCAACCCGCAAACCGGCTCCGCACGCACCGGAGCTCTCCAAGGACGATGTCTATCTGTTTGGCATCGGCACGTGGGAGCGCAGCTGGGAAAAGATGGGCGCGCACCCCGACACGCAGAACCGTACGCGCGGCTGGCGCTTTTGCGTTTGGGCGCCCGACGTAAAGAGCGTCCATGTCATTGGCGAATTTAACGACTGGGATGAACAAGCCAACCCGCTGGTGCCCGTGCATACGAGCGCTATTTGGGAAGGCTTTATTCCTGGCGCCGAGCAGGGCCAGCTCTATAAATATCTCATCGAGACCAACGAGGGCGAGAAGCTCTATAAGGCCGATCCGTACGCCTTTAAGGCCGAGTGCCCTCCGGGTACCGCTAGCGTGCTGTGGACTCTCGATGGCTACAAGTGGAACGACGCCGCGTGGCTCAAGCGCCGAGCCGGTCACAACCACATGTCACTGCCGCTCAACATCTACGAGGTGCATATTGGCTCGTGGAAGCGCCACGGCGACGCGCCGCAGGGCGAGCCCGACGAGTACGGCAACTACCCTGGTCCCATGGATCCCTTCCCCGCGCAGCGCGGCGAGTTCTACACCTACGACGATCTGTCGGTGGAGCTCGTAGACTACGTGCGCGACATGGGCTACACGCATATCGAGGTCATGCCGCTCATGGAGCATCCCTTCGACGGCTCCTGGGGCTACCAGACGACCGGCTACTATGCCGCCACGTCGCGTTACGGCAATCCGCAGCAGCTCATGCACTTTATCGATGCGTGCCACGAGGCGGGCATCGGCGTGATCATGGACTGGGTGCCCGGCGGTTTTTGCGCCGACTCCCACGGCCTTGCTACTTTTAACGGTCACATGCTGTTTGAGCACGAGATTCACCCTAACTGGGGCACGCACAAGTTTGACTTCGCCCGCGGCGAGGTACGCTCCTTCCTGGTCTCTAACGTGCTTTATTGGCTCGAGAACTTCCACGTTGACGGCATTCGCATGGACGGCGTGTCCAGCATGCTGTACCTCAACTTTGGCATCGACGATCCGGGCCAAAAGAAGTTCAACAAGTACGGTACCGAGGAGGACCTGGACGCCAGTGCGTTTATCCGCCAGGTCAACTGCGCCGTGGAGGCTCACTTCCCTGACGTGATGATGATGGCCGAGGAGTCCACCGCGTGGCCGCTCGTGACCTATCCGCCGCAGGACGGCGGCCTGGGCTTCCACTACAAGTGGGACATGGGCTGGATGAACGACACCCTGCACTACATGCAGACCGATTTTCCGTGGCGCCCCGGCAACCACGGGCTGCTCACGTTCTCCATCATGTATGCCTTCACCGAGAACTTCATCTGCCCGCTGAGCCACGACGAGGTCGTGCACGGCAAGTGCTCGCTGATCGGCCGCATGCCGGGCGACTGGTGGCGCCAGTTTGCCGGCCTGCGCACTCTGGCTTTCTATCAAATGACGCACCCCGGTGCCAAGCTCAACTTTATGGGCAACGAGATCGGCCAGTTTATTGAGTGGCGCTACTACGAGTCCATCCAGTGGTTCCTGACCGAGGAGTACGAGACCCACCGTCATCATCAGGCGTTTATCAAGGCGCTCAACCACCTGTACACCGCCGAGCCCGCCCTGTACGAGCGCGGCTACACCGACGACGGCTTTACCTGGATCGACGCGGACAACTCCAAGCAGTCCATCGTGAGCTTTGTGCGTCAGGGCGAGGACATCGATGACGACCTGGTGATCTTGATCAACTTTGACCCGGCGAGCTACGAGAGCTTCCGCGTGGGCGTGCCGCGCGAGGGTGACTGGGAGGTCATCTTCGATTCCGACCGTCCCGAGTTCGGTGGCAGCGGATACGCCGGTGAGGAGCCCTACACCTGCTCGAGTGAGCCCTATCCCTGGAACGGGCAGATGGACTCCATCGAGATTAAGGTGCCCGGCCTGGCAGGTGTGGTACTCAAGCGTCGCGGTCCCAGCAGCTATAAACCTCCCGTGGTCGAGGAGCCCAAGAAGGCGACGCGCAAGCGTACGTCCTCGGTGAAACCCAAGACCGCGGCTGCTAAGAAGGCTCCGGCTAAGGCAAAGGTTGCCAAGCCCGCTGCCAAGGCTTCGGCCAAGTCCACCACGGCCAAGAAGGCAACCACCAAAAAGGCTGCTCCCAAGGCCAAGGCAGCTGCCGTTAAGGCTTCTGCCAAGAAAGCGTAACAAAAGCGTTACCGCTGTAATTACCCGCCCCGCCGGGGCGTAGGATACATGTCATAACCGTTCCGGGAGAAACATCCCCGGGGGAAAGGAACGTATGAATAAGATCTTCGACAACAAGCAGGAGTTTACCGAACTCTATCGCGATGCCGTCATGAGCATCAGTGGCAAGAGCATCGAGGCCGCCAGCGACCTCGACCGCTTTAACGCCCTGGCCAAGCTCGTGGCCGAGAAGGCACGCACCGTTGCAACCAAGAGTGACGCCCGCGCCACGGCCGAGGGCAAAAAGCGCGTGTACTACTTCTCGATCGAGTTTTTGATCGGCCGCCTGCTCGACAACTACCTGCTCAACTTTGGTGTGCGCGACATGGTCGCCGAGGCGCTCGACGACATGGGCTTCGACCTGTCCGTCATCGAGAACCAGGAGCCCGATCCAGCGCTGGGCAACGGTGGCCTGGGCCGTCTGGCCGCGTGCTTCCTGGATTCCATGGCAGCCGAGGGCATTGCCGGCTACGGCAACGGCATGCGCTACCGCTACGGCCTGTTTAAGCAGGAGATCGTCAACGGCAGCCAGGTCGAGGCCACCGACGAGTGGCTCACCCACGGCTATCCCTGGGAGGTCCGTCGTCAGGACAAGGCCGTGACCATCAAGTTTGGTGGCCGCGTCGAGGGCTTTGAGGAGAACGGCCGCACGTTCTACCGCACGGTGGACACGCAGGACATCCTGGCCGTCCCTTATGACATCCCCGTCGTGGGCTATGCCGGCGAGACCGTCAACAAGCTGCGTGTATGGGCCGCCGAGCCGGTCGAGGAGCACTTCGATCTGGAGGCCTTCAACCGCGGTGACTATGCCCTGGCCGATGCCGAGCGCGCCGAGGCCGAGGCCATCAGCGCCATCCTCTACCCCAACGACGCCGGCGAGCACGGCCGTCTGCTGCGCCTGAAGCAGGAGTACCTGTTTGTTTCGGCCGGCATCTACAGCCTGCTCGACACCTTTGAGAAGGAGCACGGCGCTAACTGGGAGCTGCTGCCGCAGTTTGTGGCCATCCACACCAACGACACCCACCCCGCCATGTGCGGCCCCGAGCTCATGCGCATCCTCATCGACGAGAAGAAGCTCGAGTGGGACGACGCCTGGAACATCGTGACGCAGGTCGTGAGCTACACCAACCACACCATCCTGTCCGAGGCCCTGGAGAAGTGGCCCATCGGCACGTTCTCCAAGCTCCTCCCCCGCGTGTACCAGATCATCGACGAGATCAGCCGTCGTTGGCACGAGTCGTTCGACACCACGCAGGAGGGCTGGCAGGAGCGTCTGCGCCAGACCGCCATTCTGTGGGATGGCGAGATCCGCATGGCCAACCTGTCCGTGATCTGCAGCCATAGCGTCAACGGCGTGGCTAAGATCCACTCCGACATCATCAAGAACATCGTGCTCAAGGACTTCTATGCCCTGACGCCCGAGAAGTTCAACAACAAGACCAACGGCATCTCGCACCGTCGCTTCTTTGCCGAGGCCAACCCCACCTACGCCAAGCTCGTGACCGAAGCCATTGGCGATGGCTGGCTTAAGGATGCCTTTGAGCTGGAGAAGCTTAAGGAATTCCAGAACGACACCGAGTTCCTGAAGGCCGTGGGTGCCTCCAAGCGCGCCAACAAAGAGCGCCTGGCCGCCTACGTTAAGGCCGAGACCGGTTTGGTCATCGACCCCAACACCGTCTTCGATGTTCAGGTAAAGCGCTTCCACGCCTACAAGCGCCAGCTCATGAACATCATGAAGGTGATGGACATCTACAACCGTCGCATCGCCGATCCTAACTTCCACGTGACGCCGACGACCTTCATCTTTAGCGGCAAGGCTGCCTCGAGCTACACCTTTGCCAAGGAGACCATCCGCCTGATTAACTCCGTCGCCGAGGTCATCAACAACGACGCCCGCGTCAACGAGGTCATGAAGGTCTGCTTTATCCCCAACTTCCGCGTGAGCAACGCCCAACTCATCTACCCTGCCGCCGAGATCTCGGAGCAGATCTCCACGGCCGGCAAGGAGGCCTCGGGCACGTCCAACATGAAGCTCATGATGAACGGCGCCATTACGCTGGGCACCCTCGACGGCGCCAACATCGAGATCGCCGACCTGGCCGGCCGCGAGAACGAGGCCATCTTTGGCCTGACTGCTCCCGAGGTCGAGCAGCTCTGGGCATCGAACAGCTACTTTGCGTGGGATACCCTCAACGGCGACCGCGAGCGTCTGGGCCGTGTGATGGACGAGCTCAAGGACAACACCTTTGCGGGTCTTTCGGGCAACTTCGAGAGCATCTACAACGAGCTCATGAACAACAACGACCCCGACCTGGTCATGGCAGACTTCCGCAGCTATGTGGATGCGTGGGAGAAGCTCACCGGCAGCTATGGCGACCAGGAGACCTGGAACCGCAAGGCGCTGCTCAACACCGCCTCGAGCGGCTGGTTCTCGAGCGACCGCACCATTCGCGAGTACCGCGACGAGATCTGGCACGCGTAAAGGCGCGCGAGTTTCCCTATGCCAGCACGGCATTACTCGATGGGCGTGACGTTGCGCCGCGCCCATCGCTAATGGGTTTAGGAACATCGATGACAGAAGGAGAAATCGATGAGTAAGAAAGAATGCATCGCGATGCTCCTCGCAGGAGGACAGGGCAGCCGATTGGGGGCACTCACCCAAAAGATCGCCAAGCCGGCGGTTAGCTTTGGTGGCAAGTTCCGCATTATCGACTTTTCGCTCTCCAACTGCTCCAACTCGGGCATTGACACGGTGGGCGTTCTGACGCAGTACCGCCCCTACCTGCTGCATGCCTATGTGGGCTCCGGCGAGGCGTGGGATCTGGACAGCCGCGACGGTGGCGTGTCTATCCTGCCGCCGTACGAGACGCAGACCGGCGGCGCCTGGTATGCGGGCACGGCCGACGCCATTACGCAGAACCTGGACTACATCAAGGCCAACGACCCCAAGTACGTCCTGATTCTTTCGGGCGATCACCTGTATCGCATGGACTACCGCAAGATGCTCAAGACGCACATTGAGAACAACGCCGACCTCACGGTGAGCGTTATGCCCGTGCCGTGGGAGGAGGCCAGCCGCTTTGGCATCCTGACCACCGACCCCGAGGACGGCCGCATCACCAAGTTCACCGAGAAGCCCGATAAGCCCGATTCGAACCTTGCGTCCATGGGCATCTACATCTTCTCGGCCGACGTGCTGATCGAGGCACTCGAGGAGGACGCTCTGGACCAGCGCTCGAGCCACGACTTTGGCAAGGACATCATCCCCAAGCTGCTCGGCGAGAACAAGCGCCTGTACAGCTACGAGTTCCACGGCTTTTGGAAGGACGTCGGTACCATCGCCAGCTTCCACGAGACCTCGATGGACCTGCTGGGTAATAACCCCGAGTTCGATCTGTTCGACAAGCACTTCCCCATTATGTCCAACATCACCACGCGTCCGCCGCACTACATTGGCCCGGACGGCCGCCTGGACGACTGCCTGGTCTCCAACGGCTGCAAGATCTACGGTACCGCTCGTCACTCGATCCTTTCGACCGATGTCATCATCGAGGAGCGCGCCGTGGTCGAGGACTCCGTGCTGCTGCCGGGAGCGCACGTTAAGAGCGGCGCGCACATCTGCCGTGCAATTTTGGGCGAGAACTCCACGGTCGAAGAGGGCGTGAAGCTCGGCTCTGTCGATACCACCAAGGATACGGCCGTCGTTGGAAATGACGTCGTTATCGGGAAGGGGGAATGATCCGATGATCAATCGCAAGGCCATCGGTTATATCACCGCTAACTACTCTTCGACCTACGGCAGCGTACTGCTCAAGGACCGCCCCATCGCGTCTGTTCCGTTTTTGGGCCGCTACCGCCTGATCGACTTCCCGCTGTCCAACATGATGAATGCCGGCATTAAGACCGTCGGCGTCGTCATGCCGGGCAACTATCGTTCGCTGATCGACCATGTGGGCTCGGGCAAGGACTGGGGCCTGGACCGCAAGAAGGGCGGCCTGTTCATGGTGCCCGGCAACGCGTATGGCACCACCAAGGGCGGCATGCGCTTCTTGCTGCGCGACATCATCTCCAACAAGACGCTGTTCCAGCGCTCGGACAAGCCCTATGTTGTGATGATGGGCACCAACATCATCTTTAACATGGACCTCAACACCATCATCGACGCGCACGAGAACTCCGGTGCCCAGATGACCGTGGTGTATTGCAAGGCCACGCGAAACGTCGATGACGAGACCAAGCTGCAGATCAACGAGAACGGCCGTCTGACGGGCGTGAGCGCCGGTGTCGTGTACGGCGACAACGCCTCTATGGACTGCTGCATCGTCAACCGCGAGACGCTGCTTGAGATCATCGACCACTACCAGGCCGCCGACTATCTGGACCTGCTCGAGGCACTCCAGGGCGACTTTGGCAACATCGACGTGTGCAGCTACGAATACAAGGGCGAGGTCGTGGGCGTGTTTAGCGAGAAGTCGCTGTATCGCCGCAGCATGGACCTGCTCGACCAGACCGTGGCCGACCAGCTCTTTGACCCCGAGCGCCCAATACTGACCAAGGCGCACGACGTGCCGCCTTCGCGCTACGCGACCGGCAGCCACGCCTGCAACTCGATCATCTCGGCCGGCTGCATCATCAAGGGCACCGTGCGCAACTCGATCCTGTCGCGCGGCGTTGTGGTTGAGGAAGGCGCCTCGGTGACCAACTCGATCATCAACCAGAGCTGCATCATCAAGAGCGGCGCCCGTGTTGAGAACGCCATCCTGGACAAGAACAACGTGGTCCCCACCAATACCGAGCTTCGCGGCACGCCCGAGAACATCCTGGTGCTGGGCAAGGCTCCGTTAACTTCCGATACCACCATCGTACGTTAACGTTGGCACCGCAACATCGCTCGTAACATGTAGAATAGCCGCCCGGTTCGCGCCTGGCGGCTATTCTCGAATAACAACATGGGAGACAATATGGCTGATTCCAGCAAAAAGATGCAGATCGTGTTTGCCTCGGCCGAATGCGCGCCGTTTGTGAAGACCGGTGGCCTGGGCGACGTGGCGGGCTCGCTGCCTGCGGCGCTTGTGCGCGCCGGCGCCGAAGTCATCGTGATGGTGCCCAAGTACGCCACCATCAAGGACGAGTACAAGGCGCAGATGGAGCACTTCTCCGACTTTTACGTGAGCCTGGGCTGGCGCAACGAGTACTGCGGGCTCGAGAAGCTCGAGCACGACGGCGTCACCTATATGTTCATCGACAACGAGCGCTACTTTGCGCGCGACTATCCGTATGGTTTCTTTGACGACGGCGAGCGTTTTGCGTTCTTCTCCAAGGCCATCACCGAGAGCCTGCAGCACTTGCCCGAAGGCTTTGAGTGCGACATCCTGCACTGCAACGACTGGCAAACGGCACTGGCGCCCGTGTTTTTGCGCGAGTTCTACCAGGGCCTGCCGCTGTATGACCGCGTCAAGACCGTCTTCTCGATCCACAACGTGGCGTTCCAGGGCCAGTTTAGCGATACCGTGATGGAGGACATCCTGGGTGTGGCGCACATTCCGGCGGCCGCTTCGCAGCTGCGTTGCGACGCCTGCAGCATCAACTACATGCTGGGCGCCCTGCGCTATGCCGATGCTATCACCACGGTGAGCCCCACCTATGCCAACGAGATCCAGACGCCCGAGTTTGGCGAGGGCCTGGACGGCGTTCTGCGCGAGCGTTCGTACGCGCTGCAGGGCATTTTGAATGGCATCGACGTCGCGGGCTTTGACCCGGCGACCGACAAGCGCATTGCCGCCAACTACACCGTGGAGGACCGTTCCGGCAAGGCCGTATGCAAGGCCAAGCTGCAGGAAGAGCTGGGGCTCGAGGTTCGCGACGACCGTCCGCTCATGGTGATGGTCACGCGTCTGACGCGCCAGAAGGGCCTAGACCTGGTCATGTACGCGCTCGACCGCATCCTGGCCGGCGGCGTGCAGGTGGCGGTGCTGGGCACCGGCGACCGCGACTACGAGGACGGCCTGCGCTACTTCCAGGACAAGTACCCCGGCACCATGGCGGCTCGCATCGAGTTCGATCCGGCGCTCTCGCAGCGCATGTATGCTGCTGCCGACATGTTCCTGATGCCTTCGAAGTTTGAGCCCTGCGGCCTGTCGCAGATCATCGCCATGCGCTACGGTACCCTGCCGATTGTTCGCGAAACCGGTGGTCTGAAGGACACCGTGCAGCCGTACAACGAGTTTACCGGCGAGGGCACGGGCTTCTCGTTTAGCAACTTTAACGGCGACGAGATGGGCGACGCGGTGTTCCGCGCGGCGCGCCTGTTCTGGGATAACCGCGACGCCTGGAACCAGCTGGTCACGCAGGCCATGAGCCAGGACTTTAGCTGGACGCGCTCGGCCGACAAGTATCTGGACCTGTACTTCTTTATGCATCCGGAGATCGAGCGCCCGGTGGCTGTGGAGGCTGCGACGACTGTCGAGGAGCCCGCTGCCGCAGAGTCCGAGCCTGCGGCGACCGTTAAGGAGCCCGCTGCCGCTGAGGAGCCCAAGGCCGAGGAGATGCCGGTTGAAGCCGAGCCCGTTAAGGTCGATCCTGAGGTGAAGCCAGCGTCGAAACCTGCCGCCAAGAAGACGACGGCCCGCAAGACGACGGCTAAGAAGGCCACGACCACGAAGGCCGCTGCTAGCAAGACTAGCGCCGCTAAGGCAACTACTGCCAAGGCATCGACTATGCGCAAGCGTACGACCGCCGCTGCCAAGAAAGCTGCCGAGGCCGAGGTCGCTCCCGAGGTAAAGGCCAAGCCCGCGGCAAAGGCTCCGGCCAAGACCGCTGCCAAGAAGACGACCGCGTCCAAGACCACGACCGCCAAGAAGGCCACGGCTACGAAGTCGACGACGACCAAGGCTGCTACGACGAAGGCCGCCGCGAAGACGACCGCGAAGGCCGCCGCAAAGCCGGCCGCCAAAGTCGAGGAGACACCCTCCGAGTCCAAGGCCGAGGCAACTGTCGAGGCAAAGCAGGCCGCTAAGACCACCACGCGCAAGCGCACCACGACGACGGCGAAGAAGACCACAACCAAGGCTGCGGCTCCCAAGGCAAAGGCTAAGGCCGAGGACAAGCCCGCAGTAAAGGCCGCCGAGGTCAAGACCGCTCCGAAGGCTACGGCAAAGACCAAGCCCGCCAAGGAGGCCCCGGTCTCCCCCGCCGCTAAGACTGAGGAAAAGGCTCCGACCAAGAAGACCTCCGTCCGTAAGGCAACGGCCACCCGCAAGCGCCACTAATCCGGACGATTAAAACTTAATCTAACGCAAAAGAGGGCGCCCCAACCAGGCGCCCTCTTCTTGGTTGAACTTCTCTATTAAAAAGAGGGCCGGTTTACTACGACAAAATGGCTCCGACCGACCACGGCGTGTAATCTATGAAATTTGCAACGCTTCTACCTGCGGTTTTAGTATCACTAAAATGACTGTGGTTGAGCTCATTCAACTTGTCGTAGTAAACCGGGGTACTTTTGGTTGGCTACAAATAGTATCCGTCTGGGCGTTTTCGAATACCGCGATAATTTGGATGGTAAAACGATTTTCTAGGACAACCGTTCGCCGATGGTAAACGGATGTTGTTTATACAGCCTGTGTACAACAGATATACTTACATCCTGTGCGTAAAGCCCATGGCCCGCAGGCCGTGATTCTATTGAACTGGACCGTATTATGAGATTGATTCACAACAGCCGTCTGCCGCAGTTTCGTACTCCGTTTGGCGCTGTGACCACTGGAACTTCCGTTTCGCTATCGGTGATTTTGGAGGATGCCGACCCCGACCAGGCAACGCTCACCCTGCGCACCTGGGTCGATGAGATCGGTGAGTCTCTGTATCCCATGACGCACGAGGGCGACGGCATATTTACCGTAGAGCTTGAGTGCACTGAGCCCTGTCTTATCTGGTACAGCTTTATCTGCAATATCGAAGGCCAGCCCGAGGTACGCCTGGGTGCACCGCAGGGTCGCACCGGTGGCGAGGGTGTGACCTACAACTACGCCGAGGTTCCGTCCTTCCAGATTACCGTCTACAAGCACCGAGAGAACCGTCCCACTTGGTACGAGCGCGGTATGGTCTACCAGATCTTCCCCGACCGCTATGCACGCGACAAAAACTGGCGCGAGCGAACGCTTGCCGAAGTTGAAAAGCCGCGCAACGGAATCCAGCGCCGCATGGTCGAGGACTGGAACGAACCGCCCGAGTACGAGCGTGCCGAAGACGGCTCCATCAAGACCTGGGATTTTTACGGCGGCTCGCTCAAGGGTATCCAAAATGACCTGCCCCGCATTGCCGAGCTAGGCTTTACGGCCATCTACCTCAACCCCATCTTTGAGGCCGCGAGCAACCACCGCTATGACACGGCCGATTACACCAAGATCGACCCGATCCTGGGCACCGAGCAGGACTTTACGGAGCTGTGCGAGGCGGCCGAGAAGCTCGGCATTTCCATCATCCTGGATGGCGTCTTCAACCATACGGGCGACGACTCGATCTACTTTAACCGCTACGGCAATTATCCCGGCGTCGGTGCTTGGCAGAGCGAGGACTCGCCGTGGCGCGATGCGTTTTACTTCCATGAGGACGGTTCGTATGACTGCTGGTGGGGCGTGGGCAACATGCCAGCCATCAACGAAAACTCCGAGCTTGTCCGTGAAAAGCTCCTGGGCAAGGACGGCGTGATTCGCAAATGGCTGCGCGCTGGCGCCCATGGCTGGCGTCTGGACGTGGCCGACGAGCTTTCCGATGACTTCCTGGCAGAGATCAAAAAGGCCGTACTTGCCGAAAAGCCTGACGCACTGTTGCTCGGCGAAGTCTGGGAGGACGCCTCCAACAAGATCAGCTATGGCCATTTGCGCCGCTACCTGCAGGGCTCCGAGCTCGACTCCGCCATGGACTACCCCTTCCGCGACATGGTCATCGGCTTTTTGATGGGCTACAAGAACGCCTATCAGGCTGCCGAGGACATCGAGACACTGCGCGAGAACTACCCGCGCGAGGCACTGGCCTGCGCGCTCAATCTGCTTTCGAGCCACGACCGCCCGCGCATTATCTCGGTGCTCGGCGGTGGCCCCGACGAGTCGCAGCTGCCCGAGAGCGAGCGCAGCAAGTGGCGCCTAGACGACAACTCCATGGGTCTGGCCAAGAGCCGCTTTTGGTTGGCGACGCTCATGCAGATGACCTTCCCGGGTGTGCCCTCGATCTATTACGGCGACGAATACGGCTTGGAGGGCCTCACCGATCCGGGCAACCGCCGCACCCTGCCGACCAAGGACCAGCTCCACGATTTCGATACGCTGGCCATTGTTAAGAACGCGTCTGCCGTTCGCCGCGCGCTGCCCTTTATGGTCAATGGCGAGATCAAGGCCTTCGCGCTCAACGACGACGTCTTGGCCTACACCCGCACGGGCAAAGACGGCGAGGCCGCGACGGTTATCATCAACCGCAGCCTGCGCAATTCGCACTGCGTGACGATCCCGGCGCTCGGCGAATGCGCAAGCGACGTGATCAGCGGCCACGAATGCGAGATCCACAACCGCACGGTTACGCTCGACCTGTACCCGTTGGGCTCTTCGATCATCTATCACCATGCCGAGAAGCGCCTGCAGGAGCCGCTCGACCATGGCGCAGGCGTCGTGTGCCACATTACCTCGGTGCCGACCGATGACGGCAAGCCCGGCACAATCGGTGCGCCCACGCGTCGTTTTATCGACCACCTGGCCGCCATGGGCATGCGCTACTGGCAGGTCCTGCCCGTCAACCCGACGGACTTCTTTCGCTCCCCCTACGCCGGCCCCTCGGCCTTTGCAGGCAATATCGACCTGCTGCCCGAGAGCCACGAGGAGCTGGCTGCCGACTTCGTCACCTGGAAGGCCCGCGGCGGAGAGGATGCCGACCCGCTGTACACGGCGTTTAAACATCGCAACGCCGACTGGCTCGAGAAGTACTGCGTCTACATGGCGGTAAAGAAGCACTTTGAGGGACTGTCGCGCCACGATTGGCCGGCGGATGTCGCGCGCTACAACGAGTACCTGATCGATGACAAGCGCTTCCATGACGAGGCCGAGCTGCAGGCGTACATGCAGTATCGCTTTGACCTGGCCTGGTGCGAGCTTATGAACTATGCACACAAGAAGGGCATCGAGGTCATCGGCGATATCCCGATGTATGTCTCGGACGATTCGGCCGACGCGTGGAGCGAGCCCGAAAACTTCTGGCTGTCCGACACCGGCAAGGCGATTGAGATTTCGGGCGCGCCGCCCGACAACTTTGCACCCGAGGGCCAGGCCTGGGGCAACCCCACCTTCCGCTGGGATCACATGAAGAAGAACGGCTATCGCTGGTGGATGGATCGCCTGCGTCGTGCGTTCGCGCTCTACGACCGTGTGCGCCTGGACCACTTCCTGGGTTTCCACAGCTACTTTAGCATCCCTGCCGGCAAGGCCTGTGCCGACGGCCGCTGGCTGGCTGGCCCGGGCAAGGACCTGTTCCAAACGGCCTACGACGAGCTGGGTCCGCTCAACTTTATTGCCGAGGACCTGGGCTATTTGACGCCTGGTGTTCGCGCGATGGCTTCGACCTGTGGCTTCCCCGGCATGGACGTGCTGGAGTTTAGCAACTACGACGTTCGCTGCGGAATTCATCCCACACCGGGCAAGATCCTGTACACCTCGACGCACGACACCTCGACGCTTGCTGGCTGGTGCACGCACTCCTTTGCGGGCGGCGACGAGCCGAGCGGCATTGCATTGGCAGGCGAGCTCATGGGCAATGCCCTGGCAAGCGATGCTCCGCTCGTGATGATGCCGTTGCAGGACGTGCTGGGGCTTGGCGACGATGCACGTATGAACGTGCCGGGCGTGGCCACGGGCAACTGGACATGGCAGGCTGCAGAGGCCGACGTTGCGGCAGCCGAGGGCAAAACTGCGAAGCTCCTGCGCAACACTCATAGATTCTGGGGCGAAGCGTGATAAAACCCCCGATATAGGGTACAGTTACAGCTGTTTGAATTTTTGCGGGCAGAGCGATCTGCCCGCTTTGTGCTGAAAAGGAAGTATTATGGCGCGCTACGATTACAAGTGCACGAGCTGTGGCAACGTGTTTGAGGTTGAACACCCCATGTCCGAGACGCCCGAGGTCGTATGCCCCAGCTGCGGTGCCCCGGCATCCAAGACGTTCTCGGCCAGCGGCATCAAGTTTGAAGGCAGCGGTTTCTACAACACCGACCAGCGAAGCGGCGGCTCCAGCACCAACGCCACCAGCGGCTGCTGCGCCAATTGCCCGCACAACCACTAGTGACAAGTGGCCCCGCGATCGGCGTCGATCGCGGGGCCACTTCTTTGCGCTATGGGTAGTTAATTAAGCTACCCAGGTTTCCTTGTGAGTTGCGGTGAAATAAGGACTGTTTGGCGGGTAGAAGCCGCTATTCAATCCCTATTTCACCGCAACTTAGTTGTTACTTATGGACCAGGCGGGCGCAGAAGTGGCCATCGTAGGAATCCGCGTTTACCGGTACGCTTTGGAAAAGTCCACGGTCGTTTTGACGTACGGAGACGAGCTTCTTGGCCTGGGCGAACTCGGGCAGCTGCAGGATCTGCGCCTCGGAAAGGGGTGCCAGGCTAAAGTCTGTGCCCTCGGGAGAGGCCAGGAAAGCATCCACGACCTGCGTATTCTCTTCATCAAAAACCGAGCAGGTAGCATAGATGAGCTCGCCGCCGGCAGCCATGCGCGCGGCAGCTTCCTTGAGCATCGTCAGCTGCAGTTTGGGCAGCTCAACCGTCACGTCCTTTTCGGTCAGTCGCCAAGGGATCTCGGGATGACGGCGCATGGTGCCGGTGCCCGAGCACGGCGCATCGATAAAAACCGTGTCGAACTTAACCGGCTCGCCAAGCATGGCATCAAACGATGTGAGCACCTCATCAAGCTCGCAGGCATCACCCGAAACCGTACGAACGCCCTGAATACCGGCCTTATGCAGGCGAGCGAGATTCAGATCGCACTTGCGATCATGCAGATCGAGCGCCGTATGCTGACGCTCATAGCCCGCACGCTTGGCCTGGCACATCATCACATAGGTCTTGGTGCCACGACCGGCACCAATCTCAAGGCAGCTACCAGGGCGCGTGGCAGCTGTGGCGATAAGCTGCGCGTTGAGATCAGATGCCACCGCGGCAGCACGCTCAAACACACCCGAAGCAACGGTAACCTGGGCATCAACCGGGGCATGGCAGCCCGGGAAGACAGGCGCGACGAGCTGCGAGATATACGGATCGGGCTTGGTCGCAAAGGCGTTCTCATGCAGGGCCAGCGGAGCGGGGGCCAGATTACCGGCAAAGCTAAGCGCGCCCTCCGGTGTGTCAAACGAAGCCATAATACGAGCGCACAGCCAACGCGGCAGACCCATCAGGCGCGACAGACGAACCAAGCGTCGCTCAGACTCGTCTACATCGGACGCAGTGGCAAAGTCCTCAACGTTGTCCGCGACCTTATGCAGCACGGCATTGGCCAAACCGGCGGCAGACTTAGCTCCGCTGCGCACCAGCTCAACGCCCTGACTCACCGCAACACGGCCAGGCGTATGCAGATAGAGCATCTCGAAGGCCGAGATACGAAGTGCCATGCGAACACGCGGCGCAACCTTTTTAGGCTTATCGAGAAACTGATCGAGCAGCTCGTCCAAAATACCCTGCGTAGCGGCCACACCCAGCGCCAAGCGGGCGGCAAAAGCGGAATCGCGCCGGTCAATAGCCTTGGCCGATGCGCGAGAGGACAGCACGTCGCGCGCATACATGCCGCGGCGATCGGCCTCCATCAGCACATCGAGTGCAAGCTTGCGCGCGGGAGACAGCTTGCTCATGACAAAACACCCCAGATAAGATCGGCGCCCTGCAGGCCAGCAGCCCAAGCAGAAGCGGCCATAGCACGCTTGCCATCAGGCTTAACCTCGAGCAGCTCAACCGTGCCATCGGAAAGACCCAGGTAAACACGCTTGCTCTTGACGGCAACCGCGCCCTCGCCAAGCGACACATCAGCCGGCGCAGCATCGAGCACGCGCACGGTCTTGCCGGCAATCACGCAGCGAGCGGGAGCGGTGTCGGACGACGCAAGCACATGACGCACGCAATCAAGCGCCACCATCTGAGGGTCAAGACGCATTTCCTGCTTAGAAATCTTGGCAGCATGGGTAACAAGCGACTCATCCTGTTCAGTCCACACAGCGGTGCCATCGGCAAGCGAAGGAAGCGTATCGGCAAGCAATTTGCCGCCAAGCTCAGCAAGCTCAATGGTCAGCGCCTCGGCATGCTTACCGGCAACCGACGTGGAAGCCTGGGCACAATAAGCACCAGTATCCACGCCATGTCCAATGCGCATGATAGAAACGCCAGCAACCTCGTCACCAGCAAGAATGGCACGCTGAATAGGAGCGGCACCACGCCAACGAGGCAACAAGGACGCATGAACATTCACAATACCGAGCGGCGCCATATTCAAGACCTCATCAGGCAAAATGCAACCATAGGCAGCCACGCAGAAAATGTCAGCCTGGGCAGCCTGGAGCGCCTCAACAACCTCAGGCGTCATACGATTTGCCTCAACAACCGGCAACCCCAACTCAAGCGCCTTAGCCTTAACAGGAGACGGCTCCAGCTTCTTACCACGCCCACGAACAGCATCAGGACGAGTAACAACAAGCGTAATCTCGTTGCCAGCCGCAACAAGCGAAGTCAACGAAGGCACAGCAAAATCAGGCGTACCCATAAACACAATACGCATAAAGAACGTCTCCCCTCAACCAAAGCCGAGACGGCTACAAAGAACAGCGGAAAGCCAAGTACCCAGCCCATCCGCAATAACAATTCAACAAGAACAAATATACCCAAAACCAAAGAAAGAGCCGCAATAAAAGCAGCTCTTTCAGCAAAGCACCTATCAGCGAAGACGCTTATTCCTGGCCCAACGGCACCCGGGCGAGACAAGCAGCGTCAACGTAGTCCCCGGGGCGCCCGCCTATATCGTCCCGCGCGCAGTTTCGCAGCGCAGCGAGAATGTTTGAGCACGGGATGATATGTGGGCGCTCAACACCGGGGACGGTGGGACTTACTCCGTCTCGCCCGGTCGAGCGCCGCGGGCCAGGGCGTCCTGGTACTCCTTGACTGCCTTGATCCTCTGCATCGGCTTCAGTCGCTCAAACATGGTGTTGCCGTGCAGGTGATCGATCTCGTGCTGCAGGCACACGCAGAACAGGTCGCCCGAGGCCTCATAGCGAATCAGATTGGCGTCCAAGTCGTACGCCTCGACGACGACATGGTCGGGACGCTCGATCTCGCAGCTAATGCCGGGGATGGACAAGCAGCCCTCGCTAAACGGCACCAGATGGTCACTCTGCTCTACAATGACAGGGTTAATGAGCACATACGGGTCGTAGTCGTTCTTGTCGCTGTAGTCGCAGTCGATGGTGACGAGCTGAATGAGCTCGCCGATCTGCGGGGCAGCCAGGCCACAGCCACCGTTCTCGAACATCATCTTCTTCATCTTCTCGGCAAGCGCCTCGATCGCCGGGGTGATCTCCTCGATGACGGCGCACTCCTGGCGCAGACGAGGGTCGGGCGACAGTACGATTCCGTTGGCTTCCATGGCCATCCTTTCGGGTTGTTACATCAAATCATAGGCGTCGACGTCAACGCTCACGCTCACGCCACGCACGGAGCCCACCTCTTTGAGGCAGGCGTCGATATCATCAGAGACATGGTACCCCACGGGCGACTTCACAAGCAGATGGAAGCGGTAACGGTCCTTGGCTCTCTCGATTACACACGAAGCCGGGCCCAGCACCTGCGGCACCGCGCTGCCCGCCCGCAAAAAGTCGGGCGCGGCGGCATGCCAGCGGCGCTTAAGAAGCTTTGCAATGCGCCCGATGTAGTCCTGCGCGTCGTCTCGGTTCGCCGACCACACCAAGATGTTGACCAAGCGAACAAACGGCGGGTACAGCGCGTCGCGGCGCTGGTCCAGGTCGTAGTCGGTAAAGATCGAACGGTCGTGCTCAGCGACGGCGCGAATTACCGGGTCATCGGGCAGGTAGGTCTGGATGATCACCTCGCCGGGACGATCGCCGCGACCGGCACGGCCCGCCACCTGTTCCAGCAGGTCGTAGGCGCGCTCCCCTGCGCGGAAGTCCGGCAGCTTGAGGGCGAAGTCGGCATTGACCACGCCCACGAGCGTGACCTCGGGAAAGTCGAGACCCTTTGCGATCATTTGGGTGCCCAGCAAAACGGCGCAATCGGCCGCATCGAATTGCTCGAGCAGCTTTTTGTGCGCATCCTTGCCGCGCGTGGAATCGGCATCCATGCGAATAATGGCGACATCCTCGGGAAGCATCTGGTGCAGTGCGTCCTCGATCTGCTGCGTGCCCAGACCCATTTTTGCCAGGTAGCGACTGCCACATTTGGGGCAACGGCTCGTGGGCGCGGGATACGGCTGCACGCGCCAAGACGAACCGCATGTGTGACACTGCAGCGTGTGCGTGCGCTCGTGATACGTAAGCGCGGTTGAGCAGTGGTTGCAGGTAGGGACGCAGCCGCACTCGCGGCACATCAGGAATGGCGCAAAGCCACGGCGATTGTGCAACAGCACGGCTTTTTCACGGCGCTCGACCACACGCCCCAGGCCTTCCATCAGCGGTTTTGAGAACATGGAGCGGCTGCCGTGCGAGAACTCGCGGCGCAGGTCGGCGATCCGAACCGTAGGCAGCACGGCGTGTCCCGGGCGCTCGGGCATCTCGACGCGCGTCCAGGTGGCGCCGTTATACGTGCCACGGCGGCAGCGGTCGAGGGCCTCGGCCGAGGGCGTGGCGGAGCCCAACACGAGCGGGCAGCGGTAGCGGCGCGCCATCTCGGCCGCCACCTCGCGCGCGTGGTAACGCGGGCTGGAGCCCTGCTTGTAACTGGTCTCGTGCTCCTCGTCGATGATGATGAGACCCAAGTCGCTGAGCGGGCAAAAGAGCGCCGAGCGGGCGCCCACGACCACGCGCGCGGCACCGCTGGCGACCATATCCCACTGGTCCAGGCGCTCGCCGGCCGAGAGGCGCGAATGGAACACGGCGACCGTCTCGCCAAAACGCGAGCGGAAGCGGCCGACGGTCTGGGCCGTCAGCGAGATCTCGGGCACGAGCACGCAGGCCGAACGGCCGGCCGCCAGCACGCGCTCGATAGCGGAAAGGTAGACCTCGGTTTTGCCGGAGCCCGTAACACCGTCCACGAGCACCACGTCGCCGTGCGCATCCAGGCGAGCGCGCTCAATCTGCGCGAGCGCCTGCTGCTGACCGTTCGTAAGTGCGACCGGCGCTTTGCCGCTTGCTGAGGACAGCGTAGTCTGCTCGCTGCAACCGCGCCAGGCGCGACGCTCCTCCACCACGACGACACCGCGTTTTTCGAGCGCCTTGATGGTCGCCGACATGCTGTTGTAGAGCAGGTTGAGATCGCGCGTCGTGACCGGGCCGCACTGGAGCGCCTCGATGAGCTGACGCTGACGGACCGCGGTCTTGGGCGGCGTGTAGTCGAAACCCTCGGGTGTGAGCATGACCCAGCGGTTTTGGATAGGCTTGACGGCGGGACGTTCAACCGTCCACATGCCGTCGTCGCTCTTGACCACCCGCGGACTGCCGCCCGGGGGCAAAAACAGGCGCAGGCACTCGGAAAGCGTCGCAACATACTCGCGGCTCATCCAGCGTGCGATACGGGCGGCCTCTGCGGTAAAGAGCGGCTTGCTGAGGATAGCCTCGATAGGCTTGATACGCGCGGGATCGAGAGCGCTGTTGCCCTGCAGGTCACCCAGCTCAAACGCAATGTCGACGATATAGCCCGCGGCCGCACGGTTACCAAAGTGGACCAGGACCGTGGATCCGATCTGCGCCTCGTTGGCAAAGGACCGGGGAATGCCATAAGCAAACGGCTCGGACAGCGCACGCGTCGGGATGTCGAGGACCACGCTCGCATAGGCGGTGACGGGTTCGGGCGCAGGCTTAGGCTGAGCCGAGGCAGCGGCAGGCACAGGCTTCACCGGAGCCCGCTCGGGTTCAGGCGAACCAAACAGCGAAAGTTGCTCAGCCATGGCCCCAGCACCTCCTATCCCATACGTCTACAGAAACAAGAGCCCCGCTCTGAGTGAACGGGGCTCGGATACAAACGTTTGCGCAGCGATTACAGCGCCATCGTGCGGGCGCGATCGATGCGCGCCAGGCAGTCGTCGCGGCCGACGAGCGCCATGGTCTCGCCCAGCGGAGGGCTCACCATGTTGCCGCAAACGGCGACGCGCACGGCCTGGAACACCACGCGCTTCTTAAGGTCCATCTGCTCGGGCAACGGCTCAAGCGCAGCGTCGATGTTGGCAGCCGTCCACTCGTCCACGCCCTCGAGCGCGGCCTTGGCGGCATCCAGAATGGCACCCATGCCCTCCTTGGCCAGGCCCTTGTTGACGGACTTCTCGTCATACTCGAGCGTCTCGGCCGTAGCGAAGATGGGAGCGGCGACGGTCACGGCGTCGGCCGGCATCTTGGTGCGCGGCTTAACGATGGCGGCAAGCGCGTCGATCCAATCCTCGCCGTACTCGACATTACCCTCGATGAGACCCGCCTCGTGCAGCTCGGGAACCATGATCTCGTCGGCAAACTGAGCATCGGACATGCCATTGATGTACTCGGCGTTGACCCAGTCGAGCTTCTTGGGGTCGAAGGTCGCCGGGTTCTTGGAGATGCGGTCGAGCGAGAACTTGCTGGCCAGCACGTCGCGCGGGATGATCGTGGTCTCGCCGTCGAGCGACCAGCCGAGCAGCGCCAGGTAGTTGACGAAGGCGTCGGACAGGTAGCCGGCGTCGCGGTACTCCTCCACCGAGGTGGCGCCGTGGCGCTTGGAGAGCTTCTTGCCATCGGCACCCAAGATCATGGAGATGTGAGCGAACGTGGGCACGGGAGCGCCGAGGGCCTCATAGACCATGACCTGACGCGGGGTGTTGGACAGGTGGTCGTCGCCGCGGATGACGTGGGTGATCTTCATCATGGCGTCGTCGACGACGGTCGCGAAGTTGTACGTGGGCGTGCCATCGGAGCGGAAGATGACAAAGTCGTCGAGCTCCTTGGCGTCGAAGGTCACCTCGCCGTGGACGGCGTCGTGGATAACGACGTCGCCGCGGTCCTCGGGCACCTTGATGCGCAGGACGTAAGACTCCCCGGCCGCGATGCGGCGGCGGGCCTCCTCGGGATCAAGATCGCGGCAACGGCGCTGATAGCCCTGGAAGGGGTCCTTGCGCTCCTGCGCGGCCTTGCGGTCGGCGTCGAGCTGCTCCTTGGTGCAGAAGCAGGGATAGGCCTTGCCCTCGTCCCAAAGCTTCTGGGCGGCCTGCTTGTACAGGTCCAGGCGCTCGGTCTGGGCGTAGGGGCCAAAGTCGCCGCCCACCTCGGGACCCTCGTCCCAGTCCAGGCCCAGCCAACGCATGGCGCGCAGGATGATCTGCGTGTTCTCGTCGGTGGAGCGGGTGGGATCGGTGTCGTCGATGCGCAGGATGAACGTGCCGCCGTTTGCGCGGGCGAAAGCCCAGTTATAGATAGCGGTGCGGGCGCCGCCGATGTGCAGCTTGCCCGTCGGTGAGGGTGCAAAGCGGACGCGAACGTCTGATGCCATGGAAATCTCCTCGATTGCAGGATGGATGTCTAACCGCACCAGTATAAAGCATCAAAGCAACCTCCGCACAAAGGGCACCGACCCATTCATTGGGGACAGTCTTAAATGACCAGTCGTTGGGAACATTCTTAGTTTAAAGCTGGTCATTTATGTCTGTCCCCAATGAGTAGGTGCGGAAAGGGTGTGAATGTTTGAATTACGCGCTATGATGTGCCCTTGCATAGAGAGCCCGGCGGAATGGTAACGGTCGCCGGGACACGTTTTTGAAAGGACTATCATGTCAGAAGAACTTCGTTCCATCCCGCCCCAACACGGGTCCTTTGTTTTTACGTCGGAGTCGGTGACCGAAGGTCATCCCGATAAGATCGCTGACCAGATCAGCGACGCCGTCCTCGACGCAATCCTCGCCAAAGAAATAGAGCTGCAGGAGCAGGGCTACATCGCCCCCAACGGCGTGCCTGCCAACGTGGAGAACGTCCGCTGCGCCTGCGAGACCCTCGTGACCACCGGCACCGTCATCGTCGCCGGCGAGATTCGCACTCAGGCCTATGTCGACGTACAGGAAATCGCCCGCGGCGTTATCCGCCGCATTGGCTACAACCGTGCCAAGTTCGGTTTTGACTGCGACACCTGCGGCGTTATGAGCCTCATCCACGAGCAGTCGCCCGATATCGCCCAGGGCGTCGACGAGTCCTTCGAGACCCAGACCGGCGCTACCACCGACCCGATCGACCTGATCGGTGCCGGCGACCAGGGCATGATGTTCGGTTATGCCTCCAACGAGACCAAGACCCTCATGCCCATGCCGCACTACCTGGCAAGCCGCCTGGCCGAGCGCCTGGCCACGGTGCGTCACGACGGTACCCTCGCCTATCTGCGCCCCGACGGCAAGACCCAGGTCACCGTGCGCTACGAGGACGGAAAGCCCGTCGAGGTCACGACCATCGTCATCTCCACGCAGCACGCCGCCGAGATCGAGGACATGGGTAAGATCAAGGCCGACCTCATCGAGCACGTCATCACCCCGGTCATGGCCGCCGAGAACATGCCGTGGGATAATGCCGACATCTATGTGAACCCCACCGGTCGCTTTGTCGTGGGCGGCCCCATGGGCGACACGGGCCTCACCGGCCGCAAGATCATCGTCGACACCTACGGCGGCTATGGCCGTCACGGCGGCGGTGCCTTTAGCGGCAAGGACTGCACCAAGGTCGACCGCTCCGCCGCGTATGCCGCGCGCTGGGTCGCCAAGAACGTGGTCGCCGCCGGTCTGGCCGACCGCTGCGAAGTCGAGCTTGCCTACGCCATCGGCGTTTCCAAGCCCCTCTCAATCATGGTCGACACCTTCGGTACCGCACATGTTGCCGAGGACAAGATCGCTGAAGCCGTAGAGAAGACCTTCGACCTGCGCCCGGGCGCCATCATCCGCGACCTAGACCTGCGTCGCCCCATCTACGAAAAGACGGCAGCCTACGGTCACTTCGGCCGCGAAGACCCCGACTTCACCTGGGAGAAAACCGACCGAGTCGAAGAGCTAAAAGCAGCCTGCGGCCTGTAAGCTAACCCGAAAAGCTACAGCCAAAAACAACGCACCAAAAGAAGTACCGGCCCCAACCGGTACTTCTTTTTATTTAAAGGTGGTGAAGATGAGCCTACCTGGGACATGGAATAAATCACAGGCCGATAAATTTTGCAGCAGAGCGACTCCAACCATGTATCCTAAGTTCCGAGGGCTTTAGTATTTGGTCGATCGCGAGTTCCGCACGAGCCGGAGGCCACTTAATGTGGCCTCCGTGCGAGCAGGACTGTCCGAGCAGGCGACCAAATACTAAAGCCCTCGGAACGGCGGGACAGAGTATGCCCCGCCCCTCGGGACGACGGGATAGATAAGGAGCACCCATGGCAGGCAAGCCGCAAACACTAGCAACGACCTCGGCATTCGAGATCTTGGGCCCCGTCATGGTCGGCCCCAGTTCATCGCACACCGCCGGCGCCCTGCGCTGCGCCCAAGTTGCCGCCAGCCTGCTGGAAGGCCGCATAACCAAAGTCACCTTTGGCCTATGGAACTCCTTCGCCCACACCTACCGCGGCCACGGCACCGACCGTGCGCTCGTCGCGGGCATCCTAGGCCTTGATACCGATGACGAGAACATCAAGCAGGCCTTCGACCTCGCGCACGAGCAGGGCCTCGAATATCACTTTGACATCAAGGGCGACGACGCCTCCATCCACCCCAACACCGTCGACATCGACATGGTCGACGACACGGGCGCCACGGCACAGGTCCGCGGCGAGAGCCTGGGCGGCGGCAAGATGCGTATCAGCCGCATTAACGGCGTCGGCGTCGACATCTCGGGCATGTACTCCACGCTCTTCGTGGCACACAAGGACGTCCCCGGTGTACTCGCCGCGCTCACCAACCTGCTCGCCTACGCACACGTGAACATCGCCTTCTGCCGCACCTACCGCACCGAGGTGGGCGGCCAGGCCTACTCCGTCTTTGAGACCGACGGCGCGCCCGACGACACCGTCGTCCCCATGCTGCGCAAGCTCGACAATGTCGATTACGCAACGTTTATCGAGCTCCCTGGTTCTGCCTCGTCGCTCTCCCCCGGCGTCTCGGCCAAGGAAATCTTCGACGACGGTGAGCAGCTGCTCGATGCGTGCGAGGAACTGGGGCTCAGCATCGGCGCCGTTATGGCCGTGCGCGAGGCGCGCCTGACCGGCGAGGCCCACGCCGTCGCCGCCATGCGCCGCGTGCTCGACGTCATGCGCGAGGAGACCAAGGCCCCCATCGCCAATCCGCAGCGTTCGCTCGGCGGGCTTATCGGCGGCGAGGCCAAGCTCGTCGAAGCCACCGGCCGCAACGATTTGAGTGCAAGCCTGATGGGCCCCGTTCAGACCGACGCCGTGGCCCGCGCGATGGCCGTGCTCGAACGCTCCGCCACCATGGGCGTAATCGTCGCAGCTCCGACGGCAGGATCCGCGGGTGTCGTGCCCGGCTGCGTGCTGGCGCTCGCCGATCGCCTGCAGCTCGACGACGAGCAGGTCATGGACGCGCTCTACTGCGCAGCCGCCATCGGCCTCAACCTCACCACGAGCGCCTGCGTCGCCGGCGCCGAGGGCGGCTGCCAAGCCGAGGTGGGAAGCGCCGCCGCCATGGCAGCCGCCGCGCTGGTGCAGATGCTCGGCGGCACGCCCGAGCAGGCGCTCGACGCCAGTTCCATCGCGCTGAGTAACCTGCTGGGCCTCGTTTGTGACCCCGTCGGTGGCCTCGTGGAGGTGCCCTGCCAAAACCGCAACGCCATCGGCGTGGCAGCGGCCTTTAGCTCGGCACAACTCGCCCTCGCAGGCATTAAGAGCCTGGTGCCGTTTGACCAGATGGCACATGTCATGCTCTCGGTAGGCCACGCGTTGCCAGCCACGCTGCGCGAGACGGCAAAGGGCGGCATCGCGCAGGCTCCGGCCGCACTTTCGGCCTGTGCAAAATGCGGTGTGTGCGGATAGCGACTAAGAACGACTCTAAAGGTGGGACATTTGTCCCAGCTCTTTCGAATGCCACCGTTTCCGTACCACAAACAGCAGGGCAATCGCTATAATGCAAGCCCAGTAAAAACACGATGAACCGCAAGGCGAAAATCGAAGGATATGCATCCGATGTCGCAAAACGATCGAACTCAACTGATTCCCGATCCGCAGCAGCCGAGCAGGCACACCGGCGGCGTTCAGTCGCCGCGTCCTATCGCGCCGAGCCACGGTCAGCAGCGTAGTGCAGCAAACGCTTCCCAACGCCCGAACCAACAGCGACAGCAGCGTCAACAACGTCAGCAGCGCCAGGCAAACGGCAATGCGCCCAAGCAGCCCCCCACGCACGCTCGAGGCGATCGTGGCCCCGCGCGCAAGTCCGCCGGCAACAATAAGTCGGGCAAAAAGACGACGCTCTTTGTCGTCCTGGGTCTAATCGTCATTGTCTATATCGTAGGCGTCGTAGCGTTTTCGCAGGTAGCCTACCCCAACACCACCATCGCCGGCGTCGACGTCTCGTTCTCCAACGCTTCGTCTGCCGCCACCAAGGTCAACTCGGCATGGAAGCACTATAAGCTCACCGTGACAGGCGATGACTTTAGCTGGACCTATCAGCCCGAGTCCGATGAGCCCATTGTCGACGGAGAAGCCGCCTCAAAAGAGATCATCAGCCACAACGAGGCCTTTGTATGGCCGGTCCGCCTTGTGGAATCCTTAAGCGGCAAGACCAAAACAACCGCTACCTCCAACGAAGTCGATCTTGATCAAGACGTCGACCTGTCCATGCTCTCCGACACCTTTGACCAAAAGAAGTTTGAGAAAGATCTGGGCGCCGCCATCGACGAGTTTAACGAGGGGCGTTCGGGCACGTTCGAGGCCAATAGCTCCTATGACGAGCAAGCGGGCAAGTTTACCGTCGAGAAGGCGCGCTCCAACGAAAAACTCAACCGCGAGCATGTCATTAAGTATGCCGAGCTCGAGCTTGCCTCGCTGGCCGAGACCGTAGATCTTTCCAAGCTCGGCAACGATGCCTATGAGCCACTCAATGGAACGCTGACCGATGATCAGATTCAGGCCGCATGCGATGCCGCCAACAACTTCCTGGGCGTCAACGTGACCCTCAAGCTCAACGGCGAGGATGCCGGCAAAGTTGATGGCAGCTCCGTATTGCAGTGGATCAGCTTTGCCGATCCGGCCAACCCCACGCTCGATACGTCGCAGATCAGCAGCTGGGCAGCCGAGCTCGCCAACGGCTTTAATTCCGTGGGCTCCACTCGCTGGTGGACGCGCGCCGATGGCAAGCAGTGCGCCGTCGAAGGCGGTGACTTTGGTTGGTCCATCGACAGCAGCTCGCTCGCCAAGCAGGTTGAGGACGCCATTAACAACAAGCAGTCCGGCGAGATCGAGATCAAGTACTCCCAGAAGGCCGACACCTTTACCGCAAAGGGAGAGCCCGACTGGAAGGCGTATATCGATGTCGATCTGTCCGAGCAGCACGCGCGCTACTACGACGAGAACGGCAATATCGTGTGGGAGGCCAACTTTATTTCCGGCAAACCGGGCGAAGACGCCACCCCCGAGGGCGTGTGGCAGATCAACAGCAACGACGGCGGCAGCACCCTAATCGGAGCCAAGGACCCCGAGACCGGTAAACCCAAATATGAGAGCCCGGTGAGCTACTGGATGCCGTTTGAGGGCAACATGATCGGCTTCCACGACGCCACCTGGCAAAACGACAAGAGCTTCGATAATGCCGAGTCGTACAAGTGGTGCGGCAGCCACGGTTGCATCAACCTGCGCCTGGCAGACGCCAAGGCACTTCACGACTGCATCAAAGTCGGCCTGTGCGTGGTTGTCCACTCGTAGTGCAACGCGCACATTCCTACAACATGGAGCTGCTGTGACCAATCTAACAGTTCCGAAAGAAACCGTCCCATGCGCCCGCCCCAACCGGTGGGCGCATATACTTATCGAGGTACTTTCTATAAAGGAGACGCTATGCCGAATGTCCCCACGACCACCCCGGGCCCGGATGATACCGAGCACACGCCCGAAGATGTCACCGAAACGATTCCTCTGATTACAAACGTACATGCCGATAAGCAGAGCGGACGCGCGAACGATGCGACCGAGATTTCCGATGAAGAGGCATATGCCAAGCTCAAGGCAAAACGTGCCGAACGTCGACGCAAAAAGCTCATCCGACGCGGTATTGCCGCCGGCGTCGTGGGTACCATCGCACTCATTGCCATTGTCGCAACCCTGGTTATCAATGCTCAGCCACAGGGCGCTAGTGGGCCTGTGACCGACATGGTGACCGAGGGTCCGTTTACCACAACGGTCGAGGCGAAAGGCCAGCTCAAACCCATTTCGTCCTCAGTGGTCTCCCCTTCTGTCGACGGCACGGTCGATTCGATCAACGTGCAGGCAGGCCAATCCGTCAACGAGGGCGACGTGCTTATGACCATTAAAAATGACGAGCTCGATCGCAACGTTGCCGAGGCGCAGCGTGCAGTTGCTGCCGCTCAAGAAGACCTCGCCAACGCGCAGAAAGCCGCAGCTGCCGCACAGGCCACCCCAACGACGGACGTCGATGGAGCTTCCGCAGCGGCTGGCGTCTCCGACGCATCAACGGACACGAACGCCGTATCGGCCGCGCAGCGCAGCCTCGCTTCGGCCCAGGCAAACCTCGATCAGGCGAACGCCAAGGCAGGCAGCCGTACGGTCACGGCCCCGAGCTCGGGCAGCATCGTGGAGCTCAACGCCAAGGTGGGCGCCACGGTAACAGGCGGCATGATCATGGGCGAAAGCGATACGAGCGGCGGCAAGCAGTGCATGCAGATCGCCGACCTGTCCAAGATGAAGGTGACCGTGCAGGTGGGCGAAAAGGACATCACAAAGATCGCCGTTGGACAGAGCGCCAACGTCACGTATCCCGCATTTCCCGATATCGTGAGCCAGGGCACCGTCACGGCTATCGCGTCGGTGGCAAACTCCGACGCCGCCAACGGTGGCGGCGGCAGCGTAACCTTTAACGTCGACATTCTCATCGAGGCGCCCGACGCGCGCCTGAAGCCGGGCATGACGGCCGAGGTATCGGTGGTGACCGAGCAGCTCGACGACGTGGTGATGGTGCCGACGATGGCGCTCATGACCGAAGACGGCGAACACTATTACGTCAACGTGGCGACTGATGACGAGGGCAAGCAAACCCGTCACGTGAAGGTGACCGTCGTGACGCAAAACGACAACGAAGCCGTAGTCGGCAAGACACAGGTCAAGCGCGACGACCAGGGCAACGAGATCAACCCCAACGTGCCGGTTACCAAGCTGCGCGATGGCGACACCCTCGTCATGGACACCGGAGCGGACGCAACGGCTGACGGCGGCTACGGCGCGGATTCGGGCAGTATGTCTGCCGACGAGGGCATGTAATGCGTCCCGTTATCGACATCCGCAACGTGCACCGCATCTTTGAGAGCGAGGCGGGGTGCGTCCACATCCTGCATAACGTGAGCCTGGCGGTAGATCCCGGCGAGTTCGTCGCCATTACCGGCCCTTCGGGCTCGGGCAAATCAACGCTCATGAACATCCTAGGCTGCCTGGATAAGCCGACGGCGGGCGACTACTACCTGCAAGGGCTCAACGTTGCCGAGCTCGACGATGACGAGCTCACCGAAGTTCGCGCCCTGAGCATTGGCTTTGTCTTTCAGAGCTTCAACCTGCTGCCGCGCCTGTCGGTTATCGAAAACGTCATGCTGCCGCTGGCCTACACCAATGTGCCCCGTAGCCAGCGCGAAATGCGCGCCGTGCACGCGCTGCAGGCCGTCACGCTGCCGGTCGACCACTGGGACCACCGCATATCCGAGCTCTCGGGCGGCCAGATGCAGCGTGTCGCCATCGCACGCGCCCTCGTCAATGACCCGCCCATCATTCTGGCCGACGAGCCGACGGGAAACCTTGACTCCGCCACCGGAGCGCTTGTAATGGAGACCTTCCATAGACTTCAGGAGCGCGGCAAAACCATAGTTCTTATCACACACGACCCCGGCATCGCCGCCGAAGCCGACCGTGCCGTGACCATCCGCGACGGTCGCATTCACGACGGCGCGTATATTCCACATGCACCGCGGACCCTGCGCAGCGCCGTAGATAGCCTGCCCATGATTTCCGCCTCCGCTAACCCGCCGAAAGGAGTGATGGGATGAGCGCCCGCGATCTCATCCAGGAAGCCCTTCACTCGCTCGAGGCCAACAAGGGGCGCAGCCTGCTCACCATCCTGGGCATTGTCATCGGCATCGCCTCGGTTATCGCCATGACTTCGCTCATCGGCGGCATCCAAAACAGCCTGGTCAACAGCCTGGGCCTCAACGCAGCTCGTATGGTTCAGATCTATTCGTCCCAAGAACTCACCGATTCTGACGTTCAGAAGCTTCAAAAACTAGTGCCGCAGATAGAGCAGATCGGAATAGTCGACAGCGCGTACACCGAGTACAAGACCGGCGATAAAAGCTATACCGTCATGGCACAAGGTGTCGATAGCGACATGCTCGACGCCGTGGGGGCCAGCAAGCTCGTTGCGGGGCACACCTATTCCCAGGCCGAGTCCCAATCAGGCTCGCGCGTGGCGCTCATCAGCCGCAACGGCGCCGATCAGCTTTACGGCAACGAACAGGACGCGGTAGGCAAGACTATTGAGGTCTCCAACGGCGAGGTACAGATTGTCGGCGTTATCGACGGCGGCAGCGACTCTATGGGCTCGCTCACGCTGTATATGCCACGCGAAACCATCTCTGGGCTGTTTAGCGACGAGAATCCTTCATTCCCCAGCGTGACGGCACTTGCCGCCGAGGGCACGGACATGGATGAGCTTTGTAAGACCATCGAGTCCAAGGTGCGCGCGATGAAGGGCATCGAGGAGGAGGATGAGTACGACAGTGTATCAGCAACATCCATGAAAAGCGCCATCGATACACTCAACTCCTTTATGGGCGCGTTCTCGCTCATCATGGGCTCTGTCGCCAGCATCTCGCTGCTTGTCGGCGGTATCGGCATTATGAATATGAGGCTCACCAACGTAACGGAGCGCATCCGCGAGATCGGCATCCGCCGTGCTCTGGGCGCCAGTCGTCGCGATATCACCGCGCAGTTTTTGGCCGAGTCTTCGGCGCTGTGCGTCACCGGCGGACTGTTGGGTGTCCTGATTGGCTATCTGCTGGCCTGGGCTCTTGCGATGTTTGCCTCCGGATCCGGGATTCTTGGCGAGCTAGGTGCCAGCGGGCAAATCACACCGAGCTTTTCAATCGCCACGGTATTGCTGGCCTTCGCCGTCTCCGTCGGCATCGGCGTAATCTTTGGCTTCTACCCCGCTCGCCGCGCGGCAAAGCTCGACCCGGTGGAGTGCCTACGCTACCAGTAAGCCACCACCAACAAGTTGCGGTGAATTAGGGACTGAATATGCTATCTAGTAGCAAAACAGACACTATTTCACCGCAACTTATTTAAGGGCTGCTTGCGCCAGTTCCGGGCGTCCTCCTCGAGCTATTGGCGGATGACGGTCTTGTACGGCTCGAGCTTGCTCGGGGCGCTCCTCCTCGCGGGCGGGAGGACGCGCAGGCGCGGCGAGCGCCTAGCGCGCGAACTCCCGTAAGAGTGCGTCTTCCACTTCCCGAAGCGAAAGGCCCCCGTCTCCCTCGGCGGGACGGGTGACCACGATGCAGCGCGCTCCCACGTCGCGCGCGGCGGCAAGCTTCTCGGCCGTGCCGCCTACGGTTCCCGAGTCCTTGGTCACAAGCCACTGGGCTCCCACCTGCCGAAGCATCGCCTCGTTGAGCTCGCGGGTGAAGGGCCCCTGCATGCCGATGACGTGCGACGGCGAAAACCCCGCGTCGATGCACTTCGTTATAGCACCGGGCAGCGGGAGCACACGCACGAAGAAGCGCTCCGAGAAATCGGCGACGCGCGTATAGGGAGCAAGCTCCTTGCTCCCCGTCGTGAGAAGCGCGCGACCCGGGTTCTCGGAGAGAAAGCGCGCCGCGCAGGCGATCGACGCGACCGACACGACGCCTTTGGGCAGCGCCTCGGCCGCACGCGCAAGGCGCAGACATCGTACACCCACGGCAAGCGAAGCGGCCCGGATGTTGCCGCTGGCGAGCGTAGCGAAGGGGTGCGTGGCGTCGACGACGATGCGCGCGCCGGAAAGCTCGCGCTCCATGTCGGCCTCGTCGAGCCTGCTCGCATGCACCTCGATGCCCGGAAGCTCGCCCAAAAGCTCGCCTCCGTACTCGGTTGCCGCGTAGGCACGGGCGGGGATGCCCGCCCCGCTCGCCCATTCGCACAGAAGGCGGCCCTCGGTGGTGCCGGCGAAGATGCGCAGCGCCGGCGCAGATGCGGGCGCCGTCACTTCGGGCCGCCTGAGCGCGTGATCTGGTAGAGCAGCGCGTTCATAATGGCGGCCGCCACGGTCGAACCACCCTTGCGACCCCTCGCGACGATGGCCGGCGCGCGTCGCGCGAGTAGCTCCTCTTTCGCCTCGACCACGTTCACAAACCCGACCGGCACCCCAACGACGAGCGCGGGCGCGATCTTCCCCTCGTCCATGAGCTCGGCGAGGCGCAGAAGTGCTGTGGGAGCGTTGCCGACGGCCACGATGAGCGGACCCTCGATGCCGCAAGCTTTGTCCATGCTCGCAACGGCGCGAGTCGTGCCCGCGGCGCGCGCAGCCACGGCGACATCAGGGTCGGCCATGTAGCACACGGCCTTGCAGCCGAGCTTCGCGAGCGCAGGCTTGCTTATGCCTGCGAGCGCCATGTTCGTATCGGTGAGCACCGTGGCCCCTGCGCGCAGTGCGTCGAGCGCACAGTGCGCGGCGTCATGAGTGAAAACGAGGGAATCGGCGTACGAGAAGTCGGCAGTGGTGTGGATGACGCGCTTCACGACGGGTTCTTCGAGCGGCGGGAACGTGCGGCCGCCGAGCTCTTCGGTGATGATCTCGAAGCTGCGCCGCTCGATGTCGCCGGGCGCCATCTCCTTGGAATCCATCTAGTACTCCACTCCTTCCCTTGCACATATCCCCTGCTCGTAGGGGTGTTTCTCGCACCGCATCTCGGTTATGTAGTCGGCCTTCTCCACGATCTTGCGGGAAGGCGCGCGCCCGGTGAGCGCTACTTCGACGCCGCGCGCGGACATATCGAGCGCGCGGTCCACGAGCGCCTCGTCGACAAGCCCCTTCGAAAGCGCATCGAGCGCCTCGTCGAGCACGAGCAGCCCCTCCTGCGCGCCCTCGAGCTCGGCAAGCGCGGAAGCGAGGTTCCCATCGTGCAGCTCGCACGTAGCGGCAAGTTCTTCCGACGACATCGACCAGGTAAACTTGTCCGACACCTTCCCCGCGAACACGGGCACGCCGAAATGCTCGGCGAGCAGGCGCGCCTCCCCGCTTTCGCCGTCTTTCAAGAACTGCACGACGACGACGCGGCGACCTGCGGCGAGCATGCGAAGGGCGAGGCCCATCGCCGCCGTGGTCTTGCCTTTGCCGTCGCCATGATACACGTGAATCATACGCCCTCCTCGATAATGCGGTAGACATACTCCATGTCGAGCGCTCCGCGCACGACGTCGGCCAGGCGGTCGAACTCGCGCGCACGGTGATCGGCCGCGGACGCCGCGCCCGCAGCACCCACGACGCTCTCGGGCAGGCCGCGCATGCGCGCGAGCGAGCGCGCGAGGGCGAGCGCCACCCCCGGTTCGTCGAACAGGCCGTGGAGATAGGTTCCGAACACGTTTCCGCAGGCCGCGCCTTCTGGTTTGCCGCCAATCGTGCCCGCAGGGGCGCAGGAGACGGTCGTTTCGCCGTCGTGAATCTCGTACCCACGCGCCGTCATGCCGTTCCACACCGAGAACGCGCCTTGGGCGCCCGTGATGCGCAGCTCCGACTGGGCGAGGCGCTTTTCCTCCTTGAACACCGTACTTGCAGGGATGAGCCCGAGCCCGCGCGCGGTGCCAGCGCCTTCCCTGCCGTGCGGGTCCGAAAGCTCGTCTCCCAAAAGCTGGTAGCCTCCGCATATGCCGAGCACCGGCGTGCCCGCGCCCGAAAGCGCGCGTACACAGGCTCCGATGCCGCTAGCCGCAAGCCAGCGCGCGTCGTCGACCGTGGACTTCGAGCCGGGAAGCACCACCAGGTCGGGTCGGCCCAGATCGGTCGTCGAGGAAACGTAGCGCACGCCCATGCCGGGCACGCGCGAAAGCGGGTCGAAGTCGGTGAAGTTCGACAGATGCGGAAGGCGCACGACGGCGACGTCGATGACGCCGCGCGCCTCGCGGGCAGTTAGGCGCGGCGCGAGCGAGTCCTCGTCGTCCAGGTCGAGCGTAAGATACGGCACGACCCCCACGACGGGAACCCCGCACATTTTCTCGAGCGGAGCCAAACCCGGACGCAGGATTTCCACATCGCCGCGGAACTTGTTCACCATAAGCCCCCGCAAAAGCGCGCGGTCCTCGGGCGCAAGGAGCGCGACCGTGCCGTAGAGCTGGGCAAACACCCCGCCTGGGTCGATGTCGCCCACGAGCAGCACGGGGGAGGACACGGCGCGCGCGAGCCCCATGTTGACGATGTCGTTTTCGGCAAGGTTGATTTCGACGGGACTGCCGGCGCCCTCGATGACGATGACGTCGTTTTCCTCCGCGAGCGAATCGAACGCCTCCAAAATCTGCGGCATGAGCGCCTTCTTTCGCGCGAAGTAGTCCCTCGCAGCGAAGGCTCCCTGCGCCTTGCCGGCCACGATGAGCTGGCTTCGGTGATCGCTTTCGGGCTTGAGCAGGATGGGGTTCATGCGCACGTCGGGCGCGATGCCGCACGCCTCGGCCTGCATGATCTGAGCGCGCCCCATCTCGAGCCCGTCGGCCGTGACACCGCTGTTGAGCGCCATGTTCTGGCTCTTGAAGGGAGCCACGCGCAGGCCGTCCTGCGAAAGCACACGGCACAGCCCCGCCGCAAGCAGGCTCTTCCCCGCGTTCGACATGGTGCCCTGGATCATGATGGGCTTCACCCTACCCACGGGTATCGACCTCCTTCGCCGAGCCTCGGCCATCCGCGCCCGCCATAGCGCCGCTGCAAGAAGCGCCGCCCCGTTCGTCGGGTTCGCCTTCGCCCGATGCGCCTTCCGCCCGAAGCGCGCGGCTGAACGCCATCGCAAGCCGGGCATTCTCCTTGTGCGTGCGCACGGCGACGCGGCACCAGAAACGGGACAGTATCGAAAACGAGTCGCACGTGCGGACCAAAACCCCCTGTTTATACAGGCGCTCGGGGATGTCTTTCGCCGGCGTGCGGACTAAAAGGAAGTTCGCATCCGACGGCACGACGGAAAGCCCGAGCGAGGAGAGCTCGTGGGAAAGCCACGCTCGCTCGCCCGCCAATACATCGCGCGTGCGCGAGACGTATTCGACGTCTTCCAGGGCGGCGATGCCCGCGGCCTCGGCGACCGAGGAGACGGGCCACGCCTGCCCCGCCCGACGAATCCCCTCGATGAGTTGGGCGTTTCCGCTGATCAGATACCCCAACCGCAACCCTGCCATTCCGTAGAGCTTGGTGAACGCGGAGAGCACGGCCACATGGTGCGAACACGCGGCGCGTGCGGCCACGCTCCTTTCGCGGGCGTCGGGCGCAAATCCGAGGAAGCACTCGTCCACGACGAGCAGCGCGCCCACCTGCTCGCAGCGGCAAGCCGCGGCATCGATCACGCGGGGGTCGACGAGGCGCCCCGTCGGGTTGTTCGGATTGCAGAGGTACGCCACGTCTCCCGGCCCCTCGATCGCGCGGGCGAAGGAGGCGGGCACGTCGAAGTCATCCGCCTCGGAGAGCGGGAACTCCTGCACGCATGCACCGTAGTACGATGCCGCCTCCGCATATTCAGAGAACGTCGGCGCGCACACGACGATGCGTTTCGGGCGTACCGCCGCGGCGAGCCGCCAGATGATGTCAGACGCGCCCGCGCCGCAGACGATAGTATCTTCGGGAATGCCCTGGGCGCGCCCTAGGGCGCGAACGAGTGCGAGGCTTTCCCTATCGGGGTAGGCGTCGATTCGAGAAAGCGCCTTGCAAGCTGCGGCGACGGCGCGCGGCGAGGGGCCTGCCGGATTCACGTTCACCGAGAAGTCAATGAGGTCGGAGGCGCCCCCTTCGCAAGCGATGCCGAGCGATTGCGAGCTGCCCCCATGCGTACGGGCGCGCAGGATTCCCCCGGCAGCCTGGGGCGCGGCGTGGTCTTCCCTCATGCCATCGCCCCCACGGCGAGCACGACCGCCGCGCGCGCGGCGCCGAAGACGACGAGCGCGCATACGGACGCGGCGAGCATGAGCCTTGTCGCCCGTGCGATGTCGCCCCACTCGATTTCGCGGGACGCGACGCCTATCGTCGGTTTCTCAACGAGCTTGCCGAAATACACCGCGGGTCCCGCCAGGCGCAGCCCGAGCGCGCCCGCGCACGCTGACTCGGTCTGCGCCGAGTTGGGGCTCGCATGGCGACGCCTGTCGCGGCGCCAGATGCGCGCCGCCCCGCGCGCGTCGAGCCCGACGATCGGGCACACGGCGATCATGAGCAGGGCCGATAAGCGCGAGGGAATCCAGTTCACCGCATCGTCGAGGCGCGCCGAGGCGCAGCCGAAGTCGATGTAGCGCTCATTTTTGTAGCCCACCATGCTGTCGAGCGTGTTCACCGCCTTGTACGCCATGCCCAAGGGCGCACCCCCGATCATAAGGTAGAAAAGCGGCGCGATGACGCCGTCGCTCGCGTTCTCCGCCACCGTTTCCACGGCGGCGCGCGCAACGCCCTGCTCGTCGAGAACAGACGTGTCGCGTCCCACGATGAGCCCGACGGCTTCGCGAGCCGCGACAAGGCCGCCCTTCGAGAACGCGCGGGCCACGGCCAGGCTCTGGCGGCGAAGCTCGCATGCCGCGAGAATCTGATAGCTTGCCCATGCCTCGGCCACGAAGCGCAAGCCGGAGTGAACCATGCCGCAAAGATGCAGGATTCCCCAGGTCAAAAGCCCACACGCAAGCGGAAGCGCCACGGCGAGCACAAGCCCTGCGGCGCGCGTGCCCGCGGACGTTTGCGGGAATGCGCCCCGCAGGCGGCCTTCGGCCCACGTGATCGCGCGCCCCATGGCGACGACGGGATGGGGAAGCCAGCGCGGGTCGCCGAAGGCAAGGTCGGCCGCGAACCCGGCGGCGACGGCAAGAATCGTCATCACCGGGCATCGCCCCCCCAAGCGGGGCGAACGTCGCGAAGGCAGCGCCCATCCCAGGTGGCGGCCCATGCACCACCCGGCTCGGTATGCACGTCGAAGTATCCCATTTTCGGGACAGCTAGCTCGGAGAGCAGCGCTTTCACGGTACCCGCGTGAACGACGAAGACGGCGCGCCCACTCCCCTGGGCGCGCTCCGATTCGCACGCCTCCCGAAACGCCGCGACGACGCGGCGGGTGAAATCGCTCTTGCCCTCGCCATGCGGGCAGCGCGTCTCACACCAGGAGTCTACCCAGGCGCGGTAACGCGCATCCTCTTTAAGTTCGGCGGCGCTTCGCCCCTCGAAGTCGCCGAAATCTATCTCGCGCAGACCGGGGCACGCCATAAGCTCCGCGTTCGGGAAGAGAATGCGTGCCGTCTGGTCGGTGCGGGCCATGCCGCTCGTGATAACACGGAACACGTCACGATCGCACGCGAGGTCGCGCAAAGCGCGCTCGCCCGCGCTCGACAGGGGCTCGTCGGTGCCCGCCCCGCTGTAGCGATGGTCTTCCGTGCCCGCCGTGGCACCATGGCGCACGAAGATGACTTCCAAAGGCGCGCCCGCGCCCAGCGTCCCTCGAGGCGCATCGGCAAGGTTTCCTTTGATGACCTGGGGAATCCCGCACGTCATGCGCACGACGACGTCGGCGCACGCAGCGAGCGCGCATCCCAGGCGCCCCGCGCGCTCGCGCCATTGGGCGTCTTCCGCACGCATAGGGACGACCCCCGAGCCGACCAAGGTCAGAATCACTGCGTCGAAGCCAATCAGCCGCTCGAGCGCCCGGTCAGCGTCGAGCGTGCGTACGAGTTCCTCAGCACGGTACGCGACACGGCCGGCAAAAACCGCGGGCACGACGCCCTCCGCAAGCTGCGCCGCGTCGACGAAATCGTCCGCCGCGAACCCGAGCTTTTCGCGCACGAAGGTCCTCTTCCCCGAATGCGCGCCACCTACCACGAGCATCATAGGAGCATGCCCCCCGCCACCAGCATGGCAAGCATCGCGAGCTCGGCCCATTGCAGAAACCATCCGGCCAAATCCCCCGTCACCCCGCCGAAGCGGGACAGGGCAACATGGCGATACCACGCGAGCGCCAAAAGCCCCGCCACCGCCATAAGGGCGCCGACGGCCCGAGCGCACGCGACCATCCCTGCAGCCGAAGCCGCAGCGAAAGCGCAAAGCGGCACGACGATCGCCGCGCGCTTCTTCGAAGGCGAGAGTCCCGCGGCCATGCCGTCCGCCCGCGCGGCAGGCCAACATTCAACGGCGAGCCCCGAAAGCGCGCGGGAGAACACGAGCGAGCACAGAAGCGCAAGGAACGTCCCCGCCGTAAGCGGCAGCGCGGTGAACAGGGAAAACTGCAGAATAAGGTACACGACAACACCGATGACCCCGAAGGCGCCCGCCCGCGGGTCGTGCATGATCTCGAGCTTTCGCTCGCGTGGGGCCCAACTTGCAAGCGCATCGGAGGTGTCGCAGAGCCCGTCTAGGTGGATGCCTCCCGTCACCGCCACAGGCAGCGCCACGAGCACAGCCGCGACGATGGTCGCGGGCACGCCGAACAGGTTCGCCATGTACCCCCACGCCGTCATGAGGAAGCCTTCCGCAACGCCCACCAGGGGAAACGCGGCAAGCGCATGGGTTGATCCGAAATCGGTCCAGGTCGATTTCGGGACGGGGATGCGCGAGAACGTTCCGAACGCCGCGCCGATTGCCTCTGCTATCTTCACCTTGTAGGCCCTTCGCCTTTCATCCACACGGGAATCCCGCACACCACTTCGACTGCGCGGTCGGCCAGCGCCGCCACGCCCGCGTTCACGCGCGCAAGCGCGCGCCTCCATGCCTCGGTCCCCTCATCGTAGCGCATCCCATCGGCGAACACGTCGACGGAGACCACCACCGTATACGCAGCGGCCTGAGCGAGCCGTTCGATGACTCCGAGCACCTCGCGCGCCGCAGCGTCGGGGTCACGTGGGGACAAGCCGCCTTCCGCGAAAAGCTCGTTCGCAACCAGGTTGCCCACGTCCTCCAAAAGAAGCGTGCAGCCGCGCGGAAGCCCGGACACTGCGGCGCCCACGTCACGCGTGCGCTCGAGGGTGGAAAACCCCTTGCCCTCGCGCAGCGCCCGATGGCGCGCGATGCGGCGGGCGCCCTCTTCCCCGAAGGGCTCCATCGTTGCCAGGTACACGCGGGGTCCGTCGTGCCCGAGGCACAGGGACTCGGCGTAGGCGCTCTTGCCGCTCGCGGCGGCGCCGATGACGAGCGTTACCGTCATTTCCCGGCCTCGAAATGCTCGTAAGCAGCCATGCCAGTCGCCGTGAACGTCTTCCCATCCCGGTACACGCGCAGCGCCGAATCCAGAAGGGGCAGATACGCCATGGCGCCCGCGCCCTCGCCCAAGTGCATGCCTGCGTCGAGGGGTGCCTTTATGCCGAGCTCGCGAAGGAGCTCCTGGCTTGCGGGTTCGCTTGATGTGTGGGTGCCCACGAGGTAACCCAAGGCGTTGGGGCACAGGCGCGCCGCGCACAGGGCCGCCGTGCAGGATATGACCCCGTCGAGGAGCGCCGGCGCCTTCGAGGCCGCGGCCCCCAGGTAGAAACCGCACATCGCCGCGATGTCGAAGCCGCCCACCTTCGAGAGCACGTCGATCGGGTCGGCGGGATCGGGCGAGTTCGCGTCGATAGCGCGCTCGACCACGTCGCGCTTGCGCGCGAGCGAGGCGTCCGAGAGCCCCGCGCCGCGCCCGACGAGACTCCGCGCGTCCGTCCGGAGGAGCACTGCGGCCACCGCCGCCGAGGTGGTCGTGTTGCCGATGCCCATCTCGCCCGCGGCGAGAAGGCGCACGCCGGCGCGGGCAAGCCCGCACGCGACGGCGATTCCGACCTCGATCGCGCGCACGGCCCCATCGCGAGACATAGCGGGGCCGTACGCGATGTTGCCGCTCCCCCGCCGCACGTTCGCGCGCACCATGCGCGCGTCTTCTATGCCCCAGGCCATACCCACGTCGACGGGCACGACCTCGGCACCCGCGAACGCCGCCATGCGGCAGGCGCTCGTGGCCCCCTCGCACATGTTGCGCGCGACGACTCGCGTCACGTCTTGCCCGCTTTGCGACACGCCTTCGGCAACGACCCCGTTGTCGGAGAAGAATACCGCGAGCGCACGGGGAAACTCGACCACCTCGGCGCTCCCCTGAGCTGCGGCGATACACGCGACGGCGTCTTCAAAGTCGCCCAATCCCCCCAAGGGGTGCGCGATGGAGTCCCACGCGGCGTACGCGGCGGCGCGGGCGCACTCGTCTGCGGGCGCAATCCGGGAGAGCGCGGCTTCGAGCACGGCGCCCGGCGCCGACGAGAACGCGCGCTCGACTTCCTCGCGGATGCAGGCAAGCGCGGTTTCGGTTGCTTCAGCCATGCCGTCTCCTCTCTGCGAACGACGCTGCGGCAGACGCGAACGCGCGCGCAACGTCGGGGTTCGCAGGATAGTACACATGCGGGAAGCCCGCAACCAGGGACGGGGTGGTCGTCATGCACGGCCAGCCCTTGTCGCGCCGGGGCTTCTGCGCCCAGAAGTCGCCGCCCGGGCAGGTGGACTGCCAGTAGTGGAACTCGTGCGCGCGGATGCGTGTGCCGCGCGGCCCGTAGAGCCCGTCGCGTTGAGAAGTGAGCTCCACGTACCCGAAATGGGACAGCCTTCCCCCGTTCTCGCTTACGCCCTCAAGGGCGCCCGCAACAGGCCAGCGCCGCCCCTCGCTATCGGCGATTTCGCGCTGCAGATACAGAAACCCACCGCATTCGGCGACCGTCGGCATGCCAGATTCCACCGCGCGCCGCACCGCCTCGCGCATCGGCGCGTTCTCGGAGAGCTGCCGCGCATGGAGCTCCGGGTAGCCGCCACCCAGATAGAGGGCGCTTGTCCCCCGGGGCAACTCGCTATCACACAGGGGGCTGAAAAAGGCCAGCTCGCAACCCAGGTCCTCGAGCGCGCGCAGGTTCTCCTCGTAGTAAAACGAGAACGCCTCGTCACGCGCGACGGCGACGATGGGCCGCGCTCCCGCGATCGGCTCCAACCGATAAGGTTCCTCGCAGATATCGGGTGCCGTCGCCGCTATTTCAAGCAAGCGGTCGACGTTGACGCTCTTTTCCACCAGCTCGGCCATCTTGTCGATGCGCGCGGAGAGCTGCTTGACTTCGTCGGCGGTCACAAGCCCCAGATGCCGGCTTTCGAGCGAGAACGCCTCGTCGGCGGGAATATTACCCAAAACCGCGACGCCCGTGTGCTTCTCGATCGCAGGCGCCGCGTAGGCGCAGGCAGCGGCGCTCGTCTTGTTCAGCACGACGCCGCGCACGTTCGCACAAGGCAGGAACTCGGCGATGCCGCGGATTACGGCGGCGAGCGATAAAGACGCCCCGCGCCCGTTCACCACTAAAACGACCGGCGTTTCCGTGTCGCGCGCAACCTGGTAGCTGCTCGCGTCGGCCACGCCGGGCGCCATGCCGTCGTAGAAGCCCATGACCCCCTCGAGCACCGCGACATCCGCGCCCGCGGCGCCGCGTGCGAGCAGGGCGCGCAGCGTCGGGGCGTCGGTGAAGAAGCCGTCTAAGTTGCCCGAGCGCGCACCCACGACGCGGCGATGAAAGAGCGGGTCAATGTAGTCGGGGCCGCATTTGAAGGCCGCGCATGCAAGGCCGCGGCGCGCGAACGCGCGCAGGAGCGCGCACGTTACGACCGTCTTGCCGCTCCCACTCGAGGGCGCAGCGACCATGAAGCGCGGGATGGACGTGCTCACCGGGCGCCGCCTTCCCCACCTGCACCACGCGCGCTGACGAGGAACACGGGGTTTTGCGCCTTCATAAGATGGTGCGAGCCTACAGCCTCGGCGCGGGCGGCCGACACCTGGCACGCCTCGAACCCCTTAAAGCGCGAACCCGAGAGGAGCGCGCACGCCTCGGTGAGCGTCTCAACAGTGACGCATGGCACGCACAGGCGAACCTGCGAGTTCTTCTCGAGCGCTGCCTCCACGATGGAGGGAAGCTCGCCCGCGCTCCCGCCGACGAACACAGCGTCGGGAACGGGCAGTTTCGCGAGCGCTTCGGGGGCGACACCGGGGACCGCATGCACGTTGCCGCACCCGAATGCATCCGCGTTCTCTCGGATGAGCCGCACGCCGGTCGCGTTGCGCTCGACCGCCCATACCGACCCCGCTCGCGCGACGAGCGCCGCCTCGATCGATACACTCCCCGTGCCGGCGCCGACGTCCCACACGGTGTCGGTCGCGGCAAGGCGCAGCTTCGCGAGCGCGACGGCGCGTACCTCCTGCTTGGTCATGGGAACGTCGCCGCGGATGAAGAGCTCGTCGGGAATGCCCGAGGAAGCGTACGGCCAGCGGGAGCTCGCGGCGCGGGATGCGCCCGCAGAGTCCGCCGCGGAAGAAGCCGCCGCGGGCGCAGACGCGCCGGCCGGCGCCTCGGAGGCTGCGCTAGAGCCCGCAGGCGATCCGGCGCCGCCTGCGAACTCGATAAGCATCACGTTCAAGTCGTCAAACGTCTGACCTGCGATTTCACTTGCGGTCGCGCAGGTGATGCGCTCGTCGGGGTACGACAGGCGCTCGGCCACCGTCACGCGCGCATCCCCGAAGCCCGCCTGCACAAGCTCGCCCGAAAGCCGCGAGGGGTCTTCCCCGCCCGACGTGACGAGAAAGAGCTCACCTGCGCGCTCGGCCTCGGCCACGATGTCGCACGCCACGCCGTGAGCGCTCGCGAAGCGCCAATCCTGCCATGGACGCGCGAGGCGCGCGGCGAGATAAGACGCTGAGCTTATGCCGGGAACGACGCGCACGTCCACCTGCGCGTCGCCGGAGAGCGCCTCCACCAGGCGGCGCGCGCCGCTGAACAGCCCCACATCGCCCGTCATCACGACCACGGCGCGCCGCCACGACGCCGCATCGGTGAGCGCGGCGACGATGTCCGCCGTCTTCACGAGCTCGCATCTCACCACGTCGGGCGGCACGTCGATGCCGGCAAGCGCGCGATGAGCGCCGATGACCACGTCGGCGAAGTCGATAGCGTCGAGCGCCGCGCGCGAGAGCAAGTCGGGGTTTCCGGGCCCCGCCCCGATGATCGTTACCTTTCGCATGGAATCTCCCGATACCCGCGCGGCGTGACCATACGGCCGCCTACGAGCTTCGTGTTCGCGTTGCCGACGAACACGGTGGTGAACATGTCGGCGTCGATCTCCCCCAGCTCAGAGAGCCTACACATGCCCGACTGCTGCCCCTCGCGCCCGATGTTGCGTACCCAGCCGCAGAGCGTGTCGGGGGCCTTCCATTCGAGCATAATCTTCGCCGCGCGTGAGAGCCTGTCGGCGCGCTTTCTGCTGCGCGGGTTGTACAAACAGATGCAGAAGTCGGCGCTCGCCACGGCGGCGAGCCTGCGCTCGATGACCTCCCATGGCGTGAGCAGGTCGGAGAGCGACACGACCGCGAAGTCGTGGGCAAGCGGGGCGCCGAGCACCGCCGACCCGCTCTGAGCCGCGGTGGCCCCGGCGATAACTTCCACGTCTACATCGGGGTAGTCCTCCGCAAGCTCCAGCACGGGGCTCGCCATGCCGTACACGCCCGCGTCACCGCTGCACACGAGCGCCACGGCTTCTCCGCTCTGCGCGCGCGAAAGCGCCAGGCGGCATCGTTCGACCTCGTGCATCATCGGCGTCGCGAGATGCGCCGCGTCGGGCACGGCGGCGAGCGCGAGCTCCACGTATTTCGTGTACCCAACAACGATGTCGGCCGCCTCGAGCGCGCGCCGAGCCGCAATCGTCATGCCGTCGGGGCCGCCCGGGCCGATCCCCACCACGAAGAGCTTTCCCATCACCGCTCCTTAAACGAAAGTTCGATAGATACTTTGGAAAACGCGACGGTCACGCCGCCGTGAGCGAGCTTCGGGAAGATAAGTTTGCCCCCGCCCGCGAGCGCCGCACGCTCGCACACATTGTCGACCCCCACCGTCGCGTGCACGAAATCAGATGGCGAAACGCTGCCTTCGACCTGCGACAACTCCTCTGCGGAATACGTCGCAAGCGGGATATTGCGCGCGCGGCAGAAGGCGAGCAGACCCTCCTCGTGCGCCTTCACGTCGATCGTCGCCGCCTCGCGCACGGCCAAAGGCGAGATGCCCGCCTGCCCGCACGCGAGAAGAAACGCCTCCCCGATCGCTTCGGCGCACGCACCGCGACGGCACCCTATGCCCGCAACGATACAGGGCACGACAAGGCGAAGCGGCTCGGGCGCAGGCGCCTGCACCCGCATGCCCGCCGGCATCCCCGTCTCACCGACGGGCACGACCTCGTCCGTTGTCTCCGCCGCGCGAACGAACGCGCCTGCATTCGCGCCAGCGAACGGCGACACGACGATATCGGCCCGAGCGCGGTCGGACGCAATGTCTACCCCCTCAGGCGGCTGTCCCGAAATCGGCATGTCGGAATAGAGTGCCACGCGCCCGCCCGAAAGCAGCCGCGCCGACACTCGCTTGATGGCCTCGGGATTCGAAACGGCGAGCCCCGCACAGCGCGCCCACGTATCCACCGCCCACACGCCGCGGACGTCGGTCGCCGTGGTGATGACGGGGATGGCCCCTACCGCGCGGGCCACAGTTTGCGCAAGCTCGTTCGCACCGCCCAAATGCCCCGACAAAAGCGGGACGGCAAAGCGCCCCGCCTCGTCGATCGCCACAACCGCGGGATCGTTTGCCTTCGAGGCGACATACGGCGCGATAGCCCGCACGGCGATGCCCGCCGCGCCCACGAACAGAAGCGCGTCCGACGCTTCCCACGCGAGCGCCGTCCATGCGCGCAGGTCGACCTTCCCCTCGCCGAACCCGCGCGAAACGGAAACGTCCCAGCCAGGGTCATCTTCACCTGTCTGCGCGCAATCGGAAAGCGCGCGTGCGGTGCGCTCCGCCAACGCATACCCCCTCTCAGTGAACGCTATGCAGGAAACCCTCATCTAGCGCACCACCATCGTCGAGAAGTAGCTGCCCCGATCGGGCACATCGTCAAGCGAGCGGTACACGCGCTCGCCCGGAAGCCCACAGTCCTCTACAAGCTCGGCACCGTCGAAGGCGCCCTCCTCGCAAAGGATGCGCTTCGTGTCCGCAAGCGAGCGGCGCGCCTTCATGACCACCTTCGTCCCCGGCCAGCCGATTGCGCGGCCCACCCCATACAGAACGCCTTTACTCATACGTCGCCCCCAATTCCCCGATAACTGCATCGGCGCCCGACGTGCGGAAAATCTCGCGGCGCTCGGCGTCGAACACGACCGCGGCGATGTCGCATGCGCCCGCCGCGCGGCGGCGCAACCTGTCCTCGATTGCCGCAGCGAGCGAGGCGCGCGCAGCGTCCCCCACGCCGGCGGCCTCGATTACCTCGAGCGCCGCCGTGGTCGTGACCGACGACATGATCTCGCGCACGGTCTTCGCGCCCGCGCCGGCCAAGGCCGCGTGAGCGGCCAGAATCTCCGCGCGGCAGTCGGCGGTACGCGAATGGGTGTCCATGATGCCGCCAGCGACCTTCACCAGCTTGCCGATGTGTCCCACAAGAAGGACATTGGTGAATCCCTCGCGAACGCAGCAATCAATCGCATCGCCCACAAAGTTGGAGATGAAGACCACCGGCGCACCGTTTAGGTGGAAATGCCCCGAGATGAACTGCCCGCCGTAGTTGCCGGGCGTGAGCACGACTCCGCGCCGCCCCATAGCCGCATGCTGCCGGATCTCGAGCTCGATGCTGTCGCGCAAGGCAGCGAGGCTGCGCGGCTCGACGATGCCCGTCGTGCCCAGGATGGAGATGCCGCCCTCTATCCCCAGGTGCGGGTTGAAGGTCTTTTCGGCAAGGGCCACACCCTCGGGTACCGAAATCGTCACAGCAATATTTCCAGAAAAGCCGTGCGCGGCGCACACCTCACGCACCGCCGAAGTAATCATCGCGCGCGGCGTCGCGTTGATGGCGGCCGCCCCCACCGGCTGCTCGAGCCCGGGCAACGTCACGCGCCCCACGCCCACGCCGCCATCGACAGAAACTTCCGATTCGTGCGCGGGCACGTCCTTGCTGCCCGCAGTACCCGTGCCCGACCCCGCATGTTCCACGCGCGCGTACACGAGCACGCCGTCGGTCACATCGGCATCGTCGCCTGCGTCCTTTCGCACGGCGCACTGGGCGCACCCCTCGCCGATGCATGCGTCGACCACGTTCGCCTCGACGGGCAGCCCGCCGGGGGTGACGATCGACACGCGGCCGACGGGCTTTCGTGACAAGAGCATCTCGCAGGCCGCCTTCGCCGCGAGCGCGGCACAGCTCCCCGTGGTGTAGCCACAGCGCAGGCGGGTCTTCCCGGTATATATGTAGTGCTCGAAGGCCACGCTAGCTGCTCGCCTTCCGATACCCCGTGGCAAACGAAGGGTCGTAAAGCTTGCTACGCTCGTACGACTCCGCTTGCGCGCCGTCGTGCGCAAGTCCGCCGCGAGCTCCGAGCACGCGGCCCACCACCACGAGCGCCGTGCGGTCGATGCCCTCTCGCGCGCCCGCATCGGCGAGCGTGCCCACTGTGCAGCGCACCACGCGCTCCTCAGGCCAGGTCGCCTTGTACACGAGCGCCGCCGGCTCATCGGAGCTGCGGCCCGCGGCCAAAAGCTCGGCGGAAAGCTCGGCGAGCATACCCGAGCTCAGGAAGATGACCATAGTCGAGCCGCTTTCCGCCATGGCGCGCATGCCCTCGCCCGCGGGCATGGGGGTGCGTCCGGAAAGCCGCGTGATCACGACCGACTGGCTGATTCCCGGCAGCGTGTATTCCTGGCGAAGCGCCGCCGCGGCACCGCAAAAGCTCGACACGCCGGGCACCACCTCGTAGTCCACGCCGCGCGCGTCGAGCGCGTCCATCTGCTCCTGGATGGCGCCGTACAGGCACGGGTCGCCCGTGTGCAGGCGCACCACTTCCTCGCCCCGCGCATCTGCCGCGCACATCACGTCGAGCACTTCCTCCAAGGTCATGTGCGCGCTGTCGTAGACGACGCAGGATTCCTTGCACTCGGCGAGCAGCTCGGGGTTCACAAGGCTCCCCGCCCAAACGACCACGTCGGCCGCGCGCAGAAGGCGCGCCCCGCGCAGCGTGATAAGGTCGGCGGCGCCCGAGCCAGCGCCAACGATATGAATCATCCGAGCCTTCCCTTCCCCTTTCTCATCGCAACCGTTTACACCGCCATTCGCGCAGCGGGCAAAACACGGCGCCTGCGGCAGCAATCGGCGCAAATACGCAGGCAGGAGGCGCAATGCCGCCCGCCCTGGCTTTGACACGTTCACAAGTGCCCACTATCATAGTAAAAGATTCGGCAACGAGCATATGACAATCGGATAAAAGGAAATGACCGGCGCGGCGCCCGCACAGCCCGCGCTGGCTTGCGGAGGGAACCAGGTGGGAATCCTGGGCAAGGGACATTACTGTATAGGACGCGCGGGCAAACCGCCTCGCGCCCCAAGCCAGACTGCTTCGCCTTTTCCTCACGGCATCGCCGTGGCGTTAGCTCCTTGTGAACCCCGAGGGGTGCGCTTTTCTTTCGCTTGTGCCGACAAGCAACTGTCGCCGGGGGACCGGCAAACCGAGGAAAGGAAAAACCATGTCCGACCAGATGTCACGCCGCGGCTTCATGGGCGCCGCAGCAACCGGAGCCGTCGCGCTCGCCGGAGTCGCGCTCGCGGGCTGCTCCAGCACCTCCGCGAGTTCCGAGAAATCGAGTGAAAAGGAGAAGGCCGTGAAGCCGGTCATCCTCGTCACGAGCTTCGGCACGAGCTACAACGACTCGCGCCACATCACCATCGGCGCCATCGAAGACGCTATCCGCGAGAAGTACTGGCAGGACTACGACATCCGCCGCGCCTTCACCGCGCAGATCATCATCGATAAGCTGAAGAAGCGCGACGGCATCACGATCGACAACATGACCGAGGCACTCGACCGCTGCGTGGAAGACGGCGTGAAGGAAATCGTCGTGCAGCCGACGCATCTCATGGGTGGCCTGGAATACACCGACGTGAAAGACGAGCTCGACAAGTACGCCGACAAGTTCGACAAAATCTCGCTCGGCGACCCGCTGCTCACCTCCGACGACGACTACAAGAAGGTGGCCGCAGCCATTAAGGAGAACATGGCGTCCTTCGACGACGGCAAGACGGCGCTGTGCCTCATGGGCCACGGCACCGAAGCCGATTCCAACGCCGACTATGCCAAGATGCAGGAAGTGTTTAAGAACGAGGGCTTGACGCAGTTCTTCGTCGGCACCGTCGAGGCTGAACCGACCTGCGAGGATGTTATCGCCGCCGCGAGCGCCGCAGGCTACAAGAAGGCCGTGCTCGCGCCGTTCATGGTGGTCGCGGGCGACCACGCGAACAACGACATGGCAGACGAGACCGACCCCGACAGCTGGGCTGCGAAGTTCGTGGCCGCCGGCTTCGAAGTGACGTGCCTGCTCCAGGGTCTGGGACAGAACGTCGCGGTCGACGACATCTACGTCTCGCACGTGGACGACGCCATCGCCAAGCTGTAAACTCGCCGCGCACGGGGGCGCCGGTCGCGTCCCCGTGCAACGGGCATGCGCCTTCCCCGACTGAAGGCGCATGCCCGTTGCATTCGCATCCCGCCCGCCCACCGCACGGCGCGGGCGGTCGAAGCGATTGAAAGGAACCCCCTCCATGTTGAAGAAAACCCTCGCCTTCGCCCTGTCAGCGGCGCTTTTCGCGTTCTCGCTCGCCGGCTGCGGCGGAAATTCAATCGACAGCGCAAAGGCAAGCGATGCCGATTCCCAGGAAAAGACCGAACAGGCGGCCGATGCGCCCGAGGGCGCAAGCGCTGCCCCCATCACCGCAGACAAGGTGGCCGACGGCACCTATCCGATCACCGTAGATTCCAGCTCGAACATGTTCAGGATTGTGGACGCCCAGCTCATCGTGGAAAACGGCTCCATGCACTGCGTGATGACGCTTTCCGGCACGGGCTACGGCAAGCTCTTCATGGGCACGGGCGACGAGGCCGCCGCCGCGAACGAGGCCGACTTCATCCCCTATGTGGAAAACGCGGAAGGCAAGTACACCTACGACGTGCCCGTTGAAGCACTCGACGAGGACACCGACTGCGCCGCGTGGAGCATTAAAAGGGAGCGGTGGTACGACCGCACGCTCGTGTTCGAATCCGCCGGCGTCGATCTGCGCGCCGACGCACTGAAGTAACGCCATGCGGTCGATTCTTCCCAAGGGGGAAAGCAGGAAGCGCCGCAGCATCGCGGCGCGCGCGATCGCCTGCGTTCTCGTCGCCCTGCTCGCGCTTCCCTTGGCGGGGTGCAGTGCGAGCCCGAACGCGACCGGTGGTACGGCAGGCTCTCAGGAATACACTGTGAGTGTCTCGCTCTCCGGCGGGTCAGGGCGTGCAAGCATCGCCTCGCCCACCACAATTGTGAAGGATGGCGACACCTACACCGCGACCATCACCTGGTCGAGTTCGAACTACGACAAGATGACCGTCGACGGCGTGGACTACGCGCCCGTAAACGACGGAGGCAACTCCACGTTCGAGATACCCGTCACACTCGACGAGGACATCGCCGTGTCGGCCGAGACCGTCGCCATGTCGACGCCGCACACCATCAACTACACGCTCTACTTCGACTCATCCACCATGAAGGAGAAATCGGGCGACGAAGCAAGCGGCGGCTCCCCTGCGGGAACGGCTTCAAGCGCCGCGGCCGACTTCCACAACGCCGATTTGGGCTGCGGCTGGAAGCCGACGGGGACGCTTCAGCTTGAATACGCCGAGCACTTCACTGTCGACGAGTTCGAAGGCGGCCTGCGGCTTATCTGCATTTCGAACGGGGAGCGCTTCCTCGTGGTGCCGCAAGATGCGAAGGTACCTGATGGGTTGAGCTCCGACATCGCGGTCATAAGGCGCCCCGCCGACAAGGTGTACCTCGTGTCGTCGGCGACGATGTGCCTGGTCGACGCGCTCGATGCGAACGACAATATCCTCATGTCGGGCACGAAGGCCGACGATTGCTTGGTCGCGGGCTTCAAAAGCGCGCTCGAAAGTGGGGCGATCGCCTACGGCGGCAAGTACAGCGCGCCCGACTACGAACGAATATCGGCCTCGGGCTGCACGCTCGCCATCGAGAACACCATGATCAACCACACGCCCGATGTGAAGGAAAAGCTGCAGAAGCTCGGGCTCGTCGTGCTCACCGAACAGTCATCGAGCGAGCCCGAAGCACTCGGGCGCGTCGAGTGGATTAAGCTTTTCGGCGTCCTGTTCGACAAGGAAGACGAGGCCGCGCACCTGTTCAACGAGCAGAAGGCCCGCGTCGAGCAAACGTCGGGGCTCGCGTCGTCAGGTAAAACCGTGGCGTATTTCTACATTAACTCGAACGGGGCCGCCGTCACGCGGCGGGCGGGCGACTACGTGGCGCAGATGATCGAGCTTGCAGGCGGCAGCTACGCGCTCGATGACGCGCAGACGGCGTCGACGTCAGGTTCGTCAGTAACGCTCGAAATGGAGCGCTTCTACGCGACGGCGAAGGATGCCGACATCATCGTCTACAACGGCACCATCGACGAATCGGTTGCCACCTTGAAAGACTTCGTAGGCAAAAACGCGCTATTGTCGCAGTTCAAAGCTGTAAAGAACGGCAACGTCTGGGTCACAAGCGCCGACATGTACCAGCAGATGACTTCTACCGCCGACATTATCGACGAGCTGCACGGGGCGTTCACCGGCGATGACGCGAGCGACTTCCATTATCTGAGGAAGCTTGGCTAGCGTCATGAGAAGCCGGCTTTCCATGACATACGACGAATCGGGGCGCGCCGCGCGGTGTCGCGTCATGACGGCGCTGCTCGCTGTTGTCCTCATCGTGCTCGTCGGGGCCAACCTGTGCATCGGGAGCGTGCTCGTGCCCGCAGACCACATCCCCGGCATCCTTTCGGGCGGCGCGGCCAATTCCATGGAAAGCCAAGTCATCTGGGAGATTCGCCTGCCGCGCGTGCTTTCAGCCGTGCTTCTCGGCGGGGCACTTTCGCTTTCCGGGTTCCTGCTGCAGACGTTTTTCAACAACCCCATCGCCGACCCGTTCATCTTGGGCGTTTCCTCGGGCGCAAAGTTCGTCGTCGCGCTTACGATGATCGTGCTTCTGGGCGCGAACCAGGCCATGTCCTCGCTGGTCATGGTGGCCGCAGCGTTTCTGGGATCGCTTATCACCATCGGCTTCGTGCTCCTCATCGCACGGCGCATAAGTTCCATGGCCATGCTCATCGTGGCGGGCGTCATGGTGGGATACATCTGCTCGGCGGCGACGAACTTCCTCATCGCCTTCGCCGACGACCAGTCCATCGTGAACCTGCACAACTGGTCTTTGGGTAGCTTCTCGGGTTCGAGCTGGGACGACGTCGCGGTCATCGCGGTCGTGGTGATCACCGTGAGCGCATGCGTATTCGCGATATCGAAGCCCCTTTCCGCCTTCCAGCTGGGAGAAGCCTACGCAAAAAGCGTCGGCGTGAACGTCGCACGCTTCCGCGTGGTGCTCGTCCTTCTAGCGAGCATGCTCTCCGCCTGCGTGACCGCGTTCGCTGGTCCGGTGTCTTTCGTAGGCATCGCGGTTCCGCATCTCGTGAAGTCGGCGCTGAAGTCGTCGAAGCCCATCCGCGTGATTCCTGCGTGCTTCTTGGGAGGCGCCATCTTCTGCGCGGGCTGCGATTTGATCGCGCGCACGCTGTTCTCCCCCGTCGAGCTTTCCATCAGCGCCGTCACCGCCATCTTCGGCGCGCCGGTGGTTATCGCACTCATGTTGAAGAAGCGGGTGAGGTAGATGGGGAAATTCGTGCCGCAGCCCAAAACGCTCGGAGGGGAGTCGAACCTCGAAACCCCGGTCGAAACGCAGGCTGACGGAGCGCCGCTTTTCCGCATAAGCGACCTGTCGGCGGGTTACGACAAGAAGGTCGTAGTCGAAGGCGTCGATCTGGAGGTTCGCGCGGGCGACGTCGTGGCGCTCATCGGGCCAAACGGCTCGGGCAAGTCGACCATCTTGAAAACCATCACACGCCATCTGGCACCGCTTGCCGGCGCGGTCGAGCTCGACGGGCGGGAGATTTCCCGATGGAAGACGGCGGAATTCGCAAGGAACCTTGCCGTTATGCTGACAGATCGCCCCCGGACCGAGCTCCTCACCTGCCGCGATATCGTAGAGGCGGGAAGGCATCCCTACACCGGGCGAATGGGCACACTCTCGCCCGACGACCATAGTCGGGTCGACGAGGCCATGAAAACCGCACATGTGGAAGAGCTCGCCGAGCGCGACTTCATGCAGATAAGCGACGGGCAACGCCAGCGCGTCATGCTCGCACGCGCCATCGCGCAGGATCCGCGTGTGCTCGTGCTCGACGAGCCCACGTCGTATCTCGATATCCGCTACCAGATCGACCTGCTGCGAATATTACGCCACCTTGCGAAATCGCGGAATGTGGCTGTCATCATGTCCATCCACGAACTCGAGCTCGCGCAGAAAAGCGCCGACAAGGTGATTTGCGTGAAGGACGGCCGGGTCTTCCGCGCCGGCGCACCCGAGGACATATTCACGCGCGAGACGATTGGCGAGCTCTACGGCCTTAAACATGGCACCTTCAACGAGCGCTTCGGCAGCGTGGAAATTGGGCGCCCACACGGCGATGCACACACGTTCGTCATCGCCGGCGCAGGTACGGGGTCGGCTGTGTTTCGCCAGCTCATCCGGCAGGGCAAGGCGTTCTACGCGGGCGTTCTGCACGAAGGGGACATCGACTGCGAGCTCGCGCGCGACCTGGCGACGGAATGCGTGGCCGAGCGCGCCTTCGAGCCGATCGGGGATAAAACCATAGCCCGCGCCAAAGAGCTCCTCGTCCACTGCGCGCGCCTTATCGTGTGCCCCGCCGCCTTCGGCACCATAAACGCCCGCAACGCAGAGCTCGTCGAGTTCGCACGCTCGCATGGTATCGAGGTCATGCGAGCGTGCGAAGGCGCATCGGAGGATTCCAATGGATACGCCTAGGCGCGGCCCAAGGAATCGTCCGCATCCCCATCTGACACTATTTCACCGCAACTTAGAAGGTGTCGGCGTATAACGCTTCACCCCAAATTAAATTGATTCGTTGAATAGACACATTCCAAATCTTTAGACTTCGTTTAATCTACAAGTGGGTATTATCACACATTATGCACACGTGAAAGGATATACCCATGTCGCTTACACAGTCAGCAGAGCGTGCAGCGCTTAACAAGCTCATCGATTATCTCGACGACAACCCGCAAGAAAACATCGACAAAATCATGGACCTCGTGAACAAGCTGGTCCCCAATCGCGTATTTCCCGTACAGCGAGAGGCATTCACCAATGTCATCAAGAGCCGCGGCAATTGGTATGACCTGATCATGCGTGTGTTCAGCCTTAATCCCCAGATGCGAACCAAACTGCTTAAGACCCTCATTGTCGACGCCAACCTGCTTGCTTGGCCAGAGCAGGAAAAGAACCGCGAAAAGTACCAGTGCAACGTTCCGTGGGCCATCCTGCTCGATCCCACGAGCGCCTGCAACCTGCATTGCACGGGCTGCTGGGCCGCCGAGTACGGCTACAAGCAGAATCTCTCGTTCGAAGACATCGACTCTATCGTTACACAGGGCAAAGAGCTCGGTACGCATATCTACATCTATACCGGCGGCGAGCCGCTCGTCCGCAAGCACGACCTGATCAGAATTTGCGAAAAACATCAGGACTGCGTGTTTCTCTGCTTTACCAACTCCACGCTAATCGACGAGGCCTTCTGCGACGACATGATTCGCGTAGGTAATTTTGTCCCCGCCATCAGCGCCGAGGGCAATGAGCACACAACCGACGCCCGCCGCGGCGAAGGTACCTACGCAAAGATCGAGCACGCCATGAAACTCCTGCGCGAGCGCGACTTGCCGTTTGGTATCTCCACCTGTTGGACCAGCGCCAATGCCGATACGGTTGCTACCGAGGAGAACATGGACTGGATGATCGGCGAGGGAGCACTCTTCTGCTGGTACTTCCACTTTATGCCGGTTGGCCGCAATGCAACCCCCGAGCTCATGCCCACGCCCGAGCAGCGCGAGCACATGTATCACTTTATCCGCGAAATGCGTGAGAAGAAGCCGCTGTTTACGCTCGACTTCCAAAACGACGGCGAGTTTGTAGGCGGATGTATCGCCGGCGGCCGCCGCTACCTGCACATCAACGCCGCCGGAGACGTGGAGCCGTGCGTGTTCATCCACTACTCAAACGCCAACATCCACGATGTGAGCTTACTCGACGCGCTGCGCTCTCCCCTCTTTATGAAGTACTACGAAAACATGCCGTTCAACGACAACTACCTCAAACCATGCCCCATGCTCGAGAATCCCGACGTGCTGCCCAAAATGGTTGCCGAGAGTGGCGCAATGAGCACCGATCTTATCGAGAAGGAGTCACCCGAGCAGCTGCGCGAAAAGACCCAGGCTGCCGCCGAGGCATGGTCACCTGTCGCCGACCGCATCTGGAACGACCCCGACGATCCGTTATACGCCAAGCGTCACGAGGACAAGTCGCAGGGCATGGCCGATAGCGACATGCACAAGTTCGAAAAACAGGGCCGCATACTCAAAAACGGCGATTAATGCTGCCCTACACGACAAACGCTCAGAAATGAAGCGGAGCAGTCTCGAGGCTCATCTTCGAGGCTGCTCCGCCTTACCATCAAAACAGTTTTACTAAGTTGCGGTGAAATAGGGACCAGAACGGCCTTCCAATAACCAAAACAATCCCTATTCCACCGCAACTTCTTTAAGTTGTTGAATTATCGATGCTATTCGAAGCGAGATTCCAGACTCGACAGACCGTTGAGAGTCAGGTCGTTGGCGACCTCAGAGACGCGCTCGATAGGAACCGAGCCGTCAGACAGCGCCCACGTGCGATAGATACCGATAATACCCGACAGCAAAAACGCCAGATAGTAGTCGAACATCTCGTCCTTGAGACCTTGGGGCAGCAGATCGCGCTCGGCAATCTCGTGCTCGAGCGGCGCACGAAGACGTGCCATAAAATCATCGAGCGGAATGTTCTCGATCAGCTGACGATTGAGCACCAAGTTGTTGCACAGTGCTTCGTTAACGGTTTTAAAGAAGGTCGCCGCCGCGCCCAGAGCGCGCTCGTTGGTGTCGCCGTCCATGGAAGCAAGCGTTTTCTCGACCGAGTCGACAATCATCTCCACCACATCGACGGCAATGGCATCGAGCAGGCCGTCAACCGTACCAAAGTGAACGTAAAAGGTCTTGCGGTCGACATTGGCCTCGCGCGCGATGGCACTCACCGTAATGTCTGCCAGCGGCTTTTCCATGAGCAGGCGCTCGAAAGCCGAAAGGATGGCATTACGGCTGCGAATGATGCGACGATCAAGACGCGGTTTGCTGGTTGCCATGGGCGTGTCCCTTCGATATGCGAGCATTCATCAACAGATGAGAGATAATCTACGTAAGAGGATTATCCCCCATACAGCACAAATATGCCCCGTATCATGAAGAACGCACGACTGTCCTACTGCGACTTAGGGTGCTTCTTCTTATTGAGTGCCGACGGAGATACGCGAATACCGTCGCCTGTCTGGCGCACATAGGCTTTATGAGCCGGCTTAGTGGTCCCAGAAGCCTTCTGAGCCTGCTTCTTGGGATCAACGGTAACAGCATTCGCGGGGTGCGGCTTAGTGGGCGCAGAGGGCGTCTGAGGCGTGCGGCCGAGCTTGCGCATCGCGCGTTCCCAGCGCGCATGGATGCTCTCGTTGTGGGCGCTCTTAAGGCCCAGCAGGGGCGCAGCCAAAATGGTCGGCGCAATAAACGTAATGAGGCGCCACAGCAGATAGCCGGCGGTCGAAGCCGACCCAAAGAAATGACCCAAGAACAATGCAAAGCCGCCCTCAGCGCCACCAGTTCCACCGGGCAGGGGGACCGCAGAGCTCAGCAGCTGGACAAAGGCGCTCGCGGCCATGACCGAGAAAAAGTCGACCTCGTGGTGGCCAAAGGCAAGCATCAGGAAATACGGCACGAGGTAGAAAAACGCGAGTTGCAGCATGGTGATGACCACCGTGAGCAGCATGGAAGAAAAATGTCCGGCTGAAAGCTTGAACTTCTCGGAGAAGGAGTAGATCTCGCCATCGACAAACGTGCGCCATCCCTCGATCTTAGTGGCCGAGACACCAATGCGCTCAAGCCAATTGATGATGCAATGGGCGACGCGCGTGACGGTCTTAGGCATGAGCGCGACGGCGAAGATGCCCAGCAAGATGCAGCAGTGCCCACCAAAGCTAAAGACGCACAGCAACGTCATGTCGCCATAGCGCTCGGCAAAAAACGGCATGCGAGCAAGCAGTAGGATAGCGCCCCAGGCAACGAGGCCAAACTGGTACACGATAAAGCGCGTGAACTGCGTTGCTCCGGCCTCGCCGACATTTTGGCCCGCTTTGGTCAGGCGGTAGATCTGGGCGGGAGTCGAGCCCATCATCATGGGCGTCAGGTTGCCAAAGAAGATGCCACTCGCCTCGACCGAGATCAGGTCACGGATGCCGACGGGTGAATTAGGGTCGAGCCAGACAGCGATCGCATAGGCCACAATGCCAAAGAATAGATACAGGAACATGCAAAAGCATGCGGCAACGAGCCACGGAGCCTGGACGCTCGACATGGCAGCCCAGAACTGTCCCATCTGACCGGTTACCACCAGATAGACGATATAACCCACCAGCACAACGCCGATAAAGATGGCGCCGCGGCGTGCGCTCTTATTGTCATCGTCGCCCGAAGCCTCAACCTCGACCTGGGGCTTGGACGTATGCTGAGAGGACTCCGTCATGAGACTCCTTCTAACAGTCAAAATATCTTGGATATTGTACCCGTAAGGGCCATAGGCAGAACGCAAAGCTCTGGTTCAAACGGGAATTGCAGACGTTTGTTTGAAAATAAAAAACCCGGCCTTCTATGGGAAGACCGGGTATGAGATGCATGGTAGCCCGTACCAGATTCGAACTGGTGATCTCCGCCTTGAGAGGGCGGCGTCCTAAACCGCTAGACGAACGGGCCATAAGCCTCAGCAGAAAAGAAGTGGTAGCCCGTACCAGATTCGAACTGGTGATCTCCGCCTTGAGAGGGCGGCGTCCTAAACCGCTAGACGAACGGGCCACATGACATCTGCACTGCCGTGCTGCGAGGAAATATATTACGGGACAAAAAACGTCAGCGCAAGAAGAAATTTTAAATTGCCGAAAAATTGTCGGCAGGTTATGGAACACGCAGGTAAACTGGGTAGCTAATTCAAATTGAGATGGACCAAAAGAGCTTCGCGATCGTTGGGAATGTTGTCTTCGATCACGGCGTCGAGGGCGGAGTTGAGAAGCTGACCCAGTTCCGGCCCGGGCTTGACTCCGGCACGGATCAGGTCGCCGCCGTTGATGGCGAGCATCTTGAGCGTATAGGGCTCCCCTGCCCCCAACAGATTATGGGCGAGTGCACGCATCTCCTCGATCGTCTCGACGTAATAGAAGCACGACGGGGCCTTGCCGAGCGTGTCAGCACGCTTAAGGTCCATGAGCTCGTCAATCAGGCGGGCCGTGTCGACGCCCTCGCCCGAAAGCGCGCGCATCATATTGAGCAGGCAGGATCGCTCGGGGCGCAGCGGCTTATCGTGGTATTTGATCAGCAGGCACACATCGCGCACCAAATCGTGCGAGAGTGCCAGGCGATCCATGATGACACGCGCCTTCTTGGCGCCGAGCTCGGGATGACCGTAAAAGTGGCCGCTGCCGGCGTGATCGACCGTAAAGCAATCAGGCTTGGAGACGTCGTGCAAAAAAGCCGCCCACATAAGGCTCGGTGAGGGCGCGACGCCGTCGCACAGCGCCAGCTCCCCTGCCACCGTCAGCACGCGGGCGATATGCTCGTAGACGTTAAACGCATGATAGACACTGCGCTGATCAAACCAGCGACCCGCTGCCAACTCGGGCACGGCGGCGCAGATGAGCTCGGGGTAGCGCAGCATGGCGTCTCCCCCGTGGCCGGTCGAAAGGATGCCCTCAAGCTCAGTGCCCACACGCTCGCGCGCCACGGCATCGAGCAACGGCGCACATTCGGCCAGAGCCTGTTTGGTCGAAGGTTCAATCATAAAGTCCAGGCGGCAGGCAAAGCGCACCGCGCGCAACATGCGCAGAGCGTCCTCATTAAACCGGCGCTTGGGATCACCGACGGCACGAATCAGCTTGCGGTCCAGGTCGCCCTGGCCGTCGTAGCGGTCAACCAGGCCGCGCTCGGGATGCCACGCTATGCCATTGACGGTAAAGTCGCGGCGCGCCAAATCGTCCTCAAGCGAAGCGGCGCGCTCCACACTCTGGGGATGACGACCGTCGGTATAGAAGCCGTCCAGACGGTAGGTGGTGACCTCAATGCGCTCGCCATCGCAAATAGCCGTGATTCCGCCAAATTTAATGCCCGACTCCACAACCGCGATGCCGGCGGCCTCGAGCGCCGATTTAGACTCCTGCCACAGGCCGCTGCAGCACATGTCAACATCGTGGCTGGGACACCCCAACAGGGCGTCGCGCACCCAACCGCCAACGTACCAAGCCTCAAGACCAGCCGCCTCAAGCGCGCGCAGGACGCGCAGGGAGGCATCGGACGGTTGCGTACCGTTGAGCGAAACATTGCACATACCTGTGGCCTCCTGCGACTATCAAATTGGCTATCGATTGCGTCTGCAAGAAGTCTAGCAAGAAACAGCCTCCACTGCACACGCAAGTCCGATAAACAAAAACGCATCCGTCCTAGTCTAAGACGGATGCGAAATAATCAAACTATTCAGACAAGGTGCCGGAACTAGCAGACCTGGCGAACCTCGATGTGCTTCTTATATTCGTCCACCTTGGCAAAATCGCCCAGACCGGGGCACTCGACCACGTTGGCGCCGGTGGCCATCGAAAGACGCAAAGCATCCTCGACGCGCTCGGGGGCGTCGTGCCACACGGACAAGAAGGCAGCAAGCGAGGAATCGCCGGCGCAGACGGTCGACAGCAGCTTGACCTCAAAGGTGCGGTTGGCAAACCAGATGTGCTCGCCGTTGGAGAAATACGCGCCATCGCCACCAAGGGTCAGCAGTACATTCTTGGCGCCCTTGGCGTGCAGCTCGGCCATCGCGCCCTTGACGGACTCGTCGTCGCCACCGATCACCTTAATGCCAAAGATGTCGAGCAGCTCGTCGTCATTGGGCTTGATCAGCAGCGGCTCCATGGCAATGAGGTCTGCCAGCTGATGGCTCGAGATGTCGAGGACGAACTCGGCCCCCTTGGCCTTGACGCGGCGCAGGACCTCGGCCAGGAAGCCCTCGGAAGTGTTGGGAGGCAGCGAGCCGCTGATAACCAGGCAGGTCATGTCATCGAGCGAATCGATGAGCTCAAACATCTCCTGCTCGTTGGCCTCGTTGATGGCGGCACCGGCGTTGACCATGTTGTACTCGGTGTCGGGGCCGGCATTGAGGAACACGTTGACGCGCGTGATGCCGTCGGTCCACACGGGCTTGACGGGCACGCCCAGGGCCTCGGCGCCCTTGACGATGAACTCGCCCGAGAAGCCAGCGAAGAAGCCCAGGATCGTGGTGTCGACACCGTAGTGGTCAAGCGTAAACGAGACGTTGAGGCCCTTGCCGTTGGGCGTATAGACGGCGTTGCGAGTACGCGTGACGGTGTTGGCAGCAAGGCCGTCGCAGGCGATGTTGTAGTCAATGGCGGGATTTGCAGTGAGCGTGTAAATCATGAATGTTCCTTTCACGAAGCAACGTGTTAATGAAAGTATATTCCACGCATCGGTAAAAGGCTAGGACAACTCGGTGAACGGTGTGGAAGCGATGAAGTACGGCGGGACACCTCTCCCCCGTGGCGGAACAAAAAGGCGCCCCAGCCGAAACCGGGGCGCCGCATGCGCACGAATATGTCGCGTTTCGATTACTGACGATCGAGCTTGCGGACAGCAACGCGCTTGCTGTACTCGTCGACGTGACCGAAGTCGCCGATGCCGACGGACTCGGCAACGTTGGCGCCGGTGGCCATAGCGAGCTTCATGGCCTCCTCGACGTTGTCGCGATCCCTGTACCACTTGTGCAGGAACGCAGCGAGGGTGCAGTCGCCGGCGCAGACGGAAGAGACCAGCTTGATGTTGAACTCACGCTTGGCGTACCAGATGTCCTCGCCGTTGGAGAAGTAAGCGTCACCGCGGCTACCACGGGTGAGCAGCACGTTCTGAACGCCGGCGTCGTGAGCCATCTTCATGGCAACGCGGACCTCGTCGTCGGTGTCAACCGGCACGCCGAAGATGGCCTTCATCTCGTGATGGTTCGGCTTGATGAGCAGCGGCTTCTTGTGAGCGAGCTCCTTGAGCTTGTCGGAGGACAGGTCCAAGACGACGTCGGCGCCACGAGCCTGAGCGTGCTCCATGACCTGAGCCAGGAAGTCGGGCGTAGCTTTGGGAGGAACGGAGCCGGAGACGATCAGGCACTCAAGATCGCCCGCGGTATCCAGGATGTTGTAGAGCTCCTCCTGGTGCTGCGGCGTAATAGGAGCACCCGGGTTCAGGATGCCGTACTCGTGCTGGCCATCGTTGACGTAGGTGTTAATGCGCGTGATACCGTCGGTCCAGACCGGGCGGCAGAGGCAACCCAGGTTCATGACCTCCTCGACGATGAACTTGCCCGTGAAGCCGGCGAAGAAGCCGAGCGCGACGGTGTCGACGCCCATCTTCTTAAAGGCGAAGGACACGTCGAGGCCCTTGCCGTTAGCCGTGTAGCTGGCCGAGCCGGTGCGGACGTTCTCGTCGGGCTCGAGCGGAGAGCTCGAAACCGTCATGTCGACAGCCGGGTTAGCGGTTAGCGTGTAGAACATTTACAGTACCCCCTGTATATGTGAGGGCCGCGTGGCCGGCCCATTCCAACCACGCGGTTACCTCTGATACCAAATTAGCGAGCTGCGGACTCGAGCAGTGCCTTGACCTCGGCGGCGGTGTTGCAGGCGAGCGCCTTCTCGGCGAGCTCGTCGCACTCGGCCTTGGTCCACTGGCTGATGGTCTTGCGGGCGCGCAGGATCGACGGAGCGCTCATCGAGAACTCCTCCAGGCCCCAGCTGATCAGCAGCGGCTCGAGCAGCGGATCGGCAGCGGCCTCGCCGCACATACCGACCATGATGCCGGCCTTCACGCCGCTCTCGATGATGTTCTTGAGCGAGCGGAGCACGGCGGGATAGTACACCTGGTACAGGTTGGAGATGGTGTCGTTGCCACGGTCGGCGCACATGGTGTAGCCGATCAGGTCGTTGGTGCCGATGGAGAAGAAGTCGGCGACCTCGGCCAGACGGTCTGCGAGCAGCGAAGCGGCGGGCGTCTCGACCATGATGCCGACCTCGATGTTCTCGTTGAACTTGCGACCCTCTTCGGTCAGCTCGGCCTTGCACTGCTCGACGAGCTCCTTGACAGCCAAGACCTCCTCGACACAGGTGACGAGCGGGATCATGATCTTGACGTCACCGAAGGCGCTAGCGCGCAACAGAGCGCGGAGCTGGACCTTGTACTGGTCGGGATTAGCCAGGCAGTAACGCACGGCGCGGAAGCCCATGAAGGGGTTATCTTCCTTGACCATGTGCAGATACGGAATCTCCTTGTCGCCACCCACATCGAGCGTGCGGATGATGACCGGAGCACCCTTGAGCGCGCTGGCGACCTTACGGTAGGCGTTGAACTGCTCCTCCTCGGAAGGAAGCTCAGCAGAATCCATGAACAGGAACTCGGAGCGGAACAGACCGATGGCCTCGGCGTCGTGATCGAGCGCGTTGGGCACGTCATCGGGGTTACCGATGTTGCAGGCGATGATCTTCTTGATGCCATCGGCAGTCGCGGACGGCTTGCCACGGAAGGCCTCGAGGGCTGCCTTCTCGGCAGCGAAGGCCTCGGCCTTGGCGGTGTAGGCAGCGAGCGTCTCCTCGTCGGGATCGGCCTCAACGATACCCTTGCCACCGTCGACGACAACGGTCATACCGTTGCGCAGCGCGGTGCAGCTGTTGGAAACCGAAAGGACAGCCGGGATCTCGAGGGCACGCGCGATGATCGCGGAGTGCGACGTGCGGCCACCGGTCTCGGTGACGATACCGGCAACGTGGGCCTTATCGATCGTGGCGGTCATGGACGGCGTGAGGTCGTGCACGACAACGACGGTGTTCTCGGGCAGGACGGAGAGGTCGACGACCTCCTTACCCAGCAGCTCGGCCAGAATACCGGTACGGATGTCGGCGATGTCAGCCGCGCGCAGACGGAACATCTCGTCGTCCATGGACAGGAACATGTTCTCGAACATGGTCGAGGTGTCCATGAGCGCCTGCTCGGCGCAGGTGCCGCCGTCAATGGCGGCGTTGATGGCGTCGGTCATGCCCGGGTCCTGAGCCAGGACAATGTGTCCGCTCATGATCTCGGCCTCGGCCTCGCCCACCGTCTCCTTCATGTGGTCGGCCTGAGCCTGGGTCTTCTCGCAGAAGACCGAAAGAGCGGTCTGATAGCGCTCCTTCTCTGCTGCCGAATCAGCAACCTCGTGCGGCTCAAACGTCAAGTCGGGATCGACGGCGACCATGACGGTGCCGATACCGATGCCCTCGGAAGCGTTGACTCCCTGATACATTCCCATTCCTCTCTCCGTGTCATGTGATAAAGCGTTTTGCCATATCCATGACAAAAGAGCGCAGCTACCTTACAACAGGTCACTGCGCCCCCAAATATGAACTTAGTTGTTCAACATGCGACCCGTTTGAGTTCTACTCGCCAAGACCGCTCTTGATGAGCTCGATGGCAGCAGCCAGAGCCTCGGCCTCGTCAGCGCCGTCGCACTTGACCTCGACCTCGGTGCCGCAGGGGATACCAGCAGCCATGAGGGCCATCGGGGACTTGCCGTTGACCTCCTTCTCGGGGGTAACGACCGTCACGTCACAGGCATACTTGCCCATGGTGGAGGCGAACAGACCAGCCGGACGCATGTGCAGACCCTGAGGATTAACGAGGGTAGCCTTCTCAGAAACCATAGTTGACTCCTTTTTTGTGTTTAACCCCTGTCATGCATGTGGCAGGAGTCAGATTCACGACGTTGTTTATATTAACTCACATCAAACGGTTTTTCATTGTGTTTCACACGAATTGTTGGACAGATGTGTTTGTCGTCCGCTTGCTCGCCCACAGGGGCCCGCGCGCGGCCTGTGAGATTTCCTGCTCTACAGTCCTGCTCGCACGAAGAGCACATTAAGTGCTCTTCGGCTCGTGCGGAACTCGCGATAAATCTCACAGGCCGCGCGCGGGCCCCTGTAGGCGAGCAAGCTGCGGAAACTCAGTCGGTCCAAAGTAATGTCGGCTGAAAGGAATTCTGGCTGATGATCTGTTCGCGACAAGGACTCGATAGGCGGCCCCCTCTATGCCCTTTTATAAGTTGCGGTGAAATAGGGACTGAATTTGGGGTTGAACCGTTTAAACAGTCCCTATTTCACCGCAACTTATTTGGGGATGAAAAAGGCGGAGGCCCTGGTGAGGGTCTCCGCCTTTGTTACAAGGGGCGATATTATTCGCTAACTGCTGGATTAGACCAGGCGAGCGTTGATCGTCTTGGCGATCTCGGCGGCGTCGGTGGAACCCTTGACGGTGGCACGGAAGTCCTCGTCCATGAGCGCCTCGGCGACCTTGGACAGGATCTTGAGGTGCGTAGTGCCGGCCTGGGCACCGGGGATGAGCAGTGCGATAGCCACGTTGACGGGAGCGCCGTCCATGGTGTCCCAACCGGTCACGCCGGACTCGTCCTTGACAACGATGACGGCAGCCTCGGAAATGGCGTCGGACTTGGCATGCGGGATGGCGAAGCCCTCCATCATGCCCGTGGTGCCCTCGGCCTCGCGGGCCAGGAAGGCGTTCATCACGGCGTCGGCGTCGCTGGCGATACCGGCCTTGACAGCCTGGTTGGAAACGAAGCTCAGAGCCTCGTCACGGGAAGCGAAGTCCTCGGCGACAAAGACATTCTCGACCTTCACGAAGTCGGCAGCCTCGGCCTTGGGGGCCTCGACGGCAGCGGCCTTGGGAGCCTCAACCGACTTGGCTGCAGGAGCGGCCTTCTGGTTCTTCTCGAAGTCGTACTTCTTGAAGGCCACGAACAGGATGCCACCGACCACAGTGCCGATGAGGATCGCGAGGACCCAAAGCGGACCGTTCTCGACAACGGGCAGGACCAGGAAGCCACCGTGAGGCGCCGGATCGTGAACGTTGAACATAATGGTCAGGATCGAAGCGATAGAGGAACCGAGCATCATGATGGGCATGACGGGCCAGATGTTCTTGGTCATGAACGGAATGGCGCCCTCGGTGATGTGGGTGCAACCAAGGATGAGGTTGACGACACCGGCGTCGTGGTCCTCCTGGCTGAAATACTTCTTGCCGACGACGACGGCGAAGGTGGTGATCAGCGGCGGAACGATGCAAGCGGCGGAGACGGCAGCCATGAAGTTGGTGCCGAAGTTGTAAGTGTCGGTGCCAACACCGGCGGCCAGAGCCTCGGTGAGCATAGCGGTACCGGTGACGTAAGCAGCCTTGTTGACCGGACCGCCCATGTCAAAGGCGCACATGCAGCCAATGGCAAGACCCAGGACAACGGCGCCAGAGGCGGACAGGCCCTTGAGGAAGTCCATCATGGCGGTGTTGATGGCAGCCATGGGGCCGGAAATGCCGAGCATGACCAGACCGACGATGGCGGTAGAGAACAGCGGGTACAGGAAGATAGCCTTGAGGCCGTCCAGGTTCTTGGGCAGACCGGCAAAGACCTTCTCGAGCAGCAGGATGACATAACCGGCGAGGAAGCCACCGACGATGCCGCCCAGGAAGCCGAAGCCCACGCCGGCGCCACCGGCGTCGATCATGCCGGTCTCGGCGTTAACAGGCAGGCCCTGGATGGCGATCATACCGGCAACAAAGCCGGGGACGAGCGCCGGGCGCTTGCCGATGGACTCGGCGATGTAGGCGGAAAGCACCGGAACCATGAGGTTCATGGCGATGCCGCCGATGATCTTGAGCATCGCAGCAAAGCTGTTGTAGTCAGACGCCGTCGAATCGAAGGACGTAATGCCCCACAGGAACGAAACGGCGGTCAGGACACCACCAGCAACGACGAAGACCAGCATGTGGCTGACGCCGTTCATGAGGTGCTTGTAGATGATGTGGCCGATGGACTCCTTCTCCTCGACCTCGTCCTCGACATCGGCAGCAGCCGCAACCGTGTCGTCGCCCTTGGCGGCGAGCGCGCGGTCAATCAACTTACCGGCGGCCTCAACGGACAGGGCCTTGGAAACACCAACGGAAACCATGGGCTTGCCGGCGAAACGCTCAGCCTGGACATCCTTGTCGGCTGCGACGACGACGGCCTTGGCACCAGCGATCTCACTCTTGGTGAGCTCGTTCTCGACACCGACCTGGCCATGAGTCTCGACCTTAATGGTCAGACCGCGCTCGGCAGCTGCCTTCTCCAGCGCCTCCTTCGCCATGAAGGTGTGCGCAATGCCGGTCGGGCAACCGGTCGCAGCGATGATGTCAAACTTAGCCATGTGTCCCTCCTTCTTGAGTACAGCGCCCGCGGGCGCTCCCCTACACGCGCTTCGATGCGCGTTTTTCCACAACTGAAAGATACCAACCTACCGTCCGCGTGAGAAGAGACAAGACGCAATTCTCCGGTGAAAGGTTCTTTCATAACCGTAAACGGTAAGTGAAAGTTTACCATCAACACTTGAAACGGCAAGGTGTATCTTGTAATTGAAAATGCCCGTATACTATGGCATTGCGAATCAAATTAGATTTTCATGCCAACCAGGAGCCATCCATGACCGATAGTAGCAAGAGCGCACTTTCCCTCATTAGCACCCATCAGGGATACAGCGAATCCGAGCAGCGCATTGTCGACTATATATTGGAGCACCAGTCCGAGGCTCCACGACTCACGGCGGCTCAACTCTCACGCGCCGCTGCCACGTCCGAGGCGACCGTTTCGCGCTTCTGCCGCAAGCTTGGGTTTGGCAGCTTCCGCAGCTTTCAGTTTTCGTTGGCGAGGGATTTGGAAAGCCAGCGCAACGAGGGCCTGACCGACGAGGTCTCGCTCGACAATATGGAGCAGAGCCTCAAGAACATCCTGGCTGCCAAGGTGAGCGAGCTTAATGCGACCATCGACGGAATCGACCACGATACGCTGGCGGCTGTTGTGCATGCCCTTAAGCATGCAGGGGTTATTGAGTTTGCGGCTGTGGGCAATACGAACGCGGTCGCGCTCGATGCGACGTTTAAGTTTTCGCAGCTGGGCCTGCGCTGCATGGCGAGCACCATTAGCGAGACATCAATCGGCTTTGCGCTCACGTTGCGCCCGGGTGACGTCATCGTGCTTATCTCAAACTCCGGCAAATCGCGCCGACTGAATCGCATGGCAAAAGCGGCTCGCGACTGCGGCGCAACCGTAGTCGTCATCAGCAGCGACAGCAAATCCCCGCTCGCGCGTCTGGCAGACTACACTTTTAATACCGTCAACCACGAGGCACTGCTGACAACGGGCGACTTCGCGTTCTCCAAGATGAGCGCCACGATGATCATCGAAGTCATCTACAACTTCCTGCTGCCCGAGATTGAAGACGCGCGTGAGCATATCAGCTACTACGAGGAGCTCATCCAGCCGGATAAGGTCGTTGAGTAAAACGCGTAGTGGGGTAAAAATTTCAGTCTATTTTGTCCCACCAACACCGCTGATACGACCTAACCTCGAGCTTCTTCAAGCATCTGCTTGGCATGCGCCAAGCTTGCCTCGGACTGATCGCCGCTCAACATGCGGGCGATCTCGGCAGTACGCGCTTCGCCGGTTACCTCGTCCAAATGCGTCTGGGGAACATCGCCCGGTTCCTTGCTGACGACATAATGCTTGTCAGCCATGACGGCGACCTGCGCCAAGTGGGTTACGACAATCACCTGATGCGTAGCGGCGAGATCTGCCAGCACGCCCGCGAGTGCACGCGCCGTGGAGCCACCGACACCGGCATCGACCTCGTCAAACACGAGCGTATCGACACCGTCCGCATTACCGAGGACAACCTTGCTTGCCAGCATGACGCGGCTGAGCTCGCCGCCCGACGCAATGCGGCGCAGGGGACGAGGTGTCAAGCCGGCGCCGCTGCGATACAGCAGCTCATAGCTCGAGGGACCCGCAGGTGTCCACTCAGCGCGAGGGAGATCGCGAGACTCCCAGACCAGCTCAGCACCGCCCATCTCCAGGCGCGCCATCTGGCGGCCAACCTCGTGGCAGAAGCGCGGGGCCGCCGTATTGCGGGCGCGCTTAAGTGCCTTGGCAGCGGCAAACAACTCGCGCTCGGCGCTCCCAAGTGCCTCACGCGCCTTTTTGATCTGTTCATCGCCATCATCGACCAGGGACAGCAGCTCTTGCGAGCGATCGCGCATGGCAAAAACATCGTCCATGGTGGGACCCCACTGACGCAACAGGCCCTTGAGGTCGGAATACCGATCACGCATGCGAGCGAGCTCGCGCGGGTCGAAGGCAACGCCATCGCGATAGGCACGAAGCTCGTTCGCGCAATCCTCAAGTGAAATACAGGCATCCGAAAGCGCATCGGCAATGTCGCCGAGTTTGCGATCGACGGTAGCCATGCGGGAAAGCTCTGCCACGGCGCTGTTCACGGCATCGAGCGCTCCCCCTTCAGAGGCAAGCGATGCATGGGCATCGTTAGCCGTGGCAACCAGTACCTCGGCATGTTCGGAGCGCGGCAGCAGTTCCTCGAGTTCCTCATACTCGCCCGGCTTGGGATCGACCTCGCCGATGCGCTCGAGGGCAAAGCGCGCCTCCTCGACGCGGCTCCCCTGCGCGCGCGAGGCCTCTTCGACACGTCGAACCTCCTTGGCGGCAGCGCGCGATGCTTTAAAGCAGGCACGGTACGCATCCAGCGCCTCGAGCGCCGCGCGCCCAGCCCAGGCATCGACCATCGCAACGTGATGTGCCGGATCGAGCAAGCGCTGGTGCTCGTGTTGGCCGCACAGATCCATCATCACGCCAACGCGCTCCGAAAGCTCGCGCACACTGGCGATGCGGCCGTCAATCTTCACTCGGCTGCGGCCCTCGGCAGAAAGGCTGCGCTGCACGGTAAAACCCTCCGTGTCGTGTGGACCGTCGAACAGCCGCGCCTCGACGCTCGCCAGCGCCTCGCCCTCGCGCACCGTCGACGAATCCGCGCGCTCGCCCAAAATAAGCTTGAGCGCCGAGAGCAGCGCAGTCTTGCCGGCGCCGGTCTCGCCGGTCAGGACAGTCAGGCCGGCACTCGGCACCAGCGTCGCCTCGCGAATGAGTGCAATGTTAGAAACCTGCAGCTCATCGATCATGACGGACTCCGTAGAAAACGCGGCTCACCGAGTTATAGAAGCTCTCGGGGCCGTAATCCAGCAGCAGCACATCTCCGGGCCCGCGGCGCACCGCCACGCTCTCAACGGTGCCATCGCAGGTAATAAACTGTCCATCGATAGCGATCGCCGGAACACTCGGACGGTCATCAGACATAAAGATTTCGACGACATCACTCGGCGAAGTCAAGAAAGCGCGAGCTTGAATGGTGTGCGGAGCAATGGGTACGCACACCATGCCCGTATAGTCGGGACTCACGATGGGGCCACCGGCGCTGAGCGCGTAACCCGTAGAACCAGTCGCCGTCGAAACGACGACACCGTCACCGCGTAGGCGGTCGATATGGTGACCGGACACCGTGATGTCAAACTCGACCATATCGGACAGGGGGCCGCGCGTAAGCGCCATGTCATTGAGGGCGAAGGTGCGCACGACATCCTTCGTGCCATCGTCGCGCACGGACACGATATCCGCGGCGATGGTGGCGCGACGGCTCACGTGCAGCTCGCCGGACAGGGCGTCGCTCACGACCTGTAGAATGTCGCGCTCCTCGGGACTCGCAGCAGTTAAAAAGCCCAGGTGACCATAGGAAAGACCGAGGATAGGAATCTCGCGATGGTTGAGGATGCGGGCAGCGCGCAGCAACGTACCGTCGCCGCCGAGCGTAATGACCAGATCGGAGCCGTCAATATCAGGCGTGCTCTGAATCTTCGATCGCTGGTCGGCAGCCCATGCGACCTCATAGCCCTGGCGCGTCAGCCAAAGCTCGAGCATCAGGCCGCTCTCGACCGCCTCTTGCTTGTAGTAATTGGGAACCAGAAAGACCTTCATAGCGTTGTTGCTTTCTCGCTCAAAACCGATACCTGGGATTGCAGCTCGTCTTGCGAGCGGTCGCCGGGGTCAAATCTCGTGCCATAAAGGAAAAACTCAACGTTGCCCTTGGCACCATGAATGGGTGACACGCACACATCAACCGGGAAGAGGCCCTTGGCAGCAAAGAGTTCAACCGCCGCCACGAGTGTATCGCGGCGCACGGCGGGATCGGTCACAATGCCGCCCTCGCCCACCAGCGCCGCCGGAGCCTCAAACTGCGGCTTTACGAGCGTGCAGAATGCTCCCGTAGGAGACAGGCACGCCAGTACCGCATCGATAATGTTCGCGATGCTGGTAAACGAGACATCACACACAGCCAGGTCGATGACGCCGGCATAGCCAAGCTCAGGCAGCTGCGTCACGTTTGTGCGCTCATGCAGCGTCACGCGATCGTCCTGACGCAACGACCAATCGAACTGGGCGCGACCCACGTCCACCGAGACAACGGTCGCAGCTCCGCGCTTGAGCAGGCAATCGGTAAAGCCGCCGGTAGAGCAGCCCACATCCAGACAGGCAAGGCCCGTCGGATTGATACCAAACGCATCAAGCGCGCCTTCGAGCTTAAGACCGCCGCGGCCAACATAGGGAATGCGCCCCTTCACGTGCAACGGCAGGCCCGGGGTTACCTTAAGGCCCGGCGAAGTCAAGCGCTCGCCGCCACTCGAGACCAAGCCGGCCATAAGAGTGCGAAGGGCATCCGCGCGATCGGCGCAGATGCCCTGTGAAATCAGTTCGTCATCAAGACGCACGCGTTTCATGAATGCCATCAACCATTCGTATCCGGAGATGCGGCCTAGCTATCCTGGGATTCGTTTGCCGCATCCTCATCGTATTCCTGCTCGAGCTTGTCGGCCTCTCGCGGCGTCAGCTCAAACTTGTCGACCATATCGACCGCGCGGGAGCCCAGCTCAATCGCTTCGTCAAACAGATCGAGCGAACGCTCCAAGGAGGTATCCTTGGAGCGAACGGTAGCGATGATCTGGTCCAGACGGTCCGAGATCTCGTCGAAGTTGCGGACAGAACCCTCTGGCATGACTACTCCTCGACGGAGTCGGCCTCGACGGCCTCAGCAGCGTCCGCATCCTCGGCAAGTACACCGGCGGCAGCCTGAGCGGCGGCGACCTTTGCGGCAGCCTCGGCAGCCTGGGCCTCCTCGCGAGCGCGATCTTCGGCCAGCAGCTCCTGGTACAGGTCCTCGCCCGGCAGCTCCTCGCTGCGAGCAATCTTGCCCAGCACGCCGTTGACAAACGACGCGGACTGGTCGGTGCCATAGGCCTTGGCAAGCTCGACGGCCTCGTTGATCACGATGGCGTCCGAGACCTCCTCGTCGGTGAGGAAGCGCATTTCGTAAACGGCGATACGCAGCAGATTGCGGTCGGCGCCGGGCATGCGCATAAGATCCCAGTTCTTGGCGACGGCGCGCAGGGCACAGTCGATGCGATCGATATGCTCGTAGGCACCACGGCAAAGCTCGAGCGCATAGGGGTCGAGGGGGCCCTTCGAGATCAGGAAATCGCCCTCGAGGACGCGCTCGAGCGGGCTGTCCGTAGCCTCGGCCTGGAACAGCAGCTGCAGCGCCTGACTGCGGGCAAGCGTACGCCCGCGATAAACCTTAAGGCTCAAAGGTTACTCCTTGGGGAAAACGAGGCCGTCGATGCAAACGTCAACGCGCTCGACCTCAACGCCCACCTGGGCATCGATGGCGGCGACCACGGCGGCGCGAACGGCCTCGGCGAGTTTCTTGAACGGATAGCCAAAGAACACCACGACGCGCACGGTAAGTGCGAGCTTGTCGCCGACGACCTCGGCCTCGACCGCCGGCTCGGAAGCCGGGGCCTTGGACGAAAGCATCATGGAGACAAGGTTGGTGGCAAGGTCCTTGACGCCAACGGAGGCGATGCCCTCGACATCGGACACGGCGCGCGAGACGATGGCGGTCAGAACATCGGGCGAAATGCCGATGCCGTCAATCTTGATTTCCTGGGGCATGAGTCCTCCTAGAAGAGTTGGTTGCTAGACGCGGGAGACGAACTTGCCGTCGCGGGTGTCAACCTTGATGACCTCGCCCTCGTTGAGGTACATGGGGACCTGGATGACAGCGCCGGTGTCAATCGTGGCCGGCTTGGTGGAACCCTGGACGGTGTCGCCCTTAAAGCCCGGGTCGGTCTGGACGATGGTGGTCTCGATGAACATCGGCGGAGTCACGCCCATGAGCTCATCGTCGGCGAAGAGCAGCTGGCAGATGTCGTTCTCGCGCAGCCACTTGGAGTTCTCGCCCACCATGTCCTCGGGAACGGGAACCTGCTCATAGGACTCGTTGTCCATGAAGATGTAGTCGGTGCCATCGTTGTAGAGGTACTGGAACTCACGGGTGGTGAGCATGACGCTCTCGAACTTGGTGCCGGCGTTGCAGGTGTTCTCGACGACGCGGCCGCTCTTGATGTCGCGGGTCTTGTAGCGCACAAACGCGCCGCCCTTGCCCGGCTTGACATGCTGGAACTCGACGATGGTGTAGACCTTGTCCTTGATGCGGAGACCGAGGCCGTTCTTGAAGTCGGCGGTAGAAATGGTAGGCATAGCGACCTTTCTTGTTATGGGCAGGACGCACAAGCGTCCAAATTACATACGACAGAAATTATACACTTGCAGACGGCACCTGCAGCGAGCGCATAAAAAGAGAACGCGGGGCGTCCGAATCGATCCGGACGCCCCGCCCCAAACTATCTACCGAAGTAGACTAGCAATCGATAACGTGCAGGTCATGCGGGGTCTTAGTGAAGGGCTCGTAGCCGTTCTCGGTGACCACGCCGTAGTCCTCCAGGCGCACGCCGCCCACGCCGGGCAAGTAGACGCCGGGCTCCATGGTGACAACCGAGCCGATCTCGATGGTGTTCTTGCTGCGGTTGAAGTTGGGCAGCTCATGGATGTCGATACCGACGCCGTGGCCCAGGCCATGATTATAGTAATCGCCATAGCCGGCATCGCCGATGATCTTCTTGGAGAGCTTGTAGATGTCGTTGCCCTCGACGCCCGGATGAATGGCGGCGACGCACTCCTCGTGCGTACGGCGCACGAGCGCGTACAGGTCGAGCTGCTCCTGCGTGGGCTCGCCCATCACGACGGTGCGTGTCATGTCGGAGCGGTAATCGCAGTAGCCCGCGCCATAATCCATGAGAACGAAATCGCCCTTCTCGATCACGCGGTCGCTCGGCACGGCATGCGGGTTGGCGGTGTTGGGACCGCTCGCCACAATGGAGCCGAAGGCCAGGCTGTCGGCGCCGTTGGCGAACATAAAGTTCTCGAGCTCGTTGCGAACCTGCTTCTCGGTCATACCGGGCTTAATAAAGCCGAGCATATGCTGGAAGGCGGCATCGGTGATCGACTGCGCATGGCGCATGAGCTCGATCTCCTCGGCGTCCTTGATGGCGCGCATCTTGCGGATGTCGTCGTGCATCAGCGGCAGCATGCAGGCGACGGAGCGGTCCTCCAGGCCGCGCTGAATGCCCTGGTAGAAATTAATCTGCATATCGTCCTCGACAGCGCAGACGCGGCACTTGTTGGCCGCAATCTTGCCGGCGACCCAACCGGGGATGGTGCCCTCGTCCATGTCGTAGACCCAGGGGCTGCCGGCGGGCGTGTTCTCCTCAAAGCTGTTGAGGTAGCGCGAGTCGGTGTGGAACAGGCACTGGTCGGCCGTAATAAACGCAGCGTGCGGGAACTCGAAGGTGTAGTCGAAGACGCCCTTCACGCCCGTAAGCCAACGAAGGTTGGCCTCGTCGCGCACCACGATGGCGTCGTAGCCACGCTCGACCATCAGGGCACGGACACGCTCAATACGACCGGCAGGACCGGCAGCAAACTCAGACATGCAGATTCCTTTCTTGTTGTCTCTCTAAAGACGGGACGGGTCTCAATCAACGTACGGAATCGTATGCGATCCGCAACCGATTGAAAACCCGCCCCTCAACATGATACGAAAGACGATGGATGTCAATAAATCTTAGAGAAGTTCTTTGCGAGAAGCCAAGTAGGCATGAGCGTGGCGCTCAAGAACCTCATCCTCAACGCTCGTAAGGCGAATGGCGCCGAGCGCCGCGGGCAGCGGCAACATGCTGCGGTTCGAGCGGACAAACTGCTGTCTGCGGAACTCCTCGATATATGCGGCAGGCTCCAGATCGAAGGCAAGCTCCTCGATACCAAAGTCCTCCAGGCAGTCATCGACCTCAAAAACGTAATCGATATCAAAGTCGCAGGCATCATGTGCTAAGCGCGCCTCAAAGCGCATGCCCTCGGATAACAGCTGATAGGCAGGGACCTGCGAAGCGGCATCGCCCAAGCAGGCGCGCAGGGTGCGCTCCCCCGTCTTGCCAAAATCGAGCGCATGGCGGGCGCTCGGGTTCGTGGCCATCAGTACGTCTTTACGGGCAGTCTGAGACCATTGAACGGCATTGACGAGCGCGACCTCCTCGCCCGCGAGAATCTCGGGGACGGTCTCAGTAAACTGATTGCAGCGGGACTTGCTGCTCGAAAGCATGGTGCCAACAAGTACCACATAGCCGAGCTTGAGGTCCTCAGGGTCCGCCTCGCGAACAAGGTCGAGGTCACACACGACCAAGCCCGGTTCGGGACGGAACGCGATGGCGGGAAGCGAATTGGCCGACGAGGCGACGAGCGGCTTCATGGTCGTCGCGACCGTGAGCATGGCGTCGAAGGTCGTCGGCAGCAGCGCGCACTCGGTTCGGCCACACCACTGGTTGGCGCACCAGCTAACAACCGAGCAGGTTGCGGCATCGCCAACGGCGACAACCAGATCGTCGCAGGTAATGCCGTTGGCAGACAGGGCGCCAAAGATCGCATCGGCATCGGCCAGCGTGGCACCAGCAGGCGAAAGCTCAAGGACTAGCAGCGACACGGCAAAACCGGCGTCGACCAGAGCATGCTCGACGACCTCACCAAAACGCTCGGATGTGGCATCGTTCCAAACCACCATCGCGCGCTTAGGCTTGCCCACAGCCGAGGAAAACATGCGCGACAGCTCATCGAACGCGCCCAATCCGACGCGGACATCGACACTGCGGTTTTGGAAATTGATCAGTTGACGGCGAATCATAGCAGCCCACGCTCCAAAAGCATCTCGGCACAAAGGTAGGAAACGTCCTCGAAGGACTTGTTGCGAATATCAAGGGTAAGGTCGGCGGCCTGGCAATACAGCGGACGGCGATGCTCAAACAGGCGCGCAGCATGCTCGGGCGAACGAAAATCGGGGCGCGTGTCGGACCGACGAATCTGTCGAATCGAATCCTCGAAGTCGCCCTCGAGGTACACGCACGTACCCATTTCGTGCATCAGCTCAATATTCACCGGCGTTTCGACGATACCGCCCCCGCACGAAACCAACAGGCTGCGCTCGCTTTGGAGCGAACGGAGCGCCGAGGTCTCGAGCTCGCGAAAACGATCCTCGCCCTCGGTCTCAAAAATCTCGGTTACCGACTTGCCGCAACGGCGCACGACCAGACGGTCGGTATCGATAAAACGCCGCTTGAACATGGTGCCCACGTTGCGTGCAAGCGTCGACTTGCCCGCGCCCAAAAAGCCAATAAAGAAGATATGGTCGCAGCCGTGTTTGATGTGCTGGGACATGACGAGACCTATTCCTCGCAGGGAAGGTCGCGCAGGGCCCGGCGCTCAAAGATACGGAAGATCTGCGTATACCACAGGTCCTGCGTCGCCTGCGGCTTTACCAGGATGGTATCGACGCCGGCGAAGTTACCGCTCCACACGTCCGTGTAGAGCTGATCACCGATCAGCACAGCCTCGCCGGCCGTGGCGCCGAGACGCTTAAGGCCCGCCTTGAGGACAAACGGCGCCGGCTTCATAGCGTGGCTGATGGCCTCGAGTCCCAGCTCGCGTGCAGAGCTCATGACCTGGTCGCGATGCCAGTTGTTGGACACCATGCACAGCTTAAAACCTTTGGCGCGGGCGGCGTCGAGCCAAGCAGAAACCGCGGCGGGAACCTGCTCGGTGTCGCGCGGCACCAGGGTGTTATCGCGATCGAGCAGAATGGCGCGTTTGCCATCGGCCCACAGGGTATCAAGGTCGATGCGATCGACCGAGGCAACGTATCGTTTGGGGCTAAAAATCCTCATGCTAATTCCAAGACTGTTGATGCTCTTCGTAGGTTTGCGAGAAGTACTCCTCGTCCTGCGTAATGTAGAAATACAGGTCCTCGGAGTCGGTCGGCTCAAGCGTGGCCTTGAGTGCCTCGAGCGACGGAGAGCAGATGGGCGTGGGCGGCAGACCCTCGTGTTTATAGGTGTTATACGGACTATCGCTCTGCAGGTCGTCGGCGGTAACCTCGCCACCGGTGACATACATCATGGTCGCATCGCTGTTGAGATAGCGCAGACCGTCGAGTTTGCCGGCAAGGCGGTTGTAGAAGACCGAGGCCACGTGCGCACGTTGATCGGCGTTGAGGCCCTCGCGCTCAACGATAGAGGCCAAGTTGACGATGTCGTAGTCGGACATCTCCACACCGTAGCGTTCCTTGATCTTGGCTTCGCAGCTCGCAAAGTCAAGCGACTTGTACTCGGTCTTAAACTGATCGAGCATAGCGCGAATCACGCCATCGGCCGTCGGCGAATCACCCAACGAATAGGTCTTGGGGAACAAGAAACCCTCGAGCGAGTCGTTGGCGGCGCCCTTAAGGAAGCTATAGTCGTCCACGTAGTTGGAGGCCTTGGCCTGGTTGAGGAAGTCTTCCTTAGAGATGCTGTCGTAGGCCTGGGCCACACGGTCGGCGACTTGATCGACCGTCAGGCCCTCAGGGATAGTCAGCGTATTGGAGCCCGCGTTGGGGCCTTCCATGAGCTGCTGAACAACCTTGGTCGCATCCATGAGTGTGGTGAACGAATAATCACCAGGCTTGAGCGACATATCGGCGTTGAGCTTTTTCACCGCCGCATAGTAATCCTTGGGATTTTCTACGATATGGTTCTCGGAGAGAATCGAAGCGATGCTGTCACCCGAGGCACCATCGGGAATCGTGATAGTAACCTGCTGGCCTGCAACGACTTTCGCACCCTCACCGCCAAAGAAGCCCTTGACGGCTGGCACGACAAAGAAAACGATCGCGACAAGCGCAAGCACGGCAACAACGCCACCGATAATCATAGGCACCGGGGAGCTTTTCTTTTGAGCACCGCGACGAGCATGCGTGTTGTAGCTCGAGCGGGTCGCCGGAGCAACGCCATGCGAACCACGAGCGTGATGCGAATGCGATTGGGGGGCCTGCGTTCGCTGGGTAGGTGCCTGCTGCTTAAAGCGGGTGCCGCCTGCAGGCTGGGCCGTACGAGCAGTGGGCTGCTGAGCCGCGTGAGAAGCCGAATGCTGAACCGAACGAGCAGAAGGCTGCTGACCCGTCCGTTGAACAGGTTGGGCCGAACGAGAGAAGGACTGCGCCGGGCGCGCGACAGGCTGAGCTGCGCGCTGCGTCGGCTGTGCCGGACGCTGGCCAGGCTGGGCAGGGCGCGACGCCGGCTGCTGTGTACGATTCGGCTGGCGCGGATCGGAAGCACTAGGCATGCGAAACCTCCTCGTTTTTACGATCGAGCCACGTCTGCAAAAACAGGCTGGCGGCAATCATGTCGATCTTGCCCCTCATCTGCTTTTCGTTGAGTCCCTGCTCGCGCAGGATACGCTTGGCCTCTTGCGAGGACAGACGCTCGTCCTCAAACTCCAACGGAAGATCGAGCTCGTCGGCAATCTTTTGCGCCACAGCGGCAACGCGCTCGGCCTGAGGGCCGGGCTCACCGGCCATGGTCAGGGGACGTCCGCTTACCAGGATGTCGGGCTCATAGTCCTCAACCAGGTAGCGGAACGTCTTGGCCATACCGGTGACCTCGGCAGCCGGAAGCACCTTGACAGGCATCGCCATCTTGCCATCACGGCTCGAGACGGCGATGCCAATCCTGGTCTCCCCTATGTCCAGCGCGAGCGCAACCACAGCGACTTCTTAGATTCTTAGGCGCCGAGCGCGGTCTTAGCGGCCGCGAGGGCATCGGCGATGCCGGCAGCATTCTTGCCACCGGCCTGGGCCATGTTGGGACGACCGCCACCGCGACCGTCGACCAGACCCGCGATCTGCTTGATCACGTTACCGGCGTGGAAACCGGCCTTGACGGCGTCATCGGAGCCGGCAGCGAGCAGGGCCGGAGTGCCCTTCTCAGTCACGCTGGCGACGACACAAGCAACAGGGCCGGCGACCTTCTGATGCACGGTATCCCATACGTTGCGCAGGTCGGCAGCCTCAAGGCCCTGAAGCTCAGCGACAACGAGCTTATAGCCGTCGAGCTCGACGGCGCCCTCGATGGCGCTGGAGATGGCGTCGGAGGAGCCACCGGTCAGAGCCTTCTTGAGCTTATTGGACGTCTCGCGCAGCTCGGCCTGCAGGTTCTCCACGCGAGCGGGAACCTCATCCACGCGGCACTTGAGCGCAGCGGCGGCGGCGTCAACGAGCGCCAGGCGGTCGGCCATGTAATCGAGAGCGCCCTTGGAGGTCACAGCCTCGATGCGGCGGACATTCGAGCCCGTGGAGGACTCGGAAATGATCTTGAACAGGCCGATCTCGGCGGTGTTGGCGGCATGCGTACCACCGCAGAGCTCGCGGGAGAACGGCTGGTCCTCGGCGCCCACGGAGACGACGCGAACGACATCGCCGTACTTCTCGCCAAAGAGGGCGACAGCGCCGGCGGCCTTGGCCTCGTCGATGCCCATGACGCGGGTCACGACCGGCTTGGAAGCGAAGATCTGCTGGTTGACCAGATCCTCAACAGCCTTGAGCTGCTCGGAGGACAGGGCCTCGAAGTGCGTGAAGTCAAAGCGCAGGTGTTCGGGCGTCACCAGCGAGCCGGCCTGGGAGACATGCTCGCCCAGGACCTGCTTAAGCGCAGCGTCGAGCAGGTGGGTGGCGGTGTGGTTGCGGCGCAGGAAACCACGGCGCTCGGCGTCGAGCGCGGCGGTCACGGTAGCACCGACGGTCAGCGTGCCCTCGGCAATGTGGGCGACGTGAGCATACAGGCCGTTGTGGTTCTTGGTATCGGAAACGGTCAGCGAAACGCCCTCGGCGGAAAGCTCGCCGGCGTCACCCTGCTGGCCGCCCATCTCGGCGTAGAACGGGGTGCGGTCGAGCACGACCTCGACGTCCTCGCCGGCGGCAGCGGACTCGACGGACTCGCCGTTGCGAACGATGGCGACAACCTTGGCACCCTCGATCGCATCGTTGTCATAGCCGTCGAACTCGGTCGCGACGACCTTATCGGAAAGCTCGACCCACACGTCGTTGAAGCTGCCCCAGGCATCGCCCTTGGCGTTGGCACGAGCGCGGGCCTTCTGGTCCTCCATGCAGGCAGTGAAGCCGTCCATATCGACATCGTGGCCAGCGGTGCCGGCGATCTCGACGGTCAGGTCGATGGGGAAACCAAAGGTGTCGTGCAGCTTAAAGGCAACGTCGCCCGGAAGCACAGCGCCCTCGGCAAGCGCTGCCAGGGCCTCGTCCAGGTAAACACGGCCGTTGTCGAGCGTCGTGGAGAAGCGCTCCTCCTCGGAGGCAACGATACCCTTGACGAGGGCGACGTTCTTGAGCAGCTCGGGATAAGCCTCGCCCATCTGAGCGTTGACTTCGTCGATGAACTTAGTCAGGAAGGCGCCCTCGATGCCCAGCAGGCGGCCGTGGAACACGGCACGGCGGAGCAGGCGGCGCAGGACGTACTCGCGGCCCTCGTTACCGGGCAGGATGCCGTCCGAGATCATAAAGTCGACGGCACGGGAGTGGTCGGCGATGATGCGCAGAGAACGGCTAGCACCGGAGTAATCGTCGGCGTCATAGGTCTTACCGCTGATCTCCTCGCCCAGCTTGATGAGATGCTGCATCAGATCGCCGTCGTAGTTGGCGGTCTTGTGCTGCATGATGGCGGCCATGCGCTCAAGGCCCATGCCCGTATCGAGGTTACGGTGCGGCAGCTCCGGCATGGAGCCGTCCTCCTGGCGATCGTACTGGGTAAAGACGAGGTTCCAGAACTCCAGGAAGCGGTCGCAGTCGCAGCCGGGCTTGCAGTCGGGACTACCGCAGCCGACCTCCTCGCCCATGTCAAAGTAGATCTCGGAGCAGGGACCGCAGGGGCCAGTGGGGCCAGCGGCCCAGAAGTTGTCGTCCTCGCCCAGGCGGGAGATGTGGTCCTCGGCAACGCCCAAAGAACGCCACACGTCGTGGGTCTCGTCGTCCTCGGTAAAGACGGTAAAGTACAGGCGGTCGAGCGGCAGCTTGAACTCCTTGGTGATGAGCTCAAAGGCCCAGGCGCAAGCCTGCTGCTTGGAGACGCCGCCAAAGGAGAAGTCGCCGAGCATCTCGAAGAAGGACAGGTGACGGCCGTCCTCGCCGATGCAATCGATGTCGTTGGTGCGGACGCACTTCTGGCAGGAGATAGCGCCGATCTCCTTCATGGTCTTCTTGCCCTGGTAGTACTCCTTAAACTGGTTCATGCCGGCGTTGGCAAGCAGCAGCGAAGGATCGTCGGGGACGAGGGACGAAGAAGGATAGAGCTTAAGACCGCGCTCCTCAAAGAAGTTGAGGAACTTGGAGCGAATCTCGGCCGTAGTCATTGACGGGTAGTCAGCACTCATAGAGGGAATCTCCTCGGTTTCACATCGAAACAGTTCAAACGTAACGATATTACCATCCCACCGCGCAAGTGCAAAAAAGAGGGCCGGCACAATGCCGGCCCTTCAGCGAAATTGCATGTTAGCGCGTATGAATATTAATCCGAATTACCCCGCTAGTTGTCATCATCGTCCATGGAGCCGTCGATGCCGGTTTTGGTGTCGTCATCCGTGTTGGAATCGTCATCCTTAGCGAAGGGGTTCTTGAAGAAGCCCGTCGCATCGGGCTGCAGACCAGAGAGCTTGATCCAGGGATTATCGAGATCGGGCTTGGGCATGGCCTTGGCCTCGGGCGCAGTCTCGTTGCCGATGAGCTCGGACTCGTAAATGAAGGTGTCGTCGCCGAGCGCGTCGTAGGCGGCAACCGGGTTGCCATCGGTATCGCGGTACGGTGTGCCCTTAAACACGGCGCCGTCATAGGCCACAAGCTGGCGGCCGGTCTCATTCTCGAAGTAGTACACGAAGATACCCTTGAGGGCCGCGCACAGCGGGATGGCAATAATCATGCCGATGGGGCCCATGAGTGCCGAGCCAATAACGAGCGCCGTGAGGCTCATGATGGGATGCACCTGCACCGAGCTCTGCATGACCTTAGGAGAAATCACGTTGTCGGTGACGTTTTGCGCGACCATCGTCACGATGAGCGTCCATAACGCCAACATGGGGCTGAACATGAAACCGAGCACCGTGGCGATTGCTGCGCTCACCCAAGGACCGACGACCGGAACCAAATGCATGATGCCGGTAAAGATAGCCATGAGCGCCGCATACGGATGGCCGATGATCATAAAACCGATAAAGGCGAGGAAACCACCGCAGATGGACGTCACGACCATACCGCGCATGTAGCCGCCGACAGAGCGAGAAAGGATGGCGACCATAAAGCGGTACGAGGTCTCCTTATCCTGACCGATGATGGTGCAAATCTCGTGGTGCATGCGAGGGTAGTCGCAGGCCATCCAGTACGCAAGCACCAGACCAAGGAAGATCACGAACAACTGCGAGGCCGTATTGGTGATGAGCGGGAACACACCGCGGCCAAGCTCGGCAGCGATCTGAGACACGTACTTCGATGCCACGGTAACAAGCGACGAAAGATTATCGTCCAAATACTCCTTGAGCGGCGTGTTGTTGAGTGTCTTGGCATGCGAGATCATCTCGTTGAGGTCGCCACCCGCAACACGAAGCTGCTCGGGCAGGCGGCTCAGGACTTCCATGATCTGACCAAAGAGAATCGGCGACAAGATGCAAACGACACCGACGAGCACGGCAACAACAACAATTAGCGCAATAAGCGAACCGATGCCGCGATTCACGCCATGGTGCTCGAGCCAGTTGGTGATCGGGGACATCACAAAAGCAATGATGGAGCCAACGGCAAGAAACTCAATAACCGGTGCCAGGATGCCCATAAGGTTAAAGATGACAGCAGCAATAACAATGCAGCCGACAACAGCCCAAATGCGCAGCGTCAGAACGCGGGTGTCGCGCAGCACGCGATCGGTTTGTTGGGGGTGCTCACTCATGAACGAATCATCACTCCGTCGGGGTCGATCTTGTCCTGAATCTTCTTAAGCGTGCGGCGCAGCAGACGCGAGACCTGCACCTGCGAGATGCCCAGCTTCTTGGCAATCTCGATCTGGGTCATGCCCTTCACAAAGCGCAGCTCGATCACCTCGCGCTCGCGCGGCGAGAAATCGCGGATGGCTTCCTCGATCACCAGGCGGTCATCGGTAAAGTCGAGCTCGTTGTCATCGTCGGCGTAACGGTCGAGAATCGAGGGAGCATCGTCGGAATCGGACGCACCAGGAGCCTCGATGGGCACCGAGGTATAGGCCGAAGACGATTCCATAGCCTCGAGGACCTCATCGACAGTCACATCTAGATACTCAGCAATCTCCTCAACCTTGGGCGAACGCTGCAGTTCGTTGGTAAGTTTGTCAGTAGCCTGGTTGACCTTGGCCGAGAGCTCCTGCAGACGGCGCGGCACGCGCACGCTCCAGCCCTTGTCGCGAAAATGGCGTTTGATCTCGCCCAGGATAGTGGGCGTCGCAAACGTCGTGAACTCGAGTCCGCGCTCGGGATCAAAACGGTCGATAGCCTTGAGCAAGCCCAGATAGCCGACCTGCATGAGGTCGTCGAGCGGCTCGCCGCGATTCTTAAATTTGTTGGCAAGAAACCTTACCAGGTTCATATGGGACATGACGAGCTGCTCGCGGGCGTCCGGGTCACCGGTCTCCTTGTAACGACGAAACAGCTCGCGGGTTTTCTCCTTGTCCCAAGCGGTCTTGCCGCTCCGGGAACGTTCGGTCATATTAGATATCCGCCTTGAGGTCGAGGGAAAGCGTCAGGGGCGCCGCAGTCTTTTCATAGGAATCGCACACGCTAGCGAGGATGAGCTCGGCATATACAGCTGCCTGGTCATCCTCATCGACAGTCGCCTGATCGCCAAAGGTAAAGGTCATGCCCACGTGCGATTCATCGACATCGAATTTGATCGAGATATCGTCGGAATCAACAGCCGTGCAGCCAAAGATGAAGGCTTCCTCGGCAGCCATACGGATGTCCTCGATGCGATCGACAGACATGGAGCACAGGGCACCAACGTTGGCTGCCGTCATGCGCACAAGGCGAGCGAGACGCGGGTCGCCGGCAACGGTCAGCGTGATGGGGCAGGTTGCTTCGCTACTCATCGCAGGACTCCTCGGAGGTCTGGGCGGGGGTGTAAGTGTAATACTGAGTCGGCTTGGCTGAAGACTTCTGAGCCGCATCTGCGCCATCGGCGGGCTCGTCCTCCGCCTTGCCAATCAGGACGCGCTCGGTCGGCTGCTCGGCTTCTTCGGCGGCAGCGGAAAGCTTGCGCTCGGCTTCGGCTGCAGGAGCCTTCACCTTATTGAAGAGCTTCTGCACGGCACCTGCCGCAGAATCAGTCACGCTCGACACAGCATTGCTGGCCTCGGCCATGCTACCGGTAACCTCAGAAATGTCGCGAACCACGGCTTCGACCTCTACGAGATTGGAGGTAAGGGCATCAACTGCCGTCTTGCTCGACTTAAGCAGCGGCTCCATCTGGGCAAGCGCCGGCGTAAGCTCATCGACAGCGCCATCGAGCTTTGCCACCACAGGCTGAGCCTCGGCGATGGTGTTGTTGAGGTCGTTCACGGTCTTATCGAGCGAGTCAACAACATTGCGGGTCTTGCGCAGGGTAAGCGCGAGCTCAGCGATGGCCCACACGCCGGCAACGGCGAGCAGCAGCAGGGCGATTTGAATGGGACTCATACAAGCCTCCCGGAAGAATCGAAATACAGACGCTTTTCATGGTACCCCAAAGGGGACCGAACATGCCAAGAGCAGCAACGTGGGACAAAATTATCAGCAGCTACTTCGGTGCATTCCCGCTGCGGTCACGTTCGCTTTGCTCTACGCGCCACTCTTCCCAGCCGCGCCCGGCAGGCTGCCAGAACGCACCGCGCTCCAGCCCCTCGGGCAAATAGCGCTGATCGACCCAGCCTTCAGGATAATCGTGCGGGTATTTATACACACCGTATTCATCGCTGCCTGGGCGATGGCGATCGCGCAGATAACTCGGCACCTCGCGAAGCCCACTAGAATGTATATCGGCCAGCGCCGCATCGATCGAAGCCTCACACGCGTTGGATTTTGGCGCCAAGCACACATAGAGTGCAGCCTGAGCCAGGTTAATGCGGCACTCGGGATAGCCAATGACCTCGGCAGACTTAAACGCGGCATGCGCCACCAAAAGCGCCTGCGGGTCGGCGTTGCCAACATCCTCAGAAGCGTGAATCATAATGCGGCGAGCGATAAACTTAGGATCCTCCCCAGCATCGATCATGCGCGCGAGCCAATAGATCGTGGCATCGGGGTCGCTACCGCGCATGGACTTGATGAACGCACTGATGATGTCGTAGTGCATGTCGCCGTTTTTGTCATACGTAAAGCCGCGACGCGGGTTGGCGATCTTTACGTCATCCACGGTGATGGGATAGCGCTCCCCCGCCGCGGGCGCTGGCGTTCCCTCGGTATCGGGACGCGTGACGGCAATCTCGCTCGCAAGCTCGAGCGTCGTGAGCGCCGAGCGAGCGTCACCCGCTGCCAGCGTGCAGATGGTCTTGACCGTATCCTCATCGGCCGAGAACTTACCGTTCAAGCCCTGCGGCGCCTCAAGCGCACGTTCAATAAGCGTGGCGATATCCTCATCCTTCAGATGCTCAAGCTCCACGACGCGACCACGTGAGAGCAGTGCCGAGTTGACCTCGAAGTACGGGTTCTCCGTCGTAGCGCCAATCATAATGACGGTACGGTTCTCAACTGCATGCAGCAGGGCATCCTGCTGCGACTTAGAGAAGCGGTGAATCTCATCGATGAATAGAATGGTGCGGCGGTCGTACGTATTCAGGCGCGTCTTGGCCTCATCAATCACGCGGCGCAAGTCCTTCACGGTACCCGTCACAGCGCTGACCTCGACAAACTCGCTCTTGGTATGGTTGGCGATAATATGGGCCAGCGTCGTCTTACCCGTACCGGCAGGCCCGTACAGAATCACGCTCGAAAGCACGTCGTGCTCAATCGCGGCACGCAGCCATGAACCCTTACCGACGGCCTTTTGCTGGCCCACGTACTCGTCGAGCGAATTGGGTCGCATGCGCACCGCGAGCGGCGCATTTTTAAAGGAACGCTCGCGCGTCGAGGCAGAAAAAAGGTCGTCCATAGCCATCCCGTGCATCAATCAAAAACGTTTTCAACTAACCAGTATACCGAAAGGATACGAACTACCGTTCGTTAATATAGGTACGATGCGGAAACTTTAGACCCGGGAACAGCTTGCTCGTCAGTTCGCAGAAATAACCGTCCGTCATGCTCGCAATGTAATCCACGACCGCCTGGTCCTTATCGTTCTGCCAGGCATAGGCGCAATCGTAGTAGGAAAGCTGCTGCTCAATGCGCGAAATATGGTGCTTAAAGATGTAAGAAGACTCGTCACCACTGTTTAGATCCCGCAGGCAACGGTCGTAGAGCTTTTCGAACGCCTCGCGCAGCTCCGCCTCGGAGTCGCCTTCGATACCGCCCTTGCTATAGATCTTCTCGTAGTTCTCGCGCTTGGCACGGCGAATCTCCTCAAACAGGTCCTCGCTCATCTCGATGCGCGGCTTACCATAGCTATGCTCAACGATATCGATGGAGGCATGCGTGAGGATCCAACTGTTATAGGCACCGCCCCGGCCATCATCAAAAGCGTCGGGCGAAAGCAGGCCCGCCGCGATCGCATCCTGACGGTCACGACCGACGTAGGCAAGGATATCCGAGATGCGGACCACACAGCCCTCGAGCGTCATGGGACGCAGGTGCTCAATTGCGCTATAGCCCGTGGCAATGCAATCCTCAACCGTCTGGTCAAAATGGTCAAAGGAGCTCATGTCCGAGAGCTCAAACACACGCTGCTCGTACTCGCCGTTATGGCATAGCACGCCGTCGAGCGTCTGGAGCGACACGTTGCGGCCATACAACGCGTCGAGCACGCGGACCGACTGCACGTTATGGAAAAAATAACGCCCCGTACGCTCGTGATAGATATCGTTGAGGAAGCGCTCGCCGGCATGGCCGAAAGGCGTGTGTCCCAAGTCGTGGCCCAGGCCAATCGCCTCGATCAGATCGCAATTGAGCCCCAGGGCGCGACCGATATCGCGCGCAATGCGCGAGACAAGCTGCACGTGCAAACCGCGGCGTGACAGATCGTCATTGCTACGGAAGCTAAAGACCTGTGTTTTACCTGCATAACGGGTGTACGCCGGAAGATGAAGTATCTTTTCGGTATCGCGCATAAACGCCGGACGCATAAGCGTGCCTTTGTCGGCGGCGCGATCAATACGACGAATAGCCTGATCGTCGTTGCAACGATACGGGTTGACATAGCCCGAAGCACGATCGGCGGCAATGCGCTCGACAAGTTCGGGCGACAACGCCGAGGGAATACGGTCCATGCGCGCCTTAATGACGGCCGTTTCTTGATTAATTGCCATGGCATGCTCCTTAAGAAGGATGCGCAATCGGTTACAAAGTGCAGCCCACGACCTCGATTATGGCAAAAATCGGCACCAAAAACGGGAGCAATGGCAGGGAGCGCGATTTTGTGAAGAGGCAGGAGAGGGCCAGGGCCAGGAGTGCGACGGCAAATGCCACGATGCCACCCATAGGGTCGAGCGTGCAAAGCGCGAAGAGCGCCTTGGCATCCCCCATGCCGATGCCCGGGATTTGGCGAAGACGACGCCAGAGGGACTCAGTCAGCACGAGAGCAAGATAGACGATGACCGCAAGACCGGCATGGTCAAGCGCCGTGTTAACGCCTTTGTCGAGCCAAACGCCCGCCAACGCCGCCACGGCACATGCGTCGGCAAGCCCATTGGGAAACCGTCGCTCTCGGGCATCAATTGCCACGCCGGCAAAGATGCAAATCCAAAACGGGATATAGGCCATCGGACTCCTCCTCGAGCTGCATCGCAAAAGCAAAAACCACCACAAAGGTGCCTGTCCCCTTTGCGGTGGTTTTGGTGGTGGTTATTTGGCGCCTTGCATGACCTCGTCAAGGGTAACGTTTACGGCATGCTGGGTAGGAACCCAGTCGACCTTCAGGAACAGCGCGGCCACCGTGATGGGGATATAGCTGAACATAAAAATCGGGAAGGTAAACAGGTTAGTCACCAGACGCCACTTTTGCGCGCAGTGAATATGCTTGTACTCAAAGATAGTCGTGAGCAGCGCCAGGATGAAAAAAGTCTGATACATCATGGCGAAGGTCATAATGAGCGACGCGGCACAGGCCTGCATCTCGACTTCGGTAGCCAAAAAGCCGTGCGAGAGTCCACCCACGATCAGGAACGTCGCATTGGCGAGCATCGAGATGAGCGACAGCAGCATACCCGGGGCGATCGTCATGAACATGTCGTAGGCGGCAAAGCGATGGTAGCGGAAGGTCGACTTGACCAGGTGCTTACCGTAGGTAAAGAACACCTGGTAAAAGCCCTTGGTCCAGCGCATACGCTGCTTCCAGGATGCCTTGAACGTCACAGGTTGCTCGTCAAAGAACTCCGCCGGCGCATAGCCAATGCGAATACCGTGAATAGCGCAGAACGTAGTGAACTGAATGTCCTCGGTCAGCGTGTGGAACTGCCAACCGTGCATGCCCTCGATAACGCTTGACGAGATAAGGTAACCCGAACCCGAAACAGCGCAGGACGTCTTGCAGATATTACGCGCGTTGTTGAGGAAGCGCGCCTCGCGTAGATACCACGTGGCATTAGCAGCCGAGATCCACGAGCTGCCGAAGTTCTTGGAATTGCGATAGCTCGTGACCACATGGAAGCCCTGGTCAAAGGCATCATTCATCTTGGAAACGTAATCGCGGGAGATAACGTTATCGGCATCGAAGATAAAGTAGCCCTCAAACGTGTCGGGATACTCGTTGAGAATGCGGTCGAAGCCAAAGTCCATGACCCAGCTCTTGCCCTTGCGGGCCAGGTCGTTGCGCTCATAAACGATGGCACCCGCCTCGCGCGCGAGCTGCGCCGTGTTGTCGGTGCAGGCATCGGCGACCACGAAGACCTCGATAAGCTCGGACGGATAATCCTGATCCTTGATGGAGCGAACAAGGTTGGCGATCACGGCCTCCTCGTTATGCGCCGCGATAAAGAAGGCATAACGATGGAGCTTTTTGGCCTTAGGGGGCGCGACCTCGCCACGAAGAGCGCCAATGACAAAGAAGACCACCTGGTACAGAAAGCAGACCGTGAGCAGCGTGACGACAATCTGGTTGAAGATCACGATGGGTGTGATGGTTTGTAAAAAGGCGAGCATGCAGGCTCCCAGCAACGCGTAACGTAAACAATCGTATATCTTACCGCAGGCTTACCGAGTTCAAGAAACCACCTAATACTGGCTAGGCTTCGAGAAGACCGAGCTGCGGAACGATTTCATCTCCAACGGCCGTGCGACCGAGCGAGCGCGGAGCCAGATCGTCGAGAACCGCAGCGAGATCCCACGGCAGCTCGTCGCGGCACTCAATGCGCTCCCCCGTCACGGGATGGTCGAACGCCACGCGCCAGGAATGAAGGAACTGCCTGGTCAGACCCTGGTCGGCGCGCGCATCGCACTTACCGTAAAGTGGATCGCCCACGCAGGCGTGGTTGATATGGCGCATATGCACGCGAATCTGATGCGTGCGGCCGGTAAACAGGTGACACTCGACAAGCGTGTAGCCGTCGTCAAAGCGCGTGGAATCAAAGCGCTCGAGGACCTTAAAGGTCGTAATGGCCTGACGGGCAAAGGGGTCGTCCGAAACCGCCATCTTGACGCGGTCGCGTGTGGAACGGGCGATACCGGTATTGATGGTGCCCTCGTCCATGGCGATGTGCCCGTGGACAAGCGTGATATAGCGGCGGTCGAGCGTACGCGTGCGAATGAGATTTTGAAGCGCGCGCTGCGTGTCGTCGTCCTTTGCCGCAAGCATGAGACCCGAGGTATCGCGATCCAAACGATGCACGATACCGGGGCGGTCCTCGCCCTGCACGGTGCCCAGATGGTCGATACCACAGTGATAGACCAGGGCATTCGCGAGCGTACCGCTCTCATGACCATGTGCAGGATGGCACACCAGGCCGCGCTGCTTGGAAAGCACAATGAGATAGTCGTCCTCATAGCGAATGTCGAGCGGGATGGCCTCGGGAATCACATCGGTGGGATCGTGCGGCTCGGGCAGATCGACCGAAATACGGTCGCCGGCTCGCACGGCGTACTTTTTGGACAGGCAGGTCTCGCCATTGACGCATACGGCACCGCCCTCAATCAGATGCGCGCAGGCAGAGCGCGTAGGGCAGCCGTCATTGGCGCCCAGATAGGCGTCAAGACGCTGACCAGCGCCATCGTCGGCAACAAGGATATGGATGTCGGCCATTAGCGCTCATTCCTTTCGCGAATCTTGCGGGCACGCTCCCCACGCTGCTTGGCTTTGCGCTTGGCGCGGGCCTCATCACGGGCATTGAGCTCGGCAGTCGCATCGACTTCGCGGGCCGCAGGGCTCAAGAACATGTAGCCGATGAGGGCAAGCACAACGCCTACGGTGATGCCGATATCGGCCACGTTAAAGACGGGAAAGTCGATGAAGGTGGTGGCAATAAAATCGGTCACAAAGCCAAAAGCCAGGCGATCGATCGCGTTGCCAATAGCGCCACCCGCGACCATAGCCATGCCCACAACCTCCAAGCGAGCAAGCTGGGGCGTGCGAAGCAAGTACACGGCAATGGCGACAATGACCGCAAGCGCCAGCAAAGCGAACGCAACGCCATGTCCCTCGCCCATGCTAAAGGCAGCACCGATATTACGGACAAACATAAAGTCGATGACACCGGGGATGACGGTCACATGCAAAGCGTCGCCCACGGCACGAACCGAAAGCTTGGTCAGCTGGTCAAGAAGCAGCACAACCAGCGCTACACCACCAGCAACACCCAACCGCCAACGCAAAGGCGGCGTCATATCCGCACCACGACCCAAAGAAATCCCCTACCCTCAAAACAATCGAATTCCGTTTAACGCAGTAGATAATCATACATTGACGCAAGCAAGAAGCGACAAATCTCCCAAGAACGGAAACACCGCAGGTAGAGCATAAATGAGCGAGCGGGTCGCATTTGAGACAAGGTGACGTGAAATGAAAGGGCGCTGACCTTTCGGTCGCGCCCTTGAAATTGAACGTCAGATTGTCCAAATGCGGCCCGCGCAGCGTCGGCAGGTCCGCCGTTCGGTAGAACGGCGGAACCTAAAGGGCGTCAGCACAGCGCTTGCAGATGTGAGCGTGGCCGTTGTACTCGCCGACGGTGGTGCGGTAGCTCCAGCAACGGTCGCAGCACTCGCCCTCGGCAGCCTCGATGGCAACGGAGAGCTCCTCACCCTGGGTCAGCTCAACATCGGAGACGATGTAGAACTCGGCCAGGTCGACCGCCTTGTCGCCGGTCAGCAGCGCGTACATCTCGGCGGGAACGACCGCCTTGACGCGGACCTGCTGGCTCTTAGTGAAGGTGCCGGCGGAGCGGGCATCCTCAAGTGCCTTGGTCACGGCGCTACGGAGCTCAAGTGAAGCCTCGAGCACGCCCTCGAACTCGTTGGCCTCGTCGACCGTGATGGGCGACTTATACCAATCGAGCAGCGCGGCGTACTTCTGGTGGTCGACGCAGCCGGCGGGCGCATAGGCCATGGCCTCGTCGACCGTGTAGGACAGGATCGGCTGAAGGTCGCGCATGAGCATCGAGAAGAGCTCGGCCAGCACGGTCTGGGCGCTGCGGCGCTCGAGCGAGCCGGGCTTCTCGCAGTACAGACGGTCCTTTAGGGCGTCGAGGTACACGTTGGAGAGCTCGGTAACCACGAAGTCGTAGAGCGCACGGTAGGCGCGCGGGAACTCGTAGCTGGCGTAGGCGTCGTCGACCTCGGCCTGGACCTGAGTCAGGCGGGCAACCATGAGCTTGTCGAGCGGCAGCAGGTCGGCAAAGGCGACGCCGTCGGTCTCGGGCTCAAACTGACCCTCGAGCTCGGAGAGCAGGAAGCGCAGCGTGTTGCGGAAACGACGGTAGGCATCGGACGTACGAGCAAGGATCTCGTGGTCGATGGACACGTCGGAGCTGGTATCGACGGATGCAACCCACAAGCGGATGATGTCGGCGCCCATCTCGTCGCAGACCTTGTTGGGGTCGATGACGTTGCCGAGCGACTTGGACATCTTACGACCCTGGCCGTCGAGGGTGAAGCCCTGCGAGACGACCGCCTTGTACGGAGCGTGGCCGTTGGCGCCCACCGAGGTGAGCAGCGAGCTCTGGAACCAACCGCGATGCTGGTCAGAACCCTCGAGGTACACATCCGCCGGATACTCCAACTCGGGACGGTACTCGCAGACGGCCTTCCAGGAGACGCCGGAATCCCACCACACGTCGAGGATGTCCTTATCTGCCTTGAGGTGATGGCCGCCGCACTTGGGGCAGACGCAGGCCTCGCCCAGGTAGCTCTCGGGAGCGTCGGTGAACCAGGCGTCGGAGCCCTTCTCGTGGAAGAGCTTGATGACGGCGTCGAGCGTGGCGTCGTTCATGACCTTCTCGCCGCAGTCGGCGCAGGTGTAGCTCGGGATAGGCACGCCCCAGTTGCGCTGGCGGCTGATGCACCAGTCGGGACGCTGCTCGACCATAGCGCCAATGCGGTTGGCGGCGTGAGCCGGATACCACTTGACGTACTCGCGAACCTCCTTGCCAGCCTGCTCGCGCAAACCAGTCTTGTCCATCGAGACAAACCACTGGTCGGTAGCACGGAAGAGCACCGGGTGCTTGCAGCGCCAGCAGTGCGGATAGCTGTGCGTGATCTTCTTCTCGAGGACCAGGGTTCCGCGCTCGCGCAGGAACTCGATGATGTGCGGGTTGGCCTCATCGGTATCCATACCGCTGAAGGGGCCACCGGTGCCAAACTCCTCACCGGTGTAGAACTTGCCGTCGTCATCGACCGGCATGCAGATGTCGGTGATGCCCTCCTTGAGGCAGGCAAAATAGTCGTCGACGCCGTGGCCGGGCGAGTTGTGGACGATACCGGTACCGTCATCGACACCGACGTAATCGGCCAGCAGCGCCACGCCCTCAACACCGTCAAAGATTGGCTGCTTGTAGTGGATGTGGTGGAAGGTCTCGGCGGGAACCACATAGGGCTTGCCGTCGACCATAACCGGGGTGTACTCCCAGCCAAACTCCTCACAGCACTTGGGAGCCAGGTCCTCGAGCATGACCTCGGCACGACCATCGTGCTCAACGGCAACGTAGGCGGCGCCGGGCTTGAGGGAAACGGCCTGGTCGGAGGGGATGGTCCACGGCGTGGTCGTCCAGATGATAAAGTCAACCGGGCCGTCGAAGTTCTCGAGGCCGGCGGGCTTGGAAGTCATCTCGAAGCGCACGAAAATGGACGGGCTCGTCTCGTCGGAGTACTCGATCTCGGCCTCGGCCAGCGCGGTGTGGCAGTGCTTGCACCAGTGAACCGGCTTGTGACCGCGATAGATCATGCCCTTATCGAACATGGCCTTGAAGACCTCGATGTCGGCGGCGTCGTGCTGGTGATAGAGCGTCAGATACGGGTTGTCCCAGTCGCCAAGCACGCCCAAGCGACGGAAGCCGGCCTTCTGGAGCTCGATGTTCTCGACAGCGAACTCGTTGCAAAGCTCGCGGATCTTGGCCGTGGAGGTCTGGTTGAACTTCTCGGTGCCGAGCTTTTCCTCGACCTTGTGCTCGATCGGCTGACCGTGGCAGTCCCAACCGGGGACATAGGGAACTTCGCAGCCCTGCATCATCCAGTAACGGTTGATCATGTCCTTGGAGATCTTGTTCATGGCATGGCCGATGTGGATCGGACCGTTGGCGTACGGAGGACCGTCGTGCAGCACGAACTTCTTGTGACCCTCGTTCTTCTTCAGAACCTGCTCGTAGACCTTGTTGTCCTGCCAGTCCTTGAGTCGCTTGGGCTCGGACTTGGAAAGACCGGCACGCATGGGAAAACCGGTCTTGGGCAGATTCATCGTCTGCTTGTACTCGTTTGCCACGGTACCCCTTTCATGTCGTGGGCGCGCACGCCCGATGGGCACCAAAAAAAGCGCCCGTCCCTGCAAGCTGGGACGAAGCGCCACAAAACGGGCTGCACGCCCGCAAAAGCTCTTCGCTTAACCACCCAGCTTAGATGCCCTCGCCCGCGTATTCGCGCGCTCGCATCCGTTACTCGGCTGGCCTGTATCGACGACCATCTCGGCGATGTCTACTAAGACGAACCTGCGCGGCACGTCCGTTGGGACCGCAGCTCCGGGGTGATTTTCATCGGTCGCATGCACGGGTTCTCAGCGCTCCCCGCTCTCTGTAGCATGCGGATGGCCGACTACTCGTCCCCATCAACGCTTATGCGGAGTATGCTAGCACGTTCCGCGCCGGCGAAAAACCCTCAACACTGGTTTTATACGTTCGAAATTTCTCGCTATTACAGCCCTTCTCTAGGAGCAAAATACCTGAAAGCACTCTATCGAACGAAAGAAGGTTGCTATGCGCACGATTGGAATGAGCGACTACACCGTCGGCGAGGACTGCTTTGACGAGCTGCCCGGCGCGCTGGCCGAGTACGGAGCGACAAAGGTCGCGATCATCGGAGGCAAGCGGGCACTGGCCGCAGCACTTCCCGGTATCGAAGCTGCGCTGGCAGATACCGACGTCGAGATTCTGGAAACGCGCGTCTACGGTACCAACAGCACACGCGCCAATATCGCCAAGGTCGTAAACTCCCCTGCCTGCCAGAAAGCCGACGTGCTCATTGCCTGCGGCGGCGGCAAAGCACTCGACACGGTCAAGACGGCGGCCATCGAGCTCAAGAAGATCGTCTTCACCGTCCCGACGATTTGTTCCAACTGCTCCGCCGCGACCGCCATTGCCGTTGTCTACAACGACGACGGCTCGCTCGAGGGCTATTCGTACCCTAACCGCCCCGCTCACATCTTCATCAACCCCAAGATCATCGCCGAGGCGCCAGCGGAGTACTTCTGGGCGGGCGTGGGCGATGCCCTGTCCAAACAGCCCGAGGTGGAGTACGCCACGAGCGCCGGCAACTTAGAGCACACCGCCGGTCTTGGCCTGGCTCTTGCCCACACCTGCTCCGAGCCGCTGTTTACCTATGGTGTGCAGGGTCTTGAGGACGTGCGCCAGGACCAATCGACCGAAGCCGTCAAGCAGATCGCGCTCGACATCGTGGTCAACACGGGTTATGTCTCGAACCTGACCAACCAAAACGATTACTACTACAACTCGAGCGTGGCGCATGCGTTCTACAACGCCACTTGCAGCATTCCGCGCGAGGGCTCCTACCTACACGGCGAGGTCGTGAGCCTGGGCGTGCTCGTGCTGTTTGCCTATACGGGCGATACCGAGAACCTTGAGCGCTACGCTGCCTTTAACAAGCAGATGGGGCTGCCCGTGACGCTTGAGCAGGTCGGGCTTTCCGAGGCCGACATCCCTGCCCTATGCGAGCACGCGCATGCCACCAACGAATGGAAGCAGGGAAACCCCGAGCCTTTCACCGACGAAAAGTTCGCCGCCGCCATCAAGGCCGCCAACGCCTACGGCCACGCGCTCTAGGACTGGCCCAAAACCACCACAAAGGGGACAGGCACCTTTGTGGTGGTTTTTTATTGCTCCAGCATGCTGGGATCGAATACACTCGCTTGGATCACACGGTACCCATTGCGCAGGAGCAGGTCGACAAAAATCCCGTTGCCCGCGGTGAGCGTACCGCTAAAGGTGCCGTCGTAGACGCGGCCCGCGCCGCACGAGGGACTACGGTCCTGCAGGATGCATGCGGCGATCTCTTCCGGCCCGCCCGCCTGCTCGCACATATCGAGCGCTCGTTGAGCACCCAGCCGGAATTCCCGGTCAACGGACACGCCCTCGCAGGTACGGACCTCGCCGTTCACAATCTCGGACGGCTTGCGCGGTGTGGGCAAGCCACCAAAAACCTCGGGGCACACCAAGAGGACCTCGGTCCCCGTACGCTCGCGGGCCTCGACCAGCTCGCGATGGTAGTTATCGAGCCCGTTATACTTGCAGCTCTCGCCCATCAAGCAGGCACTTACCACGATCTTCATATACAACTCTCCCCAAGCAAAACGCCCCATCTGAGATGGACACTCAAATGGGGCGATTGACACTGCACAACTAGAATTACTGCTGCTTCGGCATCAGCGGATTCTCACGCGTGAGGAGATTCATGAACTCCTCGCCCGTGATCGTCTCCTTCTTGTACAGATAACGAGCCAGCTCGTGGAGCTTGAACTTGTTCTCCTTCAGGATCTGCAGGGCGCGGTCGTGCGCATCCTCGATCAGCTTGGCGACAATCGCGTCCACGCGCTCGGCTGTACCGGGGGCGCAGGTGAGCGACGTGTCCTGGTTAAGGTACGCATTCTGGACGGTTCCGAGCGCCATCATGCCAAACTCATCGGACATACCAAAGCGCGTCACCATGTTACGGGCGAGCTTGGTGGCCTGCTCGATATCGTTGGCTGCGCCGGTCGTCATCTCGCCAAAGATAAGCTCCTCGGCTGCACGGCCACCGCAATAGACGGCGAGCTTGTCCAGGACCTCCTGGCGCGTGGTCAGGAAGCGCTCGTCCTCCTCAACCTGCATGGTGTAGCCCAGAGCACCGCTCGTACGCGGCACGATGGTGATCTTCGTGACCGGCGCAGAGCCCTTCTGGCGAGCGGCAACGATGGCATGGCCGATCTCGTGGTAAGAAACGACCTGCTTCTCGTGGTCGGACAGCACCGTGGACTTGCGCTGCTGACCGGCGATGACGACCTCCACCGACTCCTCAAAGTCGTCCTGCGTGGCGCGTTTGCGACCCTCACGGACGGCGCGCAGGGCGCCCTCGTTGATGATGTTGGCCAGGTCGGCGCCCGAGGCGCCGGGCGTGGCGCGGGCAATCGCGGTCAGGTCGATCGGCGGCTGCGTCTTCACGCTCTTGGCATGCAGCTCAAGAATGTTCTTACGGCCGGTCAGGTCGGGCAACTCAACGGGGATACGGCGGTCAAAACGGCCGGGGCGCAACAGGGCCGGGTCAAGGCTGTCCGGGCGGTTGGTAGCAGCGAGAACGACAATACCCTTGTGGTTATCGAAGCCGTCCATCTCTGTCAGCAGCTGGTTGAGCGTCTGCTCGCGCTCGTCATTGCCACTAAAGCCGCCGCCATCGCGCTTCTTGCCGATGGTATCGATCTCATCGATAAAGACGATACACGGGGCCTTTTCCTTGGCCTGCTTAAACAAGTCACGAACCTTGGCGGCACCGCGGCCGACAAACATCTCGACGAACTCAGAACCAGAAATACTAAAGAACGGCACGCCTGCCTCGCCAGCAACAGCCTTGGCAAGCAGGGTTTTACCGGTGCCCGGAGGTCCCACAAGAAGAGCGCCGCGCGGCAGCTTGGCGCCAATCTCCTCGTAGCGCTGCGGCTTCTCCAGAAAGTCGACGACCTCCTTGAGGGACTCCTTGGCCTCTTCCTGGCCAGCGACGTCCTTAAAGGTCACGCCCACATCCTTGGAGGCGATAACGCGAGCACCGGACTTGCCCAATCCGCCGCCGCCAAAACCGCCGCCAAAGTTCATCGACGGACCGTCATCGCCCATGGCCTTCTTCATGCGACGATTGAGCCACCAACCGATGAGGAAGAAAATCGCCATGGGAAGGATGAGTGTGAGCAGGTAGTAGGTCATCAGACCCGAGTTTTTATCGGGAACGACCGACTCCAGCGAAGCACCGGACTCAAGCACGCGATCGGTAAAGCCCGCGTCATTCGGCACACCGGTCGTCTTGTAGGCGACGTTCTCGTCCTCGCCCTTCTTGGTGTAATAAATGGTGTAATCGTCCGTGTTGTACTCGACCTTGTCGACACTCTTCTTATCGAGCGCTTTGACAAACGTCGAGTAATCGGTCTTCGTAATCTGCTGCGTGTGACCGATGTTGGGGAACAGAACGGTCGAGAGCACGAGGTAGACGACGAAGGCGATGAGCACGTAGAGGATCATATTCCGTCTACGTTTGTTGTCATCCATCTCCATCTGCTTGAACTCCATCTACTGGGGTTGATAATGCTATCTAGAATACCCAACCCAGACGGCGATAAACCTACGCCGGGCACGAAAGGACAGAGATGGCATCACTGGAAGTCGGCAAGGTTCAAATCTATACGGGCGACGGCAAGGGCAAGACGACGGCCGCGCTGGGGCTCGCGCTGCGCGCCACGGGCTATGGACTTAACGTGCTCATGCTGCAGTTTGCCAAGAAGCTACACTGCGCCGAACACGATGCCGCACCGCGCCTGGGACTGCGCATTGTACAGGCCGACCGTGACACGCCCGAGGCTTGCGCCGCACAGATCATGGAACTTGCACGCGAACAGATCTCGCAGGTCGACGTGCTCATTCTGGACGAACTCGGCGAGGCCATGCGCCGCGGCTTCGTGACGCGCGGGGATGTCGAAGCGTTGATCGCGATAAAGCCCGCCACCACGGAGCTCGTGCTAACCGGCCGCGGGCTGCTGCCGCTGGCCGACCTCGCCGACCTGGTCACAGAAATGCGCCCCATCAAACATTACTTCGACGAAGGCCTCCTAGCCCGCCAAGGCATCGAATACTAATTGATCCGAAGGGGACGGAGGAAAACGGATCATCGACATCACGGAGGAAAGCAATGATCCGTTATCCTCCGTCCCCAAGGGATCATTAGGCGGTGGCGCGGCCGAGCCAGTTGCCGCTGTGGTGGAAGATGGTGAACATCGTAGCTGTGATGAGCCAGGTTACGGGGTAAACCAGCAGCAGATGCTCAAGCGACGGATCGAACGGCATAATCGCAAACACCCAGATCACCCTGAGCACGACAGTGCCAAAAATCGTGAGCAGCATGGGCTGAAGGCTCACGCCGGCGCCGCGGATAGAGCCCGACGCGTTCTCGATAATCGAGAAGATTGCGTAGAACGGCGCGATGAAATGAAGAATCGTCGTGGTGTACGCCGCAATCGAAGCATCGTCGACAAACAGACGCGACAGAGGACCCGAGAACACCAGCAGCACGGCAGACAGGCCACCAATGAGCATAAACGACAGCACGAGCGACGTATGGTAGCCCTTGCGCATGCGCTCGTAGTTGCGCGCGCCAAAGTTCTGTGCCGAGAACGTGGTGATCGACACGCCAAGCGCCTCGGTAACCATCCAGACAATGCCATCCAAACGGCCCGAAAGACCCCACGCCGTGGTGACATCGGCGCCAAACGAGTTGACCGACACCTGAATCAAAACGTTGGAAATCGAATACGCAGCAGACTGAAAGCCAAGCGGCAGACCACACGAGATCATGCTCTTACAAATGCCAGGATCAATGCCGAGTTTGGACAGCGAAAGCCGCCACGCACCCGGTGCGTGCATCATGCGAATCACGATCATCGTGGCGTTGGAGCAAATGGTCAGCGCCACCGCGATGCCGCAGCCCAGAGCCTCCATATGAAGCACGGCAACGAAGATGACATCCAGCACCGCATTAACAAGGCAGCCGGAAGCGATGATCACAGCAGGTCCGCGCGTGTCGCCCACGGCGCGCAGCAGTGCTGCTCCCATATTGAGCAGCAGCGCCGCAACCATAGCGGCAAAATAGCAACGAGCATAGGCCACGCCCTCGGCCAATAATTCATGCGGTGTGTTCATAAGCACCAGCATGGGCTCAACGAACACTATGCCAAGAATCGAGAAAACGATACCGCCCACCAGCGCGAGGGTCATGGCCGTATGGACCGAACGACTCAGTCGCTCATCATCGTGCTGGCCAAAATACTGACCGGTAATGACCGCGCAGCCGGCGCCGACGCCAACGCAAAAGCCAATGCAGAGCTCGGTGAGCACCATCGTGGCCTGAATGCCACCCAGTGCAAGCTTGCCGCCAAACTGGCCGACGATATAGGTACCGATAAGCGTGTAGGCCTGTTGAAAAAACGAACTAAAAAAGATGGGAACGCACAGCGAAAGCAGCTGCTGCCAAATAACACCCTGCGTTACATCGATAGCCGTAGATTTCTTAGCCACACGCCCTCCCCACCAGCATACGTCAAACAACAAAACGGCAATTTAAGGCCAAAACCAATAGCAGCTTAGCACCGACCGGCGTCGACCGAAACACCCCGAGTCAGAACCCGGTGCGAACTATCTGCCTAGTGATACAAACCCGGCTGGTAGTGATACTCATTGCTCACATGCGGGCACAGCTGCCAAAAGGCGACGGCACTCGCCGCAGCCACGTTGAGCGAATCGACCCCGTGCGCCATCGGAATGCGCACGGCCCGGTCGCAGCCCGCGATGGTCTTGGCGCCCAGGCCGGCACCCTCGGTGCCCATAAAGATTGCCAGGCGGTCAATCTCCTGTAGCGCGGGATCGTCCAACGACGCCGAATCATCCGTCAACGCCATGGCGGCACACGAAAAGCCGGCATCGTGCAGCGCCGCCAGCCCATCATGCGGCCATACGCGCGCCTCGCTGCCAATGCGCGTCCAGGGCACCTGGAAAACCGTGCCCATGCTCACACGAGCCGAGCGACGATACAGCGGATCGCAGCACGTAGGACTGACCAAAATACCGTCAACATTCAACGCTGCCGCCGAGCGGAAAATCGCACCCACATTGGTATGGTCGACAATACCCTCGAGCACGCATACGCGCACCGGGCGCTCTCCCGCCGCCTCGACGACGCCACCCAAGAACTCGGCTACCGGAATCTGCCGCGGGCGACGGAACGCCGCGAGCGCACCTCGCGTCACGTTAAAGCCCGTCAACTGCTCCATGAGTTCCATAGAGGCCACGAATACAGGAACCGGGCCGGCGCCCTCGCGCACAACCAGGCGCTCAAACAGCGGCATCATCTGATCGAGCCAGCGTTCGCCCAAAAGAAAGCTCACCGGCTGGTATCCGGCACGCACCGCGCGCTCAATAACCTTGGCACTCTCGGCGATAAAGATGCCCTTTTGCGGCTCCAGCACGCAGCGCAGCTCGCGCTCGGTCAGTCGCACGTAGGCGTCGAGCCGCTCATCCTCGAGCGAATCAATTCGCAGCACCTCAACGGCATCAGTCATAGCAGCCTACCCGCACCCTTCTTTACAGCACATCTATACCAAACGAGGCGACGCTATGCGCCGCCCCATGCATTCAATCAACCCGATAATACCGTTCACGACAGGCGATTTATGCCTCAACGCGACGATACGTCACGAACTCATAATCGAGGCCTTCGTCACCCTCGCCCGAGGCAATCGTGGCAACCCCTTCGCGCCGCGCAACTTCCCACGCGGGATCGGCGTCCAAGTCGGGAAAGTACGTGTCCACGTCATGAACGCAATGGTTATGCGTGACCTCGGCCTCCACGCAATACGGCAAAAACTGCCGATACACCTCGCCGCCGCCGATCACCCAGGCAACGGGCTCATCGGCAACCGCGGCGAGCGCCTCGTCGATGCTATGCACCACGTCGACGCCCTCGGGAGCAAAGCTCTCGTCGCGGGTGAGTACGATATTGCGGCGGTTCTTGAGCGGACGCCCACCGGGAAAACTCAGCAGCGTCTTGCGCCCCATAATGACCGGGCAACCTTTGGTGCACGCCACAAAATGGCGCATGTCGGCGCGATTAGACACCACCATGTCGCCCTCGCACCCAATGCCCCAGTCATCACACACGGCGACGATGGCAGATAGCTTACACGTCATGAGCGCCACCTACACCGCAATGGGGATGTTCTTGACCTGCGGGCCGTGCTCGTAGCCCTCCACGATCAGGTCGTCGGTCGTAAACGCGTAGAAATCGTGCACATCGGGGTTAAGCGTTACCTTGGGCGCAGCAAACTGCGGACGCTCGATAAGCTCGCGGACGATATCGACATGACGGTCGTAAATGTGGGCATCGGCGATCACATGCAGCAGCTCACCGGGAATCATATCGACCGACTGCGCGACCATCATCAGTAAAATGGCGTACTGGCACACATTCCAGTTGTTCGCAGCCAAAATGTCCTGACTGCGTTGGTTGAGAATCATGTTGAGCGTGGGCCTATCGTCCTGCGGGCGCTGCGTGACGTTATAGGTCACGCTGTACGCGCACGGATACAGGTGCATTTCGGACAGGTCGCTAAACACGTACGTGTTGGTCATGATGCGGCGGCTGTACGGCGTATGCTTGAGGTCGTACAGCACGCGGTCCATCTGGTCAAAGTCGCCCTCGGCGTAATGGCTCTTCTGCCCAATCTGATACCCGTAGGCCTTGCCGATAGAGCCGGTCTCGTCGGCCCACTCATCCCAAATATGGCTGTTGAGGTCATGTACGTTATTGGACTTCTTTTGATAGATCCACAGAATCTCGTCCATGGCAGACTTAAGCGCTGTACGACGCAGGGTGAGCGCGGGGAACTCCTCGCGCAGATCATAGCGCGCCGTGACACCAAAGTTTTTAATGGTATAGGCAGGGGTGCCGTCCTCCCACACCGGACGGACCTTTTGGCCCTCGGTGGTGGTGCCATGGTCCAAGATATCGCGGCACATGGTTACAAACTGCTGATCAGCTTTGCTCATTGACCCTCCTGTCAGTCGCCTATAAGCGAGATTTATTGTAGCCCAGGCGCACGCGGCCCCACAGCCCAAACATAAGCCCTCATTTTCTGACATATGCCAGAAATTCCTTGCGCAAATCCGCACGTTCGCTATTCTATTGTTGACATATGTCAGATTTGGAGAGTGTATGGCTGGAAGACGCGAAAAACTGCGCCGCGTTGGGATCATCCCCGAATATCGCGGTTTTACCCCCGATGGCCTGGCGAGCGGCGATGCCATCGATATGACAGTCGACGAGCTCGAGGTGCTGCGCCTGTGCGACCTGGAAGGCCTTAACCAAGAGGCAGTCGCCCAGCACATGGGCATTGCCCGCGCCACGGTGACGGCAATCTGCAGCCGCGCGCATCGCAAGGTGGCCGATGCGCTGGTCAACGGACGGGCGCTCGTTATCGAGGGCGGCAATATCGCATACTCCCCCATCACCACGACAACGGCCGCATGGCCAGCAAAGGAGGTCGACACCATGAGGGTGGCAACGACGTACGACAACGGCAACATCTTTATGCACTTTGGCCGCAGCGAGCAGTTCAAGATCTACGACATCCAGGATGGCAAGGTGCTCAACGAGCAGGTCGTAGGCACCGGCGGCACCGGCCACGGCGCCTTGGCGGGCCTGCTTGCCAACGGTGGCGTTGACACGCTCATTTGCGGCGGTATCGGCGGCGGCGCTATCAACGCGCTTGCCCAAGCCGGCATCACGGTCTATGCGGGCGCCCAGGGCAGCTGCGATGCCTGCGTCGAGGCCCTCATTGCCGGCACGCTCGCACAGAATGGCGAGGCCACCTGCGACTGCCATGGACATGATCACGAGCACATCCACGAGCATGGCGAGTCCTGCGGCTGCCACGGTCACCACGACCATGACGGGCACGAAGGCTGCGGCTGCCACTAGCGGCAAGCACCTCGTCGAGAACGCGCTTCCACGCGTGCGACAACCAGCGAACAAACGGCGAAGGCCGCCTGGAATACCATCCAGGCGGCCTTCGTCATACACGACTCAACTAGTCGTTACTTCTTGTTGCGCATCTGCGCTTCCATCTGGCGCAGCAGGTCCATATCGGACTTGGGGCCGCCCGTTCCCAGGCCGCCCATGCCGCCCAGGCCCATGGCATCCAGACCGGGAATATTGGGCATGCGCATCTTTTTGCCCTTCTTACCCTTCTTGCCCTTCTTGCCGCCGGCCTGTGCCTGATTGGCCATCGTGCGCATGCGGCCCATCATCTTATTCATCTCGCCCCACTGCTTCATAAGGCTATTCACCTCGGTGGGGGTCACGCCGGCGCCCTTGGCGATGCGGGCGCGACGCTGGCCGTTGATAATAGAGGGGCGAAGGCGCTCCTCCTTGGTCATCGACATGATGATGGCCTCGTTCTTATCGAAGATACCTTCGTCCAGGTTGCCACCCATCTGGTTGAGCGCACGCTGGCCACCGGGGAGCATGCCCAGAATGCCCTTCATGCCGCCCATCTTCTTGACGGCCTTCATCTGGTCGAGCATGTCGTTCATGGTAAAGCCCTCGCGCAGCATGCGCTCGGCGGCCTCGAGCTGCTCGGCATCGGCGGCCTCCTGGGCCTTCTCGATAATGCCGACAACATCACCCATGCCCAAGATGCGCTTGGCCATGCGGTCGGGGTAGAACGGCTCCAGCGAATCGGGTTTCTCGCCCATGCTCACGAACTTGATAGGCTTGCCGGTCACCTGGCGCACGGAAAGCGCGCCGCCGCCACGGGCGTCGCCGTCGAGCTTGGAGATGATCACGCCGTCAAAGTCGGTGCGCTCGGCGAAGGTCGAGACGACGTTGACAATATCCTGGCCGGTCATGGCATCGACGACCATCAGCACCTGATCGGGCTTGACGGCCTTCTTGATGTCCACGGCCTCCTGCATCATCTGCTCGTCGATCTGCAAACGACCGGCGGTATCGACGATGACCACGTCACGCAGGTGGTCAACGGCCTCCTGGATGGCGCCCTTGGCGATGTCAACCGGGTGCTCGCCATCGCCACGGAAGACCGGCACGCCGATCTCTCCGCCAAGCGTGGCCAGCTGGTCGGCAGCGGCGGGACGGTAGACGTCGCACGCGGCGAGCAGCGGCGAGCGGCCCTGCTTCTTGAGCAGGTAGGCCAGCTTTACGGCCGCCGTGGTCTTACCGGAGCCCTGCAGGCCCACGAGCATAATGACATTGGGAATGCGGTTACTAAAGACGAGCTTGCTCTCGGTGGAGCCGAGCATCTCGGTGAGCTCGTCGAGCACGATCTTGACGACGTTTTGCGCCGGCGACAGCGACTCCATGACCTCGGCGGTCATGCAGCGCTCCTTGGTCTTGGCGACGAACTCCTTGACGACCTTGAAGTTGACGTCGGCCTCGAGCAGCGCCATGCGAATGTCGCGCATGGCCGAGGTGATATCGGCCTCGGTCAACTTGCCCTTGCCGCGCAGGCGGTCAAATGTGTCGTTGAGGCGATCGCTCAGGGAATCAAACACTAGTCACTCCTTAATTGGACTCGCCCACCAGGGCGCGGCAGAAATCTTTGGCATTGAACTCCTGCAGGTCATCGACCTGCTCGCCCACGCCCACGCGCAGGATCGGGAGCTTGAGCTTCTCGGCCACGGCCATGGCGATGCCGCCCTTTGCCGTGCCGTCGAGCTTAGTCATGATAATACCGTCCAGGCCCAGCGCCTCGTTAAACTCGAGCGCCTGGTTCAGACCGTTCTGGCCGGTGGCGGCATCGATCACGAGCACGACTGAGACGGGCATGGGGCCGGCGGCCATATTGGCGGCGCGCTTACGCGTCACGTTGACCACCTTGGCAAGCTCGCGCATGAGCTCGGGGCTCGTGTGTAGACGGCCGGCGGTATCGATCAGCACCAGGTCGCTGCCGCGCTTGTCGGCCTCGTCGAGCACGTCGTAGCAAACACTTGCCGGGTCGGAGCCGCGGTCGCGCTTGATGACGGGGACGCCAGCGCGCTGGCCCCACACATCGAGCTGCTCGATAGCGGCAGCACGGAAGGTATCGGCCGAACCGATCACGACGTTCTTGCCGCGGGCGGCCATGGCGCTCGCGATCTTTCCGACCGTCGTGGTCTTGCCGGCACCGTTAATGCCCACAAACAGCACGCAGCTCGGCGTATCGGAGAACGGATCGCGCTCGATGGGCACAAAGTGCTGCTCAAGCTGCTCGGCCAGGGCACGGCGAAGCTGCGGAGCGGTCTTGAGGTTCTTCTTGGCCGCGGCGTCGCGCAGGTCATCAGAAACCTGGATCGCGACCTCGGCCCCCATGTCACCCATGACGAGCGTGTCCTCAAGGTCCTCCCAAAAGTCCTCATCGACCTCGCCGCCAAAGTAAAAGACCTCGTTGAGGGCCTCGCGGCTGCGCTCAAGTCCGCGCGAGAGAGCGTCAAAGAATCCCATTATGCATTCACGACCTTTCCGGTTTCGCGATCGAGTTTTTGCGAGACGACGCGACTGACGCCGTCGGCTTGCATCGAGACGCCGTAGAGAACGTCAGCGTCCTCCATAGTACGGCGCTGATGTGAAATGACCAAGAGCTGCGTATCGGAACGCAGTACATCAAGGGCGCCGATGAGCTTGGACAAGTTGGCGTCGTCGAGCGCCGCCTCGACCTCGTCCAGCACATAGAACGGCACCGTGCGCGTGCGGTACACGGCAAAGAGCAAGGCGAGCGCCGTCAGGCTCTTCTCGCCGCCCGACATGAGCATCATCTTGGTGATGCGCTTGCCGCGCGGCTGTGCCACGACCTCGATTCCCGTCTCGGCCGGATGCTCGGGGTCGGTCATCTCCAGATGAGCCTGGCCTCCCGGGAAGAGCATGGCGAAGATCTCGCGGAAGTTCGCATCGACCTTCTCAAACGTCACCAGGAAGGCCTTACGCATCTTACGGTCGATAGCCACGGTGATCTTGGTCAGCGCCTTGCGCGCGCTCTCCAGATCGGCCAGCTGCTCCTCGATGTAGTCGGCGCGGCGCTTGAGCTGCTCGTACTCCTCCATGGCAACTTGGTTAACGGGACCAAGGTTGTTGATCTGGCGCACAAGCTGGTTGAGTTCGCGCTCGGCGGCATCGCGGTCCGTGGGCGCCGGAAGCATGAGCGCTTCCTCGAGCACCGTCGTGCCATCGGCGGTAATGGCCTTGATGGCAGCCTCGACCTGCACCTCGAGCTTGCCACGCGCGATATTGAACTCGTTTTGCGTGGCGGAGGCGGTATCGACTCGCTCCTTAGCGCGGGCAACCTCTGCCTTGGCATCCTCGATGGTCTTCTTGAGCGAGGCCGAGTCCGCCTCCTCGAGTGAAGCCTGATCACGCAGGCGCGCGGCCCAATCCGACGCGCGCTCCAGCAGGGCCGAATAGCGCTCGTGCATGGGGTCGACGCGCAGACGCAGCAGCTCGAGTGAGCGCGAGGCCTGGCGTGTTCCGCGGATACGACGGTCGATGCCCTCAAGACGATGCTCCAGGTCGGGCACGCGGCCCTTCAGCGAACGCAGGCGTTCGCTCGTCTGGGCTAGGCGAACCTTGGCGTCGGCGAGCTTGCCGGCAGCCTCGGAATCGTCACGGCGAACGCGGTCGAGTTCGTCGTTGGCCTCGGCAATCTGCAAGCCCAGATCGCTTGCCTGCGCGCGGGCCTCGTCACGCGAACGGGTGAGCTCGTCAACGCGCGGGCGCGCAGCGCGAACGGCTTCGGAAGCCTGCTCGCGGCGCCTGGAGATGCGCACGCGCTCGACCTCGGCATTGTTGGCGCTTTGCTCCAAGCGGCCGATCTCGGAGAGCAGCGAGCGGCGCTCGCCCTCAAGACGGGCGATCTCGCCGGCGGCATCGCCCTCAGCGGCACGCGCTTCCTCAACGGCCGCATTGGCCTCGACGACCTGATCCGACACATGCTCAAACACGGCAGTCAGATCGGGCTCCAGGCCCTCCAGCTCGCGAATGCGACGCTTGCGCTCCAGAGCGCCCGACGCCTCGCCGGCATCGAGGCCCACGCGCACCAGGCCGCCACAGCTTACGCGAGCGCCATCGGGAGTCACGTAGGTCACACCGTCAACGACAGGCGCGGCCAGCGCGGCAGCCAAGTCATCGACCATGTAATAGCCGCCGAGCAGCGCCTCGACGACGGGTCCGTAGCCTGCGCGCACGGACAGACGATCAACCAGACGGGTACCGGCAGCGCCCTCGGCGGCAGCAGAGCCGCTCACGCCGCGCGCCACCAGCAGCGCCTCGCCTGAGGCCTTCTTCTGGCCCAGAGCCGCACGACCGGCACGCTCAAGCGTAGCGGCGTCATCAAACAACAGGGCATCGATATCGCCGGCGAGCAATTGCTCAACCAGGCCCTCAAGCTCGCGCGGGGCCTCGAGCACGTCGCCCAGACGACCCGAGACATCGTCGCCCAGCGCACCCACCAGCCGGCTCACGAGTGGCGAGCTGTCGGCCATGCGGGCATCGAGTTTCTTATGACTGGCAAGCTCCGAGCGCACCTCGGATAACTTGTTGCGCGCCTCGCTCTCGCGGGCACGCAGGTCCTTCAGGACCGCGCGTGCCGTCTCGGTGGCCTCACGCGCATCGACCTGAGCCTGGCGCGCTTCCTCAAGAGCGCCCTCAAGCTCCTCGGCGCGGTCGCGACGGCTCTCGAGCGAGGCCGTGACCTCCTCGAGCTGTTCATCGATCTGCTCCAGGCGCGAGGCATACATGTTGTCCTCGACCTCGGCATTGCTCAAGGAATCCTTCACCTTAGCGAGCTCGAGCGCGGCGTTATCGGCCACACGCTGAACATCGCGCTGCTCGCGCGTGAGCTGCGAAATCTGACTGTCAAGCGCCACGCGCCGCTCGTGGAGCTCAGCGGCGGCTGGACCAGCGGCGTCAACGTCCTCCTGGGCCTGCATGTGCGCACCGGTCACTTCCTCAAGCTGCGCACGCGCGTCCTCGAGCTCCTCGACCACGCGACGACGCTGATGCTCGGAGCTCGAGATCTGACCGCGCATGTCAGACAGGCGCGACACCATGTTGTGGCCCTTTTCCTCGAGCAGGCGCATATCGGAGTTAATGCGACCTACCACGTCTTGCATATGGCGGCGCTGCTCGCCTAGATCGCCCACAAACAGGCCCTTTTCCTCGAGCATAACCTGGAGCTTCTCGAGCTCGCGCTCCTTTTCGCCCAAGCGGTACTGCGCAAGCTCCAGCTCGGCCGCGCCCTCTTTGGAGCGGCTCTCCAGGTCGTTCCACTGCGACTGCAGCGAACGCAGCTCGTCAACGGCCAGCATCTGCGTAAGCTCGTTCGCGCGCGAGGACAGCTCTTTGTACTTGCGCGCGCGATCGACCTGACGCTCCAGCGGTCGCAGCTGACGGACGATTTCCTTATTGATGTCGCGGGCACGCGTCAGGTGCTCGTCCATCGACTTAATCTTTTTGAGCGCACGCTCCTTGCGGCGCTTGTGCTTGGAGATGCCGGCGGCCTCCTCGATGAGAGCGCGGCGCTCCTCGGGGCGGCTCTGCAAAATGGCGTCGAGCTTGCCCTGGCTGATGATGGAATGCGTATCCTTGCCCAGGCCCGAATCGTGCAGGATGTCCTGAATGTCCATCAGGCGGCACGGACTCGAGTTGATGAGGTACTCGCTTTCGCCCGAGCGATACATGCGACGGGTGATGGCGACCTCGCCAAAATCGACGGGCAGCATATGGTCCGAGTTATCGAGCACCAGCGTGACCTCGGCAACACCCACCGGCTTGCGCGCCGACGAGCCCGAGAAGATAACATCCTCCATGGCCTGGCCGCGCAGCTGCTTGGCGCTCTGCTCGCCCAGGACCCACAGAATCGAGTCGGAGATGTTCGATTTTCCCGAGCCGTTGGGACCGACGATGACGGTCAGGCCCGGCTCAAACGTCATATGGGCGCGGTCGGCAAACGACTTGAACCCTTTGAGCGTGAGGGACTTGAGATACACGGTTCCTCGCTTACACGTGCTTCTTGTTCAGAATCACGCCGTTGGTGGTGTAACCCATGCGGTCGAGCGCTTCGAGCGCGGCGGCTCCCTCGGCTTCCTTCTTTGAGGAGCCGGAGCCGCGACCCTGGCGAATACCATCAATCAAAACCACGGCGGTAAAGGTGGGCGCATGCGCCGGGCCCTCGGATCCAACGAGCTTGTACGCCGGGGGTTCGTGACCGTCGGCTTGCACGCACTCCTGCAAAAACGACTTGGGGTTCGCAGGATGCTCGGCACGCTCGGAAGCCAAATGCGGCTTAAGCGTACGGTGAATGAACTCTGCCGCGGCATCCCAGCCGGCATCCAGGTACAGCGCGCCCACGAGCGACTCATAGACGTTCTCGAGCGCCGAATGCAGGCCACGCGCACCGGTACCGGTCTCGGAGGCACCAAAGATGATGATGTCGTCGATGCCCAGCTCGTGAGAAACCTCGGACAGCGTAGCGCCCGAGACAAGCGACACCTTCAGGCGCGTGAGCTTGCCCTCGTCAAACTCCGGATAGGATTCAAACAGGGAGCGTGCGACCACAGCGCCCAAAATGGAATCGCCCAAGAACTCAAGGCGCTCATAGCTGGCAGAAACCGGCTGGCCCTCGACTGCCGAGGGATGCGTAAGGGCCGCGCGCAGCAGCACCTTATTATTGAACTCATGGCCCAGGATTTCCTGGGCGCGCGTAAGTCGTTCAGACAAAGCCAAGACTTAGGCCTCCCTGGCATTTTCGATCGCGTCGACGGCGTCGGCGACAGAGTTGAGCGAGAGCAGGGTCTCGTCATCGATCTCAAGGTTGAACTCGTCCTCGATAGCCGTAACCAGCTGCAGGCGCTCGAGCGAGTTGGCATCGAGGTCGTCAAAGGTGGTCTCATCGCTAATTTCGGCAACATCGACGCCCAGAACGTCAGCAGCGACCTCGGCGATCTTGTCGAAGATTTCGGAGCGGTCCATAGCGCTTCCTCTCATAGTGCATGAATACCAAAAGAATGGTACCGCCCGGGCGGTACCAAGACACGGTTCTGATTCTACCCCACGACGCACGCCCCGAGACGCATAACGCCGCTGTTATAAAACGATGCCGTCCATGGAGTTGGCGACATTCTCGACCAGCCCGGCGCGCACGGCTTCGGCCGCCGCGAGCGTACCGTTTTTAACAGCCTCGACCGAGGTGGCGCCATGGCCGATCAGGACCACGCCGCGCAGGCCCAAAAGAATCGCGCCACCCTTGGCGTCGCCCGAAAGCTTGGCCTTTATCTCGCGCATCTGCTTTTTAATGAGCAGCGCGGCGATCTTGGTGCCGAGCGAAGACATAAAGACGCCCTTGAGCTCCTGAAGCAAAAACTTGGCAGCACCCTCGGTGGCCTTGAGCGCAATGTTGCCCGACATGCCGTCGGCGACCACGACGTCAAAATTGCCCGACGTAAGATCGGTGCCCTCGCAGTTGCCCACAAAGCCGGGAACCGCGGCCTTCATGGCCGGAAAGCACGACTTGGTAAAGTTGGAGCCCTTCTCGTCCTCGGTGCCGTTGGCAAGCAGGCCCACGCGAGGATGCTCGATACCCAAAACCACGCGGGCATAGGCCGCGCCCATCTGGGCGAAGCGCACCATATCGTCCACCGTGACATCGGGATTGGCGCCCATATCGCACAGCACCGTCAGGCCGCCGGCACGATTGGGCAGTGCGTTGGTAAGGCACGGACGGACCGGCTGCTTCTTGCCCTCTGCCAAATACCTAAACGGCGTGACGTAGGCCGTGGCGGCAGCGGTCATGGCACCGGTCGAGCCGGCCGAGAAAAACGCGTCCGCATTGCCCTTCTTAATGGCACGGCATGCAAGCACAATCGAGGACTTGCGCTTGGTCATCACAGCGCGGATGGGATCGTCCTCCATGTTGATGACGTCGGGGGCCTCCAAGGCCTCCACACGGGCATGCGACGCGGCAAAGGGGTTGACGATTTCGGCGGGACCGACGGCCAAGACCTCGATCTCGGGATCTGCCGCAAGTGCAGCCTCGATACCATCGAGAACAACCGGGGGCTTCTCGTCTCCGCCCACAACGTCTACACAAACGCGAACGTTACTCATTTCATATGCTCCTTATACAAAAATGGCCGACTCATTGAGCCGGCCATTGTGGTTCCAGTTGGAACGGCATCGCATCCAGAGTATACAGTTACTCGGTAACGATAACCTCGCGGTCCTTGTAGAAACCGCAGCTGGGGCACACGTGATGCGGGAGCTTAACAGCGCCGCAACGGGGGCACGTGGACTGAGCCGCAGCCGAGATCTTCATGTTGGCGGAACGACGGGTATGGGTGCGGATACGACCCTGCTTTTGTTTAGGTACGGGCATAGTGACCTTCCTTATGAACTATCCAGTGTGGCGATTACGCGCAAGTAGCGATACTACCACAGTTTTACTCGTCAAGTTTGAGATTCTTCAATGCTGCAAATGGATTTTCCGTGGCAGCGGCCCATTCGGCCTCCGCCTTGGCGGCGCAATCGCATTGATCGACGTTGAGATTGATGCCGCAGGTGGGGCAAAGGCCGCGGCAATCGGGCTTGCACAGGACAACGAACGGCGTGTCCATGACGACCGCGTCGTTGATGGGCTCACCCAGATCGACGATGCGGTCCTCACACAGGAGCTCGTAGCCGTCCTCGTAGGCCTCGGGATCCTCGGGCTCCTCAAAGAGGTAGAACTCCTCGATCTCGCCGGCGATATCAAACGAGGCGGGCTCCAGGCAACGGTCGCACTCGCCGGTGGCGTGCGCGCGGACCATGCCCGTGAGCAAGACACCGGTACCGGCATTGGTAAAGACAACGTCGTAGCCGATGCCGTCCTGAAGCTGGTACTCCTTCTCGCCCACCGTGTAGGTGGCGACATCGACCTTACCGGTCAGCGGATACGAATCTCCAGGAAACTCGAGCTGCTCGGAAAGATCGACGGTAACGCTCGGAAACTCAGCCATTACCACTGACCATTCTGTTGGGCGGCACCCTCGTTGAGCTGCTGACGGCAACGGGTAACGGTGCCAGTCAGGCTCTTGAGGTTCTCCTCCAGGTGCGTAAAGACCTGCTCCGCGTAGTCCTCGGCAGCATAACGCGTCTCGCGCTCGTACTGCTGGGCACGATCGCGGATGTCGTCGGCCTGCTGCTGCGCAAGGCGGACGATCTCCTGCTCACCGGCAATGGTGAGGGCCTGCTGCTGAGCGTCGGCGATGATGGAATCAGCCTGAGCGGCGGCGGAAGCCATAAGCTCCTCGCGCTCCTTAAGGATACGGCGGGACTTCTGCCACTCCTCGGGATAGCTCATGCGGATCTCGTCGAGAATATTGAAGAACACGTCGGCGTCGATGACCTTGAACTGAGCGTTCTTGCCGAAAGGCGGCTTGGCTTCCTCGATCAGCCCTTCGAGCTCATCGACCAAGCTGACGATCCTATCGCCAGGAAAATTCTCGCCCGGCATCCGGTCTCCTTTCATAGGTAACATATCATCGTGCTAGTTTACCACATGCCACCAGGCAATAAAAAACGTCACGAAAAGCGATGTCTGAGCGCTTCGACCACGTTGGGCGGCACAAACGTCGATACATCGCTGCCGAGCGAGGCGATCTGGCGAACGACCGAGCTCGAGATGTAACCGTACTGCGGAGCACTCATGACAAAGATGGACTCCAGCTCGCTATCCAAGCGATAATTGAGGTCGGCCTGCTGCAGCTCATACTCAAAGTCGGTCATGGCGCGCAGGCCCTTGACCACGGCCCCCGCCCCCTGCTCACGAGCGAAGTCGACCAAGAGGCCGGTAAAGGGCAGGACTTCGACGCCGTCGATATTACCGAGCGCCTCGCGGGCCAGCGCCACGCGCTCATCGAGCATAAACGTGGTGCCCACACCGTTTTTACCCTGCGACTCTGCAACAGCGACGATCACACTGGGAAAGATGCGGCGGGCGCGGCGGATCACATCGATATGGCCAAACGTGATGGGATCGAAGGTGCCCGGGACGATCACGCGGTTGATGGTGTCATTCATGGGCGTCCTCCTGAAACGTCGTGGCATCGTTGTTATCGGCATCGGTGACGGCACTATCGTCCTCACCGTCGTCATCGCCGACCCAACGAAGCAGGTCGACCGAGGTAATGCCGTAGCGCTTCTCACGTACAGTCTCAAAGCCTGCCGGATGCGCGCCCGCATCGGCGGAGGCATGCTCAAACAGGGCATAAGCGCCAGGCGCAAGCAGACCCTGCTGAGCCAGGTTCTGCAGCATTTCCTCGACCGGCTCGGCACCAAAAGCATAGGGCGGGTCGAGCAGGACCAAATCAAAGGGGCCGCCCGGTACACGACCGCGCGAGGCACTTGCCAGCATGTCGCCCGTGACCACACGCCAACGCGCACGGTCACGGCAGAGCGACTCGATATTCTTGGTAATGAGCCGCGCGGCGTTGCGATCGATCTCAAACGTCGTGAGCGAGCGGGCCCCACGAGAGAGCATCTCTAACCCTAAGGCACCGGAGCCGCCAAAGGCGTCCAGCACACGAACCTCGTCCAAATCGAAATCGAATGCCGACATGACCATAGATGCGCACGCCTCGCGCACGCGATCAGTCGTGGGGCGGGTGACATCGCGACCACGGGGCTCCTCGATCTTACGACCGCGCCATTCGCCGCCGATGATTCTCATCCTCCGCTGACCTCCTTAAAGATATGTCGATAACGCATGGCGACCGCCTCGCGCAAGGGACGCGTCGCCACAGAGTCAAGGTTGCAAGCATACCGCAAGAGCTCGACCGCGTCCAAATGGGCCCATTCGATAAGGTCCTCATCGGCATCCAGGTCCACAAAGCGCAAGGTCACGCCACCGTGCTGACGGTACCCCAGGATTTCGCCCTCGTGACGCAGACGCAGGTCCATCTGGGCAAGCGTAAAACCATCCGAGGTCTTTTCGAGCGACTGGAGACGGTCTTGTGCCGCCGAGGCGCCGCCATTGCCCTTGGAGTGCGTCATGACCAGGCACGTGCCCGACACGCTGCCGCGGCCCACGCGACCGCGTAGCTGATGCAGCGCCGCCAAGCCAAACCGCTCACCGTTCTCGATGACCATGACGGTGGCGTTGGGCACGTCGACGCCCACCTCGACCACCGTAGTCGAGACGAGCACGTCAATCTCGCCACACTTGAAGGCGTCGATAACGCGATCCTTCTCCCCCGCTGGCATACGGCCGTGAAGGCGCTCGATGGCAAGACCCGGCAACGCCAGACGCAGGCGATCGAGCTCGGTCGCCGTATCGTGCAGCGGCACAGGCACGGTCACGCGGCCCTCGTCGTCGCGGGCGATACCGGGCACGTCTTCAAGCTCATCGGCCGAGTCACTCGGCTCCACGAGCGGGCAAATCACGTAGGCCTGCTGACCCTTTTCATGCGCCTCGCGGATGGCGCCATAGGCGAGGTCGCGGCTCGACTCGGTGAGCACGCGTGTCGTCACGCCAGCGCCAGGGACGGGCCGATGGCGGATGATACTCGTGTCCAGATCGCCGTAGACCGAAAGCGCCAGCGTACGCGGGATCGGTGTCGCCGTCATAACGAGCAGGTCCGCACCGGGGCCCTTCGCGCGTAGGGCGTTGCGTTGGCCAACGCCAAACCGGTGCTGCTCGTCGATGACGACAAGCGACAGATGATTGAACGCAACGTTATCCGAAAGCACCGCGTGGGTTCCAAAGAGGACGTCGAGCTCGCCCGATTCAAGCTGGGCATGGATCTGCTCGCGCTCTGAGGCCGGCGTGGCACCCGTCAGAAGCGCCCAGGACATGCCCGCCTGCGAGAGCAGAGGGCCGGTCTTATCGGCATATTGGCGCGCCAACACGCCCGTGGGCGCCATAACGCAGGCCTGCGTACCGCTATCGGCAGCCACAGCCAGAGCGCAGGCGGCAACGGCGGTCTTACCGGTACCGACATCGCCCAGCAGCAGGCGGTTCATCACGCGCCCACCATCGCACATATCGCGCAGGATATCTTGGAACGCGGTCTCCTGCTCGTCGCTCAGTGAAAACGGCAGGGCTTGCTTAAGCGCGGCCAGGTGCTCGCCCGCGGTGTGGGCATAGGGAACCACATCGACCAGGCCGCCGACGTTGCGCAGGCGCAGCGCCAGCTGCAGGTAGAGGCACTCCTCGTAGGCAAGCCGTGCGCGCGCGATATCGCGCTCTGCCATACTCGATGGAAAGTGGATCGAACGCAACGCGCGGGCATTGCTCATGAGCTTCCGCTTTGCGCGCAGCGGCGCGGGAATCGGATCGAACGGATTGCCGACGACCTCGAGCGCGCCGCTTACGATGCGGCGCATCCACGCCTGGCTCACGCCATCGCTCACGTAATGGACCGGCAGGATGGTACCCGCAGCACGCCCGTCATCGAGCTTTTCAAAGTGCGGCGAGGCCATCTGCTTAAAACCGTAGGCAAACTCGACCTTGCCCATCACGGCCAGGCGGTCGCCCTGTTTAAGCTGCTGGGCAATCCAGGGCTGGCGGAAAAAGGCGACCTGCAACACGCCCGTCTCGTCCACCAGCGATACCTCGGTCACCTGCATGCGCGGACGCGGCTGCTTTTGGACGATGCGGTCGACCGTGGCGATGATGGTGCACACGGTACCGATGGGCGCCATCTCGATGGACCACGAACGGGTAAAGTCGAGGTATCGATGAGGGATATGGAGAAGGAGGTCCCCCACCGTCCTAATTCCCAGACGGCGAAGGGCCTCCTCACGTTTACCCGAAACATATTTGAGTCGCGCGATATCCTCGTCGAGCGCATTGCTCTGGGCAAAGCGCTCCGAGACGCGCGGCACGGAGCAGAGCTCGGACATGGGCAGATGCCTACTCGATCGAGAAGATCACGGGATAGAGCGGCTGCTCGCCACGATGGGCGTCAATCTCCAAGTCGGGCTGAGCTTCCTCGATGGCGTCGACGATCTCCTGGAAGGCCTCATCGGACAGCTCCTCGCCGGCCAGAATCGTCAGCGCGTCGCCCTCCTCTTCCTCCTGCATGCGGTTGATGCAGTCGAGCGTGACCTGCTTCACGTCGGAGCCGACCACGTCGATGGAGCCGGCGATGATACCCATGACGTCACCGGAGTGAATCGGAGAACCGTCAGAGGCACTGGAGTCGCGCACGGCGCGGGTGACCTCACCATCGCGGACCTCACTGATGGCGTCGACCATGGCGGCGACGGCATCCTCGAGCTCGGAATCGGGCAGGACTGCGAACAGCGCGGAGAAGGCCTGCGGGACGGTCTTGGTGGGAACGACGGCGACCTTCTTGTCGGTGCAGGCTGAGGCAGCAGCCTCAGCGGCCATGCGGATGTTGCCGTTGTTGGGCAAGATGATGACCGAGGTCGCGTTGACCTGGTCCACCGCGCCCAGCAGGTCGGCGGTCGAGGGATTCATAGTCTGGCCACCGGAGACGACCACGTCGACGCCAAGGGACTTGAGGATGTCGGCCTCGCCGGAACCGGCGGCAACGGCGACAAAGCCCAGCGCCTTGGCGGGCTCGGCGGCCTTTTCCTGATCCTCGTGGATCTTAGCGGTACGGTCGTGGGCCTCCATCTCCATGTTGTGGATAAAGACCTCATAGATCTGACCGAGCTGCAGCATGTGCTCGAGCACCAGGTTGGGGGTATTGGAGTGCACATGGATCTTGTAGTCGGGATAGGCGCCCACGAGCAGCTCACAGTCGCCCATGGAGCCTAGGAACTTAAGGCATTCGTCCTCGTCAAACGGGGCGTCGGCCTTAAAGAGAAACTCGTTGCAGTAGCGGAACTCCGAGCCCTCCCAGTCGTCGTTAGCCTCGATCTCAACGCGGCCAAGAGCGGCATCGCGGGCAGAGCCGGCGGAGTCAAACGTAGCGGAGAAATCCTCGACCACGGTGCTGCGACCAAGCGCGGCGGCAACAAAGTTCTCCAGGAAGATAGCAAAGCCGAAGGCGCCGGAGTCGACCACGCCGTTCTCCTTCAGAACGAGCAACAGGTCGGGTGTGCGGGCGACGGACTGGTACGCCTCGACGACGATAGCATCGAGCGCATCCTCGGCCGAGAACTTCTTCTTCTCGCACTCATCGGCCTTGGTCGAGACATCGCGCAGGACCGTGAGGATCGTGCCCTCGATGGGCTTGCGGACAGCCTGGAAGGCGACCTTGACGGCACGACGGAAGGCGAAGGCAATGTTGGCGGACGTAATAGGCTCGTCGGCAGAGACAAGGCCCTCGGCCACGCCGCGAAGAATCTGCGAGGTAATAACGCCGGAGTTACCGCGAGCGCCCATGAGAGAGCCGTGGGTGATGGCACCGGCGATGGCCTCCATATCGGCATCGGCGGGAAGGGCAGAGAGCTCCTTGGTCACCGAGGCGAGCGTGAGCGACATGTTGGTGCCGGTATCGCCATCGGGTACGGGGAAGACGTTGAGCTTGTTGATCTCCTCGGCCTTGTCGGAAACGGCAGCCGCAGCGATCGGAAAACAGGTGCGAATGGTCTTTGCAATCATGGGTATTTGAATCTCCGTTTTCGGATGCTAGTTCAGACGGCTCTTGAGCGCGTCGATATGGATGCCGATCTTAAGGCTGGCGGGATCGATCTGGGCGATCTCCTGCAGAGTGAAGGCAACGGAGCTCGAAAGATTGTGGCAGACGGACTTCATGTTGACGCCGTTCTCGAGCACGACGTGAAGATCGACCGTAAGGCCGTTCTCGTCGGCGGAGACAAGCACGCCCTTGCGGAGGCGCTGACCGGCAAGCAGGCGCACGCTCTCGGCGCCCTGGAGCTGCTCAGCCATACCGACAACGCCATAGCACGTCATCGCGGCATAACCGGCAATATCGGCAATAACGTCGTTCGAGACGCTCAGGCTGCCGTTAATGGTCTCAGACACAAGAATCTCCTTTTCTTGGTGCTCGCGGCACCATGTCGTGGGAGCAATCATTGGAATATTCTACAACGACCGCGGCATGTTGAGGTGGCGGGCCTCGGGATTACATCCTCGACACGAAATGTTGATACGGTAACGTTCGCGAACGGCGATCGCGGCATGAAAAAACCCGCCGCATAAGCGACGGGTTTTACAACCTGGCTCCCCGGGTAGGACTCGAACCTACAACAGCGCGGTTAACAGCCGCGTGCTCTACCATTGAGCTACCGAGGAATTTAAAGCCCAACAGAAAGGGCTGGAAAATTCTGGCTCCCCGGGTAGGACTCGAACCTACAACAGCGCGGTTAACAGCCGCGTGCTCTACCATTGAGCTACCGAGGAATAGGTGCGTGCTCTCAAGCAACGAAGTTTATTATACGGACGAATCAGCTCAGGGCAAGAACTTTTTTAAGAAATTTTCCGACCTAATCATTGGGGACGTTCTTAAACGACTAGTCATTCAAGAACGTCCCCAACGACTACATGAAAGCGCCCCCAAGCGGATGTGCTTGAGGGCGCCTCTTGCTTGACTAGCTTTCGATATAGTCCTTAAGCTTGCTGCTGCGGCTCGGGTGGCGGAGCTTGGCCAGGGTCTTGGACTCGATCTGGCGGATGCGCTCGCGCGTGACGCCAAACTCGCGGCCGACTTCCTCGAGCGTACGGGGATGTCCGTCGACAAGGCCAAAGCGCAGCTCGATAACCTTGCGCTCACGATCGGCAAGCGAATCGAGCACCTGGGTGAGCTGCTCCTGCAGCATGGAGAAGCTGGCCGCATCGGGCGGAACGATGGCCTGGGAGTCCTCGATGAAGTCGCCCAGCTGGGAATCCTCTTCCTCGCCGATGGGGGTCTCGAGCGACACGGGCTCCTGCGAGATCTTCTGGATCTCGCGGACGCGGTCGGCGCTCATGTCCATCTCGGCACCGATCTCCTCGGGGGTCGGGTCGCGGCCCAGGTCCTGAAGGAGCTGACGCTGCACGCGGACGAGCTTGTTGATGGTCTCGACCATGTGCACGGGAATACGGATGGTACGGGCCTGGTCGGCGATAGCACGCGTGATGGCCTGACGGATCCACCACGTGGCGTACGTGGAGAACTTAAAGCCCTTCTGGTAGTCGAACTTCTCGACGGCGCGGATCAGACCGAGGTTGCCCTCCTGGATCAGGTCCAGGAACAGCATGCCGCGACCAACATAGCGCTTGGCGATGGAGACGACCAGACGCAGGTTTGCACTGATGAGCGCCTGCTTGGCTTCGAGGCCCACGTTCTCAATGCGCGTAAGACGACGCATCTCGGCACGCGTGAGTTCGAGCTCACCAGCATCGGCAGCCTCGAGCTTCTCGGTGGCCTCAAGACCGGCCTCAATCTTCATAGCCAGATCGACCTCTTCGGAGGCGGTCAGCAGGTCGACCTTGCCGATCTCCTTGAGGTACATACGGACCGGATCGCCGGTCAGCATCACCGTGGAGGCATCGATGCCGCGCACGCGCGAACGCGAACGGGACGTCCGCACGGTGCGCTTCTTCTTGCTCTTGGAAGAACCCATCTCGGCGTCGGCCTGGCGGGCCATCTTGAGCTCGTGATCGTCGAGCGAGCCGGAATCGTGCTCGTCGTCGTCATCGAAATCGTCGGTATCAGAATCGGTATTGTCATCGTCGACGTCCATGGGGGCGTCGTCGTTACCGCTCGCGGAGATAATCTGGATGCCGCTGTTGCGCAGCGCGGAATACACCGCGGTGAGCTGCTCGTCAGAAACATCGATATCCTTCAGGGCGACCTGAATCTCGTCCTCGGTTACCGAAGTCCTGTTTGAGCCGTTGCCCATGAGCTTTGCAACGTAGGATTCCAGCCCAGTACCCGTGCTCTCAGTCTTTTTTGGCACAGATTCTCCCTTCATAGTCCACAGGACTCAATACTTTAGCACACACATTGACGTCTATACCCAAAAAGAGGACTGGATATAGGCGAGAATACGCTGGTTGACCACAACATCTAGGCTTGTTCGGTGCCTGCGGCCTCCAGGCCGATCAAACGGAACGGATCCGCCACGCCGCCGATCGACTTTTGCAGTTCGCGTTGACGCTGCGAATCCTGCGCGGCCTGCACGGTCAGCGCGCGACGGGCCCCATCATCGAGCGAACGGTCCTGGCGCAGCTTGGCCTGCGCGGCACGCATGCGGCGCTTGATGGTGTAGAGCTCAAGCGTATCGAGCATAAACACGATGTTCGTCTCGGTGGGGTGCTTGCTCGTCGCCGAGATGCGCCCGGCACTCACAAGCGTTGCCGCATCGGGACACACCGAGCGCGCCGCATCCATGCAGGCTGCCGGATCGGTTCCCGGCGGCGTTGCCAGCACGGCCCATGCGATGGACTCGTGGCGCGGATCCACCCACTCGATGGAGCAGATGCGGTCGGCATACGTGCGGAACAGGTCGGGGTAGCTCGTAAGCATGGTCAGCAGCTCGCGCTCCCCTGCCAAGGACTTGCGCTCTAGATCGGTAAGAACCATAGGGGCCGAGGCGTCTGTCGGGGCACCGGCGGGCGCAGCGCCCATACCATCAGGCACATCGATCGGCGGCAGGTCGTCGACGACCTCTACAGGCGCGGCACCGTAGGCATCGAGCGGGACGTAGTCGTACGGCTCTTCTTCGACCGGCGCGGACACCGGCGGCGTCGCGCCCGATGCCCAAGCACCGCGACCGGCATCGCGAGAACCCGACGCCCGACTGCCCGTCCCGCCGGACCGTTCGGCCTGCGCCCTCTGGCGCTCATAGTTTTGCTCGCGACGGCGCTCCGCATCTTCGCGCTTGGCGACATCGCGAAACACGCGGCCCGAGCTCGCGCGCACGGTCTCCAGATCCAAACCCAGCAGATCGGCAATCTGGATAAAGTACGTATCGATCATATAGCTGTCACGAAGCGGATAGATGAGCGTCAGCGCGTCCTCCAGCGCCTTGGCGCGACCGCCCGGCGTGGTGATGTCGCTCGACTCCTGCAGCGAACGGTAGACAAAGTCCATAAGCGGCTCGGCAGCGTCGATGCGCGTCTGCAGTGCCTCGCCACCATGTGCGGTGATGAACTCCATGGGGTCGTTGCCGTCGGGGAGCACCACGCAGCGCAGGTCCATGGAATCCTGCTCGATAAACTGAATCGCGCGACGGGCGGCCTTTTGTCCGGCGGCATCGCCGTCGAACATATACACGATGCGCTTGGCAAAGCGAGTGAGCGTCTTGACGTGATGCTCCGTGAGCGCGGTGCCCAGCGTGGCGACAACGTTTTTAATCCCCGCTTCCCAACAGGCGATGCAGTCGGTATAGCCCTCTACCACGATGGCGGTATCCTGCGCGACGATAAACTCCTTGGCCCAATTAAAGCCGTAGAGGTTTCGTTTTTTATGGAACACGCTCGTCTCGGCGGTGTTGAGATACTTAGGCTGGCCGTCGCCCATAATGCGACCGCCAAAGGCAATGTTGTGACCCTGCTCGTCAAAGATGGGGAACATCACGCGGTCGTAAAAGCGGTCGGCAAGCTGCCCGCGCCCGCGGCTCACAGCCACGTTGGCGTCGATCATCTCCTGCGGGGTAAAACCCGCCTGGGACAGGTGCGACACCAGCGCGTTGCGTCCCGGTGCAAAGCCCAGGCAGTAGCGGCGGCAGACGTCGCCACCCATGCCGCGGCTGGCAAAGTACTCGCGCGGACGGCCGTCCTTACCGCGCATGAGCATGGTGTGGTAGAACTGGGCGGTCTCGGCGCACAAATCGTAGATGCGGGCACGCTTGGTACCGCGCTCGCGGCGATCTCCGGTGTCATGCAGCTCAATACCCGCGCGATCGGCCAAATAACGGATTGACTCGGGAAAGCTCAGGTTTTCGCGCTTCATGATATAGGTGAAGACGTCGCCACCCTCGCCGCAACCAAAGCAGTGCCACACCTGCGTGGCGGGAATAATGTGGAAGGACGGAGTCTTTTCGCCATGAAAGGGGCAGCAGCCCCAAAACTCATGGCCGCGAGGCTTGAGCTCAACCGTTTCCTGCACGATGGCAACCAGATCGGACGCAGCGCGTACCTGGTCTTTTTCCTCATCGCTAATCACGGATGCTCACCCCCTGCTCACCCAAGTTGTGACGAATGTCCTCGATATTACCCTCGACGGTCGCGATCAACTCATCCAGCGAATCGAACAGACGCGAGGGACGCAGCCAGCGCGTAAACGCCAGCGACACCGAGGCGCCGTACAGGTCGCCCGCATACCCGATCAAGTTGGCCTCGAGATGCGCCGAGGCGGCATCGTCGGCATACGTCGGCGGCAGGCCCACGTTGACGGCGGCAGGCCACACGGTATCGTCGACCAGCACCAGGCCCTCGTAGACGCCATCGGCAGGAACCTGAATGCCCTCGGGCACCTGGATGTTTGCCGTGGGAAAACCCATGCCAGAGCCCTGGTGACGACCGCCGGCAACAATACCGCGCAGCATGTACGGGCGGCCGAGCAGCTCGGCGGCAAGCTCAACATGACCCTGACGGAGCTCCTGGCGAATGCGGGTGGCGCAGATCGTCTGCCCATCGACGCACAGCAGCTCGTGGCCATAGACGTCAACTCCGCGCTCGGCTCCCCATGTCTGCATCTCGGCAACGCCCGAGGCGCCGCCGCGACCCAGCCTAAAGTCGCTACCCACGCGAATCGAGCGGATATCGACGACACGCGACAGCAGCTTAAGAAAGCCCACGTGGTCGAGCGCCGCCACCGCAGGCGTAAAGGGAACGGCCACCACCGCATCGACCCCGGTTTGAGCCAAAGCATGCAGACGGTCGGCCGTCGTCATCAGTTTTTGAGCGGGCGCGCGGCTCACCACCAAGTCCGGGTCGGGATCGAAGGTGACCACGATCGCCTTGCAGCCGTGGGCTCGTGCATCGCGAACGACCGCGTCGATCAGTTCGTGATGCCCCCGATGCACGCCGTCGAACACGCCGATGGCGATCGACGCGGCGCCCAGGCACGCGCAATCATCAAATGCATCGGCGGCGACGATGCGGGCCTCATCCGACTCGCCCGCGAAAAAGATACGCGCGAGCTCGTGGGAGGCCAGCATCATCGAACACCGCCGATCGCTTGCGGAAAGACGTGCTCCATTACAAAGCGGCCGCCCTCGATACGGGCGAGAGCCTTGAGCCCGCCATCGAGCACCAGCGCAAACGGCGCCTTCGACGCATCGAAGCCCGTAAGCGCGCGCTCAATAGGGATACGACGTCCGCACAGCAGATCGTCGGCAAGATTACCCGGCAAGTCGACGCGCGTGGCGCCCAGTGCCGCAATGGGATCTAAGGCAAAGCCGGCAGCGGACTCGGCAGAAAGTTCCTCGACCGCATGGCAGGCACCGATGGAAACAACACCGGAGGCCGTACGGCGCAGTGCAGAAATATGTGCAGCGTTGTCGCAGGCACGGCCCAGGTCGCGAGCGAGCGCACGAATATAGGTGCCTTTGCTCACCGAAAACGCCACGGTCCAAACGCACGCATCGCCCTCGCCGCTCACGGCAATCAGATCGGCGGAATAAACCTCGACCGGACGCGGGGGCAACTCAACGGCATTGCCTTCGCGCGCAGACTTATAGGCGCGCACGCCGTTGACCGAAATGGCCGAAAACGCCGGCGGCACCTGCATCTGAGGGCCCAACATGGCGCACAGGCGCTCGCGGGCATAGGCCGGATCGCGCAGGTCGGCGGCAACGGGCACCGTGCGGACGGCCTCGCCCTCCGCATCATCGGTATTGGTCTCGACGCCAAACGAAATGTCGGCGACGTAACTTTTGGTATCGAGCGTGAGCATGCCCAGCAGACGCGTTGCCTGGCCCACGCCCACCACCATGACACCCGATGCCATGGGGTCGAGCGTTCCGGCATGACCGACGCGCCGCTCATGGAGGGCGCGCCGGCATTGCGAAACCACGTCGTGGGACGTGCAGCCCACCGGCTTATCGACGGCGAGCAGCATATTAAGTTGAGAAGGTGTACGACGAGCCATGTACCATCCAAAAAGTTAGAGCTCGACGGTCACCGAAGCGGGATCCTCCCCTACCAGCTCGGCCAGCATGGGAAGTGCCGCGGTGAGCGTCTCGGAAATCGTTCCGGCGTTGGTAAAGCCGGCGGCAGCGTGGTGCCCACCTCCGCCAAAGTTGGCCGCTATCTCGGAAACATCAAGATCGCCCTTGGAACGCAGGTTGCCGCGTACCTTGGTATCGCCCTCGATACCCTTAAGGAACAGGCAGACCTCGACGCCCATCACCGCGCGCACCACATCGACTAGGCCGTCGCACTCGTCCGAGGTGACACCGCAGTCCTTAAGATCGCTCTCGTACGCGTAGCTATACGCCACGCGCCCGTGCGCGACCGTCTTGATGCGACCCATGACGATGGACTTGAGGTGCAAGAACTCGACACGCATGCTCTGGTAGACCTCGAGCGCGACGCGCGCCGGATCGGCACCGTGCGCCACCAGACGCGAGGCGGCATGAAACGCGGCAGCGTCGGCGTTCTGATACTGAAAACGACCGGTATCGGTGACCAGGCCGCACAACAGACAGGTGGCGATGCTATCGCTTGCGGTAATGCCACAATCGGCCAAAAAGCGATCGATAATCATGGCGCAGGCCGCGGCATTGACACACCTAAGGCTGACCTCGGCAAACTCCTCGCGCGCCGGGTGATGGTCAAAGCACGCCACGTGAGCCGAACGACGCAACACCTCGGCGGAATTATTGAGGCGCTCGACGACCGGCACGTCCACCGAGATGAACAGGTCCGGGTTGCCGGTGTAGGCAGATGCCGGCACCAGCAAATCGGCGCCCTCCATAAAACGGTAGATGCGCGGAACGGGATCGTCGTCTGCCAGCAGCAGGGCGATGTCCTTGTCGGGGAACACCTTCATAAGCGAAAGGCCCAGGCCCAACACGGATCCCAGGGCATCGCCGTCGGGAGAGGTGTGACCCGAAATCGCAATGGAGGACGCACCCTCGATAAGCTCGAGGATGCGTCGTTTAATATCTGCAGACTCGCACGAGGCGAGGTCGGCGGAATTAGTCATCTAAAGCTGCCTCCTGGGCGGCATCCGCTATGGGGTAGCCGTCCTCGTCCTTTTCGATCGCAAGCGTGGCCGGAACGTTTTCCAGCGCACGCGTAATGCGCTCAGCCTCATCGGTCGAGCGATCGATACGAAAATCGAGCTCGGGCGTGACGCGCCAATCGAGCGAGCGAGCCAACAGGCTGCGAATACGGCCCTTGGCGCTGGCGAGCGCCTCCATGACCTCATCGTAGCGGCTCGCATCGCACGACACGTACACGCGCGCGAACGAACGGTCCACCGCGACCTCGACCGCGGTCAGGGTGACCAGGTCGAGACGCGGATCGGAAACCTCAAAGAGCAGGATATAACCGAGCTTCTCGCGAAGCTGCTCGCCCAAACGGCGGGTCGCCTGCGTTTGCTTCATAGCGCTACCCCCTACTCGGTACGGGCAACCTGGTCGATGCGGTAACCCTCGATCTGGTCGCCGGGCTTGATATCCTGGAAGTTCTCCAGGCCAATGCCACCCTCGGAACCGCTCTTGAGGCTCTTGGCCTCGTCCTTGTAGTGGCGCATCGAGGCGATCTTGCCATTGAAGACCACGATGCCGTCGCGCACCAGGCGCACGGAATCGGTCGCGGCGATCTCGCCCTCCTCGACGCGGACACCGGCGGCGATGCCGACTTTGGGCACCTTGAAGGTGTCCAGGACGGTCGCGGTACCCGTGGAGACCTCGACCTCGGTGGGCTTGAGCATGCCGATACGGGCAGCGTCGAGCTCCTCGAGGCACTTGTAGATGACGTCGTAGCAACGGATCTCGACGCCCTCGCGCTCGGCGGCGGAACGGGCCTTGCCGTCGGGACGCACGCCAAAGCCGATGATGATGGCGTTGGAGGCGTCGGCCAGGACGACGTCGGTCTCGTTGATGGCACCGACGGCGGAGTGGATCGTGTTGATGCGAACCTCGGACTGATCCATCTTGTCGAGCGAGTCCTGAAGGGCCTCGATGGAACCCTGGACGTCGGCCTTGATGATCAGGTTGAGCTCCTTGACCTCGGCATCGGCAATGGTCTCGAAGAGGTTCTCGAGCGTGACGTGTTTCACGCGGCTCTGCTCCTCGATACGTGCCTTGAGCGAACGCTCATCGGCCAGGGCGCGAGCCTCGCGCTCGTCCTCGAACACGCGGAACTCGTCGCCGGCGTTGGGCACGGACTGCAGGCCCAAGATCTCGACGGCGTCGGAGGGGCCGGCCTCGGTGACGGCGTTGCCCTTGGGATCGAGCATGGCACGGACGCGGCCGTAGGTAAGGCCGGCGACCAGCGTATCGCCCACGTGCAGGGTACCGCGGGTCACGAGAACCGTGGCAACCGAACCGCGGCCCTTGTCGAGCTTAGCCTCGAGGACGTTACCGGAGGCAAAGGTGTCGGGGTTGGCCTTGAGCTCGAGCACGTCGGCCTGGAGCAGCACGGTCTCGAGCAGGTCGTCGATACCGATCTTCTGCTTGGCCGAGATGTTGACGAACATGTTCTGTCCGCCCCACTCCTCGGGGATGATGCCGTACTCGGTGAGCTCCTGGCGCACGCGGTCGGGGTTGGCGCCCGGCTTATCGATCTTGTTGACGGCGACGACGATGGGTACGCCGGCGGCCTTGGCGTGGTTGATCGACTCGATGGTCTGAGGCATGACGCCGTCGTCGGCGGCGACGATCAGGATGACGATGTCGGTCACCTTGGCGCCGCGGGCACGCATAGCCGTAAAGGTGGCGTGGCCCGGGGTATCGATGAAGGTGATCTTGCGGTCGTTGATCATGACCTGCGAAGCGCCGATGGCCTGGGTGATGCCGCCCGCCTCGCCGGCAGCGACGCCGGTGTGACGGATGGCGTCGAGCAGGCTCGTCTTGCCGTGGTCGACGTGACCCATGACGGTGACGACCGGGGCGCGGGGCTTTAGGTCGGCGGGATCGTCGTAGAACGAGAAGGTGTTCTCCTCCTCGGGGGTGATGATCTTGATCTGACGGCCCAGGTCGTCGGCAACGAGCTCGACGAGGTCGTCGGACATGGACTGCGTCATGGTGAGCGGCGTGCCCAGCAGGAACAGGCGCTTGATGATGTCGTTGGCCGGAACGTCGAGCGCCTCGGCGAGCTCCTGGACGGTAACGCCCTGGGAGACCTTGATGGCGTCGAGCTCCTCGGGGTTCACGCCCTGGGCCAGCGCCTCCTCAATCTTGCGCTCCTCCTGAGCCTTAGCAGCCTCGCGCTCACGCTTCTCCTTGCGCTTCTTGCGGCGACCGGTGGACTCGCGAGAGGCCTCCTCGACGGCGGCGCGGGCCTCCTCGAGCACCTTCTCGCGGCTGTACTCCTCGGCCTCACGCGCCATGCGGCTGTAGTGGTCCTCATCGTTGCCGTGACCGCCCTTGCGCTTCTTGCCCTTGCCCTGCTTGTCGGGGTTGGGGAAGTCCAAGCCGGCAGCGACGTTGTTGCTGGCGTTGGTGCGATGGCTGTGCGGACGGCTCTCGGAGGCGTTGCGCTCGGAGTTGCTGTCGGAGGCGTTGCGATCGTTACGACGGCCACCGCGACGGTCGTTGTTGCCGCCACGACGGTTGCCGCGCTCGGAGGCGCGCTCGGCCTTGGCCTTCGCCTCGGCGTCCTTCTTCTCCTTGAGCACGGTCTCCTGTGCGGCGATCTGGTCGAGCAGCGAGCGGAAGCGCGAACCGGAGTCGGAAGCGGGGACGGCGCGGCGCTGGGCCTCGCGGGCAGCCTCCTCCTTCTCGCGGGCAAGGCGCTCCTGCTCGGCCTTTTTCTTGGCCTCGGCCTCGGCACGGGCGGCCTCCTCGGCAGCCTGGGCGGCGGCGAACTGGCGGCGCTCCTCCTCGCGTGCCTTCTCGGCGGCGATGCGTTCGCGCTCGGCCTCGGCAGCGCGCGCTGCCTCCTCGGCGGCGGCTGCCTCCTCCTCGGCCTGCTTGGCGGCCTCGACTTCCTTGGCGCGGGCCTCGATCACCGAGGCGAGCTGCTTGCGGACCATGGCGACGTAAGCGTCCTCCAGGGCGGAGGAAGCGGACTTAGCGGGAATCTTCATTTCGGCGAGATGACCCATCAGTTCCTTGGAGGTCATGCCGAACTCTTTGGCCAGGGTGGACACACGGACTTTTGCCATATGACTTCACCTACCCTTTCTGGCACCTTGGGTGCCTAGAGACTGAACGAGCGTGGGAGATGCGCCGGGACCTGCCCGGCGCGACCGCGCGCTAGATCAGGTCCTCCGCATCATCGAAGGCGTCGGTATCGTGGACACCGCAGAAACGGGAGCCGGGGCGGGCCTGGTTGCGGCACTGCACGCCGTCCTCGGACACGTACTCGCAGCGACGGACGTCGTCGTCCTCCTCGTCACCAATCAGGTCGGCGGCGGGCTCCTCGTGAACGGGAACGTTCTTGAGGATGTCCGCGGCAAGGGTCTCGGACTTGATGTCGATATGCCAGCCGGTCAGGCGAGCGGCGAGGCGGGCGTTCTGGCCCTCCTTGCCAATGGCGAGCGAAAGCTGGTCGTCGGGCACGATGACGCCGGCATAGGCCTTTTCCTCGTCGATGAGGACGCGGGTGACCTTGGCAGGCGACAGGGCGTTGGCGACGTAGACGGCCGGATCGGCATCCCACAGGATGACGTCGACGCGCTCGCCGCGAAGCTCGCCCACGACGGCGCGAACACGGCTGCCCTTGGGGCCGACGCAGGCGCCCACGGGATCCAGGCGGTCATCGAGCGAGTGGACGGCGACCTTGGAGCGCTGGCCGGGCTCGCGGGCGATCGACTTGATCTGGACGGTGCCCTCATAGATCTCGGGCACCTCCTGCTCAAACAGACGACGCATGAGCTCGGGGTGGGTGCGGGAGATAACGATCGGCGGACGGCTGTGCTCGCCGCGAACCGGCTGCAGGTTGGAGTTGGGATCGCGGACGTCGATGATCACGGCCTTGATGTGCTGGTTGTGCAGGTAGCGCTCGCCCATCGGACGCTCGTTACGCTCGTTCTCGTAACGGCGCTGGTCAAAATGCGGCAGCTCGGCCTCGACGCCATCGCGGATCTTGACGATTGTGAAGTCGGGCGTGGACTGCAGCACGGTACCGCTGATGAGGTCACCGATACGGCCGGCGAACTCCTCGTAGATCTGCTCGCGGGCGGAGTTGCGCACGATGGCGTTGATCTCGGCCTTGGCGTGCTGAGCGGCGATGCGGCTCGTGTTCTTAGGGGTGACGTCGATCTCCTCGAACTCGGTGAAGTTGCCTTCCTCGTCCATGGAATCGTCGATCGGCTCCAGGCGGTAGACGTAAATCTTGCCGGTGGTGCGGTCGATGGTCACCTTGGCGCCCCAGTCAAGATGCAAGATCTCGGCGTAGCTCTTGGCGAGCGACTGCTCCAGGCGGTCGATCAGGTAAAGCTGATCGATGTGCTTATCCTGGCAAAGCTCCATCAGGGCGGACATCATGTCGGATGCTGCCATGTTAGTTTCCTTCCTTCGCGGGCTTGAAGTCGTAGGTGGGCTTCAACTTGCACTTTTTAACATCACAGAAATCGAGGGTGACGGACTCGCCATCCTCGAGCTCGAGGGTCACGTTCGTCTCGGTCGCGGCGGCAATCTTACCAGAGTACTTGCGACGGCCCTCGGTAGCGGTGGAGGTGAGCTCGCAGTCCTCGCCCACAAAGCGGGCAAAGTCGCGCGGGCGGCGCAGCGGGCGCGCCATACCCGGGCTCGACACCTCGAGCGTGTAGCTCGAAGAAATGGGGTCGAGCTCCTCGATCACGTCGCCGACCCACTTGGTATTGGCCGTGACGTCGTTGAGCGACAGGCTCTGACCCTCGGCACCCTCGATACGCACACGCACGCAGGGGGCCTTGGTGGCGCCCACGAGCTCAACGTCTACAATGTCGACATCGTGCTGGGGAGCGACGGCCTCGAGCGCGTCGATGATCGCCTGCTCGGTCTTGGTCTTGACCATTGCGGCACCTCCATCCATACAAAAAAGAAGCGGGGCCGAAACCCCACTTCTTTCAATTACTACTTCATTTGCAAGCAAACTATACCAATACCTGCGAAAACGTGCAAGCGTCAAAGAAATTCGCAGGTCAGCGCGCCCACAGCTTCTCCACAAGAATAGGACAATTAGGCGAGGACTCCTGTGCGGTGCTCCCCAAAACCCCCAAAACGGGCCATGCGTCCCAGCGCGCCGACCGAATCGGGCCCTATGGGCATTCCATCACTGGGCGCACATCGGCCAGACTAGAGTCGAGAGGCGTTCTATAGCGAGAAAGCCTGCCGCACGCATTGACTGCACAACCTTCCAGATCCTCTACGGCAAGGAGGCACCATGAAACGCCTAGGCACCCTCTGCGCGACCGCGCTCGTCGTCGCCGCCTGCTCGTTCGCTCTGGCGGGCTGCAGCAACGTCGATGGTAAAACCGGACCATGCGAGCCGGATCTCGGCAGCACCAAAACCATCGAGAAAACGACGCCTTCGGAGCGTTTCGACAAATTAGACGAAGATATAGTCGACCCCCAGGGCTTAGGTCCAGACCCTCAAGAACAGTTCCCCATCGACCTTGAGGCTGACGAGAACGTCCATGTTACCTGCGTGGGCAAGGACACGGATGGCTACGGTGACGCCGTGTTGGTCTTTTCGGTGACAAACAACACCGATGTCGACATGATGTTTGGCGATGTCGATGCTCATGCCTACGTCAACGGTGTCGTCCGCGAAGTGCACATGCGCCAGCCCGTCGCCGCAGGCGAAGAAGCGACCGCGATGCTCACCTTTGTAGGCACCTTCGACGATCCGGACTTTGACGTGAACAACGACCTCAACGACATTTACCTCAACATCTGGATGTTTGAGGAGCAAAGCGGCAACGTCTACTTTAGGGACTTGGTGCACATTCCGTAGCGGGTGACGCTCGGCACAAGACAAACAGGGCATATAACGCAAAACGAGGGACGACCCAATCGGATCGCCCCTCGTCTTTAACACGCCAACTATGCGCGTGGCATTTACTTGACCACCAGGTTGACCAGCTTGCCGGGCACGCAGATGGCCTTGACGACCGTCTTGCCCTCGAGCCACTTGGCGACGGCGGCCTCGGCGGCAGCCTGCATCTCCTCATTGGAGGCATCGCGGGCCACGTCGATGCGGCCACGGACCTTGCCGAGTACCTGGACGACGATCTGCACCGTGTCCTCGATGGACTCGGCCAGGTCGAACTCGGGCCAGGCGGCGGTGTAGGCGTTGCCCTCGCAGCCGAGTGCCTCGTGCCACAGCTCGTCGGCCCAGAACGGGCAGATGGGCGCCAGGACGCTCACGATGTCCTTGGCCACGCCGTAGCACAGGGCCTTGTCGCGGCCAGCATCCTCGGTGGCGTTGAGGTAGGCGCTCGCTGCGTTGACGAGCTCCATGACGGCCGAGATCGCGGTGTTGAACTGGCCACGATCGAAGTCCTCGGTGCACTTGGCGATGGTGCGGTGACGCTCGCGGTAGAGCTTCATCGCGACCTCGTCGAGCACGGACTTGTCGAAGGCCACGCTGACGTCGCCCGACTGGACGAGCTGCCACACGATACGCCAGGCGCGCTTGATAAAGCGGTTGGCGCCCTCGACGGCCTTGGGATCCCAGTCGAAGTCCTTCTCGGGCGGGGCGATAAACAGGATCGCCAGACGCATGGTATCGGCGCCGTAGGGCTCGATAACCGAGCTCGGGGGCACCACATTGCCCTTGGACTTGGACATGGTGTCGCCGTTCTCGTCCTTGACCATGCCCTGGCACAGCAGGTTGGTGAAGGGCTCGTCCACGCTCAGCAGGCCCAGGTCGCGCAGCGCCTTGGTAAAGAAGCGGCTGTAGAGCAGGTGCAAAATGGCGTGCTCGATGCCGCCGATGTAGTTATCGACGGGCATCCAACGGTCGGCTGCCTCGCGGGAGAAGGGCAGCTCGGTGTTGTGCGGGTCGGTATAGCGCAGGTAATACCAGCTGGAGCAGGTAAAGGTGTCCATGGTATCGGTCTCGCGCTTAGCCGGGCGGCCGCAGACCGGGCAGGTAGTCTCGTAGAAGTCCTTGCACTCGGCAAGGGTCTCGCCGGCGCCCAGGTCCAGGTTCTCGGGCAGCGTCACCGGCAGCTGATCCTCGGGCACGGGCACAATGCCGCAGTGCTCGCAGTGGATGGCCGGGATGGGGTTGCCCCAATAGCGCTGGCGGCTGATGAGCCAGTCGCGCAGGCGGAACTCGACCTTGCGACGGCCGCAGCCCATGGCCTCGAGGTCGGCCACGATGGCAGCCTCGCCCTCGGAGTGCTTACCGCCGCGCATGCCGGTGTACTTGCCGGACTGGACGAGCGTGCCCTCGGCAGCGTGGGCGCAATCCCAGTCGACGGTCTCGGCATGGAAGGTATCGATGGTCTCGCCGCTGGCCTCGACGGCAGCGCGATCGTCATCGTCCAGGATGATCGGCACGATCGGCAGGTCGTACTTGCGGGCAAACTCAAAGTCGCGCTGGTCGCCGCAGGGAACGGCCATGACGGCGCCGGTGCCGTAGTCGGCGACGACATAATCAGCAACCCACACGGGGACCTTCTCGCCGTTCACAGGGTTCACCACGTAGCGGCCGGTAAAGGCACCGTGCTTCTCGAGGGTGCCCTGGGCACGCTCGACGGCAGAGATATGCTTGGAGTCCTCGACGATCTTGGTGACGGCCTCCTCGTACTCCGTGCCCTCGACGAGCTCGTGCAGACGAGCGTACTCGGGAGCCAGGACAAAGAAGGAGACGCCAAAGAGCGTATCGGCGCGCGTGGTGAAGACGGTAATCTTGCCCTCGTCGCCCTCGATGGGCTCGCCATCTTGGTCGCACAGGGTAAAGTCGACCTCGGCGCCCTCGGAGCGGCCGATCCAGTTGGCCTGCATCTGCTTGACGCGCTCGGGCCAGCCGGGGAGCTTCTCCAGATCGTCGAGCAGCTCCTGAGAGTACTCGGTAATCTTGAAGTACCACTGCTCAAGGTCGCGTTTCTCGGGCTCGGTGCCGCAGCGCCAGCACTTACCCTCGGTGACCTGCTCGTTGGCCAGAACGGTCTTGCAGGTGGGGCACCAGTTGACCGGATTCTTCTTGCGGTAGACCAGGCCCTTTTCCCACAGCTTCTCAAAAATCCACTGGCCCCAGCGGTAGTAGTCGGGGCTGCAGGTCTTGACCATGCGATCCAGATCGTAGGAGAAGCCCATGCGCTTCATCGTGGCGAGCGCCTGGTCCATGTTCTTATACGTCCAGGCGGCAGCCTGCGTATTGTGCTTGATGGCGGCGTTCTCGGCGGGCAGGCCAAAGGCGTCAAAGCCGATGGGGTGCAGCACGTCGTAGCCGCGCATGCGGGCCTGACGGGCCATGGCATCGCCGATGGTATAGTTGCGCGCGTGGCCCATATGCAGGTCGCCCGACGGATACGGGAACATCTCGAGCACATACTTTTTGGGCTTGCTGTCGTCGGTATCGACGGCAAAGAGGTTGGAGTCCTCCCAGGCCTTCATCCACTTGGACTCAATGGCCTGCGCGTCGTAGGCAGGAATTTCGTCCTTATGATCTGTGCAATCGCACATATCAGCTCCTTTGTTATCTCGGTTGGGGCGGGGCGTTCTTACCTTTACTCGCTGCTGCGGACAGTCCTGCTCGCACGAAGAGCACATTAAGTGCTCTTCGGCTCGTGCGGAACTTGCAGCGAGCAAAGGTAAGAACGCCCCGCCACATCGTTAACTCGCATGATGATAGCAAATACGACAAGCGAGATGCCTGCGACTTGCAGGCATCTCGCTTTATCTAAATAACGTGGTTGTGAATCAACCGCTATTTGTTACCCGCCCAAGCATGGTCGGGTTTTCCAAGTGCCGCAGATTGCCATGAAAGAGGAGTGACGCGTACTTTGGTACGCGAGCGACGGTTTGAACGGCAAGGTGCGGTGCTTGGGAAAGCCGCTTAGCGGTAGCTGACGCTTTGCTGGGAGTCCTTGACGACAACGTCGTGGGCGCCGCCTTCGACGATGGAGGTGGAGCTGACAAGCGTTAGGCGTGCCTTTTCCTGGAGCTCGGGGATCGAGAGGGCACCGCAGTTGCACATCGTGGACTTGACCTTGTAGAGCGTGCCGCCCACGCCGTCCTTGAGGGAACCGGCGTAGGGAACGTAGGAGTCGACGCCCTCGACGAAGCTGAGCTTCGCGGCGCCGCCCAGGTCGTAACGCTGCCAGTTGCGGGCACGCGCAGAACCCTCGCCCCAGTACTCCTTCATGTACTGACCGTTCACGTTGACGCGCTCGGTCGGGCTCTCGTCGAAGCGGGCGAAGTAGCGGCCCAGCATCATGAAGTCGGCACCCATGGCAAGGGCGAGCGTCATGTGGTAGTCGTAGACGATGCCGCCGTCGGAGCACACGGGCACGTAGACACCGGTCTCCTCGTAGTACTCGTCGCGAGCGCGGCAGACGTCGATCAGCGCGGTGGCCTGGCCACGGCCGATACCCTTGGTCTCACGGGTAATGCAGATGGAACCGCCGCCGATACCGACCTTGATGAAGTCGGCACCGCAGTCTGCCAGGAAGCGGAAGCCCTCGGCGTCGACGACGTTACCGGCACCGACCTTGACGTCCTCGCCGTAGTTGGCGCGAATCCACTCGATGGTGCGCTTCTGCCACTCGCTGAAGCCCTCGGAGGAGTCGATGCACAGGACATCGGCGCCGGCCTCGATGAGCAGCGGCACGCGCTCGGCATAGTCGCGGGTGTTGATACCGGCGCCGACCATGTAGCGCTTGTCGTTATCGAGCAGCTCGTTGGGGTTGGTCTTATGGCTGTCGTAGTCCTTGCGGAAGACAATGCCCATGAGGTGATCGTTGTCGTCGACGATGGGCAGGGCGTTGAGCTTGTTGTCCCAGATGACATCGTTGGCAACCTTGAGGCTGATGTTCTTGTCGCCCACGATGAGCTGCTCACGCGGGGTCATGAACTCGGAGACCTTCGTCTGGTGGTCATCGCGACTGGGGCGATAGTCACGGCTGGTGACGATGCCCAGGAGCTTGCCCTTGGGAGTGCCGTCATCGGTAACCGGCATGGTGGAGTGGCCGGTCTTCTCCTTGAGCTCAATGACCTGCTCCATGGTCATGTCGGGGGTCAGCGTGGAATCGGACTGAACGAAGCCGGCCTTGTGATCCTTGACGGCCTTGACCATAGCGGCCTCGGACTCGGCGCTCTGGGAACCGTAAATGAAGGACAGGCCACCCTCGGTAGCGAGCGCGACACCCATGTCGACGCCCGAGACGGACTGCATGATGGCGGAAACCATGGGGATGTTCAGGGTGATTGCCGGCTTCTCACCGCGCTTAAAGCGGGTCAGCGGCGTCTTAAGAGAGACGTTGTTGGGGATGCACTGCGAGGACGAGTAACCAGGGACCAGCAGATACTCCGAAAACGTGTGGGACTCACCGGGAAAGAACGTAGCCATGTTTCTCCTTTTTCCATGCGACCGGTCGGCTGCAGGCCTCGTAGGACCCAGCCCAACCTTGGGCGCCCAATACTGGGGAAGTATCTTAACGCACTTTGACTGCTACAATGCATGATTTAAGAAGAGCACACGAGGGTTTGACGCAGGCTTTGCGTTTGCCCAGCAAACACTTTAGCGGAGAGACGTGGAGCGCATGGAGTACAAGACGACGGCAAAACTGGTCATTCAGTCGTGCGACAAAGATCTGCCGGGCGTGTTCGGCCACGGCTGCGTCTTGCTGCTGCAGGGTATCGCCCGCGAGCACTCGCTCAACCGCGCCGCCAAGAGCATGGGAATGGCGTATTCCAAGGCCTGGCGCATCGTGAACGAGGCGGAAGGACAGCTGGGCTGCAAGCTCATCGAGCGCGACGGCGCCCGCGGATCCACCCTCACCCCCGCCGGCAAGCGAGCCATAGCGGTCTACGAGGAGCTGCAGGCCGACATCAACAACGTCATCGCCACCAAAGCAAACGACCTCATCGCCAGCATCAAAGAGTAGCCAATTTGCGACGGGGCTTTTTAGCCGGTCGGTCACCATAGATGATTATTCTGGGACGGGGATTAAAAAATCATTGTGTACCTAATGATTTTTTAATCCCCGTCCCAGAATAATCATCGAAGGGCGTTGTCTAAGGTGGCGGCCACGATCAAGGGATCGTCGGTACCGGCGAAGAGGCGGATGGTGCTCCCCTGCTTGCCGCGTGGGGCCGAAAGGCGCGTCGCTGCGCCGCCGGCGGGCGATGTACGAAACTCCCCCGGCAAAGCAACGAACAACTCACCCGCGCTAAGCTCGATAAGATCAAATTCAGCTGCCGGACCAAAGCCGTGCTCGAGGATTCCCGTTGCAACCGCATGATCGGGATGCGAGCTCAGCCCGGGATAGCGCACGTTGCGCACCATCTCGTTGGCGGCCAGATACTCGGCCAGCGCACGGGCGCGGTCGAAATGCGCCTGCATGCGGGCGTTAAGCGAGGAAAGCCCACGCTCCAGCACGTCGGTCTCCTCGGTAGAAAGATCGAGTGCCAAAGCACCGCAGCCTGCAAACAATACGTGCGCGCACTCGGCAGCAGCATCCACACGATGGCGCTTGAGCTGCGAGCGCGCCACCGAAGCGGCGACCAACTTGCGCGGAGCCTTACCAGCGCACACACGGTCGAGCGCCTCAAGTGACAGCACGGCACCCAAGCGCAACGGATCGCACCCAAAGACACCAGCCACGGTGTTATCCACCACGAGCAGCGCATGAGCCTCACGCGCTGCGCGGCCTAACGCACGAAGATCGGGAACGCGCAGACCAAACCCGCCGATGGAGTTGACGAACCACCACAGGTGCGGACCCCCGGCATCAAACGAGGCATCAAAGCCCTCGGACGCGGCGGTAAACGCCGCAACCGACGGCGGGTCCACGAGCACAACGTTGCGTCCATCAAAGCCGCGGGCAAACGCGTCGGCAAAGTCATCGGCAAACGCAACCAGGCGATCGCCGGGGCGCACGACCCCCAGAATCGACAGCGCCGCCGGCACATGCGAGGCCGTAAGCAGTCGCGCCCCACGCGCGCCGGCCCTCAAAGCCCAAGCCTCTTCTAGCTGCTGCACATCCACACGGCACCGTCCCTTCATAAACAAAAACCCACGGTGCGGGTGTTCCCCGCATCGTGGGCAACGGCTGCAGTATAGCGCCGATATGCGACGAATCGCCTAGATGATGAGCGTGTGATAGTTGACGCTCGCACCCGGAGCGTCAACGGTCACGCCATACGCCTCGGGATAGATGCGCGTCGAGAACACGAGCGCACCATCGTTCACAAACACCTCGACCGAGGAAACATCGCCAACAATGCGCACGTTACTAACCTCGTCGACGGGCTCCCAACGCACGGTACGACCGCAGCCGGCAGAAGCGCGACCCTCATCGGTAAATCGCATCTCAAAGCGCGAAGGCAGTTCGCCCTCAGCGGGCACAAACGCCAGCTTCAGCTCGCCATCAACGGTCGCGGTAAACGCGCCATCGACACCGTCGGCAACAACGTCAAAGCAAGTATCGCCAGCAACCTCCAACGAGCCCTCCCCCACACGCACCGAGGCATAATGGAGCTCGATCTCGCGCGCCGGCTGCTGCAGCACCACGCCGCCATCACCGGCCGTAAGCTCGCGCGGCACCGTCATGCAGTGCTGCCAGCCGCACGCCACGGTAGGCGCGTTGCCATAGGTCGGCTCATCGGGCATGCCCATCCAGCCGATCAGAATGTGGCGACCATCCTCGGACATGAACTCCTGCGGAGCATAGAAGTCAAAACCGGCGTCCCACAGGCGGAACTCGCCCAGCTCATAGGCACCGTCACCACCGGCAATGTCGCCCGTTACAGGCATGTAGCCAGCAGCGTATACGTTGCCGCGGTCCCAACGGCCGCCCTCGAGCCCCTGGGGAGAGAAAGACAGAAACTTTGCCGGTACACCGCCATCCGCCTCAAGCTCAAGGTATCCCGGGCACTCCCACATAAAGCCAAAGCGCTCGGGCGTAGACACACGGCTCTCGAGCTCCCAACTCAGCATATCGGCCGAGCCATACACCAGGATCTCACCCACATCGCGCCCGGCACCCTCGCCGTGCATGGCGCAAAAACGGCTCTCGACATGAGGACCGTCAACGCGACGACGCGCGCCCAGCACCATGTGATAACGCCCGTCCGCGTCACGCCACACCTTGGGGTCACGCACGTGGCAGGTCAAATCCTCGGGATAATCCTCGGACGCCAGCACCACGCGCTTTTGGCTGAACTCCCGACCGGCAATGCCATCAACGCTCTCGACATAAACAGTATCGGCGCGGCGGCCGGTATTGACGTAGTCGTACGTCCCGTCTGCATCGGAAAGCTTAACGTTGCCCGTATAAAGTACGCGAATGCGACCGTCCTCAGCAAGCGCGGAGCCCGAATACACGCCATGGCAATCGAACGGCTCGTCGGGCAGCAATGGGGCGCCAACGTAGTCCCACGTCATAAGATCGCGACTCGTCGCATGGCCCCAGGCCTTAACGCCGCCCTCGACATCAAACGGCGCATACTGAAAATAGGCATGGAACACGCCACCCGCCTGGCAGAGACCGTTGGGGTCGTTGAGCCAACCCGCCGGCGGCATAATATGGAAGCGTTGGCCATACGCGCCATGACCGCACTCAGAGGCGGCGGCGTCAACAGCGGCGACCAGCTTTGCGAGGTCGCGACCAAGTGCATTAGACATATCAAAGTCCTAACGGATCGAAAGTAACAAGGCACCAGAGATCGGCACCAGATACGGGAAACGCCCGCGAGCATACGACCCGCGGGCATCCCCTCAATCAAAAGTTCTTAGGCCTGCTCGGAAACCTTGGGCTCGTCCTTGTACAGGACAAACGAGACGGCAAAGGAAACCAGCGCGGCGACCGCAAACATGATCGCGTACTGCACGGGTTGGGCCAGGCACAGCAGGATACCGAAGATACCGGTAACGCCCGTGCCGGAGGCAGCCAGCGAGGTGAGCGCGCAGACCAGGGCACCGCAACCGCCGCCGATGCAGCCGGCGATGAAGGGCTTAAAGAAGCGCAGGTTCACACCAAAGATGGCAGGCTCGGTAATGCCCATGAAGGCGGACAGGGCCGAAGGAAGCGCCAGACCCTTGATCTTGGCATCGCGGGTCTTAAAGGCAACGGCGAGTGCGGCGCCACCCTGAGCGATGTTGGCAGCACTGGCGATGGGCAGCCAGTAGGTCACGCCGTACTGGGCAAGCTGGCCCAGGTCGATGGCGGTGTACATCTGGTGGATACCGGTAACGACCGTGGGGGCATAGAACAGGCCGACGATAAAGGAACCGATGCCGAAGGGCAGGGTCAGAAGGGCCTGAATCAGACCGAGGATGGCGTTCTCGGCCCAGACAAAGATGGGGCCGACGGCAACGAGAGTCACGAGCACGGTCACGAACACCGAGACAAGCGGAGTCACAAAGAGATCGAACATCTCGGGAACGATCTTGTGCAGGCGCTTCTCGAGGAAGGCGAGAATGGCACAGGCGATGACGATGGGGATCACATGACCCTGATAGCCGACCCACTCAAAGCTGTACACGCCGGGGATGACGTTGACCATAGTCTGCACGCCCTCGGAGGCAACCGTATAGGCGCTCTGCAGCGAGGAGTTGATGAATGCACCACCGACGACGGCGCCCAGGTACGGGTTGGCGCCAAAGGCCTTAGCCGCGGAGTAACCGATCAGGATCTGCAGAATGCCAAAGGACGTGCCCGAGACCAGGTCGGCAATCTTATAAATAAAGTTATTGGTGTCGAGCGCGATAAAGCCGTTGGAGGCCATAAAGTTGAGGGCGCTCATAATGCCCAGCAGCAGGCCCGAAGCCACGATGGCGGGGATGATGGGGACAAAGACGTCGCCGAGCACCTTAATGGCACGCATAAAGATGTTCTGCTGCTGCGCCGCTGCCTCCTTGACCTCGGCCTTGGTGGCAGCCTCGACGCCGCTGAGCGCAATAAACTCGTCGTAGACCTTGTTGACGGTGCCAGTGCCAAAAATAATCTGGAGCTGGCCCTGGGCCTCAAAGACGCCCTTGGCGCCGTCGATATTCTCGAGGGCCTCCTTGTCGACCTTGGCGTTATCGGCAATCACAAGGCGCAGACGCGTGGCGCAGTGTGCGGCCGAAACAACGTTGCCGGCGCCACCGATGTTGTCGAGCACCTCTTGGGCTGATTTGCGGTAGTCCATGACTTCCCTTTCCTCCAACGGGCGCATCTGCACCCGGCCATCTTTGACACTTACACTGTAATCGTTTTCAGTTTCATATATCTGTAATCGTTTTCACAGTAGGGCGAACGGTAGGAAAAAGCCGGCGAAAGGTAGTTTTAAAGCAAAAAGAGGCGGCTCAGAGGCAGGCAGACGTGCCCAAAGCCTAGACATTCATAAGCTGATGGCCGAGCTTGAGAGTCTTTAGACCACTCTCCCCCTCCACGCCATCGAGCGTGTTGAGCAACATATTGGTCGCCTCGACGCCACTGGTCAGGTAGCCATAATGCACGGTGGGAATGCCGCCCGTCAGCGCGCGCAAAAACGCGTTGTCGCCAAAACCGCTCACGCGGTGTATGCCCTCGCCCATACCGCGAACCTCATCGATGGCACGCAGCGCGCCCGCCGCCATGGTGTCGGTCGCGCAGGCGACAAACGAAACATCGGGGGCATCGGCAAGCAGCTCGCGCGCAGCGCGATAGCCCGAGTCGAGCGTAAACGAGCCCAGGCGAATCAAGGCAGCATCGAGTGGGTTACCCGCGGCGCGCAAACCGGCTTCAAAACCGCGACGGCGTTCATAACCAGCCGCGCGGTCTTCTTCGGTAACTCCAATGTAGGCAATCTTGCCGTCCACGCGACCCGCAAGCGCACGGCCCAGCTCAAAGGCAGCCTCGTAATCGTCGTGATAGACGCACGCCGCACCCTCGACATGTTGGCCGATCAACACAATGGGCACACGGCACGACTCGATCGCGCGACGGTGCTCGTCGGTGATCATGGTTGCCACCAGCACAATGCCATCGACCGGGTGGTTTTGGAATAAATCGAGGTACTCGAGCTCGCGATCGGGGGCGTTATCGGTATTGGCAAGCAGCATCTGGTAGCCACGGCGACCGAGCACCTGGCCAATACCGGCGGTAATGCGGCTCACGGATTCCGAGTTGATCTTGGGTACGATGACGCCGATGAGCTTGGTGGAGCCGGTGCGCAGCGCACGAGCCTGACTAGAACGCACGTATCCGGTCAGCTCAATCGCCTGCTTAATGCGCTCGGCCTTGTCCGCCGATATGTACCCACCATTGAGGTAGCGCGAGACGGCGGCGCTCGAAACGCCGGCCAGCTCGGCCACATCTTTCATCTTTACCACGAGAACCCCTGTCGTTGAAATCGCTTTCACCATAATACCTGTTCGTTCCGGCGTTCTAACGAACGCCGGACTGCTCGACGCTGCGCGGGCATCTGCCGGGCGATCTGCCGCTCAAACCGTCGCTCGCGTACATAAAGTACGCGTCGCTCCTCTTTCGTGGCACCTCGCCACGGAAGCTACCCGCTCGCTGACGTATGCTCGACCAGAAGCGCCTCTCTTTGTACAATCTGCTCGCTAGGGTCCTACCCGTGGTACTCGCCGTTGTATTGGATCAACGTCAGGTCCTCAACGCCATCGAGTGCGCGGATGGCGTCGGCATAGGGCATGTCAACGCCATCCGAGAAGAGCTCGACGGCCATCTCGACTTTGTCGCCGCGCATCGTCTTAGACTTGACGGTGAACTTGGTGCGCCCAAACGCGCGCACGATATCGTCGCCGGTGGTCTGGCCCGTGTAGTGGATGACCATCATGTACACGCGCGCCTTGTCCTGGTGGCTCGCAAAGCCGGCGATCATCACCACGATCACCACCGCCGTGAGCCCCACGAGCGCATACATGCCGGCACCGGCCGTAATGCCCGTGGTAATAGCCCAAAACAGATACAGCAGGTCGAGCGGGTCCTTAACCGCCGTACGGTAGCGGACGATAGACAGAGCACCGACCATACCGAGCGAGATGACCACGTTCGTCGAGATCGCGAGCGTGACCATGCAGGTAAGCACGCACATGCCCACAAGCGTCACAGCAAAGCTACGCGAATACACCACGCCGGTAAAAAAGCGCTTGTACACGTAATAGATCAGGATGCCCATGGCGAGCGCCACGAACAGCGACAGGCCGATCTTGGCAGGGTCGACCTGGCCAAACGCCTCCAAAACGGAGTTCTTAAAAAAGTCCCTGGTGCTCATGGTCTAAATATCCCCTCGGTTCTCAAAATCCGATTCACAGTAATTAAATCCGCGCAGGTAGGCTGTCTTTTCGTAACACAGGCAGTACTTGGAGACCGCCGTAAGCTCGGCCGCTCCCGGCGGCACCATATCACGCACCAGCTGCGGGCAAAACTCCGTAAACTTGACCTCCATCACCAGCTTGCCGGGCTCCAGGACCGGCAGCGCGGGCAGCGTCGCGTCAAAGATATCGAAGCTTCCCACCGCGGCACGCACGTTCATGTCAAACGTAATGCGCACGGTGCCCTCATCCATCACCCACGGCTCGCGCTCGTAGTCCACGATGGTCCGCGGGCGCATCACGTTGCAAATGCACTCGATGTAGAACTCGCGACAGAGCGGATAGGAGCTTCTCAGCAAAAAGTCGTAGTCGCCAGCCAGAATCTGCTCAAACTCGCCGCGCGTAAGTGGCGCATCCTCCTTGTAAATCCAGCTGCCGTACTTCTTTTTGCGCTCGAGCTTAATCACCTTGTCGCTGCCGTTATAGATACGCACGCGATACTTTTTGCGCATGAGAATGCCGGCGTCTTTTTCCTCGTAGGCCGAGTTGCAGTAATCGTCAAAATACAGGCTACGAATGGTGTAACCGCCCGCCCGCGCATGCTTGTCCAGCTTAAACACCGGCGCCATGCGACAGGCAAGCGCAGCGTGCTCGCCCTCGTTAATGAGATATTTGAGCTCGTGGCGGTAACGCTCCTGCGTGGTACGCACAGGCGGGGCCGCCAAGCGCTCAAGCAGCGCGCTAGCCCTCCTCATACGTGTCCTCCACGACCTTACCGCCGCCTTGCACGTAAAAACACTTCATGCCGTAGTGCTTGCCGTCGTCGGTCACATAGTAGTCAAACGCATCTTGCGTAAAGCCGTCGGAGTTGGTGGCACGCACGCGCACAAAATACTGGCCGGCATCGGGCGCATCGCAGGTCACCTCGGGAAGCAGCACGTCCTCGGCCTTAAAGACCACGTCGCTTATTGCATAGTCACGCGCAAGCTCCACGGTGTAGCGAATGTCGCGCGCCTCAAAGTCGTAGGACGCATCCCAGTTAATACGCAGCTTACCGTTATCGATCTGCGGCACGCCGATGTAGAACGGCATGGGCTTTTTAAAACTCTCGCGAAAGCTCTTATAGTTCTCCTCGATCTCGGAGGGAATCGCCGCGGCGATCTGCTCGTATTGGTCCTTGGTGACAGGCAGATTATCGATATCGGGCGAAGCAAAGACCAGCGATTCAGTAACCTCACGGTAGTGCTTGATCATCTTGCTCAGGCGTGCCTCGGTCATATACGAACGCAGGTCCTTGACGGCGCGGTCGAGCTCGCTGCGGAACGATTTGCTGCGCAGCGCACGATTAAACAGTACGTTGCCCCAGTAGTTGCTTGCGCCGCGCTCCCAGCTCGCGTAGTCCGAAAACCCGGTAAGACAAAGCTCCAGCTTACGCAGCATGCCGTCGTTATCCCAATCTAAAAAGTACCAGGTATTTGAGTTGAGCGGGCTGTACAGGTAGCAGTTACGGTTCTGCGTATCGCAGTTGCCCGTCAGGATCTGAAACGCCAGCCAATAGACCAGATTCTCGGTATCAAAGTAGGTATCGAGCACATCATCGATCTTTTGCGATTCATCGTTGAGCGCATCGAGCATCTCGATGAGCTTGGTGTGGTCCGAATCGCCCTTGATCTCGAGCATGCCCTCAAAGTTTGTCTGGTTGTAGTCGGGATCATCGGCAAGCTTAATAGTGTCCTCGTAGCGATGGAAATCGAAGCTGTTCACCTTGTACAGATGCCCGTTCTTATCCAGGCCATGTGCCTTAAGCGCCGTCTTGTTGAGCTGCTCCACCTGCGTAAACAGGCCGTAGTCCTCAAAGGTGTCGTTGGACTTTTCGGTCTGGTCGCACACCCACAGATGCACAAACTGCGTGCGTAGACCCATCATCTGGGGAATCCCACGGATAAGGTCGTAGGCCATCTTGTTGCGAAAACGCATACCCTCGCCCATGTGCTTGTTGAGCGCAATCGCGCGCTGTTGGCGCCAGGTACCCTTGCCCTTTTTGAGCTCCACCTTGTAATTCTTTTGCGAGTTCATGCTCGACGTCTGGCCGCGCACCTGCACGGTGGCATTGGGCGCTTCCTCGCGATAGCCAACCTCGCCGGCCACCGGGCCGTCTTCGTCGCCCGCCTGCAGCAGGCCCATAACCTGATAGCGCGTCACGCCCATGTCGGCATAGTCATACACCGAGTACGTGTTGATCTCGGCCCAGCTGTGGTCGGTGTTCTCGGAGCTGTTACCGCGCGAGACCGTCAGGTACATGGTCACAATACCCGAGTCGTCGTAGACCTCGTACAGCTCATCTTTATCGCGTAGATGCTTAGTACCGTCCGAGGACTCGGCCTTTTTAATCTTCTTCTGCTTTTTGACCTTTTTGGTCGAGGAGTCTTCCTGCACCGAGCAGCCCGAAAGCAACAGCACACCGGCAGCCGCCTCAAACAGGCGACGGCGAGACATTATCCTATCGGTCATCAGAACCTCCCCAAAGCTTGCGATACACGCGAACTACTGCGCGCTCAAACGCGCCGTGCGGCACGCCCTTATGGCGGCCTTCCTCATAGCGCTGTTCGGCACGGTCGAGCATGCGGCCCAGCTGTGTAAAGCGACCCGTTTTGTCGGTCGCCACAATGGGCTGCTGGCTCAGGATACGATACGGCAAGTTGGCGGTATAGGTATCGAGCCGCAGCAGCGCCACGATAAAAAACACCGCTGCACCCAACAAAAAGCCAAAGCCGTAAAACTGCTGCGGCAAGAGCAGAGAAACGGCAGTCGCCAGCCCGGCCACACCGGCAAACAGCCCCGAGGCCAGCACGGCCCCCTTGTAGTCGGTAAAGTACAACAAGATGAGCAACACCGTATTGCCCACGGCATACAGGCCGTAGCCCACGCACAACGTGCGAAAATACCCGTGCATCAGGTTATTAAAGCCCAACGGTAGGGCCGACAGCACCGTGGTCTCGAGCGAGATGACCGCCGCCGTCACAAACAGCTGCTTGAGCGCACAAAACCGCAGTTCTCGGTTGAGCGTGGCAAGCATTTCCTCCTCGGCCACCACAATGTCGCCCACCACGCCACCGTCGTTGAACAGGCTGTAGTAGTCGCGGTAGCGCGGATAGAAATTGACCTCGACTGAGACCACAAAGTTGACGGACGTGACCAGGATCGTCAAAAACGCGATGAGCGCCGGCACATCGTGGTAGGGCGCACCATAAAACAAGCCCTTGACCTGCACGCCAATGGGACCGGCCCAAATTATCACCAAGTGTGCAAAGAGGCCTAGGTTGGTAAACAAGCCCGTGAGCGCCAACGGAATAAACTGATCAAGCCACCGTAAAAAGAGCCAGGGGCTGCGGTCGCTCTGCGGAAAATACCGGTACAGCAGCACCACGTCCCAGGCGAGCATGACGCCGTAGCCCAGAGCAATTGACGCCAACAGGCCCTCAACCGGCGGCAGCCCCAGCACCAGCGCGGCCAGGGCGCACAGGCACGCCACGCCAATGGCAGCCGCAAAGCTGCATAGGATACCGCGGTAATCCTTGATGGCCGTGAGGTAACTCATGCCGTTCCAGTTGACGATCATAATGTTGAACAGCCACAGGCACAGCAGCCCCTGCAGCAGCGTGGCGCCCGAGAACAGCAGAAAGACGCCGTAGAGCACCGTGCCCGCAACGAGCATAATGGCGTTGGAGCCCCAAAACGAAGGTAGGATCTCATCCTCGCGCTCGGCAAAAAGCATATCGGCCAAAAAGCGCGTGACCGGCATAGAGAAAAAACTCGTGAGCGTGAGCGACGCCAGCAGCGTATAGGTCACCATGCACACCAGCAGATCTTGGTTGGCACGGCCCACACCCCACAGACCGCACAGCACCAAGATACCCACCTGGAGCAGCACGCCCAGCAGCATGGGGCCCGTACACACAATGCCAGCGTAGCCATAGGCGCGCATCGTGGCAAACAGACCCTTGCGCCTAAACAGGCGCTTGAGCTCAAAACCGATTCCGGCCACCGGCTACTCCCCCTCTCTGGGCAGGTCAAACGCTTGCGCCGTCTCGTCGTACAGCGCGCGATAGTTGGCGAGCATCTGCTCGTGCAAGAAGTACGTGGCAACGCGACGCTGGCCGCGCTCCCCCATCTCAATGCGACGAGCGCGGCTTGTGCACATGCGTTCCATGGCATCGGCCAAGCCCTTGCGATACATCGGCGGCGTCACAAAACCCGCCACGCCAAAGCCGTCGCCCGGGGCGCCTTCGAGAAGCTCGCGACAGCAGCCCACCTCAGTCGTCACGCAGGGACGGCGCGCTGCAAGCGACTCCAGCACGCTGAGCGGCTGGCCCTCGGAGATGCTCGTCAAAATGGTAAAGTCGAGCTTTTCCATGTACTCGACCACGTTGACGCGGCCGGTAAAGATCAGGTCGCGCACGCCCAGGGTTTCGACCAGCGAGTGGCACTCGGCGCCGTACTCCTCGTCGTCCACGCCGCCCATGATGTGCAGGCGCACCTTGGGCAGGCGCTCGTGCAGCTCAAAGAAGGCATAAATCATGGTCTTGACATCCTTGATGGGCGCCAGGCGCACCACCGCGCCAATGTCCACCCAGCCGTCATCGGTCTTTAAGGGAATATCCTTAAAGCGGTCGAACTGGATGCCGTTGGGGATGACCAGGCATTTGTCCGCATCGCAGCCCATATCGATCTGCGTCTTGCGGGCGTTATGGAACAAACTGGTCACGCGGAAGGCACGGCGGTAGATCTCCTCCGAAAGCAGGTAGAAAAAGCGAATCCAGCGGTCCTTAAACGACGGCACCACCCAGTCGGCGCGAATGATCTCTTCCTCACGCTCGCGGGTGTAGATGCCGTGCTCGGTCAGCAGTACCGGCGCATGGGAAACGCTCGAGCCCAGGCAGGCGAGCAGACCACCGTAACCGGTCGAGATAGCGTGGTACACATCGGCCACCGGCACCTCGCTGCCCAGCAGGTAGAGCACTGGCAGCAGCATAGAGCGCATGGTGTGGAATGCGTCGGCAAAGGGCGTGTAGGGGTACTCGGTCAGACACACGTCGCGGAAGATGTCCATAAACGTTCGGCTCTGTAAGAACGAGAGCGGATGCACACGACGACGGTGGAAGATATCGAATAACACGTCCCAGTCCGGATTGGAGAGCGACACCAGACGGCGTAGCGCCTCGCGCTCACGGTCGTTAAAACTGGCTTCATGTTGCTCGCCCGAAAGCCGCAGGGCATCGTCCAGGAACACCTCGTACACCTCGACCACGTTGCTGGGCAGCTCGTAGACAAATTTGCCGCGGTCGGCAGCATGCGCGCCAATCACCCATAGCACAAACTCATGCTCGGGCATGGCCTGGATATAGCCATGCATCCAGGTAGATACGCCGCCGTGCACATAGGGGTAGCAACCCTCGAGTACCAAGCAGATTCTCATCTGTCGCCACCCTCCTTGCGCTCGATCGTCACGGTCTTGTCCGTGGCTTTGACCAGGTACAGGTCGCCTGTCAGATGCGTAATCTCGCCACCCGTGACTGCACCCGGCTCGCCAATGTTGGCGCGGAACATGAGCCACGCCTCGTCGTGGAAATTGCCCAGGCTAAGCGTCCAGGCATCTGCGCTGGTATCCACGCTCACCGTCACGGACGAAAAGCGCTGGATAGCACCGGAGCATTCCGAACCGGTCTGGCGCCGCAGGTCGGGCGCAGACTTGGTAAGCCACTCCAGGTAGTCGGTCAGGCCGCCCTTGTAGACCTCCCAGCCCTCCTTAGCACCGCGATCGGGATCCAGTAGGTCGTCCGGATGCATAAAGTGCGTGCTCACGTAGTGCATGTTGAGCTCGGACACCGCGGCCAGACGCATATAGGAATCGTCGACCATGCCGCCCGAGACAATACGCGGCTGCTCCACAATGCCATCGCTCGCCACGCCAAACTCCTGCACGTAGGGCAGGTCGGTACCGTCCTCAAAGTACGTACTGGCAATAGTCTTAATGCGCAGAACGTCGGCGCCGACAAGCTTGCGCGCACGGGCCGAAAGGATATTTGACGGCGGAACGTAGACCGAGCCGTGCGCGTTGGGCAGCACCTCGTCTTGGAAGGCGATAAGCTCGTTGAGCGATGCGGCAAGCGTTTCCTTGTTCTTCCACGTCTTGTAATCGTACAGCGTGCCGTAGTCGGTGTCCCAAAGCGCGAGCGGCTGATGGTTGTAGCCGTGAAAGCCCAGCTCTCCGCCCATCTGCAGCAGCATGCCGCCAAAGTAGCGAAACTGCGTGGTATCGGCCTGGCGCGCGGGCTCGGTCTGGTTGACCGCGTCCTCGTAGTTTTCGATCATCACGCCGGTATAGCGAATGCCGTATTTTTGCGCGAGCTTTTGCAGGTCGGGCCACCAGACCTTGGTGTAAAAATCGGCAATGGAAAGGCCGTAGTCGCGCTTGATGTAGGTGCCGTCGCCCGAGGGCACAGGGCTGGGAAAGTCGTCCAAATAGAACACGGCGCTGTTGATGACGGGATAGGTCGTGGCTTCACCCAGCAAGCTTATGGCCGAAGCATAGAACCCACGCATGACCTTGTCGTAGATGCCAATGTTGCACACCACGGTGTGACCACTGCCGCAATCGTTAGACCAAATGAGCGGCGTGCCCGCATCGCCGGTCTTTGCCCAGACGTGCGCCGTTTCGCGCAATGAAACCGAAAGTGAAGAATCGAAGGGATCCGAGAACTCGTAGCGCTCTCCCCCGCCCAGCATAAAGTCCTCGCTCGGCACAATGCTTTCGGCTTTTACATAGTCATATCCGGCCGATTCAATGCCAAGCTTGGAGGCAATCACTTGCAGATAGCTCGAGTTATCCGGCGGCATGGCGAGCATAAGCGAACCGCCGGCACTCACCCAACTCATAATGTCGGTCAGATGCTTACCGAGCCCATCGAGCGACGGCATGAGCAAAATCACGCGATCGAAGGAGGTCAGCGAGGGAATGGCATCCGCACCATCCAGGGCAAGGTCCACGTCGCGGTGCGCGATCTTCATGTCGAGCAGGATCTGGTCGAACTGTTCCTTTACGTCCTCGACGCCAGCTTGATCGGAATCAGTAATGACCAGGCACGTGGGCTTTTGGCCAAAGATTGCCGAGGAGGCCGGCACCGCATCGTTGGCGGCAAGCATCCCCAGCTTATGCTGGCCCGCACTGTACTGCACGCCGGCACGCTCCACCAGCAGCACGGCGGCCATGACAATAAAGACCGCCCACACCACGAGGAGCCCCATCCAACGAAAGCGGCCTGCACGGTCTCGGATATGTTGCGCCACGCTCATCTGGCCTCCTCCCCGTCACGCCAAAACGCCAACTTCTCGCGGTTGTCGGCGCTCAAATACACGTGTTGCTTGTCAATCGCATCGATCACACGGTGAACCTCGTCACCGTCGCGGCGCATCACGGCCAGGCGCAGGCAAAGCATCCAAACCTCCTGCTCCTCGGGCACGTCGAGCACCAGCTGGTCGATCACGGCCTGCGCCTCGTCGATCTGTCCGACATCGGCCAGCGCCGTCGCATATCGAATGCGCAGCTCAAGGGCGTCTTCGCGCTCGCAGCGACGCGCAAGCAGGCGCGCGTACTGTTGGCGCTGAATCTGAGCCACGCGCCCCTCAGCCAAACCCGAGCCCAAATATTCACCAAGAAAATCGCAGTATTCGTTGAGGTTTTGCGCGCTCGGGTCCGTCTTAAAGGCACGCTCCAGCTGCTGCAGTTTAAGGTCGGACTCCTTGGAGATCTGCGCCACCGCCGTCGCGGCATAGTGCGCCACCTCAACGTCATCGTTAAGCTTAGCCGCCTGCAGCTGCGCCAGGTACGCGTCGGGTTCCTCGGTGAGCATGGAGAGCATTAGGCGGCGCCGGTATGCCGGGTCGTTGACGATGAGCGCCTCCTCGAGCGGCACTACGCCTGAATCGTCCTCACCACTCGGTACCGACATACTACGATGCAGGTCGTCGTTGAAGCGCAGCGATTCCAGCTCAGACTCTTTCAGCCCCTCGCGAAACACCGCGCTGCGGACCGATAGCAGAACCACCAGCAACGGGCCCCACAGCGGCACCAGCACTATCACAGCCAGCATGTGCCCGCGCACCGGCAGCAGGCCCAGCTTCATGAGCGTCCACAGCATCAGGCAAACCAGCGCATGAATCAGCAGCAAGACGGCAGCAACGACAAGCGAGATCAAGCGGCACCCCCCTCACCGTCACCGGTGTAAGCGATGTGCTGCAGCAGCGCCACGATGTCCTCGCCGTCGACGGGCTCCACCGCAATATGCTTTGCGCTCAGGCGCTCGCGGATAATGGGCAGATCGCACGCCTTTGCCTGGCGCATAAGCAGGTAGAGCACGTCGCCGTCGACCAAGCCCGCCGCGTCGCTCTCGCGGATTGCCGACCCAATTGCGCCCACCAGCTCGCCGACAGGCTCCATGCCCGGTACCACGCGCAGGAGCAAAAAACTCCCCATCTTGCTATCTGCCAGCGCCTGCTCCGCCGCGAGCTCTTGGCCAAAGGCCGCCTGCTTGAGCACGCAAGTGCCGTCAACGCAGCGTTTATCCTGCGCCACCGCCTCATAGTCAAAGGCACGGCCCAGCGCGCTTTCGACCAGCCCGCACAAGATGCGGAACAGGTTTTGATAATAGAGGGTCATTTGGTTTTCGGCCGCACTACGCACAAAGATCAACACGGCGGGTGCCCCGTCGCGCTCGATCGCGAATCCAAACATGGGAAACCCCGGCGTCAGCTCACGGTTCACCCACAGGTTCGAACGACCCCCGTCGCCCAAAAGAGGTGCAAGCTGCTCAAGCGTGAGCGAGCGTGCGGCATTTTCGGCAATCGCGGGACTTGCTGCCACCAGGCGTGCAAATGCCCCGCCCGAAACATGGTAGATCGCCACCGAATCGTTCTCGAGGATCTCGCCCAGAAGCTCGCAGCACTTGCGATAGATGTCGCGTGGGTTGAGTACGTCGAGCTCCTGCGTCACGGCAAAGATCTTGCCAAAGCTGTCGTGGCGACCCACAATCTGGCGCCTGTACGCGCGCTTGTCCTCGATCGCGTCGTGGTAAAGCTGTGTGAGGAACGTATTGCGATTACGCACGAGCTCGTTTTGATCGCGCTCCGCCCTAATGGCTTCGCTGTTGCGCAGCTGCACATAGCCGCACACGGCACCCACCACAAAGTACGCAATAAACGGCAGCCAGTTGGACGGCTCGTAAAAGAGACCCTGGAAGGTATAACCGTACTGAGTAAAGTAGCTCGCGGCCAAACCCACCGACGCCAGCAGCGCCGCAACCAGGCCAAAATCGAGCCCATACAGCGTGCCGATCAGTACCACGTACAGCAGGCGGTAGTCGAGCACGTTAAGCTGAGCAGACTGCGAAAACACCAGCTCCAGGCCCTCAAAGAGCACCCAGGCCAGCGCGGTCTCCAGGCATTTGATGGGCAGTGTCCGCCCGCGCATGCGGTCGATGGCGGCACGCAGCGGATGGCGCTTGCCCGCGAGGGTCTGCTCCCAGCGGGCGTGTATGGTCGAAAGATCGCGCAGCACGTCATAGCGCTGGAACCACCCGTAGCGCGTGCGGACGGTATCGCTCGGAGCAATGGAGACGACGGCGTCCCCGTCGTAGGTAATGTCGAGCCCCGGGAACAAGCCCTTGAGCGCCTCGCCCAGGTCTCCCACGGTGTGGGCAAAGCTATCCGGAACCTCGAGTTCCTCGAATGTGGCATCCCAGCTGTCGAAGATGCGACGCACCAGAACGGCCAGCTCCTCGGCGCAGAGGGCACCGAGCGGTGAGTCCGCCCCAGCCCTCATGACAGCAGAGCCTTGCGAGCACGCCTCGAACAGCGGGGTCAAAATCGGGTCTTCCAGCGTGGGCGAGGCGGTGTACAGATACGGCACGCGCAAGATCTTGGCCTGAATGCCGTCGCGGACCGCATAGTAGCGGCACAGGTCGTTGGCCGCACGGGCAATGATGCCCTTGCCGTTTTGCCCCGCAACGTCCACCGCACCGTCCGCTCCCATGGGACCAGTCACAAACAGCAGCTGAATCTGGCGACCCATGCAAGCTCGAAAGACGGAGCGCAGCAGCTCGATGTCGCCAACGGCCTCGGTATGCGGCGTGAGATAGGTAGAGAGGTAGACCACACGGTCGAATTCGTAAGCCTGGTCCAGGTGCTGCAGCAGCTCTTTCCAAGACGCATGGAGCGACGACCCGTCGCGGCGCGCCTCGTTGGCCGCCACGACCTGAACATGGTCACCGGGAAACGCCTTGGCACAAAAGTCGTCATCGACATACGCGGTATTGCCAACAACCAGCACTTCCACCGTGCGCTCCCCCTCCCCAAATTTAGCTTTTGCCATGGTAAACATGCGTATTGTACACTGTCAATGTAGGCCAAAGGCAACTTTAAAGCTGTTTTAAGAACTTTTTCAGACGGGAAGCGACTCGCGCCTGAGCCAGAGAGCCCTACACGTGCCGCTGCACGGCGGAGAAAGGCGAATCCACTACCCCTCAGGCATAATTCCTGAGCAAAATCAAGCAGAGCACACGGCTTTTTGCGCCACTTTAAGACGTAATCGGGATGTGGCGAGAGGCCAAATTCGGAAGTGCGGGGAAAACCAAAGGAATGCTGACCAGACCCCCGTTTTAGGCTTCCGCGACCTGCGGTTTTGATACAAAAAACCGCGTTGTGCTCGAAGGTTTTCGATTTTTCCCCGCACTTCTGTAATTACATCTCTGGATCGAGGGCGCAGGCAATGGTGACGACATCCACGATAGCGCCCCCCTATGCCTGATACCAAAATCGTTCCATAGGGACCCGTTTCCCAATGGGATGATTCTTCACAAAGGGCATTAAGGCGCATGAGAACATGGTAGAGGCAAGCAAGCGCGCTTCCACGTTTTCGCCCATGGTGACCACGGTATAATCCAACGAGACAAGCAACGAACGGGAAAGGCAGCGCGGATGAACCTGGGCAGCGAGAGCGAGACCGTCGAGTTCAAGAAGTCCACTGGCGAGCATAAAGAAGCACTGCAAGCCATCAGCGCCATGCTGAACAAGCACGGCCGCGGCGAGCTCTACTTCGGCGTGAAGGACAACGGCGATGTCATCGGCCAGGATGTCAGCGACGCAACGCTGCGCCAGGTGACGTCGTGGGTGTCCGACAAGATCGAGCCCGCGGTGTTCCCGACGGTCGAGTGCCTCGACGCCGATGATGGGCTGCGATACATCAAAATTGCCTTCTCAGGTGCCGACGCCCCCTACTCCGCCGACGGACGCTACTTCACCCGCGTGGGGACTTCGAACAAAGCGCTGTCGGCCTCGGAGCTGAGCGCCATGGTCGTCAAGCGTGAGCGCGCCCGTAGCCCGTGGGACTCGCTGCCGTCCGGCAGGCCCGTCTCCGACGCCGACGAGCAGGCGGTGCGTGACTTCGTCGCGCGCGGCGGCAGGGCCGGACGCGTGGGCGGCGGGTTCGCCGGCATGGAGGACACCTTGGCAAGGCTCGACCTCGTCGCGCCCGACGGCAGCCTAAGAAACGCCGCGGTGGAGCTGTTCTGCGAGGGATCCGACACCTACCCCAGGATGAAGCTGGGGCTTCTGGGCGGCAACACCAAGGCCAAGATCCTCGACCTGCGCCGCGAGTGCGGCACCATGCTCAAGCTGCTCGACTTCGCCGAGTACTTCGTGACGTCGAACATCAGGCGCGAGTTCGTCATCGGCGAGACGGGCATGTACCGCAAGGAGATCCCCGAGATCCCGGCCGAGGCCATCCGCGAGGCGGTTGCCAACGCGCTGTGCCACCGCGACTACACCACCGGCACCGCCGTCGAGGTCAACGTGTTCATGGACACCGTCCAGATCGTGAGCCCGGGCCTGTTCCCCGAGGGCGACTCGCCGCAAGAGCACCTAGACGGTACCGCGAGCGAGTTCGGCCTCCGAAACCCCGCGATCGCGCGCACCCTGTTCCGCGCCGGCGTCATCGAGCAGTACGGCACGGGCATACCGCGCATCAAGGAGGCCTGCGAGGCAGCCGGCGTGAGGTTCCGCTTCGAGCAGACCGTCAACAGCACCGTCGTCGTCTTCGAGCGTCCTGGGTTACAGAAAGCGGCCTTCAGGAGAACCGCGGCCGACAACCGACCGCTCCTCAGCGAGCGCGAACGAGCAGCGATGGCAATTGCCGCCGCTCAGGGGAAAATCACGACCTCCGACCTCGCGCGGGAGTCCAATGTCGGTAGGAAAACGGCCTCGAAGACTCTGAAAGACCTTGCCGGGCGAGGCCTGTTGGAATGGGTGGGGAAAAGCCCGAAAGACCCGCACCAGTTCTACAGGATGCCAAGCGAAGTTTGAGGCTGCAGGTCCTAGCCGGGAAACAGGCCCATTGCGTTTGCTGCCCTCCCCCTGCTGGGCACTACTGAGTAATCTACTGGGCACTGCTGAGTAATCTACTGAGTAGTGCCCAAGCGCGAGTTGGCAAGTCCGCCGAAGCCCAGAGAAACGGCTCCGAAGAATATACTGACCGCTACTGACCGCTACTGATCGCGGCATTCGGCAGGCCCGCCGAATGCCGCGGTCTCCCGAGACTAGCAGAGCCGCCCTTATTGTTAGCGCTGCCGAAGCAAGCCCTACTTCAGCAGCAACTTGAATTTTCGTGCGATGAGCCTCCCCGGAGCCAAGAGCCTTTTGCCCTAATCACAACACCGCAATTCAAGCACCGCAGAAAACTCCATTAGCGATGAACCAGCCACTTGAAGACGTGATCAAGGTGCGGCAAGGGGTCAAATTCGGAAGTGCGGGGAAAATCGAAGAAATGCTAACCAGGCCCCAGTTTTCGCTTCCGCGAACTGCGGTTTTGGTGCTAAAAATCGCGTTGTGCTCGAAGGTTCTCGATTTTCCCCGCACTTCCGTAATTACATCCTTGGATCGAGAGTGCAGGCAACAATGATGTCATCCGCGATAGCACCCAACAGTCACGGACGTACAAAAGGCCGTTGCCGGAAGCCTCCATACAACGACTCTTCTTTGCGCGCGCCACGCTCGCAATGCTCCATTAAATGTAACTAATTGATTTGCTATATACCATTCATAATGGCACATAGCAAATCAATTAGTTACATGTGGAGGCAGAACATGAGGGAGCACGTCGAGAAGCAGCTGCACACTAGAGTCGATTGCGGGCCCAACGACGCCTCGGAAATAACGACGCAAAACTCTTTCCGAAAGTGTAGGTGAGCGAAATGGCGACTCATGCATACGATGACCTTTATTCTTATCTAGCCGCATTCAAGAACAGCTCTCTTGCCGAAATAATTGCGTACCTAGAAGAACTGGGGCAAAGGAGGTTCGACGCCTTTATTAGGGGCCTTGCACCCCTTATCCCAATCGAAAAAATCGAAAATCAATCCCTGTTCAATTTTTCTGTTGACTCCACCCTTGAAGGAGGCAAATTCCCCTGCACTGACTATGCCTGTCGAGAGCAAAACATTTACCATTTGGCAAAGTTCTCAGCATTGTATGCAGATAAAACACTGATTCATTGCCCTATAGAATCGGCATTCGAAATGGGGCACGATGATTATGTCTCAGTCGATGAACTTGCATTCGGGATCTATTTGACCATGCGAGTCGAAGACATAGTCAAAGCTGGAATACTCGGATTTTCGAGCAATTACATTCCTCTTTGCAAAGATTGCCTAGCGCGACAAATCGAAAGAGAATCAAAAGCAAAAGGATTGATATCGAGTTATTGGGATGAACTCGTACGACAATTCTGTTCCTCTACCTCGTGCACTTTAAAACAAGCACCAGATGGGAATCTGTATGTAGCGATTGAGGGAATGGATGCATATGGGTCCCATGATGAGATGGATGTCGATTTCCTGGTAATCCCGTCTGAATACGAATCGCTCTATGCAAGCCAAGGCGAAACGCGATTGGATAGAGACATGCTGGAGAAAGGCGGCATCTTGACTATCCTACTGCCATTGTTGGACGATTGCTTTCAAGCCCTCGTCAATCCCTATTTTTCGAATAGCTCGTATTTAACCACTCGTCCAGCTCAGATTGAGTTCCTCGAGTCCGCAACTTCCACCCTTTATCCTCGAAAAGATCAGACCATACCCATTCGCCGGTTATCTTGCCCCCTCCCCATTGCTGAAAATGCAACGTTGCGTAGCATCCTTGATTGCCGCATTAGAAACGAAGAGTCGTTTCTTGTATTTAGGGATACCTTGTCCAAAGGCCTGAGCGAAAGGCCCATCGACACCTCGACATTAGCTGACCTGAAGAACGACCTAATTGAGCCCGAGCTTCACAAGATATCTTTAGTGATGAAAAACGAGCGATCCCGATTAGTCACCTCCGCAGGCATTGAAGCCGCTATCGGAATTGCGAGCTTTACATTGGGGCAATACGGAATCGCATCACCTTCTGATGCCATGGCCTTCCTCGGGGCTGCCGGCATAGGGGCCGTTGCATCTCAATCCGCAGATTTCTTGCGAGAAGCCAAGGCAAAAGAGAACCCCATGTATTTCCTCTGGAAGCTCAATAGAAACAACCGTCTGTAACCTAAGGGGCAGAACACCGCAGTCGCCGAGCATATCTCGATCATTAAATAAAGGCAGCACTAGAAAGGATGCGAATCGTGAAGAACCGATTCCCTTTACGAATGCCTAATGCAGTAAAAATCACTGGTAGATCCGAGCAGTTTAACCAAGACGACAAGAGCGCGCTCAGATTGCTGTCTGCAGTAGCTAGCCAAGTATAGATACCATCCTGTTTCCAAATTCGGTCCTACGATAAACCCTTTCTTCTTTCTCAATTTCGTCGGGATCGTCGAAGATGAGCGTCGTATCTACTACGTCCCACTGCTGCCGATGGATATCCTCAATCAGCAATCCCAGTCCGGTTAATCGAAGAAGAACTTCTGCATCTCTGCCTCTGAGCGTCTGAAAAGTTTCCTTTTCTCGAAGCATTTCGTAGTCTCCAGGTAGAAATCTGTCCAAAGTCTCTGCAAACAAACGAAGATCGTCCCAGCTAATTTCTTTATCTAGGTAGGCCTCATAAATCTTTGCTAGTCGCCGCGCTTTGTCCTCCTCAATGTATCTTTCGAGCAGGATAAGCAGGTACTCAATATCGCGCTTCCTATTTGACTCTTCAAAGTATTGCTTGTACTTGTTCCATGAGCCATTTTCAAAAGAGTCGCGGTTGAACTCATCGAGGAAACACGCATACTTCTTCAGCAGATGCGCATTGTGGATATTGTTTCCGATTTTGTAGATGCTCACTAGGCTTGAGATGACGGGGATGTCCTTCAAGAACTCGTTTTGGAGAATTTCGTCCAGGCCAACCTCTGCGATATTCGAAATAAGTTCGAGAGAGTCGCTGCAAATAGTCGGCCTTGCGTCGTCTTGCAAGCGCGATAGACCGGCCTTAGTTGATTCCTCTGCGTTTGCCATAAGATTACCTTTCATAATAATTTGCCAGTTTTGGCATGCGTTTGCAGCGCCGCTTTTCTGAAAGTGGCTCCGATTTAAATGCCATCCCCCGAATAAGCGCTCAGGTTCGATTCAACAAGTGCATTGGTTGAAAAGAGCTTTAGACCCCCTTCGAGGTAAAAGTCGCTTGTGCAGAGCAACCAAATCATCTTGTCGAGCTTGTAGGCAGTGGCCTCGGGGTCCACGCCGCCCTTCCGCGCCGCGCGCGCGGCTTCGAAATAGCAACGAGCCACTTCGACCTCGCTGTCAGTGGTAGCGTAAAACTGAACAGTATTCAGTAGGCCGTTGACACAAACATCGACGAGCGGCTGCTGAACAAGCCCGAGGACCTGTTCAGGGCGATGCAGCTCGAGCTCATGGAGCTGCACCACGGTTCGCCCTCGACCGTCTTCTGCACGCAGTGCAGGTCGAAGGGCTAGGCAGGAGCCCCGAGGCTTTTCCTAATTCTAGGTGTTAAAGTCGATTACTGCCTGCCGTGGAATAGCCTCCACTTTTCGTCTTCGATGTCTCTTTCAATTGATGACTTCACTTTTGACAGCCATTCTCTGTGTTTTAAATATGCAACACCTGCGGGCAGCTGAGCAGCAATCGAGTCAATCGCCTCAATCTCCTTGAGCTTTGCTGGAATAAAGCCTTTTTCAGGGGACCCGCTCATTGAAGATCGACGGAGATCCAAATGGTTGATCGATATCCCGTCTTTATCGAGCGTCAGAATGAGGGTGATAGCCCTAATCCTCGTCTCGTCATTGCAATCGGACAAGGCCCAGCTAATTCTATCGAGGCTATTTGCGTCGGCGATCCTTTCGCGGATGGTATATTCCAAGCGCTCCCAAAAAATATCGCTCGAGAGCGCATTTGCGTCATGAACGGGAAACAAAACGGCTATTTCAAGCCTGCCGAGTGGTTCGCTCAGCGCTTCATCGATCATTGCTTTCAGCAGATTCCAGGCATGATCATCCTGGACGGTCCAAAACGAGCTGATTCTTCGCAGGAGATCGTGCCTTTGTCGGTAGTCGAGGTTGGCAACGTACTCCAAAAAACGGTCAATCATTGAGCTGTCAAGGCGTAAAAGGCAGCGTAGGAAAGCGAGGTTATAGTCGAAAGTAGGATATCCTTCAAGTGCGAGAAAATACAGGTTGACGGCCGGTGAGGGATTGGATTCGAAGTACGAATCTAGAGCGGAGACGCGCTTTTCGTCTCCGCAGTTGCCGAAAAACCGCCAAACCCCATCATTGTGTATATGTTCGGAAAGCCAAGAAGCATATTTGAGGATATAGCCAGGATGCTTTGGCTCGACTATCTCCAAATCTTCCAAGCAGAGATGCGTTCTGCCGTCATCGAGTCTTGCGAGAATTTCGTCGAGCTCCTCCTTGTCGGGCCCGTTCTTTATTGCTAGCAAATCAAGATAGTCAAACAGGGCCGGATGGTCACTCACGTCGATCACCGCGCCCAGCTCGTTTCTAAGGACCTTCCTGCCGATGGTTTCAGCAAGATGATCAAGTGCTTCGTACGGGACAGGGATCGTCGAGGGCGACGAAGCGATATTGCGTGCGATTATGCTTGAGGCAGTATCTGGGGTCCTTTTGGCGATTTCCAGAAGGACTTTTCCGATAGCCCCGCCCGACTCCCACTCTTTATCGGAAATCTCATAATCTTCGGCTAGCTTTCCCAGGGCTTCGGTCAGTCGTTCTAGCGGTAACTCTTCCGCGGATATCCTCGGTTCTTTCTCTACGAGAGACTCGGAGTTCTCCAGACCAAGTGCGTCGAATGCGCTCTGGCGGAACCCATCGAGGCTCAGAGGGGGATTCTGCGCGCATGTTTCGTAAATCTGGTTGATGCTTAAGCTGCATAAGAGATCGATTGTCGAGTCTTCGGTTATATATTTGGGGAATAGCTCTTCAATCCTCGAGAGCACCGAATACATGTTTTCTGCGTACTCCGCTTCAGGTTCTTTGCCATAGAACGAGAAGTGCTGCCGAAAAGTGGATTTAACTTGCCTGCTGAATTCGGTTTCGACCAGAACGGAAAGCGCCCGGAAGCAATGGGCGTGGAGCTCGGCCAGCTCTGATGTGAAATTGAAGGTCAAAGTGTTGTATGTGTACGTTATGCCGTTTTGACAAACGCGCTGGGCCCTTGAAGAGAGGTATGAACTCGTCAAGACGATCAGACATGCTGCAACATTGCGGGAATGCGATTGTTGATATTTTTGAGCGAGGGCATCGAGTTTGCTGTTTTCCAAATCGAATCCCGTACGATCGAGATCGTAAGCGAAAGCGCCGTCCGGCCCGCATGCCCAGTTGTACTCGGCCGCTCGCTCGGTGCCTCTTTCTACACACTTCACGAACAACTCGGAGGCTGTTTGCGAATACTCGCTTGAGTTCATCAGGGATACAGAAATTTGCAGGGGCATAGATCCGTCGGATGTCGAATTCATGCCGAGAATTTCTTCCGATACGTCAGCGCAATCAGCGTTTTCGATGCGGTTTGAGGCAAAGGCGAGCGCCTGTATGGGGAGGAATTGATTGAATGTGACTATGAACTGATCGGCAATTCGCGCATCCCGATTCTTTATTTCATCCCAAGCTTTCTCGCATTCCCTTCGAAGGTAGTCGTACACGCTCGCACTTCCGCACACTTCAGCCATTGACTTGGCGGCTTTGAGATACGGCGCGTTCGGCATTTCTGCGGTATGCAGAATGAAATCCGCAAAACTGCCGTTCCCTTCTTTTGCGAAGTGGCGGCATATCAAGAAGTCGCGAAGATTCTGCTCTTCCATTCTTATGGCTAGCACGCCATCGGCGGAGGTAAGGATCGTGACAATTTCCTGGTCGTTCAATCTGGATGCAAAATCCCGAATCTCGGCGTCGTCGTACCCCAGCCCCAAGAGTTCCTCGTAACAAGGGTCTCCATCAATAAGATCGCAGCAGTCGTAGATTGCAAGGTTCTCTGCGAGACGCTGCTCCCTGCTGGAGTACCCAGCTAAAGCAGAATTCATATAGATGTTCAAAAGATCGTATGGCTCTTGGATGGCTTCGAAATTGCCGTCTGCTATGGGGCTTGCTGCCATGATAGCCAAGCGCAGGTTTCCGTTTGCGATTGCCGATACTCTCTCCCTCAGTGCTATGTTTTTTATGTTGTATTCGGTCTCGAGTATCGCTTCTATATTTTCCGCGGTTAGAGGCTCCAGCTCTATTTCTCTGAAATTTAGATAACTGCCGATTTTTGCGGTCAACTCGCTTCGGTGCATCTTCCTGCAGGTGAGGACAATCTTTAGCTTTTTGTTTTCCAAACAGATTCCCAGCAAGTGCTCAAGTGACAGGTTGCCGTTTGCATCATCGACTAGAAGGATAATGTTTTCCGACTCCGACAAAATCAGCTCGATATCATCGTCGAGATGCGATGAATACCTAGAGTCCAAGATAAGAAGATCCCAGTGATGCCGTTTGCTGAATGAGAGGCATGCGTCGAGGGCGATCTTGGTTTTCCCCGATCCAGACTGCCCCTGAATCACCACTGCCTTGTTTTGCTCTATCGATTCGACGATGACTGAAAACTCGGAATCCCTGTGCATGAGGAGCTTCGACAGGTCGGTTGAGAAACGGTCGTTCAGGCTTCGCTCGATGAAGCGGTCTGGGGCGATGAATGATCCCTTTCCGAGTGGAACGCCCAATACCGTATGCGCTAGCGCAGGGTATTTTCCATCAAGGTCGCTCGCAATTGTCTCTGGCCCGATTATTTCTATCCGTGGATCGATGGCACGGACCTCCTCGAGTACCAGAGGTGAAAGGCGAAAGTATGTGTGGCACAGGATGATTCGATCTATGAGTTGCGGATTGATTCCGGTTTTGCTCCTGTCGAGGCAGTCTTAGCAGCTTATTGCGGATGTCGGATTTAGAGGTTGTGTATGCCGCGAAGAGGTAGTGTCCATTCTCTCCTACGGAGTACATGTCTGGCACTCCGGTCGTGGTTTTATCCGTGCCGCATTGGGATCCTAATTCAATGATGTTGTTAAGCGAATATCTCCTATATAGATACTGATTTGCTAGTGTTTGAAAACGCCCGCCTTCGATCTGCCTTAGCTCTTCTTGGATCTGATTTATTTGGGACATTTTGCTCCTCGCGATAAATTCGCCTTTTGATTTCTCTTTTCTTACTCTAGTCCGCCTACCTCAGCAAGCCTTACAAGCTCGAGGGACGAGTCGACGACGTCCTCGAAGTCAAGCCCCGCCGCATAGGCCCTCGGATAAGGCGAGCGGAGGGCGCGTGACCCCGTCGGAAATGGCCGCCGTTAGGTGCGTGTTCGAGAGCTGCGCGGCGGAGCTGGATGGAGCCTGGGCAAGGCATTAGGGCATCCTCGTCCTTGTCGTAAGACTGCCATTAGAAGATCTTCTGCAAATCCTAAGCCACGTTTCAACTTGGCACCAGCTGCGGATCCTAGATATCGGCAAGACATTCGAGACTCTTGGATATGGCGTCGAAATAGATCCTTTGGTAATACTCCATGGTCTCGACCTTGCCGATCTCCGATCCGAGCCTCTTGGCCCAAGCTACGAGGGCCTTCCTGTCCTCGCCCTCGAGCGAGGCCGTGCACGACCTCATGTGGTCGCCCGGAAAAAGGACACTGTGCACAAGCCGAATATCTTCGGGAGGCATCTTCTCCATCGCCCTCGCGAGGAGGGAAGTGTCGAGGGAAATGAGCGACAGGATGGGTTCCGACCAGTCATCTGATTTCGAGAAAGCCAGATAGAGCTTCGTCGCGAATTGGTCGGGGGCGTTTATCAGGACGTTGCCAAGAGACTCCGACTCCCGTTCGCGTAGCGTCGTCAAGGCGAGCTCCCTCAGCCTGTCGACCTCCTCCAAAGCCGGAATCTCATGCGCTTCGCTCGAGTCGAAAGGGATCTCCTGCCATTCGACTCGATTCTTTCCGATTGACCTCACTGCAGACTCGGGATCCCGTCCAATGGAGGATTCCATCGCCTTGACGAGCGGCGCGACCCCTTCGGGAAAGGCGTCAGCAAATTCCCCCGCAATGCCTTTGACGGCACGCAGGACGTCGGGATAGACGTCGAACGACAAGCCGCGGCTCCCGTCCCCGGGGACAATCCCGGCGACTAAAGTCTCCACCATGCCAAGGACATCGGCATCGCGGAAAGTGGCGTGTCTGATGCCTTCGATACATTCAATAGCTTTCCGCGCGGCCGGCCCGTCGGGATGAAAGGTCGCAAGGTAATCTTCCAGGCAGGAACGAACATGCTTGGAATCGACCCCCTCACACCTCTCGAAAAAGCGGGGGATGAAGTCCAGAGCGGCGTATTTGAGCCGGCGCGACTCGAAAATGCCACCCCTAAGGATGGAATCCTCCCGGCTTGACGGAGGCCCGATGCGCATCCCCTTCGCCGCCCCCGCTGCAAAGCCGAAAGCCTCTTTGAAAACTGCCCTGGCAGACTCCGGGTCGGTGGGTTCAGCGAAGAACCCGGATTCCTTCATCCCGACCAGCACGGGGCGCATCTTGCTGAGGGATCGCAAGTTCGGCGATTCGCTTCCTTCAATCGCCGAAACGGCGTCCTCGAGCGCGCCTGGGTAGATGCCGCCCAGCACGCCTCCCAGAACGCGTTCCACAACCGAGCCGACCGAGGGCCTGAACCGGCACTTCCGCCAGACGGTCTTCTCGATGAGGCTCTCGTACTCCCTGGTCGTCCCCTTCTCCCCCTTCGGTCCTAGCCCTTTCCTCCACTCATCCTCGTTGCAGACGAGGAGGACCTTCTTCCTGCAGCCAACGACGAGGTGGTCGACCGCCCCGAGCAGCTCGCGAATGCCCATGTCGCACCTCTCCACGTCGTCTATGACGAGGAGGGTCTCGGGGCCGATGATGAGGTTCACGGCATTCAGCGGCGCCATCTTGAGATCGACGCCCGCCTTCTTCTCCAGCTCCCTGATCTTTTTCCCGAGGAACGATATTCCCGTGTCCTTGGCGAACCCGACGAGTGAATCCCACCTGCCCCTCTCCCCGCCGGCCGCGCACCCTATGGCGTATTTCGAGATGAAACCAGACTCAATCGCCCCGCAGAGCTCCGCTAAGTCCTTGGCGCCGTAGGCGGACGCCACCACGACGGGATGCCGGCTCTCATCCTCCTCCAGCTTCTCGGTCAGTGCGTGCTCGACAAAGTAGGTTTTCCCGCATCCCCATTCCCCGGTAAGCATGAGGGCGTACGAGTTCTCCTTGTCCTCGATGTACTCCCTCACGACGCCGATGATGTCATCCTCGTTCACCTTGGTCGCTCCTTGTCCGCCATCGGTTTCCACCCTTACCTTTCCTATGGCCAGGCGAGAGCCTACTCCAGCGCTTTCGGATCCCATTCGAACCCTTCGGCCTGCCGCCTTATCGCCGGGTCGATGCACTTCTTGACGAGCTCAAGCGCCGCGGCCGCGCGGTGCAAGCTAGTGGATGACCATTTCAAACAAATCTTTCGCGATAAAATCAACGCGCTTCTTAACGTCAAAACAACCATTCGCATAGCGTTTAGCAAAAGCTCTTGTAGTGGCATAACGCGATTCAGCGTATATGGGCAGCTTTTCCTTAAGCGATTTGTCTTTACATTTCGCGTTAAGTCGCTCTTCTAGCATGAGCAAGTTCCCAATAATCGAGTTTTCCTGAGCCTGCGAATCCGGAAGAATGTGCTCTATTGTGAATGCCTCAGAAACCCTAACACCAGACTTAAGCTCCTCGAGCAAGGCAAGGACCAACTTGCAGCGATCCTTCAACTTTGTTTCGCTATACAACGGCCACGAATGAGACCATCCAAGCGAAAGGAGATTAATTCGAAATGTTTCTTCTGAAGGCAGTTTTTCGTTAAAACTATTTTTCCACTCATCTAACACTTGCTGGGTGCAGTTCAACTCGATTGCGTATGAGTGTTTCACGATCGAATCCGATAGGTGGTTCGACTCCATTCCCCCGATTATCTTATAGCAAATATAGAACCGGTAAATAAATCCAATCGCATCATCATACTGCTCGCTCGTTAGCTGCTCTATTTCGCGAGCGTGCATTAAACTCATAAGAAGCGGCCTGAAGACGCGGACATTGTATGTTCTTAAGAAACTCAAGATTTCCGCATTTCTGTCATCGCTGGTTGGCTCGACAATCTCTGCATAATATCCGGCTTTTAGCCTTAAATCATAGAGAAGATCAGCAGCCTTCTTTGGATCCGTAAAATCCCTTATTTTCTTATATGCTCCATCCTTGTCGCCTTGACCTAGGCGATATTTTTGAATTGCGTAGTGACGCAAAAAAGCTTTCATGTTCGAGCCGACTGTTGCTTCAATTTCCGACCATACCTGTTTTGCATCATCGCGCTTTTCTATAGGATGGATATAGCGCATAATATAGTTCTTCAGAAGCTCATGGTCCTCAAGCTCGATACCTCGCGCATTCAATATTTCGAATATTGTGTACGAATCTTCCTCAGACGATGATTTGATGTTTACATATGCGACAGAAATGACCGCATCCCTGAAGGCCAGCAACTCCTCATCCTTCATCTTGGCGAAACTTGCACTGAAATATTGGAAGGCTTTAACGATCAGTTCGTCTTTTGATCCGGACGCGCGTTTGCTCTTCGAGAAAGCCACAGCAGACATGGCAGCCGCATCTTCAGGAGAGATAGCAATTACTCCTTCGACGATCCTCGTTAATGATAAATGATTCTCCGGAGCGACGATCGCGTGCTCAACATCCTTAGTATCTATCGCCACTAGATATTTTTTTGTGCCATTAGCGTGGTTAATCATATTCCTTTTCTTGAAAGCGAACATGAGGCTAGACAGCAAGAGCGTTAGGGTAATAACTCTTTGTTGACCATCAATTATTGTAAAAACCCCGAGGCTGTCTTCTTCTTCTTCCTCCATCAGCACTATCGAACCGATGAAATGCGACGTAGCAACTTCCTCTGTCACAAGCTTGATGTCTTCGAATAGATCTTTCCAGTTATGCTCATCCCACACGTAAGCGCGCTGATTGCGAGGGATTCTATAGATTGAGTCATTAAGCAGCTTTCCAACCGTACTCTGACGTGCTTCAAATGCCATGTTGATCCCTTGCCCTCGCAATAGTTTTGTCGGCCTTGCCGCCTCTCGGCGTCACCAACGCCTTCGCTACAATAAAAGTCGGCACATCGCCGAGCAGGGCCGCCTTTTCGCTCGCGAACATGCCGACTGCCCCAATCAATCTCCGTCGCTGCCATCATCGTCGATTAACCAACATGTCAGCAGCAGGCAATCGTCACGTCCACAGTCCATTCTATATGCCGGCTGAGCATGGGGCGCATCTTAATCGCCAAGATATCCAGGAAGCCCGAGCTTCCAGGGAAATGCCTTCAGACGCCTTACGTTGGGTAGGCCCCCTACAGAGATCTATTGGCCGTGCACCGCAAACAACGCGTTAGGCCGTTGCACGCAATCGGCCAGCCACCCAGCATCCCCAATCCGCGTCACAACTCCCTACCCCGCTCCAGCCATCGTCATCTCCATACAGTGTCCAAACCCACACCAATAAAACCAACCCACGCAACAAGCAGCCCTCGCTTAGCAACCCAAACACCACCACAAGCCAGCAAGCAATCACCAGTCTGCGTTCGCAACATCGCTTGGAACGGCAAATGCTTACCGCGCCCTTGAAACACGCCAAACTCGTCTACAACCTGCGGTTTTTCGTTTATATTGCAATCGTTGAAATGCCGGTACGCTTGCAGAATCGTACCTGTTCCGATTACAGACGATATGAGCAGGACATAAAAACATTGAGAGCCCCTGCTGCATGAAAGACCGCGGATTAGGCCGACAATGGTGAGTGTCTAATCCAACCGTGGCGGCCACGCCGCATTCATGGAAGGGGCTCCCATGCTCGATACTACCACCTTCGTCGGCCTCGACGTCCACGCCCGCTCGATAAAGGCAGTCTCCCTCGACGTCATGACCGGGGAGGTGCGCTGCGCGACCTTCGGCTACGACGCCGGGACAGTCGCGGAGTGGGTGCGGTCCGTGGACCCAAAGGCCAGGTGCGTGTACGAATCCGGGGTCACGGGGTTCGACCTGCAGAAGAGGCTCTCCGGCCTCGGGGTCGGCTGCGTGGTCGGCGCCGTCTCGAAGATGATCAAGCCCAGCGCGGACAGGCGCAGGAAGAACGACCGCAACGACGCCGAGTTCCTCGCCCGCATGCTGTCGGTCGGCAACGTCGTCGAGGTGTGGGTCCCCGACGACGAGTGCGAGGCCGCACGCGACCTGACCAGGGCGCTCGAGGACGCGAGGGACGACCTCTCGCGCGCGAAGCAGCGGCTCTCCAAGTTCCTGCTCAGGCACGGGCTCGCCTTCGACGAGAGGACGCCCACCGGCCGCAGGAAGGGCAACTGGACCCGGGCGCACTGGTCCTGGATCGAGTCGATTAGGTTCGCGGAGGGGGCCGACAACGACGTGCTCGCCTACTACGTCGACGCGGTCAGGCGGGCGGCGGAGGAGAAGGCGCGGCTCGAGGGGCTCGTCGAGGCCGAGGCCCGCAAGCCCAGGTGGAGGAGGAGGGTCGACTCCCTGCGCTGCCTCAAGGGCGTCGACACCGCGACGGCCGCCGACCTCGTGTTCGAGGCCGGCGAGTTCTCCAGGTTCGGGAACGCCCGGTCGTTCGCCGCATGGGTCGGCCTGACGCCCTCCGAGCACTCCAGCGGGGAGAGCGACCGCAGGGGCGCGATCACCAAGGCAGGCAACAAACACCTGAGGAAGGCGCTGGTCGAGGCCGCGTGGCACTACCTGACGTGCTCGGGGCGGCCGAAGGACCTCGCCAAGGGCCAGGCCCCGGACCGGGTCGCCCGCAGGCATGCCGCCAAGGGCGTGCGGAGGCTGGTCGAGAGGCGGGAGGCGCTGCTCGCGCGCGGGGTCCACAACAACAAGGCGAACGTGGCCACGGCGCGCGAGCTCGCCTGCTGGGTGTGGGCGGTCGGCCTCATGGCCGAGGAGGCGTAGGGGGCCGGTCCCCCGCACATAAGCCGATCACCCCGGAAGCGGTTCGATCCGAAGCCGTTGAGGCGAACCTCAGGTCCCTTTTCTGCGAGCGCCCAGGGCGCCACACGCGTGCACAGACTGTCGGTTCGACGTAGAAGCCTCAGCCGTAGCAACGGATTGCCCAGCGAGAGATCGCCACGGGCGGATATTAAACTGCAAAGACGAGCGTCGGGAAGACACGCCGAGGTCGCCGCGGACGGGTTGATATAGGGAGAGGGCCTGACCCCATATCGTTGGGGCCAGGCCCGATTTTGCCTCTTGACAATGTCCTGCTCATATTAAATGCCGGTACGCTTGCAGAATCGTACCTGTTCCGATTACAGAAAAGGGGCCGTCATGCGTAAGCCTGCCTCCTGCGTCCTTTCCATCGCGCTCTCGCTCGTAATGACGGTTGGTTTTATCCCGTCACCCGCGCTTGCCGAAATCGCCAGTGCGCCAGAACCCGCCGCGCAAAGCGCCGGCAAACCTAACGAGAGCCCAGCCGAAACCACGTCGGGCCAAGCCCGGGCAAACGATCAAATCAGCGCCGCCTCCGGCACCAATGTAACGGCCAACGCAACGCAGCCGATCGACGCCAGCATGTTCAGTATCGAGGACACCGACATTCGCTACACGGGCAATCCCGTGATGCCCACCGTCACGTCGTCGACCGTGCCGAGCGACCAGTACACTGTCGCCTACGAGAACAACGTAGCCATCGGTCAGGCGACCGCCGTTGTGACCGCCGACGACCAGAACTACAGCGGCACCTGCGCGATCCCATTTGAAATCAAACCGGCGAACGCGGCCGCGAACTACCAGCACAGCACCACCGCGCAAAGCGGCGACATCACGCTCACCGTCCAATGGAACGACCCGAGGCTCGGCCAGGAGACCACGTTCCATGTGACTGCGACGGGCGGAAGCGGTGCGTACCAATTCCGCATGGACGCACCGACGTATATGGATCCCGACGGTAGCAGCGAAAGCGTTGCCGACCCCAGCCGTAACCAGTGGCAGCAATACACCGGCGAATGCACATCGCACGACTACCAGTTCGAAATGACCGCTAGCGGCACCTATTACCTGCGCTTTTACCTGATGGATAAGGCGGCCGGCGTGTACTATCTGCGCTCAAACGTGTTTGCGAGCGCGAACGACGACGCCCATCCGGCGGTCAGCGCCATCGTGAAGTCCGCAGTCGACAAATGCAGCGCCGATACCGACGGGTCCGACTACGCCCGCGCCCTGTGGCTCCACGACTGGACGCTCGACCAGCTGGAGTACGACCACAGCCTCAACTACTGCTCGGCCGAAAGCGGCCTCACGCGCCACCAGGGCACCTGCGAGAGCTACCAGCGCATCTACTCCAAGCTCCTTGACGCCGCGGGCATCGCCAACGGCCGCATCACCGGCAACGGCCACACCTGGAACGCCGTAAAGATCGACGGCAAATGGTGCCAGATGGACCTAACCTGGGACGACACCAGCGACAACTGGTACGGAGACCTGGACCAGCGCCATCTGTACTTTGGCCTGACCGACGAGCTCATGGCAATCGCCCACTCCGACCATACGGCAAACTACCAGAACGCCAACTACGCCTACCGCTCGATAGATCTATCCAACAATTACTTTGTGCGAAACGGCAAGGCCGATGAATGGGCCGAGAAGTATGCCGACCGCATTCAGCAGCACCTAGATGCCAAAGAAGAGAGCTTTTCCATTGATGCCGACAACCAGTCGTTCCCGCCGAGCATCTCGGAAATTCAGAATGGGATTGTTGCTTATGCGATGAATCGGAGAGAGTGGAAAGTCCAAGGCGCCAGGGTTGAGCTGACCGCGACTTCGAACGTCACCAAGGAATCGATCAGCAAATGGAGCGCTAAGTACGACCTGAAAGCAAAATACAAAGCAACCGTACTGGAGAGGACCCTCGACGACGGCGACTACCGCCTGACGTCCGCGCTCGACTGCCGCATGGCCGTGTCGGCCGGCGCGTCCGGCTGCTCGCTGAGCGCGTCGGGGCCGGCCCTGTCGTTCGCCTACGACGAGGCGACGGGGCTCTACCGGCTGACGCGCGGCGGGCTGGCGCTCACGGCATCCGGCGGCTCCGCAGCCCTTGCCGAGCCCGACGGATCCGCGTCGCAGCTCTGGCGCGTCGAGGCCCGCGGCGGCTGGTCGATCACGAGCGCGGCGAGCGGCATGGCGCTCGACTGCAAGTGGTGCGACACGAGCGAGGGCGCCGAGGTGTGGCTCTACCCCGCAAACGGCTCGGCCGCCCAGTCCTGGGCGCTGGCCGCAGACAAAATGCATTAAAGAAAAGACGTTTGTAGCTTTATTGATCAGCAAACGCTTGGTACTGGCAAAATTATTTCGCAAATTGGCTTAGCCGTCCTTAGCCCCGTCCCCTTTTAGTCTACTGCGCGCGAATACGCAGGGATAGTCGTCCTCAAACGACCTCTCCCGCTAGGTCTCGATGGACGCTAAGACCCTCTCGTTGAAGTTGAAGACGGTGCCGGAGGACATCGGCGCCCCCAGAGAAGCCCGGATACATCCTCAATCCTGCTGGTCAAGGCACCCGCGAGGCGCATCTCGACGACGGCCTCCTAGACCGAGGTCTTGCGCCTGCGGTAGCGCTCGATGATGGCCATCTGGAAGGCGACGCGTAGTTTCGGCGCGCTGAACTCGACTCTCCGACACCGCTGACGAGCTTTCTCGCGTAGTGGCCGCTGCAGCAAGACCGCCGGCACGCCATTCTCTCGTAATATTTAGCCTCGACGAGCTCGGAAGCCTCCTCGTCGATCAGCACCCTGAACGTCTCATCGAAGGTCTTCCTCACCAGATTCGTTATGTCCTTGCGCAGCGATTCCTCGTCGGCTGTTACGATGTTCGCAAACACGGCCCGAACCCCATTCGGCAATGATTTGTTGCCTAGCCGCTAGAATTCATATGACGGGGCACGGGCCGTGTTCAGCTATGCGGTTGTAAATTTGCGAAAAAAGTTATGCGTCACCGACAGCATGGATACGGTCTAGGATATCAATAGAGTCCGAATCTTGGAAACAGAGTCAAGGAACGCCATTACACCAACTTTCGCGACGCCACCGTCGGTCCGCCTCAATCGCAGCAAATGGTACACGAGCGTGTTCCACCACGTCGTCCAGAAAATCGGATTTGCAACAAATCAAGGTCAACGATTGGTGCAGATAACTAGTATTTAATTAATGCTTGTGCAAAACGCTGCGAACAAGACCTTTCTCGTAGTCGTTCATGGAGAAACACCAGAGGATGGACACATAACCGACAACCCAAAACACGCCAGCAGCAATAAAGGCGAACCAAGAAGCATGGGGTATCGGGGCCAACCAATACACACAAGCAAACACGGCCACAAGCAAAGATACGGGAATCGCAATCGGAAGCATTTGTCGCCAGAAATTCGTAATATCAAGACCGACCTTGACCTTGTAAAACCAGTTCATGATAAACCCATTACCAATGAGCATTGCAATGGCCGTAGAAAGTGCTGCACCAGCAAGACCAACCGCATTAAGCATAACAACAGTCAAAACAACGTTTAGCAATGCGATAACAAGATACATGGCCCCGCGAAAATAGTATTTATCAATAACCTGGAGAATGGTAAGGCCGAGATTCTGAATCAAATCAATTGTAAATGGCACCATCACAATAATTGCTACAAGATATGAGTCAAAACAATTATCGCCCGCCCAAAGTGCCATAAAGTCAGGCCCCAAAAAGGTAAAAGCGCCCAAAATTAATAGGCAAATCATAAGAGAGATGCGCCCGACCTTTATAAACAGAGCGCTAATGGCAGCCATATCATGATTTCCGTGATAAAGCTGCGAAACACGTGGAAGAAACACTGAGGAGACTGCAATACCGATATTCATATATGCTTGGTAAATCTGAGCACCAATGGAATAGACCGCAACAGAATCGGCCCCGAATAGATATCCAACAATGAGCTGATCCGTCTTCCAGAAAATCAAGTCGGCTAACGTTACTAGAATTATCGCAACGCTAAATCCTAATATACCATGAGCCAATGCGCGGTCCCAGCCATGAAAGGTATACCGAATATGTAAAATATGCCTTGCGTACACGCGTTGAACAGCGGCACAGACAATATTCGTAAGCAAAGCGACTATTGACACGACGATAGCGGATGGGACCAGTTGTGCTACCGCGACAACTATTACTGGCTGGACAACAAGAGAAACAAGCTGCGTACCCTTGAGAAAAACAAATCTCTCATTGGCCGTAATGGCAGCAATGGTTATTGCGTTATTCATCACAACAATGCAATTAACACCAAGTACGAGAAGCATCGCAGAACCTTCATCAACCAACGCCTGTGAAAATGAAGTGCTATAAATCGTACGAAAGGCCATCGAAACAATAAGAATCACAGCAACAGTAACAACAGAAAGTGCCCAATACATCCGCTTTGCAATCGCCAGGGTGTTCTCCATCTTAGTTTGATCGTCCTCAGCTTTGTACATGCAGTAATATCTACCCACGCCTGAAGCGAGAATCCCGTTAATGGAGACAATGTAGGCCATTATTGAGCCAATCAGCTGATATAAACCGTATTCCTCCCGACCAATACTGGAGAGAAGCAGCGGAACATAGATAATTGACACGATTGAATTGACGAACGTGTACGCATAGCTGACGATAGCACCCGATTTCACACCGCTTCTTGCAAATAACAACTTAACTAACTCCTCGATCTGTAACTCTGAAGCCTCTTAAAGAAAGGCTTCAAAGCACTTCTCACACGAACAATAGAGATAAAAACGCGTGGATGGCGAACGGCAATGGACAGTCTCGCTCTCTTAGAACTCGGAAGAAGGGAAGAATGATCATTCTCTGAGACAAACCGAGCTAAACGTTTATATCTGATTGAATAACCCTCTGTTTTCCCCAATGCAGAAAACGCCATAAGAACGAATGTAACCATGCTTTCGTAAGCAGGCGACAGAAAACCCTTTGTCAACTCATTTTCAAAAATCTCCTTGCTTACGAGGAATGCTCCAAGTGCCTTGTCTGCACTGATATCGTGCACGGCAGAATCGACACGCTCAACTCGATAGTTATAGAGTGGCTCAGTTATACGCGCTGTGTTACCTGCAGCAAGCCAAAATAGTTTATAAAAATAGTCTCGATCTTCAAGAAGCGCAAGGCCCTCTTTAAAGCGTAACCCCTCGCCCAACGTACGAAGAAATACTTGCGAGCCCGCGAACAGATAGTTGTTACATTGCAAAGGACCATCAGACGGACCAGTGCTATCACGTGCGGCTTCAAATCTTCCAATAACCCGTCTATCGGCTCCGATACGGTTAATTGTCAAACAAATAGCCGCAGGCGAACGTTCTGCAATAACGGATGCAATTTTCCCAAGCGCTCCAGGTTCAATCCAGTCATCACTGTCGCAAAACCAAATGTAGCGACCAATCGCAACATCAAAACCTCTGTTACGAGCAACTGAAACTCCGGAATTTTCCTGGTGAATTACCTTCACGCGTTCATCTGCCGTCGCAAACTCATCGCATAAACCAGAAGAGCCATCAGTGGAGCCATCGTCCACAAGAACAAGCTCTAACAAGGTGAAATCCTGCAATAAAATACTGCGTACACACTGTTCGATGTATTCAGCTGTGTTGTATACCGGCACCACAATTGAAATAAGAGGCGCCATCGTATCTCTCCTGTTCACGCAATCGCCTCATCCAATTAAATGTTATTTAAATCGTCCCTTAAAGGAAAAACGGACCCCGCGAATATCAACGACAACGCGAAGAAAAAAACTAGACCGAACGATATCTCGACAAGAGATGCAAGAATAGTGCCGTATATGATCGCAACAAGCCTCGGATTATGGCTACGGAACTTTTTCACGCTAGGGAAAAGACCTATTACCGTGGCAAAAAAAGCAAGCACGCCAAATGCGCCATAGTTGACCATGAGCTCTGCGATTCCATTCTGGGCGTTTCCATAACCAACAAGCGCCATGACCGCCGTGTTTCCGTAACCCCATCCAAAAACAGGCTTTTCGTTGATTAACAATTCGAGGCAATCATAGATTGGAGTTCTACCCGTCATTGTAAGAGACCGCCCCAATACATCCTGGATAAAAAACTGAACGGCCGGAATATTAAGCAGCATACCCGTTCCGAAGTAAATTACATTCGCAGCGACAATCACGATAGTGATAACTAAACCCTCGCTCAATTTGTGCGCAACTCGGTTGGTAAGGAATAAAGTAAGGGCAACAGACAACAACAGGCAAAGAAGTGCAGTCATCGCGCTCGCTTTTACGAGCACAATAGCAGATTCAAAAACAAGAGCCACATAAATTCCCCGGTTATAGCGTAGATAGCCACGCCTAACAGAAAGGAGAGCAGCATAAAGCCCAAGGAGCAACGTATGAATATCGCCAACAGTAAACTTATTACCCATCAGATATTGACTGGATGAGTTATTGAAATGGGTAGCGAATACCGTTAGGTCATTCATTAAACTAAACGCAAACAAAAGCCAAAAGACGCTGTCAAACAATTGAAATAAACCGTACTTGCGCGCAATGTCATAACATGAAATAAACAGCGAGATGATATTAAGACCTTGCACGCTCGCAAAGACAACATTTTGATAACTACAACCAGCGCAGAGCGAAGAAATCGACATTGCTATTGGAAATGCAAAAAGAGCCACTTTGTGCGGAAAAACACAAATAGCTTTAAAATGCAGCAGCAACAAGATTGCAATAGCAGCGCATCTGATTCCCTGCATAATGGCCGTCGGTACAATATCCACCTTGTAGACAGACAAAATCATGAGCGCGGACGTTACAAAGACATCAACATTGAACGATGTCACAACACCTTTGCGTTCTTTAACTGACAGGCTAGCAGGCATCAGCAATCCTTAATAAACGAGTTATAGTCAAGATACGGTCGCTCGGCTTCCCGCATTAAACGTTTTGTCTTTTCCTCGGTACCCATGAGATTGACCTGAAATGCAAGTTTGCCTTCAAGTTCTTCGTCACCGCAGAAAAGCATAAAGTACTCGGGAATCTCATCCTTGCGCGGGTCACGTCCATAGCGCTCCCGAAAGCAGTGGACGTACATCTTACCCTCAGCTATCTGAGCAGTGAGGCGTTTTTTTCGATAGTGTTCCAAAGAGCAAATCCGCCTTGCAGGAACCCCACCCCAGACGGAATCATGATCAACAAGGCCGGAAACCACCGCATGGGCCCCCACCACCACGTTATCTTCAATAATCGATCCACATAAAATCGTGGCACCCCAGCCAATGAAAACGTTGTCGCCAATAACAACTGGCTTCTGATTCCCTAAAATCTCACCTGTTTTACCTTTAACAACTGACCAAGAATAATCATGAGTGAGAATAGTGGCCGGCCCCGTAATGTTAACGTGGTTGCCAATTGTAATAAGATGCGGCGCAGTAGCATCAATCACCGTTCTCATCGGATAGTGGATGGTCACATCTTCACCGATAACTGCACCCTTAGAACGCAATTCTTTAATATACGTATCGCTGTAAGCCCTGTAACCACAAACCGACGTTTTAATTGTCCTGGTAAGCCAATGACCTATACCCATCCAGCACACCTCAAATCAAACCGAAACTGTTTAGCCAGAAAATAAGAAAAGCCGCTTTATTCTTTAAGAGAAAAACAAAGAGTCTCTGTCTGAGATGCAATTCACTAGAAGGAAATTCAGATAGAACAGAATGAAACTCGCCATCTCCCAAAATAGATTTAAGCTTGGCAATACACTGAGAGTGCCTCTTTCCCGATAGGCTCGGCGTCTCTTGATGAATACACATGCGGACGTAGATAAATAGCGTCTTCTGCAGGCGTGTAATACACTCCTGGGACAATGCTGCCTGTCTAATCATCCGGAGAGCCTCACGATAAAAGTGCATGGACGCCTCAAAGCGATCGGGCCTGTAAGATGTGGTAAGAGAACCTTGGTTTGTACGGTAACAGTACTGAGTAAAATCGCTTACGACCACACGGTCAGCGTGCAGCAGGAAATTAAACTTAAATACAAAATCCTCGGAAATCATATTGCGTTCGGAAGGGAAACGCAGTGCCTTTTCTCTTATGCAGTCTGCCCGAAACAGGGAACTCCATGCGGACATCGGTATAGAGTCACTTGCGGCAGGAGCGCTGCCGCATAGACGTGGAATCAATTCATCTCTGACTTTTTCACCATTATAGAAAGCATTTTCCATTCGAAAGACAAATTGAGTCTTACCGGTACAGTCTTTCTTTGTGTGCCCACCAATGACGCAGTCAACATCATCCCCCTGAATAGCGGCAAGAAGCCATTCCACAGCATTAGCTTCAAGCCAATCATCCGAATCGATAAACATGACATAATCGGATAGCTCAGATAAGTTATCCAGTCCAGTGTTACGTGCATAACCAAGGCCAGCATTTTCTTTGTGCACTGAATGGACTTGAGCATAAGTAGCAGCAAACTCATCACAAAGCAAAGAACAACCATCGGTTGAGCCATCATCGACAAGAATAATTTCGAAGAAAGGATAAGTTTGGGCGAGAAGGGAGTCGACGCATTGTCGCAAATACAACTTTACGTTATAAACGGGAACAATGGCTGAAATTTTGATATCAAGATTATTAGACACGGTTCCCATCACTTTCAGCTTTTTTCCCATCAATAACGCACCGGTTTTCATCAGAAAGGCGTTTGATTAGTCGCGCAGGGGTACCAACGTAGACGCCCGGCTCCAACAAGGAATCAGTAACTACAGACGCCCCCCCAATAAGAATATTGTCCGCAATCTCTACACCACGGGTAACAAGAGAATTCGCAGCAATCCAGCAGCGCTCGCCAAGGTGAATAGGCGATGACTTCAAATCACCATGAACGCCGTCCTCGTCAAACACGTGGTCATGGTCATAAACGCATACATTTGGGCCAAGCATGGTATGGGATCCGATTTCGATGTTCTCAGCTGCAACAATGCGGCAATTAGTGTTTAAGTAAGCATAGCTACCAATATGCAAAGACGCACCATCGTCCGCTTGAAGACGCGAGTAGTCATCAATGTAAGCACCAGCGCCAAAATGAATTTGCCCATTAGGTTTAACCATAAGCCGCACGCCACGACCAAGATAAACTGGCTTAGATCCACGATCTATTCTAAGCCTACCGCCTAGTCGAACTTTCGCTACCAGCACGCGTAAAGCGCTAGCCCCCCATTTCACTGGATTCATTACTTATTCCTCTCCACGCCCTTTAAATAAAGACGCTTGAGCATCTTTGCGTTTTCATTCACGTCATAGCCAGACGCTCGAAGAGCTTCCGAAGCCCGTGTCGAATCGTTAGCACGATCAGAGTAGGACAGTTTACGTTCAACTACAGCAGCCCAATCATCAGGAGACTTCTTGAGCGACATGCGATCAACTAATGGTGTCACGGCGCACTCATCAGTAATGGTATCGGAGATAACACAGGGAAGGCCGTTGTACTGCCATTCAACTACGACATTTGGAAAGCCCTCGTACAACGAAGGAAACACCATGCAGTCCATACCATTAAGCAGTTCGGAGACATCAGTACGGCGTCCAAGAAACAAGACTTTGTCCTGCAAGCCAAGCTCTCTGACCCGTTTTCGAACTTCGCTCATGAGTCCGCCATCATCACCAATTAAATACAGACGAGCCTCGCTGTTGCTTGTAAGAAACGACTTAAATACGTTAAGTAAAAACGAATGATTCTTTTGTTCGTTAATTCGTCCCACATGACCGATAGCAATGGTGTCATCGTTGATATCAAGCATCTCGCGAGCCCTTTGACGCTTGGCAGAATCAAATCGGAATGAAACGGGATCCTTACCGTTGGGGATAACACTGAATCCCCTTTTTGCGAAAAGCCATCTGCCAGCATCCACCCCACAGGCAATCAAGTCAGTTGCAGCATTGTAGAGTAAGGGCCTTAGAATCCTATCAGCCACGCGATGGGAACATACCGTATTATGAGAATGCGCAATTCGCATCCCCGCTCCAGCACGCTTCGCGAGCGAAAGCTCCATCCCCAAGAGAGAGCTGCTCCCACACGCATGAACCACGTCAAATCCCTGCTCAAGCAATTCATCGAAAGAATGTAGATACTCTCTCAGATGGGTTTTTCTGTTTGGAAGCCGAATAACCGTGAAGCCAGCACATTCGACCCTTTCGACTGCATCCCCAGGCGAGTCTTCCCATGCAACGGCTGTTAAATCAAGACCGGCCTTATCCATGGCTCCGAACGTCTGTATAGCCCATGATGTAATTCCATCGTTCTTGATTCCTCCCGTACAGACGAGAAGCACCTTAACTGCACTCATCCCTGAGTCTCCACTTCCACATTATGCAGCTTACGCCGTTGAAGCATCGCCCATGGAATTGCCCTCGGGAATACCTTCATAACAAGTGCTCGCACCTTGTCCTGACAAGAAACAGGGGCTTTAAAGGCGAACAGTGCCTCCGATTTGACAATTTTTCTAGTCCGCTCATAAAGTTCGGGACAGCTCTTCTCAGAATGAGAAAGAACTATAAGGTCATAGGCATCTGAGTTTGTACGCCACCATGCGTAACGCCACGCCACCAGAATATCTGGCGACTCCTCGAGAAGATTCTCACGAATACGCTCAATGGCATAGATACCATTTTCCCATTTGACGGGATTAAACTTCGTGGTGACGCTGTTCGGATTGTCCTTTCGATAGAAGTAGATCTTCCTACGGCAAACGGCTACTTTATCAGCGCGTCCAAAAGCAAGGCAATTAAAATTAAACCCTTCACCAACGGCAAGATCCTCAAAGAATTTAATCCCATTCTCTTCAAGGAAAACCTTACGGAATAGCTTACTATTGCAACCTATCGGCAGTTTATAGCAAAGAATCCGGCGGACAGCCTCTTGTCCAGTGATGACCTCAATCTTGTCATTAACAACCTGGTCCTTATCATAGTCGCACATAAACTCGGTCGTAGTCACAACTTCAGCGCCTTTTTCAAGTGCCAAATTGAGCATACATTCAACATAGTCGGGAAAGACGCGATCGTCACCGTCAACGAAACAAATCCACTCTCCGCAAGATTCCTTAATGCCTCTGTTGCGAGCAGCGCTAACGCCAGCATTTTCAAAATGAAAAACACGCACACGTTCGTCTAAAGCAGTGAATCCGTCGCATATCGCACCTGAGCCATCAGTGGAGCCATCGTCGACGAGAATGATATCCAGATTATTATAAGACTGAGCAAGGATAGATTCAACGCACTGTGAAACGTAGTTAGCAACGTTGTAAACAGGGACAATGACCGTAACTTTTATATCTTTTGCTACAACAGCACTCAAACTAGGCTACCTTTCGTCCAACATCTTGATAACTCGAGCAGGAACCCCCCCCCGCGAGGCAATTCGCAGGGACGTCTTTTGCGACAACTGCACCAGCAGCGATAACAGATCCGTTGCCAATATTCACACCGGGCAAAATAGTGGAACGCGTTCCAATCCAGCAGCCCTTCCCAACATAAATATCGCGGTTATATGTCTCCCCAGCACGCCGCCCAGCAAGACCTAAGCTATGAGTCGAACAGCAGAACATAACCTCAGGAGCAACCTTGGTCTGTTCGCCAATAGTCACTTTGCACGGAAACCGAACGCTTCCATAAAAGCTGCAACCGTTTCCAATAAAGGCGTTCGGTCCAACCTCGAGCTCTTTCACCTGAAATAGAACATTGCTGCGAATTAGAACGGTAGGATGAATATCTAAACCGGTAGCTCTAAGGATATCGACACGAAACGGGAGCGCTACATGCCAGCCCTGTACAGTTCGAGCCAGCCTGATTGCGAGAGATTTTAACTTCACGCTATCGCCCCTCAACTGCAGTCGCGATCTGCTCGCAAAGATAGCTGTAAGTCTTTTTCCGCTCTTGCTCGATGCGATCATCTACGGAGCTCCAATCGACATGAGCGCTCAACTTCTGAGGGAGCTGTTCAAGCGATGCAACGTGGTCCAGCAGTCCGAGACGATCGAGCAAATCATTCAGCTTCTGCGAGTTACCATAGCCCGAGCTACGTACGAACGTTGCAAAAGGCGTGTGGGCGATCGTCGAGAAAATGGTGCCATGGAACGTGTCGGTTACCACGGCATCCGCATGCTTGAAGTAGGCGAGCACCTCAAAAGGCGAGCAATCCACGAAGCGATCACAGACGCCCTGCACCCCACCGATATTGAGCACCTTGAGACCGTGCTGATCGGCATAGGCGCGCACGGCGGCGCACTCTTCGGCCGTGAGACGGCCCGAGTAGCCGTATGCGATCATATAGCGGTCCTCGTCGACCTCGGCGGGAATCAACCTGCACTCGCCAAAATAGTCGTAGGCGAGCACCGGGTCCAAGTTGTAGGCCGGTGCTTCCCCCGTAAGCGACTCGACAATGGCGCCGGTGTTGGCATCGCGAGCGGAGACGGCGTCGAGACGCTTGAGGTAGCCCGCGACCTCTTCGCGCTTGCCGTAACGGTCAAGCTTATCGAGCGTGGTGTTGCCGAAGGAAGCGGCGTAGGTCACCTTACGTCCGGCGCGCGATCCGGTGCCGAAAAGCGCGGGCGTGAAGCCGACATTAGCGTTATCCTGCACGCAGTTGAACACCTCGTCGCTGCCGATGACCAAGAGGTCGATGTCAGGGTCAAGGTTGGGCTCCTCAGTGACGCCGAGCATCGGGTAGAAGCGCTGGGCGTAGGTGCGTTTGTAGCGGATGAAGGCGAACTTGTCCCTGAGCGGAGCGTCGTAACGGAATACCTCGAGGGCCTTCTCCGCCTTGCGAGCGACGCCCTTCTTCGATGACGGGGACGTGACCAGGCACTTGCCAGGCTCATAGTCAACGAACTGCACATCGCAGCCAAGGGACTCCAGGATAGACTTCAGGCCGAAAGCCTGCAGGAAGGACCCGTAGTTGTAGATCCTCTGCATACTAAGTATGCCGGCGCGGGGTTTAGTCATGCGGTTAAATTCCTTCTATCAGTCTCTCGAGCTCTCGGCAGAACTCGGCGTTGTGGCTCTTAAAAGTGACGCCGCGCGAGAGCTTGCGGGCGCGCTCGATGGCGGCGGAAAGGTCCATCACGTCGTAGACGGGCACGATTCCGCCTTGACGCTCCGCGACGATGCGCACGAAGTCGGCCTGATGGTTGTTCACGTGCTCGTCAAGGTCGCCCCTGCGGGGCACAACGACGGGTACCTTGCCTGCAGCCATGGCCTCGATGAAGCTTGAGGGGCCGCCGTGCGTGATCACCACATCGGCACCCTCCATGTAGCTCTTCATCTGTCGAAACGGCACGAACTGCGAGTGGGCGCAGTGGACGGGCTCGTACGTCGAGTAACCCGTCTGGATATAGACGGGCTCAACGAGCGTCCCGTCTGCCTTGAGATCGTCAACCGCCTTGACCAGGCGGTCGAACTGCTGCTCGTGGGTGCCCACGGTCACGAATATCATGCGCGTCCCTCCCTAGAAGATAGAGCCGAGGTCAACGGCGTTCTTGTAGACATCGAGCTGTTCTGGCCACTGCACTACGAATAGGTCGGCCACGCCGTTGAGCATGCGACCGGTCATCGTGGGCTTGTCCACGCGGTCGAAGACCTCCACGTAGACACATTTGGACCCGAACATCTTTCCGATCAGGAAGAACGGCACCGCAACCGCGGCACCGGAGCTGATGATCAGATCGGGACGCTCCTTACGGAGCACCTTCCAGGCAAGAACCGTGTTCTTCAGCAGGTTCGGGATGTTGCGGTTCGTCGGATAGTGGCAATGGTAGACGCGCTCCCCTTCCAGAAGAGAATTCGCGTCCTCCTTATCGAAGGTCACCCAGAACCTATCGGCAGCTTGTGACCAAAATGGCCTCAAGAGCCACATATGAGTCAGATGTCCTCCACTTGAACTCGGGATACAAACTTTGGCTTTTGAAAGATCCATCTAGCACGCACCCTTTCCCGTGATCACTTCGATGATGGTGAGGGCGATAATTCTCAAATCGGTGAGGAACCCGCGTCGCGCAATGTATTCCAGGTCGCGACGAACCATCCCGTCGAATCCGGTCGAGTTGCGCTCCGTAACCTGCCACCAGCCGGTAATTCCCGGCTTCACGGCCAGGCGCTGCAGGTCGTACTCGGTGTACTCTGCAACCTCGTTGGGCAGCGGCGGGCGCGGACCCACGACGGACATCTGGCCCAGGAACACGTTCAGAAACTGCGGGAACTCGTCGATGGAGTGCTTGCGGATGAACCTGCCGATCTTGGTGACGCGGGGGTCCTCCTTCATTTTGAACATGGAGCCGGCGATCTCGTTCTGCCCCTTGAGCTCGGCGAGACGCTCGTCGGCGTCCTTGTACATGGAACGGAACTTCCACATGCGGAAGGTGGTCAGGCTACCGTCGGGGCGGGTCTGTCCCACGCGAATCTGGCTGTAGAAGGGGCTGCCCTCGCTCTCCAGGCGGATGAGTGCCGCGAGCACAAGGCCGGGAATCGCGATGACCACGAGCACAACACCGCTGAACACAATGTCGAACGCGCGCTTAACGGTGCGGTAGGCTAGGCGCGAACGATCCCAGTCTATGATGGATTGCATGGCCTTGTTGCGGCCGACGCCCTCACGCCGGTCCATGGCCTGAGCAATCAGCGCCGCCCCCGCGGGCGCATTTGTCTCTGTTACCTCTTTAGCAGCCATAGTCAAACTTACGTCCCCGTTCCCCAGGGATCCCCCAATCGGTAAATTCAAGAAATGCGAACGAACAGCCGGTACACCGTCTCCCTTTACGTTTTGCTGGGAACGTCGAGCGGCAGCAGCTCCCTAAATGTGGAGTCGCCCTCGCCCACGTCTACCAGGCACCAGCGCTTATGACGGTCAATCTTCTTTACACGGGCCTCTTGCCCCACCAAAGGGCCCTGCTCTATGTGCAGCACGCCGTCTTCTATGCGCGCGACGCTGTTGCGCACCACGCCGTCGTCGTCCAGCACGCTGCGGTACCAATCCTGCGCATCATCCGGCATGGGCATGTACGCCCGCTCCCTACTGCCGGCGATGCGACAGCCAAAGCTCAGCTGGGCCAGGGCCCTATCGAGCGCAGCGGCATCGTGCGTGGCGACGAAGAAATATTCCTTGTACATAGGTTTGGTTTGGAGCGACCAGGCGCCGTCCCGCTTAAACCAGAACTCCTTTTGCATTACAAAAGCGTCCTGCATAAGGTTGTGCGGGATAATGCAGCGAACCTTTTCGCAGGTCTCGCGCTCTTTTCCATGGGGGGTATGAACCAGATACCAGCGGACGCGGCCGTGCTGGCTGTTGCTGCTGGCGCCGTTAAATGCGCCCGGCAGCTGCTCTTGGCGCCGTGCCGTCTGTTCCATGTTCTCGCCCCCTCTTTTGGCTTTGCGATACACGCAAATGCAGGGGCGTTTAGAACAGGCTTCTCGCTCGCAGCTAGGCGCAGTCGCAAAAGTACAGGTTTTTATAGAGGGGTATGGAGATGTACCTACTAGCAATACATTTTGCGTAATCTGGGCAAACGCTGATTAATTGCTCGTATAATGTCGTCTGTCGAAAGATACAAAAACCTGTACCTTTTTGTGCAACAAAAAAAGCCGCTCAACCAGCGGCTTTTCTTATTTCGGCATGGAAAAGGCGACCGCCCTTTGTGGACGATCGCCTTTATTAATTGTTGTGAAGCTTGCCTTAGGCGCGGGTCTTGATCTCCTCGGTCACCTTGGCAACAAACTCGTCAACGCTCATCTGAACGGTCTCGTTGGAGCGATCACGGACGGAGATGTTGCCGGCCTCGACCTCCTTCTCGCCCAGGATGAGCATATAGGGCACGCGGTCGATGGAACGGGCCTCGCGGATCTTGTAGCCGATCTTCTCGTCGCGATCGTCGCAGACCACGCGAATGCCGGCCTCCTCCAGCTTGGCGCACACCTCGTGAGCGTAGTCGCGGCTCTTCTCCGAGACGGGAAGTGCCTTGACCTGCACGGGAGCCAGCCAGGTGGGGAACTTGCCCGCAAAATGCTCAATCAAAATGCCAATGAAGCGCTCGATGGAGCCAAAGCACACGCGATGCAGCATGATGGGGCGCTTCTTGGTGCCGTCGGCGTCCACGTACTCCAGGTCAAAGTTGAGCGGCATCTGGAAGTCGAGCTGGACGGTACCGCACTGCCAGGTACGCCCGAGCGAGTCCTCCAGGTGGAAGTCGATCTTGGGGCCGTAGAAGGCGCCGTCGCCCTCGTTGACATCGTAGTCCATGTGCAGCTGCTCCAGAGCGGTGCGCAGACCCTCCTCGGCGCGAGCCCAATCCTCGTCCGAACCCATGGAGTCCTCGGGGCGGGTGGAAAGCTCAACGTGGTACTTAAAGCCAAACTTTTGGTACACGGAATCGATAAGGTTGACCACGCCCACGATCTCGTCGGTCAGCTGGTCGGGACGCACAAACAGGTGGGCGTCGTCCTGGTTAAAGCAGCGCACGCGGAACAGGCCGTGCAGGGCGCCGCGCAGCTCGTGACGGTGCACCAGGCCAATCTCGCCGGCGCGGATGGGCAGCTCGCGGTAGGAGTGCGGCTTGGAGGCGTACACCAGCACGCCGCCCGGGCAGTTCATGGGCTTAATGCAGTACTCTTCGTCGTCAATGACGGTGGAGTACATGTTGTCCTTGTAGTGGTCCCAGTGGCCCGAGGTCTTCCACAGCTGCTTGTTCATGATGAGCGGCGTTGAAATCTCCACGTAGCCGGCCTTGTGGTGGATCTCGCGCCAGTAGTCCAGCAGCGTGTTCTTAAGGATCATGCCGTTGGGCAGGAAGAACGGGAAGCCGGGGGCCTCGTCGCGCATCATAAAGAGGTCCATCTCGCGGCCGATCTTGCGGTGGTCGCGCTTCTTGGCCTCCTCCAGCATGTGCATGTGCTCGTCGAGCTCTTCCTTGGTGGCAAAGGCGACGCCGTTGATGCGGGTGAGCATCTTGTTGTCCTTGTCGCCCTTCCAGTAGGCGCCCGAGACGCCGGTGAGCTTAAAGGCCTTGAGGGCCTTGGTGTAGCAGATATGGGGGCCGACGCACATGTCGATGTAGTCCCCCTGCTGGTAGAAGGTAATGCGGGCATCGTCGTCCAGGTCGCCGATGTGCTCGACCTTGTACTTCTCGCCGCGCTCCTCCATAAGGGCGATGGCCTCGGCGCGGGGCTTCTCGTACACGGTGAACTTGAGGTTCTCCTTGACAATCTTCTTCATCTCGGCCTCGATCGCGGGGAAGTCGTCCTCGCTGATCTTGACGCCCTCGGGCAGGTCGACGTCGTAGTAGAAGCCGTTGTCGGTCGCGGGGCCGTAGGCAAAGTCGGCCTCGGGATAGAGGCGCTTGATGGCCTGCGCCATGATGTGCGCAGCAGAGTGGCGGATGACGTGCGTGACCTCGTCCTGCGGAAGCTCGGCCACCGAACCGTCATTGTAGAGTGCCTTCATGGGTATGTTTTCTCCTCTCGGATGCCTAATGCAAGTACGTGCGATGCGCTCGGCGTTTTAACTTGCATCATTATAGGCAGGTTGCCTTGGTATACAAGCGCCCGCCGCACCTTAATGGCACGGCGGGCGATTTTCTACGCATGCTTCATCGTGTGAGTCGGGTTACGCGTGTGGCTTGCGCGGGACGCGTTGCCCGTGGCTTGCGGCCGGCCCGGCGATGGATGCGTTACTGGATGCGAGTTCGGCAGTAGGGGCAGACCTTCCAGTGCGCATCGAGCGGGCGATGGCAGCTGGGGCAGACGTTGCGAACCTGGGTATCGCACACCGGGCAGACGACGAAGTCCTTCTCGATGGGCGCACCGCACTGCGGGCAGGTACCGTACTGGGCAAGCTGGCGCTCGCGAAGGGCCATATCCAGCTCCTGCTCCTCGCGGTCGGACGCGTAGGAGTGCGGGCGCAGGACTAGGTAGGCGATGAGACCCACAAACGGGATGAGGGCGATGATGCCCCATGCCACGTAGGCGCTGGCGCCGCGGCGGCGAGCGTCGATGAACACATAGACGACCGACAGCACATACAGGGCGATGATAAAACCAACGAAGGCATAGACGACGCCCATAAGCTGCGGCGACATGAGCTCGGAGATGTACTTGGACATTACGGGTACCTTTCGGAATATTAACAGTCCGGTCAAGTTTACCACGGGGTTTGTTTATATGGGACCACGGCTGAGTACGGGGCTGGCGCGGACACAAACATCTCAATCTGTAACAGGTGGGAGCGGAATCCGGGTCTAGATGTTACAGATCGAGACAAAGGGGTCCCTCCCCGACTTAAATCTCAATCTGTAACATCTTGGACCCCCAAACACCTCTTACTGTTATAAATCGAGACAGTCAAAATCCGTCGGAAGGTTTGTCTTGATCTGTAACATCTACAACCCAAATCATCAGCTAACTGTTACAGATTGAGACAAACCCCTGACACCAGGGGCGGCAGACGAGGTCTCCGATGGTCCTGGGTCTCCCCTCGTCTGCCGTTGGCGGGTGTTGCGGGGCTGTTCGCCGCATTGCCGCTGCGCTGGGGGTGTGCAGACCGTAGGATAGTCTTATTGACGGCCTGTCAACTCGTCTGGGAGGCACTGTGACAGAAACGTTTGATATCGCGATTGTCGGCGCGGGCATCACCGGATGCGCCATCGCGCGGCAGCTCGCGCGATTTGACCTTTCCATTTGCGTGGTCGAGGCGGCTAACGATATTGCGCTGGGCGCGTCGAAGGCCAACGGCGGCCTGGTGCACGCCGGCTACGATCCGGCGCCGGGCACGGTAAAGGCGCAGGTCAATGCCCGTGGCTGCGAGCTGTATGGTACTTGGGCTCAGGAGCTGGGCTTTTTGTTTTGCCGTACCGGATCCATGGTGCTGGGCTTTAACGACGAGGACCGCGCGCATCTGGAGAAGCTGCGGTGCAACGGCCATGTCAACGGTGTGCCCGAGCTGTCGATCGTCGGACCCGACCGCATCCACGAACTGGAGCCGCGCGCCAGTGCCGATGCAACGTGCGCGTTGTGGTGCCCCTCCACTGGCTTTGTCGACCCGTTTGAGGTTGCCATCGCCGCGATGGAGAACGCCGTGGCCAACGGGGTGACGTTCATGCGGTCCGCGCCGGTGGAGGCGATTGAAGTCGCGGGCTCGGGCGACGACGCGCACTTTACGCTGGCGACCCCCGCTGGAAATGTGCGCTGCCGCTACCTGATCAACGCCGCGGGCAACGGCGCCGCGAACATCTCGCATATGGCGGGTGCCGAGGAGTTCCAGATGGTCTGGCGTCAGGGCAACATCGTGGTGCTGGACAAGGAGCCGCGCACGCTTATGCCGCTCTACCCCGTACCGACGCCGATATCGAAGGGCGTTATCGTGACGGGCACCGTGCATGGCAACACCGTGATCACCGCCACGGCCGCTGTGCGCGAGGCAGGCGATACACAGACCTATGCGAGCGATGTGAACGCGCTGCTGACCGGCGCGCGCAAGCTGGTGCCCGATCTGGATACGCGCCGCGTGGTGCGCGCATTTGCCGGCGGGCGTCCGGTCATTCAGGGAACGAACGACTTCTTTATTGGACAGTCGACTGTGGTGCCGGGGCTGTTCCAGGCGGCGGGCATTCAGTCGCCGGGCGTGGCGAGCGCGCCAGCCATTGCCGAGCGCATGGAGCTTGTAATGCGTGAGGCGGGCGTGGAACTGCACGAGCGGGCGGACTGGAACCCAATTCGCCGCGCGCCGGACGACTTTGACCGCACGCCGCTGGCGCGCAAGGAGGAGCTGATCGAGTCCGATCCCGCGTGGGGACAGATTGTCTGCCGCTGCGAGACGGTGCCCGAGGCCGAGATCGTCGCCGCAATCCGACGCCAGCCGGGCGCGGTTTCGGTCGAGGGCGTCAAGCGCCGCTGTCGTGCCGGCATGGGTCGGTGCCAAAGCGGCTTTTGCCAGAGCCGTGTGGTGGCGATCCTGGCGCGCGAGCTGGGCTGCGACCCTAGCGAGGTGCTGTTAGAGGATGTCGGATCTTGGCTGGTTGAGGGACCGCTGAAGGGGGTGCGCTAGGATGGCGACGTTTGATATGCGCGACGGACGAGCGGAGGCGAGCGCCGTGGCAGTGCAAGCCTTCGACGTGGTCGTCATCGGAGGCGGCCCCGCCGGTATGGCGGCCGCGCTTGCCGCGCATAAGGCCGGCGCACGCGTGGCCATCGTGGAGCGCGAGCAGCACCTGGGCGGCATCTTGCGCCAGTGCATCCACCCCGGCTTTGGCCTGTCGCACTTTAAACAGGAGCTCACCGGTCCCGAGTACGCGCAGCGCTTTATCGACCGGGTGCGCGAGACCGACATTACACTGTTCCTGAACAGCATGGTGATTGGGATTGATTCAGGCGAGCCTGCGGAAGACACCGCGGTCCATACCATCACGCTCATGAGTCCTGAAGGCATGCTGCAGCTCACCGGGCGCGCGGTCGTCCTTGCCATGGGGTGCCGCGAGCGCACGCGCAGCGAGATCAAGATTCCCGGCAGTCGTCCCGCCGGCGTGTTTACGGCCGGCCTGGCGCAGCGATACATCAATATCGAGAACCTCAAACCCGGCTCGCGCGCCGTCATTTTGGGTTCGGGCGACATCGGGCTGATTATGGCACGTCGCTGCACGCTCGAGGGTATTTCGGTCGAGGGCGTGTACGAGCTCATGCCGTACGCCAACGGCCTGCGCCGCAACGTCAAAAACTGCCTGGACGACTTTGGAATTCCGCTGCACCTGTCCACCACCGTCACACGCGTGATCGGGCACGACCGCGTGGAGGCCGTCGAGGTGAGCCAAGTCGACGAGCGCCTGGCGCCCATTGCCGGGACGGAGCGCATCGTTCCGTGCGACACGCTGCTGCTTTCGGTGGGATTGATTCCCGAGAACGAGCTTTCGGTTGCCGCAGGCGTAGAGCTTGACCCGCGCACGCGCGGCGCCGTGGTGGACCAGAGCCTGCAGACAGGCGTGCCGGGCATCTTTGCCTGCGGAAACGTGCTGCACGTGCACGACCTGGCCGACAACGTGACGTGTGAGTCCGAGAGGGCTGGCGCAGCTGCGGCGGTGTACGCGCTGGGCGGCGGCGCGGATGCCGAGGCGGGCGCCCCGGGCGTGGGTTGCCAGCTCACGGTCTCCCCTGCCGGCATTGCGGGCTACGCGCTGCCGGGACGCATTACGGCTGCGACACTCACCAAACTCAACTTCCGCGTGCGCCGACCCGTCGACGCCGCCCGCGTGAAGATCTTGGCCGACGGCGAGGAACTGTTCGCCGGCAAGGTCCGAGCGTTTAAGCCAAGCGTTATGGAAAGCTTCCCACTGCCGGCAAAGGTGATTCAGCGCGCACTCGACCTAGGTGCTAGCGAGATTGTCCTTTCCGTCGACCCCGTTGAGGAGGCATAGGGCCATGAGCATAAACGCGATCGAAACGCTGCAGTTCAACTGCACCACCTGCCCATCCGAGTGTCTCCTGACCGTAGAGGTAGAGCGCGACGCAGACGGCGCCGTGGTAGAGGTGCACTCCGTGACCGGCAACAGCTGCCCGCGCGGCGATAAGTTCGCACATCAGGAGCTCACCTGTCCCACGCGCGTGCTCACGACGACCGTGGCCGTCTCCGGCGGCGACGAAGCCCTACTCCCCGTCCGCACGGTCGAGGCAATCCCACTCGAACTCCACGCCCAAGCCATGAACCTCATCCGAGGCCTAGTCGTCGACGCCCCCATCCGCATGGGCGACGTCGTGCTGAAGAACCTCCTAGACACCAACATCAACCTAATCGCCAGCATGGACATCGACCCCGCCTAAGTAGCTCATTTGGGACGAGGCTCTTTTAGCTACCCCACCATCCACCCGGTCCTCCTCCGCAGTTGCGGTGAAATACGGACTGTTTTATGGCTTCAGGCCGCTAAACAGTCCGTATTTCACCGCAACTTATGAGGGCCGCACGGGATGCAAAGGAATGTCCCGAAGTGCCGGCATAAAAGGAAATTCCCTATCTGCCGGGCATGGGATACCATGGTGGCACCCTAGCGAAAGGACGATGTATGGCACATGTTGATGACCAGCGTGTGGCGCGCGTGCTCGATGCACTCGAGGCTCAGCACCCCGGCGCGCAGCTGCTCGTAAACGACCCATGGTCGATCTATTACCTGACCGGCTTTTATGCCGATATGTTCGAGCGTTTTTGCGGTGTGCTGCTCGCACGCGGAAACGAGCCCGTGATCTTGGTCAACGCACTGCATCAGCTACCCGAGTATGACAATGCCCGCGTTGCCTACCACACCGATACCGACGTCGTGGCCGACGCCATCGCACGCGAGATCGATCCGACCAAACCACTCGGCATCGACACCGTCATGCGCTCCGGCTTTTTGATACCGCTCATGGAGCGACATGCTGCGAGCGAGTTTTTCCTGGGTGACTTTGCCGTCACCGCCGCGCGCACCCACAAGGATGCCACCGAGCAGGAGCTCATGCGCGTGTCCTCAGCCGCCAACGACGCCGTGATGGCCGACGCCATCAAGCTCGTTCACGAGGGCGTGACGGAGCGCGAAATCGCCGACCAGATGCTCGGCTTGTATCGCAAGCACGGCTGCGAGGGCTTTAGCTTTCCGCCCATCGTGAGCTTTGGCGCCAACGCCGGCGACCCGCACCACGAACCCGACGATACGGTACTCAAGCGCGGCGACGTGGTGCTGTTCGACATTGGCGGACGCCATCGCAACTACTGTTCGGACATGACGCGCACGTTCTTTTGGGGCGAGCCGGACGAGGAGACGGCGCGCATCTACGACATCGTGCGCCGTGCCAACGAGGCCGCCGAGGCGCTCATCGCACCGGGTGTGCGCATGTGTGAGCTGGACCGCGCCGCGCGCGACGTGATTGAGGATGCGGGCTATGGGCAGTACTTTACGCACCGCCTGGGACACTCGATCGGCCTGCAAGACCACGAGCCGGGCGACGTCTCACTCGTCAACGAGCAGGTCGTGGAGCCGGGCATGACGTTCTCCATCGAGCCGGGCATCTACCTCCCCGGCCGCACCGGCGTCCGCATCGAGGACCTAGCCCTGGTGACCGAGAACGGCGTCGAGATTCTCAACGCCTACCCCCACGATCCGCTCCGCCTAGACTAGCCAATGTGACAAAGGGACAGCCCCTTTGTCACATTGCGATTACGTCGCGCCACGAAAACGGCCTATCTACTACGTTTAACCCGCATGGGTCGACCATGCGGGTCTTTTTTGAAAATCAGCAAGCCGTCTACCTGCGGTTTTGATTTCACGATTTTCCGTGTGGTCGAGGGTAGTCGCCAAAACGTAGTAGATAGCCCCATTTCGTGGCAAGCGAGTCAACTCGGGGCACAGGGCAGCTAAAAAAGCCCCGTCCCAAATAGACTGCTTTTGAGTTGCGGTGATATACGGACTGTTTGGGGCTCCTGGCTTGTAAAACAGTCCGTATTTCACCGCAACTGCTGAGGGGATGGGTTAGCGCAGCAGGCCGGCCACTTCGCCGGCTAGAGTGATGGTACCAGCGGCAACGAAGGACTCACTTGCGGCATCGAGGGCAGCGAGGGCCTCGGACACGCTCGGGTATACGCCCACGAGCTTATCGGCATCAACGAGGGCAGCGAGTTCCTCTGCCGGCAGGGCGCGGTCGGAATCGGTCTGGGTCACGACGACGCGGGGGAACGCCGGAACCAAAACGTCGACGATGCCCGCCACGTCCTTATCGGCCAGCGCGGCACACAGCAGCGTGGGGCGACTCTCCACGCACGGATCGATCTCGTCCAGCGCGTTTACAAAGTTCTCGCAGCTCTGGGGGTTATGACAGGCGTCAATCAGCTTGAGCGGATCGGTCCCCAGCACGTCAAAACGACCAGGTGTGGGGCAGCCCATAAGCGAAGCATCCAGTGCCTCGTGGTCGAGCTCGCGGCCCAGATACCCCTCGCAAAGCATAATCGCGCACGCGGCATTCTGCGGCTGATAGGCCGGCTTGACCATGCTCGACGTATAGATCGCACGCGGCGTGGTGCAGCTAAACTCAACCGTATCGCCCACATGCGCCGGTACCTTAGTCGTGGCGTGACTTACCACGAGCGGCACGATGCCGCACTCGCGGCAGCGGGCATCCATCACGCGCTGAACGCTCGCCTCATGCGTGCCCTCGCCCAAAACAACCAGACGCCCAGGCTTAATAACCGCAGCCTTCTCCCCCGCAATGGCCTCGAGCGTATCGCCCAAAATACGCGTGTGATCGAGTCCGATGCCTGTGATGGCAACGGCGACGGGATCGGTCGCGCTTGTGGCATCCCAACGCCCGCCCATGCCGACCTCGAGCACGGCAACATCCACCGCGGCCTCGGCAAACACTACAAGTGCGGCAGCCGTCAGCAGGTCAAACGGCGTGATGGAATAGGCGCGCTCCCCCGCCGCCACACGGCGCGCATTCACGCGATGTCCCGCCTCGACAGCTGCTGAAACGCCACGAGCAAAGGCCTCGTCGCTCACGACGCGCCCGTCGACCTCCATGCGCTCGGGATAGCGAACGAGCTGCGGCGACGTGTACAGCGCGGTCTTTAGCCCCTCGCCACGAAGGATGGCAGCCGAAAAACGCGTTGTCGAAGTCTTGCCATTGGTACCGGCAACCTGAATGCAATCAAAGTACTCGTCCGGACGCCCCAGCTCATCGAGCATATCGACAACCGTCTCAAGCAGAGGACCAGCATCCCCAGAAATCCGCCCCGTATCAGCAGCAAGTCCCACAGCCTCACCAAACGAAAGCAAATCAAACGAGAAAGGAACGACATACGACCCAGAACGCTTAGCCATAACCCAAAGTCTCCCATAACAGAAAAAGAGGCCCATCAAAAAGAATGAGCCCCTCACGTTGACAATATCAGCCTTTACCCGCTTGCAGCGAGATCAAGGCCACAACCCAGTGGCCCTAACACGCCAGATGCAAACAACCACGTAACCGCACTAGAAGCGGCCCGACGCTTTGCTCGATACAAGTTCCGCACGCAAAGGACAGCACTTAATGTGCTGTCCGTCTTGCGCAGGACTGTCCGCAGTAGCGAGCAAAGCGTCGGGACGCGCCCCTCAGTAAGACCTACGAGAAGTCAGCAACCTGAGCAGTCAGCGCCGCCAGGATCTCCTTGAGCTCAGCTGCACGGTCCCTCTTCTTCTGGACCACCGCGGGCGCGGCCTTGGCCACAAAGCCCTCGTTGGCGAGCGTCTTCTCGCAACCGGCAAGCTCCTTCTGGGCCGCGGCAATCTCCTTCTCCAGGCGTGCCTTCTCGGCCGAAAGGTCAACCTTGCCCTCGAGCACCACAAAGACCTCGACGCCGCTATCGACCACGGCAATGCTCGCGGACGGCTTCTCGACGTCGGTACCCATAACCAGCGAGGCGGTGTTGGCCAGCGGCTCAATCGTGGAGCGCAGGCTCTCGAGCTTCTCGATATCCTCGGCACCGGCGCGCACGACCACGTCGAGCTCGGCCTTGGGGCTCAAGCGATAACGCGAACGCGTGGCGCGGGCGGCGGAAACGACGGTACGGCACAGCTCAAACGCGCGCTCGGCGGGATCGTCAACGTACTTGGCGTAGTCGGCGGGCTCGGGCCACTTGGCGATCATGAGCGCCTCGGCGCGGTTCACGTTACCCTCGGCGTCCAGGTCAAGCACGCTCGCCGGCATGTTGTCCCAAATTTCCTCGGTGACAAACGGCATGAGCGGGTGCATCAGGCGAATGGAGGTATCGAGCACAAAGATCAGGTTGCGCTGCGCCTGCAGACGGCCCTCGCCCTTCAGACGAGCCTTAGTGACCTCGACGTACCAGTCGCAGACCTCGTTCCAGAAGAACTGCTGCACGCCGCGGGCCATGTCGCCAAAGGTGTAGTTCTCGATACCCTCGGTGACCATCTTGACGGCCTTGGCCAGGCGGCTGAACATCCAGGCGTCGGCCGGCGTCTCCACGACGGGCTCGCCGGGCGTGTAGCCCTCCATGTTCATAAGCAGGAAGCGGCTGGCGTTCCAGATCTTGGTCACAAACGACTTGGCCTGCTCGGTGCGCGGGCTGTCGATGAGCTTCTTGGTCTTCTTGTCGATGTTCGCGTCAAACTTGACGTCCTGGTTGTTGGTGCACAGCGTAAGCAGGTTGAAGCGCATGGCATCGGCACCGTACATACCGATAAGGTCCATGGGGTCAACGCCGTTGCCCTTGGACTTGGACATGCGGCTGCCGTCCTTGGCCAGGATCGTCGGGTAGATGACAACGTCCTTAAATGGAACCTCGTCCAAGAAATACAGCGAACTCATGACCATGCGGGCGACCCACAGCGCGATGATGTCGCGCGCGGTGACCAGTGCCGTCGTGGGGTGATGGCCCTCGAGCAGCTCCGGCTTTTGCGGCCAGCCCTGCGTGGCGAAAGTCCACAGCTGCGAGCTGAACCAGGTATCCAGCACGTTCTCGTCCTGATGCACGTGATGGCCGCCGCACTTGGGGCACACATCGGTGTCCTCGGTGAGGGCGTCCTCCCAACCGCAGTCCTCGCAGTAGAACACGGGGATGCGGTGGCCCCACCACAGCTGGCGGCTGATGCACCAGTCCTTAAGGTTCTCCATCCAGGTGGTGTAGGTCTGCGTCCAACGCGCAGGGTGGAAGGTGACCTTGCCGGAGTTGACGGCGTCGAGCGCCGGCCCCTTAAGCTTGTCGACGGCCACAAACCACTGCTCGGAAAGCCATGGCTCAAGCGCGGCGTCGCAACGGTAGCAGTGCATGACGGAGTGGTCGTGCTCCTCGACGTGATCGAGAAGGTCATGCTCCTCGAACCACTTAATGACGGCCTCGCGGCACTCCTCGCGGGTCATGCCGGTGAACTCGCCGTAGCCCTCGACGACCACCGCGTGCTCATCGAAGATATTAATCTGAGGCAGGTCGTGGGCCTGACCCATGGCGTAATCGTTGGGGTCGTGAGCCGGGGTGACCTTGACGAAGCCAGAGCCAAAGTTGGCATCGACGTGCCAATCCTCAAAGATGGGGATCTCGCGGTTGACGATGGGGAGCTTGACGGTCTTACCCACGAAGGCTGCCTTCTCGGGGTCCTTCGGGGAGACGGCGACGCCCGTGTCGCCGAGCATGGTCTCGGGGCGCGTGGTGGCGACGACGATGTAGTCCTGGCCGTTGACCGGCTCGGTCAGCGGATAACGCAGGTGCCACAGGTGGCCCTTCTCGTCCTTGTACTCGGCCTCGTCGTCCGAGATGGCGGTGGTGCAGTTGGGGCACCAGTTGACGATGCGCTTGCCGCGGTAGATCAGACCGTCGTGGTACCAGTCGCAGAAGACCTTGCGCACGGCCTGCGCATAGTCCTCGTCCATGGTAAAGCGCTCGTTGTCGAAGTCGACGGAGCAGCCCATGCGCTTGATCTGCTCGACGATGATGCCGCCGTACTCGTGGGTCCAGTCCCAGCAGGCGTCGACAAACTTGTCGCGGCCAATCTCCAGGCGGCTGATGCCCTCGCTCTTGAGCTTCTTGTCGACCTTGGTCTGCGTAGCGATACCGGCATGGTCGGTGCCGAGCACCCAGCGCGTGGACTTACCGCGCATGCGGGCCATACGAATGATGGCGTCCTGGATGGAGTCGTCGGTAGCGTGGCCCATGTGGAGCTTGCCAGTCACGTTGGGAGGCGGAATGGTGACGGTGCAGTCGCCCACGCCCTCACGGCGCTTGTAATAGCCGCCGTCGAGCCACTTCTGCAGGATCGCCGGCTCGTTGGTCGACGGATCGTAGTTCTTGGGCATTTCTTCCATATATCTCTCCCTTGCCCGTCGGCGTGTCCGCCTGCTTGGTTTTCGCTCGGTCAGGTCCTGGGCTCGCACGAAGAGCACATTTAGTGCTCTTCGGCTCGTGCGGAATCTACGAAAACCAAGCAGGCGGACACGCCTTAGGTATCGATTACTTCAGTCTGAAGGTACTAACTTGACAATCTCACAGAATAGCACAGGCATACCTGCCGAAAAGGGACAGGTTTATTTTGGTAGGTTTTATCAGGGGAAACGACAGTTGCCCATATAAAACCGACCAAAATAAACCTGTCCCTAAATGGCAGGCCCCGCGGTGGTTGCCGCGGGGCCTGGATTCAAGCTATTTAACCGTAGATGCGCTGGGGCTGTTCTTCGCCCTTTACGGAGGCTTCGGTCACAACGACCTTGGAAACGCCCTCCTCGCTGGGCAGGTCGAACATCGTCTGCTGTAGCACGTCCTCGCAGATGGAACGCAAGCCGCGGGCGCCGGTCTTGCGGGCAAGCGCCATGCGGGCGATCTCGTGCAGGGCGGCGTCCTCAAACTCCAGGTCCACGTCCTCCAGCTGGAACATTTTGCGGTACTGGCGCACCACGGCGTTCTTGGGCTCAGTCAGGATCGACACCAGGTCGTCCTCGTCGAGCGCCTGCGTCTGGGTGACGACAGGCGTACGGCCCACGAACTCGGGGATCATGCCAAAGGCGTTGAGGTCCTGCGGGAGCACCTGACGCAGCAGGTCATTCTCGTCGACCGAGGTGGGGCCGGCGATCTCGGAGTTAAAGCCCACGCCCTTGTTTCCCACGCGGTCGGCGATAATCTTGTCCAGACCCACAAAGGCACCGCCGCAGATAAACAGGATGTTGGTCGTGTCGATCTGCAGCAGCTCCTGTTGGGGATGCTTGCGGCCGCCGGTGGGCGGAACGCTGGCCACCGTGCCCTCAAGAATCTTCAGCAGCGCCTGCTGAACTCCCTCGCCCGAGACATCGCGGGTAATAGAGAGGTTCTCGGCCTTGCGGGCGATCTTGTCGATCTCGTCAACGTAGATGATGCCCACCTGCGCGCGTTCAATGTCACCATCGGCAGCATTGATGAGCTTGAGCAGGATGTTCTCCACGTCCTCGCCCACGTAGCCGGCCTCGGTAAGCGCGGTGGCGTCGGCGATGGCAAACGGCACCTCGAGAATACGCGCGAGCGTCTGGGCGAGCAGGGTCTTACCGGTACCGGTGGGACCGAGCAGCAGGATGTTGGACTTGGCGAGCTCTACCTCGTCCATATCGTCATCGAACTGCGAGCCCATGTCGTCGTCAAAGGCAGACACCGCGGCGCCGCCCTCGATCACGCGGCGATAGTGGTTGTACACAGCCACCGACATGGCGCGCTTGGCGTCCTCCTGACCCATAACATAGGCCGAAAGCTCGTCATAGATCTCGTGCGGCGTCGGCACGTGTGTAATGACCTGACGGTCGTCCTCGAGCTCAAAACCCTCGGTCTCGGGGTCCACGGCGGGCTGGGATGCAGCCTGACCATGGTCGTTGAGGAAGCCCGGCAGTTTGCCGTTGCGGGCAGCGTCCATAAAGTCCGAAGCAAGCGACTCCTCAAGGATCTCGGAGCAGGCGGCGACGCACTCGTCACAGATAAAGATGTTGGTCGGGCCCTTTACGAGGCGACGAACCTGACCCTGCTCTTTTCCGCAAAAGGAGCAGCGGATGGGGTTGCCGTTCTCGTCAAAGTTGTCCTGCATGTTACCGGCCATCCTAGGCGTCCTTCGCGGCGAGGTCGCGCGAGGTGACGATACGGTCGATCAGGCCGTAGTCGAGGGCCTCGGCAGCGGTCAGGTAGTTATCGCGCTCGGTGTCGGCCTGGACCTTCTCGATGGGCTGGCCCGAGGCGTCGGACAGGATCTGGTTGAGCTCGCGGCGAGTCTTCTTAATCTCCTCGGCAACGATCTCGATCTCGGTCTGCTGGCCCTGGGCACCGCCGCTGGGCTGGTGAATCATAACCTTGGAGTGCGGCAGGCAGAATCGCTTGCCCTTAGCGCCGGCCGAAAGCAACACGGCGGCCATAGACGCGGCCATACCGACGCAAATGGTCGAGACCTGCGGCTTAATAAAGTTCATAGTGTCAAGAATCGCCAGGCCGGAGTAGACCTCGCCGCCGGGCGAATTGATGTAGAGCGAGATATCCTTCTCGGCATCCTGGCTCTCAAGATGCAGCAGCTGGGCAACGACCAGGTTGGCGCTGACGGAGTTGATCTCCTCGCCCAAGAAGATGATGCGGTCGTTGAGCAGGCGCGAATAGATATCGTAGCTGCGCTCGCCGCGCGGCGTCTGCTCGATAACGTATGGCACGAGGGCGGAATCGAACTTGGCGATCATACGCATCTCCATTTCTCTCTTGCGGACCAAATTGGTTCTAGATAGACGTACGGTGCCCGCATGCTATGCATTGGCTGGCACCGTACGAAGCAACCGGATAACCGGCTTATAACTTTACCCCATCACGGGCGCATCCATGCGCTCGCGGAAAAGGTGGCGAGAATTACTCGGCGTCCTTGGCGGTCTCGTCGACCTCGGTCACCTTGGCGTTCTCGACCAGGTGGTCGACGGCCTTGGAGCGACGGATGGACTCACGGACGGCAGGCATGCGGCCATCAGCGATGAACTCGGCCTTGGAAGCCTCGACGTCCTTGACGCCGGCCTTCTCGAACTCGGCGTTGATGTCGTCCTCGGTGACCTCGATCTTGAGCTCACGCGCGAGGGCGTCGAGAGCCAGGGACTCACGGGCAACGTCGTTGGCCTGCTTGTGCAGGTCGCCGATGAACTGCTCCATGGTCAGACCGGAAGCGGGCAGCCAGGCGTCGAGCGTCATGCCGCGGGAAGCGAGGTTGGACAGGAAATTCTGGCCAAGCTCCTCAAAGACGGACTGCTCGTAGTCGGCGTCCATCTCCTCGAGCTGCAGGCGCTCGGCGAGAGCGGAGACGCAACGGTTCTCCTTCTCGGCCGGCAGGCGGGAAGCCTTGTCCTGCTCGATCTCGATCTTGATGGCGTCGCGCATGGCGTCGATGCTGTCGAAGCCAAAGTCGGACTTGACGAGCTCGTCGGTGAGCTCGGGGGTGTTGCGGACCTTGATGCCCTTGACGGTGACCTCGACGGTGTGGGTCTCGGCCTCCTCGCCCTCCTCGACCTCGTCGGTCCAGGTGACGGTCTTGACATCGTCAACGTTGGCACCGATCAGGGCCTCGTTGAACTCCTTGGGGTTGCTGTCGCTACCGGCGATGAGCATGCGGCCCTCGGCAGCGAAGTTGTCGGCGTTCTCGACGGCCTTGAGGTCGACGGTGACGTAGTCGTCAGCCTCGACGGCGCGGCCCTCGACGTCCTCGAAGGTGGCACGGTAGTTGAGGAGCATCTCGACCTGGTTGTTGATCTCGGACTCGGTGACCTCCGCGGGGGGCATCTCGATCTCGACGGCGTCGAAGGAGGAGAGCTCAGCGGCAGGACGCAGGGAGAACTCGACGGTGTAGGTGTAGTCCTCGTGATCCTTGGCGAGGTCGAGCTCCTTGTAGTCACCGCTCTTGGTGGGGACGATGTCCAGCTCGTTGAGGACGACGGGCTCGTTGGCGGCGATCAGGTCGTTGGTGGCCTGAGCGAGGGTAGCCTCGGCGCCAAGAGCAGAGTCGATGACCGGACGGGGAGCCTTACCGGCGCGGAAGCCCGGGAAGCGGTACTTCTTGGCGGTGTCCTTGTAGGCCTTCTTGATCGCGGCGTCGACGTCGGCGGCCGGGATGGTGACCGTAGCGGTGAGCTTGGCGTCCTTGACGTCAGAAGCGGTGATGTTCAACACGTTCCTCCTCATACTGCCCAGCTTATCTGAGGTGCTGGTACCTTTATGCAACAAAGAGTCGCGACGGCGGAAGCCGACGCAGGTGCGTTGGTGCGGGCGAAAGGACTCGAACCTTCACGGGAATCCCACCAGAACCTAAATCTGGCGCGTCTACCAATTCCGCCACGCCCGCATGAGCGCACAGACTAGGAATGATAGCAGATACGAACGGCAAGCGCACGCACACCTTTTACAAGCTCACGACCTCACCACGAATGCAAAAGGCGGGACGAGTTGCCCCGCCCCGCCCATTACGACTTGTTCGCTGACCCGCTACTCCCCCAGCAGGGCCTTCTCGGGCGTGATCGGCAGCGAGCGCACCTGGTGGCCGGTGGCGTGTGCGACGGCCGATGCCACGGCGGCGAGCGGCGTGTTGATGACGACCTCGCCGATCGACTTGGCGCCAAACGGACCCGTCGGCTCGTAGCTCGGCTCAAAGGCCACGCGAATGCTGCCGATATCCAGGCGAGTGGGCAGCTTGTAGCTCATAAAGTTGCCGGTGCGCAGGCGTCCGCGATCGTCATGCTCGACAATCTCGTAGAGCGCGTGGCCGATACCCTGGGCAATGCCGCCCTCGGCCTGAACGCGCGCGAGCGCCTCGTTGATCACGGTGCCGCAGTCCACAGCCGCCGCGTAGTCCACAACAGTCACCTTGCCGGTGGCCTTGTCAACCTCGACCTCGGCAATACCGGCCATAAACGGCGGGGGCGAAACGGGCAGGCAGGCAGAGGCGTGCGAGGTCAGCGCGTCGCCGCCCGCGATGTTCTTGACGCACAGGTTGGCAAAGTCGCGCAGCGTGAGGTAGCGGTTCTGCTCGCGCGCGGCACGCTCGTCGGACAGGCGCACGTACTGGCCGTCGAACACCACGTCGGCGGCGTCAACGTCCCACATCTGGGCGGCCTTGGCGCAAATCTTCTCGCGCAGCTCGGTCGCGGCGTTCTTGGCTGCCAGGCCCGTCACGTACGTACCCGAGCTCGCGTACGAGCCGGCGTCGAACGGCGACACGTCGGTGTCTACGCCGCGCACCACGATCTGCGAGCTCTCCACGCCCAGCTCCTCGGCAGCAATCTGCGCCAGGATCGTGTCGACGCCCATGCCGTTATCGGTGGCGCCGGTGCCGATGGTAATGAAGCCGTCCTCTTCCAGGCGCATGTCGATGCCGGCGATGTCCACGTTGGAAATGCCCGAGCCCTGCATGGTGAGCGCACAGCCCAGAGCACGCACGCGATCGCCCAGGTCGACGGCCAGCGGCTTGTCGCGCCAACCGATCATGTCCATCGCGCGCATCAGGCAGCGATCGAGCGCGCAGGCGTTGAGCTTCTCGTTGTAGTACTGCGGCATGGTCTCGCCCTCGCGCACGATGTTCTTAAGGCGCAGGTCGGCGGGATCCATGTGCAGCATGTCGGCGAGCTCGTTGACGGCGCTCTCCACGGCAAACTGGCCCTGGGTGGCACCGTAGCCGCGATACGCGCCGCCGCGGTTGGTATTGGTGTAGACGGCGTCCCAGCTAAAGCGGCTCGCCTTCACGTGGTTGTAGATAGGCAGGCTCTTGTGGCCCGAAAGGCCAATCGTCGTGGTGGCGTGCTCGCCGTATGCTCCGGCGTTGGACAGCGTATGCAGATCGATGGCCGTGATGGTGCCGTCGTTCATGGCGCCCAGCTTAACGGTCATCTGCATCTGGTGACGCGAGTTGCCCGCGGTGATGGTCTCCTCGCGGGTGTAGCAGCAATAGCTCGGACGGCCAGTCTGCTGGGTCACGAACGCCACGAAGATCTCGCAGCAGCCCGTCTGCTTGGAGCCAAAGCCGCCGCCGATGCGCGGCTTAATGACCTGCACCTGCGACTGCGGAATGTCGAGCGACTGCGCGACCATGCGACGCACGTGGAAGGGCACCTGCGTGGAGGTGGTCACCGAGATGCGGCCGAACGCGTCGGTCGTCGCGAAGGCGCGGAAGGTCTCCATGGGCGCGGTCTGCGTGGCCTGGCTGGTGTAGGTGCGGGTGAAGACGATGTCGCTCTGGGCGAAGGCCTCGTCCAGATCGCCATAATCGCTGGTACCGCTGCACACCAGGTTGCGCGGGACATCGCCGCCCTGCGGGAACATAAAGGTCACGTCGCCCTCGGGGTGAACCACGATGTCGTTATCGAGTGCCTGGGTAAAGTCGAGCAGCGGTTCGAGCACCTCGTAGTCGACCTTGATGAGCTTGAGCGCCTTGTCGGCGGCCTCCTCGGTCTCGGCAGCGACAATCGCCACCTCCTCGTTTTGATAGCGCACAAGGTTCTCGAGGATCAGACGGTCGTAGGGACTCGGCTGCGGATAGCTCTGGCCGGCAATGGTAAAGCGGCGCTTGGGCACGTCCTCGTAGGTGTAAACGCCCACGACGCCGGGCACCTTAAGGGCGCGCGAGGTGTCGATGGAACGGATCTTGGCACGGGCATAGGGGCTGCGCTTGAGTTTGACGATGAGCGCGCCGGCGGGCACCATATCGCCCGTGTAGACGGGACGGCCCTCGAGCAGGGCCTTCGAATCCTTCTTGGGCTGCTTGTGGGTGATCTGCTTGTAGGTGACGCCGTCGCAGCTGGTGTCGTTGACCGGCAGCTCGGGCAACTCAAAGCCCACCTGTACGCCAGACTCGTTGAGGAAACGAACGATGGCGCGCAGCTGGCTCTCGTAGCCGCTGCAACGGCAGAGGTTGCCGGCGAGCTGGCGCGAGAGCTCCTCGCGCGTGGCGACGAGGCTCGGGTCCTCCTTGGCGGCGCGGGCGAGCGCCAGCACGTTCATGATGAGGCCGGGGGCGCAAAAACCGCACTGCTCGGCACCTTCGGCAGCCATCGCACGGGCGAGAGCCTCGGACTCGGCCTTAAGGCCCTCAAGCGTGGTGATGTTGTGTCCCTCAACACGGGCGGCGGGAACCGAGCAGCTCAGCACCGGGTCGCCGTCGAGCCACACCGTGCACAGGCCGCAGTTGGTGGTTTCGCAGGCACAGCGCACCGACGCGCAACCCTGCTCGCGCAGCAGCGCAAAGAGCATGGTGTCGGGGGCAATCTGAACCTTGACCTTGCGGCCGTTGAGCGTAAAGGAAAGATCGATGAGTTTGGCAGCCATTAGCGCACCTCGCTAGAATCGACGCCGGGCACGCGGCGGCAGGAATACTCGTCCGTGGCAAACTTAGGGATCTGCACGGTCTCGAGCTCGCGGGAAAGCGCGGCCGAAAGCTCGATGCCGGCGGCGCGACGCACAGCCTGAATCGCCAGCGGGGCCGAGATGCGACGGCGGTAGTCGGCCGAGCCCCACAGGTTGGTGCCATAGCTCAGCGCGCGTACGGACGCGGCCAGGGCGCGCAGCTCGTTTTCGCAAGGACGCTCATTCACCAGGCCGCACGCCTCGCCCTGCAGCAGGGTCGCGCGCAGCGGACGGGCGCCCACGGTGACATGCCAGCTGTTATCCCACCAGGCAGCTGTGACGTTGAGCGAGGGGAAGTCGGTCGCGGCCTTACGCACGGCCTCATAGCTCGCGCGGTAGTCGTGCTTAACGACCACGACGTGCTCGATCACGTCACGCACGTAGCCCATGTCCACGAACTCGGCGAGCGGCACGCGGCCGGCACCCGTCAGCTCAACATAGGAGTCGAGCGCCAGGAACGCCGAGAGCACGTCCGAGAAGCCAAAGCGACCGTAGATGCTGCCGCCCACCGTGGCGGTGTTGCGCAGCTGAACGCCCACGATATCGTGGACGGCAAACTCAAAGACATTGTTGACAAGCGCGTTGAGCTCGGCATGACGCTCGAGCTGGCGCAGGGTGCACATGGCACCGATGCGAAACTCGGTCTCGGTCTCCTCGATCTGATCGAGTCCACAGGCCGAAAGGTCAATCGCCGTCGCCACACGACGCGAACCCAGGCGCATCCAGATGCCGCCGCCCACAATCTTGTTGTTGCGGTTTTTCTGCAAGAGCTCATAGGCTTCGGCCGCGTTTCCAACACGGACGTAGGTACCGAACTTGAGCACGTTCTCCCCCATCTCTCCACTTGTCCAGTACCTTTAAGTATACCAAACGAGGGGGCACAGCTCGTGTCGGGACAAAATGAACCGTTTTCCTCCGTCCCCTTCGGATCAAAAAAGGCTCCCGGCGTTGAGCCGAGAGCCTCATTAATGCTATGTCAGGCAGGGTTTAGCAGACGCCCTGGGCGAGCATGGCGTCGGCGACCTTCAGGAAGCCAGCGATGTTGGCGCCCATGACGAAGTTGCCCTCCTCGCCGTACTTCTTGGCGGTGTCGTCCACGTTGTGGAACATGCCGCGCATGAGCTGCTCGAGCTTGCCGTCGACCTCCTCGAAGGTCCAGGACAGGTGCTCGGCGTTCTGGCTCATCTCCAGGCCGGACACGAGCACGCCGCCGGCGTTGGCAGCCTTGCCAGGCATGAAGGCGACGCCATTCTCCTGGAAGTAAGTCGTGGCCTCGATGGTCGTGGGCATGTTCGCGCCTTCGCCGACCACCTTGCAGCCGTTGGCGACGAGCGCCTGGGCGTCCTCGAGCAGCAGCGTGTTCTCGCGAGCGCAGGGCAGCGCGATGTCGCAGGGCAGCTGCCAAACGCCACGGCCGTCGCCCTCGTGCCACACGGCGTTGGGCTTCTCGTCAACGTACATAGCGAGCGTAACGCCCTTGTCGTGACCGGAGCGCTTCTTGTTGTAGACATGCTCGAGCACGGTGTAGTCGATGCCGTCGGGATCCTCGACCCAGCCGTGGGTGTCGGAGCAGGCGAGCACCTTGCCGCCGAGCTGGGCGACCTTCTGGACCGCGTAGATGGCGACGTTACCGGAGCCGTGAACGACGACGTTCTTACCCTCGAAGGAGTCGCCGCGGCTCTTGAGGTACTCGTCCACAAAGTAGACCAGACCGTAACCGGTGGCCTCGGTACGGGCGAGCGAGCCGCCAAAGGAGAGGCCCTTGCCGGTAAGGACGCCGGTCCACTCGTTAGTCAGGCGCTTGTACTGACCGAACAGGTAGGCAACCTCGCGGCCGCCAACGCCCAGGTCGCCGGCGGGAACGTCGGTGTTGGGGCCAATGTGGCGATAGAGCTCGGTCATGAAGGACTGGCAGAAGTGCATGATCTCGTTGTTGGACTTGCCCTTGGGGTCAAAGTCGGAACCGCCCTTGCCGCCGCCCATGGGAAGGGTGGTCAGGCTGTTCTTGAGGATCTGCTCCAGGCCCAGGAACTTGAGCATGCCCAGGGTGACCGTCGGGTTAAAGCGCAGGCCGCCCTTGTAGGGTCCAATGGCAGAGTTGAACTCGACGCGGTAGCCGCGGTTGACCTGGACCTTGCCCTGGTCGTCGACCCAGGGAACACGGAACATGACGATGCGCTCGGGCTCGACGAGGCGCTCAAGCAGGGCGGCCTCCTCGTACTCGGGATGGGCGTCGAGCGCCGGCTGGATGGTGCCGAGGATCTCGGTCGCGGCCTGGATGAACTCAGGCTGCTCGGGATAGCGGGCCTTGAGCTCGTCGAGAACTTTCTGCGTGTAGCTCATGCTTCCTCCAATTGATGGAAAAGAAAAGTATCGTTCGAGGCGCCCCATGCGCCGCGAGCTTTATCGAGTATGGATAATATCGCACTGTTGCAGCAAAGTTACGCATAAGCCGACGAGCAGATGTTTCGTTTTGATTACGATGCAGGTAGAAGCGTTTTTGAGTGCCTGACGCGCAAAACCCGTGTTTCAAACCTGTTTCGTCCACGTGTTCCAAGCCACCACATTGGGGACAGGCACCTTTGTGGTGATGTTGGTGGTTAGAGGACGAGCTGATGGTAGTCGGCGGGGGTTATGCGGCCTTCGGTGGCAGCGCGGAAGGCGGCGAGAGCATCGCCCGAGAACGGCATGGCCCAGCACAGCCCACAGCCGGCGGTGATGGAGCCGGGCAGCGGCATGATGCGCCCGGGCACACCGGCGGCAAGGCACAGCTGCTCGCATTCCATCACATCGAAGGTGCTGTCAAACGACACGATAATCTTGCGCTCGTGGTCGAGGGCATCACCGGACGGGCCTTCGCGGTGTGCCTCGCGATACGCCGCGGCGGCCGCCTCCTCTTCCGTGGTATGTCCACAGCCACCGCAACCGCAGGTACAGTGTTCGGACCCGTCGCAAGTGCAAGGCTCTCCCGTGTCGGGACAAATATCGTGAGACATGGCAACTCCAATCGTCTAGGCGAGTAACTCGGCCGCCGCAAACTCCTCGGGCGTATTGACGTTCTCGAAGCAGAGCGTCGAACCGGCAACCTCGACAATCTGGGGCTCATCCAGATAGCCGGCATGGACCTGGTCGATCAAACAGCGGATGCGTTGGCGGTCCCGGTCGAGCAACTCACGGGCAACCGGCGCGCAAGCCTGGCGGCGCCACACGGCGCACAGCGGCTCAATCCCCCGCTCCTCGCGCGGGACGCACACATCGAGCGGGCCTTCCTTGACCCGATCAGAAAGCGCGCCGATCAGTTCTGGCGAGACGAACGGCATATCGCAGGCGACGATCGCCGCGAGGGGCAACCGAGCGGCAGCCAGCGAACTCGCGATGCCGCGCATGGCGCCCGCCGGCCCCTCAAGGTCCGACACTATTCGCGGCACCAGGCCGCCAAACGCGCGCTCCTCAAGGTAGGCAAGCTCGCTGGGACGCGAAGTCGTCACGACCAACTCGCCGGCAACTGGCGCCAGCCGACCCAGCACGCGTTCGATGAGCGGCTCGCCGCAAAACGCCATGCGAGCCTTATCACAGCCCATGCGCGAGGACAGCCCACCCGCTTGGACGACACAAGAAAGATCGGCACGTCTTACGGTAGTCATACGGCAAAACACCTCCATCGGCATGCTCGAAACCCGGCGCACGAAGCTAAATACAGCCACCGAAATAGCAGCGCTACGAAAAGCTCGTGCAAAAACAAAACAGCGCCTTTGCGGCACGCAGCAAGACCGCGAGCACAAAAGCGCTGGTAGCGTATGGCGGGAACGTATGTGAATCGAACACATCCAAGACGTTTTGCACGCCTCGCAACGGTTTTGAGGACCGCGGAGCCCACCGGAGCCCATCCGTTCCCAAGTGCGGCGGTATTTTACCAAACCGAGCAGCCGATCTAGCGCAGGGACCTCAGGCCGCCGGCCTCCTTGTCGAGCACCGTAAAGCGCACGGCATCCAGGTGCTCCAAGATGCTGATGGCACGTTTGCGCGACACGCCCAGAGCCTCACGCAGCACGCTCGTGGTGGCTGCGCCGCCGGCTGCCTCAATGGCGGCGGCGACGAGCTCGCGCGCATGGGCCTCGGCGGCGGCAGACAGGGCAACGTCGCGCTCGACCTTAACGATCGAGCGATTGAGCGAAAGCTCGCGCAGGGCACGCGTCATGGTGTCGCGATCGAGCTGCAACTGCTCGCCCACTTCGGGCAACGTCGGTGCATCGAGGCCGGCTTCGTCCAGCAAGGCAACGATACGTTCGCAGGCCTCGCGCACCACACGCGCCGCGGCGGCAGCGGAGTGCGGGTCGAATACCTCGGCACCCTCGGCGGCACACACGCCACGCGAGCAGCCCTCGGCAATCAGAGCCGCGGCAACGCCTTCATCTGCGGCAGGCCACGCAGCATGGGCAACGGCGCCGGGCGTAAAGCCCGTCTCCTTGGGAGCCGCCGCGTGCATGGCTGACAGGGTCGCCGCCAGTGAATCCATCGCGGCGTCGAGCACCACGGCGTCCGCCAAGAGGCCCGCATCGCACGCGGCAAGCTTGCGAACGGAGCCCTGCGCCACCAATCCGCGCAGTGCGGCATCGGCCTCGCCGACACCAAGATCCAAAGCCTCGGCAACATCAACCGCCGTAACCGGCAGCGTCTGCAGCGCCAGCCAAGCGCCCACACCGCCCGCGATATCGCCGGACTCGATCGCCGCATACAGCGCACGCTCTCCTTCGGCAAGCTCGCGCGAGCGACGGCATCGCGATAGCAGCACGCGCCCGCCGCCGATGAGCATAACGGGCGAATACGACAGCACCACGGCACGGTCTCCGGCACGCAGCGGCAGCGGATCATCCAGGCGCACCTGCACGGTACGGGTCTCGCCCACCGCCATGGGGGCCTCGCCCTCCAAAAGCATGATGCGGCCGACGACTTCGGCCGTACCGGCCATCACGTGCACGCGCGCACCCGACTCGAGCACACGCGGCTTGGCTCCCTCGCGGCCCAGGTAGGTGAACGTCATCATAAAGCGTAACGTCTGACCAAAACGGTCTGCCACGCCCAGCATCTCGCCGCGGTCAAGTGCCGCGACACCGTCACCAACCAGGTTGAGCGCCACGCGTTGCCCAGGCAGCGCGCGCGGCGTATCGCCATGCACCTGAATCCCGCGCACACGACAGACCGTACGCGACGGCAAAGCCATCAGCTCGTCGCCCACCGCAACCGGCGCATCGTGCAGCGTTCCCGTCACGACGGTACCGACGCCCTTAATCGTAAAGCAGCGGTCAATCGGCAGGCGAGGCGCGGCATCGCTCCGCTCGGCACGGTCGCGACAGGCATCCCAGCAAACACCCACCTGCTCGTCGAGCACCGCAAGAAGCTCGTTGATCCCCTCGCCCGTCTTGGACGACACGGGCACAATCGGCGCGCCCGCAAACACGGTACCCGACAAAAAGTCATCGACATCGAGCTCGGCAAGCTCGGTCATCTCGGCGTCGGCCAGGTCGCACATCGTCAGCGCGACCACCATATGCGTAACGCCCAACAGCTCCAGCACATGCACGTGCTCGCGGGTCTGCGGCATTACGCCCTCAACGGCAGAGACCACCAGCACGGCAACGTCGATGCCTGTCGCACCCTGCACCATAGCGCGCAGGTAATGCGCGTGGCCCGGCACGTCGACAAGGCCAACGATCTTGCCGCTCGGCAGTGCCAGTTCGCCAAAACCCAGCTCCACCGTCATGCCCCGGCGACGCTCGACCTCCAGGCGATCGGGATTCTTGCCGGTCAGCGCCTCGATCAGTGCCGACTTACCGTGGTCGACGTGACCCGCCGTGCCAACGATAACGGGACACTCCACCAGCGCTTGAACCTCACTCATCGAGCAATCGCCTTCTCAACGCACGCGACGAGCGTCGACGCCGCCGTCTCGATATCGCGGTCGCCCACAAGCGTACGGACGTCAAACAAAATGCGATCGTGCGAGGTTCGCGTGACGACCGGCGTGTCGAAGTCCTGGACAAGCGAGCGCTTAAGCGCATCGACCGTCAGGCGCGCGTCAACAAGACGCACGGCAACGCACATCGTGGGCAGCTCCACGGTAGGCAGCGAGCCACCACCGGGGGTCGACGAGTCCTCGACAATCCCCAACTCAACGGCGCACGGGCAACCGGCCTTATCGAGCCCGGCGGCCATACGATCGCGCAGCTTACGCGCGCGTCGCTTCAAATGGGCCTGCGGCAGCGTGAGCATGTTGAGCACCGGCACTTCGCGATGGGCCACATCCGCCCCGTCCATGTAGATACGCAGCGTGGCCTCGAGCGCCGTGAGCGCCAACTTGCCCGGGCGCAGGGCGCGCATAAGCGGATGCGACCCACAAGCCTGGACCAGATCGCGACGGCCCATGATAATGCCCGCCTGTGCGGCACCGAGCAGTTTATCGCCCGAGCACGACACCAGATCGAGCCCCGCCGCTACCGAAGCCGGCGTGGTTTCTTCGCCGCCGCGCACCAGGATGTCATCGGGCAACAGCGCGCCCGACCCCTGGTCCTCGTAGAACAGCAGGCCATGCTTGTGGGCCAGAGCGGCAAGCTCCCGAGAGCCCACCTCCTCGTGAAAACCCTCGATGCGATAGTTAGAAGGATGGACCTTAAGGATCATCGCCGTATCGGGCGTGATGGCGCGCTCGTAGTCGCCCAAGTGCGTGCGGTTGGTGGCGCCGACCTCGACGAGTTTGGCACCCGAAGCCGCCATGACATCGGGGATGCGGAAGCTGCCGCCAATCTCGACAAGCTCCCCGCGGCTGACGATAACCTCTTTGCCTGCGGCATGGGTCGCCAGCACCAGCAGCACCGCGGCGGCATTGTTGTTGACGACCAGCGCGTCCTCGGCACCGGTGAGCGAGCGGATGAGCTGCGCGGCATGCTCCTTGCGCGACCCACGCGAGCAGGTGTCCACACTGTATTCGAGCGTGCTGTACCCACGTGCGACCTCGGCCACGGCCTTTGCCGCCGACTCCGCGAGCGGGGCGCGACCCAGGTTGGTATGGATAACCACACCCGTGGCGTTGACGGCGGGACGCAGGCTCGACAGTGCGGAGCGATGCGCACGCCACTCGATGGCCGATGCCAGCTCGCGCTTGGAGCGCGGGGCGGCACCGGCGCGAATCGCGGCGCGCTCCTCGTCGAGCACGGTCGTGACGGCAGTATGGACCACCGCGTCGCAGGTCTCCCCCGCCGCCTTCACCACCGGCCACTCGGCGAGCAGCTCATTGACGGAAGGAATGGCGCGCAGGCGGGCGCGCACCTCATCGGACATGTTCTGGCTATCGCTCATGTGCGGCCTTTCAAAACCAAAGATGAATCAATCGTTCGAACATCAAACTATCAGCCAATTCGATCGGCTGGGTCAATCAATCGCTATTATCCTCGCGCGCCGCGATCTTTTCCACGCGAACGGCGTTTTCCTGGGTGAGCGCGGCGCCCGTCAACGGGTCCCAACGCAATGGCGTATGGTCGAGCGGGCCCACGCCCAAAGCTTGAGCGCCACCGGCATCGGCGCCAAACGAACGTCCGCCGGGGGCGGCCGATGTAAAGATGCACGCCGGATGCAGATACGGCGTCGTCTCCACGCGCACGCGGTCGCGGCCCATATCGCTCACGAGCTCGACGATCTCGCCGTCGGCGATGCCCATGTGCGCAGCAGCATCGGCATTCATCTGCACGGCGTCCAAGTCGGAACCCGCCTCGGCGGCACCTTGGGCCGCAAGCCTTCGCGAGGTATGCGACTCAAAGGGACGGTTGCCGCTAATGAGGCGAAACATCCCCGGGCCCGGCTCCACCATGGGAGCGATCCAGTTGGGTACACGACCCAGGCCGGCTCGCTCCCAGACGTCGCTTGCCAGCGCAATCTTGCCGCCATCCAGGGGAATCACCGGCTCGCCCGTACGCGACGGCAGCGCAACGCCCGTGTCGGCCCAGCCGCGCTCCTTGAGCTCGTCCAGATCAATCCCAAACGGTGCCACCTGGGCAGCCGCCAGATCGTCAGGCGTAAACTGGAAGTACTCGCCCACGCCACACGCCTGCGCCAGACCGGCAAAGATCTCCCGACCGGGACGTGTGTCGTCATGCTGCACAGGCAGCACGGCGTTGCGGTAGAACACGCGCGCATCGTTGGCGCCCACGACTGTTCCCACACCGCGGTCGGCCTCCAGATACGTCACGTCGGGCAGCACGAAGTCAGAAGCACGCGCCGTCTCGGACCAGCGAATATCAATCGTCACGAGCAAATCGAGCTGTTCCAGAATCGATAGCCACGCACCAGCATTGCCATAGCCCGCGCCGGGGTTACTGGCATAGACGATGAGCCCACGCAAATCGCCGGCCAGAATCGACTGGCCGATGGTCGTGCACAGGCCGCGCACCGGATCGACCAGTGGATAGCGCTCGGACCCCAGCTTGGGCTCGCGCGGCACCGGCGGCGTCGCAAAGTGCACGGGATCAAGGTCGCCCAAGACAAGCGGCGTGGGCGGGTTGAGGGCACCGCCCGCGTGTCCGATGCAGCCCAGCAGCACATCGACCAGACAAATCGCGCGCGCGGTCTGGGTGCTATTGGCATACGCGATACCAATGCCACCATGAAAGCCGGCGTCCACCACGGCAGCAGGCGCGGCGGCAGCTAAATCGCGCGCCGTGGCGGCGATCTCTGCGGCCGGCACGTCGCACATCGACTCGGCCCACTCGGGCGTCCAAGCACGGGCCGCCTGCGCCAGCTCGTCAAAACCCGTGGTGTAGCGGGTCACGAACTGGTGGTCATACAAGTCCTCGGCAATGAGCACATGCGCAATGCCCAGCAGCAAGGCCAGGTCGCAGCCCGGGCGCACGCGCAGCCAGCGGTCGGCAAGCGCGGCCGAGCCACTGCGCCGGGGGTCAACCACGATAATCTTCGCCCCGCGCCGGCGTGCATCGTTGAGCGCGTCAACGGCTCCCATCGTCGACGAATCGACAATGGAACGCCCCAAATACATGATGCAATCGGTATGCGCCAGGTCAGAGGCGGGGCTGTAGCCCAGACTGTGCTCCCAACCAGTAAGTCGGCTTACCTCGCAGGCACCGTCGGCACCGTACACGTTGGGCGAGCCCAGCGCATGCATAAAGCGATACGCCCAGTAGCGGTCGAACGAGGGAACGCCGAGCGTCATGCCCAGCGCACGCGGACCATGCCCGTCGACAATCCCCCCAAGGCGCGCTGCAATCTGCGCGAACGCCTCGTCCCACGAAATCACATCGAACCCCGAGCCATCAGTTCGTCGGCGCATGGGATGCACAATGCGATCGCGCTCGTCAAACGGCATTGCCAGGCGATGCCGTCCGCGGGCGCACAGGGCACGCGCCGCGCACGGATGTCCCGGCACCGGCAACTCGGCCACCACACGCCCATCCTCAACATGGGCCGCAAAGGCGCAATCGGCATAGCATCCCCCGCATGTGGTCACCACGGCGCGACCGTCACGCTTCACAGCAGATGCCATCTCGATTACCCCTTTCATCAGCCAAACACAACAGGCCAAAAGCCCGGCAACGAGCCCCAGACCCAAAAAGCCTCCCGCACGGCAACGCCCCGCGGGAGGCCCAACGTCAAACAGACGGTACCTTACGCCTCGGACTTCTTAGCGTAGATAAACCAGTAGCCGAGCGCGACCAGAACCGCGCCGCCCACGATGTTGCCCAGCGTGGCAGCGGACAGGTTAAACGCAATGCCCGCGGCGTTGAGCGCATCGGCGCCGGCGACGTCGGCACCATAGCCGCACGCGTGCATCACGGCGCCCATGGGCAAAAAGTACATGTTGGCGACGCAGTGCTCAAAACCGCAGGCCACAAAGGCGGCGATGGGCAGCAGAATGCCCACAACCTTATCGACGACGGTCTTGCCAGCGGTGCCGATCCACACGGCCAGGCACACAAAGATGTTGCACAGGATGCCGCGGAAGAAGATCGTCACCCAGTCGACCGTCACCTTGCCGGCGGCGACGCTCACCATGGAATTGGCGACCGCCTCGCCGTTGAGCTTGTAAATACCGGCCATGTACACCAAAAAGACGATGAACAGGGCACCGGCAAAGTTACCAAGCCATACGACGATCCAAGCCTTGAGCATCTGGACCAGGGTAATCTTTTTGCTCTTGAGCGCGCAGACCATAAGCGAGTTGCCGGTGAACAGCTCAGCACCGCACACCAGCACGAGCACCAGGCCCAGGCAAAAGCACAGGCCGCCCACGACGCGCTGGGCGCCCCAGCCCAGTGTGCTATCGCTCAAGAACACGGTAAAGAACAGGCCGCCGAAGGCAATGAATGCACCGGCGAACATTGCCAACAGAAAGGCCTTTGCGACCGGCAGGTTGGCCTTGGTCACGCCAGCGGCCTCGGTCTTGGCCTCGATCGCGGCGGGCGCCAGGCAATCGGGAGCGGGGTACTCCACCTTGGAATCTGCCATGTCAATCACTTCTTTCCTAATCAGCAGGGACAAGCGCTCCTATTGCTCTTGCCCCAAGCGGACAAAGTGGGAAAAGTCGTTGGCGGCCACGGCGTCGTACACGGCGTCGACGGCGTCAAAGACTTCCGGGGACATGGGGTTGTAGAACTCCGTGTCGCCCGGCTGAATCCCTATGAAGACGATATCTTCGCACGATTGCTCAATCTCTTCGATCAGAATCGACAAAGGAAGCGAATGCGTGGTGAACATCGACTTGCGGGCCACATCGCGCTTGTCGAGCAAACGGATGGACCCGACGGGCAGCGCCATGTCGGCGGCATCGACCAAGACCAGACGCGGCGGACGCTCGCGTTTGACTTCGATGATGTCGTCCTCGGGCGTTTGGCCGCCGTCGATGGTGTACCAACCGGCGATGGGTGCGTCCTCCATCTTTTTGGAGAGCACGGGGCCGGCGGCATCGTCGGCACGCAGTACGCTTCCCGCCGTGAGCACGATACCCGCAAACGGGGCGCCGTTCACACGTCCATTCACAACGCGACCCATTACTGCAACCTTCCCGTCAGATACACGCCCGATACATCGCGCACGCGCTCAACCAGATCGCGAAACTTCATTAAGAACGCGACCTGCTGGGCATGCAGGCCAAAGTCGTCGTCGAACACCGAGATGCCGGCCTTGGCCGACCCGCGAAAACCGCGCTCGCCGAGCAGCGCATCGCAGGCCTCGAGCAGCGACGGCACCGCCGCCTTGTCGAGCTGACACTCGCCAAAGGAGCGGATGGCCTCAAACTTGGTTTTGGCCTCCCCCTCCGGCAGCGCATCGACGAGCGAATAGAACACATCCACCGGCACCGACAAGCGCGGCTCAAAGCAGTCGAGCACGCCGGTGTGGTGGCCCACGGCGAGTGTGTAGTACAGCACGTCGCAGGCCTCCTGGGGAACGTCTTCCTCGGTCTCCACAAACTTACGCGTGAGCTCGTAAAAGACCACCTGGTCGGGCGCATGGCCCAGGCAGGGGTCGGCGACGCCCTCGGCAGCCTCGTCGCTTGCGCGCGAGGCATCGCCAAAGGAGCCGCCGAGCATACCGGGGCCCGCGAAGTAATCAGAGCGGTCCGTGAGCTCCATCTAGCGACCTCCGGCCAGCACCAGATCCTGCAGCGCCGAGTACACCTCGACGCGGCGCGGATCGTCCTGCTTATCGATGAGCAGCGCCATGGCACCGCGGATATCGCCCTTGGGCGCGCTCTCAAGCGTATCCATAAACTCGTTGGCCAAGTCGCGGCCGTAACGGTAGCCGCTCATGGCGCGAGCCTCGCGCTCGATGGCAACGCGCAGCTTGTACGGCACGCCGGGGTGCAGGATATCGGCCTGCTCGCCGGCGGCCTCCACCGTGGTCTCGGCATGGAGCTTTTGGTCCAGCAGACCGAGCGCCATGGCAAAGCCGTAGATGGTCTGCGCGGGGCTGGGCGGGCAGCCGGGGATGTAGACATCGACCGGCAGAATCTTGTCCGTGCCGCCCCAGACGCAGTAGTTGTCGTAGAAGATACCACCGGTGCAACCGCACGCGCCATAGGACACCACGATCTTGGGATCGGGTGCGGCCTCAAAGGCGCGCAGGGCCGGCATGCGCATGGCACGCGTCACGGCGCCGGTGTACAGCAGCACATCGGCGTGACGGGGCGAAGGCACGACCTTGATGCCAAAGCGCTCGACGTCGAAGACGGGCGTGATGGAACCGAAGATCTCGATCTCGCAGCCGTTGCAGCCGCCGCAGTCAACACGGTAGACGTACACCGAGCGCTTGATCTTCTTAAGAAGGGTCGCCTTGGCCTTCTCGATGCTCTCGTCGAGCTCGATCTTGGTCGGGCGGTACTGGAGCCGCTCGGGCAAAAGCGTGGGTTCGGCCATGGTTACTCCTCCTTCGTTTCAAAATCCATGATGATGCCCTCGACCGGCGCCGGACCGGCGGGAATCTCGGGCGCATCGGGGTTGAGCTCGCGGTCGATATACTCCGGGTTCACGCCGTGGCCGCCCAGATACTCCATGCCGGGGCCCTGGGGCTCACCGGACGCAAGCGTCTCGTTGGCAGCCATACCGCGCGCGTTGCCGGTCTTTACGGCCGAAGCGGCGCGTAGGGCGTCGAGCTCGCGCTTGCACTCCTGGCACATACCGACGGTACGGGCGGCCTGCTCGGCCTCCATGCCGCCGGCCTTTTGCAGCAGGCGCTTGGCGTAGTCGATCTCCTTGTGCGGGGCAAACGGTTTGCCGCAACGCGAGCAGTGCTCGAGCGTATAGACGCTCTTGCTGGTGAGGTCGTCCTTGCTCATGACGGCCAGCTCAAACTCCTCGGTGAGCTTGATGGCCTCCATGGGGCAGGCTTCCTCGCAGCGGCCGCAAAAGATGCAGCGACCGTAGTCGATCGACCATGTGATGGTATCGGCCGCAAGGTCGGTGTCCATGCGAATGGCATCGGCCGGGCACGCCACGCCGCAGGCACCGCAGGCGATGCAGAGCTCGGCGTTGTGCTCGGGCTTGCCGCGCATGTCCTTGTTGGTGGGGAACGGCGCAAACGGGTACTTGACCGTCGCGTCGCCGGCCTTGGCGTTGACCTTCCAAAGCTTCAGCATATTAGAGCGCCTCCTCATCGAGCGGAGCGGCCATGGTGCCCTCGCCCGCAAGCGGCGACTTGTCGCGCCAGACGTTCTCGAACTGCTCCTTGTCGAGCACGTGGTCGCGCTTGGCGGCGACATCGGTCACCGTCACGCGGTCGGTGCAGGAGTAGCACGGGTCGAGCGAGCCGACGATCAGCGCCGCGTCGCCCACGGTGTTGCCGCGGAACATGTAGCGCAGGACCGGCCAGTTGCTGTACGTGGCGGCCTTGGCGCGCCAGCGGTAGCACTTCTGGTTATTGCCGAGCATGGCCCAGTGCACGTCCTCGCCGCGCGGCGCCTCGGTGGCGCCGATGGCGTACTTGTGCGGGGTGTACTCCCAATCCGTGGTGAGGATGGGGCCCGACGGGCAGTTCTCGAGCATGGTCTCGATCATGTCGATCGAATCGTAGACCTCCTGGATGCGGACGGCGGTGCGGCCGAAGGCATCGCAGGTGTCTGCCGTAGCAGCATGCATCTTCTGAACATCCGGATCAGCGTAGCCGTCGAAGGGATGGTCGAAGCGCACGTCGCGGGCATAGCCCGAGCCACGCATGAGCGGGCCGACCGGCGAGAAGTCGCGTGCGATCTTGCGGTCCAAGATGCCGATGCCACTCGTACGCTCAATAAAGTTGGGCGTGGAGAGCAAGACGTCGACGAGCTCCTGAACCTCGGAGCGCAGCTGGTGGATGGTCGTGAGCGTGGAAAGCTTCTGCTCGGCCAAAATGTCGCGACGCACGCCGCCGATCACGTTGAGACCGTAGGTCTTGCGGTGACCGGAGAGCTTCTCGGCCAGGTCCATAGACTTCTCGCGGACGCGGAAGAACTGCTGGAAGCCGGAGTCGAAGCCCGTGTAGTGAGACGCCAGGCCAATGTTGAGCAGGTGCGAGTGCAGGCGCTCGACCTCAAGCATGATGGCGCGGATGTACTGGGCGCGCGGCGGGACATGAATGCCCTGGGCGCGCTCGACGGCCTCGGCATAGGCCACCGAGTGGGCGCAGCCGCAGATGCCGCAGATACGGTCGGCGAGGAACGTCACGGCGTCATAGTTCAGGCGCGTCTCGGCGACCTTCTCCATGCCGCGGTGCACGTAGAACAGACGGTAGTCGGCATCGACGATCGTCTCGCCCTCGACGAACAGGCGGAAGTGGCCAGGCTCGTCGGAGGTGATGTGCAGCGGTCCCATGGGGACGAGCGTAGTCTCCTTACCCTTGGTGTCGGCCAGGAATTCGTAGTTTTCCATGTCGCTCGCGGGGGCGGGGCGGAAACGGTAATCCATCGAATCCTTGCGCAACGGGTACAGCCCGCTGGGCCAATCGTCGGGAAGCACCAGGCGACGGCGGTCGGGCAGACCCTCGGGAATCAGGCCAAACATATCGCGCAGCTCGCGCTCGCCCCACACGCAGGCGGGGACGAACGGCGTCACGGACGGGAACGTCATCTTGGCGGGATCGACCTCGGTGCGCACGGTCACCCAGCCGGGGTCCTCCCCCTCCATGGAGATGACGTAGTACACGGCGTAACGGCCGCACAGGCTGCGCTCATCGTTGCCGATGATCACGGGAATCCAGCCGTAGCGCTCGTAGTACAGGTAGTGGACGGCCTCGGGCAGCTTGTCCTGCTTGACGGTAATCGTCAGCTGGTCCTCGCACTGCCACTCGACCTTCTCGATAGCGCCCGGCACTGCAGCACGCAGGGCCTCGACGTGGCTTTCGCAGCGACGGGCATACACCTTGTTCTCAGTTTCAATCATTCGTTACTCCACCTCGCTCTGAGCGGTCTCGGTACCGAACACAGCGCGGTACATCGGCGTCGCGTGAAGCTCCTCGGTGCTCTGCTCGAGCACGATGCCGGTCGCGGTCTCCACACCGTGCACGAGGGGCAGCGGGGTGGCGATGCCAAACCACAAGATCATGACAGCCAGGATGATTTCGGGGATAAGCATGAGCGCCGGGGCCTCATGCTTGCCCATGCCCTGGGGCGCATGGCCGAATACCGACTTGAGTGCGATGCGGGTGAGCGCGGAGATGGCCACGGTAAGACCGAGGGCGACCACGACGACCAGCCACATAGGACCGGCGGTAACACCGGCGACAAAAGTCAGGAACTCGGAGATAAACATGCCAAAGGGCGGGAAGGCACCAAGACCGAGCAGCGCCAGGACGGCGAGCGCGGCGGTTGCGGGAGCAACCTCGACGACGCCCTGAATCTTAGCCAAGCTACGCGTACCAAAGGCGTGCTGGATGTTGCCGGACACGCAGAAGGCAAGCGTCTTGGTAAAACCGTGGAACACGCAGTGCAGCAGGGCCGCGGCGATACCCAGTGGGCCACCGATACCCAGGCACAGGGCGATAACGCCCACGTTCTCCACAGACGAGTACGCAAAGCGGCGCTTGAGGTCGTCCTGGCGAAACATCGAAAGTGCCGCCACCAAAATGGACAGCGTGCCGACGATCAACAGCAGAAGTTGCGGATACTCGGCGCCCACGGCCTGGATGGTAAAGCCGTAGAAGCGCATGATCACAAGCATGGCGCACTTAAGCAGCACGCCAGAGAGCAGGGCCGAGACAGGGCTCGGGGCCTGGGAGTGGGCATCGGGCAACCAAGTGTGCATGGGGAACAGGCCGGCCTTGGTGCCAAAGCCGATCACGATAAACGCAAAGGCGAGGCGCATGAGCGTCGGATCGAACTGGTCGGCATACGGCAGTACGCACGACAGGAATGCGGCCTCGTGGGCGTTGGGAATCATGTCGGCGGCGTTGGCGTAGATCAGCAGCGTACCGAACAGGCCGAAGGCCACGCCGGCGGTGCAGACCATCGCATACTTCCAAGAAGCCTCGAGTGCCGTCTTGTTCTTGTAGATACCCACCAGGAACACGGTGGAAAGCGTGGTTGCCTCCACTGCGGCCCACGTGAGGATCATGTTGTTGGACAGGCACGCGAGCAGCATGGTAAACACGAACAGACTAAACAGTGCAAAATACTGCTTGGCGCGCTCGGCGGGCATGGAGCCCTCCTCGATATCGGCCTTTACATAGGGCAGCGAGAACAGCCCCGTAAGAAAACCGATAAAGCCGATGAGCAGCACAAAGATGGCGCCCAGCGAATCGAGGTGGAACCACAGGCCAAGAGCGCTCGCGGTTTCGCCGCTCATAAGGACGTCACCGGCCGTCATAATCGACAGCACCAGGACGGCTGCGACGGAGACCAGGTTGAGACCGGCAAACACGTTATAGGACGTGTTCTTGGGCAAAAACGCCATAACCAGCGAGAACACCAAAGGAGTCGCGAGCAGGGCGAGAATCAACGTTTCCATGGACTACCCCCTCAGCTCGGACAGGTCGCGCGCATCGAGCGAGTGGGAGTCGTCCCAAATGCGACGCACGACGATGGACATGATGATGACGGCAAAGATGGCGTCGGTGGCGATACCGATCTCGATGATCTCGGGAGCGGTGGGGGCCAAAAGCGCGAGCGTCACGTGGCTGCCGTTTTCCATAAGGCAGTAACCAAAGATCTGCTTCATGATGTTGCGCTGCGAGATGATGCAGGTGAGGCCCACAAAGAAGTGAGCGAAGCTAATAGCGAGCGCAGGCGTTGCGACCTCGGCCGTGGGAAGGCTGATCTGCGTCACGACGGCAAAGCAAATCGCAACCTCCACGGCGATGATGCAGATGGCCCACGCGGGCTTAAGGCCGGCCTTGAGTGATGCGTCGCTCGGCTCGCCCATCTTCTTGTATGCGCGGTTGAGGATATAAGGGACCAGGACGACCTTGGTGATAAAGGCAGATCCGGCCCACATAAGCAGCTCCTGCGCACCGGTGGTGGCACCGAGCGTAGCGAGCAGCCCCACGAGCACCAGCGACTGCACCGCATACCAGTTGATGGCATGTTTGATGTTCTTGGAGACGACCACCATGGTGGACGTGACGATCAGAAGGCCGCCAAGGATGTTGACGATCGAATAACCCATGTCGTTATACCTCCTAACCGATCCAGCTGGCCGAAAGCGGGCCGCTGACGATGACCATGATGATGAGCACGATGAACACGAACGCCATCGCACGGGGAAGCGGGGCTCCCGCAGCGACCTCTTCGCTCGGCTCGCCGGGCAGGCAATAGCCCATCCACTTGAGGAACCAGGCGAAGGTGGCGACGGTCTCGGCGACCATGATGCACACGAGCACCAGGATCGCGACGTTGCCGGCACCTACAGAAAAGCCGCCGGCGATGATCTGGAACTTCGAGAAGAACGTGTTCATGGGCGGCACGCCGGCAATAGCGAGTGCCGCGACACCGAAGCCCACGCCCGAGATCGGGTACTTCTTTACGATGCCGCGAAGCTTGGGCAGCATACGCGTGCCGAGCGTAAAGGAGAACGAACCGGCGATCAGGAAGAACAGCGTCTTGGCGAAAGCGTGGTTAAAGATGTGGCAGACGGCGCCATCGAAGGCCAGCTGGCTGCCAAAGACCGAAAGGCCCAGACCAAAGAACACATAGGAGAGCTGGGCGATCGTGGAGAAGGCCAGCAGACGCTTCATGTCCTTTTGCGGCAGGTACATAAGGAAGCCAAAGAGCATGGTGACCATGGCGTCGATAATGGCGACCCAACCCACGATCTCGGGGATCTCGCCGGCAGAGACGAGTGCACGCGCGAACACGCACACGCCGACCTTAACCATCGAGGCGCCATGCAGGTAGGCCGAAACAGGCGTCGGCGCCTCCATGGCCGAAGGCAGCCACATGTACATGGGAACCTGTGCGGACTTGGCCCAGGCCGCAAACAGCACGAGCAAAAGGACGATAGCCTTGAGCTTGGCGTCGAGGCCGGCAATCGCGGTAATGGCGAAGGTGCCGGTATGGGCAAACACGATGGCGGCGCCCAGATACAGGCCGAGCGCACCGATATGCGTAATGATCAGAGCCTTCATGCCGGCCTTCTTGGCCGTAGGCGTCATGTAGTAGCTAATGAGGCCCCAAGAGCACGCACCCGTGATCTCAAAGAACACGAGCTGGCCCAAAAGGGTCGAGCTGTACACGAGACCGGCCATGGCGCCGATGAAGGTCGCGAGGTACGCGTAGAAGCGACGACGCGGTGCGTCGGGATGCTCACGGTTATTCTCGCTCATATAGGGAATCGAATAGATCACGACAAGCAGGCCGATACCCACAAAGGCGGGCGCGAGCAGCGTGCTCATGCGATCGAAGGTGAATCCCATGACGAGGGTCTGCCCAAACGAGATCAGGGGGACCTGCGTGTCGGGCATGCCGGCGCCAGCGAAATTCGCGGCGAGGGCGATGGTGCAGACCGTCGAGACGGCGGCACCCAAAACGCTGAACCACTTGGCGTACGGACGGGGGAACAGGGCGACGAGCACCGAGGCCACCATCGGGGCCGCGATAGCGACCAAGCCGAGAAGGGACAGACTGACTGCAAATGACATTGTTTCTCCCTTCTCCTACACGCCGACGACCACGAAGACAAACGCCAGAACGGCGATGCCCACGACGGCCCAGGTCTGATTGCCAAGCACCTTAAAACGCGAGCGCGAGCAGGAGTTCTCGATCACGCCGCATACGACAAAATCGATCAGGCACTTCACCAGGAAGATGACTGCACCCAGAACAGCGGCGGCGCCCACGGTCGCGGGCTCACCCCAGGGGACAAAGATCGCGCAGAACCAAGCAACGACCAGGACCTGCTTCATGGACATGGCGAGCTTGGCCAAGGCGAGCGACGGGCCGGAAAGCTCGGCGAGCGGACCTTCCTGAAGCTCCTGCTCGGCCTCGGCCTGATCAAACGGCAGCTTACCGAGTTCCATGTAGCAGGCAATCGCAAAGGCGATACCGGCGAGGATCACGGCGACCGGCGCATCGATGGCGCCCGTCATGATGTGCTGACCCATGGTGGCGATGTCGGTGGAACCGCACACCAGGGCGGCGGCAAACAGCGCCAGCAGCATGGACGGCTCGATGAGCACACTCATGAGCAGCTCGCGGACGCCACCGATACCGGCGTAGGCGTTGGACGAATCCACACCGCAGAGGGCGAAGAAGAAGCGGGCGAGCGCCAAGCTGTACATGATGGTGATGGCGTCACCAAAGACCGGAATGGGGCTTTGTGCCGTAAAGAGCGGCAGGCCCATCGCGAGCATAAAGGCGACGGCGAAGAACAGCGGCGGCATGATGCGCAGCGCAAAGCTCGCATCCTCGCTCTGGGACTCGGGGCGCGCAAAGAGCTTGGCCAGGTCACGGTAGTCCTGCATGATGCTGGGGCCGCGACGGTTGTGCATCTTGGCGCGGATCACGCGGCCGAGACCGGAGAAGAACGGTGCGACGGCCATGACGACCACGCCCTGCAGAACGGCAAGTACGATGTTGTTCATGCTCTCCCCTCCTTAACCCATTTGCACGGCGAGCACGAGGAACACCACGAGTGCCGCGACGATGTAGCAGATATAGATGCTGTAGTTGCCGCCCTCGAGCTTAGTCGCGAGGTCGGCGAGCTTCTCGACACCCTTATGCGGGGCATCGACGAGAACCTTGTCGGGTACGGGCTCCACAGCCTCGGCCACACCGGTCAGCTTCTGGAAGAAGTGCGCGATGGACCAGCAGACGGCCGTGCAGCGGTCACGCAGCGTGTAGAGCGGCTGCATAAACCAGGACACCTCGGAGGCAAAGGTCGTGGCCACGACGGGCATATGCTCGTTGGGAGCATAGCCGCATGCCCACGGCTGGGACTTCTGCACCTTACCGACGGTCTTGAGCTTGCGATAGCCGCAGGCAAGGCCGACAAGCACCACGAGCGCAATGGCGATCGCGGGCGTGGAGGTGGCAGCGCCGGAGTACTGGTTCATGAGCTCCATGCCCTCGGTAGCAAACACGCCACCGTACGGATGCAGCACGGACGCGGCGACATCGACCAGCACGGGCGCGATCACGGGAGCGCCAATGCCCAGCACGACGCAGATGGCCGCGAGCAGGCCCTGCGCAAACACCATGGGGGCGGGAACCTCCTTGGCATTGGCCGCGGCCTCGGAGCGGGGCGCGGAGGCAAAGGAGACGCCATAGGCCTTGACGAAGCACGTGACGGCCAGCGCGCCGGTAATGGCAAGCGCGACGGCAGCGAACACGGCCACGATCATGACGGCCTTGTCGCCCTGCATGGCGGCGTTAAACAGCGACTGATAGGTAAACCACTCGGACACAAAGCCGTTGAAGGGCGGGATGGCCGAGATGGCAAGCGCGCCGACGAGGAAGCAGATGGCCGTTGCCGGCATACGACGGAACAGACCGCCCATCTTCTCCATATTGCGCGTACCCGTGGAGTACAGCAGCGCACCGGCGCCCAAGAACAGCTCGCCCTTAAACATCGCGTGGTTAAACGTGTGGTAGAGGGCGGCCATCAGAGCCAGGACGGCGATGCCGACCGAGTTGAGCGCCATGGCGGCCATGGAGGCGCCGACGCCGAGCAGAATGATGCCGATGTTCTCGACGGAGTGATAGGCCAGCAGGCGCTTGATGTCATGCTCCTGCAGGGCGAAGGCCACGCCGAGGACCGACGAGATCGCACCGAAGACCATGACCATAAGGCCCCACCAGACCTGAACGCCCGAGGCGGAGAGCAGGTCGAGACCAACCTTGAGGATGCCGAAGATACCGATCTTGATCATGCCGCCGGACATGAGGGCCGACACGTTGGACGGCGCCTCGGGATGTGCCTTGGGCAGCCAGCCGTGCAGCGGGATGATACCGGCCTTGGCGCCAAAGCCAAAGAAGGCGAGCACGAAGCACACGGATGCGACCGCGGGGCTAAACTGCGTAGCGCGGAAATCCGCAAAGGCAAACGAGCCACCGGCGAAGTTGGTCATGGTGAGGAAGCTCGCCATGATGAGCACAAAGCCCACGTGCGCGATCACAAAGTAGAGCCAACCGCCATGGATGGAGTTCTCGTTCTCCTCGATCACGACCAGGAAGTACGAGGTCAGCGACATGAGCTCAAAGGCGACCAGGAACCAAAACACGTTGTCGGCGGTGATGACGAGCATCATGGACGCCACGAAGGTGTTAAAGAAGAAGCCGGCGCGGCCCTTTTTGCCCGGGTACTCATCAAAGTAGTTGAGACCATAGATCGAACCGGCAAACGCGAGCACCGAGATGAGCGCCACGAACAGGCCGGACAGCTGATTGAGCAGCAGCTGGAAATGAGCAAACGGGAAGAACACGATGGTGTCGACCGACGTGACATCGCCCAGCACGGCCTGGATACCGGCCACAAACGAAAGCACCGCGGCGACGGCGCCGATAAGGCAGCCGGCGGTCTTGGCGGCGTTATCGGCCTTGATCAGCAGAACCGAGGCGAGCGCACCGATGCACGAGACGGCAAGCGATGCGATAAACAGCGTCATGCTATCCATTGTTTACGCTCCCTTCTGCTTTCTCGGACAGGCCCTGGGCCACAGCGGTAACGTCGACGACCGGACCGTTTTCGATCGAGCGCAGGCGCTTGGCCTCGTCGAGCTCGCGATCGGCCGCGCCGCCCATGACGGTCAGCGCCTTGGTGGGGCACGCCGCCACACAATGCGGGCCGTCCGGATCGAAGGCGCACAGGTCGCACTTGATAGCGCAGGTGTACTGGCCGGGAGCCCACGTAAGCAGGCTGCTCAGGGACTTAGGATACGAAGGCGTCGGGTCGCACATGCCTGCGACACCGGCGATAGACGTGCCATCGGGATGGATGGCTCCGAAGGGGCACGCGATGGCGCACAGCCTGCACCCGATGCACTCCTGCTCCTTGACGTGGATGCGATCGCCATCGTGCTCGATGGCATTCACCGGGCAAACCTCGGCGCAGGGGGCACCCTCGCAATGGTGGCAGGCAAGGGCGGCCGAAATACCGCCGGTCTTCACGAGCGCCAGGCGCGGCGTATCCTGAAGACCCTGCATCCGGTGGGCGTCGGCACAGGCGGACTGGCATGTTCCGCAGCCGATGCACCTCTCCGGGTTGATGTCGATGAAGCGGTTCATCCCCACTTCCTTTCAAAATAACGGGCCGGGCTCCCGAACGTACGGGACGCCCGGCCCAAATAGCCAACGAGAACGTGACTACACGATTTGGTTCACGTGCGTCTCGTCGTCGAACTTGGCGGCGCCGGGCTCAACGTCCTGGGGAGCGGCGGCGTCCACCAGAGCCTGCTTGAGCTCGGTGTACTGACGCTCGACCTCGCCCTCGGCCCAGACCTGGTCGGCGATAGCGTCGACCTGGCAGGCGGAGAACTTGTCCTCGGGCGTATGCGAGACCGGGTCGACCTTGTGCATGGTCAGCTCGTTGCACTTGCCGATCCACCACTGGTAGGTCATGTAGACCGTGCCCTTGTTGATGCGATCGCTTATGTCGGCGCGGCTATATACCTGGCCACGGCGGCTGTGGACCGAGACGATGTCGCCATTCTTGATGCCGCGTGCCTGGGCGTCCGCGGGATTCATGCGGACAAAGCCGGGCTCGTCGGCAAGTAGCGCCAGCGTCTTGCAGTTGCCGGTCATCGAGCGGCAGCTGTAGTGGCCGACCTCGCGGACGGTGCACAGGATGAGCGGGTACTCATCGTCGGGAAGCTCGGAGGGCGCCTCCCAGTCGTGCGCCATCAGGTTGGCGCGGCCGTCCTTGGTGGTGAACTTGCCACCAGCGAACATGTCGGGCGTACCGTGGTCGTTCACATCGGTGCTCTTGACCGGCCACTGGGCGTAGCCGCCCTCGGGAGCCATCTTCTCGTAGGTCGCGCCCACAAAGTTGGGGCACAGGCTAATGCACTCGTTCCAGATCTGCTCGGTGTTGTCGTAGTGCATGGGATAGCCCATGCGCGTAGACAGGTCCGCGAAGATCTCCCAGTCGTGACGGCACTCGCCCTTGGGCGGAACAGCCGCGTCAAAGTGCTGGAAGCTACGGTCGGATGCGGTAAAGACACCCTCGTGCTCGCCCCAAGAGGTAGCGGGCAGGATGACGTCGGCGAGCATGGTCGTCTGCGTCATAAAGATGTCCTGGCAAATGAACAGATCCAGCTCGGAGAGCGTCTTGCGCATACCGGCCGAATCGGGCTCGGTCTGCACCGGGTCCTCGCCGTAGTTATAGAAGCAGTGCACCTTGCCCTCGTCGACCAGGTGGCCCAGGTCGGTGAGCTTGTAGCCCTCCTCGAGCGGGAGCTTTTCCTCGGGCACGCCCCAAGCCTTGGCAAACTTGGCACGCACTGCCGGGTCGGTGACCTTCTGGTAGCCAGGGTACAGGTTGGGCAGCATGCCCATATCGCAGGAGCCCTGGACGTTGTTCTGGCCACGCACGGGCGCGAGGCCGGAATTGGGTTTGCCGATCTGGCCGGCAACGCAGGCGATGGAGGCGATGGTGTGCACCGTCTTCAGGTTCTGCTTCTGCTGGCATACGCCCATACCCCAGCCAATGATGGCAGAGGGCTTCGCCGTGGCGTACATCTCGGCAGCTTGGTGGATCAACGCGGGCTCGACACCCGTGATGTCCTGTACGGATTCGGGAGTGTAGTTCTTGATGGTCTCCCACCACTCGTCAAAGCCGTTCGTATGCTCGGCGACGAATTCCTTGTCGTAGAGGCCATCGTTGACCAAGCAGTTGGCAAAGGCGTTGAGGAACGCGACGTTGCAACCGTTCTTGATCGGAAGGTAGAGATCGGCGATACGCGCGGTTTCGATATGGCGCGGGTCGGCGACGATGATCTTGCAACCCTTTTCTTTGGCTCGCACGATACGCCTTGCGACGATGGGGTGCGAATCGGCAGGGTTATAGCCGAAGAGGAAAATGCAGCCCGCATCCTCCATACCGGGGATGGAGCATGACATGCAACCTGAACCAACCGTGTCCATCAGACCGAGGACAGTAGGGCCGTGTCAAGTACGGGCGCAGTTGTCCACGCTGTGGGTGCCGATGCACGCACGCGTAAACTTCTGCATGACGTAGTTCGCCTCATTGCCGCCGCCTCGCGAAGAGCCGGTGGTCATGACAGCGTTAGGACCATATTCGTCAATTATGGCCTGCATCTTAGATGCGGTGAAATCCAGTGCCTCGTCCCAGCTTACGCGCTCAAGATCCGCGCCCTTAGTGCGGCGGATCATCGGGTGCAGTACGCGAGGAGTCAAGATCTTGGTGTCGTTGATGAAGTCGTAGCCGCTCATGCCCTTAAGGCACAGCTCGCTCTGGTTGGTGATGCCGTTGAGCGGTTCGGTACCCACGACCTGGCCGTTTTGGACCAAGAGGTTAAACTGGCAACCGGCGCCGCAGTACGGGCAAATCACTTTATGCTTCTCCATGACACCCTCCTTCCTTTCTCTGCTACCGATTAATCGGTACGTATTTGACAATCGTTGGGCCTGTATGGCCGCCCGGCTACGCCTCGTTTTCGATGGTGGCGCGGGCACGCTCGGCAGTCAGTTCTGCCAGGCGCTCCTCGTCTACCAAGGTGAGGCCCTTGGTCGGGCACGCCTCGGCACACGCCGGACCGCCGGGACGGTCCACGCACAGGTCGCACTTGAGCACGAAGCTCTTGGTCTGCGAACCCACGCGCACGTCGCCCATCAAGACGGGGACCTGCGTGGTCGCCACACTCACGGCGCCAAAGGGGCAGGCCATGACGCAGCTCTTGCAGCCGATGCAGTTGTCCTCGTTGACGCCGATGCGATGGTTCTTTGGATCAAAGAACAAGGCACCCGTGGGGCAGGCCTTGGCGCACGGAGCGTCCTCGCAGTGGTGACATGCCACCGGCGCGGAAATCTCGTAGGTGCGCGTTACGCGCAAGCGAGGTGCGGCGATGTTGCCGGGAATATCGTGTGCCTCGATGCACGCCGCCATACAGGTTTGGCACCCAATGCAGCGTGAAGAATCAGCCACGACTCGTTTATTGCCCATGTTGTTCACTCCCTCCTGAATCCCATGCCGGAGAGACCCTGCCGACGTTGCCCCGGACCGCCCGTGGTCCGGCATCGGCGTATCGAGTGCATGCGGCGAAACAGGCACTTCGATAGAATTCCTCCAACGATATACAGGTTAAATATACGCAGTTGCAGGGGGCAAACTTGAGCATAGGCCCTGCAATACGGGTGTATTGCAGGGGTTTTGGCAGGTTGGAATTATTCTCTAGAAGCTATAAAGGTGAGTGTATTACATGCGTACGCCTCAGAGATTTTTACGCGCTCTCATTTTAGATGTACTACGCTTGTATTCAAGTTAATGGTTATTTACTTGAGCGAAATAAAGTAATCGTTATAAGATGCTCAAGTATCGGCACATGCCGCATTTGACCGACTATATTGCACGCTCATTAAGGGGGCCAGTGATGTCATCGACTCAAAAACGAGCCATCCTGCAGGTGCGCATTCGCGAGGAAGACAAGCAGCATGCCGAACATCTCCACGACGCCATGGGCACATCGCTCGCCGAGGCCGTCCGTCTATTTGTCGCGCAGAGCATTTTGATGCGCAAGCTCCCCTTTCAGCCGGTCGCCGTGCGCTCAAAGGACGGCACCGCCGCCTATGGATCGCTCAAAGCATACGGTGACCCCAATCGCCGCTCCGAGGAGCGCAATGCCTGGATTGAATACCTTGCCACAGAAAGCGACGATTCGATTTTGGGTCCCGAGGAAGTAGATATCCATGAGTAGCACCATCATCGACGAGACCGTCATCCTACGCTACCTGCTTGACGACGACGAAGTCCTGTCACCGCGCGCCGCCAAGGTCATCGCCACGCGCACCGCTCGTGTCTATCCCGAAATCATCACGCGCGTCGTGGTCACGCTGCGCGACGTCTATAAGGTTCCCCGCGTTGAGATTGCTGCGGCCATGAAAAGGCTGCTCGATGACGTCATGGTCGACGAGCCCACCGTTGTCGCCCTTGCCGTCAAGCTCTTTGGCAAGACCCATATGGACTTTACCGACTGCCTCCTCGCAGCCCGAACCGCCATCTATAACGACGACGTCGTGAGCTTTGGCAAGCCCATCATCCAAGGCATGATCGATTACCGCCGCAAGCGCCAAACCGCCGCCGACGCCCGCGACCGCGCCGCCGAAGCCCGCAGCCGAAGCACCGACTCCACCATCGACAAGCTCCGCCACCGCCCCCGCAGCTAACCCCATCCCCACCTAAGTTGCGGTGAAATACGGACTGTTTTATGCCTTTAAAGGCCTCAACAGTCCGCATTTCACCGCAACTTATTGAAGGTGGACCGCGAACGATTTCGCTATCGGGATTCGGCGTAGGGTTTTGTTGTCGGAATGCCGTAGCCGCGAATCATGGCACCGAACGATTCTACGTCGTAGGTGTCCGAGAGTTTGAAATGAATGACGTTGTGGCCCATGGAGCGAAGGTTCGCGTCGCGCATGAGGGCCGCTCGATACGTTTTTGCCGCCGCCCGCTCTGGATCATTTTGAGCCTCGTCTTCAAACTTGCCTAGCCCATGCAGCTCTGCCAGCGTCCATGAGCCGTCTGGCATCTGCCAGCCATAATCTGCTAGATAATAGCCAGCGTTTCCCGGTCGCGTTATCTCAACTTGAAGCTCGGGCGCGGCAACCCCAGCGAGAATCATCGCTGCTCTCGCCTCAGACTCGCCGCCATTGTCTGACCTGCCGTCCATATACTCAAAAACGTCAAAAGCACGCGCGATGCCATGCAACCCTCGGCAATTTGCCTGGGCATATGCTCGCAGCTCTTCGCGTTCGACATCGTACTCACGGGCCAAGCCATCGACATAGCCCAGCGCATAGCGAAAGGCGCTCGTTCGAGCGATATCAACAACCGTTCGACACGGATCCGTCAGTGTAAACAGACCTAGCCGCCACACTTCGCCCGCCCGCCAGCGCTTGTATTCAACGAACTCATACTTATCACGCCTTGTAGACCGTGGCAGCAGTACTTGCACTTTATCCAGAAGCGTATACGCCGAGCCGATGCCGTAGAGCAGCGCTGCTGTCGCTCCGCAAAACACAGCATCCGGTTCAACGACCGCAATAGCGGATGCCAGCTGAAAGATACGATCTTCAACCCCAAGATTATTCCAATAGACCGGATCCGCATATACATGGTTGTAAAGACGAAGCATGAGCTCTTCCTGCATAAGCTCGCGCGCACGGCGTTCATCCCAAGGATCAATTGTTATAAGCAGCTGTCCATCTTGATGAATTCCAACGGCCGAGAATAGCATCCTTGCATAGGACTGCGGAAAATGTTTGCCTTTATCGAGCATGGCCAACCCCATAACCATCACGGCGGAGAGAATACCATTACGCTATCGCATGCTTCCGTCCGCAGGCCTTGCCAAAAGCTGACCAAAAGCTTGACGTCGCAGGTCAGAGCTTCAAAAAATATTTCCACTCTCGGTAGACGGTCGCTACGATCCTCCCAACGGCATCAAAATCCAACCTTACAAATAGTTGCGGTGAAATACGGACTACATGGGCCATAAAAGCCGAAAAACAGTCCGTATTTCACCGCAACTTAGGAGGGGATGTGGGGTCCCGGCATGTATATGAAAATGGCTCTGGTCCCAAAAGGAATCAGAGCCATTCATCTATCTTATGGAGCGGGCGACGGGAATCGAACCCGCGTCATCAGCTTGGAAGGCTGGGGTTCTACCATTGAACTACGCCCGCAAGATATGGTCGGGACGACAGGATTTGAACCTGCGACATCCTGCTCCCAAAGCAGGCGCGCTACCAAACTGCGCCACGTCCCGAAGGTGTTGAGCAGCTAAGGTCTAAACCTTGCGTGTCCCAAAGCGAAGGAAATTATAGGGGAGACTCCCCGCCTGTGCAAGCATTGATGCCTTAGCTCCTCGAATGTGCAACAAAACGACTGTGGAGCAGGCCGATCACAAAGGCGACCACGGCGACCGGCGCCCACGCAGCACCGATATCCGCCAACGGTAGCGAATCGAACGGCAGCCACGCGCCCGCAAAAAACGCGTCGCGAACCGAGGTGATCACGCTCTGCACCGCGACCATACCGCCGACCCAGACCCACACCTGCGGATGAGCATCACAAAAGCCATGCACCAGGCCCATCAGTACCAGCACGATGGCAACGGGATACAAGGCGTTGAGCATAGGTACCGAGAACATAAGGATCACGTCGAGGCCCACGTTGGAAAGCACGCACGAAAACGCTGCGAACACAAAGGCGAGAACAGCGAAGGGGCGGCGCATGGCCTCCTCGGAGGCCTCCGCTCCCCCTTCGACCACATACGTCTCGCAGAAGTAACGCGAGCAGCAGCTGATGAGACCAATGCACACGTTCATGCAGGCAAGGAAGAAGATCGCAAAGACCACGACCGTGCCGGCAAGCCCAAAATGCATGGAGGCCGAACGGGCGAGGATGGCGGCGCCGTTGGTAGCGTCGGGCATCACGGTGCCGAGCTGCATACCGGCAAGGCCCAAGCCGCAGTAGATGATGGCCATGAGCACGCCGGCGATCACACCGGAACGCGAAATCTCGAAGGCCACGCGCTTGTCATCGGTAACACCCAACTCGTGGATAGTCTCGGCGATGATGATGCCAAAGGCGAGCGACGCGAGCAGGTCCATGGTCTGATAGCCAGTCAGAAAGCCCTGCACGGCGGCACCTGCATCGTAGGGAGCCTGAGGCGCGGCAGCCGGTCCCAGCGGCGAGATCACGGCAGCACCCACGACCAGCACGATTAGCGCAATGAGCGCGGGGCCCGTAATGCGGCCGAGCACGCGTGTGATGACACCCGGGCGCAGCGTGAGCACAAACGCGACGACGAAGAACCCGATGGCAAACACCAGACGTGCCGTGCCGAGCGAAACGCCCTCGGGTAGCAGCGGCACTAGCATCTCGAAGGCCGTGGAGCTCGTGCGCGGAATAGCCAGGCACGGGCCGATGGCCAGATACACCGCCGCAACAAAGAACTCGCCAAACTTAGGATGCACGCGCCCAGCCAGCTCGCGGGCCGTGCCGGCGAGCGCAACGGCGATAAATCCCATAACAGGCAGACCGATAGCGGCAATCAAAAAGCCGATCATGGCAAGCGGCGTGGCGGTACCGGCCTGAAGTGCCAGCAACGGCGGAATGATGAGGTTACCGGCGCCAAAGAGCATCGAGAACAGCGCAATGCCGACGGTAACGACATGGTCGGAGCGCAGGCCGCGCGGAGCGGATGAGGCCATAGGCACACCTTTCGGGTCGAAACAAAAACGGGACGGGCAAAAGGCCCGTCCCGCAAGTATATACGCTCTAGCAGGCTAAATCGCGCAAAGCGTCAATCGCGGTGTCGACTTCCTCGTCCGTGTTGAAATACCCAAACGAGAAGCGAACGATACCCTGGCGCTCGGTCCCGAGCGCGCGGTGCATGAGCGGAGCGCAATGGGCGCCGGGGCGCGTCGCAATCCCCCACCCTTGCATGAGCGCATCCGAGATCTCGGCAGAGTCGATATCGCCCACGTTGAGTGAGACGATTGCCGAGCGCATCGGCTGGTCAAACGCACCGTAGAGCTTAATACCCGGAATCTTGCGCACACCGGCAAGGAAGCGATCAGCGAGCGCACGCTCGTGGGCAGCAATCGCCTCGGCCCCACCCTGGGCCTCGATATAGTCAAGGCCGGCAGAAAGGCCCGCGATGCCGTGACCGTTGAGCGTGCCCGCCTCAAGGCGCGTGGGCCACTCAAGCGGCTGCAGCGCATCGAAACTGTGCACGCCCGTACCGCCCATGGCCCACGGCGCCACGTCAATGCCCTCTGCCACGGCCAGGCCGCCGGTCCCCTGCGGACCCATGAGCCCCTTGTGGCCGGTAAAGCACACAACATCGAGCCCCATGGCCTGCATATCGATATGCGCCGTGCCGGCAGACTGCGAAGCATCGACGATCACAAGCGCGCCGGCCGCATGAGCCATGGCGGCCACACGTGCAACGTCGACCGCGTTGCCGGTCACATTGGAGGCGTGCGTCACCACCACGGCACGCGTGCCCGGCGCGACCAAGCGCTCGAGCTCGTCGTAGTCGAGCACGCCGTTCGCGTCACAGCCCGCATGCTCAACGGTCACGTCCTGCTCTGTCGCCAGGCGGTTGAGCGGACGTAGGACGGAGTTATGCTCGAGCACCGTCGTGACCACACGGTCGCCGGGGCGCACCACGCCATTGATGACGGTGTTGAGCGCCGCGGTGGAGTTGGGCGTAAAGCACACGTGGTCCGCCCTCGGGCAACCCAAAAGGCGCGCGAGCTTGGCACGGCAAGCATGAATCGTACGGGCGGCATCGAGGGCACCCGACGTGGCGCCGCGCCCAGCATTGCCGAGCGAGCACATCGCCTGCGTCACGGCATCGATGACCGTTTGCGGCTTATGCATGGTCGTCGCCGCGTTATCCAGATAGATCATCGCACGACCTCCCACATATCGATCACGGTATAGCCCTCGGTGGGAACGCCCGCCGCGGCGAGTTCGCCGCGCAGCAGTTCCTCATCGGCAGGCAACGCCTTCCACGCCAGACCGCAGCCGGCAGCGACCTCCCCGGGCACGGGAATCGTTCGCCCAGGAAGGCCGCGCTCGATGCAGAGGGACTCGCAGCCCATGGCAGCCGCCGTGGTGGGAAACGTGATGACAAGCGCCGGGCGCTTCTCCCTCATGGCAACTCCAACCAATACGCTACGGGCGCACGACGCGCACGGCCTGTTCCATCTTCTCCACGATCACGTACATGTTGGTGACCTCGCCCACCGCGAGCTGGTCTTTAATGCCATAGTGGTCCAGGCAGGTGCCACAGGTAAGGATCTCGACGCCCTGCTCGGCCAGGCCCTTCAGGTCGTCGAGCACCGGAGAGCCCTCGACGGTGAGCTTGGCGCCGCCGTTGTAGAACAGCATGGTCGCGGGCAGCTCCTCCTGCTGCGTCACGGCAAAGATAAAGGCCTTCATGAGCTTGTGGCCCAGCTCGTCGTCGCCACGGCCCATGCAATCGGTGTAGACGGAAATGACGAGCTTGCCCTTGCCGGCGCTGGCATCACAGAAGGCAGCGCCATCCTGCTCGGGGTCCGCAACGGCAACGGCGCCAGAGGTCGCCAAGGTCACGTGCCACTCGGCGTCAGAAACCTTCTCGACCGAGGCCGTGCAGCCCTTTTCCTGTGCCATCTTGGAGATGTTCTTGACGGCGGTCTCGTTGTCGACCGAGGTCACGACAACGCCCTCGCCATCGAGCTGCTTGAGGGCCTTGAGCGTCTTGACGACGGGCAGCGGGCAGGCATCGCCCATGGCATTGACGTCAATCTTGGTAGACATAGTAAATTCCTTTCGAATAAATCGTTTTAGAACGGTGCATAGTTCAATAAACGTGTCGTTAACGGACAATGTGGACGGCAGGACCGCCTGGCACCGGCTCGCACACGCGGCCGATTGTGGCGGCAACGTGCCCCTCGGCATGCAGACGGCGCGCAAGCTCATCCACATCGGCAGCAGGTGCCGCGATGAGCAAGCCGCCCGAGGTCTGTGGATCGTACAGCGCATCCAGCATGCCCGGCTCCAGGTCCTCGTCGGCAGCCACACGCGGGCCAAAGAAGTCCTGGTTGCGGTAGGAGCCAGCGGGGATAATGCCCAGACGCGCCATGTCGAGCACCTGGTCAAAGAGCGGCACCGCCCCCGACGCAAGCTCAATCTGCACGCCCGAGCCCTCGGCCATCTCGCACGCGTGCCCGATCAGGCCAAAGCCCGTAATGTCGGTGCAGCCGTGAAGTTCGAGCCCCTCGGCCAAACGGATCGGCGCCTCGTTGAGGGTGCGCATAGAATCAAACATCCAGCTGGCCTCGTCCTGCTCGATGAGCTCGCCCTTAATAGCCGTGGTGATGATGCCCGAGCCGATCGCCTTAGTCAGCAGCAGAACATCGCCCACGCGTGCGCCGCTGTTGGCGAGCATGCGGTCGAGCGCGACAAAACCGCTCACGGACAGGCCGTACTTGGGCTCGTCGTCGTTGATGGTGTGACCGCCCGCGATGGAGCAGCCCGCCTCGACGCACTTGTCGGCACCGCCCGCCAGAATCTGGCCGGCAACCTCAACGCCCAGGCAGCTCGGAATGCACAGCAGGTTCATGGCATGGCTCGGCCGCCCGCCCATGGCGTAGATGTCCGACAGCGAGTTGGCCGCGGCGATCTGGCCAAAGAGGAACGGGTCGTCAACCATCGGTGGGAAGAAGTCGATGGACTGCACGAGTCCCAGGTTCTCCCCTACGCGGAAGACGCTCGCATCGTCGGAAGTATCGAACCCCACGAGCAGGTTGTCGTTATGCACATTGGGTAAGTCGCCCAGGACCTGGGCGAGGGCTCCGGGAGCCAACTTAGCGGCTCAACCGCTCGCGGCCGTCATGGACGTGAGCCTCACGGTGTCCTTAGCCATACGAACCCCCTTCCAACAAATCAACGACTCTAAGTATACGCGCCAGGCACGCTTCCCAAGAGACCGCCGACGGCTCGAACGTCGAAGGCGGCGCGGCAAGCGCCTGCGCGATAGCATCTGCCAGTGCGTGCTCAAACAACGGAAGGTCGGCCGCCACGGGCGTGTCGACATCCGTCATACGCGGCGACGCCACCCACGTCACGGGAGCACTGGGAAGCATCGCCTCCATCCAGGGACGAACGCCGGGCAAATCGGTCGCCACAACTTTGCAGCCGCACGCGAGGGCCTCGATCGTCACGAGCGGCAGACCCTCGTAAAACGAAGGCAGCACGAAAACGTCGGAACTGCGGTAGGCACGCACGAGCTCATCGCTATCCAGGCGCCCCGCCAGCGTCACCGGCACATCCGAGACCGCGGTCAAGCGCTCGATACGCGCGTACTCGGCATCTTCCCCGCGGCCGCCCACAAGTACCAAGCCAGATGGGCGGACGCCATCGTCAATCGGCAATGACACGGCTCGAACCAGCGACTCGACGCCCTTTTTAAGGCAAATCTTGCCAACGTACACAAGCGATCCCGGCTGCCTCGCCACGCTTGCGTCGCGGCAGAAGACGCGATGGTCGTAGCCCGTCCCAATCACGTGGATGCGATCGGCATCGACGCCACACACCAGGCCAATCTGCTCAGCCTGCTCAGCATGGAGCGCAAAGACGGCATCGAGCCGACGAACCGCACTTACGATGCGATCGCGCTCGAGCGCATGCGAACGCAGCTGGCGCAGGTCGGTCGAATGGCACACGGCAACAACCGGCACGCCCCGGACGCACTCGCGCGCCAATGCGGTCACCAGATATAGGTGATGGCAGAGCACCAGATCGGGCCGAAACTCAGCCACCGCCCGATCGATTGCAGCAGCAAATGCCCGCTCAAATGCCTTGAGCATCGAAGGCGTCAGGTCACGATAGCGTGTAGAGGGATAGGGCATGACATCGGACATACCGCAGATGGGAAACGGCAGCTCGGGCGACTCAAACGGTACGGCAAACACGGCAGCACGCCGGTCCAGCTCGCCTTGGGTATCACCCGGAGCCGCACCGCAAAGCACGGCGGCGCGATGCCCCGTCTCGATCTGTTCGCGCACGAGCGCGGCAAGGTAGGTGCCGCTGCCGGTGCTATCTGGTTTTTGTGCCGAGATATTGAGGATGCGCATGTCGCGGTACACCCCTAGGCCAAGGCGGCGGCGCGAATCGCCGCGCCGATGGCACCTGCAAAGCGGGCCTGGGGCGAGGTGGTCACCGGCGACCCCAGTAGCTCGCCCAACCGCTCAACCACGAAGGCGTTCTCGCACAGACCGCCGGTCAGATAGTACGGAGCGCCCGCCGCCTGCCCGGCCATGGTCGCCACGCGCGAGACCACGCTGTCGATCACGCCGCGCGCAATGTTCTCGCGCGGCTCACCGCGACCGATCAGGCTGATGACCTCGCTTTCGGCAAACACCGTGCACATGCTGCTGATCTTGGTGGGCTCGCCGGAACGCGCCAGGTCGGCCATCTGCTGCTGGGAAATGCCTAGGCGGTCGGCCATGATCTCCAAAAAGCGTCCCGTGCCGGCGGCGCACTTGTCGTTCATGGCAAACTTGGCCACGCGGCCACTTTTAAGCTGAATGACCTTGGTGTCCTGGCCGCCCACGTCAATCACGGTGCCGTGATCGCCAAACAGGCGCACGGCACCGGTACCGTGGCAGGTGATCTCGGTCACGACCTTGTGCGCATAGGGCACGGCAACACGGCCGTAGCCGGTCGCGACCACGCGAGCATCTTCGGCCGTCACGTCATAGCCGGCCGTTGCCAGCGCCTCGCGTAGCCGTTCGGAAGCATCGACCGAGGAGAACCCGGTTGGCTGCACGCACGTCCACGCCACCGAACCCTCCCCGTCGACCACAGCAGCCTTAGCCGCCGTAGACCCGATATCGATCCCAATCCCTATCATGGCTCTCTCCCAATCTAAACATCAAAGGTAGCGGCGCGTTCAGGCACCTTAGCTCTAGGTTTCTCAGGTGCCGGAGGTTGCCCCGAAAGAGGAGCGCAGCGTACTTTGGTACGCAAGCGACGGTTTGAGGGGCAAGATCCGGTGCCTGAGGAAGCTAGAGGGTTTCGATGAAGGCGGCGATGCGAGTCTCAATCTGGCCCATGTCGCCGTTGCTGTAGTCGGTCTCGATCTTCATATACGGAATACCCGCACCCTCGACGGCCTCCTGCATGCGCGCGCTCTCAACGTTGAAGGTGTGGCAGGCCTGTAGCACGCTCTCCACTACACCATCAACGTGATACTTCTCGCACATGGCCAGCGTGTTCTCCATACGACCATCGTTGGGCGTCATGACCGAGCAGTTAATGTCCAGGTAGCGGTCGGCGATAGCGCGCAGAATGTCGGGTGCGTCGGGGTCGATCATCATGGCGGCCGTACGCTCGCCCGAGCAATCGTCCATGCACACGACCACGCCGCCGTTGGACTCGATGGTGCGACCGATCTTGTTAATCACACCGCCCACCGGGCAACCAGTAATTAGGATGCGCTTGGCGTCTGCAGCGACCGGGCGCTCGCCCGCGTCGTAGGCCTCGCGCAGTTTGGCGACCTTTTGCTCGAGCTGGTCCGTATAGGCCTCGATATCAAAGCTGAACGTACCGGCGAACATGGTGCTCATCAGGTCGACGCCGCTCATAGCCGCCGGCTGGTTGGCCTGCAGCGCAAACATCTCGAGCTGGGCCGAACGCAAGCGGTTGCGACGACGGACGGCGGCGCGCAGGTCGTCATCAGTAATCGTAATGCCGTAGAAGTTCTCGAGCTCCTCTTTGAGCAGGCGGCACTCCTCGTACCAGCCCTTGCGCTCGTAAGCGCGATCGCGACCCTGCGGCAGGTGCAGAATGTGCGTGCGCTTGAGTTCGTTGAGCAGCTCGTACATCTTCTTCTTGCCGTCGCAGGTGGTCTCGCCGATGATCATGTCGCTAAAGTACGTAAACGGGCACTTTTGCGAGTAGGCAAAGCCGTACGTCGACTTGATGAGCGGGCAGAGGTTTGCCGGCAGCACCTTCTCGGCCTCGGGAATCACCTCGTCGGACGTGCCGCAGAGCGCCACGCTCGCAGCCCCCGCGGCATCGATAATCTCGAGCGGCGTGTAGCTGCACAAAAAGCCGACCAGGCGATTACCAGCCTGCTTATAATCCTTAACGCGAATAAACGCGGCCTTGCGCTGCTCGTTGAACTCCTCATACGTGGACGGCAACGGCTGTTCCTCGATATCGGCCATAGTAGTTCCCCTCTCTTGCACCGATATACCGACAATTAAACAACAAACCCACGCCATAACCAAAAGGAAGCATCCTCTAGGGAATGGCGTCGATAAGCTCCTGCGTATACGGATCGCTCGGGTGTGCGATCACGTTCTCGGCCGCGCCTTCCTCGACAAGACGACCGTGGTAGAGCACGCCAATCCGGTCGGACATATGCCGAACCACACGCATATCATGCGTGATAAACAGCAGCGCCACGCCCGTCGTGCGTTGCAGGTCGCGAAGCAAGTTGAGCACTTGGGCCTGAACGGACACGTCAAGCGCCGAGACCGGCTCGTCGCATACCACAAGGCGCGGCTCGCAAATAAGCGCCCGTGCCAGATTGAGTCGCTGACGCTGTCCCCCCGAAAGGTCGTGCGGATAGCGGTCATAATACTCTGCCAGAAGACCGACCGAGGCTAGAGCCGAGAGCGCGCGCCCATGGCGCTCATCCGCATCGCGCACGCCGGCGATAATCAGCGGCTCCTCCAAAATGCGGCCGACACGGTTACGCGGGTCAAAAGCCGCAGAGCTATCCTGGAATACCAGCTGGATTTCGCGGCGAAATGGCTTGCGTTCGCGCTCCGACATCGTGGCGAGGTCGTGCCCGCGATAGACAATCGAGCCGGAATCCGCACGCTCGAGACCACAGATCAGGCGTCCAGTCGTCGACTTGCCCGATCCGGATTCGCCAACCAGGCCATAGACCTCGCCCGGTGCGATCTCAAACGACAGATCGTCCACGGCGGTAAAGGCCTGACGCTTAAAACCTGAGCCCGACATGGGATACGTTTTAGTCAGATGTGAGACCCTAAGCAGGGCTTCGCTATCAACAGCCATGGCACTCCCCTTTCTCGACAAGCCAGCATTTAGACCGGTCGCACGCATTCACGGCAAACAGCGGAGGCTCCTGCGCGCGGCAACGCTCGTCCGCCCGGGCGCAACGAGGCGCAAAGCGGCATCCACAGGGTATTGCCGTAAGCGGCGGCACTGTGCCCGGAATATCCGCCAGCGTGTCAACACGCTCGCCTTCGAGCGGCGGAATGCTCGCGATGAGCCCCTGGGCATACGGGTGGCTCGGACGCTCCATAAGGCCGCAGGCGTCGATCTCTTCTACGATTTGGCCCAGATACATGACGTGCACGCGCGAGCAGATGCTCGTGACGACACCCAAATCATGGCTGATAAAAAGCACCGCCATGCCCTCGGAACTGTTGAGGTCGCGCAGAAGATCCAAAATCTGTTTTTGAGTCGTCGTGTCGAGTGCCGTGGTGGGCTCATCGGCAATCAGCAGTCGCGGATGACCGGCAAGCGCCATGGCAATCATCACGCGCTGGCGCATACCGCCGCTAAAATCGCCCGGATACATGTCGAAGCGGGCCGCGGCATCTCGAATTCCCACACGCCCCAACAGCGATAGAGCCTCGTTGCGGGCTTCGCGTCGGCTCACCTTACGGTGGGCCCGCACGGCCTCGACGACCTGTGCCCCGACCGTCATGACGGGGTTAAGCGAGCTCAAAGGGTCCTGGAAGATCATGGCGATATCGCAGCCGCGCACCTCGCGCATGCGCTTGAGCGGGCGCGCGAGCAGGTCCTCCCCGTCAAAGAGAATCTGACCGGTATAGGCCATCTTCTGTTCATGCTCCAAGAGGCGCATGACACTCTGGGCAAACACCGACTTACCGCAGCCGGACTCGCCGACAACGCCAACGATCTCGCCGGCATCGATATGTAGGTTGAGTTTGTTGACGGCTTCCAGCGCGTTGCCATCGCGGCCCACAAACGAGATGCACAGGTCGCGCACGTCCAAAAGATGTTCGCTCATGGGCTAGTCCTCCTTGGTCTTAGGGTCGAGGGCGTCGCGCAGGCCGTCGCCGGCAAGGTTCAGCGAAAGCACGCTCGCGATGATGGCCGCTGCCGGGAAGAAGATCATCCACCAGGCTTTACGCATCACGTTCTTGCCCGCCTGCAGGATGTTGCCCCAACTGGCATCGGGTGCCTTGATGCCCAGTCCCAAAAAGGAAAGCGCGGCCTCCGAGAGCACGGCCTCGGCAAAGACGAAGGTCGCCTGCACCAGGAAGGGTGCCATAACGTTGGGCACGATATGCAGCCACACGATGCGCGCGGTCGAGGCGCCCTGGACGCGCAGGGCTTCCACAAAGGGCTCCTCCTTGACCACCATCGCACGCGAGCGCACGATGCGCGCCATGCTGGGCGTATAAACGATGGAGAGCGCGATGATGACGTTCCACACGCTCGCCCCCATCATCGCCATGAGCGCGATGGCCAGCAGCACGCCCGGAATGGACATAAGGCCGTCGCAGATGCGCATGAGAATATGATCGAGCCTCTCGTTGTAGCACGCATAGGCGCCGATCACCAGACCGAGCGCACTCGTCGCGAGCGTGACGGCAATGCCGACGCCAAGCGACACGCGCGCGCCCGCGATAACGCGGGCAAGCAGGTCGCGGCCAAAGTCATCGCAGCCAAAGGGATGCGCGGGCGAAGGTGCCGAAAGTCGCAGCGTCATCTCCTGCGCATTGGGATTAACCGTCCACACCAGCGGACCGACGAGCGCGATCAGCGCAATCGCCAGGAAAATGCAGCCACCGACCACAAACCCCTTGTTGGCAAGAGCCTTCTTAACGTTTGCCATCATGCATCGCCCCATTTGCGAGCGCGCGGGTCAAAAGCGCCGTAGGCAAGGTCGACGGCCAGATTGATCACCGAATTCAACAAGGCGACGACCAGCAGCACGCCCTGAATCACCGGATAGTCGCGACGCTCGATAGAGCTCGTGACCAGCTGGCCCAAACCGGGGATGTTAAAAATGGCCTCAGTCACCACGGCGCCCGTAATCAGGGCGCCAAAAGAATAGCCGACCGAGGTGAGAATCGGCAGCGCTGCGTTGCGCAGGGCATGGGCCAGCACCACGCGAACCTCGGAGACGCCCTTGGCGCGCGCCGTCTTGACGCAGTCGAGCTGCATGGCCTCGATAACGCTCGAACGGGTCATGCGCATGAGCAGGGCCGCCTGCACGCATCCAAGCGATATGGCCGGCAACGCAAGATAGCGTAAGTGGTTGAACCAGCCCTTCGATAGCGGCGCATAGCCGGCCACCGGGAACACACGCAACGTGACGGCAAACAGCCACATAAGCATGAGCGCCATCAAAAAGCCGGGTATCGCCACGCCCAAAAGAGCAACGACTCGCAAGACCGCGTCAGTGCGCGACCCATGTTTGAGGGCAGCGACGACGCCGCAGGGCAGCGCAATCAACAGCGCGATGAGCTGCGCCAGAAGCGCGAGCGATAGCGTGGGGCCAAAGTGCTCGGCGATCGCCTGCGTGACGGGCTGGCGCATAAAATACGAATCGCCCAGGTCGCCGGTAAGCACGCCGCCCATCCACTCAACGTAGCGCTGCGGCAGCGGCTCGTTGAGTCCCAGGCTATCGTTGACGCGCTCGATCTGGTCGGCCGAAGCCTCCATGCCGAGCATCGAAGAGGCCGGGTCGCCCGGCGTGAGATAGATAATCAAAAACACGACGACCGAGATGATGAGCATCACCGGAACCATCGCGCCTATACGTTTGAGCGTGTACTTCAACATGCGAGGCGTCTATTTCCCCTCTGAACGTGGACGGGGCGTGGCGGCCACAGGGGACCAGACCCCTCCAGCCGCCACGCCATCTATTGCATTACTCCGGACGCTTGGCATTCCAAACGATGGCGCCGTCGAGCACCTCGACGTCCTCGACGTCTGCCTGGGTGCCCGTGATGGAAGCATAGTGGCAAAGCGGCTCGATGACGGCGATCTCATAGAGGCGCTCCTGAGCCTCGGCCCACTTTTTGGCCGCGGCGTCGGTGTCCTTGGCGGTACGGGTCTCGGCCACGAGCTTGAGCGCCTTCTCGTCGGACAGGCCATAGAAGGCCTTGGAGACCGAGAGGGACTGGGCCGGGATGGGCTTGTAGTTGGTGGAGGCCACAAAGAGGTCCCACTGCTCGGGCTTGCCGGAGCGGATGTCCATGAAGGTCGCGAACTCGTAGCTGTCGACCTCGGCGGTGAAGCCGGCCTTCTCGAGCTGCTCCTGCAGCGCGACGGTGGCGTTGTACATATCCTTGTAGTCGGGGGTGGTCAGCAGCTTGACCGTCTCACCGGCATAGGAGGTCTTGGCCAGGGCCTTCTTGGCGGCCTTGGCGTCGGCCTGGTTAAAGTACTTCTTGCCCGCGTCGGTCGCCCACTGAGTGTTCTCGGGGTTGCCAAGGTTGGGATCGATGTTGAAGAGCTCCTTCTCGCCATAGGCGGCAAGAGCGGCCGCCTCGCAGTCGATAGCCATGAGAGCGCACTTGCGGATCTCCTCGTCGGCGAAGATGCCCTCGTTCATGTTGAGGAAGGCGGTCAGAACGCCGGCGTTATGGGTGTAGAGCTTGACGTCGTCGTTGCCGTCGAAGTCGTGGTAGTTCTCGGTGGGGATCTCGCCAGCGATATCGTACTCGCCGGTCTCAAACCCGCTCACGCGCGTGGAGGCCTCGGTCACGAACTGATAGTAGATATCCTTGGTGGGCGCGGAGACCTTGCCGGTGTAGCCCGAAGTCTTGCCGTGGGCGGCGACATAATCCTCGTTGCGGGTGAGATGGATGTACTGGTCCTGCTTCCACTCCACCAACTTGTAGGCACCGGTACCCACGTACTCGGTCACGCCGGTATCGCCCGCGGCCTCGATGACCTCGGAGGGGAAGATACCCGGATACTGGGAGTGGTTGCCCAGGATGATCAGAAAGTCGATGGCGGGCTCGGTCAGCGTGCAGGTGACCTCGTGGTCGCCCGAGACGGCGAAGGTGGCGCCGGGCAGCAGGCTCGCGGCGCGGTCGTTGACGGTGAGCCAGCGGTTCATCGAGGCCACGACGTCCTCGGAGCCAAACTCCTTGCCGTTGTGGAAGGTGACGCCCTCGCGCAGCTTGATGGTGTAGGTCAGGCCGTCGTCGGAGACCTCATAGCCCTTGGCCAGCACGGGCTGGGGCTCGTAGTCGCTATCGAGGCCAAAGAGCGGCTCGACGACGTTGCAGATGATGTCCATGGTCACAAGCGACGACGTGGTGTGCGGATCGAGACCGTCCGGGCTCGCCGGTAACGCGACCTGCAGCTCGTCGCGATACTCCACATCCTGGCCGGAGGCAGCGGCGCTACCGCTCTCGGCGCCCGAACCGCCGCAGCCGGTGAGGCCGAGGCCCGCCATGACGCACAGGGCAGCGGAGCCGGTCAGAAAACCGCGACGGGAAACGCCCGCCTTGAAAAGGTCGTTGTTCATTGAGTTCCTTTCGTGTCTGAACAAACTGATAGAATCTGCCGGGACGGCAGAAATCCCCGCCCCGGCAGCTATGCGAAGCCAATCGGCGCCCTGCGGTGCATCCGGACACCAACCGGCATGACAACAGAGAAATCCCTATCGCGTGGATAGGAACACCCGGCGGCGCAGCTTGGCGCAGGTGCGGCTAAATCGTCTCGAGGAAGGCCTCGATGCGGGTCTGGAGCTGACCGGCATCCTCGCCGGCGTAGTCGGTCGTGATGTGCATAAACGGGATGCCCGCCTCCTCGGCGGCCTTCTCCACGGCAAACGACTCCATCTCGTAGAGCGTGCAGAACTGCAGGGCCACGTCGACGATGCCGTCGGCATGCAGGTCCTTGGCCATCTGGACAATGTCCTTCATACGCTGGTCGTTGGGCGTAAAGACAGCGCAGTTGATCTTAAAGTAGCGCTCGGCGATGGCATCGAGCATCTCGTCGACCGTCTCGCCGGACTCGTCGACCAGGTCCTTGTAGTAGCGCGAGCCCGTGCAGGACTCCTCGCCCACCACGACGCCGCCGGCCTTCTCGATGAGGTTGAACAGCTTCCAGTTGGGCACGGCCATGGGCGTGCCGGTGTACAGGATGCGCTTGGTCCCCTTGGGCGCCACGCCCTCGACGGCCTCGACACGCTGCTCGCACTCAGCCGCCATCTCGTTGATGGCTCCGGTCAGACGCGGCGTGTCATCCATAAAGGCGGCCTGCACGGTCAGCAGGCTATCGAGACCGCTGATGGGCGCCGGGTCGGCAGCGCGCGTGGCAGCGAGGCGCTGCAGGGCTCGACGCTTCTCGTTGACAGCGTGGATGGCAGCCTTCAGGCGCTCGGGCGTAATCTTGACGCCGCACTCTTCCTCAATCTTGGCGGCAAGCTTTTTAACCTCGGCCTTCCAGGTCACGAGCGTCGACTCGTCATGCACGTTGGGAATATCCATGACGTACATGTTCTTTTGCGTGGCAAAGAACTCGTAGGCCTTCTTCTTGCCATCGCAGGTGTTCTCGCCCACCACCAGATCACTCGACTCAATGTAGGGGCAGACCTCGCCCAGCTTAAAGCCGGCAAAGCTCTTGATGAGCGGACAGGTGTTGCGCGGCAAGTGCTCCTCGACCTTGTCCGTTGCCCAGTCGGCACCCGAGCACAGGCCCACGGGGATGCCATCGCAGGCAAGCACGATCTCCTCGGGCACGTAGACGCAGAACGAACCGACGATCTTGGTGGCCTCGCCGGCCTCCTTCTTGTCGAGCATCTCCTTAATACGGCCGCTGTGGATGTTGGTGGCGACAAAATCCAGGTAGGACGTAGACTTGGGGCGATTGTTCTGCGTCAGGAACATATCGCCGTACATCTGGCCCACGGCGCCCAGCAGCATGTCGTGGTCGGCAAGATTCATGCCGAGGCTCTCCCACATCGGATGGAAATCGAATTCTTCAGCCATGACGGTTCCCCTCTCGAACCAAAAATGAATAGCTACGGTATTTCTGCACGGTGGGTGGCGAAAACCCAGCCGTGCTCAAACCCGGAATTTTGGGGAACCCGCTTTGCGGTCGATTATTTAGTTGTGCGTCGTCTCTCCCGGAGCCGTGAACATACCTGCTCATATGCGGCTCCGAGCCATATACAGGGCGCGCGCGGCAACGCGACGCGAATATGTCTTCTGCAGCATCGGCGCGCCCTCCTTTTCTCGTCGAAGGTAACTATATCAACGGTTGTCGTCAAGACGAACACCGCCGACACGCGTACGACAACGTTGGGATGTGAGCATCTCGCTGTCTGATAATTAATTATCAGACTGATAAGGTTTAGTCATGTAGAAATCGGCGAACGGCGAAGTGAAAACAAAGCGGTCGAGGACTACCTCCTCGACCGCATCGCACCCGCATTATCGGCAAACGAGATGAATCCTGCTTGCATCAAAATGCATGCGCAGAGTCTCACCCGCCTGCGGCAGCTCTTCCACGGGTACACTCACCTTATTCACCTTCCACTGCAGACGCGTGGGCGCATCAGCACGCGGCACGTCCAGCAGCACCAGCCGCTCAAAGCGCGAATCGCTCACACGGGCCACGTGCAAATCGTAGCTGTTGCGACCGCGCTCCGCGCGATTGTCAACATGGAAGTAGCTCGCACGAATACCGAGGTACGTCACGTTATCGGGAACCTCATGGCCCACGTTAAAGGTCATGCCCCAGTCGAGGGCTTCAACTTCCTGAGACCCGATCTTGCGCGCCCGGCTTGTGTTCTTGCAGCCCGTCAGGCGCAGTGCCGCCAGCGTCTGCGGACGGCGGACCACGTCCTCGACGGAGCCGATCTCCTCAACATGCCCGTCGTGCATCACGCAGATACGCTGGCACAGGCGGCATGCTTCGTCGATGTCGTGGCTCACGTAGAGCACGGTGCGGTTGCACACATCAAAGAGGTCGAGCATGTTTTGTTCGAGCGCGCTCTTAAGGTACGCATCGAGTGCGCTCATGGGCTCGTCGAACATAAAGATGCCCGGGTGTGCCGCCACCATGCGGGCAAGCGCCACGCGCTGCTGCTGGCCGCCCGAGAGGCGCGCGGGATAGCGGTCGGCAAAATCGGCCAGGCCAAAAATGCCCAGGTAGCGCTCGGCAAGCTGCTTGCGCGCGGCGGCGTCGCCCGCGTCCTTTACGCCGGCGCATACGTTATCGGCCACCGTCATGTTGGGAAACAGCTGATAGTTTTGGAACAGCAGGGCGCATTTTCGCTCCTGGGGCGACAGGTTGATGCCCGCCGCAGAGTCAAAAAAGGTCACGCCGTTGACGACGATCTTGCCCTCGTCGGGCGTCTCCACACCGGCAATGCAGCGCAAGGTGCAGCTCTTGCCGCAACCCGAGGCACCGAGCAGCGCCACACGCTCCTCGCCGGCCTCGAGCTGCATGTCGAGGATAAAGCCGGAATAGCGCTTTTTGATATCCAGAACGAGCGACATGGCCTATCGACCTCCCTGCAAAGCGGCATCATCGCGCATGAGCTCGGTCAGCGCCTCGCGATCGATACGCAGCGCATCGCCGCCCGCCGGGTCGAGCGAATCGCCCTGTCCGGTGAGATCTTTGGCCTGTTTGCGCTCCGCACGGGCAAGGCCCCGCTCGCGATACTTTTGCGAATGAGCGGTGTACATGTTGATGAACAGGATGACTAGGAAACTAAACGTTATTACGACCACGACCCAAAAGAGGGCCACCGACGTATTGCCGCCCATCCATTCAAAGTAAATCGCAATGGGAATGGTCTGCGTAATGCCGGCATAGTTGCCCGCAAAGAACAGGGTGCAGCCAAACTCGCCCATCGCGCGGGCAAAGGCGAGCACCGTGCCGGCGGCAATCGAGGGCCAGCCAAGCGGCATCATAAGCTTGGTGAAGATGCGACGCTCGGACCAGCCCAGGGTTCGCGCCGCATCGAGCATCTGCGTGTCAAGGCTCTCAAAGGCACCGAGCGCCGTGCGGTAGACCAGGGGAAACGACACCACCACGGCAGATATCACCGCCGCGGACCAGGTAAAGACGATCGAGACGCCGTGCGCGATGAGCCACTGACCAACCCCGGTCGAGCGGCCAAACAGCATGAGGAGCAGAAAGCCGCAGACCGTGGGCGGCAGCACCATAGGAATCGTAAAGACCGAATCGAGCAAACCCTTCACGCGGCTCGAGGTACCCATAGTCTTCCACGCGGCGAACAGGCCCAGTGCAAAGGAGATCAGCAGGGCAAGGCCACTCGTTTTAATGGACACCCAAAACGGTCGGTAGTCGATGCCGCCCAATAAGGAGGCCGAAGAGGTCAAGGGCCCCCGCTCATCCCGCAACACGACAGACGATGCCTCTACCATTTGAGCGCTATCAAGCCAACGCGCGCCGCCCTTGGCATCACCCGAGGCTGATGTAATCACCACATAGCGGTCCCCATCCGCACCGCGCTCGTCAAAGCCATAGGTATACCCGCCGGATTCAAACGTTGTTTCCGGCGTGACATACCAAGGAAGATCCACGTCCCCTAGCTGCGCACCTCCCATACAGTTTGCACTGTCGAGCTTACAGACGAGGGCCTTGAGACCCGATACGCACTCGTTATCCTGCGGATCCAATCCATACTTCTCGACCGCCTTGGGCGATATCCACACCACAACGCGATCGGCAGCAGGCGCCACTACAAGGTCCACGTCCTCGTCAACGGGAAACCGGTAGCCCTTAGGCTGGCCCTCCATGGCACGAGCGGTCCCCTTGGCCAACCGCTCAAAACCCTCGATCCCATAGGAAAGCCCATGAGCGGTCGCAGCAACCTGGGCCCCATCCTCAGCGTCCCCAGCAAACGCAAATCCCGGCACCCAGCAAAGCGCGAAGATCAAAGCACAGGCGACAAGCATGCGGAATCTATTAAGCACGAAAAGCTCCAAGCGAATACAAGGACGGAGTGAAACACAAAACGATGGAATTATCGCGCCAAGCCGCACTACGCGGAAAGCTCAAAGCCGTACTTAGCCCAAATCTTCTGAGCCTTCTTGTTAGACAGGCAGAAGTCGATAAACGCCTTGGCCTCGTCGGCGTGCTCGGAGCCATCGGCAACGGCACCCGGGTACACGATGGGCTTGTGCGAATCCTCGGGGCAAACGAAGGCCTCCTCGATGCCATCGTAGCGGTAGATGTCAGAGCTGTAGACAAAACCGGCCACGCAGTCGCCTGTGGACACATAGGCGGCAGCAGTGCCAACCTTGTCGGCCAGGGCGACCTTGTCGGCGATCTCGGGAGCATACTCGCCGTCGTCGCCCTCGGTGCCGGTATAGAGGCCCACGGAGGCCAGGGCCTGGTTGGCGTACTTGCCGGCGGGGACGGTCTTGGCGTCGCCAATGGCGATCTTGCCGTCCAGGTTCGCGACGTCGGCGATGGCCTCGACCTTGGTGTCGGAGCCCTCGGCGCGAATGATCACGAGGTCGTTGACGAACATATCCTCGCGGGTGTCGGTGTCGACGAGCTCAGCGGTCTCAGCGTCATCCATGGTGCCCTTGGAAGCAGTGATGAGCACGTCGACCGTGGCGCCGGCACGCATCTGCTCGACGAGGTCGCCGGACGCCTTAAACTGCGTGTCGGCAAACGTGGTGCCGGTCTGCTCGGTGTAGAGCTCCTGGACCTCGGGCAAGGCCTTCTCGAGCGAGTTGGCGGCAAAGACCTGCAGCTCGACAGCCTTCTTCTTAGAGGAAGACTTGGCGGAGCCGGCATCGGAACCAGCTGGCTCGGACGTCTTGTTGCCCGAGCAGCCGGCAAGACCGAGGCCGGCAGCGGCGACAGCAGAAAGCGAGACGAATCCGCGGCGAGAAACCATATCGAACATATTCAACCCTTTCGAACGCTATGCCCGGGCACCCCGCCGCGGGCTTTAATCTGCAACCAGATTATACTTCTGCGCGAATAATGATAGTGAGATATTATTCTCGTCAGAGAATATAGTTTCAAGTTACCGTGCACCTCGGCGTCGCTTCGGCGGAAAACAAAAGCGGAGCAGCCGTTCAGGTCGCCCCGCCGCAGGTAAACCACCTAGTTGGTATGTCCGCCGCCCGCTGTCATCTGAGCCGCATGCTCCAGCTGGTCCGCTATGGCCTCCCAGCTTTCGCGGGCGGCCTTCGTAGAACCGGGAAAGTTTACGACAAGTGTATGACCTCGTTGCATGCAAATAGCACGCGAGAGCATGGCGCGGCGCGTCTTGGTCATCGAGTACGCGCGAATCGCCTCGGCAATACCCGGCACATCACGGTCGCAGACGGCACGCGTCGCCTCGGGCGTCACGTCGCGCATCGAAAGCCCCGTGCCGCCGCAGGTGAGCACGACATTGGCGTGGCACTCATCGGCGGCTTCCGCAATGGCATCACCAATCTCGCTGACGTCGTCGCGCACGACCACATGCGAGGCGACCGCCCAGCCCTGCGCCTCGATAAGCTCCTCGAGCGCGGCACCCGCCTCGTCCTGCGCAAGATCGTGCGTGTCCGAACACGTCACAATCGAAATCTTCAGCTCCATAGTCTTCCTCCTACAGCACCGTTCCCTCGGGCAGGTCGACACGCACGACATCCACGACGTCGCCCGCCTTGAGCTCGCACGGTCCTTCGTCAATACGCAGCAGGCAATTGGCCCGCTGCATCGTGCCGAGCAGCGCCGAATTCTGCGTATTGGCCTCGGTCACCAACAGCTCACCGGTCTCGGGGTCGCGCAAAACCGTGGCGCGATCGAAGAAGCGTCGGTCCTGGCGCTTCTTCACGCCGTGCGTGAGCGTCGCCTGCTGCACGGGACGCACGCCCTCGGCAAAGCCGCGCATCTTGCGGATCGCCGGACGGGCAAGCATCTCAAAGCCTACATACGCCGCGGCCGGATTGCCTGAAAGCCCCAGGTAGGGCTTACCTCCGAGCAAGCCAAACGTGATGGCCTTGCCGGGGCGCATCGAGATGCGATCGAAGAGCACCTCGCCCTCGCGCTGGACCAGCGCCGTCACATAGTCGTAGTCGCCCGCCGAGGCACCGCCGCTCGTAATGACAAAGTCGCACTCCTGCACGGCACGATGAACCAGCTCGGCAATCGCCTGCTCATCATCGGGCGCAATGCCGTAGAACACGGGCTCGGCGCCGGCATCAAGTGCTTCGGCCATCAACGCCGACGAGTTGGAATCACGAATCTGACCGCGCGCCGGTACCTTACTCGGTGCGACCAGTTCCGTGCCCAGCGAGATAATGCCCACACGTGGGGCGGCGTGCACCTTCACGCTCGCGTATCCGGCGCTTGCCAGCAGACCCGCGCCGGCCGGAGCCACAACCTCGCCAGCGCGCATCACGACGTCGCCGGCATGGGCTTCCTCAGCAGCCGAGCGAACGTTCTCCCCTACCTTGGTAGGCGCCGAGAAGCGAACGTGCGAGCCCTCGTTGCCATCGCCGTCGAGCACATCGACGATCTCGTATTTCACCACGGCGTCGGCACCTTCGGGCACCGGCGCGCCTGTCATAATGCGGACCGCCTCGCCCGCGCCGATAGCGCCCTCAAACACATGGCCCGCGGCCTCGTGTCCGATAACGTCGAGCGTCACCGGCGCCTCGCCAGATGCCTGCGCCAAGTCCGCCGAGCGCACGGCATATCCGTCCATAGCGCTGTTGGCAAACGGCGAGATGTCGATATCGGCCACCGCGTCCTCGGCCAAGGGAAGACCGGCGGCCTGCCACACGGGAATCTCGACGAGATCGGTCGGAGCAACGTGCGACTGAACAATCGACTGCGCGTCCTCCAGCGGAATGAGCTTCTCTGCCATATGCACCTCTTAATGCCACGGCGCACAACAGAGGCGCCGATTCTTTATGCTTGTCTCAGTATAATCCCCCGACGCACGACCGCGACTCGGCCTGTACCCGCAAATACACCTGTCGGTTGCAGGCCGCGAAACAGAATGGAAACCAACCCACCGGCTCGTCGCGTTTACCGCGTTTTATAATGCTTGCGTTGCAACCTAAAAGAGGAACGTATGGCTCATAACGACAAACCCGAAAGCGCAAACGAAGCGCAGGATCATTCCCAGCCGCTCGACGAAGGCGGTTTTTTCTCCCTGAACGACGTCATCACGGCAGGCAGGCATCAGCTCACCCGCTCTGAGCATCTCTTGGCTGCCGACACGCGCCGCAACGCCCGCAACCTACTCGCGAGCGCCAAGTTGCTCGCGCTCGTCGTCATTGTCTCGCTCGCCATGGGCGTTGCCGCTTGGGCGTTTTTGGCCTCGCTGAATATCGCGACCGACTATCGCGAGCACCATGTGTGGGTCTACGCCTTGTTTCCCGTTGTGGGCGTTGCCACCGCATGGGTGTACAAAAACCACGGTCTTGCCGCCAAGCGTGGCAACAACCTGGTCATCGACTCCGCTCTGGGCACACGCCTCATCCATATGCGCATGGCCGTCCTCACCTTCGTCTGCTCCACGCTCACGCACCTAACGGGTGGATCGGCCGGTCGCGAGGGAGCCGCGGTTCAGATTGGCGGCACCATCGCCAGCAACATCTCGAGCCTCGCCCACCTTAAAAAGCATGACCACCACGACCTCATGCTCGCCGGCATCTCGTCGGCCTTTGGCGCCGTATTCGGTTCGCCCCTTGCCGGAGCTTTCTTTGGCATGGAGATGTGCTTTATCGGCAAGATCGACTACACCGCGGGCATCTACTGCCTGGTCGCCTCGTTTACCGGCTACTTTACATCACTCGCCCTGGGTACCGAGTACGAAGCGAATGTCATCGCCAGCGTTCCCAACATGACACCACGGACGGTTGTCATCGTTGTTATCAGCGCCATTATCTTCGGTCTGACGGCACGCCTCTTTGCCTGGTCAGTTCGAACCGTCAAGAGCCTGTACGGTCGCTTTATCACCAATTACCTCGTTCGCGCACTCATAGGCGCACTCGTGGTTTTGGCCGCCTATGCCCTTCTCGACGCCTGGGACTACGCCGGCCTTTCCACGTGGCTTTCCGGCGCCGGATTTGCCGGCAACACCACCCTGGCAGACGCAGCCATCAAGTTGGTCGTCACAGCGCTTACCCTGGGTGCGGGCTTCCAAGGCGGCGAGGTCACGCCCCTGTTTGGCATCGGTGCGGCGCTCGGCGGCTGGATCGGTTGCCTCGTCGGAATCGACCCCAGTTTTCTGGCGGCTCTCGGCATGCTCGGCGTGTTCTGTGCCGGCCTCAACGTGCCCATCACCACCTGCATGATGGCCATCGACCTGTTCCACGGCACGGCAGCCGGGTTCTTTGTCATCGTGGCCTTTATCAGCTACCTAACTGCCGGACACCGCGGCGTGTACCCCGCCCAGCGCATCATCTCGCCCAAGCGCCGTTCGCTTATTGTGGATGAGGGCGGTACGGTAGCGGATGCTATCGAGCGCCACAACGACCTGATAGAGTAGACGTAAGTATTCGACGTGCAGCCACAATCGGGGGCAATTCGACCTGAGCGCGACCGCACCGTCACGTCATACGCCGGGAGTCGCCCCATGCACGCAACTGATTTTGGCCGCACGCTCATCATCGCCAACCCAGCCGCCCAGTCGGGTGCGGCGCACGAAGTTGCCGAGCGCCTGCAACGCTTTTTGGACATGACTGCACGCGCATCCCAGTTTGACTTGGTGCTAACCGAGCGCATGGGACACGCCAAGGAGCTGGCCGCACAGGCCCAGGGCTATCGCACCGTTATCGCCCTTGGCGGCGACGGCGTGATTCACGAGGTCGTCAACGGGCTTATGACGCAAGAGGAGGACACCCGCCCCGCTCTTGCCGTCCTGCCCGTGGGCTCCGGCAACGATTTTGCCCAAACGCTCGGCATCGACGATTTCTCCGGCAAGGATTTTGGCGCGCTGCTCACCTGCGAGCTGCAGCGTCAGGACATCGGGCGCATTCGCTCATGGAACCCCGCAAGCGGCAGCGGCGAGGCTACCGTTGAGTACTACGACCAAACGCTTTCGGTCGGCATCGATGCCGCCATCGGTCTGGGCACCACCGAGCTGCGCAAAAAGACCGGCTTGACGGGCGCGCCGCTCTACACCCTCTCGGGACTTGAGCAGTTTGGCCTGCGCTATCGCAACTACCCCATGACGGTCAGCTTTGACGGGGCACCCACCGAGCGCGTGCGGGCGATCATCATGGCAATTCAGCTGGGTCCTACCTATGGCTCGGGCTATCGCATCTGCCCCGATGCCGACCCCTGCGACGGCGTACTCGACGTCTGCTACGCCTGCGGCCCCGTTCCGCGCGCGGTTGCCCTGCCTATGTTTCTTTCGGCCAAGGACGGCCACCATACCAAGTTGCCGCCGGTTCGCATGCGCCGCTGCCGCCATGTCGAGCTCACTTTTGAGGAGCCCGACTATCCCATCCAGGCCGACGGCGAGCCCGTTGTCGCCTCGCGCATCGATGTCGACATCCTCGCCGGCGCCCTCCACGTCTGGCACCCCACCCGCTAACCCCACCTAAGTTGCGGTGAAATAGGGACTGTTTATGCATCTAAAGCCGCAAAACAGTCCCTATTTCACCGCAACTTATGAGGAGATCATTCGTCGCTGCCCGGTTTGCGACGGTTGGCCTTTTTAATGGCGTTGAAGTGTTTGTCGTTGAGCCTGCGCTGGCGAGAGCGCTGAGGCACCTTGGTCTTTACGCGTCGGCGCGGTGGACGCCCGCGACGCTCAAGCTCAGCGCGCAGCTTGCGCAGGCAGCTCGCGCGATTCTGAAACTGGCTGCGGCTCTCACGCGCCGTCACGGTAATCCCCGAAGGGATATGTTTCATGCGTACCGCCGAGTCCGTCGTGTTCACGCCCTGTCCGCCCGGACCCGTCGCGCGAAACACCTGCACCTCGCAATCGCGCGCCAACTCCTCGACCGACATCTCGGCATAGCGCGCATACTCGCGCCATCCCATCTTGTTCTCATCCATATCAACACCTCCCCTCATACAAAAAAATGTGACAAAGGGACAGTCCCTTTGTCACATCGCATGCCAATCGCTTGTGTTGCGCGCTTAGGCGAAGGTGATCTCGCCGGTCTCGCAGTCCATATCGGCGATACGGGCCAGGCTCTCAACGCGGAAGCCGCGCTTACGAAGCTTATCGCCGCCGCCCTGGAAGCCCTTCTCAACGGCGATGCCAATGCCGGCAACTTCGGCACCCGCAGCCTCGCAGATCTTGATAAGACCCTCGAGCGCGCAGCCGTTGGCCAAAAAGTCGTCGATGATCAGGACCTTGTCGCCCTCGGACAGGAAGCGCTTGCCGACGATGACCGGGTACTCCTTCTGCTTGGTAAAAGAATAGATGGTCGTGGCATACTGCTCGCCGTCAAGGTTGATGGACTGGGCCTTCTTGGCAAAGACCACCGGCACGCCACCAAAATGCTGAGCTGCGATGCAGGCCATACCAATACCCGAAGCCTCGATCGTCAGGATCTTGTTGATCTCGACACCCTCGAACAGACGGGCCCATTCGGCGCCCATGTGGTCGAACAGCTCAACGTCGCACTGGTGGTTGAGGAAGGCATCAACCTTAAGGACGTTACCGGCCTTTACGATGCCGTCATGGCGAATACGATCCTCAAGCTCCTGCATGGCGCAACCCCTTCTCGCGGCAACGATACCGCGCGATTAATAAACGTTGTTCGATAGTCTACCACGGACCGACCCCCGCCCGCCCCACAAGCCGCATCGCACCACAAACCAGTCTTTTTGGGACGGCGCGAATCGTGGCAGACAGCCTCCCAACACGCTAATGGCGGGCGCGCATCTTCACCAAACGCACCATGGCAAGCGCAAAGCCCACAGCGGCAACAGCCATGAGCACGTAGAACACCGAGCGAAAGCCGAATAGGAATACATCCGGACGGCCTGCAACAAAACTGGTCACGGCCTCGCCCATCGCCACGCTCATCTGCCCATACAGGATATTCGACGCCACCGTAATGCCGAGTGCCATACCCGCATAGCGCGCCAGGCTACCCAGGCTGCCCGCAAAGCCGAGTGCTTCGCGCGGAGCCGAGCCCATATACAGCGAGTTGTTGGGGCTCTGGAAAATCGACGTACCGCACGACATAAACGCGACGCAGCACACGATCACGGGGATGGAAGAGCGCTCGTCGAGCGTGCTTACCGCAAAGAGACCGCACACGTACACGCCCAGGCCGACCGCCGTGGGGCCCTCGCAGCCAACACGGTCCGAAACCGTTCCCGAAAGCGGGCCGATAAAGGCATTCACCATTGGCAGCGCCAAAAACAGCAGGCCCGAAACGTCAGACCCAAACCCATGCGCGTCCTGAAAATAGAACGGCAGAATAAACTCGGATGCGCCAATGCCAACGAACACGATGAGCATGCAGGCAAGGTTGATAGTGAAGGCCGAATTTGCAAAGCAGCGACGAGCGGCCTCGATCAGGGACATGGGGCGCTCGCCGGCCTCCGGCTTAACATGCGGCAGTGTGTAGAGCCCCACGATAAACGAGATTACGCCAATAGGCAGGTTGATGAGGAAGATACTCTCCCAGGGAAAGCTTACCACCAGCATGCCGCCGAGCACGGGGCCACACATCATGCCGAGGGCCACGAAGGTCGCGAGAATACCCATGGCACGGCCTCGTTCGCGCGCCGGAAACGACTCGGTGATGATACCCATGTTGTTAGCCATGGCCGCCGCGCAACCTATGCCCTGAACAATGCGTGCCAGGATAAGAACCTCGAGCGAGGCCGAAAGGCCGCACAGCAGCGAACCGACCAAAAAGACGATGACGCCCAGCTGGAACACATTCACCTTGCCGCGCACGTCACCCAGGCGGCCAAACGGCAACATAGCCACGCATGTCGCAAGCAGGTACACCGAACTCACCAGTTGAATGCGATCGAGGCCCACGCCCAGCTCCTTTTGCATCACGGGCAGCGCCACGGTCACGACGGTCGAATCCAGACACACCATAAACGTCATGATGAGCACGGTAAACAGAATCGCCCATTTGTTCTTGCCATGGGTGTCGCCCTCTAGAGCAATGTGTTCGCGGCGCAACTGCTCTGCAGTTTTCTCCATATCCATCCTTTCGAGTGGCCTAACGCAAAAAACGGGGCCCCGATCGCCTGCAAACAGCCGCGATTGGGGTCCCGCCTACGGAATCGGAACGAAAGGTCACCGAAGCTTTCTGCCAGCATCGGCACCTTGTACGGAGCTAGCCTAGCACTGCTCGAGTGCCTGCTCAAGGTCGGCAATCAGATCGGCCGTGTCCTCGAGGCCGCACGACAGGCGCACCATGTCGGCGGAGATGCCACAGGCGATGAGCTCCTCATCGTTCATCTGGCGATGCGTGGCATTAGCGGGATGCAGACAGCAAGTGCGGGCATCGGCCACGTGCGTGGCGATCTGGGCGAGCTTGAGGCTCTTCATAAAGGTCTCGGCCGCCGCGCGACCACCGTTAAAGCCAAAGCTCACAACGCCGCAGGTACCGTTGGGCATGTACTTCTGAGCCAGGTCATAGTACTTGTCGCCCTCCAGGCCCGGATAGCTCACGAAGCGCACCTTGGGATGGCTCTGCAGGAACTTGGCAACGGCCAGGCCGTTCTCGCAATGACGCGGCATGCGCACATGCAGGCTCTCGAGCGAGCTGTTCAAGAAGAACGCCGCCTGCGGGTTCTGCATGGGGCCAAGATCGCGCATGAGCTGCGCGGTGGCCTTGGTAATGAAGGCGCCCTCGCGACCGAACTTCTCGGCATAGGTCACGCCATGGTAGCTCTCGTCAGGCGTGGTGAGACCCGGGAACTTGTCCGCATGGGCCATCCAGTCAAACTGGCCGTGGTCGACGATCACGCCGCCCAGGTAGGCAGCATGTCCATCCATGTACTTGGTGGTGGAGTGCGTAACGATGTCAGCGCCCCACTCAAAGGGACGGCACATCACGGGCGTCGGGAAGGTGTTGTCGACCATCAGCGGCACGCCGTGGTCATGTGCGGCCTTGGCAAAGCGCTCAATATCGAGCACGGCAAGGGCGGGGTTTGCGATCGTCTCGCCAAAGACGAGCTTTGTGTTGGGCTGAAAGGCAGCCTCCAGCTCCTCATCGGTGCAGTCGGGGGCGACGAACGTGCAGGTCACGCCCATGCGGCCCATGGTGTGGGCGAGCAGGTTATACGTACCGCCGTAAATGGCAGAGCTTGCGACCACGTGATCGCCGGCACCGGCAACGTTAAAGATCGCGAGGAAGTTCGCAGCCATGCCCGAACTCGTGAGCATCGCTGCGGTGCCGCCCTCCATCTCGCAGATCTTGGCGGCAACCAAATCGCACGTGGGGTTCTGCAGACGGCTGTAGAAGTAGCCAGACTCCTCCAGGTCAAACAGCTTGCCCATGTGCTCCGACGTGTCGTACTTCCACGTGGTGGACTGGTAGATGGGCACCTGGCGCGGCTCCGCATCTCCCGGGTGATAGCCGCCCTGAACACATGTAGTACCGATGGTCTGCTCGCTCATATCTAGCTCCCTTGCCTGGGTTTTAGTTTTATTCGGTTCACGATACCGCTACCCTGCACCCCTCTCAACCCATCCCCAAGGTAGGTTAAGGGACAAATTGATCAGGGTATTTATCTCAAGCCTTGGGCATTTGCTCGATAGATAAAAATGAGGCATACATGAAGCTCTCGATGATTACATGTACTGTCACGGGTACCATAGGCGGGTACACCGTGACCAAGGAGACAACGATGAAGCAGATCGATACCACCCAGCTCGACACCGCCGCCTGCCAGGCTCAGGCTGCCGAATACCACGCCCGCGGCTTTAACTGCGCACAGGCCGTTGCCTGCACGCTCGCACCTGCCGTCGGGCTCGACCCCCAGACCGCCTTTACCCTCACCGAGGGCTTTGGCGCCGGCATGGGTGGCATGACCGAGACCTGCGGCGCCATCTCGGGCGCTGTTGCCATCATGGGCTTTGTAATGAGCGACGGCATGGAGAACCCCAAGACCAAAGGCCAGACCTACAAGCTGTCGCGCGAGATTGCCAAGCGATTTGGCGAGAAGAACACGACGACCGTCTGCGGCACGCTCAAGGGCATCGGATCGGATAAAGGTCCGCTCCGCAGCTGCCCCGGCTGCATCGACGATGCCGTCGAGATCGCCTGCGATGTGCTAAAGCAGCTCGCCGAGTAAACGGCAGCAACATAAAACGACGGCCGGCGCGTTTGGGATCCATCCAAAAGAACGCCGGCCGTCGCCGTTAGAACTCGGCAAATTTGGGAGCGCCGACCTCGATCTCTTCGCGCCCCGCCATAAGCTCGCGCATCTTGGCGCAAAATTGCTCCTGCTCCCCCGCTTTGAATACCAGGTGAAGTGTCACGGCATCCGCGTAATCGGTATCCGAAACCTTGGCACCCGAATCCTGCGCCAAACGAAGCACCTGCTCATACTGCGGATAGGCCACATGCACGTCAACAGGCACGACACTCGTCATCTCGACAATCTGCCCGGCCTCCCGAGCAGCTGCCACCGCCGCATGCGTCGCCGCAGTATAGGCGCGCACCAAGCCACCAGGTCCCAACAGCGTGCCACCAAAATAGCGCGTCACCACGCAGCAAACATTTTTGAGCTCTGCGCCGCGCAACACCTCGAGCGTCGGCATACCGCTCGTGCGGCTCGGCTCACCATCATCGCTCTGGCGCTCGCGTCCATCGACTAAAATCCATGCGGGAACATTGTGTCGAGCGTCGTAATGACGCTTGCGAACCATCTCGATAAAGGCATTCGCCTCATCCTCGGACTCAATATGGACCAGCTGGGCAATAAACCGACTCTTGCGGTCCAAAAACTCGCCCGAAGCCTCAATATTCGATTGCAGAGTAAAATAGCTGTCCAACAAAGCCCCTCAACAGAATAAAGTGCAGCAACAAACAGCCTCAATAATACGGCAAAGGCCGTACCGATAACCCCGGTAAATAGAACGGCAACGCCGATGACCAGGCAAAAACAGCGAGACGGCGTCAGCTGAGTCGATTTGGCCCGAAAGAGGAGGGAGCACGCCTTATGGCGGCGACCGACGAATGAGCGCCAAATCGGCCAGCTGACGCCGTCGCAGCGTCAACATAGTTGCCAAGTGGGCCTATAAGCCGGGTTCTGTCGTGGACGGTCATTTATCTTGTCTGCACGTTACCATGCAGCTCCACGCACGCTACCCGAACGCGGACCGGGCCGGCCCATAGCGTTCCTATTCGCGCTTGCTCCGGATGGGGCTTGCCAAGCCGCCGTGTTGCCACGGCGCTGGTGGTCTCTTACACCACCGTTTCAGCTTTTCCCTTTACGCCTTGCGGCGCAGGTGGGAGTCTTCTTTTCTGCGGCGCTTTCCGTCGGATCACTCCGCCCGGCCGTTAGCCGGCATCCCGCCCTCTGGAGCCCGGACTTTCCTCACGCGTGCTGCAAGCAGCACATCGCGCGACCGTCTGGCCCACTCAGCAGTGCAAGAGTGTAGCACACCGTTGCCGCAGGCAATGGCACAACACAAGCGTTCGACACGATAAACCAAGAACCACGCCATGCAGTACAATAGGGTTGTCGATGGGCAATGTCGTCAGTCGAGACGCGACCGCGCTCCGCACCCCTCCGTCTACTCGGTGCGTTCCCGCCTCCTCCCCGAGGCGGGATGTCGGCATTTTTTCATGCACCGACAACCAAATAGCCTGTGTACAGCATGGGCAGCATCGCGTATCTCGGCACCAAATGCAAAAAGGGACCCGTCCATTACGGACGGATCCCTTAAAACAAGTGATCGTCAAACCGATTTACTCGGCGTCGGTCTCCTCGTCCTTCTTCTCGGAAGGAAGCGGGGTAACCTCGATCTCGACGCCCAGAGTCTCAGCAGCGGACTTCATGGACAGGGAGATACGACGACGGTCGAGGTCGATCTCCATGACCTTGACCTGAACCTTGTCGCCCACGTGGGTGACCTGAGAAGGCTGATCGACGTGCTTGTTGGCCATCTCGGAGATGTGAACCAGGCCCTCGATGCCCTCGCCCAGGTCGACGAAAGCGCCGAACGGGACAAGCTTGGTCACAGTGCCCTCGACGATAGCGCCGACGGGGTACTTCTTGACCAGTGCGCGCCACGGATCCTCGGTGGTCTGCTTGAGACCCAGGGAGATGCGCTCGCGGTTGAGATCGACGTCGAGAACCTCGACCTCGACCTCCTGGCCGACCTTGACAACCTCGGAAGGATGGTTGACGTGGTTCCAGGAGAGCTCGGAGATGTGGATGAGGCCGTCGATACCGCCGAGGTCGACGAAGGCGCCGAAGTCGACGATGGAGGAAACGGTGCCCTGGAGACGCATGCCAGACTTGAGCTTGGACAGGATCTCGGAGCGCTCGGCCTTACGGGACTCCTCGAGCACGACACGACGGGAGAGGACGACGTTGTTGCGGTTGCGATCCATCTCGATGACGCGGGCCTCGATGCGGGTGCCCATGTAGGAAGTGAGGTCCTTGACACGACGGAGGTCGACGAGAGAAGCGGGCAGGAAGCCACGCAGGCCGATGTCGAGAATCAGGCCGCCCTTGACAACCTCGATAACCTCGCCCTCGACGTTCTCGCCGGAGTTGAACTTCTCCTCGATGCGGTTCCAAGCACGCTCGTACTCGGCACGCTTCTTGGACAGGACCAGACGACCGTCCTTGTCCTCCTTCTGGAGAACCAGAGCCTCGATGGGATCACCGAGTGCAACGATGTCTGCAGGGTTAGCGTCCTTGCGGATGGACAGCTCGCGGACCGGGATAACGCCCTCGGACTTGAATCCGATGTCAACGAGCACCTCGTCATGCTCGATCTTAACGACAGTGCCGTTAACGAGATCGCCCTCATCAAAGTCGGTAATCGTACCGTCGATGAGGTTGTTCATCTCCTCCTCGTTGACATCGTCAAGAGAGAAAATGGACGAGTTCTGAATCTCACTCAAAGGTGGACCCCTTTCGAACTACGGGGCCCCGATTGCTAGGACCTACAGAAGGGTGCGACAAGCACACAACGTTTAGGAACACTCGGGAGCCGACAGATACTAATGTGACGCTTATGCAATCACGTTCGTATAGGTTACGGGGAAATGAGTTCGATTTCAAGCGTGAACTGCGATTTTTTACTCGTGTGGAGACTTTTTCGTAATCTTATGAACACACGTCTCCGCAACTTGACGATAACCAGCCGGGCATTCGGCTTTGGGGTAAAGTATCCGGAGCCAACGACTCTAGATCAAATTTACGAGAAAGGTGCCCGCGTGCTCAAAGCAGTCGTTTTCGATATGGACGAGACGCTTCTCAGCATCAACCTCAACGCGTTCATCCTTCGCTATTTTAAGGACGTCTCTTCGATGCTCGCGGATATCGGGCGCCGCAGCCGCGGTGGCACGATGGCACGCCTCGGCACCATCCTGGTCGACCTCAACGCCAATCGCCGCAGCGGCACGGACAACCGCACCAATCTTGAGTTTTATCAAGAAGAGGTCGAGCGCAGGTGCGGCATCTGCCTCTCCGACCCCATCATCTACGAGGCGTTTACCTACTACGACCGCGAAGTTCTTCCGTACAAGAACGACGATGTCATTAACGCCCACGCTATGCCGGGCGCGCACGCCGCGCTCCAGGCCGTACAGGACGCTGGACTGCGTTGCGCGCTCTTTACCAACCCCAGCTTTCCCCAGGGGGCCATCGAGTGCCGCATGGGCTGGGGCGACCTAGCCGACGCCCCCTTTGAACTCGTCACGCACATGGGAAACACCACCCGCTGCAAGCCCGATGCCACCTACTATCTTGAACAGCTTCAGGTGATGGGACTCGAGCCGCACGAGGTCCTTATGGTGGGCAACGATCCCAAACGCGACTTCCCGTCCCCCGATTGCGGCATCCAAACCGCCTATGTGGGCCAGGGCAAGCCCAGCCGAGCCACCTGGCGCGGAACCATGGAAGACTTCGCCCGCGACTTTAACGCCGTAATCGAAGCCTTCTACGAGCACCAAATAGCCGACGAACTGTCGTAGGCGCCAGAACATCTAGCGCAGTTGCGGTGAGATAGTTCCTGTTTGCCCCTCACCCGGGTAATTTTAGGAACTATCTCACCGCAACTTAATATCTAGCACACCTGGGTTTTGCCGATCATGATGTTGAGGATCTCGACGTCGGTATCTTTCATACCCACACGGCCCACGTAGCCCATGCTGGCGATTGTCTGCTCAACGGTATCTTGGATCAGGCCCTCGCCGGCGCGGAAGCCGCGACCCTGCATGGCCATATCATGGCCCAGAATCGCCGCATCGACGGCAGCCGAGATCTTGGCGGCACAGCTCGCCTTGGCGCCGTCGCACACGATGCCGCCCACGTTACCGAGCGTATTCGAGACCGTCGCGCCAATCTGCTCGCGCGTGCCACCGCACAGCCAGGTAATCGCAGCGCCGGCGCCGCACGCGGCGCAAATAGCACCGCAAAACGCCGAGAGCGCACCAATATAGCTCTTGATATGCACGGCGATAAGATCGGACAGCATCACGGCGCGCACCAGGCGCTCGTGGTCGCAACGCAGGTACTCGGCATACTCCATGACGGGCAATGCGCAGGTAATGCCCTGATTGCCCGAGCCGCACACAATGGCGACCGGCAGCGCGCAGCCGTTCATGCGGGCGTCGGACCCGGCGGCCGCACGGGCACGGGCACGGCAGGCGACGTCATCGGCACGAGCACCCAGCAGCGTGCGGCCCACCTCGGCGCCCCAAGCGTGCGCAAGGCCCTCGGCACTGATCGCGCCATTCAGCTCAATCTGACGCTCAACGGCAGCGCGGGCGTCCTCAATGTCGCCGTCCTCAATAAAGTCGATGATGGACTCAATCGACATGGGCGTGTCGGCCTTATCCGCCGCCCGCTCGGCCACCACACGCTCGGCGCAGGCGGCACACTCCCCCGCCGACTTGCCGCATACCGGAATACCGTCGAGCGTATGGCACGTGACATTGGTGTGATGATCGGTAATCTCGACGACCGCGGTATGGCCCCCGGCCGTGGCAGTCACCTTGATGTAGAGGTTGGGCACACCCTCGACAAGCGACACATCGCAGTAGCCGGCGTCGGCGAGGAGCTCGGCCACGCGTGCACGGTCTTCATCGTTAACGCTCTCGAGCACCTCGAGAGCGCTCTTAGCGTCGCCACCCACGGCACCCAGCACGGCTGCCGCCTCAATACCGTGCATACCACCCGAGTTGGGCACGGTCACGCTCTTAACGTTCTTGATGATGTTGCCCGAGCAGGCAACGTCCATATGATCGGGCTCGCAACCGAGCGTCTGGCTCGCCAGTGCCGCTGCATAGGCAACGGCAATGGGCTCGGTGCAGCCGAGCGCACAGACAAGCTCGCGGTTCAAAACATCGCAAAACGCGGCATCACGAAGGGAATCGGTAGGCATAGGTATCTCCTACTTGTATAACGGACTGGGCTCTCGAAAATAATTAGTTCTTTTATTTGATTACAATGCATCAAAAACCGCAACCATGGTTCCGGCAGACGGCGCTCAAGCGCAAACTGACGACATTCATTCACGAGAAGCCGGTCTTGTTGCATGCTAAAGCGTTTGACCAAAAAACGCCCGAGCGTTTACGCAAAAGTCGCGCTATCATGCAGTCGAACGCGGTAAACACCTTTAGCATTTGCGCCGCACAGACCAGAGAGGAACTATCCATGAAGATCGGTATCGGTAACGACCACGCCGCCGTCGAGCTCAAGAACATCATCTCCGAGCACCTGAAGGAGCGCGGCTGCGAGGTCGTGAACTTTGGCACCGACACCTCCGAGAGCTTTGACTACCCCATCGCCGGCTACAAGGTGGGTAAGGCCGTTGCCAACGGCGACGTCGATCTAGGCATCCTGATCTGTGGCACCGGCGTCGGTATCAGCCTGGCTGCCAACAAGGTCGAGGGCGTACGCGCCGTCGTGTGCTCCGAGCCCTTCAGCGCCAAGCTCTCCCGCATGCACAACAATACCAACGTGCTCGCTTTTGGCGCCCGCGTCGTGGGCTCCGAGCTCGCCAAGATGATCGTCGACGAGTGGCTCGACGCCGAGTTTGAGGGTGGTCGTCACGAGCGTCGCGTTAACCTCCTCAACGAGATCGATCACACGCGCGCCCTTAAGATCGTCGACGAAGCCTAAACTATTCAGTGCCACAAGCTAACAGCAGGGGCCCGCTCGGAACACATGTCCGAGCGGGCCCCTGCATAGATTTTGGAATAAAAGGGCGCCGCGGATGGAGTTCCGCGGCGCCCAAGCCACACGCTAACAGCTTTAAGGAGTCAAAGCTGGTTTAGCCAAAGAAGCGCTTGATCTCGATCTCGGCGTTCTCCAGGCAGTCGGAGCCGTGGATCACGTTGGCGTTGACATCGACGGCAAAGTCGCCGCGGATGGTACCAGGAGCAGCCTCAAGCGGGTTGGTAGCGCCCATGAGGGTGCGCATCTTAGCAACAGCGGAGAGACCGGAAACGACCATCTTGACGACCGGACCGCTCGTCATAAAGTCGCAGAGACCGCCAAAGAAGGGCTTGTCGGCCAGATGGGCGTAGTGCTCCTCGACGGTAGCGCGCTCGAGCGTGGTCATCTCCATGCGCTCGATGACAAGGCCGCTGCGCTCAATGCGAGCAACGATCTCGCCAATCTTGCGGTCGCGCACGGCGTCGGGCTTAATCATGATGAAGGTCTTCTCGATAGCCATAAAAGTAGCCTTTCAAGTAGGTTCGCGCGTGCCCAAGTCCCATTCCGGCACCCGCCTGGACTGCATCGTAACAGAGTTTTAGCTGCAGTTAAACAAAAAGCTGTTTATTGAAACGTTGCAATTTATTAAAGCGCTCCATATGTGTCACTTCTGTTTCGAAGCCCGATTAGAGTACCATCCGACCGCCCATCAACCGCATCGAACAGAGCAGGCGGTCGGTTGCCGCTCGCGAACGTAACCCCTTCACAACCTGCCCAAAGGTCCTACAGAAGTTCTCGACAAGCCCCTCCCCCATAGCAACAAAATACGGGCACCCACATCAGCAGGCGCCCGTAAAGCGAAAACGATTTATCAATAAATGGACAATACGTCTTCAGCCAAACCTCTACTTTGCCCCGTGACCCATCTCGACGACCTTGGTCAGCGATCCAAACACGCCTTCGTCGGCCACGAGCTGTGCCTCGGCACGCTGCAGCTGAACGGCAACGGCGGCAGGGGCGGTACCGCCCTCGGTCGTGCGCGCGGCGACAATCGACGGGATGTCGAGCGCCTCGGTAATGTCGCGCTCAAAGAGCGGGCTTGCCTCCTGGAACACTTCAAACGGCAGGTCCTCAAGATTGCAGCCACGCTTCTCGCACATCAGGACCAGATGGCCCACCACGGCATGTGCCTCGCGGAACGGCAGGCCACGCTTGGCCAGGTAATCGGCAACATCGGTGGCGGCAAGGTGTCCCACGCCGCACTCGCGCGCCATGGCATCCTCGTTGACGGTCCAGGTCGAAATCATGCCAGCCATAACCGACAGGCACTGCATGAGTGTATGGGCGGTATCGAGCGCGCCCTCCTTGTCCTCCTGCAGGTCCTTGTTATAAGCAAGCGGCAAGCCCTTCATGGTCACGAGCAGCTGCACCAGGTTGCCATAGACTCGGCCGCTCTTGCCGCGGATAAGCTCGGCAAAGTCGGGGTTCTTCTTCTGCGGCATGATGGACGAGCCGGTGGAGTAGGAGTCGGAAAGCGTGATAAAGCCAAATTCGGAGCTCGACCACAGCACGATCTCCTCGGAAAGACGCGACAGGTGCATCGCCATGACGGAGCCGGCGTAATGCAGATCGAGCAGGAAATCACGGTCGGAAACCGCATCGAGCGAGTTGGGAATCACGCCCGCAAAGCCAAGTTCGGCAGCCGTCATCTGGCGATCGAGCGGATAACTCGTACCGGCAAGCGCGGCAGCACCCAGCGGACAGTTGTCGGCGGCATCAAAGGCGGCCTTCAAGCGTGTAAAGTCGCGCGCGAACATCCAGGAATACGCCAGCAGATGATGCGAGAGCAGCACGGGCTGAGCGTGCTGCATATGCGTGTAACCCGGCAGAATCACCTTGTCGTACTTCTTAGCCGCATCCACCAGCACATGGCGCAGCTCAAGATTAGCCTCCATGAGCTCCTTGGCCAGCGCCTTGACGCCCAGGCGCGTATCGGTCGCAACCTGGTCGTTGCGCGAACGCCCGGTATGCAGGCGCTTGCCCGCCTCGCCGATGCGACGCGTCAGCTCGCTCTCGATGGACATATGAATGTCCTCGTCGTTGATATCGAAGGTGAAGTTGCCGGCATCGATATCCTGTTCGATTCCGGTCAGGCCCTCGGCAATCGCCTGCTCGTCCTCGGCACTGATGATGCCCTGAGCGGCCAGCATCTTGGCATGTGCCTTAGAGCCGGCGATATCCTGCTTATAGAGATGTTTGTCGACCGGCAGCGACGCGCCAAACTCCTGCGTGACCTCGGCCACGCCCGCCTCAAAACGACCGCCCCAAAGAGCCATGGAACCGTCCCCTTTCATCAAATACCAAACCAAGCGCTCAAAGCAATGCGCCATGTCGCTCAAGCGATTTTTCAACCGCTAGTTTTACACATTCCCCACTACGTTCGGGGCCATGTCGCTAATTTGCAAAGAAGTGACGCACCATGCACTTGGCGCCCAACGTCTCCCTCCGGATGTTGCCCTGCGAACCATCGATCCAGGTCTTCAGGCTCATAGGGACGTCCTCGACCTTTGAAGCATCGAACTCGGGCGCGAGGGCAAGCAATGCATGTGCGATAGCATTGAACATAATGGATACTCCTCATATATATAGGTGCAGAGCCGCCAAATTGATAGAAAGAGCCCCGCCGGACAACCCCGGCGGGGCTCGGACTCAGCCGCAGTCGCGGCATCATATATGCGGGCGGAACGTAGGGGCCACCGATGTTAAGAAGTGTCAGCAAGCATAACGAAAGGTAGGGACCCCGTGCGCCCGTTTTGTATCACGCGGATGGGCCGCGCGGATACCAAGGGAAGGAAAAGCCTTAGGCCTGAGCAGCAGCAGAGCTGGGACCCTGGACCTTGGCCCACGTCTTGAGCGACAGCGTATCGATCTCGATAAAGCCGGCGCTGGCCTTCTCGTCAAACGTGGTGTCGCGGTCGTAGGTAGCCAGACCGTAGTCGTAGAGGCTGAAGGGGCTCTTGCGGCCGACGACATGGCAGTTGCCCTTAAAGAACTTCAGACGGACAGTGCCGGTCACGAACTTCTGGGTGTCAGCCATAAAGGCATCGAGCGCGTTTTTGAGCGGGCTGTACCACTGGCCGTTGTACACGGCGGTGGCCCAATCCTGCTCGAGCTTGATCTTGGTCTTGAGCAGGTCGCCCTCGACGCAGATGTCCTCGAGCGCCTTGTGGGCGGTGATGAGCGTCAGGGCGCCGGGAACCTCGTAGCACTCGCGGCTCTTAAGGCCCACCAGGCGATCCTCGACCAGATCGAGACGGCCAAAGCCATTGTCGCCGGAGATCTTGTTGAGGGCGATGACGATCTCGGAGAGCTTCATCTTCTTGCCGTCGACGGCGACGGGCTTGCCGGCCTCAAACTCAATCTCGGTGTAGGTCGGGGTGTCCGGGGTGTCCTCGGGATTCTTGGTCATAACCCAAGCGTCGTCGAGCGGCTCATTCCAGGGATCCTCCAGGTGACCGCACTCAATGGCACGACCCCACAGGTTGTCGTCGATGGAGTAGGGGTTGTCGTTGGCACCCTCGGGAACCGGCACGTTGTGGGCGTGGGCATAGGCGACCTCGTCGGGGCGACACTTCAGGTCCCACTCGCGAACCGGGGCGATAACCTTGAGCTCGGGGTCGAGGGCCTTGACGGCGGCCTCAAAACGGACCTGGTCGTTACCCTTGCCGGTGCAGCCGTGGGCGACGTAGGTCGCGCCAAACTCGTGGGCGACCTCAACAAGCTTCTTGGCAAGCAGCGGGCGAGACAGGGCGGAGAGCAGCGGATACTTGTTCTCGTACATGGAGTTTGCTGCAATGGCTTTGGTCAGGAACTCATCGGAGAACTCGTCGCGCAGGTCGAGCACCTGGCAATCGAGAACGCCCAGGTCGAGCGCCTTCTGCTTCTTGGCATCCAGTCCGGTCTCTTCCTGGCCCACGTTGCCGCAGACACAAACGACATCGAGATTCTTCTCGTCCTGGAGCCACTTGACACATACGGATGTATCAAGACCACCGGAATATGCGAGAACGACTTTTTCCTTGCTCATGGCTGTTTCCTTTCGCCCTTGGTAGCTAGTTAGAACATCGGTCAGTTGCAAGTCATTTCAAGGTCATATACCGTGCAATATCAGGTTAAATAGCAAAAATCAGCACATACATGCCCTAGAAACATGCAGCAATGTCGTGCTAAAACCCAACGACCTCAAAATGACTCTGTTGAGGCAATTCGCCCCATGCGGACAGAGACGATTGTTATCGTCGTCGGGAAATTGCGCGCTGGCGTCGGATGGCATTGTCTGCAGTGGTGATGATCGTTACGAACTGCATCTGCCTCTCCTTTCACCTATCGCCGGGCGCAATTCTAATATCGTAAACGGTACCTTTTCCTCGGTAAGCGGTTGTTTTTCCGTCTCCGTTTTCGTTGGTCGCTATATTACGCTAAAGTGCCCGCAGCACAAGCGACAAATTCAAATTTCTGAAAAGTTTTTTCATTACTTTGTGAAGCGTGGTGCAAATACGCTCCGTTCCTGCGAAAATACGCCCGACTACGAATTGATGGTTATAACGTCTGAAACAATCTCGAAACGAAAGGCTCGCTTTTATGCAAACTTACGAATCGGACGCCAATATCGGAAACATTAAGATTCTCGCCGTCGACATGGACAAGACGCTGCTGACCGACGAGCGCGTGCTGCCCCAGGGTCTTGATGAGCGCCTGGACAAGCTCGCCGATGCCGACATCGTATTCTGCCCCGCCAGCGGACGTCCTGCCCCCAAGCTCGAGGAGATGTTCGAGGGCGTCAAGAACCGCCTCGCCTTTTGTCCCGACAACGGAGCGTGCGTGATCTATCGCGGCAGCTATATCTATAAGAGCACTATTGACGTGGAGCTGTATCAGCAGGTCTTGAGCCGTGCCTCGGAGGATCCGCGCGCTGTCCCCGTCCTGTGCTGCTTCGACGAGTTCTACGTGCTTGCCCGCGACCATCAATACCACGACGAGATCAGCGTCTACTACAACACAATCAACTACGTCGACAGCTTTGAGGGCATTGATTTCGAGTCCAACAAGATTTCGGTCTTCTTCCCCGGCTACGACGCCGAGCCCGCTTTCCGCGAGACCTATAGCCCCGAGTTCTCGGACAAGCTCTACGTCACCAACGCCGGGCGCGAGTGGATCGACTTTATGAACCTGGGCGTCGACAAGGGTGCCGGCGTCGCGCACCTGTGCGAACACCTGGGCATCGATATCGCTGACGCCGCTGCCGCGGGCGATACCTACAACGACATCCCCATGCTCGAGCGCGTCGGGCACAGCTTTATCGTGGACAATGCCGAGGAGCACATGAACGCGCATGCCAAGTGGCGCATTCCGAGCAACAACGACGGGGGCGTACTGACGCTCATCGACGCCATCTTGGCGGCTCGTTAAACTCGCCGCCATGCCCGGGGCCGGCCGTTTGATTTTTGTTCGGTCAGGTCCTGGGCTCGCTCGGAAAGCACATTAAGTGCTTTCCGGCTCGTGCGGAATCTACAAAAATCAAACGGCCGGCCCCGGGCATGGCTACGTTAACTTGCTTGCCTAGATGGTGTCTTGGCGTCTAGATACTTAGCTGAATAATGGATGAAGGGAGTTCCTTACTGAAAGGAACTCCCTTCTGGTTTGGCTGCTTTGGATCTGTGGCTGCTTTCCTATTTGGCGTCTGCCCAGGTCACTCCAGTCGAAGCTTCGGCGATTAGGGGGACGCGGAGGTCTACTACGTGTTCCATGACGTCGCGGACCATGGTGGTTAGGCGCTCGACTTCGTCGATGGGGCACTCAAAGTCCAGTTCGTCGTGTACCTGCAAGATCATGTGGGCGGCAAAGCCCTCCTCTTCCAGACGGCGGCTTACGCGGGCCATGGCGATCTTGATGATGTCTGCTGCGGTGCCCTGCATGGGGTGGTTCATGGCTGTGCGCTCACCAAAGCCGCGGAGTTGCGGGTTTTTGGCCTTGAGCTCAGGAATATGACGACGGCGGCCATACATGGTCTCGGCGTAGCCCGTCTGCTTGGCGCGCGCCACCACGTTGTCGAGGAACGTACGCACGCCCGGGTAGGCCTCATAGTAGCGGTCGATCATGTCGCGCGCCTCGGCCATCGAGATATGCAGCGACTGCGACAGACCGTAGGCCTGCTGGCCGTACACGATGCCAAAGTTCACGGCCTTGGCGCGGCTGCGCAGGTCGGGTGTCACCTCGGACACTGGCACGCCAAATACGCGCGCGGCCGTCTCGGCATGGAAGTCCTCGCCTTCGTTGAAGGCGCGCACCAGATGCTCGTCACCCGAGAGATGCGCCAGCAGACGCAGCTCGATCTGCGAGTAGTCCACCGCCAAAAAGACGCTTCCCTCGCCTGCCGAAAACGCCGTCTTGACGGTACGACCCAGCTCCGAGCGCGTCGGGATGTTCTGCAGGTTCGGGTCGCTCGAGGACAGACGCCCCGTTGCCGTGATGGTCTGGTTGTACGTAGTGTGTACGCGACCGTCACCACGGCGTAGCGGGCCCAGCGTGTCCAGATAGGTGGACTTGATCTTAGACTTCTCACGCCAGTCCAAGATCAGACGCACGATTTCGTGGTCACGCGCAAGGTCGCTCAGCACCTTGGCGTTGGTCGAATAATAGCCGCGCTTAGTCTTCTTGAGGCCCTTGGTCGGAAGCCCCATCACATCAAAGAGCACATGCGACAGCTGCATGGGACTGCCAATATTAAAGGTCTCGTCACCCACCAGGTCGCGAATGCTGCGCTCGACCTCGGTGATCTGGGTCGCCAGGCCCTCGGACAGATTACGAAGGCGGTCGGGATCCACGAGCATTCCCGCGCGCTCCATCTTGGCAAGCACCGGCACGAGCGGCATCTCGATGCCATCGAACACGTTGGCGGCATTCTCACGGGCCATGCGCTCGCGCAACGGCGTCACGAGCGCCAGCGTCAGAGCCGCAGTACGGGCGGCAGGCGCTGGAGCGTCCTCACCAGCACCCTCTGCGCCGCGCGCCGCAGGCAGCGCCATCTGCAGATAGGTATCGGCCAGATACGCCTCGTCAAACTCGGAGCGGTCGGAATCCAGCAGGTAGGCGGCAACCACGGTGTCGAAGATGCGCGTGGAATCGACTGCCAGCGGATCCATAAGCTCGGGCTCGGAAGAATCGATGGGCGAAAGCTCATGCAGCAGCGCTTTCATATCCGGGCTCGCCACGCGGCCCTCCATAAACAGGCGCGCGAGCACGCCGGAAATCACGCCGTGGACGAAGTTGAAGCAATCGACTACGGCAGTGGTACCGCCATCACCCTCCTCGAGCGCAAACAGGCCCTTGGACGTCGCCAACCACAGCGTGCGCGTCAGTCCAAAGAGCGCACCCTCTTCCTTGTCGTCGTCTACCACGGCGGCGACCCACTCGCCGGCATCAATCGCGCGGGAGACCTCAGCCGCAACGGCACCAAGCGCGTCAGCATCGCCGGCGGCTGCGCGAACCATCGCAGGTATCTCAAAAACACTGGAGGCAGCAGCGCCACCCTCGCCGCCAATCAGCGCCAAGAAACGGTTCTGCATGGCGGTGATACCAAGCGTACCCAGTGCCGCAGACACCTCGTCGGCAGAAAACGCCGGGAAGGACGTCGCCTCAAAATCGAGCTCAACGGGCGCATCGGTGCGGATGGTCGCCACCTTACGGCTCAGCAGCGCGTCGTCGATGTGTGCACGCAGGTTTTCGCCCATCTTGCCCTTGACCTCGTCGGCGTGTGCGATGACTTCGTCCAGGCTACCGTACTGCGCAATAAGCGCACTCGCCTTTTTGGGACCGATGCCCGGCACGCCGGGGATGTTATCGGACGTGTCGCCCTTCAGACCGTAAAAATCGGGCACGAGCGCCGGCGTGATGCCGTGATACAGATCGTCCACGCTCTCGGGCGTCATGATAGCCACGTCGGACAGGCCCTTGCGGGTCGAGACCACGTTGACGTGCTCGGTCACGAGCTGATACATATCGCGATCACCGGTCACCAGCAGCATGTCACAGCCGGCCTGCTCGCCCAGGCGCGCCATAGTGCCCAGGATGTCATCGCCTTCCCAGCCCTCGGACTGCAAGATCGGCACGTTGAGCGCGGCGAGCAGCTCCTTAATCATGGGAAACTGCGCGTGCAGATCGGGGTCCATGGGCGGGCGCTGCGCCTTATACTGCGGCAGCATCTCCATACGCACGCGCGGCTTGCCCTTATCAAACGCCACAACAACACCGTCGGGGTTAAAGGCGTCGATCATCTTAAGAAACATGTTCAGAAAGCCAAAAATCGCGTTGGTGGGACGACCGTCCGGCGCGTTCATGGTCGGCGGCACGGCGTGGAAGGCGCGATGCATGAGCGAGTTGCCGTCGATAACGGCAAAGGTACGGCGCTTGTCAGACATATTGAATACCTCGCTTTGGGCTGGGCACGGTTTGCTCACTCCAGTTTACACGCTCCCCGCCCCGCGGCCACCTCACATCAAGCTCCCCCGCCACCGTGAGCCCGCGCGTGATACGATGGCTCACGGTACATCAACCAGCACGATCGATCCGAAAGGAGCCTGCGTCATGGAGCGTCCCTGCGCATGGAAAAAGTACACGCCACAGCAAGTCGAGGAGCTCGAGGAGCTTTGCCGCGGCTATAAGCAGTTTTTGAGCGAGAACAAGACCGAGCGCCTGTGCGTCAAGACCGGCATCAAGATGGCCGAGGAGGCGGGATACGTCGACCTGGAGACCGTGATCGCCGAAGGCCGCGAGCTCAAGGCAGGCGACAAGGTGTACGCCGCCAATCACGGCAAGGACCTCATGCTCGTCAACCTGGGCACCGCCCCGCTCGAGCAGGGCTTTAACATCCTGGGCGCCCACGTGGACTCGCCGCGCCTGGACCTTAAGCAGAATCCCGCCTTCGAGGCCGGCGACATGGCCTACCTCGACACGCACTACTACGGCGGCGTCAAGAGCTACCACTGGGTGGCCTCCCCGCTTGCACTCGTGGGCGTCATCTGCAAAAAGGACGGCACCACCGTCGACATCAACATCGGTGACAAGGCCGACGATCCGGTCTTTACCATCTCCGACCTGCTGATCCACCTCTCGAGCGAGCAGATGGCCAAGCCCGCCAAGGACGCCGTCGACGCCGAGATCCTCGACGTGATCGTGGGCGGCCGTCCCGTCAAGTTCGATGAGGACGACAAGGACGCCCCCAAGGAGCCCGTCAAGCAGATGTTCCTGGACATCCTCAAGGAGCAGTACGACGTCGAGGAGGAGGACTTCCTCTCCGCCGAGATCGAGGTCGTGCCCGCCGGTCCCGCCCGCGACATGGGCCTCGACCGCTCCATGATTTTGGGCTATGGCCACGACGACCGCGTCTGCGCCTACCCCTCCATGCTTGCCCAGATCAATGTGGCCAATGTCGATCGCACGAGCATCACGCTCATCGTCGACAAGGAGGAGATTGGCTCCGTAGGCGCTACCGGCATGACGAGCCGCTTCTTCGAGAACACCGTCGCCGAGATCATGACGCTCGCCGGTGAAGACAGCCCGCTGGCCCTGCGCCGCGCGCTCGCCCGCAGCCGTATGCTCTCCTCCGACGTGTCCGCCGGCTTCGACCCGGGCTACGCCGGCAAGTTCGAGACCAAGAACGCAGCGTTCATGGGTCGCGGCCTGTGCTTCAACAAGTACACGGGCAGCCGCGGCAAGGGTGGCTCCAACGACGCCGACGCCGAGTATGTGGCCCTCATCCGCGACATCATGGACGAGGCGGGCGTGGACTTCCAGACCTGCGAGCTCGGCCGCGTCAACGCGGGCGGCGGTGGCACCATCGCCTACATCATGGCCAAGTACGGCATGAATGTCATCGACTCCGGCGTTGCCGTCCTGTCCATGCATGCCCTGTGGGAGGTCGCCAACAAGGCCGATATCTACGAGGCCTACCGCGGCTACAAGGCCTTCCTCGAGCGCGCCTAACCAACCCTTCATCAGTTGCGGTGAAATACGGACTAAACTGGCCCATAAACGGCCAAAACAGACCGTATTCCACCGCAATTTCTTTTTTGGCAGAGGAGAGTTCATGCTGCAGGTCATCATTTCGCCCGCCAAGCAGATGCGCGCGGCCCAAGATGCTTTTGAAGTCCTGGGCATCCCACCCTTTGTGCGCGAGACGGCTCGCCTCCACCGCGCACTGCTAGATATCGAGCGGAATGAAGGCAGCGGCGGCCTGCAGGCGCTGTGGAACGTGAGTGACAAACTGCTGGGGCCTTGCCTCAACACCCTGCATGAGTTCGGGCCCATCCTGAAAAGCGGCGATCTCGACAATCCCGCACTCGCTCGCCACCTCTCCCCTGCCGTCATGTCCTATCACGGCATTCAATACCAGAGCATGGCACCCGAGGTGATGGATTCCGCGCAGCTCGCATGGCTGCAAGACCATCTGTGGATCCTCTCCGGCCTCTACGGGTGCGTTCGTCCCTTTCATGCCGTCGAACCGTATCGGCTGGAGATGGGCGCGAAGCTCGCCGTTGACGATGCCCGAGACCTCTACGCGTTTTGGAGCGACAAGCTCGCGCGGGCTATCGCCCCGGCAGGCTCAAACACCACGATCGTCAACCTCGCCAGCGTAGAGTATGCCAAAGCCGTTCTGCCCCACCTCGCGGGCGACGCCACGGCCGTCACATGCCTCTTTGGCGAGGGTATCCGCAACGGGAAGCCCATCCAACGGTCGACCGCCAGCAAAAAGGCGCGCGGCTCCATGGTGCGCTGGATGGCAGAAAACAAGCTCGAGGATGCAAGCGAACTTACCGCATTCAACATCGGCTATCGGCACATCCCCGAGCTTTCAGACAAAAACACCCTGGTTTTCATGAACGCGCAGGCACAATAGGCCCGCCGTTTCCAATCACCCCGTTACTCCGCCAAGCCATCGGCCTTTGCAATCTCGCTCGTCGAGCCATCTTGGTAGGTAATCTTAACGTGCTCCACCTCGGATACCGCAGCGCCCGCCGGGGGCTCCAAGCGCCATTCCGTCAGCGCAATGTCCATGGTCGTGGGCACGTCCCCTTGATCTTTGAGCTTCACCGTCAGCGTTTTGAGCGTCGCATCAAACGTCACGCGTTCGATTTCTTCGCCCGGAATAGACCCGCCGCTCAGCTGCAGCTGCACAAACTCGTCGCGCGGATACCAATAGTCGCCCGGCGCGGCAACGGTATTGCCGCCCGTAACCTTCACTGTCATGATCGGCAGGGCATCGTCGGCCTCGAACTCCCATGCAGCGCCGCCGCGACCGCCAAACGTCCAGATACAAAAGGCAATCACCAGCACGGCAAGCACCGCAAAACCAATCGCGACCAACCCATGGTGCGCACGGCTTTCCTCGGCCGATACATCCCATTGTGTCTCTCGATATAGATGCTTGTCTTCCATGTACGCCTCCCCACAGGCACGCTCGTTAGGCCAATCGTACCCATTCGAGCTATACTTGAGCCCATTACATAAACGGGGAGCTTGCAGGACAAGACGGCAGGCTGAGATTGGGCGCGCCCGCCCTGACCCGCAAACCTGATATGGGTAATGCCAACGAAGGGAGCCGTGCCAATGAGCACACAGACCGAGCCCAAGCTCGTCACGCAAATCGACTTCGCCCGCGCCGGGCAAATCACGCCGCAGATGAAAGAAGTCGCCGAGCGCGAGCATCGCGACCCCGAGTACATCCGTGAGCGCGTGGCCGACGGCCGCATCGCCATCCCCGCCAACATCGTGCATATCAAAAAGGGCATGCGCGCCTTTGGTGTCGGCGAGGGCCTTTCCACCAAGGTCAACGTCAACCTGGGCATCTCGGGCGACAAGGCCGATGCCGCCGAGGAGTGGAAGAAGGTCAAGATCGCCGAGGACTTTGGCGCCGACGCCATCATGGACCTCTCCAACTCGGGCAAGACGCGCCAGTTCCGCCAGCAGCTCATCGACGAGACGCCGCTCATGGTGGGCACCGTCCCCATGTACGACGCCATCGGCTACATGGAAAAGCCGCTGGTCAAGCTCACCAAGGACGACCTGTTCGAGGTCGTGCGCGCGCACGCCGAGGACGGCGTGGACTTTATGACCATCCACTGCGGCATCAACAAGTCGGTCACCAAGACTTTTAAGGAGACCGGCCGCCTGATGAACATCGTGAGCCGCGGCGGTTCACTGCTGTTTGGCTGGATGGAGGTCACCGGTAACGAGAACCCGTTCTATGAGTTCTACGACGAGTTGCTCGAGATTTGCCACGAGTACGACGTGACGATTTCGCTCGGCGACTCCTGCCGCCCGGGCTGCCTCTACGACTCCAACGACGCCACCGAGACCGCTGAGATGATCGAGCTGGGCAAGCTGTGCAAGCGCGCTTGGGCCGCCGGCGTCCAGGTCATGGTCGAGGGCCCGGGTCACATGGCGCTCGACGAGATCGCCGCCAACATGAAACTGCAGAAGCGCCTGTGCCACAACGCCCCGTTCTATGTGCTCGGACCGCTGGTGACCGATATCGGCGTGGGTTACGACCACATCACCGCCGCCATCGGCGGCGCCATCTCCGCCAGCTCCGGTGCCGACTTCCTGTGCTACGTGACACCGGCCGAGCACCTATGCCTGCCTAACGCCCAGGATGTGCTCGACGGCCTCATGGCCACCAAGATCGCCGCACACGCCGCCGACATCGCCAAAAAGGTGCCCCACGCCCGCGACATGGACGACAAGATGGGCCAGGCACGCCGCAAGCTCGACTGGGATGCCATGTGGAAGTGCGCGCTCGACCCAGTTACAGGCAAGAAGCGCTACGAGGAGTCCCCCGCCGCCACCGAGGGCACCTGCACCATGTGCGGCAAGATGTGCGCCGTCCGCACCGTCAACAAGATCTTCGAGGGCACCACGATCGACCTTGGCATGGAGGACTAGCCCTGTCGCCGCGGCCGCTTCTGGCGGCGAGCTGGTGCCTATCAATTGTTGACGTGTGAACATTTGCTTGCATTTGCGTAAAGATTGCATCGCCCGCCCGGGTTCGACATAGAGTCGGCCCGGGCATCTTTATAATGCTGGCTTATAGACCCATTTGATTCCGACCGAACAAGGGAGCGAACATGGATCGTAGTAAGGTACCTGCCGTCCTGTCCATCGCGGGATCCGATTCCAGCGGCGGCGCCGGCATTCAGGCTGACATCAAGACCATCACGGCGCACCGCCTGTATGCCGAGACGGCCATCACCGCCATCACAGCGCAAAACACACTGGGCGTTACCGCCGTGCAGGACATCTCGCCAGATATCGTAGCCGCGCAAATTGACGCCGTTTTTGACGATATCCGCCCGAGCGCCGTCAAGATCGGCATGGTTTCTTCTGTCGAGATTATCGATGTTATCGCCGACCGCCTGAGCGCCTGGAACGCGACAAACGTGGTAGTCGACCCCGTCATGGTAGCCACCTCGGGCGCACGGCTGATTGCCGAAGATGCCGCCGAGGCGCTCACCCGCCGCCTGTTCCCGCTAGCGACGGTTATCACGCCCAATATTCCCGAGGCCATGGCCCTGCTCGACTACGAGGTCGACTCCGAGCGCACGCAGCAAAATGCTGCCATGCTCCTCACCCGCCGCTTTGGTTGCGCATCCCTCGTTAAGGGTGGACATCTTGTCAACGAGGCCAACGATGTACTGGCCGAACCCGCGCCACTCGATGACGAGGGCAACCATCTGGGAGATCCACTCACCACGTGGTTCCGCCACAAGCGCATCGAGACCGACAACACACACGGCACCGGATGCACGCTCTCGTCCGCCATCGCCTGCGCGCTGGCTCAGGGCATGGATCTTGCCGACGCCGTCAACGCCGGCAAGGCCTACCTGACAGGCGCTCTGGCCGCCGGCCTGGACATGGGCAAAGGTTCCGGCCCCATCAACCACATGTGGCAGTACTAAGCCCCGTCCCAAAACCACCGCAAAGGGGACAGGCACCTTTGCGGTGGTTCCCACAAACATCTCGATCTGTAACAGTAACTCGGCAAAATCGACCCTAGATGTTACAGATCGAGACAAACGACCGATATCGACCTAAATAATCTCAATCTGTAACATCTAGGCCGTTTTCAGCCTTACAACTGTTACAGATCAAGACAAACAGACGAATCAAGCCACCGCAAAGGTACCTTTGCGGTGGCTTGGGGTCGCGCTACTCACCGAGCATCTCCTGGAGCTTGGCTGCCACGGCGTGGCCCAGGCTCTCGTGGCTTTCGGGCATCATATGCAGGTAGTCGATATCGCCCGGCTCGGCAAAATCGGCGGCATTCAAAAAGTCGCAGCCAAACTGCTCGGCCACGTGCGCATAGTACTCGCCAAAATGCTCAGATGCCTCAACGGAATGCTCGTCAAAGTCGGTCATATACACATCGGCGATCTGCGGCTTGATCTTGATAGGAGCCATCAACAGAATGCGCGGACAAGGCGCAGCGTCGGTCCACGGAAACGCGCGGACGGCGCGAATCAGTGCCATGGCGCCACGGGCGATATCGGAAGCTGTCACGTTAAAGACCGTCTTACAGTCGTTGGTGCCCAGCATGATCACAATGGCGTCCAGCGGCTTATGGGCCTCGAGCAGCATCGGAAGCGCGCGAATGCCGTTGAGGTTAGTGTCCAGATGGCACATATCGTCGCGCACCGTCGTGCGGCCGTTAAGCCCCTCCTCAATCACATGCCAGCCCTCGCCCAGGTCACGCTGCGCCACGCCGCACCAGCGCACATCCTGCGCATAGCGCACCGCGGTGCCGTCGCGCATACCAGCCGGATCATAGCCATAGGTATTGCTGTCACCAAAGCACAGAACGTTTTTCATCGTAAGCCCTTCCTTTAGTAAAAAGCCGACGGGAGCAGCCCTCCCGCCGGCTCGACCTATCTGTCGGCACGTACCGATTACAGGTACTTGCGCCAATCGTCATCGTCCTCATCGTCCTCGGCGGCAGCCTGGGCCTGCTCGGCGGCACGAGCGGCTGCGGCGCGGGCGGCAACCTGGGCATAGGACTCCTCGTTACGCTCGGGGAAGCTTGCCAGCACGTGCTCAAACTTGGCGAAGTCCTCATCCCAGCGCGTAGAAGGCACGGCAAAGAACACCTGCTTGACCTTGAAGTCGCCCGATGCGAGCTCCTCGCGGAAGAGCTCTGCCACGGCCTCGGCATCAAAGCCGTTATTGTCGCAGCCCCAAGCACCCAGCACGAGCTTCTCGCGACCCAGCTCATCGCAGATGGCAAGGACAAAGCGAATACGGTCGCGCAGGGCATCCAACAGGGCGCCGTCGCTCACGCGGTACTCCTGACGGGCACGCTTGACGTTGGGCGCGGCGGCGGCGATCACGTCGGCATACGCATGTACATGGTTGCGGTCGAAGCGCACGGCGGGCACCACCAGCGCACGATTACGGTACAGCTCGCAGTTGATGTTGCGGCGGCGGTTCTCGCCGTACCACTTGCGCTGCTTGTCGAGCACGTTGTACAGGTACGAATCGGCGCAGAGCGTCGCCTCCTGGCCCAGGTAGCCCTGGATGTAGCCACCGCCAGGGTTGGTGAACGAGGCAAAGGCAAGCACGGCCATATCGCAGAACTGCGCATAGCCGCGGCCGTTATCGAGGATTGCCTGCGTAGCGGAGGCATCAAGCACAGTGACCTCGGGCAGGACCGGAGCAGCCTCCTCCGCGGGCGCGGACTCAACCTCGTCGGCCGACCCGGTGGACTCGGGTGCCACCTCGGACTCGACCGCAGTCTCCACCTCAGCGGCCTCCACCTCGGCAGCCTCAACCTCGGCAGCATCGGCCTCCACAGCCTCGGCAGCCTGCTCCTCAGCAGCCGCCGCCTTCTGGGCCTTGGCCTTCATCGCCGCGACAAAACCGGCAGGCATACCATCGAACTCGCACACGCCGGCAAGCGAACGCTCGATGTCCTTGGCGCAGGCCTCGGACACAGCCGCCACATGGCGCTCGGCGGCCTTGGCACGCGCCTCGCGCTTGGGATTGGGCTGACCCGCTCGGTTAGACCTACGGTTACGGTTCCTGTTGTCGACATCTGCCATACGTGGCCACCTTTCCTGTCGCTGCCGCTATCGGCTTTTTCCCATCCATGATACCCCGCCACGCACAAAAAAGACGGCCCCGAAGGACCGCCTTTCGTATCGTTTTACCGTGTCCGGCAGGAAACGTCGCAACGCCGCGCTAGTCGCGACGACCGAGAATGTTCAGGATGCGCAGGAACACGTTGATAATGTCCACGAACAGATTGGACGCCATGAGCACCGCATTGGGCAGCGTGGGCGGCACCGTCGTGGCAACATAGGTGTCGTAGCCAATAAACCCGGCGAACACCACGATCACGATCAGATCGGTGATGGACTGCGAGACGCCCATGAACATCAGCACGATCTCGACCAGAATCGTGGCAAGCAGGATGCCAAAGCCGATGCCGTACACACGCTGGAAGAACTTGGGGAAGGTCACGCCCAGCGCACCGAAGACAAATGTGATAGCAGCGGTTGCGATAAAGGCGGTGTTGATAGTGGGCAGGTCATAGTTGGCAAGGCCAAACGACGCGGTCAGGCCAAAGGTGCTCGAAAAGATCACGTAACCCGCGAGCGACAGGCCCACGGACTGCTTGCCCGCAGCAGCCGACATCATGACGATACCGACAATAGTCAGGATAAACGAGCCAAAGACCAGTGGCAGGGCGGCGCCGCTCATCATCATGCGGGCAAACGCCATGGTGCTCGTAAAGTAAGCACCGGCGCCCATGGCGCAAAAGCCCAAGAAGATGAGGGCAGACATGGCAAGATTGTACGCGCGCGGCGACATCTCCTTGGCGCGACTTGCGCCGGTCTCGATGGGGCCGTTCTGATAGCCCTGGATATCGTTCATACTTCGTCCTTTCAAAAAGCGCACGGCAGCGCCGTAGGCGACAAGATTCCTGCCATTGTACCCGAATGCCGCACGTCCTTACCTACGGCGCTCGCCCTCAAGCGTACGATCAAAGGCCCAGACCCACCAACGCATCACGTGCGCCTGCGAGCCGTCCGCCCGCTCGCGCGTCTGGTCCTCCAGATACAACTCGGTCGCGTGCCCGCCAAAACGCACCTTATACGTTGACGTACGGATGCCGTGGACCGTTAAGCCAAACCCGGTTGTCGAGATAATTTCGTCAATCGTAAAACAACGGCCGTCGACCCAGCAGACGGTGACCGGCACGACCTGTCCGCCCGCGAGGATGCGAGCCACGACGTCCACATACTGCTTGTGCACGCGCCGAGTTTTGCCGTCTGTCTGTCGATATTCCATGCCCCCTATTATCGAACGCGTGTTTGCATGTTGTAAAGCGAACAGACTGTGGTTTTGGGGTGTTGGGGCGCGCACGCGTGTCCTCATGGCGTGTTAGCAAAAAGAATACCCGCGGTCAACAGGGCAAATATTCAATTTTAGTGCCAAAAAATTCACTTCTCCCATCAGAACTCGGTAAAGAAACCCGCAGGAGGTGATACGATTTATCATGTTTTTGTAACGTGTCTGCAAACTTCGAGAAAGCCCATATATGGACGTAACGTTCTCAACCTTCCTCGGCCAAATTGTGTCGAACCCAGTCCTTGCCGTCACCGTGATTCTCGCGCTCGGCGCCATCTTCGTCAACGGATGGACCGACGCGCCCAACGCCATCGCGACCTGCGTCACTACGCGTTGCATGCCCGCCCGCGCCGCCATTCTCATGAGCGCCGCATTCAACTTCCTCGGCGTGCTCATCATGACGCACTTTAACGCGAGCGTCGCCAACACCATTTCACATATCGTCGACTTTGGCGGAAATAGCACCATGGCGCTCGCCTGCCTATGCGCGGCACTGTTCTCCATCGTCGTCTACGGTGCCACAGCATCGCGCTTTGGCATCCCCACTTCGCAAAGCCACAGCCTTATCGCCGGCCTGACCGGTGCCGCTATCGCCCTCGGCGGCGCGAACAGCGTCAACGTCCACGAGTGGATGAAGGTCATCTACGGCTTGGCGCTCTCCATCGGCCTGGGCTTTGTCATGGGCTGGGTCCTGTGCAAACTCGTCTCGATTCTATTTGCCGCTGCCAATAGGCGACGTGCCAACGTCTTCTTTAAATACGCTCAGATCGCGAGTGCCGCGGCCATGAGCTTTATGCACGGCGCGCAGGATGGACAGAAGTTCATCGGCGTGCTCTTTTTAGGTGTTGCCTTCGCCAACGGCCAGACGAGCGTCGGCGATGCCGGCATCCCCATCTGGATTATGCTGCTGTGCTCAGCCACCATGGGTGTCGGCACCAGCGTGGGCGGCGAGCGCATCATCAAGTCCGTCGGCCAGAGCATGGTCAAGCTCGAGAAGTATCAGGGCTTCTCCGCCGACCTCGCAGGCGCCGCGAATCTGCTGCTTGCCACCCTTACCGGTATCCCTGTGTCCTCCACCCACATCAAGACCTGCGCCATCATGGGCGTCGGCGCCGTCAAGCGCCTTTCGGCCATCAACTTCGGCGTGGTCAAGGACATGATGTTCACCTGGTTCTTCACCTTCCCCGCCTGCGGACTCATCAGCTTTGTCATGGCCAAGCTGTTCATGATGTTCATCTAGTCAAACCGAGCGTCCATCTGGACCGCAATACTTCGCCCACCCGTCTTCGCCTCGAAAGGACCCACCCATGGCAAAGAAACCCGATTCGTTCTACTTTGACAACTACGTCGCTTGCGCCGATCTTGCCGTACAGGCTGCCGAGCTGCTCACCAAGATTTTTGAGAACTTCGATCCCGCGAAGATTCACGATATGCTCGACAAGATGCACGCGATTGAGCACGCGGCCGACAAGAAGCACCATGAGCTTGAAGACGCCCTGCTCACGGCCTTTATCACCCCGCTTGAGCGCGAGGACCTGGACCTGATGAGCTGCTCGCTCGACACCGTGCTCGACCGTATCGAGGGCGTCGTGCAGCGCGTCTACTTCACCAACATCCAGAGCATCCATCCCGATGCCATCGTGATCGCCCACAAGGTGACCGACGCCTGTCGCGCCATGAAGGACCTGATGGTCGAGCTGCCCAACTACCGCAAGTCCAAGACCCTGCGCGAGCTCGTCATCCAGATCAACACGATCGAGTCCGAGGCCGACGAGCTCTACATCAACGCTATGCGCAACCTGCATGTCAACGGCAAGGATCCGCTCGAGGTCATCGCTTGGCGTGACGTCTACGCCTTCCTGGAGTACTGCGCTGACTGCTGTGAGAATGTGGCTGATGTTGTGGATTCGATTGTCATGAAGAACAGTTAATTAGCGGTACGCATCCCACCGGCGAAGGCCCGGCACCGATTTGCTTTCTCACTCCGGCTGCACGGCAGAGTCGTTCGAAAGTAAATAGGTGTCGGGCCTTCGCCTTACGTACCACCATTGGAACTTTGGCTGATAGTTTTAGCGCAATGGGGGTTTGACTGAAGGGACCTTTGGTACCCGTTCGGATACTTTGGCCCTTGATGAGCGTTTGGCTGATTGCTGCTTTGGGTACTCTTTGGGTTACTTTGGGTTTGTTTGATTTTTAATTGTAGGAGGGCTTGTATGTCTTATTTGGATCTGGCTCGGTCTCGGTATTCTTGTCGTTTGTTTGAGGACCGTCCTGTGGAGCAGGCTGTGGTGGATGCCATTGTTGAGGCTGGGCGTATTGCTCCTTCTGCTTGTAATAATCATCCAACCCGCGTGATGGTGCTTGATACTCCGGAGCTTCTGGAGAAGGCTGCTGCTTGTCAGCCTCGATTTGCTCGTGATGGGTCTATCTTTGGGGCTCCGCTTATCTTTCTTATCTGCAGCGTTACCGACGATGCTTGGGTGCGCCCTTATGACCAGATGAACTCCAGTGCCATCGACACCTCGATTGTTTGCGATCAGATGATGATGGAGGCCGAGGAGCAGGGCCTGGGTACGTGCTGGGTGTGCCATTTTAAGCCCGAGGTGGCCTGTGAGCAGTTCAGCCTGCCCGAGGGCATCTATCCCTATCACATGCTCGTCTGCGGCCATCCTGCCGACCATATCGCCGACCCCGAGCAACGCGAGGCCCGTACCATTCCCCTCCCCGACTTCCTCCTCAAGTAGATTTTTAGTACATGCCTTAAATCTACCTTTGACCGCTCACCGGTTCGCCGAGTTCTGTGCCCTCAAACGCAGGACTCGGCGTTTTGTTTTGCAGACTGCATACAGCCACAAAAAAGGACCCGCAAGCTGCGGGCCCTTTCTAGGCGCTACATGATAGCTGGATATTAGTCCAGGTCGTCGGCGGCGAAGTTGTCGATCGGTGCGAAGGGATCGGCAACGGGGATAACCGGCTCGGCGACGGGCAGCGGCTCGGCAGCAGGAACGGTCACAGCCGGAGAAGCGGCGGAACCGACCGGCGTGGAAGCCATGAGATCGGACGGGAAGGAGTTCTGAGCATCGTCCATGAAGTGCTGGATGAGCTTGAGGTACTCGGCCTTGAACTCCTCACGGGAAGCCTTAAGACGGTCGATCTCCTCAAGCTCGGCCTGCTTCTCGGTCAGGGCCTGGCGGATGACCTCGCGGGCCTTGGCGTCGGCCTCGTTGCGGATGCGGTCGGCGTTCTCGTTGGCATCGTTGACGATGCCCTCGGCGGTCTGCTGGGCAGCAATCAGGGCAGCGGAAATCTGGCGCTCCTGAGCGGAGAAGTCGGGTGCAGGAGCGGCCACAGGGGCGGCGGGAACGGCCTGTGCGGCAGCGTCCTGAGCCTGAGCAAGCTGGGCCTGCGTATCGGCGAGCTGCTGCTCGGTGGCGGTCAGACGACCCTTAAGATCGACGATCTTGGCGAGCATGGCATCGACCTCAGAGGACAGGGTCTCCAGGAAGACGTCGACCTCGGCGGGATCGTAGCCGCGCTTGGCCTCAGAGAAGGTCTGAGCCTGAATGTCAGCAGGGGTAATAGCCATAACAAGTTCTCCTTTATCTTCGCCTTGGCGCCTTGCGCCCGACGTGAGTTACTAAGCCAGTTTTATATGAGTATACCTATAAGAAGTTGCAGAACCAGCTTCTGCACCAACTGCAACGCAATAATCGCAACGACCGGTGAAAAATCGACGCCGCCCATGGGCGGGATAAACCGGCGGAACAAATTGAGCCACGGGCCGCACACGCTATCGAGAACAGCGGCGATATCCTGTAGCAATCCACCCTGCTTCATGGGGATCCACGTCATAAGGCAGTAGACCACGATGAGCGTGGAGTAAAAGTTGAACAGCGTATTGACCAGCTGGACAATGGTGTAGATGTTGATGAGAATCTCCTCGTCTTGTCTTTACTTAAGGTAGCCGTCGGCACGGAGCTTCTTGAGGTCCGAATCCTTGACCTCGCAACCGGCGGGCAGCACCATAAACACGCGATCGCCCACCTCTTTGACTGTGGCGCCCAGGCCGCAGGCAAAGCCGTAAGAGAAGTCCAGGACGCGCTTGGCGACCTCGGTACGAACGCCCACAAAAATCAGCGCGACAGGCTGCTTGGTGCGCACGCGACGCACGACGGTCTCTACGTCGTCATAGCTCTCGGGGCGCAGGACATAGGCCGGCAGCTGCGGTGTGGCGTTGATGATATTGCTCGCATAGGCCGAGGCATCGCTCGGTGCAGGCGCGGGCGCAGCGGCGGCACGGGCGCGGGTGTTCTCGGCGTAGCTAGACGGCGTGTCATAGGCACCAGGACGATAACCGCTCGCAACACTGTCCTGCGAGCGCGAGGGCGGGTTATACGTCGTGGCATGGCGGGAGTCATCGCCGACCAGCTGACCGGAGCGCGTATACACGGCAACCGACTCAGCTTCACCGCGGCGCGTCTGACCAAGCAGGCCGTTGCTCGGCTCGTCTTGGGTGTAGAAGCCCTCGCCCGAAGCACCGCTGTAGCCGTTGCCCTGATAACTATCGTCATAGCCGTCATCGTAGCCGTAGTCGTCGTCCTGGCCATAACCCTGGTCGTAACCCTGCTGGCCGCCCAGGTGCATCTTATTTTTAATCTCGTCAAGGAAGCCCATGGTTGTGTCCTCTCGCGGTTTAGTGCAGGCGCCCCGATAATCAGTGCGCACTTCAGAGCCTTATTTTACTGCAAACTCCGGGCTAAATACTACCCTGCCCAGGCGAACGAGCGTAGAGCCCTCCTCAAGGGCAGGCTCAAAGTCCTCGCTCATGCCGCAGGAAAGCTCAGGCAGGTTCAAATCGGGATGCGCCGCCTCCAGCTCATCCCTCAGCTCACGAAGCCCCGCAAAGGTGCGGCGTGCCACATCCTTATTCCCCCGGGGCGCCATAGTCATAAGCCCCTGTACGCAAATTCCCTCAAGTTCCGCAAGCTCGCCCGCGGCGGCGCGAATCTCATCGGGCGAAAAGCCTCCCTTCGACTCCTCACCACTCACATTGACCTCAATGAGCACACGCTGAGGGCCGGCGAGCTCGCCTGTCTCGATCTTGCGGACAGCACGGCTCGAGATCGCCTGCGCCAGATGCAGCGAACCCACCGAGTGAATCAGCTCGGCTGAGCCCAGCACCGCATTGATCTTATTGGTCTGCAGGTTGCCGATCATATCGAAGCGCACCTCGGGCAGCTCCGGATGCTCCGCCAGACCCGTGAGCTTGCGAACCAGCTCCTGCGGGCGGTTCTCGGCAAAATGGCGATACCCCGCCTGGATGGCGGCAACGGTCTCATCGACACCAACGGTCTTGGACACGGCAATGAGGCGCGCGGCGTCGTGGGGGCGGCCCGCGCGATCGAGCGCCGCATAAAAACGTTCCAGAATCTGCTCGCGGCGAGCGCGCATCAAGTCCAAATAATTATCCATTGCTAATCGCCTCCGCTGACAGCCAAACAAGTAGTCCCATGCTAACGCAAGAGCGCGGCCCCGCATGTGCAAGGCCGCGCTCACTTAGGTATTTACAATCTTTCGACGAACGGGGTTACTTACTCCTCGTCGTCCTCGCCATCGTCCTCGTCCTCAAGATGATCGAGCAGGTAGCGAAGACCCTCGCTGACCTCGTTAACGGGCACCTTGGCAACGTAGCGCGCGTCGACGGCGGGCCTCATGATAACACCCTCGCCCGAAGGCACACGCATGCTCTCGAGCTCATCCTCATCAGTGCGGGCGATATCGCCGGCATTCATGCGCTGACCAGTCAACAGGAAGGTCAGACGGCAAGCGGCATCGATGGAAATCGAAGCGATGCGATCGAGGTAGCGCGAAACCATGATGGCGCGGCGCAGGTCGTCATAGTTGCTGTCGTCGTCCATAAAGTCGCCCGTATCCATACGGTTAAAGGTGCGGAAGAACTTCTCGTAGGCGGCGTGCACTGGCTCGTCCTCGACGGCCAAGTTGCAGATGATGGACATGTCGTTGGTGACGAGCGCGGAAAGCGAAGAGCCCAGCACCTGGTAGACGGCCTCAGCCTCGGCCTCGACCGTGCCGACAAGCTCCTTGGGCAGCGAGATGTCGGCCTTGATCATGTGACGCGTGGCGCGGCAAATCTGGCGAACCTTATCGGTAATGCGCTGCAGGTTAAAGTCGACGTAGATGATCGTCTGCAGCAAGCGGAAGTCGGAGGCGACCGGTGACTGCGTGGCAATCAGGTTGTAGCAGACGGCCTCCAGGTTGGCGCAGCGTGCGTCAATCGAAAGCGTGCGCTTCTTGGTCTTGGTGGCGAGCTTGCGGTCGTCGGTAACATAGGCCCTCACGGCATCGTGGAGGGCCAGATCGACGGCCTCGTAGATGCTCAGCATCTCGTGGCGGGCCTCGATGAGCTGACGGGAAAACAGTTTGCGCATGGTTCACTCCAATCAGTTGGGTGCGGTCATGCCGCCCGCACAGTGAATACGCACCGGACCAGGTCCGATCGGCTTGGGACTAGTCGCACCGATCAGCCAAAGCGGCCGGTGATATAGTCTTCCGTCCGCGAGTCCACCGGACTGGTGAAGATCGCGTCGGTTTGACCATACTCGATGAGTGTGGCGGGCTCGCCGGCAACTTCCTGCAAGAAGAATGCGGTGTAGTCGCTAATACGAGCTGCCTGCTGCATTGAATGCGTGACGATGATGATCGTCATCTCGGGCGCCAGCTCGGCCATCAGATCCTCGACCTTAGAGACGGACGTGGGGTCGATGGCGGAGCAGGGCTCGTCCATCAGAAGGACATCGGGTTGCACCGCAAGCACGCGCGCGATGCACAGACGCTGCTGCTGACCGCCCGAGAGCGCCAAACCATCCTTGTTGAGCTGATTGGATACCTCTTTCCAGAGGTTGGCGCGCTTGAGCGATTCTTCCACGATGTCATCGAGGTCGCTTTTGCTAGTCACGCCCTGCAGACGAGGGCCAAAGGCGACATTCTCGTAGATGGATTTGGGAAACGGGTTTGGCTGCTGAAAGATCATGCCCACGCGACGACGGAGATCGACCGGGTCGACACCCTCGGCATAGATATCGTTGCCGTCGAGCGTCATGGTGCCCTCGACGCGCGTGCCCTCGATCAGGTCATTCATGCGGTTGATGCAGCGCAAAAACGTCGACTTACCGCAGCCCGAAGGGCCAATGAAGGAGGTGATGGCGTTTTTGGCGATGTTGAGGTCAAGCCCCGTCAGCGCATGAAAGTCACCGTACCAAAAGTTGAAATCCTTGGCCGTAATGGCCGCTTGCTCCAGCGTAGGAGCGGACTGATAAACGGACATGGGACTCCTTAACTAGCGACGCCTGCGCGACAGGAAGCGCGCAAACAGGTTGAAGGCCAGAATGATCACCATCAGCAAGAGCGCGGTGCCGTAGGCTGCGTTCATGTTGATGCCGTCGTTGGCAAGCAGGTACAGGTGAACCGTCATGGGGCGGCCGGAATCGAGCGGCGAAATAGGTAGATTGATGGCCTGGCCCATGGTGTAGAGCACCACCGCGGTCTCGCCGATGGCACGGCCGATGGCAAGGACGATACCGGTGGCGATGCGACCAAAGGCAGAAGGAAGCACGATCTTGGAGACAACCTGCCACTTGGTGGCGCCCAGACCGTACGCGCCCCAACGGATATAGCGCGGAACGGCGCGAATGGCCTCTTCGGTGGTGCGCATGACGATGGGAAGCATCAAGAGCGCGAGTGCCAGGGCGGCAGAGACCATCGAAAGGCCCAAGCCCATGGCCTCGACAAACAAGGCGTAGCCAAACAGACCCATAACGATGGAGGGCACCGAGGCCAAAGCGTCAGCAGCGTAGCGAATGAGCTCGACGACCTTGCCCTGCTTGGCGTACTCGGCCAGATAGACGGCTGCCAGCACAGCGATCGGCGTGCAGATAAGCATGGCGAGCGCCGTCACATAGACGGTCGAGACGATCGTGGGCCAAATACCGCCCTCGGCGTTGACGCCCTGGGGCCAACCGAAGATAAAGTCGAGCGAGATGTGTGGCAGGCCGTTGATGACCACGTAGGCGATGATAGCGACCAGCACCAGCGTGGTGATGTAGGCAGCGGCACGGAACACGCCAAGCATGATCTTGTTGGACAGGTCCTTGTTGATGCGGCCCTTCTTGCCGTGGGAAAGGGCACGCTTGATGCGCTCGCGCGACGAGGTCGTATCGACCGTCGTGTCAACGGAATCGGACATAGCCTACCCCCTCTTCTTCTTGGAAATCAGACGGACGATGCCCACCAGCGTGGCGGAGATGATAAACAGGACCACACCCATGCCGAACAGCGCCGAGCGGTGCAGACCCGAGGAATAGCTCATGTCGAGCGCAATCTGGCTCGTGAGCGTCGAGATGGGGCTCGCAATGCTGTCGGGAATAACCGGGGCGTTACCTACGACCATGAGCACGGCCATGGTCTCGCCGATGGCACGGCCCATACCCAGCACGATGGCATCAACGATACCCAGCTTCGCGGCAGGTAGCACGACCTTATAGATGGTCTGCCACTTGGTGGCGCCCATGGCATACGATGCCTCGCGAATGCCCATGGGAATGGAATTGAGAGCATCGATGGTGAGCGTGGTGATGGTAGGGACGATCATGATGGCGAGCACAAACCACGCCGTCAGCGCACCAAAACCAAGGCCGCCGGTCAGTTGTGCGATAAACGGGCGGATGATGATCATGCCAAAGAAGCCGTAGATGATGGAGGGTATGCCCGCCAGCAGGTCAACGGCGGGGCTGATGAGCTTGCGCACGCGCTTGCTGGCAATCTCGACCAGGTAAACGGCCGTACCCACGCCCAGCGGCACGCCCATGGCGAGCGCACCGACGGTCACCAGACCCGAGCCGGCAAGCAGCGACATGATGCCGTAGTGGCCCTCGGAAGGCGCCCACGTAAAGCTAAAGAAGTCCGCCAGACCGATGTCAGTAAAGACGGGCAGCGCCGAGTACGTGGTAAAGACAAAAATCAGGATGACGGTAACGACCGCCAAGAACGCGCAGGCAAAGAAGATCCACTGCAGCGCCTTCTCCTTGATATAGGTACTGTGCGATACGAGCGCCAGCTCGCGCTTCTTGGGCGTCTGAACATTCTGCTCAGTCTGGGAGTTTTCCTGTGCTTCCATGCTACTCACTCCCCTTCTCGTCGTTGGTGACGGGAATAAAGCCCGCCTCGCGAATCTGCTTGTCCATCTTTTCGGACGTCACATAGTCGATGTAATCCTGCGCCTGCTGCGAAGGCGCACCCTTCACAAAGAAGTAAAGGTCGCGTGAGATGGGATAGCCGCCGCTCGCGACCGTCTTCTCGGACGCCTCAACATGATTGACCGAGACGGCCTTGACCGAGGTCTTGGCGTTGAGGCTATCGACGAAGCCCAGCGAAATGTAGCCAATGGCACCGCGCGAACGAGATACCACGTCGCGCACCTGGCCCGTGCCCGAAAGAACGGCCGAGCGGCGATCGAACGGGGTGCCGTCCATCACGATGGTGCGGAAGGCCTCACGCGTGCCGGACGCCTCATCTCGATTGATGACCTGGATCCTCAGGTCCTCGCCACCGACTTCTTTCCAGTTGGTGATCTTGCCGGCGTAAATATCGCGGAGCTGCTCGGTCGAGAGGTTATCGACCGGGTTATCGTCGTTCACGATGACCGCGATACCGTCGTGGGCAATGACGATGGGAGTCAGGCCCAGATCCTGTTCGTCGGCATTGAGTCCACGGGAGGAGCTGGCGATATCGGCTGTGCCGGCGCTGACGGCCTCGATGCCAGCGGAAGAACCCAAACCGGAAACGAGCACGTCGATGCCGGTCTCCTCCTTAAAGCCCTCGGCCGCAATCTCGGCGATAGGAAGGCAGGTCGTGGAGCCGGCGACGGTAATGGAAGAGGTAGAAGATCCCGAAGAACAGGCGCACAGCGTAAGCGTAAGCACAGCGGCGCTCAGGACCGATACGATCTTTCTCATAGCATCACGCCGATCGCAGCATGGCGTCCACAGGTGCCGTTCTCGTTACGGTAGGAATAAAAGCGGTCGTTCTGACGCACAGTCGAAAGCTGGGTATCCACGATATTATCCGCGTCGACACCGACATCTACCAGCGCCTCGCGAATGGCAGCGGAAAGATCGAGCATGCGAGAGGCACTCGCATCGATGCAAGAGAACTCGGCGGCAAAGCGATCCATGAGTTCCTGGGATACCTCATATTCGTCACCCAAGATATGGGGGCCGATATAGGCGGAAACGTTGCTCGCATCGCAGCCGGCAGCATCGCAAAGCGCCTGGCACGCCTTGGCAGAAATACGTGCAATCGTGCCCTTCCAACCGGAGTGCACCACGGCAAATCCGCCAGGGGCCACCAGCACCACGGGAACGCAGTCGGCAAAGCAGAGCAGCACGGGCACGTTATGCGCCGTGCAGACGATGGCATCACAGCCCTCGGCAATCTGCTCGCGAACGTCCTCAAGGTCATCGGCGCCGTTCGAGGTCACCGCAACGATATGATCACCATGGACCTGATTGGGAACGAGCAGGTTGTGCTCGCACTCGGCGGCACCCATAGCTTCGAGCGCACGACGACGATTTTCTTGAACAGCAAAGGGGTCATCGCCAACATGCGAGCCCAAGTTGAGTGAGGAGTACGCATCTTCGGAAACGCCACCGGCGCGCTCGGTGAAGGCAAAGCGAACATCGGATGTCGCGCCCTCCACCAACGTAACTCCATCATGGTCGACACGCGAAACGTTGTCCGCACGTGCTGCCATACTAAAGCCTCCTAATAACACAAGTACTGCGGCATCGCCGCTACAGCCCGCGTTTATACGGCTGTCATACTTCTTTAAAAGGATACCTGCTGCGCTGGAGGCAATCGTAAAGGGAACGTAAAGAGATTGGAGGTTCTAGTTTACAAAGTCGAAATAAAAGGGCGCGTCCATACGGACACGCCCCTGTGCACAACAATGCAAAGAACGACTTAGAAGCTACCGCGCTTCAGGAAGTCGGGAAGCTCGAACTGGTCGTTACCGAAGTTGGGGAGCTCGGTACCGCCGACGTTGCGGGTCGGCGCGGCCTGAGCGGGGCTGGCAGCCGGAGCGGTGCGCTGCGGCTCGGCAGAAGCAGCAGCCTTGCTCTGGGACTGCTGAGCAGCGAAGAGCTCGTCCTGACGGTTGACGTTGGAGTCGGAGAAGCCCGTAGCGATAACGGTGATGCGCACCTGATCGCCCAGGGACTCGTCGACAACGGTACCGAAGATGATGTTGGCCTCGGGGTCGACGGCGTTGGCGACAACGTCGGCGGCGTCGCTGATCTCCTGGATGCCCAGGTCCTTGGAACCGGCGATGGAGAGCAGCACGCGTGTGGCACCATCGATGGAGCTCTCGAGCAGCGGGCTGGAGATGGCCTGCTGGGCTGCGTCGACGGCACGGGTATCCCCAGAAGAGGTACCGATACCCATCATGGCGGTACCGGCCTGCTTCATGATGGTCTTAACATCGGCGAAGTCCAGGTTGATGATACCGGGGACGGTGATGAGGTCGGTGATGCCCTGTGTGCCCTGGGAAAGGACGCCATCGGCAATCGCGAAGGCCTCGAGCATGGTGGTCTTCTTCTCGGCGATGTCGAGCAGCTTATCGTTAGGGATGACAATCATGGTGTCGACGCAATCGGAGAGGGTCTTAATGCCCTCCTCGGCGCTCTTCTTGCGCTTGCGGCCCTCGAAGGTGAAGGGCTTGGTCACGACGGCGACGGTCAGTGCACCGACCTCGTTCATCGCGATATCGGCAACGATAGGAGCAGCGCCGGTACCAGTGCCACCGCCCTCGCCGCAGGTGATGAACACCATGTCGGCGCCAGCAAGCGCCTCGGCAATGTCGTCGCGGGACTCATCGGCAGCCTTGCGGCCAACCTCGGGGTTGGCGCCGGCGCCCAGGCCGCGGGTAAGGTCGGTGCCGATGTGCACCTTGATATCGGCATCAGAGATCGCGAGTGCCTGAGCATCGGTGTTGATGGCAACAAACTCGACGCCGCGGATGCCCTCTTCGATCATTCGATTGACCGCGTTGGTACCGCCGCCGCCGACGCCGACCACCTTAATGACGGCAAGGTAGTTGTTGATCTCTGTCTCGTGCATGTCGGTCCTCCGAACAAAGGTTATAGCCATAGCATGGGTCGACCCCTGCGCACATTAACCTTCAGGTTGAAAGTAAATGCAAAGGTAAACCGTATTATGTTTGCACATTATGAACGTATCAGTCAAATAATTGACCGTGAAAACCAAACAAACCAGATAAACGGCGTGGTATGGCCCCTCAACAAAGCATCAACCAGCACTACGAGGTCGGAGCATTCCTAAATGTGTAGTTGCCCGGAGAGCGCACATTGATATACGTTACGCCCTCTACCTGCGAAAGCAACTTGGTGACTACGCGTTCCTTCTTGGCGATATCGTTCGAATCGCCCAGCGACACCTCAATGCCGTTATTGAGGTTTGCCGAGATGGCTTCGACCGAAGGCGTGGAAATATCCTTGACTTGTCCCAAGAACTCGCTCGAAAAACCACGCACATAATCCAGGCCGGCCTTAACGGCTTTGGAGCTCACCGCCTGGCCGGAAACCGGAGCGACATCCGCCGAGACATCAGTCAACAGCACCGCGCCATAATGCTTAGCGAGCGCCAGCGCGGCATCGATTCCGGTCAAGGTATTTGAGCCCTGCCCTGTCGTGATGACGTTGCCCTGGTCGTCCACTTCGACCGACGTCGACAGTGGGGCGATCCAGGTGTCATCATCCCCGATGGCCCAGGCAAGGTCATCGGAGCTGATATAGGCAATTGCGATGACCTTGCGCTCCATAGGCGTAATGATGAGCGTATGCGGGAACTGACGCTGGACATCCACGCCCGAGACCCACGGGTTCTGCTTGAGATCCTCGGTAATCTGGTCGGGATCGACATTAAAAAGCGACGTTCCCTCGGACAAATCGATCAGCTGGATAGCATCGTGCTTCGTCACATGCTCGCTGCCTTGAATCTGAATATCAGTGGCGGTAAACAATCCAGAGTTAATCACCACGATGGCAACGACGACGAGCACGGCCAAGACGGCCAGAACGCCGCCCACGATTTTGCCTTTGCCTGTAACGACAGAAGCGGCGTCTGATGTTTTATTTACCATCGCCCCAAGTGAAGACAACGGGTTGACGCTTTTTTTACCCGAAGGCTTCTTGACGGTAACCGGCACCGATGTCAGCGAGCGCGGTTTCGATGCGCCCAGCGTGCGACCCGGACGCGGCGCTTTAGTTCCCGTCGAGGGCTTAGGAGTTGCCATGGGACGGGCAGGCTTGGCGCCCATAACAGGCTTTGACGTCACCGAGGGACGCAAGGACTTTTTTGCGGTCGGACGATTACCGAGCTGCGAGCCGACGACCGGACGACTGGTCTGTCGAGCATGCCCGACAGACTTAGAGTGCGCGACGGTATTGCGTTGAGGTTTGGCAGGCGCGCCGGAACGCCCTCCGGCGCGGCGGAAGGTGGGTTTCGATGCTCTAGAAGCCGAGGAATTTAACTTCCGGTCTGAGCTCGATGCCATACGCCTCCCTCACCTTTCCGTGCACATGTCTGATAACCGCGGCAACGTCATCGGCCGAGGCAGTTCCGTTATTAACGATAAAATTAGCGTGAACGGGCGAAACTTCCGCGCCGCCAATCGAAAAACCCTTTAATCCACAATCCTCGATAAGCTTGCCCACACTCGCATCGGGCGGGTTACGAAAGACCGACCCGCAGGATGCGCGACCCATGGGCTGCGTACGCTTGCGCCTCGTCAGGTACCGTTCCATGCGCTCGCGAATGTCGGCCTTGGGCGCCGGTTTAAGCTTGAGCACGCACTCGAGGATGATCTCATTGCGGGGAAGGCTACATTCGCGGTAGCCCCAAGTGATCTCGGACCCCGCATAATGCTTGATACCAGATGCCGGGTCAAACGTTACGACATCCTCAACCAGCGAGCCAATCCACTCGGTCCGTGTGCCGGCATTCATAGATATCGCACCGCCGACCGAACCAGGGATGCCAACGGCAAACTCAAGGCCCGAGAGGCTACGCGACAGGGCATCGTTGACCAGGCGCGCAAACATCACGCCCGCACCGACCGTCAGCGTACAACCGTCATCGGCAACAACCGTGCGCTGAAACTCACGTCCGAGCGAAATGACGGCGCCGCGATAACCGCCATCGGCAACCAGCAGATTGGAGCCCTTGCCGATGATGACCCACGGCACCTGCTCGCGATCGAGCACCGCCACGGCGCGGCGAAGGGCATGATAGCTATGGCACGTCACAAAGAGGTCGGCCTTGCCGCCGATACGATAGCTCGTATGACGCGCAAGGCGCTCGTCCTCGATCACATCCGTGTCGATCATGCCCGAGAGCGCCATGACGGCGTTAAACAGACCCATTAGACTTAAGCGTCTTTCTTGGCAGTCAGATACTCAATGAACTCGGGACCGACGGTCGTAACGTCACCGGCACCCATAGTGAGCAGCAGGTCGCCCTCGCCCACCATCTGCTCGAGCTCCTGATTGAGCTCAAGACGGCTGGAACAGTACACGACCTCCTTGCCAGGATGCTTGGCGCGCACGGTATCGGCGAGCATCTTAGAGGTGACACCCGGAATGGGCATCTCGCCAGCCGAGAACACATCAATCAGCAGCAGTTTATCGGCATTGGCAAATGCATCGGCAAAGTCGTCGCACAGGGCCTGCAGGCGCGAATAGCGGTGCGGCTGGAACACGACGTCGACGTGCTTGTAGCCCAGCGACGAAGCGGCAGCAAGCGTCGCCTTGATCTCGGTGGGGTGATGGCCGTAATCATCGACCACGGTGATGCCATCGATATCGCCCACGTGGGTAAAGCGACGACGGACGCCCTCAAAGCTCGAGAGCGCCTTGGCGGCGGCGTCGATGTCAAGGCCCAGGACATGGGCGACGGTGAGCACCGCCGTGGCGTTGAGCATGTTGTGGCGACCGGGATTGCTCTTAATCTCCACAGCATGCTCAGTGCCGTCCTCAAAGCGAACGATAAAGTCACTCTGGATGCCCTTGACATCCGGGTGCATGCAGACGATGTCGTTGCTCTCGGCAAAGCCGTAGGAAAGCACGTGACGGCCCGTCGACTTGGCGAGCTCGACCAGATGCGGGTCCTCACCGCAGACAATGACGGTGCCGTCCTCGCCCACCAGGCTCATGAATTTGGCGAAAGTCGCTTCGATCTCCTCGATACCCGAGTAGTGATCGAGGTGGTCGGCCTCGACGTTGGTCACAATGACCACGTTGGGGTTCAGGAACAGGAAGGAGCTGTCGGACTCGTCGGCCTCGGCGACAAAGTAGTCGCCCGAGCCGTTCTTGCCGTTCGTGTCATAGCCCTCAACGATGCCACCGATCAGGAAGCTCGGATCCAGACCCATGCGGTCGAGCATGGTGGCGCACATCGAAGACGTGGTGGTCTTGCCGTGCGTGCCGGCAACAGCGACGGTAGTGTAGCCGTGGCCCAAGGCAGAGAGCATCTTGGCACGGGGCCACACGGGAATACCAAGCTCGCGAGCGCGCACGAGCTCAGGGTTGGACTCCGGAATAGCGGTGGAGACAACAACCACGTCGGGCTTGACCTCGTCGATCGTGGCGGCCTCATGGCCCACATGCACCTTCACACCAGCGCGGGTAAGCTGGCGGATATAACGTGACGTCTTAAGGTCGGAGCCGGTAACGGCATAACCGCGCTCGTGCAGAACGAGGGCGATGCCGCTCATGCCGGCGCCGCCGATACCGATAAAGTGGGCGCTCTTAAACTCGGGCGCGGAGGTTGCAGTCTGGGAATCAGCCATGTGCTCGTGTACTCCTTGCGTAAACACTGCCTGTAACCCGTTAACTGTACCGCACCTACCGCATCAGCGCGAGGGCGACCGACGATATCCCGTCTAACTAACGCAAACCCTCTACCGCATCCGCCAGAAGAGCGGCGGCCCTATCCTGAGCCAGACCACGCGCCGCCTGACGCATGGCGTCGCGCGCCGCCGCGTCATCGACCAGGTGCAGCAGTTCATCGGCAAAGGCAGAACCGTCGATATCGGCATCGGCGCAGAGCACGCCGGCCCCGGCGTCGACCAGATACCGGGCATTGGTGGTTTGGTGGTCGGCCGTCGCATGCGGATACGGCACGAGCACCGAGGGCACGGCGAGCGCAGCGATCTCGGCCACGCTCGATGCGCCCGAACGCGAGAGCACCAAATCGGCAGCAGCCAACATATCGCCCATGTTGTCGATGTAAGGCTGGACGCGGTAACGCTTCGCCTCCTCGGGCGTCAGCGCCAAAGCGCGCTCGGTCTCCTCAAAGCCGTCGGCACCCGTCGAATGCAACACATAGAGGTTCTTGCGCGAAAGCAGCTCGTTTTTGAGCGAAACCACGCGCTCGTTGAGGTGCTGGGCGCCAAGTGAACCGCCAAAGACGAGCAGCAGCGTAGCGTCCTCGGGAACGCCAAGTGCCTTGCGGCCGCGAGCGCGATTGCCCTCGATCACCGAGCGACGTACGGGGTTGCCGGTCATGAGCACGTGGTCAGGGTCACCTTCGCGCTCAAAGACCGAGCGCGCTGCCGGCACCGAGATGCACACGCGGGCGGCGTGGGAGTTCATCATCTTATTGGCCAGGCCCGGAACAGAGTTCTGCTCATGCAGCAGATACGGAACGCCTGCGCCCTTGCACCACCCCAGCAGCGGAACCTCGACATAGGCACCAAAACCGATGGCAGCGTCGGGCTTGCCGACCTTTGAGAAATGACTGGCGAGCGCACGCTTGGCCTTGTTGACACGCCACAGCGAGGTCAGCGCCGTCCAAGGACGGGAGCGGTCGAAGCCCGTGACCGTAATGGGCACAAAATCAAATCCAGCCTCGGGGACCAGACGACCCTCGAGCTTGCGCGACTGGCCCACGAACACAACGTGGTGGCCACGATCACGCAGCTCTTCGGCCAAGGCGAGCGCGGGGTTGATGTGTCCTGCCGTACCGCCGGCTGCAATAGCAACGGTCATCTTATCGGTCATGGTAGTCCCTTCGTACACGCGGTCCCTGGTCGTCGGTGCGCAGACGCGCCGACGGGTCCGAGTTCAATTCGATTCGATTATATCCGCCGCCCGCGTTGCGAGGGCTGGGGCGCTGAGGACGACCTTGCGGCGCCGTTCGCTGACGCGGGCGGGCTGCCGGCTCGGTCGCAGAGCCATCCAGGACGGTAAAACCGTTACGCGTAGATCGCTCGCCGCGCACGTGGGGCACGCCGGCGGTGCTCTCATCCATAACGGCAAAGCTCTCGCGGCGACGGTCGTACTCATCGCGACGGGCGCTCTCATACGAAACGCGCAGGATCAGACCGGCGAGCATAAGCGACACAATAATCGAAGAGCCGCCGTAGCTAATAAACGGCAACGGTTTGCCCGTCATGGGAAACACGTTGAGGATGCCCAGCGCGTTAATCAAAAACTGCACCGCGAGAATGACCGCGGAGCCAGACGCCATGAGCGCACCCCGACGATCGGTCGCCTGCTCGGCAATGCGAAACGCCGAGTAGATCAGCATCGCAAACACCAAGAAGAACAGCACGGTTCCGACAAAACCGACTTCCTCGCCAATGATGGCCAGGATGTAGTCGTTGTGCGCCTCGGGCAGATACGAGTACTTCATGGTTGAGTTGCCGATGCCACGGCCGAACAGACCGCCCGAGGCAAACGCCATGATGGCAAGCGTGGCCTGATAGCCGTCACCATACTCGTCGGCCCAAGGGTTCAAGGCAACCTGAATACGCACCATACGGTACGGCTCTGCAACAAGCGCAATCACGATCACGAGAATGCCGAAGATTAGCACGCCGATGATAAATCTGGGGTCGAGACCCGCAAACAACGCCATGCACATGAGGGTCAACAGGATGATCAGGACAGTACCGAAATCGGGCTGGATAAAGATCAGAAAGAGCGAAATGCCCAAGTAGATGCCCATCTTGCGAAGGAATTCGTTGATGTTGCCACCGGGCGAAAAGAAGCGATCAAGCATGATGGCCGAATACGCAATGGCAAATGGCTTTAAAAACTCGGAAGGCTGGAACTGAATACCGGCGATATTGAGCCAGCGCGTGGCGCCACGGCTGCCGCTGCCCACCAAGAACACCAGAAGCAGTAGCCCTATCATGCCGATGAGGAAGATCCTGAGCACATCCTCCCCAAACCAGCTGTCTGGCAAAACGCGCACGATGGCAATCAGCGCCAGAACACCGACCACGGCAAACGCGGCCTGTCGACCCAGAAAAAACGTCGCCGAGCCATTCTCGTGCAGCGCCTCGACCGAAGACGCCGAGTACACCATCAGCAGGCCAAAGCATACCAAGGTAAACAAGCAGGCCATGAATATCAAACGGGGGCGCATGATACGGGCGGGAACGCCGGCAATATAGCGTTCGCTAAACGACTGCCCGCCGCGACCGGAACGCGGTGTGCTGCGCCGCGAGGAAGCACGGTCCGAGTCGGGCCTCCTCATACCTTGTCGGGGGCTCTCCTCTCTCACCGGCAACCCCTATTCCATTTGCGATTTCGCCGCAGCGGCAAGCTGGGCCACATAGTCCTTAAACACGCGGCCGCGCTCCTCATAGCCCGAGAACTCATCGAACGAAGAGCAGGCAGGAGAAAGTAAGATCACGTCGCCACGGCTCGACAGCGAACGGGCGACGTCCACGGCGTCGCGCAGGTCATCCGCCTGGGCGATATCCACATCGCCATCGACATCGGCCTCGTCCATAGCGGCAGTGAAGCGCTCGCGCGCATCGCCAAAGCAGACGACCGAGCGTACGTTATCCATAACAACGCGCGCGAAGTCCGTGAGCGGCGTGCCCTTATCGTGGCCGCCGAGCAGCAAGATCACGTCGTCATCGGGAAATGCCGTCAGCGCCTTCTCGACCGCATCGGTGTTGGTCGCCTTGGAATCGTTGACGTAGCGCACGCCATCGATCTCGCCGCAGGGTTCAACGCGGTGCTCCAGTGGCTGGAACGATGCCAAACCGCGGCAAATGCCCTCGGGATCGGCACCGACGGCCAGAGCAGCCGTGGCGGCGCATAAGGCATTGATGACATTGTGATGGCCCGAGATCTTGAGCTCGGACGTGGCGACAAGCTGGGTCTCAACGCCCTTCAGGCGCACGACCATCTTGCCGTCGCGCACAAAGGCGGCGTCTGCACCCTCGGGCTCGTCAAAGGCGACCTTGCAGATGCGGCGACCCGGCGTATAGATGTACTCATCGAACTCATGGATGCCAGCATCCTCGACGTCGATAACCACGAGGTCGTCGTCGACCATATTCTCGAACAACTTGATCTTGGCAAGCGCATAGTTCTTGTGGCTCTTATGCCAGCCCAGATGGTCGGGCGTGATGTTGAGCAGCACCGCCACGCGAGGATGAAGCTCGGCGGTCGTCGCAATCTGATAACTCGACAGCTCGGCCACAAACCACTCATTGTGTGCGCGGCCGTCGATCTCGTTCACCGGCGGCTCACCGATATTGCCGACGGCCACGCTGGCTTCACCGGCGGCCTTGAGCAGATAATCGGTCAGCGACGTGGTGGTCGTCTTGCCGTTGGTGCCCGTGATGGCGATCCAATTTTGGGGAGACAGGCGATAGGCAAACTCGGGCTCGCCCATAATCTGAGCGGCATGCTCACGCCCAGCCTTAAAGAAGGCCGAGAACTCCGAGATACCCGGGCATGTCACGCACACGTCATAGGCACCCTCGACCTGCTCGGTGCCGTAGACAAACGACGCGCCCTGCGCCTCGAGCGCACGTGTGGCGTCATTGGGCTCGGAGGTACCGCCGCCATACACGGTCGTGGTGCTCACGCGCTCGGGGTGAGCCAACGCCCAACGGGCGACATCGAGACCGGATTTACCCTGCCCCAAAACAAGCAGGCTAAAGACATCAGCAAGAGACATGAAAGACCACTATCCCAACTGGAAGAACAGGGCGAGGCCAACGGCGCCAAAGGCCGCGGCGATAATCCAAAAACGGATAACGACCTTGGTCTCGGCCCAGCCCTTCTTTTCGAAATGATGATGGATGGGCGCCATAAGGAAGACGCGCTTGTGCGTAAAGTGGAAATAGACGACCTGGATCATGACCGACAGGGTCTCGACGATAAACAGACCGCCGATGATGAGGGAAACGACTTCGGTGTTGGTAATAATGGAGGTGCAGGCAAAAGCGGCACCCAGTGCAAGCGAGCCGGTATCGCCCATAAAGATGCTCGCCGGGTAGCAGTTGAACCACAAAAAGCCCAGGCAGGCACCGGCGCACGCCGTGCAGAAGATAGACAGGTTCACGTCACCGTGCAAAAACGCCATGGCGGCCATGGCGAGCATGGCGATCATGGAAGTGCCGCCGGCAAGGCCGTCCAGACCATCGGTCAGGTTCACGGCATTGGAAAGACCAGCGATCATCAGCCAGCAAAATACAATGTAGAGCCACGGGAACGAAAGGCCGCAGATGGTGGTCGAAAGAACACCGAGGTCAATCGTCAGGCCGCCGGGAAAACGAATCTCGGGGGCGACGCCGCACCAATTGACGGCGAGCACGGTAAAAGTGACGCAGATGATGGTCAGGCCGATCATCTTGGCGTGAGGCGTCAGGCCGAGTGAGCGACCATGCGTGACGGATGTCAGGTCATCGATGAGACCCAGAACGCCGGTGGCAAGCGTGGCAAGCAGCACGAGCACGAGCTCGGTGGTGAGCTTGCCCATCAGCAGGCAGGTCAGCGAGATCGCGACAAGGATGATAACGCCGCCCATGGTCGGCGTTCCCTGTTTAATCAAATGACGCTTGGGGCCGTCGGCTCGGACCTGTTGGCCGATACCCTCGACCTTCAGCAGCTTGATCCACCACGGCATAAGCAGCAACGCAATGGCGGCAGCGATGCCAAGTCCCAAAAAGGCCTGATACGTAGGATACGAGGGATTGCCGAACATGGGCTAGCACACACCTTCCACAAAGCGGTCGAGCTCAACAAAACGGGAACCCTTGACCAGTACAACATCATGATTTTCAAGCGCGCCGCCCATGCGGTCGAGCACCTGCTGATAATCGGAGAACACCTGGATGCGGTCCTCATCCATACCCATCATACGTGCGGCATCGGCCATGAGCTGAGCCAGCTCGCCGCCCACGCACGCGAGCATGTCGAGCTTCTTGGCGGCGGCATAGGCGCCCACGAGCTCATGCATGCGGGAAGCCTCGTCGCCCATCTCGCCCATCTCGCCCAAGATCGCCATGCGCGAACCGTCACAGATAAGCGAGCACAGCAAATCGAGGCCGGCAGCCATAGACTCGGCACTGGCGTTATAGGAGTCGTCGATGATGCGTGCTCCGCTCTTGGCGCGCTTAATTTCCTGACGGTGACCGGTGATCGTAAGGCCCCTAAAGGCAGCATCGATCTGCTCGGGTGTCACGCCCAGACGATAGCCGACCGCGGCGGCCTTGACGGCATTGGGCACGGACTGCACGCCGGGAATGGCCAGCATGGTATCGACCGTGTCGCCCCGACCAAAGTCGAGCGTAAAGACCGGATGGCCCTCGTCGTCGACGCGAATGTCGCGTGCGCGGACCTCGTCGTCGTCCGAGACACCGGCCAGCATCACGTCAATACCCGCAGGCTGAGCGAACGTATCGCGAATGAACGGCGTAAAGTCGTCCTCGCCGCCCAAAACCAGCAACGGCGAGAAATCGCCGGCGGCGCACATGCCCTGGACAATCTCGGACTTGGCGCGGGCGATGTTCTCGCGGCTGCCCAGGATGCCGATGTGGGAGGTTCCGATCTTGCTCACGATGGCAATATTGGGGTTGGCAGACTGGGACAGGCGCTCAATCTCATGAAAATGGTTCATGCCCATCTCGAGCACCAGAACCTCGGTATCGGCCGGAGCGGAAAGCACCGTGAGCGGCATACCGATCAGGTTGTTGAAATTGCCCTTCGTGGCCCAGACGCGATAACGCTTGGCGAGCACGGCGGCGAGCACGTCCTTGGTCGTCGTCTTGCCAATCGAACCGGTAATGCCGACGACCAGGCAGCCAAGCTCCAAGCGATATACATGCGCCAGGCGCAGCAAGAACTCCTCGGGGTCGTCGGTCAGCAAGATGGCGCATCCCTTGTCCTGCGCCAGCGAAACCAGCTCGGCATCGGGCTCGCGCGTCATCACGACGGCACCGGCACCCGACTCGATGGCACGGGAGGCAAAATCATTGCCGTCGACCTTTTCGCCGGGGAAGGCGACAAAGATCGTCCCCTCCTCGACCTGACGCGAGTCGATAACGCACCCGCGGCATACCCGATCGACTTCTTCCGTCACGGTTCGGGCCCCCGTTGAGGCCGCGAGGTTGTTGACGGCGATCTCTATCATTGCAGCTCCCCTGTAAACCTAATAATGCTATCGGCGTATTGTATCCCAGTGCCATGCGCGCGTGGTGCAGGGCATGTGAACACCCTTCAGATCAAACGGCAGACCACGCTCAAGATTGTAACCCCCTACTTCGTGCGCGGGATACCCAGCACGTCGAGCGCGTTGGCCATAATGGACTGGAATGGCACCGCGGCGGCATCCGAGCCGCTCGGCGTTCCATCGAGTGTGATATAGCACAGCACCTTGGGCGATTGTGCCGGCGCAAAGCCCATAAAGGACGACATGTAGTTCTCCTTGAGGTAACCGCCGTTCTCGTCAGCACGCTCGGCCGTACCGGTCTTGCCCGCCACGTCATAGCCATCGACCGCACCGCCAACGCCCGTGCCTTCGGACACGACCGTCTGCATGCACGATGTCACCTGGGCGGCAGCGTCCTCCGAAATCGCACGCTCGCCTTCGCCCCAGTCCTTCTCATCGCCCTTGCTGGACTTATAGAAGTGCGGAGTCATCATCACACCGCCGTTCGCGATGCCGCCCACGGCACGTGCGACCTCAATCGGCGAGACGGATAGCGCCTGGCCAAAGCTCATCGAGCCCAGCGTGGCGCCGTCGTACTGGTCGCGCTCCTTGACGATGCCCAGACTCTCACCCGGAAAATCGACACCGGAGCTATGACCGATACCCCACTTGTCCACATAGGTGGCAAAATCATCGGCACCGATCTTGCGTCCCACCAGGACAAAGCCCACATTGGACGAACGACGCATCATCTCGCGCACGTCCATGGTCATGGTGTAGTCGCGCTTATCGGCGTCGGTAACGGTGTCGTCGCCAACCTTAATGCTCGCCGGCACCTCAAACGACGTGCTCGAACGCACGGCGCCCAAATCGAAGCCGGCACCGGCCACGAGCGTCTTAAAGACCGAGCCGGGCTCGTAGGCATCGGTAACCAGGCGCAAGTTCATGTCCTCGGTCTTGGCGTTTTCCAGATCGGTCTGGTCATATGTCGGATACGAGCATGCCGCCAGAATCTCGCCCGTCGTGGGATCGGTGACCAGGGCCGAGCCGTTCTTGGCCTTGGTCTTTTCGACCGCTTCGGCCAGGGCGTCCTCGGCGGCGCGCTGGATATTGACATCGAGTGTCGTCACGATATCCACGCCGTCCACCGCCGCCACCTTTTTATAGGCGCCGCCCGCGATATAGCTACCGTCCCTCGCCCGCTCGCGCACCAGCGAACCGTTGGTTCCGGTCAAAAGCTTGTTGTACTGTTTTTCGAGGCCCGTCAGACCGTCGTTGTCCACGTTTACCACGCCAAGCACCTGCGATGCCAGGTTGCCGTAGGGGTACACGCGCTTCATGGCCTGCTCAAAGAGCACGCCTGGCAGGTTCTTCTTCTCCAGCGCCGCGGCATCGTCCTCGTCCACCTGGCGTTTGATATACACCCAGGTGCCATCCGACTCAACGAGCTCGCGACAGGTCTTTTTATCGATTCCCGTAGCTTTGACCAGCGCCGATACCGTCTTGTCAACGTCCTCGATAAGCTGAGGATTCACGGCGATGTTGCGGCATTCGACCGACGACGTCAGCACGTTGCCGTTACGGTCGTAGATGGTACCGCGCTTGGCATACAGCGTCTGCGCAAGCAAGCGACGTGCATCGGCACGGTCGCGTAACTTATCGGCTTCCACGATTTGATAGTCGGCAAGGCGAAGGACGCCCAAACCCAAGCCAAACCCGATGAAGCCCATGACGGCTTTGCGCCGGGGCAGCGGCGTGCCCGTGAGCCATTCGGTCGACGAGCTCTTGCGCGGTCTGGTGTTATGCATTTGAGGACCATTCGAGCCACGGAGACGCGACGCGGGGTCGTTGCCATAGGACGGCCTCGCGTTGTAAGATGGCCGACCCGTTCCTTGATAACCAGAACGTCCCCGCGATGAGGGACGTCCAGAACCGCGACCCCCGTCGGAGCCGCGGCGATAGTCATTTGTCATACTCAGCTACCGTCTTGTTACTGAGCGGTCGCGGTCGAGCTAGCGCCCGCGGCTGCATCCTGCGAAAAGTCAAGTGTAACGCTCTCGCTGGGCTCCACCATGCCATAAGCGCCCGCAAGGTCGCGAATGCGCGTGTCGGCACCATAGACCGAATGCATGACCTCCAGGTCGGAGCTCTCATCGGTCGCCTTCTCGAGCGTGTTGGTAAGCGCGGCGTTGCTGTTGAGCACCTGGGCCGTAACGCCGGCGAGCGCCACACGGGCGACACCGATCGTCATGAAGATGGCCGCAATGATGCAAAACGTTTTAAGAACGCTCATGAAAACCGGGCTTACCGCCTGGTTTGCCTGACGGCCCGCGCCCGTGTAGACATCAAAGCGCGGCGTGCGCTGCTCGCGGGGAGCAACGGGAGCCTGCGGTGCCTCACGATAGGCGGGCATGGCGTTCATATCATAGGCGAGTGCTGCGTTTGAGGTGTTGTAGCCCATGATATGCCGCCTCCCATCCCGAGTACGTTGGTAGTGTGTTTAAGCTTCGTTTGTGGTACGAGCGGGAGGTCCAATATCGCGCGGTCGCGTCTACAGACGCTGTGCCACGCGGATCTTGGCTGATCTCGCCCGAGGGTTGCGCGCAACCTCATCGGGTTGGGCAACCAGGGGTTTGCGGGTGATGACCTTGAGTATCGGCACGTTGCCGCACACGCACACCGGAATCTCCGGCGGACACGTGCACCCCTGGCTCATCTCCTTAAAGTGGTTCTTTACGATACGGTCCTCGAGCGAGTGATACGAGATGACGCAGATGCGTCCGCCCGGATTGAGCCACCTTGTGGCGGCGTCAAGCCCCCGCTCGAGCACATCGAGTTCATGATTGACCTCGATGCGAATGGCCTGGAAACTCTTCTTGGCTGGGTGTCCGCCATGCCGACGGGCGGCAGCGGGGATACCAGCCTTGATGATCTCGACAAACTGGCCGGTGGTTTCGATCGGCTCATGCTCGCGGCGGCGCACGATCTCACGCGCGATCTGCGAGGCGAACTTCTCTTCGCCGTAGACGCGTAGAATCCGGGCGAGGTCGTGTTCGTTATAGGTGTTGATGACCTCAGCTGCGTTTAAGGTGTTGTTACCCGGATCCATCCGCATGTCCAATGGGGCGTCCTCGTTGTACGAAAAGCCCCTGCCAGGGATATCGAGTTGCGGCGACGAAACGCCCAAGTCGAACAGGAAGCCATCGACCCCGGGCACCTCGGCCGAGCAAAGCAGCTCGTCCAAGTCGCCGAAGTTGCCCTTCAGCAGCTGGTGCGGTACGCCGGGAACCTCGCGGTCCAGACGGGCGCCAGCAGCCTCGAGGGCCATGTCGTCCTGATCGACACCGAGCAAAAGGCCGGTCTCCCCCACCTGCGCGGCCATCTTTACCGAATGGCCGGCACCGCCAAGGGTGCAGTCGCAGACGACGGAGCCGCTCTTTAGCTGCAGCGACTCAAGCACTTCGCCGAGCATGACAGGTTCATGCCGATATTCTTGTGTCAAGATCCCACGCTCCATCCGTTACTCGTGCCTTGCCCTTACGAGAAGAAGAGGTCCAGCAGGGCCTCGTCGTCATCGTCCTCATCGGCCGTAGCGCGGTCCCAAACCTCAAGGTGGTCGTAGTTGCCCACAACCGTGACCTCGCGGTCGAGGTTCGCCTGCTTGCGGAGAGACTCAGAAAGACCGATACGACCCGCGCTGTCCACATCCATCGACGTGGTGCGCTTGTTGATCGCCCTCATGAGCTTCTGGTCGTTGATGTCACGCGGGTTAAAACCCTCGTGGCCCTCACGACCCGCGAAGAGTCCTTCGACCCACTTATCGAAGGCCTCGGCAGAGAACACGTACAGAGCATCGACATCCAGGGCTTTGAACACGCGAACGTGCTCTCCAAGCTCCTCACGAAGGGGTGCAGGCAGGGATAGACGACCTTTTGCATCGAGATTGCGCTCGTATGCACCCGTCATTCCCATGTGCGCCCTCCCCTCGGTTACTCAGATGGCACGTACGCGGGGAACCACCCCGCCTGTCGACGTCATCAATAATATGGGGAACCGCCCCATTTTTCAACACCTTTCCCCACCCCTTCCCCCACCCCGCCCCACCACTCCACCCTCAATATGTTGTAAAACACCCCCGAGCATATGTTCGAAAACACAATATGTTGTGTTTGCAGCAAAGGCGGGATGCCACCTGTAGAACCGCGCCCGCGAACCTCAACCTTCAAGTTGACCTTGAGGCGATTTTTACGTCCCTTTACACGCCGTTCACATCGCCCCCAAACTCCCCCACCCACGACACACACGGCCCACCGCCGCGTCGGTGTCTGGCGAAAAATGGGGCGGGCCCCAGATTGCCCATGCGCGCAAAAGTGCGTCTCGGCAATCTGGGGCCCGTCCCCCTTAATATTTATAAATATGCAGGTCAGCGAGGTGCTAGCGATGTGCCAGCGGATGTGCCGCCAGATAGACCTCGGTCAGTTGCGTGCGGTCGACATGTGTGTAGACCTGCGTGGTCGAAATATCGGCATGGCCCAAAATCTCCTGCAGCACACGCAGGTCGGCACCGCCCGCGAGCATGTGGGTGGCAAAGGAGTGGCGCAAGGTATGGGGATGGAGCCCCACCAGCCCCACCTGGCGCCCATACCGCTCGCATATCGCATGCACAGCCTGTCGCGACAGGCGACGTCCGTTCTTATTTAAAAAGACCGCCGAGGTCTCCGTCCCGCGAGCATGGGCGGCCAGGAGAGCGCGCCCGTCACCTATATAGTGTGTCAGGGCACGCGCCGCGCTTCCCACCAACGGGGCCAGACGCTCCTTGGAGCCCTTACCGCGCACCAGGACAAACCCGTCATCGATATGGATATCGCCCACATCGAGCCCAACCAGCTCACTCACGCGCAAGCCGCAACCGTAAAGCACTTCCAAGATGGCATGATCGCGCAGCCCCATCTCGCCCTCGGGAAAGTCTTGATCGAGCAGTGCCGAGACATCCTCCACCGAAAGGTATTCCGGCAGGCGATCTGCCTTTTTGGGCAGGCGCAACGCCGCCGTCGGGTTTTGGGCCACGGCCCCATCGCGCACCAAAAAGGCATGCAGACCCTTCACGGCAGCAAGCGCGCGCTCCACCGAGGCGTCGGAATAGCCTCCGTCGCGGCGATCGGCAACAAAGCCCTCCACGACCTGACGGCTCACATCTTCAAAAGACGCAATGTCAGCCCGCTCCAGATAGGCGCAGTACGTCGTCAGGTCACGACGGTAGGCCGCAATCGTATTGCGCGCCAAACCCCGCTCGACCGCAAGGTAATCGAGATACTCCCCCGCCACCACAGCGAGCGACGAGGGAGTAGCTTCGGTATGTTCTTGGTTCTCCGGCACCCTTAGTCCGTAGCGAGGTTCTTGGGCGTCACCTGCAGACGGTCGACGCCCTCATGCTGGCCAATCGAGGCGCGCACGAACTCGCGGAACAGCGGCTGCGGGTTGGTCGGACGGCTCTTGAACTCGGGATGAGCCTGGGTGGCCACATACCACGGATGTACGTCGCGCGGCAGCTCGACCATCTCGACCAGACGCTCGTCGGGCGAAAGGCCCGAGATAACCAGACCGGCGTCCTCGAGCTGGTCGCGGAAGGCGTTGTTGAACTCAAAACGGTGACGGTGACGCTCGTAGACGAGCTCCTCGCCATAGGCCTCGCGCGCGAGGGTATCGGCGGCGAGCTTGCACGGATAGGCACCCAGACGCATGGTGCCACCCTTCTCGGTCACGTCCTCCTGCGAGCTCATCAGGTCGATGACACTATACGGGCCATCAGGATCGAACTCGGAAGAGCTGGCGCCGGCAAGGCCGACCACGTTGCGGGCAAATTCGCACACGGCCACCTGCATACCCAGGCAAATGCCCAGATACGGAATCTTGTGCTCACGGGCGAACTCGGCCGCGAGGATCTTGCCCTCCAGGGCGCGCTTGCCAAAGCCGCCAGGGACCAAGATGCCCGAGGCGTCACCCAGGACCTCGGAGACGTTCTGCTCGTCGAGGCTCTCGCCATCGACCAGCTGCACGTCAACGTGGCGATCGTAGAACACGCCCGCATGGTGCAGGGCCTCGATAACCGACAGGTAGGCATCGGGCAGCTGCGTATACTTGCCCACGACGGCGATCTTCACCTTGTCGGCGTGCTGGTTGGCATGGTTCTGCTTGCGCAGGAACTCGTTCCACTGACTCATGTCGCGCTCACGCGGGTCCAGACCCAGACGCTCGCAAATGCGCAGGTCAAAGTCCTGCTCGGCGAGCAGCTGCGGAACATCGTAGATGCTCGCGCAGTCCTCGTTGGTAAAGACGCAGTCGGTGTCGACGTCGCAGAAGCTTGCGATCTTGCCGCGGATGGCATCGTCGATATGGTGATCGGAGCGCAGAACGATAATATCGGGCTGGATACCAAAGCTGCGGAGCTCCTTGACGGAGTGCTGCGTCGGCTTGGTCTTGACCTCGTGGGCGGCGGCGATATAGGGAACGAGCGACACGTGGATGTAGCAGACGTTCTCGGGGCCGGCCTCCTTGCGATACTGGCGGATGGCCTCGACAAACGGCTGCGACTCGATGTCACCGATGGTGCCGCCCAACTCAGTGATGACCACGTCGGAACCGGTCTGCTCCTCAATACGACGGAACTTATCCTTAATGGCGTTCGTGACGTGCGGAATCACCTGCACGGTGCCGCCCAAAAAGTCACCGCGACGTTCACGGGCGATCAGGCTCTTATAGATGGCACCAGTCGTAAAGTTGGAATCGCGGGTCAGGTTCTCATCAATAAAGCGCTCGTAGTGGCCCAGGTCCAGATCGGACTCGTAGCCGTCCTCGGTCACAAAGACCTCGCCATGCTGGAACGGGCTCATGGTGCCGGGGTCGACGTTCAGATACGGGTCTGCCTTTTGCATCGTTACCTTGTAGCCGCGCGACTTGAGCAGACGGCCCAGCGAGGCCGCGGTAATACCCTTGCCCAGAGACGAAACCACGCCGCCGGTCACGAACACATGCTTGGTCATATTGAGTTACCTGCGCTTCCCGTAGAAGTTGTCCATACACATCTTACGGGTCTTCATTGTAATACTCGCGACGCGAGCCGCACACAATTATTCTTACGCGCAATCGCATTTCTCCATCTCGAAACAAAACGCCGCCCAGTTGCCCAGGCGGCGTCGTTTCCACTATGAATGCGCGCCGTTATCGATCGGCGACTTCGTCCTTGATCAAGTCCTGCACGAGCATACCGGCACGGATGCCCTCTAGATACCATTCGCCACGCTCCGTAAGACAAATACCATTTGCGAGCTGGCCGCCGTCGTCGCTGTAGCGCGAGACGACCTCAATGATGTCTTCGGATTCCAAGCGTTCAATTGCCGCGCGGGCGCGATACGGAGACACCCCCACACGCTCGGCAAGCGTCTTTCGCGAAAAGCCATAAAATCCGCCGTTGTCTTCGGACTGCTGTGCAATCTCCATCAGCACCTGCACCTCGACACGCTTCATATCGTTGACACTCGCACGACCCTTGCCAGCCATGGCAGCCTCCTCAAACCGGGCACGGGCATCACTTGCACCGTGCGCGACCGGCACACCCCATGATGGCCGGCAACATCCATCATGCGGCATCCCCGCAAAAGGATGAAACAATTAGGGTTATTGTATACCGCCCAAATCGCTTATAGGCAGGTAAACGGGCTAATTTTAGGTTAAACGGTAGCTTTGTTGATAAAAGGGGCACACCGAATGTATATCCGATGCGCCCCTTTCAGACCAATTTATCCAGGCTTAGCGGTGGAAGAAACCACGGCGCTCGAACTTGGGCTCGCAGCACACGTTGATGCCCAGCTTGCGCAACACCGTCTCGTCCGTCGGCGAGATGATCACGCTAAAGAAGGCATCGCAGCCACGCAGCTGCTCCAGGCCCGAAAGGACGCGGGCCGCCGTCTCGCTCGTTGCCGAGGTGATCGAGAGCGCCATAAGCGTCTCGTCGGTGTGCAGGCGCGGGTTCTTGCTACCCAGGAAATGCGTCTTGAGCTTGCTGATAGGCTCGATCGCCTCATCGCTAATGACCTCGAGCTCAAGGTCAACGCCCGAGACATGCTTAAGCGCATTCATGATGAGCGAGCTCGCGGCGCCCAGGCGCGTGGAAGTCTTGCCGGTCACCACGGAGCCATCGGGCATGACCATGGCGCCCACGGGCCCACCCGTCAGCTGCTCCCTGGTAAGGGCGGCCGAGCGTGCCGGCGAGTAGTTCTTGTCGATACCGGCCTTCTTCATAATGATCTTGAGACGGTCGACTTGCTCATCGCCCACGCCGGTACGGCGCACATTTTCGACCGCGGTAAAGTAGCGGCGGACGATCTCCATCTTGGAAGCGTCGCGGCAGGCATCGTCATCGGTAATGGCAAAACCGACCATATTGACGCCCATGTCCGTGGGGCTCTGGTAGGGGCTCTTGCCCAGGATCTTTTCCATCAGAGCACGGACCACCGGGAAAGCCTCGACGTCACGGTTGTAGTTGACCGTGGTCTTGTTGTAGGCCTCCAAGTGGAAGGAGTCGATGATATTGGCATCGTCGAGATCGGCCGTGGCGGCCTCATAGGCGATGTTGACCGGATGCGTGAGGGGCAGATTCCAGACCGGGAACGTCTCGAACTTGGCATAGCCGGCGGCGGTGCCGTGCTTGTGCTCGTGATAGAGCTGAGACAGGCAGGTGGCGAGCTTGCCCGAGCCGGGGCCGGGAGCGGTGACCACAACGAGCGGACGAGTGGTCTCGACAAACTCGTTCTTGCCATAGCCGTCGTCGGACACGATCAGGTCGACGTCATGCGGATAGCCCTCGATGGGATAGTGCAGCTTGGCAGGAATGCCGAGCGCGTTCAGGCGATTGCGGAACACATCGGCGGCGGGCTGGCCGGCGTACTGGGTGATAACCACGGCCGCGACAGCAAAACCGTTGCCGCGGAACAGGTCGACCAGGCGCAAAACGTCCTCGTCATAGGTAATACCCAGGTCACCGCGAGCCTTGTTCTTCTCGATGTGGTTCGCGTTAATGGCGATGATGACCTCGACGTCGTCGGCAATGCTCTTGAGCATGCGAAACTTGCTGTCCGGCTCAAAACCCGGCAGCACGCGGCTCGCGTGATAGTCGTCAAACAGCTTGCCGCCAAACTCCAAATACAGCTTGCCGCCAAACTGCGAGATGCGCTCCTTAATATGAGCGGCCTGCAGCTCGATATACTTCGCGTTGTCGAAACCCTGGCGCATGTATGGCTCCCGTCCCATTTCCATTTAATGTTCTAGGCGATTATAACGGAGCCCGCCCTCCCCGATACCCAGACCATCAACAGGCACCAACCAAACACGCCATCGATAAGTTGCGGTGAAATAATTCCCGTTTAACCCCTCATGACGGCCAAACAGGAACTATTCCACCGCAACTTCCCCTTTTGGCGCAAAGTAACCTGACCCCATTGCACCAACAACAGAAACGTCGCAGGTTGAGCATAAGTCAGCGAGCGACGTCCAGGACGTACAAGTTGGCATGAAAACGGCAAGGCATAGACCTTTTGGTCATGCCTTGCCTTTTGAATGACAAATTGTCGTCCTGGGCGGCGCGCAGCGTCGACTGGTTGCGCGGTTCGTAGAACCGCGCAACATAAGTGCGCCCCCTCCCGCGCACGGAACGGAAGGGGGCTAAAGGTAGGAGTCTACCGGTGGGTTTACCCCACCGGACAGACGATGACCAGGTGATCCTTTACAGGATCGTCAAGGTTTCCGTGGGGTACCCGTTGGGTACTTAGAGCATCACGCAAGCGACGGTCAGGATAATGGCGCAGACGACGGAGAGCGCGACGATGAGCTTAAGGGCAAACTTGAGCCAGGTCGTCCACTCGATCTTGGCCAGGGCGAGACCGCCCATGATGGCGCCGGAGGTCGGGGTGAACAGGTTCACGACACCGATGGCAGAGGAGAAGATCATGACCATGACCTCAGGCGAGAAGCCGAGCTTAACAGCCAGCGGTCCCATGATGGGCATGGAAACGGTGGCCATACCGGAGGTCGAGGGGATCAGGAAGGACAGACCGAAGTAGACCAGGAAGCTCATGGGAGCGAAGATCACGCCGGACAGACCAGCCAGGGCCTTGGCGGCAGCGTCAAGGACGTAGACGTCGAGGCCGGTATTAGCCATGAGGACGGAGATACCACGAGCGAGGGCGATGACGAGAACAACGGACATCATGTCGGCAGCGCCGGTGATGAAGGTGTTAACGATCTGCTTCTCGGACAGGCCACCGATGATACCGATCAGGACGGCCATGAGGAAGAACCAGGTGGAAGCCTCGTCGAAGTACCACTGGCCAATGGGCAGGCCGGTGATCAGGGCAGACCAGCCCTGGACGACGGCGTTACCGTCGGCGTCGTAGACAGCGCCAGCGTCGAAGAAGTTGGCGACGCCCTCGTTGAGGTCGGCCAGCGGGATGAAGCCGACGATCATGACGACGAAGGTGAAGGCGAAGGCGATCAGAACACCCTTCTGACGACCAGTGAGCTTGACCTCCTTGTGGACCTCGGAAGCAGCCTTGCCGTGAGCCTCTTCAGCGTCCTTAAGCTCCTGCATCGACAGGATGGTGGAACCCTTGTCAGCCTTGACCTTCTTGGCATAGTTCATCACGAAGACGATGGACATAGCGGTAGTGACAATCCACAGGACGGCACCGAGGCCGATGATGATGGACTGGTTGACCTCAATGCCAACGCCGGTCAGGGCGTCGACGGCAGCGCCGACGGCGAACGGGTTAACCGTGGAGCCGAGGCAGCCGCAGCCAGCGCCGAGCAGGACGGTGGCGGCACCGACCATGGGGTCGAAGCCAGCGGCCATCATGGTAGCGGCGAGCAGGGCGTAGAAGGGAACGGTCTCCTCGCACATACCATAGGTGGTACCACCGAGGGAGAAGATGAGCATAAGGACAGGAACGAGCATGATCTCGTTGCCCTTAAGCTTCTGCACCAGAACGGCGATGCCGTTGTCCAGAGCGCCGGTCTCGGTCATCATACCGAGGAAGCCGCCCAGGATCATAACGAAGAGGCAGACGGGCAGAGCGTCAGCGAAGCCCAGGATCGGGGCGGTGCAGAAATCGCTCAGGCGGGCTGCGGTAACCGCGCCGCCGGACGTGCCGGAGACGATAACGGTAATCACTGCAACAATTGCCAGCAGAGCTAGAAGAATGGTGAACGATGAAGGCATACCGCGCTTTTTCTTAGCGGTCTCAGTCATGGTTCTCATCCCCCCTTCATAAATCATTTAACTTTCTCGCGCGAAGCGGATTTTCCGTGCCGTGCCCACCGCCCGACGCAAGATATTTACCAGACAAAACCGCTCGGGGTGAGCAGCAATACACCCCGAGCGAGATGCTAGATGCTCTTACTTGAGCGTGGCGTACATGACAGCCTTGATGGTGTGCATGCGGTTCTCGGCCTCGTCGAAGACCTTGGAAGCGGGGCTCTCGAAGACCTCGTCGGTGACCTCCTGCTCGGTGATGCCGAACTGCTCGCACTTCTCGGCGCCAATCGTGGTGTTGGTGTCGTGGAAGCTGGGCAGGCAGTGCAGGAAGATGGCACCTGGGTTGGCCATAGCCATGACCTCGGAAGTAACACGATACGGGGTGAGCTGAGCGATGCGCTCGGCCCAGACCTCGTCGGGCTCGCCCATGGAGACCCACACGTCGGTGTAGATAACGTCGGCACCGGTGACGCCGTCCTTGACGTCGGTGGTCAGCTTGATGGTGCAGCCGTTGGCCTCGGCGATGGGCTTGCAGGCCTCGATGACGTCGTCGGCGGGCATGCACTCCTCGGGGCCGCAGGCCACGAAATTCATGCCGAGCTTGGAGCAGACGACCATGAGGGAGCGAGCAACGTTGTTCTTGCAGTCGCCCATGAAGACGAGGGTCTTGCCCTTGATGTCGTAGTTGAAGTTCTCCTGGACGGTCAGGATGTCGGCGAGCATCTGGGTGGGATGCCACTCAGTGGTCAGGCCGTTCCACACGGGCACGCCGGACTTAGCAGCGAGCTCCTCGACATCGTCCTGGGCAAAGCCACGGAACTCGATGCCGTCATACATGCGGCCGAGAACGCGGGCGGTGTCCTCGATGGACTCCTTCTTGCCCATCTGCGACGAACCCGGATCGAGGTAGGTGACGCCCATGCCCAGATCCATGCCGCCGACCTCGAAGGCGCAGCGGGTACGAGTGGAGGTCTTCTGGAAGAGCAGAACGATGTTCTTGCCCTCGAGATAGCGGTGCGGAACGCCAGCGCGCTTCATGTCCTTGAAGTTCTTGGAGAGCTTGAGCAGGTACTCGATCTCCTCGGTGGTGAGGTCGAGAAGCTTGAGGAAGCTACGGCCGGAGAGGTTAACACCCATGGTTCGAATCCTTTCGAAGAAATGAATTACATAAGTATCAGTGTTGCCCGTTTGACGGGCGAAACCGGTGCGGTTGTAGGGGGACCGCACCGGAAACGGAAAGACTTAGAGGTCCTCGCGCCAGAAGGGCATGCTCATGCAGCGCGGGCCGCCGCGGCCGCGGGAGAGCTCGGCGGAGGGCACGACGAGAAGGTCCAGGCCCTCCTTGTACAGCACGTCGTTGGTGACGGTGTTGCGGGCGTAGACGCAGATCTTGCCGGGCTCGACGCACAGGGTGTTGGAGCCGTCGTTCCACTGCTCGCGGGAGGCCGCGATCGGGTCGCCGCCGCCGCAGGGGATCAGCTTGACCTGGTCGACGCCGGTGGCGTCCTCCAGGACGTGCTCGAGGGTGTCCTCGATCAGGCGGATGTTCACGTCGCCCGGGTTCTTGCCGGCGGTCAGCTCGTAGACGCGCAGGGTGCCCATGATGGCGGGGTGGATCGTGAACTTATCGACGTCGATCTGGGTGAAGACCGTGTCGAGGTGCATGAAGGCGCGCGAGACCGGGATGTCGAAGGCCAGGATGCGCTCGACCTTGGAGTCGGAGTTCCAGAAGATGTTCTGGGCCATGACGTCGATCGCGGCGGCCTGGGTGCGCTGGGAGATGCCGACGGCGAGGGTCTTCTCGTTGATGTTCAGCACGTCGCCGCCCTCGGTGTGGAACTGGCAGTCGCGGCGGAAGTACAGCGAGACGTCCTTGTAGTCGGGGTGGTACTTGAAGACGTACTTGCCGTACAGGGTCTCGCGGTTGCGGGTGACCGAGTACATGCGGTTGAGGTTGACGCCCTCGCCGACGACCGCGAACGGGTCGCGGGTGAAGTAGAGGTTGGGCATCGGGTCGATGATCAGGTCGGACTCGGACTCGGAGTTGACCAGGGAGTCGAGGGTCGTGGACGCCGTGAGGGGCATGTCGATCTCGGACTTGGTCATGCCGGCCATGGTCTTCTTGACGAACTCGAGGTTGTCCTCGATGGAGTCCAGCTTCTCGCGGACGATCTGCGGCATGTGCTGGCCGCGGATGCCGGCCTCGGCGATGTACTGGTCGGTGAACTCGGCGCGGGCGCCGGGGACCTGGTCGAACACCTCGGCGACGAGGTTCTCGAGATAGAGGACCTCCACGCCCTGGTCCCTCAGGATCTGGGCGAAGGTGTCGTGCTCCTGCTGCGCGACCTCCAGGAACGGGACGTCGTCGAACAGGAGTCGCTCGAGCTCGTCGGGCGGCAGGTTGAGGAGCTCGTCGCCGGGACGGTGCAGGCAGACCTTCCTGAGCTTGCCGATCTCGGAAGGCACGTGCAGACCTTTCGTCATGGCCTCCTACCTTTCTTTCGGGCCCCTGTCAGGGCCGATTCGTTAGCGCCCCTCCGTGTGAGGCGTTATTGCTGACGACATATTTATATCCAAAATCAGTCCATACTTCCACCTCGCCCCCGAACGGTTTTATATGAGGGGTGAACGGCATACACATATACTTCACGCATGGCACACTTTGATTTAATAAAGTGTATTTACGTGCTTAAACGCGTTTTCATCCAGAAATCAAATGGAACTAAACTTTGTTAAACCACCCTCAAATTGTATATTTCCAATAAAGCTATGAATAGAATTAGTGATTCGTACCACGTCTCAACCATTTTCATTTTTATTCAGAAAAAAGTTTGTCCTATTCATTTCTGGTAAACAAATTACCGTTTACCAGACGCTTGATACCGTTCACCGGAAGCTCAGTATAAGGCCCAGCGGATACCGACTCGCTTTACGGCGCCATTTGTAACAACTTGACTTCTCGGTATGGAAAAACGGACCCGCTTCCCCTAGGAAAACGGATCCGTTTTCGATTATCTTCGGCCAATTTGGATAAGGCCCTCGAAGATCATCGGAATCCTAGCGATCAAACTCCGCCAGCGCCTCGCCCAAAAGCCTCAGGCCCTCGCGCAGAACGTCCTCGCTCGCGCAGTAGCCCAGGCGCGCGCCGCAGGGAAGCTCAAAACGGCTACCGGGGACCAGTAGCACTCCCCTCTCGGACAGCAGGCGCTTGCAGAACTCCTCGTCGTCCTCGGGAATATCCAGCTGGATAAACGAGGTGGACACGCCCTGCGGGGCCGTCCAGGAAACGCGATGCTGCGTATCGATCCAAGCCTGCGCGATATCGCGGTTGCCAAACACGATCTTGCGATTGCGCTCGAGAATCTTATCCTTGTGCTCAAGCACATAGGTCGCCAGGACATCGTTGAACACGCCGCCGCAGATCATGGTGTAATCGCGATAGGTACGGATGCGGTTGGACACCTCTTCGTCGGCCACGACCCAGCCCACGCGGGCCGCAGGCGTCGAATAGGTCTTCGACAACGAGTTGGTGACAATGGCCCTCTCGTACACGTCGACCATCGACATAAAGGACTCAGTGTTTTCGAGCGGCAGATACACCTCGTCGCACAGCACGTAGGCGCCCACCGAACGGGCAATCTCGGCAATCTGGCCGAGCATATCGGCATCGAGCACCGTACCGATGGGGTTCGATGCGTTGTTGATGCAGATGAGCTTGGTGTTGGGACGCACCAAGCGCTTGAGTTCCTCGATATCGGGCTTCCAGCCGAGTTCCTCGCGTAGCTCCCAATACTCGACCTCGGAGCCCAGCGTGCGCGGAATCTCATAGAGCGGCGCGTAGGTGGGCCACTCGGCGATAACGTGGTCGCCGGGCTCGACCGCAGCCATGATGGCGTTGAGGTTAGCGCCCGTGCAGCCATTGGTCTGCAGAATGTGATCGTGATTGACCTCGCGACGATACAGCTTGGAAACCTCGGCCTTAAATTCCGGCGAGCCCTCGATCCAGCCGTAGTTCATCTTCTCGCGGTCCAGGCGCTCATAGAACGTGGCGCCGTCCTGCTCGTCGAGCGCGCGCAGCTCGCCCATGGTGAGCGACGAGATCGTCGACTGGGCGATGTCCCACGTGGCACTCTTCTCCCAAACGTTGAGCCATTCCTCAACGCCAATCGTCTTGATGTCCATGGCCAAGCTCCTTACAAAAGCGGTCATCCAACCGTGTTGACGTTCCTCATACAAGATTGGGGCGGTGCGAAAACCCGCACCGCCCCAATGGGAGACATCTAATGGCAGCTAGATGTATGTATTAAGACCTGTACGGGTCCTTGAAGACCCTAGAGGTCCTCGCGCCAGAAGGGCATGCTCATGCAGCGCGGGCCGCCGCGGCCGCGGGAGAGCTCGGCGGAGGGCACGACGAGAAGGTCCAGGCCCTCCTTGTACAGCACGTCGTTGGTGACGGTGTTGCGGGCGTAGACGCAGATCTTGCCGGGCTCGACGCACAGGGTGTTGGAGCCGTCGTTCCACTGCTCGCGGGAGGCCGCGATCGGGTCGCCGCCGCCGCAGGGGATCAGCTTGACCTGGTCGACGCCGGTGGCGTCCTCCAGGACGTGCTCGAGGGTGTCCTCGATCAGGCGGATGTTCACGTCGCCCGGGTTCTTGCCGGCGGTCAGCTCGTAGACGCGCAGGGTGCCCATGATGGCGGGGTGGATCGTGAACTTATCGACGTCGATCTGGGTGAAGACCGTGTCGAGGTGCATGAAGGCGCGCGAGACCGGGATGTCGAAGGCCAGGATGCGCTCGACCTTGGAGTCGGAGTTCCAGAAGATGTTCTGGGCCATGACGTCGATCGCGGCGGCCTGGGTGCGCTGGGAGATGCCGACGGCGAGGGTCTTCTCGTTGATGTTCAGCACGTCGCCGCCCTCGGTGTGGAACTGGCAGTCGCGGCGGAAGTACAGCGAGACGTCCTTGTAGTCGGGGTGGTACTTGAAGACGTACTTGCCGTACAGGGTCTCGCGGTTGCGGGTGACCGAGTACATGCGGTTGAGGTTGACGCCCTCGCCGACGACCGCGAACGGGTCGCGGGTGAAGTAGAGGTTGGGCATCGGGTCGATGATCAGGTCGGACTCGGACTCGGAGTTGACCAGGGAGTCGAGGGTCGTGGACGCCGTGAGGGGCATGTCGATCTCGGACTTGGTCATGCCGGCCATGGTCTTCTTGACGAACTCGAGGTTGTCCTCGATGGAGTCCAGCTTCTCGCGGACGATCTGCGGCATGTGCTGGCCGCGGATGCCGGCCTCGGCGATGTACTGGTCGGTGAACTCGGCGCGGGCGCCGGGGACCTGGTCGAACACCTCGGCGACGAGGTTCTCGAGATAGAGGACCTCCACGCCCTGGTCCCTCAGGATCTGGGCGAAGGTGTCGTGCTCCTGCTGCGCGACCTCCAGGAACGGGACGTCGTCGAACAGGAGTCGCTCGAGCTCGTCGGGCGGCAGGTTGAGGAGCTCGTCGCCGGGACGGTGCAGGCAGACCTTCCTGAGCTTGCCGATCTCGGAAGGCACGTGCAGACCTTTCGTCATGGCCTCCTACCTTTCTTTCGGGCCTTTCGGCCGAATCTCTCAGCGCCCTTCCATAGCGGACGCTGCTTGCTGACAGCTCTAGTTATATCCAAATTCCACCCGCAATTCCACCTCGCCCCCGAACGGTCAACAAAGTGCGATGAACGGTATATCGCATGTGATTCCCCCATGATGCACTTCGGCGTTCTAAAGTAGCTTTTCAAAGGTAAATGCTCTTTTTTCTCAAAAACCATTTGCGATTGCGTCTCTAAACTTTTGATTCAGAATTGCATAGCTAAATCGGTTTTATGTATATAAATGACGCTAGTTTACGTTTCTGCCTGTATTCGATGATATTCAGCTATCTATCATTCTTATTCACACTTACGCACCAGTTGAGTGAGGATATAGACCGCTTGCAGACGAGCAGGGCGTCAGTCCTATAACTTGTCAGCGTAAGAAGTAGGTAAAGATACCGTTCACGCGATACGTCCGTGCCAGCGGTCGACTAAATTGAGACAATAGTGAATAGTGTTAGGCTACCGTCCCCTGTGGGGACTGAACGGACAGATGCATATGCCGAGCAAAATCGAAAAGAAGCAAGCCGCCGCAAAGCTGCGCAAACCGCCGCGTGATTTTTCATATACGCAAAACCGAGAGCTTAGCTGGCTGCGCTTTGACAACCGCGTGCTCGACGAAGCCTTCGATGAGTCCGTGCCGCTGTTCGAGCGCCTTAAGTTCGTCTCGATCTTCGAGTCCAACCTCGACGAATTCCTTATGGTGCGCGTGGGCGGCCTGTCCGATCTGGCCGAGCTCAAAAAACAGCCTGTCGACAACAAGAGCAATATGACCGCCTCTGAACAGGTCGATGCTGTCATGGCCGAAATGCCCGGGCTCCTTACCCGTTGGGAGTCCATCTTTAAGAGCATCGAGGGCAAGCTCGACATCCTGGGCGTTCACCGCGCCTGCATCGATTCGCTTACGCCCGAGGAGCGCACCTTTGTAACCCGCTACTTCCAGGCCTACGTGTCGCCGGTTATCTCGCCGCTGGTCATCGATCCTCGCCACCCCTTCCCCAACCTGCGCAATGGCGCGCTCTATCTGGCTTGTGGCCTGGACGGCGTCACCGACGAGGAGAGCCTGCTGGGCCTGATCGAGATTCCCGCCTCGATGAACCGCGTGGTCGAGATCCCCTCGCCCACCGGCACCTACTCCTACATCTTGCTCGAGGACGTCATCCTCGCCTGCCTGGACAGTTGCTTTGGCTCCTACAAGCCACTCGACCGCGCGCTCATCCGAGTCACCCGCAACGCCGACATCGATCCGGACGGCGAGGGCGTCGAAGAGGAAGAGGACTACCGCCAGCACATGAAGCGCATCCTCAAGAAGCGCCTGCGTCTGCAGCCGGTAGTGCTCGCGGTCTCGGGGTCGCTCGAGAAGGCGACGCTCAAGACCATCCGCAAGGCGCTCGAGCTTTCGCGCCGCTCTGTCTTTACCTGCGATATCCCGCTCGACCTGGGCTACGTCTTTGGCATTGAGGGCAAGATTCCTGAGCACCTGCGCAACGAGCTGCTCTTTACGCCGTTTAGGCCGCAGCCCAACCCCAACATCGACATGACCCGCTCCATCCGCGAGCAGGTGCTGCAGCACGACAAGCTGCTCTTTTATCCCTATGAGGCCATGAACCCGTTCTTGGACCTGGTGCACGAGGCCGCCTATGACCCCGAGTGCATCTCGCTGCGCATCACGCTCTACCGCGTGGCAAAGCAGAGCCGTCTGTGCGAGTCACTGATCGATGCTGCCGAGAACGGCAAAGAGGTCACGGTGCTCATGGAGCTCCGTGCCCGCTTTGACGAGCAGAACAACATCGAGTGGGCCGAGCGCCTGGAAGAGGCCGGCTGCACCGTCATCTACGGTTCCGAGGGCTTTAAGTGCCACTCCAAGATCTGCCAGCTTACTTATCGCGAGGGCATGGCGCTCACACGCCTGACGCTGCTGGGCACCGGCAACTTTAACGAGAAGACGGCCAAACTCTACAGCGACTTTATGCTCATGACCGCTCACCCCGGCATCGGCGAGGACGCCAACCTATTCTTCCGTAACCTGTCGCTGGGCAATCTGCGCGGCGATTACCGCTTCCTGGGTGTGGCGCCCGTAGGCCTCAAGCCGCTCATCATGCGCGGTCTGGATCGCGAGATTCAGCGCGCTCTCGCTGGCGAGCCCGCCCGCGTGTTCTTTAAGCTCAACTCGCTCACCGACCGTGAGGTCATCGACAAGATCGCCGAGGCATCGTGCGCTGGAGTCCGCGTGGACATGATCATCCGCGGCATCTCGTGCCTCAAGCCCGGTGTTCCGGGCAAGACCGAGAACGTGCATGTCCGCTCCATCGTCGGACGCTTTTTGGAGCACGCGCGCGTCTATGCTTTCGGCGTGGACTCGGACATGATTTACCTGAGCTCGGCAGACATGATGACACGCAACACCGAGCACCGCGTGGAGATCGCCTTCCCCGTGCTCGACCCCACCTGCCGCGCCCTGGTACACGAGTACATGGGCATGCAGCTGCGGGACAACGTGAAGGCCCGCAACCTGACGAGCGACGGCACCTGGGTTCCCGTGAAGCGTGCAGAGGGTGAGAAACCCTTCAACTCGCAGGAAGCTCTACTGGAGCGTGCCTATCGCAACGCCGAGGCCGCCGAGGCAAGGCCCGCCCCTGCTCCTGAGCCGCAGCCGGCCACACCCAAGGTTCAGAAGGTCCAGGCGACCGTCATTGAGCCCGAGCCTGCACCTGCACCTCGGCCCGAGCCGCAGGTCACCAAGCCCGCACCCGAGACGAGTGCCCGTCGCGATAAGCCCGCTGGCAAGACCAAGGCCATCGAGCGCCATCGCCCCGGTCGCGTGCGCATGGGCCTGGGCCTGATCGGCCTGGGTCTTAAGACGCTCATTACCGGCAAGACGAAATAGTCGTTTGTAGAAGCAGTTTGTAGAAGCGCCCCGCATTTGAGGAAAGCCTCGGATGCGGAGCGCTTTTCCCTGCTACCATGGTGCGAGCAACAACGCGAATGACAGGCAGGAATATGAAGCTCACTATAGAATCGATGACCTACGGCGCCGACGGGCTGGCGCACGCCGACAACGGCAAGGCCGTCTTTGTGCAGGGCGCCGTGGCAGGCGACACCGTCGAGGCCGAGGTCGTACAGGACGGCAAGTCGTTCATGCGCGCCCGCACCACCGAGATTCTGGAGCCAAGCCCCGATCGCATTCAGCCTCCCTGCCCCTTCGTGGGCATTTGCGGCGGCTGCTCGTGGGGCAATCTCTCACGCACGGCACAGCTCGCCGCCAAGGAGCAAAACCTGCGCTCCACGCTCGAGCGCATCGGCAAGTTCGCTCCTGAGCAGGTCGATGAGCTGATACAGCCCATCCGCCACACCAAGGACGACTGGGGCTACCGCAATAAAATCGAACTCGAACCGACCGTCGTCAACGGTCGCGTGCGCCTTGGCATGCACGGTGTCGACCCCAGCAAAATCGTGACCGTCGATTCGTGCCCGCTGTTCGATAAGCGCTTCCCAAAGGCGCTCAAATCGGTCGTCGGCGCACTCAACTATCTAAGCGGCAGCCATGACTTGGGGCTCGAACGCGTGGGCATTCGCGCATCGCGCCGCACCAAGGCACTCGAGGTCGCACTCTGGACGCCCACAGGTTCTTTTCCGCGCTCGCAGGTCTCCCGCGTGCTGGCGGACGCCGCTCACCCCACGAGCATCGTGCGCGTGATGAGCAAGGGCGAAAAGAAGGCCCGCCGCGTTTCCAAGGTGGAGATGCTCGCCGGAGAGGGCTCGTGGACCGAGAACATCGCTGACGGCCAGATGCGCTTGTCTGCCCCGTCTTTTTTCCAGGTCAACACCAAGGGTGCCGAGATTTTGATCGACCTTGTCATGGAAGCACTCGACCCGCAGGAAGACGAGCTTGCCGTGGACCTGTACTGTGGTGCCGGCACCTTTACCCTGCCGCTCGCCCGCCGCTGCGACTTTGTCGCTGCCGTCGAGGCCTACGGCCCCGCCGTGCGCGATCTACGCCGTAACCTGGAAATCAACAAGCTTGATAACGTCGACGTCATTGGCGGAGACGCGGTGCGCGAGTTCCCCGACCAGGATGCCGACATCTTGGTGGTCGACCCGCCGCGCGCAGGCCTCGCCCCCGAGGCGATCGACCTTATCGCCAGCACGAGTGCCCGCGATGTCGCCTATGTGAGCTGCGACCCGGCCACCCTGGCGCGCGATCTCAAACGCTTTGTCGAAGAAGGCACCTTCTCCCCCGTAAAGATCACGCCAGTTGACCTATTCCCGCAAACCTTCCGCTGCGAGACCGTCGTCCACCTCAAGCGCAACTAACCGCACGGTCATTGCACTGGGTAGCTAATTTGGGACGGGGCTCTTTTAGCTACCCTTGCATTGAATAAAAGAGTGCGAAGTCGTCCAAAAAGGGTAGCTAAAAGAGCCCCGTCCCAAATTAGCTACCCCGCAGCGATATACGGTCGATAATTGCCTAATCCCTTGGCTCGGTTTTATTCGGTCGATGCAACGCTGGCAAAAGTCATCGCCGTGCTTACCGGCAGCCAGAACAACAACGGCAGCAGGTAGCGCATCGACTCGGTCGTGTACGACGTCGGCGAGATCCAAAGAACAAGGTTTGTCGCAACGAGCGGCGCCATCAGATAGAGCTTCTGGGGCGCACGACGTTTCATCTCCAGCAGCAAAAACGCCATACCCCAGGTCGACCAAAGTGCCTTGGCGCCGACAAGCATGCCGACCGGCGTCGACTGAAACCATGCGACGAGCGACTCGACACTGCGGCCCAAGGTCGCATCGGACCAGCTCAATCCCAGGTCCCGCGAGCGGGGAAACACATGGCTCACGTTGTGCCCATCGACGGGAGTCACATAGGGCGACAAGGCCTCGCTTCCCGCCGCCGGCATGGCATACCAGCCAATCTGCACTCCCAGATACACCTCGAGATAACAAAGTGGATGCTGCAGGAGCCCCGCTACCCACGCGCCAAAATAGGCTGCAAAATCGAGCTCGTCGGCCTTACCAAACGTGGGGTCTTTAACGGAGTCGGTTAAAAACCACGTGTAGTTGTTTTTACCATCCTCCCCGATGGCGCGCTCGATCTCTTGACGCTGCCATTCCGGAAGCTCGTCCCCGTGGTCACGCATCAGCAACGCGGACTGTTGAAACATGAGACCGTAGACCTCCTGCTTGCCACCCGGCTCGCACCCCAAAGCGGGAAACACGGCTGTAGGCATAAGGACCGTCATAAACAGAGAAGCGCCGACCGCCATTGCCGCAACGACAACTCGCCCGCGCCGACCCGTTACCTTGAGGAACACGACAACCAGGACAACCAATACGAGAATCAGGCCGGTCTTACGCGTCAGCGAAACCAGAAGCAGAAGTGCAACGTATACAGCAAGGAAACCGGTTGCCCTCAGGAGTTGCCCCCTCGAACGCATAACCTCAATGGAGGCAACCGAGAACTGCAGGAAAAACGGCAGGAATGTGGCGTCCTTCGCCATGGCCGAGGCATAAATGGGAAGGTGCCAATACAGGCACAGAAACGCCAGCAGTGCCAGGCAAACGCCACGTCCGCCGCCCATACGGCGTACCAAAACAAGGCAGCAAGCCCAGATATTTTCTTAATTTCTCAAAAGAGCTTGTCCGCCTGTACTGTATCGTGCTTCTCGACGTGTTGAACAGCTCCGCAATCTCGGTATCGTTCATTCCCTCGAAGTAATACAGCAATATGGCTTTGCGCTTTTCTTCCGGCAAAGTACGGATTGCTTCAAGAAGCAGCTTTGGCGTGATTTTCTTCCCGGCTTTCTCAAAGACGGTTTCGGCGGCTTCACGTTTGAAATATTCATCAAACGTATGAAGCTGCCGCGCTTCGTCTAAGGTCATGTCGGAAAAGGTCACTTCCTTTGCCTTGTGTCTGCGAAGTTCTCTATGGGTGTCGCAAGCTTCATTGTGCAATACCGTATTACAAAACTTCTGAAAAGCACACTGTTTGTAAAACTCCCTGCTATTAGGTTCCACATTCTCACCTCCTTTCTCGTTGGAAAGTTGGTGGTGCTTCCCCCCTTTTCGCGGGGCAATACGGCGTTTTTCAAAAACGCCGAAGATATTTTGAAATTTCTTCAAAAATTTTTTGAACGTACAAAATGCGCCCGTCCGAAAAGCCCGGACGGGCGCATAGGCATTGTAAGCAGTATCCAGATGATTAGACAGTTCATATATATAAGCGTAGTTTCCCCCGGTGGTGGGCGGGCTTTTTTTGATAAGTCAATAACTGTCGGATTTTGTCGATATGCTTTTTGCTTCATGGCGGCTACCTCCTTTAGCCGCCGATTTCAACAGTGATACCGCGTCATTTCATTAGAAGATAAAAAGAAACGGCGGCTTTGATTTTTCAAAGCTGCTGCGGAAATCAAAGAACGACAAGCAACAGTTCTGATTTTGCTCCAATATGGTTATTAGGGGCACAAATTAAAATCAAAAAAGAGCCGATAACAGCAGTATTTCAAACTGCATATTATCGGCTCTGCGTCTGTGCGTCTGGCTCTTTTAATTAAATTATTTCTGTTGTTTTTTGGCTTTATTATATGTATTAGCTAACTGTCCACAAGCTGCTTTAATCTTTCTACCATGAGAAACTCTCATGGTAACTTCAAGTCCTGTTTGCTCTAATTGATGTTTGAACGCAACCATTTCTTGTTTTTGTGGTGCTCTAATTTTTGAATTACTCGTCGGGTTGTATTGCAGCACGTTAATCATAACATTTTTGCCCTTAAACCATTTTGCAAGTTGCCTTATATCTGAGGAACGGTCATTTATACCTGGTAAAAGCAAATACGCAATTACCACTTTTCGATTATGCCTTTGAGAATAGGACAATGCTTGCTTAACAACATCTTCAATAGCGTACATGTGCATATGAGGAATGATACAGTTTCTCGCAGCCTGTGTTGCTGCATGTAAAGATATTGTCAACTGAATTTTTAGATGTTCTTCGCGCAATTTTTTTAATTGATTAACTGGACCAACTGTTGATACGGTAATGCCGTCGGTTGGAAAGTTAAGTCCATTTCTATCTCGAAGAATATGGATTGCTGCAATCAAGTTGTCGTAATTGAATAAAGGTTCTCCCATTCCCATAAAAACGATACGATTTACTTTTTGACGTATCAATACAACCTGCTGCACAATTTCAGACGGTGTTAGATTACGAACAAAACCATTGCGTCCGGACTCACAAAAAATACAGCCAACAGAACAACCAACTTGCGTACTTACGCAAACAGTCCCACCATCTCGCCGTTTAATAAAAACCGTTTCAATATACCTGTTATCTTTCAATTCTTAAACATACTTTTCAGTATCGCTACTTTTATAGACTTTTTTTGTTGATATTGATAGATTTTCTTTGTGAAATGGCTGTTTATACAATTCCGTATATAAGGCTCTTGCTTTATCCACTCCAATTACTTCCGACATTTCTTTGTAAGTAAATCCGTATGGGTCATTCAATATTTCCGTAGGTGTACTTTTAGGTAAGTGTTTCATTTAAATATCCTTCCTTTTCAAAATTAAAAAGTTTGTTTTTCAGAGTTTTTGATTATGATTTCTAGTTTTTCAACATCAACGATATGCGTTAATTTACATTTAGGGCAGAAAAGAGGAAAATTTCTTAATACCGTATTATAAAATACTTGAACCCTCGTCTTTCCGTTACAAATTGGACATTTTATCCAATATTTTTCAAGCATAATATTTCTCCTTTTGCGCAAAAAAATGCAGGTCAATTCTCAACATGAGCATTGACCTGCATTTATACATATAATACTACAACAAAATTAAGGCATAGTTTTTATACTATGTCTATACGTCGTTAGTTTTGTTGTATAGCATACGCAAAATAAGCATGACAAAAAAGCCCATATTGAAAATGGGAAAAATCTTTTTTGATTTCAATGCTTATCGAATATGCATGCTATGTAACATAAACATTCCCCCCCTTTTATATAATATTATATACAAAAGCAGCTTGTTGTCAACATATATATATGAATTATTTTGGCTAACTGATAGAACTACGTAGACATATCCAAGAAGAAAGGGGAACAGTAAAATGTAATAGGGTGAATAACTATGGCAAAAAGACCAGTACCACGATACGACTTTAAGGCTTTTGGGGCAGCGATAAAGGCAGCGCGTGAGGGATGCAAGGAGAGCCGCAAGAAAGTAGGCGACGAAATGTTTATCTCGCCGCGCTACCTTGCGAACATTGAGAACAAGGGGCAGCACCCAAGTTTACAGATATTCTTTGAGCTGATACAGCGTTACCATATATCCGTAGACCAATTCCTTTTAGAAACGCCGCCGGAGAAGAACACGCAGCGGCGGCAGCTTGACGCGCTTCTTGACGGTATGAGCGATACAGGCATACGGATTGTAACCGCAACGGCAAAGGAGATTTCCGAAGTCGAAAAAGAGGGCGAATAGGAATGTCCGACTTAAAACTGAACAGGATTTAGAAAGCGTTGTAATCTTTTTTGAGGTTGCAGCGTTTTTCTTTTGCGTAAGTTTGGCAAAATCGCTTTTTCTCCGTAGTAGGTGATAAGAGCCTAAAGGATAAAAACATTCGTAGCAAGCATAGGAAGCGGGTACCCACTTCCGTATTTTCCCCTCCCGCGCTGCGGCGCGTCGGTTGAAAATTGCTTGTTGGGAAGTGTCCCAAACCCTCGGAACGGAAAGGAAAGGAGCGAATACATGAACGGACGCAAAAGAACGGTGCAAATCAAATTCAGAGTGACGGAAGCGGAACGGGATTTAATACTGGAAAAAATGAAGCTCGTACCCACCCGGAACATGGCGGCATATCTGCGGAAGATTGCCATTGACGGGTATATCATTCAGATAGACCATGCCGATATAAAGGCAATGACCGCAGAGATACAGAAAATCGGTGTCAACGTCAACCAGATAGCACGCCGCGTAAACGCGACGGGGAACGCATACCAAGAGGACATAGAGGAAATAAAGGGGGTGCTTGCGGAGATATGGCGGTTACAAAGATTAAGCCTATTAAAAGCACTCTAAGCAAAGCCCTTGACTATATCGAAAACCCGGACAAGACGGACGGAAAAATGCTTGTGTCCTCTTTCGGCTGCTCCTATGAAACGGCAGATATTGAATTTGAATATACCTTGTCCCAAGCACTCCAAAAGGGGAACAATTTAGCCTTTCATCTGATACAGTCCTTTGAGCCGGGGGAAGTCGATTATCAGAAAGCCCATGAAATCGGAAAGCAGCTTGCCGACGCGGTAACAAAGGGGCAGCATGAATATGTACTCACGACGCACATTGACAAAGGACACGTCCACAATCACATTATTTTCTGCGCCGTAAATTTCGTAGACCACCGCAAATATAATTCCAACAAAAGGAGCTATTACGGCATACGGAACATGAGCGACAAGCTGTGTCGGGAAAATGGCTTGTCCGTCGTCGTTCCCGGCAAGGGCAGCAAGGGAAAGAGCTATGCGGAGTACCAGGCAGAAAAGACGGGTACAAGTTGGAAAGGCAAGCTAAAGATTGCCGTTGACGCGCTTATCCCCCAAGTTTCCAGTTTTGAGGAATTGTTGCAGCGGTTACAGGCGGCGGGCTATGAGATAAAGCCGGGGAAATATGTGTCATGCCGCGCCCCCGGACAGGAACGCTTCACCCGTCTTAAAACCCTCGGCGCGGATTATACAGAGGAAGCCATAAGGGAACGGATAGCGGGCAGACGGGCAAAGGCGGCGAAAGCCCCCAGAGAGCAGCGCGGCGTTTCGCTGCTTATCGACATTGAGAACAGTATCAAGGCGGCGCAGAGTAAGGGCTATGAACAGTGGGCGAAAATCCACAATCTGAAACAGGCAGCAAAGACCATGAGTTGGAAACGCCCGCGTTCTGCTTCATAAGCTGCTTTAAGCTCTGCTTGCCCTGTGGCGGTTTGGAAAGCTGCTTTTTTCCCTTTGACAGTATGGCTTTCATTGCCTTTTGGAGCGTCTGGGCGGTCAGCTTCCCGGTCTTGATGTAAAGGGCTATGGTCTTTTCGTTTACTTCGTCCTGCAATTTGTCGCGTCCTCCTTTCGCGTTTCTTTATGGGGCGGCGGTCAGATACGCACCCGCAGCCCGTTCAAGTCCTCGGCTCTGATACCCACAAGATACCAGTTGTCGCCGTACTCAATCCGGGTCGGCTTCCACTTGCCCCGCACGAATACGTCAAAACATTCTCCACAATGCAGCCCGCCATAGTAGCTGTTTAAGTCAAAGCGAATGTCGTAACGGTCGGTGCGCTCGTCAAATACCAATGCTCCTGTCATTTTCTGTGCCATAATAAAATCCTCCTTTTGTTGTTTTACAGGCTTTCGCCCGGTTTGCATGAATAATAGTCCGGGTCGCCGTACTGCGGCTTCTTCGGTGACAGTGCGCCGCTTGCCATGTCATGGGCGACAAGAGAAGTGTAATAATTGCCGATAGTGGACGGGGCGTTGAAAAGGGCTGCTTTCAGATATTGCTTGATGTTGCGGATTTTCGTTGTGTTCTCCCGCATACAGTCAAGCACAAAGCGGATATGCTCGCCGTCCAGTTTCATAAACTTTGACTTCACAAGCTCTGCCGGGTAGTCGTCCCCCGCAATCCGTACCCGCTTTCTGGCGGTGCATACGGTTTCAAGCATGAGGTCTACAATCTCGTCAAGCCTGTCACTGTCAAACTTCATGTCCTGTTTGAGAATGTGGTAGTCGATATTGTCCTTGATGATTCCCCGGTATATATCAACTGCGCTCTGTGCTGCCGCTTCCGTTCCTTTCCGTTCCGGCGGCGTAGCCGCTTCTCTGCAAGGAGAGGGGTTAGGGGAAAGGATAGGAATGGAATGGGTACTTTGTTCATCAGTAATTATTTTTTCTTTTTTTGGTAAGTCAGTTCTTTGTATATCTTTATTTAATTGCGTTGGATTTTCCAACGTAGGTTTTTCCAATGTAGGTTTTTCCTGTGTTGGATTATCCAATGTTGGATTTTCCAATGTAGGTAAATCCGGCGTAGGCGGCTGCGGCTGCTCGAATATCACATAGTCCGCGCCCCGCAAGCGTCCTTTCTCGTCGCGCTCCCTTGAACGGACGATATACCCGGCGCGTTCAAGCTCCTTAATGGCTTCGCGGATAGCGTCTATCTTCTCCCGGTTGATAAGGGATAAGCCTTTCAAGGTGTAGTCCCAATCTTCGGGGAGTGACAGCATTTGCGACAACAGCCCCTTTGCCTTTAGGGAAAGCTCCTTGTTGCGTAGGTGGTGGTTGCTCATTACGGTGTAGCCCTTGTTCCGTTCCACTCTGAAAACTGCCATAGTTCATAACTCCTTTGCTTTGGATTTGTTACGCAGTAGAAGCGCGGTTTCGGGGGATAAGGTATAAATCCCTTTCCGCACCAGATACGCGCCCGGAAAACCGCTTGTAGCAAGGCTTTTTCTGCCCCTACTGCGTAACAAAGGGCATGAAAAAAGCGGCGTTCCTGTTCTCCCATGTAGAGAGTAAGAAACGCCGCTTCTGCGTCGTATTCAGTTTTTAGTACAATACCCTGCTTGTCCGTCGCTCGAAAAACCTTGGCTTAACAGTGATAAGGAACTAATTTACTTATCAACTGTTAGCTGACGGTTTCCGGGGTGCATACGGACAAATCCCGTCTGATTTCTAACAGGAAGTCAGACGGGATTTTCGCTTTATATTTCGAATTATGGAGGACATACCATGAAAACCTTAATATCTTGTGCTTACACTATGGATAATTGCTGTGTGGAACTGAAATTCAGGGACGGCAGAATGATTGCGATTGACACTATCGCTGTTGAGAACGAGATTGCAGACAATATGTATCAGCGGTCAGAGTTGGATTATTTGATCTACAATGACCCGATAGCATATGCTGACTTGATATTGAATGGCGATCCCGAAACCTATCTGAAAACTGTAACAGAATACAAGCCTTTGGATAGCTGACAACACGCTGCCCGCAGGAGAAAATCCTGCGGGCGTTTTTCTGTTTATATTATTTCCCTCCGTTGGATCTCAATTTAGGAAAGAAGATGACAATCTTGAAGCCCTTTCCCCACTGGGAAGTAGCTTCCAGATGAAGATTTAGATCGTCGGCCATCTTCTTAACCAGGTAAAGTCCCATACCGGTAGCCTTCTTTCTGCTGTCAGTAGAATCCCCGGTAAAGCCCTTTTGAAAAATGTACGGCAGATCATATTTTTTTACACCAATGCCGTTATCTTCAACAGAAAGGATATCTGCGGTCTCCGAATGTATCATGGAAATCGTAAGCATGGGACTATCGCTGCTATATTTGATGGCATTGCTAACGATCTGTCCTAACATAAACTGAAGTCCTCTACGGTCTGTATAGACTGTTTCAGATTGCAGTTTGTTGAGAATGACAAACTGCTTCTCTTCAAGAAGTGGGGCATAGTCCTCCAGAACTTCACCCAAGCAGTCATTCAAATTGACATCCTCAAATCGGTAATCCTTTGTACTGCTCTTCAACCGGGCATAGTACAGCATCTGCGTGACATCCTCCTGAAGCTGACTGCGGACATAATCCAGCTTTGCTTGCAGGGAAGGAGAGATTTCATCGTTCCGGTTATCCAAGAGCATGGTCAGCAACGATAGGGGCGTTTTCGCTTCATGTGCCCAGCCCTCCACGTATTCTTCATAGTCCCGTAGGGCATCCGCCATATTGTTACTCTCGTTTTTGTATTCCCGTAAAACCGAAGCCAAAAATCGGACAGATTCTCCTTCTTTCTGACTAATGGCACTGAGCAGCCGTTCTTCATTGCAGATGGTAGGATCACTGAGGAAATCCCGGAACAGTTCCATGTGGGTGTTCTCCCTCTTGTTTAGTACAAACAGAATCGCTGAAAACAAAAGGATGCTCGTCAGAACTACTAACCCGATCAAGGTTTGAAATGCCTGAATGTCAGAAATCCAAAGAATGACAGCGCAAAAGCAATCCACGCCCAGCAGCAACAGAAGCCAGGGGTAGTACCGTTCTATCATGTGCCAAAGCTGCTTCATAGAGACACCTCCGCTTCCAAACGGTAGCCCATTCCTCGAACTGCAACGATTCGCTGCTTCATTTCAAGGGCGGACATCGTTTTTTTCAACCGGGTCAGGTTAACCTGCAAGGCATTTTCATCTATGTATTCCGTAGTTCCCCACAGTGCCATGCAAAGCTGCTCCGTTGTAACCAGTGCATCACCACTTGCCAAAAGAGCAACCAACAGTTTTCCCTGATTTTTTGGAAGCACCACAGAGGTGTTATGAATATAAAGTGTGTAGGTCTGCTGGTCCAACAAGAAGTCCAATCCCTCTATGAGGTTGGTACGACCTTCATACCTTTTGAGAATATTGGATACCCTGGCGAGAAGTCGGTCTTTTCTGCACGGCTTCGTCAAATATTCATCTGCACCCAACTGGAACGCTTGCAGTTCATCCTTTACCTGATCTCTGGAAGTCAGCACCAGGATGGGGATAGCGGTTTTATTCTTTAACTCCTGGCAGATTTGAAAGCCACTGATTTCTGGTAAATTCAGGTCTAAGATCACGAGGTCAGGACGGAGGGCTGCCAAGAGCCGAGCGGCATCTTCAAACTCGGTGATTGCCTCCACAAGATACCCGTCCTTTTGGAGCATATTGCAGAGTTCTTCCCGCATATAGACTTCATCTTCCACAACAGCAATTCTTTTTACGACAGCACCTCCTTCCAAATTATTCTTCTCTCTGCGGCTGCATCAGTGTCAGCAAATACCGATCACTGGAGTGCTTGACCACTCTCATATAAATATATTCTATCACGCAAAGCAGCAAAATCATAGCAGCAGATACAAACATCATTTCAGCCACTGTCCCACGGGTTCGGGACGAGAGTATCCCTGTAAATAACGCCCTGACTCCAAACAGACTGCTGACAGCTGCAACCAATACAGGAAGTCCCATAAACCAGGTAATTTGCTTTCCAGCAGACTGGCAAAGGGTTTCGTAAGTAGCTCCCAGGCGGATCAGAGTCTGGTATCTGCGCCCGGTTTTCTGCTGACTCATCAGGAACTGAACACCCACGATGGTGTTGGCAACTACCAGGAAAACAATCGCAAGATAGAGGGTAATATAACTGGATGCTATGGTGTAGAAAAGCTGGCGGCCCATATTCTGAAGATAGCTTTCATATTCGATACCTATTTTGTCCAGCTTCTCGTTCAGATCGGAATAGGCAGTCATAAGGCTATTTCCTTCCATAGCCTGCTCACTGAGTACCGCATTCACATACGTATCATACATTCCTTGGGTATGATAGAGGAAGGCTTCATCTGGAAGAATCAATGCAAAGGACAAAGTAATAGAACGATCCGTAATCAAATTTACAGACTGAACCTCTCCAGTAAGATAAATCGGACTGCCAACCAGTTCCGTTTCAGGCTGTTCAGTAAGTATGTCGTTCAGCATTGCGGTACGATTTACAGTAGTAAAGTCGGAACCTATATAAACAGCGGCTTCATCCTCACTTAATTTAATGACAGGCTTGCCGGACAATTCCAACAAACGATTATAGTCCGATAAACAAATCAAATATGGGTATGTGGCATAACCAAGATTGTTCAGAAGGACATCCCGGTCTTCCGACTGGGGCAGGCTCCGAAGAGAGTCCATAACAGCGTCCATGCTGTAGGCATTATCATAATCTTCTGTGGTGCGAATACGCCCAACCCTCATTTCAAAAAGCTCTGAAAATTGATTTTCCAAACTGTTTTCTTTCAGGACTGCCTTTATATTCGGAAGAACCTGCGATGAGTCTTCTGCAGTATGATCTTCAAAAGTATAGTCGATTACATGGCCAGAAGACAGGTTATTCGTTCCTGCAATTCCTACGCCCGCACCAAAACAACACAGCGCCGCCAGAATCAGCAGGGAGCTGATGGCCATGGAGTTTGACTGATGAATGACATTCTCCTGAATCTGCCGGAAGGTAAATACATGAAGCTGCTTATTTCCTTTTCCTTTCTTAACAATCAAAGCAATCAGCGCACGCATCCCATAGAAAAGCAGCATCGTACCAACTATGCCCAACAGCAAAGTCAGTCCCATCATACTTACCTTTGTCCATGCAATTCCCTGAATCGCCATGTAGTAAGCCACTGCCAACATCACACTTCCGCATATAGCAGCCAGTCCATAGATAACAGATGGCATTTGCTTTTTGGGGCGGTTCGTTGGCTGGGATAGCAAAGTACCGATCTCCTGGCGGCTGATTCGTCCACTCAAAATCAGAAGTGCCGTCAGCTTAATTGCCAGAAATCCTGCCAGCGTCCATTCAATCGCAGACCAGGATAAAGAAAACTGATGACCGATGATCCCCATGCCTACCAGCTTGGCGGTGACAAGACTGACAATTTCTGAAAGCACCACAGCCACAGGTAAGCCTATGAGCATGGCAAGAATACTGGTCAGGAAATCTTCCGCCAGAAGCATCCAGAACAGTTTGCTTCTGCGCATTCCCAACATCAGATAGACACCAAACTCGTGGCGTCTGCGCTCAAATTGATACTTGCAGGCGAAGTAAATCAAAAAGAAAAGAATACCCAGGGTCATTCCGTAAAACACAGGAATCAGAAGCAAGAGCCTGTTCACTGCGTCGCTCTCCATTTTCTGCAAAAAAATCATTACATCCTGTGTGGAGATGGAAAGAATCATATAAAAGGCAATAATAGAAATCACCAGGGAGCTGAAAAACAGACCGTTTTCCTTTCGGCTGCGGCGACTGTTTCGAAAAATCAGATTAGAGAACATTTGCGCTACCCCCTCCCAGTTGAGCCATCACCTTCAGGATGCGCCCGTAGAACTCCTGCTGGCTTTCGTCTCCACGCCGAAGCTCATGAAAGATCACGCCATCCTGGATGAACAGGATGCGCTTACAGAAGCTGGCGGCATTGGAATCATGGGTTACCATCAGGATCGTAGCTTGTTCGTCACGATTCAGGCCGGACAGCTTCTCCATAAGACTTCTTGCGTTCTTAGAATCCAGCGCACCCGTCGGTTCATCGGCAAGGATCATTTGGGGATGTAAGATCAGAGCCCTTGCTGCCGCAACACGCTGACGCTGGCCGCCGGACATCTTGGACGGAAACTTATTCAGAACATCAGTGATTTCCAGATAGTCAGCCAACTGCTTCAGCCGCTGGCTGCTTTCTGCTTCGGATACCCCATGCAGAGAAGTTGGAAGCAGTATATTTTCACGTCCGGTCAGATTATCCAGTAGCTCAAAATTCTGAAATAGATAACCAACTTTTTTTCCACGGTAATCTGCAAGAGTCCTTCCCTTGAGTGCTTGCAGATTAACGCCCTCCACCTGAATGCTTCCACCTGTGGGTTGAATCACAGTCGCAATACAATTGAGCAGTGTGGATTTACCAGAACCACTGCTTCCCATAATGCCAAGAAACTCTCCCGGCATCACCTGGAAGGTGACCCCATTCAGTGCCTTTGTTTGACTTGGCACATTGCCATAGATTTTTGTTAAATTTTCAATATTCAAAATGGGTTTCATGTGAATACCTCCTATCATTTGTAATAAAATGATAGCATGGGAACACAGCAAATACCACTTACAGTTGTTGTAAGGATTCAAGATATAAGTGGCGGCTCAAGGGGGACGAGCATATATTTTTTAAGAGCATCAGGCGACAATGATAAAATATACCGGATTGCCTCATTGGCAAACCAGTTCGTTTTAATTGTATCCCAATCAGCAAGCCGAATGATTTCTGCTGTGCCGTTCTCAAAATCAACTGATATTTCGCCCCATTCGCCGTCGCAGTCTGCCTGGTATTCGTAGATTGCGGCGGTGATTTTCTTTTTGCGCTTGGTTTTGGATTTCTGTTTCAGCCGGACTGCATGGATAGCACCCTCGGCAACCAGAAGCTCTGTCAGCTTATCCATCGCTTTCCGGTAAGCCCGCTCTGCACCGCTGGCTGTGCTTCCCTCAAACATAACCGCCAGGTCTTCAAAGGTGGGGCGGTTCTTCCATGAGCCAACACGCCCACAGGTCATGCAAATTGCTAACCGTTTTTCGAGCAAGGTCTGCTCCCGGTAATTCAGTTTCTCAAATGCCCGTTGCACCTTTTCTGCCTGTATGCCGTTCCAGAGGATGTCGGTATAGTTCCAACTATCGTCAAGGGCGACATCTTCGCCAGTTTCCTCGCCGTCCTCGTCTGTCACATAGAATGGCTGCTGATTGCGGATACCTCGGACAACTTTCAGATATTCTTCGGCAAGAGCAAGATCACAGTTGTATTTCTTGGAAAACTCGTTGACCGCATCCTTGGTATTGTGGTACAGCCAAGCCATTGACCGCACCATTTTGTAATTAGTCAGAGAGGATACCGACCATTTTTCTTCGCCCATGCGGAAACGGAGCATAGCATCCCGGATGAACGGAAAAATGTATGTAGCATACTCCGCACCCTTGGCAGGATCATAGTCCATCAGCTTTTGGAGCATTTGCTCCCGGCAGGACAGTTTTATATCCAGAAAACGGTCTGTATCGTACAAATCGCCGCCATCCACACCAAGAAAGCTCTTGATGCGCTTATTAAGCTGCGGCTCGTAGTGATGTAGAAAGAACGAAAAATGTAGCAAATTCTTTTCATGCAAAGCAGACAGGATATATTCGTTCAGATTGCCCACTGATGGCGGCTCCGGTTCCAGTTGGAAGATGCGCTCTGCCACATAGGGAATGATGCCGTCACCGTGCGGATTGACAGCGTGTTTTGGTATGTATCCGGTCATATTCCATGTAAAATCATTCAGCATAGCGCACCTTCCTTCTAAGTAATCAGCGGGAATAATTAACCATAATTCCAGGTTTGTCTTGCAGCATTTATATTATCCAGAAGAACAGATGCAGGATTTGCCTCGTAATAGTACGTGCTTATATCCAAAACGCCTTCTTCCATTTCACCCCACTCTGCTGTTCGGGAAGCAAAGATTCTATTATATACACACCAATCGCATGTGGTGGTGAAAGCAGCAATATCTGCAAAGTCTTTTGGAAATACAATTCTTCTTCCATTTGATGTTGGCTTAAGATAGTTCTCCATTATTTCTTTGAAATTCTTCAGATCATAATCCGTAGCGTTTTCCAAAGCTTTACAGACAATCAATTCTTCGTGCGTGAATTCTGTAAGTGTTTCTAAATGGTTTGCAAGAATTAGACCATAAATAACGCAAACCTTTGATTTTCCAGTGTTTTCAAAAGTATCGTTATCTAACGTCAGCTTTGTTCCAACCCAAATATGCGCCAACTGCCAAAGGGTAGCTAAAACAGCCCCGTCCCATATTAGCTACCCAAAAAATCATTGGGGAATGGTGCGTGGCAAGCGGGGGTCTTCGGGTATAAGACGGCTAATTGTATGCCGCCCTATGAAAGGAACCCTTATGCCCAGCGTTGCCGTTCTTGCCGCCGATGGCTTTGAAACGATTGAATGCCTGACCATGGTCGATGTCATGCGTCGCGGCGGCGTGCGCGCCACGCTCGTCTCGATCATGCCCACGCGCGAGGTCGTAAGCTCGCTGCAGATTCCCGTAACTTGCGACGCACTCTTTGACGAGATCAACTTTGACGAGTATGACTGCGTCGTGCTGCCCGGCGGTCTGCCCGGCGCCACCAACCTGCGCGCCGACCAGCGCGTCTGCGACGTAGTCTGCGACTTCGCCGCGGCCAAGCATGTTGCCGCCATCTGCGCCGCCCCGTTTATCCTAGGCGAGCTTGACCTGCTCGAGGGACGCCACGCCACGTGCTTCCCCGGCTTCGAGAAGAGCTTCCCCGAGGGCGCCTATACCGGCGACAAGGTCACGCACGACGGCAACATCATCACCGCCAGCGGCATGGCCCAGTCGCTCCCCTTTGCGCTTGAGCTGCTGCGCACGCTCGCCGGCGACAAGGCTGTCGAGAAGGTTGCCGAGGGCATTCAGCTATGATTTTGGCTTCGCAGTCACCGCGCCGCATCGAGTTGATGCGCGAAGCGGGCTACGACATCCGCGTCATTCCCGCTGACATCGACGAGACTCCTTTTGATGACGAGGCCCCGCTTACGCTTGTCGAGCGCTTAGCTCGCGCTAAGGCTGCCTCCGTTGCCGCCGAGCACGCCGAGCCCAATGAGCTGACCATCGCGGCCGACACCATCGTCACCTTCGATGGCAAGATTTTGGGTAAGCCGGCAAGCGAGGATGAAGCCCGCACCATGCTCCACGAGCTCTCGGGGCGCACACACCAGGTCGCAACCGGCGTCTGCATCGTTAGAGCCGGAGACGCCACAGCCCCGCACGCCGCCGAGAGCCTGTCGTTTGTCGATGTGACCGACGTGACGTTCTATGAGCTCACCGACAAGCAGATTGAGCGCTACGTCGCCTCAGGCGAGCCCATGGACAAAGCCGGCGCCTACGGCATCCAGGGCGTCGGCGGGCGCATGCTCGTGCATGATATTTCGGGCGACTTCTACAACGTGGTGGGCCTGCCCATCGCACGCGTCGCGCGCGCGATTCAAAAACTATCGTAATTGCATCTGGCGCTGGGTATCCCCCAGCGCCTACAATTTCGGCGTACCGTACGGATCCCGACCGGGCATAAGGCCCGGCGGAAAACCGATAGGAGTAAAACATGGATACACTGCTTGAGGCCATTGACGTTTGCGATGTCGATGGCTTTTGCTTTGGCAACTATACGAACGAGGAGGCCGGCACCGGTTGCACCGTAATCGTGGCACCCGAGGGCGCCACCGGCGGTGTTGACGTTCGCGGCGGTGCCCCGGCATCGCGCGAGACCGACCTGCTGCGTCCCGAGAACACCGTGGACAAGGTCCACGCCGTCTGCCTTTCGGGTGGATCGGCCTTTGGCCTGGAGGCCGCAAGCGGCGTCGCCCGCGAGCTCGAGAGCCGCGGCATCGGCCTTCCCGTCGGCCCCACGCAGGTGCCCATCGTGTGCTCCAGCTGCATCTTCGACCTCGCCTTTGGCGACCCCACCGTACGCCCCGACATTGAGGCTGGCATCTCCGCCGTGCGCGAGGCGCTCGACAACACCCCCACCGCGCTCGAGCAGGGCAATGTAGGCGCCGGCACCGGTGCCACCGTGGGCAAGCTCATGGGCCCCGCCACCTGCATGAAGGCCGGCCTTGGCGCTACCGCCGTGGCACTCGGCCCTGTTAAGGTGGGTGCCGTGGTCTCGGTCAACGCCTGCGGCAATGTCGTCGACCCCTTCACCGGCGAATGGGTCGCTGGTATGCGCGCTGCAGCAGATAGCGACCAGATCGTCGACATGGAGCTCGCAGCCTTTGCCGCCGCCGGCTCCATGCAAATGCCGCTCGACCGCACCAACACCACCATCAGCTGCATCGTCACCAACGTGGAGCTCACCAAGGCTCAGGCTACCAAGGTCTCCCAAATGGCAGCAGACGCCTATGCGCACGCCATCCGCCCCACACACACCACCAACGACGGCGATACCATCTACACCCTCGCCAGCGGCAAACTAGACACTCAGACAAGCGCCGCCGTGCCCCTGGACCTGCTGGGCATGCTCGCCGTAAGGGCCCTACAGACCGCCATCGTCAACGGAGCAAAAAACGCCAAAACCTCCCACGGCATCCCCGGCGCCGCGAAGTAACCTGACCTGACCGGTTGGCCGGTGGAGCTTGGTTATGTTTGCTGCTCTACAGTCCTGGCTCGCACGAAGAGCACATTAAGTGCTCTTCGGCTCGTGCGGAACTCGCGACAAACATAACCAAGCTCCACCGGGCAACCTACTCAACACGATCCCCTTCAGCCCAGGCCCCTGTGTACCGCGCGTCCAAGATCTTCAAATTCAGGCAGCCTGACAATCGCTTCTTATAGCAGAGGTCCCTTGGCCTTTAGTTTGATACAAGTTCCGCACGAGCCGGAAAGCACTTAATGTGCTTTCCGTGCGAGCAGGACTGTTCGCCGTAGCAAACTAAAGGCCAAGGGACCCAGTCAACCTATCAGCAGCGATTACTCAGCAGCTAGTTGAATTTGAAGATCTTTGAAGCAAGATGGTATAGGCCGAGTGTGGTTTTGTCTCCGGCCCGTCCACGCAGGTTGGTAAAGAATCCGATCACGCCGTAGCGAGCGCGACGATACATGCGCTCGTCGTATGCCTTCAGGTCCTTCCACAGCGTCTTCAGGCGCTCATCGGCACAATCCTCCTCGGAAAGCTTGGTGAGCACCGAGCAAATCGCCATCATCATGGTGAAGTAGCCCATCATGTACGAACGCAGACGCGAAGACTCAACGTCCTGGTACAGGTGGAACGATTCCATCATGATACGCGTTACGCGGAACTGCTGACCCAGGCGCTTGACCATCGTGGCCTCATTGACGCTCTGGCCCTCGCGACCGATAAAGTAACGATAGAGGTCGATGTCGGCGTAGTACATGGTCTTGCAGCGCGGCAGCGGCACGTATGCGTAGATGTTATCCACGTAGAACGTGTGTGCCGGCATAGGCAGATTGGACTCGCGCAGTACATCGGTGCGATAGCACAGGCTGTGCATGAGCAGGTTCTGATCGGGACGGAAGTGTCCGATCTGGTCCCAAGAGAAAATCTTTTTGCGCGGCAGGGCAAACTTGTAGCCAATAGCGGTATGCGTGCCCTCGTAAACCTTCTCGTACACGTAGTTCGAGATAAACAGGTCGACGCGCTGGTCGCGCTCCTCAAAGCCACGCAGAATCGACAGCATGGTCGAAAGCGCCGCACCGTCGAGCCAGTCGTCCGAGTCAACGACCTTGTAGTACGTACCATGCGCCTCGCGCAGGCCCGAGAGGACGGCGATACCGTGGCCGCCATTCTCCTGGTGCACCGCGCGGATGATTCCAGGATAACGGGTCTCCCACTCGTCGGCCTTGGCGGCCGTCTCGTCCTTGGAGCCGTCATCGACGATGATGATCTCGATATCGGTGGCGTAATTGCTCCCCTCCAAGATGGAGGTGATGCAATGGTCCATGTCCTTGGCGGCGTTATACGAGGGAATACCGAATGTTATGACTTTATGCATGGCAGGCGATAATCTCATCCGAAAGATCGAGGGCGGAATTGGTCACGGCGTCCATATCGTAGTAACGATACTCGGCCAGACGACCCACCGGGTGGAAGTTCGTCAGGTTCTGGACGCGCTCAAGATAGCGCTCGTAGAGTTCACGGTTCTCGGGCTCCAGGATAGCGTAGTACGGCGTCTCACCCGAGCCGGGCGTATAGGCCTTGGAGTACTCCTTCATGATGGTGGTCTTGCCGGGCAAAACCTGACCGGTCATGTTCTTGAACTCGGTGATGCGCGTATAGTCCTCGCTCGTGGTGTAGTTGACGGTGCCCACGGGCTGGAACTGATCCATATCGAGCGTCTCGAACTTCATATCGAGCGTACGGTACGGCAGCGCGCCCAGGTCGAGGTTGAACAGCTCGTCGAGTGGACCGGTATAGACGATCTCGCCGCCATAGACCTTGCCGTCGATCTTGACGGTTGTCTCGTCGATTTCAAAGAGGTCACGGGCGTCTACGTCACAGAATACGTCGATCAGATCGTGATCGAGCATATGCTCGAACAGCGCGGTATAGCCGTCCTGCGGCATGCCCTGGAAAGGAGCCTGCGGGAAGTAGCGATCGTCATCGCCCACAAAGACGGGAACGCGGCCGGTGATCGAGGGGTCGATCTGGTCGGGCGTCTGGCCCCACTGCTTCATGGTGTAATGCAAAAAGACGTTCTCGTAGACGTAATCGGCGACCTCGGCCAAGTCGGGGTCGTTCTTCTTGCGCAGCTCCATAATGGGCACCTTGACGTCCTTGCCAAAGGTCTCCACGAGCTTCTGATACAGCTCCTCGCCACGCTCATCGCCAAAGGCAAGCTTAAGGCTCGCATGGTTAAAGGGCACGGGCATAAGGGTACCGTTGATGTTGGCGAGCACCTTGTGCTGGTAGTCCGTCCACTTGGTAAAGCGCGACAGGAAATTGTGGACGCGCTCATTAAAGGTATGGTAGATGTGCGGACCGTACTCGTGGACCAGGATTCCCGCCTCATCAGCACAGTCGTAGGCGTTGCCCGCAATGTGGCTACGGCGCTCCAAAACGGCAACACGATAGCCGATGGTTTCGGCAAGACGGCGGGCGCAAACGGCACCGGCATAACCGGCGCCGACGACGATCATGTCGTACGCACCGGCATTAAAGCCTTCAGGCAGGCCTGAGGTAATCTGCATCGATACTCCTTGTCAAAAGCCACGGGCTCGTTAGCTGGGCTTTTCTCGAACATTCTTCGAGACATATTTATCAGAGCGATTATAGCGCTAATGCGTCCTATAATGAGCTTGCCACACAAGGAAAGCTCAAGCACCGCGGCGTACATTATTGAAAGGTAAACCCGCTAGCAGCGGGTTTATTCGTGTACAGCCGGGCGCCTGGAGCTTAGCGAAACGCTTGTAAGGAGTAACATGAGCGATTTCCTAAACCGTATGAAGTCTGCCGCCAAGGCCGACCTTAAGACGATCGTCCTGCCCGAGGGCGAGGACCCGCGCACCATCGTCGCGGCCACCAAGATCATCGAGGAGGGTCTGGCAAAGATCGTCATCCTTGGCAACCCCGACGAGATCGACGTTCTCGGCGCCACCGTCATCGATCCGCGCAATTCCGAGAAGCACGAGGAGTACGCGCAGAAGTTTGCCGAGCTCCGCGCCAAGAAGGGCGTCACCATCGAGCAGGCTCGCGCCCAGGTGATGGACGCCACCTACTTTGGCACCATGATGGTCAAGATGGGCGACGCCGACGGCCTGGTCTCCGGCGCCTGCCACTCCACCGCCGACACCCTGCGCCCCGCGCTTCAGATCCTCAAGACCGCCCCGGGCACCAAGCTGGTCTCGGCCTTCTTCGTGATGTGCACCGACACCCCGCAGTTCGGCACTGACGGCACGCTGATCTTCGCCGACTGCGGCCTCAACATCAACCCGTCCTCCGACGAGCTCTCCGAGATCGCCATCGCCTCCGCTCACTCCTGGTCCACCTTCATGGGCAACGTTGAGCCGCACGTGGCCATGCTCTCCTACTCCACCATGGGCTCCGCCGGCGGCGAGGTCGCCAAGAAGGTCCAGGAGGCCGTGAAGTTCTGCAAGGAGAAGGCTCCCGAGCTCGCCATCGATGGCGACCTGCAGCTCGATGCCGCTATCGTCCCCACCGTCGCCCAGCTCAAGGCCCCCGGCTCCTCCGTCGCCGGTAAGGCCAACGTGCTCGTGTTCCCCGACCTCGAGGCAGGCAACATCGGCTACAAGCTGGTCCAGCGCTTCGCTGGCGCTGACGCCTACGGTCCCATCCTGCAGGGCATCGCCAAGCCGGTTAACGACCTGTCGCGCGGCTGCTCTGCCGACGACATCGTGGGTGTCGTGGCCATCACCGCCGTCCAGGCTCAGATGGCTGAGTAGCGCACACACTCGCCCGAAGGCCGTACGGGCTAACCCCTGAAAACGTCCTCGACCAATGAAGCGCCCCCGTTCTGCTCCTTCGGAGCTACGAACGGGGGCGCTTCTGGTCTGCGGATTGTTTTTCAGGGGTTAGCCCGTACGGCCTTCTACCGCCACGTAGCAATCAGGGTATCTGGGGTGGACGGCGGCTTGGCTACGAGCTGGAGCTGAGGATCTGAATGGTTGGGTGCCGTTGCTGGGAGCGCAGGCGTTGCCGGCGATGGTCACTTTGGGACTGGAATTTCCACCTGCTAGCAAAAAGGCCTCCGGAGCTGCTGCTCTGGAGGCCTTTCGTTTACTTGCAAATGCGCGCGTTAGTTGTTCTTGGTCAGACGCTCGACGTCGTGGGCGATCATGTATTCCTCGTCGGTGGGGATGACCATGACCGTGACGGCGGAACCGGCGGCACTGATGACCTGCGGGCCGTTGCCCACGGCCTCGCGGTTCTTGTTATTGTCGATGCGTACGCCCAGCCACTCAAAGCAGTCGCAGAAGGCCTTGCGGATCGACCAGTCGTTCTCGCCGATGCCGGCGGTAAAGGTGATGGTGTCCACGCCCGCCATGGAAGCGATCATGGAGCCAGCCTGCTGCATGGCCTTGTAGGCGAACATATCGAAGGCAAGCAGGCAGCGCTCGTCGCCCTCGGAGGCGCGCGTGCGGATGTCGCGGGCGTCGTTGGAGATACCCGAAATGGCAAGCAGGCCGGACTGCTTGTTCATCATGTCGTCGACTTCCTGGTAGCTGTAACCGCCCTCGCGCTGCAGGTAGCATACGGTAGCCGGGTCAATGGAACCGCAGCGGGTACCCATCATCAGACCGTCAAGCGGCGTGAGGCCCATCGTGGTGTCGCGGCACACGCCGTCCTCGATAGCAGCAAGCGAAGCACCGTTACCCAAATGGCACGAAAGCAGACGGTGGCAGCGCGAACCCAGGATCTCCTTGGCCATCATCCACTCATAGCGGTGGCTCGTGCCGTGGGCGCCGTACTTGCGCACGTGGTACTTGTCGCACACGTCCTTGGGCAGCGCGTAGGTATAGGCGACCTCGGGCATGGTCATGTGGAACGAGGTGTCGAAGACCGCCACGTTGGGCAGCTCCGGATACTTCTCACGGCAATACTCAATCGCCGCGGCCTCGCCGTAGTTGTGCAGCGGGGCGAGCGGGGCCACCTCGAGAATCTTGGCCATAACTTCGTCGTCAACAACTGCGGAATCATCGAAGTGCCAGCCGCCCTGAACGATACGATGACCAATGCCATCAATCGTAAAGTCGGTCTTCTCGAGTTCCTCGAGCACACGAGCGATAGCAGAGCGATGATCGGGGAAAGGGACCTCCTCGGTCTGCTTGGCGCCACCGTTCTCGGAGTGGCCAAAGATGCCCATGTCCGAACCGATACGTTCGCAGTTGCCCTTGGCGAAAACCTCGCGGGTATCGGTATCCAAAAGCTGATATTTAAGGCTTGAGCTGCCGGCGTTGACAACAAGTACGTTCATGAGACTCCTTTGCAGTGCAATACGGTCGACGCAGACCCCTTAAGGCGGCCGCATTTTAATAAGAAGTTATCATATCTTGATAAATAGCTATCAGCATATCGCCCAACGAGCGCAAAAGAGGGGCCGAACGGCGCTCGGTCGTCCAGCCCCTCCCCTCTTGCAATTACTTGCCGTTGACGATGCGCTCGACGTCGGAAGCGATCATGAACTCCTCGTCCGTGGGGATGACGAAGATCTTGACCTTGGAATCCTTGGCAGACAGGCACCAAGCGCCGTCACCACGCAGGGCGTTGCGGGCATGATCCATCTTGACGCCCATAAAGGCCAGACGGTCGGCAACGCCGGCACGAACGGCCGGAGCGTGCTCACCGATGCCAGCGGTGAAGACCAGCGTGTCCATGCCGCACATGGAAGTAGCCATCTCGGCGGCCTTGGCGGCAATCTTGTAGACAAACATGTCGAAGGCGAGCTGAGCATCGGGGTCACCAGCGGCGGCGAGCTCCTCGACGTTGCGGCAGTCGTTGGTCTTGCCGCCGGTCACAGCCAAAAGGCCGGACTTCTTGTTCATCATCTCGTCGACCTCGTCGAAGGTGTAGCCGCCCTCGCGCTGCAGGTAGCACACGGTAGCCGGGTCGATAGAGCCGCAGCGAGTTCCCATCATGACGCCGTCGAGCGGCGTCAAGCCCATGGTGGTGTCCATGCACTTGCCGTCCTCGATGGCGCACAGGGAAGCGCCGGAGCCGATGTGGCACACGACGACCTTGCGGGCCTCGCCGTTGGTCATCTCGGCGACCTTCTTGGAGATGTAACGGTAGCTGGTGCCGTGGGCGCCGTACTTACGGATGTGCAGCTTGTCGCAGACGTCCTTGGGCAGGGCGTAAGTCTTGGCGACCTCGGGCATGTTGAAGTGGAAAGCGGTGTCGTAGACCGTGACGTTGGGCAGGTCGGGATACTGCTCGAGGCAGTACTCGATAACGTTGGCCTCAGGGTTGTTGTGCAGCGGCGCCAGCGGGGCGACCTCGCGAATTTTGGCGAGAACGTCCTCGTCGACGAGGGAGGAGTCGCCAAAGTACCAACCGCCCTGAACGATACGGTGGCCAATGCCCTCGATCTTGACGCCGTTGGCCTCGAGGTCCTTCAGAACGACCTCGATGGCGACCTTGTGGTCGGGGAACTCGATGTTCTCGGTCACCTTCTTGGAACCGTTGGCAGCGTGGGTGAAGGTACCGCCGGTAAAGCAAACGCGCTCGCAGGAGCCCTTTGCGGACACCTTGTGGGACTTGGTATCGATGACCTGATACTTAAGGGTCGAAGATCCTGCGTTGACGACCAGAACGTTCATGTGTCTCCCTACTAACAGGCGGTGTGGCGCCGCCAGGTTACATACGCTTCAATAATAAACCCAAACGCCCTCGCGCTCGGGTTTATTGGCGTTGATATATAAGTTATCGGTGTCTAAATACTCATGTCCTTTGGCTTGTAAGACGAAATAGCGCGGGAATATACACCAAAGAAGAAATCCCGAGCGCGACAAGCAATACGACTCGAATGCCCGCAGCGCTGCTCAACACAGCGTTGAGCAGATAGAAAAGAACAGCACCCACCGCCACCATCTGGCTTTGAACCGAAATCAATGAACAGCGCATCGAAGAATCAGCAGCATTTTGAAAAATTGAGTATTTAATTGGAGCAAATAACGAGTAAGCGACCGTCTGCAACACATAGAACACGGGCAGCAAACAGACCGGAGTAAAGGGAATCAAAAACAGAGCAGTCAGGGAAAGGCGCACAATGCCGCAAATACACGCAAAACGGCCCTTGTCGACACGAGCAATCACACTGGGCACAATAAACCCTATGGAGGCGGAGGCAAGGAGCTGGACCGCAATGGTCACGCCCGAAGCGACAGCATTCATTCCGCGACCCGCAAGCAGCAGTGAGAAAAAGTCTTCCAGGGCGACAAAAGCAAATGCCTGAGAACAGTCCATGATGAACGCCGAACGAAGAATACCATTACACGCAATAGCGGCACCGATCATCTTCGGGCTAATTCCACGTTCAGGTGTCGCCGCAGTGCCCCCTCTTCGCATCTCAGGAATGCAGACAACAACAACCAACGTCAACACCATTGCGATGATATCTGCCGAAAGACCAATGAGATATGCACCGACAGACGAAATGAAACCGCCCACGCAAGCGGAGATGGCATAAGAGGCATAGAAAACAAATCGCTCAACGACATTAAGTCTTACGAGCTGGTCCCGAGAGACGCTGTCAATGTAAATCGCTTCTATGGATCCGCTCAGACATGCAACGGCAAAACCTTTGAGAGCGAACGCACCGATTAAAAGCAGAGGGGAACGGACGAGAAGCAGGGCGGCGTAGTATCCAAGCATCCCCACGACGCCAACGAGACCGCTTGTCTTTCGTCCAAACCTATCAGCAATATAGCCAGTGGGAACTTCGAGGATGAACTTGCTCACTTGATATGCAATCATCATGCTAGAAATCGCCACTATCGAGAATCCGACGAATTCAAGGTAAACCGTCAGAAAATACAAAATAGTGCTGAAGTTCGACAGAAAAACGAACGTTATATAAAGCAAAACCGTACGGTTTTTCATGCTCCGCCCTCCAAGAGTCAGCAATCTAAATCGGAATCTTGGAAAAGCATGAGGGCAAAGCTGTCAGCTATGTGTTGCAAGGCGTCAATAATCACTTGACGCCTCGAAGCCAATTAATCTCACGAAGCAAGATGACGCAATAGGTGAAGAAATACCGTCTGGTGTCGATCGGTCCAGGCATTTTGTCGATAGCAAAAGTAGATGGGCAAGGCTACGTCATGCGAGCCTTCGATGGAGCACTCGCTTACTTCCAATCCATCTGATGCGAGAGAAGAGCCAGAAAAACTCAATATCAATCCCCCGGCTTGAAGAAACTCAGTCTGCGCCCTGCTTCCGTATTCGACATCGCGAAAGCGGAAATTAACCAGCTGGGCTTCGGGGCATTGATTGATTGCATTGAGACAGGGTGACAAATTAATGGGAACAGCGAGCCTGCCGCTCAGTAACTCACGAACGGTCATAGCACCCACAGATTGATGACCCGCTGGGCATGAAAGAACCTTGAGCTCCTTTTCACCCAAGTATTTCGAAGAAAGGACACCGTCCCTTGGTTCCTCAAATGAGATGGCCGCATCCGAAATGCCAAGCACAAGCGATTCAAAGCATGTCGCCGTTGGCTGATGCCACACATCAAGATGAATCTGAGGGTGCGAGCGTTCAAACGAGTCATACCAGTTTTCGGCAAAAAGGCGCCCCCGCCCATGAAGGCAAGGGGCGTAAAGACGAAAGTGGCCGTCGGGCGAGACGCCGTCGTCCCTCGATTGAGCGTACTTTTTGAGATCGTCGACTTGTGCCAGGATCACGCGTGCACGACGCGCAAATTCTCTGCCCGCCGGAGACAAAACAGCCTCCCCCGCCGATCGGTCGAGCAAAACAATCTGATACTCAGATTCCAACTTTTTGATTGCCGACGAAACAGCCTGCGGACTCACATGAACGGCGCGAGCTGCTTTGCGCACGCCACCATAGTTCGCTACCGCTTGAAGGTATTCGAGTTGAGAAAGCTGCATAGATTACTCCAAAGGCAGCCAAGTCGACGGGCTACGCGCCCTCAGATGAGGTTCTCGCCCAGGTTCTTGCCGCCGAGGACGTGCATGTGGAAGTGCATGACGGTCTGGCCGGCGTTGACGCCCTTGTTGGAGATGACGCGGAAACCGTCCTCCAAGCCCTTGGCCTTAGCGACCTCCTGGATGGCGTGAGCCATGGCGCCCATGGTCTCGGCCGGCACGTTATCGGCGATATCGCTGTAGTGCTTCTTGGGGATCACGAGCGTGTGGACCGGCGCCTGGGGATTGAGGTCGTCGAAGGCGATGACTTGGTCGTCCTCGTAAACGACGGTCGAGGGGATCTCGTGGTTGGCAATTTTGCAGAAGATGCAATCACACATGGTTGGTTCCTTTCTCGCAGACCAAGGTAATTATATTTGGTCGGGATGGCTAGAACGAGAGGTTGTCGTCCGTGTTGGCAGCTTCGCCGTCGGCGAGCACGTCGTTGCCGTCGACGTCCTTAAGGAGTACCGAGACCTTCTGCTCGGCATCGGAGAGACGGGTGCGCAGGCTCTTGAGGAGCTCGACGCCGCGGGTATAGCTCTCGAGCGACTCCTCAAGCTCCATATCGCCCGACTCCAAGCTGCGGATGATGAGTTCCAGCTCCTGCGAGGCCTGCTTGTACGTAAGCTGCTCGACCGGGGTCTTCTCTGCCATATCTGTTTCCTTTCCTAAAGGTTTATCGCTATGAAACGCGGCCTACTCGACCGTATCGACCGTTGCAGCCACGTTGCCGTCTGCCATGCGCACGCGGATGGCGTCGCCGGGCTTAAAGGTCTTGGCGCTCGTGGCCACACCATCATCGCTGTACGCGATGGAATAGCCGCGAGCAAGCACCTTGAGCGGTGACAGGGCATCGAGTGAGGCTGCCGCACGGCCCAGGTCGGACGCGGGCTTGTTGAGCATCGTGCGCCCCTGATGCTCCAGGCGGGAACTCGCAAGCGTGAGCGCATGGCGCTTGCCATCGAGCCCCGAGGTGCTTGCGATCAAGCGCTCGGGCAGACGCTCGAAGTTGGAACGGAAGGCCCCGACCGAACGCGTTATGGCGCCGGACAGACGATCGGCCGTCAAGGCAAGCTCAGACTCGCGACGCTCGACCATAAACGTTGGATCGTTGAGGCACGGGCGGCACGCGGCGGCATCGAGCGCATCGCCCAGACGAGCCGTATAGGTGTCCCAAGCACGACGACCGCGCTGGTTGAGCATTTCCAGATCAACCTGATTCGACCCGATCATCGAAGCCATCGCGGCGCCCAGACGCTGATGGCGCGTCTCGAGCACGTCGGCCAACTCCGTCATAGCCGGTGCCACCGATTCCGCCGCTGCCGTTGGCGTGGAGGCGCGACGGTCGCCCACCATGTCGCAGATCGAGGTATCGGGCTCATGCCCAATGCCCGTCACCACAGGCACGGGACAGGCTGCCACCGCACGGGCAAGCTCCTCGTCGTTAAAGGTCATGAGGTCCTCGAAGGAACCGCCGCCACGCACGAGCAAAATGCAATCGGGCGCCGGCGTAATGGCAGCGGCGCGGCGCAAGCCTTCAATAAGCTCTGCCGGCGCACCCTCGCCCTGGACCTTTGCGCCCACGCAGACAAGCTCGACGAGCGGGTTGCGACGGCGCAATGTGCGCTTGACGTCGTCGATTACGGCACCCGAAAACGAGGTGACGACCGCCACACGCGAGCAAAACACCGGAATGCGGCGCTTGCGTGCTTCGTCCATCAGGCCCTCACGGCGTAGCTTTTCGGCCAGTTGCGCCACTTGTTGACGCAGCAGGCCCTCCCCCGCCAGCGAAAACGAGCGAGCGACAAAGCTCATGCGGCCCGTGGCCTTATAGAGATTGAAGTTGCCCTTAAAGCTCACCTGCATGCCGTCGCGCAGATCGAACGTGCGCTTGAGATAGGCGCCCTTCCAGATGATGCAGTCAACGGCGGCCGAGTCGTCCTTAATCTGGAAGTAGCAGTGGCCGCTTCGGGCATTGGGGCCACGGAAGCCCGTGACCTCGCCCAGAACGCTCAGCTGCGGAATGGCATCGAGCGCACCGGCGGCGATCTCTACCGCCTGGCTCACGCTGAGCTCCTTGCGCTCTTGCTCGTCCGAACCGTCGAACTCGGCGGAAACGGCATTACCGGTTAGGTTCCAGCCTGCCACGCAGCCTCCTTTCGTTATCGAGCACAGAGGCTCCGGCCCCGTGCGAAATTAAGTCCAACACATAGTACAGCGCCGCGAGGACACGAATCCCCGCGGCGCCTGCCTGTCCCATTTGTTATCGGTTGGAGTTTCTGTTGTAGCGAGCCATAAGATAGAGCAGCTGAATAATCGAGGTGAGCGCAGCGGCAACATAGGTAAGCGCGGCGGCCGTCAGCACCTTCTTGGCACCGTTGACCTGCTTGGAACTCATACCCGACTGCTCAATATATGCCACGGCGCGGCGGCTGGCATCAATCTCGACCGGCAGCGTAACCAACTGGAACAACACACTAAACGAGAAGAAAATCAACGCGAGGGTTGTGAGCCCGGCAATGTTCATAAAAAGGCCCAAGAGCAACACGATGGTCCAGGTGTTCTGGGTAAAGTTGACGACCGGCACGAGGGCGGTACGTACTTTCATCATGGCATAGCCGCTTTGACGCTGGGCGGCATGGCCCGCCTCGTGGCAGGCGACGGCAACGCTTGCGACCGAACCGCCCGAACGGTTGGCATCCGACAGATACAGGTTGTTGTCCTGCGGGTTGTAATGGTCGGTGAGCTCGCCAGCAACACCCTTGATACCCACGGCGTTGCAGCCGTTGGCATCGAGCATGCGGCGAGCGACCGTGGCACCCGTATCGCCGTCCGAGCGAACCTTGGACCAGGTTTTGTACGTCGAGTTGATATAGTTCTGTGCGGCAAGACCAAGCACCGTGCAGACAAGAACAACCAGCAGGTACAGCGGATCGATGCCAAAGCCGTATCCATAGTAATAAGGCATGCGAATTCCTCCGAATCGAGTTACACGTTGGAGGCATTCTACCCACTCAAGCGGCTAGGCTTCCTTACAGCAATTCGATTTTTCCGTCCTTCACCGTCAACCCCATATTGCCGGAAAGCAGATCGTCCAGGCGCGAGCCCACAAGCTCAAAGCGCCAGCCTTCGCGCAAGGGGCTCTGCTCGGGATGCTCAATATAGTCGGCCAGGTCATCGCGCGAGGCAATGACCGAAGTCGCCACGCCCGAGCGCTCGGCAACCAGGCGGATGAGCGCGTACATCAGGTCCGTCACGCTCTCCAACTCCGGCGAAATCTGACGGTGCCCGCGCACCATGAGCGGCAGGCGATCGTGCGGGCAGCTCGCGCCGCGCTTGATGGCCATGAGCGCACCGTCCACGTCGCGCTCCCCCAACTGATCGGTACCGCGGATGCTACGGAACTCCTCAACGCGCACGGGATTGCGCTTAACGAGCGCAAGCAGCGTGTCGTCGGACATGACCCACTTGCGCGGGATGTTACGGCGCTCGGCGCGGTCCTCGCGCCAGGCGGCGAGCTCGCGCGCGATGCCCAACTGGTGACGGCTGCACGAATTGATGCGTTTGACCTTGCGGAACGCCTCGTGGCGATCGGCGCGATAGTGCGACTCGTCAGCCAGCGGGCGCAGCTCGTCGAGCACCCAGTCCACACGGCCCAGCTCGCGCAGGCGGCTCATCATCTCGGTATAGGCGACGATCAGGTACTTGACGTCATCGATCGCATACTCAATCTGCTTATCGGTCAGCGGGCGGCGCGACCAGTCGGTCAGCGACTCGGTCTTGGGCAGCGATACGCCGCAGAACGTCTGAACAAGCGCGCCATACGAAATCTGCTGGCGCTCGCCCAAAAAGGCGGCGGCGACCTGCGTATCGAAAATCGGTCGTGGCAGCACGCCCACGGTATGGAGCATGACCTCCATATCCTGCGAGCACGCGTGGAAGACCTTGGTCACGCTCTCGTCGGCCATAAGCTCGGCCAGCGGCGATAGGTCGTCGATTACCAGGGGATCGACCGCGACGCTCTCGGCAGGGGTGGCAATCTGAACCAAACACAGACGCGGGTGGAATGTGCGCTCGCGCAAAAACTCGGTATCGACGGCAATCGCGTCGAACTCACGGGCGCGCTGGCAAAAGGCGAGTAGAGCCTGATGTGTGGAAATGTACATATCAACCCATCGAATAAGGTTAGGCCCGAAAAACACGGGTAGGATATCGGCATTGCCTTACAACTATACTCGGTTAGTCACAGAACGGGAACGTAAGTATGCGCTGCCTTATCATCCACAACCCGGCATCGGGCCCCAGCTCAGATGAAATCTACGCATTCACGCACGCCCTCGCGCAGGGCGGCGACGAGGTCGTGATGCGTTTTATCGGCGATGGCATGGAGCCCGAGGATGCCGTGGCAGACGTGCGCGAGTTTGATCGCGTGGTCGTTTCGGGCGGCGACGGCACCGTCTCCAACGTGCTCGACCAGATGCGCGGGTGCGGTGTCCCCACGCTCGTCTTCCCCTCCGGCACAGCCTGTCTATTCTTTAACAACATAGGCAATGCCCCCGAGGCGGCGGCACTCGCCAAGGCCTGCCGCGCCGGCCGCACGGTCAAGGTCGACATGGGTGAGCTCTTTTGGCTCGACGAGGACGGCAACGAAAAGCGCCATGGTTTTATCATCATCGCCGGCTCGGGCTTCGACGCCGAGATCATGATGAAGGCCGCCCCCACCAAAAACGACATCGGCGAGATCGCCTACTTCCTGTCGGCGCTTGCCACGCCCAATCCCACAGTGGCGCGCTTTACGATTGAGCATGACGGCATTGTCGAGGAGCTCGACGGCATCTGCTGCATGGCAGGCAACACCTCGGTCATCCAAAACGACATCAACCTGTTCCCAGACTGCCGCATGAACGACGGCATGGTCGACATCGCGGTCATCGAGCCCGTAAAAACCGTGCAGTTGCTGCCCACCGTGATCACCGCTGCGCTCGACCCCGCCGGCAAGGTGCTCGGTCGCCCGCAGTTCAAGATCATCCAGACCAAGGAAGCTAAGATTACCTGTACACCGTCGCTGGGCATGCAGTTCGATGGCGAGATTATCTCCAGCAACTCCGGCGTCTTTGGCGCCCGTGCGCTTCCGCAATGCCTCGACCTCATCGTCGACGAATTCTCACCGCTCGGTAAATAGGAGGACCCCATGAACGACAATCCCCTGCTCGGCTTTATCGTCATCGTTTTGGCCATGCTCGTCGGCTATGCGATCAACGTGATTCACCGCCGGAAGAAGTAATTCCACATTGGTATGATATTCATCCGAATATCATCTCCCCCGCTGTTTATGCATTTGCCAAACAGCGGGGGATTTTTCATTTCGGTATTTCCAGACGCTTTATCCAGATGCAGTAATTGCAGGGCGTCTTTATTTGGCTAAAGCCCTCTGGCTGCGGAGGGCTTTCGCACGCTGGAAGGGAATATGAGGAAAACTCACCCCGTCAACGCGCTCAAAAAGCTTGGCATAGGCCTCGCCTTTGGAGCTGCAACCATCATGTCCATGCCGACCTCTGCGCTCGCCTGCACGCAGATGTACATGGGCAAAGATCTAACGGCCGACGGCAACACGTACTACGGCCGTGCCGAGGACTTTGGTGCGCGTTACCTCAAACACTTCGGCATCGAACCTGCCCACGAAGCTGGCTTTACGTACAGCTCGAATGAGTCTGCTTTCGAATACACTTCGAATAAGCCTACATATCGCTACAGCTACGTACGTGACCATCCCTCCAATTGGGAGGGCCACACCGACGCCTACTCCGAAGCCGGTATCAACGAGAAGGGTGTCTCTTGCTCCGCTACGCTGAGCACCTCCTATAACGAGGATGCCAAAGCAGCAGACCCAATCGATGAGGCTACCGGCATCGGCGAGTACAGCTACGGCAGCGTCATCCTGGGCCAGAGCGCCAATGCCCGCGAGGGCGTCGAGCTCCTCGGCAGCCTGATCGACGAGCAGGGCACTTGCACTAACGACCAGATCATTATCGCCGACAACAACGAGACCTGGCTGTTCGCCACGCTTTCTGCCCATCAATGGATTGCCATGAAGCTGGCCGACGACGTCGCCTCACTCAACCCCAACATCGGCAGCCTCAACTACGATGTCGACCTGAACGATACTGAGAACTGCCTGCACTCCAAGGACATCGAGTCCATGCCCGTGGAGAAGGGTTTCGCCAAATACTCCGCTGACGGTAAATTCGATGTCGCCCAAACGTATGGCGAAAGCCTCGCCGATTCTGGCGTTAACCAATGGTCCCGCTATGTGCAAGGCCGCCATTATTTTGCTAGTCAGCTGACCGAAGGCACGGATTACGAAATTAAAACTATCACCGATAAGGATGGAAAACCCGTCCAAAAGGGAGCTATGGTCAGCGAAATCCAGCCTCTGTTCTTCAAGCCTGGCAAGTCTGGTTGGAGCACCTTTGAGCTGATTCGTGCCTTCGGCAACCGCGGAGAGAACGTCCCTGGTCTCAACGCGAACACTGATGGCGTTTATTGCATCGGCAGCGAGCGCAACACCGAGATCAATCTCTTCCAGATTCGTCGCGGGTATGATCCCGAAGTCGCCACCATCCAGTGGGAAATGCTCTCCCGTGCCGCGTACTCTGTCGCCATCCCGCTGTACTCCGCTCTGATAACTGAAGTTAGCCCCTACTTCAGCGATCAGACCGTCTCCTTCGACCACTGCAATGCGAAAGACGTCGTGTACAACGAGGAGCCCGAGAACTCCATTAACTACGTCCTCATGGACATCAGCTCGCTCTGCTTTGAGAACCCTGACACCCTTGGTACCAGTGTCCGCACCTACCTCGACGCGCTCCAGAACGAGCTCATCGAGCAGAACAAGGAAGTTGACGCCGCTATGCTGGCCGAGACGACCACCGAGGGTCGCACCGCTCTGGCCAACAAGGCAGGCAAGGCTGCCACCGAGAACACCTACAAGAAGTGCAAGGCCCTGCTCCAGGAGATGCGCGCTTATCAGAAGGCCGGAAACTTTGACGAGCGCTTCACCCCGAGCGACCTGAACACCGAGACCAAGGGCCTCAAGGAGTCCATCACCTACGCCAAGGACGCCCTTGCCACCGACCCGGTCACCCCGGATCAGCCCGGCACTCCCGAGCAGCCCGGTAAGCCCGAACAGCCCGGTACCCCGGATCAGCCCAGCAAGCCTGAGCAGCCCGCTAAGCCCGAGCAGCCCGCCACCAAGCCCGAGAAGCCTGGTAAGTCGGATACCACGACCACGGTAACCACCAACAAGACGAACACCAAGGGCGGCCTGCCCACCACTGGCGATCGTTTTGATGGCCGCATGGTGGCCGCATTCGCCATCGCTGGCGTTGCCGTCATCTCCGCAGGCGGCTATATCCTCTATCGCCGCAACAAGGAGTAATCCCTCACTGGTGCGGGCGGGATGGCACGGTTCGTCCCGCCCGCCTTTTTGACCGGCGGGAAACACCGCTGAAATCTTTTCAAAAAAGATTTCCCCGCACACACTTTGCTGTGCTATAGTGCAGCGCAACAGCAACAAGGTGCGACCGCGCCACGGCATCACGAAAGGAGCCACCAACATGAAGAACGCGATGAAGTCTCTCAACAACTGGTGGTGGCGTGATGCGAATACGATCGGTCGACAGTGAGTCCCTCACGCCTGTTTTTGCGCTCTAGGTGATTGGAAGGCCTCCGGTTTCGACCGGGGGCCTTTTTCTATCTCGAGCCCGATCGCATTCGCATCACGCGCCCCCGCTTTTCTCTTGCACCCCCCTTCCGAAAGGATTTTCACCATGTCTCAGAACACCACCGCCACCCAGCCCCGCACCGTCCAGACCGCCGACCGCGGCAAACTCGACGTCCGCGCCCTCGTCCTGCTCGCCATCCTGCTCGCCGCCGGCTTCATCCTCAACTTCACCGTCGGCAAGGCCATCTCAGGCATCTCGGGCGGCATGATCAGCCCCGAGTTCATCATCTCGGCCTTCTGCCTCACCATCCTGGTCGTTCGCCCCAACATCGGCCAGGCGCTCGTCATTGGCCTCATCTCGGCTGCCGTAATCCAGATCACCACCACTTCGCCGTTCGTCGATTTTGCCGCTGAGGGCATCGCCGCCATGCTCATGGCCGGCATCGTCAACGTCGCCGGCAAGAACGGTCAGGTCAAGCCCGCGATCGCCATTGTCGCAACCTTCCTGACCACCTTTGTCTCCGGCGTCATCTTCATGGTCATCAAGATGGCCATGCTCGGCGTGGTCGGCGAGCTCGCCGCCGCCATGTTGCCCGTCGTCGCCATGACCGCCGTCTTTAACGCCATTCTGGTCGGCGCCCTCTACTTGCCCATCCAGAAGGCCCTTAGGCTCAACTAACCCACAGTGCCCCATCGGTAAAGACTGTCCCAAACAACGAGCTCTTGGGGACGTTCTTAAACGACTGGTCATTTAAGAACGTCCCTAATGACTATGAAAGGTATCCATGGAAACGATCATCAACGTCGACGATGTCTCGTTCTCCTATGGCACGCAGACCGAGCAGGCGCTCAGCCACATCTCGCTCAGCGTGAACAAGGGAGATTTCATCGGCATCATCGGGCCCTCGGGCGCCGGCAAGTCCACGCTTGCCGCCTGTCTGTCGGGTGCCGTGCCCCACCACTACACCGGCACGTTCTTTGGGTCCGTCATGGTTGACGACCACGACACCTGCGAAGTCTCGCTCACCGATGTGTCGCAGATCGTCGGCAGCGTGTTGCAGGACATCGACACACAGATGGTCGCCTCGGTCGTCGAGGACGAGATGCTCTTTGGCCTCGAGAACTTTGGCGTTCCCCACGACCAGATCGAGCGGCGCGTGAGCGAAACGCTCGAGACCGTCGGCATCAGCGACCTGCGCGACCGCGAGATCGCCACCCTCTCGGGCGGACAGAAGCAAAAGGTAGCCATCGCCGCCATCCTCGCCATGCGTCCGCGCGTCTTGGTTCTCGACGAGCCCACCGCGGCACTCGACCCCGCTAGCTCCACGTTGGTCTTCGAGACGCTGCGTGAGGCAAACCGCGCACTTGGAATCACCATCGTCGTCGTTGAGCAAAAGGTCGCCCTGCTCTCGGAGTACTGCAACCGCGTGCTCGTGCTCAACCATGGCGAAATCGCGCTGCAGGGCGAGCCACACGAGGTCTTCGCGCATACCGACGAGCTCCGTGCCATCGGCGTCGACTGCCCTCGCGTCACGCGTATCTTCAATAGCCTCGAGGCCGATGGCCTGGTAAGCGGCACCCCCTGCTTGGATGTCGATGAGGCCGAGCGCCTGATTTCGGGCATCGTCGACCCCGCACACGCGGCTATCGAAGCCCAGGTGCCCGCCGGTTCCCCGCATGCACCGTCGTTGCGTCCTCATGCCAAGGACGCCGAACCCGTACTCACCTTCGACCATGTTGAGTTTGCCTATCCCAATGGCGGAGCCGCCGTACGCGACCTTAGCCTGACGCTCTATCCTGGCGAGCTCGTGGGCATCGTCGGCCAAAACGGCGCCGGCAAGACCACGCTCACCAAACTGCTCACAGGCCTGCTTAAGCCCGCCTCGGGCAGCGTGCGCGTCACGGGACTGGATACCGCAGCCGTTCCCACGAGCCGCATCGCTCGCGAGGTCGCGACCCTCTTCCAAAACCCCGACCGCCAGATCTGCAAGGACACCGTGCTCGACGAGGTCGCCTTTGGCCTGGAGCTTGGCGGCATGGACCGTGCCGAGGCTCTGCGTCGTGCCCAACTCGTCATCGACCGCTTTGGCCTGCCTGCCGATGAGGCGCCGTTCTCGCTTTCGCGTGGCCAGCGACAAATGGTGGCGCTTGCCTCCGTCGTAGTGGTTGAGCCCAAGATCGTCGTACTCGATGAGCCCACGAGCGGCCTTGATTACCGCGAGTGCATGACCGTCATGGAAACGGTGCGCACCATGGCCGAGCGCGGTTGCGCCGTTATCATGGTCTGCCACGATATGGAAGTCGTCTCGGATTTTGCCGAGCGCATTGTGGTGATGGCCGACGGTCGCATCCTCGACCGCGGCCGCACGCACGAGCTATTCTCGAACATCGAACTCATGCAGCATGCCTACGTGGAGCCTCCCCAGGTTATTGAACTCTCGCGCCGTCTGGCATCTTCCGTCTCGCCCGCTTTTGCGCAGGTGAGCGAGGTCACCGATGTCGTTCGAATTACCAAGGAGATGGTCCACCGTGGTTAACGTCATCGACTACATGCCGGGCGATACGCTACTGCATCGCCTGAACCCCGTCGTCAAACTGGGCCTCGCCGCCGCCATCATCGTCGGCATCTTCTTGTCCGACACCTACGTGGCGCTGCTGGGCTTTTTGGCACTCACCCTTGCGCTGGGTGCCTATGCCGGCGTCGTCGACCGTCTGTTCTCGCTGCTCAAGTTGCTGATCCCGCTCGCGCTTATCATGCTGGTGCTCCAGCTGGCCTTTATGCGCGATGGCAACGTGGTGTGGGGCTTTATCACCGACACGGGCCTCATCACAGGATCGAAGGCCTGTCTGCGCCTACTGGGTGTGGCGTTACCACTCATCCTCATGCTCATGGTGACCAAGCTCAACGACCTTGCCAACGCCTGCGTCGAGGTGCTGCACGTACCGTATCGCTATGCCTTCACCTTTACCACGGCGCTGCGCTTTGTGCCGGTGTTTGGTCAGGAGATGAACGCCATCATGGAGGCGCAGACCGCACGCGGCGTCGAGTACGACACCAAGAACCCCATCAAGAAGCTTAAGCTCATGCTGCCACTGTGCGTGCCACTGCTCATCTCGAGCGTGGGCAAGACCGATGCCACAGCCTTGGCGGCAGAACAGCGCGGCTTCTATCTGCGTACGCGCGCCAGCTCGTACAAGCGCTATCCCATCAAGGGTCTGGACATCGCCGTGCTCATCGTCAGCATCGCCCTCATCGCCATCGGCTTCCTGTTCTAGTTCACCACCGACAGCAACCGCCCAACGCAAAAGGCCTCAGCTCGCACCAAACGAGCCGAGGCCTTTACTGTTTCACCAGATAAAACCTGCCAAAATTAACCTGTCCCTTTTTGACAGGTCGAAAGCTAGAGGCGGTAGGGGGCGCCGCTGCGGATGATGGATTCGCGCACCAGGACATCCATGGCGTCGAGGGTGATCTCGGGCATCTCTCGGTACTTCTGTAGCACCGAGAGCTCGGTGCAGGCCAGAATGACGCGGTCGCAGCCGCTACGGGCGAACTCCCACATCACGCGGTCGAACTTATCCATATCGGGCTCACGTCCGGCCTTCACATCATCGTAGATAAGCGACATCACATCGTTCTGACGTTTCTCGCTGGGATAGACGACCTCAACACCCGCAGCCTTACATTCGCGGCCGTAGACGCCCGCGCCCACGGTTCCGTCGGTGCCCATGATGCCAATCTTGTGCACCGGCTCGGCCGGCATACTCAGGTTGGGGTTGAACTCGCACTCCCCCATCACCGCACCAGCCAGAGCATAGCGCACCGACTCACGCGGCATATGGATAATCGGCACCTTCGTAAACGACTGGATCTGGTCATAGAAGTAGTGTGACGTGTTGCAGGGAATGGCAATGTGTGCACAGCCCAGCGACTCGAGTGCCTGGGCGCACTCTTTCATGGTCGCCAGCAGCTTAGCATGCTCGCCGGTCTTAATGGCCAACGTGCGGTCGGGCATGGTCGACTTGGAGAGTACCACCATGTCGATATGTTCCTGATCGCAGGCAGCAGCCGTATGACGCACCACCTGGTCGTAGTAATACGACGTGGCCTCGGCGCCCATGCCGCCGATAACTCCCAGCTTTTCCATCGCCGCCTCCTTGGTGACGCTTGCGCAATTGCGCGTATCATACCCGCGCCCGCCCGATGTAAACCGGACGGGCGCCGCGCTCATCTACTTGTAATACGTCTTGAACAGCTTAAAGTGGCGCAGCTTGGTGTGCCACATGCGCAGCCAGCGGTTAAAGACAAAGTCGCCCTTCATAAACGAAGGGTCGGCGCCCTTGCCTTCCTTGTCCAGGCGATGCACCTTAGCGCGCAGCTCGGGATCCTTGACGTACTTGTCGACGACGCCCATGGGGACGACCATCCACAGCGCCTCGTCCTGCGCCGTCACAAACTCCGGTTCAAACGGGCGGTTGAACACATACTCGTCCACCACATACTTGGCAACGTTAAAGCCGCTGTTGGTGACGTAGTAGTTGCTGCGGCCTTGGCGCGTGTTGAAATCGAAGAACTTAAACGAGCCGTCGCGCTCGTCGTACTTAACGTCAAAGTTGGAATAGCCCACAAAGTGAAGGTCCTCGAGCAACTTGCGCACGCCGCCCATGAGCTCGTCATTGGGCTCGGTGATGATACAGGCGTGGTTGCCGACACCGTGAGGCTGATGCTCCTCGAGCAGCACATGGCCCAGGCACATCATGCGCACCTTGCCGTTGCGGTCGGAATAGCTGGTGAGCACGCGCATGTACTCGTCGTTGCCGGGCACGCGATCCTGCAAGATCAGATCGTCGGTGTAGCCGCTGGCATACGAATCGCGAATGACCTGTTCCAGCTCGGCGCGGTCGGCAATCTCATAGGCCTTCTTCTGGCCCTCGAACTCGTGCTGCCACCACATGATGCCGTCAGAAGGCTTCAGAATCATCGGGTAGGGAAAATCGATCTGGTCGAGCACCTCGGCAGGTGCCTCGCCTTGGTCGTTCAGCATCGCCATGGTGAAGGTAAAGGTATGCGGATAAGGCACGCCATGCTTCTCGCACAGCTCGTAGAAGATCTCCTTCTTCTGGCACTGCTCGAGCATGCTGTAGGGCGCGTAGGGAGCGACGATGTTATCCGCCAACTCATGGGCATCCTTGGCCTGAGCCACGAGGGCAACGTAGTTGTCGCCACAGCCCACAAGGACAATCGTCTTGTCGGCATGCGCTTGGGCAATGCCGTTGACGGTTTTGAGCATCACGGGCATGGTGTCGATATCCACGTTGGGCGTGTAGTCGATAATCTGGCTGCGGTACGCGGGACCCGTCTGGTACTTGCCAAAGACCAGACTCTTGACCTGGTACTCCTCATAGAAGGCGCGCGCCACCGAATAGGCGTTGATGTCGCCACCGAGCAGCACGGGAATGAACTCGCGCTCTGTAAATTGCAATGCCATGGAAACTTCCTATCATGAACTGCCCACACAACGGGCGGTCTTTGCGCAACTGATTTATTCTAGCGTGCCAAGCCGCCGGCGCCCAAAGCTCCACCGTATCTATGGCAATCGACGCAATCGTCCAGCACGAAGGCGGCGCTCACCGTTGTATGACAACGGGCAATGAACCTACCATTGTTGTAGGATTCAACATGTTGCCCGCCCCGTCGAAAGGTGCACCGTGCCCCAGGCTCATCCGATCAACAACCCCATCATTGACGTCACCAAGCGCGAACTTGCGGATCGTGCCCAGACGGCAGTTCCCCTACGCACCGCAAACGATGCTTACAACGGGCCTGCCCGTATCGTCTCAATCAACACGTCGGAGCACAAAGGCACTCGCAAGTCGCCCGTCGCCGATGGACGCGACACCGTCATCGAGCAATTTGGCCTCGCTACCGATGCGCACGCCGGACATTGGCACCGCCAGGTCTCTTTTTTAGCCGCGGAGTCCATCCAGACGGCGCAGGCACGCGGGCTCGACGTACACGAGGGTGACTTTGGAGAGAACTTCACCACGCAAGGCATCAATCTACTCTCGCTCCCCCTGGGAACGCAGCTCAAGATTGGCAACGATGTCCTGGTCGAAATCAGTCAGATCGGCAAGGTCTGCCACACACGCTGTGCCATCTACTATCTAGCCGGCGACTGTATCTTTCCCCACGAGGGCGTTTTCGGCGTGGTACTAAAGGGCGGAGAGGTCCATATCGGCGACGATATCCAGGTAGTCAAACTCGGCGACGGCACCTGTTCGTTCACCCCCGCCGAGGCGCTCGAAGAGATTGAGCAGGCTCGTCGCGAAGGAACCCTGTAGTTGCAAAATCCCACGTTGAAGTAGCTTTTACAGCCAAGAATCCCGTTGCAATAGGGTGCCGTAACGTTAAAGTTGAACTCTATGGTTTCTCAACAATTCATCATAACTGCAGGTCAAAGCCAAAGCCTCAAGTTCAACTTGACCCTTTGGAACCTTTAAGGTTCAAGTTGAGGTCGAAAGCAGTAGTAGAATACCGTTCGAACCATAACCTACGATTGATTGCAGAGGGACTGGATGCAGCATTCGAATCATCGCACCGCAGCGCTCATTGCGTCGAAGCCGGCTCGTATCATCACGAGTGCCGCGCTCGCCGTTGCGCTGACGGCCACGCCGATGCTCTCCCCCGTTGCGGCGTATGCCGCCTCGCAGGCAACGCAGGACCAGCTTTCCGCAGCCCAGCAGAAGATCGAAGCCGCCACGAGCGCCTACAACGACGCCCGCACCAAACTCGATGACCTGCAAAAACAGATTGACTCCAATGAGGCAAGCATCGAAGAAATCGAGACTAGGCTTCCCGATCAGCAGGCCAAGGCAAGCTCCGCCATGCGCGATCTGTACAAGTATCAGAAGGGCACCAATCCCATCGTGAGCTTCCTGGTCAACGCGCAGAGCCTGGGTGAGTTCATCACGACCTGCAAATACACCAACCAGATCACGAGCTCGAGCGTCGACGAGATCGAAGAGCTCAATAACATGCAGACCGAACTCGAGCAGAACAAGGCTGAGCTCCAGCAGGCCAAGTCTCAGCTTGAGGCAGAGCAGAAAAACGCCGAGGATGCGCTGGCGCAGGCCCAGCAGCTCCGCAGCGAGGCTCAGGCAAAAGCCGAGCAGGAAAATGCCGCCGAGCTTGCCAAGCTTGAGGCCGATAAGGCCGCTGCCGCCGAGAAGCTCTCGGGCGAGGGCGTAAGCGGCAGCAATTCCAGCAGCCAGGCCACCAACACCAACACCACCATCGACACCACGCCGAACAACTCGAACAGCGGCAACTCCGATTACGATTCGTTCATTAATGAGTGGACGAGCCGCATTGACAATTATCTCGCCGGCTCCCCCATGGCAGGCCAGGGGTATAACTTTGCCGTCGCCGCTTGGAATACCGGTGTCGACCCCCGTTGGTCCCCCGCCATCGCCTGCATCGAGAGCACCAAGGGTGCTTATTGCGCCAATTCTTACAACGCCTGGGGCTGGAGTGCACGTGGCGGCGGTTGGCGCAGCTTTGGCAGCTGGAGCGAGGGCATCTCCGCTCACGTTGCCTATCTGGGCGCCAACTACGGCTCCACCCTTACCCCGGCAGCGGCCAAAAAGTACTGCCCGCCCACGTGGCAGGACTGGTACAACAAAGTCGCCGCCCAGATGAACCGCATCTAAGTGCAACTGCAAAGGGCCCCAATGGGGCCCTTTTTCTTTTAGGTAGCGGAGGTATCGACAACGCCGGTCGCATTGGCAACCGCGACTATGACGATCGTGCATAGGAGCAGCACACCCAATGCCTTGAGCCAGAGTTTCGCGAGTTTCTTGCCGCGATAGCTGTCGAGCAGTGCGAATCGTCGACGAAGACGGCGCTTATCGAGCAGCGCAAAATGCATAAGCACTATAAGGCCATCGACAAAGAAAAAATACTCGACTATGAGAAGCCACGTCGGGTAGCTTTGGTTTACTCCCGTGGGGTGAAAGACGGCAAAGTGACTTCCGGCAAAGAACACAAGCAGCGAGAAGCAGACGAGCGTATTCCAAATGCGCCCCAGAGACTCCGGAACGCGAGAGAGCAGACCGCATGCAGCGGAGGCGGCAGGCCTAGAAAGCCTTGCGGGGTTCTGGAGCCCTTGGGACGCCAACACCGTCTCCGAGGCCGGAGTACGGACAGGCGCAGGAGGCCGCACGGGGCGACTCAGATCGTATGCCGCGCGCGTCGCCCGTCCCAACGCTTCCGCGCTCGCAAAACGTTTGGTCGGGTCAAGCGCCATCGACATGCAGATGACATCGGCAAGTGGAGTGGGAATGCCGCGCGCCTCGCATTGCTCGCGCATGTCGAGCCCTGGTTTAGGGTCGACTCCCGTCAAGCAGAAGAACAACAGGGCGCCAAGTGCGTAGACGTCGCTGCGCACACTCGTCTGCCCAAACCCATACTGCTCGGGCGGCGCATAGGGTCGCGTGCCAAACTTGACGGTGTCGGCATCGGCGCCATCGCGCCATACGCGCGCGATCCCCAGGTCGATAATCACCAGCGATGAAAATGTCAGGCCGTCATCAGGCGTATAGTTGGCACCTGTCACGATGATATTCGACGGCTTGAGGTCACGATGGATCACCGGCGCCGACGTCTCCCCCGCCATTGCAAAACCGGCATGGAGCTCGCCCACGGCGTCGCAAAGGACAGGATACAATTCATGCGCATAATCGGGGGTGGCTCCCAGACGGTACACCAGCGCCCCGAGCGTCTCCCCTTCGATGTATTCCATAACCACGTTGAGCTCGTCGCCCACACGACGACAATCGACGATTCTGGGCAGGTGCTCAAAACGCCTGCCTGCCCGCTGAGCGGCAAACAGACGCTCGTATGCCCCGCCGATTTGAGCCGAAGCATCGATGCGTTTACGAACAAAGGGACCGAGCGAACCACCGCCGGTTCCTTCAAAGTACACGAGCTCGGTTGTTTCAACGGACGAGCGCTTAAGTACTCGCTCCACGCGATAGCTGTCGTCGCGATCGAGCGACGCCAGGTGCTCGGCAAGCGCTGCGGTCAGCTCGTCATCGGAATATGTTGGGGTCTGAGTATCCATAGGCTCCATCATAGCGCAGGGCGCAGACACCTCATGGCATCCGCGCCCCGTTCGTTTGCATCGTTGTTCGGCAGCTCCGCCGGCTCAGATATCAGCCGCTAACTCACCGTCTCCTCGCCAAAGCGATACAGCTCCTCGTTGACCTTTTGGAGGCTGCACCCGCGATCGATGCAAAAGATGATAATCGCATCGCGGCGGTCCTTGCAGTTAAGGACGCTTACCCCGGCAGCCGTCAGCGCACGGTTGGTCTCTTTGAGCGTCAGCGCCATCGCAAAGGCAATCTGCAGCACCTTATTGCGACTCGGATGACGCGCGCCGGTAAAGATCTGATAGCCAAAGGTCTCATTGAGATCGGCCATACGAACCACGCGCGAGCGCTCCAAGCCCTTTTCCTGCAGTAGCTGCTTCAGGTAGTTCGAAAGCGACGGGGTGGCAAAGTCGTGTTCTTTGATATAGCCATCGATGTTTGGCGCGTCGAGAAGCTCATTGAGCAACTCGTCAGTCAGCTTTTTATCGGGCATACGACTTCACCTCCCATACGGCGCAACGGTAGCGACATGCTAGGCCAACACCCAGCTTGCAGTGGCAGACTTATCAAACATGTTGGCAAAATACAGTGCCTTCTTGATATCGCCATCAAAGTAGATATTGCCCGCCACAGAGCCACCAGCGGCAAGGGTACCAGACTGCAGCTCATCGGAGCCCTCGCTGTAGTAACCCTGATTCTGCTGAGCGCCGTTGGCGTCCTCGCCCTTCCAGTCGTAGATGTTGTAATCTGCGCCCTCATCACCATTGTTGACGTACGTGACGTGAATGCCCGTCATGGTCGAACCGTCATAATTTGTGAGGCCGGGCTGGACGGAATCGACAACGACGGAAAGACCGGCAGCCGTGGTCACCGTCGCACCAACCGCCAGGTCAGTCGTAGACTGCTCTTCCTTCTTCGCCTCTTCCTTCTTGTCGCCATCGCCAGCGTCCTCGGTGACGGTCGCCTTATCGCTACCACAACCGGTAAGAAGACCGGCAGTCCCCAAGGCGACGGTGGCGAATGCGCCCAGTGCAGCGCGACGGCTCAGCAGCACTTCGTTTTCAAGCTTTTTCATCATGCATCCTTCCTACGATCCGGCTACCGTGCCGGCACACAGCACATCGTAGGAAGGATTAAACTTGAATTCATTAGCTGAGAGCTAAGGCTGCGGTAAACGGCCAATGCAGTTATCCAAACGCCGAGCAAACGCACTTTGCGCAACCGTCTGCTGGCAGTGCATCAACCCACCGTGACGGATTCCCCGGTAAAGGTGCTCACAAGCAACAGGATAAAGAAGGCCAAATAGCTGATGCTCAGCAGGTAGGCGATGACCAAAAAGGCCATCCATCCTACATTGGTCTTACCGTCGGCGCGGCGCTGCTCACGACTGCGATAAAGCCAAATCGTCACGCCGATAGCAGTGATAAACAGTACGAGTGCCGCCGTAGCCAGCCCAGCAAGCACAAACATCACGCCAATGCCCACAGCGATGACCGGAAGCAGCAGCAAACCGCACCCGCATCCACCCGGACTATATACGGCAGACTGTCGGCGTCGCCTCATCGCCGCGCCACCCCCATCATCTTTGAGCACTACAGTGCGATAGCCTGCTGAACAGGAACGATCTTGTCGAGTTCCGGTTCGATCCGCCTTTTCTCGGCCTCAAGGTCAAACGCCACCTGAGCGCGCAGCCAATAACCATCCGTCAGGCCAAAATAACGGCAAAGACGGAGGTCGGTGTCGGCCGTCACGCGACGTTTTCCCAAGACAATCTGCCCGATACGCTGAGCCGGAATCCCAGTCTCTTTCGCAAGGCGATATTGAGAAATGCCCATGGGAACAAGAAACTCCTCTTTGAGAAGCTCACCAGGAGTCACCGGCGACAGCAAATCGGCCGAAGTCTCATCACTTGTGATAATCGACGATTTCGACATTCCAAGCCATCTCCTGTCTCCACTCAAAACAGACCCGATAGCGCTCGTTAACACGGATGCTATATTGACCGGCACGATCGCCCTTCAAAGCTTCCAGGCGGTTGCCCGGTGGAACGCGAAGATCATCAAGCGAAGCACAGACCTGCAGTTGGCGAATCTTCCTCAACGCAACACGCTCAAAGGGCACGAACCTCCTGACCCGCACACCCATGGCAAAGCGTTCGGTATCCTCATCTTTATACGATGCAATCATAGTATCGCCTTACGTTAGTAACGTCAAACGTTTCTATAGACTTACATCTCTATTATATCGTACGTTTGTTCGTGTTTTCTAGAACAAATAGTCCTTTGCGCCTTAGTCAAGCAAAAGCAATCGTTTGTAGACATCGAGGCCTTTGAGAAGGATTTCCTCGTCGAAGAGCATGCTATCGGTATGCAGAGCGCTTGTGGCATAGGCGGGACAGCCATCCGAATCACTCGGGTTGTCTTGGTCCTCTGGCATACCCGTGCCCAGCAGGAAAAACACGCCCGGCAGATGGCGTTGATAGAACGCGAAATCCTCGGCGATCAGCAGCGGTTCCTCCACAAGCTGCAGCCCGGGCAAGGCAGGCGCGACGCTGGCAAACAACTCGGGGTCGTTATCGACCGGTGGATAGCCCTCGGCGAAGTCGAGATCATACGTGCAGCCCGTTGCGGTGCACGCTTCGTCGAGCACACGGCGCACGCCCTCGCGCGCACGGTCGAACATAGCGTCTGTAAACACGCGCAAGCTACCAGCAACATGGGCCTCCCCCGCCACCGCATTGCAGACGGTGCCTGCCTGCAGCAGGCCGAACTTGCCAATGCAGGGCTCATCGGCACCCAGCTCATCCATCAGCCCGCGCTCGGCAACCAAAAACTTCGCTGCCGCCAGCGCCGCATCGTGCGACTCCTCGACCGGAACGCCATAGGTCTTAGCGATATGGATGCTCGTCCCGTGAATATGAATGTGTGTCTCACTCGAACGCGCCAGCAGCGGACCGGAACAACTCGCCAACGTGCCGGCAGGCAGATCGGGCCACACATGGAAGCCAAAAATGCGATCAGCCCCATAGCGCTCGAACACACCGCTCTCGCATACCGTCTTGGCACCACCGGTCGTTTCCTCGGCCGGCTGGAACACAAAGAGAACGTTGCGCCTAATGGCGCCCGACTGCTCGCGAATCGTACGGTCGACATACGTCGCGGCGGCAAGTGCCATGGCCATGTGTCCATCATGTCCGCAAGCGTGCATCTTGCCGGGATGGGTCGAGGCAAAGGCCGCTCCCGTCGCCTCCGCGATGGGCAGCGCATCCATATCGGCGCGAATCGCCGTGGCATGCGCGGCATCAACGCCGGCGTCGAAGAAAGCACAGACGCAGCTGGGGCACGGATGGGTCACTTCGCAGGTGAGCGGTGCCAGCACGCCCTCGATATAGGCGATAGTCTGCGGAAGATCGAAATCGAGCTCCGGAATGCGATGGAGATCGCGGCGATAGCGACGGAGTTCTTGGAGCTCGGTCATAGAGGATCCCTTCGTGAGGCACATCTGTTGCAATTTATTGTGATACAGGATTGTGGCGCACTTGTTTCCAGCATATCCCTGCATTTTTTAAACGTTATATACGAATACTCTTGTTTGGTAAAGTGCAACGTGGTAGGGTCGTTACCACTTGATAGAGGCGCGGGCACGAAGAACCGCGGGCGAGCCGGCAGGCTTTGACCCCGTGGGGAGGCGAAACCCGCCGAACTGGGCTTTTCGGGCACGAACAACCTGGTGGGCCTGTGGGAAACACCCACAGGACTGTCTGCAGCAATGCGGGAGCGCTATCCGGACATTGGGTCCACGCTATGCGGATTCGATGCGCAGATGGCGCCGTCTGGATAGCGAGGTTTACGGGACATGGCATTGACCCCCAACGAGGCATATGCGGCCAAGCAGCCGTTTGTGGACAAGGAGACACTCGAGCATATCGTCGAGCAGTTCCCCACGCCGTTTCATCTATACGACGAGGCAGGCATCCGCCGCAACATGCAAGAGGTGCGCGACGCCTTTGCATGGAACCCGGGCTTTAAGGAGTACTTTGCCGTCAAGGCCAATCCCAACCCGGCGCTCATCTCCATTCTCAACGAATACGGCTGCGGCTGTGATTGCTCGAGCTATACCGAGCTCATGATTGCCCGCTCGCTGGGCATCACCGGACACGACATCATGTTCTCGTCCAACGACACGCCGGCGGCGGATTTTGAGCTCGCCGACAAGCTGGGTGCCATCGTCAACTTTGACGACATCAGCCACATCGAGTTCTTTGAGCGTGTCGCAAGCCCCATCCCCAAGACGGTCAGTTGCCGTTTTAATCCGGGCGGCCTGTTCCAGCTTTCCAACGGCATCATGGACAACCCGGGCGACTCCAAATACGGCATGACCACCGAACAACTCTTCGAGGCGTTCCGCATGCTCAAGACCAAGGGCGCCGAGGACTTTGGCATCCACGCATTCCTTGCCAGCAACACCGTCACCAACGACTACTACCCCAAGCTCGCGCGCATCCTCTTTGAGCTCGCCGTGCGCCTGGAGCGCGAGACCGGCGCACATGTCGCCTTTATCAATCTGTCCGGCGGCGTCGGTATCCCCTATCTGCCCGAGCAGCAGGCCAACGACATTCACGCCATCGGCGAGGGAGTGCACGCGGCATACGACGAGATTCTGGTTCCCGCTGGCATGGGCGATGTGGCGATCTGCACCGAGATGGGCCGCTTTATGATGGGTCCCTATGGGTGCCTGGTCACCAAGGCCATCCACGAGAAGCAGATCTACAAGGACTATATCGGCGTGGACGCCAGTGCCGTCGACCTCATTCGTCCCGCCATGTATGGCGCTTACCACCACATCACGGTGATGGGTCAGCCGGACGGTCCCGATAAAACCGCAGCCACCGTCACGAACACGTACGACATCACGGGCAATCTGTGCGAGAACAATGACAAGTTCGCCATCGACCGCGAGCTTCCGCATATCGACATGGGCGACCTGCTCGTGATTCACGACACCGGCGCGCATGGCCACTCTATGGGCTACAACTACAACGGCCGCCTGCGCTCCGCCGAGGTCCTGCTGCGCCCCGATGGCTCGGCAGACCTCATTCGCCGCGCCGAGCGCCCGGGCGATTACTTTGCCACGCTCGACGTGCTGCCGTGCGGCCGCGAGCTGCTGGCCAAATCGCGCGCCGAAAGCGCCCGCCGTCGCGCTCAGGACGAGCGCCTAGCAGTCGCCGCCCAATGGAACAAACGCGTCCAGATCGCGGAAGCGAAGGAGAAGAACATGGATATCCGCAATCTCGAGGGCTCAATCGTCGCCCTTGTCACGCCGTTTAAAAAGGACGGCAGTGTCGACTTTGACGCGCTTGAGCGCCTTATCGATTTCCACCTGCAAAATGGCACTGACGCCATCCTCACCCTGGGCACCACCGGTGAGAGTGCCACGATGACCGATGACGAGGACAACTCCGTCGTCGCCGCTGTGGTCAAGCATGTTGCAGGACGCGCCCCCGTTATTGCCGGCTCGGGCTCCAACTCCACGCAGACCATGCTCACCAAGTCGCTCACCTATCAGGGCCTGGGCGCCGACGGTCTGCTGCTCATCACCCCCTACTACAACAAGTCCAATGAAGAGGGTATCTATCAGCACTTTAAGACCGTCGCCGATGCCGTGGACATCCCCTGCATCCTGTACAACATCCCCGGCCGCTGTGGCTGCGGCATCAGCGAGCGCAACGTAGAACGCCTGGCCGCGCACCCCAACATCATGGGTATTAAGGAGGCCTCGGGCAACGTCGCCTACGCGGCCAAGATCGCCCACCTGCTGTCAGACGACTTCCGCATGTACTCGGGCGAGGACGCGCTTACCGTACCGCTCATGAGCCTGGGCGCCTCGGGCACCATCAGCGTGTGGGCCGATGTTCAGCCGCAGCTCGTGCACGACATGTGCCGCGCCTATCTGGACGGTGACGTGGCACGCGCCCGCGATATCCAAATTGCCGGCCAGCCGCTCATCAATGCCCTCTTTAGCGAGGTCAACCCCATCCCCGTCAAGGAAGCGCTCGCCCAGATGGGCATGATCGAGGCAAACTACCGTATGCCGCTGTGCCCCATGGCAGACGACACGCGAGCCGCACTTACCGATGCTCTGAAGGGAGCTGGTCTGCTTGATTAAGACCGTCATTATGGGAACGGGCCGCATGGGCTCGCTCATCCGCACCACCGCCGAGGGCGTTGTCGACGCCGGCGGGCAACCCGTTTTTGATATCGTCGCCCAGATCGGTTTTGATCTGTCCGAGCTCGAGAGCGCCCCTGCGGCCGACGTTATCATCGACTTCTCGAACGTCGTGACCTTCGATGCCGTCGTCGCCTATGTCGAGCGCACGGGCGCCGCGTTGGTCTCGGGCACCACGGGCTATACGCCCGAGCAGATGGACCGCCTGCGTGAGCTGGGCCAGAACACCCGCGTTATGCACTCGGGCAATTACTCCATCGGCATCGCAGCCCTGCGTCATCTAGTGGCCCAGGCCACGCGTGAGCTGCCCGGCTTTGACTGCGAGATTGTCGAGACTCACCACAACCAAAAGGTCGACGCCCCCAGCGGCACCGCCAAGCTGTTGCTCGATGCCGTCGTCGAAGCCGAGTCCGAGACAGGCTACCACCCCGTCTATGGCCGCGAGGGCATGTGCGGCGCGCGCGACCCCAAGGAGATCGGCATGCACTCGCTGCGCGGCGGCACCGTCGCCGGCGTGCACGAGGTGGGTTTCTTTGGCCAGGACGAGGAGGTCACGCTCACGCACCGCGCCACAAGCCGTCAGATCTTTGTCAACGGCGCCCTGGCAGCCGCGCAGAAGCTCGTCACCCGCAACCCCGGCTTCTATACGTTCGACCAGGTCATGTTCGCCTAACCAGTTATCTACCGTACCCACGCGAAGGAGAAACAACATATGAGTAACGCAGCCGAGATGGATGCCCAGGAGATTATCAATTACATCGCCACCGCGCCTAAAAAGACGCCTGTCAAGCTGTATGTGCGCGAGAAACCCGGCATGAAGGTTGCCTGGGGCGACGCACATGTCTACGGCGGCCGTCGCGGCAAGACCGTCTTTGGCGACTGGGACGAGCTCAAAGCCATCCTTGATGCCAATGCCGATTCCATCGATTACTACGACGTTGAAAACGATTGCCGCAACTCCGCCGTGCCCATGCTCGACCTTAAGGGCATCAACGCCCGCATCGAGCCGGGCGCGATCATCCGCGACCGCGTCGAGATCGGCGACCGTGCCGTCATCATGATGGGCGCCATCATCAACATCGGCTCCGTTATCGGCGAGGGTTCCATGATCGATATGGGCGCCGTGCTTGGCGGCCGCGCCACCGTGGGCAAGAACTGCCACATCGGCGCCGGAACCGTGTTGGCAGGCGTCGTTGAGCCCGCAAGCGCCACGCCCGTCATCATCGAAGACGACGTCATGATCGGCGCCAACGCCGTGGTCCTGGAGGGCGTACGCGTGGGCAAGGGCGCTGTAGTTGCCGCCGGCGCCGTGTGCGTCGAGGACGTCCCCGCCGGCGCCGTCGTGGCCGGTGTCCCCGCCCGCGTCATCAAGATGCGCGACGAGAAGACCGACAGCAAGACCGGTCTCGAGGAAGGCCTGCGCCAGCTGTAGGGTTACGCGGTTTTGACAAACCGCGAAACGGCTCGACGCTGCAAACGCCCCTAGGCGGCAATCTGACGTTCAATCGTCGGACATGACCAGAAGGCCAATGCCCTCCTCTTTCGCGTCACCTTGCTCGCCTAGAGGCGTTTTCGCTGGCGTATGCTCAACCTGCAACGTAATTCAGCCCCAAGCAACAAAGGCCGAAGTCCCGAAGGGCTTCGACCTTTGTTTTTCAGCAGCGTCCAGCGCAGCTTATCGATTCTCAATTGACCCGATGTTTTTGAGCTCGATGGAAATGAGGCCGTTGGGCTCGTTGACGAACTCAATGTACTCGGAGTTCGAACCCATCTCGGCCGGGAAGCTGATCTCGATACCCGTGTCGGTACGGATCTTGTGATTGCGCACGGCCGCGCGCTCGACCTGCTTGCGCTCCACGGGCACGCGCTCGGGCACCTTCTCCTCGGTCAGTGCCGCACGCACGCTCTCCTTGATAACCGGCTCGTCCTCAAAGACCTCATCGACGATATCCCAAGGCGGCAGCTCCTCGTCATCCTCAACCTTCTCGGCAACGGCGGCTTTGACCTTGGCGAGCGCTACGGCCGTGTTGGCGCCGTGCTCTTCAGCGACCTCCTCGACCACGCGCGTCACCGTATCGATGACCTCCTTACCCGAAACGCCCGCGTCGCATTGCAGCAGGCCATCGGGAATGAGCATGCGATCCTCGCCGGCAATCTTGCGTTTCTTATCCACATAGCCGATCTCCATGGTGCTTGCACGCACGATTGCATAGCTCGGCACCTTTTGCGAAGGGTTCGGCAGAATGGCATAGTGGCGCGCGATGTCGTTACGCACCTCGCCCTCTTCGCGACCCACCTCGTGCATGAATGCCTGCTTGGAGCCCAGCAGCATCACGGCAAACCAGCGGGCATCCTCATCATCGTCAAAGTCCGCCACAAGCACGTCAGTGGACTCGGCTTTCTCGGCCTTGGTGAGTTCGGAAGAGATGAACTCCGCAATCTGCTGCGACAGGTCCACGAACTCACGCTCACCAAAGAAATAGCCCTTGAGCTCGCCGCCGAATGCGGAGTTCTCGGCAAACATGGCACGCTTGTTGTCGGCCGAAGTACGAGCGCGCCGCAGGTGCGTGGTCACGAAGTTGCGCACGGTACGGCTCTCGATATCGAGCTCGCGCTGGCTCATAACGTTGACGGCAGAGTCAAAGTCCAGGATATGCAGGATCGCGTGATTGATTTTCATATACGGCATTCCGTTCTAGATCGATTTCGGCACGAACCAGTATAGCGGTCAAGCCCGCCTATAGCGGTCGAGCCCGCCCCAGGCGCATCGAAGATTGGTGCATCGGGGATAGGTTGCTTGCACCAATGGTTAGCGCAGGAGCTCGGACTGCCAAGCCTCGAGCTGTTCTGCCAAACTCTTGCCGGCAGCGGGCATGTCGATCTGAGGGCGTTTGGGCAGCAGTGCGCATTTAAGGATTGCCACGATGGTCTGCGAGACAAAGCGTCGCGTATCCTCGTCAAAGCCTTGCGCAGCCTGGAGCATCACGGGCAGGCTCTCGCGCAGATTCCCAGCGATATCCGCAAACCGCTCAGCACCCGTAGCCTCAAACACGGAGAACAACGCATCTACAAAACGCTCGCGTTCGCTAGGCGACACTGCAAGCAGCATCTCGCGAATGGAACCATCAACGTATCGAGCACCGGCAGACAGGCGCTCACAATACACGAAGTCGCGACCATCAACCACCCAGCTAAAGGGATTGTGCTGCAGCAGGCTGAACTCGGTGCTCTCAACGATGGCATAGTCCTCCTGTGTCTCGAACATCATGCCAAAGATCGACGACCGAGGTAGCGTCTTGTCGATTCGACCGGAAAGATCGGCAAAGGCATTGCCGTTCAGAAACTCCTCGACGAACCCCGGACCATCATGGGAATACGCCCGTTCGATTCGCTCACGGGCGACATCGGAGCACATCGCCGCACCGTACACCGCAAGGTTTCCACCCTTGGAATGACCTCCGCACAAAAGCGGCCCATCGATCGCATCCGCCGCCTCGTCCACATAACGCGCCGCGGATTCCTGGGCTGGCACAGGACACCGGAACGCCATGTTAAAGTCCTCTTTCCAGCCCACAATCGTGCTGTCGGTCCCCCGGAAGGCAAGATAGCTAAACCCCGCCGGAAATCGGAACGTCATGGCCGCAAACTGCTCCGTCGTCTCGGCATCACTCACGGTACGATAGCCGCAAACACGAACGCCACGGTAGCGAGGGCTTGCTGCCACAGCCTCCAACAAGGCACGGCTCCCCTCCGGATCCCACAGGTCGCCAATCATGTCTTGGTAGCACTCGGCGCGCAGCAGTTCACGCACGTCCAGTCCCTGCCAGTTCGTCAGCTCCGCCATATCACCCGGCAAACGCAAATAGGACAACCACGCAAAGACGAGGCTATCCACCGCGCAGAACGGCCGCTCCTCAAACGGATCAAACGCCGTCTGGGCATAGGTCAAAAAATTAGGCGAATCCGACATGGCCCTCCCATCAACTATGGTGCATTGGGGTCAGGCTACTTTGCACCAAAAAGGCGCCCGGACCGTGTGGGCCCGGACGCCTTCATTGTAGCTTTTCGCTCTAGCGAGCTTGATTTAGCAGGAGAAATCGACGCTGTCGATGATGTCCTTGAGGGCCTTGGCGGAGACGGTGAGCTCATGCTGCTCGTCGTCGTTCAGCGGCACGGGAACGCGGCAGACAACGCCGTCGCGGCCAACGACGGTCGGCATGGAGATGGCAAGATCGGACAGGCCATACTCGCCCACCATGAGCGAAGAGACAGGCAGAACGGTCTGCTCATCGCGCATGACGGCGGTGCAGATGCGCTTGACGGCCATGGCGACGCCATAGTAGGTGGCGTGCTTCTTCTCGATGATGGTGTAGGCGGAGTTCTTGACGTCCTCGGCGATGCGCTTCTCGGCAGCCTCATGCTCCAAGTGGCCGTGAAGCTCACAGAAAGTGTTCAGCGGAACGCCGGCAACCTGAGCGCTGGACCAAGCGACAAACTCGGAGTCGCCGTGCTCGCCCATGACATAGGCCTGGACATCGCGCGGGTCAACCTCGACGTGGGCACCAAGCATCTGCTGCAGGCGGCCGGTGTCGAGCACGGTGCCGGAGCCGATGACATGGCCCTCGGGCAGGCCAGACATCTTGATGGCAGCATAGGTCAGAACATCAACCGGGTTGGAGACGATTAGCAGAATGCCGTCGAAGCCAGACTTCTTAATCTCGGGAATGATGGACTTAAAGATGTTGACGTTCTTGTTGACCAGGTCCAGGCGGGTCTCACCGGGCTTCTGGGCAGCGCCAGCGGTGACGACGATCATGGCGGCGTCGGCGACATCGGAATAATCGCCGGCGTAGATCTTCATCGGCTCGGCAAACGTCATGCCGTGCGCGATATCCAGGGCCTCACCCTCGGCACGGTTCTTGTCCACGTCGATGAGGACCATCTCGGAGAACAGACCACTCTGCATCAGTGCGAACGCCGAAGACGAACCGACGAAACCGCAGCCGACAATAGCGACCTTCTTCTCGTTAACCATTAGAAACTCCCATCTCTCTCCACAAACAAGCCGCCCGGGAACGACCCGAGCGGCTTGTCGTAATCCCAATACATCCAATCGGGACTTTGATTATGCTCCTATTCGCAGCCAAAAATCGACCGTTTACCGAAATTGTTTGCAGTATTCGTAAAATAACTGCACGAAATCGGTTTCGAGCTATTGACGAGTCAAAATAAGTTTCTAATACAAGCCCGCCTCGCGAATGGCCTCGACAGCCAAAGCGATCTGATCGGGCGGCAGGACCAGTGCCATACGCACGTGCCCCTCGCCCGAAGGGCCAAAGCTCGCGCCCGGCGTCACCACAACGCCGGCCTTCTCCATAAGCTCCTCGCAAAACGCCATAGAATCGGTGCGACCACCGGGAAGCTTGGCCCACACAAACATAGAGCCATGCGCGTTGGGTCGCTCCCAGCCCAGGCCCTCAAGACCGTCGCACAGGGCATCGCGGCGCTCCTGGTACTTCAGACGCTGCGCCTCGACCTCATCGCGCGGACCGTTCAAGCAGGCGATAGCAGCCTTCTGGATCGGGAAGAACATACCGAAGTCGATCTGGCCGCGCAGCTTGGCAAAGGCCGAGACCACATCCTCGCGACCGACCAAAAAGCCGATGCGCGCGCCGGTGACGTTAAACGACTTAGAGAGCGAGAAGAACTCCACGCCCACCTCGAGCGCGCCGGGATACTGCAAAAAGCTTCCGCCCGGCTCGCCGTCAAACACGATGTCGGAGTACGCGTTGTCATGGACGATGAGCAGGTCGTGCTCGCGGGCGAAAGCGATAATCTCCTCGTAGACCTCGGGCGTACCCACCGAGCCGACCGGGTTCGCGGGCAGCGACACGATCATATACTTGGCACGGTCGGCCACCTCGGGATCGATACCCGCCACATAGGGCAGGTAATTATGCTCGGCAACCAGCGGATAGTATTCGAGCTTGGCATCGGCGATCTTGGCACCCGCCTCAAAGACCGGGTAGCACGGATCGGGAACCAGAATGGTGTCACCCGGATCGAGCAGGGCCAGGCCCAAATGGCCCACGCCCTCCTGTGTGCCGTTGCACGACTGCACCATAGACGGTGTGATGCCCGAAACGCCAAAGCGGCGCTCGTAGTAATCGCACACGGCTTGCTTAAGCTCGGGCAGATCGCGCAGGGCATACTTCCACATCTCGGGGTCCTGGGCGGCCTGGATCAGCGCCTCGACCACGTGGTCGTACGGCTTAAAGTCGGGTGTGCCCACGCTCATGTTGTAAATGGTCTTGCCCTGGGCCTTAAGCGCAAGAAGCTTGTTGTTGAGCGAGGCAAAAACCTCCGCGCCAAAGCGGTCGAGACGCTGCGATGCCTGCATGGTGCCACCTTTCGATATAAAAACGCGGCGCCCCGACAAGAGCGCCGCGCGATACGGGCCATCAGATTGCAAAAGTGTAACGCTTACAACCCCCGTATTGGTTCAATTTAGCCAACCTTAGTCAACTGGATTGAGCGCGTCGACCTGCGCAAGCCACAGACGCGAGCTAGCGTCACTCGGCATACGCCAATCGCCGCGCGGGCTGAGCGTCACCGAGCCCACCTTGGGACCATCGGGCAGGCAGCTGCGCTTAAACTGCTGGGCAAAGAAGCGACGGTAGAACGTACGTAGCCACGTGTAGACGGTCTTGGCGTCGTAGACGCCCTCGAAGCTCTTGAGCGCCATGCGGTAGATCTTGCCCGGCTCAAAGCCAAAACGCAACAGGTAGTAGAGGAAGTAGTCGTGCAGCTCGTACGGGCCCACCAAATCCTCGGTCTTCTGCGCAATCTCGCCGTCGCCCGTGGGCGGCAGAAGCTCGGGAGATACCGGCGTATCGAGGATGTCGAGCAAGACCTCAGCAATACTCCCGCCAAAGACATCGGCGGCATAGCGAACCAAGTGACGCACGAGCGTCTTGGGCACGCTCGCGTTGACGGCGTACATGCTCATGTGGTCGCCGTTATAGGTAGCCCAGCCGAGCGCCAGCTCCGACAGGTCGCCCGTGCCGATGACAAAACCGCCAGCCTGGTTGGCCAAGTCCATCAAAATCTGCGTGCGCTCGCGGGCCTGGCTGTTCTCGTAGGTCACGTCCTGAACTGCCGGGTCGTGCTCAATGTCCTTGAAGTGCTGCTCCACAGCCGCGTGGATCGAAACCTCGCGGAAGCTCACACCCAGGTCGCGGGCAAGCGACTCGGCATTGGACTTGGTGCGATGCGTCGTGCCAAAGCCAGGCATGGACACGGCTGTGATACCGGTGCGCGGCAGCCCCAGCGCATCGAAGGCACGCACGGTCACAAGCAGTGCCAGCGTGGAGTCCAAGCCACCCGAAAGGCCGATGACCGCAGCCTTGGTACCTGTGTGGGCAAGGCGGGTCTTGAGGCCCGCAGTCTGCAGATTGAGGATGGTCTCGCAACGCTCGGCCAGGTCGCCATGGTCGGCCGGCACAAAGGGCGCGCGGGGGAAGACGCGGTCGATGTCGAACGCATCGCGCAGGACAGGCTCTTCGGCCAGCACGCCCTCAAACGAAAATTCAACGGTCGTGGCCTCCGGCGCATCGTCGGTACGCGTCCACGTCGTCGAGCGACGGCGCTCGGCAACCAGACGGTCGAGGTCAACATCGGCAACCGCCATATCGCAGGTAAGGAGCTTCGTCGCCGCCAGCTTAGAGCCGTTTTCGTAGACGAGGTTCTCGCCCGCAAAGACCATATCGGTCGTGGACTCGCCTTCGCTCGCATCCGCGTAGGCATAGGCGCAGTACAGGCGCGCACTCTGATTGGAGATGAGGCTGCGGCGATAGTCTGCCTTACCGATAATCTCGTCCGAGGCCGACGGGTTGAGGATCACCGTCGCACCGGCAAGCGCCATCTCGGTCGAAGGGGGCGCCGGCACCCATAGGTCCTCACAGACCTCAACGCCCAGCACCATATCCTCGGCACCTTCATCACAGCAGCGGTAGACAAGCCCCGAGCCCAGCGGAACCGGACCCTGACCGGCAAACTCGACCCACACGGGATCCGCAGGCGCCGGAGCAAACCAACGGCACTCATAGAACTCGCCATAGTTGGGCAGATACTTCTTGGCCGTGAGGCCCAAAAGCTCGCCCGCACAGCACACGGCCGCGCAGTTATAGATGTTTTCAGCCACCGCAACGGGCAAGCCAACGGTAAAGACGATCGGCAGCTCACGGGTTTCATCGAGGATGTGCACCAGCGCTGCCTCGCAGGCATGCAGCAGCGTGCGGTTATAGAACAGGTCGGCCGCGGTATAGCCGGTCAGGTTAAGCTCGGGCAGCACCAGCGCGCGAACGCCGCGCTCGGTAGCCTCGCGAACAGCCGCCAGCGCAACCTCGGCATTGCCCTCGACATCGGCCACGCGAATCTGCGGCGACGCCGCCGCCACACGCAAAAAGCCATCGTTCTTATTAGCCGAAACGCAGCATTGCCTTGTTGATCTGGACACTGGAGGCCCCTTCTACCCTGAGATTCAGTCTAACGGTCGTTCACATATCTCTAACTAGCCAAAGCAACCTCCCAGTTTACTGAGAGGCCAACCTGTGCTAAGAGCATGTATTTCAAAATTAAGGCATATCAACGTCACATCTGCATATCAACGTCACATCTTTCGCAAATAATTCAATTGAAACACAACTACCATCATAATTGAAAATACACCAAGTCCTGTAACGAGAATTGAGAACATCGCGATGCTCGTGAACAGCGAAACAAGGAGTGTTGAAACAACAACAGCAACCGATTGCAAAGACTCCCTAATTGAAAACAGGCCTATCGATTCAGATCCGTCTCTCGCCAAATCCTGCAGCGATGTTATGAGAAGCACATCTTGAATGGCGTTTCCGGCACCGACGATAAAAAGGAAAATAAACGATATCCCAGACGCATAGCGATAGCCAAACGCCAGATACGCACCGAGCGCAAGATACGTCACAAAACAATATGATTTAACGCAATCGGAACCACTGATTAAACGACCATATATTGTATTTCCGAACAACAGTCCGATTGTAAGACTACTCTGAAGGAATCCGTATTGTATCGATGACGAGTCAAATTGCAATTGCGCTATAGCTGGCAAAAGAGAATTCAGAGAGCCGAATGCCACGCCACTAGAAATATCGATTAATAGGAAACCAATTGACAAGTGCTTCGCGCTAAGATCGCTAAATGCAGTCCTGTATTTTTCATTTTTGCTTATCCCCTCTTTATCATTAACCTCGATAACCGACGGAACATCTCGCAGCAACCAGAACGACACGGCAAAAGAAAGCGCGTCTAATGCAAGAACAGCCTCCGCCCCAAATTGAGCGACAACAAAACCGCCGGCAACTGGCCCCAGAACCATCATCAAATTCTGCAGAAACCCAAACGAATTATTAATTACGTCGCGATTGATACTATTCGTATTGGCTCTTAACAACGAGTAAAAGCAGGGCATTTCAACCGTTCGGCAAAGCGATACCGCGCACGTAATAGCAAACATACTCCATTTACTATCAACAAAAATATAGCAAACGAATAATCCCGCGCGAATTAAGTCTGCCAATCTCATGGCCTGCAGTGTCCCGATACCCATCTTCTGAGGCAGCTGCGCGAGCGCAACTGAAAACAGAGAGGGGGCAAATCTGCAGCAGACCATCAAAGCAGTTGCAGAAACATCGTGAGTTACCTCGTAAATCAGCATTGGCAAAGCAATATTCGCACACCAATTGCCTATTTCGCTTATCCCTCTAGCAATATATAGGACCCGAACCGGACGGCTAGCTCTCAATACCGTGAACATTACGATTAACCTCGTATTTCAGGCCTCGTTCATCCCTTAATAGGAATCCATAATCAACCAAATACCGCCTCAACACGGCATAATCAGGATGGAGCTGTGACAGCACACGATTAACCTGAAGCTCCGTATAACTTGTATTTAATTCAAAGAAAGAGACGGCCCATAGCAGCATGATTCTTTTATAGCTTTCCTTTTTTGGAATTGAAACCAGCTCGCCATTCTTGAGAAATCGTTTTTTAAAGTCTATTAGCTCATCCATTCACATCCTCCATTTCATACGCATCTAATACTAAAGATGCATACGCTTTAGGTCATCGCATTCGGCTTTTTTATTCGAACTAAACTCGAACTAATCTAAAATATTTGCTCAAACACTCTTCGAAAGCTCGTTTTTCACTCTGAGTAAAATGCCCTTCCGAGTCAGTCCACGAACAGGAAGGCAACTCACAACGAGCGGAGTCGAAGCCCTCTGCCGTCAGTCGTTCAAAGTGCACGATAACCTTTTCGGTATCGCCATCTGTAATCAGGTCAGAATGAATGACCTCGGTACCGTCTTCGAATGTCATATACGGGTACATGACGTAAACCACCCCGCAATCGTAAATCCAGTTTAGCATCAAGCTATTGCACCAAAGACAGCAAGCCCCCTTGATGAGTTGATGGTATCTGCTAAATGTCACGTACGATTCACATCTGGTGGGTACCCTGATGGCTACACGAAACGAAGCAGATTTACACCGGGAGGACCCCGTATGACAACCAAGTACACCGACGCGCCGCGCACGCGCGTCATGACACCGGCATCGCTCAACAACGGCGTGCACGAAAACCATTCCATCGGACAGACCATGGCCATCGCGCCCAAAAAGGGCCTGTTCGACGACATTTCAATTCCCCAGATCATCGCCGGCGCCGCAGCTGCCGCCACGAGCGTCGCGCTTGCCTCCAAGATCGGTATCGCCGGATCGGTAATCGGCGCCGCCGTGAGCTCGGTCATCACCGTTGTGTCTTCGCAGGTCTACCGCCACTTTATCTCTGCCAGCGCCGAAGCCCTCAAAGGTACGCACGCCGCCGTCGACTACCCCGCCGGCGCCTATGAGCCCGTTGAGTTTAATGCCGAGGAGCACCTGGGCGGCGCCGCGACTACGCAGGAGATGCGCCAGATTGCAGGGCGCGCGACCACGGCGCGCGTCGCCCCCGACAGCCTGCGCGCCAAGGCGGCGGCAGAGCGCAGCCAGACGCAAAAGAAGGTCATCGTCTTCTCGATCGCCATCGCCATCGTCGCGGTCATCGCCTGCGCCGGCGCCATCCTTATCACCACCGCCGGTGAGGGTCTGGGCGAGCGCCCCGAGCCGATTCTGTCGTCGCGAACGACGGAAAGTGATGCAAATGGCAACACCCATTCGCAAGACCAGCAGGCACAGACGGACGGCACGCAAGACAGTTCTACCTCTGCCGACTCGTCATCGAACACCCAAAACCAATCGCAGGGCGCCAATTCCTCTACGAACAGCAGCGGCACGCAATCCGGCACGACCGACTCAAGCCAAACGACTGACAGCTCGCAGCCGAGCACGGGCGACCAAACGAGCGACACCACGTCGGGAACGGGCACAGCAGACAGCAACAACAGCAATTCGAGTGGCACCACATCGGGCACGACATCTGACAGTTCAAGCCAAGGCACGACATCGGGCAACTAGGCGCTGCATCCCCAGATAGGCAGCCTGTACAACGGGCGCGAATCGATATCGGTTTGCGCCCGTTTGCCTTGGGTGCCGCCATGGCAAACGCTATGCGATGGTAAGATGCTTTACGTGTGTAAAGAGGAGATTTGCCATGAGCAAGACAATAGTTAGGCCCACGCTATCGCTGGGCAACCACATCTACCTGTATCGCCTGCTGCGCGATGCGATTGGGTGCGGCAAGCAAACGTTTATGACGCAGGTCGAGGAGGCACTCGCCGCGGGCGACATGGCCGCTTATGACCTGGGCTTCGAGTTCACGCGCGAGCTGCTCGAAGAGCTCGATGACTGCATTAAGCTGACCGTCTTTAAGGGCGGTCGCCTGTATGCCACCGTCATCGCCAACGATGCCTGGGATGCCGCCCTTGCCAAGGGCGAGGACAAGCTCAAGGCCGCCAAGGGCGCCAAGCAGTCCTACAAAAAGAAGAAGCGCGGCGAGAAGGACCTGAAGGCCGTGCGCCCCAAGCACGTTAAGCGTCCCGAGCCCGTAGTTGAAGCTGTGCCCGAGCCCGAGCCCGAGATCGAAGTCGCTATTGAGGTAACGGCAGAAGCCGAAACCGAAATCGCCGCCACGACCGATCCCGAAGTCATATCCGAGCAGGAAGTCACTGCTGAGCTCAACGAAGCTCCCAAGTCGACAACCGAAGAAGCCGCTAACCAACCCGAGACGTCTGCGTTCCAAAACAGCGATGTCTTTGGCGACGAGGCCGAGGACGATCAGCCCGCCGATCAAGGCGCTTCCGAGTCGACGCCGGAGCCCGAGACGCCGCAGCCCGCCATCTCGCTTACGGTCGTCTACGACCCCGAGAACGCCAACGCCGGCATCACCACCATGGCATCCACGCCCATCGAGGCAAAGTCGAGCGTCGAGAACGAGAACGCGACGCAGGTTGAGGTTGAAACTGCAGCTGCAGACGCATCCGTCACCTTGAAGGCCGCAGATTCCACGATCAAGCCGGAAGCGACGCCGGAGCCCGCACCCGTCATCGAATCCGCGCCCACCTCTGCTTGCGACCAAATTCCCGCACCCGCGCCGGATTCGGCACCCACTGCGGCCCCAACCCCCGCATCTGCAGCGCCCGCCATCCCCGAGGACTTCCCCGTCGATTTCGCAACCGAGGTCTTCTGCCCCGGCCCGCTTCTGCACCAGCTGTCGACCTATCTCCCCTACGGCGCCGACACGCTCGGCATCGTCGGCGAGTACTACTGGATCGCCCGCGAACGCGGCACCATCGAGGCCGCGCGAAACCGCGCAAGCTTCCCCCTGCGCTACACGCAGGCCGGCGAGCGCCGCGAGGTTACCGTGCGCATTCGCCGCAACACCACAGGCGGTCTCGGAGCCGCCTGGACCATCGACAAGGTCGAAGCCCCGGTCGAGTAAAAAACGGCCTCGGATAGCCAATTGACCATCCGAGGCCGTTTGAATTCAGGCCTTTTAGTTGTCATCGGCGCATATAGACACCAGAGAAGCGAGCTCATCCTCAAGTTGCGGAGCAAAGTATCTAAAAGAAACCTGCGCTCCAGTCGGTATCGACTCAATCATATTCGCAGCATTATCTGAAACTCGGTACGATGCAGTTTCACCTGTCTTCAAATCCTCTATTGAGCAGACGGCGTCTTCAGCATCAATCGACCTAAGCACGCCTTTTCCTTGTAACATCACATCGGCATGCCCGCCAGCTATTTCTAATGAACCTGAGTCTGTCGCAGTCACTTCTCCGGAACCTCCGCGCGATATCTCTTCCTTTGTTGAACAGCCCACCAATGAAGCCATCAGCACCAAAGACAGAGCTAGACGAATCGCCCTACTTCGAAAAAGTCGTTCCATAAGTCCACGCATAATAGCTCTGATCATACTTCAGGAAGGATAAAGATGAATTCCAGCCGTCCGCTATGCCAATCATCTGCCTCGTCTCTCCAGTTTTCTTACCAGTAAGTGTGGCGTAAGCCTCCGCTGTTACAGAATGGGCTGATCCGTTGTACAAACTCGCATGTAAAACATTCGGTCTATTAGAGTTAATCTCATTTTGAATGCTCGCGATAGCCGGAGAGGAGACAGTGCGGGCGATAAGAGTACTTCCTCTGCTTGCGCAGTAATTTGTAAACCCCGTTGCACAGGTTGATATCGGCGTTCCGCCCAAAACAACGCCAGGAACAGTCTGTTCTTCATCGGAAAGAGCATGGGTATTGGTGTAATTCCATATCTGCATATATTGCGAAGGGTCGCTATATAAATTGGCAATGCCATACAGTTCCGCAACGTTCGAAAAAGCTGTCACCATACAAGCATAGTGGGCAGTAAGCCTCTCAATCTCGCTTTCATCATATGACATAAACTGAGAAATGGAACGAAATCCAGATACTGTGTAATCCTGCATTTGAGTTGCGTAAATTACGACATCGTTCCAGCTTGAAGGTTTATTCGATAAAACGACAGGCCGTCCTTCTATGGAATCAGCCGGGATTGTTCTTCCGCAATTTGTTGTTATTGAACCGTCCAAAGATTGCACACCGAATTCGAATGGATTGATCATTACGACTGGGTTATTGAAAGAATAAGACTCAACACCAAGATCTCCTCCACGATCCATAGGGCTGACTAAGCCGTCTCCAAAACGATATCCCGTAAGTATTTCATCATCTGAAGCATCTAAAACCAAATAGCCCGCGGCTCTATTGAATGTCACAACCGGAACAATGTAGCCAAGCGGGGACCCATCAACGTCTACAAAAGGAATAGGGTCAGAAGGCGTATACGAAGAGCCGAGGAGTCCCTTTATATATTTATCGGCAAGCTCTTGCGCAATTTCAGAAGTAAATTGTATCTGCTCACCATCAATTTTGCCCGTCGAAGCAAAAACCTCTTTCGGACGTGCGGCTAAGGCGACAATTGAAGACGCGACAAGTTGCAGAAAACGACGACGCGAAAGCATATGTTCTTCTTTCTAGAGGAGCGACTTATAAGATACTCTTATTCTATAACCTTTTTTGTAACGTTACAGCACTGGTTATATTTCAATTCGATTTGCTTATGTCCTTGTAACCCAATACGTCTTTACGTTTTAAACGGAATTAGAAAATCACTCATAGCAAAAACGGGCTTTAATCCCAAAGAGATGACTTTGATTATGAATCAAACCAGCAGCCAGGGCATAGCTGCAGTGCAATTGCTACAAGAAAGGCCGCCCTTGGTGGCGGCCTTTCTACTTGCTACTAGTCGCGCGTGAGCTTCCTGTGAATACGATGCGGCTGGGCTGCGTCCTCGCCCAGGCGCTCGATGCGGTTGGCCTGATAGGCCTCGAAGTTGCCCTCGAACCAATACCAGTTGCCCGGATTCTCGTCGGTGCCCTCCCACGCCAGAATGTGCGTGGCGACGCGGTCCAGGAACATGCGGTCGTGGCTAATGACCACCGAGCAGCCCGGGAACTCGAGCAGCGCCGCTTCGAGCGAGGACAGCGTCTCGACGTCGAGATCGTTCGTGGGCTCGTCGAGGAGCAGCAGGTTGCCGCCCTGCTTGAGCGTGAGTGCCAGGTTCAGACGATTGCGCTCACCACCGGAGAGTACGCCAGCGCGCTTCTGCTGGTCCTGGCCCTTAAAGCCAAAGCTCGCCACATAAGCGCGGCTCGGAACCTCGGTCTCGCCGACCATCATGTGGTCCAGGCCATCCGAGACGACCTCCCACAGGTTCTTGTCAGGGTCGATGCCAGAACGGTTCTGATCGACATAGGAGATCTTGACGGTCTCACCCACCTCGAGCTCGCCCGAAGTCAGCGGCTCCAGACCCACAATCGTCTTGAACAGCGTGGTCTTACCGACGCCGTTGGGACCGATGACGCCCACGATGCCGTTGCGCGGCAGGGCGAATGAAAGATCGTCGATGAGCACACGGCCATCGAACTCCTTGTGCAGGTGATGGGCCTCGAGCACCTTGTTGCCCAGACGCGGGCCCACGGGGATGCGGATGTCGGTCCAGTCGAGCTTCTGACTTGCGCGGGCCTCGGCCTCCATCTCCTCGTAGCGAGCCAGACGGGCCTTGTTCTTTGCCTGGCGAGCCTTGGGCGAGCTGCGTACCCACTCGAGCTCGGCCTCCATGCGCTTGGCGAGTTTGGCATCGCGGTTACCCTGTGCCTCGATACGCGCGGCCTTGGTCTCCAGATACGTGGAGTAGTTGCCCTTGTAGGGATAAAGGTGACCGCGGTCGACCTCGCAGATCCACTCGGCAACGTTATCCAGAAAGTAGCGATCGTGCGTGACGGCAAGCACCGCGCCCTGGTAGTTGTGCAGGAAGTGCTCGAGCCACAGGATCGACTCAGCGTCCAGGTGGTTCGTGGGCTCGTCGAGCAGCAGCAGGTCGGGGGCCTCGAGCAGCAGCTTGCACAGGGCCACGCGGCGGCGCTCGCCGCCGGAAAGCACGTTGACCGGCATGTCGGAATCGGGCAGCTGCAGGGCGTCCATCGCCTGGCCGAGCTTGGAATCGATATCCCAGCCGTCGGCGGCGTCGATCTCGTCCTGGAGCTTTCCCATCTCGGCCATGAGGGCGTCCATGTCGCAATCCGGGTCGCACATCTCCTCGCCGATCTTATTGAAGCGATCGACCTTGGCGATCATATCGCCAAACGCCATGCGCACGTTCTCGATAACGGTCTTGTCGTCATCGAGCGGCGGCTCCTGCTGCAGGATGCCCACGGTGTAGCCGGGGGTGAGCCTGGCATCGCCGTTGGAGACCTCCTCGATGCCGGCCATAATCTTGAGCAGGGTCGACTTACCCATGCCGTTGGGACCCACGACGCCGATCTTGGCACCGGGGTAGAAGCTCAGGGTCACGTCGTCAAGGATTACCTTGTCGCCATGGGCCTTGCGAGCCTGATACATCTGGTAGATAAACTCTGCCATATGTCTGTTCTATCCTTTCTACCTGCTGTTTCCCTATTCTTGATTCGCTTTAGTGGAAACGAAATGAGGAAACCAGCTCTGAAACGTAACGAAAAAGGGGCATGGTTGCCCACACCCCCTAATACTACCTGGGAAAAGTCCCCCGGAACATACTATGAACTGCGTACGCTAGTTTTCCGCAACCTTAACGAGCGGCTCGCTGCGATTTGCGCCACAGCAGATACGAGTAGACGTAGACGGCTCCGACCGAACCAAACGCCAGAACCGCAATCACCGCGGCGACGACTTCACTCGAAAGCACGCTGCCTGCCACGCCCATCACAATCAGGCCAATACCCAGCACCATAAAGCAGGCGCCGCCAAAACGCTGCGTACGGCGCCAGTTCTCGGGATCGGCAAGCGCCCAAGGTGTCTTGATACCGAGCGTATAGTTCTGCTTCACACGCGGCAAGTAGTTGCCTACGCCGATGAACAGCAAACCGACAACACCGGAAATCAGCACGTTAACCGAACCGACCGCCGGCACCACGCCCCAGACCGTAAGCTCTCCCAGCCAGCTTATGGCGCACATGAACAAGGTGAAGGCGATTACGAAGCCCTGGTAGAACTTGCCCGAGGTTCGATATGCCTCACCTTTGGGGTCGATGCGCGGCACCACGCAGAACATTGCGAGAAGCGCCAGAGGCAGCACACCGAGCGCAGAGGCCATCCAGCTAGGACCCCAACCGTCGACGGCGCCGTTCGCGCCCCAGTGCGTGGGAATCTGCGCAGGCAAGCTCGGCATCACCATGAGGTGCGCTACGACATTGGCGACGCACAGAGCGACCAGCGCAATCCACACGCGCGACGATACCCCCGTGGGGTGAATGCCCTTGTTTTCGTTATTCATCCTTATCACCTTCCGTGTTTGTAAAGCCCATAAACCAACCGATCAAGTCCTGCATGACGGTGATGTTTAAGCTGTAAACGATGTTTTGGCCATGACGTTCGTCGGTCACCAACCCGGCGTTTTTGAGCGTCGCCAAGTGATGGCTCAACGACGGCTTGCTGATGTCAAAATGCTCGGCAAGCTCCCCGGCCGTGCAATTGCCCTCGCGCAGCAGTTCCAAAATGTGACGCCGTGTAGGATCGGCCAGCGCCTTAAAACCCTCTCCCGGCATAAGACCTCCTCTCATCATCTCTCATGACGTGTACACTATACTCAATATTTAGATGTTTGTCTGACTATCTAATCGCAATGCTTCAAACCACATCAAAGCAAACGCCATCGCAACCTATGGGCGATTACCTATAATGGCGATAGCTAAAACACGACCTGCTTCCCCATCGGAGGATATCTATGACCGAAACCACAGCCGCAACTCCCATCGAGACACGCGACACCAAGCTCGAGATTATCATGGGCCGCGAGGCACTCGATAAGCTCGCCGATGCTACGGTGCTAGTGCTCGGCTGCGGAGGCGTGGGCTCCAACTGCTGCGAGGCACTCGCCCGCGGCGGCATCGGTCATTTCGTCATTCTGGACAAGGACATCATCGCGCCCAGCAATATCAATCGCCAGGCCATCGCCTTTCACAGCACCGTCGGCAAGCGCAAAGTCGACGTCATGGAGGCTATGATTCACGACATCAACCCTACCGCTACCGTCATCAAGCGCACCGAATACCTGCTGAGCGACAACATCGATGATTTCTTCGCGAGCGTTTTGGAGCAGACGGACGGCAAGCTCGACTACGTCGTCGACGCCATCGACACCATCTCGGCCAAGCTCACCATTGCCAAATATGCTCAGGACCACGACATTCGTTTGGTTAGCTCCATGGGCGGGGCCAACAAGCTCCATCCCGAGTGCCTCCGCTTTGCCGACATTTTCGATACGGTACGTGACCCCATGAGCCGCATCATGCGCAAAGAATGCAAGAAGCGCGGAATCAAGAGCCTGCATGTACTGTTTAGCTGCGAGGAATCGGTTAAGACACAGCCCCGCGACCCTTCCAACATCCACGAGCGCACCGAGCTGGGAACCGCCAGCTTTATTCCGCCCATCATGGGCCAGATGATTGCCGGCGAGGTTATCCGCCAGATCAGCGGCCGCGGCACTGAGCGCGTACGCTCCGATGGCCAACGTCTGGACTAGCGGAGCGCGCCGAGATGGAGCCCCGGTTATTTGACGCACACTGCCACCTTAATTTAATGGCTCACCCGGACGCCGTTGCCGATGAGGCGACGGCGCTGGGCTTGGGTCTATTTGACTGCGGCGTCAATCCGCGCGACTTTTCGGCCGCAAACGAGCGCGCCCGTCGCCAACCAGGCATCATCGCCGGTGTTGGGCTCCACCCCTGGTGGCTCGCCGACGGCCGCTGTGGTCCTGCCGAAGTCAATCTGCTTTGCGAAATTGCTGCCCAAGAGTGCTACATCGGCGAGGTGGGACTCGACTTTTCCGCGCGCTTTGCCGGAAGCGAGCCGCTGCAAACGCAGGCACTTGACCAGCTCTGCGAGGCTCTCGCGCAGCATCCTCTTACCGGGCGTGTGATATCAATTCACGCCGTTCGTTCGGCAGGAGCCGTACTGGATATCCTCGAATCGCATGGACTACTCATCCCAAACCCCAGCTCCCCCGTTATCATCTTCCACTGGTTTAGCGGCACCTCGGACGAGCTTGTCCGCGCGCGCGATGCAGGCTGCTATTTTTCCGTCAACGAACGCATGCTCGCGTCTAAACGAGGACGCGAATACGCACGACAGATTCCACTCGATCGTTTACTGCTCGAGACCGATGCGCCAGCCGAGCCAAACACAGAAACAAGCACACAGTCGCTCATCAGATCGCTCGAAAGCGCCTCAGAACACGTCGCCTCGCTCAAAAAATGCGACGCAAAGCATATTGAGTCGGCGGTTTTAGCGAATGCACACTCTGTTTTTAGCCTTCGCTAACCCCTGTGGTCAAAAAACGTCAAATATGAGTACTGCTAGCGAAATGGATACATTACTCTGAGCTTTCCGACCACCAGAATAATCTACGATTGTCCATTAACTAACACTTTTACAGTCACTCATCCTGCATTTTCGCAATCTTAAACCCCTCCAAACGCTCAAATCACGTCTGAAGGGGTCGATTTTGCTGCGACTAAATTAGTCACAGTACTCATATTTGGCTTTTTTAACCACCGAGTCACGGGAAGGCACCAATACAGCTCCCCGGGACAGCTCGGCTATTCGACGATTGGTGCTCCGTGGCCCCAAGAGCCTTCCATGCCGCACACGGTCGAGGCAAACCCGGCAGCAAAGTCGAGCGCGCGCTCGATGGCCTCGGCGCCATCCTCACCGCGCTTGGCGGAATCGAGATAGCACATCAAAAACGAGGTGAGGAACGAGTCGCCCGCCCCCATGGTGTCCTTCATGTCCGTTACCGGTTTAGCCAGCTGGCGGTAATAACGCTCGCCGTCGTAAGCAATGCAGCCCTCGGCGCCCGCCGTAGCCGACACAAAACGCGGACCCAGGCCCTTCACCCATGCCAGACGCTCGCGAATCTCGTCCTCACTCGCGGCATCCGCCGCACTAAAGAAAGCAAAATCAACGTAGGGCGCAATCTGCTCGTAGTACTCGTCGGTGGAGTCGTCCGAAAAGTCAAAAGAAACCGTGACGCCCGCAGCCTTCAGCTTGGGCAGCTCGCGCTCGGTAAAGCAGTAGTTACCCGAATGAACCACCTCGAACTGCTTCATGTACGAAAGGTCAAAGCGATCGAGGACATAGCGCGCATCGCCACGGATACCGCCCTCGTTGGAGCCGAGGAAGACACGGTCACCGTCGACGACGGTCACGCGAGCCGCTCCGTTCTCGCCAATCATCTGCTCGCACTTGTCAAGCTCGATACCCTCATCCTCGAGGCTTGCAATGACATGCTCGGCAGCGGCATCATTGCCAAAAATGCCCATGTATGCGGAGCGTGCGGCACCGCATTTCTTAGCATAAACAGCGAAGTTCACCGCATTGCCGCCAGGATACATGGTGTGGATATGCTCGTAGCGATCGACGACGTTGTCGCCAAATCCGAGCGCGTTAACGTTAAATGCCATGGCCTTTGTCCCTTCTAGTACTCGACAACACCCATATAGCGACGGAAATCGGGATCGTGATCAAACACCTTGCCGCGTGCAGCACGCAGCTCGCAGTTCATGGCATAGAACAGCACCGGGTCCAGATAGGCACGGACGCTAGCCGGCACGGCTTCCATACCGTACTCCTTGGCATCGAGCACCATCAGCGTATCGGTATGCGTCTTAAGGAACGCCAGGGCGCGCTCGTCCATAGCACGGCACTCGCTGGAGCCCATCTGCAGGAAGTAAAATACGCCATCCTGAGTAGCCTCGAAGGGGCCATGGAAGTACTCGGCAGAGTGGATGTAGCTGCAGTGCTGCCACTGCATCTCCATAAGAGAGCAGATAGCGAAACCGTAGGTCTGGCTAAAGTTGGGACCGCTGCCCAGAATATAGAAGAACTCGTGCTCCTGGCAAAGCTTGGCAAAGCGATCGCCCAGCTCGGCATTTACCTTCTCGCGTGCCGGGGGAAGAATCTTATCCATCTCGGCGATACCGGCATACATATCGGCAAGATCGGCGTAACCCTCCTGCTGATCGAGCAGCTCTGCCGCAAGCGACAGCGAAATGCCAGCGGGGACCTCGGCCTGCGGCACGCCCTCGCCCCACGGGTAGACCCACGTGGTCCATTTACCGGTGTCGATCTTGGATCCAGCGTTGTCGGTCTGGGCGATCACCGTAGCGCCGGCAGCAAGGGCAATCTCGCAGCCCTCGACGACCTCGGGGGTGTTGCCACTGTGGCTACAAGCGATGACCAGGGACTTCTCGCCCAGACGACGCGGACGCATGATATCGAACTCGCGAGCCGTATAGATATACGAAGTGAAGGTGGTTGCCTCGCGCTGCAGAAGCTCATGGGCCGGGATCAAATCGATCATGGAGCCACCGCAAGCAATCCAGTAGACGCTGTCGAACTTGCCTTTCTCGGCAATTGCCTCTTTGATCAGATCGTGTGCGTTCATATCCAGTTCCTTTCTTATTTGGCCCGCAATCAATGACGTTGGTTGCGTGGCCGATGGTTGTTTTAGTCAATCAGATATTTCTCGAATGCGGCCATGTTCTTGGCATCTGCCGCCGCCGGGTCATCGTAGTAACGACCGTCCGTGATTTCCTGGCCCAGCATGCCGTCGAAACCATGGGCGTTGAGCGTGGCGACGAAGGCGTCCATATCGTGCTTGCCATCGCCCCACACCAGATGGCCATACGGGTCACCGTCGATAAAGTGCATCTCGTGAATTGCCCCATCACCAAAGGCGGCAAACCAGTCCTCGAGCGTCTCGCCTGCAACGCCCATCGCGGTTGTATCAACCATGGGCTGTAAGTACGGGCTCGCGACCTCGTCAATCATGCGCTTCGCATCGGAAACCGTCGTCACAAGGTTGCTCTCCTCGGGACGCAGGCTTTCCATCGTAAGCACCAGACCGTGCTCGCCGGCATACTCCGCCAGAATGGACAAGTGCTCGCGGCTGCGCTTCCAGGCTTCCTCGCGGTCCTCGTCCCAGTCGCCCCAGCCCGAGTTGATGGACATACGGTCGCACCCAAGTACCTCGGCAAGCTCAATGCCGTGCTTAAAGTACGCCAGGCTGCGCTGTTCATGCAGCGGTTTGCGTGCGCAATACTGCCAAGGATAGACAACATTCTCGGGGCACAGAGTACGATACCTAAGCCCACGGTCTGCAGCCTTTTTCGCCAAGACCTCAGCCTCAAAGTAGCCCGTATGGTCGAGCGTCACATGCGGCTCTGCACACCACAGCTCAATGGACTCAAAGTCCAAGCGCTGCTGCACATCAAGGAAGTAATCGAACGACCACATGATGTAGTGGATATTCATGCCCGCAATCTGTTCGCGGTGCAGCGTCGGTTTGGATTCAGACATCTTATGCCTCCTTATTTCGATCGAACACGATTTGTCCGTCCGACATCGTCATATCAACCGCAAGATCGCGTGCGTCGCGATAATCGAGGTCGAACACATCCCGATCGAGCACGCAGATATCGGCAAGCTTGCCAACCTCAAGCGTACCCAGCTCGTCTTCGCGCATCAGATCGTACGCGCCCCCGGCAGTCCAAGCGCGCAAGAGCTCGACAAGCGTCAGCGTGTTGACCTCATTCACGGGCAGTCCGTCGGCGAAGAATCCGCCGCACGCGCTGTAGATTGACTCGCCCAGGCTCGGAATCAGCAGCGGCAGATCCGTGCCGCAGCACACTGTGCATCCGGAATCTTCCATGCCGCGGCGATTCCAGCTGTGCAAAAGTCGCGTCTCGCCAATTTGTCGACGCATCATCGACAGGCAATCCTCGCGCCGGTCCAGCGTCAGAATCTGCGGATAGACCTCGCAAATTCCACCTAACTTGCCAAACTCGACAAGATCGGTCGGGTCAGAGTTCTCGAGATCGGTAATCGCATGGCGGCGAAGCATCCGTCCATGCTCGTCTCGAGGCAGCGAGGCATAGAGTGCCACGGTGCGACGAACGGCGCCATCGCCCTGGCAATGCAAGGAATATCGGAAGCCGCCAGCATCAATTGCACGCAACTCGTTCTCAATCAGATCCCACTCTGGCTCCTCGACGACCGTCTTGCCGGCAGCGCCCGCAGCGGCCGTGTCCTCATAGGGGTCTATCATCTCGGCAAGCCCCACCCATACGCCGCGATCGGTCATACGGTTGAAGCCAGAAAAACGAACGAACGGTCCCCGGAAGCGCTCTCGCGCCTCGCGGGCATATGCCAGATTTGCACCGGCGCCCACCGGCTGCGACATCATAGAGACGCGAACCGTCAGCTCACCAGATTCCTCACGGCGAGCCATTTCGTCGGCAAAGCCGTAGTAGTCATCAAACGCCATTTCCTTGATGGCGGTAACGCCGCGCTCGTTAAGCATGCTCATGTAGTCCGAATACCCGGCACGCACCTCGGGCAGCGCGAGGAAATCGCTTATCATGCGCCAGATCTTCTCGGCATAGCACGCCTGGGGTGTAAAGCCGTATCGCGCACTGGCGGCAGCATTGAGAACGCAGGTCTCCGCTCCCGGTGTAAAGCAGACGACGGGGATATCGCCAAAACAATCGTCAAACACAGCTGCCGTATTTGCGTTCTCGGCATCCGATGCCAACGTTTCGGGTAGGTTGTGGCCAAAAGCCGCCGCGCAATCCGGATGATCTTCTTTCCATGCACGCAAGAGCGACACGGCCTCTTTGGCATCATCGATGCCGGACAGATCAGACCCCAACGTCCGCAGCGCCCAACCTGTATAGAAGGTATGCACATCGATCAGGCCGGGCATGACAGTGCGGTCGCCCAGGTCAACTACCTCGTCCGCCTGGGTCAAATACGAAGCTACCTCACACTTGGTGCCAACAGCCTCAATTCGATTGCCACGGACCGCTACGAAACCTTCAAACGGCAGGTCCCCCGTACCGGTAAAGACGCTCTTAGACGTCAGGACCGTCAAACGATCAGACATCACAACCACCTACACCGGAAGCATGCCAGAGATTGCCGTTACGATCAGGCCAAAGACGACCATGAAAATGAAGAACTTCCAAATGGTCTTCCACCATTGGCCAAACGAAATCCTAGCCACGGCAAGGCCGGCGACCGTCATGCCCGCCACGGGGCTGATGGTGTTGATGGTCTGGTTAGCAAACTGAAGCGCGGTGACGGCCGCCTCGGGATTGAGGCCCATGAGCTCGGTCAGGGGGCCCATAACGGGCATGGTGAGCGCCGCCAGGCCAGAACTCGAGGGAACCAGCAAAGAGAGCAGGCCAAGGACGATATACATAAACGTGGTGTAGACGGCGGCGGGTGCACCGGCAAGCGCGGTAGCGAGCGCCTGGAGGATGGTGTCGATGATCATGCCGCCCTCGGCGATGACCAGAATACCGCGAGCGATACCGATAACGATGGCAGCGTACGCAAAGTCGGCGAGACCCTTAACGAACTCCTCAGCGATCGTCTGCTGGTCAAGACCGCCCAGGATACCGGCAAGCAAGCCCATGCCAAGGAACACGGCGGAAATCTCATTCATGTACCAGCCCTGGGTAACAAGACCCCAGACGATGATGCCCATACCGCAAGCAAAATCGATAAGCACGAGCTTCTGACGGATAGTGAACTCTTCCTCGATGGAGGCATCGGTCACGGAAAACTCAACACGCTTGAGCTTATCGTCCTCGTACGTAATGGACGACTCGGGATTTTTCTTTACACGCATGGCGTAGCGCATGGCCCATGCGATACCGACGGCAGTGAAGATGACCCAAGAAACGGCGCGCAGCCACAGCTGAGGATTGCCCTCGATACCAATGATGCCTTGGGCGATCAAAACATTAAACGGGTCGATGGTCGAAGCACAATATCCCAGGTTAGGACCAAGGAAGCAGATGATAAACGCCGTCATCGAGTCATACCCGATACCCATCATGATGGGAATGAAGATGGCATAGAACGGTAGGGCTTCCTCAGACATACCAAACGTAGTGCCGCAAATGGACAGCAGCGTCATCGTGATGGGAATGATGAGGATGTCCTTGTTCTTGAGCTTTTTAATCACACGGCTCATGCCGGCATTCAAAGCGTTGGTCTTGGTGATGATTGCGAACGATCCGCCAATCAATAAGACGAACGCAACGACGTCGGCAGCCTCCTGGATGCCCTTGGTGGGCGCTTGCAGGACCGCGAAGATATCCTGACCCAGATTGATGGTCTCGCCGGTCTCGGAATCGGTGTAGTTCTTATCGACCTGTTCATAGGTTCCAGCAACGGCGACTTCACGCTCGCCCGCCGCTGTCGAAATCGTCTTGCGCTGATACTGACCGGAGGGAACGATCCAAGTCAGAACCGCGAAGACAACGATCAGCAAGAACATGATCGTATAGACATGCGGTAATTTGAACTTAAAACGTCTGTTTGTCTTCTTCGCCTTCGTATCTGACATAGATACCTCCAAAGAACTCGAGACTGCATCGCATCTCGCTTCAACGCTTGCACAAGGCAAACGTTCTATGACGTTCTATAGATTACCAGCAGCTTTTCCCGTCATCAAGATAATTTCAAACTGATTGCCGCAACGCGGTTGAACGGTTGCGTTCGCACCGTGAACGGTATGGAAACGCCCGGTGAGATGATCCACCGGGCGTTTCCATTCGCAATGTCCTAGATGTCAAAAACGTAGCGAGACCCAACGATCCGCTGACGACCGATGATAAACGGCCGCCGTTGCTCATCGAAAAAGAAGGCTTCCATATAAAACAAGGGTTCGCCAACGGGAACCGCCAGCAACCGAGCGACCTCGGGCGATGCGCACGCGATCTCGAGCGTGCACGGGTCGGTAAACGCGGGCATGCGGCCCGTCTGGTTGCGCACGAACTCAAAAATGGATTGGTTAGATAGAGGCGCCGTTGATAGATAGGCGTTGTCCTCGTAAACGTATATGTTGTTCTCGAGCATGACGGGGACGCCATCGGCAGTACGCACACGCTCGACGCAAATCAAGTCAGTTCCAACGGGAACACCAAAGAACTGTGCTTCGGTAGAATCCGCCGGCAGTATCTTTCTCGAAATGACACACGCCCCCGGTTCCATTCCGTTAACGCGGCATGCGTCCGAAAAACTCTGGACGTCATCCTTCTGGCGAATCTTGCGCTTGAGCTTGGGGGCATTGACGAACGTGCCTTTCCCCTGTCGCTTCGTTAGATAGCCCTGCTGGACGAGCTCCTCAATAGCGCGTCGCACGGTAACGCGGCCAACTTTATAGCTCTCAGCCAATTCGAATTCGTTGGGTATCCGCGCGCCTGCCTTGTAGACGCCGGAGTTGATTTCGTTTTTAATGATATCAATGACCTGTTGGTACAGCGGTATCGCTGCTTTACCGTCAGTTAGCCCTTCAGTCGGTGGCATATACCCTCTCCCAGCACAATTAAGTCTAAAGCGGGCCCAAGGGCATTCAGCAAGCCCTTAAGCCCGCATTAGCATTAAGTATGCTAGGTGTCGCACCAAAATGTCGGCTATTTACTCATCAGACCCGAAAAACGCGCAACTACCGCGCTCCTAAGAAAGCGTGAGCAGCTCCGGCAGCTGGTCGATAATCTTGTCCGCGGCATCCTGGCTAAAGCCAAAGCGCTCCTCGCGCTTGGCAATGACCGTCAGGCCGGCTCGCTTACCCGCGGTAATGCCCGGAACGGAATCCTCAACGCAGCAGCAGCGATTCGCGGGCAGCCCCAGCAGGTCCAGCGCATGCAGGTAGATGTCGGGCTCGGGTTTGCTCTCCTTAAACTGCTCGCCGCTCACCACATACTCAAAGGCATCCGACAGCCCGCATGCGTTGAGCACTTCCTCGATGCTAACCATGGGAGACGAGCTGGCAAGCGCCACGCGAACGCCACGGCGCGGCAGCTCTCGAATCGTATCCACGGCGCCTGGGTTAATCAAAGCCTGATAGTCGCGCGGACGCTTATGCGCCCACTCGTCCCAACGGGCCAACGCTTCCTCGCCAGTGAAGTGCCCCTTACCGGCGCGCTCAAACCAATCGACCAGCATATGCAGGAAGAACTGATGCGAGGTACCGACCTGCCCATTCAACTCCTCTTGAGTCAGATTAAGCCCAAGCTCCTTGGCAAACGCGGCAGTCTCGCCCAGGTAGTAATACTCGGTATCGACAATGACGCCGTCCATGTCAAAGATAACGGCGTCGAACGGAAATGCGGACACGGCACCCTCCCTAACAAAAGGGCGCCTGCAAGCAGGCGCCCAAACCATGCATTATCGGCGATTCTAACCCAGCAGCTTATCCAGCGCCATTGCAATACCATCTTCGTTGTTATCGGCGGTCACCATCTGGGCCACAGCCTTAACCTCATCGACGGCGTTACCCATGGCAACACCGGTGCCGGCCCACTCAATCATGGACTTGTCGTTCTGGCCGTCGCCAAACGATACGACCTCACTGGCATCGATGCCGAGCTTGGACAGGGCACCCTCGAGTGCGCGGGCCTTGTCGATACCGGGCGCCGTGTACTCAAAGTACCAGTCGGCCGTAAACATGCCCGAAAGCGCCTGCTTAAAGGGCGCATACATCTCCTCGTAATGCGCCTGCAGGTAGGCCGGATCGCCCGCCGTCAGCAGCTTGTCCACGGGATAAGCATCAGCGACCTCATGCAGGCTCTCCACCTCGCGAATCTTAAGATCGCACGCGTCGCGCTCATACTTGACGATATTCTTCTGCGAGCCGTCAGGCAGCGTGATCATGCAATGGTACGAGTCCTCGACGTGCAAATCGCGACCGAGCGAAATCATAGGGATCACGTCAAAATTACGCAGGTGATCAATCAGGCGATGCAATTCGTCGGCAGGCATAGCCTGATCGAACAGCACCTCGTCGGTCTGGGCATCGACGACGTGTGCGCCGTTAAAGGCCACCAGCAGACCGTCATGGTTTTGAAGGTCGAGCTCTTGCGCCAAGGCGTGCAGCCCCCATGCGGGACGGCCCGAAGCCAAAATGAGCTTAATGCCCGACTCCTGCGCCGCGAGCAGCTTCTCACGCGTACGCGGGCTAATCACTTTCTGATCGTTGGTGAGCGTACCGTCGATATCCATCGCGATGGCTTTGATTGCCATATATGCCTCCCTGTCATTGAACAACCTTGTCTGAGCCATCATACAGAACACCCATCGCGACTCCGTTTACAACGGGCAAAAAGTCATATTGTCTCGAACATGAACAGCGTGTGGTCGTGAAGCTTTATCGCTCAGGTCAAATACGTCTGCTAGCGACGCTCATCCGTCGGTGCGCCCTCGACGATCGCGATGCCCGCCGATGCACCTAACGCGCTGGCGCCGGCCTCGATGAATGCGCAAGCCTCTTCGTAATTATGGATACCGCCCGCCGCCTTGATTGCCACGGCATCGCCGAGCACCTCGTGCATCAGCCGCACGTCCTCGAGCTTAGCACCGCCAAAGCTTCTGCCGGTCGATGTCTTAAGGAATCCCGGCTTGGCCTCCAGCGCGATCTCGCATACACGGCGCTTGGCGGCGTCGTCGCCGTCCAGCTTGCACATCTCGACGATTACCTTGTCAGTGATGCCATGCGCGCGACAAAAATCAGCAATGGTAGTCATCTCGCGCTCGATGGCATCGAAATCGCGGCTCTCGACCGACTCCTGATTCAAAACGTAGTCAATCTCGGTAAAGCCGCACGCTGCGTATTCCTCAAACCTCGCAAGCTTCTCCTCAAGAGTCATAGTGCCCTGGGGAAAGTCGATGGCGCCGGCAAGGATGATGTCAGAGCCCTCGAGCATGGCGCGGCCCGTCTCGTACTCCTGAAGGTTCGCAAATACGCAGCGAAAGTTGTACTTTAACGCCTTCTCGACATACTGCTCAAACGCGTCCTCGGGGGCATCGATATAGTCGATGTATTTATTGATGGGTTTGGCAAGTGTCATGCTGGGCCTCCTTGTTCAGGACTGACAACCGATTCGTGGTTTCACGCGAAATACCACGTTCAATGTACGCCCGACATACAAGGACAGCGTCCGCATTCCGACAAGTGGTATGAAATTAGCTGTAAACGTATATTTACAGACAGCGAATGGCACCGCACGCGGATGCCGACAGCAAGACATCCCCCCTCAATACACCCTCATGCCCCTTTAAATAGCAAGGGGCCCGTATCTGTTGGGATACGGGCCCCTTTCGGCCGTGACCTATCTCAGCAACAAAGACTACTTGCGGTGAGCGCGGTAGAACTCGATCGCACCATCTTATCCGAGCCGGGGCACGTTCGCACAGCGCGGCACGTGACGGTTGCAAAACCACCCCATTTGAAACAAAGGCAAAAAAGTACTTGCAAAGACACGTTCCGACATATAAGTTGATAAAAGACCGCCGTTGCGGTTTTAAGTAGATCGAGCATATGAAGTTTGAGTTTTAGCGTGTAAGAGAAGGAAGATCGGCAAAGTACAACCCCAAACGCAATGACAACTTAATGAGGTAACTGCCACATGTGAGGCACCCAGGGCATTGCTGTCTCGATTTTGAGCACGATGCCTTCCGCCTTGCATGGGCCGTTCCATCCCGCCCCTGCAGCAACTGCCTCACGGGCTCATTGAAAACCGCATAGCACCCCAGCGTCAGCACATCACCCACGGCAAGCACATCACTCGCGACAACCAACACATCAACAAACAGCACGAACATCAACCGATTGGAGAAGCTATGACAAACCACCACGCTGAAGACGGCGATAAGAAAAGCATTCTGGATGCCCGCATTGAGCGAGCATATGCAAACGAATATGACGCCGCCTTTGCCGCCGCGACCATCAAGAACTACGCGTCGCTACCGCTCGCGACGATCTTGGCCGACCACTCTCAACTGTTGAAGCGCTGCACAAAGATCATGGGCGACCCCGACATTCGCAAGCTGACAGACCCCTATGCCCCAAAACGCGACAACGATTCGTACGTTCTTACCGTAGGCTGCCTAGCCCATATGCTTACGGCGCTCGACACGAAACTCAAGCTCAAATGGGAACCCGACGAGCGTCATGGACTCGAAAGCAAGCGGAACACCCTGCGCACCGCACTGTTCCTTCCGTTGGACGGCCTCAAGCGCTGCAACGTCGAGCTCAATACACAGGCGCGGCAAAAGCCCGGGACCACGGGGCAGAAAACTCCAAGACCCCATGCGGCCATCGTCGACCGCAACCGATATAACCGCATGACCGCGCACTTTTCCGCCGAGGGGGCAGCCATAAGGACGCTGATCGACCTTCTGTGCCTCCTGAGCATCAACGAGCTATTTGAGGGCTATCTCGCCCTTGTTCCCGCGACGGCACCCAAGTCGGTAGCAGAGATCATCGAGACCTGCAGACGCCAGTTTGAGCGCCATCGCAATGGCAGCGAGATGAACGCCAGCATCGCGCAGTACTACGCGGCTCATTACAAAAATGACGGATGTGCCCCTGTCGAGCATCAGCTGCGGCTCGCCTACATCACGCCCGCCGCAACGCTCTATCGCTTTGGAGCCCTTGGCGCTTGCGAGCCGCACGAACAGGCGGCCTGCCCCACAACCGAGCTCGATCTCAGGCTCGGACGAACCCTGTAGCCCGCCAGCCCCTCCGCGGGCAACAATCCTATTCCTCCACAACACAACCAACAGAAAGGAGTCCTCATGGACACCAATCATTCCCCCATCATCAGCCCCCTCACCATGCGTGAATCCGCCCGAGGCATCACGCTCACCAGCATTTGCGATGAGATGCTCGCCCGTCGCGAGCTCTCCGTCATGGGAAACATCGAAACCCCGATGGCCCACGACCTATGCCAGCAGATCCGCCTGCTCGATGCCACCGACCCCAGCCGCCCCATCACCATATTTGTCGCCAGCGCCGGCGGAAGCGTGCGATCGGGTCTTGCGATCTATGACGCCATGCGCCTCGCATCGTGCCCCATCCGCACCGTCTGCCTGGAATTCGCCGCGTCCATGGGCGCCGTGATCTTTATGGGCGGCGACGATCGCCGTATGGCGCCCCATGCAGAGCTCATGATTCACGACCCGCTGATCCCCCAGGGGGCAGGCGGCTCGGCACTTGCGCTGCAGGAAACCAGCCGGCGTCTCATGCAGACCCGCAAGACCCTCACGCAAATCCTCTCAGACCGCAGCGGCCTCACGCCCAAGCGCATCCAGTCCCTCACTGCAAAAGACACCTACCTTTCGGCCGAGCGCGCCGTCGAGCTCGGCTTTGCCCACGAAATCCTCTCGACCACCAAGGAGGTCGCCCATGTCTAACCTCGCCAGCCGCCTCGCCGCATCTGAGTCCGCATCGTCCACCATCCTCGCCAAGGATCGAACGCTTTCCTGCGACACCCGCCAAACGGGACTCAACAACAACGCACTTGTGATTGGCCCCTCGGGCGCCGGCAAGACCCGAAACGTCCTCAAGCCCAACCTGCTGCAAATGAACGCAAGCTACATCGTGCTCGACACCAAAGGCACGCTCTGTCGCGAAGTGGGACCCGTGCTGGCAGCCCACGGTTACCGCGTGCAATGTCTCAACTTCGCCGACCTCAACACCGTCCCGGCCCTTGCGCCCGGCATCGAGCGCTGCGGCTACAACCCCCTGAGGCACATTCGCCTCAAGGCGGACGGCAGGCCCAACCAGCAGGACATCCTCTCGGTGGCAAAGGCTATCTGCCCCATTGAGGACAACAACCAGCCTTTTTGGGATCATGCGGCGTCAAACCTGCTGTCGTGTCTTATCGCCTACGTCACCGAACAGCTACCCGCCGACGAGCAGGCGATCAGCTCGGTCATCAAGCTGATCGAGCACCTGCAGGACGGTGCCACGGGTCGATTGTTTGACGACCTGATCACGACCGACCCCCAAAGCTATGCCCTCTCGCTATGGCGGCGCTACGCCATTACGCAAAATGCCGAGCGCATGCACGCGAGCATCGTCGGCATCCTTGCCGAAAAGGTCATGTGTCTGGGATTCGACGGTGCGGACCAGCTCTATCGTGAGTGCCATCAGGTGGACTTCGCTTCCATGGGACACACCCCCTGCGCCCTGTTTGTAACCGTGAGCGATATTGACCGCAATCTCGATCCGCTGACCGGCCTCTTTATTTCGCAGGCGTTTATGGGCCTCATTCGTGAGGCCGATAGGCAGCCCGACGGCAGCCTGCCCGTGCCCGTGCGCTTTATGCTCGATGACTTCGCAAATCTGCAGATCCCCCAGATCGACAACGTGCTCTCGATTATCCGAAGCCGCAACATCTGGGCAACGCTGCTGCTGCAGTCGACCAACCAGCTCGATGCGCTCTATGGCGAGGCACGTGCACGCTCCATCATGGGCAACTGCGACACGCATCTGGTGCTGGCGTTCCAGGATCCCGAGAGTGCCCGGGTGTTTTCCGACCGCGCCGACGCGCTGCCCAGCACGCTCATGGCGACGCCGATTGATCGCTCGTGGCTCTTTGTACGCGGTCGCACTCCCGAACAGGTCGAGCGCTTTAGGCTCGAAGACCATCCGCTCTACGGGGAGCTGCCCGAGGCGCAGCGAGGCCATGCGGAGGCCGAGCTCTAGACGCAGGGCCCTCGCAGCACGCGACGCCCCGGCGATGTTCCACAAAGGCCGTGCGCCCCGGGACCACGGCAAAGCAAAGGGGCCCGCATCCGATAGGATACAGGCCCCTGACTATAAGGCGCGATGCGTTAACAGCAAAGACTACTTACGGTGAGCGCGGTAGAACTCGATGAGCGCCTGGGTCGAAGCGTCCTGCTCGGCTTTGACGGCGTCATCGTGGAAGGCCGGGGTGATCTGCTTGGCAAGCTGCTTGCCCAGCTCGACGCCCCACTGGTCGTAGGAGTCGATGCCCCAGACCGTGCCCTCGACAAACGTGATGTGCTCATACAGGGCGATGAGCTCGCCGAGTGCGAACGGGGTCAGTGTGTCGCCGAAAATCGAGGTCGTCGGACGGTTGCCCTCAAAGCAGCGGGCCGGGACGATCTGCTCGGGCGTGCCCTCGGCACGAACCTCGTCGGCCGTCTTGCCAAAGGCGAGCGCCTTGGTCTGGGCCAGGAAGTTGCCCAGGAACAGCTCGTGCACGTCCTGACCGCTGTCGGTCGCAGGGTTGGCGGTATTGGCGAAGGCAATGAAATCGGCCGGAACCACCACGGTGCCCTGGTGCAGCAGCTGATAGAAGGCATGCTGGCCGTTGGTGCCGGGCTCGCCCCAGAAGATCTCACCGGTGTCGGAGGTCACGGCGCTGCCGTCCCAGCGGACATGCTTGCCGTTGGACTCCATGGTGAGCTGCTGCAGGTAGGCCGGGAAGCGGTGCAGGTACTGGCAATACGGCAGCACGGCATGGCTCTTGGAACCGAAGAAGTTGACGTACCAGACGTTGAGCAGACCCATCAGCGCAACGGCATTGTTCTCGAGCGGCGTGTTGCAGAAGTACTCGTCGATGGCGTGGAAGCCCTCGAGGAACTGCTGGAAGCGCTCGGGACCGAGCACAACGATCAGCGACAGGCCCACGGCGGAGTCGACGGAGTAGCGGCCGCCGACCCAGTTCCAGAAGCCGAAGGCGTTGGCGGGGTCGATACCGAAGGCCTCAACCTTCTCGAGTGCGGTGGAAACGGCGACGAAGTGCTTTGCCACGGCCTCGGCGTTCTGCTCATCGGAGCCGTCGATGGCGCCCTGAGCCTTGAGCTGCTCGAGCATCCAAGTCTTGACCTCGCGGGCGTTGGTGAGGGTCTCGAGCGTGGTGAAGGTCTTGGAGACGATAATCACGAGCGTGGTCTCGGGATCCAGACCCTTAAGCTTCTCGGCCTGGTCGTTGGGGTCGATGTTAGAGATATAGCGGCAGTCGATACCGGCGTCGGCGTAGGGACGCAGGGCCTCGTAGGCCATGACCGGACCCAGGTCGGAGCCGCCGATGCCGATGGACACCAGGTGCTCGATCTTCTTGCCGGTAACGCCCTTCCACTCACCGGAGCGCACGCGCTCGGCGAAGGCATACATGCGATCGAGGACCTCGTGCACGTCGGCGACGACATCCTGGCCGTCAACGATGAGCTGGCCCTTCTCGCTTGCCGGGCGGCGCAGCGCGGTGTGCAGGACGGCGCGGTCCTCGGTGGTGTTGATGTGCTCGCCGGAGAACATGGCGTCGCGGCGCTCCTCGAGCTTCACCTCGCGGGCAAGATCGCACAGCAGCTTGACGGTCTCATCGGTCACCAGGTTCTTCGACAGATCGAAGTGCAGGTCACCGGCGTCAAAGCTCAGCTTGTTCACGCGCTCGGCATCGGCGGCGAACCAGGCCTTGAGGTCGATACCTTCGGCCTCGAGCTTCTCCTGATGAGCCTCGAGCGCCTTCCAAGCGGCAGTCGACGTAGCATCGATAGGTGCGGCAACAGTTGCCATAGAGTCCTCCTCAGCATACGGGCGCACGCCTCCATGCGCCCGGACATTCAGATGCCACTATTCTAGCGCAGGTCAAGACCATAATCAGCGAGCGTTGCCAATCCGCCCCTAAACGGCAACCGACCAAAAAGGGACAGGTTTATTTTGGCAGGTCAAACGCTTTACCTACCAAAAATAACCCATCCTTTTATGGCAGATATTAGGCCGCGGCGCACACACTGCCGAGCAGCTCGCGCAGAGGAGACCCGATACCCTCCAGCAATTCGGGCGCAATGATGGCAAAAACGGGCACCTCGCCGGCTCCCACGACAGCAGGTACCTTGCCCTCCGAGACAATGCATCCATAAGGCACAAAGCCGTCTTCGCCGGCATCGAGCGCCACCATGCGACGCGCGAGCTCGCGCGCAAAGCCGGCAGTATCGGCATCGCCAATCGCCAGGACAAAGTCCACGCCTTCGTCGGTCGCCAGGGCTACGGCCTCATCGACCAAATCGTCTCCCCCATCGCCCCCGACCAAGCCGCAGCGAAAAAGCACGCGCTCGAGCAGGGCTCGATCAAGCGAGCCAAGTGCCGCTGAGACAAGCTCATCGCGCGTATACTTGTCACCGCCCAACACGACCAGCGCCTTGGTGCCACCGTAGTGAGCGACCAATCGTCCGCACCAGCGAGCCACGTCTCCATCCGCAACAAGGCGCGTCGGCATACCAAACCCATAATTGACCATCTTTTCCACAACCCTTCCGTGCGTATAGGCGGTATCAATCGTTAGCCTCATGCTACAAAGCGAGCTTTTCCGAGCTGTTTCGCGCTCTTTAGGGCTGCGTTAAAACCCGATGCAACCGCACGACCATACCTGCCAAAAAAGGACAGGTTTTGACGGTGTCCGGTCGAGCAGGTATTATCGAACAGGTATTCGATAAGAACATGTGTTTGATGGGAGGGCTCGGATGGCGCACGAGCAGCACACCTACATCTGCATCGATCTCAAGACGTTTTATGCCAGCGTCGAGTGCGTCGATCGTGGGCTCGATCCGCTCACCACCAACCTGGTCGTTGCCGACGAATCGCGCGGACGCACGACCATCTGTCTCGCTATCACGCAGGCCATGAAGGACTTAGGGATTCACAATCGCTGCCGCCTATTTGAGATTCCCGATGGCATCGACTACATCACGGCCGTACCGCGCATGCAGCACTATATGGAGGTGTCGGCGCAAATCTACGGCATCTATCTGGAATACGTAAGTCCGCAAGACATTCACGTCTATTCAATCGATGAATGCTTTATCGACGTGACGCCCTATCTGGACCTCTATCACACAGATGCGGAAGGGTTCGCCTGCACGCTGCGCGACGAGGTCCTCGCGCGCACCGGCATCACGGCGACGGTCGGCATCGGCCCCAACCTATTCCAGGCCAAGGTAGCGCTCGACATTACCGCCAAGCACGTACCCAGCCGCATCGGCATACTCGACGACGAGACCTTTCGCAAGGAGATCTGGCCCCATCGCCCCATCACCGACATCTGGGGCATCGGCCCCGGCGTGGCGGCACGACTCGAAAAATACGGCGTCTACGATCTGATGGGTGTCGCCGCGCTCGACGAGAACCTGCTCTACGACGAGCTCGGCGTCAATGCCGAATATCTCATCGACCACGCCTTTGGGCGCGAGCCGACAACCATCGCCGATATCCAAGCCTATCGCCCACAAGCAACTTCGACCACCACAGGACAGGTGCTCTCGAAGGGTTATGCCTACGAGCAAGCCTACACCGTCTTGCGCGAGATGGTCGACAACGCCGTGTTGGACTTGGTCGATAAACACGTGGTCTGCGACAGCATCTCGCTCTTTGTGGGCTACGCGAGCGAGCGAGCCGACATACGCCGCCTCGACGCCAGCGGCACGGCGCAGTATATAGACGGCTGCGGACACCTGCGCTCGAGCACCTCGGGCATCGAGCCCGCAGCAACCGACGGCCCCGAGCTCGCGCCCCGTGCTCCCAAGCCCGTCCAGCGCGATGACGAACGGCGCCGCCTGGTGCGCGAAGCGCAGGCAATCGATGGCATCTTTGTGGGAGAGCATGGCGGCAAACCGCGCGGTGGCTATGCCGCACTCTTTGCGCACTCCAACGCCTCGCGAAAGCTACCCGAGCGCACCAATTCATTTAAGAAGATCATGGGCTATTTCGATGAGCTCTGGGCGCAGACTGTCGATCCCAAACGACCGGTCAAGCGCATCAACCTGGGCTTTAGCAATCTTGTGCCCGAGGAATTTGCTACCATCGATCTGTTCAGCGATATCGAGGCCGATGAGCGCGAGCGCGACCTGGCGCGCGCCGTCCTGGCCGTGAAAGGCAAGTACGGCAAGAACGCGCTCGTCAAGGGATTAAGCTTTACCGCCGGCGCCACCGCGCGCGAACGCAACGACCAAGTTGGAGGACACCGTGCCTAAACCCAAACAACAGCCCGTGCGCCCGCCGACCGCCTTCGAGCGCCTGGCGGACCCCGAGGGCAGACGCCGCGCCGCCGACCCCAACCTCACAGCCAACGGTGCCGTGCGCGCCAACCGCGCCGCACAGTTTATGCCCTTTGCCGCCCTCACGGGATACTACGAACTCGTGCGCAAGCAGGAAATCACCGTCGAGCCAAAACGTGAGCTCACGGAAGAAAAAGCCCTCGTGCTTTCTAAAAAGCTCGAGGGTCTCAAACGTGGCGACCTGGTCCGCGTCACCTATTACGATACGTACGGCTATCGCTCCCGCACCGGCATCCTTGACGAGGTACTCCCTGCCTTCAGGCTCCTCAAGCTCAAAGATATCGCCATCGACTTCGACGATATCCAAGACATCGAGCTGCGCGGACGAGCCTAGACAAGGAAATGCATCCAAGACGGCGCTTACAGCGTCATGACGTAGTAGCCCGCGTCTTTCACGGCCGTCTCGAGGACACCGCGATCAACCGGCTGCTTAGAGCGCACGCGTGCCGTGTGGTCCGCATACGTCACCGTTGCCCACACGCCGTCCAGCGCATTGAGGGCATTGGCTACGTTCTGAGCGCAGCCGTCACAGCTCATGCCGCCGATGAGCAGCTCATCGCTATAGGGGTAGTGTGACGCATCGGTATCCACCACAACAACCTTTTTGGCCTTCTTACCGCTCGCGCCATCGCTGCAGCAACTCTTCCCGTGTGTCGAAGCGGCAATACGACGCAGTCCAAAAAACATGCCGACGGCAATGACGGCCAGCACGATGAGATTCGCAGGGTTGAGCAAGTCACTCATGCGTTCCCCTTTCAAGTAGCCCTATCTAGATACCCCCATGGGGTGTCCCCATCTTAACCCAAAATCATGTCCGTTCGGTCAATTAGTTTCCCGCTTCGAACTTTTTTGTTGACCATGGCTTACTTTCGTGTATAAGTTTTCCTAGGTTAACAGTTTAGATCCGTAAGGAGCGCCGTGACTCGAACCATAGACATCCCAACGTTTCAGGCAGCAGTCGTGCGCAACTGCTCTCCCACGCTCGCGGGCATCAAGCCGGCATCGCTCTTTACCTATCCCGGCGTTTACGCCAACCAAAACGGAAAACCCAGCGCCACCCATATCGAAGAGCGACGCTCTCGCCTGCTCGCCGTCATAGCCCAATGCAACTGCGAGCTCCAGCCACTCGGGATCCATATGAGCGTTTTGGTCTGGCGCCCCTGCGGAGCGCTCATCTATGTGTGCCGCCCTGCAGACCTCATGCGATACCTCTCCGACCCCCGCGCCACGACGGCGCTTGCCGCCGAAGGTTACGATGTCCACAACCTGCCCGCGTCCCTGGTGCATCTCGCCGCGCGCATCACGCTGGCAAGCAGCAATGCCGCAGAGAGCGCCTATGACGGCAGCGTCTGCGCGCTCGCGCGAAATAGGCACTGCGATACGGGGTGCATGTGCGAGTTCCCCCACGAAATTGGCTATTTTTTGGGCTATCCCTACGAAGATGTCCATCAGTTTATCGTCCAGCACGGCGAAAACTATAAGGTCTTTGGCGCATGGAAGGTATACGCAAACGTTGAGCAGGCGCTCACGACCTTCGATTCCTATCGCGCATGCACGCAATACCTTACCTACATCTATCAACAGGGCTGCACTCTGGGACAACTTGTCCAGGCAACCCGATAGAGCATACAAAACGCGGCCGCACGCCGCACAACCGAAAGGAAGACATATGAGCAAGATCGCAGTCGTCTACTGGAGCGGTACAGGCAACACCGAGGCCATGGCAAACTTCGTTGCCGAGGGCGCAACCGGTGCCGGCGCCGAGGCAGAGGTCATCTCCTGCGCCGACTTCTCTGCCGACAAGGTCGCCGAATATGATGCCTTCGCCTTCGGCTGCCCCGCCATGGGTTCCGAGGAGCTTGAATACGATGAGTTCCAGCCCATGTGGGATGAGGTCAAGGAGACCCTCGGCGACAAGAAGGTCGTCCTCTTTGGCTCTTATTCGTGGGCCGAGGGCGAATGGATGGACAACTGGAAGGCGGACGCTGACGAGGCGGGCGTCAACGTCGTCGATTCCGTCATCTGCTACGACGCGCCCGACGACGAGGGCGAGACCGCTTGCAAGGCCCTCGGAGCCGAGCTCGCGTAACGAACCCAGGGCCTCCAAGAAAGCCTGCATCAAAGCGCATCCCCATCCCTACAAAAGAGCGGGGCTGGATTCAAGTCCAGCCCCGCTCTTTTGTAACGGCAGTTACATCAACCGGCTACGAGATATTGCCCAAGAACGCCTTGGTGCGCTCGCTCTTGGGGTGGTCGAAGACCTCACTCGGCGTACCCTCTTCTACAATGACGCCGCCGTCCATAAAGACGACGCGGTCGGCGACATCGCGGGCAAAGCCCATCTCGTGCGTTACCACGATCATGGTCATACCGTCACGTGCCAGGTCGCGCATGACGCCCAATACATCGCGGACGAGCTCGGGGTCGAGCGCCGACGTGGCCTCGTCAAAGAGCATCACGTGCGGATTCATCGACAGGGCGCGGGCGATGGCCACGCGCTGCTGCTGGCCGCCCGAAAGCTGACTCGGCATAAAATCGATGCGCTCGGCCAGGCCGACCTTGGTCAGCTCCTCGATGGCGATCTTCTCGGCCTCTTCCTTACTGCGCTTGAGCACCTTTTGCTGCGCAAGCATGACGTTCTTTTTGACCGACAGGTGCGGGAACAGGTTGAACTGCTGAAACACCATGCCCAAGTGCGTACGTACCTTATTGAGGTCGACGCCCTTGGCACACACATCCACGCCCTCAACGACAATCGAGCCGCTCGTGGGATGCTCCAGGCGATTGATGCAGCGAAGCATCGTCGACTTGCCCGAGCCCGAGGGGCCCAGGACCACAACGACCTCACCCTTGTGCACGTCCAGATCGATATCACGCAGAACCACGTTATCGCCAAAAGCCTTTTGGAGGTTCTTGATGCTGACAACGACCTCGTTGGAATTCGTTTCACTCATGACAGGACCTCCTTACAGACCGGCGATATGATCGGCGGGCGTCGCGACAACCTGTCCGGCGCTCTTGGTGGGACGCTTCTTTTTGGTTTCGGCCGTCCCCAGAAGTCTCGCCTCAAGACCGCTCACCAAGCGTGCAAGCGGCAGGGTAATGACCAGATAGAACAGGGCGGCAACCACATACGGCGTGATGGAGCCCGTCGTGGCCACGATGGTGCGGGCGTTCATGACGATCTCAACCACGCCCACGGCCGCGAGCAGCGACGTATCCTTGTAAAGCAGGATAAACTCGCTGGTCAACGTAGGCAAAACATTGCGGAACGTCTGCGGAATCATAACGTAGAGCAGCGTCTGGAAGGCATTCATGCCCAGCGAACGCGCGGCCTCGTTCTGGCCCTTGGGGATCGACTGAATACCGGCGCGGAAGATCTCGCACAGGTAGGCGGACGAGTTCATGGCCATGACGATGACGCCCAGCACATAGTCGTCAACCTTGACGCCGGCAAGCGGCAGGCCAAAGAACGCGATGTAGATCTGCAGGAACGCCGGCGTACCACGAATGATATTCACATAGATGCCGGCAAGGCAACGCAGGATGCGCGACTTGGAGATACGCATGAGCGACAAGGCAAAGCCAAAGGGAATTGCTAGCGGAAACGCCACGAGCACGATCGAGAGCGACATAAGGAAGCCTTTGAAGACGATCGGCAGGCTCTGGACCAAAATGACCGGGTTCAGGAACAGGCGAAGGAACATGTTGGAATTCCATGCCTCGACCCACGGCTGCCCCTTAAGGTCGGCCAGGAAGTTATCGAATGCCGTCACGCCCTTAATCTCGACGGAAGGAATCTTGGAGATCTTCTTGGTCGAACCATCGGCCAAAGTGTAGGTGCCGCTAAAGGCCTCATCGCCGCCCTCGACGGGGAAGGTCACGCCGTAGACCTCGACACGGAAAAAGCCGCCGGCAGGCGCCGTCTCGCCAAAGTCGATCTTGAGCGTCTGGCCGTCAGCTTTGCACGTGGGCTTCATGGGCGTACGATCCATGAGGTCCTCGCCCGAGAGCATCGTCAATCGCGTGTCATCGGTACCAAACGTCGTGCCGTCGACAAACGTCAGCGAAAGACCGCTCAGCTCCTCGTCGGCATCGGCCTGGACCTCCCAGGTAATGCGCGTCTCGGTACCGCCGACCACAGCGCTGCCCGAACCGGTGTTGGGTCGGGCGGTAATCTTTGCGGTCTCAAGCGCCTGGGCGGTCGTGGGCGCATATGCCCCCGCGCACACCAGCGCGAGCGCCACGGCCATGACGCAGACTAGCTTTTGAAGCAAGGCGGGCAGTGGAAAACGCTGCTCCGCGGCCCCTTTGTTCAGTCGAGACAAGGTGGCTCCTATCGTAGAAGTGCCGGCAAAACGAGACGGAAATGCTCTCCGTCAAGAGAAGCGCAAAGGCCCTCTCCGCCAAAACGGAAAGGGCCCGCGCGCAATCAAGTAGCTATTTTACTTGATGTTGTACTTAGCCATGAGGGCGTCGACGGTACCGTCGTCGGTCAGGTCCTTGATGGCCTGGTTGATGTCGTCCTTGAGCTTGGTGTTGCCCTGGTTGATGGCGATGGCGTACTCCTCGCCGGTGCTGATCTGCTTAATGGTCTGGCAGGTGTTGAACTGCTCGGCGGTCAGCTGGCTGGCAACGGAGCGGTTGGTGACTACGGCGTCGCCCTTATCGGACTGCAGGGCGCTGAAGCACTCGGTAGCGTCCTTGTAGGGGACGATCTTGGCCTTGGGGAAGTTCTCCTGGGCAAAGGACTCGGCGGTCGAGCCAGACTGAACGATGATGGTAGCGTCGGCGTTGTTGAGCTTCTCGCTGTAGTTATCGGCCGTGATGTCGGTGTTATCGACCTTGGTCACGATAGCCTGATCGTCCATGTAGTAGGAATCGGAGAAAGTGACTTCCTTCTCACGCTCGGGCGTGTCGGTGATAGCCGCGATGGAGACGTCGTACTTAGCGCCCGAAGCGACACCCGGAACCAGCGTGTCAAAGTCGTTATTGACGTACTCGACATCCAGGCCCAGCTTGTCGCCGATAGCCTTGATGAGCTCAAGGTCAAAGCCCTGATAATCGCCGTTGTCATCCTTGTACTCAAACGGAGCGTACTCGGCAGAGGTGCCGACAGTCAGCGTACCGTCCTTGACGAGCGCGTACTCCTTGGAGCCGTCGACCTTCTCGACCTTGGCGTCGTCAGAGCTGCTGGAACCGGCGTCAGAACCAGAGGTGGCGTTGGACGAGCCGCAGCCCGTCAGAGCGAGGGCGAGCGCCATAGCGCCCGTGGCGGCAAATGCGCCAAGCTTCTTCAGCTTCATAATCAGTCTCCTTCCAATGACCCCGTTTGATTCAGAGGTCTGCAAAAACTGTTGGATATTATGCACCCGTAAGTGCGAATCTGCAATTAGAAAACTGATTGAAACAAAGCCATAACGTGAATGGAACACTCTACTTTGTGACAGTCGTTACTGCTGTAACGACCTTAATAGCGTAATTTCCGCTGCATAACCTGCAAGTTCGTTAGGCGTCTCCAAAATAAATGGAAGTTCACACAAGCGGCTATTCGATACAATATTCTGCATAACCTGCATACCGCCGCCAAACTCTTCACTACCCAGATAGCCCTTACCGATGCATTCGTGGCGATCCTTATGGGCGCCGCAGGGATTCTTGGAGTCATTGATGTGCACGGCGCGCAGGCGCTCGATACCCACCACACGATCGAACTCGTCGAGTACGCCGTCCAGATCATGGATGATGTCGTAGCCAGCATCGCTCACATGGCAGGTGTCCAGACACACGCCCAGCTTGTCCGATAGCTCTGGACGTCTGGCAGCAACACCCTCGATAATGCGCGCCAGCTCTTCAAAGCTACGGCCCACCTCGGTGCCCTTGCCGGCCATGGTCTCGAGCAGCACCGTCGTCTGCTGGCCCTCAAACATCACCTGGCACAGGGTGTCGACGATCATCTGAATGCCGGCGTCGGAGCCCTGCCCCACATGTGCGCCGGGGTGAAAGTTGTAGTAGTTGCCGGGCAGTGCTTCCAGACGCTGCAAGTCCTCGGCCATTGCCTCCAAGGCAAACTCACGCGCCCGCTCTTTGGCAGAACAGGGGTTGTAGGTATAGGGGGCATGCGCCACGAGTGGGCCGAAGTCGTTTTGCTCCATAAGCTCGCGCAGGGCCGCCACATCATCCATGTCAAGGTCTTTCGCCTTGCCGCCGCGCGGGTTGCGCGTAAAGAATGCAAAGGTATTGGCGCCAATGGATAGCGCCGTCTCCCCCATCGCCCGATAGCCCTTCGTCGTCGAAAGATGACACCCAATCGTCAGCATCTCCAGCTCCCCCTCATCAGTTGCGGTGAAATAGTTCCTGTTTGGCCCCTATTCTGCCGCAAACAGGAACTATTCCACCGCAACTTATAAAAGGGGCATCAGAGATGCGGGCCGCCAAGCACTACGGCTACGGGCGCCAGCGTCATGATCCCCTACGCGTCAGCGCCAAGCCTAGAGGGCTAGACGGATTGCATCGATAATGCGCGCGCAGCGCTGTGTGGCGGCAAGGGGCATGACGGGACTCTCGAGTTTCCCCGCCCGGATGAGCCGGGTCGCATGCTGGATTTCGCCGTAGAAATCATCGACCTCAAACGGGGCATTTATTTCGAGCATTCGTCCGTCGGAGTACTTCACATGGGCGAGCTCGGGGCGATGGAGGCGCTCGATTTCCAACGAGCCCCGCTCGCAGGCAATCGTTAAGCGGCTTTCATATGCTGCCTTGCCATCGCACACCATATGAATGGATATGCCGCCGACGCTCATATGGATCTCATCGGCCCAATCCACGCGGCCGCCCGATACATCACGCCAGCGAACTTCACGAGACGAAACATCGCACGCACCTGCAAGCAAATCCTCAAACCACCCGACCGCATAGCAGCCCATGTCATATAGACAGCCACCCTGCAACGGATCGAGCAGATAACTCGAAGGGGGCTCACCATAATCGAGTTTTTGCACGCTTTCGATCGAAATGATACGGCCGAGCTCGCCCGACGCAAGCAAGTCCTTCACGCGAGTATGCATCGGACAAAACCGATTTTTCATCGCCTCCATAAATGGCACGCCGCACTCACGGGAAACTGAGGTGATCGCATGGGCCTCTTCTTCATTCAAAACGGCCGGCTTTTCGCACAGTACGGCCTTTCCCGCGCGCAGTGCCCGACAGACCCAATGCGCATGCATGCCATGTGGAAGAGCCAAGTAGATTGCGTCGACATCGGGGTCGGCAATCAGCGCATCATAAGCCGCATCACCGCTATCGTCAGCCGTGGCATAACTGTGCGCGGCATCAATCGAAAACGCCCTGCAAAACTCCTCAACATGCGAAGGAGTGCGACCGGCGGCAGCCACAAGCCGTGCCCCGTCCACCTCCTTGAGCGACGATGCAAATCGATGCGAAATGTGTCCGGCGCCCAAAACGCCCCAACGAACCTCACGTAAATCATCACATGAATCCCGATGGCCCACGACAGCCCCCTTCAGTTGCGGTGAAATAGTTCCTGTTTGGCCCCTATTCTGCCGCAAACAGGAACTATTCCACCGCAAGTTATAAAAGGGGCATCAGGAGCACGTCTTGCAAAAGGCTTTAAGCGCGGCCGTTACGGGGCCAGGCTGGAAACGTCGGCGCACATCGTCGAGACGCTCGGGAATATCGATGTGCTGCGGGCAGTGACGTGCGCATTTGCCGCACTTGACGCAATTGCTCACCAGCTTGGGCTCGTTCGTCCGCACCGCGCTCGCCGTAAAGTATTGAGACAGCCCCGTAAACCAACTATGCGCGTAGCTCGCATTGTAGGCGCCAAAGCAACCGGGAATATTGATGCCCTTGGGGCACGGCATGCAGTAGCCGCACCCCGTACAGGGCACGCGATTCGATTTCTCAAACTCTCCCAGCACACGTGCGATGGTATCGAGCTGCTCTGTCGTCATCGAATCCGGCAGCGCACGATCCGCCAATGCCGCGTTCTCGTCCACCTGCGCGGTATCGGTCATACCCGAAAGCAGCATCGTGACTTGAGGATGGTTCCACACCCACGAAAGGCCCCAAGCAGCCGGCGTCTTCAGGTACGGATCGCGTACGTCATCGAGCACGGCGCGGGCCCGCGGAGGCAGTTTGCCCGCCAGGCGTCCACCCAAAAGCGGTTCCATCACAAACACCGCGAGCCCGCGCTCGGCGGCTGCCATGAGTCCCGCCGTTCCCGCTTGGTATCGCTCTCCAGCGTAGTTGTACTGGATCTGGCAAAAGTCCCAGTCATACGCGTCAAGCATCGTGAGGAAGTCCGCCGCACTGCCGTGGTACGAAAAACCTATCTGGCGAATACGCCCCGCAGCCTTTTGGTGCGCAATCCAGTCCTCGATACCCAACGCTACCACACGCTCCCACTGCGCGGGCGAGGTGATGTTGTGCATGAGGTAGTAGTCGATATGGTCAGTCCGCAAACGGTGCAGTTGCTCGTCGAAGAACCGGTCGAAATCCTCCGCGCACTTGCACGAAGCGTGCGGCAACTTAGTCGCCAGCAACACCCGGTTACGCAGCCCCAAACGCTCAAGTGAGGCACCCACGCACACCTCGTTGCCGGGATAAAGATACGCGGTATCCAGATAATTAATCCCCTGCTCCACCGCACGGGAGATGATGGTATCGGCCGTCTTCGCATCGGGGTGTCCCGGCGCACCGGGGAACCTCATGCAGCCCAGACCCAGAGCGGATATTCGGTTACCACTTTTGGGGTCAACACGATATTGCACTGCCCCTCCCTTCGCCATCAGCGCCTCGGCAAGGCGAAACACAACGGCCACGCCATCGAAACACATTGGAATCGCAATCGAGAACGTATCGTAACGTAGCAGAAATCGAGCCGTCACGACACCGCTTTAACATCAGCAAAAAGCCCGATGAAAGGAGGCGAGCGTGACCACACGCGAGGATGCCTACCCCTACCCCGGCGAACAATACATCCTCTCGGTCGACCGTTACCAGATCGAGGTCATGGACCATCTGGACGAGCTTCCCGCCACAGGCGCTGTCATCTTCTGCACCTTCCCCAAGGTCCGCGATGGCGTCGGATACCCCGCGCGCGTTTTTGCGGTCTGCCCCGCAGCGTAGCGTCCAGGCAAACGTTTCTTTTTTATAACAGCCGTTCCGCACACCCACCAATCACCCTGGCAGCATACAATCCATCAGGCGCCCCTTACGTGGGCGCCTTTTATATGGGGAGATGATTCACATGCAGATCAACAAGGTCGCCTTTATCGGCAAGGGCGGCGTCGGCCTGCTCTACGGCAGCATGATCGCCCGGGCGCTCGGCAACGACGCCGTCAAATACGTCATGGATGACGCCCGTTTTGAGCGTCATGCGAACGACGCGCCCACCGTCAACGGCAAGCCCTGCGATCTCACGTCCGTACGTGCCAGCGAGGCAACGCCCGCCGATCTGGTCATTCTGACGGTCAAGACCACCGGTCTCGACCAAGCACTCAAGACTATGGAGCGCGTCGTGGGGCCCAATACGCTCATCGCCTCGCTGTGCAACGGCATTACAAGCGAGCAAAAAATTGCCGAGCGCTTTGGCTGGAAGCACACCGTCCTGGGTATCTGCCAGGGCATGGACGCCGTATTCCTCGACGGCGCGCTCACCTTTACCAATGCGGGCGAAATCCGCTTTGGCGCGGCGGCCGGCGCGGACCCCACAACCATCACCGCAATCGACGAGCTCTACACGCGCTGCGGCATCGCCCATACCGTCGAGAGCGACATTGCGCACCGCATGTGGGCCAAACTCATGCTCAACGATGGCATCAACCAAACCTGTATGGCCTACGGCGGGACCTATGGAAGCGCCACGGAGCCGGGCTCCGAGCAGCGTCGCTGCTTTGTTTCCGCCATGCGCGAAACGCTTGCGGTCGCCAACGCCGAGGGCATTGAGCTGACCGAGGCAGACCTGACGCAGATGGTGCATCTCATCGAGGGAATCGACCCCGCCGGTATGCCCTCGATGGCTCAAGACCGCATCGCAAGGCGCAAAACCGAGGTTGATGAGTTCGCGGGCACCATCTGCCGCCTCGCAGCCAAACACGATATCCAGGCGCCGCAAAACGAGTGGCTCTATCAGCGCATCCGCGATATCGAGAAAAGCTGGTAGTGTCAACGCGCCGCATTCAACAGCCTTAACAGCAAAGCCGCCGCAAGGGAACCTTTCCCCTGCGGCGGCTTTTATCTTCGTCTATGACCGGCAGCCAATCTCACAACAGTTAGCGTTGCGGCTCCGGCACCTCGTCCTCGTCATCGCGGCAAAGAACCACGCCCGCGCTTCCCAGCAGTGCGGCTGCGATCAGCGCGCCAACCATGATTGGAGCAGCCCCGCATGACCCCTGCATGCCCGCAATGAGCGCGGCCGTAGGACCAAGGCAGCCAAGCACCAATGCGACGGCGGCAACGGCAATATCTCGAGCATTCACAAGACCACTTCCTCCACGAGAAAGACCTTATTTCTCATGAACTAGTGTGCCCCGCGCCCATATGCGCGGCGTACTGCCACGGTAAGCGCTCTGTTAGCTCAAGCATGCACAAAAAACGGGCGCCCTTACGTTGCCCAAAGGCTCGGTAAAGACGCCCGTCCGTCATGTCCTATTGGCTTACGGCGGATTACCAACCGGTATAGTAGTCGGTGGTTCCGGCTGCGCAGCCGGAGTCATAGACCTTGCACTCGCCCTTGGAACCGGTAAACGTGGAGCCCTGAGCCTTATCGCCCGCGGCCACGACATAGTAACCATCGGAATCGCGCCAAAAGCCCTCGGAATCCTGCGTCCATTCACCCGTGCGGTGGTGATACAACACGTTGCTGCTGTAATAAGTCTCGCGGCGGCCGTTGTAGTTATTGACGCCGCTCGAGCGCGTCAGGCCCGAGCCGTTCGCGTAATACGCAGCAGACGCGTAAGACGAGCCGGAGCCGGCGTTGTAATACGAAGCCTGAACGGCCTCAGCGGCTTCAGCTTCGGCTGCGGCAGCCTCGAGCGCCTCGCGCTTGGCATCCTCAAGCGTGGAGCGAAGCTCGTCGAGCTCGGCCGACTTCGCGTCGACCTCCTCCATCGTCAAAAGACCGCCCGCACCGTCGATACAACCCTGCAGTACAGCGCGCTCGTCATCGGTGGCATAGTCACCGTACATGTTCATGATGATCTGCGCGCGGACCTCTAGGGAATCGCGCTTGGCCCCCATAGAGGCATTCCACTCCTGCATGGAGCCAAAGCCGTCGCCGCGATAGTCGACGGGCTGCATCAGCGTCGCCTCGGACGGCGTGGATCCGACCGTGTCGGACAGTGTTGCCGCGTGGGCATCGGTTGCGCCGGCGCCCGCCAAAAGTGCCACGGTCAGAGCGGCGGAAAGGGCGGCGGCTTTCGGTTTTCGTGAATCGATCCTCATGTAGCTGGAAACCTCCGTAGTGCGTTTTTGCTGCATTTGAGCTGCGTGTGATTCGATCGCGCTGCATAGTACCCCGAGCAAATCGCGACCTGCGGTTTTTCTCAAAAGGTGCACGTCATTTGCGTAAAACTCACATCCTCTCAACAGGAGTTTTCCACATCTCGATTGCATAAAGCATGTCAAAAACCCTGTTTTTGCGCCCTCTCTATGCAAAAAAGGCGCCTGTGCAACCATTGTTCGCACAGGCGCCTTGAGCAGGCATTTTATGCGGTTATACCTATCGAGTCGCAAGGGGTCCTTGCACAAGTCGCCTTACTCGTCCAGTGCGGCAAAGGCCTGCTTCAGATCCCAAATGATATCCTCGGCGTTCTCGGTACCGATGGAAAGACGGATCGTGGAGGGCGTGATGTTCTGCTCGGCGAGCTCCTCGGCAGAGAGCTGGGAGTGCGTGGTGGTAGCCGGGTGTACGACGAGTGACTTGACGTCGGCCACGTTGGCGAGCAGCGAGAACACCTGCAGATGATCGATGAACTTCCAAGCTGCCTCCTGGCCACCCTTAATCTCAAAGGTAAAGATCGAGGCACCGCCACGGGGGAAGTACTTCTGATAGAGCTCGTGATCGGGGTGCTCAGGCAGGCTCGGGTGGTTCACCTTGGCGACGTGGCTGTCACCGGTCAGGAACTCAACGACCTTCTTGGTGTTCTCGACATGACGGTCAACGCGCAGCGACAGAGTCTCGGTGCCCTGGAGCAGGACCCAGGCGTTGAACGGGCTGATGCAGGCGCCCTCGTCACGCAGCAGGATAGCGCGGACATAGGTTGCGAAGGCAGCGGGACCGGCAGCCTCGGCAAACGAAACACCGTGGTAGGAGGGGTTGGGCTCAGCAATCTGGGCGTACTTTCCGCTCGCCTTCCAGTCGAAGTTACCGCCGTCGACGATCACACCGCCCAGCGAGGTGCCGTGGCCGCCGATGAACTTGGTTGCAGAGTGGACGACGATGTTGGCACCATGCTCCAACGGACGGAACAGATACGGGGTGCCGAAGGTGTTGTCGACGACAACCGGCAGACCGTGCTTCTTGGCGATCTCGGAGATGGCGTCGATGTTGGGGATGTCGGAGTTGGGGTTGCCGAGCGTCTCGAGATAGATGACCGTGGTGTTGTCCTTGATGGCACCCTCGACCTCTTCCAGGTTATGGGCATCGACAAACGTGGTCTCGACGCCAAACTGGGAGAGCGTATGCTCCAGCAGGTTGTAGGAACCACCGTAGATGGTCTTCTGAGCCACCACGTGGTCACCGGCCTGGGCAAGAGCCTGCAGGGTATAGGTGATGGCAGCAGCGCCGGAGGCGACGGCAAGACCTGCCACGCCACCCTCGAGGGCGGCGATACGGTCCTCAAAGACGCCCTGGGTGGAGTTGGTCAGACGGCCGTAGATGTTACCGGCGTCGGCAAGACCAAAACGGTCGGCGGCGTGCTGGGAGTTGCGGAACACATAGCTCGTGGTCTGGTAGATAGGCACGGCACGGGAGTCGGATGCAGGATCGGCGCTCTCCTGGCCAACGTGAAGCTGCAGGGTGTCGAAACCAAAGGTGTGCTCGGGGTTGTTGATGAACTGGCTCATGATGATCTCCTTGATCGAATATAAGTAATAAGAGTAAGAGAAGTAAGTGGCTGTCTCCTGATCACGCCGACGGGCGCAAACAGGAGCCCGGCATTCGTCTTGGTAAGCAGTTCATATGCGGGCCTCCTTTCGCATCCCGGTTCCGTGGTCGGCTTAATTACCTACCGCCTTTGTGTGTTTTGAATAGTACGAGCATTGTTTCCCTCGGTCAATCACTTAAAAGCGCTAACTTGTTATCGGTTTTATAGATAACACTCGAAAGGACGGGCGCCGATGACCCTCCAGCAGCTTCGCTTTTTGATCGCCGTGGCAGAGTCCGGTTCGATCAACGCCGCAGCCCAGCGCCTCTATACGGCGCAGTCCAATATCTCCAATGCCGTCAAAAGCCTGGAGCAGGAACTTCATATCGAAATCTTTACGCGCTCCAGCCGCGGTGTTGCACTCACCAACGACGGCACCGAGCTTTTGGGTTATGCACGCCAGGTCGTAGAGCAGGCCGACATGCTCGAGGCCCGCTACGAGGACGGCGGCACCCCGCAAGCCCGCCTCGCCATTTCCGCCCAGCACTACGCCTTTTCGGTCGAGGCCTTTGTCAACGTGGTCGAGCGCTGCCGCGATAGCAAGTTCGAGTTCATCATGCGCGAGACCACCACAGCGCAGATCATCGACGACGTGCGCGCGTTTCGCAGCGACATCGGCATCCTCTATCTGGACGACTTTAATACCCGTGTCTTGCAGAAGGCCTTTACCGATGCCCGAGCGAGCTTCCATCCCCTCTTTGACGCGAAGGTCCACGTGTTCGTGAGCGAACGCCACCCGCTCGCCCGTCGCTCGCAGCTGTCCCTTGCCGACCTTACGCCCTATACGCGCTACAGCTTTGAGCAAGGCACCTCGAACTCCTTCTATTACGCCGAGGAGCCGTTTAGCTATATTCCCTGCAACCGCAATATCCGCGTATCCGACCGCGGGACGCTCACCAACCTGCTTATCACCTCGAACGGCTATGCGCTGTCGACCGGCGTACTCTCCAGCGAAATGCAGTGGGGCATGGCCTCGATCCCCTTGGCAGACGCCCCGACGATGCATGTGGGCTACATCATGCATGACGACCGCAAGCCCTCTCCCCTCTTGCAGCAATACCTCGACGAGCTCAACCGCATCATCCATGCCAACCAACTGTCGGAAGACGGGGTAGAAATCGTAGATTGCTAGCCCCCGGCGGGCATGGCGCTACAATGGTCACTCACACGAAACGTACCCAACGAAAGGAACCATGTGAAGGTCATCATCTATACCGACGGCTCGGCCCGATCAAATCCGGGACGCGGCGGCTACGGCGCCGTGCTCAAATACACCAACCCCGCCGGCAAGACCTTCACCTCCGAGCTTTCGCGCGGCTACGCCAAGACCACCAACAACCGCATGGAGCTCATGGCGGTCATCGTGGCACTCGAGGCGCTCAACCGCCCCTGCGACGTCGAAGTCCATTCCGATTCGCAGTACGTCGTCAACGCCTTCAACAAGCACTGGATTGACGGATGGAAAAAACGCGGCTGGAAGACCGCCAACAAGCAGCCTGTCAAGAACCGCGATCTGTGGGAGCGTCTGCTCACCGCAAAGAGCAAGCACAAAGTGGAGTTCATCTGGGTTAAGGGTCACGCCGGCCATGAGCTCAATGAGCGCTGCGACGAGCTCGCCACCACCGCGGCCGACGGAGCCAACCTCGATATCGACACCGGCTTTAACGAGAACGACCTGTAATAGCATTTTCGCGCAGCTTTATATCCCCACGCGCTACACTCATCCTGTAGACCAAACAACGCAAGGGGGACGTATGCTGCGCATCGCGACCATCGGCACATCCATGATCACCGACGACTTTATCCAGGTCGTCAACGCCAACGACCAAGCCGCGTTTGTGGGCACGCTCTCGCGCGACGCAGATCGCGGCACCGCCTTCACCGCTAAGCACGGCGGCGAGCGTAACTTCACCGCACTTGACGAGCTTGCGTCCGCTGCCGACGTCGACGCCGTCTATATTGGCAGCCCCAACGCACTTCACTACGAGCAGGCCCTTGCCTGCATCGCCGGTGGCAAGCACGTCATCGTCGAGAAGCCCTTCTGCGCCACCGAGGCGCAGGCGCTGGAAGTCTTCCGCGCTGCCGAGGCAGCAGGTGTCGTGGCCCTCGAGGCCATGCGCCCGCTCCATGACCCCGCTTTCCACGCCATCGAGGACGCCCTGGGCGAGATTGCGCCCATTCGTCGTGCCTCATTGCGCTTTGGCAAGTATTCCTCGCGCTACAACGAGATTCTCGCGGGACGCTCCACCAATATCTTCGACTGCAATATGGCATCGGGTTCCCTCATGGACATTGGCGTCTACACCGTCGAGCCCATGGTCGAGATTTTCGGCATGCCCTCCGGCCTTACGAGCATGGCTACTCTGCTCGACCCCACCACGCGACAGCTCACGCACGGCCCCATCGACGGCTGCGGTTCCATCCTCGCCAGTTACGGCGGTGGCCGCATCTCCGTCGAGCTCGCGCACTCCAAAATTACGAATGACCTGCTGCCCTCGCAGATCGAAGGCGAGCGTGGCACTATCCAGATCGACCATCTGTCCACGCCCCGCAACGTCCGCATCGACTATCGCGGCGACGTCGTACGCGGCTCGGCGACCGAGGCACCGCGCGAACAGAGCGACAACGGCCGCGTGCTCGACCTGCCCAAATCGAGCAACACCATGGAATACGAACTCACAGACTTTATCACCGCCATCGGCGGCATCGATAACGTCAAGGAAGAGATTTGGGAGACCCCGGCGGGACGCCACGAGCTTGGCCACTACCGCGATGTCACGCTCGTCTCACTACGCATCATGGATGCCGTGCGCCAGCAGGCCGGCATAACCTTCCCGGCCGACGCAGGCAAGCAGGCATAGCGATGGGCCTCTTCGATACGTTCTTCTCCAGCGTCACCGGCGGCAGTCGAGAGCCTCAAAAACCGTCAAACGTCGAGCTCGAGCTGCGCCGCAGGCTTACCGTGCTCGCAAGCGACGAGGCCACTCAAGACACTCCCCTGCGCTATTTCCTGCGCTGGGCGGGGCAAGTCCAAGGCGTTGGTTTTCGCTTTACCAACACCAACCTCGCGCAGGCACGCGCACTCACCGGCTGGGTGCGTAACATGGAAGACGGCTCAGTCGAGATGGAGATACAGGGAGCTCCGGCAGACATCCTATCTCATCTCGAGGCACTTCATGCCTCCTACGAGCGCATGGGAACGCGTTTTCGCCTCGTAGATGCCCAGGTCCGAGCCCCACTTGCCAATGAAGACGGTTTCACTCCTCATTATTAGTATTGTGTGTTAAATACGGTATCATTTACCTACGACCGTTAATAGAAAAGAGGCGAGGCGCATGGCGGTGCAAAGAAGGAATACCAGGCAGCGGAAGCTGGTTCTTGACGCCGTGCGCCAAAGCTATAACCATCCCACCGCCGACGAAATCTACAACGTCGTGCGCGCGCAGGATGACAAAATCAGCCGCGGCACGGTCTACCGCAACCTCAATCTCTTGGCAGATGCCGGAGAAATCCTCTCGATCAAGACGCCGGGCGGGAGTCGCTTCGATCGCACCATCGAGCCGCACGCACATATCATCTGCACCTCGTGCAGCCGCGTCATCGACGTACCGCTCCCCTTCGATGCCCAGCTCGACGTCAAAGCGTCCGAGCAAATCGGCTGGCACGTCACGTCGCACTACACCATCTTCGAGGGTCTCTGCCCCGACTGCCGGTAGATGTTTGGAACATGCCTTAAAATCCACCTTTCCGCACTTTGCAGCAAAAAGTAGATTTCTAGACATGTCCCAAATGTCTACTCAGCAAGTAGACGACGCAGCTCTTCTTCGACCGTGCGCACGTAGCGGACGCGGTCGTTAATGCCACGCATAGAAGGGTTGCAGCTCTCCATCAGATAGGGATGGCCCACGACGTTGAGCATGTCGCGATCGTTCTCATTGTCGCCAAACGCCATCATCTCATCGGGCGAAATCCCCAGGGCACGACCGTAATCGGCAAGTGCGGAGCCCTTGCCCGAACCGAAACCGATAAAGTCCGTCCATTCGGTTCCCGACGTCATCACGTCGACACGGTCGCTAAAGAGGCGCTCAAAATGCTCCAGCGCCGCCGGCTGATCCACCTCGGGCGTCTGGAAGGCAATCTTAATGACGTCCTCGTCGATGTCCTCGGGACGGTCAACCACCGCCACATCGCAGTGGACCTCATAGCGCAAATGGTCGACGAACGCATCGTTGCCGATCATGGTGTAGAGGTGCCCCTCACACGAAAGGGTCACGTCGGCATGGGGATACGCAACCACGGCATTCGCGATATCCATAGCAAGGCCACGCTCCATGGAACGCTTGACAACGGCGCGCCCCTCGCTCATCACCAGGGCTCCGTTTTCGCATACATAGGCGAGCTCATCGGCCACCGGGGCAAATAGGTGGCGCAAACTCGCATATTGACGGCCACTCGCCGGCATAAACACGATACCGCGACGATGCAGCTCATCGATAAGCTCAAAGGCCTCAGGACGCGGCTCGCGCTCCCCCGGATGCAGCAACGTGCCATCCAAATCGCATGCAATCAGCTTGATTCCCTCAAGACCCATACGCTTCCCCAAAGCCTCCTATCAACAGCAAGACGGACCTTGATTGGTCGCCCTCAAAGCCCGTCTTGCGCATACGCGCGCTTAGCCGCGCGTCTTTTTTACGATGGTAAAGTCGGGAGCCATGCTCACAACGACCTCCGCCGCGCTCGATGCAAAGCGTCGGCTGGCATCGAGCTCGCGTGTGACCACCGAGAGCCGAACACCCTCGACACCCCGGAGCATGCGGCCCAAAACAGGCTGCACCGGCGTATACATGCGCACGGCATGCTCGTCCGAGTCGCCTCGGAAGAGCGGCGCATGCATGTTGCCGATCTCCCAGCACGCATGCGCGAGCGCAATCGGATCCATGCGGTCGACTTCGACCAAATAAACCTCGGCGCTGCGCAGGCGCACGACAACCGCCACGGGCACCACGCCCGAACGGTCAATGGCGAGCACGTCGCCGTCGGCAAGACGACCACCGTCGGTAACATCCAGCCGAGCATCGACCGTGCGCCCCAGCTCCGTCACGCCCACAAACGCGCATACATCAGCCTGGTCCCAATCGAGCAGTAGCTCATCGACCTCAAAGACACCGCCCAGCTCCCGGCGAAGCAAAAGCTCATAGGACGGGTCGTTGAGATTTCCGAGGCACGCTGTCGAAACCAGATTCGCTGGCATAGCCTAGTCCTCGACCTCGACGAGCTCGATATCAAAGTTGAGGTCCTTGCCGGCAAGCTCGTGGTTGGCGTCGAGCGTCACGGCCTCGGGCGTCACGTCAATGACGACGGCGGGGACAGGCATGCCGCTCGGCGTGGACAGGAAGAGCTTCATGCCCTTCTCGATCTGCTCGATGTTGGGAACCTGCTCGGCCGGGAAGGTCAGAACCATCTCGGGATTGTGCTCGCCGTAGGCATCGGCAGCAGGAATGTGCACGGTCTTCTTCTCGCCCACCTGCATGTCGACAACAGCGGCGTCGAAGCCCTTGATCATCTGACCGGCGCCGCAGGTGAACTCCAGCGGCTCGCCGCGATCGTAGGAGCTATCGAACTGCGTGCCGTCATCGAGCGTGCCGCGATAATGGGTCTTGACCTTCTTGCCCTGGTTGGACATGGTAACCTCCGTAATAAGGGCGGCGCACAACGCGGGCCGCCATGAACATATGGCGCTAACTATACCCTAGTCATACAATTCAATGACAGTTTGCAAAGAAACGCTGCAACCGGAGGAACCATGGCATATCCCGTATTTGACCTACACTGCGACACCGCTGACCGCATCGGCTGGGCCACGCTCGATCTCGACCTGCGCTTTACCGCCGGCACCGACGGTTATTTCCCCGGCGACGAAACGCATCCGCAAGACTTCGACCTCATCGAGGGCAACGCCTGCGCCATCTCGCTCGCAAAGATCGGCAACACGCCGTGGGCACAGTGCTTCGCCACGTTTGTCCCCGACGAGATTCCCACCGCCCACGCCGCGCGCTTCCAGGCGCAGATCATGGCGCACATGAGCGGCCAGGCCATGCTCAACCACGACCGCATGGTCAACGTGCGCAGCGCCGCTGACATTCGCCCCGCGCTCAAGGACGGTAAGGTCGCTTGCATCCACACCATCGAAAACGCCACGTTCTTTGCCGAGGACCCCGCGCTGATCGAGGTACTCAAGAGCTTGGGCGTGCTTATGTCGTCACTCAGCTGGAACGCGCAGGGACCGCTCGCGAGCGGACACGATACCCACGCCGGCCTCACCGCCGCCGGCATCGAGGCGCTTGCGCAGATGGAGCACGCCGGCATGGTACTCGACGTCTCCCACCTCAACGATGAGTGCTTTGACGAGGTTGTCGCCCACGCCACGCGTCCCTTCGTCGCCAGCCACTCCAACTCCCGCACCGTCTGCGGCGTCAAGCGCAACCTCACCGACGACCAGTTCCGCACCATTCGCGACATGGGCGGTATCGTCGGCCTCAACTACTGCAGCGAGTTCCTTTCCAACGACGCAACCGACAAGACCGCCGCAGACGTCACCTTCGACCAGCTGGCGGCACATATCGAGCACTGGCTCGACCTGGGTGGCGAGGACGCCATCGCGCTCGGCGGCGACTGGGACGGCGCCACGGTGCCCGCTTTCCTCTCCGATGCCAGCAAGATGCCCGAGTTCCAGAACATGCTTTCCAAGCACTTTGGCAAGACCGTGATGCAGAAGCTCTGCAGCGACAACGCGCTTGCCTTCTTTGAGCGTTATTAATTTCACATCCCTTGAGCGGGCCGGCATGCCGAACGGTCGACATGCCGGCCCGTCCCCAATCTGAAGGACCGCTTTTGACGCAGCAATTTACGATTACCGTATCCCGACCGGATGGCACATCCATCCCCGTCGTCGTTACCAAAAAGCGCGTCAAGAACTTCAACCTACGCGTCACATCGAGCGGTGAGGTCCACGCCAGCGCACCGCTCGGCGCCAGCCGCGAGCGTATCGAAGCGTTTGTGAAGCGCAACAGCGCCTGGATTATCAGCCGGCTTGCCCAGCGCGAGCAACGTCAGGCGACGGCGCGAGAGCCGCTCAGCCCCTCGTCCATCATTGCACTTTGGGGCAAGCCCATCACGGTACAAGATGCGCTCGATCACAACTTTAAGTCACCCGCACCGCGGCCCAAGCAGGCCACCTTCGCAAGTTTTATAGGTGCCGACAAATCGAACGAACGCCCACAGGCCAAGCGGCGCGCAACCCTCGACGGCCTGACGTCCGATGAGCTCCAGACCCGCATCGACCAACTCTATGCATCCGAGGTCACCACGGCGCTGCGCGATATGGTACGCGCGTACGAAATCGCAATGGGTGTCGCCGTTTCCCGCGTTTCCGTACGTAGCATGAAAACGCGTTGGGGCTCATGCACGCCCAAATCCGGTGCCGTTCGCATCGCACGCGAACTTGCCGCCTATCCCATCGAGTGTCTCGGCATGGTTGTCGCCCACGAGCTCGTCCACCTGCTCGAGCCAAGCCACAATCAGCGGTTTCACGCCCTGCTCGACACGTACTGTCCCAACAATAGAGCTCTATCGCAGCGGCTCAAGCAGCCGCCCATAGAGACGTATTAGAACCGGTTAGCGCACGCGCTCGATCTCGACGCCGCAGCTTGCCAGGGGAAGACCGACGGGAGCCCAAGGCTTATCGAGCTTAACACGCACGCCAAGCAGCAAGGGGTAACGACGCAGCAGCATCTGGGCCACACCCTCGGCTGCCGCCTCGATGAGTTTAAACGTATGCTCGCGCAGATAGCCATCGACATCGTGGCACACCGAGCCGTAGTCAATCGAAGCGTCCAGGTTATCGTGCTCCCCCGCTGCACGCAGGTCGGCATAGAGCACCAAGGACACGATGAACTTCTGGCCCAGCGCATTCTCTTCGGGATACACGCCGTGGTTGGCAAAAACCTCGAGACCGTCGATAGTAATGCGGTCAGCATGGCGCAGATCGTCATAACTCACGTGGGGCACCGCCGTTGCGGTGGATATTTCGCCCCTTCCACGGCGGGCGAGCTCGGCGCCTTCAGTCTTGGTTGCATTCTCGGGCAGTTTCTTGTTGCTCATCGCGATCGTCTCCTTCGTTTAGAACCCCGACCGCGTAAACTAACTAGACGCGAATCGACAGGTTCTTTTTATCATCGCTCCAGTTGCAAGCATTGCGCGCGGGGCATGCAAAGCAGGCGCGCGACGCTTTGTCGGCTGCATAGAGCAGACGCTCAAGCGGTTGGCTGTTCACGCGCAGCTTTCGATGGCCCAGAATGGCCGTCTTAATGGCTGCGGCATCGGCCGGCTCAAACGCCACATCATCGGGCATGCCGCCGAGAATCGCATCAGCGACGCGTTCGCTTGCAACATCATGGGATATACCCGATTCATACTGTTCATCTTTGCCGATATCGTGAAGAAGTGCCGTGGCGTAGATGACCTCGCGGTCAAATTTGAGCTGTTCCTCAAGATTCTTGATCCACATAATGCGAGCGACATCGAGAAGATGATCAATACCGTGGCGGCAGAAGATGCGCCCCGATTCCAACTGTGCAATGTTGCCCAGGTGCCGACGGAACAGCCCGTTGGCACAAATGTAATCAATGCGAGGCATGGCACCAAAGGGAGTCAGGCCCGAAGCCATAAAGCCGCGACGCGACGTCCCCTCATCGGTCTTCGATGTAAAGTCGTTGACGACCCTCATGCTAACGGCCCAGCATCCTAAAGAACCGCTCCTCGAGCGCGGGATCAGTCTCAAAGACGCCGCGGCGAGCGAGCGTCACGGTCTTGGTGCCGGGCTTTTGCACGCCGCGCATCGTCATGCACATGTGCTCGGCTTCCATCAGCACAATCGCCCCTTGGGGAGCAAGATATTCCATGAGGGCATCGGCAACCTGTGCACACAACTGCTCCTGCAGCTGCAGACGACGGGCGTAGACCTCAACCGTGCGGGCGAGCTTGGAAAGCCCGGCCACCCGACCGTTAGGGATATAACCAATGGCGGCCTTGCCGTAAAACGGCAGCAGATGGTGCTCGCACAGCGAGTAAAACGTAATGTCGCGCTCAATAACCAAGTCGTTCGAAGCGACGGCAAAGGTTTTGGACAGGTGTTCCTCGGCACTCTGGTCCATACCGCCGGCGATCTCACCATACATACGGGCAACGCGCGCCGGGGTCTCCAGCAGGCCCTCACGAGTTGGGTCCTCGCCTATGCCCTCAAGCAACAGCTTAATGGCGGCCTCGACTTTTTCCTGATCGACCATCTGGGCCTCACTTTTCCGATTTTGCGTTCGCGCTATGGTACCACGCCCTTTGGCATCGGCCACAAGCTACATAGTATGGGTCGAATAGACCGGATCGTCCCGCCAAAGCTCCACAGCGTCGCAAAGCACAACGCCCTCGCGCACAGCACGGGCGCGCGTGGCGTTCATATCAATCACGCGCTGATTGCTCGAGCCCCTAAAGCGCAATGAGATATCGTACAGATCCTGAACAAACGGGCCGTCCACCAACATGTCGAGGCAGGCCAGGATACGGTCCGTCACCTCGGTATGATGACGGCCACCCGGCATAAGCTCCTCGAGCACGTCGCCGGTAAAGCACCAAATGGTCTTGCCCGACCCCTCGGGATAGGCCGCACGCACGCGTTCGATAAAGTCAACAAGTCCCGCCTGATTCTCGGGCTCCATAGGCTCGCCGCCCAGAATCGTCAGGCCATCGATAAAGGGATGGTCGAGACTCTCGATAATCTTGTCCTCGACGGCACGATCGAACGGCTCGCCCGCAGCAAAGTCCCACGCGACAGAGTTAAAGCAGTTCTTGCACCCACGACGGCACCCACTCACAAACAGAGAAGTACGAACGCCTTCCCCATCAGCAATGTCGAAATACTTAATGTTCGCGTAATTCATAGGTAACTCTCCCGGGAGGCCGGGACATATCATCCCGTCCTCAAACATTCTCGGCCTTCGGCCTGCGAAACTGCGGGCGGGACGATATGTCCCGGCCTCATGCAAAGGGCAACTCAATGAACGAAGCGAACATCGAGTATAGGGTTCGAGGTCCAATAAAAACCTTGTTGCAACTCAACCGCCATCGCAAGCAAAGCGTTGTTGCAAGTCAACTCATTTCCGCTTAGAACTTCGAGGAGTGAGCAGACCGCATGCCGTATCTCAGCTACGTCAACTTGGCTGAGCCGAGAGGGCCGCTTGGGCTTTTGCTCGATATGAGTTCCGCACGCAAAGAAGGCCACTTAATGTGGCCTTCGTCTTGCGCAGGACTGTCCGAAATAGCGAGCAAATGCCCAAGCGGCCCTCCCGGCTCAGCCCCGGAGCGGTATTAGAGATGCAGCACGCGGTCGCGGATCTCCTCGGTTCGGCCCTGGTTCCAGAACTGGGTACCGATGTAGCCGCACGTGCGACGGGCAACATTCATCTTCTCCTGATCGCGGTTGCCGCAGTTAGGGCACTCCCACACCAGCTTGCCGTCATCCTCGACAATCTTGATCTCACCGTCGTAGCCGCACACCTGGCAGTAGTCGCTCTTGGTGTTGAGCTCGGCGTACATGATGTTGTCGTAGATGTACTGCATCACGCGAATGACAGCCTTGAGGTTGTCCTGCATGTTGGGAACCTCGACGTAGGAGATGGCACCGCCCGGCGAAAGCTGCTGGAACATGCCCTCAAACTTAAGCTTATCGAAGGCGTCGATCTCCTCGGACACGTGGACGTGGTAGCTGTTGGTGATGTAGCCCTTGTCCGTCACGCCCGGGATGATACCAAAACGACGCTGCAGGCACTTGGCGAACTTGTAGGTCGTCGACTCAAGCGGGGTACCGTACAGCGAGAAGTCAATATCGCTTTCGGCCTTCCACTCGGCGCACTTGTCGTTCATGCGCTGCATGACGGCCATGGCAAACGGCGTGCCCTCCTTCTCGGTGTGGCTGTGGCCCGTCATGTACTTGACGCACTCGTACAGGCCGGCATAACCCAGACTAATGGTGGAGTAACCGCCCACGAGCAGCTTGTCGATCGTCTCGCCCTTCTTCAGACGAGCGAGGGCGCCGTACTGCCACAGAATCGGTGCGGCGTCAGAAAGCGTACCCATCAGGCGCTCATGACGGCACAGCAGGGCACGGTGGCACAGCTCAAGGCGCTCGTCGAAGATCTTCCAGAACTTATCCATATCCTGGTGCGAGCTCAGCGCGACATCGGGCAGGTTGATGGTCACGACGCCCTGGTTAAAGCGACCATAGTACTTGGGCTTGTTCGGGTCGTAGTTCAGCGCGTTGGCAACGTTGTTAAAGCCGTTGCCCGAACGGTCGGGCGTCAGGAAACTACGGCAACCCATGCAGGTGTAGCAATCGCCATTGCCGGCGGTCTCGCCCTTCGACAGCTTCAGCTCGCGCATCTTCTTCTCGGAGATGTAGTCGGGCACCATGCGCTTGGCGGTGCACTTAGCAGCCAGCTGGGTCAGGTAGAAGTACGGGGAATTCTCGTGAACGTTATCGTCCTCGAGCACGTAGATGAGCTTGGGGAACGCCGGGGTGATCCACACGCCGGCTTCGTTCTTAACGCCCTCATAGCGTTGACGAAGCGTCTCCTCCACAATCATGGCAAGGTCGTGCTTCTCCTGGGGCGTACGGGCCTCATTGAGATACATAAAGACCGTCACGAACGGCGCCTGGCCATTCGTGGTCATAAGGGTCACGACCTGATACTGAATCGTCTGAACGCCGCGGCGGATCTCGTCACGCAGGCGGTCCTCAACAACCTCGCGGACCTTTTCGGGAGATGCGGAAACGCCGAGCTCCTCGAGCTCGCGGGCGACCTCGCCGCGAATCTTTTGACGGCTCACCTCGACGAACGGGGCAAGATGGGTCAGCGAAATCGACTGGCCACCGTACTGGGAGGAAGCAACCTGAGCGATGATCTGCGTCGCGATGTTGCAGGCAGTCGAGAAGCTGTGCGGCTTCTCGATCAGCGTGCCCGAAATAACAGTACCGTTCTGGAGCATATCCTCCAGGTTCACCAGGTCGCAGTTATGCATGTGCTGGGCAAAGTAGTCCGAATCATGGAAGTGAATCAGACCCTCATTGTGAGCATCCACAATCTCCTGGGGCAGCAGCACACGCTGGGTCAGGTCCTTGGAGATCTCGCCGGCCATGTAGTCACGCTGAACGGAATTGACGGTCGGGTTCTTGTTGGAGTTCTCCTGCTTGACCTCTTCGTTGTTGCACTCAATCAGCGACAGAATCTTGTCGTCGGTCGTGTTCTTCTGGCGCTTCAGGCTCTGAACATAGCGATAGATGATGTAATGGCGAGCGACCTCGTAGCAGTCGAGACGCATAATCTCGTCCTCGACCAGATCCTGAATCTCCTCGACCGACACGGTGTGGCCCGCGTTCTCGCATGCCTCGGCGACGTTTTGTGCCGCGTAAACCACCTGGCGGTCGGTAAGACGAGAGCTCTCCTCGACCTCCAAGTTTGCGGCGCGGATGGCATTGACAATCTTATCGATGTCAAAGACAACCTCGGTGCCGCTGCGCTTGATGATCTTCATCCTCTTGCCTCTTTCGCGTCGAAATCGTATTGCGCTTCAGAGCCAAACGATGCCCGGCAGGGCTTGCCCCTGTCTTGCGGCGCCGTCGCGCAATCTGTGTTTTCGAAAACCATAGGCCCTCATGCGGACAATCCTCGCAGCCAATCAAGGGGCTCGAAGATCCATCCAAATGGGGCGAATAAGGTCCTCGTTCTCTGTCCGCCATCTATCATACGACAAAGAGGCATCTATATCCTGTATTCTTTTTTTAGGTCAAACACAACATATAGTGTTTCAGCAGGTCAAAGCAATTAGTCATTTTGCAGACGCATTAATTATGAGGGGTTCTTGGCAAGTCGGTAAAACGTTACCAACACGGCTACCTGCATGGCAGTTATAAAACCCCCTTAGTCAAGCCGCTGACAAATCCTACCAAAACCAAGCCGCTCACGCCAAAAGAATCCAAAAGATTATGCTTGACCAACATGTTGCGGTCACGGTCGGCCAGGACGTATGCAATCTGTCGGCACCTCTATGGGATGCGAAGACCATCGCGTACAGACCTTGGATCAATATTTGGTGGCTTATTTGGCGGCGTGCTTGGTGGTAAAACAAAACAGCCCAGAGGACATAGCCTCTGAGCTGCGAACATTTGGTGGGCGTTAGAAGATTTGAACTTCTGACCTCTTCCGTGTCAGGGAAGCGCTCTCCCCCTGAGCTAAACGCCCAAATGGAGCGGACAACGGGGCTCGAACCCGCGACCCCAACCTTGGCAAGGTTGTGCTCTACCAACTGAGCCATGTCCGCCTGCGAGGATTTAATATACGGGATGATCCACCCAAATGCAAGAACTTTTTTTAAAAAGTTTTGCGACGCTCCCGCGAGGGCATCAGTCGTCACGAAAGGCACGGACAAACGCAGGCCCGCAGCGAGATGCCCCTACATCTCACCGAGCATGATCCAGGCAGAGCTGTCCTGCGTGAGCCTGCCGTCTGCAAGCGGTGATGAGGTGAGCAGGACCCTGCCCGCCGGCAGCTCCACGGGTGCTGCACCGAAGTTCGTCACACACGTCCAGCCGTTATCGCGGCGATAGGCGATGACGCCGCCCTCAGCGCCCTCGGCACCATCCGCAAGACCGGTGCGCCCGTCAAGATCGAGCCACGCAAGATCGTTGGCGCACCCGCGCAGCTTGCGCCGCAGCCAGAGGGCGTCACGATAGAGCGCAAGCATCGATGCCGGGTCCACTTCTTCCCTATCGGCAGCATAATCGGAAAACCATGCAGGCTGCGGCAGATGGGGCGCCGCATCGGCGTCTGTCGGCGAAAACCCAAACGATCCGCCATGCGCGGGATCGTCCGCCGCCACCCACGGCAGGGGCACACGACAGCCGTCGCGCCCCTTCTCACGCTTCGGTCCGTGCGTATTGGTCGCAGTAGGGTCTTCGAGTGCAGCCCACGGGATATCAGCCACCTCAAAAAGGCCGAGCTCCTCACCCTGATACACGTATGCCGAGCCCGGAAGCGCCAGCTCAAGCAAAAGGGCCGCCCGCGCGCGGCGCTCGCCGAGTTCACGGTCCTCGTCATAAGACGACCCGTCGCGCAAGAGCCAGTCGAGCGCAATCTGGTGGTAGCGCGTCGCCTTGATTTGCGGCAGGGCATAGCGTGTCGCCACGCGCGGCACGTCGTGGTTGGAGAGTACCCAGGTCGAGGCGGAATCGGATTCGACGGCTGCCTTCAAGCCCTTCTCGATTGCAGTGTGCATGTCATCATAGGTCCAAGTGGCCTTGGCAAACTCAAAGTTGAATGTCTGGCCAAGCTCGCTGGGACGCGCGTAGAGATACTGGCGCTCGGGCAGCACCCACGCCTCGGCAACGGCACTGCGCGGCGGATTATAGCGGTCGAACACGCGGCGCCACTCGCGATAGATCTCGTGGACCTCATTGCGGTCCCACAGCGGATGGGTGCCGTCGTCAACCATGTCATCGCCCTCGGCGAGATGCCACCGGTCGAGGTCATCGCGGTCGAGATCCTTGGCGAGACCCTGCGCCACATCAATGCGAAAGCCGTCGACGCCTCGATCGCTCCAAAACGCCAGGACGTCGCAAAAGAGCGCGTGAACCTCAGGGCATGACCAGTCAAAGTCCGGCTGCTCGGGCGTAAACATGTGCAGATACCACTGACCGTCCGCAACACGCGTCCATGCGGGGCCGCCAAAGTTGGCATTCCAATTGGTGGGAGGCAGCTCGCCATGCTCGCCGCGACCATCGCGGAAGATATAACGGGCGCGTTCGGGCGATCCGGGGCCGGCGGCAAGAGCGGCTTTGAACCAGGGGTGCTGGTTGGATGAATGGTTGGGCACGATGTCGACGATGACCTTGATGCCGCGCGCGTGAGCCGCAGCGATCATGTCATCGAAGTCGTCAAGCGAGCCGAGACGTGGGTCGACATCGCAGTAGTCCGCCACATCATAGCCGCCATCGACAAGAGGCGAAGGGTAAAACGGGCTCAGCCAGATGGCCTCGATACCCAGCCGCTCAAGATAGTCCATCTGCTGGGTAATGCCCGCGATATCGCCCAGACCCGAACCAGTCGAATCCTTAAACGAGCGCGGGTAGATCTGATAGATCGCGGCATCGGACATCCATGAGCGCGAAGAAGACTTTTCTGTAGCCATGGGGCGTATCTCCCTTGCAACGAGGTTATGCGAGATGCCCACGATGATACGCCCAAAGCGGACATTCGCGGCAAACAACGCCACAGCCACGACCCAAAACGCTCGCCCCCTCTCGGGTTCGAGCCTAGGAGATAGGTACAAAAAAAGCCCGGCTACCGTAGTAGTCGGGCTGTTGCGTTTGGAGCGGACAACGGGGCTCGAACCCGCGACCCCAACCTTGGCAAGGTTGTGCTCTACCAACTGAGCCATGTCCGCATATGTAAAACAAAACGGGCGCCGGAGCGCCCGGATGTTGCCTGGAGGCGAAGCCCGGATTCGAACCGGGGGTAAAGGCTTTGCAGGCCTCTGCCTTACCACTTGGCCACTTCGCCGAAAAAGGACCGCCTAAACGGTCCGGAAATGCAATGGAGCGGACAACGGGGCTCGAACCCGCGACCCCAACCTTGGCAAGGTTGTGCTCTACCAACTGAGCCATGTCCGCTTGCGGGTTATTAATTTACGCGAGTTGTCCAAAAGACGCAAGTACTTTTTTCAAAAAACTTGTCTGCCGCATGTTCTTAGTAGCTAAACGCGCTAAAGCGATTGGCTAGGCACACGATTCCAGCGCTCCGCTAAACAGCTTCACCATCTGTACGCGCGTGCCGGCGCCGTCCGTACGACGAGCAACCTCCACGTTATCGACGAGCATACGCATAAGCTTGATGCCACGGCCGCGCTCCTCGGATGCGACCGGCTCGCTCGTTTCATCGATAGAATAGCCGGCACCTCGATCAAGCACCTCAACCACAACGCGATCGCCATAGGCCTGAACCGTCAGGACGCACCCGATACCGCCCGCATGGTCATAGGCATTACCCAGCGCCTCCCCCGACGCCAATGCGACATCGTAGCGCTCGTCACGGCGCAACGGAAGCGATTCAAGGAGTTCGGCGATGCGATGTCGGTAGTATGGAAGATTCTCGATACCCTGACGGACCTCGACGCTCTTACTCCAGCGAGGCAGCTCCCCCACCGGAATGGCGGGAATAGACTCCCGTGCCGGCCCCGCGACATGAAGGATATCGACAAGACGAGCAATCTCCAAAAAGCGAACAACTTCACCCGATGCATTGACGAGCGAAAGCAGGCCTTCTCGCCTCATGAGCTCACGAGCGCGCGTAAGCAGGAATGCCAAGCCCGTCGAATCGATAAAGCTAACAGCCTGACAGTTGATGACGACACGACGCACGCCGCGGCCAATCAAAGCATCCAACCGCCGACGCAGCGCAGGCACCGTGGCGATGTCGATATCGCCTGGTGGCGTCAAAACCGCTATGTCATTCCACTCATTCATACGACCATGGTTCCCCAAAAGAGCTTGTTCGATGCATGCGTTTCCGCAACCGTGCGGATTCGACGCGCCCAGCGTCGCTGTTTAGGACCGGCCCCGCAAAAACTCAAGGGACACCAATGCAATGTCATCGTCCAGCGCCGATTCGGTAAATCGGTCGAGCTCGCCCAAGACCTTGCCGCAGATTCCCGATACGCCCTCACCCGAGACAGAGAGCAGAAGGTCACGAAGGCGCTGCTCGCCAAAGAACGCTCCGGTGCGGTCGCGGGCCTCAATCGTTCCATCCGTATACATGAAGAGCATGTCGCCAGGAGCGAACGTAAACACGCCTGTCTCGTACACCATGCTCTCAAAGGCACCGATTACACCCGATTGACATCCAAGTAGCTCGACCTCTCCCCCACGTGCCTCGCCGCCACCCAGCGGCATCGACTCTGGCCTAATGACCATGGTCGGAGGATGGCCCGCCGAACAATACGTTGCGCGTCCGGCCTTAAGGTCAATCTTGGCGATAAAGGCCGTCACGAACGTCTCGACCCTCGAAAAGCCCATGAGCATGCTGTTAAGGGAGCGTGCCATGCGGGCCGGTCCAGCGCCCTCCCAAGCATATGCCGTCAGGGCCGTCTTGACGAGCGCGGACATCGATGCGGCCTCAATACCTTTGCCAGACACATCACCCAGAATCATGACGGCGCAGTCGTCGGGAAGACGGATGAGCGTATAGAAATCGCCGCCGACCAACGCCGAGTTCGTGGCCGACAGGTACACCGAATCGGTTGCGATACCCGGAACATCCCCCAGGGAATTTCTCATGCCAATCTGAAGGGTCTGAGCGATATGGCGCTCCTCGCGCTTTTGAGATTCGCCTTCGTAGATCAGTTCAAAGTCATGCGCCAAGTGCACCAAGTAGTCATATTCAAGGTCATCAATCGGCTCTTGGCTACCATCACGAAGCAGCAGCGCGCGCGTCGTCGGGCTCTTCGCAACAGAAGCAGGAACAATCGCGTCGTTACTGTGCTTGCCATCACCCTCAGAGCGCGGGCGCCCCGCCTCGATGCCGGAGTCGACGTAGAGACCTTGACAAGGCAGACCATGCGCCCTAAGCCAACCTCCCATAGGCATCGATTCGTCAACGCGAGTTATACGGACGTGTTTAAGGTCCTCGGCACTCGTACCGCCCAAAACAGATGCCTCAAAGCCATCAGGGCCAGCCCCCAGACGTGCCGCTGGCGCCGTCGTGGAAAAGAAAAGCTTCTCAGGGTCGTCCGGCAAGGCAACGCGACTGCCGCCTTCAAAATCTATGACGTAGGAATCCAGACTGGCATCATACTCAACAGGGCAAAAATGGCAGTTAAGCATATTGCAGATCTCGGACGATACCGCCTGGGTGGCCGCGGCGGAATCGTCTAGAAAGGTAAACAACTCATCACGCAAGACATTGAGCGAGCGGCCTAGCTCGGCCGTGCGACGGGAGCGAAGGCTCGATGCCATGCCGACCAGCTGGATAGACAGGTAATCGCAAATGACCTCGAGTACATTAACGTCATAGGCGAGCGGAGCCTGGGGGCGTTTCCAACCAACTTCCAGCACGCCAAGGATCTGCGTACCGTAAAAAACGGGAAGACAGATCTCGCTGCGGTACGGAGGCATATCCTGCATGCGCAACAGGTGCTTAGAACGATTGTCCAGGTCCATGAACATACCGGAGGCGGCCTTATCACCCTCAAGGTCCTGTTGAATCGACAAGCGACAGGCACGCGACTCACGAAGAACATACGTCGGAATGCCAGCGCCATACGGCAAAAACTCAGGCAGGTAGCTGTCGTACAGCTCCTTGGAAACACCGCGAAGTTTAAAACCGCCGCTCTCAGAAAAATAGATAGCGGCACCCGAAGCATCGAGCGTTCCTACAAGCTGGTTCAAAACGGTATCAAGTAGGCTGGGCAGCTCATCGGAGCCCACGGTACTCATAATGACCGAGAGCGTGCCAGAGAGGCGCTTGTTCGCCACTCTAAGCTCCGAAAGCGCACGCTTGAGCTGACGGTCGTGCGAATACTGTTCTTCGATGCTATGGAGCGCCACCAGGACACGTGGCGCGCGGCGCCCAAAGATACGTGGAGGCGTTACGGAGCCCGCACGAACCAAGACGGGGATAAAGGAGCCGTCACTCAGCTTGAGCATCAGTTCGTTCTCGGAGCCATCAGTTTCAAATGGCAGACGATGTTCCGTCGCACGTTCAAAAGCGGATGAGTACAGGACGTCTTTAACATCTCCACCGATGACGTCGGCGCGTTCCTCGCACATCAAACCAAGTAAGCGATTATTCACATGCAGAATGGTTCCGTCGAGCTCACAGATGATGACAGCATCGCTCGTGATCTCGACTAGTTGGGCAACGTCTGCCCACTCGTTGCGTTCAAGCGTTTCCATCGTGGACCCCACCGTCTATCGGTAACAAAAAAGCCTCCGAAGAGGCTTCTCAAATGCGATGGTGTCGGAGGCGGGACTTGAACCCGCATGACCAAAAAGCGGTCACTAGCACCTCAAGCTAGCGCGTCTGCCAATTCCGCCACTCCGACATGCTATGTTGTTGATTCACGGTTCGTTTTGTTGGACCCGCGCGTTCAACGAGGAAAATAATAACCTATGATTCGAGAACTGTGCAAGCACTTTTTTCAAAAAAGTTTACGAATTTGTAAATGCGCAGGTAGAATGACCTGTTCGGGCCGGAATGAGGTTGCTTTCCAACGCGTCCTCGGGCATGCGGCATTATTTTGATCCGCGCTTCGCGCTACAAAATAATGCCGCCCCCTGCGGAATGCGTTGGAAAGCAACCTCATTCCGGCCCTAGGAGTATGTACTCCGGACACAGTTCTCAAACATGTTCTGAGGCTGATATATATTTGGTGGCTCGGCTTTGCCGAGCCCTTATATGAGGAGGCCGGAGCCAAAGCTCCGGCCTCACTAACTTTTCCATTTGATTAAGTGAGCGATCAAGGAATCGCACTCCCCCTGCCGAGTTAACGTAGGGCCCGCCCTGGTGTTACTTTTCAGAACACTCCGCAGGACGCAAGTAACCCCCGCCGCACGAAGTGCGCAGCGGGGGTTACTTGCATGTCCGAGGACGTTCTGAAAAGTAACTTCAGGGCGGGCCCGGACGATAACAACCGACTACAGGTCGATGTGCGATTCCTTGATCGGGAACGGCTCCGCGAAGTGGCACGCGCAGCAGTGACCCGGTGCGACTTCCTTAAACTCGGGAAGCTTCTCAGAGCAAATACCCTGCGCGATCGGGCAGCGGGTGTGGAAACGGCAACCGGTCGGCGGATCCAGCGGTGACGGCGGATCGCCGGCGAGGATGATGCGCTTACGGGTCTTCTGGATATCCGGATCGGGAACCGGCACGGCAGACAGCAGCGACTGCGTGTACGGATGGTGAGGCTCGCTATAGAGCGTCTTCCAGTCCGAAACCTCAACCATCTTACCCAGATACATAACGGCAACGCGATCGGAAATGTGCTGCACGACGGACAGGTCGTGGGCGATAAACAGATACGCCGTACCAAACTTGTCCTGCAGTTCCTTGAGCAGGTTCAGAACCTGGGCCTGAATGGACACATCCAGAGCGGAAACCGGCTCGTCGCAGATAATCAGCTTGGGCTTCAACGCAAATGCGCGGGCAATGCCGACACGCTGGCGCTGACCGCCGGAGAACTCATGAGGATAGCGGTTAATGTGCTCGGGGTTCAGTCCGACAACGTCGAGAAGTTCGCGGACACGCTCAATGCGCTCCTCCTTGGTGCCCACGCCGTGAATGGTCATGGGCTCGGAGACGATCTCGCCGATGGTCATACGAGGATTGAGCGAAGCATAAGGATCCTGGAAGATAAACTGCATCTCACGACGCATGTCCTTGATCTCATGCTTGCTCATCTCGGCAACATCTTTGCCCTGGAAGAACACCTTACCGGCAGTCGGCTTGGTCAGACGCATGATGGTGCGGCCCGTGGTGGACTTACCGCAACCAGACTCGCCGACCAGGCCAAAGGTCTCGCCCGGATAAATCTCGAACGAAATGTCATTCACAGCAGAGACGACGCGCTTGGAGAAGCGCTTGGCGAACATGCCGGACTCAGCGGGGAACTCCTTAGAGAGGTGCTCGACCTTCAGCAGCGGAGTACGCTCGTTGGTATCTGCCATTACGCCTCGCCTCCCTTCTTGGAATCCTTGCGCGTACGGGACGTCTCAGGAGCGTTCTTGAGGAACTCGGGGTCACCGGAGTAGTGGCACGCAGAGTAGTGACCAGACTCGGTGACAACGCGCTCGGGGCGCTGCTTGCGGCACTTATCGGTCGCATAGGGGCAACGAGGCGAGAACACGCAGCCCTCGGGCAGGTTCATGAGCGAAGGCGGGTTGCCATGAATCGGCGTAAGCGGCTTCTTCTCATCGATGGCCTGCTCCGGGATGGAGCGGATAAGGCCCCAGGTGTAGGGGTGGCGGCTCTCGTAGAAGATTTCCTCAGCAGTACCGAACTCGACGGGACGGCCGGCGTACATAACCATGATCTTGTCGGCCATATCAGCGACAACGCCCAGGTCATGGGTGATCATGATGATGGCGTTGCCGTTCTTCTCCTGCATTTCCTGCATAAGCTCAATAATCTGAGCCTGAATGGTAACGTCCAGGGCAGTCGTGGGCTCGTCGGCAATCAAAATATCGGGATCGCAGGCAAGAGCCATGGCAATCATGACGCGCTGACGCATACCGCCAGAGAACTGGTGCGGATACTCATTGACGCGCTTCTCGGGCTCGGGAATGCCAACGAGGTCCAAAAGCTCGGTGGCACGCTTGAGCGCCTCCTGCTTGGAGTAGCCGCGGTGCAGACGAAGACCCTCGCCCACCTGCTTGCCGATCTTATAGACCGGGTTCAAGGAGGTCATAGGATCCTGGAAGATCATCGCGATGTCGTTACCGCGAATGTGCTGCATCTCTTCCTCGGTCATCTCGAGGATAGAACGACCGCGATAGCGAACGTCGCCGCCCTCGATCTTTCCCGGAGGCATCGAGATAAGACCCATGATGGTCATGGCGGTCACGGACTTACCGGAGCCGGACTCACCGACGACGCCCAGGGTCTCGCCGCGATCGAGCGTGTAGGAGACACCGTCGACAGCGCGAACAACGCCATCCTCGGTGTGGAAATACATCTTAAGGTCATCGACCTCGAGCAGATGCTGGCCCTCGGGAACCGGCTGGTCCTTCAGGTCCACATAGTTCTTGTTCTTCTTCATCCTTATGCGTCCTTCATCTTGACGTCGAGGGCGTCGCGCAGACCGTCACCCAGCAGGGTGAAGGCGAGCACCGTCGAGAGAATTGCCAGACCGGGCATGATCATCATCCAGGGAGCAGTCAGAAGATACTGCTGACCGTCCTGAATCATGGAGCCCCACGAAGGCGTAGGCGGAATAACGCCCATGCCGAGGAAGGACAGAGCGGACTCGGTCAGAATGGCGCCACCAATGTTCATGGTCGCGTAGACCACGATGGAGGCGACGGAGTTCGGGAAGATGTGACGCACGACGATACGAGCATCAGATGCACCCATCGCGCGCGCAGCGTCAACATAATCGTTTTCCTTGACCGTCAAGATTGCAGAGCGGAAGACGCGCGCAATCGAAGGCCAGCCGAGAATGCCGATGGCAAAAAAGACGTTCTGAAGACCACGGCCGATAACGGCGATCATGGCGACAACGAAAAGCACGTACGGGAATGCCAGGAAGATATCCGCGCAGCGCATGATGATCGTATCCCAGATGCCGCCGTAGAAACCGGCTAGGGCACCCATGACCAGACCAATCACCGTGGAGATCGCAGTGGCCATAATACCGACGGAAAGCGAAACACGTGCACCGTAGATAACGCGGACGAGAATGTCGCGACCAAGGGCGTCGGTGCCAAACGGGTGCTCTGCACACGGAGCCATCAGCGACGTCTGGGCCATGGTGGTTGAGTCGGAAGCCGTTGGCGAACCGAGCCAGGGCTTAGCCCACAGATCTGCGGTCAGGGCAACCACAACGACGATGATGATCCAGCAGACACCGATAACGGCGAGCTTGTTCTTACGAAGACGCTTAAAAGCGTCGCCCCACAGCGTGCGGGACTTGGCGGGAGCAGATGCGGCCTTGGTGGCGGTAGCCTGCTCCTGAGACTGAGAATCAGTTTCCTGCATGAGACGTACCTCCCTTAGGCCTTATCCGACGGACCGCCAAGGCGGATGCGCGGGTCGAGGAATGCATAGCTAATGTCGACGAGCAGGTTGATCACCATGACGACGACGACGATGAGCGTAACGCCGCCCATAACGATGGGCCAGTCACGCATGCTAATGGCGCGATAGACCTCATAGCCGATACCGGGCCAGTTAAAGACCGTCTCGGTCAGGATGGCGCCCGAAAGCATGCCGCCAAAGTCGACACCAATATAGGTAACGACGGGGATGAGTGCATTCTTAAGCGCATGCTTAATGATGATCGCGCGATTGGAGAGACCCTTGGCTTTTGCCGTACGGATGTAATCCTGGTTCATGACGTCAAGCAGCTGCGAGCGCATAATGCGTGCAGCATAAGCGGTCGAAACCGAAGCCAGCGTAATGGTCGGAAGCACATAGTGCATCCAATCCTGATACTGAGAGCTGGCACCGCCGGCACCCGAGATCGGCATGGAGAATGCACCGCCCGTGGCGTCCTTGAGAATGACGCCAAAGAACAGTTGCAGCAACATACCGAGCCAGAAGGCCGGGACGGCAACGAGGATCGACGTGGTGAGCGTTACCAAAATATCCCAGAAGGAATAACGCTTTACCGCCGAAATGATACCCGCACCGATACCCATGATTGCCTCGAGCACGATGGCGCACGCGGCAAGTTTGACCGTATACGGATACTTCTGGGCAAAGATTTCCGTAACCGGCAGCTTGCGCTGATACGAATTGCCCAGATCGCCATGAAGCAGGCCGTTCATGTAATACAAGTAACGGTCCACGAGCGACGTTTGAACGGGGTCGCCGTTCTCGTCAAGGATCGCGTTGCCGTCCTCGTCCGACTGGACCAGGTGATAGCGGACGCGAAGCTGAAGCTCCACCTCGGGGGACAGAGCCTTGTCTCCACCGATCAGCTTGATCGGATCTCCCGGCACGATATTCTGGAGGGCGAACAAAATCAGCGTAACGCCCAAAAACACCGGGATGAACTGAAGCACACGTTTAACGATGTACTTACCCATACCACTCCCCTATCTAGGGATTAACCTAAATGGGATGCCGATCGCCAGACCGGCATCCCAAAATTACCATCAGCCAGTTTACCCCAGGTTAGGGAGAACTGTATGTTTCCCATGAGGTCTACGTAAATACTTGACCCTCACGGAAGCTGCAAACTCTTAGGCGAGCTCAGCGGTACCCAGATCGGCGTGCTTCTGCGGATCGACATAGAGGTGCTTGATGCGATCGGAGCCGGCGATGGTGTGCGTGTAGAACATCACCGGGATGACCGGGCAGTCGGCAGCGACCATTGCATCGGCCTCCTGCATCTTAGCGACGCGCTCTTCGTCGTCAACCGTGGTACGGGCCTCATCGACCTTGGCGTCGAACTCGGGGTTGTTGTAACCAGAGCGGTTGTCGCCACCGAGGGAGTCGGAGTGGAACAGCGGATACAGGAAGTTGTCCATGATCGGGTAGTCGGCAATCCAACCCAGACGACCGAACTGATAGTTAAAGTTCTGATACTGCTCGAGCAGGGCAGACCACTCGGGGGTATCGGAGACAGCGGTAACGCCAACCTTGGCGAGGTCGCCGATGATGGACTCCATGATCTCCTTGTGGCCACCGTCCTGGTTGTAGGACAGAGTCACGTTAATGCCACGATCGCCGTTAGCGCCAGCGGGAGCAACCTTGTCGAGGTACTCGTTAGCCTTGTCGACGTCGTAGGCGCAGAACTCCCATGCGCCCTCTTTGTAGCCATCGATGCCCGGAGGAACAATGCCGTCGGCAGGGGTACGGGTACCCTTGAAGATGGTCTTGCAGATGGCCTCACGGTTGATGGCCAGGGAGATACCCCTGCGCAGGTCGGCGTTGTTGAACGGCTCGGCCGTGTTGTTGCAGGTCAGGTAGTAGGTGGAAGGCTCGGCGCCGAGCAGCATGCGCTCGCCGTCACCCATGGTGTAGCCGTCCTTGGACACGCCGCGATCCTTCTTGGCAGCGTCGATCTGAGCAACGGGAACGTCGCAGACATCGAGGTTACCGGCCTGGAACTCCTTGTAAGCGGTCTCCATGTCCTTGATGACCTGGAAGTGGATGCCATCGATCTTGGCCTTGTCGCCATAGTAATCGTCGAACTTCTTGAGGTTGATCTCCTGACCATCCTCCCACTTGCCGTCCATCATGAACGGGCCGTTACCGACCGGTGCAAGGTAGAAGCTCTTGACATCGGACTCGGCGCACTCGGGAACCGGGGCCAGAGCCGGGTGAGAGGCGACGAAGGGGAAGTCGGCGTAAGCGGAAGACAGCTTGACGACGAGGGTCTCATCGTCGGGGCAAGTAACACCGCTGAGCTCAGTAGCGTTACCGGCAAGCAGGTCGTCATAGCCCTCGACCATGGAAAGGTGATAGGAGACCTCGGAAGGGCCGTACTCGGTAGCGATGGCCGACTTGGTGTTGACCAGACGCTCCCAACCGAGCTTGAAGGACTTGGAGGTAACGTCGTCACCGTTGTGGAACTTGGCCTTCTTGATCTTGAAGGTAAACTCGGTGGCGTCGTCGTTGGCCTCAAAGGACTCGCAAGCCAGCGGAACGATCTCGCCCTTCTCGGCGTCATAAGAGGTCAGAGCGTCAAAGAGCTGGTACTCGACCTGAGTGCCCTGGTCCTCCTGGACATTGTAGGGGTCGATGCAGACCGGGTTGTTGATGTAGAAGTTCAGCGTCGAACCGGACTCAGAACCGGAAGCGTCGCCGCCCTTCTTGCCGCATGCGGCAAGAAAAGCCATAGAGCTCGCAGCGAGGGTGCCGCCAACAAAGGCGCGACGACCCATAACGGGCTGGTGGAACATAGAATCAGCCATGCCATCCTCCTTATGAGATAGGACAAAGAAATGTTCAGTCGGACATATGTCGAGACAATCCGATCCGAACCATCAAAACGCCGTCCGTTGCTATGGCTGGTTATGCACAACGGAGCAACGTTTTGCAATACAGTAGCGCATTTTATGCACGATTTGGGGCTAATTCCGGTTAACGGTCGAGAATTTCTTTAGTTGGGCGAAGTATGTGGGGATATTTTGACTCTGTTACAAATATGTAAACAAAAAGGGTCCCGCACCTGCGAGACCCATTGCAAACGTATATACGCCGATGCTTAGTAGCCGACGATGCCCTGCGGGAAGAAGAACATGCACAGGACGACGCACACGGCAAAAACAACGGCCATAATTACCGTCAGGCGATCGAGGTTCTGCTCCATGACGCCCGTGGCAGAGCTGGAGTTATACAGCGAGCTAGCGATCATATCCGAAACGCCGGTGCCCTTACCGGAATGCATCAGGACGAGAATCGTCAGCGCCACGGCAGAGACAGCCCAAACGACAAACAGAAGAATCTGGAACGGACCCATAGATAAGCTCCTTAATAGAACAGTTCAAACTCCAATACTGTACCACAATCCCCCGCTCTCCCCTACCTGCCACTCAAGGACGGGGTGGAAATGGCAGAAATACCAAAAAGGGGGTTGTCCGGTTGTGGACAACCCCCTTACTAGAAAACGGTATTTGTTTTCTATTAGGCCTCGGTGGCGAGCACGCGGCCCGTCATCTCGGCGGAAGGCTCAATACCAGCCATGGTGAGCATGGTCGGAGCGATATCGGAAAGACGGCCGTCCTCGATACCGGTGAGCTGTGCCTTCTCATCAACGATGATGAACGGCACGCGGTTGGTGGTGTGAGCCGTAAACGGATGCTTGGAACCGTCGGAAGCAACGTCAAACATGTGATCGGCGTTGCCGTGGTCGGCGGTAATCAGTGCAAAGCCGCCCTTGGCGAGAATCGCCGGGACAACCTTGGACAGGGCATCGTCAACAGCCTCGACAGCCTTAACGGCAGCGTCGAAGACACCGGTGTGACCAACCATGTCGCAGTTCGCGAAGTTCACGATGTAGAAATCAGCGCGATCCTCGTTGATGGCGGCGACGAGCTTCTCGGTAACCTCGGGAGCGCTCATCTCGGGCTGCAGATCGTAGGTAGCAACCTTGGGGGAAGCGACGAGCACGCGCTCCTCGCCCTCCTTGGGCTCCTCGATGCCACCGTTGAGGAAGAACGTCACGTGGGCGTACTTCTCGGTCTCGGCAGTGTGCAGCTGCTTCAGGCCATTGGCGGCGATAACGTCGGCCAGGACGTTCTCGGGGAACGTCTTGGGGAAGGCGACCTCGACGTCAAACGTCGGATCATACTCGGTCATCGTCACAAAGTGCGAAAGCTTGATCTGCTCGCGCTCAAAGCCGTCGAACTCCTTGTCCGTGAACACGCGGGTCATCTGACGAGCGCGGTCGGGACGGAAGTTGAAGAAGATGGCCGCGTCGCCCTCGTGAATGCCCTCGTTGTGGGCAGCGAAGGGCTCGACGAACTCGTCGCCGCGCGGGTCCTTCTCGTAGTAGGCCTTGATACCGGCAACGGGGTCGGTATCAGCATCGGACGCGTTGACCATGACGTCGTAGGCGCGCTGGATGCGCTCCCAACGATTATCGCGGTCCATGGCCCAATAACGGCCCGAGACGGTGGCAACGCGAGCGTCGCAACCGGTCTCCTCGGAGATCTTAGCCAGGAAGGCGCAGAACTCACTCATGTAACCGGCACCGGACTGCGGGTCAACGTCGCGACCATCCATGAAGGCGTGGACGCGAACGGTCTTGACACCGTGCTCGGCAGCCATCTTGACCAGAGCCTCGACGTGGTTCATGTGAGAATGAACACCGCCAGGGCTCATAAGGCCCATGAGGTGGAGAGTCTTACCGTCAGCCTTGACGTCGTCCATAGCCTTGACAAAAACCTCGTTCTTGGCGATGGAGCCGTCCTTGATGGCGTTGTTGATGCGCGAAAGCTCCTGGAACACGATGCGTCCGGCACCGATGTTGAGGTGACCCACCTCGGAGTTACCCATCTGGCCATCGGGAAGGCCCACGTCCTCGCCCGAAGCGCCGAGCGTGGTGTGGGGGTACTTCTCGTACAGGCTATCAAGGAAGGGCGTCTTGGCAGCGGCGACGGCGTTCTCGCCATCGGCCGGAGCAAGGCCGCAACCATCCATGATGATCAGGAGTGCAGGAAGATGACGCTGTGCCATATGTCCTACTCGCCTGCCTTGACGACCATAGAGGCGAAGTCGGCAGCCTTGAGCGAAGCGCCGCCCACGAGGGCGCCGTCAACGTCGGGCTTGGCGACGAGCTCGGCAATGTTGCCGGGCTTGGCGGAACCGCCGTAGAGAACGCGGATGCCGTTGGCGAGCTCCTCGCCGAACATCTCCTTGAGGGTCTCACGGATAGCGCCGCAGACCTCCTGAGCGTCCTCGGCGGTAGCGGTCTTGCCGGTGCCGATGGCCCAGATGGGCTCGTAGGCGACGACGACCTGCTTGGGGCAGGTGATCTCAAGGCCAGCAAGGCCAGCCTTGACCTGGTTCACGACGTGCTCGACATAGGTGCCAGCCTCGCGGACCTCAAGGGACTCGCCGCAGCAGAAGACGGGAACAAGACCGGCGGCAACGAGGGCCTTAGCCTTCTTGTTCTGGTCCTCGTCGGTCTCGTGGAAGTAGTCGCGACGCTCGGAGTGACCGATAATGCAGTAGGTGCAGCCAGCGGACTTGAGCATGTCGCAAGAAGACTCACCGGTGAAGGCACCCTTGGCCTCCCAGTACACGTTCTGTGCACCGAGGGCGATGGGGGCAGCCTGAATGCGGTCATAAACCGTGGTGATGTCGATGGTCGGAGGGCAGACGAGCACCTCGACGCCGGCCGGAACCTCGGGCAGAGCCTGAGCCAGCTCGTCGGCGAGCTTGGCGGCCTCGGCGACGTCGTTGTTCATCTTCCAGTTACCAGCGATAAGAAGGGTGCGATTAGGCATCGAGAAGCGCCTCCACTCCGGGCAGGGCCTTACCCTCGACGAGCTCCATGGAAGCGCCACCACCGGTGGAGATCCAGCTCATCTTGTCGGCCAGGTTGAACTTGTTGACAGCTGCGACGGAGTCGCCACCGCCGATGATCGAGGTGCAGTCGGCCTCGGCGACAGCCTCGGCGATAGCCTGGGTGCCGTGAGCGAAGTTGTCAAACTCGAAGACGCCCATGGGGCCGTTCCAGAACACGGTCTTGGCGCCCTTGACGGCCTCGGCGTAAAGCTCCTCGGTCTTGGGGCCGATGTCCATACCCTCACGATCGTCGGGGATAGCGTCGGAAGCGACAACCTCGGGGACAGCGTCCTCGCCAAAGTGATCGGCAACGCGGTTGTCGATGGGGAGCAGGATCTTGACGCCCTTCTCCTCGGCCTTCTTGAGCATCTCGCCGGCGCGCTCGACCCAGTCCTCTTCCTTGAGGGACTGACCAACGGTCAGGCCCTGAGCCAGGAAGAAGGTGTAGGCCATGCCGCCACCGATGATCAGGGTGTCAGCGGAGTCGATGAGGTGATCGAGAACGCCGATCTTGGAGGAAACCTTGGAACCGCCGACGATGGCGACGAAGGGACGCTCGGGCTCGGCGAAGATGCCGGTCAGCGTGTCGACCTCCTTCTCGAGCAGGAAGCCAGCGACGGCAGGCAGGTAAGCGGCGGGGCCCACGACGGAACCCTGGGCGCGGTGAGCGGTACCGAAAGCATCGAGAACGAAGACGTCGCCATAGGAAGCGAGCTTCTTGGCGATCTCGGGATCGTTCTTCTTCTCACGCTTGTCAAAACGGACGTTCTCGAGAACGAGGACCTTACCCGGCTCGACGGCGGCGACAGCCTCAGCAGCCTTCTCGCCGTAGGTGTCAGCGACAAAGGCAACGTCGAGACCAGAGAGCTCAGCGAGCTTCTTGGCGACGGGCTCGAGGGACAGCTCGGGCTGGAAGCCGGTGCCCTCGGGACGGCCGAGGTGGCTCATGAGGATGACACGAGCGTTGTGCTCAACGAGGTAGTTGATGGTGGGCAGGGCAGCCTTGATACGGGTGGTGTCGCCAACGACGCCATCCTTGATAGGCACGTTAAAGTCAACGCGGACGAGAACGCGCTTTCCGTCGACATCGATGTCGCGGACGGTCTTCTTGGTAAAGGCCATGTTTGCTTCTACCTTTCGTACGTGTCTGCCTCCCATTACGGCAGACGATTTCTTATAAAAAGGGCGCGACCCTAGGGTGTAAGCCCTATAAGGCCGCGCCCTTCTTTAGACGCTCAACGAGCTATTCGCTAAAAGCTAAATTAAGCAACGAACTTCTCGAAGTACTTGATGGTGCGGACCATCTGAGAGGTGTAGGAGTTCTCGTTGTCGTACCAAGAGGTGACCTGAACGAGGGTCTGGCCGTTGCCGAGGTCAGAGCACATGGTCTGAGTGGCGTCGAAGATGGAGCCGTGGGTCTCGCCGACGATGTCGCGGGAGACGATCTGGTCCTCGTTGTAGGCGAAGGTCTCGGGGATGGTCTCGGCGTAGGCCTTCATGGCAGCGTTGACCTCGTCGACGGTGACCTTCTTGTCAACGACGGCGTAGAGGTTGGTCAGCGAGCCGGTCGGCGTCGGGACGCGCTGGGCGGCACCGATGAGCTTGCCGTTGAGCTCGGGGAGAACCAGGCCGATGGCCTTGGCAGCGCCCGTGGTGTTCGGGACGATGTTCTCGGAGCAGGCGCGGGAGCGACGGAAGTTGCCCTTGCGCTGCGGGCCGTCGAGCGGCATCTGGTCGCCGGTGAAGGCGTGGATGGTGGTCATGATGCCGGACACGATGGGAGCGAAGTCGTTCAGACCCTTGGCCATCGGGGCGAGGCAGTTGGTGGTGCAGGAAGCAGCGGAGATGATGTTGTCCTCAGCGGTCAGCGTCTCATGGTTGACGTTGTACACGATGGTGGGCAGATCGCTGCCGGCCGGAGCGGAGATGACGACCTTCTTGGCGCCAGCGTTGATGTGGGCCTGAGCCTTAGCCTTGCTGGTGTAGAAGCCGGTGCACTCGAGAACGACGTCGACGTCAAGGTCGCCCCAAGGCAGGTTGTTAGCGTCGGCCTCCTTGTAGATCTTGATCTCCTTGCCGTCAACGGTGATGGAATCCTCGCCAGCAACGACCTCGTGATCGCGAGCGTAGTTGCCCTGCGTGGAGTCGTACTTCAGCAGGTAAGCGAGCATATCGGGAGAGGTGAGGTCGTTGATAGCGACGATCTCGGAGCCCTCATGACCGAACATCTGACGGAAAGCCAGACGACCGATGCGACCGAAGCCGTTAATAGCAACCTTTACTGCCATTGTGTCTCCTTTCGTAAGGCCCCCGCGAGCTACAGCGCCCGCCGTTGAGGCCCACAAACTAACCACTCGCCTAATATACCTTTTTTTTGACTTGAATTTCACGAGAATGCTCGAAATTGAAAATCAAATTTACGTTAAAACGTTTTAAAGACTAAAATAGCAGCTAAATCCGTATATAAGTCGATACTTCAAACTACCTGTTTGCTTCAATGAGCTTTTCAAGCCTCAAAACGCGATGGTACAGGGCAGACTTCGACAAGGGAGGGTCAGCCATCTCCCCCAAATCACGCAGCGACAGATCGGGATAGCGCTCGCGCAGGTCGCAAAAGACCGCCAAGGCATCCGGAAGCGCATCGCGAAGGCCACGCTGCTCGAGCTCATCGATAAGCGCAAGCTGATGTTGGGCAGCACCGGCGCTTCTGGTCTGGTTGGCGAGCTCGGCATTCACGCGACGGTTCACATCGTTCTTAACCAACTTGACCGCGCGCGCCTCCTCAATCTCGGCAACGCTGCGCTTGGCACCAATCAGCTTTAATAGATGCTCGATTTCCTCGGCGCTCTTAATGTACACGGCATATGACCCCCGCCGTGCATTAACACGAGCATGGACCCCAATCTGCTCCAACAGATCGCAAAGTCCCTTGGCATATTGCTCGCCCTGCACAGCAATCTCCAAATGAAAATCGCCGCGTGGATCGGCCACGAAGCCGCCCGCGATGAGCGCGCCGCGGATATAGGCAAGTCTACAGCAAGGACGGGCGACAATGTGACGCGGCACACCTGCGACGAGCCCTCCCCTACGGTCGAGAATGCCCAGCAGCACCAGAGCCTTATCCAAATCGGGCTGATCAGGCAAGGTGATGAGGTAGTTTCGAACCTTATGCAAGACAGATTTGCGGACGGTGAACTCCGTTTTGAGCTTAAGGATACGATGCGTCAGCGTGATCATCGTGCGCGCGACGGCTCCCGTCTCAGTCGCAACCGTCAAACGATACCGCCCAGAGCCGGTAAGCGAGAGCGTACCACTCACACGCGTGAGGGCGGCAAGCGTCGACAAGTCGCAGTATTCACATTCGGGTTCGCAGCGCGCAAGCTCGTCGCGCACCTCAGCGGTAAACGACATGCAGGCCTATGCCTTCGTGTTGGCGCGCGACAGGTCGCGGTGGGAGATGCTCACATGATACTGAGCGCCTTCCAGGTAACGGGCCGTGGCCTCGGCAATGGCAACGCTGCGGTGCTGGCCGCCCGTGCAGCCGATGGCGATAGAAAGCTGCGGCTTACCCTCCGCGATATAGCCCGGCATCACCGTATCGAGCAGCTGTGTCCAAGCCTTCCAAAACTCCTGCGTCTTGGGATGGTCCAGAACAAAATCGGAGACCTTTTTATCGAGACCGGTCATCGTGCGCATCTCGGGATCGTAGAACGGATTAGGCAGGAAGCGGACGTCGATCATAATGTCCGCCTCGACGGGCATGCCGTGCTTAAAGCCAAACGAGAACACGTGGACGTCCATGAGCTGCTGGTCGGACAGCTCGGAAAATGCCATACGTAGCTTGTTGCGCAGCGCAGAGGTGCGCAGACGGCTCGTGTCGATAATCATATCGGCTCGGTCGCGCACGCCCTGCAGCTGAAGGCGCTCGCGCTGAATGGCATCGGCCGTAGTCTCCCCCGGCTTGGCAATGGGATGACGGCGGCGATTTTCGCTGTAGCGACGAATCAGCACCTCGTCAGACGCCTCCAGGAACACAATGTCGCAGCTCATCTCGCGCTCCTCGAGTGCGGCAACGGCATCGAGCAGCTCGTCAAACAGTCCCTGGCTACGCAAATCGCAGGTGACGGCAAGATGCCTGCCCACGCCCGTATTGATGCCGACGAGCTCGGCAAGCTGGGCGATGAGACGCGGAGGCAGGTTATCGATGCAAAAATAGCCCATGTCCTCGAACACGTGCATGGCCTGTGTGCGGCCCGATCCGGACATTCCGGTGATGATGACGATATCGGGTATGCGCTCCGAGCGCTCCGCCGCATCCATGGCATCTCCCTTTTGCATGTGCTGCCTCCCGAAAACAAGCGCGGGACCCAGCAACCCGGATCCCGCGCGGTCAATTGCCTATATTGAGTATACCGCCCCGAGCGGATACGAGGCCTGTCTTACGCCTCAAGCGCAGCCTTGAACCAACTCGTAATACTCGTGGGGTGCGTGATGGCGGTGCCGACGACAACGGCCCAGGCGCCAGCATCGATCGCGGCGCGAGCCTCCTCGGGCGTGTGCACGCGGCCCTCGCAGATGATGGGAAGACCGGGGAATTCCTCGGTCGCCTGACGCAGGAGCGGCAGATCGGGGCCATCGGCCATGGTACAGTCGATGGCGGCGACGCCGTGAGAAAGCGTGGTGGATACCAGGTCGAAGCCCATATCAACCGCACGGCGAATGTCCTCGATGGTGGCGCAATCCGCCATCAGGAGCACACCCTCCTCGTGCAGCGGGCGGAAGGTATCCTCGACCGTCTTGCCATCGGGGCGCGGACGATCGGTGGCGTCGATCGCCACGATATCGGCACCGGCAGCAACGCAGGCGCGAGCGTGACGCAGCGTCGGCGTGATGTAAACGCCCTCGTGCCCATCCTTCCACAGGCCGATGACGGGAACCTCACAGCGACCCTTAATGGCGGCAATGTCGGCAAGGCCCTGGCAGCGAATGGCGGCGGCGCCGCCGAGCTCGCAAGCACGCGACATTTGAGCCATGGTCTCGGGCGTACGAAGCGGCTCGCCCATATACGCCTGAACGCTCACGACGAGCTTGCCCTTCAGGGATTGAATCAAAGGATCGACGGTCATAAGGCTGTAACCTTTCTCAGAACAGCCTCCCGAGGCGTGTTGTCTCGGGAGGCTCCTACAGAAGATACGTTTACTTCAACGAGGCAAGAAGATGCTCAGCGGCACCGATGAGCGGAGCATCGCCCTCCAGAGAACCGATGAGGATCGGCGTGTCCTGTAGCGGATCGAGCGCCTGGCTGGCATAGCCCTCGTGCACCGAATCCTTCCACGTCTGTGAACGCCAATCGGGACCTTGGTGAATCACGCCACCCGAAAGCACGATGACCTCAGGGTCCAGGATGTTAGCGAGCGAGCCCAAGCTGGCACCCAGCGCAAAACCGGCGTCATGGATGACCTCGGTCGCCTTTGCGTCGCCCGCACGGCACAGGTCGTTCACATCGCGACCGACCGAAGGACGGCTGGGGTCGACGCGACCAAAGCGCTCATCGTACATACGACCAATGGAAGTGCCCGAAGCAACCGACTCAAGATGACCGGAACGCCCGCAGGCGCAGGGAATGCCGGCGGCAGCCGAGCACTCGATGTGGCCCATATGACCGGCAGCACCATGGAAGCCCTGCATCACGCGGCCGTTCTCGACATATGCGCCGCCGATGCCCGTGCCGATGCCCAGGCACAAGACGGAGAACTTGCCCTTGCCGACGCCCCAGTGGGCCTCGCCCAGAGCATGAGCCTGCACGTCGCCCACAACGGCAACGGGGAGACCAAGGTCCTCGCGCAGACGCGGCCCCAACTGAACGCCGGACCAGCCGGGCATAATCTCGTTGGCATACGCGATGGCGCCCGTCTTGGGATCGACGACGCCTGCGGCACCGATACCGACACCGAGGACCTCGACATCGGGATTCGCCTCAAGGGCAGCCTTGATGGACGCCTCGATACGTTGGAAGACGGCCTCGCCGCCCTCCTGGGCCTCGGTAGGAACCTCGGCCTCAAAAACGGGATGGGGCACGCTGCCGTCAGCCGGGTACTCCATAATGGCGGTCGCGATCTTAGTTCCGCCGATATCGACAGAGCAGACGTACTTGTTCTCCATGTCGTTCTCCTTAGGAGATAAAAACAACTACAGGAAATGAAGGCGGTGTTATCGCCGCAGCATGATAAAGGTTTCCCAGGTGCCCGAGGTTGGGGTGAAAGTGGTCGGGCGTTGACCTAATGGGTCACGCCCGGCCACTTGAGCCCCAAGATCGGGTGCCTGGGGAAGCTTTACAGGAGACCGTTGTCCTGGAGGACCTTCTTAATAGCCTCGACGTTCTCGCCGGTCATGGCCTTCACCGGGCGCGGCATGGTCGGGCTGTCGAAGATGCCCATGAGGTTCATAGCGGTTTTGAAGGCGCCGACACCACCGGCATAGCCCTGGACGCCCGAGGTGACATCCCAAATGTGGGAGATCTCGTTGAGGCGATCCTGCTCGGCCTTGACGGTAGCCCAGTCGCCGGCCTGAGCGGCCTTCCACTGGCGCACGTAGCCCTCGGGCTCAACGTTGGCGAGGCCCGGAACGGAGCCGTCGGCGCCGCCAAGGTAAGCACCGTCGACGACGACCTCGTGACCGGTGAGGATGCTCATCGGATGGCCGTTCTTCTCGTTCTCCTGAACGAGGTAGCGGAACGAGATGTCATCGCCCGAGGAATCCTTGACGCCGGCAAGGACGCCCTCGGCGCCGAGCTTGGCAAGGAGCTTCCAGGGGAGCTTGGTGTGGACGCACACGGGGATGTCGTAGGCGAAGATGGGAAGGTCGAGTTCCTCGTGCAGGATGCGGAAGTGCTCCTCGACCTCGGTCATGCCCTGCAGGGCATAGAACGGGCAGGTGGCGACAAGCGCATCGGCGCCCAGCTCCTGGGCGACCTTACCATGCTCGATCATGCGCTCGGTCTCGGTGTCGATGATGCCAACCAGAACGGGAACGCGGTGGTCGACGATGCGCACGGCCTCGGCGACAATCTGGCGACGGCGCTCGTCGGTGGAGAAGACGACCTCGCCCGAGGAGCCCAGGAAGAACAGGCCATCGACGCCGGCATCGATCATGCGGTTGATGCTGCGCTCAAAGGATGCAACGTCGAGCTGGTGGTCTTCGGTATCGGGAACAACGACGGGAGGGATAACGCCGGTGAATTTCTGAGTTGCCACAAGAATCTCCTTAGTTGTCTGGCGGGCGGCCCTATGCCACCCACTCTTGTTGGCAGTGTCCAAGCCGTCTAGGCCAAAGAACACGGGTAGAACGTTTGGTTAAAGAAGTCGACGACTTCGTTTTCGAACGCATTGATGCGCTCGTGAGCGTATTTGGCATAAATGATATGCCTTCGGTCACACTCAAGACCGTTGAATACAGCAAACTGACCCTTGGGATCGCTCACGGCGTCCATAAGCGATGTGCCCATGAGCACCGATCCGCGCACCCGAGACGACAGCGCCTCGAGGCCACCGGGAATTGGATTGGCAACCGCCGTGCAGGCAAGACCCTGCTCGTCCAGAGCAGAAACCGCCAGCGCGACTCCGCCGCCAAGGCCCTCGCCCCATGCAAAGATGCGGTCGGGGTCCATGCCATCAAGATTGCGCGCGACCTTCGCCAACGCGCAGCCCCAACGGACGCGCTCGACAAAAGCGGGCGAAGCAATTCCCCGCTGCAGGTCGTCCGCACCAGCAACATCGTCATCCAGTGCAAGCACGGCATATCCCATGGCGGCAAATCTCGTCATGTGATGCCAGCCGCGCACAGGCCGATCGATGTCGTGGAACATCAGGCACAGCGGCACGCGCTCAGATACTCGGGCACGACCAACAGGCTCAATCAAACGAGCGTGGACCGCATGGTCACCGAGCTCAAAGGAAACCTCCGAGTAACGGGCGCAGGGGTTAACAAAGTCAATCGCCGTAATGGCCAGGCCTTGAATCTCAAGATTCGAAGCGCATGTCTCTAAATCAGAAACATCTGCTTGGACATCACCGCGCCAGTCCCGATATTCTGCGAGCCTTGACGAAACCGTTCCAGGAATTCCCACGAGCCCGGGGACAATCAGCTCGTCAACATTGCTCTCGCACTTAGACATGAGCCTCCCCTCCCTTGCAGAAAAACGGAATGATCAGATCGTCAAAATCCTGAATCTCCTCGTGGCCAAAGCCTTCAAAGAACTCATGACGCTTTTCGCATGTCAGGTTGTTATAGACCGCAAACTGCGTCGCTGGCGGACAGACGATATCGGCTGTGCCGGTGCCAAACAGCACGGGGCATTTGACCATAGGGGCAAAGTTCTTGGAATCGAAGTACGCCAGCTTGGCATAGGCTTCGTCAATACGAGTCGAGTCCTCGTCAAACCAGCGAGACCAATAGCGCAGGCCCTCGTAGGCAATGTCGTCGGCATCCAAATCCCAGACCAGGCGGAAATCTGACAGGAAGGGATAGAGGATGGCAGCGCGATTGATAAGCTCGCTGTTAAGCGCACAGGTCGCAATGCCCAAACCGCCGCCCTGCGACGCGCCGTTCACAAACACACGCGCAAGATCGATGCCCTCGAGCTCGCGAACGATGCGGCACAGGATGCGAATATCTTGGTGCAAGCGGACATAGTAGAGGTTGGCAGGGTCGCCGTCGATACCGGCGACGATATGCCCGGCAACCGTTGTGCCCTCAAATCCACCAATGTCCTCGGAGGGACCTCCTTGGCCGGGGCAGTCGAGGGCGATGAGTGCCATGCCCATGCCCGCAAACGACGCCTGCTCAAACCAGCTGCGGCTTGCACCCGGATACCCATGGAACTGAAGTACCAATGGCACGGGCTCGTCCGAGACGGGTTTAAGGTACTTGGCATGCAGGCGCGCGCCACACATGCCGGTATACCAGAGGTCGAAAAGCTGGCAGGTCGCGGCATCGGTGACCGATGCCGTCTCGATCGCATAGTCAAGCCCGACGGCGTCGGCCTCGGCCATGCGATCCTTCCAAAAGAGATCGAAATCTGATGGACGGGGCATGGCGCCTCGATATTCACCAAATTGATGTTGTAGCTCCTGAGCACTTGGCATGGCTCGTGAACCCAACCTTTCGAAATCGCAACGGAGGTGCGCCCGGCAAGGGAACCGGGCGCACGGGAGGGAAAGCGAGGCTACTCGCCGAGCTTGGGATGCAGCAGCGACGGCGCAGCGCCGAGCAGCATCTTGGTGTAGGGGTCCTGGGGGTGCTGGAAGACCTGCTTGGCCTCGCCCTGCTCGACGATCCTGCCGCCATTCATAACGATGATGTCGTCAGAGATATAGCGGACCGTCTGGATGTCATGGCTGATGAACACCATGGCCAGGCCGAGCTCCTTCTTAAGGTCGGTCAACAGGTTCAGAATCTGTGCGCGGACCGAAACGTCCAGAGCCGAGGTGGGCTCGTCGGCGATGATGGCATCGGGGTTCAGCGACAGGGCACGGGCAATTGCGACGCGCTGACGCTGGCCGCCCGAAAGCTGACCGGGAAGAACCTCGGCGGCGGAGCTGGGCAGACCGGTGAGCTCCAGGAGCTCCTTGACGCGCTTCTCCTGCTCGGCCTCGGTACCCAGGTTGTGGACGCGCATGGGGTCGAGCAGCTGCTCGCGAACGACCATGCGGGGATTGAGCGCCGTGGCCGGGTTCTGGAACACGACCGAGATGACGCGACCCATGTGGCGACGGTCCTCGGCGGTACGTTTGGTAACGTCCTTGCCCTTAAAGTAGACCTTGCCGCTCGTGGGGGCCTGCAGGCCGCACATGACGTTGGCGGTGGTGGACTTACCGCAACCGGACTCGCCGACGATGCCGATCGTCTGACCGGGCATGAGCTTAATCGTTACACCCTGGACGGCGTGAACCAGGTTGGGGTGCAGAATCGAGCCGGTACGGGTCCTAAAGGTGACGTGGACGTCATCAAGGAAGATGATCGGCTCGACGCCGTTGACTGCGGTCTCGCTCATCTACATCACCTCCGCGTGAGGGGTCAAACCATTTGCCTTGAGCACCTCGTCGGGGAGCTCGGAATAGAAGTGCTCGGTGCCGGGCACGCGCTTGAAGACCGGACGGGTGTCCAGGCCAATACGCGGATGGCTCGAGCGGGGCGCGAAGCGATCGCCCTTGGGGAAATCGCGCGGGCTCGGAACGGCGCCGGGCACCTGGTGCAGGCGACCCGAACCGCTCTCGATGGACAGAACGGAACCCAGAAGACCGCGGGTGTACTCGTGGATCGGGTTGGTGAGCAGCTCCTTGGTGGGTGCCTGCTCGATAACCTGGCCAGCGTACATAACCGTGATGTTATGGGCAACCTCGGCGACCAGAGCCAGGTCATGCGAAACGAAGATCATGGCAAAGCCGAGCTTGGCCTGAAGATCGTTGAGCAGCTTGATGACCTGCTTCTGGACGGTAACGTCCAGAGCGGTCGTGGGCTCGTCGCAGATGACCAGCTTGGGATCGCGGGTAAGGGCCATAGCGATCAGGACACGCTGACGCTGGCCGCCGGAAAGCTCGTGCGGATAGCTCTCGAGCGTGCGCTTGGGATCGAGGCCGACGAGCTCCAGGAGCTCCTCGGCGCTGCGGGTTCCGCCGCGCTTGGTGAGCTGCTTCATCTGGGCAGAGATGAGCATGGAGGGATTAAGCGAGGACAGGGCGTCCTGATAGACCATAGCGATATCGGTACCGCGCAGGCCGAACCACTCCTTCTTGCTCATCTTGAGCAGGTCGCGACCCTCCCAGAGAACCTCGCCGGAAAGATGCTCGTCATCGTCGGTCAGGCCCATGATGGCCAGCGTGGTGATGGACTTACCGCAACCGGACTCGCCCACCAGGCCCATGGTCTGACCAGGACGAACGTCAAAGTTGACATGGTCGACGACGTTGATATCACCGTGATGCTCAAACTGGATGCAGAAGTCACGGACCGAGAGAATCGGCTCAACGGACTCGTCGGGCACGTGGCGATCGTCACGCTTGAGCTCGACATCGCGCAGGGCGCCAAGGCGAGCGGAGAGGGACTGGGCCTGCTCCTTGTAGGCGCGAACGGGGTCGGAGACCAGCAGGTCGGCCTCGCGACGCTTGGAGGAATCGGTCGGATCCAGGGCGGCGGAGGGGGCAGCGGCCATAGCGTCGGTAATGCCCTCGGAGAGGATGTTGAGCGCCAGGCAGGTGATCATGATGGCCAGGCCCGGGAACAGCGCCTGCCACCAACGGCCAGCGAGCACGCCGCCGCGGGCGTCGGCGAGGATGTTGCCCCAGGTAGCAGTGGGCTCCTGGATACCAGCGCCGATGAAGGTCAGCGAGGCCTCGAAGATGATGGCGTCGGCGACCAGGGTAACGGTGAAGACCATGATCGGGGCGATGCAGTTACGCAGAACATGCTTGATCAAAATCCACGGAGCCTTGGCACCGGAAACGATGACCGCGCGGACATAGTCCTCGCCGTACTCGGACACGATGTTGGCGCGCACGATACGGGCAATCTGCGGAGTGTACATAAAGCCGATGGCGAAGATGATCGACGGCACGGAGTTGCCCAGGATGGAGACGAAGACGGCAGCGAGGGCGATGCCCGGGATGGACATGATGATGTCCAGGATACGCATGATCGTCTCGGAGACGGCCTTGCGCGAAACCGCTGCAAGGGCGCCCACGACCGAGCCGCAGACCAGAGCCATGGCGGTGGCACCAAAGCCGATGATCAGCGAGTAACGACCACCGTAGAGCATACGCGACAGAATGTCGCGACCCTTATCGTCGGTACCGAAGATAAATCCGTTGCCGGGAGCCTGGCGAGCCGTAAAGATCTCGACCGGGCTATAGGGGGCAAGAAGGGGCGCCAGGATCGCAGTCAGGGCGACCAGCACCAGCACGACGGCGGCAATCTTAGAAGATAGCGTCATCTTCTTCCAGCCACCGAGCTTGAGCCCCTTGGAGGCAGCCTTCTCGAGCTGCTCGGTTTGCTTCTCTCGAATCTTTACCATAATCTACACCGTCCTGATGCGCGGGTTGATGAGCAGGTAGAGCATGTCAACCACGATGTTGATGATGATGAAGGCGAGAGCAACGACGATGACGACGCCCTGAACCAGGTTCGCCTCGTTGCCCTGAACGCCCTGCAGAATCGCGGTGCCCATGCCGGGGAGGTTGAAGATAACCTCGATGACGACGGCGCCGCCCATGAGGTAACCGATCTTAAGACCGAGGGTGGTGACCGGGGTGATCAGCGCATTGCGAAGAACGTTGATGCCGACGACGACCTTCTCGGGAACGCCGGCGCCACGAGCCATACGGACATAGTCCTTGTCGAGCTCCTCGACCATGGCGGTACGCACGATACGAGTCATCTGGCCCGTCAGCGGAAATGCCAAGGCGATAGCGGGCATGATCATACGTCCCAGATAGCCAACCGGATTCGTGGTGAAGTGAGGCAGAGCACCCGATGCCGGGAGCACCTTAAGGTAGGAAGAGAACAGCAGGATCAACAGAACGGCAAGCCAGAACGACGGGGTTGCCAAGCCGGCGATGGAAAAGACGCGGATCACTTGGTCCGGCCATTTGTCGCGATACAGTGCCGCGATGACGCCGAGCAAAAACGAAACGACCGCACCGATGGCAAGACCGATGAAGGTCAGCTGCATCGTGACGGGCAGGGCCGTGGAGATGCGCTTGGCAACGGAGTTGCGAGCAGCACCATAGGTGCCCATGTCGCCATGGATCAAATCGCCCATATAGCGCACGTAGCGCACGGGCCAGGGGTCGTCCAGACCATACTTCTCATGGTACTCGGCAACCGCCTCGGGCGAGGCGCCGTCACCCAACGCCGTGTAGGCGGGGTCGGTCTTGGAGAACGACATAAGGAAGAACACCAGGACGGTGACGCCCAATGCCATGATCGGCAGCGCCACAAGACGCCTTCCAATCAAACGTAGCAAGTTGTTCACGTTCTCTCCCCTTTCTTTTGTCGGTAGGACCAACTGGTATATGAGTACGGATACTCATTACAAGACCCGAGCGACATCGTTGCCGCCCGGGTCTTTGTTTCAACTATGAGGATACGGTCCCAACGACCGACATCCTGCATACAGACTCAAGCGAGTCTTACGCCTTGACGGTCGCAACGCCCCTGAAGGACATGCTCGTCGTGCCGATGCCCTTGAAGCCATCGAGGGCCTCGCCGTTGGGCGCAGTGGACGGATCGTCCCAGGAAGCGGAGACGGTCTTGACGTGGACAACGGGGTACAGAACGGCGTTGTCGGCAATGATGTCGAAGCACTCGTTCCACTTCTTCTGCTGCTCGTCGCCCTCGGCGGCAAGAGCCTCGTCCATGAGACCGTGGAGCTTCTGCCACTCAGCGGACTCCTTCCACGGGCAACGGGTCTGCATCCAGACGTTGTCGCCGTACCACCAGTTGAGCAGCAGGTCGGGATCAGCGCCGAAGCAGGAAGGATCGCCAGGGGCAAGGAGGATATCGTAGGCCTCGCCGCCGTCAATGGCAGCGTAGGTAGCCGGCGAGGTATCGGTCTGGATGGTCACATCGAAGCCGAGAGCGTCGAGGTCGTTCTTGACCTGGGCGGCCATGCCCTTAATCTGCTCGTTGTCGGTGGTGCGCAGGGTGATGGCACCCGGGGTGATGCCAGACTCCTCGATGAGCTTCTTAGCCTTCTTGGCGTCGGTCTTGTACACCGTGGAAGCCTCATGATAGTTGGTGAAGCTCTTGGGCAGGTAGCAGCTGGCAGCGGTGGCAAGGCCGGCGAAGGTGTTGCTGACCATCTTCTCGGTGTCGAGCGCATACATGACAGCCTGACGGACCTTGACGTTGTTCCAAGGCTCCTTGGCGACGTTGAACATAATGAAGCGGGTGCCGAAACCCTGAACGTTATCGATCTTGCAGCCGGCGCTCTCGAGCTGGTCGACGGCGTCAGCGGTAACGAGCTCCATAACGAGCGTGGAGCCCTCCTGCTGAGCGGTAACGCGAGCGGTGGGGTCGGTCAGGATGCTGTACTGGATCTTCTTATCCTCGGCAGCATACTCACCGTTGTACTCAGGATTGGGAACCAGGGTAATCTCGGTATCGGAGATAGAGTCGTACATCCAGGGGCCGGAGCCGATCGGCTGCTTGGCGCGATCCTCCTCGGTCTGGGTGGCCGGGGTAACGCGGACGATGGCCAGACGATCCTTGAGCAGGGAGAAGTTGGGGACCTTGGTCTTGACCGTCACGGTGCTGGCGTCCTTGGCCTCGATGGACTCGAAGGGCTGGAAGAACGGAGCGTAGGTAGCGGAAGCGGCGCAAGCGGTGTAGGAGGCGACGACATCGTCAGCGGTGACCTCGGTGCCATCGGAGAACTTGGCACCCTTACGGATGGTGACCTCGAAAGTGGTGTCGTCCACGGACTTAGGATCGTCGGTGGCGAGCTCGTTGAAGGTGCTGTAGTCGTGGTAATCGATGCCGTAGAGGCCCTCGACGACGTGCCAGTTAGCACCCAGGCCCACAGCGGAGCCGGTGCTGGCGGGATCGAAGCTGGACGGAGCGTAAGCGGAACCAGCGGTGATCACGCCGCCGCCACGGTTGGCGGAATCGGTGGAACCGGAAGCGGAACCCTCGTCGCTAGAGCTGCCACCGCAGCCGGTGAGACCAAGCCCTGCGACAGCAGCGACGCTGCCGGTGAGGCCGAGGAACGAACGCCTGGACATACCCTTGTTGATGATGGCCATGTCTTCTCCTATCAATAGAGAATCTTACTCGGGAGCACCTAGACTTGCCCCCGCGCAACTTGCGGACGATATATACCTTACCTACCGACGAACCCAACTGAGGTGCCGCGCTCGGCGACCGATACATACATACGCTTGAACGGTATTTACTACCGTTCACCGAATTCGTTGACAAACGATTCGCCAGACAGTATGTATCGGCGAGGTGAGATATCAGTCTTCGTCAACCCGCAGGATAGCAGGATTTTCGCTTGGGTTAGTCAAACGTTTTAGCGTTAATAAAACCCGAAACCAGCAGGCAATCATGGCGAAATAAATGGTTGAAAATCGCGCAATCATGTATATCAGTTGTTTGGCTCGTGTTTAGCTATCGGAATGGCCAGCCGCCGCCTCGGCGCGCTCGGCATTCCATGCAACGAGCGCCTCGTGGACCGCCTTGGCAACATCGGCAGGTATGCCGCGAACTTCCGCGATCTCTTGCTCGCTCGCCGCGCGCAAACGCTTCATCGAGCCAAAATGGCGCATAAGGGCACGTTTTCTGGTGGGTCCCACGCCTGGAACTTCATCGAGTACCGAAACCGTCATGGCTTTATCGCGCAACTCGCGATGGAACGTGATGGCAAAACGGTGCGATTCATCGCGAACCTGTTTAATTAGATAGAGCGAAGCAGACCCGGTCGGCAGCACGACGGGAGTCTCGTCCCAAGGCACGAAAACTTCCTCATCGGCCTTCGCCAAGCCACAAACCGGTATATCGAGCCCAAGAGCCTCAAGTTGCTTGATCGCAGCGGTCAATTGCGGCTTACCGCCATCGACAACGAGCAAATCGGGGCGCGAGCCAAAGCGCTCGTCGACCATGCGCTCGGGAGCATAGCGTCGTCCCAAAACCTCGGACATCGACACGAAGTCGTTTGCCTCGTCCAATTCGGCCTGAATTTTAAAACGACGGTACTGGCTCTTGTCGGCGCGTCCGTTGGTAAACACCACCATCGAGGCGACCGTAAAGGTTCCATGCAGCGTCGAGATATCGAAGCACTCGATACGCATCGGCGGCGCCGGCAGCGCCAGCGCGCTTTCGAGCTCCAGGAGCGCTTGATTGGTGCGGTCGTCAGCGTACCCCGTTCGCATCATGTAGCGCATGAGGGCATGGCGCGCATTTTTGGATGCCATATCGAGCAAACGGTGCTTTTCGCCACGCTGCGGCCTATGGAGATGGCAGGAACGCTCGCGCTTGCCTGCAAGCCACTCCCCCAGCGCCTCCGCATCCTCAAGCTCGACAGAGAGGTTTATCTCAGCTGGAATATCAGCCGTCTCGTCGTAATAGCGCTTAAGAAAGCCCGATTGAAGTTCCTCTTCGTCGACATCCAAACCCTTATCGAGAACAAACTCGCAGGTTCGAACCGTTCGACCCTCACGCACGACAAAGACGCAAGCGGCGGAGATGGTCTCCTCGCGATAGAAACCGATGACATCGATATCGACACTGGAGGGAAAAACGACTTGCTGACGGTCGTCCAGACCCCTGATGACCTCCAAACGACGTTTGACGCGTGCCGCGCGCTCAAAGTCGAGCGCCTCGGCGGCATCCGTCATCTCGGAGGTCAGCTCATCGACGACATCCTTGCGATGGCCCGACAAAAAACGCTCGACACGCTTGACGTTCTTGGCATAGTCCGTAGGAGAAATCGCGCCGACACACGCACCTGGGCCGCGCCCGACATGGTAGTCGAAGCAGGGACGCCCGTTTTGCGCGCAAATCATATTGACGATGTCTTCCTCGCCCTTGTGGGACTCGACGATACGACGACAACGACGCCACTCCGCACAAGAAGCCGAGCAGATCGGGATCACCTTGCGCAGCGTGTCAATGGTCTCACGCGCCGCGCGGCTATCGGTATAGGGACCAAAATAACGCGTTCCCGGCTTATGACGCTCGCGCGTGTATTTGATAGCGGGATACAGGTCGCCCTTTGTAATGGCGATAAAGGGGTAGCTCTTGTCATCCTTGAGGTCGACGTTAAAGTACGGATGGTACTGGCCGATCAGGTTGCGCTCGAGTACAAGCGCCTCATGCTCGGTTTCGACAACGATGTAGTCAAAGCTCGCAACCAATTGCATCATGAGCGGTATTTTTTGGCGCTCATCCTGCAGCGTCACGTACTGGCGCATACGGGAACGCAGGTTTTTCGCCTTGCCAACGTAGATGACATCGCCCTTGGCATCTTTCCAAAGGTAACATCCGGGCTGCGTGGGAACGCGCGAAACCTGCTCGGCGAGTGTTGGAATGTTGTCGTGACCGGCCACACGCACCTACTTGCGACGAAGCAGCGCCGAGACCTCGGGCATCTTAAGAACGACGGCAAGGCCAAAGGTAACAGCAAGCGAGACGACACCCGCAACGCAAACATAGCCAAGAGTAATCAGAATCGAGCCGCCAAGTACCCCGACAAAGTGTTCAAGCGCCCACATGACGCCGGCGCCTGCGGCAGCCCCTAGGCCGCCGAGCAAAAGGCCAAAGAAACCGCCATGCAGGATAGATTTGACCTGAAGGCCACGCAGGCGACGACGCAGCCACCACAGCGAACAGCCGACCAAGATCACGTAGTCGACAACATACGAAAGCGCGATTGCCGGCATACCGAAGCCCAGCACAACGCCAAACAGCAGAACCGAGCCAGCCTGGCCGATGGCGGAATACAGGCAATAGCGGCTATAGGGCTTCATGTCGAGCAAGGCAGAGAAGCTCTTCTGCATCAACACGACCACGCCGTAGAGCGGCAGCGAGAGCGCCAGGTAGACAAGGTACTCGGACACCAGCGCCACGCCGGATTCATCGAACTTGCCGGCACAGTAAATCATGTTGAGCGGACGTGCGAAGACAATCAGGTACAGTGCGAACGGAATCAGGAAGAACAGCATCTGGGCGACGCCACGCGAAATGCCCGTGCGAACGCTGTCGTAATCCTTCTCCTGTGCGTCATGAGAGAGCTCGGTATAGAGCGCCGTCGAAAGCGAGGCGGCAATCAGCGCGTAGGGCAGCGTGTACCACAGGCGCGCATAGGCGATGACGGAAGGACCCGTCTCGGGCTGGACCACCAGCGCGGCAGCGTTGGTGATAGAAGTCGAGACAAACATGCACACCGTGGCGAGCAGCGTCGGGATACCGAGCGCAATCGTCTGGCGCAGCGCGGGGTCCTTAAAGTCGATATGGATATGGGGATGCACGCCGTGCTTGCCAAGCGCGGGAATCTGACATGCCATCTGAACAAAGACACCGAGGGTCGTACCGGCCGCAATCAAGATGATGCCGGCACGTTCGCCAAACTGTGCGGACACGGACGCAAAACCCATAAAGCTCGCAATGACGATCACATTGTTGAGGACCGGGGCAAACGTCGACCAGAAGTAGTCGCGGTGTGCGTTGAGAACGCCCGAGAACACCGAGCCCAAACCATAAAAGAGAATCTGGATGGCAAAGAAACGGAACATGAACGCAGCGGTATCCATGCTGCCGCCGTCACCCGAAAGGAACGATTGCGTCCAGATAAAGCCCGGGGCGAACACGGTCCCCAGCAACGAAATGCCACCCAGCACCAAAAGCAGAATGCCAAGCAGGTTGCCCACGTACTCGTTCGAGGCCTCGCGACCCTGCTCACGCCTCACGCCCATGTACACGGGCAAAAACGCCGTCACGAGCATGCCACCCATCACGAGTTCGTAGAGCATATTGGGCAGGTTGTTGGCGACCTGATAGGAGGACGAGAGTAGCGACATGCCGATAGCGGCCGCCATTGCCCACGTGCGGATAAAACCGGTGACGCGAGACACGATAGTCAGAATGGTCATAAGCCCGGCGGAACGACCAACCGTGGAGTAGTCCGACGAGCCCATGTCGTCAGTGTCATCTCGCGACGAAGAAGCTTCGGATGAGGGCGTCTGAGGCGCAGATTCTTTTGCAAAATGAGCTCCGCACTTCAATTCTTCCTGCGGCATCGCTCAGTCCTCTCTCGTAATCGCGGCAACCGTCGCCCCGCAAAATGCAATTAAATCATCGGGTGCAAGCTCGAGCTGATAACCACGCTTGCCTCCCGAAATAAAAATGGTATCCCAAAGGACGCATGTCTCATCAATGAGCGTCCGGTAGCGTTTTTTCATACCGACCGGGCTGCAGCCGCCACGAACGTAGCCAGTCGCCGCAAGCAAATCCTTCACATGCATCATGGCCAAGGACTTCTCCCCCGCGGCACGCGCGGCGGACTTTAGATCGAGCTCGTCGGCAACAGGGATGCAGCACACGACATAGTCGTTGGACGGTGTCACGCAGACCAAAGTCTTAAATCCTTGACCGGGCTCCTCGCCAAGCTGCTCCGAAATCGCAACCCCCAGACCCACCGACTCATCACCATCGTCTTCGTACGTATGTAGAACATAGGAAATGCCGGCGCTTTCCAGCTCGCGCATCGCATTGGTTTTTGGCGTCTTTACAGCCTTTGCCATGACATATCCTTTCCCTCGCATTCGGACGCAAGGATTAAGTATATGTCCAATTCGACTGCATACGTCACTTCGGCACAGCAAGCGCCATCGAATCACAAGGAGTCGATGGCGCCCATAAACTGAATCGCCTATTTATTGAGCATCAAGTTGAGCCTGACGCTCCCGGTCACGCCTGAGCAACGGCGCCAAAAACTTGCCCGTATAACTCTGCGGACAGTCCGCAACCTGCTCCGGTGTGCCCGAAACCACGACGGTTCCGCCGCCGTTACCGCCCTCGGGACCCATATCGATCAGGCGGTCGGCAACCTTGATGACATCAAGGTTGTGCTCAATCACCAGCACCGTGTTGCCCGCATCGACCAAGCGCTGCAGCACATCGAGCAGCTGGCGGACGTCCTCAAAATGAAGGCCGGTCGTCGGTTCGTCCAAAATATAGAACGTCTTGCCCGTCTGGCGTCGATGAAGCTCCTTGGCGAGCTTCACACGCTGCGCCTCGCCGCCCGAGAGCGTCGTGGCGGGCTGGCCCAGGCTCACGTAGCCTAAGCCTACATCGTACAGCGTCTGGAGCTTGCGCTTAATCTGCGGGATATTCCCAAAGAAGGCCAGCGCCTCGGTGACGCTCATGTCGAGCACGTCCGAGATGGTCTTGCCACGGTAGGTGACCTCGAGTGTCTCGCGGTTGTAGCGTTTACCGCCGCAGGCTTCGCAGGGAACGTAGATATCGGGAAGGAAGTGCATCTCGATCTTGATCTGTCCGTCGCCCTTGCACGCCTCACAGCGCCCGCCACTCACATTAAAGGAGAAACGACCCGGCGAGTAGCCGCGCGCCTTCGACTCCGGCGTACTCGCAAACAGCGCGCGAAGATCATCCCACAGGCCGATATAGGTAGCAGGGTTGGAACGCGGCGTGCGGCCAATCGGCGACTGGTCGATATCGATAACCTTATCGATACACTCGATGCCCTCGATTTTCTTATACGGACCCACAGGGCGCGTCGAACGGTGAATGACATTCGTAAGGGCAGGCGCAATGGTGTCGGTAACCAGGGAGCTCTTGCCCGATCCCGACACGCCGGTAACAACCGTAAGCGTACCAAACTCGATCTTGGCGGTAACGTTTTTGAGGTTGTTGGCTCGAGCGCCCGTAATTTTAAGGCAGCCGCGACCGGGCTTGCGCCGTTCATCAGGCACCCGAATCATTCGTTTACCGGTCAGGTAAGCGCCCGTCATCGACTCAGGACACGCCATGATATCGGCAGGCGTTCCCGCCGCGACTACGTGCCCGCCGTTGACGCCGGCTCCGGGCCCCATGTCGATCACGTAGTCGGCGGCACGGATTGTATCCTCGTCGTGTTCGACAACGATAACGGTATTGCCGATATCGCGCAGGCGCTCGAGCGTCTTAATCAGGCGCTCGTTGTCACGCTGATGAAGACCGATCGAGGGCTCGTCCAGAATATAGAGCACGCCCATGAGACCCGCGCCAATCTGCGTTGCCAGTCGAATACGCTGTGCCTCGCCACCGGAAAGCGTCGCCGAGGCACGATCGAGTGTCAGATAGTCGAGTCCAACATCGACCAGAAAACGCAAGCGCTCCAGGATTTCCTTGACGATACGGCCGCCGATAAACTGTTGGCGCTCGGTGAGTTCCAGGCCCTCAAAAAACTCGAGCGACTCACGGCACGACAGGCAACAAACCTCGTAAATGGACTTGCCGCCCACGGTGACGGCGAGCATCTCAGGGCGCAAACGAGCGCCGTGGCAGCTCGAGCACGGCTCCTCGCGAATGTACTTCTCCAGGCGCGCCTTGGTGTTCTCGTTCGTCGTCTCGGTATAGCGTTCGTACAGGATGTTGCGAACGCCCGAAAACTTGGTATCCCACTGGCTGCGACGTCCGTCGAGCTTTTGGTAGTCGACCGAGATCTTCGTATCGCCCAGGCCATCCAAAAATGCACGACGCACGCGAGGGGGCAAGTCCTCCCACGGCGTATCGGCGCTCACCTTAAAGTGTTTGCAGACCGCAGCAAAAATCTGCGGATAGTAGTTCGAATTGCCAAACAGGCTACCAAAGACTCCGTCGGCAATGGACTTCGAGGGATCCTCAATCAGCGCCTCGGCATCAACGGTTTTCTTAAAGCCCAGGCCGTCGCACTCAGGACATGCGCCATAGGGCGCGTTGAACGAGAAATCACGCGGCTGCAGGTCATCGATGGAGTGTCCATGCTCCGGGCACGCTAACGCCAGCGAATACTCCAGCAACTCGCCTTCGGTCCCCTCGGGAGCGTCGCGGTCGGGCAGCAAGTATACGTTCACATTGCCGTGCGCCAGCGCAGTCGCTTGTTCAACGGACTCGGCAATACGGCCCAGCGAGTTCTCGCGAATCACGATGCGGTCGACTACGACCTCGATATCGTGCTTGAACTTTTTGTCCAGATCGATCGGGTCGTCGAGCGAGCGCACTTCGCCGTCAACGCGCACGCGGCTAAAGCCCTCGGCGCGAAGGTCCTCAAACAGTTTGGTGTACTCGCCTTTTCGCCCGCGCACCACCGGTGCCAGCACAAACGCGCGGCGGCCCTCCCCCGCCGCCAAGACCTTGTCGGCAACCTGGTCGGTCGTCTGGCGCTCAATGACGCGGCCGCATTCGGGACAGTGCGGGGTGCCCACACGAGCGAACAGCAGGCGCAGATAGTCATAAATCTCGGTTACGGTGCCAACCGTCGAGCGAGGGTTTTTAGACGTCGTCTTTTGGTCGATCGACACCGCCGGCGAAAGGCCGTCGATTGAATCCAAGTCGGGTTTGTCCATCTGGCCCAAGAACTGGCGCGCATAGCTCGAAAGGCTCTCGACGTATCGACGCTGGCCCTCGGCATAGATAGTGTCAAATGCCAGCGAGCTCTTGCCCGAGCCAGAAAGACCGGTAATGACCACGAGTTGGTCACGCGGAATGGAAACATCGATATCACGGAGGTTGTGCTCACGAGCGCCGCGAATAACGATAGAAGAATCAGACATGGAAGCTCCTTGCCTCCTATTGCATCGAATCATACTGCCGATGAGTTTAGCGCACTCGACGCGCACAGATGTTCGTAATACAAGATTCGCAGACCTTTAGCTTTGCGTATCGGGTGCTTTGTTTCTCGAAATGCCGTGGAAAGGTTACGGTAATCTAATACTGAACTTAATTTGCTGTAACAGAGGAACGTCCATGACCGAAGATATCCCCCTTGAAATCACTTCGAGCGACATGGCCAATCTGCCCATATTCATCGCCGTCCTTATCGTGGCCATCGTCGTGGTGCGCGTATATTTTTCAATCAAACACAATGAAAAGCCGCCCATTGCCCGCGTCTTTTGGTGCGCGACGCTCCTCATCCCGCTCGGCATGGTAGCTGCATGGATTACGAATCAATTGCTCGTAAATGAGGACAATTCCCTATGGGTCCTTTCTTATTCGGCGCTCGGTGCTACCGCCGTCATACTTCTTGTCGAGCCCTTGGTTTCGGGACTTATCGACCAAACCGATCTTGCGACGGGAACGGTTGCCTGTATTTGCCGTGACATCCTTGTCATCGCCGCTGTTTCAGCGCTCTCGTTCGTTTCACTCGAAATTGCCTGTAACGAAACGTTCTATCGCATTCCCGCCAACTCATTCGGGTTTTCCGTCGGGCTGCTCGCGACGGTTCTGCTCTCCCTTTATTTGCTGGGACAGCGTCATGGAGGCGTCATGGCCCTCGTGCCCGTCGCCTGTTGCATCCTTGGCATTGCCGAGCACTTCGTCATAACGTTTAAAGGCGAGGCCATCCTGCCAAGCGATATCTTGGCCCTTGGCACCGCAATGGAAGTGAGCGAGGGATACGAGTTTACCTTTACCGCCGGAATCGTAACCTCTCTCGCCCTGCTGGAGATTTCCCTGGGGCTTCTTTCGCTTATCCGACCGAGAAAGCTCCGTACGCCCACCCATGTCTTCCCCGCAATCGCCGCTAACCTCTGCGCTTTTCTGCTAGTGACCGTTGTGGGGCTCTCGGGCTTTTCCAGCATCGACTTGGAGCAGGCGCTGAATTTTGGATTTGACCGTTGGCAGCCCATCACCACGTATGCGTCTCAGGGTTTTATCACTTCGTTCACCGAAATGGTCAACGAGTTGCCCATTGAGAAGCCCGAAGACTATACGCCCGATGAGGCGCAGAGCATCGAGCAGGAGCTCGCCGCCACCTACGACAGCACGTATGGCTCGAGCGAGCAGCGCGCGGCGGCCGTTGCCCAGTTCAATGAAATCAAGCCGACGATTGTTGCCGTCATGAATGAGAGTTTTAGCGACCTTTCGTGCTTTGAGCAGCTCCAGGCGGCCGGGTACACCGGCCCCGCATTCTACAACTCGCTTCCCGACACACTTGTTCGCGGCACCATGCTCGCTTCGGTCGCCGGTGGCGGAACGGCGAACTCCGAATTCGAATTTTTGACCGGAGCGACAACGGCCTTTGTCGGATTAGGCAAAATCCCCTATCAGCTATATCAGATGAATGGCGTCAACAGCCTGGCAAAGGACCTTAAGGAGCTTGGGTATACCGCTACCGCTATGCACCCGCAAAACCCCGTCAACTACCATCGAGATAAAATCTATCAGCAGCTGGGCTTTGGAGACTTTCTTTCAATCGGCGATTTCGAAGGTGCGCCCTGTTACCATGCCGGCGTATGCGACTACGCCACCTACGACAAGATACTCGACCTGCTTAGAACCGACGAAGCCCCGCAGTTCATCTTTGACGTCACGATGCAAAATCACGGCGGCTACGACTATGGCACCGTTCCCGCCGAGGAGCTGACAAACTATTGGGTCGAGGGAGCCAGCGAGGGCGCCAATAGCGCGCTCAACACCTATCTCACCTGCATCAACGCATCCGACCGGGACCTCGAGTACTTTATCAACGAGCTCCGCAATATCGGCAGACCGGTTGTTCTTGTCTTTTTTGGCGACCATCAGCCGAGCGCCGCAACGACTCTCAACGACGAGCTGTACCTTCAGGAAGATACGGCAAGCCACGCTTTCCGTATCTATCAGTCGACATATTTTGTCTGGGCTAACTATGAAATCGCCGGCAATACCGAGCTCAACGTCTACGACACCGTCGGGGCAAACGAGATTGCAGCCATTACCCTTAATAAGATCGGCGCCCCGCTCACCGACTATCAAAAGGCTCTGCTTGCAACAAGGTCAGATGTGCCCACCATCAATGTCGCCGGCTACCTTGGTGCCGACGGGCTACGCTACGACTTGGAATCTGAAGACAGCCCATACGCCTCGACGATCGACAAGCTGCAGCGCATGCAATACCTCGAGTTCGCTAGCAAAGTTCAGTAAGCCCGCCCATTCGCTTGGACCCATCGTATTGCAAGCACGCTCGGCCCAAATGCATCGCAAATGACTCCCGCTCGCAAACGAGGGTACAATGACGCTCGTGTCACATCACGGGGCTCCGGCCCCAACATATACAAAGGAGTCATACATGGGTTGCGAGCACGCACAGGCCGCCGGCGGACAAACGTCGCCGTCGCAATTTGAGGAGAACACGCTGTCCGAGGTCAAACGCGTCATCGCCGTGCTTTCCGGCAAGGGCGGTGTCGGCAAGTCGTTTGTCACCGGTGCCATCGCTACCGAGCTTGCCCGTCACGGCCACAAGGTCGGCGTCCTCGATGCCGACATCACCGGTCCCTCTATCCCCAAGATGTTCGGTATGAGCGGACGCCACGTCCATGCCCTTGGCAACCTTATGCTGCCCGAAATCTCCGAGCACGGCGTCAAGGTCATGAGCTCCAACCTTCTGCTCCAAAACGAGACCGACCCCGTCCTTTGGCGCGGTCCGGTCATCGCAGGCGCCATTAGGCAGTTCTGGAGCGAGACCTCGTGGGGCCCTATCGACTACCTGCTGGTCGACATGCCCCCGGGAACAGGCGACGTCGCGCTCACCGTCTTCCAGTCGCTGCCCGTCGACGGCATCGTTATCGTCACGAGCCCGCAGGATCTGGTCTCGATGATCGTCGCCAAGGCGGTCAACATGGCCGAGAAGATGAACGTCCCCATTCTGGGCATTGTCGAGAACATGAGCTATATTGAGTGTCCCGACTGCGGCAAGAAGATCGAGGTCTTTGGCAAGAGCAAGCTCCCCGAGGTCGCAGAGCGCTATAACCTCGACATCTTGGGCCAGCTTCCCATTAATCCGGCACTCGCCGAGGCCTGCGATAAGGGCGAGGTCGAGACCGCACTGCCCGATGGCATGTTGCCCAAGGCGGTCTCTGCCGTCGAGGCCATTACCCCGCACGAGACCGACGAGGCCTAAGTGAACACGAGCGCCTTCTATGACGTCCTGGTAATCGGCGGCGGGGCTTCAGGCCTCGCCGCCGCCATTACGGCCGCACGCGCTGGCAAAAGCGTCTGCATCGTTGAGCGCGATGTCGCCTGCGGCCTTAAGCTCCTTGCGACCGGCAACGGCCGCTGCAACCTCTCCAACGAATCGATTGGTCCACAGCGGTATAACCACCCCGCATTCGTCGAATCCGTCATGGGCCCCCAGCCCGAACAAGAGCTTATGGGTTTCTTCTCCTCGCTGGGCATCATGACAACCTCCGAGGAAGGCCGGCTGTACCCGCGCTCCCTTCGCGCCGAATCGGTGCGCGACGCACTTCTCAATGTTTGCGACCGCCTGGGTATCACCTTAATCTGCGGAGCCAACGTTGCCTCGGCGCACAAAGCTTCCGAAGGCTGGGCACTCCAGATAGACCGTCCAGCGCGGGCGCTCAAGGCAAAAAAGCACGACGACCGAAAATCGGAGCTCCGCTCGCTTCGGAAAGCGCTCGCCGATGTCCCTCGCAAGAACGAGGCCCTGCAGGCACATGCCGTAATTATCGCCACGGGCGGCAACCCCACCGGTATCGCCGATACGTTTCGCCTCCCCCTCACTTCGCTGCGCCCCATCCTCTGCCCCGTATCGGCAACGGTCGTCGGCGATCGGGCGGCACTCAAGACGTTGGATGGCCTGCGCGTCCGCACCCGCTTGACGCTCGCCCGCAATCATAATGAGCTCTGGCACGAAGACGGTGAAGTCCTGTTTCGAACCTTCGGTATCTCGGGCGTCGCTGCCTTCAACCTCTCCCGTCGTATCCAGCGCGGCGATACGATCCTGCTCGACGTTTTCCCCGACCTCTCCAAAGACGAGCTGCTCGATATGCTCAACCGGCGCGTTGAGCTGCTCGGCGGCTTTTCGCCCCGCGATCCCCGTTGGCTCGACGGCATGCTCGCCCCGCAACTCTCCCGCGTCGTCTGCACGACGTTCGAGCAGTGCCATCCAGGCTCCAACGATGTCATCCACCTGGTCTCAATCCTCAAACACTTTAAGTTGCTCGTCGAGGGAACAGCCGAGGAGCGCTCGGCGCAGGTCACGCGTGGTGGCGTATCTGTCGAGAGCATCTCAATACCCAGTCTACGCGCGCGCAGCGCTGTCGACGCCCCGCTTTACATCTGTGGCGAAGCGCTCGACATCGACGCCGATTGCGGAGGCTTTAACCTTGCGTGGGCCTGGCTCTCGGGCATTCGCGCCGCAAGCAGCCTGTAGCCGCGCAGTCTATAATCAAAACGCATTCGGGCCGTCTGGGATACCGGACGGCCTCTTTCTTGCCTCTAAGGAGACCTCGATGATCGAAATCACCCAAGTCAACGCGTCGCTCGATGAAGCCGGCGATGAAAATGCCTGCCTCATTGTTGGCAAGCGAGTCGCCAAGCGCGTCCTACGTTGCAAGGACTCCGAGATCAAGTCCATCGAGCTCCACCGCAAGTCAATCGACGCTCGCAAAAAACGAGACGTCCATTTTATCCTGAGTTTTCGTGTTGAGCTGACTAGTCCCCACCTCGAGCGAGAAGCGGTCGACAGCGTCGCCGAGCGTGACCGCTCGCGCGTACGCGCGATAGAGGACGATGGGCCCTCATTCCCCTCCCCCGTCTCCGACGCACCTCAAGAACGCCCTGTCGTTGTCGGCGCCGGATGCGCTGGCCTTTTCGCTGCACTCACCCTTGCCGAAGCGGGTCTTAAGCCCTTGCTCATCGAGCGCGGCGACCCGGCATTTCGCCGCTCGCATGCGATCGATCTCTTTCTAAAGGAGCGCATCCTCGACCCCGAGAGTAATATCCAGTTTGGTCTGGGCGGCGCGGGAACCTTCTCGGACGGCAAGCTCAATACGGGAACAAAAAATCCCGCCCATCGCCTTATCCTCGAAACCTTCGTCGAGGCGGGTGCGCCCCACGATATTCTGTGGGATGCCAAGCCGCACATTGGCTCCGACATCCTTCCCACGGTTGTCACCGCTATATCCCAGCGCATCGAGCAGCTCGGAGGTGTCGTCCGTTATCGAACAAAGCTCGTCGACATTCACATCGACGCGTCTGGCGCCATTACCGGTATTGATGTCCAATCGTCCCAAGACGCCGCTTGCGAGCCAATCGAGACAAAGCACCTCATCCTCGCCTGCGGGCATTCTGCTCGCGATATTTTTGAGCTCCTTAAGGACCACAACGTGGCCCTCGCACAAAAGACCTTTGCCATGGGCGTTCGCATCGAGCATCCGCAGCGCGACATCGACCGAGCCCAATATGGAGCCTTGGCGGGACATCCTGCCCTCGGAGCAGCCCCCTACAAGCTCGTCGCCCATCTTCCCAACGGCCGCAGCGTGTTCTCGTTTTGCATGTGCCCCGGCGGGCAGGTTGTCGCCGCCTCTTCAGAACCGTGCCATCTGTGCGTCAACGGGGCCAGTCTCAATGCGCGCGACGGACGCAACGCAAATGCCGCCCTGCTCGTTAACGTCACGCCTGAGGACCTTCCCAACGATGACCCGCTCGCCGGCATCGAGCTCCAGCGCGCCTGCGAGGCGGCCGCCTATCGCCTGGGCGGTTCCAACTGGAACGCACCGGCACAACTCGTCGGAGATTTCCTCGCAGGACGCGCCAGCAAGGCGCCCGGAAAGGTAAAGCCCACCTATCCGCTCGGTGTGACCTGGACGGCAATTGACGAAGCCCTGCCGCAGTATATCGTCGAGTCGCTCCGCCTGGGGCTTCCCCTACTCGGAAAAAAGCTACGAGGCTACGACCGCCCCGATGCCGTTCTCACCGGCGTGGAGACTCGTTCGAGCTCACCGATCACTGTCACCCGAGACCGAACGTGCCATGCCGTGTCGACCCCGGGCCTCTACCCTTGTGGTGAGGGAGCTGGATATGCCGGCGGCATCATGAGCGCGGCCACCGACGGCATCCGTTGTGCCGAAGCCCTGATCGCAGACCTCTAACGCACGAATTCCAGCGCGCAAAAGACACAGGCCCCGAGCTCCACAGGGAACTCGGGGCCTGTTCGCTATTTCTTAAACCGTGCACCCTGGCGTTTTCTGCCCGATGCGAACGTGGAACCCTTGCGGGCCTGCGAACGTAAGCGCTCGATCGTCTCGTCCTCAGACGCACCCTCGAGCATCGCCCGAATCTGAACGACGGCATCGCGCAGGCGCGCCGCCTCCTCAAAGTCCATGGCGGCAGAAGCGTTGCGCATATCCTCTTCCATGGTTTCGACGATCCGCACAAGCTCGTCATGCGGCAGTTCTTCCAACTGCTCCGCAAGTGTCTGCTCGGGTGCCACCGTTTCCGGCACGCCGCCCTCGCCCGACTCATCGGGCGTATAGAATGCGCCATGGCCAAGGGAGTCGCCCTTCGAGCGCCCCTTGGAACCCACGGTTTTTTCGGCCTCGGCAATAAAACTTGAGATGTCGTTGATGGCTTTGCGCACCGTCTTGGGCACAATGCCATGCTCTTCGTTATATTCCATCTGAATCTCGCGACGGCGCTGCGTCTCCTCGATGGCCTCTTTCATCGAATCGGTCACAACGTCCGCATACATGATGACTTCGCCATCGGCGTTACGGGCCGCGCGGCCAATCGTCTGAATCAGCGAACGGCGGTTGCGCAAGAAGCCTTCCTTATCGGCATCGAGAATTGCCACCAGTGAGACCTCGGGAAGATCCAAGCCCTCGCGAAGCAGGTTGATGCCAACGAGAACATCGATCTTGCCCTCGCGCAGCGTTCGCAAGATCTCGACACGGTCCATTGTCGCCGTATCAGAGTGCATGTAATTGACCTTAATGCCCGCATCAAGCAGATGGTCGGTCAGGTCCTCGGCCATGCGCTTGGTCAACGTGGTCACCAGCACGCGCTCCTTGCGGGCAACGCGCTCGCGAATCTCGTCCTCAAGATCGTCAATCTGCCCACGAACCGGACGCACATCGATCTTGGGATCGAGCAGACCGGTCGGACGAATAATCTGCTCAACGTCGTTCTGGCTAACCCGCAGCTCATAGTCACCCGGCGTGGCCGAAACATAGATAAACTGGGGTATCCTTGCCTCAAACTCATCGAAACGAAGCGGGCGGTTATCGAGCGCCGAGGGCAGGCGAAAACCGTGTTCCACCAGCGTCACCTTACGCGAGCGGTCACCTTCGTGCATGCCGCGAATCTGCGGCACCGTCACATGGCTCTCATCGATGATGCAGAGCATATCCTTGGGAAAGTAATCGATTAGGGTAAACGGCGGCTCACCCGGTTTGCGACCGTCCAGATGACGCGAGTAGTTCTCGATGCCGTTGCAAAAGCCCATCGTCTCGAGCATCTCAAGATCATAATCGGTGCGCTGCTGCAGACGCTGCGCCTCGAGCAACTTGTCGGTCGCCTTGAGCTCCGCGACGCGCTTCTCGCACTCTTCGCTGATCGATTTCAGAGCCGCCTTGACCTTCGGCTTCTCGGTCACGTAGTGCGATGCCGGCCATACGGGGATGGCCTCGTACTCACGCAGCATTTCACCGGTGACCTCATCGATCTCGGCAATCAGCTCGACCTCGTCGCCAAAGAACTCAAACCGCAACGGATGCTCGGCATAAGGCGGATACACGTCGACAACATCGCCGCGCACGCGAAACGTGCCGCGTGCCAGGTCATAGTCATTGCGATCATATTGAATATCGATAAGTGCATGGATAAAGTCATCGCGCTCGAGCGGAACCTTCTTGTCGACGTTTGGAGCTAGGCCCGCATAGTCCTCTGGAGAGCCGATGCCATAGATACACGAGACCGATGCGACGACGATCACATCGCGTCGAGAGAGCAGTGACGCGGTCGCCTGATGTCGCAGCATCTCGACCTCTTCGTTAATCGAGGAGTCTTTCTCGATATATGTATCGCTTTGCGGCACATACGCCTCGGGCTGATAGTAGTCGTAGTACGAGACGAAGTAGACCACAGCGTTGTTGGGAAAGAACTCTTTGAGCTCGCTCGCAAGCTGAGCGGCGAGCGTTTTATTCGGAGCCATGACCAGCGTCGGCTTTCCCAGGGCCTCAATAGTCTTTGCCATCGTGAAGGTCTTGCCCGAACCAGTCACGCCCAGCAAAACCTGATAGCGGTCTCCGTCCCTCACGCCCTGCACAAGCGACTCAATGGCCTTAGGCTGGGAACCGGCAGGCTCATAGGGAGACACGACCTTAAACGGCACGTCAGAGCCTTCAACGCCAAAGCGCTTAAGTTCACCACCAACGCGTTCTACTTCAAATTCCGCCATGGATACTCCTAACTCATATATCTGCAGTATACGCAGGCGGCAGGCATAGTCCTATACGAACCGATCGGGATAGAGGGTCTTGTAGCGAACCCAGGCATTATTGACACGAATCAGATACGCCTGCGTCTCGGGAAAGGTGATTGCATTATGAAGCGACGTGCTCTGCTGCGCCCATCCGTCGACATTGCCCATGCCGGCGTTATAGGCGGCAATGGCGCTGTCAGTCGACCCGTTAAAATACGTTAGAAGATACGAAAGATACGCACAGCCAAACTCGATGTTCGTAGCGGGATCGTTAAGGTCGTCGGCTGAATACTCACTACCATCGACAAGACCCTTGGCAATCATATCCTGGGCAGTCTCGGGCATCAGCTGCATCAATCCCTGAGCGCCTTGATTCGACTCTGCCTCGGGATCCCAATTCGATTCCGACTTTATGACAGCACACACCAGATACGGATCAAGATTGTGCGAAATGCTCGATTGCTTTACGTACGCCTCGTAGTCAATTGGATACAGAGGCTTAAAGAAGGCGGCGGGAGCATACGAGTAGACGAGCGAAATAAGGCCGAAGACGAACATAACGGCAAGTGGCGCCACGCGATACCACGTAAAGAAACGTGTCTTAGGCATCGGCCTCATCCTTATCCACTACATCCCCGAAGCCATGGCGCGCAAGCCATGCGTCCAGTTGTTCAAAGAGCGAGTTATCGCCCGCCGCATTATCGATTACCGTTGTAGCGAGATTGCAAAGCGAAGCATCATCAGGTTGGCATGCAGAGCGCGCATCAAAATCAAAGGGCTCCATACCACGATGAATGGCACGCTCGCGACGAACTGCTAAAGGAGCGCTGATAACCAGAATTTCATCAGCCAGGCCAAAAGCATCCTCAAAACCAGTCGGGGCAGAAACCTCGACAACCGCAAAGGGATAACAGGGGGACGAAACCGTACAGCAGACCGGATCAAGGATCCTCAGTGACAGCTGTTCGATGAGAACCGGATGAACGATGCCATTGAGCCGCGCAACTGTATCAGGAGAGGCGAAAGCTCGAGCAGCAAGGACATTGCGACGAACGCCGCCCTCCCCGTCCAGAATGTCCCAACCGAATTCTTCCGCGAGGGCATTAACGATATCGGAGCCTGGCACATACAGCGATTTGGCAAGCTCGTCCAGATCGATAAGCATGGCGCCATGAGATTTGAGATAGCGGCAGGCAGTCGACTTACCCGAAGCAATATTGCCCAAGACAAAAACGGTAAACATCAAGTCCTCCCTAACGCCAATGGGAGTTATTATCGCGCAAATACAAAAGAAGGACTCAAAATACAGCCAAACAGTAAGACAAGCTAAACGAAGGCTAGTTCTTGTATTACAACTCTCTATCAAACGCAAAAGGGGGAGGCCGCGAGGCCTCCCCCTTCTCAGTCCAAGCGTACGGCTCGGTGCCGTCCACCGGTCAGCGGCGCCCTGGCCTCCCACGGGCTGACCCCGCAGTACTCTCGGCGCGATGGGGCTTAGCTTCCGGGTTCGGAACGGGACCGGGCGTGCCCCCCATGCTCTGGCCGCTGACCGGTGGGCGGCGCCCACCGTTACGGTGTCCGGTGTCTCACTCTACACGTGCCCTGGGGGCCGCATGGCGCATAGGAAAGATCGACTCGGGGGCATCCTCGTGCCCGGACCGCGCCTAAGAGCGCATGTCCCGCGGGCCGCGAGGTGCGGTTCCGGAAGAGCTCGGGCGATTAGTGCGGCTCGGCTGAGGCTGTCGCCAGCCTTGCACCTGCCGTCTATCGACCAGGTAGTCTACCTGGGCCCTTACCGGAAGGAGAACTAATCCCTGGAACGGCTTCCCGCTTAGATGCCTTCAGCGGTTATCCGCGCCGCACGCGGCTACCCGGCCGTGCCGTTGGTCGACAACCGGTTCACCGGAGGTGCGTCCACCCCGGTCCTCTCGTACTGGGGGCAGCCTCCATCGATTCTCCTGCGCCCACGGAGGATAGGGACCGAACTGTCTCACGACGTTCTGAACCCAGCTCGCGTACCGCTTTAAACGGCGAACAGCCGTACCCTTGGGACCTGCTCCAGCCCCAGGATGCGATGAGCCGACATCGAGGTGCCAAACCTTGCCGTCGATGTGGACTCTTGGGCAAGATCAGCCTGTTATCCCCGGAGTACCTTTTATCCGTTGAGCGACGGCCCACCCACTCGGGGCCGCCGGATCACTAGAGCCTGCTTTCGCACCTGCTCGGCTTGTGGGCCTCGCAGTCAAGCCCGCTTGTACTCTTGCATTCAAAAGGACGGTTGCCGACCGTCCCGAGCGGACCTTCGCGCGCCTCCGTTACCCTTTAGGAGGCGACCGCCCCAGTCAAACTGCCCGCCTGGCACGGTCCCCGAGCCGGTTGACGGCCTCGGGTTAGGACGCCGGTCGCGCGAGGGCAGTATTCCAAGGGCGGCTCCCCGGGGGCTGGCGCCTCCGGATCTGTGCCTCCTGCCTATCCTCTACACGCGGGACCAGCGGCCAATGCCAAGCTGCAGTGAAGGTTCACGGGGTCTTTCCGTCCTTCCGCGGGTAAGTCGCATCTTCACGACCAGTGCAATTTCACCGGGTCCATGGTCGAGACAGCGCCCAAGTCGTTGCGCCTTTCGTGCAGGTCGGAACTTACCCGACAAGGAATTTCGCTACCTTAGGACCGTTATAGTTACGGCCGCCGTTTACCGGGGCTTGGCTTCGGGGCTTCGCCGAATCGGCTAACTCCTCCGCGTGACCTTCCGGCACCGGGCAGGCGTCAGACCCTATACGTCGCCTTGCGGCTTCTGCAGAGTCCTGTGTTTTTGGTAAACAGTCGCTTGGGCCTCTCCACTGCGGCCCGCCTCCGCTCCCCGGGCGAGCCGGTTCACGTACGCGCGGGCACCCCTTCTCCCGAAGTTACGGGGCCATTGTGCCGAGTTCCTTGACCATGGTTGACCCGATCGCCTCGGTATGTTCTACCCACCCACCTGTGTCGGTTTGCGGTACGGGCGCGCACGCGCCTGCCTAGGGGTTTTTCTAGGGACCTCGGGCTCACTCGCTTCGCTCAGTCGCTTCGTCCGGAGCCTCGCCCTTCTGCGGACCGGATTTCCCTGGTCCGCGGGCCGCGCTCCATCACGGGGACGTCCAGAACCCCGCCGAGCCACCCCCATCCGTCGCCCCGTCGGTCGTAGCGCCGCGTGCGCGGTGCAGGAATGTCTGCCTGCTGCGCGTCGGCTACGCCTCCCGGCCTCGCCTTAGCCCCCGACTGACCCTGGGAGGATTAGCCTTGCCCAGGAAACCTCGGGTTCACGGCGGACGAGTTACTCTCTCGTCTCTCGCTACTCATGCCAGCATTCTCACTCCCATGCGCTCCACCGTCGGTCGCCCTCCGGCTTCTCCGCCCATGGGAAGCTCCCCTACCGATTCTAATGAATTAAAATCCCGCCGCTTCGGTGTCCAGCTTAGCCCCGTGTATTGTCGGCGCATGTCCACTCGACCAGTGAGCTGTTACGCACTCTTTGAATGGATGGCTGCTTCTAAGCCAACATCCTGGTTGTCTGGGCGGACGCACATCCTTTGCCACTCGGCTGGAACTTGGGGACCTTAGCGGGCGGTCCGGGCTGTTTCCCTCTCGAGCACACAGCTTAGCCCACATGCTCTGACTGCCGCGCTCTGGGCCGCCGGCATTCGGAGTTCGGTTGGATTCGGTAGGCGGCGAAGCCCCCTCGTCCATCCGGTGCTCTACCTCCGGCGGTGAACGCGCGACGCTAGCCCTAAAGCTATTTCGGGGAGAACGAGATATCTCCGGGTTTGATTGGCCTTTCACCCCTATCCGCAGGTCATCGCCGCCGTTTTCAACCGACGTGCGTTCGGCCCTCCACGGGGTCTTACCCCCGCTTCAGCCTGCCCACGGATAGCTCACCCGGCTTCGCGTCCGCGGCGCGGGACTCAAGTCGCCCTGTTAAGGCTCGCTTTCGCTACGGCTCCCTTTCGGTTAACCTCGCCCCGCGCCAGCGACTCGCTGGCTCATTCTACAAAAGGCACGCCGTCACAACGTAAAGTTGCTCCGACTGCTCGTGGGCGCACGGTTTCAGGTACTGTTTCACTCCCCTCCCGGGGTGCTTTTCACCTTTCCCTCACGGTACTGGTGCGCTATCGGTCACAGGGTAGTACTCAGGCTTGGATGGTGGTCCACCCAGGTTCGGACCGGGTTTCACGTGCCCGGCCCTACTCAGGGACCGCGTCGCGCCGTCCGGTCTGGGTTCGCGTACGGGGCTGTCACCCGCTGCGGCCGGCCCTCCCATGCCGTTCCGCTCCCCAGCCGGACCTGCGCCCGGGGGCGGCAGCCCCCGGATGCGCGGCCCTGCAACCCCGTCGGCGGAACCCCTGCCGGGTATGCCCGCTCGACGGTTTGGCCATCGGTCCCCTTTCGCTCGCCGCTACTCGGGGAGTCTCGAGATTGATTTCCTCTCCTCCGGGTACTTAGATGTTTCAGTTCCCCGGGTTGTCCTCCCCCCGCCTATGCGTTCAGCGGGGGGATATGCACACTGCTGTGCATGGGTTCGCCCATTCGGAGACCCCCGGGTCGAAGGATGTGTGCTCCTCGCCGGGGATTATCGCAGCTTGCCGCGTCCTTCATCGGCTCCCTGTGCCAAGGCATCCGCCGTGCGCCCGTGGTATCTTGCGGGACCGCTCTCGGGCCCGCGGGATATCCACGTGTCGCTAATGAAAATTAATCGATATCATGAATAGCGCTCGTATGTCGCAATTCGGGTATCTCATACCGCGGCACAGTAGTTGAACTGTGCTCGCGATCAGATGCTCCTCACTCATTATTAAGTGAATTCTTCTTGTTTGGATCGGATGAATGATTGCTATCATTCTTACGTTTAATCGCAGAAAAGAATCGAGTCTGGAAGAAATTGATCTTCCATCTCTCTCCTATCGCTATGCGGCTCTCAAGGTACGCGGGTGCGACCCCGGGGACCGGGTGCTGCGGGGACTTACTCCGGGCGACATCCACCGGACGGGCTCCTGCCCTCCATTCGAGTTAAAGTATGTCTCTCTAAGAATGTATCTCCCTAGAAAGGAGGTGATCCAGCCGCACCTTCCGGTACGGCTACCTTGTTACGACTTCACCCCCCTCACCCTCCACACCTTCGGCGCCTCCCCCCTCTCGGTTGGGCCGGCGACTTCGGGTGCAGACGACTCGGGTGGTGTGACGGGCGGTGTGTACAAGGCCCGGGAACGCATTCACCGCGGCATGCTGATCCGCGATTACTAGCAACTCCGACTTCATGGGGGCGGGTTGCAGCCCCCAATCCGAACTGGGGCCGGCTTTCCGGGATCCGCTCCCCCTCGCGGGGTGGCATCCCTCTGTACCGGCCATTGTAGCACGTGTGCAGCCCAGGGCATAAGGGGCATGATGACTTGACGTCGTCCCCGCCCTCCTCCGCCTTGACGGCGGCGGTCCCGCGTGGGTTCCCGGCATCACCCGATGGCAACACGCGGCGGGGGTTGCGCTCGTTGCGGGACTTAACCCAACATCTCACGACACGAGCTGACGACAGCCATGCACCACCTGTATGGGCTCCTCTCGGCCACGGGGTCTCCCCCGCTTCACCCATATGTCAAGCCCTGGTAAGGTTCTTCGCGTTGCTTCGAATTAAGCCACATGCTCCGCTGCTTGTGCGGGCCCCCGTCAATTCCTTTGAGTTTTAGCCTTGCGGCCGTACTCCCCAGGCGGGACGCTTAATGCGTTGGCTGCGGCACGGGGGGATCGTCCCCCCACACCTAGCGTCCATCGTTTACGGCTGGGACTACCAGGGTATCTAATCCTGTTCGCTCCCCCAGCTTTCGCGCCTCAGCGTCGGTCTCGGCCCAGAGGGCCGCCTTCGCCACCGGTGTTCCACCCGATATCTGCGCATTCCACCGCTACACCGGGTGTTCCACCCTCCCCTACCGGACCCAAGCCGCGGAGGTTCCGGGGGCTTCGGGGGGTTGAGCCCCCCGCTTCGACCCCCGGCCTGCCGGGCCGCCTACGCGCGCTTTACGCCCAATGAATCCGGATAACGCTCGCCCCCTACGTATTACCGCGGCTGCTGGCACGTAGTTAGCCGGGGCTTCTTCTGCAGGTACAGTCTTGACTCTTCCCTGCTGAAAGCGGTTTACGACCCGAAGGCCTCCGTCCCGCACGCGGCGTCGCTGCGTCAGGGTTCCCCCCATTGCGCAAGATTCCCCACTGCTGCCTCCCGTAGGAGTCTGGGCCGTGTCTCAGTCCCAATCTGGCCGGTCGGTCTCTCAACCCGGCTACCCGTTGTCGGCACGGTGGGCCGTCACCCCGCCGTCTACCTGATGGGCCGCGGAGCCATCCCCTCCCGTCGGGGCTTTAGCCGGGGTGCCATGCGGCACCCCGGGGTATCCGGTATTACCCGTCCTTTCGGGCGGCTATCCCGGGGGAGGGGGCAGGTTCTCCACGTGTTACTCAGCCGTTCGCCACTCGCTTCTATCCGAAGATAGGTGCCGTTCGACTTGCATGTGTTAGGCGCGCCGCCAGCGTTCATCCTGAGCCAGGATCGAACTCTCCGTCCAAATATGTTGGGCTTCGAGCCCGTCCGGTCCTCTCAGTTCATCGCTGATCGGTTCCGTTCGATTCATATGGTTTTAGTATAGGAAAAGGAATTTCTCGGGGCCGCCTCTCGGCGGCCTTGCGAAAAACAAATCCAAGTTAGACCATTTCAAATGGTTCGATGTCTGCCCGGATGCGACACTCAATGTGTCCATCCTCGCAGTATCCGGTTCTCAAGGTGCACGCCTGCGCTGGTTCCCGGTTCCACCGGGCCGCGCGGCAAGGAGATATATTGCCAGACCGCGAAGCGATGTGGGACGTCAATTCCACTCTTCACAAGTCCTACACAACATATCGCTTCCTATATAAGTTATAGAAAGACTGGTGCAGAAATACTGCACGTATCAGATGATGACCCTTCGGTTAAGAGATATATAAAGATCGGTCACCTGTAAGTGTCTATCTACCCGCGCTTTTAGCTATGTAAACCAGCGCTTTCGATAAAAAAGAGGGAGCGCCGCGCACAGTGCGACACTCCCCTAGCGATTCAACAGAATCTATTAGGCCTCGAGAGCCTTCTTGGCAATGGCAGCCAGCTCGTTGAAGGACTCGATGTCCTCGTAAGCCATCTGAGCCAGGACCTTACGGTCGAGCTCGATGCCGGCAACCTTCAGGCCGTGCATGAACTGAGAGTAAGAGATGTCGTTCAGGCGAGCAGCAGCGTTGATACGGGTGATCCAGAGAGAACGGATCTCGCGCTTCTTGTTGCGGCGATCACGATACTGATACTGCAGGGAGTGCTGGACCTGCTCTTTAGCATGCTTGTAAGTACGCGAAGCGGCACCGTAGTAACCCTTCGCACGGTGCATAACGGTACGGCGCTTCTTCTTGGCGGCAACAGCGCGCTTAATACGTGCCATGTTCTATCAACTCCTAGACGGTAAAACGAAAAACGGGAACGCGAACTTAGGCGAGACGCGACTTGATGACCTTGCGGTCAGCAGCGGCGATCTCGGTCTCCTGACGGAAGCCACGCTTACGCTTGGTGGACTTCTTGCTCAGGATGTGGCTCTTAAAAGCCTTGGCGCGCATAAGCTTGCCGGTACCAGTCTTGCGGAAACGCTTCTTGGTGCCGCTGTGGGACTTCATCTTAGGCATGAAATACTCCTTAATCGGTTACAGAACACTAGTTACTTGGTATCGCTTGCCGCTTTATCCTCATCGAAGGCGCCCTTAATCGGGGCGAGCAGCATAAGCATGTTACGGCCTTCCATCTTAGGCTTGGACTCGACCGTAGCGTAAGGCTTGAGATCCTCGGCGAGACGCTCGAGAACGTTAAGACCCTGCTCCGGGTGAGCCATCTCACGGCCGCGGAACATGATGGTGATCTTAACGCGTGCGCCCTTCTTGAGGAAACGCAGAACGTGGCCCTTCTTGGTCTCGTAATCGCCAACGTCAATCTTGGGTCGGAACTTCATTTCCTTGACCTCGACCTTGGACTGGTTCTTACGAGCAGCCTTGGCCTTCATGGCCTGCTGGTACTTGAACTTACCGTAGTCCATGACCTTGCAGACCGGCGGCTCCGCGTTGGGAGCGATCTCGACCAGGTCGAGACCCTGATCGTCGGCGACGCGCTGGGCATCGCGGATGGCGAACAGGCCGAGCTGAGAACCATCGACGCCAATCAAACGGCACGAAGATGCAGTGATCTCGTCGTTGATGCGGGTGTCATCAGACTTAGCTATTTTCCCTACCTCCATTCATAAAAAAATAACCCGGCGCTTCTTTGCAACCAGGTCGTACACATAGACATCCTCGGTATGAGGAAGGGAATCTAGGTTGTATGACCAGTCAGCTGCTCATTGGCGCCAAAAGGTGGGAACCCTCGGGTTCCTCTTTAGGGCATTGCGGAAACAACGCCTTGCGAATAATAACACGTACCGCGCGTTATCACATTACGTACACGAAAAAGGGGGGCCTTGACCTCCTTGAACGCTCACTTGCATGTATGGTGCCCGAGGCGAGACTCGAAGGGCCTTCGCTCCGCGAAGCCCCGGGCTTCGGGCGCATGGCGCCCTCGCCACGCTCCGCTACAAACAGGCCACAGGCCTGTTTGCTTAACGCTCCGCGCGCTCACGCGAGTTCGGCACGAAAAAGGGGGCCTTGACCCCCTTGAACGCTCACTTGCATGTATGGTGCCCGAGGCGAGACTCGAACTCGCACGTTGTTGCCAACGGTGGATTTTGAGTCCACTGCGTCTGCCAATTCCGCCACTCGGGCACGTAATGCGTGAGTTAGTTTATCACAGCTTTCTACCGATTAGTCCGAAAATGGAACTTCGAGCATTTCGATGAGTTCGACCGTGCGTAGCATCTCGCGCTGACGGCATCCGCGACCGTCGACCGAAGCCTCGCCCATCTGGTTGTCATAGGGGTCCTCACGCATGCCATCGAAAGCAGGCACAAATTCAGCCTGGAATCGATTGTTGGCCACCATACGCCACGGGTCGAGATTGCCAAAGTAGTGACGACGACGCCACTCCTCCCCCATCCTACGTGCCGAGGAACCAAACGATACGTCGGCGTTAAGCCACCCGGTCTGTGGCGTATAGAACTCAGCCCAGTCGTGCGGTCCCACCGAATCGGGTGCAACATACAGGCCACTCTGCCAACGGGCAGGCACGCCCGCAATGCGGCACATGGTGATAAACGTGAGCGCCATAACGCCGCAATCGCCGCGGAACGAGTGTGCACAGTCGTCGGCAATAGATCCCAAAAGCAGGTACGGTGGCTGATAGCGATAGTCAATATGCTGTGTCAGGTAATCATAGATAGCACGAGCGCGATCGAGCGGATCCTCGAGCCCGTCAATAACACGCTCCGTCAACTGTCGCAGGTACGGCGTAAATGCAATGTGCGGACGGTCCTCGGAAATATCCTCGGGCAGAGGCGCGTCCATACGCGGATGAACCGGAAGTGTGCCACCGTAGACATCACAATAAGCAGCATCGATGTGATAACGATAAGTCACCGAGAATGAGCGCTCACTCGAAGAAGACCACGAGGCGGTACGCGCCGAAGCGTTCGCGGGAGCAACAGCACCCTCCGGCGTCATGTCGAGAATCTCGACCTGAGACTGTTGGCGGCAGGTGGCGGCTACGGGAAGCCAAGCGCGAACGGTCTCCCCCTCTAGAGCGCCGGGGACAGACAAGGACGCCTTAAGCGTAATAACGCGAGTCAATCCGTTTTGTGACTCCATCTCCTTGAGCATCTCGTTGCGCAGTGCAATTCCGTCCGTAGGATCGGGACGCATGCCGGGAACCTCTTTGGGATATACGCGAAGCGAATCGAGGAAGTTGTCGAGAACGAACAGCTCGCCATCGATAAAGCGCCAGTCAATACGCTTACGGTCAATCAGATCGTCAAACTGCTCCTCGGTAAACTCAGGCCACTCCTCGCGGATCATCGCAATAGCTCGATCGCGCGACACCGAAAAATGAAGCAGCGTCTCAAGCATGCGATACCGCTCGGCACGAACGCAGGCAGCAAGCGAGGGATCGGGATCTTGGGCAAGTAGGCGGTCGCAAGCCTCAATAGCCTGCGAAAGATACCCCGCGTCCTTTAAACGCAGAATCTCGGGTGGCAAGCCAACATCAAGAAAACGGAAGTCATCATTGCAAACATCAACAGAGCAACCAACAGGACCCTCGTCAATAACCTTCCCATCCGAAGGCAGCACATTAATAACAGCCATACCAAAACTCCAAGTCACTAGAACGCTTGAAGTCCATTGTAGCGAGATAAAAAAGAAAGCCCCAATAAAGGAACCCTCAACACCGATAAACGGTACCTCTAAAAATGAATTCAGCCCAGTAACCCTGTAGCGAGTTAACAAAGGAGGCCCCGTTTCCCCGGAGCTGATTCCGTCGCGCGACTTCTGGCAAAGCCAGTAGCCATCTTAATTCAGACTCGTAACCCTGCGGCGTTAAACGAAGGAAGCCCCGTCCCCCGGAACTGTTTCCTTGGCGCGACTTCTGGCGAAGCCAGGTGAGCGCAAAGGAAACAGTGTAGGGGGACGGGGCTTCCGACGGGAAGTTTAGCGACGCTTACGCCTTGTTGACGGAGCCAAACTCCTCCATGAGCTCCTTGGTGCGGGCAACGATGTTGTCGCGACCAGGCTTGAGGAGCTTGCGGGGGTCAAAGCCCTTGCCCTGCTGATCCTTGCCAGCCTCGATGTACTCGCGAACGCCCTTGGCAAAGACGAGCTGCAGATCGGTGTTGACGTTGATCTTGGAGATACCCAGGGAGATGGCCTTCTTAATCTGATCCTCGGGGATGCCGGTGCCACCGTGCAGGACGAGGGGCAGGTCGCCGGTCTGAGCCTTGATCTCGCCCAGGCGCTCGAAGGAAAGGCCAGCCCAGTCGGCAGGGTACACGCCGTGGATGTTGCCGATACCGCAGGCGAGGAAGTCGACGCCCAGGTCAGCAATCTGCTTGCACTCAGCAGGATCAGCGAGCTCGCCGCTGGAGGTCACGCCGTCCTCGGTGCCGCCGATGCCGCCGACCTCGGCCTCGATGGACATGCCCTTGGAGTGGGCAAGCTCAACGAGCTCCTTGGTGCGGTCGAGGTTAAGCTGGAAGGTCTCCTCATGAGAGCCGTCATACATGATGGACGTGAAGCCGGCCTCGATGCACTTGAAGCAGTCCTCGTAAGAACCGTGATCGAGGTGAAGGGCGACGGGAACGGTAACGCCCGTGGCCTCGACGGCAGCCTTGACCATGTCGGCGCAGACCTTGAAACCGCCCATCCACTTAGCGGCACCAGCGGTGCACTGAAGGATCAGCGGAGACTTGGCCTCCTCGGCGGCCTGGAGAATAGCCAGGGTCCACTCGAGGTTGTTGGTGTTGAAGGCACCGAGACCGTACTTGCCGGCCTCGGCCTTCTTGAGCATGTCTGCTGCGTTGACGAGCATAAAAGAAACCTCCTGTAAGGTTGCTCCGATAACGCCTGAGATTTTACCACGACATACCCGAGCATAAACGTTCGTTTGTTCACGAATACCATCCGATTGGACAAATTTTGACCGTTTGCCCCACAGAATCGACCCACTGGGGAAAATAGCTTGACGATTGAACAGTCTTCGTGGTTCGAAAGACGGCTTCGAGCCTACATCTGCATAAACGGGTTCTGCATAAGTTCGCGCGCCATCGTGGTCGAATCGCCATGGCCCGTCAAGCAAACGGTATCGGGCGGAAGCGTCATGGCAAGTTTGGAGATCGAGCGCATAATCGCCGCCTCGTCACCGCCGGAAAGATCGGTACGACCGTGGCTGCCCGGGAAAAGTGTGTCGCCCACAAAGGCGATGTTCCCCTGCTCGGTCGCGGCGAACAGGACGATGCCGCCCGGCGTATGCCCCGGCGTCTCGATCACCTGCAGGCAGACGTCGCCCACCTCGATTGTATCGCCCTCGGCAAGCAAACGCGTCGGCTCACCCGGATCGGGCGTCTCGATGCCCCACATGGCGCGCTGCTCCTCGATATTTGCGCAAGGTACCGTCACGTCCTTAGCGCACAACTCATATAGTGCGCTGTCGCCAACAACAGCTCGAACCCCGGCAACCCCGCCAACATGGTCGGCATGACCGTGCGTGCAGACAGAGCCGAGTACGCGCACCTCGGGATGCGCGGTGCGGATATGCTCCACAAGACGCTCGCCCTCCCACGCCGGATCGACGATTAAGCACTCGTCATTCGAAATCACGGCGTAGCTGTTAGTCTGAATCGGGCCGTTGATGAGCGCCTCAATCGAAGCCGCGCCTCGGGGTGTCAGGTCCAAAGTCATATCGTCCATGCGCATACCCTCCTTCTAAAATACGTTCGAGGCACCAAACGATGCCTCGAACGTAACCAATATCTATGATGCTGAGAGGCTCTCGCACCTACACACGGCGCTTGAGTTGCGCTCCGCCCTCGCCGGGCATAAGACGGCGAGCGTCGTAGACCGAATCGACACTGCTGATGGAAGCCAGCAGCGGATCCAGGCCGCTCGCATCCGAAATTTCGACCATAAAGCGCAGGGTCGCAATACCCTCGCGGTTGGTCGACGTGGCGGCAGAAAGGATATTGCCGCCTGCATCGCCAATGGCAATGGTGACGTCCTTGAGCAGACCCATGCGGTCCAGGCACTCGACCACGATCTCGACCTGGAAGAGGGTGTCGGCAGCGCCGTCCCACTCCACATCGATCATGCGCTCGGGATGTTCCATAAGACCCTTGACGTTAGGGCAGTTGGCGCGATGCACCGAAACGCCACGACCGCGCGTGATGAAGCCGACGATGTCGTCGCCCGTCACGGGGTTGCAGCAATGAGCCAGACGGACCAGCAGGCCGCTGTTGCTCTCGCCCTTGACGATAATGCCGTTGCTGGCGCTCTTGCCGCGCTTTTGCGGCTTGCGGTTGGAGCCGCGGGCAGGCTGCTTGACGACCTCGGCAATGGCTTCGGTCTTGGTAAGCTGCTCCTCGGGCTTGGGGTCCAAAATTTGCTCGACCTTGTTACCCACAGCGCGCGGGGCAACCTTGCCGGCGCCGACGGCGGCAAACAGGTCCTCGAGCTGCTTGTAATTAAACTGCTCCGCCACGGCGTTGAGCGCACGCGTGGATCGCGGCGTAGAGATGCCATACCCGCGCTTGCGCAGGTCCTTGGCCAGTATATCGCGACCGGCGGCAGCGTCATCGTCTTTGGTCGCAGCGGCGAAATAACGGCGGATCTTTGACTTGGCCGAAGGCGTCTTGACGATCTTGAGCCAATCACGCGACGGCTTGGAGCTCTTGTTGGTCAGGATTTCAACGCGGTCGCCCGTCTTGATCTCGTGCGTGAGCGGGGCCACCGCACCGTTGATCTTGGCACCGACGCAGTGGTTTCCCACCTCGGTATGAACGGCGTAGGCAAAATCGAGCGGCGTGGAGCCGGCACGAAGCGCCATGACCTCGCCCTTGGGCGTAAAGACGAAGATCTCCTGATCGAAGAGGTCGACCTTCAGCGAATGCAGGTATTCCTTGGCGTCGGTGATCTCATCAGACGCAGCCCAATCGAGCGAATGTTTGAGCCAGTTAATCTGGTCGTCTAGACGCTGGACATCATTGGTCTTAGACGCAGACGATCCGCCCGACTTCTTATAGAGCCAGTGGGCGGCAATGCCGTACTCGGCCTGCTCGTGCATCTCATAGGTTCGAATCTGAATCTCGAGCGGGCGGGCCGTGGGGCCGATAACCGTCGTATGGAGCGACTGGTAGTTATTGACCTTGGGCATGGCGATATAGTCTTTAAAGCGACCGGGCATGGGATGCCACAAGGTATGCACGGCACCAAGCGTGGAATAGCAATCGCGCACCGAATGAGTGATGACGCGCAGCGCCACCAGGTCGTAAATCTCGGAGAACTCCTTGCCCTTGCGCTTCATCTTTTGATAGATGGACCAATAGTGCTTGGAACGACCGTTGATCTGAAAGCCCTCAAGACCAATACGATTGAGCTCATCGGTGAGCGTCTTGATGGTCTCGGCCAGATAGCGCTCGCGAACCTCGCGCGACTCAGCCACCATGCGCGCGATGCGCTGGTAGGCGTCGGGCTCAAGGTAGAAGAAGGACAGGTCCTCGAGCTCCCATTTAATGGAGCTCATGCCCAGACGGTCAGCCAAGGGCGCGTACACGTCCATGGTCTCGCGAGCCTTAAACAGGCGACGGTCCTCACGCAGGGCTGCAAGGGTGCGCATGTTGTGCAGACGGTCGGCAAGCTTGACGATGATGACGCGGATGTCCTTGGACATGGCGAGGAACATCTTGCGCAGCGTGAGCGCCTGCTTCTCGTCCATGCTGTCGACTTCGATGTTGGTGAGCTTGGTCACGCCATCGACGAGCTCGGCCACCGTATCGCCAAACAGGCCGGAAACATCGGTGAGCGAGGTCTCGGTATCCTCGACGGTATCGTGCAGCAGCGCGGCGCACACCACGTCACAGTCCATCTTGAGATCGGCCAGAATGATGGCCACCTCGACGGGATGGTTGATGTACATCTCACCCGAGCGGCGCTTTTGGTTGCAGTGCTTCTCGGCGGCAAAGCAGTAGGCCTGCTCAACCTTAGAAAAGTCGTCCTCATTCATATATTTGAGGCACAGACGCTCCAGCCTGTCGTAGCTGTCCGCCATAATCTCGGGCGGCAGCTCATCGGCATGCTTATAGTGCTCCATCTCCGAAAACGGCTGGAGGGTGGAATCATGGGCGGTACGGGCTGCGGCATCCATCGAGGTCCCCTTCCCCTAGGCCCGCGGTACGATCGGGCGGTTAACTTTGGCTAGCATATCAGAAGCGCACGAATCGAGCGCCCAGCTCCGGAAAGCCGAGAACTCCATGCGCGAGCGCAAGCCTTCCAAATAGCGAATTGACCTGCTCAATTGCACGCGGCCGGGGTTTTCGGCCATCGCGATGCGACGGGTGTCGTCAAACCCCGAAACGCGACAGAAACCAAGCTCTTCGAAGATTCCCAGGCCGCTTTCCACCGAACGCTCGTCGACCGGCGTGCGAGCATCGATGGCAAGGCACATCTGCGCGATGTCGATATCGCTCGCGCTAAAGGAATCGTCCCCGGTTTTGCCGCGGTTGGAGCGCCACATGGTCTGCAGCGCGCGATAGAGCGTGACGAGCTCGTCGCGCTCGGGCGCATAGCAGTCGAGCAGGCGCTCGTTAATGCGGGCGTCGCGCGACGAATAGAGCAGATGGATCACGGCGGGCTGGCCATCGCGGCCGGCACGTCCGCTCATCTGGTTGAACTCGATGGCGCCAAACGGCATGTGGTAGAGCACGACATGGCGGATATCGGGAAGGTTGACGCCCTCGCCAAAGGCAGATGTCGAGACAATGCAGCTGAGGCTGCCGTCTCGGAATGCTTCCTCCACGCGACGGCGATCGGAACGCGCAAGCCCCGCGTTATAGAACGCGATATGGGTTGCGCAATCGGGCACACGCTTGCGCAACGTCTTGGCAAGCGCCACGGACTGGTCGCGCGAATTGACGTAGATGACGGTCTTTTCCCCCGTCGCCACAATCGACACCAAACGGTTCTCGCGACTTGCAAGATCGCGGTCGTCCTCGAGCCGCAGGTTCTCGCGCACCGTCTCGTCGACCACCGTGCGAGTGATCGGCAACATGCGGGCAAGCTCGGCCACAACCGGAGCCGTCGCGGTGGCCGTCGCAGCCATAACGACCGGGTCGCCCAGGGCTTTGAGGATATCGGGCATGTCGAGATAGGCGCTGCGGTCGCCGCCCTTGGCAAGACCGGCATGATGCGCCTCATCGATAACGACAAAGCCGATGCGGCCCGAACGCGCGAAGCGGTCACGGTGGATAGATAGGAACTCGGGCGTCGTGAGCACGATACCGGTGCGGCCCGAAGCTAGGCCGGCGAACACGTCATCGCGTGCGGCCTCCACGGTCTCGCCGGTAAGCACGCCAACGCCAATGCCAAGCGATGCCATCGTCGACGAGAGGTGATAGGCCTGGTCGGCAACAAGCGCACGCAGCGGATAGACAAAGATGCTCGCACGTCCGCGAAGCACCGCCTCACGCGCGGCATGCACATGGAAGATGAGCGACTTGCCGCGGCCCGTTCCCATAACCGCCAAGACACTCTGGTGATCGGCCAAGGCGTCGAGCGCCTCAACCTGCGCGCGGTGCGGCTGGTTCGATCCGATAAAGCTATGGATAAGCGAGCGCGTGAGCTCGGTATAGGAAAGCTGGGCGAGCGTCTCGCGCTTGCGCGACTCCAAGCGCAGGCCGGAATCCGCCGGCTGCACGCCACGACGAAGCTCGCATGCCGGATCGTCGACGCTGGGCAGCGTGGTATCGCGGACCAGAACATCCTTGACCATGAGCTTGGGCTTCACACGACCCTGCCAATGCTCGGCAACGGCCTCGAACACCAAGTCGACAGCGCTATCGCAGTTGATGAGCTTATCGATTTGCGGCACGCGGAACATGATGGCCGGCACACTCGCGGCGCCATCCGTCGCCACGAAGCGCATGTGCTCGCCGGTCTTACCCACCACGGCGCGATCACACATCGTCACGCCCTCGGCAGCCAGCAGCGGCACCTTATTACCCTGGCCAAACGGCTCAAGGCGGGAAATCTGCTCGATGGTCTCGATATTCAATTCGGAAAGGTCGACCGTGGCGGCAACCTCGTCGGTGTCCTCAAAGTCCTCGGCGGGAAGCTCGGACAACACGGCGGAAAGGCGACGGCGGAACTCATCGAGCTTGGATGCCTCGATGGTCACACCCACCGCACCGGCATGTCCGCCGCGACGAATCATCAGGTCGGAACAGCGCTCGATGGCGTCAAACAGGTTAACTTTGCCCACCGAGCGACCAGAGCCGCGCGCGATACCGTCCTCGATCGAGAACAGCAGCGCCGGCACGTGATAGCGGTTGGTCAGACGGCTTGCCACGATGCCCTTGACGCCCTCGTGCCAGCCTTCGCCGCCCACGACGATCGCGCGTCCGCCGTCATAGGTCTCCTCGACCTTTGCCATGGCATCGCGCGTGAGCTCCGCCTCGATCTCACGGCGCTGGCGGTTGATTTCCTCGAGCTCAGCCGCCAGTGCGCTTGCTTCGATGGGATCGCGGGCAAGCAGCAGGTCGAGCGCCAGCTTGGGATCAGCCATGCGACCGGCAGCGTTTAAGCGGGGAATGAGCGAGAATGACAGGCCATCCGCCGTAATGCTCGAAAGGTCCGCCTTGGCGAGCGCGGCAAGCGCGATATAGCCGGGGCGAGCGGTTACGCGCATCTGCTGGATGCCCTCGGCAACCAGCGCGCGGTTCTCGGGCGTGAGCGGCATCATGTCGGACACGGTGCCCAGCGCCGCGACCTCGATTAGCGAACGCCAATACGACGGCTTGCCCAGGCGCTCACCCAGGACTTGCACCAGCTTGAGCGCCACACCAGCACCGGCAAGCTCACGCGAGGGGCCCTCGTCCTCGAGCTTGGGGTCAGTCAGGGGCACACCCTGCGGCACCTGGTCGGAGGGCTCGTGATGGTCCGTGACCACCAAATCGATCCCTAGGCTCTCCAAGTAGGAAACCTCTTCCTTGGCGGCAATGCCGTTATCGACGGTCACGATCAGCTGGGGGCGAGCGAGCTCGTTAACGCGGTCGAGCGCCGCGCGCGAAAGACCGTAGCCCTCATCAAAGCGATGCGGAATAAACGGCGTGACATCGGCGCCAAACGTGCGCAGCGCCTCGGTCAACAGGCAGGTCGACGTAATACCGTCAACGTCAAAATCGCCAAAGACTGCAATGTGCTCGTGGTTGCGAATAGCACGCTCGACGCGGTCGGCAACGACCGACATGCCCGGGATAATGAGTGGGTCGGCCCAGTCGCGATCGAGCGAAGGCGTCAAAAACAATTGGCCCTCTTTGATGGAGCCAATGCCGTGCGCGACCATAATGCGCGCCACCAGCCCGGGAATGCCCAGACCAGCCGAAAGCTCCTTTTCGAGCTCGGGGTTTTGCTGAGCGACCGCCCAGCGATGCGTCGTCTTAAGCGATGACATAGGCACCCACCCCCGATAGGGGCAGGTCGCCGCGATACCTCTCACGGTTCATAGCGATGAGTCCTCTGTGTATGCCCACTTCGGCAGGCAGATCTGTTGAACGGATTTATTATACCGTGCAGCGCGGACGCACAACGTCCAGCACGCCGCGGTTTCGGTAAACGATGCCGGTAATACCCTCGAAATAATCGAGCGTTTCTGACGCACGGACACATGTGAGCGTCTAGCATATCCAGTCAAAACGGATTCACGAGCAAAGGGAGTCACAAGAGCATATGAAGCAATGGGTTGGACTGGGCAAGTTTCTCGCGGGGCACATGCAAATCATCGTTCCGATTTGCGTGGCGCTCGGCGTGCTCTTTCCTCAACAGATCGGCGTTCTCAAGCCCATCGTTCCCACCTTGTTTGCCTTTATGACGTTCCAAGGTGCGCTCAGCAACACCTTTCACCAGGTAGCCGAGGTGTTCCACCGTCCGCTGCACCTGATTGTGGCATTGTTGGTCTCGGCGGCGCTTATTCCCATCGCGGCCTATGCCATGGGATCGTTGTTCTTTGGTTCCAACCCCAACCTTGTCTGCGGCATCGTGCTCGAATACAGTGTGCCCGTGGCAGTCACCGCTTTTATGTGGATCAGCATGTTCGGCGGCAACGGCCCGCTCGCGCTCACCATTATCCTGACGTCCTCGGTTATCTCGCCTGTGACGATTCCGCTCACGCTGAAGCTCTTGCTGGGCGCCACCGTCTCGATCGATGTGCCGAGCATGATGCAGGACATGGCCTTTATGATCGCCATCCCCGCCGTGCTCGGCATCGTGATCAACGAGCTCACGCGTGGATGGGGACACGAGAAACTCTCCCCCGCGCTCTCGCCCGCCTGCAAGTTCATGATGATGGGCGTCATCGCGTCCAACTCCACCTGCATGAGCGAGTACGTGTTGCACATGAACGCGGTGCGCCTAGAAGTCGCCCTCTTTATTTTGACCTTCGCCATCAGCGGCTTTGTCGTAGGTTTTCTGGTCGCCCGTGCGCTCCATCTGCCATATAGCGAGACGACTACCATGTGCTTTACCTGCGGCATGCGTAACATCTCTTCGGGCGCCGTCATCGCCACGCAGTACTTTCCGGGCGAAGTTGTGTTTCCCGTCATGTGTGGAACGTTGTTTCAGCAGGTGCTCGCCTCGCTTATCGGGCACTTCTTTGAGCGTCTGACCGGCGAGGAGCGCGCCGCCCAGCGCAAGCGCGTCGAGGCCGGCCGCGATGCAATGGCGCGCTAAACCGTCCGCAGTGTGCGGGCGCTCACTTTACGATGTGAGCGCCTCCAGATGTGCGCGGAGTCGCTCCGCATCGACATCGAGCGTGGTCTCAGCATTGACCTGAGCCAGCCGATACCCGACAAAGTAGGGCGAAACCACCCAACGCGGCAGCGCCTTGGCAATGGTCCGACCGTCCATGTGGTAGAAGAACAAGTTGTACGACTCTGCGCGACCACCATGGTGCTCGTTCAGGATATAGCGCAGAGCTACCTGAATCGCATCGGCGAAGAGGTCCGTCTCGGCTTGGTCTCTCGTGTCATCGCTGGCGGCGATTCCCTGCGGGGCTGAAACGTTGATCTCAAAGAACCCCATGATCGGTTCGGTTGAGATGTCGACCGAGATTCTCCCCTGTTGCCAGACACTGATGCCTTCAAAGTTGGCTGAGGTCAGCGCCGCATAGCCGTCCTCCTGTTCCAGGCCCACAATCTGCATGTGTGGATGGACGAGGCTGCCGCCCGAAAGTGGGCCTTTGTTCTTGTACATGAGCACACTGCGGTACTGTTGGGAATCGATCATCTGCTGCCAACAGCCCAGGGCAAACCGCATCACATGATGCAGCTCATCCGGTTCATAGGTCACCAGGTCGGCGTCGTGATTGGCAGACTCGATCAATACGGTCTGACGTGTGGCCCGCAAGGTCTTGAACTTATTCTCGAGCCAGATACAGTCACCATCGCGCTGGATGATGTTGGCAAGTCCCTCCGTGTCGCAAAAGGGGCACGCGGTGCCAGGGCGACGATTATCGTCGGGCTTACCGCTCGCCTGCTGAACGTCAAATACCAGCGCCACGGGTTATACCTCCAGCGGCACGATCTTGGTGCCATGGAGCTCGGAGACGCCTAGCGCCGCCGCGACCGCGTCGCGATTTGCCGTAGTGATGCCGCCGCCGGGAAGGATGGTCAAACGATCGCCCGCATACTCGATTAAACGAGCCAGGTAATCGAAATTATCCTCGATCGACGTACCGGCAGCGCCGCCATGCGTGAGGATGCGCGTAACGCCGCAGTCGGCAAGTGTATCAATCGCATCGAGCTGAGCCTCGGGCGAGAGCTGGTCAAATGACATGTGGAAGGTGATGTCGATGGGATCACGCTTACATTCCTCGGTCGCGCAGCCCGCAGCCATCACGAGGGCGCCAAGCGTAAGTTCGTCGAGCGCCCATCCGCCAGCGCAGGGTTTGCAGCAGCCAAAGACCAAGCCGTCAACGCCCGCACTCACGGCAAGGCCCAAGTCCATCTCCATCATGCGCAGCTCATCCTGGTTGTAGTGAAAGTCGCCGCCACGCGGACGGATCATGCACATCACCCGTGCATCGTGTTCGTGGGCATAGTTGGTCGTAGCGCTGATAACGCCGGCCGAGGGCGTGGTACCACCGACGGCAAGGTTATCGCACAGCTCGATGCGCCTTGCACCGGCCTCGATAGCCGCCGGCACCCGCTCAAAGTTCTCGGCACAAAACTCGTACAGCATAGATAGACCCCCAAAGACAGCAGATGTTTTCCGACGGGCATTGTCACACATCCCCATGAAGTTGCAGTGGAATAGGGACTGTTTATGGTGCAAAGTAACCTGACCCCCTTGCACCAAAAAAGGGGGCGCTGACCGGGATAGTCAGTGCCCCTTCGTTGAATGAATTAACCACCAAGATATGCTTTGCGGACGTTGTCGTCGTGCAGTAGCTCTTGGCCGGTGCCGGTCATGGTGATCTTGCCGGTCTCGAGCACGTAACCGCGTGTGGCGATGGAAAGCGCCATCTGCGCGTTTTGCTCGACCAGAAGCACCGTGGTGCCGGCCTTGTGCAGGTCCTCGACAATCTGGAAGATCTGTTCGATCAGAATCGGTGCCAGACCCATGGAAGGTTCGTCGAGCATAAGCAGTTTGGGGTTACTCATAAGGGCGCGCCCCATAACGAGCATCTGCTGCTCGCCGCCTGAAAGGGTGCCGGCGACCTGGCGACGACGTTCCTTCAGGCGCGGGAACTGCTCGTAGACGCGCTCCAGGCCCGGAGCCACCGTGGACTTGGGCTGCGTATAGGCACCCATCTCCAGGTTCTCCTCGACCGTCATCTGCAAAAAGGCGCGACGACCCTCGGGAACCTGAGCCAGGCCCTTACCAACCAGCTTATCAGCGGGCGTATGGGTAATGTCCTCGCCCATAAACTTGATGGAGCCGGTCTTGGAGCGCAGCAGGCCCGAGACAGTCTTGAGCGTTGTGGACTTGCCGGCACCGTTCGCACCGATCAGGGCCACGATCTCGCCCTCGTTGACGTTAAAGGAGATGTCCTTGATGGCGTGGATAGCGCCGTACCAGACGTTGATGTTGTAGACGGAAAGCATCGGCTCTGCCATTTAGTTCTCCCCCTTACCCTGCTTGCCCAGATACGCCTCGATAACGGCGTCGTTGTTCTGGATCTCCTCGGCCGTGCCCTTGGCGATGACCTTACCAAAGTTGAGCACGCAGATACCCTCGCAGATGTTCATAACGAGTGACATATCATGCTCGATAAGCATGATGGCAATGCCAAAGGTGTCGCGGATCTTAACGATGTTCTCCATGAGCTCCGCGGTCTCGGACGGGTTCATGCCGGCGGCAGGCTCGTCGAGCAACAGCAGTTTGGGGTTGGTGGCAAGTGCACGGACGATCTCCAGACGACGCTGGGCGCCGTAAGGCAGCGAGCCGGCCTGCTCGTTTGCCAGATGCTCCATATCAAAGATGGACAGCAGCTCCATGGCGCGCTCGTGAGCAGCCTTCTCGTGCTTCCAATACGTCGGCAGGCGCAGCACGCCCTCAAAGCCGGAGTAACGCTCCTGGTTATGCAGGCCGACCTTAACGTTATCCTCCACCGTCATGGTATTAAACAGGCGAATGTTCTGGAAGGTACGGGCAATACCCATGCGGTTGACCTGGTAGACCGACTTGCCCGAGGTGTCCTCACCGTCGAGCAGGATGGTGCCGTGCGTGGGCTGGTACACCTTGGTGAGCAGGTTGAAGACCGTTGTCTTGCCGGCACCGTTGGGGCCGATCAGACCGGCGATCTCGGTCTTGCCGATAGTCAGGCTAAAGTCGTCAACTGCCTTAAGGCCACCGAACTCAATGCCCAGGTGGATGCACTCGAGCGCCGGACGCTGTCCCAGGTCGCGGTCGGGAACGATGGCGCCAGAAGGATACGGGACCATCTTGCCCTTCTTGAACTCAAATTTACTGGGCATCGGCTGCCACCTCCTTCTTGGAAGCAAAGCGGTCCTTGACGCGACCGAAGAACGCCTTGAGCTGCGGGTTGTTGGTAAAAATCATGACCAGGATCAGCACGATGGCGTAGATGAGCATGCGGTAGTCCGAGAACTGACGAAGCAGCTCGGGAAGCACCGTGAGCAGCGCCGCCGCGATGACGGAGCCGCGCATATTGCCCAGACCGCCCAGGACCACGAACACCAGGATGAGAATGGACGTGTTGAAGTCGAACTTGGTGGCGGAGAGCTGCGAGAAGTTACCGCCGAAGAGGGCTCCGGCAGCACCGGCGAGGGCAGCGGAAACCACGAAGGCGATCATGCGGTACTCGGTGACGGAGATGCCTACGGACTCGGCTGCAATCTTGTTATCGCGCACGGCCATAATGGCACGGCCGGTACGGCTGCGAACCAGGTTGAGCACGATCACGAGTGCGACCATGACCAGGATGGCACCGGCGAGGAAGGTCGAGTACGTCGACACGCCCGAGGCGCCCTGGGCGCCCTTGATGATGGCGGTGCCGTCCTCGAGCAGGTGCAGGTCGTCGATCGTAGAGTTGCCCGTGATGTTAAAGATCACGTGCAGGCCGCGGGAGTCGACGCCCACAATGAGGCAGGTGACGATCTCTTTGATGATCTCGCCAAAAGCCAGGGTCACAATGGCCAGATAGTCGCCGCTCAGGCGCAGGACCGGGATACCAATCAAGAAGCCCAAGATGGCAGCGGCGATAGCGCCGACCACAATGCTGATGACAAGACGTATTGGATCGGAGGGAACGGCGCTCTCGAGGGCGACCGCGGTAACGATGCCCGTGTAGGCACCGACGCTCATAAAGCCCGCATGGCCCAGCGACAGGTCGCCCGCGATGCCGACGACAAGGTTGAGGGAAATGGCCATGACGATGTAGGCCGTAATAGGAACCAACTGACCAGCAATCATGCGCGGGATCATGTGGTTGGACTGCATAAAGAACACGATGGCGAACGCCACAACGCACATGGCGTACGTAACAAAGTCGTGACGCGTCTGCTTGTCTTTAAGAAACTTCATAACGCTCACCTACACCTTCTCGGGGACGTACTTGCCCAAGAGGCCGGCAGGCTTGACGAGCAGGACGATGATCAAAACACCAAAGACGATGGAGTTGGCAAGGCTCGTGGAAATGTAAGCCTGCGCCATCGCCTCGATAATGCCGATGAGAATGCCACCGACAAAAGCGCCGGGGATGGAGCCGATGCCACCGAAGACAGCGGCGTCGAAGGCCTTGATGCCAGGCATAGCACCCGTCGTGGGCTGCAGCACCGGCGAGTAGGAGCACAGCAGCACGCCGGCGATGGCGGCAAGGGCAGAGCCGATGGCAAACGTCATCGAAATGGTGCGGTTGACGTTGATGCCCATGAGCTGAGCGGCGGCCTTGTCCTCGGACACGGCGCGCATGGCCTTGCCCATCTTGGTCTTACCTGTAAAGAACATCAGGCCGGCCATGATAACCAGGCAGGCGACGATGGTGACGAGCGAGACGGCGCTCACGTTGAACTTGGCCAAGAACTCCGGCACCTGGAAGGTGACGAGCGAAGTGAAGTTCTTGGGCGTGGCGCCCCACAGAAGCTGCGCGGCGTTCTGCAGGAAGTAAGACACGCCGATAGCCGTGATCAGAACGGCCAGCGGGCCTGCTTGGCGCAGCGGCTTGTATGCCAGACCCTCGATGAGAACACCGAGAACGGTACAGACCACACAAGAAAGAATTACAGATGCCCAGCCCGGAAGGCCGAGATACGACGTGGCACAGAACGAGACATAGGCACCGACCATGATGACATCGCCGTGAGCGAAGTTCAGCATCTTGGCGATACCGTAGACCATGGTGTAGCCCAACGCGATGATGGCGTAGACGCTGCCCATGGACAGGCCGTTGACCAGGTATTGGATAAAGACCGTCATGTTCCACATCCCCCTTTCGAATAGGTTTCCAGTTGATGTATGAAACAGGGACGTTACACTGTCCCTAGATACCAAGCAAGCAGGGAAGGCCAAAACCTCCCCTGCTTGGGATCAAAACCGCTCTATGTAAGGCGGCCAATTAGGCCTGTACGTACTTGCCATCGGTGATGACGTACGCCGTGGGCTCCTTCTGGACCTGGCCCTTGTCGTTCCAGGAGAGCTTGCCAGTCAGGCCGTCAACAGTAATGTTGCGCATAGCCTCGGGAAGCTTCTCGGCAACCTCGGTGGGATCGGCGTCGACACCCAAGCCGGCCTCCTTGAGAGCCTCGACCACAGCATGCACGCCGTCGTAGGCGTCGGCGGCAAACTGGTCGGGGGTATCGCCGTACTTATCTTTGTAAGCGTTGACGAAGTCGGCGTTCTTCTCGTCGTCGGCGGAAAACGGGGTCATGAGCAGCAGACCCTCGGCAAGAGAGGTGTCGAAGCCCTCAACGCCCAGGATGCCATCCATGCCGTCGCAGCCCATCATCTTGACGTCGTAGCCCATGTCCTTGGCGTTCTTGAGCAGGACGGACGCCGGCGTGTAGTAGATCGGCGCAAAGATCATGGTGGCGCCTGCCTGCTTGGCCTTGGTCAGCTGGTTGGTAAAGCTCGTGGCGGAGTCGTCCTTAAAGGTCTCCTCGTCGACAATCTCAAGCTTAGACTTAGCGGCCTGGGCCTTAAAGGAATCTGCGATGCCCGAAGAATAGGCGTCGCCGGAGTTATAGAACAGCACGAACTTCTCGTTCGCATACTTCTGCGCCAGGAACTTGGCAGCGTTGACACCTTGGTTGGGGTCGGTAAAGCAAACCTGGAAGACGCAATCCTTGCCCTTGGTAACGTCCTCGGAGGACGCGGACGGGGTAATCATGAACGTCTCGGGGTCGTTACCGCACTCAGCAGCAACGGCGACCGACGCACCCGTGGTGGTCGGACCGACAAGGGCCTGCATGCCCCAGTCGAGCAGGGTGTTGAAGGCGTTGACGGCCTTCTCGCCGTCAGCCTGGTCGTCCTCGGCCTTGCTGACAAGCGGCAGCTCCTTGGTCGAGAAATCCTTGCAGCCAAGCTCGACAGCCTGTGTAACGGACTTGCCGTAGGACGCGTTGGCACCGGTCAGCGGGCCGATGGTGCCGATCTTAAACGAAGCGTCGCCCGACGCGGAACCGCTGTCGCCGCCGTTGGAGGAGCAGCCAGCTAGAATGGACATCGCCCCCAGACCTGCTGCGCTCGCGATAACGCTCCTGCGATTCATAACAGGGTTCAATGACTTACCGGTGAGGCTCGACATGCGGCTCTCCTCTCAAATCTCGTCGGGTTTCGGTTACCCGACAGGCCATCCTTCGCCGTGTTCGGCGTTCGCAAAATACTAGACGCTTTAGTTAAGGAAAGTGGCGATTATTTCAACTTTTCTTTTGTTTTGCCCATTTATCCATAATTCTGCGTATTCCTGTCGGTTTATGCAGTTTAGCCACTTTATTACGTGAAAGTAATGTTTCCATTCTGTTACAAGCGTCCTTGCCCTGATTAAAACGGCCTCACCACTCGCGTTTTGTGCGCACCTAGGCGGCGATGTACTTGCCGTCCTGAATCACATAGGCTGTAGGTCGTATGTAGTGAGCATGTTTCCAATGTTTCCGCAGCGTTTCGGGGGTGCCGTTTTGTGCGACTCCTGTTGCCTGGCGAGCACGCGCCCTCGGTTCACGCTAGAATGCACTCAACCTTTAAGCGGTTAATCCATCCATAAGATGCACGAAGGAGCTATCTATGAGCGAACCCCTGCGCACCGTGAACGTCGGTCTGATCGGTCTGGGAACCGTCGGCGGCGGCGTGGCCCGTCTGATCAAGAGCCACCACGATGAGTACCTGGCAGCCTACGGCATCGACCTTAAGCTGACCCGCGCCTGCGCGCTTGCTTGGAAGCAGGCCGAGGCAGCCGGTATTGAGCGTGAGGCCTTTACGAGCGACTGGCACGACGTCGTCACCGACCCCGCCGTCGACATCGTCGTCGAGCTGATCGGCGGCGAGCACCCCGCGACCGAGATCTTTACCACCGCCTTCGAGAACGGCAAGCACGTCGTCTCTGCCAACAAGGCCCTGCTGGGCCGTCATGTCGAGACGCTCGCCGAGAAGGCGCGCGCATGCGGCGTGCAGATTAAGTGCGAGGCCAGCTGCGGCGGCGGCATCCCCATCGTGAGCACGCTCGAGCACGACTTGGTGGGCAACAAGATCCTGACCATCGCCGGCATTCTCAACGGCACCACCAACTACATCCTGTCGCGCATGGACGCCGAGGGCGCCGATTACGCCGACGTGCTCGCCGACGCCCAGGCCAAGGGCTACGCCGAGGCCGACCCGTCCGCCGACGTCGACGGCTTCGACGCCGCCAGCAAGACGGCCATCCTCGCCTCCATCGGCTTTGGCACCCGCGTGACCACCGACGATGTGTACCAGCAGGGTATCCGTACCATCGGCGCCGAGGACATCGCCCAGGCCCGCGAACTCGGCTACACCATTAAGCTGCTCGGCATCGCCCGCAACACCGACGCCGGCGTCGACGTTCGCGTGCATCCCACGCTGATCCCCGCCGATCACATGCTCGCCAAGGTCAACGGTGCCATGAACGCCGTCTACGTGGTAGGCGACGCCGTGGGCGAGACCATGTTCTACGGTGCCGGCGCAGGCTCCTTCCCCACCGCGAGCGCCGTCGTGGGCGATATCCTGTCGCTCTCCGAGCAGATCAGCCGCGGCGTGGCTCCGCTGCCCGAGATTGAGCCCTATGGTCACAACCTCGCCTTTAAGCCCATGGACGAGCTCCAGACCAAGTACTATGTGCGCCTGAAGGTCGCCGACCGCGTGGGCGCCCTGTCCGAGACGGTCGATATCTTTGCCAAGCACAACATCTCGATCTCGCTCATCAACCAGGTCGAGGACGGCAAGTCGGGCGCTAGCGATACCTGCTCGGTCATCTTCCTGACGCACCGCGCGCTCGAGAAGGACGTCCAGGCTGCCGCCGCCGAGCTTGCCAGCGTCGACTGCGTGGCCGAGGTCGCCAACGTCCTGCGCATCGAGGACGTCGAGGCCTGGACCGAAGGCGTCATGGCCAACTAATTCGCTCTTCGCTATACGGCATATATGTTTTCCTGGCGAGCGATATGTCCTTCCATGTCACGGGCGCGTGCTCCCCGTCGACAGAGCCGCCCGCTCCTAAAGGTCGCAAGCCACGATTTCGAACCTCAACGAAGCCCAATGCAAAAGGCGCGCTGCCTGCATCAACCGCAGGCAGCGCGCCTTCTTCTGTTTGAAAGGGAAACTATGTCCCACCATTTCGAATCAGAACGGGGCACGGTTTCCCCCAGGACCTCCTTGCGGAAACTGCATCCCACTCTGAGCGCCCATTCCGGGACACAGCTTCCCAACGGCCCCCGTTTCGGAAACCGCATCCCGTTCCGAGCCTTCAAAGCAGGACGCGCCTTCCCCTAGGGAAGCATCTCGTTATTTGCCGTCGTCGTCCTCGGCTTCTTCTCTTGCATAGAGCTCCAGCATGCGGCGGCGGTATTCGCGCACGGCGAGCTTGGCGCGCTCCAGGCGGCGACGCTCGCGCGGAGTCAGCTCGGACGGGTCGACCTCGTCTCCATAGGTCTTATCGGCAAGCAGGTGCGCCGCGTCCACGATGCGGGCATCGATGTGGCCGCTCGCCGCCTCGGCGGAAAGACGCTCGGCAATCGTATCGAGCGTAGGCAGGCCCTCGAATACGCGACCATGACCATGCGAAGTCAGCAGCTCATGCTCGCGCGCGAGCAAGCTCGCTAGGTCGTGGTGGGCGCGCAAGATGTCGAGCGCATCGGATGGATGCTCGGCAACCTCTGCCACGGCGGCGACCGGCGCGGCATCCACCACGCGGTAAAAGAGCTGCGCGAGCAATGGCATCAAGAACACCGTGATGGCACCGGCGGCAACCATGACCGACGCAATATCTTGCGACAGCGCGCCCGCGTTGACGGCAACGCTCGTAACGGCAACGATGATCGGCAGCGCCGTGGTGCAGTACAGGGCCACGGTAATGCGACCATACGCCGACACATCGCGCGTCGCAGGACAAATGCTCATGGAAATAAGAATGGGCACGGCACGAATAATCAACAACGCCACGATAAAGCCCACGAGCAGACCCGGGCGCGACGCCACGGCCGTCAGATCGATCTTTGCGCCCGATACGGTAAAGAACACCGGAATCAAAAAACCGTAGGCCAGACCGTCGAGCTTGGTCTCGAGCGTATGGTTGCCCTCGGGGATGATGTAGCGCAAGACAAAGCCGGCGGCAAAAGAACCCAACACGATGTCGAGATCAAAGACAGCCGAGAATGCCACGAGCGTGACCAGGATGAGCACCGTCAGGCGTACGAAGGTCTGCGACGTGGTATCGGCGCGCTCCTCGACAAACGCAAAGAAGCGGCTGCCGACGCGCTTGGAGCGGCTCGGGACCACGGCCAGCAACACGCAGACCACCGCAAACAAGCCAAGGATTACAAGCGTTTGGATGCCGGTGCGGGCAGACAGCAGCACCGACATGGCGAGCACAGGGCCGAGCTCACCCCAGGTGCCATACGCGAGAATCGAGTCGCCCACGCGCGTGCCGGTGAGCGAGCGCTCACGCATGATGGGCACGAGCGTGCCGAGCGCCGTCGAAGTGAGGGCAAGCGTCACGGCGATACCGTCGAAATGACTGACCGAGAACCACGGGGTAAAGCGCACGGCAAGCCAGGCGATACCAAACGTGACGACCCACGTCGCCAAGCCGTAGCGCCCCTCGACGCCCGTGATGCTCTTGGGGTCGATCTCAAAGCCGGCAAGCAGGAACAAAAAGGCCAGGCCGAGCTCGGACACAAGCGAGACCTCGGCATCTACATGGATGACGCCGAGCATATGGGGTCCCAGCACCGCGCCGAGCACGAGCAAAAAGACCGTCTCGGGAACGGGTTTTCCGGGAATCGCCGAGGCGATAAAAGGACTCGCAAAGGCCACGAGTGCGATGATGGCGAGCGAAACGAATGCCATGTGATGCCTTTCTCTTGTTTGCGCTTCACTGTAGCACCCTCGCCGTCCTCAACGCGCCGCGAGCTGTCGTATCATAGTGAGGTTTACAAACATGTGGCTCAAGGCGACCGCAGGGCAGACCCCGCAAACCGACCGCTGCCGCATACCGTACCGTACGCCCAACCGATCAGGAAGGCAGGAACCAATGGTCTCTCGTATCTACGTGGAGAAGAAACCCGGGTTCGACGTCGAGGCTCAGCAGCTCAAGGGCGAGCTGACCGAAATTCTCGGCATCAAGGGCATCGAGGCCCTGAGGATCATCAACCGCTACGACGTCGAGGGCATCGACGAGGAGCTTTTCCGCTCCTGCGTGCCGACCGTCTTTAGCGAGCCCCAGGTCGATGTGACCTACGACGAGCTCCCCGCAAGCGATGGCGCCGTCTTTGCCGTCGAATTCCTGCCTGGCCAGTTTGACCAGCGCGCCGACTCCGCCAGCGAGTGCGTGCAGCTCATCAGCCAGGGCGAGCGCCCCGCCGTGCGCTCCGCCAAGGTCTATATCATCTCGGGCGCTCTGGACGAAGCCGCCATCGAGGCCATCAAGCACTACGTGGTAAACCCCGTCGAGGCGCGCATCGCCTCGCTCGACCTGCCCGAGACGCTGTACATGGAGACTCCCGAGCCCCAGCCCGTCGAGGTGCTCGACGGCTTCCGCAAGCTCGACGAGGCCGGCCTTGCCGCCTTTATCGCCGATCGCGGCCTTGCCATGGACGAGGCAGACATCGCCTTCTGCCAGCAGTACTTCCGCGATGAGGACCGCGACCCCACCATCACCGAGATCCGCGTGATCGACACCTACTGGTCCGACCACTGCCGCCACACCACCTTCGGCACCGTCCTGGACGACGTGACGATCGACGACGCCGTGGTGCAGCAAGCCTTCGACCGCTACATGGAGATGCGCCACGAACTCGGCCGCGACGCCAAGCCCGTCTGCCTCATGGACATGGGCACCATCGGCGCCAAGTACCTTAAGAAGACCGGCGTCATGACCGATGTCGACGAGTCCGAGGAGATCAACGCCTGCACCGTCAAGGTGAAGGTCGATGTCGACGGCGAGGACCAGGACTGGCTATTCCTCTTTAAGAACGAGACCCACAACCACCCGACCGAGATCGAGCCCTTCGGCGGTGCCGCCACCTGCGTGGGCGGCGCTATCCGTGACCCGCTCTCGGGCCGCAGCTATGTGTACCAGGCCATGCGCGTCACCGGCGCCGGCGACCCCACCGTCCCGGTTTCCGAGACGCTCGAGGGCAAGCTGCCGCAGCGCAAGCTCGTGACTACTGCCGCCGCCGGCTACTCCAGCTACGGCAACCAGATCGGCCTTGCCACCGGTCAGGTCAACGAGCTCTATCACCCCGGCTACGTGGCCAAGCGCATGGAGGTCGGCGCCGTCGTGGGCGCTACCCCGGCAAACCACGTGCGCCGCGAGTGCCCCGCCCCCACCGACAAGATCATCCTGCTGGGCGGCCGCACCGGCCGTGACGGCATCGGCGGTGCCACCGGCTCCTCCAAGACCCAGAACACCGAGTCCATCGAGACCTCGGGCGCCGAGGTCCAGAAGGGCAACGCCCCGGTCGAGCGCAAGCTGCAGCGCCTCTTCCGCCGCGGCGACGCCTGCCGCCTGATCAAGCGCTGCAACGACTTTGGCGCCGGCGGCGTCTCGGTCGCCGTGGGCGAGCTTGCCGACGGCCTGTATGTCGACCTGGACACCGTGACCAAGAAGTACGACGGCCTGGACGGCACCGAGCTCGCTATCTCTGAGTCCCAGGAGCGCATGGCCTGCGCCGTCGCCGACGGTGACGTCGAGGAGTTCATGGGCTACGCCGCCGAGGAGAACCTCGAGGCGACCGTTATCGCCGAGGTTACCGCCGAGCCGCGCATGTGCATGGCCTGGAACGGCGTCGCCATCGTCGACCTGTCCCGCGAGTTCCTCAACTCCAACGGCGCACCCAAGCACCAGGTCGCCCACGTGTGCGCCCGTAGCGTGTGGCAGCCCAGCTGGGCCGGCACCACGCTCGCTGAACGCATGACCTCGCTCGTCACCGACCTCAACGTCGCTTCCAACAAGGGCCTTTCCGAGCGCTTCGACTCCACCATCGGTGCCGCAACCGTGCTCATGCCCTTTGGCGGCAAGACGCAGCTCACCCCGAGCTCGGCCATGGTCGCCAAGTTCCCCGTGGACGGTGAGACCACCACGGCGAGCGCCATGGCATGGGGCTTTAACCCCTACCTGATGGAAGCCGACCAGTTTGCGGGCGCCTACCTGTCCGTGGTCGAGTCCATCGCCAAGCTCGTGGCTGCGGGCTTTGAGCACAAGCGCGCCTATCTCTCCTTCCAGGAGTACTTCGAGCGTCTGCGCACCGAGGCCGAGCGTTGGGGCAAGCCCACGGCAGCCGTCCTGGGCGCCCTTATGGCCCAGGTCGACCTGGGTGCCGGCGCCATCGGCGGCAAGGACTCCATGAGCGGCTCGTTTGAGGACGAGGCCGGCGAGCTCAACGTTCCGCCGACTCTGATCAGCTTCGCCGTCGCCGTGGGCAAGGCCGCCCGCGCCGTCTCGCCCGAGTTCAAGGGCCTCACGCACCGCGTCGTCCGCATCGCCCCCGCTACCTATGGCGAGGACTACCGTCCCGACGCCCAGCAGCTGCTCGCCGCGTTTGACGCCGTCGAGGCGCTCACCGCCAACGGCAACGCCCTGGCCATCTCCACGCCCGGCTACGGCTGCGGCGCCGAGAGCCTCTTTAAGATGTGCGTCGGTAACCAGATCGGTATCGAGCTTGCCGAGGATGTAGACGTAGAGAGCCTCTTCACCCCGCTCTACGGCAGCTTTATCGTCGAGCTCGCCGAGGATGCCGAGCTGCCCGAGGTCGCCGACGGCGTTGTCGTCGAGCCCCTGGGCACCACCGTCGAGGGCTATGTCATCGACACCGGCTCCGAGGTCATCGAGCTCTCCGAGCTCCAGGAGGCCTGGGAGAGCGGCATCGAGGGCGTCTTCGCCTACCGCAGCGCCGACGAGACCCCCGAGGTCGAGACCATCGACTTCCGCGCCAAGGACATCCACGTGTATGGCGGCGCCAAAATCGCCCGCCCGCGCGTGGTTATCCCCGTGTTCCCTGGTAACAACTGCGAGTACGATAGCGCCCGTGCCTTCCGCGCCGCCGGCGCGGAGGCCGACACCTTCGTGATCAACAACCTCACGCCCGAGGCCGTCGCCGAGAGCACCCACGAGCTTGCCCGCCGCATCCGCGCAAGCCAGATCGTCATGATCCCCGGCGGCTTCTCGGGCGGCGACGAGCCCGACGGCTCCGCCAAGTTCATCACGGCGTTCTTCCGCGCTCCCGAGGTCACCGAGGCAGTCCGCGACCTGCTCAAGGCCCGCGATGGCCTGATGCTGGGCATCTGCAACGGCTTCCAGGCCCTGATCAAGCTCGGTCTGGTGCCCTACGGCGACATCGTCGACGCCACGCCCGATGCGCCCACGTTGACGTTCAACACCATCGGTCGCCACCAGAGCCGTCTGGTGCGCACCCGCATCTCGTCCAACTTGTCCCCGTGGCTGTCGCAGTGCAGCCTGGACGACCCCTACACCGTCGCCATCAGCCACGGCGAGGGCCGCTTTGTCGCCAACGATGAAGTGCTCGCCCAGCTGATCGCCAACGGCCAGGTCGCCACGCAGTACGTGGGCGAGGACGGCAAGCCCAGCATGGATCTCTCCGTCAACCCCAACGGCTCCGCACTCGCCATCGAGGGCATCACGAGCCCCGACGGCCGCGTCCTGGGCAAGATGGGCCATGCCGAGCGTCGCGGCGACAACCTGTACCGCAACGTGCCCGAGCATGTCCCCGGCGATAAGTTCATGCCGATCTTTGAGAGCGGCGTGGCCTACTTCGCTTAAACCTTTCCCATCAGGTACAATCCCTTCGGGTAACAACACCCGCCACCGACACATCCGGTGGCGGGTTCTTTTTTGCTTCGCGCATGCAGGAAGGACATCATGGAAAGCCGCAAGCCGTATCTCGCCACCCTGCCCGGACTCATCCTGGGCTGTCTTGTTTGCTGTGCACTCTGGGGATCGGCCTTTCCCTGCATCAAGATCGGCTACGCACTCTTTGGTATCCCGGCGCACGATAGCGCCTCGCAGCTGCTCTTTGCGGGCTTGCGCTTCACGCTTGCCGGCGCCCTGGTTATCGTTGGGATGAGTGCGGCCCAACGCCGCCCCCTCATACCACAAGCGCGCGACATCAAGCCCATCTTTGTCTTGTCACTCTTCCAGACTATCGGGCAGTACTTCTTTTTCTACCTTGGACTCTCGCGCGCCAGCGCAATGTCGAGTTCCATCATCGAGGCCAGCGCCAACTTTCTCGCAATCCTCTTTGCCGCCCTGGCATTTCACACCGAGAAGCTCAATACGCCCAAGGTGCTTGGCTGTGTGCTGGGCTTTGCAGGCGTCGCGCTCGTCAACCTTTCGGGCGCGGATGGCACCTTTGGCTTTACGCTCGACGGCGAGGGATTTATCTTGGCTTCCACTGTTGCGGGCGCCCTGTCGACCTGCCTCATTGGCATCTTCTCGCGCGAGCACGACGGCGTCTTGCTCGCCGGCTGGCAGTTTTTAGTCGGTGGCGTGGTCCTTACCGCCATCGGGTTTTTGATGGGCGGCACGTTGTCCCCCACCGAAATCGCCCCCGCCATCGCGCTCATCATCTACATGGCACTCATTTCCGCCGTCGCGTACTCGCTGTGGTCCCGCCTGCTCGCCGTCAACCCCGTCAGCCGCGTGTCGGTCTTTGGCTTTATGAACCCGGTCTTTGGCGTGCTGTTGAGCGCACTGCTGCTCGGCGAGGGCGCTGGCACGAGCCCCGTTACCGTCATCGTTGCCCTGCTGTTGGTCTGCGGCGGCATCATCATCGTCAACAAACCCAAAAAAGCCTAGCGAGCTCACCTTTTTAGGGAGGGTGTTCGCACACTTTAGCTTAATGGGGTGCACTGGTTCTCGTTGATTTCGTACCGAGCCGCGGCGGCAGACGCTCGTCTTGCCGCACCGCGCCTGGGCGTTATGGCCGGTGGCCCCCGCAAACGCAAAAAGGGCGCACGACCATCGCAACGGTCGTGCGCCTTTTTTCTAGCGTATCTGGACGCCGGCTTTCTTTTTATCGGCCTTGACGCGGTAGAGCTCCGCATCGGCAGCGCGAAGCAAGTCTTGCCAGGTATCGACGCCATCACCAACCCGTGCGTAGCCGATGGACATCCGCAACAGATACGGGACCTCGGCGCGCGCGAGCTCGTCGTTAATCGCCGAACACAGATCTATGATGTCCTGTTCCGCCGCTGCCTTTTGGAGCACCACGAACTCATCGCCACCGTAGCGTGCGATAAAGCCACCAGACGCCGAGCAGACCTCTTTGAGTGCAGCGGATATAACCTGAAGAGCATGGTCGCCCTCCACATGTCCATAGCGATCGTTAATCTGCTTAAAGCCGTCGGCGTCCATCATGAGCAGATACACATCTTCGGCCTGATCCACATTTGAGAAGAGCGACAGGATATAGGTCTCAAAACGGTTGCGATTGTTGAGGCCAGTCAACGGGTCGGTCGAGATGAGCTGCTCCTGGCAGATGATGTAGAGCAGCAACATGCTAATCATTATGCCGACACAAAGGCCGGGCACCGAGTATACGACCTGAAAGGTACCGCCCACCAGGGCCGGAATGGCGAAAAATGCCAAGGTTCGATAGATAGCCTTCGTCTGCAGGCTCTCGACCCTGCGAGATTGCACAAACGCATGCAGGGACGCATGTATAACGTAACAGTAGCTGACAATGGGCTGGATCATATAAGCAAAGCCGCGACGATACACGCCCTGCGAATCGATATAGAACAGGGCGTGCGTCCAGTAGCTGGTAAACGCCAGCACGACCACCAGAGCCGTAGGCAACGTTACAAGCACCACCCTATAGCGCGAGGTCACAAGGCGAGAGCCCTGCATCGTCTCGGAATAGATAAACCAAATGAGACACGCGATGGCAAAGAGCGAAAACGAAACCGCGTTGGAAATCCAGTTGGCAGCAATACCCAACGTGCCGTCCGCACCATCCGAAAGCGTCCAGATCATATCGAATAATATGTACGCGGCAGAGGTGTAGCCAAGCATGCTAAACAATAGTTGCAGGGTGCTCGAGAACAAGGAGCGACGACTTCGCGCGGCAAGCCCGATAAGAACAATCATGCATAGCAGGAATATCTCAATCTTGAGTGCCTTAACCACTAGACGCCATCCCTTCAATATCCGAATGGTCAGAATCGCCCAATTCGAATCAGGGCAATAAACACCCCTTTACTCCGCAGGGGTAAAGGGAATCATAGCAGAGCGCCCGAACATCACTGCAAAACAGTTTCTGTTCGGGCGCTCGGACGGCGCGAATTGCACGCCGACATTATTGATTGATAGCGATTGCTACTCGCCATCGATGTCGGTCGCGACGGCCTCCTCGATGGCCTCGACACCGGCAGGCGACAGGTCCTCCTTGCCCTGGCAGAACTTCTTGTCGACCCAGCCGGTCAGAATCGGAGCCATGATTGCCGTGATGATAACGGCAGTGGCGATCTGGGCGTACGCGGTGGGCGCAAGCTCGGCGTAGCGCGGCGCGACCTCGGCGAGAGCAACCGGCGTGGTCATAGCCGTGCCGGCGATGGTGGAACAAGCCACGGCAGCCTTGCCGTTACCACCGCACAGGCGCTCGAACGCAAAGGTGATGGGACCGACGACAAACAGCGTGACAAGGCCCAGCAAGATGCCGGAAATACCGCCGGTGATAAAGCTCGACAGGCTCATGGACGCACCGAGCTGAAATCCGATGACGGCAATCGCGGGATTGGCACCGGGAACCAGCAGGTTCTTGATAAACGGGAACAGGTTGCCCAGAACCATGCCGATAACGAGCGGCAAAATGGAGCCGATGATGGTACCGACAGGGATGTTGGCGAGGCCGGAAACACCAAGGATGATCATCGTGACGGCGGGGCCGGCCGTAAAGAACAGGATACCGACGGCGCCCTGCTCGGACTCATCGCCGAACTCGCCCATGATGCCCGTGTAGAGCGCCATGTTGCAAAACGTGATGCCACCGATGATAGACACGGAGCTCAGGCCCAGGAAGTTATCGTTAAAGAAATATGCCACACCCAAGCCAAGGGCGGCCGCAACAACAAGCTTGGGAATCAGCACGACGATGCCGGTCTTGATGGCGCCCGGCGTGGACTTAAAGCTGATGCCGGCGCCCACAAACAGCAGGATCGCGGCGACGATGGTATTGGAGCCACCGCGGCAGGCAGCCGTAAAGAAGCCGCCGATCTCAAAAACCTGCGGGCAGAAGGTGTTGAGCAAAAGACCGACGATCATCGGGTAAATCATGATGTCGCCCGGGATGCGCGGGACCCTGAATTTCTTTTGCTCGTTGGCGGTTGCTTCCTGTGCCATGAAACCCCCATTTCCGCTGACGGGGTACAAAAGCCCACGTCACGCTTTGCTACAGTAAAGTTTGACCATGGTACCAGAAGAAATAGACCAGCTCGGTGAAATATTCGACAAGTTGGGATGGAACGAGATTCGGCGCCCGCGACGCCACCCCTATATAAGGCTCAAGACGATATAGAGTACGATGCCCGAGACGCAGCACCACAGCATCGATTTTGTCTTGACCGCCACGACCACGACGCCGGCGGCCGCAATCCAGGGAACCAAGGCAGGCCAGAGTCCCGCGTTGAACGCGCCGGGGCTCACCAAGTCGTTGGCGACCAGCGCGGCAAAGGCAGCGGGCGGGATATAGCCCAGGGCCTCGGTAATGCGGGGCGACAGGGCCCGCCCGCGCAAGGCGAACGCCGGCGCGATGCGAAAGAACGCGATAGCAGCCCACGACGACAGCCACAGAACCAAGAACTCGTTAACGGGCATCGCGGGCACCTCTTCCGTCAAATACAGCATCGCACGCCAGCGCAATGGCAATGCCGGCCACGACGCTTGCCGGCACGGCAATATTCGTGAGGCCCAAGAACTTGCATACGGCGACGGACACCGCGCCCGAAACCGCCGCGACAACGTTGCCGCGCGACAGCCGCTGCGAAAAGAGCAGGCAGATAAAGAGTGAGGTGCAGACAAAGGCTGCAATGGCGGTGGGAACATCGACAACGGCGCCGACGATGGCGCCCGTCGTACACGAAACGCCCCATGTTGCGATAAGGATCACGTTGAGCACGAAGGACTCACGCGGACCCCAATCCTCCCCTTCAACCAACTTGGCAAGCGAGATGCCGTATGCCTCCTCGGTAAGTGTCGCGGCAACAGCCAGCGTCTGACGCTTCGAGGCACCCCTCAGATGCGGTGCGATCGATGCCGAGTAAAGCGCAAAGCGCGAGGAGATTGCGGCGACGCTCGCGACGATCGATGCTGCAGGCACACCCGCCAGCCACAGGTTGCAGATCATAAACTGCCCGCTGCCCGTCACAAACGTGCTGCTCAGAGCAAAGACCATCCAGGGCTCCATTCCCGTCTGCCCCATGATCATTCCGCACGGCGCACCTATTGCAACATAGGTAAGCATCACCGGCCAGATGGTTCTAACGATTTTGAGCACCATACGCTTCTCATCCTGACAAGGTCTCCGAGCCGCATGTAGCGATACGGCAGAATCATCATCCGACAGCAACCGAGTTCACCTACAATTGCCACCGGATCGAAAGACACAACTTTTTAGGAAGTCATTATGACAGCTATCGATCGAGACCGGGCGCGCGCGGCCTTCAAAAGCTACACCGATGCCTACGACGCCACCAACCCACGCATCGCGCTCAAAATCGAGCATACGTACCACGTGGCCGAGGCATGCGATGCCGTGGCGCGCGAGCAGGACTGGTCGTCAGAAGATATTGACCTGGCATGGCTTTGCGGCCTGCTGCACGATATGGGCCGCTTTGAGCAGCTGCGACGCTGGGACACCTTTAAGGACGCCGAGAGCATGAGCCATGCGGTGCTGGGCATCGAGGTCCTCTTTGGCGAGAATCCCGCCGATGCACCCGCCGTAACGAGCATCCGCGACTTTATCGATGACCCGGCAGAAGATGAGCTCATCCGAGCGAGCATTGCCCATCACAGCGATTTCCGTCTACCCGCGCAGCTCGACGAGCGCACGCGGAGCTTCTGCGATATCGTGCGCGATGGCGACAAGATCGACATTATGCGCACCATCGCCGACAGCACTGTCGACACCATCCTCAAGGTGGACGAGAAGACGTTTCTCGGCAGCCGCTTCTCGTCGCCGACACTTGCCGCCTTTGACGAGCACCGCTGCGTCGCACGCGATGAACGCGACGAGCCCGCAGACTACCTGGTGGGGCTCATCTGCTTTATGTTTGAGCTCGTCTATCCAGCGAGCCGCGCGCTGGCGCGCGAGCAGGGCGATATCTACCGCCTGCTCGACGCGCCTTTTGGCATCACGCGGCCCTTTACCGACCCCGCCACGCAGGCAACTTGGAGCCGCCTTAAGGACGAGATGCGCGACTGGCTGGCGCGCGCCTAGCGCTCAAGCTGAGCCAGCAGCTCCTCGACGACCTCGACGGCATCGCCGACAACCTTGTACTGGGCAGTACCAAAAATGGGGGCATCCGGGTCCTCGTTGATGGCGATAATGCACTCAGCCCCACCGATGCCGGCAAGATGCTGGATGGCGCCCGAAACACCGATACTCACGAGAAGCTTGGGCGAAACCGATACGCCCGTCTGGCCAATCTGATGGCGATACTCCAACCAGCCGGCCTCCACGACAGGTCGCGTGCAGCCAAGCTCGGCTCCCAGAGCCTCGGCGAGCCTTCGCATCAGCGGCAGATTTTTCTTGGAACCAATGCCGCGACCCACCACGACCAGGCGCTCGGCATCGGCGATCGAGGCCCGCTGCCCCCACTCCTCGGCGGGAATCGAGATCTCGACACGAGCCTTAGCATCATCCGCAAGTGATATCTGGGTGATCGTGCCGGAGCGGCCGTAGTCGAAGTCGGGAGCCTTAAAGATACCGGAGCGCACCGTTGCCATCTGCGGACGGTGGTTGGGGCAAATGATGGTGGCCATCAAGTTGCCGCCAAACGCCGGGCGCGTCTGCTGCAGTAGGCCCGTCTCCGCATCCATCGAAAGCGCGGTGCAGTCGGCCGTAAGACCCGTCTGCAAACGCACGGCAACGCCGGGTGCAAGTTCTCGACCAAAAGCGGTCGCGCCGTATAGAATGGCCTCGGGTTTGCGTTCGGCTACCAAATCGCAGATCAAGCGGGCGTAGACCTCCGCATCGTTTTGGCGCAGGCGCTCGTCGCGACAGGCCAGGACTTCGTCGGCGCCCGCGCAAACCAGATGCTCCAGGTCCCCAAGCGAGCCCTCGGGGCTCATGCCGACCAGTGCCACCAGACGGCAGCCGCGAGCATCGGCAAGCTCGCGCCCCTTGCCCATGAGCTCGTAGGCCACGGGAGCCACGGCATCGTGCTCGTCAGTCTGCACGAAGACCCAAATGTCTCGATATGCATCAAGGTCCACCGTACCAGCGGCCTCGTCACGCTCGATCGAGATAGCGTTGACGGGACAGGCGTCGACGCACCCACCGCATAGGATGCAGCCGTCGGTTACGCGGGCGCATCGGCTGGGTCGCTCGCCTTCCACTACGATGCCGCCCGAGGCACAGGCGCGAACGCAGCGACCGCAGCCGATACAGGCTTCGCTATCGATAATCAGTCCGCTCATCTATGCCATCCCCTCGATAATCTTGGCAAGCTTTGCCGCCTGCTCGGACGCCGTCCCCTCAACGGTCTCGCACGTTTGGTCACGGTCGGGCACAAACGAGCGCACGACCTGTGTCGGCGACCCGGCAAGGCCGCAACGCGCGGGGTCGGCGTTCACGTCGGCGGCACTGACCACGCGCACGTCCGCCTCCTCTGCCGCGCGAATACCGGCAATACTCGGCATACGCAACTGGCCAATCTCCTTGGCGGTCGTCATCGCGCACGGCATCTCAAGGTACACCGTCTCCTCGCCGGCATCGCATCCGTGAACGAGCGCCAGCGAGCCACAGGTCGTAAAGCCCGCGCTCTGCACGCAACTCACGTCGGTCACGCAGGGAATCTCAAAGGCACCGGCAAGCTCGGGACCAATCTGGGCCGTATCGCCATCCACCGTCATCTTGCCGCAGATGAGCAGGTCGAAGTCCTCGTCGAGCGCCTCGATGCCGCATTTGAGAGCATAGGTGGTCGCCAGGGTATCGGCACCTGCAAAGGCGCGATCGGTCAGCAGCAGCGCGTCGTCGGCGCCTCGAGCGATGCAGTCGCGCAGCAGCGATTCGGTCGCGGGGATACCCATCGACACCACCGTCACGCGCACGTCCATGCCAAAGCCGATAAAGTCGTCCTTCAGCGCCAGCGCGCATTCTAGGGCACTTGCATCGAAGGGATTAATGACCGCCTGCTTGCCATCGCGCACGATGGTATTGGTCTTGGGGTCCATCTTGACCTCGGTGCTGCCCGGCACCGCCTTGACGCACACCACCATATGGAAATCGCTCATCTTCACGCGCCCCCTTTCTGGACGAGCTCATTCAAGAGCTTCTCCGAAAACAGGTTACCGCGACCCAGCTGCCCGTCGGGATCGAGCTGGAGCTTGAGCCGCGCCGACTCGACCATGGCCTCGTGACCGTACATCGTCTCCAAGAAGCCCGCTTTGATCTTGCCGACGCCGTGCTCGGCAGAGACGGCGCCGCCCATGGCCGTGACCTCGGAAGCCCACTGGGCAAAGAGTTCTCCGCCACGGCGGTAATCCTGCGCATCGCGCGGCAGAATGTTCACATGCAGATGGTTGTTGCCAATGTGTCCCCAGGCAGCAGACTCAAGTCCGCTTTCCGCCAGTGTGCGGCGATAGAGGGCGACGACATCGGCCAAGCGTGCATTGGGCACCGACATGTCCGAGCCCAGCTTGGTGATGGTAGGATCCATGCGGCGACGCTCGTCGATAAGCATGTTGACGCTCTCGGGCACCGCGTGGCGGAAGAACCGCTGGCACTCGCGATCGACCTCGGTGCGCGCGACCCATGTCGCATCGTCGCTGCCGCCCGCAAGCTCCAGTACCCACCCCAAGTGATACAGCTCCTCAGTCGCCTGAACTTCGTCATCGCAGTCGAGCTCCACGTAGACACAGACCTTGGCCTCTTTGTCGAGCGACGGCAGCGAGGCGAACGCGGTCGACTGCTCACGCTGACGACGCAGGATATCCAGGGCGCCCGCATCGAAATATTCGATGGCAGCCGCGTGGGACAGGACGGGACGCACAGAATCGGTGAAGGACACGGCCTTGTCTTCGCTGTCAAAGAAGCAGCTCACGCCCCAAACGACCGCAGGCGCCGCCTGCAGGACAATCTCGAGCTCGGTGATGACGCCGATTGTGCCACACGCACCGATAAACAAATCGATGGCATCCATATCGTCAGCAACGAAATAGCCCGAAGCATTTTTGGTCTTGGGCATGGTGTAGTCGGGAAGGTCGAGCTCGAGAGCACGGCCCGCTGCCGTCACAAGCGACAGGTGGCGGCCCTGGGCAAAAGCCTCGCCGCGCTGAAGCTCAAGCAAATCGCCATCAGCCAGCGCGACGTGGAGTCCCGTGATATGTGGGCGCATGGGGCCGTAGGCGTAGCTGCGGGCACCGGAGGCGTTACATGCCGCCATGCCGCCCAGACAGGCAGATGCCTCGGTGGGATCGGTGGGAAAAAACTGCTCGGGGGCCTCTTGAAACTCATCGTAGGCCTTAAGCGATGCCTGGTCCCAGCCAGCGGTCGGCAGCACTTTCTTGCTCAGCTGCTTGCGCAGCTCCGAGAGCACAACGCCCGGCTCCACGCGCAGCAAAAATTGGCCTTGTTCATCGCGGCGAAGGCCCAAGTAGCGATTCATACGGGAAGTATTGAGGATATGCCCGCCGTGGGGCACGGCACCGGCGGCAAGGCCGGTTCGGGCGCCCTGAACCGTTACCGGGACACGCTCGGCATGGAGCTTTTTCAAAATGGCGCGGACCTCGTCCTCCGTTGTCGGAAACGAGATGCTCGAGGCCTCGCCCGATGTGCGAGACTCATCGCGACCATACTCTTCGAACTCGTCGGTGAAGGGTTTAATGGTTGCAGACACGCGAACTCCCCCTTTAGCTAACTACAGTGTTTGCAGGGAGATGTTACCGCATCGTTTCGTCGACGTGTTCGAGACCGTCTCCATAATTGGCGTTTTTTACGTTCGTGTAATTCGGTGAGCGGCTGGATTTCCTCGACAGACGATGCTTTTGACACATATCTCCCTGCCGTCGCCGATCGCTCGATTGTCGCTCGAAAAAAGTTGAAGTATTTTTTGCCGCCTTTTATCTGCGAAGACGCCAATCCGTCAAGCATTTGGTCAGAAATTGGTCAAGTAGCGGCTGATACGGTCGGCGTCGACAGCCAAAACCAATAGAAGTTTTGGCCCAGAAGCAGGGAGGTTCCCATGGCATATTACTGGTCCCAGTACGGCATCGCCATCGAAGTCGACGACGATCCCCATCTCCTGCCTTTCGACGAAGAGGCATTCCCCGATACGACGGTCTACCACGTTACCACCGATGTGATCTGCGACCCCGAGTCGTTCTCGGCGCTCGCCCACCACATCGCGCATATCCACGACATCGAGCTCCCTCCCGACTTCGAAGAACTCGTCTACTCGCGCCGCCTGATGCTTCACATGCTCTTTGGAGCGGACCCGTCCACCTTTGCGCGCGTCTATACTGCCAAGGATGCCGCGTGAGCGCGAGGAAGCCGCCCCACTTTGCAGGCCTGGGGCATCGCAAGAAGCTCATCGTTGCCTGCCTGGCCATCGTCTGCGCCCTTGTCGCCGTAGGACTATACACTTGGCAGTCGCGGCCCGTACCCGAGGCGGGCGCTTCGGTTACGACGGCCGAGGGCAAAACGCGCCAGGAAATCCAGGATGAGCTCGACGCCATCGTCCGCGACAACATGATGACGATTTCGGTCGCGCCGGTCGCTCAGCTGCAGGAGGACGGCAAGCTGCGCGTCAACGTGCAAAACGTCCAAGACAATAAATTTCCCCAGCGATTCCGCGTCATCCAAAACGACGAGACCATGTACGAATCCGGTGTGGTCGAGACCGGCAAGACAATCGAGACGTGCCCCGCCGGCGGCATCAAAGAAGGCGAGGCGTACATCGAGATCCAGGCACTCGATGCCAAGACCCTCGACAGCCACGGCAATCCGACACGTGTCAAGGTACGGGTTGAGCAAGCCGAGAACTAGCTTTCCGGCCGACGCAGCACCGCACGCAATTCACCAGCATTCGTCCAATCATCGCGGGGACGGCCCGCGGCGAATAGAAAGGAACGACCATGAACATCACCAGGAACATGAACGGAGCCAGAGCGCTCGTCGTGGGCGCAGGGCTCGCGCTCGCACTCGCAATGGGCGCCGCCCCGACGCCAGCTATGGCGGCCGGGCGCGTTGGAACCACGAAGGTAATGGTCAGGACCGAGATCGACAACGTTGAGTTCAAAGTTCCGACGGTTATTCCCTTCGTCGCCAAGGCCGACGGCACGCTTCAGGGCCCCTCAGAAGACGCGACCACCATCGACAATCATTCGGCCTACGGCATCCATGTCACCAACATGAAGATCGACGCCATGAACACCTGGACCATTGCCGCCGACGCCAAGGCCGGAACCGCGCAGAACTCCATCGACTTTAAGGTCGGCCCCGACGGCGCACTCCAGAACGCCAGCGCCGCAATGCAAGGAACGGGCCTCGATCTTTCCAAGGATGCAGCCTTCGACATGGGCTACCAGGGCATTGCCGGCGGCGCGGACAAAATTAAGCTCAAGACAAGCGGAAACGTCGCCCGCGTCACGCGCGACATCTTCCGCGTAACCGGCGAAGGCGATCAGGTTGCAACGATTACCTGGACGGTCGAGCCCGGTGCGCACACGGCACAAGGCCGTCGCCCTGGCCGCCGCCGTCAGCATCCTAGCGTTTGGGCCAGCCATGGCCTTTGCCCAGCAAGAACAGGCGCAGGCCGCCACGCAAGTGACGGTCGACCTCTCGGAGCTCGACCGCGGCGACCGCGAGGAACCGCTGGCGCAGACAGGCGACAGACGATGGCTCTTGGCAGCAGGCGCCACAGCAGCAGGCGCGGGAACCGCCGGCCTCGGTCTGCACATCAAACGCAGCCAGAAACAAAACACGGACAGGCCGCACTAAATTAGTTAAGGAGACCCCATGGCATCGAAGAACCTTTTGCCCGTCGTCGCACTCTGCGGCGCGCTCGCAACCGGAACGCCTGTCGCCGCTTGGGCGACTCCCGTCATGGCAGACTCCTTACCAGCAGCCCTAAGTTCCGCACCAAATCCGTCGAGCGCCATTGCGTGCAAGCGTTTTTCGATCGCACAGGCCGCAATCTCGACCTCGGGATGCCTTCGTCGTAATACGGACGGCTCGATAGTCGTGGATATCAATCGTTCGAACAAGGCAAACGGCTCCCAGGCGGGGTGCGCCGTCTGCACGTGGCGCTCGGTTGTGCTCGATGCAGATGGCGATCCATGCAATTTAGAGCTGCGCATCGACATCGCTTCGGTCGATGACTCGGCGAACGGAGCGAAGGTCGCCTTCGACGGTACGTTTTTTGAGAAAGGAGGCGGTATATGTCTGGGCTGCGCCGCCGCGAATGCAGACGACACGCAGCCCACCCTCTCATTCACAGCATCGTTGCGGCTGACCAAAGCCGGCACCGATGCCATCGCGGCGGGAGAAGCGTCCCTGCTGTTCTACGCCGTCAGCGCCAAAGACACAGACGCTCATTTCGAGAAGCCAGCCGGATCACTCAGCGTTACACGAGGGATAGAGGCAGGCCCTATTGAAATCGATGCCCACGCGCAAAGCAGGCAACGCATTCTTGCCGACCCGGCGCTTCTCGAAATGGAATGGAACGGATCCGGAGCCATCGGAATTCTCCCCTCCGCGTTTGACGCCAAGACGCTCCCCTCAAACGACGAACCCATTAACGCAACCATACAAGAAGAGGGCGCGGACAAAGAAGCAGATGCGGGCGACACGCCGCCGCCGACAAACAGCGTCCCAGCTTCTTTCGAAGCACCGAATGAGCCCGCTACCGATCCAAACGATACCGAGCTCGCGGACAGTCTGGGGCTTGCTGATCCTCAAGAGATAGATGAAGGTAACTGCTGCGTGCTTGCCGCGCTCGACCACACAGAGGTCATCGACGCTGCGAACATCGAAGTTGCCGCCGCCAATCAGCCCGTCCGTAAGTCGGCCATCATCGCATTTCCTGAATCCATCGAAGTCGTCTTTTTGCCATCGGGCGAGGTCGTGGCCCCAACACTGCTCACCTTGTTGGGCGCCAAGAATACTCGAAACGAAATTAAAAAGGTCACAGTTGTCGACCCTGCAACCACCGCCAAGCTGCGTCTATACGCCGTTGCTCCAGACGGAGGCAAGACCTTGGAATTCGATGGTGACACACTCCTAGCCTGGCGACGTCTGGACATTATGCAAGACGTCTCGTACCAGATCGAGCTCGAAGGGTTTGATCGTGCCCGCGATGCCAATATCATTGCCGCGGCTATTGAATCCCCACAGCGGCTTATGACACTGCGCTTTGAATACTATCCCTATGTCCCGACAACCACCTGAGGCTTAAATGCTGCGCGTCGTTGCTAATGCCACTTATATAACGTATTAGATGAGTCGCGATGTACCTCGCATTCCACTCTGCTACGATTGCCACGTTGGCATCAATACGGGAGGGCTCATGCCGGGCTTGGGAACAATCATCAACGTTGTGCTTTTGATTGCGGGCGGTCTTTTGGGATTAGCGGGCGGTCGCTTCATTACACCGCGCATCCAAGACACGCTCATGAAAGCATCGGGGCTGTGCGTCCTGTTTATCGGCCTGGGCGGCACCATGCAAAAGATGCTCATCATCGATGGAAAGGCACTAGCGACCACCGGTACCACCATGCTCATCGTCTCGTTCGCCCTCGGCTCGCTCATCGGCGAGGCCGTCAACTTGGAGGCCGCCATCGAGAACCTTGGCGAATGGCTCAAGCGCAAGACTGGCAGTGAGGGCGATAACGGGTTCACCAACGCTTTTGTCTCGACTTCACTTACCGTGTGCATCGGCGCCATGGCCATTGTGGGATCGATCCAGGACGGCCTGCTCGGCGACTGGTCAACGCTTGCCCTCAAGGGCGCACTGGACTGCATCATCGTCTGCACCATGACGGCGTCGCTCGGCCGCGGCTGCATTTTCTCCGCCCTGCCCGTCGCCGTGTTCCAGGGGACGATCACGCTGTTTGCCGGCGCACTCTCCCCCATCATGACCACGGCAGCCCTCGACAGCCTTTCGCTCGTAGGCTCCATGCTCATCTTCTGCGTCGGCGTCAACCTCATCCGTCCTCAGACCTTCCGCACGGCCAATATGCTTCCCTCCGTCGTCATCGCCGTCATCTACGCCCTCCTGTTCTAAATCTATCAACGCAGCGGTATCTCGAACACCTGTTTGATGCTGTGCTATGATATGAGGTCACCGTAGCTGCGTTCGAGAGGAGGAGCGGTGGCCGACCAGGACATCAAGATGCTCATCGAGCGCATTATGGCCGAGGCCCGGACCCATCAGTCCGCCCGCTTCTCAAACGAAATCTACGCAGACGAGCCGATTCTCAAAACCGGCCGACAGATGCAGAACTTCCTCCCCGACCAGTACCGCAAAATGCGTGAGATATCGCGTTGGCAAGAAGACCCCGAGGGCGGCGCGGGCCGCTGGCTATCGGAGGCCGAGCTTTTCTACCGCCAAGGCTTGCTGATGGCCGATTTTGAGGACGACTGCCCCTACAACGGCACCTTTAAGTCATACTTTCCCACCTACAACGCCATGAGCGACCGGCAGCTGCGCGGCTACTTTACCTGGCGTGCCCAAGTGCGCCGCGGAACCGTCGAGGAAACGTCTACGTCCTTTGCCTTTCTGTATCTCTATGAGCTGATTTGCGGCATTGGCGTAGATGACCCGCTCGATGGTTTTAACAAGATCAAGGCTTTTTGGGATGTCTATCGCGCCTTCGAGCCCGGCATCGACCGATTTGCACGCGTGTGGCTGCAGGATTACGCCGTGTTCCACGGGCTCGATCCCAAGCTGCTTCGAGACTCTAAAACCGTCATGTTCGATAACGCCCTTATCGAGCTGCGGCGCGCGGCACGAGACCTTGTACCAGCACCGGCACCGTCCGGCCAGACCCCTAAGCGTCGCAAAACCTCCGAGCCCACGCTCCCCCTTCCGCCCGATGAGGTGCGCGAGGAGCGACTCATGGCCGCCATCAACGCCCTCTCCACGTACAACCTAAGTAACTCGCGGCTTGACCGCAGCCACCACCGCGATCTGCGCCACGTGGCGTGCGCCGTGTATGTCCGTATGGCGCGCTACTATGACACGCACCGAAAGACCGGCATCGTGGCGAGCTTATTTGGGGAGGAGACGGCCATGCCCTACACCATGTTTGCCTCGGCCGTATTCTTTGCGCCCGAACGCCACGAGGACTGCGAATACCGCTTGGATCCCATCCATATCTACCGTTGCCAAAACGGCTTTTGGGAATGCATGCGTATCCACGGTAGTAGGCAAAAGAGCAGCAAGCTCGGTGAAATGATGCGCGCCTGCGACCAACGCCTGCGCCTGGCGCTGGACCCCGCCCATCCCCTTAAGGAAGAAAAGGTCCCCAAATATCTGGCCAAGATTATCGATGACGAGATTGTGGCATGGCTTTCGTGGGACGCCGCACACCAGCCCGTCAAGATCGATATCGATCTGAGTCAGCTGGGGCACATTCGGAGCGCCGCTGCGCAAACGCGCGAAGCGCTTTTGATCGACGAGGAACGCGAGGACGGCGCGTCCGCAGAAGCCGAGGCAGCGGACTCAGGGCAACCGGAAGCCGAGCCCGTAACCGACGCGATTGTCGAACCGGTCGTGACACCCATTCGGCAGGACTTGACCGACGAGCCGACCATATCCACCAAACAGTTTGGTGTCGTGGCACCGCTTCTCGCGCCGACGCCCGCGTTCGCAGCTGCTGCGCCCGCTGAAGCCACAAACGAACTCGCGCCCGCCGCAGATGCCTTCCTTCGCGCACTGCTCGAGCAAAACGCAGCGCAAGCGACATCGGCAGTGGCACACTCGGGACAGAGCGAGGACATGCTCGTCGATAGCATCAACGAGGCGCTCTTTGACCTGGTGGGTGACACCGTAATTGAATTTAGCGCGGCAGGGCCGCAGATTATCGAGGACTACAAAGCAGACGTGAGAGGATACCTAGACCATGAGTGATACCGCATCCGCAGCACCCCGCGTGCCCAAGCGCGTCGCTGCCGTCATTCTCAACTCGCTCAAGGGCGGCGTGGTCCCGCGCATCGGCCTTCCCTACATTACCGTAGGGCGCGAGGTCGAGATCCGCGCCCTGCTCACCGATCTGAGTCTCATCGCCGACGGTGGGGCGAGCTTCCGCTTCCTGGTCGGTCGCTACGGCGCCGGCAAGAGCTTTTTGCTCCAAACCATCCGAACGCATGCCATGGGCGAGGGATTCGTCGTCGCCGATGCCGACCTGTCGCCCGAGCGCCGCCTGCAGGGCGGTCAGGGACAGGGCCTTGCCACCTACCGTGAGCTCATCCGCAACATATCGACTAAAACGCGCCCCGAGGGCGGTGCGCTCAACCTTATCCTGGATCGCTGGGTCGCCTCGTGTGCCGATGTCGACGAGTCGGTCGTCAATGCCCAACTGGCCCCGCTCGAGGAGATGGTCCACGGCTTCGACTTCACCCGCATGCTTCGCCGCTATCGCACGGCCGTATCCGAGGGCGACGAGGAAGCCATGAGCCGCGTGACCAAATGGATCCGCGGCGAATACCGTACCAAGAGCGAGGCTCGCGCCGAGCTGGGCTCCTCGACCATCATCAGCGATGACGACTGGTACGACTACGTTAAGCTCATTGCGCGCTTTTTGGTCTGCAGCGGCTACAAGGGCATGCTGGTGCTCATCGACGAGCTCGTGAATCTGTATAAGATTCCCAACGCCATCACACGCCAATATAACTACGAGAAGATCCTGACCATGTACAACGACACGCTCCAGGGCAAGGCGCAGTACCTGGGCATGATCATGGGTGGCACGCCAACCTCCATCGAAGACCGCCGCCGCGGCGTGTTCTCCTACGAGGCTCTGCGCAGCCGACTCGCTCAGGGTCGCTTTGCGCGCGAGGACCTTAAGGACATGCTCGCGCCCATCATCCGTCTGCAGCCACTCACCTACGAGGAGCTGCTGGTGCTGATCGAAAAACTCATGCAGATCCATGCCGGCTACTTTGGCTGGACGCCCACGCTGACCGAGAACGACTTGGTGAACTTCCTCAAGATTGAGTTTGGCCGCGTGGGGGCCGACACGCATCTGACGCCCCGCGAGGTCATCCGCGACTTTATCGAGCTGCTCGACATCCTATGCCAAAACCCCGACGCCAACGTGGCCGAGCTGCTGCAAAGCGTCGGCGGCGACGCGCTGGCGCCGGCAACCGCAACAGGCGACACCGATACCGCAGGCGGCGACCGCAACTTCGCCGAATTCACCATCTAACCTGCCAAAAAGGGACAGGTTTATTTTGGCAGGCTCTATCTGGGCAAACGTTGAAGCAGTAATGCAGCAAGCTACTGCCCGCCGCGTTGAGAGATTCGCTTTTGAAAGGAGGCCTCGTGAACGCCTTTGACCGCTACGCCCCGTTTATCCAAGACTTCATCTACTCCCACGATTGGGAGAGCTTGCGCTCTATCCAGGTTGCGGCAGCTGATGCCATCTTTAACACGCAAGATAATGTGCTCCTGACGGCATCCACGGCTTCCGGCAAAACCGAAGCGGCCTTCTTTCCCATCCTGACCGATTTTTGGGAGAACCCGCCCGCAAGCGTTGGCGCCCTCTACATCGGCCCCCTCAAGGCACTCATCAATGATCAGTTCGTCCGTCTCAATGACCTGTGCGAAGAAGCCGACCTCCCCGTCTGGCACTGGCATGGCGATGTCTCGCAGTCGCACAAGGCTAAGCTCATCAAAAAGCCGAGCGGTATCCTACAGATTACGCCCGAATCACTCGAGGCACTCCTGATCCACAAGCACATGGCAATCCCGCGTATGTTCTGCGACCTGCGCTATGTGGTCATCGACGAGGTCCACTCTCTCATGCGCGGCGATCGAGGCGGGCAGACGCTCTGCCTTATTGAGCGCCTGTCGCGCATGGCCGGCGTACAACCCCGCCGCATCGGTCTGTCGGCAACCATCGGCGACCCCGAGCGCACGGGCGCCTTCCTGTCGCAGGGGACGGGACGCAACTGCGTCATCCCCCGTTTTGAGGAGCCGCGCCGCGTGTGGCGCATCTCCATGGAGCACTTCTACAACTCGGGTCCCCAGGCGCAGCAGCGAGGATTCGCGAGTACAAGTCCGCAGGAAGCTGAGGTGCTCGCATGCGAGCGCATTGAGGCAGCGGCACCCGCGGCACTGCCCGCATCCGGACAAGACATGCGTCACAGCGGACAGCTCACACAGGCGGAACGTCGTCAACGTCGCGAGCAGGCGCGGGGCAAGGACGCTCCCAAAGACCGTCGCACTTCCTCGGCCCCCGAGGGCGAAGTCGACATCCCGCGAGCGACCGAACAGGCACTCCTCAACCCCACCGACACGGCGCCAGACAACGCCGATCCCGGTATGGGATATATCTTTGAGCACACACGCGGCCGAAAGTGCTTGGTCTTTGCCAACTCGCGCGAGGAGGCAGAGGCCGTGTGCTCCATGCTGCGCAGCTACTGCGAAAGTCGACACGAGCCCGACCGCTTTCTAATCCATCACGGCAATCTTTCGGCATCGCTGCGCGAGACGGCCGAGGAGCTCATGCGCGACGAGGAGCAGGCGCAGACAACCGTCACCACCTCTACGCTGGAGCTCGGTATCGATATCGGCCGCCTGGAGCGCGCCTTCCAGATTGACGCGCCGTTTACCGTCAGCTCCTTTTTGCAGCGCATGGGGCGCACAGGCCGTCGCGACCTTCCGCCCGAGATGTGGTTTGTCATGCGCGAGGAAGAACCCGAGCCGCGCACGATGATGCCCGAGACCATTCCGTGGAAGCTCCTGCAAGGCATCGCGCTCGTACAACTCTATCGCGAGGAAAAGTGGGTCGAACCGCCCGAGCTCGATCGACTCCCTTACAGCCTGCTCTATCACCAGACCATGTCGACCCTCGCCAGCACCGGAGAGCTCACGCCGGCCGAACTTGCCCAGCGCGTGCTCACGCTCAGCTATTTCCATCGCGTCTCGGCCGATGACTATCGCGTGCTGCTGCGTCACCTCATCAAGATCGACCACATCCAGGTCACCGAGGGCGGTGGGCTCATCGTGGGCCTCGCGGGCGAGCGCATCATCAACAACTTTAAGTTCTACGCCGTGTTCCAGGAAAACGAGGAGTTCACCGTTCGCAGCGAGTCGGCCGAGTTGGGCACGATCGTCAATCCCCCTCCGCCCGGTGAGCGCATCGCCATCGCCGGACACTGCTGGATTGTCGAGGAAGTGGACTGGAAGCGCCACACCGTCTTTGCCACGCAGGTCAAGGGCCGTGTGCCGGCCTACTTTGGCGACTGCCCCGGTGACATCAATACGCATGTGCTCGAGCGCATGCGCAAGGCGCTTAACGAGCACGCGGCATATCCGTACCTTATGGGTAACGCACGGGCCCGCTTGGCGCAGGCTCGCCATACGGCCGAGATTTCGGGCGCGGGGGCCAAGCCGCTCATTAACCTGGGCGGCGACACCTGGGTGCTCTTCCCCTGGCTGGGCAGCTACGCCTTTTTGGCGCTCGAGCGCATGCTCAAGATTAAATGCGCCGCGGAGCTGGGCCTTCGCGGACTCGACCCATCACGCCCGTACTTTATGCAGTTTAAGATGAAGGCCGACGAGGAGACGTTCTTTGAGGTACTCGCAGCCGAGGCCGAAAAGGACTTCGATCCCATCGAGCTCGTCTATCCCGGCGAGGTGCCTTATTTTGATCGCTACGACGAGTTTGTTCCCGAAGAGCTCGTGCGCAAGGGCTTCGCCGAAGGCGTGCTCGACATCGAGGGCATGAAGCAGCGCGTTCTCGGCTGGCGCGACCACGCCTAAGACCAGTCTTTTTGGGACGGGGAGACTTACTTGTCGTGAAGGACGGTGCCGAGAAAGTCGGTGTCGAAGGGCACGGCTTCGGCAAAGGCGTAGTTGCCGTCGCTGGCGATGAGCAGGTAGTTTTCCTCGCCGCCGAACTTCGCATCGCCACATGGGACCACCCAGGCGTGGGCGAATACCTCGAGTGCCGTGGCAGCGCAATCGCGCAGGAACGTCACATCGCTCCCCTCGCTTGCGCTCACGATATTGGCAACGTAGACGCCACCGAAATTTAGGCTGCCCCGCACCAAACGCAACGCTTCAACCGTCGCCAGCTCGCGTACGGGCTCGGCACCGCCAAAGCAATCGCTCACGACCACGTCGTAGCGACGATGGCCCACACTCGTCACACCCAGATACGAGCGAGCCTCAGCAGTAATCACCCGCAAGCGGTCGCCCACCGTGCGCTCCAGCTCGTCCAGATAGAACCAACGGCGCGCCAGGCGCGTAATCTCTCCGTCATACTCGATGACGTCCATGCGCAAGCCCTCGTGCGACATCAGCGCGAACTTGGGATAGGCAAACCCGCCGCCGCCCAGCATCAGCATACGGTTGATACCGTGACCATAAGCGTCGCGCATCGCATCCTCGGCCTCAAACACGTCGTCAAACGCGCGATAGTACGCAAAGACGGGCTCCGCCCAGCGCTCGCCAACGTAACTCGCGCTTTGGTAGACGCCGCCTTGCACCAATACGCGGACTTCGTCACCGCTCTCGTCGTGCATACGCTTCACACGCGCTAGGCCGTTGCGGGTACGCGCGACCTGCAAACAGGCAGCGCGAACAGCGACGGCGGCCGCACCAAGCGCCGCGGCTCCCAGGGCAACGCCGGCAACGACGCCGGCAGAAACACTCGGCTTGTTCATCTAGAGCTCCTTTTGCAGATAGAGTCCATGATCGTAAAAACCCAAATGGCGATAGTACTCGCGCGTACCAATCGCGCTGATCACGTTGACGCGCGCATAGCCGGCATCCCGGGCAATCTCGGACGCACGCTCTACGAGTAAACGCCCCAACCCGTGATGCTGCGCCGCCTGGCCCTGGTCGCCCACGCGTGCCGCCATGCCATACACGTGTACCTCGCGAATCATCGCCTCGTCCGGCGACGTCGGCAACTCGTCCGCATGCGCGGCAACAAACGAATGGTCGGGCAGCGACAACCGCAAAAAGCCCGCGATCTTGCCCTGCGGCGTCACCCACTGCAAAAAGCGCTCGTAAGTCACCGGCGTCTCGTACGCCACTTCCTCATCAAGAGATAGCTCATCCAAGTCGGCACCCGCCGTACTGATCTCGCGATAGCGAATCTCGCGCACCGTCGCACCGTCACCCCGAGCAGCCAGGCGGTTCTCAACGAGCTGACGCAGGTTGGGTTTCTTGTTGCCCACCATAATGTCGTCGGAACTAAAGTCGCGGATCATGCGACTGATGCGGCAGAACGCCGGCGTCACCACGATGTCGTCGGCCAGCACATCGAGCAGCTCTTCCTCGGTATAGGGACGCCACTCGCCGCGCTCATAGCAGCCCACCAGACGCGAGCCCTCGATGAGCGCGCACGGGTAGACCTTGACCTCGTCGGGCATAAAGGCCCCTTCGGTCATAAAGCGTTCGTAGTCGCGCTTGTCCCCCTCGGGCGTGGCGCCCAGCAAGTTGAGCATAAAATGCGCGTGGATCTTAAAACCAAACAGGCGCGCAAGCGAAAACGCCCGCTCGATCTGCGCCACCGAAATGCGACGCTCGTTGATATCGAGCAGGTGCTGATCAAGGCTCTGGATGCCCATCTGGATCTTGGTGCAGCCCAGGCGGCGGATGAGCGTGAGGGCCTGCGGCGTTACGGCATCGGGGCGCGTCTCGATAACGAGCCCCACCACGCGATGCTTCGCCGTCTCGTTGATGCGCTGCTGACGCTCAAGCTCCTCCATCGTTGCCGTCTGCCACTCGGCAGCCTCGCCCCACGGCGTACCAGGACCGTACAGACGACGCACCGCGCGGTTATAGCCACCAACGACAGCATCCACACGCCCCTGCTCGTCGGCAACGCCGGCAGCAAGCTCAGCCTCATCTGTCGCAATGCCGGCGGCCCGATAGCGCTCGCGGCGCTCCGCTACCACCGGCGGCAGGGCATCGGCGGGAGCGTCATCGAGCAGGCGCCCTGCCTCGGCACGGCTGATGCCCGGACGCGCCAACATGGGGTTGGCCGCCACGCCGGCGACGGCATCGTCATTGAGCGCGCGGAAAAGCTCCGACATAAACCATGTCTGATAGCCTTCCGGATAGTCGCTCCAGGTACCACCGAGCACGATGAGCTCTATCTTGTCGGTCGCATGCCCCATTTGCGAAAGCGCGGTCAGGCGAGCGCTCACCTGCAAATACGGATCGAAGCAGTTTTGCTCCGCACGGGCGCACGCCGGCTCGGCGTGCAGGTAGCTTTTGGGCATGCGCAGATCGTTGGGACAAAACAGGCAATCGCCCGAGCATGGCCAGGGCTTGGTGATAACGGTAATGGTCGCCACGCCCGAAGCCGTGCGACGAGGCTTCATACGCAGCACCTGCAGCAGTCGACGTTCCAGCTCGGCATCGACATTCCACCCAGCCCAACGAGCCGGCTCCTCACGTTTTACCCGCTGGTAGAACGGCAGCAGACGGCGCTTGGCCAAATCGCGTTTGTCGGCACCCTCACGGCGCGCCTCGGCATGTATCAGTTTGACGAGCGCTTTGTCGTCCACGGTCTCGCCGCGACGCAGAGCCTCGAGTATGTTCAAGATAATCTGTTCCATGACCCCATTGTAAAGGCAAAGGCGCCGGAGCCCGTCACGGCTCCGGCGCCTCCATCAAACAGCGCAGCTATGGTATATAAGTCTTCGATAACCGCCCGTCACTCTGAATCAAATGACATGTCGCCCGAACCGACCTCAAAACGATACGTAGCAGACTTATCGCCGTTATCGAATTCAAGATTCAAAATGGTCTCGCCGTCGTAGCCAAGCGGAAGGAAATCACTCTCGAAGTCGCCGCTGCCCAAGGTAAGGCTCGCCTTAAAGCCCGTCGAGTTCGGAACCATCATCTCCACATCGCCCGAGCCCACACTCACGTCCATCGACTTCGCGGGGGCCTGGTAGAGCTCGAACGTCACATCGCCCGAACCGACCTCGGCGCTGAGCGCATCAGTCACGCTGCCCGCAAACTCTACATCTCCCGCACCCAGGAAAAGGTCGAAACCATCACAGGTGACACCGGCAATCTGCAGATCACCCGAGCCCACGTGCGCGTTGACTCCCTTCAGATGTTCGGCAACACGGCGCGGCAGCTCGACCGTAACTGAGCGATCGATTGCCTTACCGTCATCACTTCCAAACTGGGAAACCTTGAGCGTCGAGTCCTCGACGGATGCGATGTTCTGCGTCGCGGCCTTGGAGGCATCCATACCATTGGCAACGCGTCCCCGCTCGATAACGCGAGCCTTGTTACCATCAATAACCTTGACGTCCACCGTAGCCGCATCGATATCGAAATCGAGGTAGCGAAACTCATCGGCATCAAAGGTCGTACACGAAAGCTGCTGAGTCCGAGCGGAATAGTTACCGCCATCGTTCATAAAATCGTCGTCATCAACCACATCGTCCATACCGGACAAGCCGGGTATAACATCGTCGAGATCCCACGGGCCATCAAAATGAATCAAAGTCCGCGAAACGCCAAAAACAAGCCCGATAATCAGTACAAACGCTCCGATGCCGACGCCCAGGCGCAGCTTGGATTCATGCGAAAGCTTCATCATTCGTCACCTTCTTTGGCACATGGCTCAGCGGTGGCCGCGGTAGCCACGTCAGCATCAGGTTCCGCAGAAGTATCCTTCCCCTGGGCCCTGACCGCCACCGGTGCCGGACCAACCTGAATATCCCCGCGCGCCCAATCGCCATCGAGTGCACGCGCCACCCAGTGATAGATGGGAATCGTGAAGAAGATCAGCGCAGCAAAGGGGCCGGCACCAAACAGGAACATCAGTAAAAAGAACAGCAGCCAGCACACGGCCCAATACGGGAATGACTGGAACGGACCCTTCACCGGAGTCGGACCAGCCGCACCGGTACCCGTCACCTGAGCCGTCGCCGCATTGGCAGCCTGCGCACTCCAGCTTGCCGCCTGCGCCGCCTTGGCTGCCGCGTCACTTGCCTGCGTTGCCGCCTCGGTGGCGCGCGCCGCCGCCTCATGGGTGCGGGCGCGCTCTGCCGCCTCGGCCTCGCGCTGACGAGCGCGGTCCTCGTTCTCAAACTCGATATCGTCCTCAATCTCATCGCTCGGATTGAGCAGCTCGTCCAGACTCACACCATAGAGCTTGGCGAGCGAGATCAGGTTCTCGGTATCGGGCGAGCTCTCCGCACGCTCCCATTTACTAACCGCCTGGCGCGACAGCCCCAGCTTTCGCGCCAGCCCTTCTTGGCTAAAGCCCTTGCTGCGGCGAAGGTCGGCGAGCCGCTGCGCAGTTTCTACATTCATGGTTCCTCCTATGTGATGCCAGCCGTGCCGCCGGACCGTTTTTGTTCTTAAGGCGCCTTGCACAGTTAAAAATCTATCCGCCACCGCCAAAAGCATGCCACCTATTCTAGTGAGATTTTTGACAACTGGCGGTTGCGGGCACATATGAGCTGCGGAAATGTGTCCAAACAAAGCAATGAGCCGCAGCTCGGTTGTCCCCGTTGCGGCGTTAACGGTAGTATGGTCATACTGTTTATTCCGCACCGCCAACGGAGGGAGTTCCGCGCCGTGAACCGCGATTTCGCCTCATCGCTCATCCAGCTCAACAACACGTTCTATCGCGAGCACTCCGCCTCCTTTTCCGATACGCGCCAGGCCCCGTGGCCCGGCTGGGTGCGCACCATGGACATCGCACTCGAACAGCTCGACGTCGCCACAATCGAGCATCCCGTCCGCGTCTTCGATCTCGCCTGCGGCAACATGCGATTCGAGAACTTTGCCGCCGGCGGCGCACTTGCCGCCAAGGGCGTCGACGGCGCAAACCCCTCGGCAGATGCCAGTTGCCCGTTTGAGTTCTATGGTGTCGACTCGTGTCAGGATTTGGCTATCGATGCACGTGGCCACGCCCTGCGCATTCCCAACCTGCACTTCCAGGAACTCGACGTGCTCGATGCCCTCATGAAGCTCAACCCCGCCGAGACGTCCGATGTTCTTTTCGACGCACCGCTCGCCGACATCTCGGTCTGCTTTGGCTTTATGCACCACGTGCCGTCATGCGAGTACCGTGTACGCGTGCTCGACGCCCTGGTGCGCCAGACGCGCCCGGGCGGCATCATCGCCATCAGCTTTTGGGAGTTTATGAACGACGAGCGCATGGCGCGCAAGGCTGTTCGCGCCGAGGCCCGCGCCGAGCTCACCCCGCCGTTTGAGGGTTACGATTCCGCGCAGTTTGAAGCCGGCGACCACCTCATTGGCTGGCAAAACGACCGCCACGCTTACCGCTATTGCCATCACTTTGACGATCAGCAGATCACCGACCTGGTGCGCGGCGTCCGTACGTTCTACAAGAGCGGCGAGGTCCCCGTGCGCGAGCTTGAGCGCTTCCATGCCGACGGTCGCAGCGGCGAGCTCAACCGCTATGTGATTCTCAAGCGTCTGTAGGCATCGACGACTCGTCGCCGAGCCGCACCGCATCTTTCGGGCAAGCTATGCCCGCCCTTTTTCAACCCATTGACGGAACGCGCAGCTATGCGTTCCATACTTATGACCAAGGAGCCTCATGGGAGCCGTCCACGTTCGCACGCCTAAGAACTTTGTGCTCGAAGAGCGCCTGGAGCGCTACGCCGATGCGATTGAGACGAACCCCGAGGCCTATGCCGGAGATTGGCGCGAGGCCTGTGCGCCGACTGACAGTGCGTCCTTCGCCCGCCTTCATCTTGATCTGGGCTGCGGCAAGGGCACCTATCTGGTTGAGCGAGCTCGCCGTGAACCCAACACGCTCTTTATCGGCATGGACCAAGAGCCCCTCTGCATCGCCTATGCCGCACAGAAAATCTGCGAGCATGAACTGACCAACGCACTCGTTCTGCCTCGAGGCGCCGCATCGCTGCCGCAGCTATTTGCCACAGGCGAGCTCGATGCCATCACCATCAACTTTCCCACGCCGCAGCCCAAGGCCAAGTACGCCAAAAAGCGCCTCGTCCATGTCGACCATCTGATGCTCTATCGCCCGCTCTTTGCAGCCGGCGCCACCGTAACGCTGCGAACCGACAGCAAACCGTTGCGCGATTACGCCCTGGGACAGTTTGCCGCAGCCGGCTACGATACGCTTTGGGTAAGTGACGACGTCCGCCGCGACCATCCCGAGCATCCCGAGACCGAATATGAATGCCGCACGCGCGAGATGGGCGCCGCCGTCTATGGCATTTGCGCTACGCCCGGCGCGGAACCCATCGAAGAGCAGCTCGCGGCGGGCCGCGCGCAGGAGCAAAGCCTTGCCTGCTACCTGCCCGAAAACCTCGATGAGCTCACCTACGTGCCTCTCGGCATGGAAGAGGCCGTCAAGAACTTCAGAAACCGTGCCCGCAAGGGCAAGAAGCGCCTGCCGCAAGAGTCCTAGGGGCTTCTGATGGTCGCGGCGTCAGCAAATAAGCGCGAATAGGCGCCAGCAAACAACCCTCAAACCTAAGTGAGTAGACTTTTTTGCAATAGCCAAGCACAACCCGCATAACGAAAACTAAAACCGCAGATAGAACCCTTGTGCAAAATCCATGTGCTCGCGACATCGCAAAAAATCTACTCACTTAGCTGGCAACTGCACCAAACGGCCGGGCAGAACGCCCATTTCCTGCATTTTCTTGCCTGCAAACGCATCGATGCGCCGCTACGCCATAATAGTTGGCGGACAATCGCGAGAGAAAGCAACCACATGGCACAGACCACGACAGATACCGCCGCCAGCACCGTCTCTGGCGCCGGCGCCGCCAGCTCATTCTCGGGCGGCACGGGAACCGAAGCCGAGTTTGGCTCGCTCGGCGCGCTCTCCCCCACCTGGTGGGAGCCCGAGGACGGCAGCGAGCCCGAACCGTGGCTCACGCCCGATCAAGCCTTCGAACGCTTCTTTGAATGGACGAGCGATCGCGGCATTGAACTGTGGGATCACCAAGAAGAGGCCCTCATGGACCTGGCTGCCGGCGATCACGTCATTTTAGGCACACCGACCGGATCGGGTAAATCGCTCGTCGCGCTGGGCATGCTCTTTATGGGCATGGCGCAGGGCAAGCGCTGCTACTACACGGCTCCCATCAAGGCTCTGGTCAGCGAGAAGTTTTTCGACCTTGTGCAGGTGCTCGGCCGCGATAACGTAGGCATGATTACCGGCGACACGCATATCAACACCAAGGCACCCGTCATCTGCTGCACGGCAGAGATCCTTGCCAACGACGCACTGCGCGAGAGCGAAGATGCCGACGTGGGCTGCGTGGCCATGGACGAGTTCCACTACTTTGCCGACCCCGACCGCGGCTGGGCCTGGCAGGTACCGCTGCTCACCCTGCCCCACACGCAATTCATGCTCATGAGCGCCACGCTCGGCGATGTCACCGCGATCGCCGCCTCGCTCGAGGAACACACCGGCGCTACCTGCGACTTGGTCGTCGATGCCCCACGCCCCGTGCCGCTGAGCTACGACTACGTGACGACCTCGCTCGAGGGCACCGTCGAGCTCGCGATGCGCCGCGGCGAGGCCCCGCTCTACATCGTGCACTTTAGCCAGGATGCCGCCCTTGCGACGGCACAGTCGCTCGCCAATTTTGGCATCGCTAGCAAGGAGCAGCGCGAGGCCATTAAGGAAGCGGCAAAGGGCACGAGCTTCTCGACGGCCTTCGGCAAGATCCTCAAGCGCTTGCTCGGCTGCGGCGTCGGCGTGCACCACGCCGGTATGCTGCCGCGCTATCGCCTCCTGGTCGAGCGCCTGGCGCAGCAGGGCCTGCTGCCCGTCATTTGCGGCACCGACACACTCGGCGTCGGCATTAACGTACCCATCCACACTGTGGTGCTCACCGCGCTCACCAAGTTCGATGGCTACAAGATGCGTCGTCTGCGCGCCCGCGAGTTCCATCAGATTGCCGGTCGCGCCGGCCGCTCGGGCTTCGATACCGAGGGTATGGTGATTGCCGAGGCGCCCGAGCACGAGATCGAGAATGCCAAGCTTATGGCCAAAGCGGGCGACGACCCCAAAAAACTCCGTAAGATTAAAAAGAAAAAGGCCCCCGAGGGCTTTGTCACCTGGAACAAGCAGACCTTTGAGCGCCTGATCGAGACGCAGCCCGAGACACTCAAGCCGCGCCTGCGCATCACGCACTCCATGGTGATTAGCGTGGTCGAGCAGGGCGGCGATGCCCGAGCCCGCGTACACAACCTCATCGAGACGAGCCTACAGACTCCCGAGGAAAAGGCTAAGCTCGAGGTTCGCGCCGACGAAATCTTCGCCACACTCATCGATTCCGGCGTCGTCGTCCGCACCGAGGTGCCACCCGCGCCTGACGCCCCGACTGACGCCGCGCCGGACATCGACTATGCACTGACGGTCGATCTGCCCGAGGACTTTGCGCTCGACCAGCCGCTCTCGCCGTTTTTGCTTGCCGCGCTGGAACTGCTCGACCCCGAGAGTGAGACCTATACCATGGATCTGATCTCGATGGTCGAGGCTACGCTCGAGGACCCCAAGCAGGTATTGCGCGCACAGGAGCGCGCCGCGCGCGACCGCGCGATGGCCGAAATGAAGGCTGATGGCGTCGAATATGAAGAACGCCTGGAGCGCATCCAGGATGTCACCTACGAAAAGCCGCTCGAGGACCTGCTCGATGTCGCCTTCGACAAGTACTGCCAGGAGGTACCCTGGGCCAACGACTACCAGCTCTCGCCCAAGAGCGTCCTGCGCGATATGCTGGAGAGCGCGAGCGACTTTAAGGGCTATATCCAAAAGCTCGGCATCGCCCGCTCCGAGGGCATTCTGCTGCGCTACCTAGCCGAGGCCTACCGTTCCCTCGATCGCACCGTTCCCATTGAGAAGCGCGATGAGCGCTTGCGTGACATCATTTCGTGGCTCGGCTTTGTGGTGCGCTCGGTCGACTCGAGCCTGGTGGACGAGTGGGAGAACGCCGGCAACCCCGCTGCACTCGACGCCGCACCGCCGCAGGGCATCGACGAGGTCGTTGCGGACCGTCGCGGCTGCACGCTGTTGGTGCGCAATGCACTCTTCCGCCGCGTGGCCCTTGCAGCCCGTGGACACGTGCGCGATCTGGGCGAGCTCGACGAGGACTGGGGCATGAGCGAGATCCGTTGGCAAAAGGCGCTCGATGCCTACCATGAGCAGCACGAGGAAATCCTCACCGACGGAGACGCCCGCAGCGCCGCGATGTTTTCCATCGACGAGTCCGACGAGAAGACCGCGCACGTATGGCACGTGCACCAGATCTTTGCCGACGAGGATGGCGACCACGACTTTGGCATCATGGGCGATGTCGATCTGGACGCCACGCAGGACGGCGGCGAGGTCATCCTCAAAAACTACCGCGTCGGCTTTATCGAGGACCTGCTCGAAGACTAGCCGGGCACAATGGAACGAAACGAAGCGGGGCCGCTGGCAACATCGCCAGCGGCCCCGCTTTTTGCGCGATACGCTATCCCCTACTCGGCATCCTCGACCTCATACGAATCCGCCTCGGCGGGCTCATCGTTTGTCTCTGGCGCAGCCCCGCGCGCCTCGTCAAAGGCGGCCTTCATGGTCTTGTTGCCCCACGTGAGCTTGCGAATGGTAAGATCGTCGGCCTTCTTGTTGGCTAGGCGCAGGTTGTTCTCGGAAGACAGCAACGCCTCCTTGGTTTTCTGCAGATGGCTAATCGTCTTGTCGATCTCATCGATCGCCGTTTGGAACTTGCGGCTCGCGATCTCGTAGTTGCGACCGAAATCATTCTTGAACTTTTCCATCTTGGCTTCGAAGTTCGTGACGTCGATATTCTGCTGCTTGTACTCCGCCAGCTCCTGCTTATAGCGCAGCGAACCCATAGCGGCGTTGCGCAGCAGCGTGATCATGGGAATGAAGAACTGCGGGCGGATCACGTACATCTTCTCATAGCGGTAACTCACGTCGACGATACCCGCGTTATAGAGCTCGCTCTCGGGCTCCAGCAAGGTGCAGAGCACCGCGTACTCACAGCCTTTCTGGCGACGATCGTGATCGAGTTTCTTAAAGAAGTCCTCGTTTTTATGCTTGGTCGCGGTTTCATCGTTCTCGTTTTTCATCTCGAACATAATCGAAATGACCTCGTTGCCGCTCGCGTCGCACTCGCGGAAGATAAAGTCGCCCTTGGTACCCTCGGACGCATCGTTATCTTTCTCGAAGTACGCGTTAGGAAACGCCGTCATGCGCAGACGGTTAAACTCGGTCTCGCAGTGCTGCTCGAGCGACTCGCCCACCATCTTGGTGGACAGGCGGACCTTCATGTCCTTAAGGCGCTCAATCTCTTCATCCTTATAGCGAATCAGGTCATCGCTCGCGCGCTTGGCCTGCGCAAGCTCGAGCTCATGCGCCGCCTTGGCCTGTTCCTCGCGAGAATCGCGCACCGCCAGCTCGCTCGCGAGCTTGGCACGTGCCTCATCGCGCTCACGCTCCGCCGCAGCGACCGCCTCCGATAGGTTCATTTTGGCCGTCAGCTCCTGTTCGCGCAGCTGCGCGCGCAGGCCCTCGGCCTCTTGCTCGGACTGAGCCCTTGCGGCGGTAAACTTCTCTTGTACCTTCGCGCGGTAGTCAGCAAGCGCGCGCTCGGCCTCGCCGCGAGCGGCATCAAGCTCACGCTGTGACTCGGCCGCAGCAGCGGCAAGCGCCATCTCCTGGGCCTTGTCCGCCGCGGCAAGCCTGGCCTGCAGCTCGGCAATCTGGGCATCACGTGCAGCTAAATCGTTTTGAGCAGCATTGCGCGCCGAAGCCTCGGCAAGCTTGGCTTCGTCATCCTTGCGTCCCAGCTGCGCACGCAAATTGTCAATCTCGCGCTGAAGCTCGGCATTCTCCTTTTGAGCGTCGGCACGGGCCTCAACCGCCGCGCGCTGGCTTGCACTCTCGCGCTCCGTGGCAGCGCCCTCGAGCTTGGCGCGCAGCTCGGCAAGCTCGGCATCGCGCTTGGCGACTTCTTGCGCCAGTTTCTGATCCGCAGTGTTCTTCTGCTCGACAAGCTGAGCGTTGCGCTGAGACTCCGCCTCCTGCAAAGCAGCCGTCGAACGCGAGCGCTCAAGCTCCAGCGCCTGCTCGCCCTCGCGCTGGACTGCCTTCACACGCTCATCCAGGTCGCGCGAAAACTCGGCATCGCGTACTTGCTTGACGATATCCGCATAGCCGGACGCATCGACCTTAAAGACTTCGCCGCAATGCGGGCACTTGATCTCGTTCATAGCAGCTCCTCGATGGACGCAAATTTCAACCGCCTACACTCTACCGCGCCACGCGGACAAAAAAGGCGCCGCTGCCATAATGGCAACGGCGCCAGAACCACCACAAAGGTGCCTGTCCCCTTTGTGGTGGTTCGAGCATTACAGTCCAAAGAAGCCCAGGATTTGATCCCGGCTTACGGGCTTGTACTCGTTGGCATCGAGACCGACATCGTAGCGAAAGATAGGGCGCTCGCGATCGCGGTTGCGTGCGTTGGTGCGGTCTCCCCTGCTGTGGATATGTCCGTGCAGCATGATGGCACCACGCGCCTTGCCATTCCAGCTAAGCATGGGGTAGTGGCTCATAACCAGACGATGGCCCTTGGCATAGCCGGGGGCAATCTCCAGATAATCACGCACGTCTTCCCAAATTTGCGGCACGTCGGGATCTTCCCAATCGCCGTCATGGTTACCACGGATGAGCGTCACGTTTTGGCAGGCAATACGCTCGCGCAGGCGCACCGCCTCCGCCAGGGGCAAACGATAGGTAAAGTCACCCAGAATGTAGAGACGGTCATCCACAGCCACGCACTCATTGATGGCATCGATGACCTTGCGATTCATCTCCTCGACCGAGCCAAACGGCCGGTCCATGTCGTGCAAGATATTCGTATCGCCCAGGTGCAGATCGGCGGTAAACCACATCATCGTCTCTGTCCTCATTTCGCAACGTGTTCAACTCGTGCTAAGTATACAGACGCAGCGATGCGGCGGTTATCCAAAGAACCCGCCGAACAGTCCGCGGCGGCGCTTGTCTTGCTTTTTCGAAGCGTCACCCTGGGTATTCTTATCCTGCCGCTTCTTACGATCCCGCTCCAACTCATCGTCATCGAGTAGCATATCCCACTCAAACGGATCGTCTGTCAGATCGAACTGGTCGTCGTCATCAAACATGGCAGTCTCCCTTACCGATTAGCGAGCATCCACCACGTAGAGTCCAACACGCACCTGATGCCACGGGCTGCGCTCGGGAGCAACCTGTTGCACGCGGGCCTCAAATACGTCCTCATGGCCGTAATACATCATCAAGGACAGCGGGCCGACCTCGTTTCCCGGAACATAGCCAAGCTTGGTGTTGCCATAGTAAATCGCAACCGCCTCGGGATCATGGGGATTATCGCGCTCGGCGCACAGCGTCAGTTTATCGCCCACTTTAAGATCGCCTAGGACCAAAGCGCCGTCGGCATACTGAAATCCCGCAATATGAAACGACAGAAGAACACGTGAAGGCTCGTACATGGCAACTCCTCTAACGGCCGGATAAACCAACGCTTAACCTCACTGAGAAGTTTACGGGCCCGTGCGGACACGAATTCACCCGCTCGCGCCTTTCACCCAGTTGCCGCAACGCTTGCGAGACAGAGCGCTTGCAGATAAGATAGGGGTACGGATGGCACCCGTGGCAGCGGGTCTTGCCAACTCCGATACACGTTTTCATCGTGAGAAGTGGCCGTCTTCGCTTACGCGGGGGCGGCTATTTCATTCGGCCGATAAACAGGCCGAGTTCGATAGCCGCGATTAACAACGCCAGTAACGAAATAACATCGCTTACGTTCATACCAATTCCCTTCTAAAGGGAGTTGGCCCATCCGTACCCCATAGCAGTAGTCTAACGTAAATGGCAGGTAATAGGAACACTTGTTCGTATTACCTGCCATTTCCTAATGCACAAACATGCGCACGAATTTGTGCTTCCAGCTTGCGTAGGGCGCATACCGAAACGGCACGTCCAGCCAGGTTGACTTGTTCACGATGCTCTTCTTATGGCTAAACGTATCGAAGCTCTCGCGGCCATGGTACTGCCCCATGCCGCTCGCGCCCATGCCGCCAAAGCCCATATGGCTCGTAGCCAGATGCATGATCGTGTCGTTGACGCAGCCGCCGCCAAAGGGCACGTAGCGCACAAAGCGCTGCTGAACCGCGCGATCCTGACTAAAGATATACAGGGCCAGCGGCGTCGGACGATCCGTAATAAACGCTTCGGCCTCGTCTAGGCTCTCAAACGTCAGCACCGGCAAGATGGGGCCGAAAATCTCCTCCTGCATCACGGCGTCCTCAGGCGCCACGCCGTCTAGGATCGTCGGCTCAATTTTGAGCGACGACTCGCGCGCCGTTCCTCCCAGCACAACCTTATCGGGGTCGATCAGCCCGCGCACGCGCGCGAAATGCTTGGCGTTGACAATATGACCGTAGTCCTCGTTGTCGAGCGGGTGCTCGCCAAACATGCGACGGACCTCCTCCTTGATGAGACCCAACAGCTCATCGTGCACGCGCACGTCGACCAGCAGGTAGTCGGGCGCCACGCAGGTCTGGCCCACGTTGAGCCATTTACCAAATGCGATGCGGCGTGCCGCGACCTTCAAGTTTGCCGTCGCATCCACGATGCAGGGGCTCTTGCCGCCCAGTTCAAGCGTCACGGGCGTGAGGTTTTTGCTCGCGCGCTCCATGACGAGCTTGCCGACCGGAACGCTACCGGTAAAGAAGATCTTGTCCCAGCACTCGTCGAGCAACGCTTCGTTCTCGGCACGCCCGCCTTCGACGACCGTCACCAGGCGCGAATCAAATGCTTCCTCGCAAATCTGCCTGAGCACCGCGCTCGAAGCCGGCGCATAGGCACTCGGCTTGATAACCACGGTATTGCCTGCGGCCAGGGCGCCAGCGAGCGGCTCGAGCGTCAGCAAAAACGGATAGTTCCAGGGCGCCATGATGAGCGTGACGCCATAGGGCACGGCTTGCGTTTTGCACACACTCACGGCGTTAGCGAGGTCACACGGACGCAGGCGCGGACGACTCCATCGAGCCACATGAGCGATCTGATGACGAATCTCGGAAAGCGACGTGCCGATCTCGCACATATACGCCTCGTCATGTGACTTACCCAAATCGGTCATGAGCGCATGGGCAATATCGGCCTCGCGCACACGAACCGCATCGCGCAGGCGCACCAGTGCACGGCGGCGAGCATCGACATCAAACGTAGCATGCGTCTTAAAGTAGGTGCGCTGATCGCCGACGATGCGCGCAATTTCCTCGGTGTTCATGGCAACCTCCTAGTTCTCGTCCTCAAACATACCACCCGCAACAACTTCGTACATATGCTCGAGCTCCAGGCGGTCCATTAAAAGAGGAACGGGGTACAGGGGATTAGCCTCGGCATCGGCATGCGCCGCCATTTCGGGAATGTCGGAGCGGCGAATACCCGCTACATATTTGGGGATTCCCAGGGCGGCGTTCATGCGGTCGACCCAATCGATAAAGGCCTCGGCCGCAAGACTGTCCTGCGCGGTCGCCGGCGCAATGCCCGCCATGCGAGCAAGATCGGCAAGCTTGGGGGCGGCGGCGTCACCATAAGCGCGAAGCATGTGCGGCAGGATGATCGCGTTGGCCAAACCGTGCGGAATTCCGTATCGGCCGCCCAAACTGTGCGCAATGGCATGCACATATCCGACATAGGAGCGAGTAAACGCAACGCCCGCCTTATACGCCGCCGAAAGCATATTGCGGCGCGCACGCATGCCGTCGCCATGCTCATAGGTCTCGAGCAAATTGTCGCGGATGAGCTGAACCGCCTGTCGAGCCATCTTGCGCGTATAGGGCGTGGTGCTACGGCCGATAAAGGCCTCGACAGCATGCGTCAGGGCGTCCATGCCCGTCTGCCCCGTAATGGAGGCAGGCAACCCGCGCGTAAACTCGGGGTCGTGCACCGCAAAACGCGGGATGAGCACAAAGTCGTTAATGGGGTATTTATAGTGCGTCTCGTTATCGGTGATAACCGCCGCCAGCGTGACTTCGCTTCCCGTACCGGCGGTAGTGGGAACCGCAATAAGCAGCGGCAGACGACGGTGGACGCGCAGCAGGCCGCGCATCTTGTTGATGGGCTTGTTTGGCTGCGCAATGCGCGCCCCCACACCCTTGGCGCAGTCCATGGCCGAACCGCCACCAAAGCCGATAATGGCCCGGCAGTCGTTCTCGCGATACAGCGCCGCCGCTTCCTCCACATTCGAGACCGTGGGGTTCGCACGCGTTTCGGCATAGACCGTAACGCCAATCCCCTGAGCCGTAAGCGCACGCTCGAGTGATGCCGTGAGCCCTAAACGTGCAATACCAGGGTCTGTCACGATAAGGACCTTCTGGATCGAGCGTTTTTGAAGCACCGCGGGCACATCCTCGGCATGCTCCAAAATGCGTGGCTCGGTATAGGGCAGTACCGGCAATGCGATGCGAAAAACCGTTTGATACGTTCGGCACCAGGCGCGGCGGGCTAGATGCATAAAGGAAACTCCTTCATTTGTTGATAGGTCAACATTTGCTCGCCCGATTGTACTCAGCAGAGATCGCAGACGGCCTCCCAATCGTTAATCAATCAACATCTTCATATCTCAAAATTGTTTTATTAAAAATCATTCCTAATAGGCTTCACATTTGGTTGCATTTATGGATAATAGAACTCGTCAAGACGCACGTCCGGAGAGGGCCCTTACGGGACCGGACGAGCGCGCAATCGCCATCGATCGAAAGGATCGAATCATGAAGTTTGTTTGCCCCGTTTGCGGTTATGTGGAAGAGTTCGACGGCGACCAGCTGCCCGAGGACTTCAAGTGCCCCCAGTGCGGCGTTCCCGGTTCTCGTTTCCTGAAGCAGGAGGAGGGCCAGCTCGAGTGGGCTGCCGAGCACGTCGTGGGCGTCGCCAAGATGGAGGGCGTCTCCGAGGACATCGTTGCCGACCTGCGCGCCAACTTTGAGGGCGAGTGCTCCGAGGTCGGTATGTACCTGGCCATGGCTCGCGTCGCTCATCGCGAGGGCTATCCCGAGATCGGCCTGTACTGGGAGAAGGCTGCCCACGAGGAGGCCGAGCACGCCGCCAAGTTCGCTGAGCTCCTGGGCGAGGTCGTGACCGACTCCACCAAGAAGAACCTCGAGATGCGCGTTGAGGCCGAGAACGGCGCCACCGCCGGCAAGACTGATCTTGCCAAGCGCGCCAAGGCCGCTGGCCTCGATGCCATCCACGATACCGTGCATGAGATGGCTCGCGACGAGGCTCGCCACGGCAAGGCTTTCGCCGGCCTGCTCAAGCGCTACTTTGGCTAAGCCAGCCGCCTGAGAGACAATCTCTAGCTCGATAAGGCCCGGACCGCATGGTTCGGGCCTTTTTGTGTCTCGAGGACTCGTTAACGCGCTGAAATACGCCCTGAAATAGGACCGCCTTCGGCATCGGTTTCTCGTCAAAAACTAAGTGAGTAGGCTTTTTGGAACTTATCGAGCAGACCATCCATATTGCTTTATAAAGTCGCAGGTAAATGACTTGTTGCAAAACGGCCTGGTCGCCAAAGTGCCAAAAGTCTACTCACTTAGTTCCGCAGCAGTCCACGATTGAGCTGTTTTGCGTCTAACGGGCATCTTTCCGTCGATTACTCCCAGTTTTGTCCAGTCAACGAATAGTTCAGACCGGAGTAATGCCTCAGCCCTTTGCTCATCCGGGCTTTTATCACGATATTCAGCATCGAGCATCCTGCATACGGCCTTAACGATCGCGCGGAATCTATCCTCATCGGATATCTGTCTGTGTGTCAGGAGAAGTACATCGTAGCCCATGGCCTGAAGGGCCGTCATGCGATCGGCGTCACGCAAGCCATCCCCTGCGCGTCCGTGCGAGGCCTTTCCCTGACATTCAATGGCCACCTGTCGCCTGCCGTCCGGCGAAGAAAGTAGCAGGTCAATATATACACGGGACTTTCCCACAATCGCTCGAGCACTTGTGCTTAACGTCACTTCGACATTGAGCTCTATACCGCAAAACCCTTCGCCTCCCAGGGCTCGCGGTAGCCCGAGCAACAAATGCGCCTCGACCTCAAAAGGCGACGCGGCACCCAATGGGACGAGTTGCGATACCGCCATAAATCTATTGCCGTAACGCATCCCGCAAACATCTGAACAAAAACGGTCAAGGTCTCTGCCCAAAACCAAAGCGTCTCGACGCCATAAATTTGAAGTGGCGCCGTCCTCGGACGGGCAGCGCACCCAACCGAACGTTGTCGAAATCGCGCCCGAATCAATTGCACGTGAAAGCTCCGCCTCGAGTGCCGCCGGCAGAGCACACACCGCAAACAGGCCGCACATCTCCGCCAACACAAAAAGAAGCTGAAGATCCGTCAGATGCCGCGACATGATGAATGCCGTCAGTAGAGGAGACGTAATCAAAAATCCATGCTCCGTTTCCAGCACGGATTCCCTGGGAAGCTCGCCCAGGAACAGCCGCTGCCTAATGCTGGCAGAGCATGTCCGTTTGCTTCTCGTCCGAACCAATGTATACAACGGAAAGCCAAGTGCAACCGCAGCCGTCGGGTTACGGGCGAGGTCATATCGCTGCCGATCTTCTTCCGGCCGTGGAAGCGGCGGACACAAAGCGCGGACCTGAGGAGGCAAACGCAAATACCTAAAAGCCGATATGTCACAAAGTAAATCCTTCATAGGCACAGGAAAACACGAATTTCAACCCAGCTTGTCTCGCATTGGCGCGAACGCACCAAAAATGGCATCGAACGGACTGTCAAGTTTTCAACAGCCCTCCCCAACTGACCAAAAGCTTGCCGAGAGCTGGACAAAGTTCTGTTGAAAACCCCATTTTTTCGCATGCAGAAGCTTTGCGCGGCAAGTGAGTAGACTTTTTTGAACATCCCGAGCAGGCCGGTCATCCTGCTTTTCAAAACCATAGGTAGATAGCTTGTTACAAAACTGCCTGGTCGCCAAAGTGCCAAAAGTCTACTCACTTAGGTTGCAGAGTGCTCCCATTAGCTGCAATTCCAAGGTATTAAGCACTTTTGGACTCAAATCGTCATACTGAACAAGAATTTGACTTGAGTTTTCAGGGACAGATGCGCCATCGGCACACCAATAGCAGTCACTGACATCGACGAACGGGATACCCGAGCGCGTGAGGGCCCGCACAAAAGAGCTTCCACCCGCTCCGCGCTCTGCAGCCACGGTGCAGTAAAGGCCCGCGTCTGCATGCTCAATCGAGACCTCCCCTGCCGGGAACGCTTTCCGTACAAGCGCCGCCAGGCCATCGCGCGCCTCGCGAGCGCGCACGCGCACGCGGTTCACATGTCGCTCGTAATCACCCGATTCCAGCAAACGAGCCAAAGCGACCTGGTCAACAGAGCTCACCGATGAGGCGTAAAAACCAAGGTTGTGCCTAAACCGCTCCATCAGCTCATCGGGCAACACCATATACGCTAAACGCAACGCCGATGAAAGGCTCTTCGAAAATGTGTTGGTATAGATAACCGACTGGGCGGCGTCGATTGACGCGAGCGCGGGAATCGGCTTGCCGGCAAGGCGAAACTCACAATCGAAGTCGTCTTCGATGAGATACCGGCCCGGCTGCTCGGCTGCCCAGCTGAGCAGCGCGTAGCGACGCGCAATGCTCGTCACAAGGCCGGTCGGATACTGATGGGACGGCATCAGGTGAAGGACATCGGTCCCGCTTTTCTGCAGAGTGCTCAAGTCCACGCCCTCATCATCCAACGGGATATGTCGAACTTTGCAGCCCATAGCCTGATAGATGCGCGTCAGGCGCAAATAGCCCGGGTCCTCAACGGCATACACCCTGTCGGCTCCAAGCAGCTGAACCAACATGGTATCGAGCAGCTGGGCGCCCGCACCGATAACAATGTTGTTGGGGTCGACATTCATACCCCTTGTCCCGCGCAGGTGGTGAGCGATTGCGCGTCGTAGCCGAGCGGTGCCCTGTGCCGGTGCGGGTGAGAAGATTTCGCGCTCATCTTCGGATGCCAGTGTCGCCCGCAGTGCGCTTTGCCAAAGCCGCGCCGCCTCCAAAGCGGAAGGAGAGAGCGCATCGAGTCGCTCGACCTGTCCGTTGACATCATACGCGCTGGGGCCCACAGAGACGACATCTCGGTCGATGCCCTCCGAAGCCAAAGGCAAAACCGGTGCATCCGGAAGCTCACAAGCGTAGTAGCCACGACGCGGCTTTGAGCAAATATAGCCCTCGGCAAGTAACTGGCTATATGCATTCTCGATGGTAATGACACTGATTCCCAGATGACTGGCAAAGGCGCGCTTAGACGGCAAATGCTCCCCCGCCGCAATGCGTCCAGCAACGATATCATCTCGAATTTGCTGGTAAACATACTCATAGAGCGATGCTCCGCCGCGCTTTTCCAAATTGTAGTCAAGCATGAGCCTATCACCTGGCCTTATTAAGTCATTCAATCTGGTATTAGTCTGACCTTGTCATTATCTCGAAAACTGAGTATTTCGCCATACCCAGCTCCCAGATAGGATGTTCCGTCAAGCAATGCACACGCCAACCAAGGGAGCAACCATGGCAGAACAGACCAGCAAGGCCGATCGCGTCAAACTCAATCGCGAGCTCGCGCAGATGCTCAAGGGCGGCGTCATCATGGACGTCACCACACCCGAGCAGGCACGCATCGCCGAGGAGGCGGGCGCCTGCGCCGTCATGGCACTCGAGCGCATCCCGGCCGACATCCGTGCCGCAGGCGGCGTCTCGCGCATGAGCGACCCCAAGATGATCAAGGGCATCCAAGAGGCCGTCTCCATCCCCGTCATGGCCAAGTGCCGCATCGGTCACATCGTCGAGGCGCAGGTCCTTCAGGCCATCGATATCGACTACATCGATGAGTCCGAGGTTCTCTCCCCCGCCGACGATGTCTACCACATCGACAAGACCCAGTTTGACGTCCCGTTTGTCTGCGGTGCCCGCGATCTGGGCGAGGCGCTGCGCCGTGTTGCCGAGGGTGCCACGATGATCCGCACCAAGGGCGAGCCGGGCACGGGCGACGTGGTCCAGGCCGTGCGCCACATGCGCAAGATCCAAAAGCAGATCCGCGACGTTGTTGCCCTGCGTGACGACGAGCTCTTTGAGGCAGCCAAGCAGCTGCAGGTTCCGGTCGAGCTGGTGCGCGATGTCCACGCCACGGGCAAGCTTCCCGTCGTGAACTTTGCCGCCGGCGGCGTAGCGACCCCCGCCGACGCCGCGCTGATGATGCAGCTGGGTGCCGAAGGCGTCTTTGTGGGCTCGGGCATCTTTAAGAGCGGCGACCCGGCCAAGCGCGCCGCCGCCATCGTCAAGGCCGTGGCAAACTTCACCGATGCCAAGCTCATTGCCGAGCTTTCGGAGGACCTGGGCGAGGCCATGGTCGGCATCAACGCCGACGAGATTGAAATCATCATGGAGGAGCGCGGGCGCTAGTCCAGCAGAAAGGATCGCACATGAGCGATTATGCAGACCAAACGGTCGCCGTGCTGGCGGTCCAAGGTGCTTTTGCCGAGCACGAGGCGAGGCTGTCCAAGCTGGGCGCACGTTGTATTGAGCTGAGGCAGGCGGCTGATTTGAAGCAGGACTTTGACCGTCTGGTACTTCCCGGCGGCGAGTCTACCGTTCAAGGGAAGCTGCTTGATGAGTTGGGCATGCTCGAGGAGCTTCGCACCCGCATTGTTGAAGGCATGCCTGTACTGGGAACTTGCGCCGGCCTGATTCTGTTGGCGCGCAATCTTGCCGCCCATGACGATAAGGGCACGCCGCGTTTGGCAACCATGGATGTACTTGTCGAGCGCAATGCCTACGGCAGGCAGCTCGGCAGCTTTCGAACCAAGGGACAGGTAGCCGGCATCGACGGTGAAGTGCCGCTGACGTTTATCCGCGCGCCCCGCATCGTCGAGGTCCACGGCGACGCAAAGGCCCTAGCGAAAGTCGACGGCCGTATCGTCGCCGCGCGCCAGGGCAACCAGCTCGGCGTAACCTTCCACCCCGAACTCGACGACGACACCCGCCTCCACGAGCTCTTCCTCCAAATGTAGGCATCGAAATTATCCACTCTAATGCTATGTAGTCGTTGGGGACGTTCTTAAACGACTAGTCAAACAAGAACATCCCCAACGACTAGTCATTTAAGAACGTCCCCAACGACTACCTTTTGGCAGGTCTGGATCATGGCAATGCCGATGTTTTAGCACCGACAGCGAGCGCCCACCAGAGCGAATAAATTGGCATGAAAAGAGGACGGCATAGACCTTCTGGTCATGCCGTCCTCTTTGAATGACAAGTTGTCGCTCTGGTGGACGCGCAGCGTCGAGCCGTTACGGCGTTTGGTAAAACGCCGTAACTAATTAGAAACGGTTGCCGCGGAAGCCGCCACCGTTGCGGCCGCCACGATCGCCACCGCGACCGCCGCGGTCGTTACCGCGGTTGCCGCCAAAGCCGCCACGGTTGCCGCCGCGGTCGCCATAGCCACCACGGTTGCCGCCAAAGCCGCCGCGACCGCCACGGTCGCCGCCGCGGTCACCAAAGCCGCCACGGCCACCGCGATCGCCACCGCGGCCGCCACGGTCGCCACCACGGCCACCGCGATCGCCAAAGCCGCCGCGACCGCCACGGTCGCCGCCACGGCCACCACGGTCGTCACGGCCGCCGCGAGGACCGCGATCCTCGTCCAGGCCCATGGCGACGAGCGGAGCGATAACCTTATCGAGAGCGGCCATCAGCTCGGTGGCCTCCTCGTAAGAAAGCTCGGGCAGGAGCTTCTCCTTCTTGTTGGCAAGCTCGACCAGGCCCTCAGCGGCATCCTCGGCAGCGAAGACGACGATCTTGCGCATATCGCCCTCGGCGTCGTCGATGCGGCCGACCAGATCGGCAGCCTCGGCCTCGGCCATCAGGCCATCGAGCTCACGAAGGCGCATGCCCAGCAGGTCGGACATTTCCTTCTGCTCCATCTTGGGCTTGAGGTCAAGAAGCTTGATGGCGCGCTCGATGTTCGCCATGCGCTCGGCCTTGGCCTCCTCCTCCTTGGAAATAGCAAAGCGACGGCTACGCAGCAGGCGGGCGGCCTTCTGCATCTTGTCCATCAGCTCTTCGTCATCGTAATCAGCGGCGGCCTCGACAACCTCGGCCTCCTCCTCGGCGGAAACCTCGTCAGCAGCCTCAACCTCGGCAGCTTCGGTCTCCACGGTCTCGACTGCCTCGACCTCGGCAGCCATGGTCTCGTTCTCGGTCTCGTTCATGATCTCTTCGTTCTCGGACATGAGACTCCTTCTTGGCCCTCTCGGGCATCATCGCCCCATTCGCGGGGCCCGTCGCGCACTCTTTGCGCTTTAAACATTCATGCCTCTCGGCAAAACGTCCATTAGTTTATGGTGTCGCCATCCAATCTAGCTGCAGAATCTATGTGCACACATTAATGCGACATGTCGCGGTATCATGGCCTGAACCAAACGTGTCCACCTTAAGGAGCCCGCCATGATTAAGCCCATCATGAAATCCGAGTTCTTTTTGCGCCTGCCTTCCGAAGACGCAGGGCCCGACGACGCCGTGACCGGGCAAGACCTCCTAGATACGCTCCACGAGCATGAGCACGAGTGCGTGGGGCTCGCCGCCAACATGATCGGCGTGCGCAAACGCATCATCTGCGTAAAGGACGGCAACAGGGCGCTGCTCATGTACAACCCGCAAATTCTTGAGCAGGTCAATGCCTACCAGACGAGCGAAGGATGTCTTTCGCTCGTCGGCGAGCGTCCCTGCACTCGTTATCGCCGCATTAAGGTGGAATATCTAGACGAGAACTTCGTCCACCGCATCAAAAATTTCTCGGGCTACACCGCCGAAATCATCCAGCACGAAATCGACCACTGTTGCGGAATCGTTATTTAGACAGCCAAGAAAAATAATCGGCTTTGCTCCGTTAAATGCGGATCGTGATAACGCCGCGGGTTGAGCACACGACAGCGAGCGAGCCGCATTTGCGCCAAGGTGACGTGAAATGAGAGGGCGCTGACCTTCTGGTCGCGCCCTCGAAATTGAACGTCAGATTGGCGTGAATGCGGCTCGCGCAGCATCAAGCGGTCCGCCGTTCGGTAGAACGGCGGAACTAATTAGCTTTGGCGGTAATGATCAAAGAAGTCGGCGAGGTCTTCGAGGGACTCTTTGAGCACTTCCATGCGCGGCAGGTACACGATACGGAAGTGGTCGGGCTCGCCCCAGTTAAAGCCGCCGCCGCGCGTGATCAGGATCTTCTTCTCGTGCAGCAGGTCGAGGGCAAACTGCTCGTCATCGGTGATGTTGAACTTCTTCACATCCATCTTGGGGAAGATGTAGAACGCCGCGCGTGGCTTAACCACCGAGATGCCGTCAATCTTGTTGAGCGCCTCATACACAAAGTTGCGCTGCTCGTAGACACGGCCGCCGGGACGGATGTAGTCGTTAACGGACTGATGGCCACCGAGTGCCGTCTGAACGATCGACTGAGCCGGCACGTTGGAGCACAGGCGCATGTTGGAGAGCATGTTGATGCCCATGATGAAGTCGCTCATGCAGCGCTGGTTGCCCGAAAGCACCATCCAGCCAATACGATAGCCCGCGATCATGTGCGACTTGGAAAGGCCGCTAAAGGTGACGCAGGGCAGGTCGGGGGCGAGCGAGGCAATCGAGACGTGCTCGTAGCCGTCCATGCACAGGCGGTCGTAGATCTCATCGGCAAAGATCATCAGCTGATGCCTGCGCGCAATCTCGACGATGCCCTCGAGCACCTCGCGCGGATAGACAGAACCCGTGGGGTTGTTGGGGTTGATGATGACGAGGGCTTTGGTCGCACTCGTAATCTTGGACTCCATATCCTCCAAGTCGGGATACCAATCCGCCTGCTCATCACACAGATAATGTACGGGATGACCGCCGGCAAGGGTTGCGCACGCCGTCCAGAGCGGATAGTCGGGGCTGGGGATCAGAATCTCGTCGCCGTTGTCGAGCAGCGCGTTCATCGAAAGCTGAATGAGCTCGGACACGCCGTTGCCCGTGTAGATATGCTCCATCTGAACGTTGGGCAGGCCCTTGATCTGCGAATACTGCATGATTGCCTTGCGCGCGGAGAACAGGCCACGCGAGTTGGAATAGCCTTCGCAGTCGGGCAGCTGCTGGCGCATGTCCTTGATGACCTCATCGGGTGTGCGGAAACCGAAGGGCGCCGGGTTGCCGATATTGAGCTTGAGGATGCGCTCGCCCTCGTCCTCCATACGGGCGGCCTCGTCGACGACGGGACCGCGCACGTCATACAGGACGTTGTCGAGTTTGGTGGATTTAGAAAAAGTACGCATGGTGGTGCTCCTTGCAATTTGAGCTGAGGGATGGGGTTCGGGCTTGGAATCGTTGCGGGGTGATGATGCCTCGCCTTGATCGGCGTCGCCGGCGAGCAGCCAGGTAACATCGACCTCCAAAATACGGGCGAGCAGCTCAGCCACATCGCGCCGCGGAATCGTCTTGCCGCTCACATATTGGCTCATCTGACTCTTGCCGAGTTTTTTGCCGAGCATCTCCGATGCGCGGATTACGTCCGACTGGCGAACGTCGCGATTGGACATAGTCTGTCGCAGGCGATCGCTAAACGTCTCTTGGGCCACTAGAACCTCCTTGCTGGCAAAGTTCAATTTATAGAACACGAATTGAACCTGGGTTCAATTTAGGCAGCAGTATAGCGCGGCGCATTATCGGGAAGTTCAATTTCATAAGAAAATGCGCCGGACTCTGAGATTTGCCCAAAGCGGACAATGACACGCACACGTTTAGAGGTATTCGAGGAAACGGGCGGCAGCAAGCGAAACATCGGCCGTTCGATATATGGCGTTGATCTGCCGATGGGGATGCCCCTCGAGTGGGCGCACGGCAACATCGAACTGGCAGCGGCGCAAGATGAGCGCGGGAAGAATGCTCACGCCCAGGCCGTCCTCGACCATAGCCATAATCGCATAGTCATCCCAGGTCGACAGCTTAGAGCGCACCGCCAGGCCCGCGCGGCGAAACAGCGGCGTAATCTCATCATCGGTGCCTCGTTCTAGCAGAATAAACTGCTCGTTGGCTAAATCGGCAAGAGAAACGACCTCCGCCGTGGCAAGCAAAGAGTCCGCCGGCACTACCGCCATCAACTCGTCGCGCACCAAAGACCGCGATGCCATGCCGTTTTCTCGGGGTTCACGCGGGATAAAGCCCAGATCGCAGCGGCCCTCTGCCACCCATTGTTCAATCTCTGAGTAATCGCCCATCAGCAACTCGTAATCGACGTCCGGGTGATCGGCGCGAAAGCGCGCAATCACCGGCGGCAGCACGTGGGTCGCCACGCTCGAAAACGTACCGATGCAGATTTTACCGCGCATGAGCCCACGCATCTCATCCACCCGTCGCTGCAAACGAACAAATTCCTCGCATAACGCCTCGACCGCCGGCATAACTTGCCGCCCGTCAGCAGAAAGCACTACGCCCTCGCGACTGCGGTCGAGCACCTTAAAGCCCCAATCGGCCTCAAGATCGGCCACCATACGGCTCACGCCCGACTGCGAATAGCTCAGCCGCTCGGCGGCGCGCGTAAAACTGCCGGCGCGCACGGTCTCGAGCAGCACCTGCATCTTTTGAATATTCGTTTCCACGGCACCCCTCCATCTTTGCATGAGTTTTTGTCATGTTAGCCATGCATTATATTCGCTTTTCTTCTAAAGCCAGTTCACCCATAGTGAAGATGCTCGGATATAGAGGGGATGTCAGCGCATGAACAACGGACTGTTTACGTACTTAGCAGCATTGCTATTGTTTGGCTCCAACGGCATTATCGCCACTGCCATCGCGCTGCCGAGCTCGGATATCGTGCTACTGCGTACGTTTTTGGGCGCACTCTCGCTTGTCACCATTCTCGCCATCACCCAACGCCATAAGTTGCAGGCGCCATCTCGCCCCCGCGAAGCCGCAGCCCTCCTCCTTTCGGGAGCCGCGCTGGGCGCCAGCTGGATTTTTCTGTTCCGCGCCTACCAGACGATCGGCGTCGGCGTATCCTCGCTGCTGTACTACTGCGGCCCCATCATCGTCATGGCGCTCTCGCCGTTTATCTTTGGCGAAAAACTGACCGGCAGCAAAATCGCCGGCTTTATCGCCGTCGCCTGCGGCGCTTTTCTCATTGCAGCGCAAGGTCTCGGCGGCAACATGCCCATTGCGGGCATCGTCTGCGGCATCGCCTCGGCATTTTGCTATGCGCTGATGGTCATCGCTAGCAAGGGTGCGCCGCACATCGAGGGTCTCGAGAACTCCGCGCTCCAGGTGAGCGCCGCCTTTGTGACCGCGCTGGTCCTTACGCTCGTCACCCAAGGCGCTCCCTCATTCCTGTCCGCCGGCGTCGCCGCCAGTATTGATTGGCGCGCCGTCGTCATGCTCGGCGTCGTCAACACCGGCATCGGTTGCCTGCTTTATTTTAGTGCCGTCGCCAAGCTGCCCGTCCAGACCGTCGCGGTCGTCGGCTACCTCGAGCCGCTTTCGGCCGTCGTGTTTTCCGCCATCCTTTTAGGTGAAGCCATAACACCGGTCCGCCTGATGGGTGCCGCGTTTATCATCGGCGGCGCGATTTTTTGCGAACTCGCCGGCAAACGCACAAACGCCAAGGCCGGCATCGCCCAGACAGCACGTGCTTAAAAGCCCCTCTTCAGTTTCAAAGCAGGGGCGCGTCCGCGGTTATCACATTGCAGCAAGCCATTCAGCGGATATGCCCCTGTTTTGAAATGCTACCTACGTACATAAATAATCCCCAGCTGGGGATTATTGTCTAAAATAACCTGATGTGCCAAACTGCTCTTGTATGTATAAAGACGGCATAAAGGTTATCTGTCCTAGACAGATAACCGGATGTCTAAGGGAGTCCACGTGGCACACAACAAACTGGAGGCAAGACCCCAAGACCAGCGTGGTCAAGGCGGGCACGGAGCCATCCCCCTCTCCGCTGGCATGCTGCTTGTAACGCTCGGCGTCGTCTATGGCGACATCGGTACGAGCCCCATGTACACCATGAAATCAATCGTCGCCAACAACGGCGGCATCGGTACCGTCAGCGAGGACATGATCCTGGGCGCGCTTTCGCTCGTCATCTGGACCATGACGCTCGTGACCACGGTCAAGTACGTGGTAATCGCCATGAAGGCCGACAACCACAACGAAGGCGGCATCTTCGCCCTGTTCAGCCTCGTACGCAAGGTGGCACCATGGCTGATTCTGCCCGCCATGATCGGCGGTGCGGCACTGCTTGCCGACGGCATCCTCACCCCCGCCGTCACGGTCACCACAGCCATCGAGGGTCTGCGCACCATCGAATGGGGCCATGCGCTTTTGGGTGACGGCCAGACCAACGTCATCATTATTACCATCATCATTATCTGCGGCCTATTTGCCATGCAGCGCGCCGGTACCTCGTCGATCGGTAAGCTCTTCGGCCCGCTCATGACGCTGTGGTTCCTGTTCCTGGCGGGCGCCGGCCTGTTCAACATGCTCGGCAACCTGTCCATCTTGCGCGCGCTCAACCCCATCCGCGGCATTATGTTCCTGTTCTCGCCCATCAACCATTCGGGCATTATGGTGCTCGGCTTTGTCTTCCTGTCGACAACCGGTGCCGAGGCACTCTACTCGGACATGGGCCACGTGGGCAAGGCAAACATCTATGCATCCTGGCCATTTGTTAAGGCGGCCCTTATCCTCAACTATCTGGGTCAGGGAGCTTGGCTACTCGCCAATAACTCCAACCCCCAGATGCTCGCGATGGATATCGTTAACCCGTTCTATATGATGCTTCCCGAGCCCCTGCGCCCCTTTGCCATCGTGCTTTCGGCCGTGGCGGCCATCATCGCCTCGCAGGCCCTCATCACCGGCTCATTCTCGCTGGTATCCGAGGCAACGCGCCTCAACCTTATGCCGCACCTGCGCATCCACTACCCCAGCGACACCAAGGGTCAGCTCTATATTCCGCTCGTCAATAACATCATGTGGGTCGGCTGTATCTTCATCGTGCTGCTGTTCCAAAACTCCGAGCGCATGGAAAGCGCCTATGGCCTCGCCATCACCGTGACCATGCTCATGACCACCACGCTGCTGACGAGCTATATCGCCGGCATCCTCAAGCACAAGCTGGGCGCCTGCATCTTTGCCCTGCTCTTTGGTGCCATTGAGCTGTGCTTCTTCGCTTCGTGCCTCACCATGTTCTTTGACGGCGGCTACGTCATGATCTTCCTGGCCGCACTGCTGTTCGGCCTTATGTATGTGTGGCGTCGCGGCACCGCCATCGAGCGCACGCAGACGATTCTGCTGCCCGTCTCCAAGTACATCGACCAGCTCAACCGCCTGCGCAATGACGAGACCTACCCCGTGCTCGCCGACAATCTGGTGTTCCTCACCAACAGCCCCGACCCGCTCACGCTCGACCGCGACGTGCTCTATTCCATCTTGGACAAGCATCCCAAGCGCGCCAAGGCATATTGGTTCATCAACGTACACGTTACCGACGAGCCCTATACGCACGAGTATTCCGTTGAGACCTTTGGCACAGACTTCCTGTTCCGCGTGCGCTTGGACCTGGGCTTTAAGGTCAATCAGCGCATCAACGCCTACCTGCGCCAGATCGTTGGCGACCTGATGGCCTCGGGTGAGTTGCCGCCGCAGCACCACACCTACTCCATCTACGAGACGCGCGGCAACGTGGGCGACTTCCGTTTTTGCATGCTGCGCAAGATGCTTGCCCCCGAAACGGACATCAACCGCAATGACCACCGCGTGATGGCCATCAAGTACGCCGTCCGCCGCGCTTGCGGAAGCCCGGCGCGCTGGTACGGTCTCGAGAACTCTGCCATCATCATCGAGTACGTGCCGCTGTTTGCCCGCATGCGCCCGGCCGTTAAGCTCGTGCGCACCCAGGTGCCGCTCGAGGTTCAGATTGAAGAGGCCGAGGAAATGGAAGTCGACATCTTCTCGGACGACTTGGTCAACGGCAACGAGGCCGGTAGGGACATGAACGTCGATCCCACCGAGCTGCTCGAGAGCGTCGCCGATACGCCCGAACAGCAACTGCTCGACGGCCTCGAAAGTGAACAACTCAACGACGCCAACTTCTAGCGACGTCACAAATCAACGAAAGCGGCCCTGCACCTCACGGGAGACGCAGGGCCGCTTTGCATTGCGGTAAAGCTAACGGCTACGAACGACGCGGCTCGGGAACCACGAGCCTATCGGGGCTCGCGCCCTCGGCATCCATCAGGCTCACGTAGCGAATCGACGGATCCCCATACATCGCGTAGTAATAATTGCCCGTGCGCGCGCTAAAGCATCCGGTGTAGATAGTCTTCTCGAACTTGCCATCGCCCATCCTGGACGCTCCCTCGATCATCACCACGCCCTCGAGCGAGCGGAACATGCGAACGACGTTTTCGGTCTCGCTCTCCTTTTGCGGGTAATTGGCATTGAGGTACGCCGCCTTTACAAAACGGCTCGGCGAATAGCAATCGCCCGGAATGCCGCGCATGCCGGCACCGGCTCCATAGGGCTTGAGCTCGGCGCCACGCCATGTCGCCGTCTGCGGAAAATCGCTTGTGGCGGTGATATAGGTGCGCAGGTTTTCCATGTGCCACGGGAAGGTCGGCTGGTTGGCAAGGGTGTCGACCGGATCGTCGTATACATGCAGGCCGTCAGCCATCATCTCGACCACGATGCTGCGCTGGCTGTCGCCGATAATCCAATGGAGCAGCGACACGCCCAGCCCCTCTCCGGCAGATTTGGCGACAATCACCGTGTCGCGCAGCGCGGCCTCGACCTCATCGACCGTCGAGAACGTCGCTGCCACCCACAGGGGGAACTCATAGGCCGCGATATTGGTCTTGCCGTCGACAGGGTCCTCGGCATACTCGGCATAACCCGGGAAATTGAGACCCGCCACGGCGAGGCCCGCATCGTTGCCGCAATCGAAGAACATAGGGTAGTTCTTGTAATCGATGCACATACCGATCACCGCGTGCGCCGCTGTCGCGTCGTCGATAAACGAATACGGAATGTGAAACCCGCGCGGCATCACGCGAACCTGTTGGCCGTAGTCAAAGCTCCAGTCGAGATTGCGGCCCAGATACATGTGGCCAGAATTATCGGTAAATCGAATACTCGTACACATAGCGCCTCCTAGCTTTACGTTCTTGCTAATTTCATTGTCTCCAAACAAAGGGGCGCTAAACAAAAAAGCCCGGACATGACAACAATGTCATGTCCGGACTATTCAAGCTGGATAAACTCAACCAAGTTAACCCCGCAGGCCGTCTAAGGGGTCAAAGTGCCGCAGATTGCCACGAAAGAGGAGCGCCGCGTACTAACGGTACGCAAGCGACGAGTGAGCGGCGAGGTGTGGTGCTGTGGTCGCCCTAGACAAGCTTGCCTAGACAGTGGTCGATCATATGTTGAATCATCTGCGCCTCGAAGCCCACAAAGTCCTGCTTGCGCTCGCGCATCTTGCCGTCGACGATCACGTCATAAGCGACCTTGCACTTGATATAGCGCGTGGACTTGGTGACCTCCTCGTGCGTCAGGCAGCTCTCCTCCATCTTGCTGGCGCCCAGGCCAAACACCAGACGGGGGTTGTAGAGCACGTGGGGCTCGCCGGCATCGTCCAGGTAGACGCAAACCTTCTTGGTAACGCCAATCTGGTTAGCGGCAAGGCAGCCGGCATCGTCGAGCGACTTGATGGTATCGATCAGGTCCTGAGCAACCGACTCGTCCTCGACGGTCGCAACCTCGCAACGCTGGGACAGGATAGCCTCGTCGTGGCAAAGCTCTTTAATCATACGTTCCTCCATAGGGGTCGTTGTAACCGCTTAAGTATACGGTACCCACACTTTTTCATGCGAAAAATACCGTCCGTCTGCTACAAAGCGCCGAACATCAACATGCGAGGAACAACAGCGTCGTAAAGGGGCTATAGTGGGAGCGTTCGTGTCAATCGGCCTAAACTCGGGGCCGAACAAGGAAAGGGTATGCATGGACGAACTATTTCACGTCAGCGAGCGCAAGTCCACAATCGGGACCGAACTCCGCGCTGGACTGACAACGTTCTTGGCAATGGCCTACATCATTGCCGTCAACCCCGCGGTGCTCTCGGGCGCCGGCATCGATGCGGGAGCGCTCGCCTGCGCCACCTGCCTGGGCGCCGGCATCATGACCATCTGCATGGGCATCTTCGCCAACCGCCCGCTCGCCTGCGCGTCGGGCTTAGGCGTCAACGCGATGATCGCCGGAATCACCACCACCGTCTGCGGCGGTGACTGGCACGTGGCCATGAGCGTCATCTTCCTTGAGGGCGTCGTCATCTTGCTGCTCGTGCTTTGTGGCCTGCGCGAGGCCATCATGGACGCCATCCCGGTTGTCCTGCGTCACGCCATCTCGGTGGGTCTGGGCCTGTTTATCGCCATGATCGGCCTGTGCGACGCTGGCATCATCACCGCTGGCGCCGGTACGCTCGTCGGCCTGGGCGACATCGCCTCCCCCACCTTTATCGTCGGTATCATCTCCATCGTCGTGACGGTTGCCCTGGCTTCCCGCAACGTGCCGGGCTCGCTGCTCATCGGCATCATCGTCGCCGTTATCGCCGGTATCCCCCTAGGTGTGACCCAGGCTCCGACCGGTATCATCGCCCCGCTCGACTTCTCGAGCATCGGTGGCCCCATCGCCGACGCCGGCGGCGTGCCCGCCATCGTCAAGGTCCTTACCGACCCCGCGCTCCTCGTCATCTCGTTCTCGCTGCTCATGAGTGACTTCTTCGACACCATGGGCACCGCGATGGCCGTGGCCAAGCAGGGCGAGTTCCTCACCGACGACGGCAACGTCGAGAATATCAAGGAGATTCTAATCGTCGACTCCGCCGCCGCCGCTGTGGGCGGTTTCATGGGTGTCTCCTCCATCACCACCTTCGTCGAGTCCACTTCCGGCGCCGCCGACGGTGGCCGCACGGGCCTCACCTCCGTCACCACCGGCGTGCTGTTCATTCTCGCCGCGTTCTTCTCCCCCATCGTCACCATCGTTTCCAGCGCCGCCACCTGCGGTGCTCTGGTCTACGTCGGCTACCTCATGATGAGCGAGGCCTCCGAGATCGACTGGTCCGACGTATCTCAGGGTTTCCCGGCGTTCATGATTGTCGCCGGCGTGCCCTTCACCTACTCCATCTCTGCCGGCATTGGCCTGGGCTTTATCGCCTACGTGATCGTCGCGCTCTTTAAGGGCGAGGCCTCCAAGATCAAGCCGCTCATGTGGATCGCAGCCCTCGCCTTCCTCGTCTACTTCTTCGTAGCGTAGCGGCAAAGCTGCCAAAGCAGAACACCAAAGCGCGGAGTCGCATCGAGCGGCTCCGCGCTTTTCTTTTAAAGCCAGGCAACGCACGGACGCGCGATGTATTGCTTCCCAAGTTTTGGACATTTTGCCCTCCAAACGGCACTACCGCCGGCAACATCCAGCAGATACGCTGAATCTAGTCGTATAGGCCCTATGAGAACGGGAGCAACCATGGCAGCCTTGTTCACGACCCCCAAACGCAATGACGCTACCGCCGGAACCCATGTTGCCGAACCCGACGTTCGCCGTCGCATAGGACTCGCGCACGGCAGCTGGCGCCGCGTGACGCGCCGCATCGTCGCGGGCGCCGTGTGCGCGCTCACGGTGAGCTCGCTGCTCATGCCGAGCGTCTCGCTCGCAGCGGAATGGGTCAAGGTCGGCGGCAACAAGTACAACACCGCGGCGAGCGACGAGGCCGGTACCTGGTCGTGGGACGGCGCCGACGACTTGAAGCTCAACAACTATAACGGCGGCGAGATCCAGGCCGCAGGCAAGCTCAACGTGAATTACTCGGGAACCAACATCGTCACTGCCGAATGGATCGAAAGCATCAACGTTTCTCATGGCACTAACGAGAATGCCGAGCTCAATATCCAAGGCGACGAGGGCGGCACGCTCAGCGTGACATCTACTGAGGATGCTATCCTCTCCACGGGTAATATCAACATCGACGGAGCCGGATCCGTCAACGCCACGAGCACTGGGTTTGATGCCATCAATGCCGGAGGTGATCTCGCTATCAAAGGTTCGGGCAACGTCAACGCCACGGGTGCATCGGATGGTATCAGGGCAAACGGCAATATCACGATTGACGACAGCGGAGCCGTCACCGCCTGGGCTACCAAGGACAAGGGTATTGGAGCCGACAAGAACCTCACCATCAAGGGTGGCGGGACGGTCGAGGCAAGCTCAGCCGATGGTGAGGCCCTTTGGAGCGGCGGCAATATCAACATCTCGGACGGCAGCCAGGTCAAGGCAAGCTCCGAGAAAGACGCTGCCGTCGAGGCCAAGGGCAGCCTCGCAGCCACAAACGCCTCCCTCAACGTAAACGGTGTTGAATATGGCGTCTATGCCCACAAGGGCATCACCCTCGATCATGCAAACGTGACGGTCCGTGCAAGTAAAGGCAGATACGGTGGCGCCAACGCCCTCTTCACCTACCAGGACGACATCGTCGTCAAGAACGGCTCCACCGTGGACGCGTTTGCGGAAGGCGAGGTTTCGGCTGCATTCTCCACCAGAAACGATCGACCCAACGAGAAGGGCGGCCACATCTACATCAGCGACTCCGTTGTCAAGGCCATAGCCCGCTATGTCGAGAACGGCGACGGCCCCATCCCCTACAGACACTATGACCCAATCCGAGGGCACTAAAAAGATAGGAGCCCCCGCTCGTGACCGCGGGTCGGGGCTGCGACAATGATGTTGAAGTGCCATAGGCGCAGCCGCGCCGCAACGAGGTTGGGAGGCTCCCATGCCAAAGTATTCTACCGCGTTCGGGATGGACGTCCACCTGAGGTCGACCACCGTCTGCGCCCTCGACGCGGACACCGGCGAGGCCGTGACGAGGAGGTTCCCCGGCAACCCCTGGGGCGAGATCGCCGGGTGGATGGATGGGTTCCCCGGGCCGTCGCTCGCGGCCTACGAGAGCGGCTACCTCGGCTTCGCCCCGCAAAGGGAGCTCGCCGGGCTCGGCGTCGAGTGCGTCGTCGCCGCGGTCTCGAAGATCCCCAGGTCGGCCGCCGACTCGGCCTCCAAGAACGACAGGAACGACGCCGCCAGGATGGCCAAGGCGATACTCGCCCACGACATCTCCCCCGTATGGGTCCCCTCCCCCGAGGTCGAAGGCATCAGGGACCTCGCCGGCGCCTACGACGGGGCGACCGCGCGCCTGGCGACCGCCAAGCAGCGGCTGCTCGCCTTCCTCGCAAAGCGGGGGTTCGTCTACGGCGGCACCACGCCCGCCGGCAACCCGAGGAAGTACTGGACCTACGACTTCCTGAGGTGGCTCGACAAGGTCAGGCCGGAGGACGACGGCGGGGTTCGGACGCTCGCCGCCCTGAGGAACGAGGTCGAGGCCGCGGCGGAGGCCCGGGCGGACCTGCTCTCCGAGTACAGGGCCGCCGTGGATGCCAGCCCGATCGCCGCGGAGGTGGCCGCCCTCCAGTCGATCAAGGGCTGCGCCTTCGCGCTGGCCGCAGCCTTCTCGGCCGAGGTCGGCGACTTCACGAGGTTCCGTTCCGGAAGGCAGGTCACGGCCTATTTCGGCCTCGCGCCGAGTCAGAGGTCGAGTGGCGACTCCGTGCGGCTCGGAGGCATCAGCGGCGCGGGCAACGCGCTCGTGAGGAAGCTGGCCGTTGAGGGCTCATGGTGCTACGCCGCGGCACGGCACCAGCCGAAGCTCATGCCGAGGGACACGGGCGTGCCCCTCGAGATAAGGATGCACGGGAGGAAGGGGGTCCGAGCGGCTCCTGCGGCGGCGCGAGGAGATGCTCGCCCGCGGCATGCCCGCGGCGAAGGCCAACGCGGCCACCGCGGCCGAGCTCGTGAGGTGGCTCTGGGCCCTCGGCATGATGTGCCGGGAGGGCGCGGAATAGACATAGCCCCCGTCCCGGCGAGCCGGGCGGCCTTCGGGGATACCCCCTATTTCGCTGTGCGCGCGGAGCCCTCCGCATGCGCCTCGACAGACTTGGGGAACCCCGCCGAAGGAATGGAGTGCGGGCCGGCAGAACGGTATCCGCGGATATGAGGCTGAGCCGAAGGCGTCGATGACATGCCGGGGGCGGACCGGGACGGGTTAACGGCAGGCTCCGCCGACCGATTGCAAGCGGTCGGCGGGGCCATTGTGGCTCTTGACAGCGGATTGGGTCATATGAGCGAAAACCAAGATGGCGAGACGAGGCGCGAACCCCAAGGCGAGAACATCGGCATCATCGCCCAGACCAGCGAGGGCGTCACACCCGCAGTCATCTCGATCATCCGCAGCAAGGTAACGGCCGAAGGAGATACAGCGGCAATCTTTGCCCGTGCCATGAGCGCTGACGGCAAGACAATCGGCACCATCAAGATTGAGAACGCCGCCATCCAGACGCCCGAAGGCGGCAAGGTCATTGACTATCGCAAGCTCCGTGACGGCATCTACGAGGCAGGCCAAGCCATCGGCACGGGCGACGCCACGGTCGACTCCCTCTATATCAAAGCAGTCGCCAAAAGTACGACCATCGCACCTCCCGAGGTAGCCAAGCCGGAAGACCCCAAGCCCGACGAGACCAAGCCCGCAGAAAGCAAGCCCGCGGAGTCCAAGCAGAACCCCAAGCCTGAGGGCTCAAAGCCGACCAAGGCCGTTGCGGCTTCAACCACGAAAGCCAAGACTACCGGCGTGCTCGCGGCAACCGGCGACACCTCGGGTGCGGCCATCGTGGCAACCGTCCTTGCGGGAACAGCCGCTATCGCCGCAGGCACCATGACGAGCCGTAAGCGTTCTTAGACGCCTCTGCGCACATGGCAGCTCCCGCGAAGGCCCCGAGCCCGAGCACCGTTTAACGACGCCATCGCCGAGCTCCCCTCCGGCGGTGGCGTTTTCCTGTTCGCACTCGCGCGGTGCGCATGCGATTGTTCTTAATGCAGCCCAACCTGTATGTGCCAGCGTGCGACAATTGGGACCGTCGATATCACAACGCTGAGAGAAGCAGGCCATGGAAGCGCATCGAAAGCAGATAACCGTCTATTCGAATCATGCGGAAAGCGTACCTGTCATCTACCTCCCCGTAGTCATGGGCGACGGCAGCGAGGTCTACAACCGTTGTCTTGAGCTCGGCTGCCCGCCATTTACCCTCGTCGCCATTGGCGGGCTCGATTGGAATCGCGAGCTGAGCCCCTGGGCATGCGACGGGACCGTACGCGATGCCGAACCTTTTGGTGGGCAGGCGTCCGGATTTCTCGATGAACTGCTGAACCGGATAATCCCAAAGGTCGAATTATCGCTCCCACTGCCGCCCACCTGGCGCGGCATTGCCGGCTACTCGCTCGCGGGCCTCTTCGCGCTCTGGTCCCTCTGGCAAACCGACGCCTTTGACCGCATCGCGAGCGCATCGGGGTCGCTATGGTTTCCCGACTATGTCGATCGCGCCAGCACGGCGCCATTTGCCGGCAGCCCACAAGCTGTCTATCTGTCACTCGGCAAAAAAGAAACCAAGACGCCCAACCGCATGATGAGACACGTACTCGACGACACGCGCGCAATGGAAGAGCTACTCATCGAGCGCGGCATCCCAACAACGATGGAACTCAACCCCGGCAATCACTTTGCCCAAACCGATCTACGAATGGCGCGTGGCATACGCTGGATACTGACGCATTAAAAATGGCGCCCACGCGTACGCATGGGCGTCATTTTTTGATTCAGCTGGACGCAGTTGTTACTCAGCAGCCTCCTCAAGCTCGGAGACATCAAACTCAAAGTCGTTACCCGGCAGGATGGCGTTGAGCACGATACCAACCAGCGAGCCCACGGCAAGACCGGAAAGCGAAATCGTCACGCCGCCCAACTCCAGTACGATGGCGCCGGCGGTGCTGTAAGCAATGCCGAGTGAAAGCACGAGCACCAGAGCGGCCACCAGCACATTGCGGTTGTTCTGGAAATCAACCTGGTTCTCGATGAGGTTGCGGACGCCCACAGCGCTGATCATGCCGTAAAGCACGAGCGACACGCCGCCGATAACGCATGCCGGCATGGCGGCAATGACGGCCGCGAACTTGGGGCAGAACGAAAGTACGATGGCGCAGCACGCGGCAATGCGAATCACGCGCGGATCGAACACGCGCGTCAGGGCAAGCACGCCGGTGTTCTCGCCATAGGTGGTGTTGGCCGGAGCGCCAAAGAGCGAAGCCAGGATCGTGGCAAGGCCGTCGCCGAGCAGCGTGCGATGCAGGCCAGGATCGGCGATGTAGTTACGCTCGCAAGTGGAGCCGATAGCCGAGATATCACCGATATGCTCGATCATGGTCGCAAATGCCAGCGGCATGATGGTGATAATGGCCGTCGTGGCAAGACCGCTATCGAACTGCGGCCCAAAGAGCGCAAACACGGTGTTGTCCCACACGATGGGCAGACCGACCCACGGAGCGGCGGCAACGCCCGAAAAATCGACCTCACCGAGCGCGGCGGCAACGGCATAGCTCACTACGACGCCCAGCAGGATCGGCACGATTTTGACCATGCCGCGGCCCCAGATGTTGCAGATGACGATCACTGCCACGGCGATAACGGCGACGAGCCAATTGGTCTGGCAGTTGGCAATGGCGGAGCTTGCCAGGATCAGACCGATGGAAATGACGATGGGGCCAGTCACCACCGGCGGGAAGAAGTGCATGACGCGCTTGGCGCCAAACGCGCGGAAGAGTGCCGCCAGCACCGGATAGAGCAGGCCAGCGCAGGCTACGCCCAGGCAGGCGTAGGGCAAAAGCTCGGTCTCGCCGTTGGGCGCGATTGCGGCATAACCGGCAATAAAGGCAAACGATGAGCCCAAAAACGCCGGCACCTTACCGCGCGACAGGAAGTGGAACAGCAGCGTGCCCAAGCCGGCAAACAAAAGCGTCGCCGAAACCGAGAGGCCGGTGAGCACGGGCACCAGCACGGTGGCGCCAAACATGGCAAACAGGTGCTGCAGACCGAGCAGGAACATGCGCGGGCGGCCGAGCGACGATGCATCGTAGATGGCATCGGTGACGGCGGGCGTCGAGGACTGGGACATGGATGTCCTTTCGAATGGAAGGGCGATCGGACATATCGGATAACCTGCCCGAACGATACGATCCGAACCATTGTACGCGATACGTAGTGCCTCGCACGCGCCGCCACCTGCAAACGGTAGCGTTACTTCCAAACGCGCTCGGCAATGCGCTTGACCAGCGCGATCTTTGCCCATTGCTCGTCCTCGGTCAGCTTGTTGCCAATCTCGCAGCTGGCAAAGCCACACTGCGGCGACAGATACAGGTTCTCGAGCGGCACGTACTTTGCCGCCTCGTGAATACGCTCGACGATGGCATCCTCGTCCTCAAGCTCAGCGGCCTTGGTGGTCACCAGGCCCAACACGACCTTCTTGCCGGGAGCAACGTACTTGAGCGGCTCAAAACCACCGGCGCGCGGCGTATCGAACTCCAGATAGAATGCATCAACGTCCTCATGCGTAAACAGGTGCGGCGCGATGGGGTCGTAGCCGCCCTCAAAAGCATAGGTAGAGTGGTAGTTGCCGCGGCACACATGCGTGTTGATGACCAGGTCGTCGGGCTTACCCTCGATGGCGGCGTTGTTGAGCGCCACGCCCAGCTCGCTTACCTTTTGCAGATCGACCGGGCTCATGCCGGTTTTGACGACAAAATCGGTATCGCAGTAGATACCCCAGGTGCAGTCGTCAAATTGGATGTTGCGGCAGCCTGCAGCGTACAGGTCGGCAATTACCGTGCGATAAGCGGCTGCAATGGCGTCGGCAAGTTCCTCATCGGTCTTATAGACAGCGCGCAGGCTCTCCTGCTGGCCGTCGCAGCGATCGAGCGTGACCTCAGAGAACGTCTGGATAGGCGCCGGGATGGTCTGGCGTGCAACGTGGCCCTCGCCCTCAAGTGCCTTGACAAACTTAAAGTGCTCGACGAAGGGGTGGTTCTCGCCGCTGATGGGACCGGTTACCACGGCGGTGTCGGCCGTCGTCTCCTCGTCATGGAACATATAGCCCGTGCGTGAGGCGCGGCGCTCAATGCCGTTAAGGCCCCACATAAAATCGAGGTGCCAGTAGCTGCGGCGAAACTCGCCATCGGTGATAACCTGCAGGCCGGCGGCCTTCTGCTTGGCCACCAAATCGCGAATGGCATCGTCCTCGACGGCCTTAAGGCCCTCGGCATCAAGCGTGCCTGCCGCATAGGCGGCACGGGCGTCCTTAACAGCCTGTGGACGAAGAAAGCTGCCGACGATATCGGCGCGAAACGGCGCGTTCGGTTGAATCGAAGTGCTCATAGATATCTCCCTTTGCATTGGTTGCTTTACTGGGACAGAGTATGAGCGCTCATATGGCCATCGTAAAATATATGTTTATAACAGTTTGATATAGATGTTTCCTATATCAGCCTGGACTGCCATAAAGAGATTTGACCCGCGCAGAATGCAGCAGTCTAGATGTGCTGACGCATCGCGTCGATATAGGCTTGGCCGTAGCGCGTGAGCGTCGTATTTTTGCGCGTGATAATGCCGATCTCCATGTACTCGTCCACATCGAGCGGAATCGAGATGATGCCGGGGCCGTTGAGCTCGTGACTGATCACGCCTGAGCATACCGTGTAGCCGTTGAGGCCCATGGCCAGGTTGAACAGTGTCGCACGGTCACGCACGCGGATATTCTTGCGGCGCTCAAACGTCGAGGTCAGCTCCTCGGAATAGTAAAACGAGTTGTAGCTGCCCTGCTCGTAGGACAAGAACGGGTAGTCTTCCAAGTCCTCGAGCGTCACGCTCGAGCGGTCTGCCAAAGGATGGTCGGCACACACAAAGACGTGCGGCGTGGCGCAAAAGAGCCCTTCGAACACGAGCTCGTTGGCCGCCAGCATGCGCTCGATGACCTCGCGGTTATGCTCGGATAAGTACAGGATGCCCAGTTCGCTTTTCATATGTGCGACGTCCTCGATAATCTCGTGGGTTTGCTCCTCGCGCAGGGTAAAGTCGTAGCGCGCGGCATCGAACTCACGGATCACATCGACAAACGCATTAACGGCAAAGGAATAATGCTGGCAGCTCACACTAAAGTGCGGCACCTGCTCGGATGCGCCCTTGTACTTGCCCTCGAGCAGGTCGGCCTGGTCGAGTACCTGGCGCGCATAGCCCAAGAAGGTCTCGCCTTCCTCGGACACAACGACGCCCTTGTTAGTGCGCTCAAAGATGTGCACACCCATCTCGTTTTCGAGATCGCGAATCGACGCGGTAATCGAAGGCTGCGACACAAAGAGCCGGCGCGAGGCTTCGGTGATGCTGCCGCATTCGGCAACTTTGACGACATATCTGAGCTGCTGGAGCTTCATGGCTGTCTCCCTAGACGTTCGTGACGTCGAAACCCGTCGCATCCATCTGACGCATAAACGGCGGCATCTCCCCCGTCGCGGCGCAGGCGGCAATCTGATGCAGAGCCCCGGCAACCGCATCGTCTGCCGCAGCGCCGATATGCCAGCGCGCGGCAGCCGTGACAGCCTCGTTGGCATTGGCGACTGCAACGGAGTTGGGAACGGCGTCGATCATGGGCAGGTCGTTATCGGAATCTCCAAATGCGGCCACCTCGTCGGGCGTCAGGCCCAAAGCGCGCGCCAACTCCAGCGCAGCGCAGCCCTTATCCCAACCAGTCGGAAGGATGTCAAACAGGCGCACGCGGTTGTTGGGAAACACGAGCGAGAGTTCCGGCACCTCAACGGCAACGCGCTCGCGTAGCTCCGCGAGCTCCTCACGTGAACGGGCGCTCCAAATATTCGCCTTAAACACCGGCGCGTCATCGACGACGGGACGGCACGGGGCCTCTTCGCCTTTGAGCCACGCGTTGCCGCCCGACTCCATGGCGCGACGCACGCGCTCGGGATCGCTCGTCACGCAGTAGGCATCGTTACCCCAAAAGTCATCACCCAGGCTGTAGACCTTCAGATACGTATCATCGGTCTCTTGCTCCAAGTAGTCAGCCAAGCGCATAAGTGCGGCGTTATCGGTCGCATGCGAGGCTACGGCCTCGCCGTCCACAAACATGACCTGGCCGTTGCAGAACGCACCGGTCGAAAAGCACTCGGAACGATTTTTGAACATCCAGCCCATCGCGGACGGTTGGCGACCCGAAACCGGGCCAAAGTGCAGACCAGCCGCCTGCATGGCATGAATGCCCTCGATGGCGTAGTCACTGGCGCCGTCATGTCCAGCCGGAATCAGCGTATCGTCCATATCGGTCAGCACAAGTTTGATCATAGAGTCCCCCAGTCATTTTCACCGTAACCATTGTAACGGTGCGCTAGTATAGGGAACAACAGATTCGATGCGGGAGTGCCGGCGGTGCAAACCACAAGGCTGAGAGGGCATGGGGCCCAATCCTTTGAACCTGTCAGTTAATGCTGGCGTAGGGAGCATGCCGCCTTTACAGGGGCGCTGTCTATGCACAGCGCCCCTTTTCTATGCCAAGGAGGCATGTGCAGTGATTGATTCGGAACAGCTTAAGCAACATATGGTCAAGGCCGTGGAGGAGATTCGCGCCACCAATCCGATGGCCGGCTCCATCACCAACACGGTGACGATCGACTTTGTCGCCAATGCGCAGCTCGCCGTGGGTGGTTCGGCCGTCATGGTCTATCTGCCCGACGAGGGCGAGGCGCTCGTTGCCGGCGGCGGCGCCATCTATCTCAACATGGGCACGCTCTTCCCCATCTACGAGCAGACGATTCCCCGCGCGGCCAAGGCGGCACACGACGCCGGCAAGCCCTGGGTGCTCGATCCGGTGGGCCTGGGCATCGGTAGCCTGCGCACCCAGTTGGTAAACGAGCTCAAGCAGTACAAGCCCGCCATCGTGCGCGGCAACGCCTCCGAGATCATCGCGCTCGCCGGCCTGTGGGGTCTTGAGGGCGAGGCGGCCGATCTGAGCCGCGTACGCGGTGTCGATACCACCGATACCGTCGATGCCGCCCGCGATGCTGCCGTGGCACTTGCCCGCTACACCGGCGGCGCCGTGGTGGTCTCGGGCGAAGTCGACCTGATTACCGACGGCACGACCGTGGCCAAGTCCCACGGCGGCAGCCCGCTCATGTCCAAGATCACCGGCTGCGGCTGCTCGCAGGGCGGCGTGCTGGCCGTGTACGCCTGCGCCGCCGACCCGTTTACGGCAGCCGTCTGCGGCACCGCCGCCTACAACGTGGCCGGCACGCGTGCCGCCGCCGTCGCCGATGCCCCGGCAAGCTTTAAGGTCGCCTTTATCGACGAGCTCTACCGCGCAACCGCCCAGGACATCGCCGATAACCGACTCGAGCTCGAGGAGGCATAAGCTATGTCCGAGCCCGCAACCAATGCCGGCATGAACACGCTCGTCGCCGTGGCCATTGCCCCGTGCGGCACCGGCGATGAGCTCTCCGCCGAGGTCGCCGAAGTCGTGCGCGTCATTCGCGAGAGCGGCCTGCCCAACCGCACCACCTCGATGTTCACCGAGATCGAGGGCGACTGGGACGAGGTCATGCAGGTCGTGCGCGACGCAACCTTTGTGTTGGCGAGCAAGGGCATCCGCACCGAAGTCGTGCTCAAAGCCGATATTCGGCCCGGATTTACCGACACCATGACTGGCAAGCTCGAGCGTATGGAAGCACAGATCAAGAAGCAGGAGGAAGCACGATGAGCATCCGCGACAACCTTGATATCTCGGCCTATCTGGTACTCGGCCCCGAAAACACCCTCGGACGCCCCGTGGGCGATGTGGTGGCCCAGGCGCTCCACGCCGGCTTTACCTGCATTCAGGTGCGCTCCAAGGTGGCAAGTGCCCGCGAGATCATTGCACTGACTGGCGACGCCGCGCAGGCAATCGCACAGGCCGGCAAGACCGGTCAGGTCGCCCTGCTCATCGACGACCGCCTGGACTGCGTGCTTGCTGCACGCGAGCAGGGCATTGCCGTCGACGGCGTACATGTGGGTCAGAGCGATATTCCCGTCGAGGTCTGCCGCAAGCTGCTGGGCCCCGACGCCATCGTGGGTCTTTCGGCCCGCTGCGAGGAGATGCTCGAGTACGTCAAGGCCGCCGACATGAGCCTGGTCGACTACCTGGGCATCGGCCCGCTCCACGAGACCGAGACCAAGCGCGACTGCGGACGCGCGGCCGATGGCTCCATCATCACCAAAAGCTTTGAGGATCTGGCCGCACTCCACGCGGCAAGCCCCGTGCCCATCGTGGTGGGCGGCGGCGTCAAGACGGCCGACCTGCCACAGCTCAAGGCCACCGGCGTCGACGGCTTCTTTGTGGTGAGCGCCGTCTGCAGCGCCGATGACCCCTACGCCGCGGCCAAGGAGCTCGTCGACACCTGGCAGCAGGCATAGGCTCAAGCCGAGCAGCCGATTCGCAGCCTCATATCTTCAATAGCGGAAAGCGCATCCCAGTTTGGGCCTCCATTCCGGGATGCGCTTTCCGCTGAGTCCACCGCAGTTTGCCCTACTCTGCCAGATACGCTTCCAACGCCGGCAAGGTCGCCTCCGCATCGTGGCGGCCGATCTGGTAGATGCGCTCGAGCTCATCGGGCTCGCGGCACAGCGACGGCACTTTCACCGATTCGCTCGGACGCACCACAAAGATTTCGCCGGCAGCCTCGCGACGTGCCAGGTCATCGAGCGTGGCATTGTAAACCTCATGCCGATGCTCAAGCGCTGCGACAAACTCCGGGTAGTGACGGAACACGCGACGCAGCATGGGCATCACGCTGTTGGGCTGCTTCACAAAGCCTGCCGGCTGCGTGAGCACCACGATATTGCGGTCATACCCCTGCGCAAACAGCCATGCACTGGGAATGGAATCAGCCACGCCACCATCCAGATACTTATGCCCGTCAATAGCAACGGGACGCGTCGCCACAGGAATCGCCGACGATGCCCGGATCCACTCGATATCGCGCTCGTCGCCATAGGGCAGGTCGTGGTAGACGGCCTTGCCCGTCTCGATATCGGTGCACACGCACGTAAACCGCATGGGGCAGGCGCGATACGCCTCCAAGTCAATGGGATCGCGCTCGATAGGCACCTCGTGATAGGCAAAATCGGCATTGAACATGTCGCCGGTCCGCAGCCAGCTTGCTACACCCGCATAGCGCTTGTCGGCACAATAGGCCTTGTTGTAGCGAATGGCGCGTCCGATCTGGCGCGATTTAAAGTTGTAGCCAAACGCCGCGCCCGCCGAGACACCCACCATATGGTCGCAGGTCAAACCATGCTCCATCCAAACGTCGAGGACGCCCGCCGTATACATTCCGCGGTAGCCGCCTCCCTCGAGTGCCAGCCCCACCGTGCGCGTCGTATCCGGCTGTGCCATGCGACCATCTCCGTTCCTGCGTTTAAAACCGGAACAAGTATACCCGTCAACATATATCGTCTCAGTCGCATTTTCATCGAACATCGCATCGTCGCGCTACCGCCTGTCGAATAATAGCCGCCCACAGCATGTGCACCCATATATAATTTTGTACTGTTGTTTATACTACTCAGCAGTTATCAACAGCGAACATTAGCCGGTAAATTAACCCAACAACGCAGCAAGGCGGGGGCCTGGATACACGCAAAGCGCCAAACAACAACGCGTGTGCACAACGAGCTCGCCCGACGCAATCCGCCCGACCTCAGAAAGCCGCTTACGACATGGATACTGTCAGCAATTACACCGAAACGCTCGAAAAGACCGTCCGTGACCTTCTCGAGCGTCAGGATGATCTGATTAGGACCGCCTTTACCGACCAGCTTACCGGACTTGGCAACCGCGGCGGCTTTGCCCGTTCCCTCGAGGAGCTCTGGGAGCAGGACACCCCCGTTACCATGGCGTTTATCGACATCGATAACCTTAAGCACTGCAACGACGTCTTTGGGCATGACGAGGGCAACCGTTATATCTTGCAGGTAAGCCTCTATCTCAAACTGTATATGAAAGTGGACGAGGCGGCGTTTCGCATAGGCGGCGACGAGTTTGCCATCCTATCTACAATTGCGACCGAAGACGACCTCGCCGAACGTCTGGAACACTGCCGAACGATCCTGCTCAAAAACAACGATTCCGAGATGCCCCACTCGTTTAGCTACGGAGTGGCATACGCCGACCCCGCCCTGGGCGAAGCCTCCAATCGCATGACACTCGATGCCGACCATCGCATGTACGACTACAAGCTACGTCATGCCATGCACCTCGATCGGCGCAATATCACGCAAGTCCACGCCGACGACTTCGAAATAAGCGATCGTATTTTTGACGCCTTTTCGATGCTCAACGAGGGCCGTTATTTCTTTATCGAGAACTTGAATAAGCATCGCACCCTTTGGTCACAAGGTGCCTCGCGCGATCTCGGCCTTCCCTCGGAGCACATAGACAACTGTCGCGATTACTGGAAAACGCGCGTCCATCCCGATGATCTTGAGGCTTTTACCGACGACATCGACCAAGTCTATAACGGCGTTAAACACCGTCGCGTCATGCAGTACCGCGTACGAAATGCCGCCGGCGACTACGTCCTCTGCCGTGCTCGCGGGTTTCGTATCGACGGCGACGGAAATGTCCCCTCGCTCTATGTCGGCGAGCTCGTCAACCACTCACTTGCCGAAACCGTCGACGCCGCCACAGGCCTCGGGACGCAGCGCATGCTGGTCAACGCTATCGATACCTGTCGCCTTGACCGTTGCAAGACAGGGCTTATAGCGGTGCGCGTTCGTGGCACGACAAAGCTCAACGAGCTCTACGGGGCCGAGGCTGTCGACAACATGCTTGCCGAATACGCGGGCCGCATGCTGTCGATCACCCGCGGCAGGAGCCGGGTCTACCGTTCACGAAGCGTCCAGTTTGTCGTGCTCAGCAACGATTTGGACCACGAGGCATTCGAGCAACTGACCCGCCACCTTAAAGAGGCCGTTTTCGCTCCTGTGCAAATCGCGGGCGACACCATTACTCCCGTCTGTCTTGTCGTCCCGGCATTTTACGAGCACTTAACCCATCAGGCGACCGCCGTTTTAGGCGAACTCGACCGTCGCCTTCGCACGGCCGGCGGGCTTGTTCCCAACGACAGCCTCCCCATACCCGAGGCTGAGCGCAAAAGCGCCATCGCCGAACGTATCGACTCGCTCACGGGCCTCTATCGACCCAGCGAGTTTATGCGGCGCGCCAACGCTTTTCTCGAGGCAAGGCGCAACGGCGCCTGGTGCATCGCCACGGTCGACATGGGCCACATGCGCCTGTTTAACGAATGGTATGGACAGGCCGAAGGCGACCGCCTGCTTGCCGATGTGGGCACGGTCCTCAAGGACATCGAGAATGCCGGCATGGGCGTCGCAGGGTACTGGGGCCAAGATGACTTTTGCGTACTCATCCCCTTTAAGCACATCACCGTCCATCAAATCTACAACCGCGTTCGCGAGGCAGTAGCCAGGCATGATGACGGCGTAGGTTTTTGGCCGTCCATGGGCGTTTACCCCATCGATTCCAATGAGGAGATCACCATCGATGCGCAGGCAAAGGCCATGTTTACCAATCGGCGCGCAAAAAACGACTTTAAGGAGCGCATTGCCATTTTTTGCCCCGAGGAGTACAAGCGCGAAATCGTGTTCAACCGCACGCTGGCCGAATTCCAGTACGCGCTGTCAAATGGTCGCATCACGTACTACCTGCAGCCCCAGGTCGATATGGAAACCGGCGAGATTATTGGCGCCGAAGCACTCACCCGCTGGATTGACAAGGACGGCTCTCTCATTTCACCCGCAACGTTTATCCCCGCACTCGAGGAAAGCGGCTTTGTAGTGACGCTCGACAAATATGTTTGGCAGGGCGTCGCCATGTGGCTCCGCGAGCGCCTCAATCGAGGACTTCGCGTGGTTCCGATTTCCCTCAATGTGTCGCGCGTAGACATTCTTGCCTGCGATGTCGCCGAGCATATGGGGTCGCTCGCCGCCCAGTACAACCTGCCGCCCGAACTCATGCACATCGAGATCACCGAGACCGCCTATACCGGAGAGTCCGAGGCCGTAGATAAGCTGACCGCGGATCTGCACACCCGTGGCTTCTCGACCTACATGGACGATTTTGGCACCGGCCAGTCCACGCTCGCGATGCTCAAGAACGTCAACGTCGACGTCATCAAGCTCGACCGCACCTTTGTGCCCACCGACCGCGATCAAGGCCGCAGCGCGCAGATCGTGTCATCGATGCTCGAGATGGCGCAGTCGCTCCATCTGCCCGTCGTGGTTGAAGGCGTCGAGACAAATGAGCAGGCAAACATGCTACGACAAATGGGCGCCCGCTACGCTCAGGGCTTCCTCTACTACCGTCCCATGCCGGCGAAGGATTTTGAGGCATTGCTCGATGGTGGCAATAACAACTGATACGCTCGCGCGCAAAACGCCACCGCCGAAGGGGGAATTTGCCTCCATTAGCTAACTTATATCCCCAATTCAAACCGAATTGGGGATATGATACAAACCATTGTTCCGCCCAAGGAGGTTATCCATCATGAACGAGTCGTACCGCATGGGCGAGCAATCGATTATTGTCTATCTTCAGCGACTTGCGAATGGCGTCTCGACCGCCGAGCTTGACGTTGCCGCCCTGCCCGTAGAGTTGCGCGGCATTGGCGAGCAGTTGAAAAAGATGCATGCCATCCTGCAACAAGAGCGCCGGCTGCTTGAGAGCAACGCCTATATCGACCCGCTCACCAACTTGGGCAACCGCAACGGATTCGACCGTCACGTCGAGCAGCTCTGGCACAAAGGCGACCCCTTCACCTGCGCCTATATTGACATCGACCATCTCAAACATTGCAATGATAGGTTTGGCCACGCCGAAGGCAATCGCTATATTCTGAGCATCTGCCGCACGCTCTCCGAAACCATGGAGCACGATGAGATGCTGTTCCGTATCGGTGGAGACGAGTTTGTGCTCATCTCGCTCTCCGCAAACGAGACTGAACTCGAGCAGCGCTTGGAGCAGGTACGTGCTGGACTGATCGAGGCGAGCTCAGGTGGCAAGGCGCCCATGATCGGCAGCTTTAGCTTTGGCTGCTCGCGCGTCGATCCACTTGCTGGCGACACACGTCGCCAGATGACGATGGATGCCGATCGCAAGATGTATCGCTATAAGCTTATGCATCGTGTGCAGCAACCGAAAGACAATGATGTGCCGCAACGCCCAATCGTCGATCAGCTTCCCTGTAACGACCGAGTGTTCCAAGCGATCTCTATGAGCTCCGAGACGCGCTATCCGTTCATCCTTAACCTCGATACGGGAGAATCGCAATGGTCGGTCAACGCCGTGCGCGATTTTGACCTGCCCTCCCAGCACCCTTTTAACTCGGTCGATATGTGGCTCGCCCGCGTTCATCCCGAGGACCGCGACAACGTACGCGCCGAGTTCGACATGGTGATAAACGGCACGTGGCACTTCCACTACATGCAGTATCGCGTAATGGACGCCACCGGAAAATACGTGCTTTGCGACTGCACGGGCTACCGCTTGGATGGAACCGATACCGAGCCCAACATGTATGTGGGCATTATCATCAACCGAAGCCTAGCGGATACGACCGATTCGGTAACGGGCCTGGGCGATGTCCACGCGCTGGTCAACGCTATTGGAGAGATGCGCCGCGTGGCGCGCGAGGCAGGCTTTATTGCCATTAAGGTCGACGATATCGCCGAAGTCAATGCCCGCTTTGGATTCGATGCAGGCGACCGCGTGCTCGCCGAAAGCGCCGCCTGCCTCATGGATTGTTCGCGCGGCAAGGGTCGCCTGTTTCGCTCGACCGGACCCATGTTCGTGGCGCTTTTCGATGAGCTCGGCCCCGAGGCAATCGACGAGCTCGCAAACGAAATCGAACGGTTCCTGGGTTCTCCCGTGCTCATCGGCTCGCTTGAATATCAGCCGCCCATTCGTGTGGCGACGCTCCATCTGAACAGCGTTGACCGACAGCCCGTTTCCATTTTGAACGAGCTCAAAGCGTTGCTTAAAGAGGCACCACAAGTACCGGGCACCAAGCTGGACTAGCGTTGTGGGGCGCGATGTGAAACACAGGCCGTTTCACATCGCGCCCCACGCCATCTGCCCTCTCGTGCGATAATCCTCCGCAGAAGTCACCGACAGCAGAGGGAGTTTGTGATGAAGGTTCTTTTGGTCAATGGCAGCCCCAAGGTAAACGGTAACACCGCCCGCGCACTCGCCGAGATCGCCGAGCAATTGCATACCGAGGGCATTGATACCGAGGTGTTTCAGCTGGGCGCCAAGCCCATTCGCGATTGCATCGGTTGCGGCCAGTGCGGCAAGCTTGGCGGTCGCTGCACCTTTGACGACGACGTGGTGAACGAGCTGATCACTGCCGCCGAACAGGCCGACGGTTTTGTCTTTGGCTCGCCCGTCTACTATGCGCATCCCAGCGGACGCATCCTCTCGGCACTCGATCGCGCATTCTATGCCGGCAACAAGGCCTTTGCACACAAGCCGGGCGCTGCCGTTGCCGTTGCCCGTCGCGGCGGCACGTCGACCACTTTCGACGTGCTCAACAAGTACTTCACCATCAACCAGATGCCCGTGGTCGCCTCCACGTACTGGAACAACGTGTTTGGCGCCATGCCGGGTGAAGCCGCCCAGGACGCCGAGGGCCTGGCCACCATGCGCAACATCGGCAAGAACATGGCCTGGCTCCTGCAGTGTATCGAGGCAGGACAGGCCGCCGGCATCGAAGCCCCCGAAGCCGATCGCGAGCGCACCAACTTCATCAGGTAGAACGGCGGAACATGAATATTCAAATCTTCGGCACCAAGAAGTCCTTCGATACCAAGAAGGCCCAGCGCTATTTTAAGGAGCGCCGCATTAAGGTGCAGTTTATTGACCTGAAGGAAAAGGAGATGAGCAAAGGCGAGCTCACGAGCGTGATGCAGGCGGTCGGCGGCATCGACAAGCTGCTCAACCCCAAGACCAAGGACGAGGAGACGCTCGCGCTCATCCAGCACCTCACCCCTGGCCAGCGCTTCGATAAACTGCTCGAAAATCAGCAGGTCTTGGCCGAACCCATCGTGCGCAACGGCAAAAAGGCCACCGTTGGTTATTGCCCCGATGTATGGGGAGCCTGGGAGTAGCTTGTGTTATTTGCCGGCGCGTGGGTATAAGAGCAGGCGTTTGGCATAAGATTCAACTGTAAGCCATGTCTAACAAAGGAGGGCACATGCCCAACAAACCCGTGAAGATCATCATGCTTACCGGATACCTCGGTGCCGGCAAGACCACGCTGCTCAACCACATCCTCGCCAACGACGGCGGCATCCGCGCCGCCGTGATCGTCAACGATATCGGCGAGATCAACGTCGACGCCAGCCTTATCGCCGACGGTGGCCTTTCCGAGACCGACGACCTCATCCCGCTCACCAACGGCTGCATCTGCTGTACGCTTTCGGACGACCTTGCCAACCAGCTGCAGGGCATCGCCGATTCGGGCAAGTTCGACTACATCATCATCGAGGCATCGGGTATTTGTGAGCCTATCCCCATCGCCTACACCATCTCGAGCTTCTGCGACGAGGCCAAGGTGGGCGGCGAGCCCAAGCTCGCGCTCGACAACATCGTGGCCGTGGTTGATTGCGCCCGTATGTACGACGAGTTCAACGGCGGTCGCGACCTGCTGGCCGAGGATATCGACGAGGACGACATCGAGAGCCTGCTCATCCAGCAGATCGAGTTCTGTTCCACGCTGATCCTCAACAAGACCGATACCGTGAGCCCTGAGCAGATCGCCGAGCTTAAGGCCATCGTGCGCAGCCTGCAGAAGGACGCCGTGATCGTCGAGGCTCAAAACGGCGAGGTTCCCATGGAGGAGCTGCTCGATACCGACCGCTTCGACTTTATGCGCGCCTACAACTCCGCCGCCTGGATCGAGGCCATGGAGCATCCCGAAGAGCACGACGACCCCGAGGTGCTCGAGTACGACATCGAGACCTTTGTTTACTCGCGCCGCAAGCCGTTTGACCTGCAGAAGTTCACCGATTTTGTTGAGCAGGAGTGGCCCGACGAGGTCATCCGCGTCAAGGGCCCGCTGTGGCAGACCGGCGATCCGGACATGTGCTACATGTTTGAGCAGGCCGGCCACCAGATGCGCCTGATGGAAAACGGCCTGTTTGTCGACTCGGCGCCCGAGGGCGAGAAGCAGAAGATCATCGACGAGAACCCCGAAATCATGCAGATTTGGGACGACGAGACGGGCGACCGCATGACGAGCCTGTGCATCATCGGCCGTCACATGGACAAGGATGCGCTCATCGCCTCCCTCGATGCCTGCCTGACCGACTGGCACCGCGCCTAGGTTTATCCAAGCGGGCATTTTCCGCCTACACAACCGCCAAACCACCACGAAGGTGCCCTTCGTGGTGGTTTTTCGTTCTGAGCCAAGGAGATTCATGTTCAATATCGTGCTGTATGCACCCGAAATTCCGGCCAATACAGGCAATATCGGCCGTACCTGCGTGGTCACCGGCGCCCGTCTGCATCTGGTGGAGCCGCTGGGGTTTTCGCTCGACGACAAGACGGTGCGTCGTGCCGGACTGGGCTACTGGCAAAACTTGGACGTGACGACCTATGCCGGCTGGGAGGATTTCCTTGCGCGCAACGGCCTCTCCCCTGCCGACGAGCGCCTGCATCTGCTGACCAAAAAGGCGCGCAGAACCTATGCGCAGAGTACCTACCGCGATGGCGACTACTTGGTCTTTGGCAGCGAGAGCTCGGGCATTCCCGAGCCACTGCTTGCCGCGGCGCCCGAGCGCTGCGAGCGCATCCCCATGCTGCGCGATTGCGACTCACTCGATAACGCCGAGGCTTGGGAAGCCCACGAAGAATCGCTGGGGCATACCGAAGACAGCCACGAGGCCATTCTTCAACAGGACATCTGCGGCAACTTCATCAATCCGGACGACTACCGTATCAGTGCACTCAACCTCTCCAACAGTGCCGCCATCGTCCTCTACGAGGCCCTGCGCCAAACAGGCTTTCCGGGAATGTAACAAACCTGCCATTTGGGGACGGGGTAGAAATGGCAGATTTTTAAACCCTCTAGCTCTTGACAAGCTGGTTTTGACATCAAATGCGGCAAAGGGACAGCCCCTTTGCCGCATTTGGCTGCTGGCAATTCACGTCAGAATTCAACTTCAAATACAAACGACTGCCGAAGTTCTCGCTTAGCTTGGCTTGTCAGGCTCGAATTCGCCCTTATGTTCAGCTTGCTGCATGCCTCATCGATAGCCATAGCAAGCGATACGGACATGGTCATGGTCTTTTCGCTTTTCAATTCAACCCGATAACTCTTCGCCTTGTTTTTATCCTCTCCACCGCATCTCGTTTCGATTAACAAGAGAATGTCAGAGTCATGGGCATACCAATGGAGTTCAGGGCGCTGTGGAACCATGTCTCCCTCGAATTCCTGTGTAAACAGGATTTTCTTCTCATTTCTCGTTAAATCGCTCAAAGAGCCGTTGATTCGAGCCGAGCCCTTCTTTCCTGCTTTGGCATTTCCCTTAACCTGGTGGCCTCTCCGAGTTTCCTCGTACTCCGTCACCTCCAACTTGCAGCGCTTCGCGCCAAGCATGAACGCAATCCGTCTCAACTCGGCCATCTTGTCTTGTTGCATGGTTGCGAAATAAGAGTCAAGATCAACAAAGCGAGACCGATCAAAAGCATCTATGTAATATGTGGAATAAAGAGATGGTTTAGGGTAGAAAGACAGCTCGCTATCCCCAATTGCTTCGCGGTACAAATTGAAAATCTGCGTGCCCTTAACAGTATCCAACCAACCAATAGCATCCCTACAGACATCGATGCCCCGACGCTCATTTCCGTCAACAATTCGAATCATGTTCGGCAAATGGAATGAAGGGCTTTGATAGACCTCTTTGGTTACCGGCCTGTATCTATTAAGCTGCTGCTGGTATGCCCAATCGTTGACGGCGTCACCGATATCCGCAGCAGCACCTGCCGCACCATCGGCCGCATCAGCAATAGCTGCCAAGGCGTCATCGACCATCGGAGTTGCAGCACGCATTGCACCATCGGCAACTTTCTGTACGGTTGCAACCGCGCCCGCCATCGCGCTTCCGGCGCCATCAACCAACCCGGCAGCGGCCTTACGGATATCAAAACTCTGCTTATGTCGCGGTAGCTCCTCTCTTTCGACAACAGCTAGATCGTCTTTATCCTCCATAGTGACCTCCTATTTCCGATAGTCGAAATCAACCGTATATTCATCGCCAAATGCCGAGTTGAACATCGCGCGGATATTTGCTTCGGCGTTCATCCGAGCCTCTTCGAGCAGGTCGCCATCCTTGATGGCCTCGCTTTCACTCCGCTCCTTGCACTGCGCTTCAAACGCCGTGACGTCTTTGACCTCAATGGGATTGAGGATGTTGTTGCGCTCCTCGAGAGCGCCCGATTTCTTCATATCCGGCGTGTTTGAGATTACATAAGGCTCATCCATCGTAATGGTCAGCTTCTTCTTGCTTGTATGTATCTCTGCCGTCTCGAGATTCACGCCCGCCTTAATGGTTCCAACATAGCGATACCAAAAACTGTTTTCTGTAAACGGGATATCAAACCAATCGAAAAACCTCTTGGTATCTGTCACCTTATCGACAATCGTATAGTTCTGTGATGCAGAAACCATCTCATTCTGGGAAGCGATACGTTCAAACACGACCGACGGGGAGAGCGTATTGGGGGTCGCTTCTTTTGCACCCGCAGCTTTGCCGTTATTAAAGATGCTAATAAAAAGTACAGCTACAATCAGCCCGCCAAGCGCCAAGCCCGCGATGAATACCTTGGGTTTCGTCAGAATTCTCCCGAGTTTCGCTTTCAGCGCCCCCATGCCTTCCTCCATCTCATCCATCCCCTATTCCTTTCAAAATCCCTGTTATTTAAGAAACTGCCGTGGGTTATACCTCATGCCTTAATTGTCGTTTTCAGCATGTCTTTAGACGAGGGCAGTTGTTTGCAATCCGAAATAATACACATTCGTTCGCAGCACTTGTTGTTCAATAATTGGCATAAAACGGGCAGGTCAACCATTCATTGCCGATTAACCCGCCCCTTCCGTGCAGAACTTATTTATTTACATCGTAGCTGGAAACAGATGCGACAACGCGCGCAGCGTCAACATCGGACATTGCCTCGAACTTGACTTTCTCACCCGGCGCCCACGAAGAAGTGTCCGCATAGGTCTCCTCCGCTTTGATGTCATCTGCATCATAGAGAGCAAGTGTCAGGCTGACGTTAGAGAACGATATACCAGAAGTGTTCTCAACTACCGCCGTATACGTATACAGACCGTAACCGTCATCCGATTTTTCGAAATTTGCTCCCTGAATCAAACTGTTGATGGCATCCTCATAGCGGGTCTTCTCTGCTACGGACTTTCCATTCTTAATTAAGTCGTTGAAATCATCCTTATATTTTTCCCCTACTTCCAGCCCGTAATTATCAACAAGCTTCTTGAGCTGCGCAGACCGTTTATCGTAGACTTTATTCCACTCTTCGTAATAATCCGCAGACGATTGCGAGTAGTCCTCGGTCACCTTAAGCTGGTCATCAAGCAAATTCAGATACGTGATTACGTCCTGTTGCATCTTAGAATCCTTAAACCTAGCGTTCTTGAGTTCCTTGTCGTTCTTGATTTCGGCCTCAATAGCTTCCTGGATATTCTCGGTTGAATGAGGATCATCATCGTTTGCATTAGATTCAATGACATCGGACCTTCTCTCAAACCCGGCAGCAATAATATTCATCGCCTTGTCGTCGACATATTTAGACTTTGCAGTGTTTGCAGCATTCTGTGAACAGGCCGAAATGAACCCCAGAGAACAGATGAGTAGAACAAGCAAACCCATCATGGGCATCTTTTTAGTAATATTTCGTTTCATGACCATTTCCCTTCGATTGACGTTGCAACTCATAGCCCCTCGTCAAAAAGCAGACGAATTGACAACGCGGTGGCACTATTTGGCTTAAGGGCGTGAACTGGATAAATGCTGAGGGAAGGAGCGGGCCCGCGTAAGAATACTACCCTCATCAAATTGTCTAGTTAAAGCGAACGATTAAACGGCGGGCGGTCAACAATAGTTGAATCCGCCCGTCTCCAACGATCAAACGTCGACGGACTAACGCCCAATAGTGCGGCAGCATCCCGCCTTGTCACCCCACCTCCTTTAAATGATTGGACAACTGAGCGATAGTTTTCTGGACGCTCGATCATTGGGCGTCCAAATCGAATGCCGCGTGATCGCGCCGAAGCAATACCTTCAGCTTGTCTTTGCTTTATGTTTTCGCGCTCTACCTGAGCCACGTAGCTCAAAACCTGAAGCACTAGATCGGCAATAAAAGTCCCCGTAATTCCATTGGGTTGTTCGCGTGTATCAAGCAATGGCATATCGAGCACCACGATGGCAACGTGTTTGTCCGTCGTTAGGCGACGCCATTCATCGAGAACCTCCCGGTAGTCGCGACCTAATCGGTCGATACTCTTAATCACCAGAACGTCCCCTTCGCGCAGACGACGAAGAAGACGCTGATACTGAGGGCGCCTGAAGTCCTTTCCGCTCGCTTTGTCAGCGTAGATCAAATTCGTTTGGACCGGAAACCGCTCCAGCGCATCCAGCTGGCGATCCAGGTTCTGATCTGCTGACGAAACTCGAGCATACCCATAGATTCTGTTTTTCATGATTGCCCCTATCAGCCGCACGATGGCGGCATCAGCTCATTTGAGAGCCCACTCACAATAGGGCGTGCAAATTTCGCGAATGGGTTGAACCCATTTTCGAGCTCCAACGTAAGTTATTCAAGCATCACTTCGATAACGCGCGATGCCAACCAGATGCTTTGAACTGAAAATAATCACTTTTAACTGAAATTAACTAAAATAAAATGAAGTTAAACGGCGGTGTGAAAGGAGAGCCTTGTGGAATATCTCGAGAACCCGTTTACCCCCAGTTTTGGTGAGGTTCCTGCCCATCTCGCTGGCAGACAACAGATTATTCGGGATTTGGACCGTGCCTTCTTGAGCCAGCGCAGGCGTCCGGAATTGACTTCGATCTTCTCAGGCGCGCGCGGAACCGGTAAAACCGCTCTCATGTCGTCGCTCGCGACAAGGGCGGAATCCCACGGCTGGATAGCCGTAAAGACGACCGCGCTCTCGGGAATGCTTGAGGAAATCGAGTTCGGGGCGAAACGTGCTGCAGGCCATCTCATCGACCCGTCTAACAACTTCGAAGTCACTGGGCTTGGAATTGCACCGCTCGGCAGCATTGAGGTCAATCGCGTTCACGATGCCTCAACCTGGCGTTATCGCATGAGCGATATCATCGACCAGCTCAACGGGGCCGGTACCGGTCTGCTCGTCACGGTTGACGAGGTGGACCCGACACTCGACGAGATGATTCAGCTCGCAGCGACGTATCAGCACTTTGTGACCGATGGGAAACGCGTCGCCCTGCTCATGGCGGGACTTCCCAACAACGTATCGACGTTGTTGAACCACAAGACAGTCTCGTTCCTTCGCCGCGCTCAACAATATCATCTGGGTCGCATTGCCGACTATGACGTACGCGAGGCCTTGATTCGCACGATCCAGGAAAACGATCGCCTGGCAGATGCTGAGGGAATCGATAGAGCCGTTCGCTCGATCTCTGGTTTTCCCTTCCTATTGCAACTCGTAGGCTACCGTGCCTGGGATCTCACAAGCGATTCGAAGGAAATCTCGTCACGCGACTTTGACCTGGGAATCAAAATCGCGCGCGACGAGATGGACGACCGAATCCTCGCGGCAACCTATCGGGAACTCACGGCAGAGGACAAGCGATTCCTCATCGCCATGCTCGATGACGAGGAAGAGTCCACCACCGCTGACCTCGTCGAGCGCCTTAAGCGTTCGCCGCAGCAGGTCTCCCGCTACCGACGCCGCATGATAGATGCCGGCATCATCGGGGAACGAGGCCGAGGGCTCGTCGCATTTGAATTGCCATTCTTCCGCGACTATCTCGCGGCTCAATGCGTGAAATAGGCATCAATGAGGCAAAGAGGCTGTCCCTTTGCCTCATTGTCTATAGATAGCGGCCGGTGATGCTTGCGGGGCAGGCCGCGATGTCGCTCGGCGTGCCGGCGAAGACGATTTGCCCGCCCGCATCGCCACCGCCCGGGCCCATGTCGATCACGTAATCGGCATTGCGGATAAGGTCGAGATCGTGCTCGATCACGATAACCGTGGCGCCCTTGGCAACAAGGCCGTCGAACACACTCAGCAACACCTGAACATCGAGCGGATGCAGGCCGATCGTGGGCTCGTCGAATACGAATACGGCATCATCCTGCACGCGGCCCATCTCGCTCGCGAGCTTAAGGCGCTGCGCCTCGCCGCCCGAAAGCGCCGGCGTAGGCTCACCGAGCGTGAGATAACCCAAGCCCAGGTCGTGCAAGGTCTGCAAGCGCGCCTGAACTTTCTTGAGCCCCACCGTAGCGTCGAGGGCCTCGTCCACACTCATGTCCATGAGCTGCGGCAACGTAAGCAAGCTCCCGTCCTTGCTCTCGCGATGGATATGCGATGCTGCCTCGGCGTAGCGCGAACCACGGCATGCCGGACAGACGATCTCGACGTCGGGCAAAAACTGCACGTCGAGCGATATCGAGCCCGTGCCGTCACACGTAGGGCAGCGCAAGGCGCCGGTGTTGTAGCTAAAGGCGCCCGCCTTGTAGCCGGCTGCCTTGGCCTCGGGCGTACGGGCGAAGGCGCGGCGCAGCTCATCATGGATGTCGGCATAAGTCGCTACCGTCGAGCGCACGTTGGCGCCGACGGGCGTAGCGTCAATCAGGTTTGCGCGGGCAATGCCCTCGGCATCGACCCAACGCACGTGCCCCGGCAAGCGCTCGCCAGCTGCCTGCGCCTTAAGTGCAGGAATGAGCGTCTCGAGCACGAGCGTCGTCTTGCCCGAACCCGAAACGCCCGTTACCGTGACAAGGCGGCCGCGCGGGATATCAACCTCGAGCGGCTTGACGGTATGGATGGCATCGGTTGCCATGCGGATATGTCCCTGGTCGAACATTTCGTCGTCAGTCACCTGCGGACGCAAGCGCTTGGGCTCGGCGCGCAAAAACGGCGCGATACGGCTGCCCTGCGATTGCTCGACCTCGTCTACCGTACCAACGGCGATTACACTGCCGCCGCCTGCTCCGGCAACGGGGCCCATCTCGACCAGATAATCAGCCTCCGCCAGTACGCGCGTATCGTGGTCGACAACAACCACGGTGTTGCCGTCGCCCACCAGGTCGCGCATCACACCCACCAGGCCGTCGACATTGGCAGGATGCAGGCCAATTGAGGGCTCGTCCAGCACATACAGCACGCCCGTCGATCGGTTGCGCACCACGCGAGCAAGCTGTACGCGCTGGCGCTCACCCGTGGAGAGCGTGGCACCGGCGCGATCGAGTGAAAGGTAATCGAGACCCAGGTCGACCAGACGACGGGCCGCGCTCAAAAACGAATCGCAGATATCCGTCGCCATGGGCCGCATCTCGGGCGGCAAGGATGCAGGCACCCCGCGCACCCACTCAATCGCCTCACCCAGCGTCATGGCCGCCGCCTGCGCCAGATTGATACCGCGCACCTGGGGCTGGCGCGCAGCCTCGGAGAGACGCGTGCCACCACAGTCACGGCATGGCCTCTCGCACAAAAAGCGAGCTACACGCTTAAGCCCCTTATCGTCCTTAACCTTGGCGAGCGCATTCTCAACGGTATAGACGGCGTTGTAATAGGTAAAGTCGAGCGGCGTGGCGCCCTCGCCGTTTTTGGGAACGTAGAGAATGTGCTTTTTAACCGCCGGACCATGAAACACGATGTCGCGCTCTTGAGGCGTGAGCTGGTTAAACGGCACGTCGGTACGCACGCCCATCTCGCCTGCCACCTGCTTCATCAGATCCCACATGAGCGTGCCCCAGGGAAGGACCGCACCTTCGTTGATGGTCTTTGACTCGTCGGGCACCAGGCTCGCCTCGTCCACCTCGCGCATGACACCGGTGCCGCCACAGGTGGGGCATGCACCGCCACTGTTAAAGGCAAGGTCCTCGGCGCTCGGAGCGTAGAACTCGCGGCCGCACGTCGGACACGTGAGCGACAGGCCAGCCGCTACGTTGAGGCTTGGCTCCACACGCGCCCCGCAATGCGGGCACACGTGATGGGCGCAACGGCTAAAGAGCAGACGCAGGCTGTTGTTGAGCTCGGTCATGGTGCCAAAGGTGGAGCGCACGCCCGGCACGCTCGGACGCTGGTGCAGCGCGAGCGCCGCCGGCACGTGCAGTACCTCGTCCACCTGGGCGTGTTCGGCCTGCGTCAGGCGACGTCGAGTATAGGTGCTAAGTGCTTCCAAGTAGCGACGCGAGCCCTCGGCATAAAGAACCCCCAGTGCCAGCGAACTCTTGCCCGAACCCGACACGCCGGCAATACCCACGAGCTTTCCCAGCGGGATATCAATATCGATGTCCTTAAGGTTATGGACACGCGCGCCACGCACCTCGATAGCCTGCGGGCTCATCTTCTGTTCCGTCACCTTTATCACCCTACTCATGCCATAAAACTCGATCGCTGATGTACTCGCCCAGCATGGGCACGGTAAACCGGACGAGACCGTATCCGGCAGCCTCGATGACGCGCTCGCGAATCAGACTTGCGCGATATTTACTCGCCCAACTCTGAGTACGGTCGCAGCGCTCAATGATATCCGCCATGCGCGTCGGCTCACCCTCGTCAGCAGCCATGGCCTCGATAAAGAGGCGCTGTGGACTGCGCAGCCCGTAATACAGAGGCGCGTCAACCGCTTCGTAGAACTCGGAGACGGCATCCGCATGGCCATCCTCGACATCGCGCCTTTCGATGACCTGCGAGCCACGCCGGACAGCAGACCGCCACATGTAATATCCCACCAGCTGAACCATGTAGGGATGCCCCATGCTCTTGCGCGCCGCAAGGTCCGCCGTCTCCGCGTCAACGTAAAGACCAGCGTCTTTGACCGTCTGGATATACGAATCGCGCACCTTGGGCAAAGATATCGCCCCCAACGTACGCTGCTGGGCACGCCGCAAAAACGTCACGCTCGGCTCTTCGAGCAGATCGTCAACCATACTGGGCAAGCCGGCGAACGCCAGCGCAAGACCGCGCTGGTCGCTATCGGGCAAGCCCGTGGCATCCTGGTCTCCGAGCACCTGCTGATAGAGAACGGCAAGAGCCGCCAGTTCCTCGATAGACGCCGATTGCGCCTCATCAATCGCAAACAGTATGCCCTTGCCTGGACCGAGCCTCTTGAGGCGCTCGTTGACCAGCCCTCGCAACGTCTCGCCCTTTGCCCGCGCCGCCTCGACCGACATCCGGCCAAACGACGGACCGAACTCCATTGACGTCACAACGGGTTTATTCGAGCGAAGCGCGTCGGCCAAGCGGTCGCATAAGCCAAGCGAAGCGGAATCGGAGACAACCGCCCATCCGCGCTCATTGGCTAGACGTTGCAGCTCCCGTAGGAGAACCGTCTTGCCGCAGCCGCGGTTTCCCGTAATGAGCATGAGCCTACCCGGCGCTCCGGCGCCGTTATCGAGCCCTTCCTCGAAATCTTCGATGACCGACTCGCGGCCGATGAGTATCGGAGGCCGCTTGCCAGCCGTGGGCTTAAAGGGATTTGGATTCATGTCGGCCTCCTCGGATTGGCAAACCCTGGCAATAGTTATACCAACTTATACCGAGTTATACCAATAGCATATGACAAAGGAGCTGTCCCTTTGTCACATGTGGCCGAAAAACTCGGCGTCTGCTGCTCGCCAGGGGCGGAAGGTGGCGGGATCGATCTTTACGTGCGCCGCGGCGGGTACGTCGTACCATTTGACCGTGTAACCGGCGCCGTGAGAGCAAAAGACCGAATCGGGCGTGTTGGGCAGATCGGCCTCGGGCCCATAGGCGGCCGTCTCGATTACGCGCTCGGCATCATGGCAAGCCGCATAGCCGGCGAACTCCAGGTATAGATGACCGCGACCGCTCGTGTAGGCAGCCACCTCCAGCGCGTAATCCTGCACCTCAGATGCCGGCACGCGACCCACAAGCTTCGCCCGGTCTCCTGCCATCGTCGGCGGCTCGTACTCGGCACCCATGCGCGTGGCATCCGAGAGCGCCCGACCCACGCACTCCCCCGGTACCTCGAGCTCAAAGCGATACCACGGCTCCAACAGCACCGCCGCGCCGGCCTCACGCGCCTGCATCAAGCCCTGGCGAATCGCGCGGTACGTTGCCTGACGAAAATCGCCGCCCTCGGTGTGCTTGGCATGCGCACGACCGCCCGTGAGCGTAATGCGAATATCGGTGATGGGAGAGCCGGTCAGCACGCCCAGGTGATCGCGCTCCATGGCGTTGGTGAGTGCCAAACGCTGCCAGTTAAGATCGAACTCGTCGGTCGAGGCCACGGTGCCAAACTGCACGCCCGAGCCCGCCGGCAACGGCTCCAGACGTAGATGCACCTCAGCATAGTGACGCAGTGGCTCAAAGTGACCCACGCCCTCGACCGGCTGCGAAATAGTCTCCTTATAGAGGATGCCGCCAGACTCAAACGAAACCGAAAGGCCAAAGCGATCGGCCAACACCCGCTGCACGACCTCGAGCTGCACGGCGCCCATCAACTGCAAATGAATCTGCTCAAGATGCGTATTCCAGCTTACGCCGAGCATGGGGTCTTCATCCGCCAGCTCAGCCAACGCTTTGAACACCGTATGGACGTCGTGTTCGCCCGGCAGCACCGTATAGGTGAGGACCGGCGCAATGACGGGCGCATCGCCCGCGGGCTCCGCGCCCAGGGCGTCCCCCGAGCGAACGTGCGCAAGACCCGTCACGGCACAAATGCCGCCAGCAGCAACTTCTTGGGCAAGCTCATACTTATCGCCGTTATAGATGCGTACCTGATCGACCTTCTGCTCCCATGCCTCGGCACCGGAACGTCCGTTAATCACCTGTTTGGCATGCAGCGTGCCGCCGGTCACCATAACCCATGCCAAGCGCTCGCCGCGGTCCCCGCGGCTGACGCGATAGACGCGGGCGGCAAACTCCGGGAGCCACGCCTGTTCGCGCATCAGCGCGCATATACCATCCAACAGCTCGTCCACACCTTGGTCCTTGAGCGCCGAGCCGGCAAAGCAGGGAAAGAGCTTGCGCTCAGCAACCATGCGCGACAGCGTCGCGGAGGAAAGCTCACCCGCCTCAAGAAACTCCTCGAGCGCCGCCTCGTCTAACGCAGCAGCATCCTCCTGAACGGTGCCGCCCGCCAGCAGTTCGTTGGCATCCAGGCAGCCCTCGGAAAGACGCTGCCCAAGCTGTGCCAGCAAAACATCGCGGCCGGGATTCTCCAAATCGATCTTGTTGATGAAGATGAACGTCGGGATGTCATAGCGCGCAAGCAGGCGCCACAGGGTTTCGGTGTGCCCCTGTACGCCATCGTTGGCGCCTACCACCAGAATCGCGTAGTCCAGGGCACGCAGTGTGCGCTCCGCCTCGGCAGAAAAATCGACATGGCCGGGAGCGTCCACGAGCATAACGTGGGTGTCACCATGGTCGAGCACAGCCTGCGACGAGAAGATCGTGATGCCACGCTCGCGCTCGATCTCGTTCGTATCCAGGTGCGAATCGCCATCGTCCACGCGGCCGCGCTTGCGAATGCGGCCCGCGTTAAACAGCATGGCCTCGGCCAACGTGGTCTTGCCGGCATCGACATGCGCCAAGATTCCAACGACCGCTTGCTTCGACATGGCCCTCCTCTTATTACAAGCCCATCGCACGCGGCAACGGGCGTTCACGCTCCACACTGGATGATACAATTTACGGGCCGGCGGGCGAAGCGGGCCCTATCCCCCGACCGAGCTCATCGCCCCGCGTTGCCGCGCGGCGATTTTCGTAGGTTCGCGCCTTGCGAAAGCCGGCACCTCCCCTTTTTGTCTGCCCGGGTTCATCTGGGGCAGTAACAACGCGAGCCTCACAACAGCGAGGAGTCACCATGAAGGCATTGCTCAACGAGTTCAAGGAATTCATTAATCGCGGCAACGTGATAGACATGGCCGTCGGCGTGATTATCGGCGGCGCATTCACTGCCATCGTGACCTCGCTTACCGACAACATCATCAACCCGCTTATCTCCGTGATTGCCGGCGGCAGCGCCACCGAGATCTCGGGGCTGGTGGTGCCGGGAACCAATATCGACTTTGGCGCCTTTATCGGTGCATGCATCAACTTTTTGATTGTGGCGGCGATCGTCTTTGCCATCGTCAAGGCCTTCAACAAGGCGCAGGAGATTGGCGACAGGCTCGCCGGTGCCACCACCGAGGAAGCCGCACCGGCGCCCGTCTGCCCGTATTGTCTGGAAGAGGTGCACGAAGGCGCGACCAAGTGTTGCCACTGCGGAAGCGAGCTGCCCAGGGAATAGTCGCGTAGGCACAGCATTATCAACCACACGGCAAGCACCCCAGGCGCCGCAATCAACTAAATTTGGCCCCGTTTGGGGCCATTTGTCGTTCGAGTGAATTGTTGCCGTAAGGCCCAGCTTTTACGCCTCGCGCAGCCAATCGAACGCGACACGCGCCGTGCCGTCGGACACATAGACGATACCAGCGCGCTCAAAGCCGGCCTTTATGATGGCACCCTGCATGGGCAGGTTGTCCTGATGCGTGTCGATACGCAGGTGATCGGCACGCTCTTTGGCAAAGGCAAACATCGCAGCCGCGATACCGTGCGCGGTGCCGTCGGACGCCACACGGTGCAGCACAGCATACGGAGTGTCACTGCGCCATTGCCCGTCCTCAATTACGTCATAGCACTCGTCCGGGCCCGGTAAAAAGGCAAACGTCGCCACCACGCGACCGTCGACTTCGCACACATAGCTGCCACCGGCGGCGATATCGGCAGCCAGCTGCTCGGCAGAAGGCGTGCCCTCGGGCCACTGCGTGGCGTTGCCATGCGCGCGCATAAAGGCGCGGGCAGCGTCGTAGATAGCCATGACGGCGGGAATGTCGGTATCGAGGGTTTTTCTGATCATCACGCGGCGGCCTCACGTTTATTGGTATCACTTTGATTGAGCAATGATACCAGCGTTTGAAGAGGGGCGCGAAGCAGATGGGAAGCAAAAAGCGAGCCGCCTGGTCAAAGGCCAAAAGCGAGTTTTTGGGCGCTGCCACCGGCGGCGATATGAGCGACCTGTTTGCGCGCGAAGACGAGCGCCGCGACGCCCTGAACGCCGAGCGCAATGAAGCCTGGCGCTACAAGTCGTGCGAGCGCAAAAACCGTTACGACACGCGCGCCGAGGCCGAGGCAGTTATGGCCGACTGCGAAAACCGCGGGCGGCGCGGCTTAGCCTGCTACAAATGCGAATACTGCGGCGGCTGGCACCTGACGTCGCACCCTTGGAAATAGGCCCCACATCGGCACGGCACTGACGGAGCGCCGGTAATCGCACGCAAGTTACGGGCGCGGCGGCACTAAAACATCGTAACGAACTGCCTTGCCCGCAAGTTGATAGCTCGGCTTAACGCCGGCAAGCAACGGCCCCTTCACCGGCCGCTTGATAACCACCTTACGCGGATGCACCGCAAGCGCAGCTTCGACCAGCGTCTCCTCATCGGCGCACGGCTGTTCCAGATGATGCAAGAGTTGGAACTTCTTTTTAACCGCCGCGCTCTTGGTGCGCCCGGGAAACATGGGGTCCAGATACACCACGTCGGGAGCGGTGAGCTCGCTCTGCCCGATCAGCTCAGCTGTATGGCGAAGGCCGGCAATGCTGTCCTCGCCCGCATGTAAGCGCATGCGCGCCACGGCTGTCGCAAGCGCCGGATCATCTGCCGCGCGATCCAAGGCATCCTTGAGGAGCGCCGCGATCACGCAATCCTGTTCATACAGATCTACGGTAAAGCCCGCGGCCGCCAGCAGCAGCGAATCCTCGCCAAAGCCTGCCGTGGCATCAATCGCCCATGGGCTCTCGATACCTTTTGCGCGCGCAGCCTTCACCAACAGCTCTTGCTGCAGACGGCCCTGCTTGAGCCGCGGAAGCATGCGGGTAAAATCGGCACGCAGCTCCATCGCGCCGTCGGTGAGCGTGAGGCCCTCGGGCTTCCCGATCAGCTCAAGCCCCGCGGCCCGAGCAACAGAAAAGGGATCGATGACGCCCATGGACACTCCTTCACAAGCAAAATGAATACGTGAGCGCCGCCCCTGTCGGCACTCAACCGTCCGCTATTGTCCCACATGCGACATGGCCCACAGCATCCCAATGCAAAGCACCGCCATCAATCCCGTGCATACGGCAGCGATCACGGAATCGCTCATGCGCCTTCCCAACGACCGCGGCTCGCGCACTTGCCCTGTTCCGTACATCATGGCTCCTCCTTAGACCAACTCCTTGTTACGCCTTCATCATCGCAGCGCCGTACATGAGCTGCCATCGATTTGACTTACGCCCAGCTTTCCTTTTTGAAAGGTTGGACCGTGCAGGTAAGAAACGCTTTCAAACGCATGCATCGCCCCGTTGAACTACAATGTGCTTCACGATATGTGCCGCAACCTGGGTGCGACAGATTCTCCGCGCCCGCATCGAAAGGACCAGCTATGAGCGCCGCTCGCAAGACACTCAAAATCCTTGCCCTGATTTATTTTGTTCTGGGCATCGCCAGTCTCATCATGGGAATCGCCGGCATCGCGACCGGCAAACTCGAGTCCACCTACGGATCGAACGCCATGCTCGCCGCGGCCGTGATTATCGCCAAGGGCGTTGTCGATCTGGCCGCCGGCGTTGCGGGCATCAAGGGTGCCAACAAACCTTCTCAGGTAGACGGCGCGTTTAAGCTCGGTATTGTTGCCGCGGTCGCCACGCTTGCCAAGGCGGTGCTCACGCTTCCCGCGCTCGGCGGCAGCGCCGTCAACATCGGCGCCTTTGTCCTCGTGGTGTACGACCTGTTCTTTGTTCAGCAGGCGCACGCCGTTAAGGCCGAGAACAAGGACCGCCTGTAGGCACCCGTCTCCCATAACCCCTGCTATCAAGCAGCTAAAAAGGGCCGATCGCGCATCTCCGCGGTCGGCCCTTTACGTTTGCCTAGATAAAACCTACCAAAATAAACCTGTCCCTTTTTTGGCAGGTTGTTAGCTGTGGCGGTACTCGGCGATGATGAAGTCGATATCGGTTTGGAGCGTGTCCAGGTTTGCCAGGCGCTCTTTGTCGGCAGGGCGCGTGCGGTAGTAGTACGGCGTCATCTGGAACACCGCCTCAATATCGGCCTGGGTCTGAAGCGTAATATTCGCAGATACCCGCTGCGTTCCGACCAACTCGAGCTCGGTGGTCTGCGGCAGCTTCTCGTCGTTAAGGTACGGCGTATCGTAGAGCACCTCCTTAAGCCCAAAGAGATGACGGGCACCCGGCACCACGGTGTAGAGCGAGCCCCCTGGCGCCAGCACGCGGGCAAACTCGCGCTCGTTAAAGGGGGCAAAAAGCTCGGTCACCATATCGAAGGCGCCATCGGCCACGGGAATATCCTTCATGTTGGCCACGAAATAGGTCGCATCGCCGCGCTTGGCGGCCAGGCGCACCATCTCTTTGCCCAAGTCGAACCCGTAAGCGTCCACGCCCGGCACCGCACCCAGGGCACTCGTGTAATAGCCCTCACCGCAGCAAATATCGAGCAGCGTCATGGAACCATCCGTAGACGTGGCACGCCCAGACACCTGCTTGCGCACCAGCTCAACCATCGCATCGCGCAACGGCGCGTAGTATCCACGGTTCAGAAAATCACGACGACTGCGCGCCTGCGACTTGGGATCGCCCATGGAGTCGCCGCTCTTGGACGAGCGCAGCAGATATAGATAGCCCTCGCGCGCACGGTCAAACCGGTGTCCGCCCGCGCATGCAGCACCGCGTTCGTCATCCACCAACGGTTCATGGCAAACAGGACACAACAACATGGCAACTCCTTAGCGCGAACAACACAACGCCCACCATTGTCTCACGCCTTCTCAACCTCGTCATAGAAGAGACAAGGAGTGTCCCCCAGCTGCCGACAGAAAAGGAACGTCCCTAAGTGCCGACTGGTTGCATTAGGAGTATCATCATCTGCGCAAATAAGCACGAAAGAACATATTAGAGATTGAGAGCGTATGGCTGACACCGTATCTAAGCACATTGACATGACCACCGGCTCGCTGTGGCGCAATATTCCCCTGTTCGCCTTCCCCGTGGCCGCCACGAGCATCTTGGAGCAGCTGTCGAACCTCATCGCCACGGTCATCATCGGTAACTTCTCGGGCGACCAGGGAACCCTCGCCATGGCGGCGGTCGGCTCCAATGTCCCGCTTACCAGTCTTATGCTCAACCTGTTTATTGGCATGTCGCTTGGCTCCAACGTGGTCATCGCCAACGCTATCGGCCGCAATGATCAGAACATGGTCAAACGCGCCGTCCACACCTCGATTTTGATGGCGCTTGTAGGCTTTGTCGTCATCGCGCTGGGCGAGATCTTTGCCGAGCCCATGCTCGCCGCGCTCAACGTTCCCGCCGAGACCATGCCGCTCGCTTCGCTCTACCTACGCGTCTTTTTGCTCAGCATGCCCTCAATCTTGCTTTACAACTTTGAAGCCGCAATCTTCCGCTCCGTCGGCATCACCCGCATGCCGCTACAGGCGCTTGCCGTGTCCACCGTCCTCAACATTGGCCTGGACCTCATCTTTGTCCCCGTACTCCACTGGGGCGTCGCGGGCGTCGCTATCGCCACCGCCATCGCTTACACCGTCAGCGCCGCTACGCTCTTTATCCGCCTACTCAAGACCGACTCCGTCGTCCGCGTCACCCCGCGCGACCTGGCTATCGACCCCGTCGCCCTCAAGCGCATCGTCAAGATCGGCCTGCCCGCCGGCATCCAAAGCGCCGTCTTTGCCGTCGCCAACATCATCATCCAGTCTGCCATCAACAGCCTGGGCACCGAGGTCATGGCAGCCTCGAGCGCCGCTATGAGCCTGGAGTACGTGTGCTACAACCTGCTCAACAGCTTTAGCCAGGCTTGCACCACCTTTGTGGGACAAAACCACGGTGCCCGCCAGATCGACCGCTGCACCAAAACGCTCAAGGTCTGCCTGGTCGAAGGCGGTATCGTCGCGCTCACCACAATTATCGTTATTGTCGGCCTGGGGCGTGAGATCTTGTCGCTGTTCAACAGCGATCCCAACATCGTCTCGATCGGCTATATCCGCGTGTGCTCGATCTTCCCGGCGTACGCCTTTAGCATGTTCTACGAAAACATGTCAGGCTACCTGCGCGGCTTTGGTATCTCGCTCACACCCGCCCTCATCACCATGATCTGCGTCTGCGGCATCCGCTTCTATTGGGTGTTCTGCGTGTTCCCACACTTCCGCACCTTTGCGAACATCATGATGGTCTACCCCATCAGCCTGGGCACCACGGCGTTCTTTATGGTCGTAGCGGTACTACTTTGCCACCCGGCACGCACCTATCGCGCCACCCAAGCCAAAGCGACAGCCCGCTAAACACCGCACTCAACGCCACGCCAGTCATTAATTGACAATATGCGAGCTCATATAGTCGATAAAGCGCCTCGTGGCGATAGGCATGGTGTCCCAGCTGCGCCAGGCCGCCACTACGTCGCGCGAGGGGGCGTGCACGATGGGACGTACGCGAATATCGGCACGCATGCCCTCCACAGTACGATGGTAGAGCATACTCACGCCTAGGCCCTCCTCCACCATCGCCATGATGGTGTAGTCGTCGGTGACCTCGCTCGTCACGTGCGGCGACAGGCCATGCGCCGCGAATGCATCGAGCACCAGACTCTGTTCGCCCTCATCCAGCAGCACAAACGGCTCGGACGCCAGGTCGGCGAGTGTCACCTTTTCCTTTGCCGTCAGCGGATGCGCGGCCGGCAACAATGCCACCAACTCGTCGTGATAGACCACGCGCTTCTCGAGCCCAGCGGTAAATCCGCGCGCCGTAAAACAAAAGTCAACCACGCCATCGTGCACCCACTGGGCGTTGCGCGTGTAATCGCCCTGCTTGAGGGTAAAGTGCACGCCCGGATGCAGGGCCCCAAAGTCGCGGATCACGCGCGGCAACACGGTTCGACTCACGTTGGTAAACGTCGCAATGCGAATATCGGTCGACGAAAGCCCCAGCAGCTCCTGGCGCTTGCACTCGAGCTCGGCCTCGGCGGTCACAATCTGGCGCAGGTACGGCAGATATTGTTTACCGTCGCGCGTAAGCGAAACGCCCTGCTTTCCGCGCTCGATAAGCGTGGTACCCAGCTCGCGCTCGAGTGCCTTGACGGCCTGGCTCACCGCACTTTGCGTATAGCCCAGCTCGTCCGCTGCGCCTTTAAGGCTGCCGCGATCGACCACCATACAAACAATCTGATACCGCGATGCCATCGTGCCTCCACATCAATGCGGCCGTAAAACGTTTTGCCAGCGCTTTTCGCACCAACTTTAGCGTTTCTTAATCATACTGAAGATACATTCGCTTTACTACATCCAATTCTGGGAGCAGAATCCTTTTTGCGAAACCGTTCTGTAACAAAAGGAGTCCCATGGATCGCAAAAAAGCAATCGCGCTCTCATTTTCCGTTCCCGTCGCATGGGGCTTTTCGTATCCCCTCATGAAAATCGGCATGGACAGCATGAACGCCACGAGCATCGTCGCGCTACGCTGCATCATCGCCTTTGTGGTCTGCCTGTTGCTCTTCCACAAGCACGCGTTGCGCATCAACCGCGACCTTATGGTCCGTGCCGCCATCATCGGCGCCATTATGGCAACCGAGCTCACCTGCATGTGCCTGGGCTCTAGCCTCACCTCCGCCTCCACCGCCGGCTTTTTGCAGAGCCTGACGGTCGTGATCGTGCCGTTTGCCAATGCCGCCCTGCTGCGCCGCGCCCCCGAGCGCAAAGTGCTTGTCGGCACCGCCATCGTCACCTGCGGTATGTTGCTGCTCTCGGGCGCCGACTTCACCAGCCTGAATCCCGGCGCGATCATCATGCTGCTCTCCGCTTTTGTCTATGCCGGCCACATCATTGTGGCGAAGCGCTTTGTCGAAGATGTCGACCCGCTTGCTCTGGGCGTTTGGCAGCTGGGCTTCGGCGGCTTGTTCTCGGGCATCGCCGCATGCGTCTTTGGCGGTTTCACACTTCCCAGTACGCCCAGCGAGATCGTCGTTGTCGTTGCCCTCGCACTCATCTGCTCTGCCTATGGCTTTATCACCCAGACGCTCGTGCAGCCCCACGTGCCCGCCGAGACCACCGGCTTCGCCTTTTCGCTCGAGCCGGTCTGCTCCGCCGTCTTCTCGTTCTTCCTAGTCGGCGAGGTCCTGAGCTCCATCGCCTTCTTTGGCGCCGCCCTCATCCTCACCGGCGTCATGGTGGCAACCGTCGAGCTTCCGCGCCTTCGCGCACATGGACACACCCGTATGGCAGGGGCGCCCGAGCACGTCTCGTAGACCCCACTCTTCATACAGCCGTGGCGTAAAGGCAACCGGTGCGCCTTTACAATAGATACCGACAGAGCATCTGACGTAAAGGAGCCCCATGGACGCCGCGACCCGCGACCGCAACATAGCAACTTGGTTGGGCGATGCGCCACAGCCGGTACGTGACACTACGAACCAGCTGCTCGAGCGCATCGCCCTTTTGCGTGCCGAGCAAACCATCTACCCGGCACAAGACGACATCCTCAATGCCCTCGCCTACACGCCGGCCGACCAGGTCAAGGTTGTCATCTTGGGTCAAGACCCCTATCACGGACCCAACCAGGCCATGGGGCTGTCGTTCTCGGTCCCCGCGACGCAAACCAAGTTGCCGCCGAGCCTGCGCAACATCTACAAGGAACTCAATGCCGATCTGGGTTGCCCCATTCCCGCCACAGGAGATCTAACGCCATGGGCACAACAGGGCGTTCTGCTCCTCAACACCACGCTCACCGTGCGCGAGCATGCCGCCAACTCGCACGCCAAACTAGGCTGGAGCACGCTCACCGACTACGTTATCGAACGCTGCTGCCAGCTGCCCCAGTCGGTTGTCTTTTTGGCATGGGGTCGCTTTGCCCAGCAGATGGTTGAAGGCAAGCTCGCCGCAACCGGCGCGGGCAAGGCAACCGGCAAGTTCTGCCTGGCATCCACGCACCCCTCGCCGCTTTCGGCCAACCGTGCCACGGCAGAACTCCCCGCCTTTATGGGGTCGCGCCCCTTCTCCGCTGCCAATCGGCTACTCGAACAGCACGGCTCGACCCCCGTCAACTGGACTTGCATCGGCTAAAAATCGATGCATCAAAAACGCGCCCGACGGCTTTCCATCGGGCGCGTTTCCTATTCGGGCCAAATAAATTGTGTGCGGCCGGCCTCGCCGCCATCGATCAACAGACTCTGTCCGGTCATAAACCGGTTGGTCACGCCCACAAAGTAGATCCACTCGGCGATCTCTTGGGCGGTGGCCCAGCGTTTAAGCGGCGTGAGCTCCATAATCTGATTCCACAGGTGCTCGTCTTCCATCACGCAACGGTTGAGCGGCGTGATAACGCCACCCGGGTCAACACTGTTGGCGATGGCCTGCGGTGCCAGGCGGTTTGCAAGGTTCTTGGTGTAGGCGATAACGCCGCCCTTGCTGGCGGCATAGGCGGGAAACTCCGATCCCGTATGCCCACTCGCCGACCCCACATTGACCACGGATTTGATAGCGGGCGCCGGCTTGGCGACAAGCCCCTCCCCCACAAAGGCGTAGCGCTCGGTCACGTTGATGGTGCCACACAGGTTGGCGGCGATATCGTCGGCCGAATCCTGCGTACCGGCAACGTTCACGATCACTTGGGGTTCAAGGTCGCCTGGAAACGAGCCCGGCTCGCGGACATCAACAATCAGATGGCGGTAGCACTCGTGTTCGATCGCCGCCGGCAGCAGATCAAAGCCCACGACCTCGTGGCCCTCGTCCAAAAAGCGCTGCACGCATGCGGCTCCGATACCGCCCGAAGCGCCCGTGATCAAAACCCGCATACTTGCTCCTTAGGCGGTTGCGTGGCGCTCGAGGTACTCGGAGCCCACATTCTCGCGCTCCCAGCCGCGCACGACCTTGTAGCCCACGGGGCTTAGGAAGACCTCGCACAGCAGCTCAGCAACAGCGCCGGTCAGCGAGCACATAAGGACCTGTACCCAGGTCCAACCAAAGAACGTGTGGCTCACCACAATGGCAAAGACCAGATTGTCGATAAACTGGCCAACACCCGTGGACACATAGGAGCGGAAGGCAAAGCTCGCAAAGTTATTCTTTTTGAGCATACGGCCGAGCGACTGGTTGAGCGTGGAGTTAACCACGGCAGAAACGAGCATTGCCAGCGAAGAGCCCAGCACCACGTACCAGGTGCCGCCGATGGTGGCGTTAAGGGCAGTGTTGACCTCGATCATGCCCGTGTCGTAGTAGGCGCCCCACATGCCGGGCGTGAGCGAGCATGCCCAAAAGCACAGGCTCACGGCCAAGTTGACCAGCAGCGCGAGGATAGAGATTTTGATGGATGCCTTGGCGCCAAAGCGCTTGCAGATCATGTCCTGGCACAAAAACGAAACCCAGCTCACCACAAAGCCGCAATCGAGCGCCAGATACGGCAGACTGATGAGCTCTTTGTTGGCCAGCAGGTTCATCATGATGACGCTCACGAAAAACAGCGAAACCGTTGCCGCGGGAATGCTCCGCAACAGGACCTTGTAGTCCTCCATGACCTTCTTGATCATTATGTACTCCTTTGGTTTTAGGTTTAACGAGCAGGATATCGGACCCGAACTGCTCGGACGCCCCGGTCTTGAGACGACGGTGGGTATGATAGCCGCTCACACGGCATCAGGCAAGCAAACGGCGCGGCAGCCCCGCCAGGCCACCGCGCCGGCACACTAAAACGCTACGTTGCCAAACTCCGACAGGATAAGATCGGGGTTGTGGTCGGTTGCCCAGTCCACGTTCCACGGGCTCGTAAACAGCAGCAGCTTACCGCCGCGCATATCCTCGACGCGCAGCGTGTCGCGCGTGAGCGAAAGGCCTGGGATATCGATGGTGTCGGGGTCGTTCTGAATCCAGCGGATGTCCGTATAGGGCAGCGGTTGGCGACGAACCTCAACACGGTACTCGGCCTTGAGGCGACGCTCGAGCACCTCAAACTGCAGCACGCCGACCACGCCCACGATGACGCTCTCCATACCGGCGCCCAGCTCGCGGAAGATCTGGATGGCGCCCTCCTGGGCAAGCTCCTCCATGCCTTTGACAAACTGCTTGCGCTTGAGCGTATCGACCTGCGTAATACGGGCGAACATCTCGGGGGCAAATGTCGGGATCTGCGGATACTGCACATGGCGCTTGCCAGAGCACACGGTGTCACCGATGCTAAAGATACCCGGATCGAACAGGCCCACGATATCGCCCGCGTACGCCTCGTCCACGATGGCGCGGTCATCGGCCATCATCGAGGTACCCGTAGCGAGCTTAAGCTTGCGGTTGCCCTGCACGTGGAAGGCATCCATGCCGCGCTCGAACTTGCCCGAGCAAATGCGCACAAAGGCGATGCGGTCGCGGTGGTTCTTGTCCATGTTGGCCTGGATCTTAAACACAAAGCCGCTAAAGTCGTCGCGGCAGGGATCGACCGGTTCGCTGGTGAGCGTATCGGTATAGGCGCGCGGCGTCGGGGCCAGACGCAGGAACTCCTTCAGGAAAGGCTCCACGCCAAAGTTGGTAAGCGCCGAGCCAAAGAACGCCGGGCTCAGCTTGCCGCAGGCCACGGCATCCAAATCGAGCTCGTCGCCGGCACCATCGAGCAGCTCGATATCGTCCATCAGGTTCTTATGGTTTTCTTCGCCGATGAGCTCGTCCATGGAAGGATCGCCCAGTTCGGCCTCGACCTCGGCGACCTTCTTGGTGGCGTTGGCGTGGCCGTCGCCCTCAAAGGCAATGACGTGACGAGTCTGACGATCGAACACGCCGCGGAAGTTGCGGCCGCTGCCGATCGGCCAGTTCATGGGATACGTATTGATGCCCAGGACATTCTCGATCTCTTCCATGAGCTCAAACGGATCGCGAGCCTCGTGGTCGAGCTTGTTCACAAAGGTGAAGATGGGGATGTGACGCAGTGTGCAGACCTTAAAGAGCTTTTTGGTCTGGGCCTCGACGCCCTTGGCGCCGTCGATGACCATGACCGCAGCGTCGGCGGCCATAAGGGTACGGTAGGTATCCTCCGAGAAGTCCTGGTGGCCGGGGGTATCGAGAATGTTGACACAGGCGCCGTTATAGGTGAACTGCAGCACCGAGGAGGTGACGGAGATGCCGCGCTCCTTCTCGATGTCCATCCAGTCCGAGACAGCATGCTTGGCCGAGCTCTTGCCCTTGACCGAGCCGGCAGTCTGGATGCTGCCGGTATAGAGCAGCAGCTTCTCGGTAAGCGTGGTCTTACCGGCGTCCGGGTGGCTGATGATCGCGAATGTGCGGCGCGACGAGATTTCATCCGACAGGCTTGCCATGCGGATCCTTTCTTGCGTTCTATATGCATTACGTCGATGTAACTGCCCTATTGTAGCCGTGAAACCTCGCCATAGGGCACCTATCAGGACAAATTCATCAGTTGGGGTCTGGGTAGCCGGCTTAATCCGAATTTGCCTCTTGCATAACTGTATATAGTGTATATATACTGTGCTTACCGGTTATATACACGTGTAGCCCAACAGCTAAGGAGCCGCTGTGGACATCATCCTATCCAATTCGAGCGACAAGCCCATCTACGAGCAGATATCCTCGCAGGTCAAAGCTCAAATCCTTTCGGGCACGCTCGCCGCGGGAGCCAAACTCCCCAGCATCCGCGCACTCGCGAGCGACCTGGGCGTGAGCGTCATCACCACCAAGCGCGCCTACGCCGATCTGGAGCAGCTCGGGTTTATCTGTACCGTGCAGGGCAAGGGCTGCTTTGTTGCCGACGGCAACCAAGAACTCTTGCGTGAAAACCAGCTCTGCCATATCGAAGAGCTGCTTACGCAGGCGGCAGAACAAGCCGAAGCCCTGAGCGTCACGCGCGACAAACTGCACGAGATGCTCGACCTGGTAGCCCCCGAAACCATGCAGTAGCCATCTGCAAGAAAGGCTATACCATGCAAAACTTGTTAGAACTCAAAGGTGTCTCACGCCGCGTGAGCGACCGTTTTTCGCTGCGTGATGTCATGCTCGCCGTGGAGCCCGGCCAGATTATTGGCTTTGTGGGCGCTAACGGTGCCGGCAAGACAACGACCATTCGCGCCGCGCTCGGGCTTATCAAGCTCGATGCCGGCGAGGTGCGCCTGTTTGGGCAGCGCTGTGGCGCCGACGCGCCCGATGAGACACAGCGCTGCCTGCGCTCCCGCGTCGGTCTCGTCCTGGACACGTGCCCCTTCCCTTCAACGCTCAAGGTGGGCCAGATCGAGGCACTCGTAGGTCAGGCGTACCCCACGTGGGACCGCAAAACGTTCGCCGGATTCATCGACCGATTTGGCCTCGATCCCAAGACAAAGGTCAAGAACCTCTCCCGCGGCATGGGCATGAAACTGCAGCTTGCCTGTGCACTCAGCCATAATGCCAAGCTACTCCTTTTGGACGAAGCCACCGCGGGCCTCGATCCCATGGCGCGCGAAGAACTGCTCGATGAGCTGCTTGCTTTTGTCGCCGACGGCCAGCACAGCGTGCTGCTCTCGAGCCACATTACGTCCGACCTCGATCGCGCCGCCGACCGCGTCATCTGCATCGATAACGGCTCGATTGTGTTTGACCTGCCGCGCGAGGACATTACCGACCGAGCCGGCATCGCCCACTGCACCCAAGCGCAGGCCGCCGAGCTTATGGCTTGCGTCGAAGGTGCCCATGCCGCCCGCCACGCCTACAGCGTGGACGTGCTCGTGCCCAACCGTCGCGAAACGCTCGAGGCCTTTCCCGAGATTCCCTGCGATCGGGTAACCATTGACGACTATCTTCGCCTCACGCTGAAAGGGGCTTCAAAATGAAACGCGCCTTTATGTCCGAGCTCGCCATCGCTCGCACGCTCATCCCGAGCATTGCGGGCGTCGGCCTGTTCATCTTCGTCGTGCTAACCCTTGCCAACGCATCGGACGGCGATTCCGGTATGAGCGCCGGCGCCTGCGCGGTCAGCGCCATGTCACCCATCATAATCATGAACTCACTGGCTGGCTACGATAACCAAAACGGCTGGGAGCGCTATCGGGCAACGCTGCCGTTCTCGCGCAAAGACATCATCTGCGCACGCTACCTGTGCATTATTGCTTTCTCGGCCGTCATGGCATGCGCCGCCGTGCTTTTGAGCATCATCGCCCTTCCGTTCTTCGATCACACGGGCATTCCTTCGACGGGACAGACCGTCTTTGAGATCACAATAGCCTCCGCCGCATCGATGCTCATCTCCCTCATGATGGTGTTTTTGGCACAGCCGCTGTTCTTTCGATTTGGACACATGGAGGCGCTGCGCCTTTCCGTCGGCCTGTTTGCCCTGATGGGCTGCGGTACCATGGCGATGCTGAGCTCTTCCAACCCCATTAGCAACTGGCTCATGTCGATTGCCGGAGCGAATCCCGATCCTGCCGTCCTTGGCGGTCTGTGCGCAGGAATTGCCGTACTGGCCCTCGCGCTATGTGCAATCAGCTGCACCGTCAGCACCAAGGTCTATCGAGCACGCGATCTGTAGCCACGCGAGTCTCAATCCACGAAGGACGCAATCGTCCCCTCCCCGCAAATCCGTGGCAAACGGCATGTCCCCGGCGTGCGCCACCGTACTACTTGCGCAGCGGCTTGGGTAGCGGGATACCGGCGGCGATGACAGCCGCAATGATCATGCAGACGATACCCTTGAGTGGGAAGCACATGAGCAGCAGGCCCACGACCATAACCGGCTGACGCATGACCGCACCCATCGTCGATGCCGTGCAGACGGCGACGCAAAAGACCGGATCGGCGCCGGTGAGGATGGCAAGGCCATAGCCCAGGCTTACGCCCGAGAAGATAACCGGGAAGAAGTGGCCGCCGCGCCAACCAAGGTTGATGAGGGCGGGCGTCAGCATGGCCTTAACAAGACCGGTCGCGATAAGCACGCCAGCGGGAATGGTCAGGTAGGTTTCCATGAGCACGTCGGCCTGAGTCTCGCCGGCAAACATGGTGTAGGGCAGGACCGTGCCGCAGATGGCGAGCGCCAGACCGGCTAGCATGGCCTTGACGACAGGACGCTCCCCTATTGCATGGGCAAGCGCTTCGCTCGCGTGCTCAGAGACAAAGTACAGCCAGCCGCAGATTGTTCCGATCAGCGACAGAGGAATGAGCCAGGTAAGCTCCAGATTGCCTACCTCGGCGGCCTCGAACCTGGGCATGCCCATGCCGCCGCCCACAAGCTGGCCAAGCAGCAGGTAGGTGCCCAGACCGCCGGCAATCGCAATGCCGTAGACCACGGTCTTCTGTGCCTTGGGCAGCTTGATCGTGATCTCGTCGGACGCAGAGCCCTCGTCGCCGTCGGCGCTACCGGCAAGCGGTGCCACAAAGCCAAAGACGGGCGCGGTAAAGAGCGCCGTCAGGGCAGCCTGGGTACCCAGCAGCGTGAGCTCCCTAAACTCGGCGCCAAAGCGACGCATACGGTCGCCAACCCAGCTGCACAGACCCGCGATAACGCCGGTCAGGCCGGCCTCCGGTCCAATACTTCCGCCAAACAGCAGCGGCAGCAACGCCGCGAGCGAAAGCTTGCCCAGGTTGTCGTACGGGTAGCGCCCGTCTTGCTTGACCTTGGCCATGACCTGATTGAGGTCATCGGTCTTGGTGCCTGTCATCTTTTCGTACAGACCGATTAACAGGCCGCCCAGCAGGCAGACAAAAAACGGGTACGGCAAAAAGCCAAACGGGCCGCTGGCAAGCTCGGGCGAAGCGACGCCCAGCGCGTACGGAATCTCGGTCCATAGATAGTCGATACCGTGCTCCATCGCAAAAAAGAACAGCCAGACCGCGGCACCTGCGAACGCACCGGTCACGGCAACGCTAACTAAAAACAGCGCGCGGTTTGTGGGTTTGGCAAGGTTATCCATCGGGTCCTCCCGCGGTCAAAGTCGACATAGTTATGTTTTATTGTAGAGCGAGCGTTGCCCGAACGAGCCAACCGTCTGCGCCGCAAACGGCACCATTGGGAGTCATAGCGGGACAGGCTCAAGACTTATCCGTTGATAATCGAGGCAATCTCGCGCAAATCGTCGGCAAAGTAAATGCCTTGCTGGCGCTGCGGGCTCGATAAACCCTTATCGATCATGTGCCCGAGCAGCGCCTTGAGGTCGTTGTAGTAGCCGCCCAGGTTATACAGGATGCACGGAGCGCTCAGGTGCCCCAATGACACCGCGGACATGACCTCGGCAATCTCCTCGAGCGTGCCCGTCCCACCGGGAAAGGCGATGAACGCATCGCCGAGCTCAATCATCTTGGCCTTGCGCTCCGCCATATCGCTCGTCACGATGAGGTCGTCGATACCGTCATGTTGAAACTCGGCCTCGATAAAAAAGCTCGGCTCCACACCCGTCACGTGTCCGCCAGCATCGAGCACGCTATCGGCGAGCGCGCCCATCAGGCCCGATTTGGACCCGCCGTATACCAGCGCGTGTCCATTGGCGCCAATCCAGTTGCCCAGCTCCTGCACCGCGGGCAGAAACGCCGGGTCATTGCCAGTGTTGGCACCCAGGTACACGGTGATGTTCATATTTGTCTCCCTGTTGTGGCGCACGACGTTCGTCTTAGCGCTGACGTCGACGATACTCGCGCACGCGACGCGAAAGATCGGCGAGCTCGTCGCGATCGAGCTCTTCCAAATGCTCCAGATCATCCATAAAGCGCGCCATGGTGTCCTTTTGACGCATCTTGATAAGCGTATTGCAGTAGTTCACCGCCACGCCCGTGAGCATGGCGATGTAGAAGATGCTGATGACGCTCAAGACGACGGTAATGGCGCGGGCAACCGGCGTTTCGGCCGGAATGTCACCAAAGCCGATGGTCGAGACCGTCTCAAAGCTAAACCACAGGCCATCGCCAAACGTGAGGGTCGTGGGCTCGGACAGCCAGACGGCCGTCGAGCACAGCAGATAGAAGACGAGGAACAGCTCCGTAATGCGCACAAAGCCCGCCTGGCGCAACACGTCGGCAAGCGTCCTGAGCTTTTTCATCGCGACCCCTTCCACGGACAACCAATCACGTTCGCTCGGTATTGTCCCACAACCGTCAGTTAGGGACGTTCCTTTTAATATGAGCAGGACATTGTCAAGAGGCAAAATCGGGCCTGGCCCCAACGATATGGGGTCAGGCCCTCTCCCTATATCAACCCGTCCGCGGCGACCTCGGCGTGTCTTCCCGACGCTCGTCTTTGCAGTTTAATATCCGCCCGTGGCGATCTCTCGCTGGGCAATCCGTTGCTACGGCTGAGGCTTCTACGTCGAACCGACAGTCTGTGCACGCGTGTGGCGCCCTGGGCGCTCGCAGAAAAGGGACCTGAGGTTCGCCTCAACGGCTTCGGATCGAACCGCTTCCGGGGTGATCGGCTTATGTGCGGGGGACCGGCCCCCTACGCCTCCTCGGCCATGAGGCCGACCGCCCACACCCAGCAGGCGAGCTCGCGCGCCGTGGCCACGTTCGCCTTGTTGTTGTGGACCCCGCGCGCGAGCAGCGCCTCCCGCCTCTCGACCAGCCTCCGCACGCCCTTGGCGGCATGCCTGCGGGCGACCCGGTCCGGGGCCTGGCCCTTGGCGAGGTCCTTCGGCCGCCCCGAGCACGTCAGGTAGTGCCACGCGGCCTCGACCAGCGCCTTCCTCAGGTGTTTGTTGCCGGCCTTGGTGATCGCGCCCCTGCGGTCGCTCTCCCCGCTGGAGTGCTCGGAGGGCGTCAGGCCGACCCATGCGGCGAACGACCGGGCGTTCCTGAACCTCGAGAACTCGCCGGCCTCGAACACGAGGTCGGCGGCCGTCGCGGTGTCGACGCCCTTGAGGCAGCGCAGGGAGTCGACCCCCCTCCTCCACCTGGGCTTGCGGGCCTCGGCCTCGACGAGCCCCTCGAGCCGCGCCTTCTCCTCCGCCGCCCGCCTGACCGCGTCGACGTAGTAGGCGAGCACGTCGTTGTCGGCCCCCTCCGCGAACCTAATCGACTCGATCCAGGACCAGTGCGCCCGGGTCCAGTTGCCCTTCCTGCGGCCGGTGGGCGTCCTCTCGTCGAAGGCGAGCCCGTGCCTGAGCAGGAACTTGGAGAGCCGCTGCTTCGCGCGCGAGAGGTCGTCCCTCGCGTCCTCGAGCGCCCTGGTCAGGTCGCGTGCGGCCTCGCACTCGTCGTCGGGGACCCACACCTCGACGACGTTGCCGACCGACAGCATGCGGGCGAGGAACTCGGCGTCGTTGCGGTCGTTCTTCCTGCGCCTGTCCGCGCTGGGCTTGATCATCTTCGAGACGGCGCCGACCACGCAGCCGACCCCGAGGCCGGAGAGCCTCTTCTGCAGGTCGAACCCCGTGACCCCGGATTCGTACACGCACCTGGCCTTTGGGTCCACGGACCGCACCCACTCCGCGACTGCCCCGGCGTCGTAGCCGAAGGTCGCGCAGCGCACCTCCCCGGTCATGACGTCGAGGGAGGCTGCCTTTATCGAGCGGGCGTGGACGTCGAGGCCGACGAAGGTGGTAGTATCGAGCATGGGAGCCCCTTCCATGAATGCGGCGTGGCCGCCGCGGCTGAATTAGACACTCACCATTGTCGGCCTAATCCGCGGTCTTTCATGCAGCAGGGGCTCTCAATGTTTTTATGTCCTGCTCATATCGTCTGTGCCGGCAGAAAGGGACTGTCCCCAGCTGCCGGGCGGAACCGTTTAGCGGTGCTGCCCGGCAGCTGGGCGGGCTGAGTTGGTATCCTTATGCGGTAATGTCTCGATTCGTTAGGATTGCATGTGAGAGCTGCCACTGTCCTTCGTTCAGTTATATGTCGCACCCTGGCCGCCGCGCTTACCGCGCTCGCCGTACTGAGCGCCGTCGCGCCCGCCCCTGCCTTTGCCGCCGACTCCGATCAGCAGGTCAAAACGGTCCGCGTCGGCTGGCTCGTCAACAACGAGGGCTTCCAGGACGGCACCCCCGGCGAGCGTCTCTCGGGATGGGGTTACGAGTACCTCCAGACCCTGTCGTACTACACGCCCGGCTGGCGGTACGAATACGTCTCCGGCACCTTCACCGAGCTTATGGACATGCTCGAGGCAGGCGAAATCGACCTTATGCCTAACATCTCCTACTCCGAGGAACGCGCCCAAAAGCTGCTCTTTTCCTCGAACCCCGAGGGCACCGAGCGCTACTACATCTACGCCAAGCCCGATCGCGACGATCTGGCCAAGGGCGACCCCCAAGCGCTCCAGGGTCTCACCATCGGTTACAACTCCGGTGTTATGCAAACCATCGTCGGCCAGCAGTGGCTCGCCAACGAGGGAATCGCCTGCACATACAGGGAGTATGACGGAGGCTCCGTTCTCTTTGACGCGCTCGCAAACGGCGAGGTCGACGCCATCATCATGAACGACACCATTTCGTCGCCCGAGGCGTCGCCCATGTTCTACGTCGGTTCGAGCGACTACTACTTTGCCGTTCCCAAAAGCCGCCCCGACCTGATGGACAACATCAACTCCGCAATGGCGGCAATCAACCGCGTCAACCCCCGCTATAACGACGAGGTCAAATCGAACTATTCAGCGCAAAACAGCGGATCATCCTCGCTCACCGGCGATGAGCGCGCCTGGCTCAAGGCGAACAACAACACCATCACGCTCGGCTACATTACGGGCAAACTCCCCTACTGCAACGAGGACGAAGACGGCGAAATGGAAGGCTCGCTCGCATCGCTTGCGACGACGCTACACGATAAATTTGGCATTACGGTCAAAACCGTCGCCTTTGATAGCTACAAGATGATGTCAAAGGCCCTGTCAAAGGGAAGCATAGACGTTGCGCTGCCGGTATACCGAGATTACTGGTTTGCCGAGCAAACAGGCGTTGTGCAGTCGATATCGTTGGGGACCATATCCCTCACCGCCATCCACACCGGCAGCAACCTGAACAAAGACCTTCAGAACATCGCCTGCACCAAATCATCGTTTGTCAACAAAAATGCACTTGAAAGTCTGTTCCCCACAGCGACCGTAACCGAATACCAATCCGACGATGAAGCGTTCGACGCCCTCAGGAAGGGAACGGCGCACTGCATCGTCGCTCCCAGTTCACGCGTAAAAACCATCGGTGACCGTTACGATCTCGAGGACTGCGAGACGACCGAGCTCCCTGACACCTGTGAGATCTCGTGCTGGATTTCGCGCGGAAAACCCGAGCTGTTGGGAATCATCAACAAGGGCATCATCAATGCCGGAGAATCGCTCTCCGCAAGCAATTTCTCCTCCACGTCGTACACGGCCCAGGAATCCAACACGCTTCAATTCCTTTATCGCAACCGCACCGCCATTGCAGCTACCCTCATCGGTATGTTGTCGGTCGGCATCGTCCTGCTCATCTGGGCGCTCGTGCGCGCTCGAACCGAGCGCAAAAAAGCCGATGCTGCCAACGCCGCTAAGACGGCATTCCTCACGCGCATGAGCCACGACATCCGTACGCCGCTCAACGGTATCCTGGGCCTTATCGAGATCGAGGAATTGAAGGAAGGCGATATGCAAGTCGCCCGCGAGAGCCGTGCCAAGGCGCGCGTTGCCGCCAATCACCTGCTCTCGCTGATCAACGACATCCTCGAGATGGGCAAAATCGAAGACCGCAAGCTAACACTGGAGCATGCGCCTTTTAACCTCAAAGAGCTCTGTGACGATACGCTAGTGCTGTGCAAGCTCCGCGCGTCCAGTAACGGCATCACAATGCAGGACAATAGTCTGCCGTACGCCACGGGGCCATACATGATCGGCAGTCCCACCCATATCCGACAGATTATGATCAACCTGTTGGACAACAGCATTAAGTACAACAAGCACGGCGGCTCCGTCACCTTTAGTTCAAAGACCAAGCCACTCGATAACGGGCGCGCGCTCTTTTGCTTTAGCGTTTCGGATACCGGCATTGGCATGGCTCCCGAGTTTTTAAAGCATATCTATGAGCCGTTTGCCCAAGAAGGTGACGATGCGCGCAGCAAGTTCCAAGGAACCGGCATGGGCATGCCAATCGTCAAGTCGCTTATTGAGCTGATGGGCGGCACCATCGAAGTCACCAGCGAACTCCATGTGGGCACCACGTTCTACGTGGAAATTCCGCTCGATATCGACAAGAACCCCCGGGCGCGGGCGAATACGGTCGAGAGGGCGCTCGACTGCTCACTCGCCGACATGAACGTGCTGCTCGCTGAAGACAACGAATTGAATGCCGAGATTGCCCAGACGCTGCTAGAATCCGAGGGCGTCGTGGTCACCCGCGCCGTCAACGGCAACGAAGTCGTCGATCTGTACCTGTCTCATCCCGCCGGCAGCTTCGATGCGATCCTGATGGACATTATGATGCCGGACATGGACGGTTACGAGGCAACCCGCGCGATTCGCCTGAGCGAGAAGGTCGATGCAGCCGATATCCCCATCATCGCGCTCACCGCCAATGCCTTTGCCGAGGACGCCAAGGCAGCACACGACGCCGGCATGAACGCCCATCTGTCCAAACCGCTCGACTTTAACAAGCTCAAAAACATACTCGCCCGCATCAAGAAAAACGGAGCTGTTTCGCTATAGTTTGTGCTCAACAACCATACGCAGCAGAAAGGAAGCCAACAATGTTTAGGCCCTTACGCCGAAAGAAACGCGCCATCACCGACGAGGAAGCGCGCGAGCTGCTCGCTACCTGCAAGCGCGGCGTCTTTGCCGTCAACGGCGACGATGGCTACCCGTACGCCATTCCCGTCAACTACTTCTTCGACGCCGAGCACGACAAGATTTATTTCCATGGCGCCAAGGCCGGCCACAAGGTCGACGCACTCAAGCGCGATGACAAGGTCTGCTTTACCGTTTACGGCAACGAGTGGTACAAAGACGGTGACTGGGCTCCCTACGTTATGAGTACCGTGGTCTTTGGCCGCTGTCGCCTGGCGAATGACACCCCCGCGTTTATCGAGGACAAAGTCCGCCAGCTCGCCCTTAAGTACTACCCTTCTGCCGAGGAAGTCGAAGAGGAAATCGCCAAGGACATCAAGGGCGTCCAGCTCTACGAGATTACGATTGAGCATCTCTGCGGTAAGCAGATTCAGGAAAAGTAAGCCCCTCAGCAGGTCTCACAAAAAAGCAATATGGCCCGGTTCCGACCCACCTTGGAACCGGGCCATATGCTTATGAAGCGTCGGCGGCGATGTGCGCCAGCGCCTCGACGAGCTCTTGCGAGTTCACAGGCTTGCTCAGGTGCGCGTCCATGCCCGCCTCACGCGAAAGCCTGCGGTCGTCGGCAAAGGCGTTGGCGCTCACGGCAATAATCGGCGTGGTCGCGGCATCCTCGCGATCGAGCGCTCGAATTCGACGCGTGGTCTCAAGGCCATCGATGCCGGGCATCATGATGTCCATCAACACCACGTCGTACTCGTGCGGTGCGCTCGCGGCAAACGCCTCAACGGCAGACTCACCATCCTTGGCATGCGTCACGACGGCACCGGCACGGCTGAGCGTAAACTGCGCGATCTCGGCATTCAGATCGTTATCCTCTACGAGCAAAACGCGCAGGCCCTGGAGCGCGTCGCCATCGCCCGCATCCGCGCGAACTGCCTGAGGAATCTCGGAGCGCTTGCATTTCTCAAACGGCAGGCGGATGGTAAACGTCGTCCCCTGCCCCAAGACGCTCGTAAAGCTCATGGTTCCGCCCATAAGCTCGACCAACTGTTTTGCGATAGGCGCGCCCAGGCCAGTTCCCGATGAAGCGCCTTCCACCTGTTGCTCCTCACGGCAAAACGGCTCATAGAGGTGTTGCTGGAACTCCTCGCTCATGCCAATACCGTTGTCGGCGATCGTGTATTCATAGACGAGGACGCCATCCGCCGGCTCCACCTCGCGGCACACCAGGCGAACATAGCCGCCCTGGCGGTTGTACTTGACGGCATTGCCGGCAATATTGAGCAACAAGCGCTTGAGGTGCGTCACGCTCACCCGTGCATAGGGATGATCAAGGGTCTGCTGGTCGCAGATAATTGTGACCAGACGCTCCTCAGCCTGGCGCTCAAGAATATCGCGCACCTCGTGGTTGAGGGTCACCAAGTTTGTGGGAACAAGCTCCAGGTCGACCTGCCCGCTCTCCAGGCGACTCATATCGAGTGCCTCGTTGGCAAGGTCGAGCAGCAGTCCCGATGCTGTCCAGATTTTTGAGCGGCACTCGGTCTGCTTTTGCAGATCGCCCGCATTGGCATCGCCGACCTCAACCATACCGCGAATGCCGTTGATGGGCGTGCGCAGATCGTGGCTCATGCGGCGCAAAAACTCCGTCTTTGCCGAGTTGGCAGACGAGGCCTCGCGCGCCGCCTTTGCCAGCTTGTCGCCATAGTCGCGCTCCTGCTGCAGCAAGTCCGTCAAACGTCGACGGTCAGCGCGGCGACGCACCATCACAACAACGGCTACAACACCGCTGTAGAGCACCAGCACGCCGGCAGCAACAGCTGCGACGACCTCAAAGTAGCGCCGTGCCGAGGCATAGGTGTACACATAGAATTTGTGCGCTTTTCCAAATGTGCCCAAATACCACTCGCCGTCGGCGTTAACCAATCTGACCTTACCAGCCAGGCATCGATCCTTAATACCGTCGACAATGAAGACATCCGTCGCAGGCAGATCGAACACGCCCAATACGGTGGGTTCAACGGCATTGGTCGCAACGACCTTGCCGTCGCTTTCGATCACGATATTGCCGCTATCGATGGTTTCATAGCCATCAAGCAAGCTCTGCAGTTTGAGCGTATTGCTTGCAACTGCCTTCGCGCTCTGATGCCTTACTGCGACAACGATGCCCTCGTCATCCTGCCGGGTTACGCAGCCAATGTCTGCGACCGAATCATCCGAAAGCGTAATGCGGGCGGTATAGGACTTAAGCGGATGGGCTGCCACCTCCAGCACGGGTGCTTCCTTGAGATACGTAGCGAGCGACTCGTAGCCCACGCCATCCGTCGAGGACTCGGACACCAAATTGCCTGATGCGTCCGTCACGATCAGTGCGCTCACGTTGAACTGGTCAGCATATTGCTCCAACATGGCGTTATCCACCGAACCGTCGCGCTCCATATCGCGCGCCGTCTCTCCTGCGATCTCCATAACGCGAATCAGGTTTTTGGTCGTATAGGCGCTATTGAATGCATCGTAGGAAAGGCTCTGCGTCGCCACGTAATCGACAACGTCGGCAAAGCGCTGCTCGGCTTGGGCCGTCGCGTAACCGTAGCTCATCATGCCGGCAACAACCGAGAGCGCTATCCCCAGCAGAGCGACAAGGAGCCATACCCCTGCCGAACGATTGCCCCGCTCCTGAGCAGCGTGGTCGGGTGCATCGATCATGACAGGCCCTCCATATTCAAAAATGGCGAAGGGTCATCAAAGTACTTTGACACCAGACGTTCCATGGTGCCATCGGCAAGCATTTCCTGGTAGGCATGAGTGAGCTTGACGTCGATGCCGCGCGTATCGTTGATATCGAAAGCGGTGCCCAAACCGACCTCTAGCAGCGGCTCATCCAGAATACGATACGTCACACCATAGTCTTTTTCGTAGGTGAGCAGAGAGGACTCATGCGCGGCGATGGCGTCGACCAGACCCTCGACGAGTGCCGGGTTCAGGCATGAACGGTCCGAAAAGCAGTAGAGCTCTTTGATCTGCGGAACGTTTTCATTTGTACGATTGAGCAAAATGTCCTCGGGCTTGGTGGTGGACTGGACCGCCACGACCTTATCCTCAAGATCCGCAAGCGTGTAGATATCGCTCTGGGGATCGACCGCGACCACCTGGCGGCTCGCAAGGTACGGGCCGGCCCAACGATACTCGTTTTCGCGACCCGTCATGCTAAAGCTGCCCATGACGCAATCGAGTTCGCCGCTCGCCAGCAGCTCGTTCTTCTTTTCCCAATCGATCAGCTGGTACTTTGGTTTGTAACCAATGCGGGCCAAAGCCTCGGTCAATATCTCAACATCCAGGCCAACGATATCGCCGTACTCGTCGGTATACACAAACGGTGGATAGAGGTCGCTGCCGACGTTGAGCGTCTTGAGGTCGTCGTCTTTGACCTGCGAGGCGTCCAGACCTTTTGATGCAGACGTCGAGGCTTCGCCATTACGCCCAGAACAGCCAGCTATCGCTACGACAAAGGCACTCGCCACCGCAAGCGCAACAAACAACGATATGGCAACCGAGCGACGGGGTCTTTTCATCGAGCTCCAGACAATCCTAATCACAGACTGAAATGGTAAGAAATAATATCAAACGAAACCACGCGAGTGCCCAATGGTTACAGACGCTTTACCGTGTGGGGCCTTCCAGCCGACTTGGCAGAAGACCCCGCATACAGCGCTCACTTACCGTGCATTAAAAACGTAGCGGTCCAGGCGGTCGCACGCTTCCTTTACGCGCGAAAGCGGCAGCGCCAGATTCACGCGAATGTGGCAGGGCCCGTGGAACGGACGGCCATCCTGATACCCCACGCCCACGCGGGCGCCCTCGTCGAGCAGCCACTGAATATCGCGGCCATGTTCGCGGCACCACTCGGTGCAGTCCAGAAACACCATGTACGTGCCCTGCGGACGCGAATAAGACACGCCCTCAAAATGCTCGTCCACGTAATTGCAGAAGTACTCGATATTGCCGGCAAGCACCTGGTTGAGCTCGTCCAGCCACTCGTAGCCTTGCGGCTGGTAGGCACCGATAAGCGCGTGCATCGAGAGGACGTTCATCTCGTTGTAGTGAGTCTTGTTGGACACGGCACACACGCGGTCGCGCAGCGTCTCGTTGTAGATGATGTGGTAGCTGCCGACCAGACCCGCCAGGTTAAACGTCTTGCTCGGCGCATAGAGGGCAACCGTGCGCATGCGGGCATCCTCGCTCACCGACTGCGTCGGGATATGCTTGTGTCCCGGCAGGATGATATCGGACCAAATCTCGTCCGAGATCACCACGCAATCGTGCTGGCGATAGATGTCCATGGCGCGCTCGATTTCGTCGCGCTCCCATACGCGCCCGCAGGGATTGTGCGGCGAGCAGAACACCGCGGCATGGATGTTGTTTTGGGCGAGTTTGCACTCCATGTCCTCAAAGTCCATGCGCCACACGCCCCGGTTGTCGAGTTTAAGCGGGCTGTGGACAATGCGATAGCCCGCGGCCTCGATGGACTTGGTAAAGCCGATGTAGGTGGGGCTGTGGACCAGCACCGCATCGCCCGGCTGGACATACGCGCGCAGCGTCGACACGACGCCGCCCAGCACACCGTTTTCGTAGCCGATATGTTCAGGGCTCAAACCTTCGACGCCATTGCGGCGATTCTGCCATTCGATGATGCGATCGAAGTACTCAGCGCGCGGGTTAAAGTAGCCAAACATGGGGTGCTGGGCACGCTGAATGATGTGTTCCTGGACCGTGGGCACCGTGGCAAAATTCATGTCGGCCACCCACATGGGGATGCGGTCGAAGCCCTCGTCGGGTGCGTTCGGAGCCATACCGGGGATCTCGCCCCAAGAGTCAACGGCGATGGAGTCCATGCCGTGGCGGTCGATAAGCGAGCTGAAGTCGTATTTCATGCTGAGCCCCCGTGCAAAGTTGATTGTTTTGGTAGGCGTTATTGTCCACCAGCGTAGGCGATTTTGGAGCGGGGTTTGGCGCTTAATTTGACGGGTGCGGACGAATGGCTGGTTAGTCTCGCGCGTCGGTGACGGCGACTACGGTTAGCTGGGTTTCATCGACCGTAAAAGATATGTCGAGTCCGGCGTAGGCCAAGTGGTAAACGCGGTTTGGCTCGTGCTTGCTGCCCGCGCGGCGTGGATCTTGGCGAAGGACTTCGACCAAGCCGGAGAGTTTTGCGGGCGGGACCATATCCTGCAGCGCTTGCGGGAACTCGACGTCGAGCTCTTGCCAGGGAGCATCCTCAATCCAGCCGCCCGTCGCATCCGGGTGGCAGTCCGCAAACGGAATGTAGGGCTTAATGTCGTAGATGGGCGTGCCGTCGCGCAGGTCGGCCCCCAGCACATGGATGATGGGCCCATCGTCGGTGAGCTCGACACGGTCGAGCTTGACGCAGGTGAGCCCGATGGGATTAGGGCGAAACGGACTGCGCGTGGCAAACACGCCCACGCGCTCGGCTCCACCCAGACGCGGCGGGCGCACGGTTTTCGACCACTTGACGTTGGTGCCGGACCTGTCCTGCGACTTGGCATCGGCAGCTATGTCGTTTGCCGTGCCGCCGGGCGTTCCGTTTTCGAAGCGCCACAGCAGCCATAGATGAGAGAAGGAGTCCAGGCCCTCAACCGCCGCATTGGAGGCAAATTCCGGCTCAAAGACGATGCGTCCCTGCAGATGAGGCGCCAAAAAGCTGTTGCGCGGAATGCCGAACTTCTGCGGCAGGTCGGTATGTATGTGTGCAATAGGTTCCATGCCGGTCATTGTACGGCATGAAGGTGTGAGGCGTTGTGCGCAATTCTTCGCCGCGGTCCTCCGTCGTGCAACCAACGGTTGCTTGGAAGGGCGTCTGCCGCCGCGTATGCTTAAGCCATCAACCAGCAGAAAGGAGCCGTTATGGCCTTTGCAGAAAAGCTCATTGCCATCCGTCGCGCCCATCACCTTACCCAAGAGCAGCTCGCCGCTAAGCTCTTCATCACACGCCAGGCCATCAGCCGTTGGGAGCGCGGCGAGGTCACCCCGGGCATCGACATGATGAAGCTCATTGCCGCCGTAACCGGAGAGCCGTTGTCCCACCTGCTCGAAATGCCCGAGCATTATTGCCAGAGCTGCGGCATGATACTCACGCCCGACGACTGCGGCACCGATGCCGCGGGCGCCACGACCGACCATTACTGCAAGTGGTGCTACGACCACGGCAAGTACACCTACGACACCACCATGGAGGCGATGATCGAGGATTGTGCCCCGCGTCTGGCACAAAACACCGGCATGTCACTCGACGAAGCCGTCTCGCTCATGGGCGCCGTCTTGCCGCAACTGGAACGCTGGCGCGCCGTGCAGGAAAACGAGGAGCGCTACGGCGCCGAAGCGCGGGCGCGCTATGGCGATGAGGCTATCGATGCAGCAGATGAAGCGCTGCTGGACATGGACCCCGAGACATGGAACGACATGAAGGAACTTGAACGCGCTGTTCTGGGCCAGCTTTCGATTCCCATGGGCGATGGCGATGCGAATGGAAGCGAGGCTCGCAAGCTTGTCGCGATGCATCGTCGTTGGATTGGTCTCAACTGGGGACGCGAACCCCAGAACGAAGCGTACCTGGGCCTCGCCAATGGTTATCTTGCCGACCAGCGCTTTGTTGACTACTACGACAAGCCCTGCGGCACCGGAGCCACGGCGTTTCTGGTCCAAGCCATCGAGTCGTCGTTGACGCGCGCATAGACCGCGGCGGCTTTGGGTATTTCAATCGAAACCTCAACCGATTGGAGACCCATGGCTACTAATCATGAGCTCACGCTGTACGTTATGACCGGCTGCCCGTATTGCATAAAAGTCAAACGATTCCTTGCCGATAACGGTGTGACCATTCCCGAGCGCAATATCTCGACCGATACCGAAGCCGAGCAGACACTCATCGCCGCCGGCGGAAAACGCCAGGTTCCCTGCCTGTTCATCGACGGAGAACCACTCTACGAATCGAGCGACATCATCGCATGGCTGCAGGAGAATCTGCTCTAGTACGCACGCTCTGTCCGTCCAGGGCCCCAGCCCATACGACCCAAACATGTACACCAGCATCCAAAGTCGACATTTTTCGACATCTTTGGATGCTGGCGTACAGCTTTTGGGTAGTCATGGACGCTCTTAGCCGGCTAATTGTTTGAGGCGACCTTTGGATTATGGCTGTTTGACGCCTCTGGAAAGGTTTCCGAGAGGGCTGTGGTCAAAAAAGGGCAAATATGAGTACTGCTACCTGTTTAGTAGCAGCGATTTTGATCACTTCAGGAACTATTCAACGTTCCATACGTCCGTAGACGACGCTATTTCTCCTCATATGTTCAATAAAAGTAGCTCCTAATGGGAACAAGTCTCATCAGGAGCTACTATTTATAGCAAAATAAATGCAACTATAATGGCAACAGTACTCATATTTGCCCTTTTTTGACCACGACCCTCCAGAATAGCCGCTGAGGACGACACTAAATGACAAAATCCGACACTTGGACGTTCTTATATGACTAGCCATTGAAGGACACCTAACGACTACTCCCATTCGCGACACACTGTGTCGCGAATTAAGCTGGTCCCATTATCGAAGACCAGTGAGAGCTCCTGCTCAGAATCTCGATAGCTTAATAAAGCGCTCCCCTCCGGAAGTTCAATGAGCATCCAAATTCCAGTCTGAAAAGCAAAGGAGTATCGAAACCGTCAATGCTCATTTCCTATCGAACACGCGGGTCAAAACAAGCTAATTAGCCTGATAAACTGTTTGTATTTTTGTCTACAAAACTGTATACAAAAAGAGTATCCGTTGACCTCTGCTCGACATTATGCCGATCGATAGGAGGCGCTATGGACGCTAAGCAGCTCGAAAAGATGATGGGGTTTGCTCCCGGAGAGTTGGAGAAAGCCGCGGAGGCATACGAAAAAGATGAGTGGCCGAAGGGTCGCACCATCAAGCTGGGAAGGCCGTCGATCTCCGATGAGCCAAGCGTTGTTTTATCGGCACGTGTGGGTGAGTCTGTTCTTGATGCGTTTGACGCAAAAGCAAAGCGCCATGGGCAAACACGCACGGAGCGACTCAGGGAGCTCATCACGCTCGATGCGATGATTGCCTAGTCACCCTCCGAACCCAAACATGTACGCCAGCATCCAAAGTCGACATTTTTCGACATCTTTGGATGCTGACGTACAGTTTTTGTGGGTAGTCATCGGGGACGTTCTTAAATGACTAGTCGTTAAAGAACGTCCCCAACGGCTAACTAGCCGTGGAAGCGGACTATGGGCGCAAGCGGCTGTTCGCGAAAGACACGATCGACGGCGGCGCGGTATTCGTCGACCTTTTTAGTCTTGCGCACGAGCTTGTGAACAGTAGCGGGGTCGGCGAAGGCGCATTTGGCGTAGAACCACCACTCCTTCATGCGAAAGACCGCGTTACCGCCAATCTCTTCTGCATATGCCGCAAACAGCGTGTCATGGAAACGATGCAGTTCGGCTGCCGTGGCAGCAGGGCCGCCCTTGACCATGCGAGCCAGCGCGGGGTTCGCGAGCAGGCCACGCCCCAGCATCACATGGCGTGTGCCGGGATAGGCCTCCACCAGCGCATCCATATCCTCAAGATCAAAAATGTCGCCGTTATAGGCAACCGGGAACGGCGCACGCTCCAGAGTCTCGCCATAGAACTCCTTGCGCGGCGAGCCCGTATAGCGGTCCTTTTGCACACGCGGATGCACGATTAGCTCTGCCAGCGGCATGCGGCAATACAGATCGAGCACGCGCTCATACTCGTCGTCGTCCTCGAGCCCCAGCCTAGTTTTGACCGATACCGGCAACGGCGACCGCTCGCACACATCGCTCAAGAACACCTTGAGCTCGTCCAAGTTGCGCAAGAAACCCGATCCTTTGCCCTTGGCTACAACCGTTCCCGAGGGGCAGCCAAGGTTAAGATTGACCTCACGGTATCCCATGTCGGCGAGCACCTGTGCCGCCCACACAAACTCGTCCGCGTTCTTGGACATGAGCTGGGGCACTACGTTGAGCCCCTGGTTGTTGGCAGGATCGATCTCCTTAAACGCCTTGCCGCCAAAGCGGTTTCCCACCCGCGGCGGCGGCAAAAACGGCGTGTAATAGCAATCGAGTGCACCGAAGCACTCCGCATGCACGCGACGGAACACATGCCCGGTAATCCCCTCCATAGGGGCCAACGATAGAATCATCTACTCTTCTCTCATATCAACGAACGTGGCAAAGGGACTGCCCCTTTGTCACATTATTCGGAGCGCAGGGCCTCCACGGGATCCTTCCTGGACGCGCTGCGGGCGGGCAGCAGGCCGGCAACGACCGTCAGTAACACCGAAATTGCAATGAGCACCAGCGCATCCTGCACGGGCAGGCTCATCAGATTGGGCACCTGTTTGGCAGCAAGCGCCCAGGCATTAACCGGAAAGCTCACGGCCATCACAACGACAATGGCAAAGACGCCGGCGATGAGGCCCTCGATAAAGGTCTCGGCGTTAAACACGTTGGCCACGTTGCGCTTTGACGCGCCGATCGCTCGTAGGATGCCAATCTCCTTTTTGCGCTCCAGCACGCTGATGTAGGTGATGATGCCGATCATGATGGAGCTCACCACCAGGCTGATACTCACGAATGCGATGAGCACCAAGCTGATGGTGTTCACGATGTCGGTCACCGAACCCATGATGATGCCCATGTAGTCGGTGTACGAGATGGCTTGTTCGTCGTGGCCGGCGGCTTTGACCTGCTTGTTGTACGCATCGATGTGATCGAGCACGCGCTCCTTGGCCTCAAAGTCACGCGGGAAAATCTTGACCGAGATGGGGTCTGCCTCGTCTGCATAGCCCAGCGTGGTCAGGTTGTTGTCGTAGGTGAGTTTCGACGCCTTCGCATAGCTCATCATGAGCGAGCTCAGGTCCTCGGCGTCCATGTTGAAGTGGATGGCACGAGCAAAGGCACTCCCATCCACGTGCATGGCGCTCGCCAGGTTGGCAAAACTCGAAGACATCTGCGTCGCCATCTGACCCATGAGCCCTGCCGCGCCTGCTTTAAGCTGGGACGATACCGTTGTCGCTATCTGGTCGCTGATTGTCTTGGTCACCTGGTCCATTGCCTGTTGCAGATACGGAGCCAGCTGCTTTTGCACATAGTCGGTCATCGCCTGCTGCAGGCGCTCGGCCAGGGCATCGCCGCCGAGCGCTTTGAGCTGGGCCAGGATTTGCTGGGCTGCCGCATCATTCTCAAGATACGCCGAGAACGCGGCGGCAAGCTTTGACGCGTCCTTAAGATCATCGGGTGTCAGCGCCTTAAACTGATCAGACTGCAAAAAGCCCTCAAACAGCTGGTTGGCTAGCGTTCCCACCTGCTGCATTTGCTCGGGCGTGAGTTCCAGACCGTCAAAGATACCCGAGAAATCTGGGGCCGGCGCTTTGGCCATGATGTCGCTGAAGTCGATGTCCTTACCAACGCCCGAAAGGTCAATATCCAGCCCGGACAAATCAAGACCCGACAGGTCCATACCGCCGGCAACACCCGAGAGCGCAGACGCATCGAACGAGAACGCGCTCTTGAGCGCCGCCTCGTCCACACTAAACATGCTGCCCAGATCCACGCCTTGCTTGGCCTCGCCCTGCAGTTCATCGAAAGACTTGCCCGTAAAGACATCCGTCTCGGGATGCGCAAGCTGCTCTTGCACAATCTGCGAATCGGCGGCGCGCTCCATAAGCCGGCGAGTCAGCGCATGCGTATAGGCAATGCCCGGAGACAACGCGCTCGCATTGGCCGTCTCGTTAGGTCGCACCACGCCCACAATGTGCACGTCGATACCGTCGGCAACCTTGGCAGCCATAAAGTCGGCGTCGCCAGACATGTCGGTCCATATGCCGGTCTCTTCGTTTTTGCGATACGCATCGGCCGGCGACAACACCTTAAACGTCGTGGACAGCGCATCGTCGTAGGTAAAGTCGGTACCGGTCTCGGGCGCTTCAACCCCACCGTCAGCCGTCATAGCGCTGTTAACCAGATTGTTAAGCTCATTGATATCCAGCGCACCGATGCTGTAGAGCGTGTAGTCGCCCACCGTACCGCGGCTCGAAAGCACCATCACGGCTTCGTTGGCAGACGTGGGCCAATGACCGGCGACGACATCGTACTGGCTGTCGAGCAGGCTCTGGTCGTCAATCATCTCGTTAAAGACCGAGGTTCCCATGGATTCCATGCTCACCGTTGCCGCCGAACTCGCACCTCCGCTCATGGCCTCGGTCATGGCGTTGGGCACCAGCCGGACAGGCTTCTCATCGCCCTTGCCGGCACGATAGACAACCGGCGATACACCGTAGCCGTACTGGATGGCGTTGACCTCTTTGTCGATACCGTCGCCGCCGTCGTCAAGCCATGTCTTAAAGCTCGTCATGTCGTTGGACTTAACGCTCGCAAACATATCCTTTACGGCCGTGACCACAGGAATCTTATCGGTTCCCTTAGCCTTGCCGCCGGTACCGTCGTCGGACGAATCCTCGCTCTTGGACATATCGTCATCCGTGGCCCCCTGTCCGCCCATCATGGACGACAGGTCGTAATCCTGCTTGGAAATGGTGAGTGGGTAGCTCGAGAGCGTGTCCTCCTCAACCTTTTTGATGTAGCCGTTTACGCCATTGGAGAGTGCCAGGATCGCCGCAATGCCGATAATGCCAATCGAGCCCGCAAAGGCAGTCATGGCCGTACGGCCCTTTTTGGTCATAAGGTTTCGGGCAGAAAGCCCCAGCGCCGTCACAAAGCTCATCGAGGTTTTGCGCGTAGGCTTGGCCTCGCGGCGCGCGGCCTTGGCAACATCAAAGGGGTCGGAATCGTCGGTGATCTTTCCATCCGCCAGGTTGACGATGCGCGTGGCGTACTGGTACGCCAGCTCGGGATTGTGCGTGACCATAATAACCAGACGATCGCGTGCGACATCCTTGAGCAGATCCATGACCTGTACGGATGTCGTTGAGTCCAGGGCGCCGGTCGGCTCGTCTGCCAGCACGATCTCGGGATCGTTGATCAGGGCGCGGGCGATGGCCACGCGCTGCATCTGTCCGCCCGATAGCTGGCTCGGGCGTTTGTTAACGTGCTCGCCCAGGCCAACTTTCTCCAACGCCTCGCGCGCACGCTGGCGGCGCTCGGCATGTCCCACGCCCGTGAGCGTGAGCGCCAGCTCCACGTTTTCCAAAATGGTCTGATGCGGAATGAGGTTATAGCTCTGGAACACAAAGCCGATGCGGTTGTTGCGGTAGGCATCCCAATCGCGATCGTGAAAGTCCTTGGTCGAAATACCGTCAATCAACAGGTCACCGGAATCAAAGTGATCGAGCCCACCGATAACGTTGAGCATCGTGGTTTTACCCGAGCCCGAGGGGCCCAGAATGGCCACGAACTCGTTATCCCGAAAAGACAGGCTTACGCTGTCGAGCGCCACCTGGGTAAACGACTGCGTAACGTACCTTTTGCAAATTCCTTTGAGCTCCAACATGGACGGCAACCTCTCCTGCGCAGGCACCCTGCCCGCTCTCCCCCGCCGTTCGTATTCGACGCGTTTGTCCTACTCTATCCCCATTTTTCACCGACACCAGTGAGGAATGTAGGGAACCGCGCCAAAAAACGAACGGGACGGTGCCCAAAAAAGAGGCCCCAAGTGGGGCCTCTATATGGTGGAGATTATCTTGAAAGGCAGCGGACTACTCCGCACAGCGACACACGATCCTCGCCATGCTTTACGCGTTTTCTACTGCTCGCTATTCGCAATCGCCTGGTCGATAAGCTTGTTGAGTGCTGCGCGCTGCTCGGCGGAGCTGATGGCTCCCACGATGGGCTCCCCTACGATGTTGCCATTCTGATCGATGACATACGTTGTCGGGAACGAGAACAAATTTGACGTGAACTTACCGGCCTCGCTATCCGACTTGAACCAGATGTTCTTATACGTCACGCCCTTCTTGCTCAGCACGTCCTTGGCATCTGCAATCTCGCCCTTGTTGCCATCGAGCGTAAAGGAATTGACGCCCACGACCTGGCCGCCCTTCTTGGCAAGCTCCTGATTCAGTTTCTCAAGATCGCCCAGCTCGCTCACGCACGGCTTGCAAGTGGTAAACCAGAAGTTCATGACGGTGACCTTGTTCTTAGAGAACAGCTCGTCGCTGTTCACGTCGTTGCCATCCAGGTCCTTGCCCGTAAAGCTGGGGAACTTCGTCGCCTCGCTCGAAGCATTGGCACCGGCCGTCATGCCAGCGGTCGAAGCGTCGACGCTCTCGCCTGCACTCGGCGTGCTTCCACAGCCGGGGAACTCCTTCTCCAGGCTCTCGAGCTTGTCCTCGATCTCCTTGATCTGCTGTGCACCGGCCTTGAGCGTCTTGAGCTCATCCGCCGTGAACTCATCCTTGGCACCGTCGATGGTCTTGAGCAGGAAATCGCCGTAATTGCTGCCGTCCTCAATCATTGCCGAGTCTTTATTTGCCGCATTGAATACCTTTTCCCACAGCGCGTTATCACTCGAAAAGATCTCGTTCTCCTTCTGCATGAGCTTCGCATACAGCTCGGCGGCCTCGTCGGCATTGGCCGGCTTCTGAGCAGTGAGTTCTGCGATCTTAGGATCGGAGCCTGCAGATTCGCTCGCATTGCCACCGGGCGTCGAACATGCCACAAGGCACAAGGCCAATACCGGCACCATAAACAGGGCCGCAATCTTAGAAAGCTTCATAGTCATTCCTCCGTTTTGTCGAAGCTTGTTTACTTTTTATCGGCAGTCAAGGGAAGCTTTTCCGCCGACACATCCAGGCCATAGCGATAGCTGATGGCATCGACGGGGCAGGCCCCGATGCACTTTCCGCACCGGATACATTCGGCATGATTGGGCGCGCGGACCACATCAACGTCCATCTGACAAACCCTTGAACACTTGCCGCACGAGACGCATTTGCACGCGTCGACCTGAATCCCTAGCAGGGATACCTTATTCATGAGCGCATAGAATGCGCCGAGCGGGCAAATCCATTTGCAGAAGGGGCGATAGAACAAAACGCTCAGCACTACCACGGCAATGAGAACGGCAAGTTTCCAGGTAAAGAGCTGCCCCAGCGCAGATCGAATGCCGGCGTTGGCAATGGCCAGCGGAATGGCGCCCTCGAGCACACCCTGTGGACAGATGTACTTACAAAAGAACGGGTCGCCCATGCCCACGTCGTTAACCACCAAGACAGGCAGCAGCACCACGGCAAACAGCAGCACGACGTACTTGATGTACGTGAGCGGCTTGAGCTTTTTCGTGGAGAACTTTTTGCCGGGAATCTTATGAAGCAGCTCCTGCAGCCAGCCAAACGGGCACAGAAAGCCACATATAAAGCGTCCCAGCAGCACGCCGAGCAAAATGAGCGTACCGGTAACATAGTAAGAAAAGTTGAACTTGGATGAACCTACCACCGACTGGAACGACCCGATGGGGCACGCACCCGATGCCGCGGGGCACGAATAGCAATTAAGTCCAGGTACGCAGACTGTTTTTCCCGCGCCCTGATAGATGCCGCCTTTGGCAAAGTTTGGCAGGTGAATGTTGGTGATGAGCGTCGCCGCCGCCTGAATGAATCCGCGAAATCGAGCCAAAACATGCGACGCAGTGTTTTCTCTTTTATCCAATTCCGATACACTCCAAGCACAGCCTAATCGCTTTGGCCAGCACGGCATCCGCCTCGCCACGCATAACGCCAAAGCACACCATGGTAATTCCGACGATCAACAAAGCGACCTGTACCACGGGTTTTACCGCTTTGAACAACTCGACCACTCCTTTCGTTACGCGACCATTGGACCATATCGACTATAAAATCCGTGTTAAGCGCGATTTGGAATGTGCAAGGAGACTGTTATGCGTATTTTGATCGTCGAAGACGAGCGGGCACTGTGCGATGCAATCGCGCGCAGCTTGCGAAACTTGGCGTACAGCGTCGACTGCTGTCACGACGGACAGGAGGCGCTCGACCTACTGGGCGTCGAAGTCTTTGACCTCGTGGTACTCGACCTCAACCTTCCCCGTATCGATGGCATGACCGTGCTCAGGGAACTTAGGAAAACCGACTGCGAGACCAAGGTACTGATTCTGTCCGCACGCGGCGAGGTCGCCGACAAGGTCGCCGGACTCGATGCCGGCGCCAACGATTACCTTACCAAGCCGTTTCATCTTGACGAGCTTGCGGCAAGGATCCGCAGCCTTACCCTCAGGCGCTTTGCACAAAGCGACATAGTATTAACCTGTGGAAAGCTCCGCTTTGACACCAAGGCGCGCATCGCTTCCGTAGACAGCGAGGCCCTATCTCTTACGCGCAAGGAAACGGGAATCTTGGAATACCTGATGCTTAATCAGGGGCGACCGGTAAGCCAAGAGGAGCTTATAGAGCACGTTTGGGATAGCAGCGTGAACAGCTTTAGCAACGCGACCCGCGTTCACATCTCGTCACTCCGCAAAAAGCTACGCAGCGCTTTGGGATACGACCCGATTCGCAATCGGATTGGAGAGGGCTACGTTATGGAGGATAGCGAATGAAAAGGCTTTCGCTGCAATGGCGCATAACGATTACGACGGCACTGCTCACGTGTGCGGCATGCGTGCTGACGAACTGCCTGGTCGGCTATACGGGCATGCGCTACATGGATGCCATCGGCAGTAACATCTCGGCCTTTAACGCAACCGGCGAAAATTCGCCCCAGGCGTTCGACCCAACGAAAGCGACCCCCGATGACGAGGTCACGATCGTCGTAAACGACGCACAGGAGTCTTTTGGCACGACAGCCTGGTACATCACGGCTGGAGTAACACTCCTTGGCGGCGCGCTGGCATACTTTGTGAGCGGCCGTGCACTCAAACCGCTACGGGCTTTTGCGGCCCAGGTCGAGCGTGTGCAGCCTGACAACCTAAGCGAAATCAGGCTCAGTGAAGATGTGCCCATCGAGCTACAACGATGCAGCGCCTCTTTCAACGACATGATCGCCCGTCTTGGCGAAGGGTTCTCTGCACAGCGTCAGTTTACCGGCAACGCCGCACACGAGCTGCGCACCCCGCTCGCCCTTATGCAAGCACAGATTGAACTGTTCATCTCCGAGCACTCCGGTTTGCAACCCGAAACGGCCGAGCTGCTCGGCCTGCTACAAGAACAAACCGAGCGCATGTCTCGAATGGCCAAGGTATTGCTCGAGATGAGTGAGCTCCGCAGTGTTCCTTGCGAGGACGATGTGGAACTTGGTCCCTTGTCCGAAGAGGTCCTCACCGACCTTGCACCACTTGCCGAAAATAAGGGCATAGCCCTCAATTGTGCTGGAGACGCTCTAGTAATCGGGAGCGACACGCTCCTCTATCGGCTGGTGTTTAACCTGGCCGAAAACGCTATCCGCTATAGCCGCACCGACTCGAGCGTTACCGTCTCCATCTGCGACAACGACAGCCACGTGTTCCTGCGAGTCGAGGACCAGGGCCCGGGAATACCCAAGCAGTACCGTGAGAGCATCTTCCAACCGTTCTTTCGTCTAGACAAATCCCGCAGCAGGGCATACGGCGGCGCAGGACTCGGACTAGCGCTCGTTTGGGAGATTGCAGCTCTTCACGGTGGCACAGTAGAGGTCGAAACAAGTTCCGAGAACGGGACCACCATGCTCGTAAGCCTTCCAAAACGATCCGCAGCGTCAACCGAGCAGTAAAACGAAAGGGGTCCCGAGCAACAGGAGTACAATTGCTGCTATTGTTGCCAGCTGTTGGGAGATGGAAGATGGACTGCGATGGCTACCCATGCGTTCCCATGCCGTTGATGTGCACTGCCTTTGTGCCGGGGCAGATTGACGCTGCGGTTGCAGGCATTTCCGACCCCGATTCACGCACCATCGCCACGGCAGAAGCGCTGTACTTTCGCGGACAGGCCGCCCTCGCTGCCAAGACGGCGCGCCCCTATCTTGACGCCACCGATTCCGCACTGCGCTATTCCGCATGCTTTATCTGCGGATACGCCAGCCTGTCGCTCAACCGTATCGCCGACGCCCGCCGTTGTCTTGCGGGCATCCTCGATACGCCAACTGACGAGGAATCACCCGCCGTCCACGCCACGCATATCCTGTTCGCCTCGGCCGCAAGCGTCCTGCTGCACTTGTCTTCCCCGTATTCCGCCGAAGAGTTTTATCCGCTTGCGGCGCATCTGCCCGAAGGCCTGCGCCTGTTCGCCAGTTACGTGATGGCGCATGCCCTATACCTGCGCGGCGAATATGGCCGCAGTCTGGGCATGGCGGAAAACGCCCTGATCATGAAACAGGGAAGCTATCCGATCTCGGAACTATTCCTACACCTGGCAGCTTCCATGGCATGTATGAGCCTCAAGGACATCGGCGCCGCAAAAACGCACTTCGGAGTTGCTTGGAACATTGCGCGCCCCGACGGCCTTATTGAGCTCATTGGCGAGCATCACGGCCTTTTACAGGGGCTTATCGAGGCATGCTTAAAATCGCAATACCCTGACGATTTCGCGCGCATTATCGAAATCACGTATCGATTCAGCTACGGCTGGCGGCGCATCCACAACCCCGATTCGGGCGAGGACGTGGCTGACGACCTGACGACCACAGAGTTCACCATGGCCATGCTCGCCTGCCGCGGATGGACCAACGCCGAAATCGCACGCCATATGGGAGTATCGCCGGGCACTGTCAAAAACCGCCTATCCAGTGTGTATGCAAAGCTTGGCATCGGCACGCGCACTGAGCTGGTCGCGCATATGCTGCGTTAGCGGCCAGACTGTCTAGCGCAGCATGCGCGCTCCGGAGCCCCGGCGCTTCGCTCGCTCAAATTGGACATTTTGGCCCTCGGACGGCACTACCGTGACAGGATGCCTTCTCGCAAAATTGGATTATTTCCTCCGATATTTGCAGGATGGGAGCCCAAAAATGCTTGATCGCCGTTCGTTACTTATCGCCGGAGCATCCTCGCTGGCGAGCATTATGTTGCCGCGCGTGCCGGGAAGCGCAAACGCCTTCATATTGCCGTTCGCGCCCACCGAAGCCCATGCCGACGAAAAAGACCCCTTCAGGGTGCTCGTTCTCTCGCGCACCATGTTCGGTGTGGTCGTGGTCGACGTCGCCAACAAGAATACGCCCATCACGGGCGCCCAGGTCACGCTCACGTCGCGCTATGCCGCAGGCAAGCAGCTCACCGCCACTACCGATGACGAAGGCACGGCCATCTTTGAGGTCGCGCCGCTTTCGGAAGGCTACGTGGACGAGGCGACGCTTCTCGACGCGTACGACTTTAACGGCGGCATTTCCATTAGCATGGCAGGCTACCGCGATGTCGAGATTCCCCTCGCGCGTGTCCAAGGCGGCACCGCCATTACCGCACCCATACGTCCGCTCTCCGATGGCGAGCCGTACTTCCGCCAGCTCACATTCGACGAATGGGACATTCAGTACGCCGACGCTACGTTCATGGCAATGCCAGCGGACGAAGCAGCAAACGATCAGCCCGACACGCACGCTTTTACCGTGCAGGCCCATCTGCCGCAGGGCGGGCAGGCAACGTTGCATATCAATAAAGTGATGCCCGCTGCGGGCAGCTCATCCGAAACCGTCACGCAGATTGGCCAAGTCAAGGCCAGCGCATCGGGCGCGGATAATCTGGCGATGTTCACGCTCGAAGACAAGTTCCTCGATGCAGCGTCGAGCCTTCTGGAAGAAGGATGCAAGCTGCGCTTTGTCCTCGACTACCAGGGCAAAACCTACACGCTCTCCTCCCCCATGGCCGTTGTTACCGCGCCGGCGGCAAAGGCGGAATCCGGATCGACCACTATCGTCCCCACCACTATGGACCAAGAGATCACTCCGTTTGATTTCCCCGCAGCGTTTCCCGGCATCGGCGGCAATAAGTTCACGTGTTGGATGCCCACATTTCCGATTCTCTTCGATTTCTCGTTTGCTGGATACGTGCTGTTTGGCGGAGGATACAAACCAGCCAGCTATATGAACGATTCGGGCAACCCTGATCCGGAATACTGGAAGAAGTCACCGCGTGAGTCGGGCGCCAAGCAGGCAAACCGCTACCTCGACGAGATGGAGGGGAAGTGGAATCAGTACAAAAGTATGAGTGCCGGTTCGGGCACCGATCCAAGAAACACCAAGCTCCTTCGTCACCATTGCACGCCGCTGTTCACGATGGATATCGCCACACAGCTGTACGGCTCGCTCGCCTACGATTGGGTGGGCAAAACCTGGGGTAACAACAACGACCCCGCATACGGCAATATTAAGGCCCTCTTCCAGGTAAGAACCGACCTCAATTGGACCGAGCAGTTTACCCTAGGACCGGTGCCGTTTTTCCTAAACGTCAACCCCTGGGTGCTGGCAAAACTGGCGCTCGCCGTAGGCGCCCACACGCACGGTAGCGGCGCGGCGTTTTTCAAAAACATATCGCTCGACTATTCAAACACCTCGGGCTCGTTCACCATCCAGATCGGGCTTGCCGTCACCTTTGGCGCCGGCGTTGCAGGCGTCGCTTCGTCCGCCGTGCGCGGCGCCGCATCCCTCACGCTGTTCATTGGGTACGAGAAGGCAGATGGACACCAGCTTCCGCGACTGCGCGTAGGTGCAGACGTCGATGTCGATGTGATACTCCAGTTCGTGATGTTCAAGTGGACCACCAAGGCTTGGTCGGGGTCGTGGCCCACACTCCTCGATTCGTGGAATATGTCGGTGAACAATGGCAACCAGTATGTGCTCCAGCGCTCTGAGCTCGCATTGGGCGGAGATGCGCCTTACACGCTGGATGCCTGTTTCGGCTCGGCCGGCAACGCCGAGGCGGGTGGTGTGCCGCAATTTATCGCATCGGCCACCATCGTCACCAACGCCGAGCTGCTCGCACGCGCCGAGGTTAAGGCCACTGCAAGGAATGTCGCGCCTACCGTACGCGATTGGGACCGGTCGGTCACGCGCATTGAGCTCGAGGCGGATGCAGAAAGCGACGACACGGGACAGGTCGAACATTTCGTCCACGCACTGATAGAGAACGACGAAAACGCCGCGCCGATGTATAAGTACACCTATATCGGGCAGGCGAGGGACGCCGCTGCGGACCCCAACGCCAATTCTGCTGGTGTATCGGAGGACGAGCGTGGCGGCATCAGGCCCTCGAGCGACAACGTGCTGTTTGCTGGCGTACTCAGCGAAGCCCACATGAAGCTGGCGATAATCGCCGGCGTGGAGTGCTTGTTCCGTATCGCCTCGGTGCGCTACGGCGAGAACGGTCGCTCGCGCCTGGTGGTGCATACAAAAACGAACGGCACGTGGTCCGCTCCCACGCCCGTGGACTTCTCCCTTGGGTTTGGCGAGGGCGACGTGGAGCGCAACGGCATATTCGATTACGACTTCGACGTGGTGGAATATACAGACGGGAGGAGAAACCAGGACGCCTACGTGCTGCTGGTCTCGGGCGAGCGCCCCGACGGCGACAACACCCTTTTCGATGCGGCGAGCACATCCGGCATACTGTCCGTTGTGCGCCTGCGCATAAGCAACGGCGGAGTTCGCGTGATGTCGCACACGTCGTGGCGCAGCATCTCGCGCGGCCGCCTGCAAGAGGATGGCTACCATTGCCTGCAGTGCCCGCGTATCACGGTGGGCAAGACGCTGGTCGACGGGCGCCTGTCGGGTGCCTACCTCCACCGCCGCGGAACCACCGCAGAAAAGGCGCTCGGCAGCGAGGCTGAGGTTGCGCTGGAGTGCTTTACCCTATGGTCGGACGTTTCGGGCGACAGCCTGACGTTCCGCCAAGTTCTCCGCTTTCCGCAAGCACCGTCGAGTATCGAGCTGGGCGAGCCCGAGAATATCAACGGCAAAATGGTGGTGCCCGTTGCGTACGAGACCGCAGACGGTTGCGGCTGCGCATCGTACGCCGTGATCGGCCAGTCCATTGCGGGCTGGGGCGTTATGTCGCCAGATGCGGCAGTACCCCACGCGGTGCCGTGGCCACAACATTCGGGCTTTTTGGCAACCGTCAACGAGCAACTGCAACATATTACTTGGACGCGAGGCGCATCGGCATTTGCAACGCAGCCCGTGGGCGCCGCAGGCTGTGGCCCGGCATCGTTTAGCGTAAGCAACAACGGCAGGTGCGTGCTCTATGTAGAGAACACCGATGGCAAGGTGGGACAAACCTACGACGAAGAAGGCAACCCGGTAGCAGTGATGGGCAAGCACTTCCGCATCTTCGCCAGCACCTTGGCAGGCGATCTGTTCACGGAGCCGTTCGTGATGTGCGAGCTGGACCATCCCGCCGATCAGATAACGACATTTTTGACATCGGGAGGCATGCTCTCCGCGCTCGCCACGCACATTGTGAGCGCGGAGAAGAGCGAGGCAGAGCTGCACGGCATCGAAGTGCCCTTGGTGGCGTGTGCCACTCCGACGGGCGCGGTCGCTACCTCGGGCGCGGTGGTGCCCGGAGCAGCAGGCGAATCCTTCATGGTCACGGTGCGAAACGACGGCAACACCTTGCTGACCGCTGGCACGATTGATCTATACCGAGAGGGCTCCAGCCAGCCGTTCTCCAGCGCATCCATCGGATTCGGAGTGAACGCACGCATGGTTTCGATCTACGATCCAGAGCTTGCCGAGGACGCTTCGGCCAACGACATGGCACACGTGAAGTACGCGCTCGAGACGCTGGGCGCACGTTTTGCAATGCACCCGCTGGTAGCCGACAACGGCAACGCCGTGCTGGCACCGGGTTGCACGGCACAGTTTCGCATGAGCTTCGCCATCCCCGAGAGTTGGAGCGACGAAGTGGGCAAACGCGTAACGCTGTATGCGAAGGCGCGTAATCCGGTGGCGCTCGATCCCGTAACGCTCGAGGAAATTCGACCGGGCGCAAACTCGGCGCTGGGTGCCGTACTGCACGAGCTTCATGTGCCCGACGCGGCATGCGAGCGCTCAGAAGTTCAGGTCGGCGTATGCGGCAGCGCGGATACGACAGGACTTCACGACGCCCCGATGACGGTCGACGGCGATGGCGGCACGAGTGGAGGCGGCTCCGGCGGAAGCAGCTCCGGTGGCGGCCGTGGCCCTGGCAGTGGCAAGGACCACGGCACTAACAAGCGCTTCGGAAAAGCGGACGCGCTTGCGGGCACGGGCGATGTCAACGCTCCCCTTACGGCAGCCGCTGCAGCACTCGCCGCGGCAGGTGCCGGCCTCGTCGCCTACAGCGCCCGCCGCACGGCGCTCGAAAACGACACCGCCGATGAGGTCAATTCGGATAGGCCTCGCTAGCTCCTAGTTACTTTTGCGAGAGACGCCGACTCGGCTCATCGAACACCAAAAGGGGCTGGTTCTGGATACCCAGAGCCAGCCCATTACGCATTAGATGTCGTCAGGGGAGTCGAGTTCTGCCTCGAGCTTGGCGCGGCGTCTTTTCGCCGTGAAAAACGTTGCGCACAGGACAGCAAACGTGGCCGCGAAAATCGTCGCACCGCAGAACACGCCCGTGGCCAGGTTCGCCAACCAAAAGACGCTTTCGAGCGGTACGATCTGCGCCTCAGCGATACAGCGCATTGCGGCAATAACAAGCGCGAACGCGGCACCGCTAAGACCGCTGACAAGCAGGAAATATCCAACAGGAAGATGCTCGGTTTGCCCAAAACGATTGGTATCGACATAGCCCTTCCGCGTTTGCAGGCCTGCGCAAATCAACATCACGAGAACGAGCCACAAATACATGGCTGCCTCGAACGGCGTTGCAAAGCCATGCGGCATTTCACTGGCGTCGCTGTGAACCCACGCAACCTGTCGAGCTATAAACTGGTAGAAAAAGATCATCAACATGCCAAACGAAAGCAGCACGAAACCAATCTTGTAGATCTTCGCGCTCTCGGCCTCCAGGCGCTCATCCTTTGGGCCGGCATATTCACGCCACTTTTGCACGAGTTTTAAATCTTCAAATTTCATAGCGAACTCCTAAAGAGCGTCAGGGTCGACGTCGCTCTCGTCTTCCCAAAACAAGTCGTTCAACGTAACGCGTAGCGCTTTACAGATTGCCACGCACAAATTGAGCGTGGGGTTGTAGCCGCCCGCCTCGATCAGGCCGATGGTCTGGCGCGTAACGCCCACGGCCTCGGCCAAGTCAGCTTGCGAAAGGCCAACCGCCGCGCGCGCCGCCTTCATGCGTAGGTTCTTTTTGCCCGACATGGAGTTCCTTTCGTAGTAATGGACAGATATCCGTTGCAACATGGCAGAAATATATTGCATCCATCAGAAGATGTCAACTATATCTGTCATTATGGAAACCATGTTCGTCATCGCCATGCGGACATTACAACTTCGGTTCGCTATTCAAACTTACTCGGACAAAACCGACTCGGTTTTCTCCGAGTAGACGAATCTCCAACGAACTCCGAACGATTGTTCGATGGATTTCGTGTTGGTTGGAATCGTCTGTGGGCTGGGCTATGCTACCTTGACTATCTATATGACTTAAACGCAGCAAAGGAGCACCGAGAGAGCGAGTATGGCAAAAAACACCGCAAACTATGGTAACGACAGTATCCGCCAGCTCAAGGACGAGGAGCGCGTACGCCTGCGCCCCGCCGTCATCTTTGGCTCGGACGGACTCGATGGCTGCGCGCATGCCGCCTTCGAGATCCTGTCCAACGCCGTTGACGAGGCACGCCAGGGCTACGGCAAACTTATCACCCTTACCGCCTTTCGCGATGGCTCTATCCAGGTAGAGGACAATGGCCGTGGCTGCCCGCTCGACTGGAACCCTTCCGAGAAGCGCTTTAACTGGGAGCTCGTCTTCTGCGAGCTCTACGCCGGCGGCAAATACAACAACAACCAGGGCGGCGACTACGATTTCTCGCTCGGTACCAACGGCCTAGGCTCGTGCGCGACCCAGTACGCCTCCGAGTACATGGATGTCACGGTTTGGCGCGACGGCAACAAGTACTCCCTGCACTTTAAGAAGGGCAAGGTCGTCGGCGCCAAAAAGAAGGCACTCGAGATTGAACCCAGCGACGAGGACCGCACCGGCACCACCATCAAGTGGCGTCCCGATCTTGAGGTCTTTACCTCCATCAGTATCCCCCACGAGTGGTATCGCGAGACCATGCGCCGCCAGGCCGTGGTCAACGCCAACGTGACCTTCCGCCTGCGCATCGAGGGCGACGATGGCGAGTTTTCCGAAGAGGATTTTTGCTATCCCAAGGGCATCGAGGACTACGTGCTCGAGAAGGTCGGTACCGACTACCTTACCGAGCCCTTCTTTATCGAGGCCGACCGTCGCGGTCGCGACCGCGAGGACCTGCCCGACTACAACGTAAAGATCACCGCGTGCATGTGCTTCTCGCGCACCTTCATGATGCAGGAGTACTACCACAACTCGTCGTGGCTCGAGAACGGCGGCTCGCCCGAGAAGGCGGCCCGTAGCGCTCTGACCAGCGCCATCGATGCCTACATTAAGCAACAGGGCAAATACAACAAAAACGAGAGCGGCATTAAGTGGCAGGACGTCCAGGACTGTCTGGTGCTGGTGACCAACTGCTTCTCAACCCAGACGTCCTACGAAAACCAGACCAAAAAGGCCATCAATAACCGCTTTATCCAGCAGGCCATGACGGCCTTCTTTAAGGAGCGCCTCTCGACCTACTTGATCGAGAACAAGGACGCCGCCAATAAGATTATGGAGCAGGTGCTCATCAACAAGCGCTCGCGTGAGAACGCCGAAAAGACGCGCCAGAGCATCAAGACCAACCTGCAGCAGAAGACCGACATGGCCAACCGCGTGCAGAAGTTCATCGACTGCCGCTCCAAGGACAAGAGCCGTCGCGAGATCTACATCGTAGAGGGCGACTCGGCAGCAGGCGCCATTCGCACCTCGCGCGATGCCGAGTTCCAGGGCGTTATGCCCGTCCGCGGCAAGATCCTCAACTGCCTGAAAGAGGACTACCCGCGCATCTTTAAGTCCGACATCATCATGGACCTCATGCGCGTGCTGGGCTGCGGCGTGGAGATCAAGGACAAGCGCATCAAGAACCTCGGTGCCTTCGACCTGGACAACCTCAACTGGAACAAGGTCATCATCTGTACGGACGCCGACGTCGACGGTTATCACATCCGCACGCTCGTGCTCACCATGCTCTATCGCCTGGTGCCCACGCTTATCGACGAAGGCTACGTGTATATCGCCGAGTCGCCGCTCTACGAGATCAACTGCAAAGAAAAGACCTACTTTGCCTACACCGAGCTCGAGAAGAACGGCATCCTCAAAGAGATCGGCGACCAAAAGTGCTCGATCAACCGCTCCAAGGGTCTTGGTGAGAACGACCCGGACATGATGTGGCTCACCACCATGAACCCCGAGACGCGTCGTCTGATCAAGGTGGAGCCCGAGGACGTCACCAAGATGGAAACCATGTTCAACCTGCTGCTGGGCAACGACGAGGCGGGCCGCAAGCGCCATATCTCCGAGCACGGCAAGGAATACCTGGACCAGCTGGACCTGCAATAGCAGCAAATCGACAACGACGGCCCATAAGAAGTTCAAGAGGAAATCGTGGCAAAGAAGAAGACGAAGAACCAGCCAAAGAAAAAGCAGGTCAACGCCGAGAACGTCATCGGCCTGCACTCCGAGGTCACCGACCAGCCGATCACGCAGACGCTCGAGGTCAACTACATGCCCTACGCCATGAGCGTCAACGTCTCGCGTGCGTTCCCCGAGATCGACGGCTTTAAGCCCTCGCACCGCAAGTTGCTCTACACCATGTACAAGATGGGCCTGCTCAAGGGAGAGCGCCAGAAGAGCGCCAACATCGTGGGCCAGACCATGAAGCTCAACCCGCACGGCGACGCCGCGATCTACGAGACGATGGTGCGCCTGGCCACCGGCAACGAGGCACTGCTCGCCCCCTTCGTGGAGTCGAAGGGCAACTTTGGCAAGTACTATTCGGGCGACCTGAGCTACGCCGCCTCGCGTTATACCGAGGCCAAGCTCTCCCCCATCAGCGCCGAGATCTTCAAGGACATCGACAAGGACCCGGTCGACTTCGTCGACAGCTACGACGGCGCCATGAAGGAGCCGCGCCTGCTGCCCACCACGTTCCCCAACATCCTTGTCTCGGCCAACAAGGGCATCGGCGTCGCCATGGCGTCCGACATCTGCGGTTTCAACCTCAACGAGGTCTGCACCGCCACGATGCACTACCTGCAGGATCCCAACTGCGACCTGCTCGAGTACATGCCCATGCCCGACTTCTCGACCGGCGGCGAGATCATCTACCGCCGCGAGGAGATGGAGAAGATTGTCGAGACCGGTCTCGGCAGCTTCCAAATCCGCTCCCGCTGGCGCTGGATTCCCGAAGAGCGCATCATCGAGGTCTACGAGATCCCCTACACCACCAAGACCGATGTCATCATCGAGCGCATCGTCAAGCTCTCCAAGGAGGGCAAGGTCAAGGAGATCGCCGACATCCGCGACGAAACCGACCTCTCGGGCTTGCGCATTGCCATCGACCTTAAGCGCGGCGTCGACCCCGACAAGCTCATGGCCAAGCTCTATCGCTCGACCACGCTGCAGGATTCGTTCTCGTGCAACTTCAACGTACTCGTCGACGGCTATCCCCGTGTTATGGGCGTGCGCCAGATCCTGCACGAGTGGGTCAAGTGGCGTATTGAGTCCACGCGTCGCCGCATTAACTTTGACCTGGTAAAAAAGTCCGAGCGCCTGCACCTGCTGCACGGCCTCGAGGCGATTCTGCTCGACATCGACAAGGCCATCGCCATCATCCGTGGCACCAAGCTCGAGGCCGAGGTCGTGCCCAACCTTATGCGCGGCTTCGACATCGACGAGACCCAGGCCGAGTTTGTTGCCGAGCTCAAGCTCCGCAACATCAACGAGGAGTACATCCTCAACCGCACCAAGGACATCGCTAAGCTTGAGGGCGAGATTGCCGAGCTTGAGGAGATCCTCTCCAGCGAGGAGAACATCAAGAAGGTCATCAGCGACGAGCTGGCCGCGGTCAACAAGAAGTACGTGATGCCGCGCCGCACGGGCAGGATCGAGCCCCATGAGGTTATCGAAGTAAGCTTGGAGCCCGAGGTCGAGGAGTACCCGGTCACCATCATGCTCTCGCGCGATGGCTACCTTAAGAAGATGACGGACCGCGTACTCAAAAAGGCGACCACGCTCAAGTACAAGGACGGCGACAAACCCTTTATCGAGTTCCCGTCCTCCAACACGCACGAGCTGCTCGTGTTTACCAACAAGAGCCAGGTGTACAAGTGCAAGGTTGCGGCATTTGAGGACACCAAGTCGGCCCAGCTGGGCTCGTACCTGCCGACCGATCTTGAGATGGAACCCGACGAGAGTGTCATCTGGGTCATCGACCCCGAGGACTACAAGGCCGACGTGTTGTTCGTCTTTGAGAACGGCCGCGTGGTGCGCGTCGCGCTTTCTGGATACGTCACCAAGACCAACCGCAAACGCCTGAAGAACGCTATCTACGGCGGCAGCAAGCTGCTGTATGCCCAGGTGCTCAAGGAAGATCGCGACATCGCACTGGTCTCGAGCGACTATCATTTGATGAACTTCAACACGTCGTTGCTCAAGACCAAGACAACCACCAACACGCAGGGCGTCCAGGCCTTTACGGCCAAGAAGGGCCGCTCGGTCACTACCGTCGGCACGACCGAGGAGATTCTTGGCGCCGGCGTCTCGGCCGAAAAGTTCACCGCGCAGAGCCTTCCCTCTGCCGGTGCCCTCATGAAGGAAAACGACATGCCGAGTTTGTTTGACTAGGTACCACGGCAACGAGATCGTTAGATACTTCGCAAAGCGACGAGGCCCGGAGCGCAACGGCATTGCGCCCGGGACTCGTCGTTTTTCTTCTCAACTATTTCTTAACGCAGATTAATTGATTTCTGCTTATTTTTCTGCGTTAAAAAATGTCAGCGTCACTGCTTCGATGCCCTTTGGTCGGTCGTTAGCAAAACTTGCAAAAATTAGCAAAACTTGCAAAGGAGACACCATGGATTGCAGCAAATGTCTCCGCCATGCCAGGCATGCTCGAAGATATTATCGAGCGAACCAAAGAAGCCGCAGATAGCTACCTCTCACAGCCTCACGCGCGCATAAACGGTGTTCAAATTGGCCCAGTGGGCATCGATTGGACATATGCTCAAGAGGCTCAGGGCAACTGGCGCACGCGCATGAATGGCATCTTTAAGCAACTCGAAAAACATGACATCGGACTTCTCATCACCATCGATGAAGTCACCGTCGATCTCGAAGAAATGCTTCAATTTGCCTCTGTTTACCAGCACTTTGTACGCGAAGGTAAAAAAGTTGCCCTACTCATGGCAGGACTGCCCTACAAAGTATCGGCGTTGCTGCGTAACGATTCCGTCTCGTTTCTCAGGCGTTCCCAATATCATCAGTTGGGACGAATCACTGACGTTGAAATTGCAAACGCATTCCGCAAAACCGTTGAGGCCGGAGGCCGCTCAATCACGCCAGAAGCGCTCGAGGATGCCGTGAAGGCCGTCGACGGATTTCCCTATATGATGCAGCTCGTCGGATATCGCACATGGGATGTTTCGGAGAACTCGCCCAAAATCAGTGCACCTGATGTACAGCAGGGTTCTCTGCTTGCCCGCATGGAACTGCGCGATCGAATTCTCGAAACGACCTATCAGGAGCTTTCCGATAAAGACATTGAGTTTTTGCTCGCGATGCTGCCCGATTCTGGCCCCAGCAGGGTCTCGGAGATAGCCAAACGCATGGGCGTCGCCAGCAACTACGCAAGCCAATACAAACGCCGCCTCCTCGAGGACGGCGTTATCGGGGAACGTGGACGTGGCCTCGTCGGCTTCGACATCCCCGCGTTCAGGGAATTCTTGAACGAGAAGGCGTTTTAGCACACCGGAATTGTCCGCGGGAGCATCGTTGCATGGCAATCAGCAATCCTCTTGGTAAGGGCAGCAAGCATTTCCGCTTGTGCTGATTGCCATGCGCTCCTCTTGTCCTTAGGCGAGCTTGCGGGCGAGCTCGCGCACCTCTTCCAACTTGGGCGAGGAGGCCATGCTGTCGCGCTCGGTCATACCGCTGATGGTGATAATGCCTTGGTCCTCCCACTTGCAGTACGCGCAGGTTGACTTGTACATAGCGATCGCCGCATCATAGACGCCCTCGCTGTGGCTATCGAGCAAAAGGGCCGTCTTGGTGAACGGGAAGCCCGTAGCACCGAAGGCGTACAGGCGGTCGATGGCGGCCTTTTCCTGCGCGGTGATATCAAACCAGTAGATAGGCGAGGCGAAGACGACCATATCTGCGTCTTTCAGCGACTCGATCACGTTGGCCATGTCATCCTTCTGCACACAGGTGCCCTCATGGGCGAAGCAGTACCGGCATCCCAAGCAGCCGGCGATCTTTTTGCTGGCAACGCGGACGACCTCGACCGTATTGCCACCCTCACGCGCGGTCTCGGCAAACGCCTCGACCATGGTGTCGGTATTGGCGCCCTTACGCGGGCTGCCACTCAACACAACGATATTCATAGAAATCTCCCTCCTTCATGCCGCAGGCGCGCGGCATATTTTTTTGTAACCAAAACGGATGGAGTTAATCAATCGCCTCGTTTTCGCTACTCCCACTTAGTGACTAGTCCAGTCCGAGTGTTCTCGATGCGTGTCGTGTCGTACCGCCTCAGGGCTGATTCGTGCGCAATTTGGGCGAATCAGGCCCTTGATTCGCGATTTCGAATGACTCGATTGATTCGCAAAACCGCAGGTCGCTCCTTTAATCACTCCCTGGTTTCCGCCGGGGTTCGTAGCGGGTGGCGTGAAAAGGGGTGATTCAAAGGGTCGGAGAGATGCCTATAGCGCAATCGTCTGGTATTGGCGCGGTGAGGGACTTCTCATCTCCATCAGTCCAAATCGTCAAGCTCCGAAAGACGTCGAGCTAGAGAAAAGGACCTATTTCCCGTCACGGATTGGGTTTACCTGCATGACTAGAGCCCTAGTGTAATTGACTGAATCACCGTTCCGGGAACCGGTATCGACCTACCTGTCCGCCAAGCTCCTTCTTCAGCTCCAGCCTAGTATCTGACTCGCGCCGTTATAAGCGAAAACCGAAGAGATGCGTCTTAGCCAAGAGAATAAGATTAGCCTTATCTTACTGCATGATTCGTGTGTTATAGTTAGATCGCTCTAACTATTTGGGGGCGATTGCCATGCACGAACGCAAGGGCTTCTGGGACAAGAATGCCGGTCGGTACGACCGTTTCATGCGAAACGACCGGGCGGCGTATGAGAAGATGTATGGGCTGATCAGGCCGGTGGTGAAAGCAAAGACCGTACTGGAGGTTGCCACCGGCACGGGGCTTATCGCAAAGAGCATCGTGGATGCGGCGGCGCACATCGAGGCTACGGACGCTTCTGCAAAGATGATCCTTGAAGCAAAGCGGGACAATCAATCCGCAAAGCTGCACTTTTCCGTACAAGATATGTTCCGCCTGCCCTATGCACAGGAGTCCTTCGAAGTGGTGATCGCGTCCAACGCGCTTCACATAGTGCCGCATCCGGAAAAGGCCCTGCAAGAAATCAGGCGGGTGCTGAAGGACGACGGCGTGCTCATCGCGCCAACCTTCACCCACGCGGGAAACTCGGTTTCCAGCAAGGTAAAAGCCTTTTTCATGAGTATGGCGGGATTCCCCCTCCATAGCAGGTGGACAAGCGAGGAATACCTGTGTTTCCTGCGTCAAAACGGCTGGGCGGTGCAGAAAAGCGCGGTGCTGAAGGCTTCGTTCCCGTTGACCTATGCGGAATGCACGAAATCGGAGGGACCAGATGTCGTTCTTTGAAAACACCCGCAAGCCCGTGGGCCTCGGCGGAAAACTTATGGTTGCCATGATGAATCTGGGCCACGGCCCTGTGGCGCGGTGGGGACTTCGATTTCTACGACTTGCGCCAAACGCCAAGGTGCTGGATTGCGGCTGCGGCGGCGGGGCGAACATAAAACGGCTGCTGGAAAAATGCCCGCATGGCGTCGTCAAGGGCATCGACTATTCGACCGTCAGCGTGGAGAAGGCTAGAAAGCTCAACCGAGTTGCAATTCAGAAGGGGCGTTGCGCCGTTCTGCAAGGCAGTGTGGCGGATATGGTGTTTGAGGACGCCATGCGGGCATTTTTGCATCCATCCTGCACATGGCGATAGGCATGACGGTCATAGCGGCTGTGCTGGCGGCAATTATGACAATTTTTATTCACTGAGGAAAAAACCTATGAAATGTAAAATTGAGAAAACACCGTGCAGGAGACGCTGATCCTTCCGCTGTATTCCCGAAAGCTGTGTACGGAGCTGTACCCGAACCTTTACAGGGATGAAACAGCGGTTCGTCTACTCGACCAGATCGACTACGACTTTTCAGAGGCAGAGAAAAACTCCCGCAGCCTGATGCAGCGCTTTGGTGCGCTGGAGGTGGCCATGCGGCAGGGTGATCTTGCTTTCGAGGTGCGGGATTACCTGAAAGGCCACCCCAATGCGGCGGTGGTCAATCTGGGCTGCGGGCTGGACAACACCGGCAGAACCTGCGACAACGGTAGATGCAAGATTTACAATCTGGACTTCCCGGATGTGATTGCCTTGCGGCAGCAGCTACTGCCCGCCGGGGATCGGGAACAAAATATCCCCTGCGACCTGAAAGACACCGCATGGTTTGGCAAAATCGATGCCTCCGGCGGGGCGGTGTTCTTTGCCTCCGGGGTGTTCTATTACTTTCTGACCCAGCAGGTCCGGGAACTGGTGCGGGGGATGGCGGACGCTTTCCCCGGCGGTGTGCTGGTCTTTGATGCTGCCAATCGGACAGCAGTAAAGATGATCGCAAAAACATGGCTTAAGACTGCAAAAATCAAGGATGTGGGGGCATATTTTGCGGTTTCGGATGCCGCCAAGGAAATCGGCACGTGGAACAGCCGTCTGCAGGTCACAAGTCGCGGCTATATGCTGGGCTACAACGATTTGAGAGACCCTTCTGTCAGCGGCTTTTTCCGGTTTCTCGCAAGGGTCGGTGACAACGGGATGAAAATGCAAATCGTGAAAATAAGATTTTGAGAGACAAAAATGCAAAAGACGAGCGCTTCTTGCCGCTCAATTGGCAAGAAGCGCTCGTCTTTTCTTAACGCGTTGTATGGCGGAGAGAGCGCAAGTTACGCGAGCGCCCTTCTTGCCAGCTCGGCCGCGCCGAGGATTCCTTGGTCGCCGCCGCAGCCCGGGGCGCAGATGTAGCTCTCCATGTCCTTAAGCTCGGCGGTCTGGATGTAGCCGCCCAGATATTCGAGGGTCTTCTTGCGGACGATGCCGTAGAGCTGCTCCTGGTGCATCACGCCGCCGCCGAGGACGATGCGGCGAGGCGAGTACATGAGCACGAGGTTCGCGCACATCTGCCCCAGATAATCCCCCTCGAGCGCCCACACCTCATCGTTGTCCGCGAGCTCGGCCGCGGGCTTTCCCCAGCGCGCGGCAATGGCGGGGCCGGAGGCGAGGCCCTCGAGACAGCTCGCGTGGCTCGGGCAGACGCAGCGTCCCTCCTCGGTGGGACGGGTCCTTACCAGCATGTGGCCGGCCTCGGGGTGCAGCATGCCGTGAAGGAGCCTGCCCGCGCACATGACGCCCGCGCCCACGCCGGTGCCGATGGTCACGTAGACGGCGTCCTCGAGCCCCTTGCAGCAGCCGAAGACCACTTCGCCGAGGCAGGCAACGTTCACGTCCGTGTCGTAGGCCACCGGAATCCCGAGGGCATCGGCGAACGCGGCGCGAAGACCATGGCCTCGCCACGCGAGCTTGGGCGTCTGGAGGATGGAGCCGTAGCGCTCGTCGTTGGGGTCGACGCAGGTCGGGCCGAAGGCGCCGATGCCCAACGCGTCCACATCACGGACGGTGAACCACTCGATCATCTGCGGGACGGTCTCGGCGGGCGTAAGCGTCGGGGTCTCCATACGGTCGAGGACCTCGCCGTCGCCGGACACCACGGCACAGACCATCTTGGTCCCGCCGGCCTCGAGGGCGCCGAGCCTCATTTGCTTTTCGCTCATGTGATCCTCCTTACAAAGGGACGCCCGCAGTCATGGTCAACCGCGGGCGCCCATAACGTTGGCTTGTTTCGAGGCGACCCTACCTGGGCACGCGGTCCTGCCTTGCGGCAAACGGGGCGAGCACGGCGTGCGGCTCGCTTTGGTACCAGTAGGCGACGGTGGAGATGTCGTCCTCGCGCTCGTAGAGCTTGATGTCGTCGTTGCCGAGGTCCTGGAACGTCACGCGCAGGTCCTCCTTGAACGAGATCGGGTCGGGAAGGTGCCACCTGTAGAGGCCGTGCCTGGGCAGCGCGTCGTCGTTGGTCGCGAGCATCGGGTTCGGGTTCGGCTTGCCCGCGCTGAAGCGGTCGCGCGTGGCGTCGCGCGTCGAGCGGTACGGGTAGCCGGCGAACAGCGTGTTGAAGCACTGCGCCTCGGGCAGCGCGTGGGGCGGCCTGTCGAGGAAGGCCCAGGCACCGCCGAAGTAGTCCTCGGCTCCCGTCGAGGTGACCGTGGGGAACTCCTCATCGCCGTCGAGGAAGAACTTCATCTCGCCCTCGCCCCACCAATAGCGCTCCAGGGCGCACAGGGCCATGTAGGTGCCGACGTAGTAGCCCTTACCGCGCACGCCGTCGAGCACGGTGTAGTCGACGCCCCTGCGGGTGCTGCGCTCGCGGTTAAAACGGGCGTGGAAGTACATGGCGTCGTCCGGCACGTCGGTGAGCGCGTAGTTGAACGTGTAGAAGATGTACTTAATGAACCCGGGGTGCTCGCTCGTAAGCGTGACCTTGGCGTGCTTCCTGAAAGGCATCTCGAAGTAGCAGTTCATGCCGCCCGTCGGGTTCACGCAGATGGGCATCGAGTTGACGATGGCGCGCTCACCGAAGCCGTTGCAGAAGAAGTCGCCGACAGGGCACTCGACCGAGGGGGTCTCCTCGTCGTCCCAGTAGAAGCGCAGCACGAGGTCGCGCATGACGAAGCTGCCGGCGGCGGTCTTGTCGGGGACGGTCATCCAGATGTGGCGGATGATGCCGGGGCCCTCGATGTCCGCGAGCGTGATGGTCTCGCCGGACTCAAGGGGCACGCAGCACGAGCCCTTGCGGCCGACGCCGAGGTGGCTGGCCGACATGGCGGCGCGGCCCTTCTCGCCCGTGATGTTCTCGGGGGTGATGGCGCGGCTTTCCTCACCGCCGTGCATCCACACGTCTTTAAGGAACTCTCTCATCGTCGACCTCCTCTATTCGTCGTCTTCGCACTCGGCGGAACTGGCACCGTTCACGTAGACGATCTGCTGGCGCGCCTCGTCGACGAGGGCGTCGAAGTCGAGTTTCTCGTCGGGGCGCGCGAGCGCGACCGTCATGGCGAGCGGGAGGTTGACACCCGCGATCACGTGGATCCGGTCGGAAGCGAAGCGGGAGAAGCGCTGGTTCACGCTGCCGCCGAGCGCGTCGGTGAGGACGACAACCTCGTCAGTGCCCGAAAGAGCCGCCTCGACCGCCGCGTCGAGCCCCTCGCCGTTGTCGTTCACGTAGGCGCACACGGCGTTGACGGCGTCGCTCTTACCCGTAAGGAACTCGAGGGTGTCCTTGAAGCCCTGGGCGAGAAGGGAATGGCTCGCCACAACTATCTTTCTCATTGATTCACCAATCTCTTGGGTCGAAGCTAGGCGAGGATGCCAGCGGCGGAGGCGACCATCGCGAGGACGATCACCACGAGGATGAGGGCCGTCATGCTCGCGTTCTTCTTGGTAAGAAGGTAATACGCGCTTCCCGTGATGGCGGCGGGGATCATGGCAGGCAGGATCTTGTCGAGCAGCGGCTGAATCTCCATCGAGACGTCGCCGAAGCTGAAGCTAATCGGGCAGGTGACGCCGATGACCGAGGCGATGAGGCAGCCGACCACGGTGAGGCCGAGCACGGAGGCGGCGGCAGTGAGGTTGGGAAGCTTCTCGCTGAAGTCGGTGACGAGCTTCACGCCCTGCTTGTAGCCGAACTCGAGGGCGTGCATGCGGACCCAGAAGATGGCCAGGATGAGCGCGAACCAGATGCCGGCTCCCACGGGGTTGCCCTCGATGGCCATGTAGGCGGCGATGGAGCCCATGATGGTCGGGATCATGGTCATGAGCAGGGAGTCGCCGACGCCGGCGAGCGGTCCCATGGTGCCGATCTTCAGGTCTTGGACGGCGTCCGCCGCCGCTAGGCCGTCGCGTTCCTCCATGGCCACGCAGGCGCCAAGGATGATGGCGGCGAGCCAAGGCTGGGTATTGTAGTAGCGGAAGTGGTTGTTGAGCGCTTGCTTATAGTCCTCGTCGTTCGTGTAGATCTTCCTCAGGACCGGCGAAAGGGCGTAGGCGACTGAGGCGCCCTGCTGGGTCTGGTAGTTGAAGGTGCACACGCTCATGAGCCAGCGCCAGTTCGCGTTGCGCAGATCCTTCTTGGTGACCTTGTAGCCGGAGGGCTTGCCCTCGGCGACGGCGGTGATGTTCTCGTTTTCCATGGTTACTCATCCTCTCCGATGAAGGCGTCTGCGGAAGCGTGGGCGGCGAGCTCGGTGTCCCTCTCGGCACGCTGGTAGAACGCGATCGCGAGGGCAACGCCGACGATGGCGGCGCCGATGATGGGCACGTTCAGGAAGGCCGAGAGGAAGAAGCCGGCGAGCAGGTACTGGAAGTACTTGCCGGTGGGCATGTAACGCAGCAGCATCGCGATGCCGACGGCCGGGAGCATCTTGCCGGCGAGGGTGAGGCCGGAGAGGAACCACTGGGGCATAACCTCGAGGAGCCAGTTGACGGCGGGCTGGCCGAGGGTCACGGAGACAAAGACGGGCAGGGCGGCGCACAGGCCGAAGAGCACGGGGCAGACCCACAGGATGGCGTTCATCTGCTTGAACTTGCCCTCGTCGCAGAACTTCTGGGACTTCTCGACGACGAAGCCGTTGAGGATCTTGACGATGACGTCGAGCTGGATGCCGAGCATGCCGACCGGCAGGCCGATGGCGAGGCCCGTGTCGGAGCCCAGGGTCACGCCGTAGGCGGTGGCGATGATGGCCATCGTGCCGTAGTCGGGAATCGACGAGCCGCCGAAGCCCGCGACGCCGAGCTGCATGAGCTGGATGGTGCCGCCGATGACGAGGCCGGTCTGCCAGTCGCCCATGACGACGCCGGTGATAAGGCCCCAGAAGACGGCATAGTTGACGAAGATCATCGGGATGCCGTAGTAGTCCACGTGCTTGATGAAGGCCAGCAGGGTCAAAAGGACGACCTGCAGGATAGTGAAGTTGACCATGATCCCTCCTTAGATGAGGTCGGCGACGGAGACGGGCTTGTCGGCGGGCACGAACTGTGCCGTCACCTTGACGCCGCGGGCGATGAGCGCCTTGTAGCTCTGGACGTTCTCGGCGGAGGCATAGGCGCGCTGGGTGAGCTGGACGCCGCCCTCCTTGACAAGAGAGCCGCCAACGATCAGCGACGGGAGCTCGATGCCCGACTCGACCAGGTGAAGGATCGTCTCGGGCTCCTTGGCGATGACAAAGACCTTCTCGCGGTCGTACTTGCCCGCCGCGAAGTTCTTGAGCGCGGTCTCCTCGGAGATGATCGAGACGGCCATGCCCGCGGGGCGCGCCATCCTCATAGTGGATTTCAGGACCTCGTCGCCGGCGACCTTGTCGTCGATGACCATGACTCGGGTCGCGCCCGACACCGGGGCCCACTGCGTCACGATGATGCCGTGAAGCAGGCGATTGTCAATTCGTGCCATAACAACACTCATGTTTGCTCCTATCAAATGAAGTTTTACGTTCGGTACTGCCTCGGCGCTATCCGGATTCGCGCCGGGCAAGGGGTTATCGGATTATTGAGGACGCGCAGTCAGCTTGCGGCGGCGCGGGGAAGGTCACTCGTCGAGCAGGAGGTCCGAGGAGCCGAGGCGCTCTTCTCGCGCCGGGGCGGCGCTCACGCTTATGTAGTCGAAGACATATGCGATCTCGCTTACGGGAACCTCTACGCGATAGCGCGTCGAGATGCTCGAGAAGCTCTGCCTGAAGGACTCGATGAAATCGGCACGCTCCTCCTCGAAGCGGTCCTGGCCAACGTAGGTCTCAATGGGGTTTCTGGTAACAAGGCGCTCGACGAGACAGCAGAGGTGGACGTAGAGCCCAATGATGGCGTTGCTGCCGATCTTCTCGCCTGTCCTGCGCTGAAGCTCGTGCACGGCGCTCTCGATCTCGTGGAATAGCCGCTCCGGGTCGAGGATGGTGATGGAGCGGATGACGTTCTGCAGCGTCATGTTCGAGAGCAGCTTCTCGTGGAAAGAAGAGAGCTCGGAGGCGTCAAGCCACCTGCCGAACACGGCATCAACCTTAGAGGCGGACGCCGTCGACATGATGTCCTCGAGGGCGACGAAGGGGACGGAGGCGACCCCAGGGTCTCCCGTGCCGATGACGGCGCAGACGCGGTGCTCGGAGAAAACGGCGTCATTCGACCCGTTCGCGACGAGCTGCTTGAAGGGCCTCGTGAGCAGGCGCGCGCCTATGGTGCGCGGGAGGCTCTGCGAGACGAGCTGGCGTATCCTCTCCGCGGCGTCGACCCCGGACTCGGAGCAGAAGACGATGGCGTCCTCACGGTTGACGCGCTCGATCACCTTGCAGTGCGTCACGCACGCGGCGGTCGCATCGCCAAGAACCTCGGCGATGGACTTGCCGCCGAGCAGCCCGACCCCGATCTCGAGCGCAAGACCGGTAGAGACGTTGTTCACCACGCCGATAGTGGAGTCGGTAACGTTCTCGAGGGCCTTATAGGCCTCCTCCAAGGAGCCCATGTCGACGAGGAACACGACCCCGGTGCAGTAGGAATGGCGGTCGACGAGGCGCTGAAGCGGACCGACGATGTCCTTCAGCTGCTGGTCGTAGGGCATGTCGACAGCCTCGTACACATGCATGCCGAGCATACGGTTCGCCGCGTCGGCGATGCTCGTCGCCGTTGAGTAGCCGTGGGACAAGATGACGCAGAGCGTCCGAAGGGCCTTCGCATCGCGAGACTCCGATGCGACGCACAGCGTCAGAAGCGTCTTCGTAAAGTGATCGAGCGAGATTCCCAGCGCCCCTTCCACGTCTGCGGCGACCTGATCGGAGACGCTCGAGGCAAACGGTAATTCGGAGGTCACGGCACCGAGGAGATGGGAGATTTGCTCCGCACAGGCAGACTTTCGCTTAGCCAGGCCGATGCCCGGCCACAACTGCAGGCAAATCTCCTGGGCCAGTAGAAAAGCGACCTTCCTCGAAAGCTCGATGCCATAAGAAGAGCCTGCGTCGGCAAGGACCGCGCCCACGATGCGCTCGAAGGCGCGCGACCTCGAGGAGGTAACGCCGCGGCCGAAGATCAAGTGATCCTCAACGCCGCGCACAGCGGAGACAGCTTGCGAGACGAGCTCGGAGACAGAGAGCTCCCCGGCGCAGAATCGCTCATCGAGAGAGCACAGGGCATCGAGCGCCTGCTCGACCGGCCCTGTGCTCTCGGCGGCATCTAGGGACGCGTCGATCAGAACGCCATCGTCGGGCTGTTGATCGATCTGCGCGGAGGAGAGGAGCCCGCTGGGAAGAAGATACGGGCGAACGACGACGTAGTCGCCCTCGCGATTGAGGAACGCTTTGGCGCAGCAGTTCGTCACGCAGGCGCGCAAGCCGGCGATGTTATCGGAAAAGTCCGCGTTCACGAGGCAACGGTATGCGCCGCGGCTGATCTTCACATCAGAACCGATTCGGCACCCCTCGCTGCGCAGGAAGCTCAAGATGAGATCCTCGCGCTCCTCGGGGGTCCGCTCCTTGAGTGAGGGGACGCGGGCACAGATGGGCATTTTGCTGTAGGCCGAGGAAACCTTCAGGTCATCGGCGGAAAGCGTCGTCGAAAGAACGAGGCGAGCGCGCGGCGCATCCTGGGAGGCATCGAGCCCGAGGGCCGTCGCAAGGCAGTGCTCCATCGCAGAGGGAGAGAGCGCCTCGATGCCGTTGACAAAAACCACACCCCCGCGCGATTTCGCGATCGACTCGTCAAGAAGCCCGTTGAACGAGGCGGCGTCCGGGACCCCGGCGCAGTCGATGCGCACATAGGAGGAGTCGCGGGACAGCAAGCCCTGGTTCTTGCCGTACTCGTACACAAGACGAGAAAGGAAAGACTTGCCGACACCCACGCCGCCGCTCAAGAGGATGGGCAGGCCAAACGGAGGGTACTGAACCGCAGCCTTGCACTGCTCGACAACGGAGCTGAGGCTCAGGTCGAATCCCACGGCACGCGCGAAGTCACGGTGATCGGCGATTCCCGTCGCCTGGATGAGGTCGGCGAGCGAGGCGTACTCGCTTGCAGAGAGCTTTACCTGAAAACGCTTCTGGAACGCGCGGCGATGAAAATAACGGACAGGCCTGCCCGCCACCTTAACCACAAGGCCGGCGCGAACAAGGTCGTTGAGGTACTGGCTCGCCAGACTCCTGGAGATGATGAGCGTCTCGGCGATGTCGGAGGTGGACAGACGGGCAAGGTCGTCGAGCGAGACGGCAGAGGTGAGGGCCTCGAGATGCTCGAGAATCCTGTCCCTCATGTCGACGGGCTTCTTTGCCAAGCTGTCCTGTGCGGTCTTGTCCATGACTTCTTACCTCCTTGTACAAGGAGTATAAGGGGAACACAGAGAACGGAAGGGGGCGCGTGGGGGAATCAACAGCCCCGAGGAGAAGTTCACCACTTGAGGGGCAGAAAACAACGGCCATTGAACATTCAGGGCCGACGCTCAACACTTCGGCTCGACACTTCGCTTTGGAAAGGGCCCTGCGCGATGGTGCAGCCCTCCATCTCGCAGCACAGGTCGCCGAAGGTCGCGAGGATACGCTCCTTCTGTTCCGTGGGCGAGACGGCTCGGTGGGCAAGGTCCTCTCAAAAGGGGTCGTCCGACGCCGCAAGACCTCGATGACCGACTACCGCCTCGAGCAAGTGGCGGATTACCTCTGCACCATCGAACTTGCCTTGGTCAAGTGCGAGGCCAAGGAGAACGGTGAGACGTACAACAAGTTCTTCGGAGGTATAGGCTCTTTCAAGAGGAACTGGCTCAAGCAAGCCCGCAGCAAGCGGATATAGCTGGTCTCGCGGTTTCGCAAGGAACGGTCAGTTCTCCTCTGGCAAGGAACCCCGGGCGACGTGCTTCGAGCAGCGGAAGCTGAAGCGCAAGCAGAAGCAGCGCGGGCATTGATCGGTGCCGACATGGGCCCAGACGTGAACAGTGCTACGTCCCCTGTTCACGGGGCGCGAAACCGCAAAGGTTGCACAGAGGTTGCAAAATAAGAAGCCCCCGACCTGTTTTCGCAGGTCAGAGGCTTGAAATCAACGAATATCGTTTATTCCCACTCGATCGTCGCGGGCGGCTTGCTCGTGATGTCGTAGCACACGCGGTTGGCACCCGGGACCTCGGCCACAATGCGACCAGAGATCTTCGCCAGTACCTCGTAGGGAAGCTTGGCCCAGTCGGCGGTCATGGCGTCACTGGACTCCACAGCACGCAGGATAATCGGGCGCTGATAGGTGCGCTCGTCGCCCATAACGCCCACAGACTTGATGTCGGGCAGCACCGCAAAGTACTGCCAGCAGCTGTGCTCGGAGTTGCGGTCGCCAGTCTCCTCAAAAAGCTTCTGGTTATACGCATCGAGCTCCTCGCGCACGATGGCGTCGGCGTTCTTCAAGATCTCGAGCTTCTCCTTGTCCACCGCACCGATAATGCGAATGGCAAGGCCCGGGCCCGGGAACGGCTGACGGTACACGATGTGCGCCGGTAGGCCCAGTGCCAGACCAAGTGCGCGGACCTCGTCTTTAAAGAAGTGGTCGAGCGGCTCGATAAGGTCGAAGCTCACGCCCTCGGGGAACGGAATCAGATTGTGGTGGCTCTTGATAGTCGAAGCCTTGCCGCCCGTCTTGCGTGCACCGGACTCGATGATGTCGGGGTAAATGGTGCCCTGGGCTAGGTACTTCACGGGCTTACCGTCGGTCTCGAGCTGCTGAGCAACCGCGAAGAATTCCTTCCAGAACTGCGTGCCAATAATGCGACGCTTCTCCTCCGGCTCGGTCACGCCAGCCAAAAGCTCGGCATAGCGATCCTCGGCATGGACGTGAACAAAGTCGACATCAAACTGCTTGGTGAAGACCTCCTCCACCTGCTCGGGCTCGCCCTTGCGCAGCAGGCCGTGATTGATAAACACGCATGTCATCTGCTTGCCAATAGCACGGGCACCAAGCGCTGCCACCACAGAGGAATCAACGCCGCCGGAAAGCGCCAGGATTACGCGGTCCTCGCCCACCTTCTCGCGGAACTCGTTGGTCATGGTCTCGACCAGGTTGTCCATGCTCCAGTTGGGCTCCAGGCCGCAGATCTCAAACAGGAAGTTGCTCAGCAGCTGCTGACCGTACTCGGAGTGCTTGACCTCGGGGTGGAACTGCGTGGTGAAGATCTTGCGCTCAACGCACTCCATGGCGGCAACCGGGCACACGTCAGTGCTGGCGGTAACGGTAAAGCCCTCGGGCACCTCGGAGACGGCATCGCGATGGCTCATCCACACGGTCTGCTCCATGGGCGTGGAGTTAAAGAGCTTGGCGCCAGCCGTGCGTGTGATGGTAGCGCGGCCGTACTCGCCCACCTCGGAGTGGCCGACCTTGCCGCCGAGCGTCACGGCCGTAATCTGATGGCCGTAGCAAAAGCCCAGGACGGGAAGGCCCAGGTCAAAGATGGCGGGGTCGATGGACGGAGCGTCCTCGGCGTACACGGAGGCCGGACCGCCGGAAAGGATGAGCGCAGAGGCGTTCATCTCGCGAATCTCATCGGCCGATATGTCGCAGGGAACAATCTCGGAATACACGTTGAGGTCGCGGACGCGACGGGCAATGAGCTGACCGTACTGCGCACCAAAGTCGAGTACGAGGACCTTTGCGGAAGCCTTTTGATCCATGGTATCCCCTCTTGTTGGCGGGGAGCCGGTGCCCACCCGCGTGAATGAACGAAAATAACCTCCATAGTGTACACGTTATATGGGGTTTCTCGTCCCTCGCAGCCATCAGCGCACGGCAAACGCACGACCAGGCCCCTATTTGACGGCAATTGAAGTGTTACCAAACGTTACGGATGATGTAATACGTTTGAACATTGGACGCCCTGTGCCACAATACTGCCGAACGACTCCGCCTCTGCGGCGGCAAATACGATAGGAATACCAGCATGAAGCGCATCCTTCTCATCGCCACGGGCGGCACCATCGCATCGACCGAAGACGGCAACGGTCTCTCCCCCGCCCTGACCGGTGAGGAGCTCGCCCAGAGCGTCCCCGAGATCTCGGGCCTCTGCGAGCTCGACGTCGTGCAGCCCATGAACATCGACAGCACCAATATGCGTCCCAGTGACTGGATGCGTATCCGCGACGTCATCGTCGAAGGCTATGCCGACCACGACGGCTTCGTGATTCTGCACGGCACCGACACCATGAGCTACACCGCGGCAGCGCTTTCCTACCTGATTCAGGACAGCCCCAAGCCCATCGTACTCACCGGCTCGCAAAAGCCCATGGGCAACCCTTTTACTGATGCCAAACTCAACCTGTACCAGAGCCTGCTCTATGCGCTCGACGAGCACTCGCACGATGTGTCGATTGTGTTTGGTGGCGTCGCCATTGCCGGCACGCGCGCCCGCAAGCAGCGCACCATGAGCTTTAACGCGTTCATTAGCGTCAACTATCCGCCCATTGCCTACATCCGCAACGACCGCATCGTGCGCAACGGGCTCCACGGCACTCATCAGGGCGAAAACCCGGTGCGTTTCTACGACAGCATCGACCCGCGCGTGTTTGTCCTTAAGCTTACGCCCGGCGTGAACCCGGGTATCCTGGACGCCCTAGCCGATAGCTACGATGCTGTAATTCTTGAGACCTTTGGCATTGGCGGTATTCCCGAGTTTGGCGAGTCCGGCGAGTCATTCCAGGAGGCGATTTTCCGCTGGGTCGATTCGGGCCGCACCGTCGTTATGACCACGCAGGTCCCCGAAGAGGGCCTCGATCTGGGCGTTTATGAGGTCGGCCGTGCTTACGCCGATCATCCGGGCATTCTGCGCGGCGACGACATGACCACCGAGACGCTCGTGGCCAAGACCATGTGGGCACTCGGCCAGTCACGCGATGCCGCCGAAATCCAGCGCCTGTTCTACAGCCAAGTTAACCACGACCGTATCCCGATGGCGTAATCTCTAAGGCAGCTCCACTTATCGCAACCTTAAACGACAGGTGGGCCCCCTCGGGCCGTGCAAAAATCGGAGTATTCTGCAATTTCTCCTCCGAAGGCATAGAATCGGCCGATTGTTAGACGAACTTTTAGGACGAGGGTTCCGTCTAGTAAATATTTATTCCTCATTTTTATTTAGTATGTGGATTAACTACTGCCAAAAAGGCAAAGCCAGCCGCTCGAGCTACCATCTACGGCCAAACTGGTGCTGAATACTCGCGATTTTGCACATCGCAACCAGGGGGACCCGCCCAAAGAGCGTCAAATACAGCGGGGGAACGCCCTATTCGATACCCTCGAGAAGCTCTGACACCGTCATGCCGAGTGCGGGCGCGATCTTAAATAGAACCTTGAGCGTGAAATTTGCCGTCCCATCTTCGATTCGGTCGAGGTAGGGTCGGCTGATTCCTGTCGCCACACAAAAATCGACCTTGGAGATACCAAGGTCCCTGCGTGTCTCTTCGACCCGCCTGCCAAGAATCTGTTTCGCACGTTCGTCCATGCAGCCGAGTTTGAAATGGAGCCGAACATAAACGTAAACTATAGTTTACGTTTTGCCGAATACACAGGAGTTTTCTATGTCGGGTTCTTCGGTCCGCATGTACCGAGCCACGCTTCGCACAAACAGCGCACCGCCCAAGCTCGTCGTCGTTGAAGCAAAATGCCTTTCGCCCGATGAGCGCACAGCATTTGCATTGCTATCAAGTCGCGTCATCGCCGTTCTGGTCCCTTGCCCGGCGAAAGGTGAACTTGCCATCCAATGCCAAGTGCACGGCTGCTCGCTCAATCAGGTTGCCGTAATCGCAACCAGCCAACGCGGCCTGCCGCTCCTTTTAGAAGCCGGCATAGCACTCGCCCTTCGCGGCGCCGGATACGAAAACGAGGCCGCCGCCGACATGGTCTTTAAACCACGATCGAGCGGCGGCCTCGCAGCAGCCATTGAATATGCGTGCAGGCTCGTTGCCTAAAAGGACAAACTAGAAACCAAAGCCAAAGCCCGTTCCGGTAATCGCCGAGTACATAAAGTAAACGTTAATCACGTTGAGGAACACACCCGTGATGCAACCGTTGCGCAGGTAGCGCTCGCACACGATGCGCGCCATGGCGGCGGAGTCATCATTGTTCTTGGCCTGGCGTCCCGCCGTAAAGTACGTTGCCACGCTCAGCAGCAGGTTGAGCACCGGAAGCGTCAGCAGCTCGTAGCTCTTGCCCCAGCGCGTCACCTCGCCGGCTGCGTTAAACTTCGTTGCCACCTCGGGGCCAATGTTGGGGATTACAAACGCTGCGACCACCAGCGGAAGCACCGCAAGCACCAGCAGCGCGATGCCCATGTAGCCGGCTTTTTTGCCATATTTGAACATGCGCGTCGTCCTTACACGTTAAAGCGGAAGTGCACGACGTCGCCATCGGCCATGACATAGTCCTTGCCCTCAATACGCAGCTTGCCGGCGGCCTTGGCGCCCTGCTCACCGCCGAGCTCGATGTAGTCGTCGTAGCCAATGACCTCGGCCTTAATAAAGCCACGCTCAAAGTCGGTGTGGATGACGCCGGCGGCCTGCGGGGCGGTCGCGCCCTGACGAACCGTCCAGGCCTTGACCTCCATCTCGCCGGCCGTAAAGAACGACTGCAGGCCGAGCAGCTTGTAGGCAGCCTGAGCGAGCACGTCCAGACCGGGCTGCTCCAGGCCCAGGCTCTCCAGGTAGTCGGCGGCGTCCTCGGGATCGAGCTCGGAAAGCTCGGCCTCGATCTTGGCGCAGATAGGCAGCGGCTTGACGCCGTCGATGGGCGCCAGATCGTCGTTGAGCATATCCTCGTCCACGTTGGCCACATACAGGATAGGCTTCATGGTGAGCAGGAAAAGGCCCTTGGCGGCGGCACGCTCCTCGTCGGTCATCTCCATGGATGCGGCGCGCTTGCCCTCGTTGAGCCAGGCAAGCAGGCGCTTGGCGACCTCGAACTTGGGCATGAGCTCCTTGTCGCGCTTGGCCTCCTTCTCGAGCTTGGGCAGCTGCTTCTCGAGCGTGCCCATGTCGGCCAGGATGAGCTCGGTCATGATGGTGTCGGCATCGCCGGCGGGATCGACGAACTCGCCCGTGCGGCCCACCTCACGCATGATGTTGGGGTCCTTAAAGTAGCGCACGACCTCGCAGATAGCATCGGTCTCGCGGATGTTTGCCAAGAACTGGTTGCCCAGGCCCTCGCCCTCGTTGGCGCCCTTCACCAGGCCTGCGATGTCGACGAACTCGACCGTCGCCGGCACAATGCGGCCCGGGTTGACGATGTCGGCGAGCTTTTGCAGGCGGCTATCGGGCACGTCGACGATACCCACGTTGGGGTCGATCGTGGCAAACGGGTAGTTGGCGGCAAGGCCGGTCTTTTTGGTAAGCGCGGTGAACAGCGTCGACTTGCCCACGTTGGGCAGGCCCACGATACCGATGGAAAGGGACACGACAGCTCCTTTTGGTACAGGTACTTCAAACTGCATAAGTATAGCGCCGCCGCAGCATCCGGGCTAATCCGGACACCACGGCGGCGCAAATGAAGCAGAGATGCGTGAGGGTTCGAGACGGCAGTCCTTACTTAAGCTCGGGCCAGAAATCCTTGTTGGCCTCGATGAGCTCGTCCAGGATCTGCTTGGCAACGCTCGCCGAAGGAATGGTCTTGGAGAGCGTGAGCGCCTGCCAGAGCTTCTGGTAGCTGCCCTCGACCCAAGCCTGGACAACGAGCTTCTCGACGGAAACCTGCTGCTCCATCAGGCCCTTCTGGAACTGCGGAATCGGGCCCTGGCAGATCTTCTCAAAGCCGTTGGAACCGACGATGCAAGGCACCTCGACCATGGCCGTCGGGTCGAAGTTGGGCACAGCGCCATCGTTGGGGACGATCAGCAGGAAGCGCTCGAGCGTATTCTCGGCCAGTGCGCAGGCAAGGTCGACGATGTAGTTGGCATGTACATCCGGCTCAAAGCCGCCGTCCTTGGCAGTACCCTTGGCAATGATGTCGCGGCAAGCGCCAAAGACCTTCTTCTCGCGGCCGTCCATAACCTCATTGGCGCGAGTGTAGTTGGGGTCGGACGTCTCGACGACATAGTCCGGGTACAGGTAATACTTGAGGTAGGTGTTGGGAATCGTCTCGGGATCGACAGCATAGACATCCTTGGCCTTGCCGAAGGTATGAATCCAGCTCTCCTCGACATGCTGCTCCTTACCGGCCTCATGCTCGATGCCGTCCAGGTAGCCGTTCTTAGCCATGTGCTCCTTAATCTGCGGCATGAGGTCGTTGCCCTCCTTGTCGTAGATTTTGCTCCACCAACCAAAGTGGTTGAGGCCGTAGTAGCTATACTGCAGCTCGCGACGATCCTTGATGCCGCACATACGGCTCATCTTATCCATGAGGTCGATCGGCATGTCGCAGATGTTGATGATGCGGCTGTTGGGGCGCAGCACGCGGCAGGCCTCGGCAACAATAGCTGCGGGGTTGGAGTAGTTGAGCATCCAAGCGTTGGGGCTGTACTTCTCCATGTAGTCGAGAATCTCGATGACGCCGCCGATGGAGCGCATGCCGTAGGCGATACCGCCGGCACCGCAGGTCTCTTGGCCAACGCAGCCGTACTTGAGAGGAATCTTCTCATCGAGCTCACGCATGGCGTACAGGCCGACGCGGATGTGAGCAAGTACGAAGTCAGTACCGGTAAAAGCGGTTTCGGGGTCGGTGGTGTAGTTGAACTCAACCTCGGGAGCGTTCTCGTGGAAGTAGATCTCGCAGGCCTTTGCCACGATCTCCTGGCGCTCGGCGTTGTTGTCGTAGAAGGTCACCTTGTTGACCGGGAAGCGGTCGCGCTCCTCAAGCAGCATCAGGGCAATGCCCGGAGTGAAGGTAGAGCCACCGCCGGCAATGGTCACGGCATAGTTTTTCTTGGACATGATGTCCTCCTCATTCTGGCCGCTTGCTCAATCCATCCCCGCACGCGGCCTGTACGGTTTGGAATTGTTACCTAGAAGTGGAGTTTTTTATCTCTAGAATCGGCCTTGCGGTGCATACCGGATCTGCAAGGCCGATTGTTTCGATGGACGATGGTTTACAGAAGACTCTCGAACTTCAGAAGACTCTCGAACTTCTCGCGAACCTGCGGGACGGTAAGGCCGATGATGACCTGGATTGACTGACCTTGGACCACCAAGCCATGCGTACCGATCGCCTTGAAGGAAGCCTCGGGTGCAACGACGCTCTTGTCCTTGACGTTAACGCGCAGACGGGTAGCGCAGTTAGTTACATCGACGATGTTATCCGTGCCACCGAGCAGATCGAGGATGTTTTCGGCAAGCACCAAGCGCTCATCATCTTTACTCTGGGCGACCGATTTGCCAGCAGCAGCACCGCCCTGCTTTTGCTTGTAGTCGGCCTTGGACTTGAGCTCGACCTCAACATCGTCATCCTCGCGACCGGGGGTCTTAAAGTCGAACTTGACGATCAGGAAACGGAAGACCACGACCCAAAGGGCGGTAAAGCACAGACCGACAAGAATGGAGATGGTGTACTGCAGGCCGTGTGCGGCCCAAAGGGGCAGCCAGTCCCACGAGAGCATCGAGATGATGCCGCCGTCGAAGATGCCCACGACGCCAAGGAGGTTTTGAGCCATGCAGCCAAGCGCTCCGAGCACGCAGTGGACGACGAACAGGCCGGGCGCGATGAACAGGAAGGTGAAGTCAAGCGGCTCGGTAATACCGCAAAGCATAGCGGTAAGGGTGACGGGAATGAGCAGAGCCTTGACGCGCTGCTTGCGCTCGGGTTTGGCGGTAATATAAAACGCAATGGCGACGCCAAGCGAGCCGAAGACTTTAGTCCAACCAGGGCAGGTATAGGCAGCCCAGGGTGCGGCATCCTTAAGAGCAATGCTCGGATCGGCAGCCAGTTGGGGCAGGATGTTAGCCCAAGCGGCAAAGATGCCGCCATTGACCGCCGCGTTGTCGTAATAGAACGGCGTATAGATAAAGTGGTGAAGGCCTGTAGGGATCAGCACGCGCTCGAAGAAAGCAAAGACGCCCACGCCAAACGTACCGGCGGAAAGGATGAATCCCTGGAAGGCGGCGATAGCAGCCTGAACATGCGGCCACACCAGGCAGGCGATAAGAGCGACCGGAACCATAACGAAGAAACCGATCATATAGATGAACACGGAGCCCGAGAACACGCCCAGCCACTCAGGAAGTTCGGTGTCGAAGAACTTATTATGCAGCATCGTGGCGATACCAGAGATAATGAGCGCGCCCATGATGCCCATGTCAAGCGTTTTGATGCTTGCGATAGTGGCAAGACCAGTACCGCTGCCCGCCTCGACAGAGTAGTCGACACCAAAGACAGGACCCCACTGCCCCAAGATTGTGCTTACAAAGTAGTTGAAGGTAAGGTAGATGGCCAAAGTCTCCATACAGCAGCGAGCGTTCTGCTTGTTCGCGAGCGAGATTGGCAACGCTACGCAAAACAGCAACGGCATCTGGTTAAAGAGCGTCCAACCACCCTGGAGCAGCACATTCCAGCAATCAAACCAAAGATGACCCGCAGTGGCCATCTCGCCAAAGATCGCCTCGGTGGTAAACAACGTACCCAGGCCGACGACGATTCCGGAAAATGCGAAAAGAATTGCAGGCGTGTACATTGCACCGCCGAAACGTTGTATCTTTTGCATCATGACGGGGAATCCCCCTCTCTTCATTCGGAGCGACTGCGGTTTTGGCTTCACTCGAGACCGCAGACGCGCCGTTTGCGTGTACCTCGTGCAATAGGACGGGTGGGCCCGCTTCCCTGACTTCTTGCGCTTCTATTTTTATCATATCACTTATCTAGATAAGTTAATACGGTTTCTATGTTCGGTCAACGGTCGATAATTGACGATGAACGGTTTATTTCAAATGTTTTGCCTGTTATTGCCTGTTTCTCTAAAACTTCTAAAACAAAAATATTTATCAACTTGTCTAGATAGGCTTGTATAAGGATGTTTGCATACCTATACTTCATTACAACATTCACCGCCACGTTAAGGAGTCACCATGAAAAGCGCGGTCTTCTATGGAAAGCACGATCTCAGGGTCGAGGATTCGACAAAACCGGCCGTGGGCAAGCGTGACGTTCTGATCAACGTCAAAGCTTGCGGCGTTTGCGGCACCGACGTGCATATCTATGAAGGCGACAAGGGCGCAGCCGACGTTACCCCGCCCACAATCCTTGGTCATGAGTTCGCTGGCGTTATCGAGGCCGTGGGCTGCGATGTCACCGGCTTTAAGCCGGGCGATCGCGTGTGCATCGACCCAAACCATCCCTGCGGCTGCTGCGAACCCTGCCGTGACGGAATCAACCACTACTGCGAGCATATGACCGGCTACGGCACCACCGTTAACGGCGGCTTTGCGGAGTACTGCTCCGTCGATATGCAGCAAGTCTACAAACTGGGGGATCACACCAGCTTTGAGCAGGGTGCTATGACCGAGCCCGTGGCGTGCTGCCTGCACGGCATCGATATGTGCAACATCAAGCCCGGCAGCACAGTTGTCGTTATCGGCGGCGGCATGATCGGTCTGCTCATGATGCAGCTCGCCAAAAACGCCGGCGCCACCAAGGTCGTCTTGCTCGAGCCCGTCGAGGGCAAACGCGAGGTTGCACTCAAACTCGGCGCCGACCTGGCAATTGATTCCATCCACGAGGACGTCCCGGCCCGCCTGAAGCAGGAGGGCGTCGGCAACGTCGATGTCGTTATCGAGTGTGTTGGCAAGCCCGTCACCATCGAGCAGGCCATCCAGATCGCCGGCCACAAGGCTACGGTCATGATGTTCGGCCTCACCAAGCCCGATGAGACAATCACCGTCAAGCCCTTCGAGGTCTTCCAGAAGGAGCTTGTGCTCACCTCGTCCTACATCAACCCTTATACGCAGCGTCGCGCGCTCGAGCTCATCGACTCTGGCAGGCTCGACGTATCCTCGATGGTCGCCAAGGTGGCTTCCCTCGACGAACTCGGCGCCATCCTGTCAGACCCGGCCCTGCGTGCCATGGGTAAATATATAATCGACCCCAGCAAGTAAATCGATTGACACCTGCGCGGGCGGCCCTCACCCGTCGTTCGCGCACCCAGCTCTAGGAGACCGTCATGGCGCGAGCCATCTTCCAAACTATTTATGACAACGTGAAGCAGTCGATTGACGACGGCACATACGCCTATCAGAGTTATCTGCCTTCGGAGACTGAGCTCACGCAGCTGTTTGACTGTTCGCGCATGACGGTCCGTCGCGCCATCTCGATGCTTGCGGCAGATGGTTACGTGCTCCCCCAGCAAGGCAAAGGCATGCGCGTCATTCGCAACATCAGTGACGAGAAGAGTCGTGGTGGCGGCGGACTCGAGACCTTTAAGGAAATCGCGGTCAACCGAGGCTTTGAGCTCAAGACTGTCACCACCGTCTTTGAGCTCCTCATCTGCAGCAAGGCGCTCTCCAAGATTACTGGGTTTCCCGAAGGCTGTGAGCTCACACGCGCCAAACGCATCCGTTATGCAGACGGACAAGCCGTGTGCTCCGACGACTCCTATTACCTAAGCTCACAAGTACCGGGGCTGACACCCGAGATTGTCAACGACTCGATCTATCGTTACCTCGAAGAAGATCTTGGCATTAGGATTGCCACGGGCAAACGCGATGTAACGATCGAGCATCCCACGCCCGAGGATACGCGCGTGCTCGATCTCGACGACTTTAACGCACTCGCCGTTATACGCGGGCAGACCTACAACGCCGACGGCATCCTTATGGAATACACCGAGACCAAACAGGTCCCCGGGTTCTTTTTGCTCCATGAAACCGTGACGCGCAACGGTACCGGTCGAACCGGCCATCAAAGCAGCATGAACTAACTATCTATTGGTTGCGGTGGGATAGTTCCTAGAATGGCCAGCTTAAGGGCAAAACAGGAACTATCCCACCGCAACTTTTTTGGCCGGTGGGGTAGTACCTGTCCCACCGGCCATCATTTACGCTCGTTTAGCTAGTCCGCGAGCTTCTCCACCTGATCGAGCATCTTGTCGAGCTTGGCCTTTGCTTCGGCCTTGACCTTCTCAGCTTCTTCGTGAGCCTTCGCCTTCTGGGCGGCCTTTTCCTCGGCTTCGGGATCGACGACGACCAGATTGGACGCGTCGTGCTCAACAAGCTTGAGCGCATGCTCGGGACACACCTTGACACAGGCGCCGCAGCCCAAACAATACGTGGACTCCAACGCAAAGCGGCCGCTTCCCACCAGATCGCAGGCAAACGTGGGGCACACGTTGACGCACTCGCCGCACGACGTACACTTGTCAAAATCGCACTCCGGCGTGCTCACCTGCATGTTCTGGGCAAGCTCGGGGTGGTTTTGCAACGCCGAGAGCACCAGTTGGCGCCCGTGCGTGAGCGAACGGCGACGCTTGGTCGTCGTGGTGCCGCACATGGTGTTGAGCGTGCGCTCCAGCTGGGTAATCTGATGGCGATGGGCCTTGAGCTTTTGCGTCACCGAGGCCAGCGCCGCCGTCGCCGGATTGAGCTTGGTCACCGTCAGGCCCGTGGTGCGGGCGATCTTTTCCATGTACTCCTTGCGCTCGTACTCGCGGCGCTTATGGCACTTGAGGCTCTTGGGGTCGACCTCCAGGCCCATACCCGTGCCGGACCACTCCTCGGCCTTCGCAATCGCCTCGCCCAGAATATCCTCACCGCCGGTGTTGCGGCATTTATCACACACGCCCAACGGCAGGTACACACTCACGTTGGGATAGTCGGCCAGTACCGAAAACCAAGTCTCTGCCGTAATATCGCCCACGCAGGCGACGACGACCTCGTTCTCGCGCGGCATGCGCTTAAGGGCACGCGTGCAGGTAACGTAGGCGGTCTCGTGGCTCGTAGCCGCCGAGACAATGTCGTCGTAGACGTTTTTGGGTGCAAGGCGCGGAGAGATGATCGCCTCCGTCGGGCAAGCAGCGGCGCACAGACCGCACTTGCGACAGGAGTCGAGGATCTCGATGGAGTCTTCCTCGACCTCGATAGCGTTGACCGGGCACACGTCCATGCACGCGGTGCAGCCGCTCTTTTCGTTTTTGCAGGTCAGGCACGGAATGGTGTTACCGCGCGGACGCTCCTTGTAGTCGGCAGGATTCCACTGCGGCGCCAACGGATCGAGTGCATCGGTCACGCCGCCAAGCGGGTTTTTAAGAAAGTCGAAACCCTTGCTGATCTCGATAATGTCATCAAACAGATCGTGTTCCTGCGCCATGCGCGGCCCCTCCCTGAGCAGTGCAAACAAGCAAGAGATAATGATACGCTATCGGCCCACGCCTCGGGCAAATTACACGCGGAGCATCTTTGCGGCAAATAGCCCATGGCCTATCGCCGCCTCGATTGCACAAGGTCAATCAAGCGCCAAACTATGCCTCGCGCATGAGCTCGGCGAGCTTTTGCCTGGTCACCTTGGCCTGCTCGTTGGCCATATTACGCTCGTTTCTAAAGACCGCATTTGCAACACTCTGCAGATCGGCATCGGAAATCTCGCTGCACGGACCGTCCATCGAAGCCGCCGTGGGGCATACGCACAACGGCAACTCGGCATAAAACGCAACGGCCTTGGCGATATCGAGCATCTTGCCGCCGCCAATACCCACTACCATGTCGCAATACTCGGCCTGGGCTTCCTTAGCCATTTCGACAACGGCCTCTTCCGTACACGGACCGTTGTAAATCTTAAAGAACGGCTCGCTTAGATCTTCGTCCAGAAATCCATCGACGATCTGCCTGCACAGCCGATCCTCGGTGCCCTGGTCAAACAAGACATAGGCAGCGCAGCCCAACCATGACAAATACCTGCCCTGACGCGAAAGCTCGCCCGGCCCCTGAACATACCGGCCGGGACCGCCATAAACCATGGGAAGCGCCATGCGAGAATCCGCCCTTTCATCAAACAACGATTGGTGCAAACTAACCTGACCCCTTTGCACCATAGCAAAAAGGGGCAAAGCCATCTGCTGGCTTTGCCCCTTCCTTAGCTTGATTTACTCATCCATGAGATAGTAGTGGCCCAGTGCGTCGGCACCCAGGATGGCGTTTGCGACCATCTCGGGCGTCACCTCAAACGGCATGTTGCACATGGTGTCCTCGGGCGCGCACGCGGCCTCGGCAACAATCATGGCCTTCTCGCGCGTAACCTCGGCAACGCCAAGTTCCCTCATCGTGACCGGCAGGCCCAGCTCAATGCAGAAGCCCAAGACTTCCTCGAGCTTCTCGGTCGGGGCATCCTCGAGTACCAGCTGGACGATGGTGCCGAAGGCGACCTTCTCGCCGTGATACATGCTGTGGCACTCGGGCAGCATCGTCAGACCATTGTGGATGGCATGAGCAGCAGCAAGGCCCGAGCTCTCAAAGCCAATGCCGGAGAGCAGCGTGTTTGCCTCGATGATGTGCTCGACGGCAGGCGTGAGCGCGCCCTTCTCCAGCGCGACCTTGGCCTTGACGCCATCGGCCATAAGCGTCTCGTAGCAGAGCTTGGCGAGCGCCAGGCCGGCCATGCCGCCCTTGCCGCCGGCGCAGGTGCCGCCGTCGGCATCGTGCGTCGCTTGGGCCTCAAAGTAGGTTGCGAGCGCATCGCCCATACCGGAAACCGTCAGGCGCACCGGGCTCGCCGCGATAACCGTCGTATCCATAAGGACGATATTGGGGTTTGCCTTAAGGAAGAGGTACTTGTCGAACTGGCCGTCGTCGGTGTAGAGCACCGAAAGTGCCGAGCACGGTGCATCGGTCGAAGCGATGGTGGGGCAAATGATAACCGGAGACTCCAGGTAATAGGCGACGGCCTTGGCGGTGTCGAGGATCTTGCCGCCACCGACGCCGACGATGATGTCGCAACCGTTGTCGCGAGCGAGCGCAACCAGGCGATCGACCTCGCCCTTGGAGCACTCGCCGTTAAAGTCCTCAAATAGCAGCTCGGCCTTAGCCTCGGCAAAGCCGCCCTCGATCTTGGCACCGACGCGCTTCTTGCCCGAAGGCGTCACGATGACGAGGGCCTTAGCGCCGAGCGGCTCGACATAGGAGCCGAGCTTGGCGAGCTCGTCCGGACCCTGGATGTACTTGCTGGGGCTATTGAAAATTGCAGCCATAACTATCCCATTCTCTAAAAAAGAAAGGGGCTCCGTACAGATACGTGCGGAGCCCCTCGTTACGATAACAAGAGTCGATTAGAAATCGATGTCGGTGTCGTAGTAGCAGGCCTTGAGGATCTTCTCGAAGTCGGCAGCCTTGGTCTCACGCGGGTTCTCGGGCGTGCAGGCGTCCTGCTCGGCGTTCGCGGCGATCTCGGGCAGCTTGGCGAGGAACTCCTCCTCGGAAACCATCTGCGGGTTCTCGGCGTCGACCTTCACGCCACCATTCGCGTAATCCTTGATGGACTGCGGAATGTTGAGCTGGTCGTTGAGGTCGCGAATCTTCTGGACGAGCGCGGCGATGAGCTCCTCGTTGGTCTCGCCGGGAAGGTGCAGAATCTCCTTGGCCACGTAAGCGTAACGCTCGGCAGCACGGGGATCCTTGGAGTTCCACTGGATGACCTTGCCCAGGTACATGGCGTTAGCGGCACCGTGGATGATGTGGCCGTTCTCGAAGGCAGCACCGGTCTTGTGAGCCATGGAGTGAACGATGCCGAGCAGGCCCGAGGAGAAGGCGATACCGGCGATGCACTGAGCCTCGTGCATGTGCTGACGGGCCTCATGGTCGCCAGCATAGGACTTGGGCAGCCACTCGACGATCTCGCGGATGCCGTGCAGGGCGTTGGCGTCGGTGAACATAGAGGCGCAGGTGGAAACGTAGGCCTCCATGCAGTGGGTCAGAGCATCCATGCCGGTGTGAGCGCACAGCTTGGCGGGCATGGTGTAGGTGAGCTCGGGGTCGACGATGGCGACATCAGGGGTGATGTTGAAGTCGGCCAGCGGGTACTTGATGCCCTTGGCGTAGTCGGTAATGACGGAGAACGCGGTGACCTCGGTAGCGGTGCCGGAGGTAGAGGAGATGGCGCAGAAATGAGCCTTCTGACGCAGCTCAGGGAAGCTGAACGGCTGGATGATGTTATCGAAGGACTCCTCGGGATACTCGTAGAAGACCCACATGGCCTTAGCGGCATCGATGGGCGAGCCGCCGCCGATGGCGATAATCCAGTCGGGCTCGAACTCGCGCATGGCCTCGGCGCCCTTCATAACCGTCTCGATGGACGGGTCGGACTCGACGCCCTCGAACAGCTTGACCTCGAAACCGCCTTCCTTAAGGTCGTTCTCGACGTCCTGCAGGAACCCGCCGCGGCGCATAGAGCTGCCGCCAGAAACGATGATGGCCTTCTTGCCCTTGAGGTTCTTTACCTCGTGGCGAGCGCCCTCACCAAAGTACAGATCGCGAGGATTGGTAAAACGTCCCATACTGTGCCTCCTAAACAAGCCCCTCTTAGACTTGCGTATATAACGGAGCACCCAATTGGCTCCGTTAGGACCGGTTTGCGCGTTGCCGGCGATGACAATGCGCGATGTCTAAACGTCTCAATGCTCAGACAAACACTATTTTACCGTTCTGGTTGGTCAGTTATTCACCTAAAGCCGACAATGATGAAACGTTTTTTCTACCCCTGAAGACCCTTGTGGGGCATTCATACTCCCAAGCTGGGCAAACGTTTTATCAAGGTTGACCACATATCCCGGGCAGGACTGTGCCCCTCCAAAATGCGCCCCGTTCGCCGCCAAAAATCGACCGTTTGCGGCACCGTGATACCACTCGGTCGTCCATGGTGCCGACATTTGTGCGACATCCGACTTCGTGGTGCAAAGGTGCAAGTCCAAGTGCGGCACCCCCGGTGTGTCACATGCGGGTAAACTAGAACTTTATATAAAGACATTTGAACCCTAACTGCAGCAAAGGAGGCCCCATGGCATTCGATCCCATTCAAGAAGATTGCCATCGCCTCGTTCTTGAGGCCTTGCGCCGCGACAATATCCCGCTCACCGACGGTGCCGCCGTAGAGCGTCTGATGGAACAATTCACCCGCAACCCCGCACCACTCATCGTGCACGACCGCGACCGCGCCGGGCATCTGATTGCCAAGGTGGTCGAGGCCGTCGACTACCGCATTCCCTTTATCCCTGACGATACCCAGGCAGAGCAGGAAGAGGCAACTGCCGAGAACATGCTCCGCGAGGCGGCCGCACTCGATCCGACCAACTGGGACGCTCAGCGCATGCTGACGGCACTCACCGCCGAATCCAACGAGGAATACGTACAGTACCTGGTGTCCAAGTGCGATGAGATCGAGCACGACCTAGCGCTCAAGATAGCCTCGGCACAGGACCCCTACGAGCGTGAGGCCGCAGGCGACCTTACGCGCCGCCCCTATCTGCGCTGGCTTGCCGCCTTAGCATCGCGCGCGCTCATTAGCGGACGCTACCGCATGTCGCTCGAAGCCGCGAATCGCAGCTTGGACTTTGCGCCCAACGACCCCGCTGGTGTCCGCCACACCGCGATGCTCGCCATGGCAAAGCTCGAATACCCCGCCGAGGAGCTCAAACGCTTTCGCTCTGCCCACTCCGTCCCCTATCTCGCCAACACGCCGCTGCGCCGCCGCCCCAAAGATGCGGAGCGTGACTTGGACCCGTGGACGCTCATCGCGCTGATGAGCGCTGCCTGGCGCGAGCTGGACTACGAGGGCGCCGAACACTATTTGCGCATCCTCGCACGCTCGTGCCCGCACGCGGCCGAGGCGCTCTACTTCCAAACCGAGTTTCCCGATGGCGTCTATGCCCGCGTCAACGTGGGTGTGGGCTCCACCGACGAGCTTGTCCTCGCGCTGTCCGAGGCGACGCCGGTACTGCAGGAGGGCCTGGGCGCCCCCGACAACGCCAGCTTTGCCGCCTGGGTCGCCACCAACGACATCGTGCGTTCCCAAATCGATGAGCGCATCCTGCGCGCAGCCGAGCAGGGGCTTCCATTTAAGGGAGGGGACCTCTAATGGATCCGAGCGTCTACATCCCCGCCTACCTGGAGCGCACCTATCTGGCGTCGCACCCCGAGCTCACCGATGCAGCACGCGAGCTTGTCCATAACGACATTAGCGCGAATCCCCAAAAGTATGCGCAGTCCGAGCATGCCCAGGCGCTGCTGTCCTACGCCGGTGTTCATCGCCACCTGCTCGACGAGCTCCATCGCATCGAGGACATGGGCAGCGACGAGGAGTTCGAGCAGACGCGCAATCGCCTGTTCGACGACATGCGCGATGAGCTGCTCAAGATCGTCCGCGTCGATGCACTGGCCGTCGACGCGCAGCTGCTCGCCATCATTTTGGCGGACACGCCCGTCGACGCCTGCCTGGGCGACCTGATGAAGCTCGAAGCGACCACGGCCGATTACCTGCAGCAAAGCGTGCCCGGGTTCGATATGGAGGCCCCACACTACTGGGCCAATAATGTTTTGGCCGACGGTATCACCGCAGCAGACCTTACCGTGAGCGAGCCGACTCTTATCGGGTGGCTTCACACACTCGAGGCCATCTCGCAGCTGTGCATGGCGAGCGCTCGTTACCGTGCTGCCGCCAACTACGCCCGCCGCGTCCTTAAGGCGGAAGGCTACCCCACCCGAGCCGCAGGCACCGTGTTGCTCGCCCTCGCTCGCCTGGAAGACCAGGACGGCTTTTTTGCCCTGGCCCACCAGCTCGAGGAAGAGATCGGGGCTGACGCGCTCGAGAACTCTCCTTGGTATCTGCTCGCCCGCACGATCTTGCTGTTCAAAACGAACAAGATGCGCCCGGCGACACGCGCGCTGCGTGAGTTTGCCAACCGCTGCGAGGGCGGCGCGTTCTTCTTGCTGAACCCCATGTACCAGACGCCGTACCTTCCCTGCCGACCCGAGCCGCGCGACCCCTGGGACCTCTCGCACCAGGCGGTTTGGGAAGCCGACGGCATCATCTCGGATACCCCCGACTTTGCCCCCTGGGCCAATGCCTGCGAAGGCGTTTCGCAGCTTGCCCAGGAGTTTGCGCGCCGCTACGGCTTTTAACGGCGCAAACGCCACGACCATGTCATTCACGTTAGGAACGGCTTCATGAATCTCCGCTCATCTCTTGCCTGCACCTCGAGCGATATCGCCCGCTGGGGGCTGCGCTCCGTCCTTAAGCGCCAGGGCGGCGTACTCCCCGGCCGCATCGCCATGAAGATCGACCCCGAGCTGCTGAGCGACCTCGCCGGCCTTGTCGACCGCAGCGTGGTGATCACCGGTACTAATGGCAAGACCACCACCTCCAACCTCATCGCCGACGCCGTTGCCGCCAGCGGCGCCACCGTGGTATGCAACCGCGCCGGCAACAACATGGAGCCGGGCGTGGTGGGTGCACTGCTCGAGGCGCGCAGCGGCCTCAAGCGAGCCGGCGGCGGCAAGCGCGTGGGCGTTTTTGAGTGCGATGAGCTTTACACCGTACGCGTTCTGCCCAAGCTCAAGCCGACGTACTTCGTGCTGCTCAACCTGTTCCGTGACCAGCTGGATCGCTATGGCGAGATCGACCATACCCAAGACGTCATCGCCCATGCGTTGGAGCTCTCTCCAACGACAACGCTCATCTACAACGCAGACGACCCGCTGTGTGCCGCGATCGCCGCACGCGTTCCCAATGCAAGCATCGCCTTTGGCATCGACGGCGCCACCAACACCGAGTCCGACCGTATTAGCGACTCGCGCTTTTGCTCGCAGTGCAACGCGCCGCTGGAGTATGACTACGTGCAATACGGCCAGCTCGGCGCCTACCATTGCCCCTCGTGCGGTTGGGCACGCCCCGCACTGGTCCGCCGTGTGACGGGCGTGGAGCTCGGCTGCGACGGCTACGGCTTTGACCTGGTCTTTGGATCTGCGTCCGACGCGGCTGCCGTACACATCGCCACGCGCTACAACGGCCTGTACATGGTCTACAACGTTGCCGCTGCATTCTTTGCCGCACATGAGTTAGGCGTGGATACGACGCACCTGCAGCCCACGCTCGATGCCTACGTCCCCGCCGGCGGACGCATGGGCCGCTGGGATATCGCCGGCCGCACCGTCGAGGCCAACCTGGCCAAGAATCCCGTAGGCTTCGATCGACAGATCCAGTCCATTAAGACGGCGGGCGGCAGACTCTGCGCTTTCTTCCTCAACGACAACGACGCCGACGGACACGATGTATCGTGGATCTACGACGTCGACTTTGAGCGCATCGCCGGCACGCCGGGTCTTGTCGCCTTTGCCGGAGGCACGCGTGCGCACGACATGCAGGTACGCCTCAAGTACGCCGGCATCGATGCCGCGATAATCTCGGACGTCGCCCAGGCAATTGGCGCCGTGGCAGACGAGGCTGCCGGCGACACTTTCTACGCCGTCGCTAACTACACGGCCTTCCCGCCGCTGGTCAAGGAGCTCGACGGGCTGAAGGGTGCCGATGCAGCCACGGTTGCTGCCCGCGCCATAGCCCGTGCCGACGGCAGCGCTCTTCCTGTCGGCATCGCGCCAGTCCAGCTTTCGCGCCCGCTGCGCATCGTCTACCTGTATCCCGATGCCCTTAACCTCTACGGCGACGGCGGCAATGTTATCGCACTCGAGCGCCGCTGCGCCTGGCGTGGCATTCCCGTGCGTGTAGACGAGATCCGTATGGGCGAAACGCTTGATTTGACCGATGCCGATATCGTCATGATGGGTGGCGGCTCCGACCGCGACCAGCTAGCCGTGGCACACGAGCTGCTCGCTCAAAAAGACAAGGTCGCATCCTATGTTGAGGACGGCGGTTCGCTGCTTGCCATCTGTGGCAGCTATCAGCTGCTCGGCCGTTCGTACTATATGGGCGAGAATCGCATCGAGGGCCTGGGCGTCATTGCCGCCGAAACCGTACGCGGCTCCGACCGCCTGATCGGCAACGTAGCCGTCAAAACCGATCTGTCACCCGAGCCCTTTGTGGGATTCGAGAATCACGGTGGCCGCACCCTGCTCGATGCAGAGGCCACGCCGTTCGGAACGTCCGTCGTCACGGGTACTGGCAACAACGGCGACGACGGCTTTGAGGGTCTGATCTACAAGGGCGTCATCGGCACGTACCTACACGGACCGGCACTGCCCAAAAACCCCGAACTCGCCGACTGGCTCATTACCCACGCCCTCGAGCGGCGTGGCGATGCACAGGCCGCCGCCCCGCTGCCGCTCAAGCCCCTCGACGACGCCTACGAGCACGCCGCCCACGACGCCGCCATGAAGCTCCTCCCCTAGCACCTCACCACCACAAAGGGGACAGACACCTTTGTGGTGGTTTTTCAGTTTGCCAACGATATGTGAACGGCTAAAAAAGTCTGCTATACTCTTTCCCGCTGTCCCCATCGTCTAGCGGCCAAGGACGCCACCCTTTCAAGGTGGATATCGCGGGTTCGAATCCCGCTGGGGGCACCACAAAATCTGAGAAGCCCGTTACCAATTCGGTGGCGGGCTTTTTGCTACCCATGCGCCGGGATTCGAACCCGACAGGGTGCGGAGCTGAGGAAACGCGAAGCGTTTTCCAGCGCAGCACGCAAGGAGCGAAGCGACGCGGCGAAAGCGGGCGGCGTCAGCCGCACGCGGACATCCCGCTGGGGGCACCATTTAAATCGAGAAGCCCGTTGCCCTCGCGGCGACGGGCTTTTTTCTTCCCCAACGCCGGGATTCGAACCCCGAGGGCATTAAATCACACTGTCGTCCAAGGGCCTGTGGGCAAAAAATAGCAAATATGAGTACTGTTACCATTTTAGTAACAGCAATTTCATGCCTTCAGATGACGATTTAGACGTCAGGCGTCCTACGGCGGAAGAATTGCAGACGTTTATCGGCTAAGTACTTGGACATATGTTGCGTAACACTTCATATTTTGCAAATAAATAATGCTACAGGACTTGTGACAGTACTCATATTTGACGTTTTTTGTCCACGCCCCCTTATTGCGTGGGCGAATCAGGTGCAAAACGGGCTTCAAAGCGTCCTTCGCAAACAGAAACCGGGGCCCGCACGATGCGGACCCCGGCTCAATGCCATGACGATATGTCAGTTACGCTCTACACGTAGAACAGGATGTCGTCGTAAGTCGGGACCGGCCAATAGTCGGCAGCCACGATCTCCTCCATGGCATCCACGGCAGCGCGCAGCGTATCCATAGCGGGGACGACCTCGTGTGCATACACGTTGGCCTGCTCCTGGCCATCGAGGGCCTCGGCCTTCTGATGCACGGCGTCGAGCGCCTTGATGGAGTCGTTGATGGTGGTGATGCCGTTGCAGAGCTTGTTGAGCGTGTTCTGCTCACACTGCATGGCGGCCTCGGCGCCGGCGGCACGAATAGTCTCAAGGCCCTTAGCGACCTTGGTGGCATAGGCGGTAATGACCGGGCGATAGGTACGACGCGCCTCGCGAACCATCGTGGTGGCCTCGATGTTCATGAGCTTGTTGTACTTCTCGAGCTTGCAGTCGTAGCGGCACTGGGCCTCGGCCTTGGTCAGGACACCCGTCTCCTCAAAGAGCGCAATGGCCTTATCGGAAACAAAGGCGGGCAGGGCGTCGGCCGTGGTCTTGTTGTTGGCAAGGCCGCGCTTCTCGGCCTCAACGGGCCACTCATCGGAGTAGCCATCGCCGGAGAACAGGATGCGCTGGTGGTCGGTCAGGACCTTCTTGCAGTACTCGAGCGCGGCGTCCTGGAACTCATCCTCGGGCGTACCCTCAAGCGCGTCGGCGAAGGACTTGAGCGACTTGGCCACGGCGGCATCGAGCACCAGGTTGGAGTCGGAGACGTTCTGCTCGGAGCCGCAGGCACGGAACTCGAACTTGTTGCCGGTGAAGGCAAACGGGGAGGTGCGGTTGCGGTCGGTGTTGTCCTGCATCAGCTTGGGCAGGGTATCGGCGCCCAGGTCGAGCACGCCGCGCGTGGCATGGACGGAAGCCTTGCCATCGATGATCTTCTCGACGACCTCGGTAAGCTGGTCGCCCAGGAAGATGGACATAATCGCCGGAGGAGCCTCGTTGGCGCCCAGACGATGGTCGTTGCCGGCCGAGGCAACAGAGGCACGCAGGAGCTCCTGATAGTTATCGACGGCCTCGATCACCGCGGTGAGGAAGACGATGAACTGCAGGTTGTCGAGCGGGGTGTCGCCCGGATCGAGCAGGTTCTCGGATTCGGTGCCAAGCGACCAGTTGTTGTGCTTGCCCGAACCGTTGATGCCCTCGAAGGGCTTCTCGTGCAGCAGGCAGACCAAGTCGTGGCGGGAGGCGATGAGCTTCATCTTCTCCATCATGACCAGATTCTGGTCGATGGCCTCGTTGACCTCGCCATAGACAGGGGCGAGCTCATGCTGGCAGGGAGCAACCTCGTTGTGCTTGGTCTTGGCGGGAATGCCGAGCGCCCACAGCTCATCGTCCAGGTCCTTCATATAGGCCGAAACGGTGGGGCGGATAGCGCCAAAGTAGTGCTCCTCGAGCTCCTGGCCCTTGCAGGGGGCAGCGCCAAAGAGGGTGCGGCCGGTGATGACCAGGTCCCTGCGCTTGCGGTAAGCGTCCTTCTTGATCAGGAAGTACTCCTGCTCATCGCCCACGGAAGGAACGACCTTCTTGGGGGTCTTGCCAAACAGCGCCAAAACGCGCTTGGACTCACGCGAGAGCGCGGTCATGGAACGCAGCAGCGGGGTCTTCTTGTCCAGGGCCTCGCCCGTGTAGGAGCAGAAAGCCGTGGGGATGCACAGGACGTCGTCCTTGATAAAGGCGGGGCTGGTGGGATCCCAGGCGGTGTAGCCACGGGCCTCGAAGGTGGCGCGCAGGCCGCCGTTGGGGAAGCTGGAAGCATCGGGCTCGCCCTGGATGAGGTTCTTGCCCGTAAACTTGGTGATGGCGGTGCCGTCGTGGTTGGGCTCGAGGAAGCTGTCGTGCTTCTCGGAAGTAATGCCCGAAAGCGGCTGGAACCAGTGCGCGTAGTGCGTAGCGCCCTTGGAGATGGCCCAGACCTTCATAGCGTGAGCAACAGCGTTGGCCACATCCAAGTCGAGCGGCTCACCGTCCTCGAGGGTTGCAGCAAGGCGCTTCCAAATGTCCTTGGGGAGGTAGTCCTTCATGACTTCCTCCGAGAACACCATGGTCCCGAAGCGGTCAGTAAGTTCGGCCATACGGAACTCCCTTCGTATCGGCACCGCGTGAGAAGCGGTGTTGATTACTAACGAACGAGTCATAGATTAGGCTCGTCGTGTTTCCGCAACATTACCGTTATGTTGCTGTCGCGAAACCAATCAATGAGGTTACCGCATCGCGGCGGCGTTGCCACCCTCAACAGCCAATCAACTGCATAAATTGCAGACCTCTCTCCATGGTTTAAGGGTAGTCAATTTGGGACGGGGCTTTATTAACTGGTATTTCGCATCAGATACCAGTCTTTATAGTCCGTACTTAGATTAGCCCCGCTCTGCTATAGGGAATGTAGATAGCAAGGCATCTTTGATCGGTATCCCCAAATAGTGAGTGAAACTCCACCGTGGCACAGTGGTGCTGTAGAATCCTTACAACACATCACACTATTACGTATCTAGAGGAGCACGATATGCGCGTCGACGAGGTTTTTAAGCAGGCAGCATCCCAGGGCACCGCACCCGTTTCGTTTGAGATGTTCCCGCCCAAGGGCGAGCTTACCCTCGACATGGCTCGCGAGGTGGCAGGCAATCTGTGCAAGCTTTCGCCGAGCTTTGTCTCGGTCACCTGCTCGGCCGGCGGCTCGGGCAACGGTGCCGCCACCGCCCCCATCGCGCATATGATTACGAGCGAATTCGATACACCCTCGGTGGCGCACCTCACCTGCGTTGGCCGCTCGCATGCCGATATCGCCGCCAAGATCGATGAGTATCGCTCGGCCGGCGTGGAAAACGTGCTGGCCCTGCGCGGCGATCTTCCCGCCGGCGCGACCGAGGACGACAAGCCCGCCTCCGACTACGCCTACGCCCGCGACCTCATCCCCGAGCTCGTCGACGCCGGCTTTTGCGTGGGCGCCGCAGCCTACCCCGAGGGCCACATTGCCTGTGAGGACCTCAACGTCTCGGTCGAACACCTCAAGCAAAAACAGGACGCCGGCGCGAGCTTCTTTGTGACGCAGCTCTTCTTTGATAACGAGTGCTTCTACCGTTTTCGCGAGCTTGCCGACAAGGCCGGCATCACCGTGCCCATTACCGCGGGCATCATGCCGTTTATGGGCAAGTCACAGATCAGCCGCATGGTCTTTATGTGCGGCGCGTCGCTGCCCTCCCCCGTCATCAAGATTCTCGCCAAGTACGAGAACGACCCCGAGAGCCTGCAGGCAGCTGGTGTAGATTATGCAGCCCGCCAGCTTTGCGACCTCAAGGAGCACGGCGCCGACGGCCTGCACCTATACACTATGAACCGTCCTGCGATCGCCGCGACCATTATGGAGCGCCTGGGGTAATGGAAAAACCGCACATCGATACAACCACTGTCGAAGTGCCGGCCGACCTTGCGTCGCCGGCGCTTTACCGTGTCGATGCTGCGCACCATCCCCGTGTCGACCGTGCCGAGATGCTGCGGTATCTGGGTTACGGCGGCCAGCAGATTGAGCCCGAGTTGTCGCAGCGTATTGAGCTTGTCGTTGAACGTCTGGAATTGGACATTGAGCCCCGTGGCGTGCGCCGCGTGTTTGCCGTCGATGCCACGGGTGTGGACGAGCAGGGAGAACCTTGCATTCGCCTGGTCGGCACCAACGTTGAGTTGCGAGGTCGCGATATCTATCGACATCTCAAAGACGCCCGCTTTGCCGCGCTCATGGCATGCACCCTCGGCATGGACGCCGAGCGTCGCCTGCGCACCACGGGAGCCCAACATCCCCTGGAGGGCGCCGTGCTCGACGCCGCGTGCTCCGCTTACGTGGAAGCCGCCGTAGAGCAAATGGACCAGCGGGTCAAGACGGACGCCGCCGTTCATGGGCTCGCCGGCAACTGGCGCTTCAGTCCCGGCTACGGCGACTGCCCGCTTACGGCGCAGCGCTCAATCGCGGCTGCGCTCAACGCCACGCGGCTCATCGGCCTGACCGTCACGCCCACCAGCCTGCTCATGCCCACCAAAAGCGTGACCGCGGTGATCGGCCTGTTCGACGGCGAAGTCCACGACGCCCAGACCCGCCCCACCTGCAATATCTGCCGCATGCGCGAGAACTGCCGCTTCCGCGCCGCCCACACCACCTGCTATTCGCATTCTGAATAAAATGTCAATTGATGGCACGGTATCGAGGGAATCTCATCCGTATGTAAGCGGATGTCCTCACAAACAAGTACCATTAGATGCCAAATAACAACTATCTGAAAGCCAGTACATGCACAACATTCTGCAGTTCTCGCCACAACTAACCGCGCTTGAGTTTTTTTCAGGCATTGGCTTGGCTCGTGCCGGCATGGCAAAAGCCGGAATCAAAACAATCTGGGCAAATGACATAGACCATACTAAATGCGCCATGTACAGCCAGTGTTGGGGCGATGAACATCTAGTCGAGCAGGATGTTCACACACTCGACCCCGACCTAATACCCCAAGCCGACATCGCATGGGCGTCAAGCCCTTGCACAAACTTATCTCTCGCGGGAAACAGGGAGGGACTTATCTCTGGCAAAGAGTCCAGTGCGTTCTTTGGCTTTATTAAGGCCATCGAAGGAATGAGCGATCGTGCCCCGCGGGCACTTGTTCTCGAAAATGTCATCGGCCTTGCCACGTCTAATAACAGTGATGACTTTAGACTCGTTTGCCAGGAATTTAATCGTTTAGGCTATTCATGCGACGCCTATTTTATCGATGCACGGCACTGGCTTCCCCAGTCACGCCCCCGCATGTTTGTCGTCGGATTAAAAAACCCTCTTCCCAACAGCCGACTCGATTCCTCGCTTCGACCTGAAAAGGTCTCCTGGATTCACTCCGACCCTTCACTCATTACGCACGTCTCTCACCTAAACGAACCGAGCCCACTTCGCATGAGGGGCCTTGCAACGGTTGTTGAAAATATTCCCGAGGACGACAAGCGTTGGTGGAACAAAAACCAAGTGCAAGCATTTATCGACTCACTTGCACCGCATCAAGCAGAGCGCCTTCAGCGCTTCTTAAATGCCAAAGAAAAAATTGTTCGCACTGCTTACCGTCGCACGCGATCGGGCGTTGTGCGCTGGGAAATCCGTGAAGAAGAAATTGCCGGATGTCTAAGAACGGCTCGCGGCGGCTCATCAAGACAGGCAGTCGTTATATGCGAAAACGGAAAAATAGAAGTTCGCTGGATGACTGGAACTGAATATGCCCGTCTCCAAGGTGCTGACTCATGTCAGTTTAGCGGCTTCTCGGATGCTCAGATTCGCTACGCATTCGGCGATGCAGTTGCCGTGCCAGTTGTCACTTGGCTTATAAAAAATGCAGTCAAACCCGCGCTTATGTCTTCAAGGAACGGAGTGAACAATAATGGAAATGACCAATTGCTCCTTGAGCGAGCCCGATAAAGGTATCTTGGATGCCATTGAACTCTGGTACGAATCCAAGCGCAACAAGCGAGGCAATGTCAACCGTAACGTTATGGCGGTTGGCATAGGCATAAGCGAGCTGCTGCAAAACCGTTTTCCGCTCACCGACGATTATGTGCAATCGGACAAGGGGAGCCAAGTACGAGGCCTAAGTGGAGCATGCATCAAAACAGTTTTAGCCAGACATGGGGAAACGCGTGCCTTCGCGTCAGAGGGCGGCAGAACCTCACGCGGCACACTCCCGATGGCGCTTGAGCTTGCCACAATTATCAACTCTGCCCTACCCAGTGACATTTGCGAAGACACTCGTCTTGAAGCTGCGAATGCAATCGCCAATTTCTTCGTCGAGCGAATCCAGGTCGATTTCTTTAACCGGCAGAGAATCAAAGTCGAAATCGATCTTCAAAAACCAATTTCTGTCATTGTCGATGATGTCCTAGCCGAAGCAAGCCTACGGTCCGATAAGCCAACGGGTACCGTCGCACAGCACCTGGTAGGTGCAAAACTAGAGATGTTATTTCCAACCATAGAAATCGGAAAGGACAACTCAAACGCCGCCGACCAGCAGACAGACCGTTCTGGCGATTTCCAAATCAATGATGCTGCATTTCATGTGACTGTATCGCCAATGGCCAAATTGACCGATCGATGCCGAGATAACATTCGAAATGGCATTCGACCCATCGTCGTTGTCCCCCACGATAAAGTTTCCTTCGCTTACGGACTGTTCGAAAGTGAGGGACTCGGCAATCGCGTACAGGTTATCGCGCTCGAATCGTTTATCGGCATCAATATTGAAGAGTTATCGTTCTACAAGCGAGGCCTAATTCGATTAAATGTCGCACGGCTTCTTGCCCACTACAACAAGCGAATCGAAGATATCGAGCCCGACAAATCTCTTCAAATAGAAATTCCTCAGTGGGCTCTAGACGAAATGGATGCACATGGCGAATAGCTCAAACATACTTATCACTCATGATTCTGACGGCACTGCATTGGCGGCACCCGTTGATGCCGCACGTCGCAACGGTGCCACGTACAAGACGCGCACGATCGACGATCTGCGCATTAAGGACGATCGCCTGCGTGCCGCCATCGAGGGCACGGGACACCTGCTGTTCGACGGCGGCATGGGCACCATGTTGCAAGCGGCCGGCATGAAGGCCGGCGCCCTGCCCGAGCTGCTCAACTTTGAGGAGCCCCAGGTTATCACCGATATCCAACGTCAATATGTCGAGGCTGGCTGTGACGTGATCACCGCCAACACCTTTGGCGCCAACGCCCACAAGCTCGACGGTGCCGCCACCGTGGCAGACGTCTTTGCCGCGGCCGTCACCTGCGCCCGCGAGGCCGGCGCCCGCTACGTCGCCGGCGATATCGGCCCCATCGGCGCGCTGCTTCGTCCCTTAGGCACCCTCAGCTTTGACGAGGCCTATGACCTCTTTGCCGAGGAAGTGCGCGCCGGCGTCGATGCGGGTGTGGACCTCTTTATTATCGAGACCATGACCGACCTGGCCGAGATCAAGGCGGCCGTCCTCGCCTGCCGCGAGAACTCCGACCTGCCCGTCTTTGCCACCATGACCTTTGAGGAAGACGGCCGCACCTTCTTGGGCACGAGTCCCGAGGTTGCCGCCATCACGCTCGATGCCATCGGCGCCGACGTCCTGGGCATCAACTGCAGCCAGGGACCGGCCGAGCTCCGAGGACTCGCCGCACGTATGCTCACCGTTACCGACAAACCCGTTATGGTGCAGGCCAATGCGGGACTCCCCCATGTGGACGACGACGGCAACACCGTCTTTGATATCCAGGCACCCGAGTACGCCGAGGCCGTCGCCGGCATGATCGCCGACGGCGTGAGCGTCGTGGGCGGCTGCTGCGGCACCACGCCGGCGCACATGGCAGCGCTGCGCACGCTTATCGATAACCACACGCCCAGCCCGCGCCGCCGCAAGCCCAGCATGTCGGTCACGAGCGCCCAGACGGTCGTGGACCTTCCCTGTGACGGTCACAAGATCGCCGTCATCGGCGAGCGCATCAATCCCACCGGCAAAAAGCGCCTGCAGCAGGCCCTACGCGACGGCGACCTGGACTACGTCGTGAGCCAGGGCATCAGCCAGCAGGAGCAGGGCGCCGACATCCTGGACGTCAACGTGGGCCTGCCCGAGATCGACGAGGTCAAGATCATTCAACAGGCCACCGAGCAGCTCCAGGGCTCCACGCTGCTGCCGCTGCAGATCGACTCCACCGACCCCGCAGCCGTCGAGGCCGCCGTGCGCCGCTACGCCGGCAAGCCCATCATCAACTCGGTCAATGGCAAGCAGCAGATCATGGATGAGATCTTTCCGCTGGTCGCCCACTACGGCACCAACGTTGTCGGCCTTACGCTCGACGAAGGCGGCATCCCCGATACCGCCGAGGCTCGCTTCGCCATCGCCGAGCGCATCGTGGCCGAGGCCGCCCGCTACGGCATCGGACCGGACCGCATCCTGATCGACTGCCTGGTCATGACCGCCTCGACCAATCAACGCCAAGCCGAGCAGATCCTGCGCGCCATGTCCCTGTGCAAGGAGCGTCTGGGCGTCAAATGCGCGCTCGGCGTGTCGAACATCAGCTTTGGCCTGCCCGCTCGCCCGCTGCTGGGCTCGGTCTTTTTGGCTGCCGCTTTTGGCGCAGGTCTTGATGCCCCCATCATGAACCCGGGCTCCAAGCGCTTTATGGATACCGTCTACAGCTATCGCGTCCTGAGCGTTGAGGACGAGGGCTCGACCGGATACATCGAGCGCTACGCCGGCTGGACCGATCCGTACAAGATCGCCGCCAACCCGGCAGCAGCTCAGGCTGCATCGAGTGATGCCGCACCTGCCGCGGGCACCGCCACCAGCGTTGACGATGACCCCATCCGCCACATGGTCGTCTCGGGCCGCAAAGGCGAGATCGCTGCCGAAACCGAGCGTCTGCTGGCAGACCACGACGCCATGGACCTCATCAACAATCACTTTATCCCCGCCCTCGACGAGGTTGGCGTCCTCTTTGACCAGGGCAAGTTCTTCTTGCCGCAGCTTATGGCCTCGGCCGAGGCCGCGCGCGTGGGCTTCGACACCATCAAGCGCCTGATGCCCGCCGGCGAGATCGCCGACAAGGGCAAGATCTGCGTGGCCACCGTCAAGGGCGACATCCACGATATTGGCAAGAACATCGTCAAAATGCTGCTCGATAACTACGGCTACACCGTCTTTGACCTGGGCCGCGACGTCGATCCGCAGGAGGTACTCAAGACCGTCAAGGAGCGCGATATCAAACTCGTCGGCCTCTCGGCGCTTATGACCACCACGGTCGTGGCCATGGAAGAGACCATCAAGCTGCTTCATGCCGAGGTTCCGGGCGTCAAGATCATCGTAGGCGGCGCCGTACTCACCCCCGAATACGCCAAGCAGATCGGCGCGGACTACTACGCCAAGGACGCCGCCGAAAGCGCTCGTATCGCCGAAGAGGTCTTTGGGCAGTAACACAACGGAAACAACCGAGCACCAAAACGTGCCGCATGCGCCACTTGGCACGTGCGGCACGTTAGAATAGATAAGACTATGCTCGTTTTGGCAGATAGGAGCGCAAGGATGGCGATCACGCCCGCAGAAATCGCGGAAACCCGCGGCATGGTTGAGGAGCAGAACCTCGACATCAGGACCATCACCATGGGTGTTTCGCTCATGGGTTGCGGTGACGAGAACCTCGACCGCATGTGCACGAAGATCTACGACCACGTGACGCACACGGCTGAGCATCTGGTCGAGACCGCCGAGAACCTCGAGCGCGAGTACGGTATCCCCATCGTCAACAAGCGCGTTTCCGTCACCCCGGTGGCGCAGATCGCCGCGTGCTGCAAGGATGAGGATCTCACCCCCATCGCGCATGCCCTCGACCGCGCGGCCGAGACGCTCGGCATCGATTACCTGGGCGGCTTCTCCGCACTCGTCCAGAAGGGCATCGGCGACGCCGATCGCCGCGTTATCCAGTCCATTCCGCAGGCGCTCGCGACCACGAGCCGCGTCTGCTCCAGCGTCAACGTCGCCAGCCTGCGCGCCGGCATCAACATGGACGCCGTGCTCATGGCCGCCCAGACCATCATCGACGCCGCCAAGCTCACGGCCGACCAGGACTCCGTCGGCGCTTCCAAGTTTGTCTGCTTTGCCAACATGGTCGAAGACTCCCCGTTTATGGCGGGCGCCGTCCACGGCGGTGGCGAGGCCGACGCCGTCATCAACGTAGGCGTCTCGGGCCCCGGCGTTATGGCCGCTGCCCTGGAGACGCTGCCCGATTCCGCATCGATGATGGAAGTCGCCGAAAAGATTAAGCAGACCGCCTTTAAGATCACCCGCGCCGGCGAGCTCATGAGCCGCGAGGCCGCCCATCGCCTGGGTGTCGAGAAGGGCATTGTCGACCTGTCGCTGGCTCCCACACCTGCCATCGGCGACTCCGTCGCGCGCATCCTCGAGATCATCGGCGTGGGCACCTGCGGTGGCCCCGGCACGACCTGCGCGCTCGCCATGCTCAACGATGCCGTCAAGAAGGGCGGCGTCATGGCCAGCTCCAGCGTGGGCGGTCTCTCGGGCGCCTTTATCCCCGTGTCCGAGGACGCCGGCATGATCGCCGCCGTCGAAGCCGGCGCGCTTTCGCTCGAAAAGCTCGAGGCCATGACCTGCGTGTGCTCCGTCGGCCTGGACATGATCGCCATCCCCGGCGACACCCCGGTCGAAACCATCGCCGGCATCATCGCCGACGAGATGGCCATCGGCGTCATCAACAACAAGACCACGGCCGTGCGCGTGATTCCCGCCATCGGCAAGGGCGTGGGCGACTGCGTCGAGTACGGCGGCCTGTTCGGCCGTGCGCCCATCATGCCGGTGAACCCCAACGCCGGCACCGTGCTTGCCCACCGCGGTGGACGCTTCCCGGCACCGCTGAACTCGCTGAAGAACTAGCTGAGGGGTTCGGGCGAGGAGCCCCGGGGAGGGCAAATATATAAGGTCGCCTGCTCGGACAGTCCTGACTCGCACGGAGAGCACATTAAGTGCTCTCCGGCTCGTGCGGAACTCGCGATCGACCTTATATATTTGCCCTCCCCGGGGCTCCCGCACAACGGGATCTCAGTTGGGTTCTATCCCGTATGGCAGTCGCTTCGCTCCTGCCCGCCTTGGTTGTGAGGGCGGCTTGGCGTTGGAACGGTTCTTTCTGATATATGCTGGTTGCGGCTCTTCTTTTGGGAGGAGTCGCTTTTTTGTTGCTAGGAGGTTGGCCCGTGGTTGATGGGGATGCTCGCTCTGAGCTGCTTTCCACAGATTGGAACCAGGAGTGGATGCAGATGCAGGCTGCTCGGCGGCGGGCTGATGATTCTTTTGAGTGGGATAAAAGGGCTCGGCATTTTCGGCCGTTGGAGACTGCCCCTTATGCTCGGGATTTTATAAAGCTGTTGGCGCTTGAGCCCGGCGAGTCGGTGCTCGATATGGGGTGTGGGGCTGGGTCGATTGCTATTCCGCTTGCTCAGGCTGGACATCCCGTAATTGCAGCCGACTTCTCCCCCGCTATGTTGGGCACCCTTGATGCCGGCATTGAGTATTACGGGCTCGAGGATCGCATAACGCCGCTTGAGCTTGCTTGGGATGATGACTGGAATTTGGTTGGACCGATCGCAAAAGCGGTAGATGTTGCCTTTGCCAGTCGGTCGGTTACGACGACCAATCTAAAAGGTGCGCTTGCCAAGCTTGATCGTGCGGCTCGTCGGCGTTGTGCTGTCACGATGGTCGCCAACTCCAGCCCGCGCTATGATCTGCACTTGATGAACGCTATCGGCGCCTCGGTTACCTGCAGTAATGGCTTTGTGTACGCCTTCAACATCCTCATTCAAATGGGTGCGTTGCCGCAGGTTACATACTTTGAATCGCCTCGTCGCGATACCTTCAATAGCCTTGAGGCGGGTGTGGCGGATTTTTCCCGTATGCTCGAGCATGGCAACGAAGATAAGATCGACCGACTGCGTGACTACATCGCCCAACACATGATCGAGAACCCCCATGCCGGTGAGCCGGGCTCCAAGGGTGTGCCGCAGGGACGCTACATGCTCGACCACGTCCGCAAGGTCCGTTGGGCGTTTATTGCATGGGAGCCGGTCTCTGCGCCCAGCTCATAGCCTGTTCGCAGCCCGCACCGCCCACTCACTCGGCATCCGCATTCTTTTTGAACTGGGCAAACGCGCTCCACACCGCGCCGTTCCTGCGCTATCGTGGGACAGCTCACGTAGATTAAGGCCCCGTCGCGGGGCGCCCCATACATAGAAAGCGAGAACCCATGGCACTGACAGGAGCACAGGTCAAACAGCTTCGCAGCATGGCCCATCACCTCAACCCCGCCATCATCATCGGCAAGTCCGATGTCAACGAGGGCACCGTCGAGCAGACAGTCGCCTACCTGGAGAAGCACGAGCTCGTCAAGTGCTCTGTGCTGGACGGCTCCAGCCTTTCTGCCCGCGAGGCCGCCGAGGAGCTCGCCGAGCGCTGCCACGCCGACGTCGTTCAGGTTATCGGCCGCAAGTTCTCGCTGTATCGCGAGTCCTCGCGCAAGGACATCGAGAAGATCAAGCTCGTCTAAGAGCCAATAATCCGACGAGTAAACACATAGCAAGCTTACGGGCGCCCAAGTACTTCGGGCGCCCGTTTTTTATCGCTCGACCAGCACGCGATTGAGCCGCCCCTCCACCAAGCGCTCATATAGACGCCGCGTCTCGGGCTCGGGCACGCCATTGACCTGCTCCCTCAGATGGTGCATATGCCCGCTGTATAGCTCGACGATATCGCGCCGCCGCCCCGCCGCACTGTAGACACGCATGGCGCAGCGCACCATATCCTCACGCGCCGTTTCCTGCCGAAGCCCCGACTCCGCCAGCCAAATCGCCGACTGCAGATCGTTTTCTTCTAGAGCGGCATTTGCTCCCTTAATCATGCAATCGATGTACTTTGACTGCATAATGCGCCGCATTCGCAAAAAGTAGGTGGGATTACAGCCATTGGGCACATACAGCGGTCCGGCATAAAGCTGCTCAATCTTAAGGCACAACTCGACCAAATGGGGCCCGCGCGCACCTGTGCGATTTCCCAAAACCTCGCGGCTTATCTGGTCAAACAGCCGTACATCGGTCTTGACATAATCGCCGTTAAGTCCGATGCATTCATTTTGGATGAGCACACACGACTTGCCGTCTGGCGTTGGTCCCAAAGCCGACCGCAAGCGCGATATCGTCGAGTACAGGTTGTTGCGGGCGCTATTGAACTCGGCATGGGGCCACAGCTCCATGGCCAGCGTCTCGCGGTCGACGAGCGCATCCATGCCCAGCGCAAGCCGCTCGGCAAGTGTCGCCGCCTTCTTGCGGCGCCACATTTTGTCTGTGATGGGAAACCCGTCGCGCTCGGCGCGAAACGCCCCGAACATGCGAATCTCGATATGGTCGATGGTATCAACGGCTTCAACCTCGCCGGCCTGGAACAGACGCTCGCCCTCCCCTTCCAAATCGTCGCGCACGAGTACCGCGACAGCTCGCGCACGGGAAGCTTCTTGCGTATCCTGCCCGCCGGCTCGCCCAGACAATGCATGGCAAGGCGCGCAAAGAGCCGATACGACGGTTCCAGAATCCCCGCGCGATTCATGGACATCCAGGCCGCAAGGTCGCTGTCTCGGCCCGCACAGGCCAAATGCAGCGCCACCATCCAGGCTTCTGCGCCACCAACCTGCGTCTGGCTTATATCGAGTAGCTCCGCTTCCTCGCGCACCGAAACCATCGAGGTGTTACGCAGATATGCCGCGCGCTCCAGCAGCAATGCGTTATCGCGCATATACGCAATCGACTCCTCGGCAAGTTTGAGCACTTGGACCGCACGGAACTTTGCATTAACCGGCCGTCCCTCTGCCAGTGACTGCCAGCCTTCTAGCAACAGGCCAAACAGCTGAATCTGGTTGTCGCGCATGCGCACGGCAAAACGATCGAGCTCGTTGAACGCCGCATCGTCGGTTACCGGCAAGCCGGAAAGGAGCCGCCGTGCCGCCAACACCATGCGCACCCAGATAGCCATCGCCTTAAGCCCACGTACGTCGAGCGCCTCCCGCACCACCGTCATCTCGTCGTCGCGCTCGTCGGTTCCCGCAAACGACCCGTCAAAGAGCTCCACCAGCATGCTATCGGCCCGTATAACAATCCCCGCGATGTCGAGCTCGCAATCGTAGGCCTTGCTCGTTTTGAGCTGCTGTAGAACGCCGCCGTCATCTCCCCGCTCTGTCAGACAGTGCTTGACCTCGATATGCGCAGACAACATATCGAGTGCGGTATGGGATGTCTCGATTTCTGGCACGGCCAGATTCGTAGGGAGCCCAAGCCCGTTGTCCCCATAGCAAACAGCCGTCAGCGTCTGGGCCACCCTCCATGAAACAGGGTCTATTTCGCAGGCCGCCCGTTCGCCCTCGCGCTCGATGACCGATGCCATATAGCGAGCGAGCTTTGTATTGGACACGCTGACCGCTGCCAGATATACGCCGAGTGCCTCGGCAGGCGTTGGCTCTGGAGCCGGATCGTCAGCATCAATCGTGCCCAGCGCTGCTCGGCAGATATCGGCCCCGTGCCCCGTCAGAGCAAGATCGACCCCATACTGCCCAGCAAGTTCAAGGACCGCCTCACGGTCCAAAAAGGCGTCCGCCAGGCCCATCGCCGCATCGCATCGGCCCGCCTTAAGCAAAATCCGGGCCGCCCTCGGAACAAGTTCGGGGCGAATCTCGGCCACCAACTTACGCAAACGCAAGCGTCCATTATCCTCCGTGCCCAGACACGTAAAACTCCGCTCGGCGGGATCCAAGCCAAAGATCGGGTAGTCGCGTACAAAGTAGGACTGGTCGACCATCGACAGCCTCACCCCACAGGCCTCGAGTTCCGCGATATTGCCCTCGCCCATCAAAACCATGAGACATGCCACACAAAACAGCGCATTATTGTCGAGCGAAGCCAGATCGACAAGTGCCGCACCATATACGTTGACAATCTCGTTTTCGAGCAGACCGGCTACGTCGCCTTGGCCATACAGACCCGTCTGCAATGCCGAAACGAGCTCGGGCACGCCCTGTGTGAGCTGATAAAAGTCGAGCGATGTGCTGATCGAAAACGCCGATGCCCACGCCGAATACTCATAGGCATGCACCTTGAGCATCTGCGCATTGATCTTAACCGAATCGCCCAGCCCATGAATCAGCTGACGATTTGAAGGACGGCAGGAGATAAAGACCCCTACCCCCATAGCGCGCAGGCCGCGAATCCTGTCGATGAGGTCTTCGGTATCGTGCTGATCGAGGTTTGGCACATTATCAATCGCGATAAGGGAGTGCGGTTTGTCTTTGAGTTCTTCGGTAACCACCTCGAGCTGCATAAACACCTCGCGCCCAGTGGCGCGATCGGCCTCGATAATCCGCACGGGGCCTCGCGTCGGGTCGCATTTAACCTCATGGGTGTACTGCAGCAGCACCGAGGTCTTCCCAAACCCGTCGGGCGCATAAAGAACCACGATGCCGGCCTTTCGGCCCTTGGCGATAAGCTCATTCATCAAGCGTTCGCGGCGCACCATATAGCCTCCGCCCAGCGGCATCAGCTCGAGGTCGTCTATACCGCTCAAATCGTTTACCATGCCCGCTCCTCAACTCGACCGTATGGACACTGTAGCCGCAAGACCATACAAGCCGCGCTATGAATAGAGCGACCTTATGTTTTAGGTTGTCTTTTGGTACGCAAGCGGCAAGTTTTTGTACAGCGAGGGCCGATTGTTATTAATCCCCCGACTAATCGGTCTTTAAGCAGGTAAATGAGCTTGTCAGCTTGTCCCATCTAAGCGGCAGTGTAACGCAGATGAACAAAGTCCAGCCATGTCATTCAACTCGCCTAGCACCCGCTACCGTCTACGACCTTCTAGTGGCATTTTTGCATAGAATCTGGTATAGAATGAATCAAGCTGTTGGACATCCGGCATTCGTCAAGCTTGCGGCAAGATTTTGGTCAAGTGGGCGGAAAAGGATAGCAAAAAGGCCCCCGCAAAGCGGAGGCCTTAGGCAAGGCTATGTCGAGCTGCAGGATTCGCGCTACTCGCAGAGCGAAAGGGCGGCCTCGTCGGCAACGACAACGCAGTTGGTATGCAGCTGCAGAATCGAAGCCGGGCACTCGGGCGTAACCGGACCATAGCACATGTCATGCACGGCCTGAGCCTTGGCCTCGCCATTGGCGACGACCAGGATCATGCGGGCATACATGATGGTCTGGGTACCCATGGTGTAGGCCTGACGGGGAACATCGTCGATGCTGTCGAACAGGCGGCTGTTGGCCTGAATGGTGCTCTCGGTGAGGTCGACGCAGTGCGTACCCTTGGAGAAGTGGTCATCGGGCTCGTTGAAGCCGATGTGGCCGTTGTTGCCAATACCGAGCAGCTGCAGATCCGGGTAACCGGCGTCGGCGACGATCTTGTCGTACTCAGAGCAGGCAGCGGCGGCGTCGGGGTTGGAACCGTCGGGCACATGCGTGTTGTTCAGGTCGATGTTGATGTGATCGAAGAAGTTCTCACGCATGAAGTAGTGATAGCTCTGGGGATCGTCGTGCGAAAGGCCGCGATACTCGTCCAGGTTATAGGTGCTGACCTCGGCAAAGTCGACGTCGCCCTTCTCGTACCAAGCAGCGAGCTGCTTGTAGGCACCGATCGGGGTGGAGCCGGTGGCAAGGCCCAGCACGCAGTCGGGCTTGAGGATAACCTGGGCCGAGATGATATTGGCGGCCTTGCGGCTCATATCCTCGTAGTCTTTAGCTTTAATGATCTTCATTACGCGTCCTTTCTCGTACAAGAGAGGCAAGGTCCCCTTACAAGCACTTGCCCGCGGCCCGCGTCGGCCGCAACCAACGTGTGCGGCCACCAGGGCGAGGTCGCGTAATGTATGTGTCTCGTGTCTAGCCGCGTCGAGGCCCCTGCCCGTCCACGGTGACCCAAAGCTGTTTAGCTTCGGACAAATCCCATCTTGCCACGGAGGGCGTCCTCTTTCAAGGGCGCCCTCCGTAAACGTGTTTGAATTGTAGGCTAATGGCCACGTGCACTTGCTAGCGCTCGCGAGCAACGATGAGCTGGTCCATCTCTTCGACATGCACGCCAACGGAGCCCTTGATGCTCGAGAACTCAACGGAGTTGCACACCAAGATGGGAACCGTCACATCGTAGCCCTCGGCAGCAATTGCCTCGCGATCGAACTCAATGAGTACATCACCCTTATGGACGATGTCACCCACTTGCGCATGTACGGTAAAGTGCTTGCCCTCGAGCTGAACAGTGTCCAAACCAACGTGGATGAGCACGTCCAAGCCATCGACCGTGTTAAGCGCCACGGCGTGTCCCGTGGGAAAAATGGCCTCGACCTTGGCATCAGCCGGTGCAATCACACGCGTTCCGGTGGGCTGAATCGCCACGCCCTGGCCCAAAAGGCCGGTGGCAAACGTCTGGTCGTTTACCTCGGAAAGCGGAATGACGTCGCCCGAGATGGGAGCATCCAGCGTAAGGACTCGACCACGCATACCAAAAGACCTTAGGACTTTAGTGAACATGCTCCCCCTCGGACATACCAATCAATCAAAATAACCTTATCAGTTTACCACTTGGCAACGGTTTTTGACCATTAGGGAAGTTCGCGCTTGACAACCTCGACGATGTCGTCGACAACGCGCTGGGTCAGCTCGTGCGTCTCGGCCTCGGCCATCACGCGGACCAGTGGCTCGGTACCGCTCGGGCGCACCAGAATGCGGCCGCGGCCGTCAAGCTCCTTCTCAGCAGCAGCAACGGCGTCCCAAATGGGCTGGCAATCGTCCAGACCAGCCTTGTTGTCGGAATGCACGTTGACGAGTACCTGCGGGTACTTCTTCATGATGCCGGCAAGATCGGTGAGGGTGCGACCGGTGCGCTTGAGCACGGCCAGAAGCTGCAGAGCCGTCACCAGGCCGTCACCGGTGGTGTTGTGCTCCAGGAAGATGATGTGGCCGGACTGTTCGCCGCCGATGACGGCGCCGTCCGCGAGCATGCGCTCCAGAACGTAGCGATCGCCCACGGCGGTCTGGACCATTTCGAAGCCCTGCTCCTTCATAGCGATGGAGAAGCCCAGGTTGCACATGACGGTCGAAACGATCTCGGAGTTGGCGAGCTTGCCGCGAGCAGCGAGGTCAGAACCGCAGATAGCCAGGATGTAGTCACCGTCGATCTCATTGCCCTCGCTGTCCACGAACAGTACGCGGTCGGCATCGCCGTCGTGGGCCAGACCGATGTCAGCATGGGTGCGCAGCACGAGCTCACGCAGGGGCTCGAGGTGCGTAGAGCCGCACTCGACATTGATGTCAGTGCCGCAGTAATCGGTGTTGATGGCATGGACCGTGGCACCCAGGCGCTGCAGCGCGGCGGGCGTAGTCTGGCAGGAAGCACCGTGACCGCAGTCGACGGCAACGACCAGGCCGTCGAGCCTCAGGCCATCAAGCGTATCGATGGCGTGGTCGACGTATGCCTTGCGAGCGTCCTTCATCTTGATGATGTGGCCCACGCCGGCACCGGTCGGCAGCGTGTCGGCAGCCATGGCTTCCTCGGACATGACCCAGGCGCTGATCTCTTCCTCGACAGCATCGGGAAGCTTCATGCCCTTGCGGCTAAAGAACTTGATGCCGTTGAACTCCGGCGGATTATGCGAAGCGGAGATGACGATGCCGCCGTCGAGCTCGTTCTGAACGGTGAGCAGCGCCACGGCGGGCGTGGGGATAACGCCGCAGCAGTGCGGACGGCCGCCCTCGGCCATAATGCCGGCGGTCAGAGCGCTCTCGAGCATGGTGCCCGAAAGGCGCGTGTCACGGCCGATGCAGATATCCGGACCAAGAAACTTGGTCGCCGCGCGACCCAGACGAAACGCAAGGTCGCACGAAAGATCGGCGTTGGCGACGCCACGGACGCCGTCGGTACCGAAAATGTTCTGGGGCATAGGATTGCTCCTTCCCTAGCAGGCGATATGCAACCGCCCACCCTAGTCGAAAAAGAAAAGCGGGACCCGCCGAGGAATCGGCAGGCCCCGCTTGTACATTGTATCTCGAAAGGAGATAAAACCTTAGCGCTTGGAGAACTGGGGAGCGCGGCGGGCCTTCTTGAGGCCGTACTTCTTGCGCTCGACCACGCGAGCATCGCGCGTAAGGAAACCGGCCTTCTTGAGGTCAGCACGGTAGTCGCCAGCGTTCAGAAGAGCGCGAGCGATGCCCAGGCGCAGAGCGCCGGACTGACCGGAGATGCCGCCGCCATCGCACAGAGCGATAACGTCGAACTGACCGGCGGTGTCGGTCACCTTGAAGGGAGCAAGGGCGTTCTCAACGAGCTGATGACGGCCGAAATACTGCTCGGCGTCACGCTTGTTGATGGTCACCTTGCCGGTGCCGGGGACGAGACGGACGCGGGCGACGGCGTTCTTACGACGGCCGGTACCCTGGTAGACAACGGTGTTCTCAGCCATCTTTAAGCCTCCAGCTCAATCTTCGTGGGGTTCTGGGCAGCATGCGGATGCTCGGCACCAGCGTAGACCTTAAGCTTGGTCATCTGGGCACGGCCGAGGGTGGTCTTGGGCAGCATACCGCGAACGGCGCGCTCGATGACCTTCTCCGGGTGCTTCTCCATAGCCTGGCGGAAGCTCTCAGCCTTGAGGCCGCCGTTGTAGCCGCTGTGGCGATAATAGGTCTTCGTGTCGGCCTTGTTACCGGTAAGCTGGACCTTATCGGCGTTGATGACGACAACGAAGTCGCCGCAGTCGCTGTTGGGCGTGAACTGGGGCTTGTTCTTACCGCGCAGGATCATTGCGATCTGGGTGGCAAGACGGCCCAGGACAGCACCATCGGCGTCGACGAGAACCCAGTTGCGCTGGACCTCGCCCTGCTTGGCGTAGTGAGTCGATTTCGAAATCACTTAGACTCCTCCATGTACAGTACGTGTTGTTACAGAGATTCACGGGGCTCTGCAAGTAACCCGTCCATATTACCCCGCTCGCCGTACGAGTCAACAGGTATTTTGGCTCCGACCAGAGTTTCTGCACATGTCATCCACGAGCCGTGATTTTTCCAGCTCTTTAGCTGTTGTCATTTTTTGAGGGTTCGCCGTCGTTAGCGCTCAACGAACTCTTGGATTTCCGCGAGCAGGCGCCTTGCCTCCTGACGGCCCTGGATATACAGGTCGAGGAGCTTTGCCGAATCGTGCTCGACATGGCCGACCTCGACCGGCTTTTGCGGAGCGACGACCAACGCACGGCCCTCGCGCTCATACTTCCACAGGTGCATGCGCTGGATGTTGTAACGATCGTGGCGCGTCTCGATAGCTTCAAGCAGGTAGGGGTAGTCGGCATAGCGGGCGCGCGCGGCAGGCATAAACTCGTAGGGCTTTTTCTCGTACGAGCGGTCCTGCGTGACAATGACAACCGCGCGGTCGAAGCCCGCCTCCTCGAGCACATGCTCGATAGGAACCGAATCGGCCACGCCGCCGTCGACGTATTTGTGCCCGTCAATCTCGACCGGCGGCGTCACCAGCGGCAACGAGGTCGAGGCACGCACGGCGTCGAGATCGAGCACGGCGCTTTTGACCGGGAGGTACGTGGCAGTTCCAAAGAGCATATCCGTCGCGACGGCGTACATCTCGATGGGGCTCGCATCGAACGTCTCGTTGTCAAAGGGGTCCAGGCGGTCCTGGACATCGTTGAAGATAAAGTCGTAACCCACAATGGAGCCCGTGGACGCAAACGATGCGGCGCCCATGAAGCGGTTGTCGTTGCAGAAAGCCAGGTTGATGCGGTTGGCACGGCCGATCTGGTGCGACTTGTAGTTCACGCCGTTGAGGGCGCCGGCCGATACGCCATATACCGCCGGAATCTCGACGCCGGCCTCCATGAGAACGTCGAGCACGCCCGCAGTAAACTGCCCGCGAAAACTACCGCCCTCCAGGACGAGCGCGACCTTGCCGGCGTTCTTTGCCTTATCTTCTGCAGTCATATTGACCTCCTGCGATTGCGTTTTGGCTTTCTTCTACCCAGTTTTGGGATGGCGAGCGCATGGGTTTTTCGAGGCGGCAGGTGAAGCGGAAAGTGTGTCTCAGTTTGAGGCGAGATTCCGGGTCGCAGTTTCCGCTTGAGGCGCCATCCGGAAACTACATCCCAGTCTGAGTGCGGATTCCGGGACGTGCTTTCCGCCTGGGCTGCCATCGGGAAAGCGTGTCCCGGTCTGCGTTGCCAAGGCGTTTTCTTTACGCCCGCGCCCTGCATAGAGTTCGATTCTCCGCGGGTGGGGGGATCCGTTGATGGGTTGAGGCCGGGGTAAGACGCCCGATCGGCATCGCATCTATATCTGGCTGGAGCTTTGCGCGGAGAATCCGCGTCTTTGCTTCGCAAATCCGCGCCGGCTTCGGCCGCCTGCCGGCGTCCTCGCCCGCGGGCTAAAAACGCTTACGCGTTTTCTTTACGCCCGCGCCCTGCATAGAGTTCGATTCTCCGCGGTATCTGTAAGTAATAAAAAAGCAGGTAGGTACGTTTACCTACCTGCTTGCAACTATTGGTGGAGCTGGCGTTCATTCGGTCGAACACCTCGCCACCTGGACCTATAGCGCCAGGCAGCGACGGATTATCGCCCAAGCCGGCAGAATCGTCAAACGTGAACGCCACGCGCAGGCCGTCGTCATCGTCGGGGCCGCCCAGCACCACGCGCGCCACGAACGTGCGCAGAAGCTGCGCGTCGTCCACCTCGGCGGCGGCCATGCCCTCAAGCCAGAACAGCGCGCGGTCGTAGTCAAGGCGGGCGGCCTCAAGGGCCTCGGCCGTGCGCAGCTCGTCCTTGAGGAGCGCCTGCCGCCGCTTCAGCGCGTCTATGTGCTCCTTGCCGCCCGGCGGCGCGATGCCCGACTCGATGGCCGCCCATATGTTGGAGAACGCCGTCTCGATCTTGGCCAGCTCGCCCTTTATGGTCTCGCTCAAGGGCTTCTCGTCGGCGCGCTCCTCCTCGGCGTCGGCCAGCATGCGAGCGATGCGCTCGCGGCTGTCGGCGCTGCCCAGGGCCTCGCGCACGGCGTCGGCCACGCGCTTCTCCACGACATCGCGGCGCACGGTGCGCCCGCAGCTGCGGCAGCGGTAGTAGTGATAGGGCCTGCCCGACTTGCCCGTGCCGCTGGTGCCGGTCATCAGCCCGCCGTCGCGCCCGTCGTAGAGCTTGCCCGTGAGCGGGAAGTCCCACGCTTCGGTCTTGGCGCGGGGCCTGTGCGAGTCCTCAAGCATCCGTATCACCCTCTCCTCGTCATCCATGGGAACGATGGCGGGCATGCCGCCGGGCACGACCACGCCCGCGTAGCGGTACTCCCCGCCGTTCTCCCGCCGCATCAGTATGCGGCGCACCGTCTGGAAGCGCCACTTGCCGCCGCGCTTGGTGCGGTACGGCTCCCAGGCGCGCACCACGTCGGCCACCGACTTGCCCGACAAGACCATGCGCACGCCCAGGCGGATGGCGGCGGCCTCCTCCTCGTTGACCACGTAGCGCCCGTCCACTATGTCCCAGCCGTAGCGCACGCAGCCGTTGGCCATGCACCGCTCGGCGTTCTTCTGTATGCCGTCGCGTATGCGCTCGCCGTCGAGCGCGCTCTCGTACTCCGCCAGCACCTCCAGCATGCCCAGCTGCAGCACGCCCGCCGAGCCGTCCGAAATCTCCTCGCCCGCGTACAGTATCTCGACGCGGCAGCGGCGCAGCATGATGCGCGCCATGGCCATCTCGTCGCGGTTGCGCATGATTCGGGTAACTTTATATATGACCACGAAATCGAACAGCCCTCGCTTGGCGTCGGCCATCATGCGCTGGAACTCGGCGCGGTCGGTGTTGGTGCCCGTCTGCGCGAAGTCGCAGTACGTGGCCACCACGCGCAGGTCGTTCTCGGCGCAGTAGGCGCGGGACTTCTCCACCTGTATCTCTATGGACTCGCCGCGCTGGTTGTGGCTCGAGAAGCGGGCGTATATCGCCGCGCGCCCGCCCACGGCTACTCCATCTCGTCGGCGGCCTGGAACCACACCACCGTGCCGATCACGCGCACGGGGCCGTCGTCCATGCCGAAAATCATGTCCTCGTAGTCCTCGAAGCTATCCGCCGACAGCATCAGCTTGGTGCTGCCCTTGTACCAGCGGCGCATGACCGCGCGGTAGTCCTCGGTCTCCACCACGGCGATGGACCCGTTGGCGGGCTGGCGGTCGGGGTCGACCAGCACGTGGCTGCCCTCGGGTATGACGCGGTTCATGCAGTCGCCCTCGACCTCCAGGGCGAACGCGCGCGGGTGCCCGGCGCACACCGAGGCGGGCACCTCAACGCGGTGCGCGACCTCCTCCTCGTCGGCGAGCGCGCCGGCGTGCACGCGCCCGAGCGTGAGCAGCGGCACGGTGGCGCTGCTGGCCACCACGGGCATGGCACCGGCGGGCATATAGGAGCTGCCCTTGGGCTTTTTGGTCACGGGGTCAATCTGATCCATTCCGCCGTCTTCTATAAGGTGTGACTTACTAATCTGATAGCAGGCCGCCATGCGCTCAATAGCTCCCATACGGGGTTCGGAGCGGCCATTTTCCCACTGCGAAACGGCGTTACCTGTCACACCTGCAATCTCACCCAGTTCATCCTGGGTAACGTCGAAAATCTGCCGTAACTTCTTTATGTTGTCGGATATCGGCATCTTAACTCCTTCCAGGACTTAAATCTATTTTCAATTTTACCAAAATTAATCTTGACCGTGTTCTGAAGATTAATTACAGTTATGGACAGAAAGGAGGGAGTATGAAGTCACTCAAGCAGGCGCGCATGAGCAAGGGCGTAACCAAGAAGGCAATGGCTGAACATCTGGGCATTTCAGGACCTACATACGATGTTTATGAAGACCACCCCGACCGTATGCGCATCGAGACGGCTAAAAAGGCCGCCGACTTCTTGGGCTACAAACCCGAAGAAATTTTTTTCGCTTCAAACTGTAATTAGATTTATCTATCAGAAAAGGAGACACACCATGACCACCAAGAGCCACCAGCCCGAGTTCGTCGCCGAGATCATCGGCAAAACGCTCGACCACCTCACCGACGACCGCAAGCGCGTGGCCGTCAACTTCGAGCTGGCCGAGAACGGCTGCATGGAGGAGACGCACGTCAGCCTCAAGCGCCGCATCGCGGCCATGTGGGGCTTCCAGACGAGCGGCATCGAGCTTTTGGAGGCGAGCACGACCTGGTTCGAGCTCGGCGGCATGCAGTTCAACGTCTACAACTCCGTGCAGTTCAGCGTGAACGGCAAGGGCTGGAGCACCGACTTCAAGACCATCGCGCGCGACACCGCGTACGACGAGAAGGAGTAGGCCATGCTGAACGAGGTGACCGTACGGGGGGGGGGGGTTCACCGCCCTCAACGTGAAGAGCGGCAAGTGCGTGCTGCAGTTTGAGCTGGACCCGAAGTTCCGTGACTTCATCCCCAAGCTGGTGGAGTTCACGGGGCAGATGCTCAACATCCACGTGTACGACGACCAGGAGGTGATGTTCGTGGATAGGGACACCGGTGAGGTCGCCTACGAGGACGCCCCGCTGCTTCTGCCGGGCGTCGCGGGCGAATGACCCCGATACAGCGCGCCATGTGCGACGAGTGCGCCGCCATGATGCGCGAGTTCTACAAGGACCCAGAGAACGAGAGGAAGTTCCAGGAATGGAAAAGATCAAGGGAAAGAGGGTGCGCGTCGCAGCCGGCAAGCGAAAGACGCGCACCGCAACGGTTCACTTCCGAACCGAGACCAGTGTAACACCCGAGCAGCGCCGCGAGAGGCTGCAGGCCGTTTTCGCCGCCCTGTTCGTCTGCGCGTGCATCGCCGCCACATGGGCGCTGGAGGCAACAGTATGGCCGAGGTAGACGCCAAGGCCCAGGCCCTCGTGGCCAAGGCGTGCGGCTGGGTTGCCTCGAACCCCGATACATGGGCGAAGCTGCGCCGCATCTGCTACCGCCTGATGCTGGAGGGCCACGTCATCCAGCGCGACAACGTGTACACCCTGGCGTGCCAGAACGGCATGACCGTGAGCGAGGCCAGCGAGTTCAAGCGCGACCACAACCTGTGGAGCGTGCTGTCCCGCTACATGGTGCTGCAGCGCCCCTCCATGCTGGCCGCCGTGAGCTTCCGCCGCACGCCGGTGGACTCCGTGGACCTGGTGGGCACGTGGGAGGCCATCGTGGGCCCAGCCGTTTTCGCCGCCTCCACGCTAACCGAGGCGCAGGGCATCTACGACAGGGGCGCGCAATGAGGTGCACCGTCACGGTCGAGGGCCGAATGCCGAGCCTGAACGACTACATCAGCGCCGAGCGCGCCAACCGCTACAAGGCGGCGGCCATGAAGAAGCGCGAGACGGCGCGCGTGAGGGCGGCGGCCATGCAGCAGCGCGCGCCGCGCTTCGAGCGCCGGGTGACCGTGCGCACCACGTTCTACGAGCCCGACATGCGCCGCGACGCCGACAACGTGGGCTTCGCGCGCAAGTTCGTGCTCGACGGCCTGGTGGCGGCGGGCGTAATCAAGGACGACTCCCGCAAGTACGTGGAGCAGTGCCCCGACAGAGTGCTCACCGACAGGGCGCGCCCCCGCGTGGTCGTGGAGGTGAGCGACGAGTGACCCGCCGAGACAAGGGCAGGCCACACAGGGCGTGGCGCAAGGCCGACCTCGACCGCATAGCCGAGCTGGCGGGAAAGGTGCCCGCCCGCGAGATTCGCCGCGAGCTGCGGCTGTCCAAGAACCAGTTGGATAACGCGCGGCGCGTGATCAACGCCAGCGGCGGCCACGTGTCCCTGCGCTGCTACCGCCACCGCCTGGAGCTGTGCCCGTCGTGCGGGTGCCGCAGGGCGACCCTCGGCAAGGACGGCATCTGCGAACCGTGCAGACGCCAGCAGCAGCTTGAGGCCATAGAGGCCCGCATAGCCGAGCTGTTGCCGAGGCTGACCGCAGAGGAGCGCCGCACCTACGAGCGCACCGAGTGCGGCCGAGAGAGCCGCGCCGACCCCATGCCGCAGGCCCCGGACACCTCGGGCATGAGCCGCTACGCCGCCGACAAGGCAGCAGAGGCGCACGACGAGGCCATGGAACGGTGGCTGTGCCGTTACCTGTACCGCAGGGTCAAGGCGGCGCAGAAGCGCAAGGAGCGCATAGAGAAAAAAGTTCCGAAATCCTGAAAAGTTTTTATCACTTTTAGTTTTCCCAGTTAGGAGACCCAAATGCTCACGGAAATCATCAGCAAGACCGTCGCGGACAAGACGGTGGACAGCATCCTGAGGCGCATCGAGCGCGCCGTCCCCGTGCCCGAGTCGGGCGACGGCGGCTTCGACGCCGCCATGCGCCAGGCGTTCAACATGGGGGCCGCCTGCATGGCCGCGCAAATCAAGAACGGCCCCGTGTCCACCAAGCGCATCGCGCTCATGGGCGAGGTGGCCCGCGTGGCGTGCCGCGCCCGCCTGGTGGGCATGGAGTGCCGCGTGGTCGTAGACGAGGGGGCCCGCGCATGCAATCGCTAGAGGAGGTCGCGATCTGCGACGTGTACCCCTACGAGCGCGCCGACGGCGAGCCGATGAACCCGCGCGACTTCACCACCAGGGAGAGCGCCGAGCACATCGCGGCCCTGGCCGCGCAGTTCAAGGCCAACCGCCTCAACCCCGGCCAGCCCGTCATGAAGCCCATCCTGTACAAGGAGGGCGGCATCTACTGGATCGTCGACGGCGAGTGCCGCGTGCGCGCCATGAGGGCCATCGGCACCGAGCGTTTCCTCGCCGAGGTCTACGACGACCTGGACGACGCCGAGCTGGCGCGCGTGGAGGCCGCCAAGGCCATGGTGGAGACCAACGCCAAGCTGGGGCTGACCGCCGAGGAGAAGTCGCGCGGCGTGCAGACCATGCTGGCGCTCGACATTCCCGACGAGGAGGTGGCCGTGGCCGCCCGCACCGACGCGGGCACCGTGGCCACGGTGCGCCGCGCCGCCCGCAGGGTGCAGGACGCCGCCTACGACATGACGCTCGACCGCCTGGTCGCCATCGCCGAGTTCGAGGGCGACGACGAGGCCGTGGCCGAGCTGCGCGACTGCAAGCAGTCCGAATGGAAGCGCGTGTACGCGAGCCTGAAGGCCGAGGCCGAGCAGAGGCGCAACCGCGCCGAAGTGGTGGCGGTGCTTGCCGACGCGGGCGTCGAGTTCGTCGACGAATGCCCCGAGGGCTTCGCCGCATGCCGCACGTTTTCCGACTACCGCCCCGACCTGGCGGCGCTGGACGCCTACGTGGCCGACAACGCGGGCGCGGGGCTTCTGGCCGAGGAGACGCCGTTCGGCGTGACCCTGCTGGCGCCGGTGGCCGAGGGGGCCGACGAGGCCGCACAGGCCGCAGCCCAGCGCAAGGCCGACTTCCAGGCCGCCTACGAGGACGGCGCGAAGGCCCGCCGCGAGTGGCTTGCCGCCCACGCGGGCGACCTCAAGTCGATGCGCCGCACGGCTCTGGCGCTGACAGCGTTCGCCATGGAGGCCGAGGCCGTGGAATCGTTCGAGGAGCTGCTGGGCCGACCCATCGACCGCACGCCCACCGAGCTGGCCATGGCCATGGGCTGGCGGGCAGCGTGGAACATGAGCGGCTGGACGGCCTGGAGCCTCATGGAAGGCGGCAGCTCCGTGTGCTTCAACCGAGCGACGGTCGAGAACGTGACCATCATCTACGAGGCCATGAAGGCCGACGGCTACGAGCCGAACGCGGCCGAGACGGAAACCTACGAGGCGTGCATGGCGCGCCTGGGAAGCGAGGAGTAAATGAGCGAAGCAGTTGAGGCCGAGATCATCGAGCCCGAGGAGGCGTCAGAGCTGACCGTGGCGTACTCCCCCGCCGTGATCGAGGCCAACTTCGACGCCCTGGAGGCGCACGTGCGCAGGCTGGTGGCCGACTACGAGGGCGCGACCTACGACATGGGCAAGGACGAGAACGTGAAGGCCGCCAAGCGCGACCGCGCCTACCTCAACGGTATCGCCAAGGAGATAGACGAGCGCCGCAAGGCCGTGAGCCGCGAGTACACGAAGCCCCTGGCCGCGTTCGAGGACAGGTGCAAGGCCGTGGCGGGCATCGCGAAGCAGACAGCCGACGGCATCAAGGCGCAGCTGGACGAGGCCGAGGAGGAGCGCCAGCTGCGCGCGTACGCCAAGCTGCGGGAGCACTACGAGGAGTTCGCCGGGCTGCTGGCCCCCGTCGTGCCCTATGAGCGTTTCCACGAGAAGCAGTGGACCAACAAGACCTTCGGCGAGGTGAAGGCATTCAAGGCCCTGGAGGCCAAGGTAGAGCGCCTGGCCCAGGACTGGGAAACCCTCAAGGCGCAGTTCCAGGGCGAGCCGTTCTACGACGAGGCCGAGCGCGAGCTGTTCGCCACCCTGGACCTGGGCGCGGCCATAACGGCGGCGCACAAGGCCGAGGAGGAGCGCCGGCGCATCGCCGAGCTGAAGGCGGCCATGGAGCCGGAACCCGTGGAAGAGCCCGAACCCGAACCCGAAGCGGTGCCCGAGCCCGCGGAATGCCAGCCCGCAGAGTTCCCGCAGCCGCTTGAGCAGATGCCCGAGCCGCAGCCCGCGCCCATGCCCGCCCCGGTGCCGCCAGCGCCGCCCGCGCCGGCACCCGTGGCCATGGCGGGCGACCCGTGGACGGTCGTGGTGCCGTGCGCCACGCGCGAGCAGATGCAGGGCGTCGCGGCGGCCCTCAAGGCGCAGGGCGTCGTGGGCACCATCATGCACGGCACGGTGGGCCAGGTTTACGAGCGAATGAACGGAGGCTACTAGCATGACCCAGGAACAGCAGCCCATCGACCTCATGGCGGCCGTTGCCCGCGTGCAGCGCGCCGTGGTGGTGCCCAAGGCCAAGTACAACGCTTTCGGCAAGTTCAGCTACCGCAGCTACGAGGACATAGTGGCCGCGCTGAAGGAGCCGTGCGCCAAGGAGGGCCTGGCGTTCTTCATGACCGACGAGCTGGTGCAGATAGGCGACCGCTACTACGTGAAGTCCACGGCGTGCGTGTTCCCCGCCGAGGGCGGCGAGGGCCTGCTGCAGGTGAGCGCCTACGCCCGCGAGGACGAGCACAAGAAGGGCTCGGACGACGCCCAGGTGACCGGCATGGCGTCGAGCTACGCCCGCAAGTACGCGCTGTGCGGCGCGTTCGCCATCGACGGGCAGAGCGATCCCGACGCCATGGAGGAGCAGCCCGCGCCCGAGGAGAAGCAGCCGCCCGCAGACGGCCCCTTCACGGCCCACTGCCGCAGCTGCGGGGCGCGCTACCAGTTCGCCAGCATGCCGCAGTACATGGAGTTCGTGGCCAACAGCCCGTGCTGCCCGCGCCCCGACTGGCAGGTGGAGTAGATGCAGGCGCTCACCGAGGAGCTGGACGAGCTGACCGACAGGCTGGAGGCCGAGCTGAAGACCTGCAAGGAGTCGGGCTGCCAGTACGCCGAGAACGAGGCCGAGTACCGCAAGGCCCTGCGCATCGCCATCCTGAACGAGCGCCAGAAGGGCACGCCCGTCACCATCATCGGCGACGTGTGCCGGGGCCAGGAGCAGATAGCGGAGGCCAAGCGCCGCCGCGACTGCTCCGAGGCCATCTACAAGGCCTCGCAGGAGGCCATCAACGTAATCAAGCTGCGTATCCGCATGGTAGACGCGCAGATCACCCGCATCTGGAACAGCGGGGACGTAACCCAAGGAGGGTATCTATGAGCATCAACCGCGTGTGCATATCCGGCAACCTGACCCGCGACCCCGTGCTGCGCTCCACGTCTGGCGGCATGTCCGTGCTGTCCATGGGCGTGGCCGTCAACGACCGCCGCAAGAACCAGCAGACCGGGCAGTGGGAGGACTACCCGAACTTCGTGGACTGCACGCTGTTCGGCACCCGCGGCGAGAAGCTGGCGCAGTACCTCGCCAAAGGCAGCAAGGTGGCCATCGAGGGCAAGCTGCGCTACCGCAGCTGGAACGACCAGCAGACCGGCCAGAAGCGCAGCGCGCTGGAAGTCGTGGTGGACGAGCTGGAGTTCATGAGCGGCCAGCAACAGCAGCAGGGCTACGCGCCGCAGCAGTACGCGCCCCAGGCGGCCCCGCAAGCGCCGCAGGCCCGCACGTACGGCCAGGGACGCCCCGCCCCGGCACCTGCGCCGCAGCAGCCCGCCTACGCGCCGCAGCCGGCCACTCAGCAGGCGTACGCGCCACAGCAGCCCGCGCCGCAGCAGCAGGCCATGCCCGATCTGTACGACGAGGATATCCCGTTTTAGGGAAGGCGACGGCGACACTATGGGCATGGTTATACACGACGACTTCTGGGCGGCCGCGCAGGCCATGCCCGAGAAGCAGCGCGCGCCGTTCATCTACGCCATCGTCGAGTACCGGTTCACGGGCAAGGAGCCGCAGGGCAGCCCCGCGTGGCTGCCTACCTTCCTGGTGCTCAAGGGCAGGCTCGACATGGGCGACGAGAAGAGCGAGCGCGCAAGGAAGGCGGCCAACGCCCGCTGGGGCAACAGGCCGGGGAAGGAAGACGCGGTGGACGATGCAGCGGCACGGGCGCAAGCCGATGCGCAAGCACATGCGGGAGCATGTGCGGATACAGATGCAGTCGCACATGCGCAAGCAGATGCGGATGCACATGCAGGCGCATCGAGTTGCGGCAATGCAGAGGTTGAGGTTGAGGTTGAGTATATAGATAACCCCTTAATCCCCTTTGACGAAATCGTGCATGCGCTCAACGAGGCAGCCGGCACCCGCTACCGCTCAAGCAGCGCCAAGACCCGCAGGCTGATACACGCCCGCTGGGCCGAGGGCTACCGCCTCCCCGACTTCCTGGCCGTCATCGACACGATGGCAGCCGAGTGGGCGGGCGACCCGAAGATGGCCAAGTACCTGCGGCCCTCCACGCTGTTCTCGCCGAAGTTCGAGGACTACGTGAACCGCGGCCCGAGGACCCGGAAGGAGGCCGACGGCTATGCCGAGTACGACTGAGTGCCCCCACTGCGGGGCGCAGCTGGAGGTCCGCTACGTGGTGCTGGCTGGCCGCCGCACCTTCTGCGGCTGGAAGCCGTGCGGCTGCCCGGGTGCCGTGGCGGAGCGCGACGAGCGTTCGCGCCTTGAGGCCAGGGCCAAGGCCGAGGAGGCCGCAGCCAAACGCCGCCGGGCCTACGAGCGGGCCGGAATCAAGCCCCGCTTCATGACAGCCGCCTCCCCCATGGCCGAGGGCATTGCCGCGAAGGTTGAGCAAGGGCGCGGGGCGTACATCTGCGGCCCCGTGGGAACCGGCAAGACCCACCTGGCGAGCGCCGTGGCGCGGCTCCTGGTGGACGGCGGCACCAGCGTGAGGGTGACCGACATGCTGGGCGTGCTGGCCGCCATCAAGGGCACCTACGGCGGCGACGGCACCGAGGACGGTGTGCTGTCCAGGCTCTCCCGCGTGGGGTGCCTGGTGCTGGACGACCTGGGCAAGGAGTCCCCCACCGACTGGACGCTGGGGCAGGTGTTCCGCGTCGTGAACGACAGGTACGAGAACATGAGGCCCGTGGTCGTGACCACGCAGTACGGCAAGGGCGACCTCATACGCCGCCTGGCCAAGAACGGCGACGAGGAGACGGCGGTGGCCATCGTGAGCCGCCTGTCGGAGATGTGCGACAAGTACGAGCTGCAAGGCAAGGACAGGAGGCTATCGAATGGCAAACGTTGACACGCTGCCCGAGATCCTGCGCCCCCTCATGGAGGGGCCGAGCATCGAGACGCCCAGGTGCGCCGTGTGCGGCGCGCCGTGGCCGCTCAACCGCCACCACATCGTGAGGCGCGGGGCGGGCAAGCTGTTCCGCGACGGGCGCGAGGTTCCCAAGCCCACGGTGATGCTGTGCGGCAGCGGCAACGGCAGCGGCTGCCACGGACTGGCGCACGCCAACCGGCTGCACTTCCGCTGGGTCAGGGCCGAGCAGAGGTTCAACCGCCCCGCCCCGCCGGGCTCGGGGCACTGGGAGTACCTGCTGCTGCCGGAACCGACCAAGTACGCGGATGCCCTGGCCATGGACGGCTGGGGGCGGCTGCCGAGGGGCAGGCGGTGCATGTGAGCGGGTACGAGCCTTCAAGCGGGTGGAACCTCCCGCCCGGGTGCTTCGAGTCCGACCCCAGGGCACCGTGGAACCGGCCCGACCCGTGGGAGGGCCGCGCGTGCCGGGAGTGCCGCTTCTGCGGCCGCGTGCAGGGCGCTGGCGGCGAGGCCGTGTGCGCCCGCGACGCCATGACGGGCGGCGGCCCCGACGTGGAGGCGGTAGACGAGACAAGCGAGGCATGCGAGTGCTTCGAGTTCGAATAGGAGACGATACGATGAAGAAGATCTACGCGGTGGCCACGGAGAGCGACGTGGTGCTGGCGTTCGAGAGCAGATCGGACGCAGACGAGTACGCAGGCGAGCACGACGGCATGGCGGTGCTGCCGGTGCCGTGCGTGGGGGCCTACGAGTACCCCAGCGGGAAGTCGGCCACCGACTGGGACCGAATCGCCGACGCTCTGCCGAAGGGAGGCGAGCAGGCATGAGGCTGTACATGTGCGCATGCGAACGCTGCGGCAAGGAGGTGCCGGCGACCCTGGCGGGTTACGCCAAGATGGTGCTGAGGAACAGCGCGCGAATCGACGGCAAGGCAAGGGCCTTGTGCCCGGAGTGCGCCGAGAGCCTGCGGGCGTGGTCCCCGCAGGCGCGGTGAAGCCGGAAGGAAGGGAGTAGCCATGGGAATCATCTGCGATACCTGCGGGCGCGATATCGACGCCCTGGGGCAGGACAACATGGGCGTAGACGCGCCGCTGTGCGAGGACTGCTGGGGCGAGCAGCAAAGCCATACGGTAGCAGTGCCGCGCCGCGAGGCTCGCAACCTGAGGTTCGAGAACGCCTGACTGCGCGAAAAGCTGGACGCCGGAACCGAAGAGACGGCCGTGCAGAACCTGCGCAAGGGCATCGAGACGGCCTACGAGGCGAGCCGCGAGCGCGCCCTGGCGCTCACGAAACTGGACGAGTGCGAGCTGTGGCTGGGGCGCTGCGAGCTGAGGGTGACAGCGTCACCGACGCTCAAGGGCGCGGCCCAGGACGCCGCCATGCCTTGCCTCAAGGCCGAAGAGGCGCACGGTTTCGCGATGCCCGACGTGAACGTGGAGGTGAAGGCCGAGGTAACGGCCGAGGAGTTTGCCAAGAGCCTGCGCGAGTCCATGAAGCCGGCCATGCGGATGGCGGTGGAGTAGCCATGGAGCAGCAGACCGAGAAGCCGAAGCGCCGACCTAGTATCGAGGTGCGCTGCCCGAAGTGCGGCATGCGCGAGATCTGGCACCACCTGCCCAAGGGCGGCGACCGCTGCCGCTGGTGCGGTCACCTGTTCGAGGACTTCACCTACCGCAAGGTCGGGCCGGGCGCGAAGGAGGGGGCGCGATGACGAACTGGGAGCGCCTTTTCGGCACGCCCGAGCGGGCCATCCACACGGAGACGGAGTTCCACTCGTGGCCCTTCTTCATCGCCGTGTATGAGACGAGCCGCATGAGCAGCTGCACTACCAGCAAGCGGCTGCTGGCCAGCTTCTGCGAGGAGGCCGACTACCTGGAATGGCTCAAGGCCGAGTACGACGACGGCACCGTCGAGTGGGAGGAGCGATGAACCGCCCGGGATGCAACTGGGGGTGCCTGCTGTTCATAGCGGCGGCAATCGCCATAGACGCGGCGGCCATCTACGCCATAAGGGCGCTGGCGCTCGGGCTCATGGCCATGGCCGTGGCGGCGTGCGGATAGGGGCAACCGAATACGGAAACAGGCAGAGGGCCGTCCTTCGGGGCGGCCTTTTCCGTGCCCGGCGACACGCTTGCGACCATATGGGCCGAGAGATAGGAGACGCATGGCGAGAGGCGAGACATACGAGGAGTTCACGGCAAAGTTCGAGCCGAAGAGGACGACGGACGACTGCTACACCCCGCCCGAGGTGTACGACTGCGTGCTGCGGTGGGCGCACCGGGAGTACGGGTTCGACCTGGCGAAGGTGGCGCGCCCGTTCTATCCGGGCGGCGACTACGAGCGCGAGGAGTACCCGCAGGGCTGCACGGTGGTGGACAACCCGCCGTTCTCCATCCTGAGCAAGATCGTCAAGCACTACCAGGAGCGCGGCGTGGGCTTCTTCCTGTTCGCCCCCACCCTGACGTGCATGGGCATCCGCAACTGCTGCAAGGTCGTGACGGGCGTCGGCGTGACGTACGCCAACGGTGCGAGCGTCAACACGTCGTTCGTGACCAACCTCGACCCCGCCCAGGCTCGCAGCGCGCCCGACCTGCGCTCCGAGCTGGATGCCGCGATAGAGCGCCTGCGCCGCGAGAAGGCCAAGGCGCTGCCGAAGTACGAGTACCCGGACGAGGTGCTGACCGCGCCCATGCTGGCGCGCTACTCCAAGTACGGCATCGACTTCCGCGTGGGGCCGCAGGAGTGCAGCTTCACGAGGGCGCTCGACGCGCAGCGCGTGCAGAACAAGGCGATATACGGCAGCGGCTACCTCATATCAGAGCGTGCAGCCGCAGAGCGTGCAGCCGCAGAGCGTGCAGCCGCAGAGCGTGCAGCCGCAGAGCGTGCAGCCGCAGAGCGTTTCGCGCTTTCGCCGCGCGAGCGCGATGTGATCGCGTCGCTTGGCTAGCGCGAAACTAATCAGGAAGGAGGCCGCAGGTGCCCAAGAAGGACAAGCCGCTCACGGCGAAGCAGGAGGCGTTCGCCCGCGAGATGGCCAAGCCCCGCGCCAAGCAGCAGGACGCGTACCGCGCGGCCTACGACTGCAAGCGGATGAACTACAACTCGATAAGCTGCGCCGCCTCCAAGCTGATGCGCGACCCACGAATCGCGCACAGAATCCAGGAAATCCGCGACGCGGCCGCCAGGGACTGCCGCTGGGAGCTGCAGGACGCGGCCGCCCCGCTGTTCGAGGTGCTGGACGGCGCGCTGCCCATCTTCCGCCGCCAGGCGGCCGAGGGCAGCATCAACGGCGACGCGCGCCTGGCCATAACCGAGAGCGTGAAGCTGCTCAACGACATGTTCGGCGTGGACGGCGCGAAGGCCGCCATGGCGGAGGCGGGGGTGACCATCGTTGACGACCTCGGTTAGGCTCTCGGACGTCGTGGCCTCCGTGTTCGCCAGCGTGTGGCGCTCCATCAAGGCGCACGAGTTCACGCACTACTGGTTCAAGGGCGGGCGCAACTCCACCAAGTCGTCGTTCATATCCATCGCCATCGTGCTGCTGATCATGCTCAACCCGGAGGCCAACGCCGTCGTGCTGCGCAAGGTCGGCAACACGCTGCGCACGTCCGTGTACGAGCAGATAGGCTGGGCGTGCGACGTGCTGGGCGTGGCGCACCTGTTCGACTTCGGCCTGTCCCCCATGGAGGTGACGTACCGCCCCACCGGGCAGGTCATACGCTTTGTGGGATGCGACAAGCCGAAGAAGCTGAAGTCCGCGAAGTTCCGCACCGGCTACTGCGCCGTGGTGTGGTTCGAGGAGGTAGATGAGTTCGACGGCATGGACGAGGTGCGCAGCGTGCTGGCCACGTTCCTGCGCGGCGGCGACATGTTCTGGGTGTTCTACAGCTACAACCCTCCCCGCTCGGCTCGCAACTGGGTGAACAAGGAGGCGCGCGACCTGGAGGCCCACCCGGGCGAGGACGGGCGCTTCATATGCCACACCACGTACCTGGACGTCATAGACGAGCACCCCGAGTGGATAAGCGCCGCGGCGCTGGCGGAGGCCGAGCGCAGCCGCCGCAAGACGCCCGACTCCTACCGCTGGCAATGGCTCGGCGAGGTCATCGGCACGGGCTCCGAGGTGTTCCCCGACGAGCTGCTGGACATACGCCCCATCACCGCGGAGGAGCGCGCGTCCATCGCCCTGCGCTCGTTCGGCGTGGACGCGGGCAGCGTGCACCCCTGGGTGTTCATGGAGGCGGGCTACGACGAGAACGAGCGCGTGCTGTACCTGCTGGACGAGGAGAGCCGCCAGGGAACCGAGGCCATCGACGTCAAGACCGCCGAGCTGGTGGCGGCCAAGCTGCAGGCGGCCGAGGACCCCGCCGCCGACGTGTGGTGCGACAGCGCGGCGCGCGGCATGATCCTCTACTACCAGGAGCAGGGCATCGGCGCGCAGAAGTCGCTCAAGCAGGGCCTGAACGCGCCCAAGAGCCGCATCAGGTGGATGCAGAACCTTACGCGCATAGTCATCGACCCCGACCGCTGCCCGCTCGCCGCCAAGGAGTTCCCCGAGTTCGAGTACGTGTCGAACGGGCAGGGCGACATAACCGAGACACTGCCGAAGGTGAACGACGACGCGATAGACGCGGCGGGCTACGCCGCAGGACTGTGGATAAGGAGCAACCTCTGATGGAGAAGCGAGGCAACACGGGCTACGCCGAGGCGTGGCTGCGCCGCATGGGATACCAGCCGGACACCCGCATGCAGGGCATGGTGGGCGTCTGGTTCGGCTGGTTCGCGGCGGACAACGGCTGGTACCACTACAGCGAGCGGCGCGGCTTCCGCGTGTACAAGCGCGAGCGCGCCAGCCTGCACCCGGCGGCGCTCGTGGCCGACGAGTGGGCCAGTCTGCTCATGAACGAGAGCACGATCATCTCCAGCACGAGCGACGAGCGCCGCGCCTGGATGGCGCGCTACTTCGCCAACCCCACGGCGACGGGCGGGGACGGCCAGGAGGCGACGGAGGGCAACGCGCCGGCGCAGCAGCCCACGGAGGACAGCGACGCGCCCACATCGTTCGCCATGGACAACGCCGACTTCATAGCCCGGGCGTTCGCCATGGGGACCGGCGCGTGGGTCATCGAGCCGCGAGGCGTGACCGACAGCGCCTACACGCCCGACGCCGAGCTGCGCATCGTGCGCTACGACGCCACGCAGATAGTCCCGCTCACGTGGAGCGCCGACGACTGCACGCAGTGCGCGTTCGTGGGCCGCGTGGAGGTCGCCGGGCGCGACTACGACCAGTGCCAGGCCCACGTGCTCAAGGGCGGCACCTACCACATCCTCACGCAGCTGTTCGACACCAAGACGCACAAGCAGGTGACGGTCGAGGGCATCAGCGCCGACATGGACACGCGCTGCACCCGCCCGCTTTTCGCGCTGGTGCGCCCCGCCGTGTCGAACCGCTTCTACGACTACTGCGCGATGGGCGCGAGCGTGTACTGCAACGCCGTGGGGGCCATGAAGGTGGTCGACGAGGCCGCCACCTCCCTGCTCGACCACATTCGCGTGGGCCGCCCGCGCACGTTCGTGGACAAGACCCTCATAGAGTCCAAGACCGACAAGGGGCCGGACGGCAGCCTCACGAAGACCTACTACGCCTTCGGCGAGGCCGACGACACCATCTTCAGCATGAACCCAGGCGACGAGGGGTCGGCCAAGATTCAGACCGTTCAGAGCGACCTCAAGGCCGACGAGAACGCCAGCGCCATCAACACGGGCCTGCGCCTGCTGTCGGTGGCGTGCGGCTTCGGCAACGGCTACTTCTCCTGGGAGTCGCACACGGGCCTGAAGACCGCCAAGGAGGTGGCGGCCGACAACTCGCAGCTGATGCGATCCATCCACCGGCACGAGAACGCCCTGCGCAAGTCCATCGTGCGCCTCGTGAACGGCATGGCCGACGCGTGCCGCAGCATCAAGGGCGAGGCCGTGCCCTACGGCGACGTCACCGTGGACTTCGACGACTCCATCATCAGCGACACGCAGAGCGCGCGCGAGATGGCCATGAGCGAGGTCGGCGCGGGCATCATGGCCCCGTGGGAGTACCGCCGCCGCTTCTACGGCGAGACCAGCAACGAGGCCAAGGCCAACGTGCCCGAGCAGCAGGGCGGCGCGTTCGACATGCTGGGCGACGGGCTCGCCTGATGCTGGGGCCGGACTACATAGAGCACTTCACCGACGCAGCGCAGGGGGCCATGGACGAATACACCCTGCGCCTGGTGTGCATCTACGCCGCGCTCATAGGCTCCATCGACTTCGAGGGCGACAGCGCCTACTCGCAGGCCGCCCGCAAGGCGGCGCTTGCCGCCAAGGACGTGCAGAAGGCCATGAACGAGGAGGGGTGCAGAGCCGCGCGCGAGGCTGCCAAGGCTGCGGCCGAGGCCGTGGCCAAGAGCGCCGAGGCCGACCTGGCCACGCTGGGCACGGCCATGGGCGCGCTGTCCAAGACGATGCAGTGGAGGCTGCACAACTCAGCGCGGGCCACGGCGGCGGGAGTGCAGGACGTCGTGAGCCGCGACAACCTGAAGATGCCCGCCAACGTGCAGCGCGCCTACCTCGAAGTCGTGGCGCAGGCCGTGGCTCGGGTGAACTCGGGCATGGCAGGCTACGAGCAGGCCACCCGCGAGGCCGTGCTGAAGCTGGCGCGGCGCGGCGTGTCCGTCGTGGACTACAAGAGCGGGGCGTGGGCGCAGGCGGACGTGGCCATGCGCCGCCACATCCGCACCCAAGCGGTGCAGGCGGGCAGCCGCAACACGCTGGAGCTGCTTGAAGAGACCGGGCACGACCTCGTGCAGACCTCCTCGCACGGCGGGGCGCGCGAGAGCCACGCCAAGTGGCAGGGCCGCGTGTTCAGCCTGTCGGGCAAGTCCAAGAAGTACCCGCCGTTCTACCGCGAGACGGGCTACGGCTCTGTCGATGGCCTGTGCGGCGCGAACTGCAAGCACGACTTCGGCATCTACGTGGAGGGCCAGCAGCTGCGGTACGAGCGCGATCCAGATGGCGGCGACGAGAAGCGCGAGGAGCGATACCAGGCAGAGCAGAAGCAGCGCGAGCTGGAGCGCGGCATACGCGCCGCCAAGCGCGAGGCAACGGCCCTGGAGGCCGCCGGGCTCGACAACACCAAGGAGCGCCTGCGCCTGGGCAAGCTGCAGAAGCGCCAGCGCGAGCACATAGCCGCCCATCCCTACCTGTCCCGCGAGCGCACGCGCGAGGCCGCCGTGGAATCGAAGGAGCGCATCTACCCGCTTGCCACGGACAAGACCTGGGTGCGCGAGAAGTTCATGCCGGGCAAGGGCGCGGGCACCGCCGCAGACGTGAGCCGCCGCGCCGTGAACGGCAGGGCCTACCACGACAAGGTGGCGTCCCTTCCCATCCCGAAGCGCGCAAGCGAGGCCGTGTACGCCGAAAGCCGCCGCATCCTGCGCGACCGCGACGGCACGGGCTACGAACGCATGTCCGTCGTGTCGTGGAAGAAGGGCGAGCGCGTCACCGACACCTTCGGGCACGGCCTGAAGAGCCAGGCGTGCGGCCTGACCGCCAAGCAGGTGGAGGCGTGCAGGCGCACCAAGGGCGGCGTGGTGCTGATCCACAACCACCCCATGAGCTCGCCGCCGTCGTGGGCCGACATTCGAACGGTGGCGGAAAACGACTGGGTGCGCAGCTCAGTGGTGGCGTGCCACGATGGTACAATCTACGAAATCAAGGTGAACGACCGCAGCGTCGTGCAAGCGTACGAGGAGCTGCGAGAGCTGGCGAAAAGAGAGTGCCCGAACGTGGGCGGCGACGTTATCGACCAGCTTGCCACCGAAATGCTCTACGAGCGAAACGAGGAAGCGAAATGGTTCAGGCTGACAAAAAAGAAGTGACGCCAGAGGACTGGGTGCTCGTCATAGATGACAGCGCCCCCGAGTCGAAAGCCGCCGAAAAGCTGACCAAAGAAGAGCGCGAGGAGCTTTTCGCCAAGTCCCGCAAGGTGCTGCGCGACGCGGGGCTGATGAAGTAGACCAAGCGACAACCGAGTAGACGCACGGCATCAAGGCCGCCCATCACGGGCGGCCTTTTCTTTTGCCTGGCGACACCTCGGAGAAGATGCGGTCACGCGATGGGGCGGCGACAACATGCCCCGCACGCGACCGCGGCGACAACGGCGGGCCATCCAAGCGCGCAGGGAAGCGCGACAACCAAACACGGAAGGAGCAAGCGATGGCGGACGACAACAAGCCCCAGGGCAACGAGGGCGGCGACAACGGCCAGCAGACCGAGCCCGCGAAGGAGGTCGTGTCCTACGCGAAGTACAAGCGCGAGACCGACGAGTACCAGGAGCAGGTGAAGGCCCTCAAGGCCGAGCTGGAGCAGCGCGACAAGCAGATCGAGGAGTTCACCGCCAAGGCGGGCAACGCCGACGAGCTGCAGGCCGCGCTCGACAAGGCCAAGGCCGACAACGAGGCGTACAAGGCCGACGCCGAGAAGCGCGAGGCCGACATGCGCCGCGACTTCGCCATCGACACCAAGCTGGCGCAGATGGGGGTGCGCAACGCCAAGGCGGCGCGCGCGATCATCCCGAACATCGCCGACGCGAAGCTGGACGAGCAGGGCAACCTCACGGGCATCGACTTCGAGGCCCTGAAGAAGGATAACGCCTACATGTTCACCGACCAGCCCCGCGAGAGCGCGGGCGGCGACCCCAAGGGCGGCGCAGGCTCCGACGGCCTGGCCGACTTCCGCGCAGCCTTCGGACTCACCGACGAATCTTCAAAGGAGTAAATCATGCCAAACAGCATCGAACTGCCCAAGGGCTACGAGAACGTGCTCATGGAGGCGTACCGCAAGGAATCCCTGACCGCAGTGCTTGAGAGCGCCGCGCCGCAGGGCAACATCGCGCAGATGGAGCAGCTGGGCGAGTTCTACTATCCCGTCTACTCCATGGGTGGCCTGGGCGACGTGCAGGCCAACGGGCGACTGCCGCAGAACAGCGGCGCGTCCCTGACCTGGAAGCCCATCAGCGCCAACTACGACCGCGGCACCATCCTGGAAATCGACCAGAAAGTGGACGCCCAGTCCTTCAATCTGGCGTTCGGCAACGCCGCCGCGCACTTCAACCGCACCAAGGTGGTGCCCGAGGGAGACGCGTTCGTGTTCTCCACGCTGTGCGCAGGCACCGGCATCACCAAGGAGCAGAAGACCTACTCCGACGGCGCGGACATGCTCAAGGGCCTGAACGCCGCCATGTGCGACATGGACGAGAAGGAGGTGCCGGAAGAGGGCCGCGTGCTGTTCATCACCCCCACCCTGCTGGGTATGGTGAAGGACCTGGACACCACCAAGTCCCGAGAGGCGCTGGACGGCTTCTCCTCCATCGTGAAGGTGCCGCAGTCCCGCTTCTACAGCGCCATCGACCTTTTGGACGGCACCACCAAGGACGAGGAGATCGGCCACTACAAGAAGGGCACCGGCGCGGTGGACATGAACTTCCTCATCGTCCACAAGGACGCCGTGGTGCTGCGCTGGAACTTCGCGCACGGCAAGGTCATCGACGCCGAGGACAACCAGCAGGGCTTCGGCCACCTGTTCAAGTACCGCAAGTACGGCGTGTGCGGCGTCCGCGAGAACCTGGCGCACTACATCACCGCAGGCATGAAGGCCGCGTAGGAAGGAGGCGCGACATGCGCACAGTTGGACTGGCCTTCGAGAAGGAGGCCCCGAAGAAGGCCAAGCCCGCCAAGGGCAAGGCGGAAAAGCCCGAGGCGAAGGCCGCAGACGAGCAGCCCGCCAAGGGCAAGGCGGAAAAGCCCGAGGCGAAGGCCGCAGACGAGCAGCCCGCCAAGGGCAAGGCGGAAAAGCCCGAGGCGGCCGAGGACGATGGAAACTAGAGCCCCGACCCACGAGGACTACCTGGCAGCCGGGCGCGGGGAGCTGTCCGCCGAGGAGTTCAAGGCGGCGCTCCCCCACGCCACGGCAGCCGTGCGCGACCTGATCTTCCCCAACGAGCCGGACGGCTCCGAGGAGTGGGCGCGCGCGGTCATGGCGGCCTGCGAGGTCGACGCCGCATACGGATGCTCGGGCGGCATCATGGAGGGCGGCGGCTTCACCGTCGGCTCGTTCTCGTGGAACCCCGGTACCGAAGGGGCCAGCACCTACCGCAGCGACATGGAGGCCGCCGTCCGCCGCGAGCTGCTTGGAACGCCGCTGCTCTACGCGGGCATCGGGGGTACCAGATGATGCGGGTGCCGCGCTCGGCGCGGCCCTCCACCATGTTCGTCAAGGTGCCCAGGGAGGGCGGCTACGGCGGCGAGTTCGAGCATCCCGTCGAGGTGCGCCGCGTGCGCTTCGAGCCCGTCTCGGCGTGGCTCGTACGCGAGTACGGCCTGGGCGACGGCGCGCAGGGCCTCGTGATAGCGGACGGCGCGGACAGCCCCGGCATGTTCGACGTGCCCGTGGGCAGCCGCGTGAGCATCGACGGGGGCGAGTGGATGAACGTGGCGAGGTGCACGCCCCGCCGCGCGTTCGGCACCCGTCCCCACCACTGGGAACTGGAGGTGAGGTAGCCATGCCCGCAGCAGTTACGGTCGACCTGACCAAGCTCATGAAGCGTTTCAGCGCGAAGGAGTTGGAGGCCAAGCAGGTGAAGTTCGCCATGAGCGTGGCCGAGGACATGAACGCGTTCACGCCAGAGGACACCAAGCGCATGCACAACTCCATGCAGGCCGCCTCCGACTTCAGGCAGGGCCTCGTCATATGGGACGCCGACTACGCCGCCTACGTGCGCGACCTGCCCGACAGCTCCATCAAGCACGGCAAGAACCCGAGGGCCAAGGCCGACTGGCCGAAGGCCGCGAAGGAAGCGCACGGCGAGGACTGGGAGCGCCTGGCCGTCGACCTCCTGACCGAGGGGGCGTGACATGGCCCCGGACGTGATGGAGGCGGCGAAGGCCGCCATAGAGGCCCTGGGCTACGGCCCGGTGCTCCTCACCCGCCTGGCAGCATCGCGCGGCCACGACGACGCGGTGGTGCTGCGGCCCATGCCCACCACCGACGCGGTGCGCCACATGGACGGCACCCGCCGCGTGGGATACGTGCTGCAGGTCATCGTGAAGGACACCTCCGAGGCCAAGGCCATGGGCGACGCCTACGACCTGGCCGACGCGCTGGACGGGGCCGACCTGTCCTCGCCCACAGGCTCCTACGGCTTCACCAGCGCGTCGCTGTACACCGAGCCGCAGGAGATAACGCCGCCCGAGGGCGGGCCGTACCTGTGGGAGTTCCGAATCAAAGCGACCATAACCATAGAGAAGGGATAACGATGGCAAAGAACCAAGACCTGGGCTTCGCGCCCAACTACATGAGCGCGCTGGAGATCGACACTACGCCAGACGCGGCCAGCCCCACGTGGGCCATCTTCTCGCGCGGCATCACCGAGGTGAAGCCGACCACCAACGAGACCACCGAGACCAAGGACTACTACGACGGCTACGGCACTCCCACCGACAAGGTGAAGAGCGTGCAGCCGCAGTACGAGGTCACAGGCGACCGCTGCTACGGCGACCCCGCGCAGGACTTCGTTGCCAGCCTGGCGCTTGAGACCGGCGAGGGCCGCACGGGCCACTTCCGCCACACCGACCCCAACGGCGACGTGGTGGAGGGCGACTGCACCTACCTGGGCCTGACCGTCGGCTCGCAGCAGGGCGCGGCGTCCGACCCCGGCGCGTTCTCCTGCACAATCTCGGGCGCTGGCGCTATGCGCTACATCCCCGCCAACAAGCTCAAGCAGCCCACGGGCGTCACCTGCACCGCGCCGACCGGCCCGGCCGTGGGCAAGTCCATGAAGCTCGCGCCGACCGTCACGCCCGCCGAGGCGAACGCCAAGTGCTTCTTCGCATCGGGCAACACCGACGTGGCCACCGTCGACAGCGACGGCAACGTGACGGGCGTGGCCGCAGGCGGGGCGGTCATCACCGTGCGCTGCACGTCCAAGCCGAGCATCTGCACGCAGGTGAAGGTCACCGTGTCGGCGAAGTAGCCGCAGGCGACACCAGACATAACCTCCTGGACATGGGGGCGCGGGCTAGTGAGCGGCCCGCGCCCCTTTTCTATGCCCGACGCTCACCGCTCACGAAAGGGGCAACAAATGGAACTTCTGAAAAACATCCGCGCGTACGAGGACGTGTTCTTCGAGGACCCCGAGGAGAACCCCGACACGCCGCGCTTCCGCGTGTGGTTCGACGACAAGCACATCGAGGAGTACCTGGCCAAGGTCGGCAACGCCATCGACCGCGCGCAGGCCAACGAGCAGATGGCCCGCGAGGCCGACACCCCCGAGAAGGCGGCCGAGGCCAACGCCGCGCAGGCCCGCCTCATGAAGCGCACCATCTCGGCGTTCATCGGCACCGAGGGCTGGGAGCAGCTGCTCGCGTGGATGGGCGGCGACGAGGGCCCCATCGCGCCCGAGGAGAACATCCGCATCCTGGGCGAGGTCTTCGCCACGTTCCTCAACATGTTGGCGCGCCACGCGACCAGCGAGCAGCTGATGGCGTGCGGCCTTGCATACAGCGAGCGCGCCGATCAGGTCCAGGCGCTCAACCGCGCCCAGCGCCGCTCCAAGGCCAAGCGCAAGAAGAAGGGCGGCAAGTAATGCTGCCAGCCGCGCTCACGGCCGAGCGGGTGCGGCTGCCCGACGGCACGAGCGCCACGCGCTACCCGTGGAACGGCGAGGAGGTGCTGGTGCGCGACGACGCGCTCACGATCATCCGCGTCATCGAGGTGCTGACCGACGAGGGCAAGTCCGACGACCAGCGCCGGGACGAGTTCCTGGCGCTGTTCTTCGTGGACTGGGCGGACGCGTGGTGCGCATGCGACTACGACGCCGCCGAGTTCGTGCGGATGCGCGACGCGGCAGTATGGGACATGTGCGGACTCGACCTGACCGGCGACCGCCCGCACGAGACCCCGCTGTGGGACTTGGAGGAGGACGCGGCGCGCATACGCACCAGCTTCCGCCAGGCCTACGGCATCGAGTGGGACGAGGTGCGCGGTCGCATCAGCTTTGCCGAGTTCGTGGCACTCGTGGGCGGCTGCCCGCAGGACACGCCGCTCGGCGCGGCCATCCACTACCGCAACCCGGCGACCAAGCCGAAGCCAACCAAATACAACAGGCAGGAGGTCGAGGCCTGGAACGCCGCCCACAAGGCGTTCGAACTCGGCAAAGGCCGCAGCTCACACGGCTCTGAGGAAGGAAGCGACGCGGCGATGCGCGATGTGTTCGCCGCGCTCAAGAGAGCGACGAGGTGAGCATGGACGGCAACGTCATCATCAAAGCGGTGCTCGACACCGTTAACGTATCCAAAAACATCAAGGCCCTGGAGCGCGACCTCCAGGGCATCTCCTGGAAGAACATAGCCGAGGGCGACGAGAAGGCCGCGAAGCTGTCGTCCTCGTTCAAGAAGGCCGGCACGGCCGCCACGGTGACGCTGACCGCGCCCGTGGTGGCCGCCGGCAAGGCCGTATTCGGCGTGGCCAGCGACTACGAGCAGGCCAACGCCCGCATAGCCGCCGCGTTCGGCGTGTCCGGCGAGGAGGCCGAGCGTTTCAGCGGCATAGGCAAGCGCATATACGAGGGCGGCTGGGGCCAGTCCCTGGACGAGGTCAACGATGCGCTGATCCAGTGCAAGTCCACCCTTCGCGACGTGTCCGACGAGGACCTGCAGACCGTCACCACCAACGCACTCATGCTGTCGGACACCTTCGGCGCAGACGTGAACGAGTCCATACGCGGCACCAACGCCCTCATGGAGGGCTTCGGGCTGTCCGCCACCGAGGCCAGCGACCTGCTGACGGCGGGCATGCAGCGCGGCCTGAACTACACCGACGAGCTGGGCGACAACCTGAGCGAATACTCCGTGCGATGGGGCGAGGCGGGAATGAGCGCCAGCGAGTACTTCTCGCTGCTCGAAGCGGGCACGTCCAACGGCGCGTACAACCTGGACAAGGTGGGCGACTACCTCAACGAGTTCCTGACGGCGCTGTCCGACGGCCGCATGGAGGAATCCATCGGCTCGTTCAGCGAGGGCACGCAGGAGGTCTTCGAGAACTTCAAGAACGGCAGCGCCACCGCCGAGGACATGCTGCAGGCGGTGCTGGGCGACCTCACGCAGATGCCAAACGAGTACGACAAGGCCGCGCTGGCCTCCACCCTGTGGTCCTCGCTGGGCGAGGACAATGCCATGGGCATGATCGAGTCCCTGGCGGGAGTGCAGGACAGCTTCGGCGACGTGGCGGGCGCCGCGCAGCAGGCCCAGGAGGCCGCCTCCGACAGCTTCGCCGTGAAATCGCAGGAGGCCATGCGCGAGCTGCAGGGCTCCATCGAGCCGCTTGGCGAGCCACTGCTCAACATCGCCACCAACGTGGCGGGTGTCGTCAAGTCGTTCTCCGAGTGGTTCGCCGGCATCGGCGAGGGCGGCCAGACCGCCGTGCTGGCGATCGCCACGATAGCGGCCGCCATAGGCCCCGTGCTGTCGACGGTCGGCACCGTCGTGGACACCGTGCCGAAAATCGGAGCGGCCTTCCAGGTGGTCGGCAAGCTGGGCACCGGCGCGCTGGGGCTCATAGCCGCGCACCCCGTGGTAGCGGCCATAGCGGCCATCATCGCCGCCGTGGTGCTGCTGTGGAACAACTGCGAGGAGTTCCGCGACGCGGTGACCGCCGTGTGGGATGCCGTGTGCGCCGCGTTCGAGGTGGCCACCCAGGTGGCGGGCGACGTGGCCCAAAGCGTCGGCGAGTTCTTCTCGCAGCTCGGCGAGAAGCTGGGCGGCGTGTGGGACGGCATCTGCTCCACGGTGCAGGGGGCCATCGACGCCATAGCCGGGTTCTTCCAAGGCCTGGCCGATACCGCCTCGTCCATCTGGGACGGCATCTGCAACGTGGTGCAGGTCGCCGTGATGCTGCTGGGCGAGATTCTGAACCTGGCCATCGAGACGCTGCTCATACCCTGGAACTTCATCTGGGAGAACTTCGGCGAGCAGCTGACGGCGGCATGGGACGCAATCTGCGGCGCGGTGGGAGGCTACATCGACGCGGTGAGCCAGGTCATCACCGACGTGGTGACGGCGCTCTCCGAATGGTGGGGCGCGACGTGGGAAGGCATCAGCGGCACCGCCAGCGCCATATGGGAGGCCATCTACGGCGCGGTGAGCGCGTACATCCAGTACGTCAGCGACGTGATAGGCGCGGCCCTTGGGGTCATCCAGGGCGTGTGGGACACGGTGTGGGGCGCGGTGAGCTCCACCGCCTCCAGCATATGGGATGCCATCAGCTCGGCGATAGGCGCGGCCATCAATGCCATCAGCTTCACCATATCGGCGGTGCTGTCGGCAATTCAGGCGGTGTGGGACTCCATATGGGGGGCCGTGAGCAGCACGGCGTCGAGCGTGTGGGGCGGCATCAGCTCCACCATATCCAGCATCGTGAACGGCATCCGCGACACGATCTCCAGTGTGTTCAACGCCGCCAAGGACACCGTGAGCAGCGTGTGGAACTCCATCAAGAGCGCCATCGAGACGCCGATACAGAACGCCCGCGACACCGTGCGCAACGTCATCGACTCCATCAAGGGGTTCTTCAACTTCTCGTGGTCGCTGCCCCACCTGAAGCTGCCGCACCTGTCCATCTCCGGCAGCTTCAGCATCGCCCCGCCGAGCGTGCCGCACTTCGGCATCGACTGGTACGCCAAGGGCGGCGTGTTCAACGGCCCCAGCGTCATCGGCGTCGGCGAGGCGGGCCCCGAGGGCGTGGTGCCGTTCAACGAGCGCGGCGCGCGCCCGCTGGCCGAGGGCATCGCCAAGCTGCTCGACGGCAAGGGCGGCGCGGCCCATGGCGACACGAACGTGACAATCAACCTGTACGCGACCGTGCGGGAGGAGGCCGACATCGAGAAAATCTCCCGCCAGATAGCCAAGGAAATCAAACGGCAGGAGTGCTTCGCATGATATACAACGGCTTCGACTTCGCGCCGTGGTTCGACACCCGGCTCGTGACCCGCTCGCTGCTGCCCGAGTACGAAATCGCCACGCGCGACGTGCCCGGGCAGCCCGGCTCGCGCTTCATGCGCGCAGAGCTGAAACCCCTGACGATAGACGTGGCGGCGGCCTGGAGGGCGCGCCCCGCCGACGACATGGCGGCCCTTCGCCGCCTCATGGCCTCGCGCCTGCTGTGCCTCAAGGAGGCCGAGCTGTGGCTGGACGACGAGAGGCACCTGGGCCTGCGCTACATGGCCGTGCTGACCTCGCCGGGCGCGCTCGACACGTTGTGGCACACCGGCGAGGCCACGCTGACGTTCACGGCATACGACCCCGTGGCCTACGGGGCCGAGGGGCGCGCAACCGTGTCGGGCACCTCGGGCGTGCAGGTGGGCGGGACGTTCCGCACCTACCCCACCGTGACCGTCAGGCCCGGCGGCAGCACGTCGGCGCTGCGGCTGACGAACATGGGCACGGGCGAATTCGTGCAGATCGACAAGGCGGTGACGGCATCGAGCGCGGTGGTCATCGACATGGCCGCCCCGCAGGCCACGGTGGACGGCAGCCCCGCGCCCGTGACCTTCGAGAGTGACTTCTTCCCGCTGGAGCCGGGGGCCAACAGCCTCAAGCTGTCCAGCGGCACCGCGACGGTACAGTGGACGGAAAGGTACGTGGGCTGATGATTCTGTGGGCATGCGACCGCTGGGAGGCGTACAAGGGACCCATCAAGACGCTGTTCGAGTGCGAGGACACGCGCGAGGTCAACGGCGAGAACGCCCTGAGCATCACAACGCTGGCGCGCCTCGACAAGGGCGACCGCCTGGTGTGGCGCGACCTCAAGGGCCGCTGGCACGAGAACATCGTGGACGGCGTGGAGGAGGAGCGCGCAAGCGCGGGCATCCTCTACACGTACTACTGCCCGACCTCGGCGCAAATCGAGCTCCTGGGCGACTACCTGGAGGACAAGCGCCCCTACGACGTGAGCGCCTACGCCGCGCTGGCCTCGGCGCTGTCCTCCTCGCGCTGGCAGGTCGGAACCGTGGCCGACCTCGGGCAGGCCGGCACGAACTTCTACCACACCAACGCATGGGCGGCCATCCACGACGTGGCAGACACTTGGGGCGGCGAGCTGTCGTTCGAAATCCAGGTGAGCGGCACCAAGGTGACCGCACGCCGCGTGTGCATGGCCAAGCAGGTCGGCGAGGACAACGGCAAGCGTTTCACCTACGCCAAGGACCTCGTGAGCGTCAAGCGCAGCGTGGACGAGGGCAACGTGTGCACCGCCCTGTACGGCTACGGCAAGTCCCTGCAGACCGCCGACGAGGACGGCAACCTGACGGGCGGCTACGACCGCAAGCTGACCTTCGGCGACGTGAACGGCGGGCAGAACTGGGTGGGGTCGGCCGACGCGCTGGCGCGCTGGGGACGGCCCGACGGCAAGGGCGGCAAGGCGCACGTGTTCGGCGACGTGGAGTTCTCCGACTGCGAGGACGCCGCCGAGCTGAAGAAGCTCACCGAGGCGCAGCTGGCGCAGTCGTGCGTGCCCACCGTGTCCTACACCGTGGACGCCACGGCGCTTGCGCGCGCCGGCGAGGGCTTCGAGGGCGCGGACGAGGGCGACCTGGTGACCGTGGTGGACAAGGTGTACGACCCGCCGCTGCGCGTGCGCACCCGCATCACCAAGGTGGTGGAGGATCAGCTGCGCCCCGGCGAGGTCACCTACACGTTCGGCAACTACCAGACCGTGGCCGAGCTGATGGCCGCCCAGAAGTCCAGCGCAAAGAGAACGGCTTCGAGCATCCGCGCCACCGTGGCCGACGCGGTAAACGCGTCCAACAAGGCATCGACCGGCAAATGGGGCGAGAGCCTGGCGGCCTCCGAGAAGCGCCAGGAGGCGTTCGCCAGGGAGCAGGGCGGCGCGGCCAAGGACTACACCGACGAGGTGAAGGACGCGCTTGACAAGGCCCTCAAGGAGTATGCCGACAAGGGCGACACCACGCTGGAAGAGGCGCTGAAGAAGTACTCCGACGACGGCAACCTGTCCCTTGAGGAAGTGCTCAAGCTCTACACCGACACCACGGTGGAGCAGAGCGAGAGCGTGCTCAAGCAGATAGACGAGGCCAACAAGGAGTACCTGGAAGGCGTCACCGGCTCGCTGGACGAGCGCCTGACGAGCGCCGAGAGCGAGGTTGATGGGCTGCAGAACCAGCTCGATCAGCTGCCGACGGATATCCGCAAGAAGATCGTGGAAATGCTCAACAGCGAGATAAACACCACGGGCGGTTGGGTGTACGAGGAGCCCGGCCAGGGCATCCTCGTGTATGACAAGAAGCCGGAGAACGCGACCAAGTGCGTGAAGATAGGCGGCGGCGTCATCGGCGTGGCCAACTCAAAGTACTCCAGCGGCGCGTGGAAGTGGCGCACGGCCATCACCGGCGACGGCGTGACCGCCGACGAGCTGACCACGGGCCGCATCAAAGGCGGGAACTCGTATTGGGACCTCGACAGCGGGGCCTTCTACCTGCGCGACGGCTCCATCTTCATGACCGACAGCAACGGCAACAGGGTCTATATCAACGCCACCAACGGCTTCCAGATATACGACAAGAACGGCTCCATCATCGCGGGCACCGTGCTGGTGGGCAGCACCTCCATGTTCCGCTGCAACATGGTCGGCACGTCGTCAACCAACTACATCACCACCGGCACGACGACGAACAACCACCCGGGAGCGTCGTTCGTGAACGGCTCGACCGAGTACTGCACCATCGAGGCCGTCCACGCGAAGGACAGCCCCACGGCGAGCTCGACCGACGGCGTGGGCATATCCGCCTGCGGCTACGGCTTCCTGGCAGTCAACCGCTACTACCGCCAGACGTGGCTGACGACCCCCTACTACGCGGGCTACATGAGCCATCCCGACGAGCAGCTGTACATGAGGAGCGGCAACAGCAACGCGGGCGGCTCGGCGTACGTGAAGCTGCAGGAGAACTCCAACAACTACGTGTACCTGGATAGCAGCCGCGCAGACATTGGGTCGTCGGGCACCGCCAGGATACTCGCCCCGAAGTTCGCCATAGGGACCAGTCCGAGCAGCGGCGGCACCTACGGGTACACGGGCTCCACGCAATTCATCGGGTGCATCACCAACAACGGCAACAACTGGAAATGGGGCACCATCAACGTGGTGAACGGAATCATCACCGGCATGAGCAGCATCACGGGAAACTAGACCAGCGAGAGAGGAAACGGAATGTTCTACCACCTTGTGCAGCAGCCCGAAGCGCCGCAGGCGCTCGACGGCGCGCCGAAGCCGCCCGAGGCGCTTCCGGTGTTCGAGTGCATCAGCGACCCGGCCACGGCGCGGGCCATCGTGGAATCGGAAGACGTGTTCGAGTTCGACGGCAAGGGCGGCTTCACGCTCGTGTCCAGCCCCGTGGCCGTCATGGACGCGGAAGGCGGCGAGGCCAACGCCGTGGACTTCTCGGCGCTCACCGACGAGGAGATATGCGGGGTCCACAGAGCGCAGCCCGGCGACATATCGCGGACACTTGCGGCCGAAGGAAAGGAGTGAGGCATGGCAACGCACGAGCTTACGCTCAACCTCAAGAAGACCAACATAGCGCCGCCCGTCATCACCGTGCACCAGGGCGACAGCGCCGAGGTCCTGAAGGCCGCCATCTACGACGGCGACAAGAAGGCGGCCCTGACGGGCTGCAAGGTGCACCTCATGGCTGCGAAGCCCGACCACACCTACGTGGAGCAGCAGTTCACTGGCATCAGCGACAACGTGGCCACCGTGACGGTCGACCCCGCCGTCTTCGGCGTGGCCGGGCTGCTCAAGGTGTGCTACGTGCGCGTGCGGAACGTGGCAGGGCTGGACGCCACCACCGAGAACGTCCTGGTGAACGTGCTGCCCTCGGCGAGCGCGTCGGGCGAGATATCCGGCCCGTACGTCGATGCGGTGGAGTCGATCATCGCGAACCTCGAAGGGCAGCTAGCCGACGTGAGCGCGCTGAACGCGCAGATGCAGAAGGCCGAGGCCTCCCGCGCGAGCGCGGAAAACCAGCGCGCCACGAACGAGAAGACACGCCAGACCGCCGAAACCAAGCGCGCAGAGGCCGAGAAGAAGCGAGCCACGGCGGAAAGCGACCGCGTGACCGAGGCGTCGCAGCTGAAGACGGCCTCGCAAGCCGCCACGGCTGCGGCAAACGGCGCGGCCTCGAACGCCGACGCGGCGGCAAACATCGCCCTGCAGATAGCCAACAGCGTGGCGCAGGGCAGCACGGGCAGCTCGGACATGGCCAAGCAGAAGCAGCAGATAGCCGACCTGTACGGCAAGCTGGCCGACGCCACGGACGCGTTCATCTACGACGACGGCACCGTGTACTGCCCCGCCTCCAAGGCCAGTGCATCTGGCAGCACCATCACGTTCGGGAGCACCTGCACGGCGTCCGGCACAACCCTCAACCTCAAGTAGAAAGGCAACGAAATGGCACAAGCGAAAACCCTGTCGGTGGGCGGCATCGGCTACGAGGTCATCGACGATACCGCGCGCAGCAACGCGCAGACGGCGCTCAACAACGCCGAGTACAACCGCCAGGGCCAAATCGGCAAGTACGGCGGGCAGAACATCGCCACCATCCTGGCGGGAGAGATCGGCAGCGGCAGCGTGTACGACGCGCTGCATAAGCGCATCGCCGCCGCGAACTTCGCAGGCCTGCGCGTGGGCGACTACCTGGACGTGCCGCTTGTGAGCGCATCCGCCGTCACCACACAGCAATCTGTGCGGTTCCTGCTTGCCCACATCGACCCGTACCTTTACTGCGGCGACAACAGCAAGGGACACCATATCGCGTTCGTGGCCTCCGCGCCCATCGCCGTGGCCAAGACCGTGACCGGCGTTGCCAACGACAGCTTCCTGATGTGGAACACGACCAACACGAACCAGGGCACCGCCGACCAGAAATGCCCCTACCCCAACAGCAACCTCAAGGCGTGGGAGACGGCCTTCGAGGCGTGCCTGCCCGAGAGCCTGACCAAGTACCTGCTGACCCAGCGCGTGCTGCTTGAGGAGCGGTACAGCGCCAGCGGCGCACTCAACGACTCCAACTCGTGGAGCTGGCAGGATATCGGCAAGGTGTTCTCGCTGTCGGAGATGGAGGTGTACGGCTGCCCCGTGTGGGGGACGAAAGGCTACAGCGTGGGCTTCGACTGCCAGTTTGACCTGTTCCGAGATACGGCGCACCGAGTCAACGGAAATCGGTGCAGTTGGTGGTTGCGTTCCGTCATGGGTGGCTCCTCGTCCTACGTGTGCTACGTCACCACCACCGGCCCTGCCGGCTACATTTCGGCGACGAGCACCTGGGTTCGCCCCCGCCCCGGCTTCCTCGTCGGCTAGCCAGCCGAGTGCTCTATACTCTGCTTTTAGGCGACCGCCTTGCGCGGTCGCCTCCTGCCCGCGAAGCGGGCCGTTTTTTTCGCCAGTTTCCCCAGGAGGTGCACGTGAGCGGCGTCTACCAGCGCAACCGCGAGGTGTCCGAGTACAAGTTCTTCACACAGGCTATCGCCATCCGCGTGGAGGTTAATAAGCTGATGGCGTCCTCCTCAGTAGTGCCCAAGGCCTACAGGCTGCTGAACGCGGTGCCGACCGTGGAGACGGCGCGTAGCATTGTATACAACGTCAACCGCGCCGACTGCTTCTACCCCAACACCTCGTTCAACGCGCTGGAGAGGAAACGCTACCTGACGCTGGCCATAGCTGACTGCGAGCAGCTGATGCTGGACATGCAGTGCCTCATGGATATCGGCCTGCCCGTGAACGCCAACCGCTTCGAGGAGCTGGCGGCCATGGTCGAGGAGGAGATCAGGCTGCTGAAGGGCGCGCGCAAGAACGTGCGGGTGACCGGAAAGAAGTCCACCGAGGAGCGCATAGCCGAGGCCGAGGCCGAGCTAGAGCGCCTGCGTTCGCTATAATGGGCGGCGGTCGCGCCTTGTTTATCGGTACAATTGGTGGTTGCGTTCCGTCATGGGTGGCTCCTCGTCCAACGTGTGCTATGTCAACAACAACGGCAATGCCAACTACAATTCGGCGACGAACGTCTGGGTTCGCCCCCGCCCCGGATTCCCTTACTGCCAGACCGAGTAGGCCCCAGGGCCGAAAGCAGAGCGCGGAGAGGAAGGAAGGCGCGACCATCGGGCATGCGCCCGTAAATACGCACCCCGCGAGGGTGGCCGGACGCTGCTTGCATGGCGCGGCGCTCCGTGGCTTCGCCGCGTTTCATGGCCATACCTCAAGCGGCTGTCAGAGCCACATTGCAAGCCGTGCGGGGTGCTCTCTATGAACTCAGAGCAGAGAAGGGCCGCACGCCGCAAGCGCCGCGAGGAGAAGCGGGCCAAGGCAAAGGCCGAGCGCGTCAAGGCGTGCACGCTTGAGACCGTGGCCGACCTCAACAGCCTGTGCAAGGCTTCAAAGCAGGCCGCGCGGGGCGTCATGTGGAAGTCGTCCACGCAGAGGTACATGAGAAGCTACCTGCGCAACGCCGTCCTGTCCCGCCGCGACCTTTTGGAGGGCCGCGACATATGCCGGGGCTTCATACGGTTCGACCTATGGGAGCGCGGCAAGCTGAGGCATATCAGCGCCGTGCACTTCCCCGAGCGCGTGGTGCAGAAGTCGCTGTCGCAGAACGCGCTCGTGCCCGCCATCGTGCCCACCCTCATAGCCGCCAACTCCGCGAACATAAAGGGGCGCGGCACCGACTACGCCCTGAAGCTGCTCAAGCGCCACCTGGCCGACAACTGGAGGAGGCACGGCGGCGATGGCTACATACTGCTCGGCGACTTTTTCGTCTACTTCGCCCGCATAGCGCACGGCCCCGTCAAGGAGCAGGTGGCTGCCGCGCTGCTCGATCCGCGAGTAATCGACCTTGAGCACCGCCTGATTGACGCGCAGGGCGAGGTGGGCCTTGGGCTGGGCAGCGAGCCGAACCAGATATGCGCGGTGGCACACCCCAACCGCATCGACCACTACGTGACCGAGATGCTGCGCCCCGAGGCGTACGGGCGGTACATGGACGACTTCTACCTCATACACGAGAGCAAGGAGTACCTGCAGGTGTGCCTGCTGCTGATAGGGCGCAAGTGCGCCGAGCTGGGCATAGAGCTGAACCCGCGCAAGACGCGCGTGGTGAAGCTGTCGCGCGGCTTCACGTGGCTGAAGAAGCGCATCTTCTACACGGAGACGGGCCGCATAGTCGTGAAACCGTGCCGAGACTCCATAACGCGGGAGCGCCGCAAGCTCAAGAAGATGGCCCGCATGGTCGCCGATGGCGTCATGACCCCCGAGCAGGTGGAGCAGAGCTACCAGAGCTGGCGCGGCGGCATGAAGCGGCTGGACGCGCACCGCAGCGTGCGGGCCATGGACGCGCTGTACCGCAGCCTGTTCGGAAATCCAGCGGGGGGGGGTTGCTCAATGCAATCCAAACCTGGAGGCGACACGGATGGGAACATGCCCCTACCCTAGCAACGGAAGGAGCGACCCATGACGGAACAGGAAATCGCCGGGGAGATCAACGGCTACAAACAGCAGCTTGAGCAGAGCGACTACAAGGTCATGAAGGCGGTGGAGCGCATCTTCTCTGCATCGTCCATCACCGACCTGCTCTCGGCCATCGCCGCAGCTGCCAAGGAGGTGGCCGAGATCATCTCGCAGCGCCAGACGTGGCGCGACCGCATCAACGAGCTGGAAGCCATGGAGCCCGACCAGCCGGAAGCGCCGCAGGAGTAGCGAGCGCCCCTTCGGGGGCGCTTTTCTTTTGCCCGGCGACACCTCGCGGACAATCGCGGCAGCGATTCGAGGAGGTGAGAAAACGAATGACCGACGTGCTGGAAATCTTCGCGCCGTACGGCCCCGGGTCGCTTTTCGGCGCGCTGATCGTCCTAGTGGTCCTGTACTTCGGCAAGCAGTTCCTCGAAGAGTTCAAGGCCCAGAACGAGCGCAAGGCGAACATCGACCTCAAGCGCGAAGAGCGAAAGCAGGACGAGGTGAACGAGCGGGCGCAGCGCGACCGCGAGCGCAGCCAGATGGAGGGCCGCATCGCCGCGCAGATGGAGCGCAGCAACGCGCTGATGGAGGCTATGAAGGCGCTCATGGAGTCCGTCGTGACCTCCAACGAGGTGCTGCACGCCGACCTGGCGAACAGCCAGGCGCGCAGCCAGGGCATGGCGGCGAAGGTCGACCACATCGCCGACCGCGTTGACCTGCTCTACAAGGAATCGGCTCGATAGAAAGGAATCCGAAATGACAGAAATGCAAGCAATCGCAGCCATCGTGCTGTCTTTCGCCGTGCCGTTCGCGGTGCAGCTGATCAAGACCGAGGCCATGACCGGCAAGGCCGCGCGCATCCTGGCGCTGGGCTGCTCGCTCCTGGCGGGCGTCGTGACCGGCTTCGTGGGCGGCGTGCCCGCAGACCCGGGCGCATGGGTCACGTGCGCCTTCGCCGTGGTAGGCGGCGTACAGGCGGCCTACACGCTGTTCAAGTCGGTGGGCATCACATCCAAGTGGCTCGACGCCCTGTTGGGCGTGACCGTAGGCGGGAAGGAGTAGGCAATGGCTAAACTGTTCATCATCTGCGGCCACGGCGCTGGCGACCCCGGCTGCTGCGCAGGCGGCTGCACCGAGGCCGAGCGCGTTCGCGCCCTGGGCCAGCGAATCAAGGAACTGGGCGGTTCCGAGGTCGAGCTGGGCGATACGTCCCGCAACTGGTACGCCGACGGCGGGCTTAACCGCCTGAGCACCGACGCGCCAGTGGTGGAGCTGCACATGGACGCCAGCGGCATCGCCACGGCCCACGGCGCGCACGTCATCATCAAGGAGGGCTTTGAGCCTGACGAGTACGACAATGCGCTGGCCGACAAGCTGGCGGCGTTCATGCCCGGGCGCTCCGAGAAGCTGGTGCGCCGTTCCGACCTCGCGAACCCGAACCGAGCCGCCGCGCGCGGCATCAACTACCGCCTGTGCGAGAACGGCTTCATCGACAACGACGGCGACCGCGAGAAGTTCAACGGCAACCTGGACGAGCTGGCGCGCATCTACCTGGAATGCTTCGGCATCACTGCTGGAAGCGCCCCCGCAGCCGTCCCGCAGCCGCAGCCTGCGCAGCAGGAAACGACCGAGAACTTCGGCGGCACCTACCGCTGCACTGTGGACTACCTGCGCGTGCGCGACGCCCCCGGCCTGGGCGGCACCGAGGTGGCGCACTATTCCAGCGGCGAGACCGTGACGCTGGATAACTGGTACAAGATCGCCGACGGCTACGTGTGGGGCCGATACACGGGCTACAGCGGCGCAACGCGCTACATCGCCGTGGGCAAGGCCACGGGCAAGCCAGAGGCCGACGACTATCTGGTGAAGGTGGGATAGGCCATGCCGTACCCGAGCCCCGCAGACGAGGAGCGCAACGGCGGGTGCGGCCCCATCCTCGCGGCGGTCGTCCTGCTGTTCATCGTCCTGGCCGCCGCCAGCTGCGCGTCGCAGGCCATGGGAGCGCAAGACGTGACCGTGAGGCAAGCCCGCACGGACGGCCCCATATACGACCTGCCCGAGGGCATCGGCCAGGAAATCGTGTGCGACGAGCACAACCGCGAGTACCTGCTGCTTACCACCGAGCAGGGCGGCGTATTCCTCATGCCGTACATGGACGAGGACGGCGAGCAGGAGATCATGCCTCAGGCCTAGAACGCAAAGAAGCCGCCCCGTATGGAGCGGCTTCTTTCTATCTGACGAGCAATACGAACGCCCGCCTAACGACGAACACGCGTATGTGTTCGCCTACTGAACAGTTGGTGGAGGCGCGGAGAATCGAACTCCGGTCCACGAAAGCCCCCTGATTGGCATCTCCAAGCTCAGTCGCTGGTTTAGTCTCGGACGCTTTGCGCGCAGCGACACGCTCGCGGCGTCCTAACCGGTTCGGTCTTAGCCTGCGCCATACCGATTACGTGCGCAGGAGCATTCCCCTAAAATGACGTCGCGCCGGTGTCGGGGAAATCACCGGGTTGACGCGCCGCTATAAACTAAGCAGCGAGAGCCATAGGCTCAAAAGAAGAGTTGTTGTCAATTCAATTTGACGGCACCCCTGTTTAACGAGGCGAGGAGACCTCGGCTTGCTTCCTCTCTCAGAGCTATCGTGTCGAAACCAGTCGCCCCCGAATGTCGGGAAAGTCTGGATGGTATCGGGCACGAATACCCAACACCCGTCGACTTTTCAAGGAACATACGGGGCGAGCCCCGCTTGTGGAGTGTTATCTTACCACGTTCTGAAAGCGGACAGCTGTTCTATGCACGAGCTGTGAAGACCCCAATGTGCGCTGTACTTCGCACTTTTGCTACCGATCTCGTCACGTATATTTTCGCCAAGCACAATCGACCCGTCGAAAGGACCGTTATGGATACCAAGCAGCAACTCGTCAATGCACTCGCAGGCCTGGGCTCAACCATTACCGAAGCTATGGACGTCATCGAGGGCTTTGTCCCCTGCGGACATCCCGCCCTCACGGTATCGAACGCACTCGTCGCGCTGGACGCTGACGATGATGCGGCTCTCGCCCAGCAGTTTGAGACCGTCGAGGGCTTTATCGACCACGTGAGTGAGAACCGCGGCGTGTCCGCCTACCACGGCATCAAGGTCGAGCTCGCGGGTCCCAAAGCCGACTTGCTCGCAGCAATCCGCGAGGTAGGCGCCCTTATGCAGACCGCAGGCGTCAAGAACACCCAGGTCAACGAGTGGGTCTACCGCAGTCTGGCAGCACTCAACAGCTCAGACGAAAAGGCAGCCGAGCAGCTCACCGAAGCCCCTGCCATCAAAGCTGCACTTGCCTAAAAAGGCCTGCACCCTGGCGGCTGCGGTACCGCCCGGGTGCAGGCCATAAGCTCAATCGAAAACCCTAACGCAGATACGCTTTCGCGTTGCCCAAGCTGTACGCAATCGTCGAGCCGTTGTGCAACAGCGACGACGTCTGCGGGGTAATCGTGCCGGTAATACCCAGTGCCAAGAGCGCTGAGTTGGTGAGCATCACCTTAGAGTAGGAGCTCGTCAGACGATCAACGAGGCCCTGGCTCATGCGGCGCAGGCGCACGATCGCAGCGAGATCCGTATCGGTCAGGATGATATCGGCGACCTCCTTGGCGATGTCGCTTCCGCCGCCCATGGCCAGACCCACATCGGCCAAACCGAGCGCCGGCGAATCGTTGACGCCGTCGCCCACCATGGCAACGTGGCGCCCCTCGCTCTTAATGCGCTCCACATAGGCGTACTTGTCTTCGGGCAGCAGCTCGGCCTTAAACTCGTCGACCCCCGCCTCTCGCGCAATGCGCTCGGCCGTGCGCTCGGAGTCGCCCGTGAGCATAACGACATGCTTGACGCCCAGCGCATGCAGGTCGGCGATGGCCTCGCGGACCCCGGGCTTGAGCGGATCCTCGATGCCGAGCACGCCCACGACCGTGCCGTCGACCGCCAGATACAACGGCGACAAGCCCTGCATCTGGGACTCGATTTGCTCCTTAATATCGGCCTCGAGCTGCGCGCTCTCGTCCTCAAACACAAAGTGTGCCGAGCCGATAATCGCGCGACGTCCCTCGATGGACGAAGCGATGCCGTGTGCCACGATGTACTCGACCGCAGCATGGCGTTCGCGGTGCTCGAGCCCGCGCTCGCGCGCCGCATTGACCACGGCGCGTGCCACCGGATGCGGGAAATGCTCCTCCAAGCAGGCAGAAAGGCGCAGGACCTCGTCCTCGCTCCAGCCATCGGTCGTCAGTACACAAGCCAGGCGCGGCTGCGCCTCGGTCAGCGTACCGGTCTTGTCAAAGACAATGGTATCGGCCTTGGCAAACGACTCAAAGTACTTGGCGCCCTTGACCATGACGCCCATCTTGGCGGCATCGCTCATAGCGGTCATGACGGCGACGGAACCCGTGAGCTTGAGTGCGCACGAGTAGTCGACCATCAACGCCGCCGAGGTCTTGATAAGGCTGCGGGTGGTAAGCGCGACCAGGCCCGCAAGCAGGAAGTTCCACGGAACGATCTTGTTGGCGAGGTCCTCCATATGCGACTGGCCCTCGGACTTGAGCGAGTCGGCCGTCTGCACGAGCGAGACGATCGAGCGCAGCTTGGTCTGTGCCGTGTTGGCGCGCACGCGCACCAAGATGCTGCCGTCTTCCACGACGGTGCCGGCGAACACGTCGTCGCCCACGCTGCGCTCGACGGCCAGCGGCTCGCCGGTCAGGGTCGCCTGGTTGACCATGGCGCTCCCCTGTTCGACCACACCGTCGATGCAAATGGACATGCCAGTGCGCACGGCGACCAGATCGCCGGGCTCAAGCTCGGTCGCGGCAACGCTTACCTCGGTGTCGCGGACGACCTTCTGCGCCTTGTCGGGCACATCGAGCAGCGAGTTGATGAGCTCGTTTTCGCTCATGGCGCGGGTGTAGTCCTCGAGCAGCTCGCCCACGTTGAGCAGGAACATCGTCTGGCCCGCGGTGTCGACATCACGTTTGACGAACGAAATGCCGATGGCCGAAGCGTCGAGCACAGGAACGGTCAGGCGCGGCTGCGCCAGCTCGTGAAGGGCGGCGCGCAAAAATGCCATGTAACCGGCCACGACAAACACCGCACGCAGAGGCGTCGGCAAGAACCAGCGACGCGCGTAGTGGGCGCCGATAAGTGTGGCAAGATCCATGACGAGCTTGTGTTTGCGTGGCTCAAGCTGCATCACGTAACCCGTCTTTGCGTCGGCAATGGCCTGGGCATCGAGCGCACCCAATGCGTCGAGCACGCTCGCGCGGCGCGGCTCGTCGTACTCCAGCGCCATCTGGCCAATGCGGCCATACACGCGCACTTTGCGCACGCCGTCGATATCGCCGCCAAGCTTAAGAAGTGCATCGAGATCGCTCTCTGGCACAGGACCCGCCAATTGAAGACGGGTCCTGCCGGGGATCTCGCTAATAATCGAGAATCTCATAGTTTGTGCTTGGGAGCGTTACTCGGCTGCCTCGTCAGCAGCGGCCTCGCTCTGGGTGATGTAGGCAGCCTCGGCAACCATGTCGTCGACATTAGCCTTGGCCTGCTCGACCATGTCCTGGTAGCCGTTCTTGATGCGCATGCCGCACGCGATACCCTGCACGCAGGCATTCTTGACCGGAGCGCTGGTAAGCAGCTTGATGCCGGCCGTGCCAAGCAGAAAACCGCCACCGACAAGCAGGGTGTTAAACGTGGACTTCTTCATGTTGCTTCTCCCTTTTGCCGCATTGGACGCGGCACGGTGCCTCAGCACTCGAGTAAATAAGTTTGCTCGAGCACACTTTTGGAAAATAGTTTAGTTTATCTAACTATTGAGGTCAACAAAGGTTAACTCTTTGGAAACTATGGGGGTGAACTCAATATGACAAAGGGGCCGTCCCTTTGTCACATTCCTACAGCTGCCAGGCCGCCGCCTCCTTTTGCAGCGCAACCATGCGGGCGAATTCTCCACCTGCCGCCTTGAGCTGCGCCGGAGCGCCCTGCTCGGCAACCACACCATCCTTGAGCACAACGATTTTGTCGGCATTTTCCACCGTACGCATGCGATGCGCAATCACGATAACCGTCTTACCTGCGAGCAGACGGGAGAGTGCCTGCTGTACCACGGTCTCGTTCTCCACATCCAAGCTCGCCGTCGCCTCGTCTAACAGCACGATAGGCGCGTCTTTGAGCAGAGCGCGGGCGATAGAGATGCGCTGGCGCTCGCCGCCGGACAGCCTGGAGCCGTTCTCGCCGATCATGGTGTCGTAGCCCTGCGGCATGCGGTTCACGAACTCGTCGCAGTTGGCGGCACGCGCGGCCGCAAGCACTTCCTCGTCGGTAGCATCACGACGCCCGAGGCGGATGTTTCCCATCACCGTGTCGTCAAAGAGCAGCACGTCTTGGAACACAATGGCGTAGTCGCGCAGCAGCACCTCGGGATCGACGCTCGCAACATCCACGCCACCCACGGTGACCGTGCCTTCGGTGGCATCCCAAAAACGCGCGGCCAGGCGGCTCACCGTAGACTTACCAGAGCCCGAAGGACCGACTAGTGCCGTGACCTCGCCTTCCTTGGCGGTAAAGCTCACATCGGTAAGAACCTTCTCGCCGGCGCGGCCGTCCTCGCCCGCACCATAGCCAAATGCCACGTGATCGAACACCACATCGTGGCCCACGGGCTCAAATTTCTCGCTGCCCCGCGCCACAGGCTCTTCCATGATGGAACGCATGCGCTTGGCAGAGGACTCGGCGGCAAACAGCTCGGACATTAACATTAACGCCTGGTCAAAGGGCGCATAGATACGGCTCACCATAAGCAGGAAGGCAAACAGCACCAAAAAGTCGACCTGCCCGGAGGCGACCATCGCGGCACCCGTGACCAGCGTGGTGGCAATGCCCAGACGCAGGATGGCAAAGGCGGAGTTAACCAAAAGCCCGTTAGCGAGCTCGCCCTTGGTGGTCTCACGCTCCTCGGCATCGATCACGACGTTGAGTCCCTCAAGATAATGGGCCTCCTGGTTGGTGGCGCGGATCTCGCGAACGCAGTCGAGCGTCTCTTGAATAGCCTCGGTAACCTTGACCTTCTCGGCGCGCACGCGATCGAACACCGGAGTCATGGGGCCGCGTGTTAGATACAGCACGGCAAAGGCCACGGGAACGCTCCAAAACGCCGCGATCGCCAGCTGCCAGCAAAAGAACAGCGACGCCACGAACACAATGGCGCTTGCGATGATGGCACCCCAAAGCTCTCCCAGCACATGGCTGTAGGCGTGCTCCATGGCCTGGACGTCGCCCATGATGGTCTCGGTTAAATCGGCCAGATCACGACGACCAAAAAACGACAGCGGCAGTTTGCGCAAGCGCTCGGCAATCTCCATACGCTGTTTGCCGCACTCCTCGTAAAAGATGCAGTAGGTGTAGTAATACTGCTGCCAGTTAGAGGCAAAGAGCAACACGAAAAAGACCAGGAGGCCGCCCGTGATCGGCAGGGCATCCGGCAGGTCGGCGCCGGTGGCGAGATGTTCGACAAAACCGGCCATGACCAGGAATAAAAAGCCCATGCCGGCCATGGTAATGAGATTGGTGAGCGTGGTCCAGAAAATGCCGCGTTTTACACCGGCGACGCCTTTATCGGATAGGAAATACTTCTTTTGGAATGAGGCGAACATTTAGGCCTCGCCTCCCTTCGTGACGGCGGCATCCGCGGTCGCTGCAGTGATCTTCCAGCTCGCGGCCTGTTCGTATTCGGCCCACATCTTGGCATACAGGCCATTTTGGGACAGCAACTCGGCATGGGTAGCCGACTCCTGCACGCTGCCCTGGTTGAGCACCACAATTTGGTCTGCGCCCACTACAGTCGAGAGTCGGTGCGCAATCATAATGACCGTGCGACCCGCTGCCAGCTTGCTAAAGGCGCGCTGGATGAGCGCCTCGTTCTCGGGATCGGCAAACGCCGTGGCCTCATCGAGCACCACGATAGGCGCGTCTTTAAGGATCGCGCGGGCGAGTGCCACGCGCTGGACCTCGCCGCCCGAAAGATATGCTCCGCCGGCGCCGAGCATGGTATTGATGCCCTGTGGGAGCTTGGCCACAATGTCGTCGCACTGAGCTGCGGAGAGGGCCGCACGCACTTCGTCGTCAGTGGCCGTAGGCTTGGAGGCGCGCACGTTATCGGCAAGTGTTTGCCGGAACAGCTGGTTGGTCTGAAACACAAAGGCGACCTGGTCCATAAGCTCGTGCGGATCCATATCGCGAACGTCCACACCACCTACGAGCACTCGACCCGAGGAGACATCCCAAAAACGCGGGATCAGGCTTGCGCAGGTTGACTTACCGCCACCCGAGGGACCCACCAGGGCGAGGGTGCTACCAGCGGGAACACTGAAACTCACATGGCTAACGGCAGGCGCTTCGGCACCCTCGTACGTAAAGCTTACGTCCTCAAATCGCACGTCGCCGCCGGCAGGGTGCTTGGGTTGGGCGGGCACGGAGAGCTGCTTGGAATCCATGACGCTTCGAATACGAGCCAGCGAATCGGCACTCATCTGAGAGGCCTCGCCCACAAACATGAGCTTGGTCATGGCCGTCGGCACCACGGCCGAAAATATCGCGTAAAACGTGAAGTTGGCCATAAAATGCGCGAAGTCCGTCTCGCCCGGCGCCAACAGCAACGCCACGGGCAACAGGAATGCCACAAGACCATTGAGCGCGGTAAGGTTGAGTACCTGCGGACCTCGACAGAACGTGCCCGAATAGTTTTGTGCCGTGTCGGCGTATTCGGCGATCGCATCGTGGAAAGCCTTAAAGGAGTAGACCGTCTGCTGAAACACCTTGACCACGGGAATACCGCGTACGTATTCGGTGCCCGTCTTGTTCATTTTGACCAGTTCATCCATGTAGGCCTTCATGAACTCGGCGCCTTTGCCGCTCATCATGGTGGCCATGGCGCCAAACGAAATGGCCACCGAGATGAGGCATGCCGCGCCCAAGCGCCAATCGAGGGCGAAAAGCAGCACGAGCAGACCTGCGACCATGGCGACGGCGCCCGCGATATCGGGCAGCATGTGTGCGAGCAAAGTCTCGGTGGAGGCGGCACACCCGTCTACAATGCGGCGCAGCTCGCCGGTGGCGTGCGTGTCAAAGTAGCCAAGCGGCAGCTTAAGCAGGTGCTCGCTCGTAGTCTTGCGGATATTGGACGCGCAGCGAAACGCGGACAGATGCGTGCACATGAGCCCCACGAAATAAGCTACGATGCTTGCCAGGGCAAACCCCACGGCCCACCAACCGTACATCGCGATGTTAGTGGCTTCGCTCCAGTTAGGTGCCACGGCGATCAGATCGCGCGCGACAAGCCAAATGCACACGTACGGGCCAAAGCTCAGCAGCTGCGAGAGCGCCGAGAGCGCCATGCCCAAATACGTTAGGAATTTGCGGTCACCGGCATACGCGAGCAACTCGCCGATGCCTCCACCTTCCCTTTTTGATTCCTTTGCCATGAGATTCCTTTCTAACGGCTTGAGAGTTAACCGTAATGAACTTATCATTGATGTGTTAGCCATGGCTCACAATCAAGCCAGGCGTGGACGTTTCTGCAAAGGAAAGGGACGCTTTTGCAAATACGGCGGGCAGCGACCGACATAACCGAGCTCTACGCACCGCAATTTGAGCAGTTTGGCCTGGAGCTTACCGGCAAGGGCGCCGTCTTTACCGGCGAGGTGGCAAACGACCGGGCGCACGGCCGCGCATGGATCATGCCTCTCTCCCCTGCCTGCATCGTCATGGAGCATTTCATCACCCCGACGCACGATATGTACCTGGCCGAATACACACCCGAGCCATACGCCTGCGTGAGCGAAGTCAGCGCGCCCACACTTACATGCATGCCCGAGGCTGGCATAACGCCCGCAAACCTCAAACCATTGCATGGACCGTGGCCAAACAATGCCGTTTGCAGCTTTATCCAAGATAGCTGTGGCGAGGAATTAAGCCCGCTGTTTGCGGGGGAGCTTTATCACTCGCGCTCGGTGCTCTTTTTGCCTGGATATTTTGACGAACTGGAGCACCGCTATCCCACCGAGTTCGCGGGAATCTTTGAGGCGTTTGCCGAATCATGGCACGAGGAAGCGACGTCTGCCATCTGCCACACGCTGCGCCGGATTAACGAGGACCGCGCCCGCACCGTAGGCGGACACGTCTATATGCAGGGCATCGTGGAGACCATGGTCGCGGAGCTTGCCTGTTCGCGCGCGGCCCACAAGCAGGCGCGGCAGGCGGCAGACACACGCGTCAGCATAACCATTGCCGAAGAAGCAACGGCAATGATTGAGCGCGCGCTCGACAAAGGCAGACGTGTGGGTATCAACGAGGTGGCCGAGAGGCTCTACACGAGCCGCTCAAAACTATGCGCCACCTTTAAGGCCCAAACTGGCGAGTCCCTGGGCGCTTACATTCGCAGACGCCGTATGGAGCGAGCACAGGACCTTTTGGCCGATAGCTCGCTCACGATAGCGCAGGTGGCAGAGCGTCTAGGCTACCCTCAGCAAGCCGCCTTCACCCAAGCCTTCAAGCAACACACCGGCACCACCCCCACCACCTGGCGCTCCCAACACCAGTAAGGAGCCAGCAAAGGGACAGACCAATAAGCTCCACATGCAGAGAAGGTCACCTGCAATGTGACAAAGGGACAGCCTCTTTGTCACCCGCACAAAAATGGGCGCGCCAACGGCGCGCCCATTCACCAAATTCAATTCAGCCCACCTGACCCGGAAGGCCGAGTCGTCAGGGCGGGGAAGGCCCCCGGAGCGGCGGGGCGCTTGCTCAAAATGAGTTCCGCACGCAAAGAAGGCCACTAAATGTGGCCTTCGTCTTGCGCAGGACTGTTCGAAATTTTGAGGAAGCGCCCCGCCGCTCCGGGGGCCTTCCCCGCCCGTGAGTCTACGCGAGCGCCTTTCTCAGCAACTCGTTGAAGAGCTTCGGATTACCCTTGCCGCGGCTCGCCTTCATGCACTGGCCCACCAAAAAGCCGATGACCTTCTGGTTGCCGTCACGATACTGCTGCGCCTGATCGGCACAGTTTGCCAGCACCTCGTCCACAATCGGCTGCAACGCGCCGGCATCGCTCACCTGACGCATACCGCGCTCGTCGACGATCTTGTTGGGGTCGTCGCCGGTCTGTGCCATGGCCTCAAAGACCTCGTGCGCCTGGTTGGAGCTGATGGCATCGGTCGCCAGCAGCTTGGCAAGCGCCGCCACCTGAGCCGGCGCGATGCCGGACTCGGCGAGCGACACGCCTGCGCCTTTAAGGTAGGCGATCATCTCGTTGACCAGCAGGTTTGCGACCGTCTGAGCCTCCTTGCCAGCCATACCAGCAGCGGCAGCTTCAAAGAACTCGGCAAACTCCGGGTCGCCAGCAATCTGCTCGGCATCGGCCGCCTTAATGCCAAAGTCGGCCTCAAAACGGGCGCGCTTGGCATCGGGCAGCTCGGGAATCTCGCCGCGGCAGCGGTCGATGAACTCGTCGTCCAGATCGAACGGCGCCAGATCGGGGTCGGGGAACAGACGATAGTCGTCGGCCGTCTCCTTCACGCGCATGACCACGGTGCGCTTGCGGCTGGGCTCCCAGTGGCGGGTCTCCTGATAGATGATGCCGCCCTCCTCGAGCACCTCGGCCTGGCGGCAAATCTCGTAGGCAAGGCCGTCGTGCAGGCTCTTAAACGAGTTGAGGTTCTTGAGCTCGGTCTTGGTGCCCAGCTTGGTCTCGCCGCGGCGGCGCAGCGACACGTTGCCGTCGCAGCGCATGGAACCCTTCTCCATGGAGCAGTCCGAAATGCCCAGCGTCACAAAAATGCGACGGAGCTTTTCCATAAACAGGCGCGCTTCCTCGGGCGTGCGCAGGTCGGGCTCAGTCACGAGCTCAATCAAAGGCGTGCCGCAGCGGTTGTAGTCGACGAGCGACTCGGCAGCGGCGGTAATGCGACCCTCGGCGCCGCCCACGTGGACCATCTTGGCGGCGTCCTCCTCCATGTGGATGCGCAGGATGCGGATGGGCACCGTGTAGGAACCGTCCTCGCGACGCTCGGGCATCTGCAGGTTGGACGCATCGTAGCTGGCCAGATGGCCGGCACGCTGGTTGCCCTCGCGCATGGTCGACGTCATGGACGTGGACAGGCCCTCGGCGTTGGCCGAGGCGCTCGCCAGGCTCTGGGCCTCGGCCTCGCCAAACGCGCAGTCGGGGCGCTCGGCGGCACCGCGACCGGTCACGTCCAGATCTAGGTGGCCGTACATGGCAAAGGCGACCGGACCCTGCGTGGTCTGGAAGTTCTTGGCCATATCGGGATAGAAGTAGTGCTTGCGGTAGAACATCGAGTGGCGCTGGATCTCGCAGTTGGTGGCAAGACCAGCCTTGACGATGCTCTCGATGGCGCGCTTGTTGGGCACCGGCAGGGCGCCGGGCAGGCCAAGGCACACCGGGCACACGTTGGCGTTGGGCTCGTCATCGTGGCTGAGCTTGCAGTTGCAGAACATCTTGGTATCGAGTGCGGTGAGCTCGGTGTGGATCTCCAGGCCGATTACGGCCTCCCAATCCTGCAGGACCTCGGAAAGCTCCTTCATTACAGCTCGCCTCCCTTCCCGGCAAAGTCGGGCGCGACGGAAAGCGCGGGCGCACCCGTGGCGGCATCGGCAAAGCCGCGCTCCAGGGCGCGGGCAAACGTGAGCAGCTGACGGTCCTTAAAGGCAGGTCCCACCAGCTGGGCAGAAACGGGCAGCTGAGTATCCTCACCCAGGCCCAGCGGCACCGAGATGCCACCGTTGCCGCAAATGTTGAGCGAGATGGTGTACAGGTCGGAGAGGTACATCTGCGTGGGGTCGCTGATCTCGCCAAACTTAAAGGCCGTGCGCGGCGAGGCGGGCATGAGGATGGTGTCCACCTTGGCATACGCGGCGTCGTAGTCCTGCGTGATGAGCGTGCGGGCCTTCTGCGCGGCGTAGTAGTACTTGTCGTACACGCCCGAGCTCAGCAGGTAGGCGCCGAGCATCTGACGGCGCTTGGCCTCGGCGCCAAAGCCGTGGGCGCGCGACAGCGAGCTCTGGTCGGACAGGTTGGCGCAGCCCTCCTCCTGATAGCCGTAGCGAATGCCGTCGAAACGGGCCAGGTTGGAGAACGCCTCGGCCGGGCCGATGACGTAGTAGGCGGCGATGGCGGCGTCCAAGTGCGGCAGGTCAACCTCGACCAGCTCGGCGCCCTGGTTCTGCAGCTCCTGGGCGGCGCGCTGAACAGCGGCCTTGACCTCGGGCGTCAGACCCTCGGCCTCCATAAACGCAGGGATAATGCCCACGCGCTTGCCCTCGATACTGTCGTTGAGATGCTCGGTAAAATCGACGGCGCAATCCTGGCTGGTGCAGTCGTACGGATCGTGACCCGCACCGGTAAGCGCGTTCATGGCCAGCGCGACATCCTCGACCGTGCGGCCAAAGGGTCCCACCTGGTCGAGCGACGAGCCAAAGGCAACCACGCCGTAACGGCTCACGGCGCCATACGTGGGCTTAAAGCCCACCACGCCACACAGCGACGCCGGCTGGCGAATGGAGCCGCCGGTGTCCGAACCCAGCGAGAGCGCGACCTCGCCCGCGGCGACGGCGGCAGCGGAGCCGCCCGAGGAGCCGCCGGGCACGCGCTCGGTATCCCAGGGGTTGTTGGTGCGGTGGAACGCCGAGCTCTCGGTGGAGCTGCCAAAGGCGAACTCGTCCATGTTGGCCTTGCCCATGGGCAGGCAGCCGGCATCGAGCATGCGCTGGACGCAGGTGGCGGTGTAGACGCTCTGGTAGTCTCCGAGCATGCGGGAAGCGCAGGTGGTGCGCGTGCCCACGAGGTTCATGTTGTCCTTGATGGCCAGCGGCACGCCCGCGAGCGGGGGCAGCGGCTTGCCTGCGGCACGGTCGGCATCCACGCGCGCAGCGGCCTCGAGTGCAAGCTCGGGCGCCACCTGCAGGAATGCCTGGACCCCGCCCTCGCGCGCCTCGATGGCGGCAAGGGAGGCCTGGGCCACCTCGGTAGCGGTAAAGTCGCCGGCGGCAACGCCCGCGGCGATCTGGGCGGCGGTAAGGGAATCGAAGCTCTGCGCCATTACTCGCTCTCCCCCTCTCCCAAAATGGACGGCACGCGGAAGTAGCGGTCGCGCGCGCTGCCTGCGTTTTCGAGCGCAACGTCGAGCGGCAGGTCGCGCTCGGGCTCGCGCAGGTCGTCGCCCATCACGTTGGACAGGCTTCCGATAGGATGGAACGTGGGCTCCACGTCGGGCAAGTCATATTGCAAGACGGGCTCGAGCATCTGGACGGCGTCGTTCATGTAGGACGTCATCTGGGCGAGCTCGTCATCGGTCAGTGCGATCTTTGCGTACTCGGCGATGCCGCGCACGTCTTTCTCGCTGAGTGCCATAGGCGCTCCCTTCCGCATAACAGATAAACCGCTCTAGTATACAAGCCAACGCCGCTTGGAGCAGGTGCTTTACCCAAATGCAGCGAAAACGTAACGAGGGCGGCGGGCTGGCAGGCGGCGGGCTGGCGGTTCTGCAGCGAAACCGTACCGTCCATAGCGAAAACCGTCTCGCCCGCAACGAAAAGCATCACGCCCGCAACGAAAAGCATCACAACATTCGACGTTTATCGCCAAAATCGCGATTTTCATCGAATGTTGTGATGGTTTGGAAGCCCCCGACCACCACAAAGGTGCCTGTCCCCTTTGTGGCGGTTCTGAAGAATGTCCTATGCCGAGGCCTTGGCCTTGCGGCGCTTGCGGACCGCGTGGATTACGATGTCCAGCAGCAACAGCACAATGGCTACGACCACGATGAGCACGGCAAACTCGCGCTTGCCCCAGTGACGGCCGGCCAGCGACTTTTGCTTGTCGACGTCCTTCTTGTTGTACTTGGTGCGCACGCAATGCACCAGCAGGCGATGGTCGTTCACGCCGTAGGGCGTGCAGGTGACAAGCGTCACCTTGTCGGCGCCGGGCTCGATGGTCAGTGACTCCATCTCCTCGGGCAGTACCACCTCGGAGTCCACCATCTTGTATGCGAGCGTCTTGTTCATGGTGTGCAGCAGCACCAGGTCGCCGGGCTCCAGCGAGTGGATGTCGTCGAACATGCTCAGGTTGCGCATGCCCGAATGCGCAGTGAGCACGCAGTGCGTCGAGGTGCCGCCCACCGGTAGGCTCGTGCCCTCCAGGTGGCCGACGCCCGCCATGAGGACTTCTTCGCTCGTGCCGTGGTAGATGGGCATGCTCACGTCGATGGAGGGAATCTCGACCCAGCTCATCATGGGGTCGCGGTCAAAGATGAGCTGCTGAGCGTAGGGCTCGATCTGGTCGGCGGGAAGCTCGGTGGCCTCGCCCGCCAGCTGCTCGTTAAAGGAGCGCGCCTGGAGCAGGATGCGCTCGCGCTCCTCGGCAGACAGCGCGTCCACGGTGCTGGACACGGTGCTGATCTGGTTGAACACGCCCGAGGCCTCGAGCCGGTCCAAGATCCACGGCCAGGTCATTAGGCCTACGCCAATAAGGATGATGACGATGGTGATGAGCCGGTCGGCCCAGCGCGGCAGTCGCTTGCGGCGGCGCCTGGGCTTGGGCTTGGGCTGAGGTTTGGGCTGAGGGCTTGAGCCGCCGTTGTCCGCGGCGTTATTGCTCTTCATATGTTTGGCGCCCTGCACCATCGCCAGTCACTCCTCTACAACTTAGGTTGTCTAAACAAATAATAGCCGAATTACGAGCTTCCGCGCCGGACAACGCAGCCTAGCAGCATTGCGCAGTGCGAGTATGGGCCCGCATTTGCGTTTTCAAAATGTCCCGAATCGGCTGGGCGATTCGGGATACAATGTCAATAGGAAACGACGCATCCCGCGTAAGTGTTCGAAAGCGCGGGCGGCCTAGTTTTCTGGTTTTGTTAAATGCCCGGGCCTCTAACCCCGGGCATTCTTATTTGCGCTTGCGGCGCAAATGCCGTCCACCGTCCGCACCGCGCGTGCGCCTACGGACCTTAAACCGAACCTCATACGAGTCAAGAAACGCGATGACGAACGTGCCCACCGCCGCGAGGGCGGCGAGCGCGTTAAGGAATTTCAGCATTTGGGGACCTCCGATCGAGTCGTCGGCCGCCCGCGCACGGGATGCGTCGCAAGGGTATTTTACTGCGAGCGTATGCGTCCACAGCTGGTAAACTCGATTTTGACAAACATTTGTTCGATAGTTACAAACACGATCCCTCATCCAGCGGAGCCTGGCCGCATTGTCCGGGTTTGCCCGACGTGTTTGAGTTTTCAAAATGTCCCGGATCGGCGGGGCGATTCGGGATACAATGTCAATAGGAAACGACGCACCCCGCGTAAGTGTACGAGAGCGCGGGCGGCCTAGTTTTCAGCTTTAGTTAAATGCCCGGGCTCCGAACCCCGGGCATTCTTATTTGCGCTTGTTGCGGCGCAAATGCCTTTCACCGTCCGCACCGCGCGTGCGCCTACGGACCTTAAACCGAACTTCATACGAGTCAAGAAACGCGATGACGGATGAGTCCGCATCGGACGGTGGAGGCTGCCTGTGTTATCCAAAAAGAACGGGGCAAACTCCAGTACGGAGTCTGCCCCGAAAAGAGAATGGCAAAGCAAGAACGTGGATGGACGAGAAAAGTGTCCGCAAGTCTCATGGCCATCACATCCCACCTGCCAAAGGGATGGGTGAGCGAGCGTTACTCCTGCTCGGACTCCTCAGCCTGCTTACGGCTGCGGATGAGGTGAGCCACGCCGATGCACAGCACCGCGCCACCAGCGATCCAAGTGAAGGTCACGCCGTTGAGACCGGTGAGGGGAAGGCCAGAGCCCTTCTTGTTCTTAATCGTGAGGGACATGGTTGCGCCATTTGCATCCCCAATGGTGGTCATCTCCTCATTGTTGGAGCTGACCGTAAGCGTATCCAACTCACCAGTTTTCTTGTATGTCGGAGTTACCGTGATTTCAAATGGGGCGACGGTGTTGTAGCCAGTGGGTGTAGTGGTCTCAGTAATCTGGTACTTACCGGTGTCAAGGCCGGGAATATAGACCTTGCCGTCATTGAGTCCCGTCATGAACTCATATGCCTGGCCCTCGTCGACAATCTCGCCGTTTTCACCAAGCCACTTGTTATCCAAAGTGCCCTCGTCACCTTCGAGAACCTTAACCTTAAAGCCCGCCTGGAGACCTTCTCCCTTGAGTACGTTCCCGGAGCCCTTATCGGTCTTGGTAACATCGAGACGGAAGACGTGGTCCGTCACGCTCTTGATCTCGGATTTGCCGGTGCCTTCGGCCATGGGGTTATTGGAGTACTCGAGATAGACGTTGTTTGTATTACCGGCAGTATCATAGTTAGCCTTGCTATTGAGTTTGGCCTTGTAAAAGACAACGATATAAGTGTTGGCATTGATAGTAAGGGTGTCGCTTTCTTTAGCCGCGGTAGCCGACTTCAATCCCTTATCATTAAAACTCACCGTCAGAGTATTATTATTGTCCTCAGTAGGATTAACCACTGTGTAGCTTTCCGGACTTATCTTGGTATAGCTCTGACCATTCAGCGCATAAACCTCGAGCGACTTATTATCATAAGTAAGGCCCTGCGAAAGGGTATCCGTAAACTTGTATGCATAGGAATCATAGGTGGCGTAGTTGTCCGCAATCGAGCCGGTGAGCTTATAGCTCACTTCCTGACCCATCTGGGAGTCAGCAAAATTACTCCACCCCTGTTGAGCGGTGTAGCCGTCTTGTTTATTCTCATTGCGGTCGTTAAGGATCTCCTTATTGATCGTCGGGATGCTGGTCTTCTCGGTAACGACCACGGGATCACCGCCAACAATCGCAAAAATCGGAGAGGTGCCGGTATTCGGCTTGGTCTGATCCGTAAGACCATCAGACACGAAGAGATAATAGCCATCGCCGCTAGCGCCCGGACGCGTCCACGAATTGCCCGCCGTAAGTTGTCCCGCAGCGGTCTCCGCATCAACACCTTGCTTCTTGCCTGAAACCGCAGCTGCAATTTCATAAAGCACGTCACCGGGAGCAACGCGCGTACCCTCGCTGCTGGTTGCCGAGCTGGCAGAAGTACCCGGCACATTTTTAGCAAGCCACTCGGCAACAACCGGGGCAGTGGCACCGTCCGCAAGCGCCGCAGTGCCGTCTGCATCCACGATTTCCTTGTACTTGGCAGATCCTTTAATAGCAGCGACTACCTTGGGCCCGATAGTCGTGCTTGACCATTTAATATCGGAAGCAACTTTTCCTTTGCTCCCCTCATCAGCGACTTTTGCCTTGAAGATCTGGTAGGCCTTGAACGTATTGTCATTGTTGGCGTCGTTGACCTTATTGATCGTGATGCTGCCCGTCGTACCCTCAGCAAACGCCATCGTGACCGGGGCCATCACGCCGCCGAAGCTCAGCGCTGCTGTGAGGCCTGCCGTCACTGCCAGGCGTGCGATGTTCTTGCTCATGCTCATCTTCTTTTCCTCTGCTTTCTGCTCGAATTCCATTTGATCTAAATCTGTCTGTCTGTGTCTTAGCATCTACTTCGCTACGTCTCGCCCCGCTCTCTGTGGGGCTGCCAGCTACTCTTTATGGCTGCCACCTCCCCGCTTGACCAGGAGCGCGACCACGATGAGCGCGGCTCCGGCGACCGCTGCGGCGGCCGCGGCGTACATTGCCATATCGCCAGTCGAGGGCATAAAGCCTCCGGTGGTAATGCTAGGGGGTGTGCCAGTGGGCGTGTTGATGAGCGACGCCTCCAGGCTGCCCGTCGACCCATCCGCGCTGTCGGCGCGCAGGGGCGACTCGGCCGTGATGGTGAGTTTGGGCTTGGCGGCGGCCACCTGGTCGACGTCCAGACCCTCGGCCTTGACCGTCACGGAGCGTGTGCCCTCGAAGGCGGTGTAGCCCTTGGGCGCCTTGAGCTCGCGGACCTCCAGCTTGCCCGAGTCCACGCCCGAGACGGCCACGCGGCCGTCCTCGCCCGTGGTGACGGTGGCCTTGCCCTCCGCATCCCACGTGCCGTCGGCCGCCAGTGTGCGGCCACGGTCGTCGGCGATGCTCAGAACCGCCCCGGCAAGCGGCTTGTCGCCGTCGCTGCCGCGCTTGGTGAGCGCGAGATCCCAGGTGTAGGCGCACGCATCGTCGCTCGGCGTGTGGGTGAAGCCGGCGTCGCCGGACTGGTCGGCAAAGGGAGAGCGCGGATAGCGCAGGTAGACCTCGTTGGGGTTGCCCTTCGCGATGCCGTGGTTGCACGCGCTGTTGAGCGGCGCATTGTACACGGCGACCACGCGGGCGCCCGCGGTGAAGGCGTCGGCCCCGCCGAGCGCGGCGATCAGGTCGCCGGTGCGCACGGTGAAGGTCTTGCCGTCGGCCGCTACCTTGGTGGCGCACTGGGCCGTGATGTCGGTCCAGCCCTTCGCGGGCTCGGTGCCGGCGCGGCCGTCCTTGCCGGCCGAGACTGCGTCGAAGCCGCCGTCCGCGCCCGCCGCCACGTACACGCGCATGCTCGCGGCGACCTTAGAGGGGTCGAGCCCCGCGCTCATGGTGTCGACGAACCGCACTGTATAGGTGTCGTAGGCCGTGAGGCCCGCCGGGATCGTGGCCGAGAGGCGCCAGTATAGGTCGTCGGCGACCGTGGCATCGGAGGCCTTCTGCCAGGCGGCGGTGCTGTCCTCCAGCACATGCTTGGAGACCTTGGGCGTCGCGGCCTTGGGCTTGACGGTGACGGCGCTGCCGCCCACCAGGGCCATGATCGGCGCGGTGCCGGCTTCGTTCTGGGAAATGGCGTCGTCGTCGGCGACGATGAGCCAGTAGCCGCAGGGCAGCTCGGCCGCCGTGCCCGCGTTAAGGGCCACGGACACGGCGCCAAAGCTCTGGAGGGAACGAGCGAGCTGTGCGCTCAGCGCGCTCGTAAGGTGGGAATCGGCGTTGAGCCACTCGGCAGCTTCCTGCGCGGTGGTCTGGGAATTGGGCATGCCGGCGCTGTGCAGCACGGGCAGGACGGCGTCACGCACGGCGTCGCTTGCCCAGGCGAGCTCGGTGGCGATCTTGGCGTCGCTGTCGCCGTCGACGACGTTGGCGCTAAAGATCTGGTAGGCGTCGTAGCTGCTCGCCACGGTGCCGCTCACCGTGATGGAACCGGTCGAGGTCGGCGCGGCCTGCGCGGATGCGGGGAACACAACCGCGCAGGTGCCGATCAGGAGGGCAAGCAGCGCAAACAAGATCGGGAAGGAGCAAACTTTCTTATTCACGACGCTTACCCCCCTTCGCATTCGCCTTGCGACGAATGTGCATCCAGGCCGCAGCAGCGCAAAGCACCGCCGCGCCGGCAAGGTACGTCAGAGTGACGCCCGACATACCAGAAAGGGGCAAAGAGGTGGAGTAGGTGTTGATGAAGGTGGAGGCGGGAATGGCGTTGGGCGCGGCGTCCTTGCCGATGGTGTTACTCACGGTGTTGCCCATGTCGTCCTTCACCTGCGTGACCGTGGTGGAGGTGGTGAGGCCGGAGTACTTGCCAGTGGTCTCATCCATGACGGCCTTCACCGTGACGGCCACCTGGTACTCGGCCTTGGAGTAGCGAAGCTTGTCGATGGCACCGGTGGTAGGCGCGACCTCCTTCACCGTGTAGGTGTAGGTCTTGGCGCCAGTCGGGTTCGAATCGCCGATCTTGGCGAGGTGCTTTTTGGAGAACGAGATACCGCCAAAGGATGCCACGATGTCGTTGACCTTGGTGGAGCCCGCTGCGGGAGCGACGGAAATAGTCGTCGGATCAAGCTTAGGTGCGCTATCCTTATTTGCCCCCGTAGCCTCGATGCTGAACTCGAACGGCACATATTTGTCTTTATCGCCCTTCGGCCAGTCCGTATTGCGAACAGATTTGGTCACCGGGATCTTCACGGACGTAGTGGTAAGGGCGTCGGAAATGTAGACGTTGTTCCCGTCAATCGTCGGGCTCTTTCCCTCGGTCCACGTGACGGAACCGGCCTCGTTGGACACCGTGAACTCATAAACCGTGGTGTTCAAGTTGTAGCCAAACGGAGCCTGGGTCTCAACAAGCGTGTACGTACCCGGCAGCAGACCCTCGAGCGTGAACTTGCCAGGCGCGGTGTCGGTGTCTGCCCACGTGGTATCGCTCGAAGTCGACTGGTCGCTCTCCCGGTCGATCACGGTCCAGGACTGGTCGGCCGTACCATCGGCGTCCTTTTTCTTGGTGAGCTTCCACTCAGAACCAGGCAAAGGAGTGTGTTTTGTGTCGTCCTCCGCCACCTTGGTCCAAGACACCGTACCGGTGATCCTGGCGTTGGGAATGGCACCCGTGGAGTTATTCTCGAACGGAACCAGCAAGTTGTTGTTCGTCGTATCCACATAACCCTGAACATAGTTCACCTGCTCGCCGGTATTGTTCATGGTTGCGTAGTAGATGGTGTCCGACTTCTGGTAGCCCTCCGGCGCTGTCACCTCTTTGATGTAGTAGGTAAAGGCAGGGTTCATATCAGAAATTTCGGCAGTTAAATCCGCTTTCCGATTCAAATAGTTGAACTGAAGCTTGCCATCACCCGAAGCGTAATCATTTGCGCCATCGTCAGTCACCGTCACAATAGCATTTTCGCCCGCGACAGCATCCTTGACAGAACCATAGATAGCCCACGAGGAACCAGAAAGCGGCGTCTTGCCGTCCGCAGCGTCGACCTTGCTCCACGCAATGGCAGAGCCGTCCGGTGTATACGACCCGGACCACGGGAAATTGTGACGCTCCTGATCCATATCGATGACGGAAGCCGAGTCACCCTCGATATCCCTGAAATTCCACGCGACCGTGGGGTTGTACATCTGGAAGTCATCGCCAACATAAACACGCCCGTTGGTGGTCACGTGATCCTCGAAGCTGCCGTTGGGAACAACGATACTGCCCAACATGGCGGCTGCCGGGTCGTCGTCTGTCCACTTCCCGTCACCACCAATGCCCTCAAGGGCCATACCACCTCGGATGGTGACCTGCTTGGCCGTTGCGAAATTCCACAGGATGCTCTGGGCGGCAATGGAGTACTCAGACTTAGTTTTGTCGTTGCTACCGCTCTCGTACCCACGGGAGATTTCCTCACCATTCCACCAGAAGCGCCAGCCGGTGTTGAACTCAACCGGGGTCCCCTCTTCACCGATGATGTTGACGACCACGGAGGCGCCCACGGGTATTTTATTGAAGCTGAAGTCCACGCCACGGTAGATCGTGCCTTCATAGGAGTTGGTAAGATCCGACGCCTTCAGGTTAAAGACTTGAAGCGAAGAGCCCTTGCCGCTATCGTCCGCATCGCCGGTAAACGTGATGAGCTTCTCGTTGTTGACAAGGGTCACCTCGCCGGAAACGCTGTTGCCGGTTACATCGGTGTAACTCGTCTTGCGGTTAAACTTCTTAATGGAGTTGTCGAACTTGAGGCCGTACGTCGCCCTACTGTCTTTGTTGTACTTTGCAATGGTGTAGTTGGAATTCTCCTCGGCAACATCGACCGTACAACTCCCGGTGGGTTTAAGCTTTGCGAGAGGCTCGGAGATCTTCGCCTTTACTTCGGACTCCAGGAAATTGGTGTAATTCTTACCGTTGATGCTCGACATGATGCTCGCGCCATCATCGTTGCCCGAGAACAGGCCATCGTCAGACCAGTTGCCCTGCATCTTCACGACAGACTGGCGATCGGCGTTGTTCATCCAGGTTGTACGGTTTCCCGCGATTGCCGCGGTATAGTCGTAGCCAATGGCTTCAGCGTTATGTGATCTCTTTTGCCTACCAACCCAGGCGCCCTTATTCCAGGCACCAACGGTCGCCGAGGCGGGCTCGTTTGTACCAACCTGGATTTCGTTGATAGAGGTCGCGTTACTCAGGCCCGCAACCGCAAGAACGACGCTGCCCGCAGAAGGACGAAACTGCGCACCAAAGCCAACGGTACCGAAGCGAAATCCCGCGCCAGACGTATTGTTCTTACCATCCGTGTAAGGCCAGCTCTCCTTGAGGGGATTGAGCGCAAGCTTACCCTGCACGACGGTAAGGCCCTCGGCCTCGACGGCATATGAACCTGCAACGTTGTCGCGTGTGAGGTAGGAGGGGTCCGCAGGCTTGCCTCCTACGTACATGTCCCTTCCAACGAATGTGGCAACGCCGGGATCGGGGGTGGAGGAACCGATATTCGTGCCGATACCGATAGACGTGGGAACGTAAATACCCGGCCCCACGGTGGCCGTCGCTCTCGCTGAAGCCGCATTCGCACTCTGAGCCTGCTCAGCACTATTTGAAGGGTCGGCTTCGTCGCCCTCGGTCTCGTCGCTATCCTGGTTTTCGGCATACCCGTTAGTGGTGTTTTCTACATCAGTAGACTCACTTGAGGAACCCCCCCATCACAGTTTTCTCGGTAGAAACCATCTGATCATCGTTGGCAATGGCCTGCGAGATTGGAGGCATGACGAGCGACAGTACCAGGCTCAACACGGAGGCTCCGCACAAAACGCCTGCCAGTACACGGCGCGTCGCTTTTTTACTCTGCTTAGTTTTTTCTGAATTCGCTTCCATCGATGTCTCCTCCCCAAGAGACCGCGATCTTGCTCTTTCACTATCAAACGCATCTGCGCAATCTGTAATTGCGCACGCTTGTAGTACATATTGTAACGATTGTTTGAACATCTAAGCAAAAATACCGATAGTTTTGTAGCGAATTCTCAATTCTCTTGACATTTGCTCGGATTAACCTTCGTTTATTCGCTATGAAATATCTATTTCTACTGGTAATTAAGCTAGTTATCATTTTTTAATAGCATTTTATTTATTTGCACAACATTTTGCTCAAGAGCATGCTTCCTGTGAACGGTCGAAAATCAACCGTGAACGGTAGGTCATTAACCGGGAGGAATAGACTACTAAATTGCTGGGAATATCTTTAACTCATCGGTAGTTACAAGCGTAATGTTCAGACAACCATATTTGAATTTTCGCGCAGATTTTAGGCATCAATTCGCCCAAATCGCCTAAGGGCACCGCAAAGGAGCCTGCCCCCTTTGCGGTGGTTCTCCCCCGGCGCTACAGCAGATGTTCCTCGATAAAGATCGCGATGCCGTCTTTGTCGTTGCTGGCGGTTACAAAATCGGCGGCGGCACGGGTGGCATCGCTGCCATTTGCCATGGCCACGCCCACGCCGGCGTCAGCCACCATGCAGGTGTCGTTGTCCGCATCGCCAAACACGCAGATGTCCTGGAGCTCCATGTCGTTGAGTTCCGCCACGCGCACAAGGCCGCGCGTCTTGGACACGCGCGGATCCATGAACTCGTAGAGCCGCTGCGTGGTTTGCAGAGCCGCCGCCTTGACGGTGGCGTCGGCGAACGTCGACGCCCGCTCAATCACCCGCGGCATTACCTCGGGCGCCATGGTAAACATCACCTTGGGCTGCGGCTCGCGCAAGAGCTCGGCAAAATCGACCACCTGGTAGGGCACGCCGTCGACGCGCGACAGGTGCTCGACGCACGCGTTGCTCTCGGGCACGTAGAACACGCCGTCTCGGGGGCAGACGGGCGTTGCCGGAAGGTCCGCCATGTGCTCGCAGATGCGCGCGATGGTCTCGCCCGGCAGCGGATAGCTCAGCTCGTTGATGTCGTGTGCGCGGTCGATGACCTCGGCGCCACCGCAGCCCACCATCACGTCCACCAGGCCTTCGATGCCCCAGAGCTCGTACATGGCCTCGGTCGCGTGGGCGTCGCGCCCGGTGCACAGACCAAAGAGCACGCCGCGCTCGCGCAGGGCGCGGATCGCCGCCACGGTGCGCGGGGACACCGTGTGCTGGCTCGTGAGCAGCGTGCCGTCGATATCGCAGAACACGGCTTTGATGTGGCTGAAGGTGGTGTCCATGGGGGCCTTTCTGGGTTGTGCGGCGGTGTGGGGTGCATTTGTGAACGGCGTACATGGTATACCAAGGCGCAGACGCGGCCTGCCAAAGCAAAACCACCACAAAGGTGCCTGGCCCCTTTGTGGTGACCAGACCCGAAGGGTGGCCTGGCCCGGGGCGCAAACCATCACAACATTCGATGTTTTTCGGCAAAATCGCGATTTTCATCGAATGTTGTGATGGTTTTACTGCCTTGCGGCACGATCCAAATGCCGGCGTCCAAACAGCAGCAGCGCCGCGGGAACCGCCGTCACGACCATGCCTGCCCCCACGAGTGTCCGTTGTACGCCAAATGTTGCCGCCAGCCACGGTGCAACCGCCAGAGGGGCCACGCCGGCGAACATGTTGCCAAAGCCCATGACCGAGTTGACGCGACCGAGCTGCTCGAGCGGAGCCGTCGTTTGCACGATGGTGTTGTGGAGCGGGTTGACGACACCCCAAGCTATGCCCAGGGCGACCTGGCCGACAAAGGCCACACCCACGTACGGTGTCCCCACATAGAGCAGGCTTCCCAGACCCACAGACATAAGCGCCACGAGCAGCGTTTTAAGGTTGACCAGGTGCGGCGGCAAGCGGAGCGCGACCACGGCGCCCAGCACCGCGCCCACGCCCGAGGCCGACGAGAGCCAGCCCATCCACTCAACGCCGACGCGTAGGACATCGCGATAGAAAAACGACTCGAGCGGATCGAAGGCCCCGTAGCCAAAGTTCGAAAGAAAAATGATGCAGAAAAGTAGCGCGAGGACGCTGTTGGTGAAGACTGTCTTGATGCTGGCTGCGAAGGTGGCGCGGGTGGATGTGCTGGGGTTGGAGCTTTGTCCCGCACGCTCCCCTTCCTCTGCCGAATCGGCATCCGCATCTCCGGCGACATGGCTGGTCTGCGGCCTAAAGCCCCAACCGGCGACGAGCGCCAGTACGGTAAAGATCATCATGAGCACGAACACCGCGCGCGACGGCGCAGCCGCCGCGACAAAGCCGCCCAGCGTGGGGCCAACGATGATACTCACGTTTGAGAGCATGGCGATGGCGGAGTTGATGTCTTTGAGCTCAACGGGGTCGTCGGTGAGATACGCCGGATAGGACGTGGCGATGGGCTGGGCGAATCCCATCACAAAGCCCAGGAGCACCGCGCCGGCAAGGACTGTTCCGGTCGCGCTGCCAAAAACGAGGATCGCCGCGCCAGTTGCGAGAGCGCCGATGATGCTCAGCAAGAAATGGCGGCGCGGACCCCAGGCGTCGAGCGCCGCGCCACCCGCAAAGGATCCCATGATCACGAATACATTCATAAACAGGACGGCCAGCGATGTCGCGACGACCGAAGCGCCGTCCGCATAGGTGAGCGTCCCGATGACGCCGATAAAGTAGCTGGTCTGGAAGCCGGTGTAGATGAGAAAGCGCATCGCCACCAGGCGCTTGGCCTGCATGGACAGCGATGATTGAGGCTTTGAGAAAAGAGAGGCGAGCATGGAGACTCCTTGTTTCATACGAATACGGCGGTGGGCATTCGCCACCGTCTGTCAAATCAATCTATTCGCAAGAAACACTAAGGACGCATCAAGCCCCTTCTCTCCGTTTTTCGCCCGTCATGAACTACTTGGTAGATTGTAAGGCATGCCCCACACATCTACCAAAGCAAAATCCACCACAAAGGAGCCTGGCCCCTTTGTGGTGGATATGACGTTTGCCAAGATAAAACCTGCCAAAATAAACCTGTCCCTATTTGGCAGGTTATGGCAGCGCAGCGAGCCGGCCCTTAAAGGTGATCTTGGATAAGATCGCAGATGGCTCGGGCGTCGTTGATGTTGATGGCTCGGGTCGCAAAGCCGGCGTCGAAGGCCTGGCGCGCCAGGGCCTCGTTGCAGGCAAGGGCCAGCGTGTGACCGTCGACCAGGTCGAGCGAGCTCTTGCCGCGCAGACGGTCGACACCGGAGCGCGCGACGACGATGTTGTCGAAACCCTCGGTCTTGTAGCCCTCGATGATCACCACGTCGACATCGTTGTAGCGCGACAGCAGCTCGCGCGCAGGCATCTCGTCCTCCTCGCGCGTGTCGGCGTACTCCGCCCAGCGCGTGGCGCAGATGAGCCCCACGTGCTTGGATCCGGCCTGGTGATGGCGCCAGGTATCCTTAGCGGGCACATCAATGTCAAAGCCGTGATGCCCATGATGCTTGAGCGAACCCACGCGCAGGCCGCGGCGGGTGAGCTCGGCGATGACCTTCTCGACAAGTGTGGTCTTGCCCGAGTTTTGGTAGCCGATAAACGCGATCGCGGGGACGGCCGGTGCCGGAGCTGCGGGCGCGACGGCGACGGGTGCGCTCGCGGGCGCGGCACCGTCAGCGGCCACGGCCTCAACGGCAGCGGCCTGACGCTCGGCGCGGTCCCACACGCCCGAGCGGCCGCCTTCCTTGTGCAGCAGGCGAACGTCGACGATCTCCATGCCGCGATCGACCGCCTTGCACATGTCGTAGATCGTTAGGCACGCGGCACTCGCACCGGTCAGGGCCTCCATCTCGATACCCGTCTTGCCCGTCACGCCGGCCGTGACCAGTACGTGAAAGCCAACCTGCCCGTCCGCGCGCGCCGGCGCCCAGCCCTCGGGCACGTCCTCGGCCGGCGTCCCCGCCGCAGCGATGGGCGCAATGTCGCACTTGCTCTTGGTAATGAGCAACGGATGGCACATGGGGATGATGTCGCTCGTGCGCTTGATGGCCATAATGCCCGCCACGCGCGCGCAGGCAAGCACGTCGCCCTTTTTGGCGCGGTCCTGCAGCACCATGGCTTGGGTCTCGGGATGCATGAGGATGGTGCCCTCGGCGATAGCAATGCGATGGGTCTCGGCCTTGTCGGACACGTCGACCATGCGTACCTCGCCCTTGGCGTCCACGTGTGTAAGCTCGTCGCGGCGGGCATCACGGGTGGGCTCGGCGACAGCGCTGGCAGTCGGCTGCGCGGACGCGCCGGCGTTGCCAGCATTCGCCGCAGCCGTGACTTTGTGGGCAGACATCGCGGCCCTGCGAGCGGCCTTGGTGGCATCGGCGTACCTGCTCTTGGCCATATGATCATCCTCCGATTTGGGACATAAATCGTTGCGTGCCCTCAATTATCGCGTGTTCCTGCGGTTTGTGGGCCACGGCATCGCGCCAAATCGAAAGTACCTGCATATCATCACCACGGCGCAGCGCCTCACGCACCGAATACTCGGCATCGCTGAATAGGCACGGACGCACGTTGCCATCGGCCGTCAGGCGCAGACGGTTGCAGTTCGCGCAAAAATGGTTGGACATGGCACTGATGAAACCGACCGTTCCCGCCGCGCCCGGAAAGTGCCAATAGCGCGCAGGGCCCGCGCCGGCAGGGGCGTCGTTGATGTCGAGCGGCTCGAGCTCGCCCAGTCCCGTCGCGGCGACCCCGGCATTGATACGCGCCCGCAGCTCGTCGCTCGGCACGGTGTCACTCGCGTCCCACAACTCGGGATTGAGCGCGGGCGCGTGAGGGTCCACGGCACAATGCGAGCTCGTGCGCTCGTCGCCGATGGGCATGTATTCGATAAAGCGCAGGTGGATGGGGTGGTCGACGGTCAGCCGCGCGAGAGCCGCCACATCCTGGTTGAGCCGACGCACCACAACGCAGTTGACCTTAACAGGCTCAAAGCCCCAAGCCAGCGCTGCATCGATGCCGGCCATGGTCTGCTCGAGCCGACCCAGGCGCGTGATCTTTCCAAAGAGCGTAGGGTCGAGCGTGTCGAGCGAGATGTTGACGCGGTTAAGCCCCGCGTCTTTGAGCTGCGGCGCCAGCTTGGGCAGCAGGGCGCCATTGGTGGTGAGCGAGATGTCCTCAATCTGCGGGATCGCGCGGATGTCGCGGATGAGCGGGATGATACGGCGGCTGACCAGCGGCTCGCCGCCCGTCAGGCGCACGCGGCGAATGCCCTCCCCCGCCACCAAGCGCACAAAGCGGGCGATTTCCTCGGCGCTGAGCAACTCGTCGTGTGCGCGGGGCGCCACACCATCGGCCGGCATGCAATAGATGCAGCGGAAATTGCACTTGTCGGTAACGGCAATGCGCAGGTAGTTGATGTCGCGGCCAAAGCCGTCATGTTGCACGTGCCCGTCCACGCAGCCCTCCCCTCACGCGGCGTTTTATTCTTCGGAAAACATAATACCCCACGAGAGAATCATGCCGACACCCGTACGACAGGACAGGTCGCTTCGAGCAAGACGGACTTCCCAAGCCCATCCTCAGCATACAAACCATCACAACATTCGATGCTTTTCCCGATTTTGGCAAAAAACGTCGAATGTTGTGATGGTTTGCCTGCCCACGGCACCCCGCAGAAGGACCAAAGCGCCCCTAAAGGCCGCCGTCCCAGCGTCGAATCACGAATTCTCGCAGGTCGTTCTGCCGCTTTTGAAACACCTCGCTTCGGTCGCACTTGAGACCCATAGCGAGCGCGATGGCGTTCATCGCCCGATGCAATTGCAGCTGATGGGCAAACTGAGTCCCAGTGAGGGCGATCATCCTAAAGCCCAGCGCGCTCAGCACGGTCATACGCTCCGCATCCGACGCGCTGCGCTGTTTATCAAGATGGTCCGAGCCGTTATATTCAATCCCCGTACCGCTCGCAGGCGCATATACGTCGATCTCGAAATACCCGGCCTTTGCGAGATACTTGAACTCGTTGGGAACATCGACCCGATGGTTGAGCTCGATCTTGGCGTATCCCAGCCCGCCCTGGGAACGTTTTGCTACGACCATGATTGCGGTGGCCGTCTCCATGGGCGATCGCGCGCCATCGTGCACGCGCTTGAGCATGGCGGCCGCGCGCACAGCCCCCTGGCGAGATCGGTTCTCATTGCAATAGGCAATCAAGTCGGCAACGGTATACCTCTGCCCCATCTCGATATAATCGCCTGTCGACAGATGATTCAAATGGTATCGGGCACAGATTTCGTAGCCATATTCCAGCTGCTCAGGCTCGCTCATCCACGAACCCGCTTGGACAAAGCACATGGCCTCATCAACCACCAGAAGGCCCTCTGCCACCTCGATAAGATGGCCTGGAGGTACCGGCGCCCCAAACACGTGGCACCTAAATCCAGCCGGCGTCGAGCGCTCAAAATCGAAGTTGACGAGTGTATCGATATGATCGAGCTCTTCTCGTGAAATACCGAGCGAAACCAGATAGTCGGTAACAATCCCGACAGCCGTTGAAGCCCTCAGCCCCTTGGCATCGAGCCCCAATTTGGGCAGGCTCGCGGTCGGCTCCGCCTCGTTAGCAAGCGAGTCCTCATCGTATAGGCTGCTTGCTCGCGAGAGCGGCTCGGACGGGCGCGCCACGTTGTGGTACAGCCAGGCAGTCTTATGGGACAGGACGATCGGCAGGTCCATGAGCCCTCCAATGGAGTCGGATAACCAACCTTATTCCCCTGCCCACGGGTCTGCACACCTTCGTGCGCAAGAAAGCGATTCCACCCGGTCGAGCGGCAGAAAAACCATCACAACATTCGATGCTTTTCCCGATTTTGGCAAAAAGTGTCGAATGTTGTGATGGTTTGAGGCGGGGTGAGGGGCGCGGAGGGGTCAAAGTATCGTGCTCGAACGGGTTAATCCAGCTCTTTTAAGCCATGCGCCAGCTGCCAGTACTCGCCGTGCTGGGCGAGTAGCTCTTCGTGCGTGCCGCGCTCGATGATGCGGCCGTGTTCGAGGACCATGATGGCGTCGGCGTCGCGGACAGTGGACAGGCGGTGCGCGATCATAAACGTGGTGCGACCGCGCATGATGCGGTCCATACCGCGCTCGATGAGCTTTTCGGTACGCGTGTCAATGGAGCTCGTGGCCTCGTCCAGGATGAGCACCGGCGGATCGGCGACGGCCACGCGTGCGATGGCGAGCAGCTGACGCTGACCCTGCGACAGGTTGGCGCCGTCGGCCGTGACCGGTGTGTCGTAGCCCCGCGGCAGACGGCGGATAAACGAGTCGGCGCAGGCGGCCTCGGCAGCGGCGCGTACCTCCTCGTCGGTCGCGTCGAGCTTGCCAAAGCGGATGTTCTGCGCAATGGTGCCGCTAAACAGGTGCGTGTCCTGCAGCACAATGCCGAGCGACCCACGCAGGCTGGCCTTGGCAATGTGCTTGACGTCGATGCCGTCGTACGTGATCTCGCCGTCATCGACCTCGTAGAAGCGGTTGATGAGGTTGGTAATGGTCGTCTTTCCGGCGCCCGTCGAGCCCACAAACGCAATCTTTTGCCCCGGCTTGGCAAACAGGTTGAGGTCCGTGAGCACGCGGGTGCCAGGCACGTAGGAAAAATCCACGGCATGGAAGCGCACGTCGCCGGCAAGCGGGACCAAGCCGCACGTGAGCTCGGTGCCGTCGGCAGCCACCGCGCGGCCCGACTCATCAACGGCTGCCACATCATGCAAATGCCCGTACGCGCCCACGCCCTGGCCCTCGGGAATCTTCCACGCCCACGCGGCGTCGCCCGTCTGCACCAGCTCCACGCAGCCCTCGTCCACCTCGGGCTCAAGGTCCATGGCGGCAAACAGGCGCTCGGCACCGGCCAACGCGTTGAGCAAGAAGTTGCCGAGCTGCGTAAACTGGTTGATGGGCATGGCGGCCTGGCGCACAAAGACCAGGTAGCTCGCGAGCGCACCTACGTCGGCGAGCCCCTTGATGCAGAGCATGCCGCCCGCCACGGCGACGATGGCATAGTTGACGTAGCCAATCACGACAGTCATGGGCACCATGGAGTTGGCATAGCTCACGGCGGCGGTGCCGGTGCGGCGAAGCTCGTCGTTGCGGCAGGCAAAGCCGGCGACATTCGCCGCCTCACGGTTAAAGACCTTGATGACCTTTTGACCCGAGACCATCTCTTCGATATATCCGTCCAGGTCGCCAAGCGATGCCTGCTGGGCGGCAAAGAAGCGCTTAGAGCGCGCGCCCGAATAGCGCGCATACAGCACAATGGCCGCATCGCACACGAGTGTGATAATCGTGAGCTGCCAGTTAAGGATGATGAGCATGGCCGTGGTGCCCACAACCTGAATGGCGGCCTGAATCACGTTGGCAAAGCTGTTGTTGAGCGCCTCGGAGACGGTGTCGACGTCATTGGTGAAAAAGCTCATGATGTCACCCGAGCGCGTGCCGTCAAAATAACTGAGCGGCAGCGTCTGGATGTGCGCGAACAAGTCGCGGCGAATATCGGACACCACGCGCTGGGCCGCGCGCACCATGATCTGCGAGTAACCCAAGGCCGAGAGCACGCCCGCGGCGTAGATGATCGCCGTCAGGATGACCTGCTTGGCGAGCAGTTCCTCCCCGCCCGTAGCCAAGCCGTTAACGATGGGGCGCACCATGTAGGTGCCGGCGAGGCTCGCGATGGCGGCGACGGAGGCGAGCACGCCCACCGCGAGCAACGAGAACTTGGCATGCCCCATGTAGGAAAGCAAGCGGCGTACAGTGCGCTTGAGGTCGGCCGGGCGTGCTTGGGCTGCGGTCTTAGGCATGGCGCTCACCCCCTTCCAAGGGTGATCCGCATGCGACGGAGGAAAACGGATCCTTCGCGCAGTCATCATCGCTGCCGTCGCCGGTGCACGCGTTCCCCGCACACTCCATCTGCGAGGCGTAAATCTCCTGGTATATGTTGTCGCCCGCCAGCAGTTCCTCGTGCGTGCCCACGCCGTGGACGCGACCGTCGTCCAGCACCACAATGCGATCGGCATCCATGACGCTCGCGATGCGCTGGGCGATGATGAGCACGGTCGTATCGGAAATCCGGGCGATGTGCTCGCGAATCTTAGCGTCGGTCGCCATATCGACCGCGCTGGTGGAGTCATCAAAAATGAGCACGCGCGGATGCTTGAGCAGCGTGCGCGCGATGCACAGACGTTGCTTCTGGCCACCCGAGACACCGGCGCCGCCTTGGCCCAACTCGCCGTCCAGCCCGCCGATGCGATCAAGGAACTCGTCCACGCACGCCGCGCGGCAAGCCGCGAGGAGCTCATCGTCCGACGCCTGCGGATTGCCCCACTGCAGGTTCTCGCGCACGGTGCCCGTGAACAGCACATTCTTTTGCAGCACAATGCCCACAGCGTCGCGCAAGGCGGCGAGGTCGTAGTCGCGCACGTCGCGTCCGCCCACAAGCACGGCGCCTTCGGTGGCGTCGTACAGGCGCGCAATCAGCTGCACAAGTGAGCTCTTGCCCGAGCCCGTGCCGCCGAGGATGCCCACCGTCGAGCCGCTCTCGATGCGAAGGTCGATATGCTCGAGCACATCCTCGGCTGCATCCGCGCGGTATTTAAAGGAAACGTCGCGAAACTCGATACTGCCGTCCGCTGGTGCCGCAGTCGCGAGGTCTCCCGCAGGGTTGGCGATAAAGGGCTCCTCATCGAGCACCTCTGCGATACGGCCCACACTCGTGAGAGCGCGCGTGAGCAGCAAAAACACGTTGGAAATCATCATGAGCGAGTTCATGATCAGCAGCACGTAGCTCATAAAGCCCGTGAGCGAGCCCACGCCCAGCTTGCCGGCGAGAATCATGCGGCCGCCAATCCACAGGATAGAGAGCGCAGCCACGTACATCGACAGCTGAAACACCGGCAGGTTGAGCACCGCGCTGCCAAAGGTCTTTGTCGCCGTGCCGGCGAGCTCGGTATTGACGGTGTCGAACTTGGCCTCCTCGTGCTCGGTACGAACGTAGGCCTTGACGGCACGCACGGCAGTGAGGTCCTCCTGTACCACGCCGTTGAGGTGGTCCATCGAGGTCTGGAGTTGGCGGTAGAGCGGACTGACGCGATAGGTGATGACGCCCAGTACGATTGCCAGCACGGGCAAGATGATCGCAAAGACGGTGGCGAGCGGGCGCGACAGCATCAGCGCGTAGATAAGGCCGACGATAAGCGTCACCGGGCCGCGCACCATAGGGCGAGAGCCGTTGCCCACAGCATTTTGGATAACGGTGATGTCCGTGGTCATGCGGGTGACGAGCGAGCTGGCGTCGTAGTTGTCCAGGTTGCCAAAGGCGAGCGTTTGAATCTTTTTGTACTCGGCCTCGCGCAGGTTAGCGCCTAGGCCCGAGGCAACGCGGGCGGACGTGCAGGCATAACCCAAGCCCAGTACCAACGAAAGCGCAGCGCACACCAACATGTACGCGCCCTGCAGCAGCATGTAGTTGATATCACCCGCAGGCACGCCCACATCGATGATGTTGGCCATGATGACTGGGATAAACAGCTCGAGCACCGTCTCGACCGACACAAAGAACACGCCGAGGATGGCATCGCGACGGTATGCCCCTAGATAGGAAAACAGTATTTTGAGATTGCGCACGCAGGTTCAACCCCCATCAAACGTTGTTCGCAAACGCACGTATTATTGCGCGCCGAATAATGGTGTCAAGTATTCCGAAATCGTTTTCTGCAAGGTTAGCGCCGGCGGCGAGTTCTCGTGATGTGTGTCCATATTCACTCGGAATAATGGTGCGCGAGACTTTTTTCGCTCCGGCGTCAACACAAAGCTTGACTCTACAATCGTTGTAGGGTTTTCACTACACTGGTAGCTAAACGAACCAAGCCAGAAAGCCCCGCCCATGGAACACGACCTCACACGCGGCAATGTCCTTAAGACCATCGCGGTCTTTGCCCTGCCCTATATGCTCTCGTACTTTTTGCAGATGCTCTACGGCATGGCCGACCTGTACATGATGGGGCAGTTTAGCGGCGCCGCCGGCATCACCGCCGTGGGCAATGGCGCGCAGACGCTCTATATCATTACCGTGACGCTCGTTGGTCTGGCCATGGGAACGACGGTCATCGTCGGCCACGCCGTGGGCTCGCGTCGCTTCGATCGCGCCGAGACCGCCATCGGCAACACCATCACGCTCTTTATGGGTGTCTCGGTAGTGCTGGCCGCTGTCCTGCTTGCGCTGTGCCCGCAGATCGTGGCACTCATTGGCACGCCGGCCGAGGCAGTCGAAGGCACCGCCGCCTACCTGCGTATCTGCTTTATGGGCATTCCGTTTATCGCCGCATACAACATCCTCTCGGCCATCTTTCGCGGGCTGGGCGATTCGCGCTCGCCCATGTACGTGATCGGCGTGGCGTGCATCATCAACATCGCGCTCGACTTTCTGTTTATCGGCCACATGGGACTCGGCCCCGTGGGCGCGGCGCTCGGCACGGTAACCGCCCAGACGGCCAGCGTTGCCCTCGCGCTCGTGTGGCTCAAGAGCCGCCGCACGAACATCCACGTTAAGCGCAGCGACCTGCGCCCCCAGCCCGAGGTGCTCGGCAGCATTCTTAAGATCGGCGTGCCTGTGGCCGTGCAGGACGGCTGCATCCAGGTGGCGTTTATGTTTATCACCGTCATCGCCAACCACCGAGGGCTCGTCGACGCCGCCGCCGTGGGCCTGGTCGAGAAGATGATCAGCTTTTTGTTCATTGTGCCGAGTTCCATGGGCGCCACCGTCAGCGCGCTCACGGCGCAAAATGCCGGCGCGGGCAAGGGCGACCGCGCACGTCAGGTGCTCAAAGACGCCATGACCATCTCGGTAGTGTACGGTTGCCTGATCACGGTGCTGATGTGGCTGGTGGCACCGGCGTTTATCGGCTTTTTTGCCAAGGACGCCGCAGTAGTCGCCGCCGGTACCGGCTATATGCGCAGCTACATTTTCGACGCAATCTTTGCCGGCATCCACATTTGCTTTAGCGGCTTTTTCGCTGCATACGGCAAGAGCTACATCGGCTTTGCGCACAACGTGCTGGCCGTGGCGCTCATTCGCGTACCCGGTGCGTGGCTGCTGTCGAACGCCTATTCCGACACGCTGTTTCCCATGGGCATCGCGTCGCCGTGCGGATCGATTTTGTCGGCAGCCATCTGTGTCGTCGCGTTTACCGTGCTCAACCGGCGCGGGGCTTTTGACAAGTTGATGGCGTAGCGGGACAACGCGAGATCGCCCTGATCGACGACATCATCAGCGACGACCCGGCGACCTACGTGACGCAAATCACGGTGCCCGTATCGCTAGGCTAGACCGAACCTCGTCTCTAGCTCGGTCAACGCCTCAAAAGCATCGCGAGACGCACCTGCCAAGCGCTCACGTTCCGCAATGCGAATTCGCGCCATCAGGTGCTCTTTTGCCTGCCCTTGGGCGTGCTTCGTGCGCCCTTCCGCCTGCGAGCAATTGCGATTCTCTATATCCATTACGCCTCCGGCACCTGACCAGTAGCTAAGATCTGCTCGAGTGCGTCCTCGTCCAGCACGGGTACGCCCAGCTGCTCGGCCTTGGTGAGCTTGGAGCCCGCTTTGGGGCCGGCGACCAGATAGCTCGTCTTCTTTGAAACACTACCCGAAACCTTGGCGCCGAGCACCTTGAGCGCCGCGCCTGCCTCGTCGCGCGTGCGGTTGACGAGCGTACCGGTGAGCACGAAGGTCAGACCCGCGAGCGGCTGTGCGTCGGCGAGCTCGCCCGCCACGCCAGCGTCGGCTGCGGCTTGCGCGTGCGCGGCGCCCAGGTCGACCTCGAGTGACAGACCCGCCTGGCGCAGACGTTCCAGCACGGCAAGGTTCTCGGGCACGGCCAGGAACTGCTTGACGCTCGCCGCAATCTTGGGACCGATGCCCTCGCACTCGGCGATGTCCTCTTCGCTCGCCAAGATGAGCTTGTCAATCGACAGGAATCGCTCGGCGATGACCTCGCCCACACTCTTGCCCACGTGGCGGATGCCCAGGGCAAACAGCACGCGACCGAGCGGCTGGCTCTTGGACTTGTTGAGCTCGGCGATGATTTTCTCGGCCGTCTTGAGGCCCACCGGGATGGGGTCGCCCTTCTTGACACCCTTTTTGCTGTTGGAACTGGCGTACACGCGGCCCGTGTCCAGGCCGGCGATATCATCGACCGTGAGCTGGTAGAAGTCCGCGACGTCGTGAATCAGCCCGGCGGCGATCATCTTGTCGACAATCTCATCGCCCAGGCCGTCGACGTCCATGCAGCCGCGGCTCACCCAGTGGAGCAGGCGCTCCTTGAGCTGCGCGGGGCAATCGATGGAGACGCAGCGGTAGGCAACCTCACCGTCCTCGTGGACCACGGGGCTGCCGCACACGGGGCAGACCTCGGGCATATGCCAGTCAACCGAATCGGCCGGGCGCTTGTCGAGCACCGGGCCCACGACCTCCGGGATTACGTCGCCTGCCTTGTGCACGATGATAGTGTCGCCCTCGCGCACGTTTTTGCGGCGAATCTCGTCGATGTTATGCAGCGTGGCGCGCGCGATGGTGGAGCCGGCAACCGTCACCGGGTCGAACTCGGCGACCGGTGTGAGCACACCGGTGCGGCCCACCTGGATGCGAATCTCGCGCAGGACGGTCTGCTTTTCCTCGGGCGGGAACTTAAAGGCAATGGCCCAGCGCGGCGCGCGGGCGGTAAAGCCCAGGTCGAGCTGCTGCTGGAAGCTATCGACCTTTACGACCACGCCGTCGATGTCGTAGTCCAGGTCACCGCGGTGCTCGAGCGCCTGGGCACAGAACTCGTGGACCTCGGTGGGCGTGGCACAACGGGCCACGTTGGGGTTGACGCTAAAGCCGGCGCTGCGCAGCCAATCGAGGAACTCACGCTGGCTGTGGACGTGCAGCGGGTCGGTATCGGCGATGGCGTAGATAAAGGTAGCCAGGTCGCGGCGCGCCGTGACCTTGGGATCCTTTTGGCGCAGGCTGCCGGCGGCGGCGTTGCGCGGGTTGGCGAAGGGGTCGCGTCCCTCGGCATCGGCCTCGTCGTTCAGGCGCACAAAGCTGCCCTTAGGCATGTAGACCTCGCCGCGTACTTCGATGGTACGTTCGCGGTCGGCACCCATGTGGGCGAGCGCCGGCTCGGACAGGTGCATGGGCACATCCTTGATGGTACGCACGTTAAGCGACACGTCCTCGCCCGTGGTGCCGTCGCCGCGCGTGGCAGCGCGTACGAAGGTGCCGTTTTGGTAGGTAAGCGCCACGCCCAGACCGTCGATCTTAAGCTCGCAGGTATAGGTGACGCTACCGGCACCGAGCGCATCCTCGGTGCGCTGGAGCCACGCGTCGAGCTCGTCCAGATCCATGGCATCGTCCATGGAATACATGCGCGCCATGTGCGTGACCGGCGTAAACTGCTCGCTCACGTACCCGCCCACGCGCTGGGTATAGCTGTCGGGCGTCACCAAATCGGAGTAGGCAGCCTCGATTTCCTGCAGTTCAACGAGCATTTTGTCGAATGCGGCATCCGTGATCTCGGGCGCGTCGAGCATGTAGTAGCGATAGGCGTGGTAATCGAGCTCGTGGCGCAGCTCGGCCGCACGCGCTGCCGCCTGGGCACGGGCATCGGCCGGTGCAGCGGCATCCGTGCTCGCGGGCGTTTCGGTATCGATGTCCACGCCGTCACCAAACAGGCTCGATTGCTCCATAGCGGCACTCCTTCGCTCGATTTCAAATGGATACTAGAGTACCACCGGTCGCAATGAGGCCGAATAGCGGTCTCGAACCGCACCGAATCGGCAGCCGCCAGACTGGGGTGGACAGTTAGTTCAGATACGTATAAATCATAGAGCTGAATCAGGCACGAACACCCCTGTTTCAACTAATTTTGGCTCCTCGAGACCATGTAAACGTCCCACTCTCCCTTCCAAACACCAATTCGAGCCCCATCCCAATCAAAAATTGCTCAAAACGCATCCCAAGCTGTCCCAGATTTATACGTATCTGAACTAACTGTCCAGACCATACCGAAACAAGCCTCTTGCCAGCCACAAGTGATCCGTTTTCCTCCGTCCCCAACGGATCAATAAGAAAAGAGGGGCCGTCCCGCGCTGGCGGAACAGCCCCTCTAGCTTCGATATGTGCGATACGGCTCGTTAGTAACCCTGACCGTAGCCCTGGCCCTGGCCCTGCTGGCCCAGCAGCTCCTCCAGATACTGGCGCAGCTGCTCGTCGGTAATACCGCCGTTGCCGGTGTCGGTCGAACTGTCGTCCTGCTGCTGGTTCTGCAGCTCCTCATCGGAGCCCAGCTCGACGGTGACCTTCTTCTCTTCCTTGCCGCGCATAAGCGTGATCTCGACCTTCTCGCCCACCTCGTGGCTGCGCAGTGCGATGATCAAGCCATCGGCGCTCGTGATCTCGTCGTCACCCAGCTTGGTAATGACGTCGCCCTCCTGAATGCCGGCCTTGGCAGCAGGGCCATCCTCAACGACGCTCGCCACATAGGCGCCGCTATCGGTGCTCAACTTGTTGGTGCGGGCATTAAGTGCATTGACGCTCGAAAGCGTAGCGCCCATGTACGGATGCACCGGCGTCTTGCCGTCGATGATCTGGTCGGCAATGTTCTTGGCGTAGTTGACCGGAATGGCAAAACCCACACCCGAGCTGGAGCCCGAGTAGCTCTCGATGAGCGAGTTGATACCCACCAGCTCGCCATTGTCGTTGACGAGCGCGCCGCCGGAGTTGCCCGGGTTGATGGCGGCATCGGTCTGGATCATGTTGGCATAGATGGTGTTACCGCTGGTAGAGCTCATGGCCGTGGAGCGATACAGCGCCGACACAATGCCCGTGGAGACAGACTGCTCGTTGCCGAACGGCGAGCCGATCGCCATAACCCACTCGCCCACGTTGAGCTTGGAGGAGTCGCCGATCTCGATCGGCGTGAGCTTGGAGGCGTCGGCGTCCTTGAGCTTGATGACGGCCAGGTCGCTCGAAGCATCGTTGCCCACGAACTCGGCCTCGTAGGTGGTGCCGTCGTCCATGGTCACCACGTACTGGTCGTAGCCGTCGACCACGTGGTTGTTGGTGAGGATGTGACCCTCGGTATCAAGCACAACGCCCGAACCGACGCTGCCCGAGCTATCCGACTCGTCAGCAGACTGCGAAAGCGAGCCATTCTGGCTACCGCTCGAAGTGGCGGTGATGGAAACCACGGAGGGCAGGGCCTTGGCAGAAACGGCCTCGGCCAGCGTGGTGTCCTCGGAGTCAATCGTGATCTTTTGCGTCGATGAACCCGAAGCGCCCGCCGTCACGGCATTCTTGCCGCCACCGATATCGAGCGTGCCGCTCATAATGAGCGCAATGACCAGCAAGGCTCCGCAGGCGCAGCCGGCAAGCGCTGTAATAAAGATCGGCAGCTTTTTGGTCTTGGTCTTGACCACCGTGTGCTTGTTCACGACCTGCGCACCGCCCAGCGGCTTGCCGGTCTGCGTGTCGTAGGCCTGCACGTAGGGAATGTTGCTGCCGGCAGGCGTCGACTCCACCTGCACACGCGGCTGCTGCTGGGTCTCGCCGGCGTTGCCCGCGTCCTGGGGACGCTGGGAATCGTTCTCGCTCATAGCTGCGATCCTTTCGTCAAATAACCAAAGGCCCGCCAAACATGTGGCGGGCCATCATTGTTCACGTTGAGTTGTACCCCAATATGCGGGTGCACGTGTATGAGAACGTAATCTTTTAGGAAGGCTTAAGTTCTGCCGCAAACCCGAAAGGAATCCACGCATGCGGCGAAACCACCACAAAAGTGCCTGTCCCCTTTGTGGTGGAAAGCTAGTCCTTAAACAGATAGCCCACGCCGCGGACGGTGGTGATGTGCGCCGCGATCTGCGGACCCACCTTGGAGCGGATGCGTCGAATGTGCACGTCGACGGTGCGCGTGCCGCCGCAGTACTCAAAGCCCCACACGCGGTGCAGCAGCACCTCGCGGCTGTAGGCGCGGTTGGGGTGCGTCGCCAAAAAGCTCAGCAGCGAGTACTCCATCAGCGTCAGGTCGATGGGCTCGTTATCGAGCGTCACCTGATAGGTTGCCAGGTTGATCTCGAGGTTATCGATATTGAGCACATCGTCGGCGGTGACGGTCTCCTCCTCGCCCATCAGGCGCTGCGCGCGAGCCTTGAGCTCGTTGGGCGTCGCCGTGGGGCATACAAAGTCGGCATGCGCGTGATTGGGCAGACGCAGGGTGCCGAGCGCCTCGTCGTCGACGATCACCAACATGGGGACGCCGCCGCGATCGTCAAGCCACTTGGCAATCTGATCGATGCGGTCGCTGCGGATGCCATCGGAATCGAGGATCAGCAGGTCAAAGTCGTGCGCCGCAGTCGGCGAATCGGGGGTTGCCAGGCTCACCTCGACACCCAGGGTGGTCGTCAAACTGCGGGCAAACTCGTGGAAGCGCGTCGTGCGCGCCATGAACAGGGCACTCTTTTCGGACATATCGGCCTCCAAAGAAATGAGCTCAATCGTACTGGAACAAGCCAGCGCCATTAGGAGTTCGCCAGGTAGTGCTTGATCTCCCACTCGGTGATCGTGGACTCAAACTTATGCCACTCGTCGCGCTTCTTTTTGAGGAAGAAGCTGTGGATGTGCTCGCCGAGGGCATCCTTCATAAACTGCGAGTCCTCAAACACGTCGAGCGCCTCTTTGAGCGAACGCGGCAGCGGCGTGTAGCCGGCCTCGACCATCTGACGGTCGGTAAGCTTGAGCGTCTCGGCCGTTGCCTCGGGCGGGAGCTCCAGTTTGCGCTCGATGCCGTCCAGACCAGCCGCCAGCGTGACGGCGTTGACCAGGTACGGGTTGGCCATGGGGTCGGGGCTGCGCAGCTCGATGCGCGTGGACAGCTGCTTGCCGGGCTTGTAGACCGGGATGCGGACCATGCTCGCGCGGTTGCGCAGGCCCCACGTGGCGTACTGCGGCACGGAGTCGCCGCCCGTGGTGATGCGCTTGTACGAGTTTACCGTGGGGTTGGTGATGGCGCTGATCTCGCGCGCGTGCGCCAAGATGCCGGCCATGTAGTGCTTGGCGATATCGGAGAGGTGGTACTTCTCGTCGTCCTCGCCCCAAAAGACGTTGTTGCCGTCGTGGTCGAACAGCGACTGATGCAAAAACATAGCGCTGCCGTCCTCGCCCGCCAACGGCTTGGGCATAAAGGAGGCGTGGCAACCGCTCTCGTAGGCCTGCTGCTTAATGATGAGTTTGGCCGTGGTGATGGCGTCGGACATGCTCAGGGCCTCGGCGTGGCGCAGGCTCATGCCGTGCTGCGAGCGGCCGGCGGCGTGGAAGGTGTACTCCACGGGCACGGACATCTTCTCGAGCGTGAGGACCGTGTTGCGGCGCAGGTCGCGAGCGGCATCGCTCACCGAAAGATCGAAGTAGCCCACGTTGTCGAGCGGCTCGGGCGTGTGCTCGTCGGGGAAGTAGTAATACTCCAGCTCGGCGCCCACGTTGAGCAGATAGCCAGCCTTCTCGGCCTTGCGGAACATGCGGCGCAGGGCATCGCGCGGGTCGCCGGCGAACGGCTTGCGATCGGGAGTGCACACGTCGCAGAACACACGGGCAACGCCGTTGTGGCTCGGGCGCCACGGCAGGATCTGGAAGGTCGAAGCATCGGGAAATGCCAGCATATCGGCTTCCTCGGGCGTGGCAAAACCCTCGATGGCGGAGCCGTCAAAGCCAATGCCCTCCTCAAAAGCGACCTCGAGGTCCTCGGGGCTAATGGCAAAGTTCTTGAGGCGGCCGAGAATGTCGACAAACCACAGACGCACAAAGCGGATGTCACGCTGCTCTACGGAGCGGAGTACGTAATCGATGTTCTGCTGGTTCATGTCGCTCCCCTTTCTTTCGGGCGGGTTTCGACTGGTCTATATCGCAGATACTATCGCAGAAAAATGTTTCCGCAGGGTTAAAGCGTATCAAGCGCTCAAAAAACGTGTGCGAACAGGCCGTTGCGAACGAGCGGTTAGCGCGAGGTTGATGCGCGGTGTTCGATGTGGCCGGGGATCTCGATGCGTTTGGGCGCCAGCTTTGCGGCCTCGCCCACGGTGGTGGTAACGACGTCGATGCGCTCGGAAAGGCGCTCGACTACGCGCTCGGCAATGGTGAGGGTGTCCTGCGCGGCCGTGGTGACGCCGCCAAAGAGCACATGGTTCCAGGGGTAGTCGTCAAACGTCGCGATCTTGAGCCCCGCCGGCAGCGAGGGACCAAGCTGCGCCAGCGCCTCGGTCAGACGCAGGAAAACCAGGCCGTTGACGGCGATAAGGCCGAGCCTTTTGCCCGCGTAGTCGCGGATGGTCTTGTCCAAACGGCCAACGCCCGTGGCGCCACCGTCGGCCAGGGTGACGACCTCGCCCGCAAGGCCGCGGCGCGAAAGCTCGTCGGCAAAGGCCTCGGCGCGCTCTCGACGCACGGGGCTATCGTCGCTTGCCTCGGTGAGCAGGCACAGACGCTCGCTGCCCGCAGCTGCCAAGGCGTCTACCAAGCCGGCGACCAGCTCACGGTTGTTAGATGTCACCAGGTCAACACCGCCGTCGGCAACGTCGCGGTCGAGCAGCACGACGGGCAGACGTCCCGCTGCCGCGGCGATCGCCTCGTCATTGCCTCCGCAGGTGTTGACGACCAGGCCGTCCACGCCGGCATCGATAAGTCTGGTGAGCGACTCCGCTTCCTTAGCGGGGTCGTTGCCGCTAATGGCCGTCATGAGCGAGCAGCCGCGTGCCGCGGCGCTGGCGGAAAGGCCCTCGAGCATGGCGCTCGAGAACGGGTTGGCGATGTCAGCCAGAATCACACCGATGAGGTTCGTACGCGAGCTGCGCAGATTGCGCGCGGCGGCACGTGGGCGATAGCCGGTGCGCTCGATAACTGCCGCGATGCGAGCACGGGTCTCCTCGGTCATTTGCCCGGGGCGGTTGTTGAGGTAGCGCGAGACCGTGGCCGGACTCACGCCCGCCTCGGCGGCAATGTCCTTGATTCTCATCTGCGCCATAACGCACCCCGTTTCCCAATTGTCGGCGGTCTGAGCCATTTTAGGCATTTTTTAAAAATCTCGGTTGCAAAACGCTGTAGGTGAGTATACTACAACTCGAAACGAAACCGATTTCGTAAACCGATTTCGGCGAGCGTTGGCACGCAGGTGCAAAGACGCACCCTACCGTCTTGGCACCTGCGTGCCAACGCCATATCAAAGGTGTACGCACGAGTAAAAGGAGCTGCGCGACCATGGGTAAAACGGTTCTTACCTTCGGCGAGATCATGATGAGACTCTCACCCAAAGACCACCTGCGTATTGAGCAGGCAACCGAGTTTGACGTCCGCTACGGCGGCGCCGAGGCCAACACTGCGCTTTCCCTGGCCTACCAGGGCGACAAGGCCGCTTACGTCTCCGTTGTCCCGGCCAACCGTCTGGGCGAGTGCGCCCTGCGTTCGCTGAAGGCCTACGGCGTCGACACCACGCGCGTCGTGCGTCAGGGCGACCGTCTTGGCTCCTATGTGTTTGAGGTCGGCGCCTCGCAGCGCGGTAACGGTTGCGTCTACGACCGCAAGTACTCTGCCATCAACATGGCCAAGCGCGACGTCTTTAACTGGGACGAGATCCTCAAGGGCATCGATGTCTTCTATTTCTCCGGCGTGACCCCCGCCGTCTCCGATGAGATGGCTGCCGCCTGCAAGGATGCCCTCACCGCCTGCCGTGCCAAGGGCATCACGACCGTGTGCGACGTGAACTATCGCGGCAAGATGTGGTCGCCCGAGAAGTCGCAGGCCACCATGAAGGAGCTCCTGCCGCTCGTCGACATCTGCATCGCCAACGACGAGGACGCACCCGCCGGCCTCGGCATGACCTGCGTCTCCGGCTCCCTTGCCCACGGCATCGAGGAGCGCGACACCTACGTCGAGATGGCCCGTCAGATCTGCGCCGAGTACGGCTGCAAGAAGGTCGCCTCGGTCGTCCGCAACATCTCCTGCGTCGAGCGCTCCATCTGGATGGGCATGCTCTTTGACGCCGAGAGCGGCGAGCACTGGTTCTCCCCTGCTCACGACGTGCACGTGCTCGAGGGCGTTGCCGCCGGCGACGCTTTCAACGCCGGCCTCGTCCATGCCCTCATCAACGACTTTGACCCGCAGGACGCCGTCAACTACGCGATTGCCGCCTCGATCCTCAAGCTCACCATCAAGGGCGATTCCAACTTGGTGACCGCAGGCGAGATCGCAGCCGTGGCATCCGCCGCCGACGGTGGCACCCGCGTCGCGCGCTAGTCCGTCTCCATTCCGCGGGCCGCAGCTTTCCAATCCCATACCTCTGCGGCCCGCTCCCCGATTCCTCCGGCCGGGCAAAACCAACAGTCCCATTCCGGTTCTGCCTGGCATTTCCTACACGACTGGTCGAGCAGCCGGTTTTGGAATTGCTTGAACCCCAAGCAGTGCCTCCGATAACCAATCCAAAATCGGCTCCTGACCAGCACATTTGGCAATCACGCGCCCATGCGCGCCACACATCGAAAGGAACATCATGTTCGATCAGTTCTACACCACGCTTGAGTCCCTGGGCATCGTGCCGGTCGTTGTGCTCGACAAGGTCGAGGACGCCGCTCCGCTCGCCCACGCCCTTATGGCAGCTGGCATGAAGTCCGCCGAGGTCACCTTCCGCACCGCCTGCGCCGCCGAGTGCATCGCCGCTATGGCCGAGGCCGAGCCCGAGATGTGCGTTGGTGCCGGCACTGTCCTGACCGTCGAGCAGGTTGAGCAGGCCCGCGCAGCCGGTGCCAAGTTCATCGTCTCCCCGGGTTACAACGAGGACGTCGTGAAGTACTGCATCGACATCGACCTGCCCGTCCTTCCCGGCACCGTGACCCCCTCCGAGGTCACCGCAGCCGAGAACCTGGGCCTCAAGGTCACCAAGTTCTTCCCCGCGTCCCAGTATGGCGGCCTGAACACCATCAAGGCCCTCGCCGCTCCGTTTGTCGGTCACCGCTTTATGCCTACCGGCGGCGTGAGCACCGCCAACGTCGAGGAGTACCTGAGCTCCTCCGCCATCATCGCCTGCGGTGGCACCTGGATGGTCAAGCCGGCCCTGTTTGCCGACGGCGACTTCTCCAAGGTCGAGCAGATCGCCCACGAGGCCATGGACGTCGTCGAGAAGGTCCGCGGCTAGGTTTAGCTCTCTATCGTGAAAGGGGGGGCGTGCCCTAAACCTCGCCCCCTTTCTTTTAAAGCGGCTCGGAAGCGCGCCGTTTCCGTCACGAACAAGAACCAAAACCGTCTTGTATGCTGATAGAACGTGACGGAAGCGACACGCCTCCAAGCCGCTTTGCCTACTCAGCTGGCCGTCGCGCTCAACTAAGCCACTTCGACAAAAGCCGAGCCACCAAAACAGCTGCGGTGCCGTCTGGAGGAATGGACCCTTGCTTCCGGTCTTTTCCTCCAAGCGGCGCCGCAGCTTTTTCGTGCCCCGATGTGCCCCAACGCAGTTGCGGTGAAATAGGGACTGTTTGCGCCACCTAGGCCGCAAAACAGTCCCTATTTCACCGCAACTTATATGGGAATTGATTAGATGGCCGAGTCTTTGGACAGCTCAAAATAGTCGGGATGCAAGGCGATAACCGGACCTTGCTCTTCGGGCATCAGGTGCAGGTGTGTCTCTGCCAGATAGCTCGCCGCGTCGGTATCGCCCCTCTTAATGGCCTCGAGAATCCGGCGATGCTGCCGACGAATCGGCTCCCAATCCAAATCCTGCGACACCATACGCAACCAGTTGTATCGCTCAAAATGCGTGTTGATGCTCTTCATCCAATCCCACAACATGTGACGACCGGCAATCTCAAAACATGTCTCATGGAACAGGTTATCCAGGTCAAAGAAACGGCGCGTTTCGCCATGGTCGAGCGACTCGGACTCGGCAAGAATCTGCTCGAGCCGCTGCTTTTGCTCGGGCGAGGCGGCCGAACAGCATTTAATAAGCACGCTTCTCTCGAGCTTCTCGCGCAAGAAACAAGCGTTCTCAGCGCGTTCCATGCTGATCTTAGAGACGTAGGTGCCGCTTTTGGGACGCGTTTCCACCAGCTCCTGCTCGCGCAGACGCACAAAGGACTCGCGAATGGGTGTGCGCCCGATTCCCGTCTCTTTTTCCAGACCAATCGCCGAAAGGCGCGTGCCGGGCTTGAGCTCGGCATAGATGATCTTGGAGCGCAATGCGTTGTATGCCTGATCTTGCAGGCTCTGATAATGCTGGTGCTGTTCCATAAAGCCCTCGGATGAAGCCTCGGTTAATCGAATACCACCATGCAATACTATCGCATCCCCCGCCCCATCATAAGTTGCGGTGGAATAGTTCCTGTTCAAGGCCTTCAGCAGCAAAAACAGGAACTATTCCACCGCAACTACAGCCAACGAGTTGTTGCGATTAGGTGAACGTTCACCTTTTTATTGTTTTTCTCTTCGCAAATAAAATCCCGTGCGTATACTTAGACTCAAACGAAACCGATTTCGCTGAGCGTGGGCAATAGGATGCTAAGACACACCCTACCATCTTGGCATCTTATCGCCCACGCAATGCCATTTGCTTTCTTCCCGTCTCGTTGGACCTTTAGTCCCATTCCGGCACAGCGAGACACTTCCTAGACGACTGACCGTGGGGCCGGCTTTTCTGCTTTTGCAGCAGTGCCTCCGATAACCCTCTTTTGCCGGCCCGGGTCAGCTTTTTCACACAACCGAAAGGACGGGTAGCAACATGCGACCGCTCATCATCATGCATGGCGAGAACATCGACTGGTGCCATACCGTCATCAGAATGCTGATGTATCTGGTGGGCGTTGCAGTACTGGCACTCGGTATGAGTCTCCAGACGGCATCCGGCCTGGGCGTCGCCGCGCTCACGTGCTTTGCCACAACCCTATCCATGCTCACTGGCAAGACGCTCGGCTTTTGGATCACCGCAACCTACGTCGCCTATATCGTGGCGCAATTAGCCATCTTGCGAAGCGAGTTCCAGCCGCGCATCCTGCTCGAGTTGTTCTCCTCAACGCTGATTGGCGGCTTGACCGACCTCTTCATGGCGGTCAACCCACTGCATCCCACGGCACTCCCCACACAGATTGCGACCATGCTGCTCTCCCTCGCTGTCACCGCATTTGGCGTAAGTCTCGTCGTCAACATGGGCGTTGTCCCCAACGCGCCCGACGGCTTGGTGCAAGTCATTGCCGAAAAGCTTAAACGCCGCTTTGGTGACGTAAAAGTCGTGTTTGACTGCTCACATGTCGCCGCCTCGCTCGCGTTGTCGCTGATCTTTATGTACAACCTGGGCGGCTTTGGCGTCACGACCGCCATCTCGGCACTGTTCCTGGGCCATGTCATCAACGTCGCCAACAAGCTGTTCGCCCAGCGCTTTATCCGCGCGGCATTCGGAAAATAGCACCACCGTAAGAACCCGCGAACAGCGCTATACGTTGCTATATCTCACCATACTTTGCTATATCTTGCTATACTTTGCTATATCTTGCTATATCTTGAGCAAAGGTGGCTCACATGCAAACAAACCCTTTTAAGCCCACAGCAGGTAAAACACCCCCCACGATTATCGGCCGCGAAGATGTACTCGAAGAATTCAATGAAGGCCTCGTCAACGGGCCTGGTGCCCCGGGGCGCCTAATGCGCATAGCCGGCGTCCGTGGAACGGGCAAGACGGTCCTCCTTGACGAGTGCTCACGTTTGGCGCAAAGCCGTGGCTGGACGGTCATAAAAGAGGTCGCAACCGAGGGACTTTGCCAGCGCATTCTCGAACAGCTGCAGCCCAAATTCCAGGCCAAACACGCCAGATTTGAGCCCACCGTAGCTGGCATATCCATCGGCAGCATAGACATTGAGCGAATCGGCCCCTCGCTACGCGACGCTTTGAGACAGACAATATCCAAGAATGGAAACGGCCTGCTCATCACTCTCGACGAGGTTCAGGACGCAGAGCTCGATGAGGTCCGAACGCTCTCCATTGCGATTCAGCAGGTTATCGGCGAAGACCTTGATATCGCCTTTGTTTTTGCGGGTCTGCCTTCGATGATTGAAAGCATCATCAACGGAAAGACACTTGCGTTTTTGCGCCGCGCCCTCCCCTTTGACCTGAAGGCTGTGGCAGTAACCGAAGTGTTGTATTCCCTCGAGGAAACCATTGAAGCGTCTGGCGTGGAGTTGCAGCCAGGTATTGCCGGCCAACTTGCCGAGGCAACGCAAGGCTATCCTTTCATGATCCAACTCGTTGGATACTACGCATGGCAGTTGGCAAGACGCGCACATACAGCGATTATTGGAGAAGAAGAAGCCGAGCGTGGCATTGCAACGGCACGCGAACGCTTCTGCGCCATGGTGATTGAGCCCGCGCTGCGGCGCATTCCGCCCACGTGCATCGCTTATCTGCTGAGCATGGCGTCTTTGGGGCAGACGAGCTCGACCAGCATGGTTGCCGATGCCCTAAACAAAACGCCTCAACAGGTGAGCTCCGTCCGCAGCCGCCTGTTAAGAGAATCGATTATCGAGGCTCCTTCGTACGGCAAGGTCTCATTTGCCATCCCCTACATGCGCGACTACCTCTACGAACACAAAGCCGAACTGGAAGTTGAACTGTAGAAACGGCAACTGCCCTGCAAGACGAAAACCGTTTTCGTACGGATTTAAAGCAGACGTAAACGGTTTTCGTCTTGATTTGCGTACGGAATTAAGACGTAAATTGCGCTTTCGTACGTTTTTTCCCTAGACGCAACGTGCTTTCGTCCGACGATACGTCTGCAATCCAGACAAAAAGAACCCCGAGCTCGTATGAACTCGAGGCTCTTTGTGCCGCGCATCTATGAGAGGAGATATTTGATGCGCATGGGCGCTACTCCATGTAGCCACCCTGAATGGCGGAAACTGCATGCTCGGTAAAGAACTTGAGCGTGCCGGAGGTATAGCGATTAGCCTTGGGCTTCCAAACGGCTCGGCGCTCGGCCAGGACGGCATCGATCTCGGCCGGCTCCATCTCCTTGCCGGCGATGCCCACAATAGACAGCGAGCGCTCGGGGATGTTGATCTGGATAAGGTCGCCCTCCTCGATCAGGGCAATCGGGCCGCCCACGGCAGCCTCGGGCGAAACGTGACCGATAGCCGGGCCCTTGGAGGCGCCGGAGAAGCGGCCATCGGTGATAAGGGCAATGCTCGCACCCAGCTCGGGATCGCTGGCGATAGCCTCGGTGGTGTAGAACATCTCGGGCATACCGGAACCCTTGGGGCCCTCATAGCGAATGATAACGGCATCGCCGGGCTTGACCTCGTGCGTCAGGACGGCGTGAATGGCATCCTCCTCGCAGTCGAACGGACGCGCCTTAAGCGTGGCCTGGAACATCTCGCGCGGAACAACCGTGTGCTTGACGACGGCGCCCTCGGGGGCAAGGTTGCCGTGGAGGATGGCGATGGAGCCGTCGGTACCAAAGGCCTGGTCAAACGGGCGAATGATGTCCTCGCGCTTGAGGTTCCACTTCTCAAGGTAACGACCGCACTTCTCGTAGTAACCGTTGTTCTTGAGGTCCTCGAGGTTCTCGCCGAGGGTCTTGCCAGTGATGGTCATGACATCGAGGTGGAGCATCGACTTGATCTCCTCCATGATGCGCGGCACGCCACCTGCATAGTAGAAGAACTGCGCCGGCCACTCGCCTGCGGGACGGACGTTGAGCAGGTAGTGGGCACCACGGTGCAGGCGATCGAAGTCGTCGGCGGACATCTCAATGCCAAACTCGCGGGCAATCGCAGGGATATGCAGCAGCGAGTTGGTAGAGCCCGAAATGGCGCCGTGGACCATGATGAGGTTCTCGAAGGATTCCTTGGTCACGATGTCGCGCGGACACAGGTTGTGCTCGGAGAGCCACACAGACTGACGGCCGGCCTCGCGCGCAAACTCACGCAGGTCAGAGCTGGTTGCAGGCAGTAGGGCGGTACCCGGCAGCATAAGGCCCAGAGCCTCGGCGGTAACCTGCATGGTCGACGCGGTGCCCATAAAGGAGCAGGCGCCGCAGCTGGGGCATGCGTTGTGCTTGGCAAACTCAAGCTCCTCACGGGATATCTCGCCGCGCTCGTAGCGGGCAGAAATCGCGCCGAGCTGCTCCAGAGTCAACAGATCGGGGCCGGCATCCATGACGCCGCCGGTAACGACGATGGAGGGGATGTTGATGCGGCCCATGGCCATAAGGTTCGCAGGCAGGCCCTTATCGCAGCTGGCGACAAAGACGCCGGCGTCGAACGGGGTGGCCTTGGCATGAATCTCGATCATGTTGGCGATCATGTCGCGGCTAGGCAGCGAGTAGTTAATGCCGTCGTGGCCCTGGGCCTCGCCGTCGCAGATATCGGTGCAGAAGTAACGGGCACCGTGACCGCCAGCCTCGGCAACGCCAGCACGGACCTCCTCGACCAGATCAAACAGGCCGGCAGAACCCGGGTGCGAGTCGCCAAACGTCGACTCGATAATGACCTGCGGCTTGTCCAGATCCTCGATGGTCCAGCCAGACCCCAGACGCAGCGGGTCCATCTCGGGGCTGATGGTGCGAAACTTGCCGGAACGCGGCTGCAGCTTGGCAACCAGGTCGGCTGCCTCCTGCTGAATCTGTGCCTTGGTCTTCTCGTCCATGATGCTCTCCTCTTTTGATTTGAACGGTTGTATCAATCGTTGGTTAATGAATCAGGTGTAAATGGGTACCGAGCGATGCACTCGGCAAAAGATGCTTAGCTACGCGAACTAGGCGAAGAACGAAATCACCAGGGCGCAGGCAAGACCCGAAAGGCCGATGAGCGTCTCCATAACGGTCCAGGACTTGAGGGTGGTCTTCTCGTCAATCTCCAGGAACGAGGAGCACATCCAAAAACCGGCATCGTTGACGTGCGAGAGGGCCGTGGCACCGCCGCAGATAGCAAGACAGATAGCGGCACGCATAAGCACCGAAGCACCGGCAACCGCGGGCATGGCGGCCATAATGCCCGATGCCATAGTCATAGCGACGATGGAGCTGCCGACAGAGGCACGCACCATGACGGCAATCAAAAAGGCAACAACCACCAAAGGCAGCGGTGAAGCCTCGAGCATAGGGCCAATAACCTGGCCCAAGCCGCAGTCCTGCAGCATCCAGCGAATGACGCCGCCGCAAGCGATAACCAGCAAGATCATGCCGACGGGCTTAAGAGAGCGGTCGAGCAAGGCCTTGAGCTCGGCGCCGGAGTAGCCGCGGCGCGCGCCCAGCAGATACATCGCGACGAGCGTGGCGAGCGTCAAAGCGACGAACGGCTTGCCCAGGAAGGCGAGAATCGAGGCGAGCTCGGCGGGCATGGGGATATAAGAAGACAGCGTGCCCAGCAAAATCAGACAAAGCGGCGTGAGCACGATGGCAAGCACCATGCCAAAGGAGGGAAGCTCCTTTTCGTCGCTCGCGCCCTCGGCAGAGGTAAAGTGCTCCGGAACATCGGTAAAGATGCGACCGCCCACGTTGCGGCCCCAGATGACGCCGGCGATCGCCATGGCGATGAAGGCGGTAGGGATACCGACGAGAATCATGGTGCCCAGGTCGACACCGAGCGTGCCGGCGACCAAAACCGAACCGGCCGAAGGCGGCACAAACGCATAGCCAGCGGCCAGTCCCGCGAGCAGCGCGATGCCGTAGTAGAGCGTCGACTTCTTGGTCTGGGATGCCACGCTAAACGCAAGTGGGATCAAAACGACCACGCCGGCCTCAAAGAACACCGTAGTGCCGATAACCAGACCGGTAATGCCCAGCGCCCAGCTGGAATGACCCTGCCCAAAGGTATCGATGAAGGTCTGGGCGATCTTCTTGGCGCCGCCGCTCTCCTCAAGAATCTGGCCAAACATCGAGCCGAGGCCAATGAGCAGGGCGATGTTTTGCAGCGTGGTTCCCACGCCCTTGGTGACAGTGTCCGCCACCAGGTCGAGCGGCATACCGGCGCCGATGCCGATCGCGAGCGCCGAGACCATCATCGAAAGCACAGGATGCAGCTTGAACTTAATGATGAGCGCAAGCAGCAGCGCGATGCCCACGATAGCGGCGATGACCAGCCTGGTGGGGTCGGCCATAAACGTTGGGTCTGACATCTTTCCTCCAATTCATCAGACCTTTTGAATTCGTCTTAGACTATAGCGTGTTTTCAATAGGTCTGATGTTTAAAAGGGAAACTTTTTCAAAATACATCTGATGTATTTCCTGAACGATCTGTTTTTGACGGTAAACGGCTACTTACAGCTCTCCATTGTCGGAGCGAACCACCGCGGCTTCTGTTAAATGAGCTAGAATAGCTCTGATGAATTCTTTTGATATGAGGTGAAGCGTGGCACGAGCCGATTCGGGACTCCCCGAGCAGATTTCGGAGAAAATTATTCAACTGATTCTGGATGAACACCTTGAGCAAGGCGATCGCCTGCCTAAGGAAACCGTGCTGGTCGAGCGCTTGGGCGCCGGCAGGAGCACCGTGCGCGAGGCCATGAAGTTGCTGCAGTCGCGCAATATCGTGCGCATTAAGCAGGGTTCGGGCACCTATGTGGCGTCAAACCCCGGCGTTGCCGACGACCCGCTGGGCTTTACCTTTATCGACGACAAGCAGCGTCTGGCGCGCGACCTACTCGAGGTGCGCTTTATGATCGAGCCGCAGATGGCACGCATGGCAGCCGAGCACGCAACCAACGACCAGGTCGTCTGTATCAAAAAGCTCTGCGACGAATCCGAGCGCCTGGCCGAGGCCGGTGAGGATTACTCCGCCGCCGACACCGCGTTCCACAATGCCATTGCCGAGAGCTCCGGAAACCTCGTCGTTCCCCGCCTGATGGGCGTGCTCAAGGCATCCGTCCCCCTCTTTATCGACGTGACCGGCAAAAAGCTGGTTGAGGAGACCATCCGCACCCACCGTGGCGTGGCCGACGCCATCGCCGCGCGCAATCCCACCGCAGCGCACGATGCGATGTATTTGCATCTGGTGTACAACCGCAACATGATCGCAGAGGGCACGCAGGAACAGAGCGAATAAACGTCCGCGCGGCAAGGGCGAGAACACCGTTTACCTTTTAAAAGTGAACGTTCACCTGATTTTAGGAGAATCTGATTTTTAAATCCTCCTCTTCTCCTATACTGACCTTGTATGAAAAGCAAGACTTATATAGATGAACGTTTCTTTTGAAAGGATCGCTATGTCTGATCTTATGGACAGCTTCCGTCTGGACGGCAAGGTCGCACTGGTAACCGGCGCCACCTATGGCATTGGCATGGGCATTGCCGAGGCGCTCGGAGAGGCCGGCGCCAAGATCGCCTTTAACGCACGTCACGCCGACAAGGTCGCCGAGGCCGAGAAGCACTACCGCGAGCTGGGCTTTGAGGCCCATGGTTACGTGGCAGACGTCACCGACGAGGCCGTCGTCGCCGAGCTCATCGCCAAGATCGAGGCCGACTTTGGTACCACGCCCGATATCCTGGTCAACAACGCCGGCGTCATCCAGCGCACCCCGATGCTCGACATGAGCGCCGAGGACTTCCGCCGCGTCGTCGATATTGACCTCAACGCACCGTTTATCGTGTCCAAGGCCTGCCTGCCCGGCATGATCGCCAAGGGCCACGGCAAGATCATCAACATCTGCTCGATGATGAGCGAGCTGGGTCGCGAGACCATCGCCGGCTATGCCGCCGCTAAGGGCGGACTCAAGATGCTCACCAAGAACATCTGCTCGGAGTTTGGCGAGGCCAATATCCAGTGCAACGGCATTGGGCCCGGCTACATCGCCACGCCGCAAACCGCACCGCTGCGCGAGACGCAGCCCGACGGCAGCCGCCACCCGTTTGACCAGTTCATCATTGCCAAGACGCCGGCCGCCCGTTGGGGCACGCCCGAGGACCTGAAGGGCCCCGCCGTGTTCCTGGCTTCCGACGCGTCGAACTTCGTCAACGGCCACATCCTCTACGTCGACGGCGGCATCCTCGCATACATTGGAAAGCAGCCTCAATAAGCGTCACCGCAACTGCCCACATCAGGTTTCATCCACTCGTTTTTCATTTGAGTTGCGGTGAGATAAGGATTGGTTTTGGCTTCTATCAGGCAAAACAGTCCGTATTCCACCGCAAGTTAGAAATAGGAAGGTAATTCGCAATGAAAATCGCTCTGATCAACGAAAACTCTCAGAACTCCAAGAACCCTATGATCGAGGCTGCCCTTAAGAAGGTTGTCGAGCCCATGGGCCACACCGTCTTTAACTATGGCATGTATGCCGACGCCGACTCCAAGCCCCTCACCTATGTGCAGAACGGCATCCTGGCCGCCGTGCTGCTCAACTCCGGCGCTGCCGACTACGTCGTGACCGGCTGTGGCACCGGCGAGGGCGCCATGCTCGCCTGCAACTCCTTCCCCGGCGTGCTGTGCGGCCATGTTGCCGACCCGCTCGATGCCTACACCTTTGCCCAGGTCAACGACGGTAACGCTGTCGCCATGCCCTTCGCCCTCAAGAACGGCTGGGGCCAGGAGCTCAACCTCGAGTACACCTTTGAGAAGCTCTTTGGCTTTGGTTCGGGCAACGGCTATCCTGCCGAGCGTGTTGAGCCCGAGCAGCGCAACAAGAAGATCCTCGACGGCGTCCGCGCTGTGACTATGCGTCCGCTCGTCGACGTTCTGGGCGAGATCGATCAGGACCTGGTGAAGGGCGCACTTGCCGGCGAACACTTCCAGGAGTACTTCTTTGCCAACGCAACCGACGAGGCCATCATCGCCAAGGTCAAGGAGATCCTGGGCCTCTAATCGCACGACTCATTGCAGCTAACGCAAGCGGCGGTCGTCCCATGTACGGGACGACCGCCGCTTTTTGCTATCTACCGACTGACGCCGCGGGGATAGGCCTCACATGCACCAAGGGGTTGACTAGAGCTCGCAAGCAACCTTGTAGCCATCGCCGATGGCGTCGCGGATGTTGCCGCACTTGTTGGCATCGCCCAACACGTGGGTGGTAACGCCGGCTGCAGCAAGGTCGTCGGCCAGCTTGGTATTGGGACGATAACCCATGGCAAGCACCAGCGTATCGGCATCGGCGATGGTGTGGACCTCGCCGTCCTTCTCGTAGCTGATGGCATCCTCGGTAATCTCGGTCACCTTGGCCTCGGTCAGCACGTGGACGCCCTTTGAGAGCATGCGCGTGATGAGCACCGCGCGACCGGCGCCGCCCTCGTTGGCAGCGAGCGTCTTGGTCATCTCGATAACGGTGACATCGCGATTGGCCGGCGACAGATCGTTGACCAACGGGGCCAGGTAATCGGCCGTCTCGCAGCCGACGGTGCCGCCGCCGACGATAACGATCTTCTTACCCGGGAAAGCCTTGCCGCCCAGCAGGTCGTCGGCCGTCATAACCTGCTTAAAGCCCTGCATGAAGGCCGGAGCGATGGGCTCGGCGCCATAAGCCAGGACGACCTCATAGCCGGCGTAGTCACGCTGAATGTCCTCGGCAGTAAGCTCGGTGCCAAATACGCATGTGACGCCGGCCTCGGCCAGGCGACGGTACTGATACTTGATCACGCGGGTGAGTTCCTGCTTTGCCGGCGGAACGGCTGCGATGCGCATCTCGCCGCCCGGTTCGTCCTGCTTGTCCACGAGCACCACGTTATGGCCGCGCTTGGCGGCAATGTAAGCTGCCTCCATGCCCGCGGGACCGGCGCCCACAACCAGTACGTTCTTGGCCTCGGCGGCAGGCTCGTAGCCAGCCTCGTCGCGCTCCACGTCCGGGTTGACGGTGCAGGAGATGCGCTTGCCAAACATAATGCCGTTCAGGCAGCGCAGGCAGCCAATGCAGGGGCGGATGTCGTCGGCGTTGCCGGCAGCGGCTTTGTTGCAGAACTCGGCATCGCACAGATTGGCGCGGCCCATCATGCAGATGTCGGCGGCGCCGTCCTCGATCAGCTCCTCGGCAATCCAGGCCTCGTTAATGCGGCCGACCGTGGCAACGGGAATGTTGACGTGCTTCTTAATCTCACGCGAGCAGGCGGCGTGCGAGGCCTGCTGCGTACCGGCGGCGGGAATCGCGGAGCCGCGCTTGATGGTGGTGCCGCCCGACACATGAATCATGTCGACGCCGGCCTTCTCCAGGCGACGCGAGACGTAGATCATGTCGTTGAGGGTCAGACCGCCGTCGGTGTACTCATCGCCCGAGATACGAACGTCGATGATGAAGTCCTTGCCGCAGCGCTCACGAATCTCGGCGATGACCTCGAGCAAGAAGCGCATACGGGCGTCGAGCGAGCCACCATACTCGTCGGTACGCTTGTTGTAGAGCGGAGTCAAAAAGCCGCCGAGCATACCGTGGGCGTGCGCTGCGTGGACCTCAACGCCATCGACACCGGCCTTCTGCATACGCACGGCAGCGTCACCGAACTGATGCGTGAGTTCGTGAATCTCATCGACCGTGATAGGACGCGGTGCCTCGCGGGCGTAAGACGGGCCCACAAAGGACGGAGCGATCAGGCGCGGCGTGCCCGGAATGTTAAAGGCCATGTAGGCGGGGTGGAAGAGCTGCGGCATGATCTTGCAGCCATACTCGTGGACGGCCGCGGCGAGTTTTTCCCAGCCGGGGATAAACGTGTCGTCGTAGCAGCACATGTCACCCGGAAGATAGGTATAGGTAGGCTCGACCGTCACGACCTCGGTGATGATCAGGCCCACGCCGCCCTTGGCGCGAGCACGGTAGTGGTCGACCAGATCGTCGGTCACATAGCCATGATCGGCCAGGTTGGTAGACACCGGCGGCATAAAGACGCGGTTCTTGACCTCGGTCGTACCGACCTTGATCGGGCTAAAGAGCATCGGGTAGGCGGAGGACTCCATACAGGGTTCCTTTCGTTTGAGCCGCTCGGCGGCACTTGCAGACGTACCTATCGTATCAGCAACCGCACAGCACCCGACCGCACGCGCTCCCCTAGTCTCTGCTCAACCCCCAAAAAGTTGCGGTGGAATACGGAGTAGATAAGGCTTTTGACAGCCAAAACAGTCCGTATTTCACCGCAACTGATGGGCGGGATGGAATTGAGGGCTCAGATAGTCAGTCATGCCCTCATCCGCCACTCTTTCACCTACAGCGCGCCGTCCAGCATAAGGTTCACCTTGAGCACGTTGACCGTGGGCTCGCCGAACACGCCGAGGAAACGACCCTTGGTGCACGCGGCGATGATGTCGTGCACCTCGTCCTCACTTTTGCCCGTGGCTTTGGCAAGGCGCGGGACCTGGTACTCGGCGGCATCCGGAGAGATCTCCGGGTCGAGGCCGGACCCCGAACACGTCACCAGGTCGACGGGCACAGCGTCCATATCGGCATCGGGATTGGCGGCGCGAATCTTCTTCACGCGCGCATCTATCAGCTGCCGATACTCCTCACTCGCCGGGGACAGGTTGGACGGGGCACCATACGCCATGAGTTCGCCGTCTTCGCCTTCGACAATTGACACGTTCTGGATACGACCCCACATGTGGGCTTCATCATCGAAGTTCTGGCCGATGAGCTCGGAACCCACAACCTTGCCGTCGACCGTAATAAGCGATCCGTTCGCCTGGTACGGAAACGCAAGCTGCGCGACGCCGGTCACCACGAGCGTGTATCCCAGGCCGCAGACGATGGTAAACAGCGCGAACACGCCAAGTGCGCGCGATGCGATACCTTTGAACATACAAACCTCCGTCTACATCATGCCAATGCCGAACAAGGCCAGCAGCATGTCGATAATCTTGATGAATACGAACGGCGCCACGATACCGCCCAGACCCCACACCAGCAGGTTGTGGGTCAGCAGCTGGCCGGACGAAAGCTCGCGGTACTTCACGCCTTTCAGGGCGGCAGGAATCAGCGCGACGATGACCAGCGCGTTGTAGATAATGGCGGACAGCACGGCAGTCAACGGGCTGGTGAGCCCCAGGATGTTGAGGGCGTCCAACCCGGGGTAGATCGGCGAGAATAGCGCCGGGATAATGGCGAAATACTTGGCGACGTCGTTGGCGACCGAGAAGGTCGTGAGCGAGCCGCGGGTCATGAGCAGTTGCTTGCCGATACGCACGATATCGATGAGCTTGGTGGGGCTGGAGTCGAGGTCGACCATGTTGCCGGCCTCCTTGGCAGCCTGGGTTCCCGTGTTCATGGCCACGGCGACATCCGCCTGCGCCAGCGCCGGCGCGTCGTTGGTGCCGTCGCCGGTCATCGCGACCAGATGGCCCTCATGCTGGAACGCGCGGATCTTCTCGAGCTTGCCCTCGGGGGTGGCCTCGGCCAGGAAGTCGTCCACGCCCGCCTCGGCTGCGATGGCGGCGGCCGTCAGCGGATTATCACCCGTCACCATGATGGTCTTGATACCCATGCGGCGCAGGTCGGCGAACTTCTCCTTCACGCCGGACTTGATGATGTCCTTAAGGTAGACGACGCCCAGCACACGTCGGTCCTTTGCCACGACCAACGGGGTGCCGCCCACCTTCGCAATGCGTTCGACGGCCTCGTCGCACTCCTTCGAAAACACTCCTCCGGCAGCCTCCACATAAGCGCGAACGGAATCGGCCGCACCCTTGCGAATCTCGCTGTCGGCGTAGTTCACACCGGACATGCGGGTCGCCGCGGTGAAGGGGATGAACTCCATGCCCTTATCCTCGAGTGTGCGGCCGCGCAGCCCAAACTGCTCCTTGGCGAGCACGACGATGGAGCGGCCCTCGGGGGTCTCATCCGCCAGAGAGGACAGCTGCGCGGCATCGGCGAGTTCTGCCGGATCGACACCGTCGACCGGAATGAACTCAGCGGCCTGGCGGTTGCCCAAGGTGATGGTACCGGTCTTATCGAGCATGAGGATGTCGACGTCGCCGGCGGCCTCGATGGCGCGGCCGGACATGGCCAGCACGTTGGCCTCGTTCAGTCGGCTCATGCCGGCGATGCCAATGGCGGACAGCAGCGCACCAATGGTGGTGGGCGCCAGACAGACGAGCAAGGCAACGAGCGTGGTCACAGCGGTGGGATTCGCCATACCGTTGAGCCCTGCAGAGAAACTCGAGTAGCAATACAGTGCGATCGTCACGAGGATGAAGATGACGGACAGAGCAACCAGAAAGATCTCGAGCGCGACCTCGTTGGGGGTCTTCTTGCGGGCGGCGCCCTCGACCATGGCGATCATCTTATCCAGGAAGCTCTGGCCAGGCTCGCTGGTAATTTTCACCACAATCCAATCGGAAAGCACGGTAGTGCCGCCAGTGACGGCAGAACGGTCGCCGCCAGCCTCACGAACCACGGGTGCAGACTCGCCGGTGATGGCCGACTCATCAACCGAGGCGGCACCCTCGATGACATCGCCGTCTCCCGGAATCTGCTCGCCGGCGCGCACGACCACCAGATCCCCGCGTGAGAGCTCGGTACCGGGAACGACCGTGAAACGGTCCTTATCCTCGACGGACTCGATGCGATGGGCCTCGACGTCCTTTTTCGCCGCGCGCAGGGAATCTGCCTGCGCCTTACCGCGGCCCTCGGCAAGCGCCTCGGCAAAATTTGAAAAGAGGTCGGTCAGCCAGAGAATGACGGCAATGGCGATCACATAGTACGTGGGGACGTCGGCGTCCTGTACCCCAATAATTGAGGCGATAGCCAGAATGGAGGTCATGGCGGCCGACAGCCACACCAGGAACATGACCGGGTTTTGGACCTGGACACGGGGGTCAAGCTTGGCAAATGAATCGCGCACCGCGCGGCTCATCATGTCTTTTTGCATAGCCATAAATCTGCGACTCCTTTACGCAACCATCTGGAAGAATTCGGCAACGGGACCAAGCGCCAACGCCGGGAAGAAGCTCAGGGCGCCAATCAGCAGAACGACGAATACCAGCAGGAACACGAACATGGCATTGGTGGTGGAAAGCGTGCCGGCGCCCTCGGCGACCTTGCCCTTCCCGGCCAGCGAGCCCGCGATGGCGAGCGTGCCCGCAATCGGCAGGAACCGCGCGAACAGCATCTCGATACCCAGCAGCACGTTGATCCACGGGATGTTGCAGTTCATGCCGGCGAATGAGGAGCCGTTGTTGCCGCCAGCCGAAGTAAGGGTGTACAGGACCTCGGAGAAGCCATGCGCCCCGCCGTTGTTGAGTTGGTCGACAAGACCGGGCACCATGCAGGCGATAGTGGAGCTCACCAGAATGGCGAACGGGGTGGCGAGACACAGAACCACCGCCCAGCGCATCTCGGTCGGCTCGATCTTCTTGCCCAGGAACTCGGGCGTGCGGCCGACCATAAGGCCGGCGATAAATACCGTGAGGATGGCGAAGCCGATCATGCCGTACAGGCCGCAGCCCACGCCGCCGAACACCACCTCGCCCAGCGCTATCTGGAGCATCTGGACAAACCCGCCGAGCGGGGTGTAGGAGTCGTGCATGGAGTTGACCGAGCCGTTGGAAGCAGCCGTCGTGAAAGCGGACCAGGTAGAAGAGGAGGCGATGCCAAAGCGGCTCTCCTTGCCCTCCATGTTGCCGCCCGCCTGGCCATCGGTCATCTCGATGTTGACCGCGCCGCCATCTGCCAGCTGCGGCGTACCCATATGCTCGTTAACGGCGATGATGCCGGTAAAGACCACGAGCAGGATAAACATCGCCGCGAAGATGGCCTTGCCCTGCCTGGCATTCTTGACACCGATGCCGAAGGTGAAGCAGCAGGCGACCGGAATCAGCAGCAAGCTGGTCATCTCGATGATGTTGGTGAAGGCATTGGGGTTCTCATACGGATGCGCAGAGTTCGCGCCAAAGAAGCCGCCGCCGTTGGTGCCGGATTGTTTGATGGCAACCTGGCTGGCCGCAGGACCCTGGGGCAAAAACTGCTCGGTGACCACGCGGGCGCCCTCGACGACCTTGCCGTCGACCTTGACCGTGTCGCCCTCGATCTGGGCGCCGTCGATGACGCTCCAACCGCCGTCTGCATTAGGCTGGACAGCAACGGGCTCTACGAGCTCAGCCTTCTGAGCCGGCTGAAAATTGGAGATAACGCCACCGGCAGCCAGGCAGATGCCGAACACGAGATTCAGCGGGATGAGCACATACAGGACGGTGCGGGTGAGGTCGACCCAGAAGGAACCCAGACCCTGCTCCTTGACCTGACGGAAACCGCGGATGAGCGCGAACATGACCGCAATACCGGTGCCGGCGGACAAGAAGTTTTGCACGGTGAGGCCCATGAACTGCACAAAGTAGGACAGGGTGGTCTCACCGGAATAGGATTGCCAGTTGGTGTTGGTTATGAAGGAAGCAGCCGTATTGAACGACAGGTCCCATGACACACCCGGCAGGTGCTGGGGATTGCCTGGCAAGAAAGACTGAAGCACCTGGAGTGCCACAAGAGCCACGAGGCCGATCCCCGAAAAGACCAGCACGCTCGCCAGATAGCGCCTACACCCCATCTGCTCTGCCGCGTCGATGCGCAGCAGACGATAGACGCCACGCTCCACAGGAGCAAACACAGGCGACAGGAACGTATGCTCACCATCCATGATATGGGCCATGAACCGACCGAGCGGAACGGCCAAGACGACGAGCACGGCAAAGTACAAGATGTACTGAATCGCAGCATCCATAGTTTACGAATCACTCCTCATCAGAATGTAGATGTAATAGATAAAGAGTCCAATGCAGACGACTCCGATGATGGGACTGAGGATGTCCATTTACCGCCCCTTTCACGCGCGGTCCGATGTCTCGGACGCCTGCTCTCGCAAGCGTCTGGGGACAGTAAACGCTTCTAGGGATTAAAGAGGCGTGAGGGCCGGGGCCCACGTCCTTAAGATGCCGTAAAGATGCAGGTAGAAAGCACTATTGCGGCTGCAGTGCGCCTATACTCGACCTCGCGAGCATACAGTGGCGTCCTCACCGCGTATGCACGCATGGACAACGCTTCAGAAAGGCTACGCTATGCAGCGCGACGCATCGGACACTCGCGTCAATCCAGACCTCATCCTCAAGGCAATTGAGAAAGACGAGGTCGCCGATGACGCTCGAACCAGCCGGGGACACCTCAAGATTTTCTTTGGCTACGCTGCCGGCGCAGGCAAAACCTATGCGATGCTTCAAGCCGCCCACGCCGCCAAGCGGCGAGGTGTTGACGTCGTCGCGGGGTACATTGAGCCGCACGAACGTCCGGCAACTGCCCATCTTGCACAAGGGCTTGAGAAAGTGCCCTGTAAACTCATCGAGCACAACGGCATTGCGCTCAGCGAGTTCGATCTAGATGCGGCTATCGAACGCGCCCCTCAGCTCATCCTTGTCGACGAGCTCGCCCATACGAATGCGCCGGGGTCTCGCCACGACAAACGCTATCGAGACGTCGAGGAACTTCTACATGCGGGCATCGACGTCTATACGACCGTGAACGTTCAGCATATCGAGAGCCTAAACGACATGGTTGCATCCATCACCGGCGTTGTCGTGAGCGAACGAATCCCCGACCGTATCTTCGATGATGCCGACCAGGTCGAGCTCGTCGACATAGAGCCCGAAGACCTACTTGAGCGCCTTCGCGCCGGCCTCGTCTACCGTCCCGCACAAGCCGACCGAGCGCAACAGCATTATTTTACCGTCGAGAACCTCACCGCACTCCGAGAAATCGCGCTGCGCCGCTGCGCCGATCGCACCGGTCACCTCACAGACGCCGCACGCGTGCTGGGAAACCGTGACTACTACACCAGGGAGCGTATCTTAGTCTGTGTCTCCCCGGCGCCGACCAATCCCCGCATCGTCCGTGCCGCCGCGCGCATGGCGAAAGCGTTTCGCAGCGAGCTCGTCGCCCTGTTCGTAGAGAGCCCGCACACGCAAGCCATGAGCGATAATGAGCGTACAAAGCTTGCAGCCAATATCGCCCTAGCCGAGCAGCTCGGAGCACATATGGAAACCGTCTATGGCGACGACATCGCGTTTCAGATCTCCGAGTTCGCGCGCCTGTCGGGTATTTCGAAGATCGTCATGGGGCGCACGGGCGAGCGCAGCAGCGTCCGCCAGGCCCTCTTTGGCCGCAAATCTCTCGTAGAACAGCTCATAACATTCGCCCCGAACCTCGACATTTACATCATTCCAGACCAGTCGACTCCGCCCTCCCGGCCCAAAGGACGCCGCCGTACGCTCGCCCTGCAGCCGCCCAGCAGCCGAAACGTGCTTCGCACGCTGGCCCTCTCTCTTGTCGCCACGGCGATCGGCACGGCTTTCCGTCATCTGGGATTTGCCGATTCCAGCATCATATCCCTCTATATCCTCACGGCCCTGCTGACCGCCGTCACCACGACGGGGCGTATCTGCACGATCGTATCGAGCGTGCTCTCTGTAGTGCTTTACAACTTCTGCTTCGTCACGCCTCTGTTTTCGCTCGCCAGCTACGACCGAAGCTATCTGGTCACGTTCGGCATCATGTTCGCTACCGCTATGGTCGCCGGCGAGTTAACTGCGCGCATCGCCGACAACGCCCGTACCTCCGCCGAGAACGCATTCAAAACGCGCGTACTCCTCGAAACGAACCAGCTCTTGCAGCAAGCCCATAGCGCGGAGGAGTGCGCCCGCGTCGCCATGAACCAACTCATCAAACTGCTAAAACTCGACGTGGTCTTCTACACCGCCGAACACGGCACGCTCGGCAAAGCGCTCTATGAGTCCGCTGGCACCGAAAACCGATCCGCGTCGCTGCTCACCGACTACGAGCGCGCCGTTGCAACCTGGACCTACACCAACAACAAGCGCGCGGGCGCAAGCACGCGGACCCTGCCTGAGGCACACTGTCTCTACCTCGCGGTTCGCACCGGCGACAAGGTATTCGGTGTCATCGGCATCGCCCTGGAGGAGCGCGAGATCGAAGCCTTCGAGCATTCGATCGTCCTATCTATCGTAGGTGAATGCGCCTTGGCGCTCGAAAGCGACCGGGCGGCGCAAGAGCGCGAAGAGGCTGCGGTCTTGGCGAAAAACGAGCAGCTGCGCGCCAACCTTTTGCGCTCCATCGGCCACGATTTGAGGACACCCCTCACGGCTATATCCGGATCTGCGGCAATCCTTCGAAAGAGCGACGAGAAGCTCAGCCTCGAACAACGTTGCGATCTTGCCGATGCCATCTACGACGACTCCCTCTGGCTTATCGATACCGTGGAGAACCTCCTCGCCATCACACGCGTCGAGGACGGCACCATTCGTCTCAACTTCACATCCGAGCTCATCGACGAGGTCATCGAGGCCGCCCTCAGCCATGTCGCCCAAGCATCGCATGGACGTGCCGTCACCATCGAGCACACTGACGACATCCTGCTGGTACGCATCGACGTCCATCTCATCATGCAGGTGCTTACGAATCTCATCATGAACGCCTTCAAATACACGCCCGAGGACTCGACTGTCACCATCAGCGCACGTCGCGAGGGTGCGTTCGTCGTGGTGGACGTCGCAGACGATGGGCCGGGTGTGGCAGACTGCGACAAGCCTCATATCTTTGAGCGCTTCTTCACCTCAAGCAATACGCGGCCCGTGGATTCGCGTCGAAGCATCGGCCTTGGGCTGTCGCTCTGCCGCTCCATCGTGGAGGCGCATGGCGGCGTCATCGAAGTTCGCGACAACCACCCCCATGGGGCCGTCTTCCGTTTTACCCTGCCCGCCGAGGAGATCGAGATTCATGAATAATGCCGCTAAGCCACGCATCCTCCTGGTCGAAGATGACCTGACCGTTCAAAACCTCGTTTCGACCGCGCTTGACCTCCACGGCTATGTCGTGAGCAAGGTTTGCAACGGCCAGGCCGCCATCATGGATGCGGTGTCGCACGGCCCCAGCCTCATCATGCTCGACCTCGGCCTTCCCGACATTGACGGTATCGAGGTCATCACGAAGATCCGAAGCTGGTCGGCAGTCCCCATTATCGTCATTTCGGCGCGCACCGAAGATTCCGACAAGATTGCAGCACTTGACGCAGGGGCAGACGACTACCTCACCAAGCCCTTTTCTGTGGATGAGTTGCTCGCGCGCGTCCGTGCGAATTTGAGGCGCTCCTCGATGGCGTCGAGCGAGTCGACAGAAGCGAGCACGTTTGACAACGGTCCGCTGCATATCGACTACGCCGCGGGATACGCGACGAAAGACGGACGCGAGCTCTCGCTCACCCCAACCGAGTACAAATTGCTCGTCCTTCTGGCGAAAAACGTCGACAAGGTGCTCACCCACACCTTCATCACCCGCGAGATATGGGGCACGAGCTGGGACAGCGATTTGGCGAGCCTGCGCGTGTTCATGCGCACCCTGCGCAAGAAGATCGAGGCAGACCCCTCTCACCCCAAGATGATTCAGACGCACATGGGTGTCGGGTACCGCATGCAGCGTCTCTAGCCCACCTCGCAAAAAAAGTTGCGGTGGAATACGGAGTAGATAAGGCTTTTGACAGGCAAAACAGTCCGTATTTCACCGCAACTGATGGGCGGGATGGAGTTAGAGGCCCAGGTAGCTGGTCATGCCTTCGACGGCGAGCTTGGCGCCTGCCACGGCATGAACCACCGTGAGCGGGCCGTTAACCACGTCGCCGGCGGCAAAGACGCCGGGCACGGTGGTCATGCCGTTCTCGTCGACCGAAAGCAGGCCGCGATGGTCGGTCTCCAGACCGCCCGTCGTAAGCACAAGCTTGTCCTTGGGCACCTGCGAAGCCGCGATCACAACTGTGTCGGCGGACACATGGTCGAGCTCTTCCTCATAGCCCACCACGTTGTTGTCCTCGTCAAAGATAGCCGTCTCGAACACCGGACCGTTATCGTCGATGGCGCAGATCGCCTTGCCGCACACAATCTCGGCACCGTCAAGCTCGGTCAGCTCCACCTCGTCGTCGATGGCCGAGATATGGCGCGAGCGTGCATACACAGTGACCTTGCGAGCACCCGAACGCAGCGCCGTGCGGGCCACATCCATGGCCACATTACCGGCACCGATGACCGCCACGTTCTGCCCGATCGCCACGCTCGAGGGATCGACCAGGTAATCGATACCAAACAGCACGTTGCCGCGCGACTCGCCGGGAATGCCCAGTTTGCGGGCACGCCAGGTACCGGTACCAACAAAGACCGCGTCGTAGCCGTCACGTAGCAGGTCATCGATGTGCAGTGCGCCGCCGATGGTGGTCGAGGGGCGCACGCGCACGCCAAGCGAGCACATCACGTGACGGTACTTTTGTACGAGCGCACGGGGCAGGCGGAACTCGGGGATACCGTACTCCAGCACACCGCCGATCTCGGGGCGCTGCTCAAATACCGTGACGGCACAGCCCAGCTGGGCCATCTTGATAGCCACGGTAATACCAGCGGGACCGGAACCGACCACAGCAATCTGTTTACCGCACGACGGTGCGGGCTTCCACTCCTTACGATCCAAATATGCCGTGGAGATATAGTTCTCGATGCTCGAGAAATGCACGGGTGTGCCCTTGCGGCCCTGGATGCAAGCACCCTCGCACTGGCCCGAATGGTTGCACACCACGGAGCAGACCGCGCTCATGGGATTGTTCTGGAACAGCAGCTCGCCCGCCTCTTCTAGACGACGCTGTTTGAACAGGTCGATGACCTGCGGAATAGGCGTCTGAACCGGGCAGCCCTTAATCTGACAGAACGCCCTTTTACAACCTAGGCAACGATTCGCCTCTTCGACAATGTGGATAGCCACGCAACTCCCCTTTTTAATGCAATCCAATGGGGGCGACGATAAAGACCCTTCACCGCCGCCCCCATACAGGTAATCTCAATCTGCCGACACAGCAAAAGCCAATGCTATAACTCGCGATGCGAAGCCCCGCAGCGAGCGGACATGTGCTCGAGTGTCGCCAGGCAGTCAGCCGCCGTCGCCGGCACACTGTTCTCGACCACGCAGGGAATCCCAGGGCAGGCGGCAGCCGCCCAGGCCACTACGGGCTCAAAGTCATAGCGGCCCGTCTCGCCCACGCCATGACACACCAGACGTGAACCCGTACCGTCGCACCAACCGGCTTCGTCCTCGTTATCAACGACCTCAAAATCCTTGGCGTGCAGCACGCGAATCTTGCTGCCGCATAAATAGAGCATGCGCGCGGTGATTTCCTGCGCTTCGTCAACGACGCTGGGGTGCAGCAGCGACACTGGGTCATAGATCACGCCGAGCGACGGGCTCGAGACGCGCTCCAGCACCTCACGGCAGCGATCTGGCGTGTTGACCGTCTCGTTCCAACCGGGCTCAATTAGAACCTGACCGCCCACGGCCTCGGCCCGATCGCAGACGTGTGCGAGTCCGTCCATAAAAGCCTCGAGTGCCTCATCAGTCGTGCGGTCGTCAGCAACGCGGTTCTGCGCATTGGGGCGACCGGTCTCGGTACCCACCGGGCATCCGCCGAGCATCTGGGCAAAGTTCAAGCACGCCTCGTACTCGGCAAAGTTATCCATGAGCTGTTGGCGATCGGGCGTCGCCAGATTCTTATAGCAGCCGAGCACGGCGACCGAAACGCCCGCCTCGTCGAGCACCGCACGCAAATGGTCGGCAAGCTCGCGGGTCAGGCCGCCTCGATCGATCCCCATCGATGCGTAGAGCACCTTGCTCGGCAGTTGAATGCACGAAAAGCCCAGCTCTCCCGCCATGCGAATGCGTTCCTCGACGGTCCCCTGCGGAAGGTCGTGCAAACGTACGCCCGGAGTAATAGCCCCCACGTTATTCACATCCCTTATGAGCGTTGATGCCCGGGGTGTATCCGCCAAACGGGTCCTCGATGGAGCACACGCCCGAGGGGGCGAGCGGATCGCGCTTACCGGCCAGCTTGTCGTGATGCATGGTCTCGATATAGGCAAGCACCAGCGGCGCCACACCCTTTGCATCATTTTTGACCACGGGCTCGCTCATGTAGTAATCAAACGTGCCCTCGCGGTGCGCGGTGTTTCCCAAGCCCGCAACCAGGCAGATGTTGTCGAGCGCCAGCTGCCCATCGTGCTCGGACAGGCAGGTTTCGCAGATGCCATCGAAGGCGCGACGGCCGTACTGATAGTAACGCTCGCCCAGCACGCCCAGACGCACGCCCTTCATGATGGCGTTGGCAAAGATGGCGCTGCCCGACTCCTCTAGGTAGTTAGGGGCGATATTGGGCAGGTTGATGACCTGATGCCACATGCCGGTCTTCTCGTTCTGATACGGCAGCATGGCGTCGATCAGATCGTGGAACATCTTGCGGATCTCGTCCTTCTCGGCCGACATCGAAGGCGGCATAAGCTCCCAGGTGTCGATGAGCGCCATGGCAAACCAGCCCTCGGCGCGCAGCCAGAAGTTAGCCGAAAGGCCGGTGACCGGGTCGCACCAGAACTGTTTGCGGCTCGCGTCGTAAGCGTGATAGTACAGACCGTTGAGGGGGTTGCGCATCAGGTCATGCACGACCTGGAACATATGGAAGCTGTCCGAGCAGGCACGACGGTTGTGGAAGCTCAGCTCGTACTGCATGTAGAACGGCTGCGCCATGTACATGCCATCGAGCCAAATCTGGTTGGGATAGACGGCCTTGTGCCAAAACACGCCCTCTTTGGTGCGCGGCTGGGTCTCGAGCTGGCGGTAGATGGTGTCCATGGCGGCACGGTACTTGGGCTTGCCCACCAGGTCATAGAGCTTGTAGAGGGTCTTGCCCGCATTGACGTTATCGAGGTTGTACTCCTGCGGGTTGTAATGCTTTATGGTACCGTCGTCCTGGACAAAGAAATCGATGTAGTCATCGGCGAAAGTCAGGTAGCGCTGCTCACCCGTGATCTCGTACAGTTCGATGAGCGCCTTGATCATGCAGCCGTCAATATAGTTCCAGGTGTTCTCCTTGCCGGCGCGAATCTTTTCGATATTCCAAGCCGGCGCCTGCGGCGTAGAGGTTTCGATCAACTGCTCGATATAACGGTCCAGGATTTGATTGCAACCCATTGCTGTCCCCTCTGACATAAACGATAGGTGAACGTTACCCCTAGTGTAACGCGAACGAGGAATATAGGGTGAACGTTAACCCTATATTCCTCGCGAACGGCAGACTTTTAGCGGCAAACGGCGGTGAGACCCGCGGCGATGCGATGCGCCAGGCGCTCATAGCCGGCAGGACTGTAATGCAGACCGTCCGGCATATAGAGCTCACGGTGCTCCGGCAAAAACGGGCTGATACCGCTTTGCGCATACAGGTCAATCACCGGCACGGAGTAGCGGTCGCAGACCTCGAGCATCGCTCGCACGTAGGCGACCTGCGTCAACCCCAAATGGTTCGCCTCATCGCTTGCCGGGATATCCTTCTCGTGCTTGCCGCTCGTCTTGCACGGCGTCATAAACACGAGCTTTGCCCGAGGCGAGCGTGCCGTGATGGTGCGGATCAGGTAATCGAGTGCACCATAGAACTCATGCACGTCCGTGCTGCCGAGCTCTCCAAGCGGCACGTTGCGGCTAAAGTCGTTGACGCCGCCAAAGACGATGTAGATATCGGCCGCATCGTCGATACCGTCCAAGCGCTCGACAAACGAATCGGTACGGTCGGCCTTGATGGCGATACGCGAACCCTTGATGCCAAAGTTCTCGACGACCGCGCCTCCCAGCAACGCGCCCAAATGCGAGGTCCACGAGATGTCGTTGCCTCCCCCACCGCAGCCGTTGTCGCCCCAGGTCGTTGAGTCGCCAAAGCAGCAAATGGTCGATTCACTCAAACTCTTCGTTTCCATAATCTTCTCCTCATCCGCCCATCGGCGGTCATACAGGAACGTACCGTTTATTCGCAGCATGCCGAGGGGCTATGCACGGGCGCATTCCGCAACGTGCGAATCGAGCCATTCGATATCCTCGACAAGATGTGCCACGCCCAGATGGTGTTCACCCGGACACACCTCGTGCCGCAGGCCATCTCTGCGACCCAGCAACTTGTAGGCATCGCGCACGATCTCGAGCTGCTCGTCAACATTTTTCAGCCCGCGCGAACCGTTCAGATGATCCTCTTCGCAGCTTTGCACTAACAACGGGCGCGGCGCAATAAGCGAGGCAATATCGCCCATGTCGAGCAAGCGCCAAAGTCCGGGTGTGTAGTTGCAGCTGCAATTGCCGTTGAGGTGCAGCAGCGAATCATCGACACCGTACAGGTAGCCCGAGACAAACGTCTTGCATACGCGTGGGTCGAGCGCCGCCAGATACAGCGTCATGTATCCGCCGCCCGAAAAGCCAAAACAGCCCAGGTCGTCCATGGCAATGTCGCCGCGCGCCTCTAGGTAATCGATCAGACGCATGTTATCCCAGGCGTTGAGGCCCGCAACGGTAAGTCCCAGCGGCTCGGCCATGCGCGCCTGGTTTAGGCACGTGCCGCGCAGAAAGCTGTTCTCGTCATCGCCCTGACCCTTCCAGTCACGACGGTATCCCCAACCGCGTGCGTCGGGGCAGACGGTCACGTAACCCATACGCGACAAACGCAGACCGTAGTCGTAATTGAACTTACGCACAGCATCATCGACCGCCGGCACGCCCGTCACGCCCGCAACATTTGCGGCGCCTGCTCCCTGATGGCCATGCGGGCAGATATAGCAACGCTTAAGCCCCCGTCCATCAAGCTTCGGATGAGACGGCTCCAACAGGTAAAACGGCATCCACACATCGTGCTCAACCTGCAGCATCGCATGAGTACGCACAATGCCGCCGGCAACCCGCACGCGGCTGAGCTCACGAATCTCAATCGGGACGCGGTCCATAAGCGAAAGGCCCAAAACATCGTACAGACGAGTCCTGGTCGCAATCTTCCATGCCTCAAAATCTGCAGGAGTCTTGCCCGTAAAAGCAGCCGAACGCCCCTCGCGCTTCAGCCGGGCACGCAGCGCAGGTTCGTCTTCGCAGTACGTCTCGATGTGCACGGTGCGGCCGTTGGCAGACAGTTCAGCCGTCTCAACCGCATCACCGTCGCCGCCCTCGGGATCCCAGCCATCCCCACCGGCAAGCACCTGCTCGCGAGCGTACCCGGCGGCAGCCATCACATCGAGTTCATTCGCCCACGGCACCCAGCCGGTAGTATCACCCGCCGGCCCATGCAGAATCGCGCCAGCATACTGCACGCAGTTGTGTGCCGCCGGCTTATTCCAATCCCACCAGCCTTCGTGCTTGATATGTCGCCCCAGCCAGCAATCGATCAGCACAGTTTGCGCCCATTCGCGCCAAGGACGACCCAGGTAGACCGAATCCGGCGCCACGCCATCCGGAGCTGTAAACGAACAGCCGTGGAACACAAAGCCGTGCGGCTCGCCTTCGGGCGTCGACGCCGCCGTCACGTAGCCGTTCACGTCCATATCGCGATTGAGCGAGCGAATCTCGCACCCCTCAAAGTAGGCACGCGCGCCGCCAAAGATAAAGTCGACATCGCCCTCGATCCGGCAACGTCGAAAATACTGGCGTCCCACCCGGCGCGGCGCATACTGTTTTGGTCCTATGAACCCGCCCGGTTTGGCCTCATGCGGCGGCAGCGGACCCAAAAACAGTGTGTCCTGGTGCCCCTTAATGCAGCAGGCATCGACAACCAGACGGTCGCCATCGGCATACAGGGCAATCGCCTGACCGACCTCGCGCCCATCGCCCGCATCGTTTTCGATCGTGAGGTTCTCGAGCCGTACGTCGTCGGCATCGACCAAAACGGTATAGGTCCTAAACGTGCCGAGCGTGCCGTCGACGCCCGAGCCGTCCTCCGAAGGCATCTTGGCACCCAGGCTGCCCACGATACGCACGCTGTCGGCCGTCTCTCCCTCAATCGTCACATGCGAGCGATGAATCTCGACCCGCTCGCAATACTCGCCCGGATCGACGCGAATCATCACCGGTTGCTCGGCATCCGGATAGAGCTGATCGGCTGCCGCCAAGGCATCGGAAATCGTTGGATACGCTCCTGCTGCAGCCCTCGAAACGCGCAGCGTATAGATACTTTCGCTCATCGTCCATCACGCTCCCATGCAACGAACTGTTCAGGCCAGCCCTGAACCTGTGGCTGAATATGCTCGGCGCAGCCCTTAAATGCCGTTTGGGCCGTGGCGAGCGATGCCCCATGCTTTCCATGCGGAAAGACATGTAGGCTAAAGCCAATCCCGTGGTCGGCAAGAGCCTGCGCAAGAAGGAGGCTATTTTGAACTGGTACCGATGCATCCTCGGCGGTATGCCACAAGAACGTACGGGGGAAGCCATCGCCCACCATATTCTCGATCGACAACTTTTGAGCCAAAGCGCCATCGGCACCCGTTAGGTGTTCAAACGAACCACGATGAGCATAGGCCCCCGAGCTTACGACCGGATAGCCCAAGCAAAGTGTGTCAGGCCGAATCGACTCAGGCGATGCCGAAATCGACTCTGCAAGCCAGGGTTGGTCCCAAAGCGCCCCGAGCAAGCCAACTAGATGCCCACCGGCCGAAAAACCCATGACCGTAATCCGATCAGGATCGACACAGTACTCTGCCGCATGGCTTCGGACGGTATCGACCGCCCGCGCGAGTTCTTGCAATGCCAGCGGATAGACAGCCGGAGCAACCGAATAGTTCAGTACAAACGCTTGGTAGCCCATCGCCAACAAACGGAGCGCTACCGGCTCGCCTTCGCGCGGCGAAACGTGATCGTAGCCGCCTCCTGGCACGACCACAACTGCAGGCAGCGGTTTTAAAGCATAAGCATCTTCGGTCGGGGCAAAAACATAAGACGTAATCGTGGCAGACGAGCCATCGACCCCGACAGGAATCGTTTTATTGAGCATGTATTCCCTTTCACCATGATGCGTAGCGCAGCGCACACGGCCGTATCGCACAAGGGCTGCATTGCCGATTTATCCGACAATGCAGCCCTGGTCATCAACCCGAGTTAGGAACGGACAACCTTGTCGACGTTCTGGAGCTGCAGCTCCTCGCCGTCCTGGCCCTCGATCACCACATTTTGCAGATCGAGTACCTTGACGTTTTGCGCAATGATGCCCTGACACACCATGGGCTCAACGCCGCAGGCCATGGCCGGGACAAAGGGCTCGGCATCCGGCGCGAAGGTCACGTGGACATCCTGGAACGTCAGGCGCGTTACTTTACTCTCGGGCAGGCCCGTGATGTAGGCAGCGGCCGCGTGGCAGTTAGTGGCCTCGATATCGCAAAACGTCGTGGCACCAAAGCCGGGCGTGCGGTCGTCGACAGGCAACGTCTCGCGAGACTGCACGTAATCGGTCTTGCCGTCCTTGTCGCAGAAGTAGAACGAGTTGACCACGAAGGGCGTAAGCACCTCGTCCATACGAATGTGCTCGAAGGTGATGCCCTCGTTAACGGCGTCCTTGCCGCGACCGCGGCGGGTCTTGACGCGCAGGCCGCGGTCGGTGCGCTCAAAGAGGCACTTGCTCACGGTAAGGTCCTTGATGCCGCCGGCAGCCTCTGAACCCAGGACCACGGCGCCGTGACCATCGTGCATGTAGCAGTGAGAGATCAGCACGTCGTGCGTGGCGGGACGAAGCTCGGGCTCAATACCCAGCTTGCCGCTCTTGATGGCGATGCAGTCGTCGCCCACCGAGAACTGGCAGCCCAAGATGCGGACAAAGCCGCAGCTCTCAGGATCGAAGCCGTCGGTGTTGTGGGAGTTCTTGGGACCCTCGATGGACAGGCAGAGCGCATCGATGTGCTCGCACAGGATGGGGTGGATGTTCCACGCCGGGCTGTTGCGGACGGTGAAGCCAGCCAAGCTCACGTTTTGGCTCTCGGACAGGAAAATCATGCGCGGGCGGGCGACCTCGCGGCCCTCCTCGGGGCGAAAGATGTTCTTAAAGTCCTTGTTCCACCAGTTGTCCTCGGCAAAATCAGTCTGACCGTCGATGGCACCACGACCATAGATGCACACGTCGTGCACGCCCAGACCCGTAAAGGTAGAACAGTAGGTCGAGAAGCTCTCCCCCTCCCAGCGGCCCAGGGCCAGCATATCGGTACCGGCATAACCGGCGCCCTCGTTGCCCGTGATCGTTCCCGGAATGTAGGCAAGCGCCGCGCGATCGTGACGGGCCAGCAGCACCGCTCCCTCGGCGAGCTCGATGTTGATATTGCTCTTAAGGAAGAGAGACTTGATGCGATAACTACCGGCGGGGATCAGCACGCGGCCACCCTTGGGGCAGGCCATGATGGCAGCCTGGATGTTGGTGGTGTCATCATGCTCGGCATCGCCCTTGGCGCCACAGTCGCGAACGTTGATGGTAAAGGGCTCAGCCGGCGTGGTGACACCTACGCTCAGCTCACGCTCGCCACAGACAAAACGGACCAGGTTGCGCTTGCCGGGGGTCAGGCCGTCGACATAGGTCTCGACCGTATTCGTGGTACCGGCGGGCTCGTCGTTGACAAAGATCTCCCACGTATCGGCGCAGGTAAAGTAACCGCCGTCGTCAAGCTCGATAACCGCCGCGCGCGCGTTGCGCCAGATAACGTTCGTCTCCATGGGTTTCTCCCTCAAAAAGATGCTCTAAAGGCAAATTGTACGCTGTTGAAAAAGGGCCGTGCCTGCCGGCGGAATTCCGGTGGCACGGCCCTGTGATTTGGACGATATGTCGGCCTTACTCGGCGGGAGTTACGCTACCGTCCTGGAAGCCAACGTTGTTGTGGGCAAAGCAGTCCTCGTACTTAAAGCCGGAGAGCTCCTCGCAAAGCGCCTTGACCTCGGGCTTGACGTCGGCCATCTTGCCACCCTCCTTGACTCGGTGAATCTCGTCGCAAAGGACGTCGCACTGCTCCTTGTCGATCTTGATGCCGCGGGCAAGGACGGCCGCAAGCAGGAAGAAGCCGGCGCAGCCGATGATCATGTAGCCGCAGATATACAGAGGCACAGTAGCGGGCTGGGTCACGGCGTCGCTATTGCCGGCGGTCTGAATGAAGCCGGAGGCAGCAAGGACGATAGCCCACACGTTGACGGCGATAGCCTGGGCGATCTGCTGGCAGAGCTGCTGCGCGGAGCTGTAGATGCCCTCGCGACGGCGCAGAGTGATGAGCTCATCGACATCGGGGATGTAGTTGAGCAGAACATCGGGCAGGTACTGGAAGCCGACGTAGAAGAACTTCCAGATGGCGAAGATGATGGGGTAGGCGATCATGGCGATGGCGACCGTGGAGGTGCCGTTGATCTGACCAAAGGCGAAGTAGTTGTAGGCAATGATGCACGCAGCGCAACCGACATTTGCGAGGTACCAAGACTTGTGGAAGCCCTTCTTGGCCATGAGGGCGACCCAGATGGCGGTGCAGACGATAGCGACGACCTTGCCAGGCATCTCCATCACGGACTCGTAGGACTTAGGAATCTGCAGGCAGTAGACGATGAAGAAGGACAGGCAGGCAGACCAGCAGGCAGCAGCGAGCTTCGTGGAGACCTGTGCGTACAGGACCTTGCGGAAGGACTTGTTGCGGAAGGTGGAGATAACGTCGATGAAGAACTTCTTGATACCCTCGCCGACGCTCTCGATCTTCTCCTGAGCGACCTCCTCGGGGGTGTGCTCCCACGTGGACAGGTACACACAAAGCAGCGAGATTGCCATGACCGAAGCGTTGACCGTAGCGATGATGAAGTAGCTGAACGGGTTGGTCTCGCCGAAGGTGCCAAAGCCGAAGCCCACAAGTGCAGCCATCAGGAAGCCGGCGGCGTTACCAAAGAGATGCTTGTAGCCGGTGAGGTACGTACGCTCCTTAAAGTCGTCGGTCATCTCGATGGTAAGCGGCGACAGGTTGGCGGTGCAGAACGTGTACGCGACGTTGTAGATCAGGTACAGCACAAAGTAGTACGGGAAGCCAAACGGCGTAGCCACGAAGATGAGCGGCTCGGCGATCATCATCGGGATGGCCAGCAAGATCCAGAAACGACGACGACCAAAGATGCGGCCAATCTTGGTGGCATAGAAGTTATCGGCCACAAAGCCCATCAGCGGGCAAAGAATGGCGTTGACATAGATGGCAAACGAGCTGATCAGTGCAGCCTCGCCTGCGGACAGGCCACACTCCGTGGACAGGAACAGCACCATGTAGCTGTGCGTAAAGGTCAGGGCACCGGAATTGAGCATACCGCCCATACCAAAGCCCAAGCGCGTCCAGAATGTGATCTTACGCTTTTTTCCGATCTTATTAGTCATCGAGCTCCCTCTCTTTTCTCGATTGTCTTGCAGCAAGACATTGGAGTCCACACTGACATCTGTCTGCCCAGCGTTCAGGGTGAACGTTTAGTTAGATTATGCGCGATTGCTTACGACAGGTGAACGTTCACTTGAATAATATCCTTGAACGGTCGATTTTTACCGCTGAACGGACACAATTGAGATCCTCACACCTATTTTCTGCTGGTAAGGGTGCCATGCTGGACAGCCATGAGATAGGTGAACGTTTATCAGATTTTCCAACATATTCACTTAACCACAAAACGAAAACCCCGCCGGGAACACTCCCGACGGGGCCGACGACATAGCGCTACGCTTGGGTGCATTTGCCACTACAGGCAGATGCCGTCCTTCCAGATGCTGATCTCGTGACAGCCACGGCGCTCGGCACTCGTGAGTTTACCGCTCGCCGTCTCCAGCACCAGCTGGTATAGATCGTGAGCAGCCTCGTCGAGCGTGCGCTCACCCGTGGCAATCACGCCGGCGTTAAAGTCCATCCAGTTGGCCTTGTGGTCGCACAGACGCTGATTGGTGAACACCTTGAGGGTAGGCGCCGGCGCGCCAAACGGTGTGCCGCGGCCGGTCGAGAACAGGATCACGTGGCAGCCGGCAGCCGTCAACGCCGTGGTGGATACCATGTCGTTGCCCGGACCGCACAGCATGTTCAGGCCGTGTTTATTTGCCTGGCCGGCATACGGCAGCACGTCGACGATGGGGGCAGATCCGCCCTTTTGCACGCAGCCGCAGCTCTTGTCCTCGAGCGTGGTAATACCGCCGTCCTTGTTGCCGGGGCTCGGGTTCTCGTAGACGACCTCGCCGTGGCTAATAAAGTAGTCCTTAAAGCCATTGAGCATGTCGGAAGCGGCGTTAAAGACCTGCTCGTTCTCACAGCGATCGAGCAGGATACTCTCGGCGCCAAACATCTCGGGCACCTCGGTAAGCACCGACGTGCCGCCGCGGGCGACAACCATATCACTCACGCGACCGATCGTGGGATTGGCGGTAATGCCCGAAAGACCGTCGGAGCCGCCGCACTTAAGTCCAATAACCAGCTCGGAGGCCGGAATGGGCTCGCGCTTGGCTTGCTTGGCGAGGTCTGCCAGCTCGGCCAGAATCTTGTGGCCCTCGATCTGCTCGTCGGCTACATCCTGGCAGGTGAGAAAACGAACGCGCTCGTGATCGAAGTCACCGAGCTCGTCGAGCACCTGCTGATGCGTGCAGTTCTCGCAACCAAGCGACAGGAACAGCACACCGGCCGCATTAGGATGACGCGAGAGCGCCACCAGCAGACGACGCGTCTGGACATGGTCGGCGCCGGTCTGCGAGCAGCCAAAGGGATGCGGGAAATAGTAAACACCCTCCAGCGAGCCATCGACCAGATTCTGGGCCTGCTCGCACATGGCACGGGCGACTTCGTTGACACAGCCGACCGTGGGGATGATCCACAGCTCATTACGCGTCGCGGCACGACCGTCGGCGCGGCGGAAGCCCATAAAGGTCTCAGGCTCAACGGGATCCACGACCGGATGCGTGGGGTTGTAGGCGTACTCGACCTCGCCCGAAAGGTTGGTCTTGACATTATGTGTATGAAGCCACTGACCGGGCTGGACATCGCCCGTCACATGGCCGATAGGAAGGCCGTACTTGATGACGTCCTCCCCCGCGGCAATCGAGCGCACGGCCATCTTATGACCCTGCGGAATATCCTCCGCGGCCACGACCTCGCCCACCCCGGGAACCGCGACGGCGGTGCCCTTGGCAAGCGGCGACAGCGCGACGATCACGTTGTCGGCCGGATTGATCTGGATAGTGTTCATTGCAAATGGTCCTAACCCTACAGGTTGAGCAGAAGTCGAGACGCGGGCACGCCGTCCCGCGCCCGCGTCTGCGCCGGAAATTTACGCCTGAGCGTTGGCGAAGGCCTGCTTGGCGCCCTCGGCACGCACGACAGCGAGCGCGCTGACGACAAACTCCTCAAGACCTGCGATCTGCGTAAGGTCCTCGCCCCACATCTGCTCGTTGGTGAGCACGTCGTGCACCAGCTGGGCATCGTCGGCGCCGGCATGGGCGGCGTAGAAGTCGAGCACGAAGGCGTCGTCCTGAGCGGTGTACTCGGTGCCGTCGGAGCGACGCAGGTGCAGGCCGTCGCCCTCGCGGGACACGAGCTCCTGCGTGTAGAAGGAGATGAGCGTAGCGAGGCTCGTCGCCAGGCACTTGGGCAGGTTGCCGGTCTCGGCAACGTAGTCCTTGAGCGTGGGCAGGTCGCGAGCGCGCCACTTAGCCGTGGAGTTGAGGCAGATGGAGAGCAGCGCATGATCAATAAACGGGTTGTCGAAGCGGTTTTCGACGGCGGCGGCAAAGGCCTTGCAGTCCTCGACATCCAAGTCGGCGGCAAGCGTCGGAATGACCTCGTCGTAGAGCATGGTGTTCATGAAGCCGCGAATGGTCTCGTCATGCATGCAGTCGCGCACAATATCAAAGCCGGCAACCCAGGAACCCGGAACGAAGGCGGTGTGGGCACCGTTGAGGATGCGGACCTTGCGCTTTTTGTACGGGGTGACGTCGGGAGTCACAAAGACACCCGGAAGACCAGCCTTCACAAAGGAAAGCTTCTCGGCAAGCGACTCGTCGCCCTGGATGCCCCACATCTGGAAGGGCTCGCGCACGGCCAGGAAGGGGTCCTCGTAGCCCAGACGCTCAGCCACCGCGGCGGCCTCGGATGCGTCGCGGATACGGCCCGGTACGATGGTGTCGACGAGCGTGGTGCAGACGGTGCAGTCGTTGGCCATCCACTGTGCAAACTCATCCTCCCAGCCCCAATCGCTCACGTACTGGTTCATGATGCGCAGCAACTCCTCGCCGTTGTGATCGATGAGCTCGCAGGCGAGGACGATGACGCCCGGCTTACCGGCAGCCCAGCGGGTGTGGAGCACCTGGGCAAGCTTGGCGGGGAAGCTCGCAGGTGGCATGTCGTCGGCCTTGCAGGACGGGTCATAGGCGATACCGGCCTCGGTGGTGTTGGAGACGATAATCTCCAGGTCGTCAGAGACGGCGACCTCCATCATGGCGCGGTAGTCGTCCTCGCGGTACGGGTTGATGCAGCGGCTGCAAGCGCTAATCACGCGGGACTCGTCGACCGTGTTGCCGTCCTCCTTGCCGCGCACCAGCACGGTATACAGGTCGTCCTGGGCATTGATACCGTCGGCAAAGCCAAAGGCGCCGCTGATGGGCTGGACCATGACGATCTTGCCATTCCAGCCGGTGGCCTCGTTGCCCATGTCAAAGAAGCGGTCGACGAAGGCGCGCAAGAAATTGCCCTCGCCAAACTGCAGAACCTTCTCGGGAGCATCCTTGGGCAGCAAATAGCCCTTGTAGCCGATCTTCTCGAGCGCATCGTAGCTGATGTTCTCCATCTATGTGTCTCCTTAGATGTTTGTTAGCGTGCAAGCAAAACGGGGCTCCGCGTGTGGCAACGGCGCCCAGGGTTCGATGTGATTCGATGCGGGCTTAGGCCTCGTCGGTGTCCAGGTCAAAGCCAAAGTAGCGGACCGCATTGTTGTAGCTGATGTCACGCACAACCTCGCCCAGCAGCTCCATGTCGGCCGGGTACTTGCCCTGCTCGACCCACTCGCCGATCACGCTGCACAGCACGCGACGGAAGTACTCGTGGCGCGGATAGGACAGGAAGGAGCGGGAATCGGTAAGCATGCCCACAAAGTTGCCCAACACGCCCTCGTTAGCCAGAGCCGTAAGCTGCTCGCGCATGCCGACCTCGTTGTCGTTGAACCACCAGGCGGAGCCGTTCTGGATCTTACCGGCAGTCGGAGCCTCCTGGAAGCAACCCATGACGGTATCGATCATGGTGTTATCGATGGGGTTCAGGCTGTACAGAATGGTCTTGGGCAGGCCGCAGGTCTCCTGGATGGAGTTGAGGAAATCGGCGAGCTGGTCGGACGGCGTGTAATTGGAGATGCAGTCGTAGCCGGTGTCGGGACCGAGTTTGGCGAACATGGCGCGGTTGTTGTCGCGCTTGCAGCCAAAGTGCAGCTGCATGGCCCAGCCCAGACGGACATACTCGCCGGCAACGAACTGCATAAAGGCAGTCTTGTACTTGAGGACCTCTTCCTCGGTAAGCGGCTCGGCAGCCAGACCCTTGGCAAAGATAGCCTCGATCTCGTCGGCGGTAGCCGGGACGTACATAACGTAGTCGAGTGCGTGGTCGGAGGCGCGGCAGCCCAGCTCGTGAGCAACGTCGTAGCGCTTGGAAATGGCAGCCTTCATGCCCTCAAAGTCGCTGACCTCAACGCCGGCAACCTCGGAAAGGTGCTTGCAGTAGTCGGCAAACTCCTGGCCGCGCTCGATGCGCAAAGCGGCATCGGGGCGCATGGCGGGAACGACCTGAACGTCAAAGCTGTCGTCGGCGGCAATCTTCTTGTGCCACTCAAAGCTGTCGGCGGGGTCGTCGGTAGTGCAGATCATGCGGACGTTGGACTGCTTGATCAGGTTACGGCAGGTAAAGCTAGCCTCAGCGAGCTTGGCGTTGGCAAGGTCCCAGACCTCCTGGGCAGTCTTGCCGTTGAGGACGCCCTCGTAGCCAAAGTAGCGCTTAAGCTCCAGGTGGCTCCACTCAAAGACGGGGTTGCCAACGCAGCGACCCAGGGTCTCGGCCCACTTTTGGAACTTCTCGCGAGCAGGGGCGTCGCCAGTGATAAAACGCTCGTCGACGCCGTTGGCACGCATCAGGCGCCACTTGTAGTGGTCGCCGCCCAGCCAAACCTCGGTGATGTTCTCGAAACGCTTGTCCTCCCAAATCTCCTTAGGAGAAATGTGGCAGTGATAGTCGACGATGGGCATGCCCTCGGCAAAGTTGTGGAACAGCTCCTCGCCGGTCTTAGTGCTCAGCAGGAAATCCTGATCGTCCATAAAGTTTTTCATCAAACAGCCCCTTTGCTGGCAACGCGGGCGCACGGCGCGCTCGTTATCCTTTAGGTGAACGTTCACTATACTAATCCATTGCACCTCAAAAGGTGAACGTTCACCTAACCACCACGGGGTGAACGGTAGATTTTGCCCGTTCAACGGTTGCTGGAGATGTGACTTGCATGTATTGCGGACTGTTTGGCGTCCCCGAACACCGAACTTGAGCGCTTTTGCTCAGGTGGGTCATGTCCCGACGTACATTTTTGGGAGTATTCAGCATTGGAGCGCGCCGTGCGCCATCCTCAGCGTCCTATTTGGAACGCAGATAGCGCCCGATCGGCATAAAAAGTGCCCCCGATGGCAAATTACGCCATCGGGGGCACTTAAAACAGTCGTTCTGCACCTCATTCAGGGCATGCCAATGCTGAATACTCCCAAAAATGCACGTCGCAAGGGGGGGGTACCTGCTCAATCGGCTAAATACCCGCAAGTTCGCAGTAGCGATCGACATTGCTGGCAAATACCATCTCGACGGCGCCCTTCTGGACGGGCACCGTCGGGGTCCTTCCCCACAGCAGATAATCGCCCAGCGTCTTAGCGCCGCGATACGCCAGGCTCGTCGGGTCCTTATAGACAATATTGGTAAAGATACCGCGGCGCAAGGCCAGAGCACTTTCGGGAAACAGGTCGTTGCCGATCACCATGACCTGACCGGCCTTGCCGGTCGAGACGAGCGCGTCGGCAACCACTTCGGAACCAACGGCAAAAACGCTACAGATAAGTTCGGGGGCGTCCGGCGCACTCAAGCGCTTTTCGAGCTCATGCTCGAGTTGTTTGACTTGCGCATGGGCACCTGCAAGATCCTCAACCTGCCATGGAATATCACGTTCGCGCAGGTAATTGTGGAAGGCGCGGGCGGTTAGATAGTGCGAATCGGTATATGGGTCGCCTGTCAAAAGGAGCACGCGGGCGTCGGCCCCAGAAGCATGGACCAGGTTTGCCGCCTGCTCGGCCATAAGGCTGCCTGCCGTCGAATAATCGGCCAAGCTCGCACCCAAACGATTCAAATGCGGACGGTCGCCGTCGACAAGCTCAATCGTCACGCCCGCCTCGGCGATCTGCCCCAAAAGCTCAGTCGCACGATCGTCGCCCGGCGCATAGGCGAGCAAGCCATCAATCTTCTCGCCCACCTGCAGACGCTCGTCGATTTGCTCGAGTGCATCAGCGTAGCCGCCCACGCCAAATTCAACGCGCTCAACCGTAATGCCCCGGTCGATGACCTCCTGTTCAAAGCGATTGCAGCCTTCCCACAGGTAACGGAAAAAGTACGCTCCCTCGCGCGATGCGCGGGGCAGGCAAAACACCAGATTGATATCCTTGCGGCGCAGGCTTGAGGCACTTGTGTTGCGGTGATAGCCCATGGCCTCGGCCTTAGTGTTCACCTTGGCGCGCACGGATTCGCTCACGCCGGCCTTTCCCGTCAGGGCCTTGTGCACGGTATTGATGGAAACGCCAAGCTCGGCGGCTATGTCCTTCATGGTTACGCGAGCGCTCATGCGGTTACTCCGTTATAGATAAGTTGCCAATTAATAGTCCAGTTAACGATACCCCAAAAATACTCTTCGACTCGCCGTGCTCTCCCTCAAATGCACAAAGCGCCCCGCGAACGGATGCCAGCGGAGCGCTTGGATGTCCGGACCTTATTTGATACCGCGACCCAAGTCTTCGGCGATTTTGTCTACGCCCTTAAGTGCGGCGCACGTCTTTTTGTTGGAGCAATGCCCTGTGCAAACGCCACCCTGAGCGCAGTCGGCGCAGGTGCCCTTGCGGTAGATGCGCACGCACACGGCGACAAACGCAATACCGATTACAGCCAGTACAACAATATCGATAGGTGCCATAGCAAGCCTCCTCTAGTTAACCATCACTTACTTTACCCCATTCTCCACCTACCAAAAAGGGAAAGGTTTATTTTGGTCGGTTTTATCTGCGGAAACGCCACATCTTAACTTCTGGGGCAAAGCAATCTGTCTCCCATGCACAAAAAGCCCGGGGTCGCTGGGACACCCGGGCTCGTGAAAAGGGGCTAATCCTTATTCGGACTTAAGCGGAAACTGCGGCGGAAGCAGTGTTGGTCTCGTCCTCGTCGGTCCATGCATGCTTGGGCATGGGACGGAAGATCTGGAAGAGCATCGCAACCAGCAGCACGATGGCCACAATCGTCCAGATACCAAACTGTCCCAACACAAGCAGGTTGTAGAACTGGTTGATGAACAGGCCGATCACCCAAGCGAAGGCGCACTCGTAACCGATGGCGATCGCAGTCCACTTGCCGGAGTCCATCTGGTTGCGGATAGTGCCCATGGCGGCAAAGCACGGAGCGCACAGCAGGTTGAAAGCGCCAAAGGCAACGCAAGCGCCCATGGTGGGGAACATGCCGGCAAACGCGGTCCACAGGCTCGGGTCGGTCTCGGCGGCGTCGGCAACGGACAGCAGCGAGCCGGCGGTGGCGACGACGTTCTCCTTGGCGACGAGACCGGAGACGGTCAGCGCGGTTGCCTGCCAGGTGCTAAAGCCAAGCGGGGCGAAGATCCAGGCGACCAGGTTGCCCAGCATGGCGAGCACGGAGTAGTCCATGAACTCCTCGGGGATGCCGTCCATCGCAGGCAGGAAGCCAAAGGAACCGTTGTAGCTACCAAAGTTGGACAGGAACCAAACCACGACAGTGGACGCGAAGATGACCGTGCCGGCCTTCTTGATAAAGGCCCAGCAGCGCTCCCACACGTGCAGCGCCCAAGAGCGGATCGCCGGGAAGTGGTAGGCAGGAAGCTCCATAACGAACGGCGTCGGGCGGCCGGCGAAGAGCTTGGTCTTCTTGAGCATGAGGCCCGAGGCGATGACGGCAAAGACGCCCAGGAAGTAGAAGAGCGGGCTGATCCACGCGGCGGTGGTGGAAGAATCGCCGATGATGGAGCCCATGAGCAGGGCGATGATCGGCAGCTTGGCGCCACAGGGAATGAACGTGGTGGTCATGACCGTCATGCGGCGGTCCTTCTCGTTCTCGATGGTCTTGGTGGCCATGACGCCGGGGACGCCGCAGCCCGAAGACACGAGCATAGGAATGAAGGACTTACCGGACAGGCCAAAGCGGCGGAACACGCGGTCCATGATGAAGGCGACGCGGGCCATGTAGCCGCAGTCCTCCAGGAAGGACAGCATGACGAACAGCAGGAACATCTGCGGCACAAAGCCGAAGATGGCACCCAAACCGCCGACGATGCCGTCGCAGACCAGCGAATCGACCAGGCCACCGTCCTCGGTACCGCCCGCCACGAGAGCATCGTGCACCATGGTGGTAATACCGGGAACATAGGGGCCGTACTGTGCCGGGTCGACCGAGTCGGCGTTGTCGCCCGCAGCCTCGACAGCCTCATCGTAGGCGTCGCGGCCCTGACCGAGCACATACCAACCGTCGGTACCGAAGAGCTGGTCGTTGGTGAAGTCGGTCACCGTGCCGCCCAAGGTAGAAACGGCGATGTAGTACACGCAGAACATGATGACCACAAAGATCGGCAGGCCCAGGATACGGTTGGTAACCACGCGGTCGATCTTCTCGGAGGTGCTCATCTTTGCCGGAGCCTTGGTCATGCACTCGTCGATGATGTGCGCGATGACGCCATAGCGCTCACCGGTGATGATGGACTCGGCATCGTCGTCGCAGTCCTGCTCGCACTGGGCGACCAGCTCCTCCACGCGAGCGGCCTTCTCCTTGGTGAGGTTGATGAGTTTGCAGGCGTCCGCGTCGCGCTCGAACAGCTTGACGGCGTAGTAGCGACGCTTGTTGGCAGGAACGCTCGCAGGCAGGTTATTCTCGATGTGGTCCAGAACGTCCTCGATGGAGGAATCGAACTTGTGCTCCGGCACCTGGCCCTTGGAAGCAGCGGACTTCTTAACCTGCTCGAACAGCTCCTTGATGCCCTTGTTCTTAAGAGCCGAGATCATCATGACCGGGCAGCCGAGCTTCTTGGAAAGCTTGTCGGTGTCGATCTTATCGCCGTTCTTCTCGACCAGGTCGGCCATGTTGAGGGCAACGACCACGGGCAGGCCGGTCTCGATAACCTGAAGCGCCAGGTACAGGTTGCGCTCGAGGTTGGTAGCGTCGACGACTTGGACGACAACATCGGGCTCGCCGCTCATGAGGTAATCGCGCGAGCATTGCTCCTCGGGGCTGTAGGGGGAAAGCGAGTAGATGCCAGGGAGATCCGTGATGGTAACGTTCTTGTCGCTTAGGAGCTTGGCTTCCTTTTTCTCAACCGTGACGCCGGGCCAGTTGCCAACGTAGCCGTTGGCGCCGGTGATCAGGTTGAAAAGCGTGGTCTTGCCGCAGTTGGGGTTACCCGCCAACGCGACATGGATCTGAGAATCCGCCATTCAATCCTTCTTCCTTGTGTGCCTGCGCTGCTTTCTCCGCGCAGGCTGGATAATGTGCTTCAAAGATGCTGCATTAAGTTAGAAACACCTAACTTTATCTGCAGAAATATGCGCCGCGAGTCCTTACTGGACCTCGACGACAGCAGCCTCCTCCTTGCGGATGGAAAGCTCGTAGCCGCGCACGCTGATCTCGACCGGATCACCGAGCGGTGCAACCTTCACGACCTTGAACGAAGTGCCCTTGATGAGCCCCAGGTCCATAAGGTGGCGGCGAAGCGCACCCTCACCGTGAAGCTTGACGATGGTGGAGCTCTCGCCCACCTTAACGTCACCCAACGTCTTCATTTACTTGTCCCCCTTTCAGTGCGTACAGAAATACCGTCGACTAACCGACGGTCATGATGTGCATGGCAACCTTGGAATCGATACCAAAGCGTGCGCCCAGCACCGTGACGATGATATTGGCGCCACTCGAGCTCACCACGTGGATTTCGTTGCCCTCGACAAAGCCGAGATCCTTGAGGTGGTGCTTCATATCCTCATCGCCCTTTACACGAGACACGCGCACGGTTTCGCCCGCTTTTACCATCGAAAGCGGCATGGCCGGCATCTGCGGTCCGCAAGACATAAGTGGCTCCTAACGTCAGTTCGTCCTCAACATCGACGCGTTAAAAGTTAACCACGTCTATGTTCGCTATAGTAAATTAGCACGTGGTTAACTTTTTGGAAAGGGTCCCCATTCAGATTTCGAAAAAGTTTCCTATACGAAACAAAAGGGCGCGGCAAAGGACCATCCTTTACCACGCCCTGTCATGCTTAAAGCGAGAGATTTCTGATCGACGTGACGCAGGAAGCCTCATCCACGCCCGAAACGCGGAACACGACATCCTCGCCGCACTCGCCATAGAGGGCCATGAGTCCCATGACATCGCGGCCATCCGTGTGGCGATCGCCAATGCTGACTGACACGTCGCTACGATGCTTGGCAATGATGTCATAGAGCAGCGCAACCGGGCGGGCATGTAATCCCAACGGATCTTTAATCGTCTTTGTAAACTCGACCATGTCCCCTCCCGCGGCATCGCACATTCGGCCGGCAAAACCCAGCCACGTGGTAGTTATTGTACGTTACTGGCGCGCACCACCGTCCCACAAAAAACGAGGGAAGGCACGCGTCCTTCCCTCGTTACAGGCAATATGTAGCCGCTTCCCTACATCAGACGCAGGCTGACGTCCTTGAGCTGGGCGCCACTAACGGCACTCGGGGCGCCCGACATGAGGTCGGAGCCGCTGGCCGTCTTGGGGAACGCCATAACGTCGCGGATGGAGTCGGAACCGGTGAGCAGCATGCACACGCGGTCCAGGCCCAGAGCGAAACCGCCCATCGGGGGTGCACCAAACTTGAGCGCCTCCATGAGGAAGCCGAACTGCGACTCGGCGCGCTCCTCGGTAAAGCCCAGGAGCTTGAGCATGGACATCTGCATCTCGGCGTTGTGGATACGCATACCGCCGCCACCGGCCTCAAAGCCGTCCATGACAAAGTCGTAGGTGCACGAACCGGCTGCCAACGGATCGGCCTCGATCTTGGCGATGTCGGTCTCGGTCGGCAGGGTAAAGGGCTGGTGCTCGGCAGCATAGGCCTTGCGGTCCTCGTCCCAGTGGAACAGCGGGAAGTTGACGACCCACAGGAAGTCGTGGCCCTCGCGCTTGATCTCGAGCGCGTTGGCCATGTGCGAGCGCATGCCGCCCAGGATCTCGTCAGAGAGCAGGCGCGGGCCGGCGGCAAACATCACAAGGTCGCCGGGCTCGACGTCCATGCGCTCGCGCAGGGCTGCCATCTCCTCGTCCGAGAAGAACTTGACGATGGGGCTGTTGATAGAGCCGTCCTCGCGGAAGGCGATCCAAGCCAGGCCCTTGGCGCCAAACGTGGAAGCCACGCCGGCGAGCTTATCGATCTTGGCACGTGCCCAGGCACCGGCGCCCTTGGCGTTAATGGCCTTGACGGCAGAGCCCTCCTCGTTTGCGGCAGTCGCAAAGACCTTGAACTTGGAGTTGGCAAAGATGTCGGTCAGGTCGACCAGGTGCATGCCATAGCGGGTATCGGGCTTGTCGGAGCCATAGGTGTCCATGGCCTCCCAGTAGTCCATGCGACGCAGCGGCGTGGGCATCTCGACGCCCATGCGGCCGAAGGCGTCGGCCAGGACCTCCTCGAGCGCGCTCATGACGTCATTCTGGTCCACGAAGGACATCTCGATATCGACCTGGGTGAACTCGGGCTGACGGTCGGCACGCAGGTCCTCGTCGCGGAAGCACTTGGCAACCTGGTAGTAGCGCTCGACGCCACCGACCATGAGCAGCTGCTTCAGGAGCTGCGGGGACTGCGGCAGGGCGTAGAAGTTGCCCGGCTGAATACGGCTGGGAACGATGAAGTCGCGGGCGCCCTCGGGCGTGGACTTGAACAGGGAGGGCGTCTCGACCTCCATGAACTCACGGTTGTGTAGCGCCTCGCGAATGGCAAAGGTGAAGTCGGAGCGCAGCTTGAGGTTGGCCATCATCTCGGGACGGCGGAGGTCCAGATAGCGATAGCGCAGGCGGGTGTCCTCGCTGGTCTCGATGCCGTCCTCGATCTGGAACGGCGGGGTGACGGACGTGTTGAGTACCTCGGCGTGGTCGGTCAGGACCTCAATCTCGCCGGTCGCGAGCTTAGTGTTGGTGGTCTCCTCGCCACGGGAGCGCACGACGCCGTGGACCTTGATGGGCCACTCGGGACGCATGGTCTCGGCGATCTTAAAGGCGTCGCCGTCGGAGTGCTCGGGGTCGAAGGTGAGCTGAGTGATGCCCTCGCGGTCACGAAGGTCGCAGAAAATAAGGCCGCCGTGGTCACGACGACGGCTCACCCAACCGGTGAGGGTGACCTCTTCGCCCACGTTCTCGCGGCGAAGCTCGCCGCAGGTACGGGTGTGCATGGAATGCTCGTCGATGGGACGGGTCTGGCTCATACCAGTGATCCTCCTTTATGGATCTGTGCCGCCCCGTGTCGTTCCGGGCGGCGTCGTACAGATTTGCCCAGCCTGCGTAAACCGCGCAGCCAGACATGGCGTTCTATCTTATCGCACCTGTGTCGATGTGCCGCGGAAAAGTGGCTCCTGCCCAAAGACTTGACGGAGACGAAACAATTGACGCACCGCGGCCGTCGCCAAGGCGCGCCGCGTGCGACAATGTGCCCCAATATAACTGCACTCGGAAAGGCCCGCCATGACTGCACGCCTCATCGTTATGGATATCGACTCCACCCTCATCAACCAGGAGGTCATCGACCTGTTGGGCGAGGAGGCCGGCGTGGGCGAGCAGGTAGCGCGGATCACCGAGCGCGCCATGCGCGGCGAACTCGACTTTAAGCAGGCGCTCGAGGAGCGCGTGGGGCTGCTTGCCGGCCTGGACGAGAGTGTGTTCGAGCGCACCTTTGAGCACGTGACGTTTACCCCCGGCGCGCTGGAGCTTGTGCGCTCGGCGCACAGCAAGGGCTGGAAGGTCGGCGTGGTAAGCGGCGGCTTTCACGAGGTCGCCGATAAGATCGTGGCCGCCGCGGGCATCGACTTTTGCCTCGCGAACCGCTTGGAGGTCGTGGACGGCAAGCTCACCGGTAAGCTGGCGGCAGACATCGTGACCAAGGAGTCCAAGCTCATCCGGCTGCTGGACTGGGCAGTTGAGTGCGGTGTCGACATGGCCCATACCGTCGCGATCGGCGACGGCGCCAACGATATCCCCATGATTCAGGCCGCGGGCACGGGCATCGCATTTTGCGCCAAGCCCAAGACGCGCGAAGCCGCCCCGTTTGCCATCGACGAGCGCAACCTGATGCTCGCCATGGACATCATCCTGCGTGACTAGTCGATCCATCTAACAATTGAATCAGTCTGTCCTATAGTTTCCGAACAATTTTGTCTTAGTGTTCGGAAACACACCCTTTGAGTGCTAGACTTTGCGCCGTCGAAGGGAACATATATGGATAAGCAAGATCTTGAGCAATTGCTGAGCGATGTTGCCGGCGGAGCAGTCACCCCGGCCGTCGCCCTCACACGCATCCAGACGGCGCCGACCGCCGATTTGGGTTTTGCACAGCTCGATCTTTCGCGCGGAGTGCGCCAGGGAGCCGGCGAGGTTGTCTACGGTGCCGGTAAAACCGCCGAGCAGATTGCCGCCATTATCGAAGCGCTGTGCGATGCCGGCCAGGAGCGCATCCTGGTCACGCGCCTGGATGCCGAAAAAGCCGCGCGCACCGCTGAGCTTCTCGGCAACGGCATCGACCTGGGATATGTCCCGGACGCACAGCTCGCCCTCGTGGGCGGCAAGCCCTCCCCTACCGGCAACGGACGCATCGTCGTCGCCTGCGCCGGTACGAGCGACCTGCCCGTCGCCGAGGAAGCCGCATTGACGGCCGAGTTCTATGGCAACGAGGTCGACCGCCTCTACGACGTGGGTGTCGCCGGCCTGCACCGTCTGCTCGCGCATGCCGAGGAACTTGCCCAGGCGCAGGTGGTCATCGCCATCGCCGGCATGGAGGGCGCACTGGCGAGCGTTGTCGGCGGCCTGGTGAGCTGTCCGGTCATCGCCGTTCCCACCAGCGTGGGCTACGGTGCGAGCTTTGGTGGCGTAGCCGCGCTGCTCGCCATGCTCAACTCCTGCGCCAGCGGCGTTTCGGTCGTCAATATCGACAACGGCTTTGGTGCCGCCTACCAAGCAAGTCTTATCAATCATCTGAGCGCCGGCGCGTCCTACGCCCGCTAAGGAGCATTTCATGTCCAACCATCAGCACACGCTTATCATCGACGGCACCTCGGGCATCAGCGGCGACATGACCGTCGCGGCCCTGCTCGATCTGGGCGCCAGCGAGGAACATCTGCGCGAGCAGCTCGCCACGCTTCCGGTCGGCGGCTTTGAAATTGCCGTTACACGCGTAAACAAGCATGGCATCGACGCCTGCGACTTTGACGTTCAGCTGGCAGAGGAGCTCGAGAACCACGACCACGACATGGCGTGGCTCTACTGCAACGAAGTAGCTGCCGAGCACACGCACGAGCACCACCATCATGACCATGGCGAGCACGAGCACTGCCACGAGCATGACCATGAGGCCCATGGTCATGGCCACGAGGATCACCATCACGCCCACCACCATCATCACCGTTCTTTGGCGGACGTCACCGCCATCATCGATGGCTCGCAGCTAAGTGATGGCGCCAAGCGTCGCGCCCTCGCCATCTTTACCGCGCTCGCCGCCGCCGAGGCCAAGGCTCACGGCAAAACGCCCGAGACCGTCATGTTTCACGAGGTGGGTGCCGTCGACTCCATCGTCGACGTCTGCTCTGTCGCCATCTGCCTCGACGACCTGGGCATTGAGGACATTGTGGTCGAGTCGCTCTCCGAGGGCCACGGAACCATCCACTGTGCCCACGGCCTTATGCCCATTCCCGTCCCCGCTGTCGTCAACCTGTGCCAGGCGGGCAATATCGCCCTCACGCCTGCACCGGTCGCCGGCGAGCTCGTGACGCCCACGGGCGCCGCCATCGTCACCGCGTTGCGCACGTCCGAGCACCTGCCGGCCCGCTACCGCATCGAGGCCGTCGGCTACGGCGCCGGTAAGCGCCCCTACGAGGGTTGCTCCGGTACGCTCCGCTGCCTGCTCGTTGACGCGGACGCATAACCATGGATGCCCGCAAGGCAAAAAGCCGTGCCGCCATCGTTGCGGCGTTTTCCGAGCTCCTTCGCGAGGAGGACTACGGCAAGATCACCGTCGGCGACATCATTGCTCGTGCCCATGTGGGTCGGGCCACGTTCTACGGCCTCTTCAAGAGCAAAGATGACCTGCTCGCTGAGCTCGTGCGCGACATCTGCACCCATGCCCTCGACGACGATGGCGCACCGCTCGATGATCCGCTCGTACAAGTCGAGCATATCCTCAACAACCTCTGGGAACGCCGCCAGGGCGTTCGAGCCCTCGTGGCCGGCGCCGGCTCACGCATCTTCGCCGACAGCCTCCGCAAGACCATCATGTCACGAGCAGCTGAAACCGTCCCCACCGACCCAAACGGCCCCGCCGCCACCATGGACCGAAGCTTCCTACTACACCACATAGCCTCAAGCTTCGTAGGAATGGTCCAATGGTGGGCCTGGCACAACTTCCAAGCAGAAAAAGCCGACGTAGCCAAAGACTACCTATCAGCCATAAAACCCCTCTTCACCTAAGTAAGTAGCTCATCCCAAAACATCGCCCCAACCCAGGGCCCCACGCATCCCAAAGTGTCAGCAGCTACCCAACGCCCCTACCAGCAACAAGCCCCTCCCATCCAAATTCAGATATATGTTGGGTTGCTTGTTCCAACGCGACTAAGATCCCGCAGCTGGCCGCATGGGGTAACTTCCCAGCGCATTCCGCAGGACGCAAAAAGGCTCGCCGCACGAAGTGCGCAGCGAGCCTTTTTGCATGTCCGAGGACGCGCTGGGAAGTTACCCCATGCGGCCAGCGGACAACTATGTAGCCTCAGACTAGAACATGCCCAAGAAACCATGCACAAACAGCGCGGCCAGAGCGGCACCGACAAACGGAGCGATGCCAGGAACGAGCAGGCCGTACTTCCAGTTGTTGTCAGCCTTGTTCTTAATCGGCAGCACCTGATAGGCCATGCGAGGACCAAGGTCACGGGCCTGGTTCATGGCGAAGCCGGTGATGCCGCCCATGCCCATGCCAACGGCCCAAACGATCAGGCCGACGCAGATAGCGAGCATCAGGACGTTCTCGCCAGCACGGTTAGCAGCAGCAAGGATGGCGCTGATGAACACAAAAGTGCAGATAGCCTCGCAGAAGAAATTACGGGCATAGTTCGTACCCTCGGTGGTGGGGTTGGTCGAGAAGATATTGCGCTGGGCAATGGGATCGACGACACCATCGGAAGCCTTGAACTCATCGGCATACATCAACCACGCGATCACGGCACCCGCAAAGCCGCCGAGCATATCGGCAATCATGAAGGGAATGCAGCTGCTCCACGGCACCAGGCCTACGATGCACTGGGCAAGCACCATGGCGGGGTTCATGCACACGGCACCGCCAAAGACAAACAGGCAGACCGAGATGCCAAAAGACCAGGTGGTGATGGCAAACATATGACCAGAGCCCTGATACTTGGTGCCCTTGAGCACGGTATCGCAGTGTACGCCCACGCCAAAGATGATCATGAGGGCCGTTGCGCCGAATTCGCAGAGGAGTTTGGTAAGCATAAAACCTTATCTTTCTTGTCGGTTATAAACGATTCGTTTGGGCCGTGCACTAGTGCTGCGCGACGACAACGCCCAGGCCATCGGGAATGACGGCAACCTTGGCATCGGCACCCTTCATCTCAAAGGCGAGCTTGAGCGCCTCCTCGATAGTGTTGACCGGCGTCATGTGCATATCCTTGAGCATCTGGTGATCGCACAGGTCGGTAACCATGATCACAGGGTGATGCGCCAGGATGCGGGCAAAGATCTGGCTCGTCCACTGGTCGGGCAGGGTCTCGTCCTTAGGACGGTCGATGCAGGCGCGCTCAAACTCCGCCGGATCGTTGTCGGCGATGTTGTGATAGAAGCCCTCGCCGCCGTGACCGTCGGCACAACCGGCGACATCGATGATCACGCCGCCCTCGGGAAGCGTGGCCTCGGCAGCGCACATGCCCTTCACGGCCTGGTAGATGTTCTGGTCGAGCGGGTAGCCGCCGTTGGTGGTGATGGCAATCTCGCACTCGACGGGCTCAACGCCGGCAAGGCTCTTCACGAACTCGCAGCCGGCCTCGTGCGCCTTGTGGATGTCGCCGGCAAAGGAGCCAATGACCTCGTGCTTGCCGTTGAGCACCACGTTCAGCACAAAGGCAAGGTGAGCCATCTCGGCAGCGGCGAACATGTCCTCGCTCACGTGGTTGTGGCACAGGTTGCCGGCACGCGAATGGGAATCGTTCACAAACTGACCGTTGTGGTTGTACATGATGGTCTTGTAGCTGGCGATGCCAGGCAGGACGGACTTGCGGCTACCAGAGAAACCGGCAAAGAAATGCGGCTCAATGAAGCCCTCGGCAAGTAGCAGATCGCAATCGGCGGCAATCTTGTTGATGATGCACTCGCCACCAGAAGGCAGGGTGCCGATCTTTTTCATCATGCTGTCGTCAGTCGCGACGTGCATAACGATTTCCTCGTTGGCAACGATCTCCTCGCCATACTTGTTGACGAGCTCCTCGTGCGTCGACGGACGGTGCATACCCGTAGCAACCAAAATACGCACGCGAGCCTCGGGCGCAGCAGAATGGATGTGATGCAGCAGAATAGGCATCGTCACACGCGAGGGGACGGGACGCGTATGATCGGAGCTGATGATGACGATATCCTTCTTGCCAGCACAAAGCTCCTCGAGTGAAGGCGAGCCATAAGGGTTGGCAAGCGACTCCTCTACCAGCTCTTCCTGCGATTTTGTAGTCTTAAACTCGTTTTGGTGACCTTCCATCACACCCGCGAAGTTCTTATCCTCGAGCTCCAGATGCAACGTCTTGTGGTCAAACGGCAGTTCACATTCAAACAATGATGAGCGCCCTCTTTCTTTCAACTGACACACTAGATAAACCGTTGGAAGGATACGCCGCTCACCGAAAAACATCACCGTCCACCGACTCGTTAACACAACGTTCATATTTGACCCACATCAAAACGGCCGCGATCCCAAACGGGACCGCGGCCGTTACAGTCGTAAGGCGAGAAGCGCCACATGCATCTCAATCCCGATCGATAAGACGCGAGGCGCGAAGCGCCAAACGCGGCGCCGGGACAGACCCCATCCAAAACGCGCGAAGCGCGCCATTCTTCTCCTCAGCTTTAATCCCCGAAGACCGAGGACGAAGGGACCCGACGGGTTTCCCTCTGAATGCATTCCGCAGCACGAAGCCCCATCAAAGTGCGCGAAGCGCACCATCTTTTTTTCCAGCCAGTAATCCGCCGAAGACCGGACATCGCAGGGCCCGCCATCAGTTTACTTTTAGGCACACTCCGCAGGACGCAAGAAGCCCTCGCCGCACGAAGTGCGCAGCGAGGGCTTCTTGCATGTCCGAGGACGTGCCTAAAAGTAAACTGATGGCGGGCCCGAACGACTACAGGGCTATCGATTACCCCGTGTTCTGCAGTCCTGCCGAGACGCCGGTCACAGTCGAAAGAATCAGGCTCATGTACTCGGCCTTCTTCTCCTCGGCCATCTCGTCCTGGTTCATACGCACCTCGCGAAGGGCGCGGACCTGGGCGATGGACAGGGCGTCGACATAGGGGTTACGCACGCGAACGGCGCAGCCGAGCACGCGGCGGCGCTGCAGCGGCCACTCGTCACCGACGATGGCAAGGACCCACTTACGCGTGAGCTGCATCTCGGTGAAGACCTTCTCGGACAGATCCTGGCGATCGCCCAGGTGCAGATACATCTTGGCGATGCGCTGGTCGGTCTTGGCGATCGACATCTCGATGTTGTCGATAAAGGTGCGGAAGAACGGCCACTCCTGGTAGGCAGCCTTAAGCTGGTCCAGATCGCCAAACTGCTCGCAGGCGGTGCCCAGGCCGTACCAAGCGGCCAGATTGATGCGCGCCTGGCTCCAGCTGAAGATCCACGGAATGGTACGCAGGTCGTCGAGCGACTTGGCGCCCAGGCCGCGCTTGGCGGGACGCGAGCCGATCGGCAGCAGACCGACCTCGGTCAGCGGCGTAACGGTCGAGAACCACGGTGTAAAGTCCTCGGTGTTCAGCAGGTCCAGATAGCGCTCATGGCTTACTGCATTGAGCTTCTCTGCCATATCCCAGAACTTCTGCGTGGTCTCGGTGTTGGTCTTCTCGACACTCGGGGCCGACTGCAAAAGCGTTGCAGCAGCAACGGACTCAACATGGCGCTGAGCCAGCGTGCGATTGCCGTAACGGGCAAAGATGACCTCGCCCTGCTCGGTGAGCTTAAAGAAGCAGTTGACCGAACCCTTGGGCTGCGCCAGCACGGCCTTGTTGGCCGGGCCGCCGCCACGGCCCACGGCACCGCCGCGGCCATGCATGAGCACCAGGTCGATATCGTTCTTCTCGGCCCACTTGGCGATGCGCTCCTGCGCGGAGTGCAGCGCGAGCATGGCCGTGGTAGGACCGGCGTCCTTGGAGGAGTCGGAATAGCCCAGCATAACCTCCATACGGCGGTTGGTCTGGGCAAGGCGCTTTTGCACCACGGGCAGCGTAAGCATCTGGTCGAGCACGTCGACGCAGCCCTCGAGGTCCTCGAGCTGCTCGAACAGCGGGATCACGTCGAGCTCGGGGACATCCTCCTCGTGTGCGAAGGACAGGTGGGCAAGCTCAAAGACGTCGGCCACATGCTGGGCGCTCTTGGTGAACGAGATGATGTAGCGGTGCGCCATCTTCTTGCCGTAGCGCTTTTGGATGGAGCCGATAGCGCGGAAGGTATCGATGACCTCGCGCGTCATGGGCTGCAGGTCGCCATGGATACCGTTCTCGTGGATATCCTTGAGGGCGCGGGCGTGCACCACGGAGTGCTGACGGAACTCCATCTCGACCATGTGGAAGCCGAAGGACTCGACCTGCCAGATGATGGTCTGGACCGGACCGTAGGCGGCACGGACGGCACCGCAGGCAGCAAGCGAACGCTGGACGACGCGCAGGTCCTCCAGGAACTCATCGGCGCTGTGGTACATGGTATCGTTGATACGACGTACGGTGGCGTTCAGACGGTCGGCCATGACGAGCATGACGGCGCGATGCGGCTCGTGCTCGGAAATCAGCTCGGCGCGGGCCGTGTACTGGGTGCTCATCTCGACCTGATGGTTCCACAGGTTGATGAGCTCGGCAGACGGCTTGCTGTAGGTGGCCTCGAGCGTGAGGTTGCGGCCGATGCGTCGGCACTTGTCCTCGAGCTTGAGCACCATGTGGGTGAAGTACTTGGCGGCGACCTCACGGCTCACCTTGGCGGTGACGTTGGGGTTACCGTCGCGGTCGGAACCGATCCAGCTGCCGGGATGGAAGAACGCCGGGCACAGCGGCGGCACGGTACCGGCCTTGTCGCCCAGCACCCAGTCGTCAAAGCGACGATAGATGACGGGGATGACGTCAAACAGCGTGTTATCGAAGATGTCGATGATGGTATCGGCTTCCTCGACCGGCGTGGGCTTCTTAAGCGCGATGGGGCTCGTACGCACCAGGGCGTCGATCTCCTGCAGCATATGGCGCTCGTTCTCCACCAGGTCGGAGCCGCCCAGACGCGGACGCTCCTCCAGCAGGTTGGAGATACGGCGAATCTTGCCCTCGACGGCCTTGCGACGGGCCTCAGTGGGATGCGCGGTAAAGACGGGGTGGAATTCAAGCTTGCCGAGCAGCTCGTTGGCGCCCTCGACGCCCAGCTCATTCACCAGCTGGTGATAGGCGACGGTGAGCTCGTTGGCGGGATCGACCTCAGTATCGGTCGACGCACCGGCCTCGCGCTCGCGCAGCTGCGCCACACGGTAGTTCTCCTCCGACAGGTTTGCCAGATGGAAGAAGCTCGTAAAGGCGCGGACAATGACCTGCTGCTTATCGAGCGGCAGGCTGTCGATCAGATCGACGACTTCACGAAATGCCACGGCAGTGGGCTCGTCGGCGGTGGGCACGCCCTGCTCGTCGACGGCCTCGTCGGCAGCACGCGTACCGGGGTTGCCGGCATTGGCCACAATCTCGGCCGACAGGATCTTGTCGAACAGGTCCGCGATCTCAGGATCATACTCGCTAAGCACACGACGCTCCAGGCGCAGGAACAGCGCCAGATTGTCGCGCAGCTCCTCGGGGATCTCGATCTCGGCGAGACGCTCCCTGGACTCGGCATTCGAGCCGATTCGGTTAACGAGGCGGTTGACCACGGCAGCGACGCGCGCCGCGGCTTCGGGTACAGACTGGTTGCTTAGGTTCTCAGCCACGTTTCCTCCCATTCCTCCTTCTATGCACGTAACATGCGGTATTCATTATAGGCGCTTGAGAAATACTTTCGACACTGATTGCGCTTTACCACACAAAAGTATTTTCTGCATTGCAAGGGTTTTTGCCCTAAATGGTCGTATTTCTCGGTGGACGGCATACACAAACGGGGGCATTCCGCATAAATGCGAAACACCCCCGTAACAATCGCTCGCCGCGAGCGGGACATGTTAGCGGGTCCGCAGCTCAAAAAGATGCGCTACAGGCGCTCGCGAACCGCCTCGACGACGTTGGCCAGATCGGCAAGAACCTCTTCGTGGCTCTCCATGTCGCGCACCTTGACCTTGCCGGCGGCAAGCTCGTCGCCGCCCAGGACCAGGATGAGCTTAGCGCCCACCTTATCGGCCTGTTTAAACTGGGCCTTGAGCGAACGGCCCTGATAGTCGGCCTCGGTCACGATGCCTGCGGCGCGAAGCTCCTGCGTAATGGCAAAGACGTTCTGGCGCAGTTCCTTGCCGGCGTTGGCGACATAGACGCACGGGGCCTCATCGGCACCCAAATCGCTGCCAAAGGCCTGCAGGGCCAGCAGGGCGCGCTCAAAGCCGACGGCGAAGCCGACGCCCGCCGTGGGCTTGCCGCCCTCGAGCTCGACCAAGCCGTCATAGCGGCCGCCGCCACCGATGGAGCCGACGCCGGCGCCAGGGGCCTCGACCTCAAAGACAGTACGGGTGTAGTAGTCCAGGCCACGCACCAAGGTGGGATCCTCGACATACTCGATACCCGCCGCATCCAAATAGCGCTTGACCTGCTCGTAGTGCTCGCGGCACTCGTCGCACAGGTTGTCGCCCATCAGCGGGGCGTCGGCCATGATCTCGCGGCAATGGTCGTTCTTGCAGTCGAAGGCGCGCAGCGGGTTAAGTTCGGCGCGCTCGCGGCACTCATCGCACATCTCGTCGGCGTGATCGAGGATAAACTGCTTGACCTGCTCGCGGTATGCCGGACGGCACTGCGCGTCGCCCATTGAGTTAATAAGCAGGCGAAGCTTGGACAGATCGAAGCCCAGGCGCTTGTAGAACTCCATGAGCATGATGATGCACTCGGCGTCTGCCGCCGGATCGGGAGCGCCGAGCCACTCGATGCCCACCTGGTGGAACTGGCGCAGACGACCCTTCTGGGGACGCTCGCCGCGGAACATGGCCTCGGCGTAATAGGCCTTAAACGGCGTGGAGCCCTGGGGCACCAGGTTGTTCTCCACGACAGCGCGCACCACACCGGCCGTGCCCTCGGGGCGAAGCGCCAGGCGCTGCTTGGGCTTGAGCTTGGTATCGGTACCCTCGGTAAAGACGCGCTCCAGGTTGGCGCCGCTAAACACGCGGAACATCTCCTTGCGCACGACGTCGGTCGACTGGCCGATACCGTGGACAAACACATCTACCTGCTCGATCGCGGGCGTCTCGATGGGTTTAAAACCAAACGGCTCGAACACGCCGGCCGCAATCTGCTGCATCTTTTGCCAGGCGCGCATCTCGGCGCCGATAAGGTCGCGGGTTCCCTCCGCCTTCTGTGCCTGCATGGGCAAACACCTTTCTTTTGTATCGCGTCATAGGTAACGGTCATTATACGGCACAAACGCAAACAGCGGCGGCGCGTCTGACCGAACGAGGGTATGGGGACTCGTTCGGCCAGACGCGCCGCCGCTGTTTGTGACCCCCTTTTCCTCCGTCCCCTTCGGATCACGTGATCCCTTGGGGACGGAGGAATAGGGATCATTTCGCAGGCCCGTGGCCGCCTTGGAAACCGAATGATGGTACGAGCATCCATTCGGCTTCCAAGGCGGCCACGGACAGAACGGGGCGAACAGAAAAGAGCGACGGACGTCTACTCCCCCGCCACGCTCGCGCGCAGCTTGGCGGCGATGGGCTCGGATGCCAGCAGGAATACGAGCATGACCACGGAGCACGCCAGGCACACAATCCAGGTGCTTGCAAAGGAGCCCGTGGCATCGAACAGCACGCCCGAGACGATGGCGCCCACGGTGCCGCCGACCATCTCGAGCGAGGTGATGGTACCCGTGACCTTGCCGAGGTCGGCCATGCCAAACTGCTTGGACGCGGCGATGGTAGGCGTGATGGTGCCCATGCACGTTCCGATACCAAAGCTCACAGCGGCGACAATAGGACCGAGGTCCGTCGTCGGGAAGCACAGCGCCACGCAGGCGATAATGCACGCAACGGAGCCAAGGATATTGCCAAAACGCAGGCCAAAGCGGTCATAGATCGCACCGAGCGAAATCTTGGCGATAACGACGGTGACCATATAGACCGAAAGCACAGTGCCCGCCCACATGGGATCATGACCGCCCGTGACGATCTTGGCGCCGTTGACGGTAACGCTCGTCATGTTGGTGACCTGGTTGGGCAAGATGGCGCCATTGACCAAGCCCATAAAGAGGAAGGCGACGACAAGCAGCCAAAACGCCGGGCTCTTCTTGATACGAGACCAGCCGACGCTAACCTCGGGCGCCGTGTGCTCGTCCTTGTCGCCAGCCGTCGAGACGGACGGATCGCCCGGGTTCTCGCCGAGCGGCTTAAGGCCGATCTCGGAAGGCTTGGTGCGGAAGGAGTAGGCCGTGATGGGCAGTGCCGCCACCATGCAGACGGCAGCGAGTACCAGGAACGCAGAGCGCCAGCCCACACTCACGATAAGCGAGCTCACGATCGGCGAGAGAATGGCTCCGCCAAAGCCCGAACCCGAAAGTGCGATGGAAATGGCAAGGCCGCGTTTGGCGGTAAACCAGTTGGCGGTCACCAGGCTAATGAGCAGACGGGTCGAGGCCACAGCGAAGCAGCCCGAAACGGCAAAGAGCACATAGACCTGCCAAAGCTCACCCACAAAGCTCATGCCCGCGAGCACCGCCGAGGTAGCGATAACGGTGAGCGAGCCCAATACGCGGCCACTCACCTTATCGGCAACATGGCCGATAACGAGCGAACCCACGACGCTCACCACGGTGGAGATAGCGTTGGAAATGTTGTACTGCGCAAGGGAAATGCCCAGGTCGCTGACGATCAGCGGCTGGAACAGGCTCATGCAGTTGACGAAAATCGTGTAGCACGTGGCCATGATCACGAAGCCGGAGGTCACCACGAGCCAGCCGGGGAAAAACTTACGTTGCTGGGACATACTGCTCCTTATTTAACAAACGAATAGCCGGCGCTGGGCGCCGGTAGTGCCCAAGATTGCCTTGAAAGACAAGGGCATAGGCCTTATGGCCATGCCCGCAGGCTTGAAAGGCAAGGTTGGGTGCTACCGGTGGTCGGCGATATAGCCCAAAGCGACCGCCGTGTAAGCCGCGGCGCCGAGCGGCAGCTCGGCATCGCTAAAGCGTGCCTTGGGATGGTGTTGGGCAAAGTGCTCGTCCGTATCGGACACAGCTGCGCCGATCGTAAAGTACGCACTCGGCATCTCGCTCGAGATAAGCGCAAAGTCCTCGCTCGCCATGGCATGGAACAGCGGCAAGAAGGCGGCCTTGGGCAGCGTCGCACCCACATAGCCAAGCGAAGCCTGGGTCATGTCGTCATCGAGCACGAGCGGGGGAACATCCGAGAGCGTCTCGATGGTGGCCGGCGTGCGATACGTTGCGGCCACGCCGTTGACGACCTCGGCGATACGCTCCTTGAGGTGCTCCATGAGCTCAACGTCGAAGCCGCGCAGCGTGCCTTCGAGCACGCAGGTATCTGGGATGACGTTGGCCGCCAAGCCGCCAGCGAACTTACCAACGGTAAGTGCGACTTCCTTGGCCGCCGGCACCTCGCGGGAGATAAGCTCCTGGAGCGCCAGGTGCACATGGACGCCGGCCGTGATGGGGTCGATGCAGATCTCGGGGCTCGAGCCATGGCCGCCCTTGCCCTGCAGCGTGATGCGAAAACCGTACACGCCCGAAAGCGCCGGGCTCCCATAGAGCACCAGGCCGAGCGGCGATTGGCTGTTAACGTGCATGGCGAAAGCCGCCTGGGGACGCGGGTTCTGCAGAAGGCCATCGGCAATGGCAGCGCGGGCGCCCTCAAAGGTCTCCTCACCCGGCTGGAACAGCAGTTTGACGGTGGCATTGACGTCGACGAGCTCGGCCTCGCGGGCTTTGAGCAGGCGCGCCGCACCAAGCAGCGCCGTCGCGTGCATATCGTGGCCGCAGGCATGCATGCAGCCATTGGTGGATGCGAAGGGCTCGCCGGATTCCTCGACAACGGGCAGGGCATCCATATCGCCTCGGAGCATAACGACCGTTCCGGCCTGCTCGTCCTTGCACGTGCCATTGCCCTGAGCGGCCGCGGCCGCACCGGCACCGATCAGGCCAACGACGCAGGAACCGTCGACGAGCGTGGTATGGGGGATGTCCATCTCGTCCAGACGTGCCTGGATATAGGCAGACGTCTGCGGAAGATTGTTACCGAGCTCGGGCATCTGATGGAGATCGTGACGCCATGCAGCGAGCTCGTCTGCAAAAGCCTGAGCTTCTGCGACAAGACCGTCACCGATAGCGATCTGCGCCGCTGTGGTAGCCTGAGGCGCTGGTTGCGGTTGAAAATCGGACAGAGCTGGTGCCATAGATGCCCTCCAGTAACGTTTTTGCAGCACGCACTTTGATAGCGTAAAGTGCAAGGTATAACTGTAAGGGCATGACATAAAAAATGCCGCCCTGGGAGGGCGGCGCAACAAGTTGTTTACAATTGCGGGCGAGATTTTCGGCGCAAGAAATCGAAATGCGTCTCACTCAAGATAATCGACAGGAAGATGAGCGCGAAGCCGGCAAGCAGGCGCGAGGTGAGCGCCTCCCCCATCAGCAGCACCGAGAACAGCACACCCGAGGGCGACTCCATCGAAAGAAGCAGCGAGCCCGTCGAGGCGGGGACATGCGCCAGACCGACGTTTTGGACGAGCAGCGCCACGCATGTGCAGCCCACCGAGAGGAAAACAGCCACACCGATAAACTCCGGCGTCCATGCAGAGAGGGGCGCTTGGGTCTCGAATAGCAGCGACGTTGCCAGGCTCAAGACGCCATTGCCCACAAACATCCAAAACGTGATGACGTTGATATCCATCTTGCGACCGTACTTGGCGGTCACCGCCATCTGGATGGCAAAGAAGACCGCGCCGCCCAAGGTAATAACATCGCCGGCATTGAACTCGACGCTATCGAGCGCCACCAAGCCAATGCCCGCCAGGCACAGCAACGCGGCGCCCAAGTTGTAACGGGTAAGCTTTTCGCCGCTTAGGACGTAGCTCGCAAACGGAACCAAGATGCAGTACGTGCCCGTCAAAAACGCGCTTTTGCCTGCCGTGGTCTGCGCCAGGCCGATCGTCTGCAGTCCGTATGCTCCCCACATGAGCGCACCCATGCCCAGCCCGACGATCAGGTTGCGGGCATTGAAATGAGCGATGATGCGCTTATGGAAAATGGCAAACATAACCAGTGATGCCGGAAGAAAGCGAACGTAGACCAGCTCGAACACCGGAATGGTGTCGAGCGCGCCCTTCATAGTGGTAAAGGAGTAGCCCCAGATGACCGCCACCGAAAATAGCAGAACTTTCCAGAACAGCGGCGAGCGTGCGCCGGCACCCCGGGGAATACCGCCCGCGCCCAAATCCTCACGGGCCACAGGGCTATCAGGCATGTTTTCGATTTCGTTGGCAGCGTATTGGGCCATGGAACATCCTCGCACTCAATCTGGGCGTGGTGTCCGCACGCGTATGGCTGCGTGCCGCCTCATGGTCAAATTAAAACAGGACGCACCGGACCCCCGGTACGCCCCGTTACTGTAGCAACAACCGGCGTTGCATCGCAATCCAGCATAATAAAGTGTCAAACTGGAAGACCTCGATGTCCTGACAGCGTTTACGTGGCTGAACTAAATCAATTTGGTTGATTCCAGCTTTTCGATGATCCAGTCGTTGGCTTTGATGACCGGGCGGCGGAAGACGACGCCCAGGGCCAGGGACGGAATCAGATAGCTCGCCAAGATACCCAGCTCAACCCAGTACTCCATATGGTAGGCACCGGCCATGGCGGCGTGCATGGCGTTGATGCCGTGGGTGAACGGCAGGAACGGATAGATCGCCTGGAACACAGGGCCCGTCATCTCGATGGGGAACGTACCGCCCGAACCGCCGACCTGCATGACCAGCAGCACGACGGCGAGCGCCTTGCCGATATCACCAAACGACACGGTGAGCGTGTAGACGATATTGGAGAACACGAGACTCGCGACCCAGCCCGCCAGCACAAACTGCAGCGGGTTGTCGCACTGAATGCCGAAGAACAGGATGTCGCCCGCGCACACGAGCGTTGCCTGCAGCAGGGCCAGACCGCCAAAGAACAGGTAGCGACCCAGGTAGATCTCGTGCAGGCGCACGGGGATGAGCTCGTTGATGAGTTCGTCGTCAACCGAGACCTTCATCATGGCCGCCAGCACGATCGAGCCGACCCATAGCGACAGAATCGTGTAGAACGGTGCCATGGCCGAACCGTAGTTGCGAATCGGATAGACCGGCTTGCGATCGAGCGCGACGGGGCCGGAAAGCGACACGGCCAAACCCTCGGGGTCGTTGCCAATCATCGTCTTGATCGTGGCAAGGTCGTCCGACATCAGGGCGCCATCGAGCTCGTCCTTAAACGCGCTGATCTTGTCCGACGCCTCGCCCAGCTGATCGGAAGCCTTGTTGACCAGCTTTGCAGCCTTGGAGAGGCCCTTTGCCAGCGAACCGGATGCGTCGGTCAGGCCGTCTACGGCGCTATCCAGATCGCCCGAGATGCCATCGAGCGAGTCCAGGATGCCCGAAACCGTCTTCTTGAGCTCCTTGGCCTTAACCGAGAACGTGGAATCGTAGTCGGACTTGGCGCCCGAAATGCCCGCCTTGGCATCGGCGATGGCCTGATCGACCTCGGCACGCGTGCTGTTGACCTCTGCCATGCTGTCAGAAAGGGACTTAGCAGTTGCCGTCAGGTCCTTGGCGTTGTTGCGATACTCCACCGCGATCCTGCCCAGCGATGTTGCCACAGATTTAAGGCTCTCCTGGAGCTTTTCGTCACTGACCTGCTCGGCAAAGCCGCGGAGCTGGTCGGCCGTGGCGTCGATATCGTCGGCACGTGTATTGAGCGCCGCCGCGGCATCGTTGAGCTGAGACACCGTAAGGTCGACATGCTGATTCGCGGCATCGAATGCCTTCGCAAGCTCGGCGGACACGTTGTCGAACGAGCCCGCGCTTCCGTCAATCGCGGCGTTGATGGCGTCGTTGGCGGCCTTCAGCGCTTCTTTGGAATCGCTCATGCCGCTCTTGGCATGCTCCATCAACTGCTTGGTCGACTCATCGACCGTACCCGTCTGCTGGAGCATACCGCTCGCCGACGTCAACGAATCGGACGTAGAGCTCAAAATGCCCGCCAGCGACGAAGCATTAGCCTGAACGTCTTGCAGATCCCCAATCGAATCGCCGAGCGTCGAGGACAGGTTGGCGATAAAGTTGCTGACCTGGTCGGTGCTCATGTAATCGAGCAGGCTGGACACCGTCTTAAGACCGATGCTCGTAATGGTCTCGGTAAAAGATTCGTTAACCTGGTTCTGAACGGCGCTCGAACCCTTCTCGGTCACGATCTGCGCGATGGCGTTGGCCTTCTGATTCTCGTAAAACTCGATATCGGCATGCTTAACGTCGGTCGAAAAGAGCGTCATCATATCGGCACTAAACGTCTTAGGGATAACGACAGCCGCATAGTATGCGCCCGATTTGACGCCCTCGATGGCCTTTTCTCGATCGTTGAGCACAACCCAGTCGAAGTTCTCGTTGCCGCGCAGGGTGGCGGTCACGTTTTCGCCCACGTTGACCTCGACGGGGATCAGATCGCTCTCGTAACCCTCATCGGTGTTGACCACGGCGATCTTAAGATTGCCGGTGTTGCCGTACGGATCCCAGCTGCCGGCGATGTTAAACCACGCGTACAGGCACGGTACGATAATGAGGCCCATCACGACAACCAAGCCGATTACGGAGCGAGACACGTTTTGGACATCGCGCTTAAACAGATGCAGGATGTTCTTCATTTATGCCTCACCTCCTTTGGAGTGCTTGCCGAGCGGGGCGTTCTTTTCATTCATCACAAACGTGTCATCCCCGTTCTCGGGCACATGGGCCGCATCGCGATGACCACATTGGTTGACAGCCTGAGTCTTGGGTTCAGACCCCCGCTCGCTCGCATTCAAGCCGAACATGCGACGAGCGGCCGGAATGGCGGCCGTGTGCTCGCGCATCTCGCGGCGCAGGTCCTCATCCGAAAGCGCCGAGATGCGCATCTGGGTGTTGAGGCTCGAGCGGATGTACTCGATATTGATAAGCCAGCCGCAGATGGCAATAACCGAGATGATCCAAATGACAAGCAGGATGATCTTGCCGTTATTGTCGATATCGAGAACCGTCGACAGGACAAAGAGCAGGACCTGAACGCCCACCACGGCGGCAAAACCGCCCTTGATGTAGTACGGGTAGCGATGTTCAAAGGCGACCGCATGATCGAGCAGTTCGCGACGGTACGAATCGGAATCGAGCATGACACGCATGGCCGTGCGCAGCGAGTAGCGCTGGCGCGGCAGGTCGTTGGACTCGCAAATCATCATACCGGTCGTGGAAAGCTGTTTATCAAAGAGCAGGTTAAGGTTGAGCAGCAGCGGACGCAGCTGCAGACCGATAAAGAGCGCCACGATCAAGAACACGCCCAGAATGCACAGGTTAAACAGGTAGTTGAACGAGTACATGCCGCCGACCGTCTCGCGCAGCAGATTGATGCCGTAGGTAAAGGGCAGCAGCGGGTGCAGCCACTGGAAGAAGCCGGGCATCATCTCGATGGGATACATGCCCGACGAACCCGGAATCTGCACGATGACGAGAATGACGCCGATTGCCTTGCCGATGTGCTTAAACGTAGTGGACAGCGCATAGATGATATTGACGTAGGTGAACGAGATGGCGATGCCACCCAGCACGAACAGCAGCGGGTTGATGCACTGCACGCCAATCACCAGATCGCCTACCGTAACGATGGTGGCCTGGAGCGCGCCCAAGATCACCAGGAGCATCCAACGGCCGAAGTAGCCCTGGCGCGCCGTAAAGCTGCCAATGCCCTCGCGATCGACCTCGAGCTTGTAGATGGCGATGAGTACGTAACCGCCCACCCAAAGCGCCAGATTGGTGTAGAAGGGAGCGATGCCCGAGCCAAAGCTCTTGACCGGATAGATCGACTTGGACGTCAGCTCGACCGGAGAGGCCATGAAATCTGCCACGTCATTGACATCGACGCCCATAAGGTCGGCGAGCTCGCCCATAGACTCAGAGGTCTGCAGCGCCGCGATGTCATTGGCTGCGGTCGCAAGCTTGTCCTGGACCTTGGCAAGCGAGGAATCGGTCTGGGACAGCGTGGTCTTGGCCTGGCCGAGCGTAGCGTTAAGATGCGAAAGCGTACCGCGCGCACTTGCAATAGTAGGCGTGAGGCCAGACACGATTCCCGTCAGATCACCCGAGACGGCGGCAAATGAATCAAGCGCGCTCGAGGCCTTCGGCAGCGCGTTTTGACCCAGGTCCGTCTGGGCCTGGCCAAGGTTGGTCGCACCGGTCTGGATTGCGTTATTGATAGCGTCGCTGGCGCCCGAGACAGCCGCGGCGTCATTCGCCATGGCGCTCGACTGCGCAGACAGACCGTCCTTGATGCTCTGAAGCTTTTCATTCTGCTCGCGGAGCAAATCGATGGTCGATACAATGCGCGCGTCAATTTCCTTGGAACCTGTCGACGTGTCATTAACGAGAATTTCCAAGTGCCCGATAACGGCCTTATTGTGGTCGATCGTCGCTTGGAGAGACTCAAGCGAGTTGTCGATGCGGGTGGTCGTAGATGTGACCGCGCCCGTCAGCTTGCCAATCGCAGCGTTCGCGGAGGCTGACGTCTTGGTGAGCGCAAGGCTGCCTTCCGAGAGTGCCTTGGAGAGCGAGGCGACAGAGTTGCCCGCCGTAGCGCGCGCCTCGCCCAGCAGGTCATTGCCCTGAGCGATTGCCTGCGTTAGAGAGGGCGTCTGACCCTGCAGGCCCGCCAACGCGGCATCAGCCGAGGCGATAGCGCCACTCGTCTTATCGATGGCGGCATTCATGTCGCCAATCGAATCGCGCACCTCACCCAAGGTACCGGATGCCTCTGATACCGAACCAGCCAACGAATTCTGAGTCTGGGTTGCCTTGTCCTTTAAATCGACCCCGGCATCCTTGGCGATGCTGGCAACGGTCTCGCCCACTGTGGAGACAAATTCCGAGTTGATCTGCTCCTCGATGGTGCTTGCACCGGTGTCGGTAACCTTGGGTGCAATAGCACTCTTCTTCTCATTGACGTAGTACGTAAGCTTGGGCTGATGGTAGTTGCCGTCGAGCATCGAGACCAGGTTATCCGAGAAGTTCTTAGGGATTACGATGGCCGCATAGTACTCACCGCTCTCGACGCCCTCCTTGGCGTCGGCCGCCGAGTCGACGAAGGTCCAGCCCAGCTGATCGTTTTCCTTGAGCTGATCGACAACCTTGTCACCCGCATTGAGCTCGCCCACCATGTCGTTTTGGGTTCCCTGGTCGTTGTTGGCGATAGCAATCTTGATGCCCTGGGTGTTTCCATACGGATCCCAGTTTGCCACGATGTTGTACCAAGCGTACAGCGAGGGAATAACGCACACGCCCAAAGTAACCACCAGGGCGACGGGGTTCACAAGCAGTCGCTTGATGTCGCGCTTAAAGATCGCAAAGGAGACCTTTGCGTTGGATAGTTTGCTGCCGAGACTCACGCTTGGACCATCCATCCTGTCGTTGAATCGAATCGTACTATCGACAACCATTGTACGGAGGCGCTTTAGTGCCTCACGGCACAATGGTGCTGAGTTTTGCGGGTAGCAATATACTACGAAGATGAGTTAGCGTACAGATGTACAGTATCCTAAATTTCAGCAGGTCACAAAACCACAACCCGCACAAATTATCAATCCGACTAGTCATTGGGGACGTTCTTAAACGACTAGTCAAACAAGAACGTCCCCAATGACTACTTAGGACCACGGCAACGTCGATGTTTTGGCAATGCCAGCGAGCGGGCGCCAGAGCGAACAAATTGGCATGAAAAGAGGACGGCATAGACCTTCTGGTCATGCCGTCCTCTTTGAATGACAAGTTGTCGCTCTGGCGCCCGCGCAGCGTCGACTGGTCCGCCGTTCGTTAGAACGGCGGAACTGAGGGCAGCGTCGAGCTGTTACGCGGTTTGGTAAAACCGCGTAACTACCTAACTACATCAAGTTGCAAACAGCCGCGGCGAAAGCTACGGGGTCCTCGGGGAGGATGCCCTCGACCAGCAGGGCCTGGTCATAGAGCAGACCGGAGTACTGCTTGATCTTGTCAGTATCGCCCGCCTTCTGGGCAGCGACAAGCTTGTCGAAGACCGGGTGCTTGGCGTTGAGCTCGAGCACGCGCTGGCTCTTGGGCATGCCGTCGGGCGTGCCCTCGGGTCCCTTCTGGAGCACCTTCTCCATCTCGAGCGAAAGCGGGCCCTCGGTGGTGATGCAAGCGGGGGCATCGGTCAGGCGCGCGGAGACGGCAACTTTCTCGACCTTGTCACCGAGCGCCTCCTTCATAGCGCTAAAGAGGTCCTCGTTCTCCTTGGTGGCGTCCTCGGCCTCCTTCTTCTCGTCCTCGGTCGCCAGGTCAAGATCACCGGTCGCAACGTTCTTGAGCTCCAGATGACGATCCTCGACCTCGGGCTCGGCACCGTCGGCCACAGCCTTCTCGGCAGCCTCGCGGGCAGCATCGTCCTCGTAGATCTTGGGCATATCGGCGGCAACGTATTCACGCATAGCCTGGAACGTGAACTCATCCACATCCTGCGTCAGCAGCAGCACGTCATAGCCGCGGTCGAGCACGCCCTTCACCACGGGCATCTTAGCCAAGCGCTCACGCGAGTCGCCGGCGGCGTAGTAGATGGCCTTCTGATCCTCGGGCATGCCCTTGGCATACTCGGCCAGGGTAATCATCTTCTGTTCCTTGGCAGACCAGAACAGCAACAGGTCGGCGAGCTCATCGGCCTTCATGCCATAGCTCGAGTAAATGCCGTACTTAAGACCGCGACCAAAGTTCTCAAAGAACTTCTCGTAGGCCTCGCGGTCGTTGTCACGCATATCCTCAAGGTCGGCGGTAATCTTCTTTTCCACACGCTTGGCGATAGCCTTGAGCTGACGGTTCTGCTGCAGCGTCTCGCGCGAGATGTTGAGCGACACGTCGGCGGAATCCACGACGCCGCGGACAAAGTTGTAGTAGTCGGGCAGCAGGTCGTCGCACTTCTCCATAATCAGCACGTTGGAGCTGTAGAGCGACAGGCCCTTCTCGTAGTCCTTGCTGTACAGATCGAACGGCGCGCGACCCGGCACAAACAGCAGGGCGTCGTACTCGAGCGTGCCCTCGGCGTGGAAGCTGATGGTGCGCGCAGGATTGTCAAAGTCGTGGAACGTAGACTTGTAGAACTCGTCGTAGTCCTTCTGCTCAACATCGGAGCTGCGCTTTTTCCAGATCGGCGTCATGGAGTTGACGGTTTCGAGCTCCTGGTAGTCCTCGTACTCGGGCTTGTAATCGTCGCCAGCATCCTCGGGCTTGGGCTTCTGGCGGCTCTTGGACACCATCATCTGGATCGGGTAACGCACATAGTTGCTGTACTGCTGAATCAGGCTCTTGAGGCCCCACTCGGTCAGGAAGCGATCGTAGGTCTCGGCCTCGCCGTCGGCATCGAGCTTCTCGTTCTCGCGCAGCGTCAGGATGACATCGGTACCATGCTCGGCGCGCTCGCCGTCCTCGATGGTATAGCCCTCAAGGCCGTCGGATTCCCACACATGGGCGACATCCTCGCCATAGGCGCGGCTGACAACCTTCACATGGCTGGCGACCATAAAAGCCGAGTAGAAGCCCACGCCAAACTGACCGATGATGTCGACATCGGAGCCCTGCTGCTCGGCGTTCTCGGTCTTAAACTCCTCGGAGCCGGAGTGGGCGATGGTGCCCAGGTTGCGCTCGAGCTCCTCGGCGGTCATGCCGATACCGTTATCCGAAATCGTGATGGTGCGGGCATCCTTATCGAAGGAGACGCGAATGGCCAGGTCGCCCTGGTCGATCTTAACGCTCGGGTCCTGCAGGCTCTTAAAGTTGAGCTTGTCGACGGCATCGCTCGCGTTGGAGATAAGCTCGCGCAGGAAGATTTCCTTATTGGTGTAGATGGAGTTGATCATGAGGTCGAGCAGTTTTTTGCTCTCGGTCTTAAATTGACGCATGTGCAGTCCTTTCGCGCTACCCCCGCCCGCAAAAACGGCCCGGTTGCCCGAGCCGCATCGCAGACCTGCTATGTTCAGACTTAGATTTTATAACCCATTAGCGTGCATATATACATACGGAATCGAAAAACTGTATGTCTAAGCGCTCCGATGCGCCAATTGCCAAGAAGTGTCCCCAACTGCCGGCAGAAAAGGAACGTCCCTATCTGCCATCTACGCGCTTGGCCATCCAGGCATGAGGCTGGCCTTCATCCTCATAGTCCACCGGGGCAATCTGCGTGTAGCCCGCCTTGACATAGAGCGGTAGCACGTATTCCTGAGCATGCAGCTTAATGAGCTTGGCGCCGGCATCACGCGCGCACGTATCACTGGCCTCGACAATCTTGCTCGCCAGACCGCGACGGCGCATGCTCGGCAGCACGGCCACGCGCCCCATAATGTAGGTCTCCCCGCCGCGACACCTTCGTCCAAGTCGCACGCCGGCGACACCGGAGCCTCTGCGTCAGCCGCGCGCTCAAGCTCTTCGGGAAACACGCGCGAGCAACCGGCAAGCTCGCCGTCTACATAGAGCGTCACATGAATGCAGTTCGGATCCTCGTCGATAGCGTCGAACTCATTCTCGTAGCCCTGCTCGTCCATAAAAACGACGCGGCGCACCAACGCCGCGTCATCAAAGCATCCCGTCTTAAGTTGGATATCCATGCTGCCCTTTCATTCAATGCGAACGTTAGGGACAGATTTTAGCGAAAATGAGCTCCGCGCACGCTAAACTTCGCGCGAGCCTTCGCCAGGCAGTCGTAATGACCCACGTTATGGGCATCGCTCGCGATGAAGCTGTACAGGTTCTGATCGAACAGGCGCTGTGCCGGCTTTTTCTCGCGACCAAATCGACCGCCGGCAATAAAGTCCGCCGAAGCCTGCAGCTTGCAGCCCATATCGACCAGGCGCTCCGCCACGCTTACATCCTTTTGAACCGCACGATAGCGCTCAGGATGAGCGATGATCACCTGGTAGCCACGGCACTGCAAATCGTAAATCGTGTTCTCGTACTCTCTAAACGCATACGCATCGGCATGCGTCGAAAGCTCGAGCAGGAACTCGTTGGTTCCATCGAAATGCAAGTGCTCCGCGGCATCGATACCAAGTTCAACGAGCTTTCGATGGTTGACCTCGAAGCCCATCTGGAGCGGAAAGCCGTCAGCGTTATCACGCAGCAGCTCAAAGGCATCCCACATCTTGTCGTAATCAAAATAGGGATCACGGCAGTGAGGAGTGCAAACGATTCTGGTTACACCGGCCCGCTTGGCAGCCTCGAGCATCGCCAAGCTCTCATCGAGATCGGCGGCGCCGTCGTCTACACCCGGCAAGATATGGCAATGAATGTCACGCATAGGTCAGCCTTAATCAACTAAACGTTTGCTCGGTTGGTGAAGATGCCCTTTTTGGAAGTCCCCTGATCGTCGGAGCCCTTCTTCACCTTCTTACCGTCCTTGGTGTAGTAGGAGTAGTAGTACTCGCTGGTCTCGGTCTCACAGTAGTTCATAACGGTACCGATGAGCTTGACCTTCTCGGACTTCTTAAGCTGACCGATGGCGTTGAGCGCCTCCTCGCGCTTGGTGAAATCCTCACGCACGACAAAAAGCGCACCGTCGGTCAGACTTGCGATCTCGGCAGCATCGATGAAGGTGCCGACCGGGGGAGCATCAAAGATGACGTACTGGAACTTGGCGGACAGTGCCTTTACCAGCTTGGCAAAGCGGTGAGAGACGATGATGTCGGCAGGATTGGGAATATGCGGCTCGGCATCGAGGAAGTAAAAGTTCTTCTGACCCGTCTCGACAATCGCCTGGTCAATAGAAACCTGCTCGGAAAGGACTGCATAGAGTCCGCCGCGGGAGCGGACGCCGAGCATATCGGCAAGGGACCTGCGACGCATATCAGCCTCGACCAGCAGGACGCTCTTGCCGCTGGTGGCGATAGCCTGGGCAAGGTTGATGGAAACCGTAGACTTACCCTCGTTGGGAATCGAGGAGGTAACGGTGATGGTGCGAATGGGGTCGTCCACGCTCGCAAAGCGGATGTTGGCCAGAAGGGTCTTGGCGGCATTCTGTACAACGAGCTTATCGGTGTTCTTTGCCTTAGCCATGCCTATTTACCACCTTTCATAGCCGGAATTCGGCCAACAACGGGAATGCCCAGGAGCTCTTCTGCCTCTTCGGCACCGCGGATGCGGGTATTGAGCATGTCTGCCAAAACGACATAGGCAACTGCGATAAAGATACCGGCGAGGAACGCGACAGCAACGTACAGCGTGCGCTTGGGGCCGCTGGGAACTTCGGGAGTCTTAGCCTCGTCGATAACGTTGATGCTCTGGGCAGCGCCAACGTTCTGAGCGACCGTACTCACCGAGCTGGCCATGGCCTTTGCGACCTTAGCCGTCTCCTTGGCATCGGTGCCGGTAACCGAAAGCGTAATGACACGCGTGGTGGTCTCGGAGGAAACAGACACCTTGTAGTCATCCAGGTCAGCAAGGCCCAGCTCATTGGCAGCACCGCTCTTAACGCTATCGCTATCCAGCAGCGTGGCGATATCGTTGGAAAGCATCTGGCTCGCCGAGAGATCGTTGTAGCTCATCTGACCGCTATCGTCGGTCTTGGCGAGAATGTACATGCTCGTCGTCGCGGTGTAGGTGTTGTCCATCGCAACAAAGGACACGATGCCCATGGCGATCGCGCAGACCACCGGAAGGGTAATGACCAGCTGAAGGTGCTTTTTGAGCAGCTGGAACAGTTCGAGAAGGGTCATGCAGCTTGCCTTTCATTTCCCCAGTTCGGATTGACAAAACTGTCCGTATGTTATCGCATCTTTTTACCGAGACCAAACTCTATACATAAGAAACAGGCTCTCCTGTAAAAATGACGGAAGCAATCGTAAAATTGCACAACAACGCCGCACCCGAAAGTCAAATGCGGCGTCTACATCAATATCTATGTTGTATCGCTATGCGAATGGCTCATCCTGCTGTATGGGAAACGTCACCGTAATGGTGGTTCCCACGCCCAACTCACTCGACAGATCGAGCGTGGCGTGATGATACAGGGCCGCATGCTTGACAATGGCAAGCCCCAGACCGGTTCCGCCGCGTGCCTTGGACCTACTCTTGTCCACGCGATAGAACCGCTCAAATACCTTGCCCTGTTCTTCAGGCGCGATACCGATTCCCGTGTCGGCGACCGCAAGGAACGGATGGCCTTCGTCGTTGGTGCCGCACTGCAGCGTAACCGTACCGCCGGGTCGATTGTAGCGGATGGCATTGCTTGCCAGATTATAGATGAGCTCGTCAATCAAGCGCAACACGCCTTCGATGACCACAGGCTTGGTCTCATGACTTATCGTCACATTCGCCTGACGGGCGACCTGTTCAAGACGCTGCTCAACCGCGTAGACGGCACGCGAGAGCTCAATAGGCTCCGTGGACCCAATGGGCACCGCCTCGCCCTCAGTTGCACGCTCGGCCTCGTCCAAGTTAGACAGCGTAAGGATGTCGTTGACAAGCGCCGCCAAGCGGCCCGCCTCACGATAGATGCGACCGCCAAAGTTGCGCAGGTCGTCCTCACCCTCGACCATGCCGTTTGCGATGAGCTCGGCATAGCCCGAAATCGCCGTAAGCGGCGTCTTGAGCTCATGGGTGATATTCGCCGTGAACTCGCGGCGCATACGGTCGTTGTCCGCTAGCACCGCCATTTGGCGCTTGAGCTCCTGGCGCTGCGACTCGATACGCTCAAGCATGGGGACCATCTCGGCATAGGCGTGCTCATAGCTACGGCGTGGGTGGTCCAAATCCACCTCTTGCAACGGCGCGATGATGGCACGGGACTCGCGGCGCGCCATAAAAAACGAGAGTACCGCACCCGCTGCTGCGATAAGTAGCATCGGCGCCACCATCGACAGCAAAATCGCCGCAACGCCAGGCTGGGCCTGCGCCAAGCGGACAACCTGGCCGTTATCAAGGGCGACGGCGCGATACAGCATAATCTCGTCGAGCGTAGAGCTTGCGCGCTCCGCAGAACCCGAACCACTCTCAAAGGCCTCGATGACCTCGGGGCGATCGCCATGGTTGGGCAGCGTGGAAGGCGACGCCTCGTTGTCGTAGGCAACCGATCCATCCTTGTTAATCAGCGTGATGCGCAAGTCCTCGCGATCGAGGCTACGCAAGAACGGGATGGGCTCCTGCTGCTCGTCGAGGGCGGCAGCAATGAGCTCAGTTTCCTGCGCCAGGTTGGCACTCGTGGCATCCGCCAAGGTGTTTTGCACAAAGAACGCACCCAGCACCGTAAACGCCACGATAACCGCCATGGCGCAGACAAAGATCGTCACAAAAACGCGGTGCGACAGCGTATATTTTCCCTGGGGGGCGAAGACCACGGGTTACTCCTCCGATGCGGTGGCCGCGGTGCCGTCACCTTCGGCACCATCACCGGCAGAAGGCTCGGCCAAGCGGTAGCCCACGCCGCGCACGGTCTCGATGGCGCCGGCATGCTCGCCCAGTTTTTGGCGAAGCGTCTGCACGTGCACGTCAACGGTGCGCGAACCGCCGTCGAAGTCCCAGCCCCACACGCTCTGCAGCAACGACTCGCGGGTAAAGACCACGCCGGGCTTGCGCATGAGATACTCGAGTAGGTCGAACTCGCGCAGGGTGAGCTTAAGCGGCTCGCCGGCAACGGTCACCTCGCGATGACTGGGCGAGAGCACGATGTCGCCCACGCTGAGCACATCGCTCGCCTGCTTGACCATGCCGCCGCGACGCAGCAGTGCGCGGCAGCGGCTCGCAAGCTCCATGAGCGAAAACGGCTTAGTCAGGTAATCGTCGGCACCGCCATCGAGCGCCATCACCTTGTCGAGCTCGGTATCCTTGGCGGTAAGCATCATGATGGGCACCGTCGCCGTCAGGCGATCGGCACGCAGGCGACGCATAATCGCCAAGCCATCGGTATCGGGCAGCATGATGTCGAGCAGGACGGCATCGGGTACCCGTCGCGCCACGGCAGCCTTAAACTCGCCGTCGCACGAAAAGCCTTCGGCCTCGATTCCCTGCTTGCGCAGTGCATAGACCGTCAAATCCCTGATGTTGTCATCGTCCTCGACGTAATAGATCATGTTGAACCCCTTTGCGGCCGGCATGACCGCATCTTAACCCTAAAGGTACCTTTACTAGATGGTATCAGCCAAAACGTCCCGTCAAATAATCCGCCGTGCGCGGATCGGTCGGATTCTTGAAGAGTTGCGCGGTGGGCGCGTGCTCCACCAACTCACCTAGCAAGAAAAACGCGACGGAATCGGATATGCGCGCCGCCTGCTGCATATTGTGTGTAACGACCACGAGCGTGCAGGTCTCCTTGAGCTCGCAGGCCAGCTGCTCAACCACCAGCGTCGACACGGGGTCGAGTGCCGAGGTCGGCTCGTCCATCAGCAGAATGTCGGGCTGCACGGCAAGCGCGCGGGCGATGCACAGGCGCTGCTGCTGTCCACCCGAAAGACCCAGGCCCGACTCTTTGAGCTTGTCCTTGACCTCGTCCCACAGGGCAGCGCGATGCAGGGAGTCCTCGACCAGCTCATCGAGCACGACGCGATCGCGCACACCCATGCCGCGCGGACCATACGCGACGTTGTCGTAGATGCTCATGGGAAACGGGTTGGGGCGCTGGAACACCATGCCCACGCGCTGGCGCAAACGGCAGATGTCGTAATCGCCCAGGATATCTTGACCATCGAGCGCAATCTTGCCCTCGATGCGGCAATCCTTGATGCCGTCGTTCATGCGGTTAAAGCAGCGCAGCAACGTGGACTTTCCGCAGCCCGAAGGCCCGATAAACGAGGTGATCTGCTTGTCGCGGATCTTGATATTCACGTCCTTGAGCGCATGATGGTCGCCATAGAACAGGTCGAGGCCCTCGACGTCGATACGCGTCGGCGAGGCGGCAAGATCCTCTGCCGTGGGGCGAGTCGCATCCCCAACCTCGCGCTCGCGCGCGGCCTCGGCCTGCGCTTTCATGAGTTCTTCAAGCTCCGTGGGCTCCACAGCCGCAGCAGCCGTCATACCGCATACCTCCACATCGATATCAATTCAGCAGTATCGATAGTAGGAATCGCGGCTCATATGCACGTGAGCGCATTGTCAAGTGTTTGTAAGGGCACGCTGGCTATGCGGCGGGCAGCTCGATGGTGAATATCGTGTGTTCGGGCGTCGATTCACATGCAACGGCACCACCGTGTGCCGCGATGATCTCCTTGGCAATAGCAAGGCCCAGACCGGCACCACCGCGATTGGTCGCACGCGCCGCATCCAGGCGATAGAACTTCTCAAAGATCACCTTGAGCTTTGCCTCAGGGATGGGATCGCCCTGATTGATAAAGCGCACGCGCACGCCACCGTCGTCCCGGCGTCTGGCCTCGATCGTGATGGTCGAGCCCTCATAGCTATAGGCAATAGCGTTTTTCATGATGTTGTTGAACACGCGAGCCATCTTGTCGCCATCCACGAGCACCGTCAGGTCCTCGCGAATATCAACTTGGACTTCCTTATGTTGCTCGTTGAGGATGGGATAGAACTCGTCAGCCACCTGAGCCAGCAGCAACCCCAGATCAACATAGCCGCGCGTGAGCACGATATCGTGGAAGTCAAAGCGCGTGATATCGAAGAACTCCTCGATGAGCGTATCGAGCCGGTGCGCCTTGTCGAGCGCCACGCCCGTAAAGTGCGCACGTTGCTCAACCGGCAGCTCAGGAGCTTCTTGCAGCAGCGAAAGATAGCCCACCACACTGGCAAGCGGGGTGCGTAGGTCATGTGCCAAGTACGTGACCAGATCGTCCTTGCGATGCGACTCGTCACGCAGAGCTTGCTGCACCTTGCGTTCACGGTCACGCACGCGGTTAAGGGCGCCCTCGACCTCCAAGAAGTCGCCGTCGATGTTGTCCCAGGTGTCGGGGTGATCGATCAGGCGATCTTGAATACGAGCGGCCAGCACACAATCGGCATGCTGCTCGCCCTGCTCGTAGCCCTGGTAGTACAGGGCGCGACCGCACAAGAACAGCACGCACACGGCAAGCGCCAGCACAAAGCCAAGCATGTTGAATACAAAGCCGGCATCGAACAACACCGGCCCTTCGATGCCGCCGAGCGCCATGGCGCCAATCGCCAACGTCATGGCCCACGCGGCGCCGCCAATCACCACGCAGCGGCACACGATCTCAAATCGATCGATTAGCAAAAAGCCGACAAGCAGCATCGCCAAGATTCCGACGATGTTGTCGATGCCAATCAGCAGCAGGCTCAGCAAAAAGAGCAGCACCGTTGCAAGCGCGCGGTTGTCGACGACCGACCTCACGTATTCAAAGAGCCGATCGGGCACCTCGAACGCTCGCCTATCGTCTTTTGTCATATCAAGATCCTCACAAGCGAAAAGCGTTATTCGATGATGTAGCCGACGCCCCAGACGTTTTTGATAAAGCGTGGCTTTTGTGCGTCGTCGCCGATCTTTTCGCGCAAGTGGCGAATGTGCACCATCACCGTATTGTTGGAGCCGGGCATAAAGTCCTCGTTCCACACCGCGCGAAACAGGTCCTCCACGGCCACCACGCTGCCGCGATGCTCGACCAAATACAGCAAGATTGAATACTCGGTGGGCGTGAGGCGAACCGGCGAACCGTCCACTGTCACGGAACGAGCGTCGCGGTTGATCTCCAAGCCGTCGAGCTGAATGGTCGGCGACTCGGCCGCCTGTGCACGGCTACCGTAGCTGGTGTAGCGACGAAGCTGAGCGTGCACGCGCGCGATGAGCTCCAGCGGACGGAACGGCTTGACCACGTAATCGTCCGCGCCAAGCGAAAGGCCCCCGATCTTGTCTTGCTGGGCATCGCGCGCCGTCAGCATGATCACGGGATAGGTATGGCTGGAACGGATCGTACGCAGCAACTCAAATCCATCGATATCGGGCAGCATGACATCCAGCAGCGCCAGATCGAACTCCTGCTCCAAGATTGCCTTGGCAGCATCGGCCCCGCTATAGGCAATCTGGACATCAAAGCCCTCTTTTGTAAGGTAGATACCAACCAAGTCGGCGATGGCCTTCTCGTCATCAACTACCAGTATGCGCTCGTTCATGCGTGCTCCTCTCGCGCTCCATTATGCCCGAGGCGACGCACGCCACACACAACAAGCGTGGGTGATTAAGTCGGCCTTAAGCACCCTTGTGCCCGTTCGGGAGCGGATGTGGGCCACGCACGCACGCGATGATCGCCGACGCCGGCAAACGATATACTCTAGTTCCAGAAGAGACCATCCCGTCGAAAGCGAAATCCGTGAAGTCCCTCACCTCTTTTGCAAAGCGCTCAGCCCAGCTTGCCGCCGGCTTTGCCTGCGCTATCGCCCTTGCCGCTGGCGTGCCCACCGTCGCCGGCGCCCAAGTGCTCACGACCGACAATGTTTGCGGCAAAACCGCCGATGCGCGCGGCATCACGGCCGAAAACCTGCCCGATATCGATGCGACCAATGCCCTCGTCATGGGCAAAGACGGCACCGTCTACTATGGGCGCGATGCCGATGAGCAGGTCAAGATTGCCTCGATCACCAAGGTCATGACCGCAATCCTAACCGTCGAGAATTGCAAGATGGACGAGAAGGTCACGGTGAGCAACGCCGCAGCCACCGTGGGTAATTCGACCGCCGGCTTGCTCGAAGGCGACGAGCTTACCGTGGAGCAGGCACTGCGCGGCCTGATGATTCCCTCGGGCAACGACGCCGCCATCGTGCTCGCCGAATATGTGGGCAAAAAGATCGACCCTAAGACCAAAGACGCCGAGGCCACATTTGTGAAGGCCATGAACGAGCGCGCTAAGAAGCTCGGCTGCACCGGTACGCTTTTTGAAAACCCGCATGGTCTGGACTTTGATGAGTGGGCTGGCAATATGCACTCAACCGCACACGACGTAGCGCTGATGATGCAGGAGGCCATGAAAAACGACACGATCCGCGAGGTCGTAGCGAGCGAGGATTCCTGGATCGAGGTCACGGGCGCCGACGGCACCGACCATTCGCATTCCATGGACACGCATAACTATTTGCTGGGCCAAGATGGCAACATCGGCGGCAAGACCGGCACCACCGACGACGCGGGCTATTGCTTTACGAGCGCCTACAACCGCGATGGCGACGAGATCTACACCGTTGTTTTGAACTCCACCACCACCGACCAGCGCTTTACCGATACCGCAACCCTTGCCAATTGGTACTACGGTCACAAGGTGACGGTCGCAATCGCCAACACGCAGGAAAAGACCGCCAACGGCAACCCGCTTATGGCACGCATTAGCCAGACAGATTGGACGGATAAGACAATCGACGCCACGCTCGCCGATCCCACGGCGCAAGCGACCGTGTTTTCCCTTGCCGGCGAGGTGACCGAAAAGGTTAGCTACGACGATCTTTCGGGCACGGTGCATGTGGGCGACAAGGTGGGCAGCGTTACGCTCAAGCAGGACGGCACCAAGGTCGCCATCATGGACCTGGTCGCCGACGAGGAAGGCGCAGGGCCCAATCCCATCGAGTGGCTGCTCGTGAAGCTCGACCGCCTGGACCGCCGCATCGACAACCGGCCACTCACGGCAGAGAGCGAGACCGTAGCCAAGGCGCCCGAGGTGTAGGGCCGGAGCGATATCACATCGAACCAAATGAGGCGTCCAACGGGGCGCCTCATTTTTGAGGGTTCGAATCCCCAGCTAACGTGGTTCAACTAAAAAAAGGGTCCCAAATGGGACCCTTCTTTCAATTCATACTGGCGGAGAGCTGGGGATGTCCGGGCATGCTACGTATGCCCTCCGGCTTCAAAACCTGGCGGCTTTTCGCCCACGGGCTACAAACGCTTTCGCGTTTGCTTAACGCCCGTGCCCTCTCGGGTTCGAATCCCCAGCCACCATTCTTGATAATAAAAAAGGGCCCCAAATGGGACCCTTCTTCAAATTCGTACTGGCGGAGAGCTGGGGATTCGAACCCCAGATGCCCTTTTGGGGCATACTCGCTTAGCAGGCGAGCACCTTCGGCCTCTCGGTCAGCTCTCCGTAACAGCCGTTCTATAGTAACCAAACAGCCAAGGATGGGCAAGAGGAAATTTTCTAATTGCCTAGCATCCTTTCCTCCTTGAAAGCTTCGCCTACCCCAGCGAGCGGTTAAGGGAGCCGAGCTCATCGTTGCCCATGGTGCGCCACATTTGGAAGATGCAACCGCGTGCCAGGAAAAAGAAGCCGTTGTCGACCAGTTGCACAGCGGCATCTGCCAGCTGATTCGTCACGGCGGACACTGGCGGCAGCTCGAGTCCAGCCTTGCGGATGGTCTCGACCGCTTCCTCGAACGTCGGAGGCTCGCTGACGCCCATCTCGTTCATAAGGCCCTGCATTTCCTCCAGCGCGCTGCTGCCCGATTCCTCGCCGCGCGGCACCAGACGGTAACAAGCCAGTGCCAGGTCGAGCTGATCGCAATTCCAATAGGCAAACGCCAAGCGATAGAACAGGTAGCCGATTGCAGAACGATCGCTGGCGATACGTAGGCCGTGGCGCGCCACCTCGATAATCTCGTCAAAGCGCTCCAGGCGCGCCAGCACGTTGATGAGCGCAAAGTGCGATTGCATGGACGAGCGAGCCAGATCGTAAAGACGACGCACCTCGGGCAACGCCCGTTCAAAATCCTCCTGCTCGGCGTAAAAGCTGCAGATCTCGTGCTGGGCAAAGTACAGCGCATCGGGAGCACGTAAAATACGCACGGAGCGGTCTTCCTCCATTACCGGCAGCACCATACGTACCAGCTGGTTGTCGCAAAACTGCGTTTGAACCGGACCCGTTGCCAAAAGCTCGGCAACGGCGCACTTAGCCTCCAACTCCTCGACAAGGCGAGAAAAGCCTTCAAAAGCACCTGTACGGTCGACTTTTGCCTGCTCGCGCAATTCAACAACACGGGCCACGTATGGGTCGTCGTCCTCTTCCATGACCTCCAACTCGTCAGCCGTATCGGCAAGCAGCAGATCGCGCAGCGCCGGCGGCAGCGTGCGATGGTCATCACGCGGACGAGCATGAACCTCCGCAGGCTCAATCGTCTCCGGAGCGGTTGACTCATACGCCTCAAGCACACGCTTGCACGGCATATCGTCCATGTCCATGCTCTCAAGATCCTTGGCGACAGGCACGCAATCGGCCAGATAGGCCGCGCGCCCAAAGAAATACGTTGCGACAACGCGCTCGCCCTGCTCACTGTCGGGAGCAGCAATTTGCACATAGCAGCGCGTGATGCAGGTGCCCGCGGCAAAACACGCTGCCGCAAGCGTGAATGCCACGCGCGCATCGTGTTCCGCGGCCCAGACCGCGCGCGTGTCCTCGTCCAGCTCGCGCCAGGCGTCATCTTGAGCGTCGTATTCACGTTGCGGCATGGCATCCACGACAGAGTGCCCAAACCGAACGAGCATAATCCCCTCGGCAACGTTTGCCCGATAGGTATAGTCGAGCCGTGTGACAACGTTGAGCGCCTCGACGATACGTGCAAAGCGGGTGCGAACGTCCCACTCACCGCCTGACTGGCAAGCCACCGTACCCGGTTTGCCCCACGGGTTATCGCTCGAGGCCGTATCGAGTAGTCGGGGAACATCGTTGGTCGTCTTGGCGATATGCCACGCATCAAAGAGCGCGCAGCCCTCAAGGCTCGGCGAGGATGCCGCAGGGACCAATCCGGCCCCGATGCGCTCAAGGATGCCGGAGAGGCGGTTGAGACGGCACTCGATGGCAAGCAGCATGTCAATCTCGTCCTGGTCCAGCAGGCTACGATCAAAATTGAGATAGAACAGCTTTGACCGGTCGATGCGCGCTAGGCTCATTTCGGACTTGGCGGCAATGGTGCGTAGACGGGGCAAGTCGACCTCGCTCATAAGGGCGGCGGCATAACGCTCGATACCGCTCGGATTCTCGGCATGGTCAACGCGGTAAAGCAGCGTCTCGATAGCATCGGGGAGCGGTGCCGTGTTAAAGCCCAAAAACACCTCGACCGGCTCGGGCAACTTTACGAGCTTGATCTTGTCGACAACGTTTTGCATACCCTCGTCGAGTCCGCCGGCGTCCGCCGTGTTCACAATAGCGCTTTCGGAGTTGGCGAATATCACGTAGCGCAAGAACATCGAGGCCATGAACTCCCCGTAAGGAAGGGCGCGGGTCGAATTCCATGTCTCGTGATCGGACTGTTCGCGCATGGGGCCTTCGGGAGAGCCGACGGTTCGCGCGCAAGCGCGCATTGTGCCGTTGGCTCCCCTCACCATAATCTCACCAATACTGGAATCCGACTCGTCAAGGACCAGTTCCATGTCGGGATCGTTGGGCAGCGGAGCCTCGCTAACGGGGCGGTCCACCTTGTACACCTCACCCGAAACGCTTACGTAGCCCAAAAGCGACACATGACTTTTGCCAACGAATTCGACGACATAACAAGATTCATGCTGATTCTCGCCAAAGAGTTTCCAGACCACGCCATATGAGCGTCCCGCAGGCTGCTCGGGCATCGCCGGAAAGCGCTTCTTGGGATCGAGAAACCTGAGCTTGTATGTCGGACGCTCTGCCACGAAATATCACCCTGATCGGTCGTTGAGAGAAGGAGTGGTCGCGAATAAGTCGCGACATCTACTCGGAATCTTACACGAGTCGACAGGAAATCGTCCGCTTCACGCTCGCGCCTCGACCGAGGTTCGAATCCATGCAGTGCTTACATAAAAGAAAAGCCCCCGTTGCCGGGAGCTTTAATCTCAAATGGTGCGGCGTATAGGATTCCGCGCATCCGCTGCGCGGATCCGCACCGGCTTCGCCCGCCTGCCGGCGTGCTCGCCCGCGGGCTAAAAACGCTCCGCGTTTTCTTTACGCCCGCGCCTCGACCGAGGTTCGAATCCATGCAGTGCTTACATAAAAGAAAAGCCCCCGTTGCCGGGAGCTTTAATCTCAAATGGTGCGGCGTATAGGATTCGAACCTATGACGTTCTGATTCGTAGTCAGACCCTCTATCCAGCTGAGGTAACGCCGCGACTTGTTGATTATTATGCACATCGACTGAATAAAGGTCAAGCATTTTTCGAAAAAAGTTATTGAATTTGATTTTTACTCATTTTGACCACTTGATGCGATCTTCGACGCATCGCGATATAAGAAAAGCCTCCGTTACCGGAGGCTTTAAAATTCAATTGGTGCGGCGTATAGGATTCCGCGCATCCGCTGCGCGGATCCGCACCGGCTTCGCCCGCCTGCCGGCGTGCTCGCCCGCTCGCTAAAAACGCTCCGCGTTTTCTTGACGCTCGCGCCTCGAACGAGGTTCGAATCTCCGCAATGCCCCCGTAAAGGAAAAGCCCCCGTTTCCGGAGGCTTAAAGCTCAATTGGTGCGGCGTATAGGATTCGAACCTATGACGTTCTGATTCGTAGTCAGACCCTCTATCCAGCTGAGGTAACGCCGCAACGCACGGATTATTATGCACGTGACCCCTCGATGGGTCAAGCGACAATTTGGAAAAATTTTACGAAGTGATGATTGAGACGCCCGCGCCTCGACCGAGATTCGGATCCATGGGATACCGCCATAAAATAAAAGCCCCCGTTGCCGGAGGCTTTCAATTTCGATTGGTGCGGCGTATAGGATTCCGCGCATCCGCTTCGCGGATCCGCACCGGCTTCGCCCGCCTGCCGGCGGACTCGCCCGCTCGCTACGGACGCTCCGCGTCCGCTTCACGCTCGCGCCTCGACCGAGGTTCGAATCCATGCGGTGCCGGCATAAAAGAAAAGCCCCCGTTGCCGGAGGCTTAAAGTTCAATTGGTGCGGCGTATAGGATTCGAACCTATGACGTTCTGATTCGTAGTCAGACCCTCTATCCAGCTGAGGTAACGCCGCAGCGCAAGACATATAAAACCACTTTAGTTCGTTAGAGTCAAGCAAAATCTCAAACTTTTTCGCGCGGGCCGCAATTTGTCACGCTGCACCACGAGCATCAGCGCTTCTCGTGCGATCGATTGGCTTTTCGATCACATCGAACCGGGCGCCAAGCTCCCTCAGAAGCGACCGCACCCGTTGGGCACAGTCGTAGTCGGCAAACGAGATACTCAGCATTCGGGCCACTTGATTAGAAGTTCCAACACCATAGAAGTGCTCAAGGACAACAAGCACCTCATGCGCCACAAACGTCTCGACCACATGCGGCGACTCCTCATAGCACCATTGCGTCAATGGTCCCTCGCTCGTCTGCCGAACCACCAAGCCACCCATACCCGACGGCTCGCACGTTACCAGCAGATGCTCCCCGCCCTCATCGCTCTGGAACAAAACAACCCGCTCGTCGAACAGCTCCATCACATCCCCTTTCTCTTGCTCTTAGTTAGCAAAAGCATAGCAGGTAGATGCATGTACACAGAACATCTGTTCGTGTATTTTCTATCGAGCTGTCCGCGCAGCATGGTATAGCCGCACACAAATAGGGCGCCCTTAAAAGGAGCGCCCTCGCAAATCGCCTATGCAGCTAGTTTACGCGACCGGCTCGATCTTCTCGAGGCCGCCCATGTAGGGACGAAGAACCTCGGGGATCGTGATGGTGCCGTCGGCGTTCTGGTAGTTCTCCAGAATGGCGGCCATGGTGCGGCCAGCCGGCAGACCGGAACCGTTGAGGGTATGCAGGTAGCGCGAGCCCTTGAAATTCTCGGGGTCGCGATACTTGATGTTGGCGCGACGGGCCTGGAAGTCGCCGCAATTGGAGCAGGAGCTAATCTCCTTGTAGGCGTTGTAGCTCGGCAGCCAGACCTCGATGTCGTAGGTCTGACGGGCAGAGAAGCCCAGGTCGCCAGTGCACAGGCTAATCACGCGATACGGCAGGCCCAGCTGCTGCAGCAGGTACTCGGCCTCGGCGGTCATGCTCTCGAGCTCCTCGTCGGACTCCTCCGGCTTGGCAAACTTGACCATCTCAACTTTGTCGAACTCGTGCTGGCGAATGATGCCGCGGGTGTCGCGACCGGCGGAACCGGCCTCCTCGCGGAAGCAGGGGGTGAAGGCAGTGTAGCGGCGAGGCAGAGTGTCGGCGTCCAGAACCTCACCGGCATGCAGGTTAGTCAGTACGACCTCGGCGGTAGGGATCAGGAAGTTGTCGCCCGAGACGTGATAGGCGTCGTCCTCGAACTTGGGCAGCTGGCCCGTACCGAACATGGTCTGACGCTTGACGACGATGGGCGGCCACCACTCCTTGAAGCCACGGCTCGTGTGCGTGTCCAGGAAGAAGTTGATAAGGGCGCGCTCCAGGCGGGCGCCGGCGCCACCGAGAACGGTGAAGCGGCTGCCGGAGAGCTTGTTGCCGCGCTCGAAGTCGAGGATGTCCAGATCGGTGCCCAGATCCCAGTGCGGCTTAAAGTCGAAGTCGAACTCGCGCGGGGTACCCCAGCGGCGACGCTCGATGTTCTCGTCCTCGTCCTTACCGTACGGGGTAGCCTCGCACGGAATGTTGGGCAGGTGAGCCATGAAGTCGTACTGCTCCTGCTCAAGAGCGGTACGGCGCTCGGCCAGACCGTCGATCTTCTCGTTGACGGCGCGCACGGCCTCCTTGGCGGCCTCGGCCTCGTCCTTCTTGCCCTCCTTCATCAGGGCGCCAATCTTCTTGGACTCGGCGTTACGCGTGGCCTGGAGCTCCTCGACCTCGGTGATGACGGCACGGCGCTCGTCGTCGAGTTCAAAGAACTTCTCGCGATCCCAAGACGTCTGGCGATTTGCCATGGCGGTATCGATGGCATCGGGGTTCTCGCGAACAAACTTTATATCAAGCATTAGATCCTCCGGCGATATACATTCCATTTAGGTTGCAACCTTGTACATGTATGGGCAAGTATATACTTATGAGCGTTTACGACCCGACTCAACTACGCAAGAAGGCACCCAATGGACGCAGTTTTTTCCTTTTTGTTTGGCACCCGCACCGGTTTTGCCATCCTTTTCGCCGGCGGCATCCTGCTATTTGCGATTCTTGCCTTTGTGATGGAGAAGCGCACCCATAAGATGTATGTCGACCGCGGCCCCAAGTCCGAGGATGAGGAAGACAGCTTCTGGGACTAACCTGCCAAAAAGGGACAGGTTTTACTGGAGAGTTGCGTCGATTGCCTTGACCAGGGCGCTGCGCATGCCAGCGTCCTCGAGCGCAACGACGCCCTTGATGGTGGCACCACCGGGCGAGCATACGGCATCCTTCATCGCCGCAGGATGCTGGCCAGTTGCAAGCTGCAGCTTTGCCGTACCTAGCACCATCTGGCTCACAATGCGATAGGCATCGGCACGCGGGATACCGTGCTTGACCGCCGCATCGCCCAGGGCCTCGATTGCCATGGCGACAAATGCCGGAGCGCAACCACCCACCGTGCCGCCCACAAACAGCAGGCTCGTATCGAGCTCGACCACCGCACCGAGTTTGCCAAGCAGATCAAGCACCACGGCGCTCTGCTCATCACTAAGCGTGGAAGCCTTCTCGCAAGCGATGACGCCCTCGCCCACCGAAACCGGCGTGTTGGGCACCGTCGAGATGTGCGCGACACCCGGCAGGACCTGCTCCCACTTGGCACTGTCCCAGGTCCAGGCAACCGACAGAACGACCTTTTTGGCAAGAGCATCCTTGAGCGGGACGAATACCTTCTCGATCATGTACGGTTTGACCGCAGCGACCACGATATCGGATGCGGCGACAACCTCGGCGGCATCGTGGCAGGCGACCATGCCGCGCGCCTCGCAGCGCTCAACCAGTGCGTCGTAGCGACCCGCGCAGGCGCACATGTCGCTCGCAGCTACACCGGCAGCGATCCAGCCATCGGCCATAGCGCTCGCCATATTGCCAAAACCGACAAATCCAATCTTCATATCGCATAGTCCTTTCAGACACATTCCTCAAAACGAAAGGTATTGTCCCACGCCATTGTTTCGTATTGCCGACCTATTTGTGATACGGCTCGCCTCGGCTGATCTTGCAGGCGCGATAGATTTGCTCCAGCAGCACCACGCGCGCCAAGTTATGCGGCAAGGTAATACGTCCAAAGCTGAGCATCTCGTCGGCTCGTGCGCGCACGTCATCACTCACGCCGTCCGAACCGCCGATTACAAAGGCAATGTCACTGTTGCCTCGCAGCATAAGATCGTCGAGCCGCGCCGAGAGCTCCTCACTCGAACGCTCCTTGCCCTCGATAGCCAGCAGGATCACATGCGCCCGAGACGGCAATGCAGCAAGAATTGCCGCCCCCTCCTTGTCGCGTGCGGCATCCACGCCGCCCGCCTTAGCCGGGTCGATATCGGCCACCTCGCGGATATCAACCTTGGCATAGGCACCTAGGCGCTTGGTGTACTCAGCGCACGCGTCCTTCCAAAAGCGCTCCTTGAGCTTACCGACGCAAACGACGGTGTATTTCACGCGCGTCTACTCCTTCGAATCGTTTTGAACTTTGCTGGCTGTCAGCATCTGCTCGAACATCGAGGCCGACTGCGAAAAGTCGCTCGGCAGCACGACCGTCGAGTTTTTGCCCGTACGTGCGAACTCCGTCATCATCTCAGTCCACTGCGTAAACATGAACAGCTGGTTGGCCTCATCGTTGCCAACACCTGTCTCCTGGATAATCTCGAGCGAGTCCTTAATGCCCAGCGCGATCGCCTTGCGCTGGTTGGCGATGCCCTCGCCCGCCTTTTCCATAGCCTCAGCCTCGGCGGTCGCCTCGGTGACGCGCTTGATGCGGTCTGCCTCGGCGAGCTCCTGTGCCGCAGCGCGCTTGCGCTGGGCAGCGTTGATGTCGTTCATGGAGTTCTCGACCTCGGTCGGCAGTGCGATTTTGGTGATGAGCGTCGACACGAGGGTGAAGCCGTAGGCGGCCATCTGCTCGGACACGGTAGCATTAACGTCCTTGGCGATGTCATCCTTCTTGGCAAAGACCTCATCGAGTGTGTAGACGGGGATGGAAGAGCGCAGGGCATCGGTGATGAAGTCACGCATTTGGTCGACGGGCTCCTGCAGCATGTAATAGCTCTTGTAGATGCCCGAATCTGCCGGGCCGGCGCCCATGTCATAGCTCACGTGGTACTGAGCAGAGACCTCAAGGCCGATAGTCACGTTGTCCTGGGTCTTAACGTCGATGCCAAAGCCGTTTTTCATGGTGCGCAGACTCACCGTGGCGGCTTTGCGGTCGATCACGGGCACCTTCATGTGGAAGCCCGCGTTGACGATGCGGTTGAACTTGCCTAAGCGTTCGATGATCACGGCATGCTGTTGTTCAACGACATAGCAGGCGTTGGGAAGCAGCAGCAGCAAAATGATGATGGGAATCAAAAGGCTCGTAAGGGCGGCGATGATACCGGACAACAGCATGGTCTCTCCTCTGATAGGCACACGTTGGCACTAGGATACCCACACGAAGCAGCAACGTGACATCAACAAGAGGCCCATAACAAAAAAGCTCCCATTGCTGGGAGCTCTTTCAATCAATGGTGCGGGCAAAAGGACGTTCGCGTATCCGCTTCGCGGATTCGCACCGGCTTCGGCCGCCTGCCGGCGTCCTCGCCAGCTCGCTAAAAACGCTCCGCGTTTTCTTGGCGCTCGCTCCTTCGCAGGTTCAAGTCCCCGCGATGGGCCCAAAACAAAAAAGCCCCCATTGCTGGGAGCTTTTCAATCAATGGTGCGGGCGAAAGGACTTGAACCTTCATGGGGTTGCCCCCATACGGACCTGAACCGTACGCGTCTGCCAATTCCGCCACGCCCGCGTGCAGGAATTAGAATAACGGAGCGCCACCGCGAACGCAAGAACTATTTTTGAAAAAGTTTGCAGGCATTTTCCCAAGCGGCTTGCGCGATTGTTTCGGCGTCCTCACCTGTGCGATCGACACGGTCGTTAACCAGCGCGTTTGCCGTAATGGAGATCATTGCGGGCTCGCATTCAAGACCGCGGATGGGCTCCGGAGCCATATACGGGCAATCCGTCTCGAACAAAATTCGATCGAGTGGGGTTGCCGCAAATGCCTCGCGCACGTCGTCGTTGCGCTTAAAGGTGGCCGCGCCACCATAGGCGATATAGCAGCCCAGCTCCACAAAGCGCTCCATCGTGGCGCGGTCCTCGCCGAAGCAGTGCAGCACACAACCGGCCTGGGGCACGCCCACCTCACGAAGCACGTTGTAGGCGTCCACGTGCGAGGTACGCTCATAGTCCGTGTCCTCGTGGCGCAGATGCAGCTCCACCGGCACGTTACGGCACACGGCAAGCTCGAGTTGGCGCGCCATGCAGTCAATCTGCACGTTATGGGGTGCCGGCGCGATATCGTCGTCATAGTCCATGTGGTAGTCCAGGCCGATTTCGCCAATACCGGCGCATAAGGGGTCATCGAGTGCGGCAACGACCTGTGCGTGAACGTCGTCGGTATAGTCCGGCGCGCCATACGGATGCACGCCGGCAAGATACTTGATCTGAGGGATATCCTGCATCGGCAGAATTTCGCGCACGAGCCAGTCGCTATAGTCCGTCACGCTGCGTTTGTCAGCGATGGGGTCGAACATCGTCACCAACAGGTCGACGCCCGCGGCTTTGGCGCGCACGAGCGTCTCGGGCACTTCTTTGCCCCAAAACGAAAGCAGATGCGCATGCGTGTCGGCAAGCGGCGCCAAGGGCACGGGACAAGCAACCGTCTTCTTTTTCTTGGTAAACGTCACGCGTTCGGCATTAAGCGTCATGGATTAGCTCCTGGGCCAGGCGGACAAAGTCGGCAACATCAAGCGTTTCGGCGCGCGTGGTGGATGCGATACCGCAAGCCTCAAAGGCGGCATCGAGCACGTCCTTGGCAAAGCCGTTGGAGCTCATGGAGTTGCGAATGGTCTTGCGACGCTGAGCAAATGCAGCATCAATCACGCGGGCCACAAACTCGCGGTCGAGTCCTTCGGGCACCACGCCGTCAACACGGTCGATACGCACGACGGCCGAGTCCACGTGCGGTGCCGGCATAAAGCAACGCGGCGGCACCTCAAAGCGACCCGTCACCCGCGCATACAGGCCGAGCTTTGCCGTATAGCCGCCATAGGTCTTGTTGCCCGGCGCTGCGGCAATGCGATCGGCAACCTCCTTTTGCACCATGACGACGGCGCGCTTGAGCGCGGGCATCGTCTGGAAGAACTGCAGGATGATTGTCGCCGCCACGTTATAGGGCAAGTTCGCGACAAACACCGTGGGTTCACCACCGGCGGCCTGCTCAATCTGCTCCGGCGTCACTTTGAGCGCGTCGCCCATGATAAAGCGGAAGTTGGCATAGTCAGCGGCGTGAGCATCGAGCACCGGCTCGAGCTCGGGATCTGCCTCAATCGACGTAACGCACGCCGCCTCCTGCAGCAGGGCCAACGTCAGCGTGCCGCAACCCGGGCCGACCTCGAGCACGCGCTCATCGCCCGCAAGTTCAGCGAGCTCACAGATACGTTCGATCACATGGTTGTCGATCAGGAAGTTCTGGCCCAGGCGATGCTTGGTCGCAAGGCCAAACTCCTCTAGCAGCTCCCTAGTTGCCGTGGGGTTTGCCAAAGGCGAAGTTGTCATGGTTGCCTCCTTAACATGGTGGCTGCATCGTAAAGCAAAAGGGCATGGACCGTTGCGGCCATGCCCTTACAGCTAAACAGCAAATTGCCGATATGGCGCGCAGCGGCTTAGCCCAGACGCGGGAACAGCGGCTCGCCCTTCTCGACGGGCTGACCACCGGCAAGCAGGCCCCAAGCGCAAATGCCCTTGAGGTCGTCGCTCGCGGCCTCGTCCTCGCAGGACAGGCGGCGCAGGGCCTCGGCAGAAGTCTGGGGCATGAGCGGCATCAGCAGGTGAGCGGCAATGCGGATGGCCTCGAGCAGGTTGTAGATCACAAACGCCAGCTCGTCAGCCTTGGCCTCGTCCTTGGCAAGCGCCCAGGGCTCGGAGTCCTCGATGTAGTGGTTGGCGGCATGGATGAGCTCCATGACCTCGTCCTTAGCTCCACCATAATCGAGCACGTCCATCTTGGCCATGTAGCGATCGACCAGGCCATCGACAATCTTTGCCAACGGGTTGTCGAACGCATCGAACGATGCGGGCTTGGCGGGCGCGCAACCGTCAAAGTACTTGCCGCTCATGTTGAGCGAACGCGAGATAAGGTTGCCCCAGCTGTTGGCCAGGTCGGCGTTGTAGACCTGCTCCATGCGGTCGAAGCTGATGGCGCCGTCGGTACCGGGGACGACGTCGGTCATGAAGTAGTAGCGATAGCCCTCGACGCCCAGCATGTCGATAACGTCCTGCGGAGCGATGGCGTTGCCGCGGCTCTTGGACATCTTCTCGGCCTTGCCAGTCTCGGCATTGCGCACGGTCAGGAAGCCGTGGGCAAAGACGTGCTCGGGCAGGGCCTCGCCAATGGCCATGAGCATGGCGGGCCAAATGACGCAGTGGAAGCGGATGATGTCCTTACCCACGATGTGGAACTGCGCGGGCCAGCGATAGGCCAGCTCGGCACGCGCCTCATCGGTGTCGACACCGTAGCCGACGGCCGTCATATAGTTGAGCAGCGCATCGAACCACACGTAGGTCACGTGACCCTCGTCAAACGGGACCTGGATGCCCCAGTCAAAGCTCGTACGGCTCACGGAAAGGTCATTAAGGCCGCCCTCGACAAAGCTGCGCACCTCATTCATACGGAACGCAGGCTCGACAAAGTCGGGGTGCTCGTCATAGAGCTTGAGCAGCTTGTCCTGGAAGGCGGAAAGCTTAAAGAAGTAGGACTCCTCCTGCACGCGCTCAAGCGGACGGTGGCAGTCGGGGCACAGGTGCTGGCCGACGCTGCCGTACTCCTCGTCGCCCTTCTGGACCTGCGTATCAGTGAAGTAGGTCTCGTCAGGCACGCAATACCAACCGTCGTAGCTGCCCTTATACAGGTAGCCGGACTCCTTCATGCGCTCCCACAGGTACTGCACAGCATGATGCTGGCGCGGCTCGGTGGTGCGGATGAAGTCGTCGTTAGAAATCTCGAGCTTGCTCCAAAGCTCCTTGAAGTGCGGGGCCTGGCTGTCGGTCCACTCCTGCGGCGTCATGTTGTGCTTGGCTGCGGCCTCGGCGACCTTCTCGCCGTGCTCGTCCATGCCGGTCAGGAACTTGACGTTATAGCCAGCGGAGCGGCGATAGCGAGCCTGAACGTCGGCGATGATGGTGGAATAAGCCGTGCCCAGGTGCGGATCGGCGTTGACGTAGTAGATGGGCGTCGTGATAAAGAACGAAGGCTTGCTTTGATCCATGGGGTTTGTCCTCCAGAAAAACGTTGCATACAGGGGATGATTCTAGCGCAAGGGCTGGATATCCTCCATCTATTGCATATCGAGCACCATGGCATAGACATCGCGCTTGCGGCGCGAATACTTCTGAGACAGGCGCTTGGCCACCGCAGAGGCGGGCTCTCCCTCCTCGAGCGCGGCGCGGATATCCTCGCGCAGGGCCTCGTCGGGATCCGCTGCCGCCGCGCCAACCGGCACGATACCGGCCTCCTCGTCCTCGCTCGGCGGCGCGATGACCAGCGCAATCTCGCCCTTTACCTCGCCGCGAGCACGCAGCTCCTCGGCGAGCTGGGCGGCGGGCCCGCGCAAGACTTCCTCGTGCAGCTTGGTGAGCTCGCGGCAGACGGCAACCTCACGCTGGGGAAAGACCTCCACCACGGCCTCGAGCGTCGCCACGATGCGATGTGGAGACTCGTAGAAGATGAGCGCGCCGGGCACCACGGCAAGGCGCTGCAAACGGCGCACACGGTCGCCGTGCTTTCGACCCAAAAAGCCCTCGAAGAAAAAATGCTCGCAGGAAATGCCGGACGAAACGAGCGCCGTGACGCAAGCAGAGGGCCCGGGAATAACTTCGACGGGCACATCGGCCTCACGCGCCGCCTCGACCAGCGCCTGGCCGGGATCGGACACGCTCGGCATGCCGGCGTCCGAGGCAAAGGCGAGGGTCTCCCCCGTCAGCAGACGGTCGACCAGGCCGGCGGCGCGGCTGGCGATCACATTCTCGTCGCAACGGACAAGCGGCTTGGAAATGCCCAGGTGCATCAGCAGCTTTGACGTCACGCGCGTGTCTTCGCAGCAGATGACATCGGCAGCGGCAAAGGTCTCGCCAACGCGCGGGGACAGGTCGCCCAGGTTGCCGATGGGCGTGCCGACCACATAGAGTTTGCCCGTATGGGCGCTGTTTTGCGTCATATCAACCTATTCAATCATGCCGCGCTCGAGCGTACCGAGCGCCGCGCGGGCGTCCCATGCTGCAATGCGCTTCTCGGTCTTCCACGTTTGGAAGAACCAACCGGCAGCCGGTGCAAACGAAGCCAGTTGGTTGGCGATAAACACGCGCTCGTAGGCATTGCGGCCCTCGGGCGTAACCGACGAGTTGGCAAAGATCGCCGCGCCCGACCATTCGCCCACCAGCACGGGGAACCCAGTCGAAATCGCTTCTTTGAGCTCGCGCTTGTTACGCGAAATCGCCGTCGTCAGCCCGCGGGGGCTCGTGATGTCGAGCGCATGCTCGTCGCGGTAATGGTACAGGTGAAGGTCCATGTAGACGTTCTTGTACTTGGCGCCGCGCATAAAATGCTTCCACTCGCTGGGATGCCCCGACGACGAGAAGACGACGATCTTATCCTCGGGCATATACGAACGGACGAGCTCGTAGGCATCGCGATAGAAATTGCGCAGGTAGTGAGCAGGAATGCCATCCGTCATGGTGAAGAGGCTCTTGCGGACACTCATCTGCGGCGTGTCCAGCAGCTCAATGCCCAGCAGGCTCTCGGCCTCGCCGTAGCGATCGGCCAGGCGCTCGAGCACGTCGAGCGCGACATGACGGCCGTTGGTGGACGAATGCCACTCGGCGACAGCCTCCGGCGTGGCGGGCGAATCGTTGGAATCGCCCTGGCCACCGGGCACAGTTGCCAGATCAAGCAGCACGCGAATGTCGTACTTGGCAGCCCACTCAATTGCACGGTCGATGTAGTCGACAACCGAGATGTAGGACGCATCGGACTCCTGCGAGCCAAAGGCATACCAGGGCACCGGCAGACGCACGGCGTTGAGGCCGATCTGCGCCATGCGACGGAAATCGTCCTCGCTCACAAACGTCTCGTAATGACGGCGCATGCGCTCGTTATAGGCGGCGGTGCCCATGGCCTCCTGCAGCTCGGCCGCGTTGGATGCACCGGTCGCCGCGTATAGCGACGGGGTCACCCAAGGCTCGGGAATAAACCAGCCAGAGAGATTAACGCCGAGTATCCTCTCCATCACTGCCCCCTTCGGATCGTGCAGGCCGAGCCTGCATCGTATTGCATAGGAAAAGTATCGTTTTGAGTATACCCGCGCGTGCGGACAGACGACCGAACGGTCTGTAAAGTGGCGCAAAAGCGGGAGGAATGTCTGGGAGCAGACGGGCTCGGGATGGTGCGCCGAGATGTACATATGCGCCGGAAGTAGGCGGCCGAAAAGCGCATCCCGTTCTGAGCGCGGGATCTGGGACGCAGTTTCCGCCAAAGACCGCAAAAGGAAAGCACATCCCATTCTGACGCCGGATTCCGGGTCGCGCTTTCCCAAGCGGCCTCAAAGCGGAAAACGCATCCCACTCTGAAGCCAAATTCCGGGACGCAATTTCCGCAGAGCCCTCAATAAAAGAAAAGGACCCCTTTGCAGAGGTCCTAGTCAATTCAAGGTGGCGGGGAAGGGAATCGAACCCCTGACACGAGGATTTTCAGTCCTCTGCTCTACCAACTGAGCTACCCAGCCATTTGAGGTGTGCCTTGTTTCAAGGCTTGATTAGTATAACCAAGGACGCGTTCCGGTCAACCGAGAATTTTAAAAAAGTTTTTGAGCACAGCCTCGGTTCTATAAATCGGCACGTCAGAGGCATCAGCCGGCAGCAAGAAGTTTTTCACTCAGAGCCGCACGGGCAAACTCACTTGGCGTCATCCCCTCGGCAGCCGCCCGTCGACGAATGGCCTCCTTCATTCCCAGAGGAATCTTGACCGACAGCGTTGCCGTCCCCTCACCTGAGAGCGGGGGCCGTCCACGCACGATCCCACCAACGGTGTGTTCGCCATCCGGAAACTCTCCGCGCTCGTACGACTCGCACCACGCGTCAATCATTTCATCCGTTACAACCTGACCATTAGCGGCCGTATACGTCTTGCCCATCATCGACCCCTTTGCCGAGCCTGTTCAATCTCCTGCCAAAATTTCTTCTGGACTGGAGACAAGGCATGAATGATAAGCCACCCACGGACAAGCTCGACCGCGACAAGCTCCACGCTTCGTCCGTCTGGAAGCCATCCAATGGCAAGCCATCTCGGCGGCTCGTCCTCCGACTCGCGGCGAATGCACTCAGTAACCGCGAACCAGGCACCTAGCACTTGCTTTTCCGTCAAGTGTTTTTTGGCGTTCGGATGGATCTCAACATCCATGCATCTTCTCCTCCATCTTACCAAATTTCGTATGACGAAAGTCCGCAGTCGCCAATTCTTAAGCCGGCACGCGTTGGAGAGCAGGGGTCGAAACAATGATTGAAGGACGCTCTAGTGCGGCCCAGGCGCATGGGTGGGAGCACATGCGCCAAGGACGAACGTTTTCGTATCGCGCGAGGATATTGCCGTCGCGATCGATGAAGGCGATGTCGATGGGATAGGCCATAAAACACGTATGGACCGAAGAGCAGCGTGGAAACGCCATGACGAGCGGCAGGCCGTTGGCGGCAACCGGACGCCGTCCCAGCATGCCGCGCAGGCGCACGACAAACGACTCCGCCACCACAAACTCGGCCGGCGTCCAACCCAGTCTGTTGAGTGCCCGCGCGTAGACGATGTAGGACGAGACCGCGGTCACATGACCACCCCCGGACGCCATGGATCGACCGTCACCGCACGCTCGTGCGACAACGTTGTCGGCGCCCCCAGCGAAACGCCAGCGATGCTGAGAAAAGTCGGCCACGGCTCATAGTGCATGGTGCAGGTGTAGGTCCTAAACGTACCGGATAGGGAGAGCAGGCCACCATCCGATGCCTTCGCGCCTTGCTCGCTCGACACTTCGATCTGTAAGTCATAGCCTTCCATGGCATTCAGAATTTGAGTCTGAACCGTCGCCGAGGCATCGGCAGAGCTTTCGTCGCCCTCCCCCTCCGACGCCACGGCATGCGCTAGCACGATGTCGGGCACCACGCGGTCGAAGCGCGCGACAGCGCTGGCAAAGATCATGACGTTGTACACGATGAGTGCCAGCACCAGCAAAACGGGCATAACCACTGCCATCTCCACCGTCGCTTGGGCGCGCTCCTCGCGCAGACGCATGCGGATACTCATTACGACCCACCGCCCAGAGCGCCAACCAGCGTGGCGACATCGACGGTGAGCGGGATGGAGCCGCCGCCGGGCAGAGGAATCTCCGCAAGTGTGAACACCGTACCGCTAATGGTGCGTTCGACTTGATATTCCAACGCCTCGCAAAGCGCCTTGGGATCGGTCACGCCCAACGGAATACTTCGCAGTTTGTCTTGCGCTTGAGAGAGACCCGCAATGTCAGACCCCGGACTCTTAATGATATTGGCGGAATCGGTCAGCACCGGCTTTCGCAGGCGCAAGTCGCACGGTTCCAAACCCAGCGCCGCCACGGACGCCGAAACGGTATCGCCGAGCCACGATGCGATGGAGCCCAACGCGCCGCTGCCCCCTCCTAGGCCTTTAATCATCTCGTCCATAAGTTCGTCGGCTGAGCCTTGGATATCACCGTATCCCACGAGTAGCCGTCCCCAAACATCCATGACGCCGTCGAGCACGCCGGCAACGCCGCCCGAGCGCTCCTTCAATGTCGAGAAAAATCGCGAAAGCACGTTGTTTTGCGCCGTCGCCTCATCGGGCGCCAGCACCGCGGCAGAGATAGCACCGCGATCGCCAAGCCTGACTGCCGCGTTAAACGAGGAGTTAAGTTTATCGGGGCTGGTAATGTCACCCGAAACTGCAAAGGCGACCACGCCGTTGCGGCCAGGTGGGGCGATACGCGGGCGCTCGCCGGAAAGCGCTTTAATGGCCTGGTCAAACGCATTGCCCGCACGGTCGGCCTCATCCTCGGTCTGACGCTCAAGTTCGAGTTCTTTGTTGCGGCATTCGACGTAGTCTTCCAGAGCCTCTTTGAACTTATCGAAGTGGTACTCGAAGCCCCTTTCGACAGAAGTCGTTGCAATCGCAACGTACCCTAAAGACGACACACCGAAATGGCATTCGCTACACGTTTCGTGACCGTCAAAATCTGCGACGGATGCCAGCCCACCCGGCTTTCCTTTTTTGTAATTTGGACAGTCAGTCCCATAATGCAAATAGGTAACTTTATCTACTTCACTCGTGGGCCAACGCGCATCGGTATAGAGTTCAGTCGTCCGCGCCTCATCTGGATTTCGCGGAAGGAAAGGGATGCGGGCGGAAACTTTGCCGTCCTTTTCAGTTATATATGCCCGCTCGACTTCTTCGCCCGCATAAGCGAAGAACACCTTTCGTGCAGCAGAATCTGCCTGTTTTTCCGGACCCACGCCAAGCGGTTTCTCATTTGCCAGGCGCTGGCGATAGTAGGCCTTCGCGCGATCGAGCGCCACTTGCGGTTCCCACGTAACGCTCGAAGCGTAATGCGGATTTTGAGCACCAGAGAGATCCGTTAGACTTTTCACACGCTCCCACATGCAAGAACAGCTGCTGACCGAGCCCTTGTCAGACCCGCCACAATCCGCCAGCCAAGCGCGCTCTTTAGCCTTCGCCGTGTCCTCAGAAGCCTTCCGCAGCTCCTCGGCCGCACGCTCTAAATCATCTGATGTGTCTTTAATGGTATCGGTCGAGATCTCTGACCCTTTGAGCGCAGCGAAGTCCGACTCGGATGTCCTGGGCACGGCAAGCGCCGTACCGGTATAGGCCACACTATCGGTATCCTGCGCCGACACCGCCTGCGTGGCACGCGCGGCAATCAGATACGGCAGAGCCGTCTCGATTTTCTGCAAGCCTTCCGATGCGCTTTTGGCAAACTTGTTGCGCGTTTTAATGATCTCAATCCCGGTGTCGACCATATTGCCGGCAACTGGTTCGGCACCTGGGATGAGAATGGCAACCAGGCCCGTCCCGATTGTGGCAAACCCCGCTAGCCCCAGACTCAAGATGCTCGCATCAACCACCGTGGCAGCCGTGTGATAGGACGACACCACGTTGGCACCCGCCAGCGCGCCGCTATCGGCCGCCACCTGGGTATCCCCGGCACGCGACATGCTCCATATCGCCGCGGTCGACGAAAACAACAACGTGAGCACCACTAGGATGACCACGGCAGAAGAAAGCGTGGTGTAGGCACCGTCTTCGATAAACAGGTCGATACCGGCGCGGCCCATAAAGCCGCCTCGCTTGCGATGGCAGCTCGGACGGCGCGTCAAAACGCATCTAGACCAGAAACGCTTAATCCCATGCAGCAATCCACGAATCATAATCTCCCTCCAGCCATTCGGGACGCGATTGATACGAGACATCGACCTTGAGCTCAACGTAGCCGCCCTCGGCGGTACCACCCATAGCCTGCGCAAACGCACCGATCACAGGCAACGGCTTGACCTCGCCGGAAACGGACACGGACGAGACACCACCCGCACCGGCCCGGCCAAGCTCGATATCCCACGACAACGGCCCGCCGGCATGAAAGATCGAAACGTTGGGCACTGCGGCAAGCCGGCGGCGGGTGAACTCCTTAAGATCGTCGTCCTCCGCCGTCGTCGTGGTCATGAGCCGCGCGGTCTCGGCAGCGGCAGACTCCATGACCGCGCGCGTATAGAGCAAACACACCGGTTGCAGTGCGAGAAGAATGAGCATCAGAAACGTCGGCAGCAAAAAAGCAGCCTCGACCGTAGACTGCGCCCGGTCCTCGCGCGCGATATCAATACAACGCGATGTCCTTAGCGCCCGCAGCGGCGTCGATAACCGACGTCGAGGCAACGCCATGGGATGCCGCCCGCTCAACCAGCGCCGCCAAGTGCCCATCGGTGCCAGCACGCCAAAGCCCCGCAATCGCCAGCACGATCGATAACAGCGCCACCGTGACGATGGCGTATTCGACCGTCGCCTGGGCAGATTCCTCGCGCAGGACGTCATGCATTTCACGACCCCTCCTTTGAGCTTATTGTTTGCGGGGCCAGGCGCACCGCGCGCAGACGACACGAAGCATCGCCAGTATCCGCGGCAACCGTCACCATATCGACCCAGCCGCGCCCATCGCGCACAATGGCGCCCCATACGTTACCCTTAATATCGAGATAGCCGCTCAGGGCGAGCTGGGCCGTTGGCACCTCGCGGTAGGCGCGTAACATATCCGCCGCTGCCTCGGTCATCGGTCGGTCCTCGGACCATGCAAGCCGGACCGCAATCGCGTTGTCCTCAGGCGAATCCGTCGCAGTGCCAGACCGCTTGTCGAGCATCCGCAGAAAGGTTTGCGCCGTGACAGCGACATCCGAATCGTCCGCATCTCGCATCTCATCTTTTTGAGACGCCACCGCCGAATCTGAGCCCGAATCGAAGGCGGCCCCAGGACGCTGCTGCCGCGCGGCGTTTAGCCCCCAAACCGCCACTGCCACCGCCACAACCACACAGGCAAACACCAGCAGTGCGCCGACAGGCCGCCTACCCTCTACAGGCTGTTGATGCCCTCGCTGATAGCGTTCCATAGATCTTGGACCTTGCCCTTAAATGCGACAATGGCAATGATGGCGATCACCACGAGCACGCCGACCAAGATGGCGTATTCGGTGGTGCCCTGCGCACTCTCCTCCTGCAGCAGCTCCCCGGCATGCTGGCGAGCGCGAATTGACTGGCAAACAGCCCAGCTCCAGACCTTGCCAGCAACGTCAGTCATCGTGTTCATGTATTCCTCCCTACATCGTCCCGCCTGCTCCCAACAGCGGGCCCAATATGGACAGAAGCAACGCCGGCAAGATGAGTGTGCCGGTGGGAATCAGCAGCTTGACGGGCGCACGCTCGATCTCGCGCTCGACCGCGGCGCGATGAGCCGCACGGATCTCGCGACTTTGAGCGGCCAGTGTCTCGGCAAGTGGGGCACCCAGAGCGAGCGCCTGCCCCACCGTGATGGCAAAGGTCTCGAGCGCTCGCACGTCCAGGTCGCGTGCGGCGGCCAACAACTCGTCCTCACGCGTGCCCACGCCCACCTGCCATGCCATGCAGGCCCGCTCAAGTCGAAGAGCCAGCACTGACCGGCGGTTGGCGCAGAAAATCTCAAGCGCCGCATCAAACGAAAGACCGGCCGAAAGACCCAAGCGCACAACATCGATCATCTCGGACACTTCGCCGAGCGATACTCGCGCCGGGCCGCCCGCTCCAACCGCGCCCTTCATTCGCGCGGTCAGAGCATCGACCACCGAGCGACCCGCGGCAGCGACCAGCACCGCCTCGCGCTTGCAGGCCTCTGCGATCTTGCGTGCATCCGCCCGATCCAAACCCGTCGCGACAAATGCACTCAGAGCGCACAGGCAAGCCGCAACTGCAACCAGGGCGCTCACAGCTCCACCCGCATAATGCGCCTGATAACCACCAGGGCAACGGCGTTGAGGGCAAGACCCAGCGCCACAGCGCCCGCGCCGGCAGGCGTCGCAAGACCGCGACGAAAATCTGCCGAAAGCAGCGCCAACACCGCGCACATGCCCGCCGGCATCGCCGCGACCATATGCGCAGACATGCGAGCCTGCGACGTCTTGACATCCAGGCGGCGCTTGAGCTCAATGCGCTCCCCCACCATGCTCGACGCCTCGGACAGTAAGTCGGCAAGCGGAGCACCGGTGCGCTGAGACACCTTAAGCGCCAAGGTCACAAGCGAAAGACCGGGGGCGTCGATGCGCACGAGCAAGTCATCGAGCGCATCGGTCGCCGAGATGCCGCAATCGATCGCCGCCGCCACCCGCAAAAACTCGGTATGCACCGGCTCTTGCGCATGAGCGCCCACAAAGCGCATGCCCTGGGCCAGCGAATGTCCCGAGGCAAGCGACATGGAAAGTGCGGTAAACGCCTCGGGCATGGCCTCTTCTGCATCGTGTTGCTCGCGCCGGCTCTCAAAGCCATCCCGAGCGGCGCCAGCGGCAATCGGAGCAACAAGTCCCAAGGCAAATCCGAGGGGCGATAACGACACCATCGTTAGTAAAACGCAGCAGACACCGCTCGATAGCAGCAGAAACGCCAAACGCCCCGAAGCATCTTCGATCACGAGGCCAAGGCGATGCGCCGGAGCCAGCGATGCCCACGAACGGGCGATCTTTTTCAGCAGATCGTTTTCCACCAGCTCACGCGGCAGCTTCTCTGCCGCCGTCTCGAGCGCCTGACGCGCCAGCTCCGCCGGCGGCACCTGCGGCACACGAGGTTCCGCCCCGCACGCCGTCGCAACAGAAAACCCTGCCAAACCCCCTACGACGAGGGGCACAGCGACCTCCATTCGTCCACCTCCTCTTGTGTGAGCGTCCCCGACCGCAGGCCTTCTGCAATAAACGGCGGCTCGCGGTCAAGCGTCCAGGTGCGCTCGGCGGCATCGAAAGTCACATAGCGCTCGAGCTCTACGCCGCCCGACGCGGCGCGACGCACCCCCGAATACGAGGAGACGAAACGCCTGCCATCGGCGTGGCGCTCGGACATCACGATGCCGTCGAGCGCCATGGCAATCTGCTCCTCGATGAGCTCGCTCGGCAGATCGATGCCATAACGTGCAAGCAACGTCAGACGCACCACGGTCTCCTGCTCGGAACCCGCATGAAGCGTGGTGAGCGACCCGTCGTGGCCCGTGTTCATGGCCTGCAACATGTCGCAGCACTCGGCACCGCGCACCTCGCCCACCACGATGCGGTCGGGGCGCATGCGCAGGGCATTGGTCACCAGGTCGCGGATCGTCACCGCGCCCTCGCCCTCAATTGAAGCCTCGCGCGCCTCTAGGCGCACCACGTGCGGATGATGCGCAAACTTGAGCTCGGCAGAGTCCTCGATCGTCACGATGCGCTCGCCGGTGGAGATCTCGCATGACAACGCGTTGAGCAGGGTGGTCTTACCAGATCCCGTGCCTCCCGCAACCGCCAGGTCCTGTCGCAGCGACACCGCGCACGACAGCAGCTGCGCATACCAAAGCGGCAGCGACCCCAGCCCCACAAGCTCGTCCAGCGAGCAGATACGGTCCGAGAACTTTCGGATGGTGAGAATCGGTCCGTCAATCGCCACAGGCGGAATCACCGCGTTGACGCGATAGCCCGTTTTGAGGCGGGCGTTGACGATGGGGCTGCGCTCGTCGATACGACGGCCAAGTGGCGAGATGATGCGGTCGATAAGCACACGAATCTGCTCATCATCCTCAAACGCATGCTCGATGGGGTACAAGACGCCGCCGCGTTCAAAGAAAGCCGAGCGGCAGCCGTTGATCATGATCTCGGTAACGGTGTCGTCCTCGATGAGCGGCTGCAACGGCCCCAAGCCCACCACGTCATCCAAAATCTCGTCGATGATGGTCTCGCGCTCGGGCGTCGCGAGATCGGTCGGCTCCTCAACATTGAGCGCCGCCTCCACCGCGGGACGCAATTCCGAGCGGGCAAGTACCGGGTCGATATAGGCGCTGATACGCGCCACTTCGTCGTAACCCATGCGGTCCATCACGGCGCGCTTAGTGCGTCGTTTCACCGCGCGGCGACGCCCCGCATCTACAGGAGCTGCCGCCGCTGCAGCGCCGGCAGCCTTAATCCTCGTTTGCAGGCTCATCGCTGATCACCCTCGCGCGACCAGGGAAGGCGGATACGCGGGCGTTCGGTACGCGTTGCACGGTCGGCGACTATATCGCTCCAAGGGCCGACGGCGCACCCCAGTTCCACGAGCATCTCGCGCGTGGCCTCGCGCACGCTGGTCGCAAAAGCGCTCGTCTGACCCACTGCCTCGTCGGCGCGCCCAAACGCCATGAGCGCGGCGAGATCCTGCCCGCCATCGGCGATACGAATCTTGGAGCTCAACGCACAGGCAATCTCAAAGCGCATGGCGACGTCCTCGTCTGCCCCGCGCGCACCGAACCGGTTGAACACGGCGCTCATGCGCGTGCGCGGCACACCTACTCGACTTGCCAGTTCAATGACGCGCGATGCCGATGTCGCGGACGACACCGCCGCATCGCCAACGACCAGGCAACGGTCGCTCGCCGCCACCGCAGCCGCCACGGCATCGCCCCAAAAGACCGAGGTATCGATAAAGACCACGTCGGATTCGCGACGCAGGACATCGAGCAGTAGCTCCACCGGACGTGCCATGAGCTCGGCTTGCTCGGGCGCCGCGACGGGACCCCAGAGCGTAACGCCCGGCGCCACGCGCTGGGATGCGGCTACGATATCCGGCTCGGTGAGCGTGCCCGCCGCCGACGGCTCGATAAGTGCCGCCATATCGCGCGGAGCATCGACGCCTAACAAGTCGTAAAGGTTTCCAAACATCAGGTCCAGGTCGAGCACGGCGGCACGCAAGCCCAACAGCGACGATGTGTGTGCCATGGTGGCAACGATCGTCGACTTGCCGCAACCGCCCGAACCCGAAATGGCGCAGATGACCGGAGCTCGATGCTGCGGAGCGGCAGCGTCTGCCGGCGGCATCGGAGGCGGCGGGGCGGGCGTCGGCGACAGCGTCCCCGTCTCCCCCGCCGCAACCACACGCTGCGTCCAAGCCGGCATGGCGGCTTGTTCGGTCTGCAAGGCAGGCTCGTTCTGTGCAATCTGCTCATGCTGCATCAGCGACAACTCGCCGCACCCGGCAAAGCCCTCAACTTCGTCGAGTTCATCCGCCAGATTCACGCCGTGCACGTATCCCATATCTACAGCCGGGGAGTCGCCAGCATGCTGTGCCGGCCCTCCAGCGTCATCGTATACAAGGGGGTTCCGGGGGCGCCGACCATGCTCGGCTTCCGCTTTTCCATAATCATCAACACGCGGGCCTCTTGTAGCGCGAGGCGCCCCGGGTTCCCTATCAACAAAAGCATCGGGCTCAATCGTCATGCGCCGATCGGAATCAACCGCTCCCTCGCCCGCGCGCCCGTTGCCGCATATACTGTGCGCAGCGATGACCTCGGTCGCCCCCGCGCGAAACAGTCCCTCGATATCCGACGGATCGAGCACTTCTATCAACACGACCACGCGACTCACGCGGCCTTCGGCCGTCAGGCGCGCAACAGTCTTGCGCACATCTTCGATATCAAACAGAGACGCCGCGATGATGGCAGCCCCGCGGCGCGACGGAAACGCCCGCGCCATGGAAACCAGCCCGTCCAGGTCACCCACGCGAAGCACCTGTGCACCCGCATCACGGCCCTCGACTTCCTGCTGCAACAGCCCGTAATCGCCGCACGCGCAGCACGCAAGCCAGATCGCCTTCATCACTCGTCGCCTCCGCTCTTTTTGCCGCGCGCCGTGGCGGGAATCGTCAAGCTGACCGTTCCCTTGCCCGAGGCTCCCAGCAGTTCCTTGACGTCTTCGGGGTCAGCCGCCAGCGTCACCCATTCGATCTTGCCCTCGCGCGTGGCACCGGAATTCTCACTGGTATCGATCACGTGCGCGCCGCACAGTCGATCGGTTACGTCATCTTTTTGCACGTACACGTCCACATAGCTGCCCACGCCCGTGGCACCGCCGACCGAGTGCTCGGCATCGACCGCCACCGAAACGGCGACCTTGCCCTTAGGCACCTCGAGCTTGTGGCTCTCGGCCTTGGTGTAGACATTGCAGATCACGGCGTTTTTGGGAATACGCGAAGTCGTCACGTCGCCGCGCACCTGGCGCAGCTCGGTCGCCGCGTCACGCGGCAGCAGACTCGTCAGCCATTCCTGGGTTATGACATTGGTCTCATCGAGGGTCTCGCCCACATCGATATCGCGCGCCGCGACGCATACCTCGACGCGATCGCCACCGTACTTGGCCAAGGTCTCAGCCTGGACCTGTTCGGCTTGCGAGCGGATCGACGAGCCGTAAACCATGCAGAGCAGAGCAGCGAGCACGCCCGCGACCAGACTGATGGCGATGCGCTTGCTCTTGTTCACGGCCGCTCCTCTCATGGCAGTGCCGGGCGAATGCCCGTACCACCATTGTCTGGGCGGTCAGAGCGCAAAGCGGCGCAATCGCGATCTTGGTTTTCGATGTCAAACCAATCGCTGACCAAAAGCTGACCAGCCCGTCAAGCTCGTGGCAAGGTTTTGGTCAGCACGTCAACAAACTGCATGTTTCGAGGCTTTTCCGCAGGAAAAAAGCCGTCTCCCGAACAGTTGGGAGACGGCTGTCATAGGAAAAATCAATTACAGATGAACATCGGGATCGAGCATTTGAGCGCTCACGCGCATGGATGACGCCAAGTTTTGGAACGTTTCCAGACGCAGACTGTCGATCTGCCCGGCGTCCTCGGCCTCGCGAACGGCGCAACCCGGCTCATGGGTATGTGTGCAATCGCCAAACCGGCACGCGCGCGATGCCTCGACAATCTCGGGGAAGGCGCGCGCCAGACCCCGCTCGTGACCCACGAGCGGTAGGCTGCGCAGGCCCGGGGCATCGGCGATCACACCGGCGTCGCCCGGCAGCGCCACCATCACGCGCGCGACGGTAGTGTGACGGCCCTGGTCGTCGCGCTCGCGCACACCGCCGGTCGCCAACGTATCGTGGCCCAGCAGTGCATTGAGCAGCGTCGACTTGCCGGCACCCGACTCGCCCAGAATCATGGCGCAGCTCCCGGCAGGCACGCAGGCACGGACCCCGTCCAGGCCGCGGCCCTCGGCAGAGGACGTCACGATCACGCGCACGTCCGGACCTACCAGGCGGCGCACGCGGTCCAGATCGCGCTCGAGCTCCTCGGCATCGCAGCGGTCAGCTTTGGTGAGCACCACCACCGGTTCGGCATCGCAGTCGAGCGCCAACACCAGCGAGCGCGCCACGCGGTCGAGCAGCACCTCACCGGCACCGAGCGCCTGCACGATTAGCACGCTATCCACGTTGGAGCAGAGCACCTGACGCTCTCCACGGGCACGGCCGCGCCAACGCTCAAAGCTCGTACGGCGCGGCAGAACGCACTCAATCACGCCCATATCGTGCCCGGGAGCGCGGCGCACCGCCACACGGTCGCCCACGGCGGGCAGCAGCACCTCGTCCTCGCCGCGCGACTTGGCAAACCCCACGGCATGCTCGGCACGAAAGGTATCGTCGGCCGTCGCCACCAGCGGAAACCCGCGATCTAAGCGCACCACGGCGCCAAGCTGCATCTGCTCGGGCTCCTCAGCATGTGCGCAAAAGTCGTCAAATGCCGCCCGCTGAGCCCCATCGACCGGCAGGTCATCAAACGCCGGGACATCCTGCAGCGCGTCAAGTCCCGGCACGCTTGCCAGCAACTCCTCGGCAGACGCGAGAGCCTCGGTCGCAAGCTTCCGACGACGATCGCGCTTAGCCCGCGCCCCCGTCGTCTTTTTCTTCGCCTTAGCCTTAGCCTTGCCCACAAGCGCCTCCCAGCACCATAAATCACAACTGAGCAGGTATTTTAAATCAAAAAGAGCTGGCCGGGCAAAGCCCGACCAGCTCACAAACTTTCCCTCAGCCCTTTTCATCCGCACGGGAGAAAAGCCAGCAAAGCCACCGCAGGGCCCGCCCCGGAAGCCCTTTCTCCCGAACGATCCCGCAGCGCAAAGCGCGAGGACCAGTGAGGGAGAAAGGGCGTGGGGCGGGCCCGGACGAGTGCGCTACCCTTTTTCGACCGCGCGCATGATCGCCTTGTAGATCTCCATCAGCGGGATGATCAGGAAGGCCAGGCCCAGCGCGGCAAGAACGCCCTTGAGCTCAAGCGTCACAGGGCCAAAGAACATCTCGGCAAGCGTCGGCTGCACGGTCACGATCACCGTCAACACCAGTGCCAGCGCGGCAGAAGCCCACAGCCACTTGTTCTGCTTCTTCATGGTGAACAGCGACGCACGACGGCTGCGCATATTGAAGCAGTGGAAAATCTCGACCATGTTGAGCGTGATGAACGCCATCATCACGCCTTCCTCGTCGGCATTGCCGGCGATCATATCGGCGATGTGGATGTAGCCCATGTCAAAGTACACGCCCACAAAGAAGCTCGCCAGCACCAGCACGGTGATGATCAGACCCTGGACCACGCAGTCCAGGCCCATGTGACCGGCAAAGACACCGTCCTTGGCGTTGCGCGGCTTGCGCTTCATGATGTCACCCTCGGCATCCTCCATGCCCAGCGCGAGCGCGGGGAAGCAGTCGGTGACCAGGTTCACCCACAGCAGCTGCACCGGCTGGAAGATGGTAAAGCCGATGAGCGTGGCGATAAACACCGAGAAGACCTCGGCAAGGTTAGCCGAAAGCAGGAACTGGATGACCTTACGAATGTTGTCGTAGATACGACGGCCCTCTTCGCAGGCACCGATGATGGTGGCGAAATTGTCGTCGGCGAGCACCATGTCGGCGACGTTCTTGGTGACGTCGGTACCAGTAATGCCCATGCCCACGCCGATGTCGGCGCGCTTGATGGACGGGGCGTCGTTGACGCCGTCGCCCGTCATGGCCACGATCTGGTCGCGCGACTTCCAAGCCTCGACGATGCGTGTCTTGTGCTCGGGTTGGACGCGGGCGTACACGCCGTAGTCCTCGATGTGCGCGTCGAGTTCCTCGTCGCTCATGCGATCGAGGTCGGCACCGGTGATGGCATGGTTGCGATCGGTGACGATGCCCAGCTGCTTGGCGATGGCCACGGCGGTGTCGATGTGGTCGCCCGTGATCATGACGGTGCGAATACCGGCATCGTGGGCCTCGCGGATGGCGTCGGCGACCTCGGGGCGGACAGGGTCAATCATGCCGGACAGGCCGCAGAAGACCAGGTCGTGCTCGAGCGCAGCGGGGCTGCAGTCGCTCGGGACCTCGGTGTAGGTGCGGCTTGCCAGCGCCAGCACGCGCAGGGCCTCGTCGGCCATGGCCTTGTTGGCGGCCACGAGCTCGGCGCGACGCTCCTCGGTCAGCGGAACGACCTTGTCGCCGTCGTAGATATGGGTGCACAGGCCGATCACCACGTCGGGCGCGCCCTTGGTGTACTGCTCATACTCGCCGTCCAGGGTCTCGACGACCACGGACATCATCTTACGGCCCGAGTCGAACGGGGCCTCGCCCACACGCGGGTGCTCGGCGGTCAGGCCGGTGAGGCCCGCCTTGCCGGCGTCGTTGACGAGCGCGCACTCAGTCGGCTCGCCCACGGCCTCGCCCAGCTCCTCGTCCCACTGGGCATCGGAGCACAGAGCCATGCCGGCCAGGAACTTCTCCTTAGGCGCGGCGAGCTCGTGCTTGACGACGGTCATCTTGTTTTGGGTAAGGGTACCGGTCTTGTCGGAGCAGATGGTCTGCGTGCAGCCGAGAGTCTCGACGGCAGAGAGCTTGCGGATGATTGCCTGGCGCTTGGCCATCTTGGTCACGCCAAGCGACAGCACGATGGTCACGACGGCGACCAGGCCCTCGGGGATGGCAGCGACGGCGAGCGAGACGGCAACCATAAAGGTATCGAGCAGGGCGGTCGGGTCGGTAAGAACGTTGCCCACGCCGTGGCGGATGATATCAACGCCAAAGATGACGACGCAGATGACGATAACCATGATGGTGAGGATGCGGCTGAGCTCGGCAAGCTTCACCTGCAGCGGCGTGAGCTCTTCCTTGGCCTCGGCCAGGGCGCCGGCAATCTTGCCCATCTCGGTGTTCATACCGGTACCGACCACGACGGCGCGACCGCGACCGTACACCACGGTGGAACCCATGTAGCACATGTTCTTGCGGTCGCCGAGCGGCACGTCGTCGGTGCCGGTGGCGAGCTCGATCACGTTGGCATGCTTCTCGACAGGCACGGACTCGCCGGTGAGTGCAGCCTCTTCGATCTTCATCGTGGCGCTCTCGAGCACGCGGCAGTCGGCCGGGACGGAGTCGCCCGCCTCGAGCATGATCGCATCGCCAGGCACGAGCTCGGCACTCGGCAGGTGCACGAGCTTGCCGTCGCGCAGAACCTTGGACTGCGCCGCGCTCATCTCCTGCAATGCCTCGAGAGCTTCCTCGCTCTTGGCCTCCTGAACCACGCCCAGCACCGAGTTGACGATAACGACGAACATGATGATGGCGACGTCGGCAAAGTCCGCCTCACCCTTGACCATGCCCGTGAGTGCACTGATGACGGCGGCAACGATCAGCATGATGACCATGGGGTCGGCCATCTGCTCAAAGAAGCGCTTCCACAACGGCGTCTTCTCGGCTTCCTCGAGCTTGTTAGGGCCTGTCTTGGCGAGGCGCGACGACGCCTCGTCGTTGCTCAGGCCGAGGTTCTCATCGACACCTTGGTCGCTGAGTACCTCCGCCGCGGCGGACAGGTATTCCTTTTGCATATAGAGTCCCCTCCTGGGATTCGGGCCACTCAGCAGATTGATGCCCGATCATAATTCCCAGGAGAAGGGCAAGGGCTCATCAAGGCTGCCGTGCTGAGCGGCAGTTGATAGTGGAGCTATGGTACCCCAAAGCGGCGCGTCTAGCCAAAACATTCCAATTGGAAACACGGCTCGAGTGCAACGATGCAGACCGTATGATGTTCGACATTGATAAAACGTTTTTTCTTCGGTGCATCATCAAACTGAAATATCGCCCAGATAGCAGCGGTTAGAACGGTTGGTAAAGTTTTTGCATATACCGTTTATTCGCAAAAAATGAACTTCTAATTCGGCATACGGTCGATTTTTTGGGGTATTCGGTCGGCATTTCGTTATAATCATCTCAGTTTTATTTCTTATGGTTTATCTATCAGCGCAAGACGATGTCAGATGGAGGTCTGAATGTACAAGCGCACCAAGATTGTATGCACCATGGGTCCCGCCTGCGATAGCGACGAGACCATCCGTGAGATGATCAAGGCGGGCATGAACGTCGCCCGTTTTAACTTCTCGCACGGATCCTACGACGAGCACCACGGTCGCATCGAGCGCGTCCGTCGTATTTCCAAGGAGCTCGGTCTGCCCGTCGGCATCCTGCTCGACACCAAGGGCCCCGAGGTCCGCACCGGCCTTCTGGTCGATGGCAAGAAGGTTGCCGTCAAGACCGGCGATAAGATCGTCGTCACCGCTCAGCCCACGTCCGAGGATTTCCACGGCACCTCTGAGCACATCTCCCTCGACTACCTGGCTCTGCCCTCCGAGGTCGAGAAGGGCTCCCTTATCCTGATCGATGACGGTCTGGTTGCCCTCGAGGTCGAGTCCGTCGACGGCCAGGACATGACCTGCGTCGTCAAGAATGACGGCCTGATCGGCGAGCGCAAGGGCGTCAACATGCCCAACGTCAACATCTCGCTGCCCGCCATCACCGAGCGCGATCGTCAGGACATCCTCTTTGGCCTGACCGAGAACATCGACTACATCGCCGCTTCCTTCATCCGTGACGGCGAGTCCGTCCGCGGCATCCGCGAGCTTTGCCGCGAGAACGGTGGCGAGCACGTGACGATCTTCCCGAAGATCGAGTGCGCCCTGGGCGTCGAGAACTTCGACGAGATCCTCGAGGCTTCCGACGGCATCATGGTCGCCCGTGGCGACCTGGGCATCGAGATCAAGCCCGAGCTCGTTCCGCACATCCAGAAGGAGATCATCGCCAAGTGCAACGCGGCCTACAAGCCCGTTATCACCGCTACGCAGATGCTCGACTCCATGCAGCAGAACCCGCGCCCGACGCGCGCCGAGGTTGCCGACGTTGCTAACGCCATCTACGACGGCACCGACGCCGTTATGCTTTCCGGCGAGTCCGCTGCCGGTAAGTACCCGGTCGAGGCCGTTAAGATGCAGGCCAGCATTGCTCTCGAGACCGAGAAGTACCTCCCGGCTCACGCTCCGCTCGAGGTTCCGGCTGACGCTCACGGCACCCGCGTCGTCAACAACGTTGTGGGTATGTCCGCTGTGAACATGGCCACCACCGTTGGCGCCAAGTGCATCACCGTGCCGACGACCACTGGTCGTACTGCCCGCCTGATCTCGCACTTCCGTCCCAACATGCCGATCTGCGCGTTCTCCCGCCACGAGTGGGCCGTCCAGCAGATGATCATGTACTGGGGCGTCATCCCGCACCAGGCAGAGATTACCCAGGGCACCGTCAACGGCACGATCGTCAAGGCGATCGAGACCGCTAAGGAGCTCGGCTACGTCAAGACTGGCGATTTGACCGTCGCTACCGCCGGCGATCCCCGCATGAGCGTCCAGCTCGAGGACAAGGTCTCCTCGACCAACGTCGCTTACGTCGCTCAGGTGCGCTAAATCGCACTTGCAAGCAGATTTGCATTGCAAAGGGCCCGGAAGGCATTGCCTTCCGGGCCCTTTTTCTGTGCACCGATGCCTACCGCACGGCATGGCACGCACCCATTTCATTACCAAAAGCGCGAAATCCGCCCTCCGAGGCCCAAAAAATAAAGCCCCAAGCGCTAAAAGTGTTCGCCCGGTGGCAAACCCACACCTTAACCGACGCTGCTAAATCGTTTTAGCAAGAACCAGATCAACCGCGTTTTCGGAAGTGCGGGGAAAAATTGCTTACCCACGAGCATAAGTCCTTTTATTTCAACAAAACCCCTGATAAAGTTGGCTTAAATACCGCTTGTACCTGACCTATTTGTCTTTTTCACCGCACTTCCGAAACGGATAGCTTTTCTAGCCCAAACAACGCTCAAACGATCGGATCGCTATGTCATTTCTTGCCTGCGGACCTACGGCTTTTCAGTACTATCGCATCCCGCCCCAAATACTGGGACTCTATCCGGCAATCCTGCCGCCCGACCATGACCATCGCTTGGTGCATTACTCAAAACAACCGGTATTTAAAGACTTGCTCGGCACACCAGTTTGGAGATCCGTGAGTGAAAGGAAACAGCGCGCGAACGGAAAGCTATTTCATAGCCGTCTGCTAACCCAAGAGCCGCCTCCTGGGTCGTTTAGACAGACTGAACATGGATTTGATGTCACTTCACCGGAGTTCACGCTGCTCAGCCTTGCCACGCAGGTCTCACGCAACCAGTTACTCATGGCGTGCTACGAGATGTGCAGCTCCTTTGCAGTGTTTAAGCCCTGCGAGCGAACGCAACAACAACTCGATGAAGCTATTTCGCTTAAGTTCATTCCACCCAACTGCGGCTGGGAGCGAGTTAACGACACCAAGGGCAATGACACCAACTTGTGGAAGCGCACGCCGCTTCTTACCGCAACGGATATCGCCGCGTTCGCCAAGCAAGCCGCAGGCCTGCGCGGCGTCAAACAACTGCGCTGGGCGGCCGAGCACATGACGGGGCAGGCCGCCTCGCCCTTCGAAGTACAGACCTCCATGCTTATCTCGCTCCCCCGCGACGAGGGCGGCCAGGGCATCGAGATCGCCAACAACGCGCGCATCCCGCTCAGTGAAGCCGCACGTTCGCTGTATGACAAAACCTGCTGCTACGCCGATATCCTCATCGAAAGCGCCACCGACAGCATGGGCGTCATTCTGGAATGCCAAGGCCGCTCTGCCCACGACAGCGAAGCCGCGAGCCTCTCCGATGCCGAGCGCGCCACCGCACTCACAAGCATGGGCTACGACGTCATCCAAATTACCTATGACCAGATCAAGGAGAAGAAGAGCTTCGATCACATAGCCGAGCTCATCCATAAAAAGGCCGGGCTTCCCCACATCCCAAAGACCAAACAGGAGCGCATTGCCGAAGATACCTTACGGCAAGAGCTACTTGTCGATTGGGTTGAGCTATTCACTGCCGGGCCGGCCAGCTAGCAGCTAGCAATCAGGGGCAGCGCAGGCACATCGGGCGATTCGACACGGGCGGCAAAACCCGCCTCGGTCAGCTCGATGACCTCGGTAAACGTTGCGTCGAAGAATTTCTCGGTCAGCAGGCGGTATGGCGGATGGTCGGGCTCGCCGGGGTTTTCGCGTACAATCTCGTGCATAACGCCAATGGTCTTGAGCACATACTCCTTATGGATGGGATACTGACCAAAACGCGTCGCCGCAGTATACAGGCGATCGGTCGCGCGCGGAATCGAAACGATCCCGAGCGTCTTACCAAACCAGTCAAAGTCGCCTTGCTTTTTAATGCGGAATTCCTCGCACGGCTTGCCGCCGTGCGCCTCCAGGTACTGATTCACGCGCGTATTCCACACGGTATCGGCCACGAGGTGAGACCAAACGCCCAGCGTCAGATCGAGCAGCGACTGCGCCACGTCATCGGGCGCGAGCGAAAGCTCGCTAGCACCGGGACCGGCAACCGGCTCGGCATCCTTGTAGCGTTGGGGATAATGTACCCGATTGAGTCGCTCGCGCTCCTCGACAATCGAGGTCGCGGCAGCCGGCGTACCAACAGGCGCCCCTTTGAGCAGCGGCGCCACATAGGTATCCCAGAACTCGTGCTCGCGCGGCTTAGGGATAGGCTCGGGCTTTGCAAAGTGCGTAATGCGGTATGGGATGGGATCGGCGATGCCAGGGACCATATAGCCCACGAAGATATCCGGAACCACGCAGCCAAACAAAAAGGCATTGCGATCGCGCACGCTATTGGCAAGCGCACCGGTGCGCTCCAGCAAACGCTCCGTCTGAGCGATATGAATGTTCCAGCTTGGCATAGCCACCCCCATAAAAACCTGGATAACTATACCATCACGGCAAAGCCGCGCGGGCGGCTACGCACGCTCTACGCAGCAACTAGTCCGTAGCACCGCTTTCGGTTCCATACGACGGCGAAGGCGCCTCGACCACATGGTGATATCGATCGATATAGATTGCACGGGCACCCAGGCGTCGCACCAAATCCTGGTGATGTGTGCTCATCAAGACCGTCTTACCCGCCGCGACGTAGGCCAGCAAGAAGTTGACCACGATGTCGCATGAATCCTCGTCGAGCCCATTAGTAGGTTCGTCGAGAACCAAGATATCGGGGTTCATCGATACGACTGCCGCCAGCGCCACACGCTTCTTTTGCCCACCCGAAAGCTGATAGGGCGAGGCATCGACCAGGTCGGCAACTTGAAACAGTTCCATGGCATCGTGCACGCGACGGTCGAGCTCGTCTGCCGGCAGTCCCATCTGCGCGGGACCAAAAGCAACTTCCTCGCCCACCGTAGCGCAGAACAGCTGGGCGTCGGCATTCTGGAACACAAAGCCCACGCGCTGATGAAAACGCTGAGCGGCCGCGGAATCCTTTAGAAACGCCGCATCGACCACGTGCCCGTCGAACAGGTATGCCCCTGCGTCCGCGAGCTCAAGGCCGTTAATAAGGCGCATAATCGTCGTCTTACCGCAGCCGTTGGGACCGAGCAGGGCAACGAGTTCACCACGATCGACCTGCAGCGACACGCCATCGACAACCGTATGCCCCGCATAGGAGAACACCACGTCGCGCAGCTCGATGAGCGGCGCGACCTCGGCGCCGCCCGCACCGTTCGTGCCCGCCGCACTATTCATATCGATCGTCAAAACGTCGCCCTTCCCTATTTGCATCCCCAGCCGGAACCAGCAGCGCCTACAGCACGGCGCACAACACCGCCAGCAGCGCCACGCCGGCCGCATAGACCGCATCGCGCCAGCCAAACCCGGCGCGCGCGGGCGCCGGATACGCACCCGCAAAACCGCGGCACAGCATGGCCTCGTCCATCGCGCGGCTGCATTCCATCGCCTTGATAAAGGTCATGCCCATGATACCCGCGATCGAATCGGTACGCGAAAATCCCTCAGGCGCACGGCCAACGCTGCGCAGCATGACCGATTCGCACAAATTGTGCGCCGTGCGACCCAGCACCTCGATGTGCTTGAGCGCCATATCAAACGTAAAGATGACCTCGTCGGGCAGATGTAGCGTCTTGAGCGCCGCCGACATGCGGTTCCAGGTGAGCGTCCACGAAACACCCAGCACGAGCGACACGTTAATGAACGTCTTAAGCGCAATTTTGAGCATGGCGCCCGTAGCGGAAGCGCCCAGCAGCAGGGCGGGCAGCGCCAGAACCACGGCAAACCCCGCGGCAGCCAACGCCGGCACAAAGGTCGCGCGCAGCCCGCGTACAGGGCGCACGGCAACGAGCACCAGCGCGATAGCCGCCATCAACATGAGGTACAGCGGGCTCTGCGTCAGACACACGCACAGGACGCAAGCGAACATCCCCACCAGACGCACCGGAGCCGAAACGCAAGAAAGGGCGCGGTCGACCATCGACCCGCCCTCGTGTGCGCCTCCACCCAGGCGAACCCGCTCGAGCAGGCTCGCCAGGTGCAGGACATTCTTTTGCGTCACACGATGCCGAGCCCCAGCGGGCTCGTATCGCTCCTCGGCTGCAAGCCAGCTAGGCAGCTCGGCTATTGCCATGAGCACCGCTTTCCTTAACCGTCAGCGAGATCAGACGGAATGCGATGGTGAGCACCGCCACGCCAATCACGCCGGACAGGATATACATGGCAGCCTGACCGGCAAAGCCAAGACCCTGCTCCTCGGAATAAGCCTGCAGGTAATCACCCGTAGGCAAAGCGTCGGCAAAGGTCGGGGTATCAAGGCCGACCGAAGCCTGCAGACTGTCGTCACCAGCCTCCTGAACGGCGGTCGCGGCGCCCTCGGCGTCCCACTCGCCCCATGCGTCACCGGTGGCAAGCAAGCCGAGCGGCGTAGCCACGACAAGCACGGCAACCAGGATGAGCGTGGGAATCAGGGAAGTCTTCTTGGCAGTACCATCGCCGGCAAGCTGGCCATCGACGGCCTCGGGCCCGACGATAACGCCCGGCGCCGTCTTCTTGATAAAGCCGTAGATCGCGGCAGTCGTCACGCCCTCGACCACGCCGGCAACCAGCATATGCGGGATCAACATGGCCGGAATGGCCACGGACAACGGGAAGGGGCAGTACAGCGGAGCACCCGAGGCGTTGGTGAAGAGCATCGGCTGAATACCAAACTCGATTGCCGCGCACAGGGCCGCCAGGCACAGGCCGACCCAGCCGCTTACGATGGCCGAAACCGAGGTGCCCCAGCTCTTGTCGTGCAAACGGCTGTTGAGCGCACGGAACACGATAGCAGCGGCAAACGGCAGCACGAAGGCCATGTTAAAGCAGTTGGCGCCAAAGGACAGGATGCCGCCGTCGCCAAACAGCAGCGCCTGCAGCGCCAGCGCGACCGAGACAGCGATAGCCGCGGCCTCGGGGCCTAGCAGCAGCGCAATGAGGGCGCCGCCGACGGCGTGGCCTGTGGTGCCGCCAGGCAGCGGCACGTTGAACATCATGAGCAGGAAGGAGAACGCGGCGCAGATGCCAAGGAAAGCCATATGCTCGCGATCGAGCGTGGCGCGCACCTTCTTGATGCAGTGGACCCAAACGGGCACCATCGCCACCGCCATGACGGCATCGGTCTGCGGGGACAGATAATTATCTGGAATGTGCATGTACGCCTCCCGGTTATCGGCGCACGGAATTGCAACGCCGCTTGAATCACCTTGCCAGTGTTACGTATTGTCAGATTCGTAACACGCCGCGGGCTATCATAGCAAAACGGCGCACTGCCGACAAAGCAGCACGCCGTTATGTAATGCGCGTGTCATATATGCAGGCTCAGCAGTGCCTTATACCGAGCATAACGGTCTTGTAGGATTCGGCAGCAGTCGCCCCAACCCATACCCCAGCGCAGGACCTAGCCGCGGACCTCGCCGTTTACGCCCTTGCACACCTTGGTAACGATCTTCTGGTGCGCCTTTTCGACCTCTTCGCTGGTGAGCGTGTGGTCGTCGGAGCGATACGTAAGCGCAAAGGCCATGGACTTCTTGCCTGCTCCGATGCGGATGGGATCGCGGTAGACGTCGAACAGGCGCACGCCCTCGAGCAGCTTGCCGCCGGCGCTGGTAATGCGGCGCTCAAGATCCTCGCAGGTCACGGTGTTGTCGACCACGATAGCCAGATCGTGCTCAACGGCAGGGTACTGCGAGAACTCGCGGTAGTTCTCCTGGTTGCGGGCGCCCTTGATCAGCTTGTCCAGATCGAGCTCAAAGGCAACGACGACCTCGTCAATGCCCATAGCCTCGCGCGCCTCGGGGTGGATCTCGCCAACCCAGCCCAGCACGGTACCGCCCGAGAGCACCTCGGCAGCACGACCCGGCTGCAGGAAGGCATAGCCCTCGCCCTCGGCGGGACGGAAGCGAACCTTCTCGATGCGCAGCTGGGCGAGCAACTCCTCGACGATGCCCTTGCCAAAGAAGAAGCGCAACTTGCGGTACTTCATGCTCCAGGACTGCTCGCTCCACTGGCCCGAGAGCACACCCGCCACGGACTTGGTCTCCTTGGGCAGGCTGGCATTCTCGCGACCGTGGAACAGGCTGCCGACCTCGTACAGGTGTACGTTGGGCGTACCGTGCGCCTCGTTGTAGGCCACGGACTGCAGCAGACCCGGCAGCAGCGAACGACGCATCTCGGTCTGCTCAGCTACCAGCGGGTTCATGAGCACCACGGGGCAGCCGCGGCCCTCGGTGGACATGCCAATCTTCTCCAGGTCGCCCGGGGCGGCAAAGCCAAAGGTCGTGGTCTCGTTGAGGCCACAGGCGCGCAGGATCTCGCCAACCTTGCGGGTAAGCTTCTGCTCGCGCGTCAGACCGCCGATGTGGTTCTTGGCAGCCGGAATGGTCGCCGTGACGCGACCCATGCCCCACAGGCGCAGGACCTCCTCGATCAGGTCGATCTCACGCGGCAGGTCGGGACGGAAGCTCGGCGGCGTGACCATAAAGTCCTCGCCGTCGCGCTCGACGGTGCAGCCCAGGCGGGTGAGCGAGCGCTCGATAAAGTCGGGCTCGATGTCAGCACCGCAGATGGCGTGCACGCGGGCCAGGCGCAGCTTAATGCTGTCGATGGTCTTGGGCGCGGGGAAAACGTCGACATAGCCGGGAGCAACCTCGCCGCCGGCGATCTCCTCGATGAGCGCGCACGTCACATTGGCGACGTCCACGCAGCCGGTCTCGTCGACCTGGCGCTCAAAGCGGATGGAGGCGTCGGAGATCAGCGAAAGGTCGCGGCTGGTGTGCGAGGTGCGGCCGGCGTTGAAGCAGGCACTCTCGACCATCACGTCAACGGTATCGTCCTCGATCTCGGAATCCATGCCACCCATAACGCCGGCCAACGCCACGGGGCGCTCGCCGTCGGTGATGAGGCCCATGCCGGCGTCGAGCACGCGCTCCTCGCCGTCGAGCGTCGTGAACTTCTCGTCCTGCTGGGCGGCACGAACCACCACACGACGGTGGCCATCGCGCTCGGCAAAGGTGTCCAGGTCAAAGGCGTGCAGCGGCTGACCGGTGAGCATCATCACGTAGTTGGTGATGTCGACGATGTTGTTGTGCGGGCGCACGCCCAGGGCGTTGAGGCGCTTGACCATCCAGTCTGGCGACGGGCCGACCTTGACGTTGCGCACGATGCGGGCAACGTAGCGGTCGCACAGGCCCTCGTCGGCGATCTCGACAGAAAGCTCGTCGTCGGTCGCGCGGCCGGTCTCGACCTTGATGGCGGGCAGCTCAACGTGGAAATCGCGGTCGAAGATGGCGCCGGTCTCGCGGGCCATGCCGATCATGGACAGGCAGTCGGGACGGTTGGGCGTGATCTCACAGTCGAGCACGGTGTCGCTCGAGCCCACGTACTCGGCAAACGGCATGCCGCAGGGCGTATCCTCGGGCAGGATCATGATGCCGGAGTGGTCGCCACCCAGGCCGAGCTCGCGCGCGGAGCAGTTCATGCCCATGGACACGACGCCGCGAAGCTTGCTCTTCTTGATCTTAACGTCGCCGGGAAGCACGGCGCCAATCATGGCCGTGACGATGTGGTCGCCGGCCTCGAAGTTCTGCGCGCCGCAGACGATCTGCAGCGGAGCGGGATTGCCGTCGGCGTCGAGATTCTTGTCGCCCACATCGACCGAGCACACATACATGTGGTCGCTATCGGGGTGCGGGATCTTGGTGAGCACCTTGGCGGTCACCACGTGGTCGAAGGACTCGCCCACGGTGTCGATTGCCTCGACCTCGGTGCCGGTACGGATATATTCGTCCGAAAGGGTCTTGGGATCCTCCGGAATATCGATCATGGTCTTGAGCCAGTCGTAAGAAACACGCATCTAGCTCTCCTTTCATACTGAAAGCCTGCGAAGAGATGCAGGTGGAAACTTCAACTTTGTGAACATTCCTTACAAAGCGAGGGTTGTCCAAGTGCGGCAGATCGGCCCGAAAGAGGAGCGCCGCGTACTTTGGTACGCAAGCGACGAATGAGCGCCGAGGTGCCGTGCTTGGGCAAGCCGCAGCCTAGAACTGATTCAGGAAACGCATATCGCCCGTCATGAGCGTTCGCAGGTCCGGCAGGTCGTAGCGCAGGGCAGCGACGCGCTCGGCACCAATGCCAAAGGCGAAGCCGGTGTACTTCTCGGGGTCGATGCCGCAGTTGATCAGGACGTTGGGGTCGACCATGCCGCAGCCCAGGATCTCGATCCAGCCGCTGTGCTTGCAGAAGTTGCAGCCCTTGCCGCCGCAGACGTGGCAGCTCACGTCCACCTCGCAGCTAGGCTCGGTGAAGGGGAAGAAGTGCGGACGGTAGCGCGTCTTGCGGTCCTCGCCAAACATGCACTTAACAAAGTAGTCGAGCGTGCCCTTCAGGTCGCCAAAGGTGATGCCCTCGTCGACGACTAGGCCCTCGATCTGGTTGAACTGCGGCAGGTGGCAGGCGTCGGCCGTGTCGGGACGGTAGACGGTGCCCGGGCAGATCATGTAGATGGGCGGCTTCTGCGACTCCATGGTGTGGATCTGCACGCCCGAGGTCTGGGTGCGCAGCAGCACGTCGGACTCGCCGTGAGCGTGAGCCTCGGGATGCGCGACGCTGCCGGGGTTGTTGTCGACCACATAGAACGTGTCGCGAGCCGAGCGGCTCGGGTGATCCATGGGCGCGTTGAGCGCGGTGAAGTTGTAGTAGGAGGTATCAACCATGGGGCCGGACTCGACGGTGTAGCCGATGCCGCAGAAGATGTCCTCGGCCTCCTCGATGATCTGCTTGATCAGGTGCTGGTGACCGATCTGCGGACGGATGCCCGGCAGCGTGATGTCGACGGCCTCGTGCTCGAGTGCGTGCTTGAGGGCGGCGGCCTTCATCTCGGTGGTGCGCTCGTCGAGCATGCCCTCGATCAGCTGGCGCATCTCGTTGGCGCGTTTGCCCATCATGGGACGATCCTCGGGGGCGAGCTTGCCCATCATGCGCATCAGGCCGGTGATACGGCCTTTGCGACCGAGCAGCTCAACGCGCGCAGCCTCGAGCTTGGCGGCGTCGTCGGCGCTAGTGACGAGCTCCTTGGCCTCTTCCTCGAGTTTGACCAGATCATCAATCAGACTCATGTCTTCCCTTTCGTCTCTCGCGTTCCCCGCTTGCCGAGGCGGCTGCCGCCGTCTGACGTTGCGAAAACGCGGCCCGGTTCGGTAACAAAAAACCGCCCTCGGGCATGTGCATTGCCCAAGGACGGTTGAATTCCGCGGTACCACCTTGTTTGACCCGGCGGATGTCTGGCCCGCCGCGCCCACTCTTTGCCCCTTGTCGCGAGGCTCACGGCTTCCCTACTGGGGCTTCGCCGCCGCTGGCCGCGTGCCCGTTGAGGTTGCTGCTCGGGAGTGAACGCTTGGCCCTTGCCACCGCAGGAAGGCTTGCAGCCCATGACCTTCCCTCTCTTGCCGGCGACGCGACGGGCAAAACCCTCTCCGTCAACGCATTGGGCTATAGGATAACACATTCTGCGAGCATATCGCCGCGTTCCGTTTTGTTCGCGCTGGGTACAAGGCAGGTAGCTGTGCAAACTGGCCGCGCGCCCACCTGCGGCGCTCGACCTGCGAGATTAAGGATACGGTATGGGAAAGAAACTCGATAAGAAGGCCCAGGCCCCCGTGGCAAAGGCTGCCAAGGGCGTCAAGGCCGCTAAAGTCGATAAGGCCGTCAAAAAATTCCGCAAGCTCGAGGGCAAGCTGTGGACTCGCGAGTACCTGCTCAAGATTGCCGAGTTTGACGGCGCGACTATTGCTCCCGCCAACGGTGCCGCCGCCCGTGCCGACGCCATGGGCACCCTTGCCGGCGAGTACCATAAGCTCCTGACCAGCGAAAAGTCTGTCGAACTCGTGTACTCGCTGGCACGCGAGACCGTCGCCGGCGGCAAGATCGACGACCCGCAGCTGCTTGACGAGATCCGCGTGCTCGGCCGCGATCAACGCGAGGCAAGCGTTATTCCTACCGAGGAGGCCGAGGCCTGGACCAGGCTCACCTGCGAGGCCGACGCCGTGTGGCACAAAGCCAAGACGGCCAACGACTGGGCGAGCTTTGAGCCCTATGTGGATAGAATCGTCGCCCAACTTAAGCATCAGGCAGAGCTCATGGATCCCAAGCGCGACCCCTACGATGTTTGGCTCGACCAGTACGAGCGCGGCCTTTCCGCCAAGAGCTTCGACGCGTTTTGCGAGGAGGTCAAGGCCACGGTCGTGCCGCTCGTGCACGCCATCGGCGAGCGCGGCCAGCAGCCCGCTGCCGACTTTTTGCATGCCCGCGTGCCCGAGGCTGCCCAGCGTGCCATGAGCTTCGATCTGATGAAGCTTGTCGGCCTGAACCTGGACGACACCACGCTCGCCTTTACCGAGCACCCGTTTAGCGAGGGCTTTGCCGTGGGTGATGCGCGCATCGCGACGCACATCTACGAGAACGACTGCATCTCCAACGTCTTCAGCATCATCCACGAGGCAGGACACGCCATGTACGAGCTGGGCGTCAATCCTGTCTATGCGCGCACCTGTCTTGAGGGTGGTACCTCCATGGGCATCCACGAGAGCCAGAGCCGCTTCTTTGAGAACACCGTGGGTCGCAGCCGCGCCTTTATGGGACCGCTGCTCGAGGTGCTGCGCCGACACGCACCCGAGGTCTACGGCGGCGTCGACGAGGACACGCTCTACCGTGCCGTGAACATCGCGCAGCCGTCGTTGATCCGCACCGAGGCCGACGAGCTCACCTATCCGCTGCACGTTATGGTGCGCTACGAGATCGAGCGCATGCTGTTTGCCGGCGAGGCCACGGCCAAGGACATCCCCGCACTTTGGAATCGCTTTATGAACGAGTACCTGGGCATTCCCGTTCCTGACGACACGCACGGGTGCCTGCAGGATACACACTGGAGCGGTGGCTCGTTTGGTTACTTCCCCACCTATGCGCTGGGCAGCGCCTACGACGCCATGTTCGTGCCGGCCATGTGCCGCGACGGCATCGACCTTACCGGTGCCTGCGCGAGCGGCGATCTGGCGCCCGTCCGTGCCTGGCTGGGCGAGCACATTTGGCAGTGGGGCCGCGCCAAGGACGCGCCGGAGCTCATCAAGGGCGCGTGCGGCATGGCGTTCGATGCCCGCTACTACTGCAGCTACCTGCAGGACAAGTTCACCACGCTCTACGAGCTGTAAGGCATAACCGACACGCCAACGCAAAGGGGACGCCGCGGAACCAATCCGCGGCGCCCCCTTTCCACCTAGTTGTTTAAGAACGTCCCCAATGACTACCTTACAGAGCTTCCAGCGCGGCGGCGATGCGCTTCATGGCGGCATCGGCGGATGCTTGGTCGGGCGCCTCGGCCAGCACGCGGATTACCGACTCGGTTCCGCTCTTGCGCACGAGTACGCGGCCCTCGCCCGCCAGCGACGCCTCGGCCTCGGCGATGGCGTTCTGCACGCCCATGTTCTCGAGTGCGGCGTCCTTGTCCGCCACGCGCACGGCCACCTGCGCCTGCGGCAGCAGCTTGCACGGAGCCGTGAGCTGCGAGAGCGTCTCGCGCTCAGCACGAATCACTTCCATCACGCGCAGCGAGGTCATAATGCCGTCGCCCGTGCGCTCGATATCGCCAAAGATCGTATGGCCCGTCTGCTCGCCGCCCAAGCTGTAACCGCCCTCGCGCATCTTGGCATACACGTGACGGTCGCCCACGCCGCTGGTCACGGCGCTCAGACCGGCAAGCTCCAACGACTTGATCAGGCCAAAGTTGCTGGCGATCGTCGGCACCACGGTACCGCCCGAAAGGCGACCGTGTTTGTTCAGATACACGCCGCACACGTACAGGATCTGGTCGCCGTCTACCACGCGACCGCGCTCATCCACGGCCAGGCAGCGGTCGGCATCGCCATCGTAGGCAAAACCCACGTCCAGACCCTGCTCCACCACATGGCGCTGCAGGCGCTCCATATGCGTGGAGCCGCAATCGACGTTGATGTTAAAACCATCGGGCGCGGCATTGATCACGCGCACGTCGGCACCGAGCGCGTCAAACACCGGCTTGGCCACCGAGGAAGCCGAGCCGTTGGCGCAGTCGATACCGATCTTGACGCCCTGCAGCGAAAAGTTCGCACTTGCAATGAGCGAAGCAATGTAGCGGTTGCGGCCCTGCATGTAGTCCACCGTGGCACCGATGTGGTTGCCCGTGGCCAGCGGAACTTCGCTCTTGCCATCGATGTAGTCCTCGATGAGCTCCAGCACGTCCTCGTCCATCTTAAAGCCGTCGCTGTTGACGAGCTTAATGCCGTTATCGCAAAACGGGTTGTGGCTCGCGCTGATCATGATGCCGCAATCGAAGCAGCCTTCCACAGTCTGATGCGCTACGCCCGGCGTGGGGATCACGTGCAGCATATAGGCGTCCGCACCGCTCGCGACCAGGCCGCTCACCAGCGCCGCCTCGAACATATAGCTCGAGCGGCGCGTGTCCTTGCCCACGATGACGCGTGCCTTGCGCTCGCGGTTGGCGCCGTAATACCAGCCCACAAAACGGCCAATCTTATAAGCGTGCTCTACCGTCAGCCCAACGTTGGCCTCACCGCGAAAGCCGTCGGTGCCAAAGTACTTCATGCGCTCTCCTTACAAAATAGGGGCGAACAGATTGCCTGTCCGCCCCAAAATGGTACTCGATTATCTGCGCTACCAGAAAAACCCTACGCCGACGCGCTGTCGCGAGCCGCCTGGCATGTAGGAGTCTGACGCAGCGTAAGCGGCTTGTCCCCCGCCTCGGCCGACGTGGTCAGCGTATACGTGATCGTCGTCGTCTCGCCAGCATGCAGGTCAACGGTGCCCGAATAGAAGGGGATTCCATGCCACGTGGCGGCGCCAAGACCAAACTGGGTGCCCTCGACGGTCAGATCAGTAATGTTGCCGCCCGTCGGGGCAAACAACGAGACATTCAGACGCTCGTCGTCACGCGCGGCATCGGGTGCGCTCGCCGCAACGTAGTCGGGCAGCTTGCCAGCCTCCTCCTGCGTCATGATGTTCGTCAGGGTAACGGTGATGCGATAGGAGCACGTGCCGTCACCGTTCTTGATGCCCTGGCCAATCTGCGTATCGGCGTTCAGGTACCAGTCGAGCTTGGAGAAGCTCAGGTTGTTAAAGTAAACGCCGGCAACAGGATCGGCACTCGGGTCATCCGGATCGGGCAGCGAAGCGTCAATGCCCGTCTCTTTGATGGCATTCTGCTCATCATCGTTTCTCATCCACGCGATCAGACGGCCCTCTTCGGCACCGCGCTCAACGGCGCTGACAAGCTTCGTAACATCGACATCGCCGATACCGCCAAGGATCTTGTCGAAGGCAGCGCTGGCGACGGATGCAAAGATGCCGTCCGACTCCTCGACCGGATAGTTCCAGTACACATCGTGCATGAGGACCTTTGCGGCGTTGGTGCCGTCGACAACCGTTCCGTCGGGCAGCGAGACATTACCGACCAGGCCCAGCAGATACTGCAGGAACACCGGGTCGATACCGATGACGCCATCAACGTCCTGTCCATACTGGGACTTCCACAGCGCGGCGACACGCTGCGAGTTGCGGGGCCAATCAGGCGAATAGGTATTGCCCGAGTTGTACAGGTTACTGTGGTTGCCGAACAGCGCCTCATCCTCTTCGTCGACGCTCTCGACTGCCTCATCCTCGCTGAGTCCAATGCGGGGAACAAACTCGCCAATCGACATCTGGCCGTCAGTGACCGAAATCAGGCCCTGCGAACCGCCAAAGCCGCCGCAAGCACGAATCTCGACGTTGTTCATGGCGTACATAAGGTAGTTGCGCGTCTGGCCGTTGGCGCCGAGCATCTGGGGGAGGACGGGGGCGACCTTCTCCGCCGCGTCAACCGCGCCGTTGAGGGTGGCAAAGCCGTCCTTGGCCTTATCGACCAGCTCGGTCACCTGGGAAATATGAGTATCGCCAATGCCCTGGATCTTCTCGTTGGCGCTCTTGAACACCTTCGAGCTGCTGGAAAGCGAATCGGCGACCGCCTGCAGCGCGGACACGTTAATCATGCCGTCCTGGAACAGTTTGCCGGGCGTAGCCTGCGAAAGGTTATCGGCCATGGGAACCAGCGCATTGCTCGAGACATCGGACAGGGCGTCAATCATGGTGCGGGCCGCATTGATATCGCCGCCATACACCGGGATAAACGAAGCCGCCGTCCACAGCGGGCTCGAAGTCTCCGCCTTCATGCTGTCGCAGAGCTCATCGATCTTCTTCGCGTCGTCAGGCAGCGTCGAAAAATCGCCCGACGTGACCTTGTCCTTAAGGCCACCGACGATCTCGACAGCCTCCTTCGCTTCGCTCTTTACGGTCTTTGCCGAGTTAAGCAGCATAAAGCCGCTTGCGCCAAGCGCAACGAGAAGCACCGCGACTACAGCGGCAATAATGGCGCCGGTGTGACGCTTTTTGCGCTCGCCCTTGCGATGGCGATGACGGACCAGACCGTCAGAGGTCGAACTCGACGAAGCGTCGCTACCGTAGTTCAAGCCAAAATCGTAATAATCTTCCTTGGAACCCGAGCCCGCAAACTCGGCACCGCTATCATCCAGGCGGGCAAACGTGCCAGTCTCGGAGGCGCCGGTGTAAATCGTGCCAAGGTTACCCGTAAGCCCCGCGCCACCGGCAGAGGGAGTATTGTTGGCGGCCTTGTCGGCATTAACGTTACCGGCGGCATTCGCGGCGTTGGCAGCACCTGCGTTGTTCGCGGGTACCGAAGGAGCCCCGCTCGGCTGCGACGTGGAGGTTGCACCGCCCGCAAAGACATTCCCTCTTGCACGGCCGGTCTTTTTTGCCTTTTGAGACTGCTCGTACAGAGCGGTAAACATCGCCGTCTCGCCCGGGGACACGCGCTTACCGGAACCGCCCTGTCCAGCGCCGCCCGGCGTGCCGGCCTTACCAGCCCCGTTCGGACGCGGCGGAACTGCAGGGCGGCCGCTATCGCTGCCCTTAAAGTGATTACCAGCCATAAAGAAATCCTCGCAATTGAGTCGCAATGAAAAAGTCCATAACGTTGCTAGTTTATGGCATTTTGAGCATCGACAGCTAAACTCCAGACACGGACATCAATTGGCGAAAATGCGGCACAACACCTTTTCTGTCTTGGCGGCGGCGCTAGCTACACCGTAAGGAACATCATCACGATGATCATGGCAAAGCCGATAAGGTCGGTCGGCAAAAACACCGTCCCCAGCATAACGGCGCTGGTGATGGTCGCCGAAACCGGCTCCACGGTTCCGATGAGGCTCGCGCGCACCGAGCCGATGTCCTTAACGCCCTGCATATAAAGCATGTAAGCAAAAAACGAGCCGATAACCACGAACACCGCGAGCGCCTCGATACCGGCGGCGTCGAGCGCCGGCATATGTGCCCAAGGCTGCACGAAGACGCACGAGACCACGCCCGCCGTGAGCATTGCCGAGCCCGTGACGATGGGGCTGCCGTATTCGGGCAGGATCTTGGCGGGAATCACCGCCATACACGCGGCGCTGACCGCACACATAAGACCTGCTGCCAGGCCAAGCGGCGAGATATTCAGGCTGGTGGGGTCGCCGCCGGTGGCGATTAAAAAGGTTCCACCCAGAGCCAGGCCAATGCCGATGACTTCGCGAGTGCGCGGCATGCGGCGATCGGTCACGCAGGCGTAGCCCATGATGATAACGAGCTGCAGGCACTGGAGCACCGTCGCGGTTCCGGCGTTCGTCAGGCGCACGGCCGAAAGATAGCAAAACTGGTTGAACAGCAGGCCAAAAGCGGTAAAGAGCAGCAGCTGCTTGCGATCGGCGGGTGTGGTCCAGAGCTTAATCAGGCGCTCGCGGTCGCGCGTAACAACCACGGCCATAAAGAGTAGACCGGCGAGAATCTGACGCACGCTCATAAGCCACAAGGTGTCGACGTGGTAGGTATCGAACAGAAAGCTCGCGCTGGTGCCCGAGAAGCCCCAAAACGAACCGCCCACCAGCGTAGCCAAGACGCCCGTGATCATCTTGCGCGACGACGCATCGTTAAGGCGGTCGCGCCAGGCGCGGCGGGTGCTACGGCTGAGCTCGTCGATGCCCTCGGGCACATCAATGTTCGATATATCGGTCATCGGCACCGAAGCCCCTGCGCCTTCGACCTGCTCGACACACTCTTTGCTCATTCCACTCCCCCGAAACAGCCTGGAAACAATTCGGCTTACCTTACCACGGCGAAGTCACCAGCTGGAGGCTTGTCCGCTTATCGGTAGGACAATTCCGCAGGCGTCTTTCCGTAGCTCGATACCGCAATGGCCTTGCATTATGCGACAGCCAAATCGCGGCAGCAGGCTCTTTTGAAATGGATATGGCAAAGCCCCCGAATTCCACAATGTAAGCGATTTTTAAAAATGTTCTTGCCACCGAGTTCAGGCTCCGTTATATTATCCCTTGCGCGCTTGCGCACCCTTGATCGGGCGTTTAGCTCAGGGGGAGAGCGCTTCCCTGACACGGAAGAGGTCAGAAGTTCAAATCTTCTAACGCCCACCAAATGTTCGCAGCTCAGATGCTATGTCCTCTGGGCTGTTTTGTTTTATGTCGCCAAATCAGCTGGCAGCTCCAACCGCCCAACTAGCCAAAAGCCGACCATCTACTTGCCGATCTATCCATCGGCATAACCAATCAGTCCGCACCGCAGCTTCTCGGCAAAACGCCACGATGCCTGCGCCCTGCGGTATCCTTGAGCCACTTACACCTGCAGCACCAAGGAGCCACCATGCGCACCGAGCTCGATGTTCCCTTTTCGCACAAAGAAGAAGCCAAGGCGTTGGGCGCCAAATGGGACCGGACCAAGAAAATCTGGTATGTACCCAGCGGCGTCAACCCCGAGCCCTTTGCCGAGTGGCTGCCCGGTATTGACCGATCCGACCCCTCTGCGCCGTATATATATCTAGTACTGGGCAAGCGCGAGTGCTGGAAGTGTCACAAAGAGACCTCGGTCGCGGCCTTCGGCATTCCCTATCGAGCCGATAACGACGAGAGCATCGCCATCGCGCACGCGCCCAACGAAGCCGGGCACATTGCCATCGACACGGCCAACGCCAACGCACTCGCCATCGTGCCCGCTCTTGGCTGCGTGCCGGGCGAGATCCGCGACTACCTTCATAAGCGCTGCGGCTACAAGCCCGTAGGCGCGCGAGCCTCCAAAGCCCCGTCGCTCGGCAACACGTGCACCAGTTGCGACGCGCTGCAAGGCAGCCGCTATCTGTTCGAGGAGCCCTCGTCCCCGTTTGCCCTCACTGCCATCAACAAGCTGCCGGCACTGGAGTTTATACGCGTCGAAGTTGCCGGCGTCTTTGGCGTCCCGGCCACGCGTACCGACTTTGACCAGGCGCTCTTTACCTGGGCACGCGACCATCACGCCGAGTTCCACAAGCAGCTCGGTGAGGGGATTTATTTGTAGGGACGGAGAGGCCTTCACAGTCAGCTCCTCCGCATCACCTATCCCTCGTCGCCGGCGTCGTACACGATATCGAGGCCACAAACGGGGCATTTCTCCGGATACACCGGCATATGAACGCCTGTCTGTTTTCTCACTTCGTCGCTGAACCTGTCGCGCGCATCGATGAACCGAATGTCGAGACACGGTATTTGCGAGCCGCAGCAAGGGCAGGTGACGACAAACGACCCGCAATCAACCTCTACGCTCGGAAACATATTGTTGTCTATAAGGGCACACGGCAGTTTTCCGTACTTCCCCATCGCAATATCGCCTCGCCAGCTCATACACGCTCCCCTCTCGCTATACAAAACAGGAAGAGCATGCACCGGCGGGCATGCGCGAGATTGCATCGCCACGCGATCCGATCAAACAACACGATCGTCAAAGAATGCCAAAGCCAAATACGCTAATACGGCAGAAGCCCCGCCTTTTCACGCTTCTTTTCCGAGCGATCGAACTCAATGCGATGGGCCTCAAGAAACACCGTATTGGGTCGCCACTGACGCTCATTCGGCTGCCTTAGCGTCGCACCCGCAAAGGAAGCGTAGCCGGTCTTATCCAGCAGGTACGATCCGCACAGCCGATATTCGCCGCAAACAGGCTCAAACGAAATCAGATGAGCATCGAATAAAGCATGTAAGTCGCGCCGAAGCAGAATGCCGTTGCTGGCAACCTGCGATTTGGGTCCCGAGTAATTCTCGATATGTGCAGCCTCCAGAGCTTCGCTGACGCCGCAGTCCGACACCGCGCAACGGCCATCATAGGCGGCAACGAGCTGCTTGCGGAACCATTGCTGCCCCAATCGCTCGCGCCTTAACGCATAGCGGACCTTTTCGTCGTCGGTCGTACCCTGTCCGGCAAACTCTATATCGACGGGCATGTGCTTCAGATAGCTCATGTCGGGCGCAAAACGGGGGTCCGGTCCGCCTTTATGAACAGGACCGTGCAGAACAAACCATCCGTTTTCGGGCTCGAACCGTTCAACAAACGCAAGGCCGAGCACCTTGTAGCCCACCTCGGTTGCAAATATGACTCCGACTGGAACGCCACATTCCATGCAGTTGAGCATTTTACGGTTGTAATTCTGGTCTCGAGAACCAACGGCGCCTGGCGCTTGGACCGAATACTTAATGACCCACGTACCATCGTCCAAATAGAGCGGAGGTACATCGGTGTAGAAGCTCTTTTTAGAGTTATGGACCGAAAGCGCAAAGATCTTATTGGGATCTTGCTTCACCCGATCCTGGCCCGGCCAGAAGATCCCTGAATCCCGCGTTACGGGAAAGAAGTCCGAGCCAATTCTCAAACGATACTGATACTGAGGGCTATCTTCCTTGGTGTGGTGCGGAAGGCTGGTCCAAACGCCGCCGCGCTGTTCCTCACCCAGAAACCACTCCCATGCCTCAACGTATTCGGAAGGCACGAGACTGCAGGCGCGGTCATAGCTTGGTCCATCCATCAACGGAACAGCAAGGTCAATGTCGTTCATCGCCAGCACCTACAACCATACGAACGCGAGTCATGCCACTCAATAATATGGCCGAGAGTCAATTATTACGAGATCTCATTCCGCGATCGGCACATCGTTGATGCTCTCGGTTTGCCGCTGGCGCGTTTGTACCCCGCTGCCCCACTTCCCTGTATACTGATGTAGCACGTGTTTCATCCGGGCTTGTTGGGCCGGATTGTTCATGGGAGGTTCTTGTGGCTGTTTCGAATCCGCCTAAGGGAAGCGTTTCTTCTTCGTCCATCAAGCCGGTTACGCGCAAGGCCGTGCGTTGCCAGCGCGAGGTCGCTTGGCTTGTCACGCAGGCAGCGGGCAGGCTTGTGGCGACCACTCAGGACGTCAATGCGCCTACGCCGAGCTTTGTGCTGGCAGTGGCGCTGGATCAAGTACGCCAGCTGGAACTCGCCGCACAAGAAGACGGCAACCATCTTGGCTACCAGGACGCTATGGCGCCCGACCTGCAAACGTTCTGCCACATGGCCAAGTTGCCCGCCGCGCCCAATGCGCTTTCGGACGCAGGCTACATGTTTACGCTTTCGGGCGCGGACCTTATCCGCGACATCTATGCATACTGCAGCGAGCTCGCCGAGCGCCACGTCTTTGGCACGGCCGAAGTCAAACCGGGAAATGTCATCAAGCTGGTTCTTAGGCTGTTCTTGATGGACGGGTTCGGGGCCATGCCGGCGTAAGCCGAGTCTTTAGCATCACCGTCGACTGGGCAACAACCGCTTTACCTTAATGGACGCCAATCGAGGGTCGATTATTGGGTCGCCTCGTCCACTAACGCATCTATCCCACGCGCTCCGACAGTCGATACTTGCGGTTGCGGCTCGTCGCCGGCGCCGTGGGCTCAAGCTCGCCTTGAGCAATGAGCGCGTTGACGCGCGACCTAACCTGGGAAATTGTGAGCCCTGTGTGCTCTGCCAACTCGCGCGTCCCCAGCTCGCCGTAGTGTTTGAGTGTCGTCACAATTAAGCCCCCGCCATGATCGACCGGCTCGATCTTTGAACGGTAAAGTACGACCTTGAACCGATCGAATCCCGGGCGGAACAGGGGATCGGCCAGACCATACGCGCGCATGGCATCGATCATCATCGGGATGCCCGAGCCATTGCCCTCAACCGGCGAACCTGCGCCATCCGGCAGCGGAACAATCGACATGAGCTTCACAAGCGTCGCGTTACGGCATCGGGAGCTGCCGTCAAACAAGCTCTCGCGAGTCATTCCCCCGTAAAGGCCGCCAGGATTCGTCACCTCGACACGATCGTCAAAGACGTCGACGGCAATCGATTGTCCACAGAACCGATCCCCGTATTCTCGATGGATTACGGCGTTGGCGATTGCCTCGCGCAGAACCTCCTCGGGAATCTCAAGCGAGTCGACACGCGAGACGCCTTGGACGGTCGAGGTTCGCCGCAAATTCTCGGCGACGGCTGCGACGGCATCCGAGATCATCTCGCCCAACGTTCCCTCACAGATTGTGCGGTCCATGAATCTCAGCGACCCCGCCATGCCCTTCTGAGTTCCCGCATGGACAGCCACGTCAATGAAGAGCTTGGGATAGAACTGCTGAGGGTAGGTGCCCACAACTAGGAGTCCAGCCTTGGTGACATTGCCCTGGGAATCAAGGATATTTAGGCGCTCCAGCTTCGTTTGTTTGTCCGGCGCGCCGCGCATTGCCCGGGGCGTCAACGAGAAAGCCCGATCTATCGTACGGTCGACCAGCGTCTCGTCGAGATCGTCCGCGCCCGCGCCCGCCACCGCGTCGCGATCGCTCGGAGTCGCTCGACCGTATGACGCCAATGCGAGCACCTCGGTCGATGAAAGCGGCACATCTTTGTCATCGATGCGCTTGTAGCTGCCGCCCTGGGCGCCCCGCTCTATGACATAGCAGGGCTTGCTCGACGGATCGAGCTCCTCAATCGTAATGACGAGAACGATGACGCCCTGAAGCTCCACTCGCTCGATCGTGTATTTGGGCGGATTGGCCAGCTTTCCTCGACCGCCCGCATCACCCATGCCTGACACAAATTGGTTGAGCACTTTCTCGGTCTCGAAGTTCTCAACCGGGACAAAACCTGCGCGCTCACTCACTCCGAGCACGATGGTTCCGCCGGCGGTGTTTGCGAAAGCGCTGACCGTTTCCCATACGTCGCGGGAAAGCGTTGTGGCGCTCTCCTTGACCTCGACGTTAAGATCGTCCGAGCCCATGCGCCTTAAAGACTCGAGCAGACCGGTCAGTTCGTTTTCGTTCATCTGCACGTCCTTTCGCTCGGTTCTGCGAAAAATGCCGCGAATGGATTTCCTTCGTCTCTCAGTTATCTCTCGTAATTATCTCTCATCTATCTCTCTATCTCTCGGCTTAGAGATAAGAGATAGATAGAGATGGAATGTCTACCATTTGCTTCATTTATACATATTTTTGCTGGTAGAACAATCGGTATTGAGACAATACCATGATTGCCTGTCTCTTTGCTGCTCAGTTATCTCTCATATTTTTCTCTCATCTTCCTGTCATCTCTCGTATTCGTGACGAATGAGAGATGAGAGATGTGCGGGCGGCGGATGAGCGTGGATTTTGGACGGTCGGGAAATGAGGGTGGATATTTGGACGGTTTTTGGGCGTTTTGAGGCTGATTCCGTCCGAAAATCCACTCTCATTCGATAGGCGTCCAAGTTTCCACGCTCGCGCGGCGGGCACGCGGGGCCTTTACCCAATCCGTTGGCATCGTCTTCAGCTCGCCGCAGAACCGCAGCCCCATATGGGTATACTCTCGAGGATTCGACTCGATTCGCCCCCGCTGGGGCGTCAAAGGAGACTGCATATGTCCACCACCTCAACCGACCCGCGCGCCGCTGCTGCCGCGCTGCTGGTGCCCGGCACCACCTGCCACGGCTTTGCCGTCGAGCGCTGCGAGACCGTGCCCGAGCTCGACTCGGACGCTTACGTGCTGCGACACACTGCCTCGGGCGCTCGCCTGCTGTACCTGGCGTGCGACGACGAGAACAAGGCCTTTGCCATTGGCTTTAAGACGCCGCCGGCCGATTCCACCGGCGTGTTCCATATTCTTGAGCACTCGGTGCTGTGCGGATCGGCCAAGTTTCCCGTCAAGGAGCCGTTCGTGGACCTGATCAAGAGCTCCATGCAGACGTTCCTCAACGCCATGACCTACCCCGACAAGACCATCTACCCCGTTGCCACCACCAACGAGCAGGATCTGTACAACCTGATGGACGTGTACCTGGACGCGGTGTTCAACCCGGCCATCTATACCAAGCCCACCATTTTTGAGCAGGAGGGCTGGCACTACGAACTGGACCTGCCGGAGGGCGACGGCGACAGCAGCGCCGCGAGCCTGTACGAGGGCACGCTGCGTTATAACGGCGTGGTGTTCAACGAGATGAAGGGCGCGCTGTCCGACCCCATGAGCGTGCTGGACGATGCCGTCAACGCCGCGCTCTATCCCGACACCGCCTATGCGCACGAGAGCGGCGGCGACCCGCGCGCGATTCCCGCGCTCACCTACGAGCAGTTCCTGGACACGCACGCGCGACACTACAATCCTTCCAACTCCTACATCACGCTCTACGGCGACCTAGATGTGGACCGCGCACTGGCCTTTTTGGACGAGCGTTATCTGTCGCAGCCGAGTGCCGCGAGCCGCCGCATGGACGCTGCCGTCGCCGCCGGCGAGGACCCGTCCACGCTGGCGCCCAATCCGCTGGGCGTGCAGGCACCCGTGACCTGCGAGTACAAGCGCGTCGAGATGGCTACCACGCCCGAGAACGCCCTGGTGGGCCTGGGCCTGGTGCTGGGCAGTGCGCTCGACCGCAAGCGCACGATCGCGGCGGATATCCTGTTTGAGGCACTGCTGGGCTCCAACGAAGCGCCGGTTAAGAAGGCCATTCTGGCCGCCGGCCTGGGCGGCAACGTGGTGAGCTACACCGCGGCCGAGAGCCTGCAGCCCTACGAGCTCATCATGCTGCAAAACGCACAGCCCGGTGTGGCGCGCGAGCTGCGTCGCGTGTTCCAGGACGCCTGCCGCGACCTGTGCGAGCACGGAGTTCCGCGCGAGCGTCTGGAAGCCATCATCAGCAGCAACGAGTACGACCTGCGCCAGCGTGACTATGGCATCGCCGACGGCGTGGCCATTGCGTGCGACGCGCTGAGCACCTGGCTCTACGATGACGATGCCGCGACGCTGGCGCTCAAGTACGGCCCGGTGTACGAGGAGCTGCGTGGCGAGTTGGACGGCAGCTATTTTGAGAACCTGCTGCGCGAGCTGGTGCTGGAAAACGACCACATGGCGTTGGTCGAGCTGGTGCCGGTGGACGCCGCCGAGGGCGCGGAGAGCGCCGAGGCCGCCGAGCTGGCAGCCAAGCGCGACGCCATGACCGATGCCGTGCTGGCCGACGTGGTCGAGCGCACGGCCGCGCTGCGTGCCGCGCAGGAGGCGGAAGACACGCCCGAGGCCAAGGCCACGCTGCCGCGCCTGCGCGTGTCCGACATTGGCGAGGCGCGCCCCGAGCCGCCGCTAATCGTGGACACGACCGCGCCCATCCCCTGCCTGCGCCATGGCATCCCCACCAACCGTCTGGCCTACGCCATGCAGTATTTCGACCTGAACTGCGTCGCGTTTGAGGACCTGCCCTATGTGACACTGCTCTGCCGCCTGCTTAAGCAGCTGCCCACGCGCGAGCACTCGGCCGAGGAACTCGACAACTTGCTCGCCGGCAAGCTGGGCTTTTTGAGCTTTACGACCGAGGTCATGACCCAACCCGACGTGGACGGCGTGCGCCCCTACCTGCTGGTGAGTGCCGGCGCCCTGTCCGAGAAGATCGATGCGCTGGCGAGTCTGCCGCGCGAGGTATGGTCGAGCACGCTTTTGGCAGATGCCGACGCCGACCGCGTGCGAGACGTGCTCACGCAGATTCGCATTGGGCTTGAGCAGGGCTTTATCAACAACGGCCACTCGGCGGCGCTCGGTCGCGCGATGAGCTACAGCTCGCCTTCGGCCGTGGTGCGCGAGCAGCTTTCGGGCGTGGATTTCTACCTGTTCCTGCGCGATCTGCTCGAGCACTTTGACGAGCGCGTGGACGGGCTGCGTACCAAGCTTGCCGAACTGGCGGAGCGCATCTTTGTGGCCGATGGCTGCATGGCGAGCTTTACCGGCAGCGACGAGGACTTTGACGCGTACTGGGATGCCGCGGGCGACCTGGGGCTGGGTGCAGGCGATGGTGCCGGCCGCGACGCGCTCGCGGTGCCGGCACCGTGCGACCGCCACGAGGCTTTCGTGATCCCCAGTGACATCTGCTTTGCCGCGCGTGCGTGCGATCCGCGTCGCCTGGGCATTGACGTGACAGGCGCTTGGGCCGTGGCTGCCAACGCACTCTCCTACGACTACCTGTGGAACGAAATCCGCGTGAAGGGCGGCGCGTACGGCTGCGGATTCCGCGCGGCTGGCGAGCGTCAGGCGGCGTTCTACACCTACCGCGACCCGGCGATCGACCCCTCGATTGAGCGCGTGGAGCGCGCGGGTACATGGCTTGGCAGCTTTGAGCCCGACGAGGCCGCCTTTGAGGGCTTTATCGTGAGCTGCGTGAGCGGCATGGACGCGCCGGTGAAGCCGTACGCACTCACTAAGCGCCGCAACACGACCTACCTGGCCGGGCTCGATCCGCATGCGCGCGAGGAGCGTCGCGCCCAGATGCTCGCCGCCACGCCCGGTGAGCTGCGCTCGCTCGGCGCCGACGTGACGCGCATCGCGGCCGTCTCACCCACCTGCGTCTTTGGCGGTCGTGACGTCATCGCCAAGAGCAACGCCGGCTTTAACGTAGTCGACCTGATGGGCTAACGCACCAAGGTAGATTTTTGGGACATGCCCGAAAATCTACCTTTTTCTGCGGCTTGAGCGGGGCGGCGCAGCCCACCGCGGCGGTTTGTCTCGATCTGTAACATCTGGAGCCGATATTGCCGTCTTGATGTTACAGATCGAGACAAACCGCCGCAGACGCCCATCACAGCACAGACCACCACGAAGGTGCATGTATCCTCTTCGTGGTTGTTTTGCTGTTTGCCCAGATAAACCTGTCAAAATAAACCTGTCCCTTTTTGGCAGGTTTGCTAGAGGAGGTTAGGATGGACAAGGCTAAATTGCGGCGAGCGGTGATTGCCCGGCGCGATGCGATTGATTTGGATGTGCGGGCAGCGAAGTCTGCCGTTATCTGTGCGCGGCTGGCCGAGCTGCTGGGCCGCTTGGATGCCGCGGCGCCGCTCACCGTTGCCGTCTATGCCGCGATGGGCTCCGAAGTCGACCCAGCCGCGTTTGCCGCTGCGGCCGCCAAACGCGGCTGGCGCGTGGCCTATCCGTGCATGCTCTCGGCAATTGATGCCGCAGCTTGTGGCCAGCGCATGTGCATGCGGGCAGTTGCCGCCGACGATGCGTCCGCGGCTCCGTTTATCGCCCACCCCACACGGGCTTTCGCGGCCATAAACATCGACAGCGGCCACTTCCCTATCGTGCCTGCCGAAGCTCTCGACATGATCGTCGTGCCGCTCGTAGCATTCGACCGCGCCGGCACGCGCCTAGGCTACGGGAGCGGCTGCTATGACCGCTACCTGCCCATGCTCTCGCCCGTATGTCAAATCGTCGGCATCGCCTTTGACGAACAGCGCGTCGGCCACGTTCCCACCGACGCCCACGACCTGCCGCTGCCCCACATCGTCAGCGCCTAACGGCTGGCGCACCTCCCGACGGCCTAGTGCTCCTCGCCGGCGCGGGCCAGGTCGTAGGGCGTGGTCTGGTAGACGTAGTAGTTGAGCCAGTTGGTGTAGAGCAACTGAGCCTGGCTGCGCCAGACGTTGCGCGGCTCGGCCGTGGGGTCGTCATTCGGGAAGTAATGCGCCGGAACCTGGGGGTTGAGTCCGCGCTTCACGTCGCGCTCGTACTCCAGGCGCAACGTGTCGGTATCGTACTCGGGATGGCCAAAGACAAAGAAGCGACGGCTGTCGGTCGACTTGACGATGTACAGGCCCACCTCGTCGGACACGGCCACGACCTCAAGCTGCGGCTCGGCCTCCACATCCTCGCGGCGCACATCGGTGTTGCGCGAATGCACGGCATAGAAACGGTCGTCAAAGCCGCGGACCAGCGGGCTTTGCGGCTTCACCAGATAATGCTCGAACACACCGCTCGCCTTTGCCGGCAGGTCGTACTTCTGGATACCGTAATGATGGTAGAGCCCCGCCTGCGCGCCCCAACAAATGTGCAGCGTAGAGTGCACGTGCGTGGTGGACCAATCCATGATCTGGCAGAGCTCGGGCCAGTAGTCGACCTCCTCGAACGGCATCTGCTCCACCGGCGCGCCCGTGATGATCAGGCCGTCGTAGTGGATGTCGCGGATGTCGTCGAACGTGCGATAGAACGTCTCCAGGTGGCCGGCGCTCACGTGCGTGGCCTCGTGCGTTTTCGTGCGCAGCAAGTCCACCTCCACCTGCAGCGGCGTGTTGGAGAGCTTGCGCATGATCTGCGTCTCGGTAGCGATCTTGGTGGGCATGAGGTTGAGGATGAGCACGCGCAGCGGACGGATGTCCTGGTGCAGCGCGCGGTACTCGGTCATGACAAAGATGTTCTCGCTCTCGAGCTGCGCGGCGGCAGGGAGGGCGTCGGGGATGCGAATGGGCATGGATGCTCCTTACGAGTCAGTTGCAACTATGGTACAACGACCGGCTCCATCCGCGCGAGCACATCGCCCAGCGATGCCGTCAGCAGCCCAAATCACTCCAAAAGTAGAGATTAAGGCATGTCCAAAAATCTACGGCGCTTTAGCCTAGCAAAGTGGCAGCAGGACGATACAATGGTTCGACGCGAAAAACTCGGCCGAAAGGATACGTATATGTACCAGACGCGTAAGATCGGTGTGGTCGGCCAGGGCCACGTAGGAGCACATGTCGCCAACAGCCTGCTCATGCAGGGCATTGCCGATGAGCTGTACCTGTGCGATATCAACGAGGCCAAGGTGACGTCCGAGGTCCAGGACCTGCGCGACTCCCTTTCGTTTGTCCCGCACAACACCAAGATCGTCAACTGCTATGACCACTACGAGGAGCTAGCCTGCTGCGACGTCATCGTCAACGCCGCCGGCAAGGTCGCGCTGGCCGCCGGCAACCGCGACGGCGAGCTGTTCTTTACCACCGACGCCGCCCGCACCTTTGCCAAGCGCATCGTCGACGCCGGCTTTGACGGCATCTTCGTGAGCATCTCCAACCCCTGCGACGTCGTGTGCACCGAGCTGTGGCATCTGACCGGCTACGATCCCAAGAAGATTATCGGCTCGGGCTGCGGCCTGGACTCTGCCCGCCTGCGTACCGAGATCTCCAAGAAGGTCGGCGTGAGCCCCAAGTCCATCGACGCCTACATGATCGGCGAGCATGGCTTTAGCCAGCTGGCAGCCTTTAAGGCCGCAACCATCGCCGGCAAGAGCCTTAACGAACTTCAGGCCGAGAACCCCGACAAGTATGCCTTCGACCACATGGAGGTCGAGGAGCTCGCACGCAAGGGCGGCTATGTGACCTACCAGGGCAAGCAGTGCACCGAGTACGCCGTCGCCAACTCCGCCGCGCGCGTCTGCGCCGCTGTGTTGCACAACGAGCACGCCGTGCTTTCGGCATCCACGCTCATGACCGGCCAGTATGGCGAGGAGGGCATCTTCACCTCCCTGCCGTGCGTGATCGGTGCCGAGGGCGTCGAGGAGGTCTACACGCTCGACCTGTCCGAGTACGAGCTCGAGGGCTTCTACAAGAGCTGCCAGCACATCCGCGACAACATCGCCCAGCTCGACTGGTGGGACGCCGAGGCCTACGACGCAAAGTAGGCCGCTGGCTGCCGCAACCTTGCGAATCTAAGCGCGATACCAAGCGGGCCGCGCCGGAAATCCCCGGCGCGGCCCGCTTTTTTGACTCACGCGACACACTTGCGAATCGAAGGTGAATGCTTTTCCCGTTACCTAGTACTGCTCGATGCCCATGTAGCGACGAATCTCGGGGCTGTGGTCAAACACCTTGCCGCGGGCGGCGCGCAGCTCGCAGCTCATGTTGTAGAAGAAGATCGGCTCCAGGTACGAACGCACGCTGGCAGGCACCTCGCCCACGCCGTACTCGAGCGCGTCGAGCACCATGATCGTGTCGGTGTGCGTGTTGAGGAACGCGAGCGCGCGCTCCTCCATGGGGCGGCACTCGCCCGATCCAAGCTGTACAAAGTAGAACACGCCGGGCTCGGTGGCTTCGAACGGGCCGTGGAAGTACTCGCCGGAGTGGATGTAGCAGCAGTGCTGCCACTGCATCTCCATGAGCGAGCAGATGGCCATGGCATAGGTCTGGCTAAAGTTGGGGCCGGATCCCAGGATATAGAAGAACTTATGCTGCTGGCAGAGCTCGGCAAAACGGGCGCCCAGCTCGGCGTTGACCTTCTCGCGGGCAGTGGGCAGCAGCGCATCCATCTGCTTGAGGCCCTCGTACATGTCGGCGAGTGCCTCGTAGCCTTCCTGCTGGTCGAGCAGCTCGGCGGCGATCAGAGCGCCGATACCCTGCGGAACCTCGGCCTGCGGCACGCCTTCGCCCCACGGATAGACCCAGGTGGTCCACTTGCCGTTATCAATCTTGGAGCCCTCGCAGTCGGTCATGGCGACGACCTCGGCGCCGGCTGCCAGCGCCATCTCGCAGCCGTCAACGACCTCCTGCGTGTTGCCGCTGTGGCTGCAGGCAACGACGAGCGACTTCTCGCCAAGACTCTTGGGAGCCATCAGGCAAAACTCGCGCGCCGTGTAGACCGTCGAGGCAAACGTGGTGGCCTCGCGCTTGAGCAGTTCGTTAGCCGGCATCAGGTCGATCATCGAACCGCCGCAGGCGATCCAAAAGACGTTCTCAATCTTGCCCTTGCGCTCGATAATTTCCTGAACCAGATCGTGTGCGTTCACGGTGATGCTCCTCCTTGTGTGGCGGCTTTGAACGACGGCAGCTCGTACCTGCGGTCATTCTATGTTGTCCTATTTATAGCACGCACGACGACGCCCGTGAAGCCATTTCACCAAATTTGTTCTATATTGTTCTATCTGTAGACGTTAGATGTCGAACACGTAGCGCGAGCCCACGATCTTTTGGCGTCCGAGCAGCAGGGGCCGCTCGTCCTCGTCGGTAAAGTACGCCTCCATATAGAAGAGCGGCTCGCCGACCGGCACCTCCAGCAGCGGGGCCGCCTGAGCATCGGCAAGCGCAATCTCCACGGTGCAGGGGTCGGACTTGAGCGGCGCGCGGCCCGAATGCTCGGCAACGAGCGCAAAGATGGAATTGTCCGCGAGGTCCTTGTCGGCAAGCGTCTGCAGATAGGGATGGTCGGCCAGCACAAAGGCGTTGTTCTCGAGCATGACGGGCACGCCGTCTGCCGTGCGCACGCGCTCGACAACGATGAGCTCGCAGCCGGGTTCCACCCCAAAAAACGCCGCGTCCTCACGCGTCGCCGCAACCACTGTGCGCGACACCAGGTGTGCCCCGGCCACCATGTCGTTGGCAGCACAACCCTCGGTAAAGCTCTGAACGTCGCCCTTCTGGCGAATCTTGCGCTTGAGCTTGGGCGCGCACACAAACGTGCCCCTCCCCTGCTGGCGGTTGAGATACCCCGCGCGCGACAGCTCCTCGATGGCGCGGCGCACGGTAATGCGTCCCACGCCGTAGTACTTCGCGAGCTCCATCTCGGAAGGAATGCGCGAGCCGGATGCGTACACGCCACGCGCGATCTCGCCCTTTAGGTCGTCCATAACCTGCTGGTACAGCGGCACGGCGGATACCTCAGTGCGCTCGGTTTTATCGTCGGATACCATCGTTACGCTCCATCCCGTGCATGCTCGGACTCAAACTCTTCAATCGCCGCCATAAACTGCTCGCCAAAGGCGTCGGCCTTTTTCTCGCCGATGCCGCTGACCTGGACAAGCTCGTCGCGCGTCTGCGGGCGCAGGCGGCACAGACCGCGCAGAGCCTTGTCGGAAAAGACCATGTACGGCGCCATCTCCAGCTCGGTCGAAATATCCTTGCGCAGGGCACGCAGGCGCTCGAACAGCTCGGCATCGTCACCCACGCGCGGGCGCTGATCCAGCTCGGCCTCCTCGCGCAGCAGATCCACCGCACGGCGGGCGCGGGCCGAGGCCTTGCGCTTGGACGCACGACGCTTAACGGTAAAGGCGAACGCCTCGTCCTCGACCTCGCCGGCACGCGGGCCAAGGCCCACGACCGGATACTGGCCCTGCAAGGTGGCCAGGTAGCCCCGCCCGCACAGCTGGCCGATGATGTCCTTGATGCGCCCGACCGATTCGCTCGACAGCTCACCGTAGCCGCGGTCCTCGTCCAGATGCATCTGGCGAATGCGCTCGGTGTTGCCGCCGTGGAGCACGTCGGCGATCAGCGACTTGCCAAAGCGCATGGGACGCGTGGCCACATAGCGCACGGCAGCGCGGGCCATATCGGTGACGTCCTCGACCTCGAACTGCGTGAGGCAATTGCTGCAGTTGCCGCAGCCCTCGACGTCGTCCATGGCGGCGCCGCCCGCGCCAGCCGAAGCAGCATGCTCGGCCGCGGCCTCGTCGCCAAAGTAGCGCAGCATGTATTCGCGCAGGCAGCCAGTGGTATTGCAGTAGCCCTCCATCTGGCTGAGCAGACGATATCGATTCTGGAGCGCCCACGCGCGCTGCTCGTCGTCGAGCGCCTCATCGGCAGCATCGCCGCGATCGATCAGGAAGCGGCGCATGCGAAAATCGTTGCCGTTCCACAGCAAGTGACAGCTTGCCGGGTCGCCATCGCGGCCGGCGCGGCCCGCCTCCTGGTAGTAGGCCTCGATGCTCTCGGGCACGTTGTTGTGGATCACGTAGCGCACGTTGGGCTTGTCGATGCCCATGCCAAAGGCGTTGGTGGCAACCATCACCTGGATATCGTCGTCGATAAAGGCGCGCTGGCTTTGGCGACGGGCGTCGTTGCCCATGCCGGCATGGTAGCGGCCAACGCGAATGCCGCTAGGGCCCAGCGCCTCGGCAAGCTCGCCCGCCAGCGCATCAACTGTCTTGCGTGTCGAACAATACACGATGCCGCTCTCGCTCGAATGCGCGATCACGTAGTCGCGCACCCAGGCAGTCTTGGCCTTGTCGCCCATCTCCTCGCAACCAAAGTAGAGATTCTTGCGATCGAAGCCCGTCACTACCGTCGCGGGGTTTTGCAGGCCAAGCATCTGCTGAATGTCCGCACGCACACGCTCGGTCGCCGTAGCGGTAAAGGCCGCCACGATGGGGCGCTGCGGCAGGGAATCGATGAACTCGCGAATCTGCAGGTAGGCGGGGCGGAAATCCTGACCCCATTGGCTTACGCAGTGGGCCTCGTCAATGGCCACGAGCGGCACGCCAATGCCGGCGGAACCCGCAGCCTCCTGCGCAAAGGCCAAAAAACGCGGCTCGAGCAAGCGCTCGGGCGCCACGTACATAAGCTGGTAGCGGCCCTCGCGCGCCCGCTTGAGCACGGTGTTTTGCTGGGCCGGAGTAAGGCTGGAGTTGAGATAGCTGGGTCGCGCACCCGCCGCGAGCAACGCACGGGTCTGGTCCTCCATAAGCGACAGCAGCGGACTCACCACAAAGGTGATGCCGGGCAGCATGAGCGCGGGCACCTGGTAGCAAATGGACTTGCCGGCGCCCGTGGGCATAACACCCAGCGCATCACGACCGGCAAGGATCGCATCGACCATGCGGTCCTGTCCCGGGCGAAACGAGGTGTAGCCAAAATAGGCGCCGAGCGTGTCGAGCGCCATCTGCTGCATGCTATCGGTCATGGTTTCCTAACGTTCAAGTCATCTGCCGTCGATTATACGCCGCCACGCGGACAGCAGCACACGGCCGCCGCCCAGACCAGTCGTTTAAGAACGCCCCCAACGGCTAAGGAGTGTCCCCAGGTGCCGGCAGAAAAGGAACGTCCCCAAGTGCCGGCCCGGCAACGCCGATGTTTTGGCAACGACAGACACTATGACCCAATCCGAGGGCACTAAAAAGATAGGAGCCCCCGCTCGTGACCGCGGGTCGGGGCTGCGACAATGATGTTGAAGTGCCATAGGCGCAGCCGCGCCGCAACGAGGTTGGGAGGCTCCCATGCTAAAGTATTCTACCGCGTTCGGGATGGACGTCCACCTGAGGTCGACCACCGTCTGCGCCCTCGACGCGGACACCGGCGAGGCCGTGACGAGGAGGTTCCCCGGCAACCCCTGGGGCGAGATCGCCGGGTGGATGGATGGGTTCCCCGGGCCGTCGCTCGCGGCCTACGAGAGCGGCTACCTCGGCTTCGCCCCGCAAAGGGAGCTCGCCGGGCTCGGCGTCGAGTGCGTCGTCGCCGCAGTCTCGAAGATCCCCAGGTCGGCCGCCGACTCGGCCTCCAAGAACGACAGGAACGACGCCGCCAGGATGGCCAAGGCGATACTCGCCCACGACATCTCCCCCGTATGGGTCCCCTCCCCCGAGGTCGAAGGCATCAGGGACCTCGCCGGCGCCTACGACGGGGCGACCGCGCGCCTGGCGACCGCCAAGCAGCGGCTGCTCGCCTTCCTCGCAAAGCGGGGGTTCGTCTACGGCGGCACCACGCCCGCCGGCAACCCGAGGAAGTACTGGACCTACGACTTCCTGAGGTGGCTCGACAAGGTCAGGCCGGAGGACGACGGCGGGGTTCGGACGCTCGCCGCCCTGAGGAACGAGGTCGAGGCCGCGGCGGAGGCCCGGGCGGACCTGCTCTCCGAGTACAGGGCCGCCGTGGATGCCAGCCCGATCGCCGCGGAGGTGGCCGCCCTCCAGTCGATCAAGGGCTGCGCCTTCGCGCTGGCCGCAGCCTTCTCGGCCGAGGTCGGCGACTTCACGAGGTTCCGTTCCGGAAGGCAGGTCACGGCCTATTTCGGCCTCGCGCCGAGTCAGAGGTCGAGTGGCGACTCCGTGCGGCTCGGAGGCATCAGCGGCGCGGGCAACGCGCTCGTGAGGAAGCTGGCCGTTGAGGGCTCATGGTGCTACGCCGCGGCACGGCACCAGCCGAAGCTCATGCCGAGGGACACGGGCGTGCCCCTCGAGATAAGGATGCACGGGAGGAAGGGGTCCGAGCGGCTCCTGCGGCGGCGCGAGGAGATGCTCGCCCGCGGCATGCCCGCGGCGAAGGCCAACGCGGCCACCGCGGCCGAGCTCGTGAGGTGGCTCTGGGCCCTCGGCATGATGTGCCGGGAGGGCGCGGAATAGACATAGCCCCCGTCCCGGCGAGCCGGGCGGCCTTCGGGGATACCCCCTATTTCGCTGTGCGCGCGGGGCCCTCCGCATGCGCCTCGACAGACTTGGGGAACCCCGCCGAAGGAATGGAGTGCGGGCCGGCAGAACGGTATCCGCGGATATGAGACTGAGCCGAAGGCGTCGATGACATGCCGGGGGCGGACCGGGACGGGTTAACGGCAGGCCCCGCCGACCGATTGCAAGCGGTCGGCGGGGCCATTGTGGCTCTTGACAGCGGATTGGGTCATATGAGCGAAAGCCCGCCAGGGCGAGCAAGGTGCCTCGAAACAAGGCGGCATTGACCTTCTGGTCATGCCGCCGAAGTTGAAAGGCAGATTGCCGCTCTGGCGGGCTTGCAGCGTCGAGCCGTTGCGCGGTTTGGAAAACCGCGCAACTAGAGCTACATGACCATAACGTAGCGCGATCCCACGTAGTACTGCTTACCCATCAGGACCGGCTCGCCATTGGGACCCGTGAAGCCGGCACGCAGGTTGAGCAGCGGATCGTGCGGAGCAATGCCCAGCTCGGCCGCCTGCTCGGTATTGGCACGAACGGCCTCGACCGTGCGGTAGCCAACCGAAACAATCGGCGTTCCGCCAACACGCTCGACCTCGGCAAAAATCGACTTGTCCTCAAGATCGGCCGTCAACAGCTCACGGTAGGCATCAAACGGCACAAAGATGTTCTCCTCAAAGATGGGCTCGCCGTCGGCCGTACGCACGCGCTTGATATGCAGCAGCAGCGCATCCTTCTGCAGGCCAAAGAACTCCATCTCGTTTTGGCGCGCCGGAACGATCTGGCGATCGATCACGTGCGCACCGGCCTTCATGCCGTTGCCGGCACACAGCGCGGTAAACGTCTGCAGCGTCGAGGCGTGAAACTGGCGATTGATGTGCGGCGTGGAGACAAAGGTGCCACGGCCCTGCTGCTTAACCAGGTAGCCATCGGAGCACAGCTCCTCGACGGCGCGGCGCACCGTAATGCGGCTCACGTCGTACTGCTCGGCTAGCTCGAGCTCGGACGGAATACGCTCCTTGGGTGCATAAACACCTTTCTCGATCGCATCTTTGATTTCGTCATAAATCTGCTGGTAAAGCGGTGCATTTTTGGGTGCAGGCATATCTAATTACTCTTATCAAAATATCGAAATAACTAATACGTATATAACGTCTAGTTTCATGTTACCTCATAATGATAAAACGATACACCCTCCCTACCAAAAAGCGACAGCTTCATTTTGGTAGGTTTTAACTGGGCAAACGAAGGCCTCCCGAAAGCAGCGAGGCTTTCGGGAGGCTCAAGCGGACAGGATTGCGCCGTGCCGGCAAAATGCCAACCCTCTACCTGCCGTCGTCCTGCTGCAGGCTGTCCTGCTCGCTGAGGCGCGCCTGCCTGCTGGCCATGCGTGCGGGCTTGTCGGGATCGGGAACGGCCGTGGGCATGGGCTCGTCGACATGACCGCCCCACCAGCCGCCCACAAAGTTGAGCGTATGGAACACGTTGATCACGGCGCCGGGATCAACGTCGCACACCAGCTTGATAATGTCCTGGCTCTCGTAGGTCGAGACAACGGTGTGCAGCAGACACATCTTTTCGCGGCTGTATCCGCCGATGACCTCGGCGCAGCTAATGCCGTGCTGAAAATGGTCAACATAGGCGGTCATGACCTCGTCTGCCTTGCGCGTCGTGATTTGCAGCGTCACGCGGTCGTAGCGACGATAAAAACTGTCGATGGTCTTGGTCGAAATAAACTGGAAGACAATGGAATACGCCGCCTTGTCCCAACCAAACATAAAACCAAAGATCGCCAGGATAAAGCAATTGAAACCAAAGATGACGCCCCAGATGGTCTTGCCCGTGTGGTTGGAAACCCACAGCGCGATAAAATCGGTGCCGCCGGTGGATGCGCCGGATTTAAGCGCGATGGCAGCGCCCAGACCCGAGACCACGCCGCCAAAAATGATGAGCATGATCTTGTCGCCCAAAAACGGCGCGAAGTGAAAGACGTTAAGGAACAGCGATGAGAGCACGACCTGCATCATCGAGAAGATGACGAAGCGCTTGCTAATGCCGCTCCAGCATAGGAGCGCCACGGGGATGTTGAGCGCGAGCATACCGAGCGAGATGTCGATGTGAACACCGCCGAGCGAGGTAACGCGATCGAGCAGGACCGCGACGCCGGTAAGACCGCTCGGAAGCAGGTCGGCGGGCTGGATGAACGCCTGGATCAGAAATGTCTGGAGAACGGCGGAAATTGTGACCGCCACGGCAGTAATGGCACGGCGGACGATGGTGAGACGGCCGAGCACGAGCACGCGGTCCGTGAGCTGATCGATGGCGTTCGCCACGTAGGTTCCTTTCGAAGGCAGATATAGTTGTGGGGCATGCCCGCGATTGTAGCATGGAGCGTGCGGGGGCGCTTCAATTCACCCTCTCTCGACAACCAAAGCGGGACCAACAGCCTCCACGACCAAAGGCCCAAATTACAAGTGAGTAGACTTTTTACGATCTGCCGAGCACACCCAAAACCGCCACCCCTGTGACCTGCGGTTTTGCTAGAGCAGATGCACTTTGTGCTCGTACTGCACCAAAAAGTCTACTCACTTAGTCCGAATCGAAGCCAAACGAATCCAAATAGAGGACAAATTAAGCCAATCCGCAGCAAAAGACGCGTGAACCAATGCTTCTCGCGGCGGATTGGCACTACAAAGCGGCCAAAATGTCGGTCAGATTATCGATGACGGCATCGGCACGCGATTGATCGAGGTTGACGCCCTCGTGCGGACGCAGCGCCAGGACGCGGGCGCCGGAACGTTTGCCAGCCTCGATTCCCATAGGCGAATCCTCGATAACCAGGCACTCGACAGGCTCCACCCCCAGCGCCTCCATGGCACGCAGGTAGATCTCGGGATCGGGCTTAAACGCGCTGCACTCGTGGCCGCTGATGGTGTAATCCAGCACATCGGCAATGCCGGCAATCTCCACCAGCTCGTCAATAAGCTCGCGATAGGACGAGCTCGCGATGGCGCACTTCACGCCGCGCTCGTGCAGCTCACGCATCACCGGCTCCGTCTGCTCGTTGAGCAGCTCGGCATACGGAACGGGGTGATCCGGGCTATAGACCTGCTTGTACTCCACGCGCAGACGCTCGCGCAGCTCAACATCGTCGGGCACCAGCGCCTCCCAAATGGCAGGCTCGTTAGACCCCGAAAGATCGGGGATCTCGTCAAAGTGGAAGCCCTTCTCTTCCATAAACGCCACGCGGCGACGGTTGTAGAACCACTCGGTATCGACCAGCACGCCGTCCATGTCAAACAGCACTGCCTTGATCATACGCATCTCCTCCCACCTGCCAAAAAGGGACAGGTTTATTTTGGTAGGTTTTATCTGGGGTTTTATGACGCGACAGACACGCCCTCCCCAGAGCAAAAAAGGGGATGGGGCGCAAACCCCATCCCCTCTCAATCAACCCGTAAGGTCTACTTACTTGTGATTAGTAGGAAAGCTTCCACATGTAGCGACGCATGGTCAGCGGGTGCTGACGGGCCTCGGCGATCTGGTTGCCGTACTCGCGCATAACGGCGAGGTGCAGCAGCGGGTTGAAGTAGGTGATGACGCTCGCGGGCACGGCGTCGGCCAGGCCGTAGTCCTTGGAGTCGATCAGAGCGACCTTGGCACCCATGCGCTCAAGGAAGGTGAGGGCGCGGGCGTCCATCGGACGGGTAGCGCCATCGGACATGAAGAAGACGTAAGGCTTGCCCTCGGTGGAAACCTCGAACGGGCCGTGGAAGTACTCGCCGGTGTTGTAGGCGGCGGCGTCGATCCACTGCATCTCGGTGAACAGGAAGGCGGCGTGAGAATAAGCCATCTTCTCGGAGGCACCAGAGGCCATGAAGTAAATCATCTTGTCGTCCTTGAAGTCCTCGGCGAACTTCTTGGCGAGCTTCTTGCAGTGCTGAGCGGCGTTCTCGCAGAGGTCGAAGACGTTGGTGAGGCCGGTGATCATGTCCTCGTAGTGGTCATAGCCCTCGGTCTGCTGAAGGATCTCGAGAGCAAGAGCGATGGCGTAGCCGGGCTTCTCGCACTTGGCTGCGTAGTTGGCGTGGAAGCCGTGAACGATGACGTGGTCGGCGTCGACGGTCAGAGCGGAGCCAGCCTTGTTGGTGAGGGAGACGACCGGGCAGTTGTGCTTCTTGGCGGTCTTGTTGGCCTCGACGGTCTCGGGCGTGGAGCCACCGAGGGAGCAGGTGATCACGAAGGTGTGCTCGTTGACCCAGGAAGGCGTGTCGTAGTTGAACTCGTTAGCGGTGAAGATCTGAACGTTCAGCTTGTCCGTGTTGTTGGCCAGGAAGTACTTGGCGGGGTAAAGGTCGGACATGGAAGCACCGCAGCCGACGAAGGCGACGCTGTGGATCTCGTGGTTGGACAGGACGTCAGCGACGATCTGCTTAGGGAGGTTAAGGTCGATCTCGTACATCTGACACATTCCTTTCGATTTTTTGCGGCGCCACATTGCCGGGCGCTCGCAGGGTTACCGTGATTTGGACCGAGTCGCCGGCCCGTTGAGGATGTGTCAAAGGGACAGTCCCTTTGACACATTTTGGGGATGGGAGCCTGCCTGGGGTATGGGATGTCAGGCAGGCCCCCGGGGAAAGCGGTTAGACGCTTGGTCGGGACTAGGCCAGGATGCCGGCCGCGGAGAGGGCGATGCCGCCCACGATGGCGATCACGAGAAGCCAACCGGTGTTGACGTTCTTCTTGATGAGCCAGTACATAAGGCCGGTGAGGCCGAGGGAGATCATCTGGGGCATCATGCCGTCCAGGATGTCCTGGATAACGACGGTGCCGTCAGCGAACTGCAGCGGGGTGGTGGCGCCGATCAGCGTAGCGATCATGCCGCCCACGGACATAAGACCCACGATGCCGCAGACATACATGAGCTTCTCCATGAGATCGCCGCCCTGAAGCTTGCTCAGGTACTCGTGGCCGCCCTGATAGCCCATCTTGGCTGCGAACCAAGTGATCAGCACAGAGGGGACGATGGAGATGAGCATGGCCAGGATCGGGCCCATGATGGAGCCCTGCTGAGCCAGCTGAACGCCCAGGCCAAAGGCGATAACGCGGATGGTGCCCTGGAAGAAGGAGTCACCGATGCCGGAAAGCGGACCCATGAGGGAGGTCTTGACCGCGTTGATCGAATCGGGATCGAAGTTCTCGGGATCCTTGGCGTACTCCTCCTCCATGGAGGCGGAGAGGCCCAGGATGAAAGCGCTCGTCTGCGGGGTGCAGTTGTAGAACGCCATGTGACGGTGGTAAGCCTCTTTCTTAGCAGCGAGCTGCTTGGGGTCGGACTCATCCGGATAGAGGCGATCGAGCGTGGGAACCATGCCGTAGAGGAAGCCCATGTTCATCTGACGCTCGTAGTTCCAAGAGGCCTGGATGGCCCAGGAGCGCCAGAAGAACTGGCTGACCTTCTTGTTCAGGGACACGTCCTTGGTTGCGGTTGCCATAGTGTGTTCCTCCTTAGTCTTCGTCGTCTTCGAGCGGATCGTAGTCGGAATCGACACCGGCGGCTGCATGGGAACCGTTGAACTTGAAGCCCATGAAGACGACAGCCAGGCACACACCGATCAGAGCGACCGCGATGACGGACAGGTTGAGGTAAGCGGCGAGCAGGAAGCCGATGAACAGGAACGGAGTCATGCCCTTCTTGATCATCATGGTGAGCAGCAGGGCCAAGCCGTAGGCGGTCATGATCTTGGTCGAAACGTTAAGACCAGTGGACAGCCACTCGGGAACCATGTTGACGATGGCCTGAACCAGGTCGGTGCCAACAAAGACGGCGAGGAAGATCGGCAGGAAGTACATGACGGCGTACAGACCAGAGCCGGCGCAGATGTGCATACGGTAGGCGGTCTTGAACTTTCCGTTATCGATCGCGCTATCTGCCACATGGGTGAGGGCGGCGATGATGGAACGGAACACGATGCCGAGGAGCTGACCCAGGACGGCGACCGGGATGGCGATCGTCATGGCGGTCTCGGCGGAAGCATCGGTCAGGCACGCAAAGGCAGCGGCCACGATGCCGCCCAGGACCATATCGGGCGGAACGGCGGCGCCGACCTGCACCAGGCCCATGGACACGAGCTCGACGGCGGCACCGACGGCAAGGCCGGTGGGCACATCGCCCAGCAGCAGACCGACGAGCGTAGCGCCAACGAGGGGCTGCTCGAAGTTAAGACGACCGAGCAGGCGGGAGTCCCACATGCAGAACACGCCGACGAGGCCGACGAGCACCGCACTGATGAACGTATTCATACCCTTCTCCTTTCAGTCAGGCAAAAGCCTGGTTGATTACAGCTTGGCGTCGATGTCGACGCTCTGATACGTAGGGGTCTGCTGGACGTAGAGCTTAATGCCCATGTCGAGCAGCTGGTTGACGTCGGCCTTCTGGGTGGCGTCGAGGAAGACGGAGCTGTCCTTACCGCCGACCTGATCGGCACCGTCGTGGTTGGCGGTGGCGCCCAGGTTGATGGCGTCGAGCTTGTAGCCCTGGCAGAACTGCAGCATCTCGGCAGTGTTGCCAAAGACGAACATGACGCGCTCGCCGAGGGTGTTGAGCTTATCCATCTTGGCGAGGGCACGCTCGACGGTGAAGACGTTCAGGCGCACGCCCTGGGGCTTGGCCAGCTTAAGAGCGCCCTTCTTGATGTCATCGTTGGCGGCAGCGTTGTCGACGACGATGATACGCTCGGCCTGAACCTTGGTGGTCCAGGTAAAGACGACCTGGCCGTGCAGCAGACGGTAGTCAAGACGTGCGAGGACGATCTTGGCGGGACCGGAGCTGTGACGGGACGCCTTGGCCTTCTTGGCGGGAGCCGCGGCGGCCTCGACCGGTGCGTTGGGGTTGGTCAGACCGGTGCGGGCCTCATTGATAAGGGCCGCGAGCTCGGCGCCCTTGACGGGGACGGGGCTCATAGCGAGCGTGAGCGCCAGCGGGATGTTGAAACCGCTGACAACCGTGAACTTCGTGCCGTTCTTGGAAAGCTCGACCATGTTGTTGTTGACCGAGCTGCCGAGCATATCGGTCAGCACATAGACGGTGTCGTCCGCGTTGAACGTGGCGATCATGGCGTCCACCTTATTGGTGATGGGCTCCTTGTCGTCACGAGCAAGCGACACGACGTGGACGTTCGACACGTCGCCGAGAACCATCTCGAGCGTGTCTTTGGCGCCTGCGGCCAGGCCGCCATGAGATGCGAGAATGATCTGATTCATCTTGCCTCCTCCTTTTCGTTATGGTCATTATAACGTCTTATACGTTGCTTATATTGCTAATTAGTATAAAGACCGTTCGCGGGTGAAAATCGACCGTTGACGGGTTTAACCTACTTGAAACGTTGGAGCTAGGTAGACCGGCGCTGGCTGGATAACCCCAGATCAGACGCCTCGCCAATCCCCTATCGCACGAAGTACCAGGGGCTTTCCTGCACGGTGGGCTCCAGCGCGATGCCCGTGCGCTCGCGGAACAGATCCATATCCTGAGATTTTTCGGTCCACCACGCGTTGGGCTTAAAGGTCATGCTCTCGACAATACGTTTGGCAATGACGCTGTTGCGCAGCTTGGAGAAGTCGGTATTCATAATCAGGATGGACGCGAGCACCAGCACGATGCCCAGGACCTTGATCGCGCCAGCGGGCTCGGCGTAGATGCCAATACCGACCAGAACGGTCGCCACGGTTTCGAACGAAGCCACGACCGGCACCTTCGATGTCTCAAGATCCATCGAAAGGCCCTGCATATAGAAGATGTACGCAAGAGCCGTCGGAATAAAGCCAAAGCCTGCGAACAGCAGAATGAGTTGCGGGGACATTGCCGCGGCTACATCGGACCACGGAGCCGAAAGCACCGCCATAAAGCATCCGCCAAAAACAAAGCCCCAAAACGTCACCGCCAGCGGATGCAGCGTCTTGGTGGCCATGCGGCTAAACACAGCCAGCAACGCGCCGCAAAGTCCGGCGATCACACCCGACGCGACGCCCCAAGTCGAGAAATGGAAACCAGACAGGTCGCCGCTCGTCACCGCGAGCACGCAACCCACAATGTTAAAGACGATGGCGACGAGCTTGTTGGGGGTCACGTCCTCGCGATAAAGCACGCGGCCGAGCGCGACGCCAAACACCGGCGAGGTGTAGAGCAGCACCGAGGCCGTGGACATGCCCACCTCGCCCATGCACTCGTAATAGCAGGTGTTGGCGACGGCTAAACCGACGATACCGACAAGCGCGCAGGGAACAAGCTCTTTAGGACTTGCCTTGAACAATGCCATGGGACCCGAGGCTTTTCCCTCACGAGCACCTCCCTGGCAACCCATAAATGCCAAGACCGGAGCCATTAAGACGGCACCCGACAACAGGCGAAAGGCCGCCATGCTCTGAGACGAAACACCCAGGGCCGATATTCCGTTAACAAAGATTCCGATGGTGCCCCACATAAGCGCGGCGATCAGCACCAGCACATAGCCCAGATTGCTTTTCTTCAACGCAGCCTCCTCGGTATCGTTTCCAATATGTTTCGTACTACGTTATAGTCGTTATATACATTTTTCAAGGCACAAATCGGCAGACGGGAAAATCTGCTCTACCGCTACAACCCATTGGTGCAAAGGGATCAGGTTCATATGCGCCAACTTGGTGTAACGTAACCTGTCCCCAATGCGCCAATCCCTTAACAAGCACGGCGACGCCGACGTTTTGGCAACATCAGCGAGCGCCCGTCATTTAAGCCAAGGTGCCGTGAAATGAAAAGGCGCTGACCTTTTGGTCGCGCCTTTGAAATTGAACGGCAGATTGGCCAAATGCCGGGCGCGCAGCGTCGGCTGGTCCGCCGTTCGGTAGAACGGCGGAACTAATACCCCTAGTAGTCCAGCTTCCACATGTAGCGGCGCGTCATGTAGTCCTTGTGGGTGACGGCAGAGAGTGCGCGCATATACACGTTGTTGAGAATCGGGGCAAAGATCAGGTGGTTGAAGTACTCGCTCACGCTGTCCTTGATGTCGTTGAGGCCGAGCTCCTTGGCGTCGAGCTGATAGACGCGCTCGCCACCGTACTGGTTGACGAAGCGGATGCCGCGCTCGTCGTTGCAGCGGCTGCGGCCGACGCTGATGAGCTGGAACAGCGAGGTGCGCTTGTCTAGGATCTCGAAGGGGCCGTGGAAGAAGTCGCAGGTGTTGATGGTGCAGGAGTCGATCTGCAGCATTTCCTGCACGTTGCAGATGCTAAAGACGTAGGCGGCACCAAAGAGCGGGCCCTGGGCCATGACGTTGATGCAGGGCTTGTCGGCGTTCTGCTCGGCCCACTTGGCAGCGAGCGGACGGGTGTACTCGACGGCCTTGCGATAGATGGGGTCGACCAAGTCGAACGCGGCCATAGCGGTCTCGTACTCGGCATAGCCCTCGGTCTGCTGCGTAAGCTCCATGGCGATCATGGTCACGACGGCAGAGTTGGTGCGACCCATGCAGGACTCGTCGACGGCCAGGCTGTCGTACTGGATCTTGTAGTCGCAGACCTCGGTGAGGCCGGACTCGTCAACATAGATGGCGATGGTGCTGGCGCCGTGGTCCTTGGCGACCTGGGCGGCGACGATGGTCTCCTTGGTGCCGCGCATGGACACGACGACGGCCAGGGTGTTCTCGTTAACGTAGGCAGGAGTTGCGTGCACGAACTCATTGCTGGTGTAGCTGGAGCTCACGACCTGCGTGGCCTCGTGCTCCATAAAGTACTGGGCAGGATAGTTGCCGCCGTTGGATCCGCCGGCGCCAATCCACACGACGCGCTTGATGCCGCCCTTGTCTGCCTTGTCGGCCAAAACCTGAGAGACGACGTCCTTAACCTGTTCCTGAGTAGTCATCGTGCATCAGCCTTTCTTCTCGTTTGATGCTCTCGATGGCATACAAGTTACATACATGTTTTGGTTATGTCGACTAGTTGTATGCTATATTTGTCTTAGAAAATTTGCTGATACGGTTTTCGATAACTTGCTACCAGCGGTTTTGTTGTTGTATTGAATACATGCTTGATTAGATACGCATACAGGTTAGATACAGGTTGATCGCATGAACGCTTCATCTAAAAAGAGACTGACCCAATACGAGCGCTTGGCGGGCATGCTGCGCGACCGCATCGCCTCCGGTACCTATGCACGCGGAGACAAGCTGCCGTCCGAGATGGAACTCATGGACGAATCGGGGCTGTCGCGCAGCACCGTACGCCACGCCCTTAAGGTGCTCGTTGATGAGGGCCTGGTGCGCACCGAGCGCGGGCGTGGCGCCTTTGTGGCCGACACGCCGGCGCTCCACGAGAACAACCTGGTGTTTTCGAGCTACACGACACAGGTCCAGGGTCAGGGTATGAAGCCCACCACGCGCACGGTGGACTCGGGCTTTGCCAAGGCCGCGGGCAATGCGGCCAAGTTCTTCGATGTCGCCGTGGGCAGCAAGCTCGTCAAACTTGTCCGCCTGCGTTATCTGGACGATGCGCCGCTGTGCCTGGAGACCACCTATCTACCACCGAGCTTTGAAGCACTCATCGATCGCGATATCAACGGTTCGCTCTACGCCACGCTGCGCCAGGAATTCCATCGCGCGCCGGCACAGGGGCATAAGACCTTTGAGGTGTGCTATGCCTCGCAAAACGAGGCGTTTTTGCTCAACGTCGAGCGCGGGCAGGCGCTGATCCTGATCACCGACTACGTCTACGACACCGACGGCCGACCGCTCCATGTCTCCAAGCGCATCCAGCGCACCGACCGTGCCAAATACACCGAGCCCATCGGCTAACCTGCCAAAATAAACCTGTCCCTAAATGGTAGGTTTGGGGAGGTCGGGGAACCAGGTTGGCTTAGGTTGGTTGGGCGTGCGCTCGGCCAGGACCAGCTCCATCCAGCACATGTCGTACCAGCGGCCGAACTTTTGGGCGCAGCGGTCGAAGGCACCCACCAGGCGATACCCCATATGGGCATGGAAGTCTTGGCTGTTGTGCGTCAGATACTCGTCGTCCCTGTCGTGCGGCACGGCGATGAGGGCGCACATGTTGGTGATGCCCATCGCAATCAGGCACTGCTTGAGCGCATCGTGCAGCTTGCGGCCCAGCCCGCCGTGGCGCACGTCGCGCGCCAGGTAGATCGACGTCTCGACCGACCAGTCGTATGCCTCGCGGCTGTTGAGCGGGCTCACATAGGCATAGCCTACCGGACGCCCTTCCAGCTCCATCACCAAATACGGATAGCGCTTGAGCGTACGCTCGATGCGCCCGGCGAACTCCTCAACGCTCGGCACCTCGTATTCGCAGGTAATCGCCGTCTGGCGCACATACGGCTCATAGATGGCAAGCAACGCCGGCGCGTCTTCGGGCGTCGCCAGGCGAATCGTCGGCTCGGACATCTCGGTCATACAACCCTTCTCCCCCAAAAGCAAAGGCCACCCTGCGCCAAACCCGGCGCAAGGCGGCCCCTCGTCATTACATCAGGCTACAGGACAGCCGCCAACGCGTCGATGTCCTCCTGCGTCGTGGCCCAGCTGGTGCAAAAGCGCACCACCGTGTGGGTCTCGTCGTACTTTTCCCAGTACTCGATCGAGGCATGCTCGCGAATGCGGGCCATGTCCTCGTTGGGCAGAATCACAAACTGCTGGTTTGTGGGCGTCTCCAAGAAGAACTGGTAGCCGCGCTCGTGCAGCACACGGCGTAGCGCCTGGGCCGTCTCAATCGCCTGTCGACCAATCTCAAAATACAGGCCATCGGTAAAGAGCGCCTCAAACTGGACGCCCGTCAGGCGGCCCTTGACCAACAGCGCACCGTGCTGCTTAATGCGCGGAATGGGATGCGCCGGAGCGTGCATGCCGCAAAACACCACGGCCTCGCCGCAGAGCGCGCCGCACTTGGTGCCGCCGATGTAGAACACGTCGCACAGCTGCGCCAGCTCGGGCAGGGTAATGTCGCACTCATCGGCCGCCAGTGCATAGGCCAGGCGGGCGCCATCCACAAACAGCGGAATCTCGCTCTTCTGGCACACCGCGTGAATCGTCGCGAGCTCGGCCTTGGAGTACAGCGTGCCGTACTCAGTCGATAGGCTCACGTACACGGCGCCCGGGAACACCGTGTGCTCGTAGCTCTCGTTTTCGTAGAACACCTGGATATAGTTCTCGAGGTCCTCGGCGTGCATCTTGCCCTCGTAGCCGGGGATGGTGAGCACCTTGTGGCCGCCAAACTCGATGGCGCCCGCCTCGTGGCAGGCAACATGACCGGTCTCGGCGGCAACAACGCCCTGGTAGGGCGCGAGCAGCATATCAATCACCGTCGCGTTGGCCTGCGTGCCGCCCACCAGAAAAAACACGTCGGCATCGGGGGCCTGGCAGGCCTCGCGAATAAGTTGCTTGGCACGCTCGGTGTGTGCATCGGTACCGTAGCCGGGCTGCGGCTCCATGTTGGTATCGACGAGCGCCTGCAGCACTGCCGGATGCGCACCGTGGGAATAGTCGTTGTTAAACGCAAGCATGGCAATCCTCTCTAGCCGGGCACGGGCCCGATGATTCAAACGGGGCTATTGTACGCCGTTGGGATAGGCAATGCGCGCGGCAAGACACTCAAGTGCCAGTACCAGGGCAAAGCCGCAGCTCACGTCGCTCAAAAAATGCGCTCCGATCACGATGCGGCCAAAGGCGACGAGCGCCGCGACCACAACCGCCGCCCAAAAGACCACGCGACGGCGCGACGGTTTTTCCTTAAAGGCCGCCGCGGGAAGCCCGGCGAGCATAAGGCCGATCGCCGCGTGCGCCGTATGTCCGCTCGCAAACGACTTGAAGCCGTCCTTGATCACGCCGGCGGCAATAAAGGCCCACTTGTCGGGGTTACCGATCACCCACCACGGCTGAAAATCGAGCCCCGGCGTCACCTCGATCACGCGCATGCGCGGGCGCGACCACAGCGGCTTGACGATCACGTTGAGGATAATGGCCTGAACGACCCACACGGCAAGTACCATCAACGCCCAGCGCGTGAGCTCGCCGGGCTCGGTCGTGCGCGTGAGGCGATAGACGATAAGGTTGGCAGCGATGACCAGCACAAACGTCAGTACCAGCTGAACGGCAATGAGTTTGCCGCCAACCTTCGGGGACGAGACGATCTCGTAGCCGGCCAGGCCAACGTTGACGAGGATGCCGAGCACGGCGAGCCATTTGCTCCCCCCGGAGTCGGGACGCACCGCGCGCACGAGCATAACGCCCGCGACGCTTGCCGTCAGCTCGAACGGCAGCTCGCCGGCGGCCTCGATAAAGCGGCCGTACATGCTGCCGATGTTGAACAGCGCGCTCGAGATCTGGTAATCGAAGAAGCTGCCCACGCCCAGACAAAGGCACAGGACAACCGCGATAATGGCGACATCTTTCTTATAGATGTATCCGAACATGCTTTCCTTTCGGTCGGGCGAAGGGTCGACCCGCAACGTGGTGGGGCAAAGATAGCTTTGTCCCATAAATACCCTTACAGGTTGAGCATAAGTGAGCGAAAACGTTCCATTTGTGGCAAGGTGGCCCGAAGAAGGAGAGAAGCGTACTTGCGTACGCGACCGACGAGTGAGGGTCAGATTGCCCAAATGGAGCGTTTGCAGCGTCGACCCGCTAGTCGTCGTCGCTAGCACCCAACTGCTGCAGCAGCATGAGCGCCGCGGCCACCGGGCCGGTGCCGTCGTTGGCGTCGAGACCGCGGCCCAAGCCGCTGCCCGCACCGGCGCCCGCCTTGTAGGGCACCGACAGTTTGCGGCTCTTGGGGAAGTTCACCGCGCCATAGCGGGTCTTAAGCTCAAAGGCCACCTTCTTGGGCACGTCGACGCCCAAAAACGTGATGCGTCCGCCACTGAGCGTGACGCTTTCGAGCCCCAGGCGCTCGCCACGAATGCGGATTCGTGCGCGATTGAACAGGTTGAGTCCCGCCAACGGCAGCTCGCCATGCGCAGCCTCGGTCTCCTCCTGCACCTCATCGATGCTCTCTAGGTCCTCGGCCGCCGCGAGCTTACGGTACACGAGCACGCGCTGATCCACCGCCGGCAGGTACTCCTCGGACAAGAAGTAGTCGGCCGGCAGGTTAATACCCACGCTCGCCGCCTCCACGCCGGCGTCGTCATCGCCGCGCGCCTCAGCCACGGCCTGGCCCAGCATCTGCGTAAACAGGTCAAAGCCCACGCTCGACAGGTTGCCGTGCTGCTCGGCTCCCATAAGCGAGCCGGCACCGCGAATCTCCAGGTCGCGCATGGCGATGCGCATGCCGCTGCCCAGGTCCTGGAACTCGGAAAGTGCGGTCAGGCGCGCCGTCGCCTCCTCGGTGAGCGGCAGCTCGCCCGGGAACATAAAGTACGCGTAGGCCTGCGTGGCAGAGCGGCCCACACGGCCCTTGAGCTGGTAGAGCTGTGCCAGACCCAGGCGCTGCGAGTCCTCGATGATGAGCGTGTTGGCGGTCGCGTTGTCGATGCCGCTCTCCACGATGGTCGTGGCGATGAGTACGTCGATCTTTTTGGTCGCGAACTCGATCATCACATCCTCGACCTCGCGCGGGCTCATCTTGCCGTGCGCTACGCCCACGCGCGCCTCGGGCGCGGCCTCGTGCACGCGCGCCACGGCGTCGTCGATGGTCTTGACGCGGTTGGACACGTAGTACACCTGACCGCCGCGGCCCACCTCCAGGCGAATCGCCGCGCTCACCACGTCGGGGTCGTACTCTCCCACGTGCACGATTACGGGGCGGCGCCCGGTCGGCGGCGTCGTGATCAGGCTCATGTCGCGCACGCCGCTCGTGGCCATCTGCATGGTTCGCGGAATCGGCGTTGCCGAAAGCGTGAGCACGTCAATCTGCTCGCGCAGGTTCTTGAGCTGCTCCTTGTGCTGCACGCCAAAGCGCTGCTCCTCGTCAATGATCACCAAGCCCAGGTTCTTGGGGTTCACATCGGCCGAAAGCAGACGATGCGTGCCGATGAGCACATCAATCGTGCCCTCGGCAAACGCCTTGAGCGCGCGCTTCTGCTGCGCCGGGGTGCGGAAGCGGCTGAGCACTTCGACCTCGAGGCCAAACGGGGCAAAGCGCTCAAAGAACGTCTCGTAGTGCTGCTGGGCCAGAATGGTCGTGGGGCAGAGCACCATGACTTGGCGGCCGGAGTCCACGCACTTAAACGCCGCGCGCAGGGCAACCTCGGTCTTGCCGAAACCCACGTCGCCGCAGAGCAGGCGATCCATGGGCTTGGGCGCCTCCATGTCGGCCTTGATGTCGGCGATAGCCTCCAGCTGGTCGCGCGTCTCGTCGTAAGGGAAGCTCTCCTCCATCTCGATCTGCTCGGGCGTATCGGGCGGACAGGCGATACCGGTAATCGACGAGCGGCGCGTATACAGGTCGACCAGGTCAAACGCCAGCTTTTTGGCGTTCTTGCGCGCCTTGTTGGTGGCACGCGTCCAGTCGGCGGTATTGAGCCTGGTCAGGCGCGGCTTGTCGCCGTCGGGGCCAACGTAGCGCGTGATGCGGTCGACCTGTTCGAGCGGCACGTAGAGCTTGTCGCCATCGGCATATTCCAGCAAAAAGTAGTCGCGTTCCTTGCCGCCCACTTCCTGGCGCGCGATCTCGCTAAAGAGCGCGATGCCGTGGGTAGCGTGCACCACGTAGTCGCCCGGCTTAAACGGGAACGTGATCTGCGTAATGTCAACCTTGCGGCGGCTGCGCGCGCGGTTGGCATCCATGCGGGCATTGAGGTCGGCGATCGAGAACACGGCCAAATTGGCGTCGGGCACCACCACGCCCTGCGGCAGGGCAGCATCCACAAAGGTCACGCGCCCGCGCGAGATGGTGGGCACGGCAGCGCCGGCGGCAGCCTGCGCGGCGCCCGCCTCGAGCGAGCGAGCGTTGAGCGCGTCGGCCTTACGCTCGCGAATGGAAGCATGGGCCTCCTGGCGTGCGGCACGGTCGGCAGAATCCGCCGCCGCCACGCGCACGCGGTCGCCGATAGCACCGGCATTTTCGGGCGCCGCGGTCAGCGACTCCTCAAAGGTAATGCCCTCGTCGCCAAAGGTGAGCTCCATCGACTCGCGCGCACCGCGGTCGGGAATGGCAAACACGCAGGCGTAGCGCTTGCCCACGACTTCCTGAATGCGCGTCATAAAGCGATTGTCCGAGCCCGCAATGGCCGGCTGCTCAATCTTGAGCTCCGCCGTCACCGCGCCGCCGGCACGGATGAGGCTCACATAGTTCAGGCGCTGCTGGGCACCAAAATCGAGCTGCTGGGCACGTACATACAGGCCATCCAGCCGGTCAATCCCTGCCTCGCCAGCACGCGCCTCGATATCCTCGTAGGCACGCAGGCAATCGTCGAACAGCGAGCGCGGCTCGGACAGCACCACGAGCGCCTTGCCGCTCACGTGCGCCAGCGGGCTCACGGTCTGGCCGTACATTACCGGCAAAAAGCGGTCGAGCTCGGGTGTAACGATGCGCGCATCCACCATCTCGAGCAATGCGGCCAGCTTGCTGTCGTCCTGGCTGGCGCGATAGAGCGCCACATGCATGTTGTGGACGGCCTCGTCGGTAAGCGCCAGCTCACGGCAGGGGAAGATCTCGATGCTGTCCTCGTTGCCGATGGTCTGCCCCGTTGAGCTCACCATGCGACGGATGCGATCGATCTCGTCGCCGAAGAACTCGATGCGCACGGGCGCTTTTTCCTGCGCGGGGAACACCTCGACGGTGTCGCCGTGCACGCGGAACAGACCAGGCGCGTCGGCGGCGCCGGCATTGGTGTAGCCCATGCCCACCAGGCGCTGCGGCACCTCGTCAAAAGGAATCTCCTCGCCCACCGCAAAGGTCGTGGACTCCCAATAGCGGCTCTCGACCGGCGGCACACAGCGCAGCAGCGCACGGGCCGAGGCGACCATAATGCAGCTGTCGCCGCGCACGATGCGCCCCAGAGCCTCGCAGCGCTGCGCCACTACGGCGTCGTCGGGCGCCTGCTCGCGCCACGGATAGTCCTTACGCTCGGGAAAACGGCACACGTGCGCCAGGCCCACGTAGGCGGCAAGGCTGCGCGCGGCGCGATCGGCCGCATCCTCGCCACTCACAATGTAGACCGTCGGGCGCGGACGGCGCGCAAACTGGGCGGCCGCCATAAGCGTGCGACCCGACTGCGACACGGCCAGCGTCACGTCCTCGCCGGCATCGAGTCCGGCCTCGACGGTCTGCAGCGCCTCGGCAGTGTAGAGCTGCGCGGCTATACGGTGAATGAGCATGCTGTTCCTCCGGCATTGCAACGCCAAAAGCCCGCCGGGGCAAGCTCGGCGGGTCGTACGTCAAATACATTGTCTGTCATGGTAGCGCATGGAGAGGACTCCGGCTCAAGGGCAAACCCAGCCCCGCAAAAAACGCCAGACGAAGATGCGTTCCGCCCTATCCCGCTACGCGCACGCTGGGGCACAAATCTGCCAGCGGACACTCGTCACACTTGGGTTTGCGGGCGTCGCAGATCTCGCGACCGAAGGTGATCCACTGATGGTTAACCGACTCCCAATACTCATGCGGCAAAATCTTGAGCAAATCCTGCTCGGTCTTGAGCGGCTCCTTGGCATGCGTCTTGGGACTCAGCATCAGGCGGTGCGCAATGCGGTTGACGTGCGTGTCCACCGCAACGCCCTCCACGATGCCATACCCCACGTTGAGCACGATGTTCGCCGTCTTGCGTCCCACGCCTGGCAGCTTCACGAGTTCCTTCATGTCGGCCGGCACCTCGCCGCCATAATCGGCGACGATCATCTGTGCGGCCTCGACGGCATGCTTGGCTTTGCTCTTGTAGAAGCCGAGTGACTTGATGGCGTCTGCCACGTCAGCCACGCTCGCCCCGGCCATGGCCTCGGGCGTGGGCCACTGGGCAAACAGCCTCGGCGTCACCTTGTTGACCTGCGCGTCGGTCGTTTGCGCCGAGAGCAGCACCGCGATCAGCAGGCGGAAGGGATTCTCGTGATCCAGAAAACACTCGACCGGGCCATAGCGACAGTTGAGACGCTCGCACACCTCGATGGCGCGCTCGCGCTTGGCGGCATTGGTCTCGCGTGGCATAACGACTCCTCGGCTCAACGGCACAATAAACTTATGGGCACAATTGTCCCACGTCCGAGACGCTTACGCCTCCAAGAATGCGCCGGTCTGGCGGCTCCATAGGCTCGCGTACTCGCCACCCGCCTCGACGAGCTGCGCATGCGTGCCGTCCTCGACGATCTCGCCATCGGCCAGCACCACAATGCGGTCGAGTGCCGCCACGGTGGACAGGCGGTGCGCCACCACAATGGAGGTGCGTCCACGCATCAGGTTTTCGAGCGCCTCCTGCACCAGTGCCTCGGACTCGCTGTCGAGGGCAGAGGTCGCCTCGTCGAGCACCAGAATCGGCGCGTCGGTTAGGATGGCGCGGGCGATAGCCACGCGCTGACGCTGGCCGCCCGAGAGCTTGACGCCGCGCTCGCCCACCATAGTGTCAAAGCCGCGGGGCAAGCGGTCGATAAACTCCAGGGCGTTGGCCAGGCGCGCTGCCTCGCGGATCTGCTCATCAGTGGTGCCGGGACGACCGTAGGCAATGTTTTCGCGAATGGAGCGGTGGAACAGCAGCGCCTCCTGCGGCACGTAGGCAACCTGGCGGCGCAGGCTCTGCTGCGTGCAGCGCGAGACATCCTGACCGTCCACGAGCACGCGGCCGCCCTGAACATCGTCCAAGCGCAGCAGCAACTTGGTGAGCGTCGTCTTACCCGAACCCGATTTGCCCACCAGGCCCACGCGCTGGCCCGCTGCCACATGAAGTGTCAGGTTATCGAACACGCTCTCGCCCGCCGCAGCGTCACGGTACGCAAAGCTCAGGTGCTCAAAATCAATCGCGCCCTCGGTCACTTTGAGCTCAGGGGCGTCCGGGTCGTCTGCCACCAAACGTGGCTCGTCCAGCACGCGCGTCATCTCGGCCGCATCGCCGAGCGCGCGGTTGATGCGCTGCATCATGGAACTTACGTAGTTCAGGCGCATGGTGAGGTTATAGGTGTAGGTAAAGATCATGACGAGCGAGCCGGCCGAGATGCCAAACCACGCGTTGCCGCCCGCCACGAACACACTCACCACGGCCATGGTGATGACGATAAGGCCCGAGGTCGTAAAGTTGCGCTGCATCATGGCGTGCATCGAGACCGTCTCGGCGTCGCGCGCGGCACGATCGGCGGCGTCGAACAGATCGCGTTCAAAGTCCTCGCGCCCGCAGGTCTTGACGGCCAAGATGTTCGTGACCGCGTCGGAGAGCACGCCCGAGAGCTTGTTCTGCGCGGCGGACGTCGCGGCCGAAAGCGGCATGATGCGCTTGTACATAAGCCAGACAAACGCGATGTAGACGACCATGATGCACACCAGGATCACGGTAAACGTCGGCACCACCGGGGCGAGTGCGGCCACGGTGCAGATGACCGAGGTGATGGTGGGGATGAGCGAATACACCGTCACGTCGACCAGACCCGTGTAGCCGCTCATAAAACGGCTTGTCTGGCTCACAAGCGATCCGCCAAAGCGGCTGGTATGGAATGTCATGGATTGGTTGGAGAGCGTGTCGAAGCATAGGCGCGCCAGGTGATAGTTGCCTGCAATCTCGAGCTTGTAGACGGTGTAGTCCTGTAGCTTGGAGAGGATCTGACCCACCAGGTTAACGAGTACGAGCGCCAGGATATAGGGGCCGAAGACCTCAAACACCTGGTCACCCGCCACGGGACCGGATTGAACGCGGTCGACAATGAGGGCCATCACATAGGTATTGGCAAACGTCAGCAAAAAGATGTAGCCCGCCGACGAGAACACCGAGAGAAAGACAATCAGCGGCTGCGTGCGCGTGACACCCCAAAACCGCTGCAGCGTGCGGCGCACGGTGGAGCGGCTGAGCGGGCTGGTGCTTCTCTGAGACATGGACTTCCTTTCGCGTCTGATAGGGCGAAACGCCATTGTTGCACACCGAAGCGCGCTTCAGGCATGCGCGATGCGAAAAGCGGTGGGGCGCCCGCGTTTACGCCGGCGCCCCACCGTCTTGTTGCAATTAGTCCTCGTCTTTTTGGTCTGCGAGCAGCTCCGCGGACGTAAGCCCCAAAATCTCGTCGGCCTCCTCGGCATCTTCCAGTGCGTCGATGTCCTTGAGCTTGCGCTCCATAACGTTGGTGCGCGTGGTAATGATGCCCTCGACCGTTTTGCCCGCGGTCTCGATCTGCTGCTGGGCGCGGCGCAGCGCCGCCTGATAGCGCGGCAGCTCGGCCTTGACGGCGGAGAGCACGCGCAGTACGTCGTCGGTACGTTTTTGCAGCCTAAACGTCTGGTAGCTCATCTGCAGGCTATTGAGAATGGCGGCCATGGTGCTGGGACCGGCTACGTTGACGTGATAGTCGCGGCCCAAGGTCTCGATAAGCCCGGGGCGGCTGACGACTTCGGCGTACAGTCCCTCAAACGGCACGAACATGATGCCAAAGTTGGTCGTTGCCGGCACACTCAGGTATTTTTCGCAGATGTCCTTTGCCTCGCGCTTCACCATCATATCGAGCGTCTTGCGCGCTGCGGCGACGGCCTCCGCGTCACCCGACTCCTGCGCGTCGAGCAGGTGCTCGTACGCGTCGCCCGGAAACTTGGAGTCAATCGGCAGCAGCACGGGGTCGCCCTCGTCCACCGGCAGCTTGACGGCAAACTCAACACGCTCCGAGGCGCCGGGCCTGGTGGCAACGTTTTCCAGATACTGGTCGGGTGTGAGGATGTCCGTCAGGATCGCACCCAGCTGCACCTCGCCCAAAATGCCGCGCGCTTTTACATTGCCCAGCACACGCTTGAGGTCGCCTACGCCGGTGGCGATAGATTGCATATCGCCCAAGCCCTTGTACACGGCCTCGAGCTGGTCGCTCACCTGCTTAAACGATGCCGACAGTCGGTCGTTGAGCGTGCGAGAGAGCTTCTCGTCCACCGTCGCGCGCATCTGATCGAGCTGCACGTTGTTGTCTTTGCGGATGGCGCCCAGCTGAGCATCGACCGTCTCGCGCACCTTGTCCAGGCGATGCTCGATGCCCTCGCGATTGGCGCCGAGCTGTTGGGCCGTCTCGCGGCGCAGGTCATCCATCCGGTCACCAGCTTGCGAGAACTCGCGTGCGATGGCCAGGTAACGTTGCTGCTCCACGGCCGCATCGGTCGTCTGCTGCTGCGCGATGGCATTGGCCGTGCGGCGGGTTTCGGCCAGCGCGGCGTTCAGGGCATCGAGCGCGTTGTTGGCCCGCTCGAGTGCTGTCAGCGTTTCCGCGCTACTGTCGCCACGCTCCCGCAACTCGGCACGCAGGCTCTTGAGCTGGAGGGCGCAAGCCACAGCAACCCCCACCGCCACCAAGGCGATCACAACAAGCACGATATCAATAGCAGACATAAACTCCGCCCAACAAACCCAATCGAGCACCAATCAAAACCGCGATCAATCTTACCCCGCCATACGCACCGGGCGCCCGGCCCCTTCTTGGGCGCCCCTCTCCTCCGCATATTCCATAATGCGGCGCGCCGTCTCCCTGCTCACCTTTGAGTCATCACCGGCTAAATATGCGTACACGTTTCCCTTATTCAGATTCAAATCGCGGCAGAGACCGTAGCGCGTTACGCCCGATTCCTCTAACGCTCCCAACGTTCTTTTTCGCATCAGGGCGTTGATCCTTCTGTCCGCCACCGGCTTTTCCTTCACCGCTCTATACGCACGCCAAACGTTGGCATAACGATTTGGGAGCTCACTTTTGGCGCATAGAGACGCCATGCTACCCGCTTGGCCGTACAAGGATAAAACGTCTCGGTAATCCTGTTCCATCCACGAACCCTCGGATAAGCCCAGAACGTATTCGGCTTTTCCTTGCGCCAAAGCGAGCAAAAACAGAGGCTCCGCCACGCGCGGCGCATCCGTCGTCGCCTGCTCAACCAATTTTCTAAAACTCAGCGACTGCTGTCCGGATAGCTCTCGGCAATAGCCTTTTAAGAATCCCTCAAAGGTCAGATTCAACCGAGCACCTCCTTTTTGTATTGCCTGTATGCACAGACCATCTCTTGATAGCTTCGCTCCGAAGGCGACGACGCCAGTGCTTCTCCCTCGTCGAATATAAGCCGTTCGAGCAGCCCCCAATCAAGTCGGTCGACGAATGCCCGACTATGAAGATCGATGATGTCGTTCGGACGGTAGGCATAGAGCTTCATTACCGCCAGGTCCTCCAAGGATGGCGTAAAGTACCTGATAAAGCGCGCCCCAATATCCAAGGGAATCAAACGATCTTCGTAATTGAACGGCATCTGATTACAATATGCCACCGCCATACCATTCACCTCGGGGTATCGAGCTATGATCTCGCGGAGGCACCTATCTGCCTCAAACACATCAATGTCATGTGTAACCGAACGATTCGTCACATCGTTTAGCATGAAGGCGCTTCCTCCCACCAATACAACGTTCGGCCTGTCGTCTCTTGGACCTATTTCCAGCTCCGCCTCTTCGTCAATGCCCAAAAGAGTCTGTTCTAAATCCTGCTTATACATAACAAATCCTATTATTATTCATCTTCAATAATACTATTCAGTCGCACGACAGGACCCACAGGATGCAAGAATTCCGCTCGTGGCGATAATCCCTACACCCTAGAAGTCCTAATGTGACAAACGCTAACTCTCCCAGCCGGCGCGGATTGTTGTTATGACATCGCCTAGGCGCTGGCCGAGGGCTGACAGATGTTGGAGCACTTCGCTGGGCGAAGCACCGTTGAGGATGCAGGTGAGCGCATACGAGACCAAGAAAATCGCCGCAAGTCCTAGCGGAATGAGCACGATCATCGCCAATGTGCGCAGGCGCTGGCCCACGCGGCGACGACGCGCACGACGCTTGTCGAACGCGAGCTCCTGCGCATATGAATCTTGCTGTACGGAATAGGCCTCTGGTGCCGATTCGCACCCGGGCACAGCTGCAGGTACAGCAGCGGGCACGACATTTTGCGCAAAGGGCTGGGCTGCCGCCCCTTGCATTTGCATCTCCATGAGTCGTTGCTGCTGACGCAGCATGCGCTCAGCTTGTTGCTGCGGAGTCTCAAGAAACAGATCCATGCTGGCCTCCAAAATCGGAGCATTCGACGCTTACGACCAGCATCCCGCACCGCCATGACCGCGACAACGCAATCGCCGGCAATAGCCACAAAGTTTCTTTTGCTCAAAAGCTGTCGAAAAGCTCAACAACTCCCCTACCAGCACTTTCTCTGAGCTTTTTTCGCCATCAATCTTTTGGCCTTCCACCCTTACGCCAACTGACCAAAATCTAACCAAAAGCTTGACGAAAATTGTGGAGACCGGGACCCCACACAAAAAGTGCCGCCCCAAAGGGGCGGCACGCTAACTTCTTATCAGTTTTTCAGTAGCGAGCACGCGACGACCCGAAGCCGGAGCACAGGGCGGGGAAACACCTTTGCCTCGCGCGACCTGCGGAGCCGCGAGCGAGAGGGAAAGGTTTCCCCGCCCTGCGCTCCGTGGTCGGTGAGGACAGACTACATGCCCGCGAGACCTCGGGCAGCGGTGGCGCACATAAACGCCAGGACCAGAATCACGAGCGAGCCCGCGATGTCTGCCAGCACGCCCATTGCACGGCGTTCAAACAACCAGCTCTCAAAGTGCGGGGCAACGTTGCGCCAAACACGCCACAGCAAGATGCCCATACCGATGACACCCGGGATATTGAGCAGTAGGATCTCGGAGCACAAAAGACCGATCAGGTTGCCGGCGACAAAACCAGCGTCGCCCTCGCAGTATTTGCGGTAGACCATATACAGCATGTACGCCACAAACGGCTGCAAGCACGCAGAAATAAACGTGACCACCATCGAGGGGTCCTGCGAAAAGACCCCGGTGAGCTTATCCACGCTCGTGGCATCCTTAGAGGCCAGGAACAGGCCAATGACCACCACGGGCACCACACCCAAGATGACCTCGACCAGAGTAAACAACTTGGCAGTCAAATCCTCACTAGCCGAATTCAAATGGGGCGCCCACTCAGGATGAGCATGCGCGCCGACCTTCTTGTCCTTCTCGGCACGATCGGCCTTTTTGCCCTCGGCAACCCGACGACCAGGATCCTTGCGAGTTCCCGCCGCAGCAACCCGAGCCCGAGACTTCTTACCCATAACCAACACCTCACAAGAGGAAACGAATAGCCAACGCTACCCAGTGTACCCTCTAAGCAACGTCACCGCCCCAACCGGCCCCCACAAAAACGTGCCGCCCCATAAGGGGCGGCACACAAACTTCTTATCAGCTTTTCTGTAACGAGCACGCGACGACCCAACGCCGGAGCGCAGGGCGGGGAAATACCTTTGCCTCGCGCGACTCTGCGGAGCCGTGAGCGAGAGGGAAAGGTATTTCCCCGCCCTGCGCTCCGCAGCAGCCAGCGCCAAGCGCTAGTAGTTCACCACCTGCTCCTCAAAGTACGCCTTCGGGTGGTTACAAACCGGGCACACCTCGGGCGCCTCGGCACCAACATGCAGGTGACCGCAGTTCAGGCACTTCCACACCTTCACGCCCTCGCGCTCAAACACCTCGCCCGACTCGATGCGCTCGACGAGTTTGTTATAGCGCTCCTCGTGGGCCTTCTCGACAGCACCGACGCCACGGAACTTTGCGGCGATCTCGGTAAAGCCCTCCTCCTCGGCGGTCTTGGCGAACTCGTCGTACATCGTGGTCCACTCGTAGTTCTCGCCCGCAGCGGCATCACGCAAGTTGTCCAGGGTGTCGGGGACGGCGCCGTCGTGCAGATACTTAAACCACAGTTTGGCGTGCTCGGACTCGTTGCCTGCAGTCTCGGCAAAGATATTCGAGATCTGAACGTAGCCATCCTTCTTGGCCTTAGATGCGTAGTAGCGATACTTGGTGTGTGCCTGGGACTCACCGGCAAAAGCGGTCTCGAGGTTCTTCTTGGTTTGGGAGCTCTCAAAATCCATAGGTGTACTTCCCTTCAACGCATGCCGCCCGTAGGCTTCGAGCGGCCTTGTCTTTAGGATGCCCTCATGCCGGAAATCTAAACCTTACAATCCTGTTCTTCAGATTTGCACAGGCTAGATGCTCAGCCAGCGATCGCCCTCGGCTCGGCAAAAGCCCTCACGCTCCAGGTCGGCTAGAATGCCCGCGACAAGCTCGCGCTCGACCGGCCCGCGACCGGCTGCCGCTTCCATCTCGTTAACGCCTGCAACAGCTTCATCAACCGTAATGCCCGCCGGCTGCCCATCGCGCGCTGCCAACAACATGCGCACGATGTGGGCGCGCTTTTGGCGACGCGAGCCCTCAAACTTGGACTGACGGCTATAGCCCGCCGACCGCCTGGACGGATTGGGCAGCGTCTTTTTAAGATACGCGCCGTAATCCAGCAACGCGTAATACCACGCGCGCGGCGTGTCGGCATCGTCTTGAGGCGCGGCAAAGGGCGCAATCTCATCCGCCGCCGCACCAGGGGCCGCCGGACAGGCGGCTTGGATCAGCGGCACCAGCTCGCGATCGGGAACGGCCGGCACATCGGGAAAGAAATGATGCAGAAAGACCGTGCGCACGTTGGTCTCCAGATACACGCCCGGAAGATCAAACGCAAACGACCGGATACCCTGCGCCGTTGCCGGGCCAATACCAGGCAGAGCGACCAAGTCACGCGTCTCGTGTGGAAACTCCCCGCCCCAATCCCCTACGACCCGTTGAGCGGCATTGTGGAGCGCCAGAGCGCGTCGGTTGTAGCCCATCCCTTGCCAAGCGTCCAAAACATCGGAAGGTGCGGCCTGGGCAAGCGCCTGCACGGTCGGAAAGCGATCGAGCCACGCCGGCATACGCGTCTCAACGCGCGGCACCTGTGTTTGCTGCAGCATGACCTCGGAAAGCCAAATGATGTACGGGTCACGCGTACGGCGCCACGGAAGGTCGCGATAACGCAGGACCCCTTCCGAACGAATCATCGAACGAAAGGGGTCCTGAATCATGGCTATGCTCCTTATGCGGCGCTATTCCTCCCGGTAAGCGCACGCGCAGGTGGCGTACTCGGGAAACGCTTCGCGGTCGGCGAACTTGGGATCGACGGCCGGGAACTGGCGGTGAGCGACGATGTCGCCGAGCGAAACGGAATCGAGGTAGTCGCGCATCAACGCCTGGGCTCCGGCCCACAGGGGATGATAGCAGCACGTGCCCATGCGCGCACAGTCACCATCGGGCGCGGTGCAATCGTTCATAACCATAGGGCCCTGAACGGCCTCGACGACCTGGCGGATAGTAACATCGTCCGGACTGACCTTGAGACGCATGCCACCGTGGACGCCACGCAGGCTCTCCACAATACCGGCCTGGACCAAACCGTGCTGAATCGAGCGGGCAAACGAATACGGGACATTGACCTCTTCGGCAGCGGTGCGAACAGAAAGCAAACGCTCCGGATCCTCGGCAAGCATCGCCAGCATACGAAGGGCGTAATCAGTCTTCCTCGATATGTCCATTTTTCCCCTTTCAAGGAATACGAACAGCTCGAACGAGCTCCGGGGCCGAGCTTGTGTCGAGACGCTAAATGACCGCCAGGACATCCAAATGGTAAATCGGATATCCACTGAGTGCCGCGCTTGGAGCGAAATGCATCAAATGCGGCGCACAGTGCAATTTAGTATAACCTAACCCCCTGTCTCGTTGAACAGGTGTTGCGCAACAAAGCTGTTGTTCAGACAGATATACTTATTAGATTTTACTTGCGTTCCCGAAGGCGCGGGGATTCTGGGCGAAGATGCACCAGGGCGATCGTTCTATCGAAACAAAGTGCATCAAACGCAAAAAGCCACGTCCGAAGACGTGGCTTTAATTGCGTTGGCGGGAAGTACGGGGCTCGAACCCGCGACCTCCGACGTGACAGGCCGGCGCTCTAACCAAACTGAGCTAACTCCCCAGGCAGACGTTCGCGTTTGTTTCCGCTCGCGTGCGCTGCGGGGATTAGTATACACAGAAGTCTGTCCGGCGCGCAACAACTTTTTTGAAAAATTTTTTGGGGCCATCCGGGAGGGCTTCCGGGGCTGAGGGCGGGGGTTAAGTTTGCTGCTCTACAGTCCTGCGCAAGACGGAAAGCACATTAAGTGCTTTCCTTTGCGTGCGGAACTCGCGACAAACTTAACCCCCGCCCTCAGCCCCGGAAGCCCTCCCCGCCGTCACATTATTCAACCAGTTTTGCGGGCGTGCGCCGCTGCGCGGCTAGCCCGCGTGCTCCTCGGCGGGGTTGGTCTGATTGTTTTTGTTGAAGCTCTGCCTTTGGCTCAAATGGAAACGGGGGACGCATCTGCATCCCCCGTTTTTGTTGTGATTACTCTAGGTCAATAAACTTAGTGCTTAGGATCTTGCCGTCTTTTACTAGCATTCTGGCCATGGTGGGGCCTCTGGTGCCTCTGGGGTAGCTGGCGCTGCCCGGGTTGAGGACTAAGCAACGGCCCACTTGGGCTTCTTTGGTTACGTGGGTGTGGCCGTTGATGGCTACGTCTACGGATCCCACCGGAAGGTCTTCGCGGTAGTGGGCTACGGCGAATTTGAGGCCTTCGTAGGTAAAAAGCGCAAGACGGTCTACATCGGGGCCGTAGTCGCGGTAGTAATCGTTGTTGCCCAGTACGGCCCGCACGGGGGCGATGGTGCATAGGTGCTCGTAGTCCATCTCTGACGTGAGGTCGCCGGCGTGGATAATCAGATCTGCGCCCTCAAGCTCATCCAAGAGCGCAGGCGATAAATAGCCGTGGGTGTCCGAGATGATGTCGATGCGCTTGGCGCTTGCGCTGTTCATGGGATCCTTCCGCAAAAAACGATTCGGCAGATACATACAAAAAAGCCCCACGGCTCCGCAGACGATGGGTCTACAGGGCTGCGGGGCCAGTGTGCTAGAGACTCAGAGCCTTCTTGAGCGGCACGACGCGGCGGCGCGAAACCGGCACGCGTTCGTCGACGCCCGTAATGCCCAGCTGGATGGCACCCGAGGGCACCGTCTCGACGTCCGTGACGCACGCCAAGTTGACGATATAGCGACGGTGAACACGGAAGAAGCCAAAGTCGCAGAGCTTGGCCTCAAACTGCGCCAGCGAGGTCGTCGACAAAAAGCGATCATCGACGGTATAGATGCAGGAGTAATCGTCCTTAGCCATGATAAAGCGAATGTCGTCCACGGGAATGAGCACCTTGCGGCCGCCCTTTTCCACCGGGATACGCTCGATGGTCACCTTGCTGTCCGTAACCGGCTTGGCGCGTTGCATGACCTTCTCGATCGCGCGATCCAAGCGAGCTTCTTCGACCGGCTTCATCAGATAATCGACGGCATCCACGTCGAATGCCTCGACCGCATGGTCACTATACGCAGTCACAAACACGATCGCCGGCGGATTTTTGAGCTTATGCAGCGCCTCGGCAAGTTGCAGGCCCGAGGCACCGGGCATCGAGATATCGAGAAACACGACATCCACGCGACTTTCCATAAGCATCTCGATGGCGGAGCGGACGCTCGACGCCTCCGTGATCGTGCCGATCTTGCCCGTTTGCTCGAGCAGGAAGCGAAGCTCCGAGCGAGCCGGCGCCTCATCATCCACAATCATCGCACGCAGCATAGGGATAAAACCTTTCGTCAACTAACTACGCCGGGCATCCGTCGCATGACGTTGAGCCCGTAGCCTTTTATTTTACTCTTGAATGTCAAAGATGCTCTCTGACAAATCAAGATGAAGGAGCACTTCGGTGCCCTTGCCCGGCGCCGATTCGACACGCGTATAGGAGTGCGGCCCATAAAAGCGATGGATGCGCTCCGAAATATTGTGCATGGCCACACCGGCGCCGCCACCCTGGGGAGAGCTGGCGTCGGGACGGGCAGAGCGCTCGTCAAACAGTCTGGCGGCGGTACCCTCATCCATGCCCACGCCATTATCGGCCACGGCAATCAAGATTGCATCCTCGCCGTCTTGGTGAACGGTCACGTCGATCCTCAGGGCGTCGTCATCGCCCATACCATGACGTACGGCGTTCTCGACAATCGGCTGGATCACGAACGCCGGCACCAGCGTATCTTCCACGTCCTCGGACACATCGAACGTCGCAAGCACGCGGTCCTCGCCAAAGCGGGCCTTCTCAAAGGTAAGGTAGCGCTTGGTCTGTGCGACCTCACGCGAGACCGGAATAAGCGATCCCGAGTTGTCGAGCGTGGCACGATAGAACGATGAGAACTCACGAAGCAGTTCGCGGGCCCGCAGCGGGTCGGTGCGCGTAAACGATGCAATGGTGTTCAGCGTGTTGAACAGGAAGTGCGGGTTAATCTGCGCCTGCAGCGCACGCACCTCGGCGCGCGCCGTGAGTTCCTTTTGCACCTCGAGCTCGTGGATGGCGAGCTGTGTGGACAAGATCTCGGCAAAGCCCGAGGCAAGCGCATACTGGGTACGGTCGACGGCGCGCGGGGTCTTGTAGTAGAACTTGAGCGTGCCGACGGTACGATCGCCCACCTTGATGGGGGCGATAATGCCGGCGGGGACTTGGTTGTGCGAGCCGTCCGAGCCCACGACATCCACCATACGGTTGAACGACTGCACGATGCCATGTTCGATAACGTAGCGTGTGGCAAGCGTGTGGATGGGAGTATCGGGCAGCAGTTTTTCCTCAAACTCGCCCGCGCAGGCAAGCACGTTGTCCTCGTCGGTGATGGCCACCGTCATGGCGCGCGTCTCGGGCAAAATGCGCCGGCACACCAAACGCGCCGACTCCTGCGTCAGACCGCCCTTAATGTCCTCGAGCATGGCCGAGGCCACCGAGAGCGTCTCCTCGGTGTACTGGGAGCGCACCGAATCGGGATTGAGCGTCAAAAAGATAAAGATACACAGAAAGATGCACAGCAGCGCGCAGGCAATCACCGTGGCGATCGGCTCGATACCGGTCACCAAGGCAAAAATAAAGTACACCAGCACGCAAATGGCGCAGGCAACGGCAATGATGCGAAAGATTGATATTGAACTATCGCGCTGGGCGCGGCGGTCGATCATTCGGCCCCCTCCAGGATACTGATCAGTTGTGCGTCACGCCAAAGCCCGTCCATGATCTTGGGCCAAAAGCTCTGGAAACGCAGGTAGCTTGCAGCGTTTTGGCGCGCATAGGCCTTTGCCTCGCCGATACCATGGCGCCAGATGCGCAGGTAGCCCTCATGCTCGCGGGTAAACACGCTGCGGACCATAGCGGTCTTGCGCACGCGGTCGTCGAGCTCGCGCGAAATCCACGGGCCCGGGTAGGGCATGAGCGATGCCGCCGTAACGGGAATGAGCTCCTTTTGATGCGCGGCGAATGTCAACTTGGCCCGTTCGTAGTACCAACGGTATACATCCTGCATAAAGCGCGGTGAGCGCTTTTCGGACTCCGGAGGCAGATGGCGCACGGTCCACTCGTTATCGAACCACACGTCGTAGCCAAACATGCGCATGTTAAAGAGGTAATCCAAGTCCTCGCCGCGGGTGATAAACGGGTCAAAGGCCACACGCGTAAAGGCGCGGGCGTGCAGGGCCATCAGGCCGCCGCACACGTAGTTGGAGCGCGAGATGCGGGTGCCCGAAAGCGCCTTTTTCATCCAACGGTTGAACTCGATGCGCTTGGTCCACCAACGATGGCAGATGCCCGCCTTGTCCGTGGGAGCCAGCGGCGAGCCGTCGCGATCGTAGAAATAGCCGCTCTTGACCAAGATCGGCAAGCCCTGACGCGTCTGCTGCCCCAACGCATAGGTCGCGCGCTTCATAAAGTCGGCGTCGATGACAGTCTCATCGTCATCCAAGAAGATAACCGCGTCATGCCCCAGCACAGCGGCGCAGGCTAGCCCCATATTGCGGATGGCACCGTAGCCTCGCAGGCTCACGCACTCGCCCGAACCCTTGGGCGCGATCTGAGCAACCCGGTCTGCGATGCGCGAGGCCTGGGTGTTGGTGACAACGGTGACCTTGAGCGTGGGATGCGCGTCGACAATCTCGTGCACGCGCAGCGACACATCGGCTGTGGCAGAAACGGGACAGACCACCAAAAGGATGATGCGCGGGATGTCACGTACCTGCTCAAGCGAGGCCAGGCAGCGGTCGAGTTCGGGATTGTCGGCGTTGAGTCGCGTCGAATGATCATAGGTGCCAGGGGCGTTTGCGCAAGCGTCATCGCCCGCCCAATACGTTGGAATCACGACCGTGGCGTTCATGCCTTACCCTCCCTGCAACACAAAAACGGGACGCCGCCAAACACAGGCGACGCCCCGCGACCTAGCTGATTCCATCATACCCACTTGGGCAAATCATTGCTCGCAAGTCGCAATGTTTATTGCGGATAACCCCAAAAGAGTACCGTGGACAGGCACAATAGCCGCTCGCTCCTATGCGGCATGCTCTGCCGCCCGAGTCATGCGGGACAGGCGGACCAGCAGCATAAAGCCAACGATCAGCAGCACGCCAATGGAAAGGACGCCCAGCGACGGGTTGCCGGTCAGCGAGGTGACGACCGACACCAGGAAGGTGCCCATAACGCTTGCATAACGACCAAAGATGTCAAAGAAGCCGTAGTACTCGTTGGACTTTTCCTTGGGGATAATGCGGCCAAAGTAGCTACGGCTGAGCGCCTGCACGCCGCCCTGGAACAGGCCGACCATAATGGCAAGCACCCAAAACTCAAAGGCGGTCTTTAGGAAGAACGCGGCGAACAGTACAATGCCCATATAGGCGGCGACTGCCACCAAGATCATGTTGAGCGTGCCCACGCGGCCGGCGAGCTTGCCGTAGATGATGGCGGACGGAAAGGCCACGAACTGCGTAACGAGCAGCGCCAGCACCAGCTGCGTCGAATCGATGCCCAAAGCCGAGCCGTAGCTGGTAGCCATGGAAATGACCGTGTGCACACCGTCGATATAGAAGAAGAACGCAATCATGTAGACCAGCACGGTCTTGTTGTGGGCGATCTCGCGCATGGTGTGTCCGACCTCGGAGAACACACCGCCCACGATGTGGCCGATAGTGTCCTCGGGACCGCGCTCGCGACCGTACTTTTGCTTATAGGTGCGAATGAGCGGCAGGGTAAAGATGAGCCACCAGGCACCAGTGATGATAAACGACAGACGCGTTGCCAGCATGGTAGGGACGCCAAGAGCGGGGCCACCCATGATGAGCGCCAGGCAGATGACGAACGGCACAGTGGAACCGATGTAGCCCCAGGCATAGCCCGAGCTGGACACGGCGTCCATGCGCTCGTCGGTGGTAATGTCGGGCAGCATGGCGTCGTAGAACGTCATAGAAGAGTTAAGGCCGATGGTGCACAGCACGTACACGGTCAAAAATGCCATGGCGGACATTGGGATAGCCTGCGCCAAGCAAAGCACCAGGCCCGTGAGGAAGAAGCCCAAGAAGAACTTGATCTTGTTGCCGGCGTAGTCGGCAAGCGCGCCCAGAATGGGCATGAGCATGGCGATGACCAGCGAGGCGATCGTCTGCGCATTGCCCCAGGCGACCACCAGGTCGGCCGAAGAAGCGCCGGTATTGATGGCGTTAAAGTAAATGGGCACCACCGAGGTATTGAGCAGCACAAGGGCCGAATTGCCCACATCATACATAACCCAGTTACGCTCGAGCTTGGTGTATTTCATGGACAGGGACCCTTCGTATTCGCCCGATATGCAGTTAGTTCATCGTACCCCAATTGTCCAGAACCGCCGGTAAGGATTCGGCAAAGGGGCACGCACGAGCCCTATTCCTCGCGGTCAAACTCCTCATCGGCTTCGAGCACGCGACCGCTGTAGTTGACGTGACTGGTCACGGCATCCATGTCACCGGTCTCGATAAAACGTGCGACCGTGCACTCGTAATCGACCAGCGCGCGATCAAAGACCTCGGGGAAACTCTCGTTCGAGACCTCGTCGGTAAAGGGATTCTTCCATGTCAGATGGCCCAGGTTACCGGTGCGCTCGGGCAGCTCCGTCGTCACGCGATGGGCAAGGCCGTCGAGCAGCGAGTAGTCGTGCACCAAGCCCTCAACCAGCGAGATCGCGCGCGTCTTTGCGGAGTCGGCCGGCTCAATCGCGCGGTAAAGTCGCTGCATATTGGCAACGGCGGCACCGTACTCCCCCGCCGGAATGTCAATGCCGTACACGCGTCCGGCAACATAGCTCATCAGCACGCCGGCAGCGCGATTGATACGGTCGGTGGTAACGATCTCGCCCGCCGGCGGGTAATCGTCGACCGTAGCGCCATCGCGTTTAAGCTGCAGCATCAGTACATCCAGGTCGCTCTCGATCACGGCATGGACCTGACTGCTCGAATCCTCAAGCTCTGAGTCGGATTCCACGATGCCAAACTGCTGCTCATAGACAAAGGGGTGGGCGTTGCGGTCGAGCACGTAATGAGACAGCAGGCCCAGCGCAAAGGCGCGACCCAAGCTGGCGTCGCGCGGCAGCAGATGCGACACGCCGTCGCGCAGGCACGCGAACTGGCGAGACATGCGCGACCGATGCATGACCTGCGCCAGCAGCGTGCAGTCGGAAACACGCGGTGTCAGAATGTGAAAGAAAAACGGGTCGGGGCCTTGGTTGCCCAAGATAAAGGCAATGCGCTCTTCATCGGACGTGATGACGCCCTGCGGAAGACGGTCGATGCTTTCCTCGCCAAACAGATGATGGGTGATAAGCGCGGGCATAATGATCCTTTCGATTTCATTCGATGCCACCCATTATGCCCACCGCGCGCCCATGCCAAACCTGCGATGGTAAACGACGGCACGCAAGCCTCTTACGCAAGCCCCAGGCGCGACTTGACCTCGGCGGCGCGACGACGGGACACCGGCACCGTCGAGCTCACGCGGTCGAGCCTGAGCTCCATCAACCCCGTGGAGCCAATCTCAACATTGTGCACGTCATCCAAATTGACCAGATAGCTGCGGTGGACACGGATAAAGCCCTCGGAGGCCAGGCGCCGCTCGAGCGAGGAAATCGACTCATTGATCAGGTATGTTCCCTCGGCGCAGACGGCGTTGCAAAAATCGGCGCGCGCCTCAAAGTAGCAGACGTCTGCGGCGGGAATGAACACCTTTTTGCCCCCGCGGTCCACCGTCAGACGCAAAGGCTGGCGCGGAGCGTGGATAACACGACGGACACCCAAGGCTGCCTCGATCTTGTCGAGTGCCTTTGACAGGCGTGCGTCCTCGACCGGCTTGACGACATAGTCGACCGCATCGAGGTTATACGCATCGGCGGCAAACTCGGCAAACGCCGTCACAAACACAACCACCGGCGGCGTCTTTAGGTTCTGCAGCGTCTCGGCAAGCTCAATTCCCGAGCGACCGGGCATGGTAATGTCTAAAAACAGCACGTCGGGCTTGTTCGACAGAATCGACTCCACGGCTTCGGTGACATTGCCTGCCTCGGCGATCTGACCCACACGCGTATCCTTTTCCAACAGATAGCGTAGCTCGGCCCTAATGGGAGGCTCGTCATCAACCACCAAGATGTTCCAGCCTTCGGACATATGTGCTTCCCCTCTTTTTCTCTCAATCCAACCGCGTGCTACGCCGTCAACGGCGCGGGCTCATGCGGCTCGCCGTTCAGCTCGACGATGACCTGCGTTCCCACGCCCTCCTGGGACTTCACGCGCATGCCGGAATCTTCTCCGTAAAAGAAATGGATGCGCTGAAGCACGTTGAAGAGCGCCAGGCCGCAACCTCGCTTGACGGAGCCGTCAGCGGTAATGCTCTCGGGCTCCTCTCGGCGATGTTGCTCAAACAGATGCGCGCAGACCTCTTCGCTCATACCGATGCCGTCGTCCTCGACGATGATCTCCAAACCGTCATCGGTCTCGAAAGCCCTAACGTGAATAGAAAGCGGCTCGGTCTCGCGCTGCGCGTGTTTGATGCAGTTTTCGAGCAACGGCTGCAAGATAAACGGCGGCACCAGGCTGTCGCGCACCTCAAAGTCAATATCGACCGAGACGCGCAGACGGCCGTCGCCATAACGAGCCTGCATAAGATTGATATAGCGAGTGCCCTGTTCCACCTCGTGCTCGAGCGTTGTGAGGGTATCGGAATCAGAAAGCGTCTGACGGTAGTAATTGGAAAAGTCGATCAGCAGCGACCTGGCCTTGTCCGGCTCGGTACGTACGAGCGACACGATGGTGCTGATGGTGTTAAACAGAAAATGAGGATCGACCTGCGATTGCAAGGCGCGCAGCTCCACGCGGGCCGTAAGCTCGTCCTGGCGCTCGAGCTCAAAGCTCGCAAGCTGCGTGGAAATGAGGTCGGCAAAGCCCGAGGCAAGCGCCGTCTGGCGCATATCGATGCTGCTCAGACGGGGATAATACAGCTCGAGCGTGCCCACGCAATGCCCGCGCACGGTAAGCGGTGCGACAATACCGGCGCGCAGGCGCGGAAAGTAGCCACCCGTCTCGGTCGAGGCATCGCGCGAGAACACGCTTTGCTCACCGCTGTTGATCACATTGAGCGTGGTCCGCAGCACCACCGGGGTGCCCGCGGGGCATTTTGCCGAGTCCTCGCCCCAGCTTGCCAACACCTGCTTGCCGTCGGTAAAGCAGATGGCAGAGGCGATAGTTTCGGACAGGATGATCTTAGAGGCGCCCAGGGCAGCTTCGGGCGTAAGGCCGCGCGACGTGTAGGCGAATATTTTTGAAGCGATAGCGAGCGTGCGGTCGGTTGCGCTCGATGTGAGGTCGTCGGGAACGACAAAGACGTACGAGAAGAAGAAGCACAGCATGACCAAGCCGGCAATGACGACAACGGCCGGAACGGGATTGGGATTATCGGTTAGATCCCAGATGAGCAGCAGGATAAGCAGCGGAACGACAATACCGAGCAAGATGGCTTGAACCACATGCTGAGCGGTACGAAAGACCTTGGTAGAGTTGTAGCTCTTGCCCAGAATCAGCCTATTGAGATCCACCGTCATCTCCTTCTTACTGACGCACCCCATAGCAATAAAGAGGGCCGCAAGCGACCCTCTCCATTGCATTATGCAATCAAATACTGTGTTTTACATCAAGCCATCGATGAACGGTAGCTTAGGCGCTGTACTTGTTTGCCTCGCCGAAGGTGCCGGCCTCGACAATCCAGCCGTCCTTCATGATGACGTCCATGTTGTCGGTGTTGAGCACGTGGATGTCGGCGGCGACGTCACCGTTGACGACCAGCAGGTCGGCGCACTTGCCGGCCTCGATGGAACCGGTCTCGTCCTCGATGTGGCACATCTTGGCACCGTTGAGGGTGGCACAGGTGATGGTCTCGACCGGGGTGAAGCCGATCTTGTCGACGAACTCGTACATCTCCTCGATGGAGCAGGTGCCGTACGGGGTGACGAAGGAGAAGGAGTCGGAGCCGATCGTCATGACGACGCCGCGCTTCTTGGCCTCGCGCAGGCAGTCGTAGTTGCGCTGCAGCTCCTTCTCGACCAGGGTGCCCTCGTACTTGTCGTGCAGCTCGGGGACGTAGACGGGCGGATAGGTGGCGTACCAGGTGGGCAGGAAGGCGATCGTCGGAGTGAAGAAGGTGCCCTGCTCGGCCATGAGGTCCATGGTGCGCTCATCGATATCGAAGCCATGAATCAGCTGCTCACAGCCAAAGCGAACGGAATCGTAGGCAGCGGCGTGGTTGTTGTAGCAGTGGCTCCACACGGGGATGCCGACCATCTTGGCCTCTTCGACCACGGCCTGAATCTCCTCGGAGCAGTAGTGCTGGTCGCGGCCGGAGTCCCAGCGCCAGATGCCGCCACCGGTAGCCCAGATCTTGATGGCATCGGGGTTCTCGCGCAGGCGACGACGGACGGCCTTGCGCAGATCCCAAGGACCGTCGACCTGATCGCCCCAGGGGTGCGATTCCTTGTTGAGCTCTTGGCTGCAGTGGTGGGAGTCGCCGTGGCCGGCAACGCGGCAGAAGCCAAGGCCGGTGGCCAGAACGCGCGGGCCCTTGAAGACGCCCTTGTCGATGCAGTCACGGATCTGGATACCAAAGCGGCCGATCTCGCAGACGGTGGTGAGGCCGTGGGTGAGGCAGTCGTAGGCCTGCTTGACGGCGACGGCCTGCTTCTCGAGGAGCGGCTGCATGACCCAGTCGGTGTCATCGTCGGTCAAGTTGCCCGAGAAGTGCAGGTGGGTGTCGATCAGGCCGGGAAGGACGGTCTTGCCGGCGGCGTCGATGACCTCAACGCCCTCGGGAAGGTCCTGCATGGCGCCGGCGTACTCGATCTTGCCGTTGTCGTCGACGAGAACGAGGGAGTTCTCGACCGGCTCGGCACCGGTACCGTCGATGAGCTTGCCGCCAACGATTGCATACTTAGTGGACATGGTTCCTCCTTATGGATCCATATAGTGGGCGAGACCGTGTTGGGTTAAGGCCTCGCAAAGCTACCCAAGTGGTGCCGGGTTCGGTGCGCGGGAGAGAGGGGCCCGCGCACCCGATCCGCCCCGGCTAGGCGTTACATTTTACGGGAATTGGTGAAAGCCATGAGGGCCAGGCCAATAGCCAACCAGCCGATCACGATGCTCCACTCCACCATGTTGAGGGAGGCGGGAGAGAACGGAATCACAAGCAGGCCGATGATGATGGCGCAGGCAGCGATAGCGAGGCCGATGCCAAACTTGCCGCCGGGCACCTCGTAGGGACGAGGCAGGTCGGGCTCGGTGAAGCGCATGCGCAGGCAAGCGAGGGCGACCATGCCACAGGAGAAGATGAAGGCGAGAGCCGACACGTTGGTCAGAGGGATGAGCATGTTCTTGCCCAGGAACGGACCGACGACGGTGATGACGCCCAGAACGACGCAGGCAAGCTTGGGAGCGCCGGACTTGGGGTCGACCTCGGCGAACTGCTCGGGCAACTGACCCTTGCGGCCCATGGCGAGCATGATGCGGCTCGTGGCGCCGTAGAAGGAGTTCATCGGGCCCATGGGTCCAAGCGTGGCGATGACGAGCATGGCCAGGTACAGAAGCATGTTGATGCCCTTGAGGCAGGCGAGCGCGGGAACCGGGCTCTTAACGAACTCATGCCAGTCGAGGATGGTGCCGAACGAGTAGATACAGACCATGTAGAAGCCGCCGGCGGCCAGCAGAGCCAGGGAGATGATCTTGCCGAACTTGTTCCAGTTGAGGCCCTCGGCTGCTTCCTCAGCCTGCTGAGGAATGGTGTCGAAGCCGGCGTAGAAGAACGGGGTCAGAACCAGGACCGACACGATGCCGGCGAACAGGCTGGTGCTCTCGGTAGCGGCCTTGCCGCCGCCAGCGCCGGCGACCTGGGAGAACACGGGCATGGCGTTGTCCGGCGAGCCGGTGAACAGCGAGACGCCCATGGCGAGCAGCATGCCGCAGAGCAGAGCCTTGGTCAGGAAAGCCTGGAGCTTGGCGGCCGAGCTGGCGCCGCGGAAGTTGAGGAAGATGACGTAGGCTGCAAAGCCGAGCGCGATCAGCGTCGGGAACAGGTAAACGTCGGCCCCCAGGATGGTGTAGAGCTTGACGGCGCGCAGCCACTCAAGACCGGGCAGGCTGCCGAACATCTCGGACACGAGGGTCGAGATGGCGATGGCCTCCCACGGGCACAGGATACCGTTGCCCAGGGCCAAAAGCCATCCGGTGATGTAGCTCAGCGTACGGCCAAAGCTACGATCGACATACTCGACGATGCCGCCCGAGATGGGGATAGCAGCCGTGAGCTCACCGAAAACAGCTCCGACGGGCACGAGGAAGATTGCACCCAAGAGGAATGCGATCATAGCGGGAACGGGACCGCCGCCCACGACCATCCAGTCGCCGACCTGCAGAACCCAACCGGTACCGATGATGGCGCCGAAACCGATGGTGAAGAAGTTCCAGAGCGAGAGCGTTTTCTTCATGCCGCCGTTATCCTCGACTGCAACTTCTGCGTTCTTGTCCGCCATTGTTCCCCTCCTTTCCTATTTGACGCCCTTGGCGTCACCCCTTGCGCGGTCCGTTTTGCCGCGCGCTTTTATTCCATGGCTTTAAGATACGGCCTTGGCGCAGCAGCGCCGCTCGCAGCTCGACCGAAGGCAGAACTGCAAAACGAGCGGCACCGTTTTTGGGACGAACGGCGGGAGACGTCATTCGTCTTGGACGCTTTCATCTTGTCTGCTTTTGAATACCTGTTGCCGTGGCGCTTGGCGCGCGGCGCGGCAACGTTCATACCATTTGTCAGGCTTTTGGCGCACATGCCCATGTGTCGTGCATCTTTTTATGTAGGATAGACAAGTTACACATGAGGCAAGGTGATTCGAATGGCATACGGATACAATGACGGCGACCAACGGCCACAAAGCGTGCGCCTTGCCGGCCGCACCACGCCAACGCCCAAAATCACCTCCGACAACGACAGCCCGCAGCGCCCCCAAGAGCAGTCCGGGGCTTCTTCGCGGCAACAAAGCCGTACCGTGCAGCAGTCAGACCGCGTGAGTACGAGCACACGCCAACGCCAGACCGACACATCGCAGCCACGCCGCTACGATCGCCGTAAGACCGACTACTACGTCAAGCGCTCCTTTTCGCGGCCTCAACGCGACCGCGGCAATTCCGCCCCTCACCCTGCGTCGCACGCCACAAGTCACGCGCTTCCGGCCCGCCGCCTACGCCTTACGCTTTGCTCCATCGCCGCCTGCCTCGTCTTTGTGTTTTTGGGATCCTGTATCTCCCACGGATCAGCCGGTCTTGAGCCCACTGCCGAGGACAGGCTGCTTAAAGCTCCCGTCGCGCCCGGTTACTCCTTTGCGTTCTCGACCCCACGCTCGCAATGGCAAGCCGGCACCATGCCCCACATCTACCAAATTGACCCCGCATGGTCGGAGCTGCCCTATGCCGGTGGCACTATTCGCGAAAACGCTTGCGGTCCTACCTGCCTCACCATGGTCTATATCTTTAAGACCGGCCATACCGATAAGACGCCGGTCGATATATGCGCACTGGCCGAAGCCGGCAACTACGCCCCCACCGGTGCCACCGAGTGGTCGTTTATGACAGGCGGTGCGTGGCAGCTGGGGCTCAACGGAACACAGCTCTATAACGATCGTGAATCGATTGCCCAAGCACTTCGCTCGGGTGCGCCCGTCATCGCCGCAGTGCGCCCCGGTACGTTTACCAACGTAGGCCACTACATCGTGCTCTACGGCATCGACGATGCCAACCAGATTGGCGTCTACGACCCCAACTCGGCCAGCCGCAGCGCCCGCCGCTGGGGCGTCGTAGAGGTCCTCAACGAAGTCGAAGCCATGTGGGCCTACTACTAGTCATTGGGGACAGACTTAAATGAGCGGTCATTGGGTGTTCCTATAGTTTTGTCAACCGTCGGGGCTACTCCCGGTAGGGCACCCGGTCGCGCATCACGGCGTATATCGCCCTGAGCCGCTTCCTCGCGACGGCCTTGAGCGCCCGCCCGTGCCCCATGCCCCGCGCCCTGCAGGCCCGGTAGTACTCGCCGTAGCGCCCCGAGGACCTCACCAGGCTGTTGCACGAGAAGATCAGCAGGGACTTGAGCCTCGCGTCGCCGCGCCTAGACGCCCTGACCGACCTCACCGACGTGCCGGAGCTCCTCACCCTCGGGGCTATGCCGCAGTACGAGGCCAGGTGGTCGTGGTCCGGGAACCTCCCGATGTCGACCGACACCGCGAGCTGCGCCGCGGTCCTCGGGCCGATGCCGGGCACGGTGAGCAGACACGCGTAGGTCTCGTCGCCCTCGAGCAGCGCCGCCGTCTCGGCCTCGAGGGCCCCGGCCTCGTCGAGGGCCTCCGATATCCGGGCGGCCAGGAACCTGACCTGCCTGTTCTCGGCCTCGACGAGCGCCGGCGGGGGCGCGGTGGAGGCGGCCGCGGCCTCCCCGGCGGCCTCGGCCCGCGGGCCCTCGGCCCCGGAGCGGGCGATCCCCCACGCCCCGCCGAACCCGGCGAGCAGCTCCAGCCACCGCCGGTCCGACAGGTCGACCGCGGCCTCGAGGGTCGGGCAGGACTCGAGCAGCACCGCGCGCAGGCGGTTCTTGTCCCTGGTCGCGCAGGCGACGACGTGGTCGCGCTGCGACGAGAGGGCGCGGGCGGCCTCGAGGGCCTCGCCGCGGCCCGGGACCCCCGACAGAGAGTCCGGCACGCCCAGGGCGGTCCGCGCGATCACCGCGGCGTCGCGCTCGTCGGTCTTGGCCTCGCCGGCGAACAGGCCCGCGGCGCGGCTGGCGGCGAGCCCGGGCAGGTGGGCGACCCCGAGCCCCGCGGCGCGGGCCCGCCTCACGGCGAGGGACCCTATGTTGCGGAACTGGTCGACGACGACGAGCGTGCCGGCGGGCGCGGAGGCGAACAGCGCGTCGAGCTCGGCCTCCCTGTTGCGGACGGGGGCGCTGGCCAGCACCTCCCCGTCGCGGTCGATCAGGCAGGCCCAGTGCGACGACTTGCCGACGTCCAGGCCGAGCACGGCCGCGGGTCTGGTGGATGGCGCTTTCACGGTGGTATCCTTCCGGTAGTCGTTCGACCGGATGGCCTCCCCCTCGGCACTCACATTACCAGCCGCGGCGCCTGCCCGGCACTTTCCTATCAGCCGTCGGGGGCGGCGCGTCCCGCGCCGGCAGCACCCAACAGGCCCTCTCGGGGGCAGGGACGTTCGGCCGTGCGCGGGCGCCCGGTCGGCGGCCCGTTCTGGGCGCGCCTCAATCGTAGCCCGAGACGGTCCCGGGCTGACAATTTCGACTGTAATGGACGCTCTTGTTTGACTAGTAATTTAAGAACGTCCCCAATGACTAGGTGAATAGCAAAAGCCCCGCAGCCGGAGCGGACTGCGGGGCTCATGAAGAGAGGCTAGTTCGTGGGCGCTTTGCCTGGCGCCCACAAGAGAGGCAACAGAGCAGAGACTACTCGTGGATGCGGGTACCGGAGAGGCCGGCCATGGTCTCGGCAGCCTTGTCCAGGGCGCCGATGATGCAGGTGCGGCCCTTGCGGGAACGGGCGAACTTGATGGCAGCGCGGACCTTGGGCTCCATGGAACCCTTGCCGAACTGGCCCTCGTCGGCCAGGCGCTCGGCCTCGTCGGCGGTGAGGTCCTCGAGCTCCTCCTGGTTGGGCTTGCCAAAGTTGATGGCGACATGCTCAACGGCGGTCAGCAGGAACAGAACGTCGGCATCGCAGTCCTCGGCCAGCAGCTCGCCGCCCAGGTCCTTGTCGATGACGGCGGGAACGCCCTTGTAGCAGCCCTTGTTCTCGTAGTCGCGGACGACGGGGATGCCGCCGCCACCGCAGGCGATGACGATGAACTCGTTGTCGAGCAGGTTGAGGATGGAGTCAGCCTCGACGATCTTCTTGGGATCGGGGGAAGCGACGACGCGACGCCAGCCGCGGCCGGAATCCTCGACGAAGACCTTGGAGGGGTCCTCGGCCATGAACTCCTTGGCCTGCTCCTCGGTGTAGAAGGGACCGATCGGCTTGGTCGGGTTCTTGAACGCGGGATCATCCGGATCGCACTCGATCTGGGTGACGACGGTGGCGGCGTGCCAACGCTTATAGCGCTTGTGCATCTCGCGGCCGATGCCCTGCTGCAGGTGATAACCAATGTAGCCCTGGGACATGGCGCCGCACTCGGGCAGCGGCATCTCGGGGGTACCGATGGCATCGTGGGCAGCGGCGAAGGCGTTCTGAATCATGCCGACCTGCGGGCCGTTGCCGTGGGTGATGATGATCTCGTTGCCCTGCTCGATGAGACCGAGGAGAGCGTGGGCGGTGTTGCTCACGGCCTCGATCTGCTCGACGGGGTTGTTGCCGAGAGCGTTGCCGCCAAGGGCGACGACAATACGATCGGGCTTGCCAAGAGGCTTAGACATTGCTGGAATCCTTTCTGTAAAAGGCCTACAACCCATTAATAACCCGCGTCCGTGCGATACGCGAGTTTATTAAGGTTTATATTCTCTTTATCGCTCATTTTATTCATTTTGAAAATAGCGGAACGGTGAACGGTCGTTTTTATCCGCTCAGCGTACAGAACTCCAGCTCAGACATATCTACGTAATTTACGTGCGACTTTATTTAAATGAAGCGAGGATTATGTCGGATTATGCAAACTACATCTCTGCTAAACACAAAACGGACAGCGCAATATCTTACTCGCACTATACGAGATTCTATGCACTTATAAGTCGAGTATGCACCCCTGCAAAAACAAGGGGCTTTTCATCCAGCAAAAGGAATAAAGAAGAGCTCCGAAAAGACGGCAGCAACCCTGTCCTCCCCCGCGTCCCAAAGTGGCGCGAGGTTTCGCGGCAAAGCCGCGAAACAGCGAAGGGGACGGAATACCCGACCAACTACGTCCTTCATCCGCCTACACAATCCAAGGACGTAGTCGTAGCAGGATCTGAGGGCTAACCTTTGCGGACACTCCGCAGGACGAAAGAACCCCCGCCGCACGTAGTGCGCAGCGGGGGTTCTTTCATGTCCGAGGACGTCCGCGAAGGTTAGCCCTCAGATCCTGCGGTGGGAGACCTAGGCCTCGTTGTACACCGTCTTGAGCTTCAGCAGGTGAGCGTAGCGGTCCATAGCGGCCTGCTCGTTCTCCTTGAAGAGCTCCTCGGCGCGCTCGGGGAAGGAACGCGTCAGCGAAGCGTAACGGGCCTCGTTCATCAGGAACTCCTGATAACCGCCCGCGGGCTCCTTGGAATCGAGCGAGAACTTCTTGCCGGCAGCAGCCTCGGGGTTGAAGCGGAAGAGGTTCCAGTAACCGCACTCGACAGCCTTCTTCATCTCGGCCTGGCAGTTCTGCATGCCACCCTTCTTGATGGAGTGCATCTCGCAGGGGCTGTAGCCGATGATGAGGGACGGGCCGTCGTAGGCCTCGGCCTCGTGAATGGCCTTGAGGGTCTGAGCCGGGTTGGCGCCCATGGCGACCTGCGCCACGTAGACGTAGCCGTAGCTCATGGCGATCTCGGCCAGGGACTTCTTCTTGGTCACCTTACCGGCAGCGGCGAACTGAGCAACCTGGCCCAGGTTCGAGGCCTTGGAGGCCTGACCGCCGGTGTTGGAGTAGACCTCGGTGTCGAAGACGAAGACGTTGACGTTGTGGCCGGAAGCCAAGACGTGGTCCAGGCCACCGAAGCCGATGTCGTAGGCCCAGCCGTCGCCGCCGAAGATCCAGAAGGACTTCTTGGTGAGGTAAGCCTTGTCGGCGAGGATCGCCTTGGAAGCGTCGCAGCCGCACTTCTCGAGCTCGGCAACGTAGGCAGCAGCAGCGGTCTTGGAGGCCTCGGCGTCGTTGACGGAGTCGATCCAAGCCTGGCCGGCAGCCTTGAGCTCATCGGACGGACCATCGGCAGCGATGATGTCCTGGGTAGCGGCGATCAGCTTCTTCTGGACGGCCTCGTAACCGACGGCCATGCCCAGACCGTGCTCGGCATTGTCCTCGAACAGGGAGTTGTTCCACGCCGGGCCGTGACCGTCCTTGTCCTTGCAGTAAGGAGCGGTGGCAGCGGGGTTGCCCCAAATGGAGGAGCAGCCGGTGGCGTTGGAGATGAACATGCGGTCGCCGGCAACCTGGGTCACCAGACGTGCATAGGCGGTCTCGGCGCAGCCGGCGCAGGAGCCGGAGAACTCCAGGTAGGGCTGCTTAAACTGGCTGCCCTTGACGTTGGCCGCGATGAGCTCCTTCTTCTCGGAGACGTTCTCGACCATATAGTCCCAAACGGGCTGCTGGTCCATCTCCTGCTCGGTGGGAACCATCTCGAGGGCGCCCTTGGGGCAGACCTTGACGCAGTTGGTGCAACCCATGCAGTCGAGCGGGGACACAGCCATAGTGAACTTCATGCCCTTGGCCTTGGGGCCCATGGCGTCGAGCGTGCGGGTAGCCTCGGGCGCGGCGGCAGCCTCGTCCTCGGTCATCGCGAACGGACGGATGGTGGCATGCGGGCACACATAGGCGCACTGGTTGCACTGGATGCACTTGGTCTCGTCCCAGTGGGGAACGACCACGGCGACGCCGCGCTTCTCGTATGCGGAGGCGCCCAGCTCAAACTGGCCGTCGGCGCAATCGACGAAGGCGGAAACAGGCAGGCTGTCGCCGTCCATGCGATCGATGGGCTCGAGCAGGTTCTTGACCTGCTGGGCGATGGCGGACTTGGTCTCCTCGGAGAGCTCGACGGGGGCGGCATCCTCGGCGGTAGCCCAGTCGGCCGGAACCTCGAACTTACGGAAGGCGGTAGCGCCGGCATCGATGGCCTTGTGATTGGCGTCGACGATAGCCTGGCCCTTCTTCATGTAGGACTTGGTAGCCGCGTCCTTCATGTACTGCAGGGCGTCCTCGGCGGGCAGGACCTTGGCCAGCGCGAAGAAGGCGGACTGGAGCACCGTGTTGGTGCGCTTGCCCATGCCGACCTTGGCCGCCAGGTCGATAGCGTCGATCAGGTAGACGTTGACGTTGTTGTTCGCGATGTAGCGTTTGGCCACGGCGGGCATGTGCTCGGCGAACTCCTCGTCGCTCCACTGGCAATTGACCAGGAAGGTGCCGCCCGGCTTGACGTCGCGGACCATCTTGAAGCCCTTAACGATGTAGCTGGGGTTGTGGCAAGCGACAAAGTCGGCCTTGGTCACGTAGTACGGCGAACGGATCGGAGAATCACCAAAGCGCAGGTGCGAGACGGTGACGCCGCCGGTCTTCTTGGAGTCGTACTGGAAGTAGGCCTGGACGTACTTGTCGGTGTGGTCGCCGATGATCTTGATCGAGTTCTTGTTGGCGCCGACGGTACCGTCGCCACCCAGACCCCAGAACTTGCACTCGATGGTGCCGGGTGCTGCGGTGTTGGGCGCATCCTCGGCCTCGGGCAGGCTCAGGTTGGTCACGTCATCGACAATGCCGATGGTGAACTCGCGCTTGGGCTCGTCCTTCTTGAGCTCCTCGAAGACAGCGAACGCGGACGCGGGAGGCGTGTCCTTGCTGCCCAGGCCATAACGGCCGCCGACGACCTTGATGCCCGTCTTGCCGGCCTCGTAGAGAGCGGAGACGACGTCCTGGTAGAGCGGCTCGCCGATGGAACCCGGCTCCTTGGTGCGGTCCATGACGGCGATCTTCTGGACGGTCTCGGGGAGAACGTCGACGAAGTGCTTGATGGAGAACGGACGGAACAGGCGAACCTTGACCAGGCCGACCTTCTCGCCGTGAGCGTTGAGGTAGTCGATGACTTCCTCGAGCACGTCGCAGAAGGAGCCCATGCACACGACGACGCGATCGGCATCGGGAGCGCCGTAGTAGTTGAACAGGCCGTAATCGGTGCCGAGCTTCTCGTTAATCTTCTTCATGTAGCCCTCGACGACGGCGGGAAGCTCGTCGTAGACCTTGTTGCAGGCCTCACGGTTCTGGAAGAAGATATCGCCGTTCTCGTGGCTGCCGCGGGTGTGCGGGTGCTCAGGGTTGAGCGCGTGGTCGCGGAAAGCCTGGACGGCGTCCATATCGCACATCTCGGCCAGATCCTTGTAGTCCCACATGGCGACCTTCTGGATCTCGTGGCTGGTGCGGAAGCCGTCGAAGAAGTTAAGGAACGGGGTCTTGCCCTCGATGGCGGCAAGGTGAGCCACCGGCGAGAGGTCCATGACCTCCTGGACGTTGCCCTCGGCGAGCATGGCGAAGCCGGTCTGACGACAGGCCATGACGTCGGAGTGATCGCCAAAAATGTTCAGGGCGTGGGAAGCGACGCAACGCGCGGAGACGTGGAAGACGCCCGGGAGCTGCTCGCCCGCGATCTTGTACATGTTCGGGATCATCAGGAGCAGACCCTGAGAAGCCGTGTAGGTGGTGGTCAGAGCACCGGCGCCCAGCGAACCGTGAACGGTACCGGCTGCACCTGCCTCGGACTCCATCTCGACGACCTTGACCGGGGTGCCGAAGATATTCTTGCGACCCTGGGCCGCCCACTGGTCGACATGGTCGGCCATCGGGCTGGACGGCGTAATGGGATAGATTCCCGCTACCTCGGTGTACGCATACGAAACATATGCGGCCGCCTCGTTGCCGTCCATAGACTTAAACTTACGCGCCATATACCCCTCTCCTCTCATATAGGTATACAGGCCCCGGCGATCGCCGGGATGTTGGCGTGATGGGATTTTCGCTGTTGCTTCCAATCATCTGGCAGGCAGGCTCAGCAGCAGGTACATGGCGTGGAGAGAAGGCATGCCGAGGCGAGGGCCAGCTGATGCGCCCCACAAACCCGACCGCCCGTCTTGCACATGACCGAGCGCCGCAAAGGCCGCATGCCGGATGCTCCCGGGCACGCCCCGGCGATGGGAAGCGCCCGCAACGGAAATCCGCATGCGGGTTTATTGTACCCCGCCGTTAAGTGTAATTTCGACAAATATAGGCGGGCGGTAAAGGTTTACCTCGGGTGACCGCCAAAGGCCAGAATGGTCCCTCCATCCCCGGACGACTGGCTCTGACGCGCCAAGGAGTGTCCCCAAGTACCGGCAGGAAAGGAACGTCCCTAACTGCCGGCTAGAGGGCGCCGAGCAGGATGGCGTAGGTGGTGGATTCGCCGAGTTTGAGCTCGTCGCCGGGGTTGAGCTGGGCGGAGCGGCCGGGCTCTACTTGAATACACACACTCGTGGCCCCGTTTACCACCACGGTGCCGTTAGTGGACGACAGGTCCTCGACAAACCATGCGCCAGACTCGTCGCACCAGATATGGGCATGGCGGGCCGAGACGTCGTCGGTGATGCCGCCCTCCCCCGTTGCCAGCGCGCCGATCTCAACGCCTTCCTCACTCGGCTGAATCCAGCGCGGGACGCTCACCACGTAGCCGTTTTGCACGCACAGCAGTCCCAGCGGATGCGCCGGCGCGACCTCGTGCTCGCCCGCGACCGAAGATGTGCTCAGCGAGCGCGGCGTCGACGTGTCGCCGCCACGGGTCGCATGAGCGCGGCGGCTCGCCCGACTTGGAACTAAGGCGGGCGTGAGAGCAAACGGCATAGGGAACGAATCTTGCGGATGTACTCCTCGACGTCAGGCAGGTAAGCCCCACGAAGTCACCGGGGAGGCCCAAGCGGCCCGGCACCACTTCCAGATTCTGACCAGGGCGAGTCGTTCGCCGGTGGCTGAAGGCTCGCTCCCACCCAAAAGGGGAGATTCGCGTTGTTCCCCAATCGCTCTCGCATCTTTCATTTTGCTCGAGGTGGGCTATGAAAACTTTCCTGGTGAAAGGCGGCGATTGGTTTCCTTTCTTTCTAGAGGAGCGCGCCTGTAATCTGTTTTCATCCTAAATCAAGTTAAGATCGGACCTTCCAGAGGCAAGTCGACTCAAACTGCGAGGCTCCATGTTGGAATAAAGAGCGCTGTCGAAGTGCCAACAACACAAAGCTTGCCAGTCTCAAATAGAACCTTTTGGGAGTCCGATTGGGCCGCACACCGAATCCCCGCTGGTGGTTTTTTATAGCTGCGCGACAATAAACAAGGTTAGTGCCAGTCCAGCATGAAATTGAGGAACGTATGCATTTTTTCTCAGTAAGTGATCGTCGTTACTGCTTCGATGAGGTCACTCGCAATTGCTTTCAGGTTGACCAAGCATCAGAAGATGCGCTTCGCATATTTGAAGCATCGGGAAGAACGGTCAACTCGAAGTTGCTAACAAAGTCACTTGCTGCGAAAGGCTACGACCAAACGACCATAGCAGAACTTGAAGACGACATTGATGAGTATCAACGATTGTCTGAGCGGACTTTCTTAACAAAAGACACGCCTCGAAAACTTAGATCCATCGAACTCCACGTTTCACATGCATGCAACCTTGGTTGTAGTTACTGTTTTGCCGGTAAAGGAGATTATGGAACGTCTCCTCTGCTGATGACAGACGAGATAGCCTTCAAGGCGGTCGACTACCTCGTCGCAAGTTCATCGGAAAACGAAACGCTTGCGATCGTCTTTTTTGGTGGGGAACCCATGATTAACGAGCCGCTGATATGGAAAACGGTCGACTATTCAAAAAGAATATACCCCAATAGAAACTTTACCTATTCTATTACGACCAACGGAACGCTTTTGAATGACACTGCTGTGAATTCTTTCAAGGAGCACGGGTTTTCTGTTCTGATTAGTCTCGATGGTACAGGATGCAAGCACGATGCATCGCGCCCGTACAAGACGGGAGGCGGCTCTTTCTCCGATATCGACAAAAACGTTCGTCGTTTTTCCGAGTCGTTCCCCTTCGGCGCAAGAGCGACCTTAACAAATAATAACTGTAACCTTGTTGAAGACTATCTTCAGTTTAAAGAGATGGGCTTCAGAAGGATTTACTTCTCGCCCGTGAGCTCATTCGATGAGAATATCAAACTCGACGAACACTCATTAAACAAAATCAGGGCGGGCCTAATAGATTTGGCGGATCAATATCTCAAACAGATTGATCAAGGGGAAAAGCCCTTGTTTAGAACATTGAAAACTGCAGTTGATTTGATTATGAGCAACAGGATCGCCTTTGTCGGATGCGGGGCTGGCAGGCGTTTTATTTCCGTGACTCCCGAAGGGGACGTATACCCCTGTCACAGGTTTGTCGGGATGATGCGATTCAAAATGGGCAACATCGTCACCGGAATTGACGAAACTAGGTATATTGAAAACTGGAGTCAGGGTGTCGAAAAAAGAATTGACTGTACGGACTGTTGGGCTCGGTCTTTCTGTGGTGGGGGCTGTAGCTGGGAGGCTGCAGACGAGCACGGCTACTTGCCCAAGAGTCTACACCCTGCATCATGTGAATATAGAAAAATGTGCTACGAGATGGCTTTTGACCTTATTTCCCGCCACTCATCTTCGCAGGAGAAAAATCAACGAGAAGCTACTGTATCGGAATAAGCGGTTCAGCGCATTGCTGTCACCATTGTGGAGGTGTTCGTTCTTCTGATTACCGTCTGCGAAGCTTATTGCTACATTCGCCGAAACCATTCTAGAAATATGGTGAACTAGACATCTTGGTTTGTTATACACAATATTGAGGTTTTTCTGCACTCAAAGGGAGGTAGTCGTGAAGCATATTCATCCGATTAATCCAGGAAGTGGCGACGAGGCAGGCGTGAAGCCGATGTCTTTTGACTGCCTCTTGGGCATTACTGACATCTGTACTGTTTATGATAAAGCAGATGGCTGTGGTGCATACGATTACTGCGACTATGACATGGATGGCGGCAGCATCTGCGTTGTAGATCACTGTGGCATTGATCAAACGTAGTCTCTAATTGGATTAAGGTGAGGAGCTGTTATGAAGCATATCCATCCTGTTGGTTCAAATGAACATCCTCCCGTTGAGCCTTGTTGTCTTGGAGTTGATATATGCAATTTTTACGACATCGCCGAGTGCCCTGTTGCGGATTGGTGCTATGTCGATAAAGAATCAAGCTGTGTTTTGCCAGCAGATTGGTGCGATCCAGTTGACGAGTAGTTTTGTGGCTAGGAACTATTTGGTCCAATTCAGAATAAGATGGGAACAAATACCAAAATCTCGTGTCTGGGAGGAGTTATGCCATTATTGCAAGGTCTCGTTGGATTAGCCTTTATACTTGCGTTATATCTGGCACCTTTTTTAATTCTATTCTTCATTATCCGACTCTTTCTTCGGAGAAAATAGGAGTGTCACGCAAACATTAGCGTAGCTTTCTTCCAATATGAGCCGAGCATTGGCAAGTGGAATAAGAAGCCCGACCGTTCGCCACATGAAAGTGATCGGACGGGCTTCTCTATTTAACCCGGGCCGCCACCCATAGCGGCTTTCCAAGCGTATTCTCAGTGCAAAGCAATCGTCAGTTTAATCCTATGCGCTGATACCGCATTTCATTTGTTCGGCTCGAATTCTACGGCCTGGCAACCCTCGCACTCTCCGGCAAATGGATTGAACGCGAAGGCAGAGATGATGTGTGCGTGGACATCGAGGCTGCTGTAGGCAACATACTGGGACATGGACCCCCGCTGCGCGTGGTATGCGGCCCGGCATATTCATTGCCGTCCAACCCCGTGTAGTTGCAGCAAAGGGTGGAACCTCAATGCTCAGCTCATGTTGTCCGTGGGACACGAGAATCGTAAGTACACTTTGGTGCGATTCTCACGCTGATACTGAGCCACCTGGAATAAGATACGTCGCGACAACACTTCGCTTCACCTCTGTCTCGACAAGATGACGTAGACTAAAGTTTCCTTTAGTAAGAGAACGAGAACTATATCTGAAAGCGTTGCGATGGCGTGAAGGCACCGAGTCCGAACCGCCTGAATGCTACGTGCATCTGCATCGCCTTTTTGTTATCTCTGCCAGTTGGGTAGCACTACACTTGTCATCATTTACCCTGGTACATGCTGCCTAAATCCACTACCCCTTCTACCGCGCCGACCATCTCGTCATCGTGAGAGACAACGATGATCAGCTGGCTTTGCTTGTTGCGCTTAACATAGGCCGCAAGCTCGGCGCGGCTTACAGCGTCTAACCCAGTCGTGGGCTCGTCGAGTACCAAAACTGACGACTTGCGTGAAATCGCCGACCATAAGTACACTCGGCGCAGCTCACCGCCCGAAAGCGCGGAGCAACGTTTCCCGAGCAACTCCTTCACGCTGTTTTCCAGCGAAAGTAGGCCATCTACACCCCGGTGATAGGAAGAAAAGGGCGTGTCGAAATACTCTAACAGCTCTTTCACCGTTTCGTCCGGCGCGAAGCACGACTGTGGGCAGCACGATATCTCTCTCGCACGTATGTAATCCAAGTCGCATTCTTCGATTGGCACGCCGTTGTATTTTACTTTGCCTTTCGATGAGTATAGCCCGAGCATCAAGTAAAGAAGTGACGTCTTGCCTCTTCCGTTTTCCCCAACTATGCAATATGTACCAGGACCGGAAAACTTGAAAGAAAACCCGCCGAGGACCTCTCGGACAGATCCGTCTGGAAGGGCAACCGAGAATTCCAAATCAGATACCGAAATGTCATTTATTTCATCGAGTTTAGCTAAATCGGTCCGATTCCACCCCGATCTCTCCTTTTCTCTCGTCGCGATAGCCGTCCTATCCCATGATGCTTTGGCATCTTGATAGGATTTGAACAATGACATCATACTTTTCAAAGTCTTAAAGAGAACCGCGAAGTATGTACCGATGATAGTGTACTCGCCTATTGACATAGTTCCGTTAATGATTCGTACTCCGGAAACAACAAGTATCACCGCTTGAAACAACGCTGCGAAAAGACCATCGAGCGATGTCAGAGAATATGATAGCTTTCCGGAGCGCAAAACTTTGGGAAAATAGCTCTTAAACCCAGCGTCGAGCGCTTGTTCGCTCTTGCCGTACGAAGATGCCAGTTGAATGTTGAGAATCTGATTAAGCTGCGATGCAATTGCGGCGTAAAAGGCGCTGTCCGCCTCTTTCTTCTCATACGTGACCCTATACAAAAGTTTCCTCAACCCAGTAATTACACAGAAATACACGATGAGGAGAATGATGGAAAACACCGCGAGAGTTGAATCAATTGACCATATGATAAGCAATACGATGGGAATAGCTACAATGGACAGCGGCGCACTGATGAAATTCGCCAAAACGAAGGATGAGACCACGCTGGAGTCGGAAATAATCCGTTGCGTTGTATAGGCTGGATCGATGGTCCGACTCACCAAGTAATCGTCTCTTTCAAAACGCAAGACGGCCTCCCTGAGAAGATCAAAGGAAAGTCTCGTGCTTATGCGAATGGAAAGTGTTCCTGCAAAATAAGTAAAGAGGGTGGAGAAAACTCCTATTGACGCAACCAGGAGTGCGAAGAGTGCGGCGTCTCTTTCGCTGCGGTTACCGAGAAGAAAATCTAAAAATTTTCCGTTCACGTATGGCATGGCATAGGAGAGAGCGGTTCCAATCACCGTGATAGCAATGAAGACGAAAGCCCCTTTTGCTCTGATGAACCTCGAGAGAACGCATCGAATCAAGGAAGGCCCCAATCTACCCGCCACAAAACATCAATCACTGATACCTTACACCTCAACACAACAGGAGCGAAGATTTGCCAATGAGACTGCTTTAAGATTGCCTTGGGCCAATACGGTCTCAAGCTCTTCCTACAAGAGAGTCGGAATCGGACATCTCCTCCGACGAATCTGGCAATCGGGCGATTGAAATATCTTTTTCAACCGCCCGATTGCCACAATAGATTGGAGCGTCCGCCCGCAAACGACCTCGTTTTACACCCACCAAATCCTTTGCCTTTTGTCGCCTAGGCTAGAAAAATCGCTCATAATAACGCAACCAGCCTGCTCGCTTGAAGAAACCTAAGCCCGTAATGTAGATGTGCAAACTTCCGGACGCCTTGCGCGGCATAGCGCGTATAAACTTCGTCAACCGCCTCAGAAATACCTGAGTATCGCGCCAGGGCAAAAGCATACGACGTCGCCGCCATACCCCGCACCCATTCGGAACGCGGACTAATTGAATAGCTGCACAGTATCATCATACATGCATCTAGACCTGATTCCCCAAGTAGCCGACGTATTGATGCGAGCATCGTGGGTCGCCCCTACGCCATCGTCGTCACCCCTATTAGCAGTATTTAGTGTTTTCCTCTAAATGCGTATCGCCACCCTTAAGAATATGAAGTGTTATATCCAGACCCGATTGTCCCCCATCCCCAACGAAGGGATAAGGAATCTCATCCGGAATCGGCAGTAACGGAGGATTCACAACGACAAGCGAAAAACATGAGTCATCTCACAGAGGGGAGTAAAGGCTCCCCTCAAGCACCCTAGTTTCGTCATCCAAAGAGTTGATGGCAGTGTTCTTCTTACAAAGGTCGACAACAAAAGGGTTGATTTCTACAGATGTTACATCCATGCCACAGTTGGTAAGTATCAGGCCCTGTATTCTGGGGCCAGAACACAAATCGAGAGCCTTCCGTGCGCTCTGCGGTGTAAGGCGCCAATCTCAGCAAATCTGTCCCACAATACTGCGCTGAAGAACAAGACGGAACCCCTGAGCCAAACTCCCCTATACCTTTTTAAGGCTAAGACAGGCAAGTTCACGCACCCGGCATATTCCAGAATAACATCCTATTGTTTTAGATGCTCTACAAGCATGAACAGCCGCGAATCGGAAAGATCTTCTAGTTTCGCCCCGACTGACCGCCAAGGGCCAAAATGGCCTCTCCATCCCCAGGCGACCGGCTCTGGCGCGCAGAGAAGTGCCCCCAAGTGCCGGCAGAAAAGGAACGCCCCTAACTGCCGGCTAGAGGGCACCGAAGAGAATGGCGTAGGTAGTGGATTCGCCGAGCTTGAGCTCGTCGCCGGGATTGAGTTGGGCGGAACGGCCGGGCTCGACCTGAATGCAGACGCGCGTGGCCCCGTTTACCACCACGGTTCCGTTGGTGGACGACAAGTCCTCGACGTGCCAGATATTTTGAGCATCGCACCAGATATGGGCATGGCGGGCCGAGACATCGTCGCCGACGTCGGTAATATCGCCCTCGCCAGTGGCCAGCGCGCCAATCTCAACACCCTGCTCACTCGGCTGAATCCAGCGCGGGGCGCTCACGACAAAACTGTTTTGTACGCGCAGCAAGCCCAAGGGGTGCGCCGGGGCGGGTTCGCGTTCGCCCGCGGTCATCGACATGCCAAGCGAACGCGGCGTGGATGTGCCTCCGCCACAGGTCGCGTGCGCGTAGTCGATGGCATAGTTCACCGAGGACCGCACATCCGCCGAACAACCGACGGCGACAAACAGCACCAGCACGGCCTCGGCGCGCTCGGCGGGCATGAGTTCCGCCGCCTGGGACAGGCGATCGAGCGCGTTGCGATAGAGATTCGTGTCCTGGTGGCACTCTTCGAGCGCGCGTACCATCGGTTCACCTGCAGGACCGCACACCATATTGATTACAGCCGTGGAGTCCATGGGATTGCGCTGGCGCAGGGCCAGTTGCGACATAATACGCGCAGCCGAGGTACCGTATTCGGCAAAGTAGCGCTGCTGAAGCGTGCCGACCGGCGCGCGAACGATAAAGCGGGAAACCCAAGAGCGATCGGCGGCTCGGCTCTGCGGGCTGCGGCCATCGGCGAGCGGACGGGACGAAAGCACCAGGCCGCACAGCTCGATATGGCTCAGATGCGCCGCGCGCTTAAAGATGTCAAACATGGCCCCGCATGGGGTGAGCTCAACTTGAGATGCCATGACCTAGGCCTCCTTGGTCGTAGAAATAGAATCGGACGATACTTCGACAGGTCCGCCAAAAGTACGGGCAGCTGCGGCTCCACCGGCAAGCGGAGTCGCCATCTGGGCTTTTGTGCGTCGCGGTGCCGAAACGGGAAGTTCAAAGGCAAAGCCCATCGCAAGCAAAAACCACGTAAGCGTATAGGTTGCAACCAGAGCGGCAACAAGGCCGCCCGTCACGGCGCGTTGGGAAAATACGCTACATGCAGCCACAACCAGCACCGGAACCTCGCAGGCAGAAAGCGCAAGCACACCCTGCAGGAACCCCGAGCGCCGATCGCGCGCAAGTGCCCCCGCGGCAACGCCGGCTATGCCTGGCAGCGCCAACGCCAGTGCGGCAATAATACCCGGTAGCGACCCAGACCACACGAGCGATCCCAAAGTCGCCGTCACGCGAGCGCCCGACGCCAGCAGCGCGGCCGAAATCCCGACCACAGCCCAAACCACGCTGCAAACGACCGCCGCACCGATCATCGCCGCGCGACGAACCGCGCGGCCAGACGCATCCATGGGGCACGGCGTGAGCGGCTCGCCGCGGAGCGAACGACCAACATTTTGCGCATAGTGGTCACAAAACGCCGAGAGCGCCGCCTCGACCGCCGCCGGCTCGGGACGATCTTTTTGATGGCTGGACAGACAGGCCATCACCACGTCGAACAGCTGGGCATCGACAAACGCCAGCGCATCGCGTAGCTCTTCGGAATCCGGCTCAAGCCCTAGCTGCTGGGCCTGCTCGGCCGCGGCGAGCGCCACATCGGGCTCACGACGAAGCAGCTGAGTCAAATCACAACCGGGCGCATGGGCACCAATGGGATAGTCGGGCCGCGTGTCCATCTTGAGACGGTAGGGGCTCGCGATGTCGCGCGTCTTTTTGCGCGAACCCGAGGTGCCCGAAGTGCTCGGCGTGGCTTCGTATGGCGCGACGCCGGCAATGAGCTCGTAAACCGTACTTGCCGCGGCATAGACGTCAATCGCCGGTGACATACGCAAAGCGCGCAGATCGGGAATATCGTCGGTGAGCATCTCGGGCGGGGCATAGGCAACCGTCGCGCGACGCAGCGTGGCATAGCGCTCGGTAAAGGATGCCTTGCCGCCGGTACCGGCCACGGCCGACGCAGGCTCAAGCGCCAGCGACGAGCCAAAGTCGATCAGGCACAGGTCAAAGGTGCCCTCGGCAAGCTGCCGGTCAAGCGGTAGACGCGCCGTGCGCACCATAATATTAGCGGGCGAGATATCGCGATGGACAAAGCCCTCACCCACCAGGCTCATACGGCAGAGCAGATCGAACAGGTCGCGACCCAGACGCGCCGCCACAAGCGGCGACAGGCGTCCGGCATCGTCCACGGCGAGTCGCGAACGCAAGCGGGCAAGCGTCTCGCCCTCGACCCATTCCATGACAATTGCAGGCACACCGTCGACCTCGCCCCAGCCATAGAGGCGGGGAAAGCCCTTAAGGCCCGAAAGGGCGCGATGGCATTCGTATTCCTCGCGAAACGCCGCCTTGAACTTGGCGACCAGCGCCTCGTGAGCGGCATCGTCGTCAAACTCATCGCGCGTCGGCAAGATGAGCTGCTTGAGTGCCACGGCCTCGCCTTGGGCGTTGACGGCACGCGTCACGCGGCCGATACCGCCACGGCGCATGGTGGCATCGTCGGCAAACAGCATCGTAAAACGACGCAGATAGGCAGGCAGTTCGTCCTGACCGAGCGCAATGGCCGGCTCAAACCCGTCGACACGCGCCAGGCGCAGGCCGACCATGGGATCGCGACCGAGCGATTGTGGTGTGGTGGATGCAAGATCGGTCATCATAGGGCAAGCGCCGCCACGTTATTGTTGAAGTTACCGAGCGCGACGTCATCATCGCCGTAATGGCCGACCCATTGACATAGGTTGGTGTAACAGCCCCACAGATTGGCATACTGCTGATACCACTTTGACCGGGGCGAGAATGTCTGACGACCGAACTCAGCTCGAATAACAAACATCTCCCCGACCAGGCTGTCGCACGGTCTGGGATCTCCCGTAGAGTTATAGGTCGAGACCACGTCATTGGCACGAGAAACATAGCCGTCGAGCATGTTGTACTTGGTCACAAGCCAACTGTGAATGCTCTCTTCTTCAGCAGCGGAAAGGCCACCGGAGTTTGCATCGTTGTCAGTGTTGCCGCCCGTCGAGCCGCCGTTTCCAGACCCTCCGGTAGAGGAACCCGACCCAGAGCCGCCGCCCGAGCTCGATGAATCCGAGCCGGAGCCAGAAGTATCCGAGCTACCGGGCTTTCCGGACTGCTGGGCGTCCTGCTCCTTCTGCTGCTCGACCTTATTCACCGTTGCCGCCACGCTATTGTTGGACAACCGATCGATGATCTTGGTGTTGGTGAGCACGATGGTTTTGCCATTGGCAAGCGTGACTTCGTTGTCCGGGGCCTCGGCGCCGTCCGCATCGTCGGTGCCAAACACAATATGCGCGACCACACTTGCCCAAGCATATCCAGTCGTGGTACCCAGATCACTTTTGACCTCATGCCCCACGCGCGGTTCGCGTGCGGCATGCGCCTGCATCATGGACGGCACGGTCATGCCATAGGCAGAAACGCCAGCCATGACCAGCACCAGCGAGCACGACAGCAGCACGTACGCCCGCGGCGCCAAGCCCAGTCGGCGTCGCATGCGCACCGCGGCGCCGCGCTTTGTCTGAGTGCCACCGGGCCGCATGCGTTCTCCTCCAAGAAAAACACGCCGCTCAGAAGCGGCGCATTCATTCAAATCCATATTTGAGTGTATCAGCGAACCTAAAAGGTTGCGCAACGAATGGGCAAATTAAGGATGCGAGCGGAAGCATCCATGCGATAAGCGGATACGAAGCATCTTTGTTGCACAACAAACTCACAGTCGCACGGGGAAATTATGACTACCCCGTGCATCGCGAGGAAAACATACGGCAGGAGCAGGCTCGCCACCTAAATCGCGCGACGGGCCTCGATGGCGCGGCCAAGCGTAAGCTCGTCGGCATACTCCAAGTCGCCGCCCACGGGCAGGCCGCTTGCCAGACGCGACACCTCGACGCCCAACGGCTTGATGGTACGGGCCAGGTAGCTCGCCGTGGTCTCGCCCTCGATGTTGGGGTTGGTGGCGATGATGACCTCGTGGATGTCCTCGCGGCCCAAGCGTGCCAGCAGCTCGCGAATGTGCAGCTGCTCGGGGCCAATCTTGTCCATGGGGCTGATCACGCCGCCCAATACGTGGTAGAGACCGTGGTAGCTGCCCGTGCGCTCGATCGCCTGGACGTCGCGCGGCTCGCCCACCACGCAGATGCGAGTGGTGTCGCGCATCGAATCTTGGCAGATGGAGCACTCGTCGGCCGTGGCGTAGTTAAAGCAACGGCTGCAAAAGTGGACCTCCTGCTTGACCTCCAGGATGGCCTCGGCCAGGCGGCGGGCCTCCTCGGCATCGGCCTCGAGCAGGTAATAGGCGATGCGCTGGGCCGACTTGGGACCAATGCCCGGCAGACGGCCCAGTTCATCGAGCAGTTTTTGCAGACTGTGATTCGCACTCATATATATGCGTGTCTTAGAACGGCATGCCCGGGATGTTGAGGCCGCCGGTGATGGCGCCCATCTGCTTGTTGGCGAGCTCGTTGACGCCGCGGACGGCCTCGTTGACGGCAGCCATGATCATGTCCTGCAGCATATCGACGTCCTCGGGATCGAGGGCATCGGGGTCGATGGTGAGGTTGACGAGCTCCATCTCGCCGTTAACGGTCACCTTGACCATGCCGCCGCCGGCAGAGGCGTCGACGGTCTGGGACTTGAGATTCTCCTGCGCGGCGGCAAGCTGCTCCTGCATCTTGCGAGCCTGCTTCATCATCTGCTGCATGTTCATACCGGCCATGATGGCTCCTTTACGTGCGGCCGCGCGACAAGCTGCAAGGGCAGCCGGAGCACGGCGGGACTTTCAAACTCAAAAATCGTACCACGGCGCGCGGCGAGAGAGCGGGGCGGACGTGTTACCTCAGTCGATATACATGTCCTCCAATACAAACCGCACTCAAAGATTATGCAAGGTCGAATTATGCAAGGTTGCATAATATCGCACACTCAATCTAGTAGAGCCGAATCCGGCATTTCATGTGCGCCACTAAATAGCTAAATGCCGAACCGCTGTTCGAGGCGGCGCACATGGCGGCAGGGTATAATTTGATTGCCATAGATAGTAATTTGGAGGTGCCCCATGAATGCCCCCAACGCGCTCCAAAACATCCGCTCAAAACACCCCGTTGCATATGTGGTTCTCTATCTCTTTGTCGGCTGGGCATTGCTGGTTGTCATCACCCATGCCATAGCTTTTGGAGCAGAACTGCTGATAGCCAGCTCGGACCAGCCCGTCGTCAAATGGGAGACGACCGATGAGTGCACCGACGGAACCCGAACCGTCTACTACAACAGCCCGTCCCTCTATCAAGAGTTCAAGGTCAAGATAAAGGACTTCAAGATTGTCGATGCCGAGCTAGGCGTTTATTTGGCAATCGGAGCAACCATTAACGCCGAGCAAGTCGAGTACACGGACAGCCATGCGACGTATCGTATCGACCTCAGCATCCTAGGCCGACCGTCACGCACCTGTCTGCTCGAATGCGATATACGCGGCACTACGTTGCACATGTCCGAAATACAGATGCGCCCGGGCAAAGAGATCTCTTCTTGAGCAGTATACCCGCCCGTACAGCTACTCCACCGGCTTGAAGATGGTGGCCTGACCGAAGACGCTGCGGATGAGGTCTTTGGCCTCGTCCTCGGTCTGCGGGATGCTCGGGGCTGCACCCTGATGGCCGAAGGGGCTGCCCGCACCGGGGTTGGACTCCCAGGGAGTCGCGGGGACGTCGTCGCTTGTAGGGGCCGCGGGTGCCGCCGCAGCGGGCTTGGGCGCGGGCGTCGCACCCGGCACGTCGAACGGAGGCAGATCGTCCCCGCTCGCATCGCCGGCGAAGCCGCCGACCATAGCGTCATCGTAGGGCACCTGCTCGGATTCCCACGGCGCGGACTGCGCGACAGGCTGAGCCTTGGGGGCAGCCGAGCGCTCGGGCGCACGGGGTGCGGGCTCGGTCGGGAGCTTACCCGTGGCAGGAGCACCGGCGGGGTTGTCGGAGCGTAGCCAGGGGGCTTTGCCCAGGTCAGACGACTTGGGCGCGGGCGAGACGGGCTTGGGCGCGGGTGTCGGAGCAGCCGGTTTGGGCGCCGCGGGCTTAGGCGCCGACGGGGTCGATGCCGCTACCGGTGCCGTTTGCTGCTGCGGCGCGCTGGCGCTCGAGGATACAGGGGCCGCCGAGGACACGGGTTGCGGGTCCGCAGATGCCGCAGCCCGTGCAGATGGAGAATGCTCCTCATGTTGAGGAGCCGGCGTGCCACCCCCATCCAGGACATAGTCGACGGTACGACGACCGAAGACCGCGCAGACCGTCGGCAGGACCACCGACTGCGTATCGGCGCGACCGAGCATCTTAATGGCAAAAGTCGAACCCGCGGGGAACGAGACCGTGAGCTTGGAGCCGTCGTCGGCCGTGGCGCGGGCGTTGAGCAAAAGCCCTGCGTAGGAAGCCTGACGTGCCTTGACACGCTCGACAACCTCGGCCCATTTGCGCTGCAGCTCTCCGGCATCCTCGACCGCGGGCGTCTCGGCAGCACCGGCGACGGCAACCTGGGCGGCATTGTTGGGCTTGGACACCGGCACGGTCGATGCAGCAGGCGCGGGAGCCGGAGCCGCAATGGGTTGAGGTGCAGGCGTTACAGGTTTGGGCGCGGGAGCCGGAGCCGCGGACTTGGGCGCAGGCTGGGCAGCCGGAACAGCAGCGCCGCGGTCCCAAGGCATGCCGCCCTGATGCGCGGACGTAGCAGCGGGGGCGGCGGTCGCCGCAGGAGTAGCAGCTCGGGCACCCGAAATCAGCGTCGGCTGCTGGACAGCGGGTGCGGATGCAGCAGGCGCACTCGCTTGAGCAGCAGCCACGCTCGCCGGAACGGCGGCGTTGGCAACCATGGCCTCCAAGCGAGCCACGCGCTCAGCCAAAGCCTCAATCGTTAAATCGGCCTCGGGACGCGCCAGACGGGTGCAGGCGATCTCGAGCACCAGGCGCACGTCACTCGCACCCCTCATCTCCAAGGCGGCGTCGTCGAGCACCGTCAGCACACGGGCCAGGCGGTCGGCAGGATGCTCGCCAAAGGCAGCGGCCTCGGCAGCGAGCGCCTCGGCCTGCTCAGCACCGCCCTCAAACAACTCGGCACGGGCACCGGCAACGCAAGCAACATACACGTCGCGTACGTGCGCAACCAGGTCGCGCGTCAGTTCCAGCAGGTCGTTACCTTCCTCGACCTGCGCGCGAATAAGCCCATAGAGCTCGGCGACATCGCGATCGGCAATGGCGCGCGCAAACTCGCCCAGAATCTGGTCCGAAACTTCGCCCAAAAGCGAGCGAGCATCGTCCGCATGCACGGTGCCGTTGCCGAAGACGCTCAGCTGCTCCAGCGTGGAGAGCGCGTCGCGCATGCCGCCCTTGGCATGGCGCGCCACGATGGCAAGCGCCTCGTCGTCGTAGTCGAAGCCCTCCTGCTCGCACACGTATGCCAGGCGGCGCTCGATATCCTCGTTACCGATGCGGTGGAAATCGAAGCGCTGACAGCGCGAAAGGATGGTCTCCAGAATCTTTTGCGGGTCGGTGGTGCACAGCACAAAGATCACGTGCGCCGGCGGCTCCTCGAGCGTCTTGAGCAGCGCGTTAAACGCCGCCGTCGTGAGCATGTGGACCTCGTCGATGATATAGATCTTGTACTTGCCGCGCACCGGGGCAAAGTTGACGGAGTTGATGATCTCCTCGCGCACGTTGTCTACGCCGGTACGGCTTGCGGCATCGAGCTCGTAGACGTCTGGGTGGTTGCCCTCGGCGATGAGCTCGCATTCCTCACAGGTACCGTCGGGCATGCAGCCGCTTGCACCCTCGGCGCGCGCCGCCTCGGCATTGCGGCACAGCAGCGCCTTGGCCAAAATGCGCGCCATGGTGGTCTTGCCCGTGCCGCGCGGTCCGCAGAACAGGTAGGCGTGGGACAGGCGCCCCTCGGTGATGGCGTGCTCGAGCGTCGAGACGATATGCTGCTGGCCCACCACGGAGTCGAAGGTGAGCGGGCGATACTTTCGGTACAACGATTCCATGGGTGCTCCCCCGGGTATACTGAGTCTTGTTGCCGCGGCGGCCATGCAGTCGCACGGCATACTGTATCCATAATAACCCGTACGGCGAGCCCGCCGCGATAGGAGTCCAAAGAGCATGGCAGACGCAGAGAGCAACCTCGTTCCCTCCGAAGCAGCCGACCAGGTCGAGGTCGCGCTCGAGGAGCAGGCCGCAGCCGATGACGGCATCCTGTACCTCAACGAGTATCAGTACGAAAACGACCTCGTCACCGACTTTGCGAGCCTGGTCGCCTCGCCCAGGCGCCGTGGCTCCCTGTACGTCGCCGCTGGGATTGCCGCGCTCATCGGCATCGGCATGCTGGTGGCCGGCGGCAACTGGATCAAGTTCGGCGTCGTCCTGATCGTATTCGGCGCCTTTTTGGCCTGGTGGAGCAAAAATCTGCACCATACGCTTGCGCGCGACTTTATCGAATCCGTCGAGGCAGACGAGTCCATGGGCGGCCGCTACCGCCGCGTCACCGCCAACGAGGACGGCCTGATGGTCTGGGGCAAGAGCGGCAAGTCGCAGTTCTTCCCGTTTGAAAAGCTCGACCATGTACTCGACGGCGAGCGCATCTTTGTGGCCATGTTCGCCGACCAGGGCGTGACGATCCCCAAGGACACCTTTGTCCGTGGCGACGCCGAGCAGTTTGGGCCCTTCCTTAAGGCGCGCATCAACAAAAAACTCCGTATCGAGACCAAGAAGAAGAAAATGAAGGCCGAGAAGGCCGCCGCCGAGGCCAAGCAGGGCGACAAGCCCCAGGAGACCAAGGGCAAGCAGCGCAAGCGGAAGAAGAACAAGAAGAAGCACTAGGCCGGACGCAGGGTCCAGACCCCAGACGGAGCTTAAATTGAATGTCGCCCACCTGCGCGTGCTACACTAGCAGCATCTATGCCACCGCGAACGGCTCGGCTCCGCGCCCGCCGCTCGCAAACGAACTTTAAACGCACGAGGGTTGGCCATGCCGCTTTTCTCGCAACATACCGCCCGGTTCTCGCCGGACGTTCCCTTGGAGGGCACCAGCTCTCGCGAGCTGCTCAAGCGGTACCAGCCGCTCGAGACACTTGCGACCGGCGGTTTTGGCTCCATCGAGATCTGCCGCGACACGCACCTGCGCCGCCGCGTCGCCATTAAACGCATCCCCCTTATCAACGGTGCCGGCATGCCCGCTAGCGACATCATGGATGTCCTGCGCGAGGCGCACACTGCCGCCATGCTTCAACATCCCAACATCGTGCAGGTCATCGACTTTACGCACGACACAGCCTATGCCTACCTGGTTATGGAATATGTCGATGGCATGTCGCTGGCCGAGTTTTTGCACCGCGCGGACGGCCACTCGCTTACCTTTGACGAGGCCGCGGCCATTGCCGACGCCCTGGGCCAGGCGCTCACCTTCGCCCATAGTAATGGCGTACTCCACCTGGACATTAAGCCCGCCAACGTGCTCATCGACCACTCGGGCAATGTAAAGCTCACCGACTTTGGCATGGCGCGACTGTCGTCCGCCGGTGGCTTTGGCGGCTCGCGCGGCGGCACCATCGGCTACATGCCGCCCGAGCAGCTCGATATCGAGACCGGCACGGTCGACGAACGCGCTGATGTCTTTGCCCTCGCCTGTGTGATCTACGAGGGCCTGTGCGGCAGCGCTCCCTTTATGGCGGCCACGCCCGCTGACTCGCTCGGCCGTATCATCGGCGGCGCCACCTATCCCAGCGAGCTGATACCACACTTTCCCCCGGGAGCCGAGGCCGCGCTCATGAGCGCGCTCTCCCCCATGCCGCAGGACCGCCCCAACAGCATCGAGGCATTTTGCGACCAGCTCCTTGCCGGTCTGGGCAGTGTGCGCGAGGGCCGCCGCAGCTTGGAGCAAATGGTTGGCGAGCTTTCGGATGACGAGCAGGAACTCGACGATATCGAGCCGTCGCACTACGAAGACGACGCCATCGAGGTCGACCCCGCACTCGGCTGGGCGGGCACGCGCTGGAGCCATGCGCGCGACTACACCATGCATGCCATCTCGGCGCTAACGTGTGGCACCTTTAGCTTTTTGCTGATGCAAACGGCCGGGGTCGCGGCGCTTCCCGGCCTGGTCATTGCGGCCATCGCGATCAGCGCGGCGGCTGGCCTGGCCCCCCAGATTGGCTCGGCCATCTCGGCTGTGGGCTTTTTGGTGCTCATGACCAACGCCACCATGCAGGCACAGGGCATCCTGTCGATGCTGCCCGTCGCGGTGATCTTTGCCGCCGCCATGTCCGGTTGGTGGATCGCCTGGGGTCGTACCGAGGCTGCCGCGAGCGCCGCGCTCACCTGTGCACTCGCGCTTGGCTGTCTGACCGGCAATACCTTCCTGGCAGCTGGGGTCGCCGCCGGCGTCGCGTCATTTTGGCTCGGCCCGACAAGCGCCGCCGCGGCAACGGGCATGGGCGCGCTTTTTGCCCGTTTGGCCACGGTCGCGCTTTCAGCCGGAGGCGTGCTGGGGCTCGGTAACGTTGCCGCAGCGCTGGGAGACCCGCTCCTTTGGGTCGCCTTTGTGCTGGTCGCGACAACTGCCGCAGCGTCATCCGCGCTGCTCAATGCCCATGCCAAGCGTGCCGACCAGGGCTCAAACCTTGCCGCAATCGCCGCCATCGCTGTCACCGGCATCGGCTGCGCAGCGGCGTCCTGTCTTGCACACCATATGGAAATTGCCAGCCTTGCAGCCGCGGTCGTCGCCAAGGCGGCGGCTGCGGGAACCCTATCCTCTATAATCGTTGGGATATGCCTATATTTGCTCGGATACCAAAGAACCTATACGGAGAGTGATCTTTCGTGAACTTCCTGAACATCTTCGAGGACCACGTGGCCGGCATCTTCGGTGCCACCCGTGCCCCGTTCTCCTTTAAGAAGCTTGCCAAGCAGGCCGCTCGCGACATGGAGGATCAGACTCTGGTGATCAACGGCGTCAACACGGCGCCGGCACTCTATACCATCCTGATCGCCGCCGACGACGATCCCATGCTCGCCCCGTTCTACCCCGAGCTTTCGCGCGAGGTCCGCGAGTTTGTGAAGGCGCAGGCCGAAAAGCGCCGCTATGTCTTTGTCGGCGAGCCCCTCGTGCGCTTTATGATCGATCCGCAGCTGCGCGCCGGCAAGTTCTCGGTCTTTGCCGAGAACGTCGATGCCCCCACGCTCGGCCGCCTGTACGAAGAAGAGCGCGCCTATCAAAACGGCCTGGGCCAGAACAACTCCGCGGCAAGCCGTGCCGCCAGCGCCCCGCGCGCCGGCCAGCAGCAGTTTGCTGCCCCGCAGCAGCAGCGCCCCGCCGCCATGCCCCAGCAGCAGCCGACGCCTCGCGCCGCCGCTCCCGACCCGCTTGCCGTGGCAGACCCCTTCGCGCCTAGCGTCCCCGACCCCGCCGCTCCTATCCCGGTGCCGCAGACCGTCTCGCGCGACGCGCTTGCCGGCATGGGCGGAGCCGCCGCGACCGGTGCCGCCGTGGGCCTAGGCGCTGCAGCCGGCATCGCCTCCAACATGGCGAGCACTCGCGCCCCGCAGCGCCCGCTCGCCCAGCTCGTCGACGTCGTGAGCGGCGAGAGCCATAGCATCACCTCCGCACAGGTGACCATCGGTCGCGAGCGCTCAGTTTCCGACATTGCCCTGCGCGACCCCAACGTGTCGCGCCGTCACGCCCAGCTCACCTTTACGGGCTCGGATTGGTCGATCGAGGACCTCAATTCCACCAACGGCACGCTCGTCAACAACCGCCGCATTACGCGCTGCCCGCTGCGCAACGGCGATCTGCTGACGTTTGGCCTGAGTACCTTTGAATTTAGGGGATAGTCGCTTATGAACATCGATATCGTCCTTTTTGCAGGCCGCATCGTCCTGGTCGCCCTGCTCTATATCTTCCTGTTCGCCGTCATGAAGACCGGCGTGGGACTTGTGCGCGGGCAGCGCCGCGACTCGGCTATCTGGACGATTGATGTGGACAAGGGTCCGCGCGGTATCCGCGGCATCCACGTAGACATGCTCGGCCCCGTCATCGTCGGTCGCTCGCCATCTTCGGACATCTGCATCAACGAACCGTTCGTCTCGGCCTCGCATGCGCGCTTTTCGCTGCAGGGCCCGGCGCTCATCATCGAGGACCTCAACTCGCTTAACGGCACGCTCGTCAACGGCCGCCAGCTCGTGGAGCCCGCAACGCTGCGCGAGGGCGACGAAGTCCAGATTGGCGACGTGGTCATGAAGGTGAACCGTCGATGATCGACGAGGAGAACAAGTCCGCAACTATGACCGAGGCACCGGCCGCCACTACAGCTGCGCCGGCCCACGCCGCTCCGGCGGGCTCCGCACCTGTGGAGCCCGAGGACACCGTGTTCTCCCTGCCTCTTTCGCATGTAACGCATGATATTTCGGATCTCGCCGATAACGAGGACGAAGAGGATGCCGCAGCGGCGCCCATCGGCGCACATGCTGCGGAACAGCCCACAGCGCCCGAAGCAGCCCCGGCGCCGGCTCACTTTGCAGAGCCCGTCGCCGCGGCAATCAACGAGAGCGCTGCGGTGTTTGCGGCACCCGAGCCCGCCGCGCCGGCGTTTCCCATAGCCCCGGCATCCGAGGTTGCGCCCGCGTCTACGCCGGCGTCCGAGCCTATAGACGTCAGCCCGCAAGACGACGAGTCGACCGCCCGCGTGTCCGAGGAGCCCGGCTCCCCGGACACCGGCGATTCTGAATCAAACGCCGAGACCGACACCGTCTCTCCCGGTGACACAGCAGAGATCGACGTTGCCGCCGTTGAGGCCAAGCTCAAAGACCCCGGGTCGACCATGAGCTTTGAGCCCCTGACCGAGGAACGCATCGAGACCGACTCGACCTATGATGCCGGCACCACCACGCAACTCATGTGGGGCGCCCGCTCCGACGTTGGCTGTGTGCGCCCGCACAATGAGGATTCCTACCTGGTGCAGTCGCCGCTCTTTTGCGTATGCGACGGCATGGGCGGTCACGCCGCCGGCGAGGTAGCCTCTTCTATCGCTGTCGAGACCATCGCCAAGACAGCTCCTCAGTCTGCCGACGCCGCACGCCTGGCGGCAGCCGTCGAGGCTGCTAACGCCGCCGTAATCGAGGCCGCCTTGAATGGCCTGGGCAAGCCCGGCATGGGCTGCACAGCCACTTGCGCCTATATCGAAAACGACACGCTCGCCATCGCCCACGTGGGCGACTCGCGCGCCTACCTGCTCCACGAGGGCACGCTCATCCGCGTGACCCGCGACCACTCCTATGTGGAAGAACTCGTGGACGCCGGCGAGATCACGGCAGACGAGGCTCGCGTCCACCCCAACCGTTCGGTCATCACCCGCGCACTGGGCTCGGACCCCGCCATGTATGCCGACCACTTCACTCTGCATATCGAGGAAGGCGACCGCCTGATCCTGTGCTCCGACGGCCTTTCGAGCATGATTCCCGATAGCGATATCGAGAACATCGCCACGCAGTCCTCAACCGCGCAAATCTGCGTCGACAACCTAGTGGACGCGGCGCTTGCCGCCGGCGGCCACGACAACGTGACCGTAGTAGTCGTTGACCTGGTTGACGATGGCGTCATGCGCGAGGCGCAACGCGTGCGTCGCCGCAACGTTACTATCGCCGCCATCCTGGCCCTCGTCTTTGTGCTGGCAGCTGGCATCTGGGCCTATACGGGTGTCACCGGCTCGTACTACCTGGGTACCTACCAGGGCAATGTCGCCGTCTGGCGCGGCCTGCCCGGCAAGCCACTCGGACTCAAGCTCCACTGGCTCGAAAGCGAAACCAGCATCAAGCTGTCCGACCTGCCCGAAGACACGCAAAACCGCCTCAAGGCGGGCATTCCGCAAACAAGTGTCGACGATGCGCAGGACACGATATCCAAGTACCGCCACCAGATCGACGAGGAGCAGACCCGCCAGGTGATCGACGCGCAAACGATTCGCGACAACACCAATCAGGGATCGACCTCCGAATCAGATTCCGAGAAAACCGCCGAACAGTCCGCCGAGGCCGAAGCCTCCGATAAGAATTAGAAAGGGAGTGCCGCTTATGAGTCGCCGCAACACCGAGCTGCTCTTGCTCATCGCCTCGGCGTTCCCCGTCATCCTGCTGTATGCGATGTACGTCCTCACCGCGGGCGCTGCCATCTCCTTTGAGACGCTCGCCGTACCGATCGGTCTCTTTGCCGCCTTTGCCGCGGCCCACATTGCCGTGCGCATCTTGGCGCCCGGTGCCGACCCCGCCATCCTGCCCATCGTATTTATACTTTCGGGCATCGGCATCACGTTCGTGACGCGTCTCGCCCCCGCTCTCGCCATCTCACAGCTCATCATCTTGTTTGTCTCGGTGGCGCTCATGGTGGGAACGCTTGCACTAGTCAAAAACCTCGACGTGGTCATGCGCTACAAGTACACCTTTGGCATTATCGGCATCATTCTGCTGATGCTGCCTATCTTTATCGGCACCACGATCTCGGGCTCCAAGCTGTGGATTCGCATCGCGGGCTTTACTATCCAGCCCGGCGAGTTCGCCAAGGTCTTTATCGTCCTGTTCCTGGCCGGCTACCTGGCCGAGAACCGCGAGCTGCTCTCCATCTCCAACCGCAAAATCCTGGGCTTTAAGATCCCTCGCCTGCGACTGCTGCTGCCGCTGTTTGCCGTATGGGGCGTGTGCCTGCTCGTCGTCGTCTTCGAACGCGATCTGGGTTCGGCCGTGCTGTTCTACACCATCTTCTTGCTGATGCTCTACGTTGCCACAGGGCGCTTTTCGTATGTCGTTATCGGCCTTGCGCTCTTAGCCGTCGGAGCCGTGGGCGCCTACAAGTTCCTGTCGCACGTTCAGGTGCGTTTCCAGGTTTGGGTCGATCCGTTTAAGGACGCCCAGGGCCAGGGCTACCAGATCGTCCAGTCGCTCTTCTCGCTTGCCGATGGCGGTCTGGTCGGTGTTGGCATCGGCAACGGCATGGCCAACAACATCCCCGTCGTCGAGTCCGACTTTATCTTCTCGGCCATCGGCGAGGAGATGGGTCTTTTGGGCGGCGGCGCCGTGCTCATCCTGTTTATGCTCTTTGCCGTGCGTGGCCTCACCACAGCTGCCCGCGCTAAATCCGACCTCGCCGCCTTTAGCGCCACCGGTCTTACGGCCGCCATCAGCTTCCAGGCCTTTTTGATCGTGGGCGGCGTCACCCGCCTGATCCCGCTGACCGGCGTCACTCTGCCCTTTATGAGCCAGGGCGGCTCCTCGCTGCTGGCGAGCTTTATCATCGTCGCGCTCCTGCTGCGCGCCGGTGACGAGGCTACCGGACGCGAGGCCGAGCTTACCGGCACCGGCACCATGGCCGCCATCACCGATGATCAGGTCGCATCTGCCGCCGCCCCGACGGGCACGCGCTTTGCCACCTCGTCTTCCTACGGCAGCGGCAGCCATTCCGTCGGCTCGCGCATGCGACGTCGCCTGCTCGACACGCCTGAATCCGGTGTGCTCGGCCGCGTTGCGCTCGCCAACCGTCTAACCCGTGCGGTGCTCGCCTTTACGGCGCTGTTCGCCATCCTTATCGGCAACCTCACCTATGTCCAGGTCATTAAGGCCAAGGACTATCAGGACATGCCGACCAACAACCACACCATCGCCCGCTCCAAGTACATCCAGCGCGGCTCCATCATCACGTCCGACGGCGTGACGCTGGCCGAGTCGCTGCAGCAGGAGGACGGCACCTACGTACGCTCCTACCCCAACGGTAACCTGGCAGCGCACGTGGTTGGCTACGTGAGCCAGCAGTATGGCACCACCGCCATCGAGAGCGTCATGAACGACACGCTCACCGGTTCTAAGGACTACTCTAGCTGGAACAACGCCATCGCGTCGCTCGCGGGCCAGACCCAGCCGGGCAACACCGCCAAGCTCACCATCGACTCGCGCATCCAGACGGCGGCCGAGCAGGCACTCAAGGGCTTTAAGGGCGCTGTAGTGGTCATCGACCCGCGTACCGGCGCGGTGCTCGCATGTGCCAGCTCGCCCACCTACGACAACACCAACATCGATGCCCTGCTGCAGACGGGCGGCGGCGAGGACGGCTCCATGTACAATCGCGCCATGGACGCGCTGTACACGCCGGGCTCCACGTTTAAGGTCGTTACGCTTTCCGCGGCACTCGAGACCGGTACCGCCAGCCTGACCAGCACCTACCAGGCGCCCGGCTCCATGGACATCGGCAACGCACCGGTCACCAACGATGCCAACGAGAGCTACGGCACCATCAGCCTGCAGCAGGCCTTTGCCGTGTCCTCCAACGTCGTCTTTGGCCAGGTGGCAAACGAAGTTGGCGCAAACACGCTCGTACAGTTTGCCAACGCCTTTGGCTACGGCCAAAAGCTCGGCCAGGACCTGACCTCCGCGGCCTCCATCATGGCCGACCCGTCGCTCATGACCGAGTGGGAGACCGCCTGGGCCGGCGCCGGCCAGCCTGTCGGCATGGACCACACGCCCGGCCCGCAGACCACCGTCATGCAAAACGCCGTGATTGCCGCCGCCATCGCCAACAGTGGCGTGGTCATGGACCCGTACTTTGTAGCCCAGGTACTTGCCCCGGACGGAACCGTGGTCAAGACCACGCAGTCCCGCTCGCTGGGGCAGGCCGTCAGCTCCGCCACGGCCGACCAGGTCAAGCAGGCCATGCTTGCCGTCGTCCAGTCCGGCACCGGCACCGATGCCCAGATCCCCGGTGTCAAGGTCGCCGGCAAGACCGGCTCGGCCGAGACCGGCGGCACCAACGTCAACTCTATGTTCGTTGGCTTTGCACCTTACGATTCACCCACGGTCGCCATCTCGGTGGCCTTGGAGGATTTCGACAAGCATGACGTCAAGGCCGCCAAGATCGCCGGTATCGTCCTGACCGCGGCGCTTGCCGCACAGGGAGCGTGATGCCCATGATCGAATCGGACACCCGAGGCGCGCCGCGGCCGAAGAGTTAGCGGCAAAGCGCCACACGGCCCCAGCGGCCACATCGTAGGTACTACACACATCGTTGAGCGAATAGTTATGTTAGGAGCAGGAATGGAACAGAGGGTCCTCGGGGGAAGATACCTCCTCAAGGATAAGGTGGGAACAGGCGGCATGGCGACCGTCTACCGTGCACAGGACCAGGTCCTCGACCGCACGGTAGCCGTCAAGATTATGCTGCCGCAGTATGCTGGAGACGCAACCTTCGCCGCACGCTTTAAGCAGGAGGCCCAGGCAGCAGCCGGTCTCTCCTCCCCCTATATCGTGGGCGTCTACGATTGGGGCAAGGACGGCGACACCTATTACATCGTCATGGAGTACCTGCGCGGCACCGACCTTAAGAGCGGCATCAAGAGCCACGGCGCCCTCGACCCCAAGAAGGTCGCCCAGATCGGCTCGCAGATCAGCTCTGCGCTTTCGGTCGCCCACAAGCACGAGATCATCCACCGCGACATTAAGCCGCAGAACATCATGGTGCTGCCCGACGGCAACATCAAGGTGATGGACTTTGGCATCGCGCGTGCCAAGAACAGCCACCTCACACAAGACAACAACGTGCTGGGAACCGCCCACTACGTCAGCCCCGAGCAGACCCGCGGTCAGGACCTCGGCCCCACCTCGGATATCTACTCGCTGGGCGTCGTGATGTACGAGTGCGCCACCGGCCGCGTTCCCTTTGACGGTGACGACGCCATCTCGGTCGCACTCAAGCAGGTCAACGAGCTGCCTATTCCGCCGAGCCAGATCAACTCCGGTGTCGACGCCGACCTTGAGCGCATCATCCTCAAGTGCATGGAGAAAGACCCGGCAAACCGCTTCCAGACCGCCGACGAGCTGCGTCAGGTGCTCAACAGCTACCTGTCGGGCCGTGCCGTCAACGTCTCGGAGCCCACGCGCATCATCGGTGCCCCCGGTGAGCTGGGCGCCACCAAGACTCGCGAGCTTTCCGATCAGACGCGCGCCATGGTGCGTCCCGTTTCGGGCGTGAGCGGCCAGAATACCGCCCGTAGCTCGGTTTCGGGCTCCACCGGCTCCTACGAGGTCGAAAAGCCCAAATCCAACAAGAACAAGATCATCGCCGCCGTGGTGGCAGCCGTTGCCGTCATCGGCATCGTGGTGGCCTTTGCCACAGGACTCTTTGGCGGCGAGCAGGTCACCGTGCCCGATGTGCTGGGCAAGGACCAGCAGACTGCCGTCGAGCTGATCAAGGAAGCCGGCCTCGAGGTCGGCACCATCGACCAAAGCTACAACGACGATGTCGACGAGGGCAAGGTCGCCGAGCAGACGCCCAACGGCAACACCAAGAAGGCCAAGGGCACCAAGGTGAACCTGGTAATCTCCAAGGGTCCCAAGCCCTCCGAGAAGGTTGAGGTTCCCCTGCTTGTCGGCCTGACCAAGGACCAGGCCGAGGCCGCGCTGGCAAGCGTGGGCCTGAAGGGCAACGCCTCCGAGGAGGCCAACGAGGCCGATGAGGGCCAGGTCTTTGAGCAGGGCACCGAAGCCGGTAAGGAAGTCGCGAAGGGCACGACCATCTCGTACAAGGTCTCGAGCGGCCCGGATACCACGTCCGTCCCCGATCTGACCGACATGACCGAGGCCCAGGCGCGCAACGCCCTCGATATGGCAGGCTTTGGCGTCGACGTTAGCTACCAGGAGAACGACTCGGTTACCGAGGGCACCGTGATCAGCTGGAACCCCAGTGGCAAGCAGAAGCCCGGCGCCACGATTACCGTCGTCATTGCCAAGAAGTCCGGCAAGGCCAGTGTTCCGGGCAACCTGTACGGCAAGAGCATCTCCGCCGCCGTCACCGCGCTCAACAACGCCGGTTTCTATAACATCGGCTTCTGTGACCAGAACGGCAATCCCGTAAGCGGTAACGAGGATGCCACCGTTACGGGCGTCTCCCCCACCGGCAAGCAGTCCACCGACAGCACGATCACGCTAACAGTCGCACTTTCTGGCTCGGGCTCTGGCTCTGGCTCGGGCACGGGCGACGATTCCGGTACGACCAACTAGTCGCCACCCCACCGCTCATCACGGCTCTCGCCGCAAACATATTCGCTCACAGGCGCCCGCTTGCTCCCCCAGCAAGCGGGCGCTTCGTTTTTGACATGACATGAACCAGAAGAGCCCGGCACCATAGCGGTACCGGGCTCGATATTCCTCTGGTGCCCCCGGGCGGATTCGAAAACTCCCCCCGCGGGAAATTGGTGACGCGGGTGTCTACGGCTCGAATCCGCCGACGGCCCCCACAAACCAGAAACGGCGCCGCTCTCGCGACGCCGTCATAATCTTCTGGTGCCCCCGGGCGGATTCGAACCGTCGACACCCGCTTTAGGAGAGCGGTGCTCTATCCCCTGAGCTACGGAGGCATGTTGTACTAGTGTAGCAGATTTACTGCATCGCCATACGTCGCATGACTAGACTTCGAAGTTGCGGTGGAATAGTTCCTGCCTAGAGCATCTAAAGCTGTATTTAAGAACTATTTCACCGCAACTTATGGGGAGCTAGTTGCCTTTGTGGAAGAGGTTTTTGATAACGGAGGGGATGCTCTTTGCGCCCTTGGCCGTCACATCGATAAAGTCGGGCGAACGCACAAGCTTATCCTCGTCGACGTACTTGCGGACCGCGCGCAACGTCTCTTTGTCGTCGCGCGTCGAAAACGTAAAGTGACCGTTGTCCTTGGTGAAGATGGCAAAACGCGTGATCTTCTTGGTGCCGCGCAAAACCTCGGCGGCGATATAGTCGACCTCGTCCCACGGGATTTGAATATAATCCTCAGGATTGCGCTCGTTGTAATACTCGAACGCCTTATTGCCCACCATCACGTTACCGTGACTGGTAAGCCCCATCAGGCAGGTTGCCGGCGTTGCCAGATCGACCGTGCTGTTCTGAGATTGCGCCATGCGCGCCTCGCCCTCCAAATAAAACAATCGGACCGCATCCAGTGTACCCACCGGGTGCGGTCCGTTTCAATGGCTCAAAAGCCCTTGCCTAGCAATTCTCGGTCTTAAGCCGAAACGTGCTTACATGAAGCCGCAGACGCGACCGATGATGCCGACGGCGAAGAGAGCCAGGATGATGACGATCGGGCTGACCTTCTTCTTGAGGAGCTTGCAGACCAGCAGGGTCAGGCACACGGCGGCAAGGCCGGGGATGAGCTGATCGAGGTTGGCCTGAAGCGTGGTGACCTTCACCTGATCAAGGGCGTTAGCACCGATGGAGTTATACATCGTCAGTGCTTCCTTGACACCCTCAGAACCGGAGGGCAGGTTAGCCCAGTCGATAAAGGCGCCAGCAGACTGCGTGACCTTGGAGACGACCGGGGTGAAGGAGATGGACACCCAGCGCTCGACCAGGGCGCCGATGATGAACATACCCAGGATGGAAGCACCCTCGGTGACCTTGCCCATCAGACCGCCGGAGAGGTCCTTGGCGATGGAGGAGCCGACCTTGTAGCCAAACTCCTGCGTGTACCACAGGAAGGCGTAACGGATGATGTTCCACGCGAAGAAGAACAGCAGCGGACCGGCGATGCTGCCGGACAGGGCCAGGGATGCGCCCAGAGCACCCAGGATCGGGCGAAGGGTGAACCAGAAGGCGGGATCGCCGACGCCGGCGAGCGGGCCCATCATACCGACCTTGACGCCCTGAATGGCGACGTCGTCAATCGGAGCACCGTTGGCGCGCTCCTCCTCGAGAGCGAGGGTAACGCCAATGACGGGGGCGGAAACATAGGGGTGGGTGTTATAGAACTCCAGGTGGCGCTTAAGAGCGGCGATCTGGTCATCCTTGCTGGTGTAGAGCTTCTTGATCGCAGGGATCATTGCGAAGCACCAGCCGCCGTTCTGCATACGCTCGTAGTTCCACGAGCCCTGAAGGAACTGATGACGGAAGCAAACCTTCTTACGGTCAGCCTTGGTGAGCTGAATCTTGTTCTCTGCCATATGTATCACTCCCCTCCTACTCGTAATCGTTCAGAATGTCGCCGAGCGGGTCGCCGGAGCCACCGCCCATGCCGCCACCCTGCTTGGCCAGATCCTTAAGGCCAAGGTAGATGAGGGCAAGGGAGATGCCGATGAGGCCCAGGGCGATCAGCGTAAGCTGAGGGATGGCAGCAAGGACAAAGCCGAGGATGAAGAACGGCCAGGTCTCCTTGGTGGCCATCATGTTGATGACCATGGCGTAACCGACGGAAGCGACCATGCCGCCGCCGACAGCCATGCCGCCGGACAGCCAGTCGGGCATAGCGTTAAGCGCGTTGGTAACAGCCTCGGCCGGGATGACGCACAGAAGTACTGCCGGGATGGCGATACGAAGGCCCTGCATGAGGATAGCAGCGTACTGCCAGCGCTCGATGCCGGCGAAGTCGCCCTTCTCGGCGCAACCGTCCATGGCATGAGCGATAGCGGTAGCCAGGGTACGGCAGATCATGGTCAGGAACAGACCAGCGACCGACAGCGGGACGGCGACGGCGATGGCGGCGGTAACGGCCTTGGCCGAATCGGTGGCGCCGCCGTTGAGGGCGAGCACCATGATGATCGAAGAAGCGACCGAAGCCAGAGCGGCATCAGGCGCGACGGCGGCGCCGACGTTAGCCCAGCCAAGGGCCATCATCTGGAGCGAACCGCCCAGGAGGATGCCCTCCTGAAGGTGGCCGGTTACGAGACCGATAAGCGTGCATGCCACGAGCGGCTGATGGAACTGGAACTCATCCAGAATGCCTTCCATACCGGCAAGCAACGCGACAATCGCAACAAGCAGAATAGTGATTGCAGACATGTATCGGACCCTCCTTTACTATGCTTGAGCGGCCAGTTCGGCCTTAGCTTTCTTCAACATGGCGTCGAGATCCTCGGAGGAATCCGAAGGAACCTTGCGGACCTCGAACTTGACGCCCTTGGCCTTGAGAGCCTCGAGAGTCTTAACGTCATCATCGCCCATAGCGACGGCGTTGGTGACGACGACCTTGCCCTTGGAGTGAGCCATGGAACCGATGTTGACTTCCTTGATGTCGACGCCGGCCTCGATGGCCCTGAGCAGATCCTGCGGGTTCTCGAAGAGCAGCATGGCCTTGGTGTCACCAAAGCGCGTGTCCTTGACGACCTCGGCCATCTTCTTGATGGGCACGACGTTGGCATGGACTCCCGGAGGGGCAGCCTGCTCGATCATGGTCTTGCGGAGCTCGTCGTGAGCAACGCCGTCGGAAACCACGATGATGCGGTTGGGGTTGATCTGCTTGGTCCACGTGGTGGCCACCTGACCATGAAGCAGACGGGTGTCGATACGGACGTGGGCGATCTTGATGTGCCCATCGCCGATGACCGTTCCCGGAGGGATGGCGCCTGCAGGAGCAGCGGCGGCCGCAGCCGGCTTCTTCTCCTCGGGCTCCAGAGACTCGGGCTTGACACGCACGCCAGCCTTAGCCTCAGTCACGAGATGTTTTGCGATCGCATGTGCAGTGTTCTTTGCGTCAAAGCGCTGCGAATATGCCTCGATGAGCATAGGCAGGTTGACACCGGTGACGATAGCCCAGGAATCGTGGCCCTCGATGAGCCCGCTGATCTGGTTGAACGGCGTGCCGCCCCACAGATCAACGAGGAAGAGCACCTGCTCCTGGTCCTCGAAGGAAGCGACTGCTTCCTCGACCTTGGCACGGAAATCGTCGGGGCCCATGCTCGGCTCGAGCGAGACCACGGCAACAGACGGCTGATCGCCAAAGACCATCGAGCCCGTCTGCTTGATTCCAGCTGCCAAGTCCCCGTGGCTAGCAAGAACAATACTTACCATCACATAACCTCCTTTTTGTCTACGTATTTCCTACACGACATGAAAGGAGTATACCTGTTTGGATTGTGGAATTATAGCTAAATTCGCAAAAGGTTGGATTATTTGTTTAAACGTCTAAGTTTGTTACAAATTGATTACGTTGCCGGTTTACAGCTTATTGCCTGCTAAAACGTGATTTGCTGATTACTTTCAAAGACATAAAAAGGTGCACTGTTCGTTAAGACCTCTTTTAGGTGGATCTCAATGCGTCTGCGTGCCACCATTTTGTTTAAACAGACATGACTTGACTAACCGAAGCAAATATGTTTAGAACTCTAGCCCATGTAGTCATTGGATGTTAGGCGATGTGGAGAGGGTTGGCGGCGTCGACGGCATCGGGGGCGTCGGAGAGGCCGTCAGGAGCAGCGTCTGCCGGGTCCTCGTCGGGGGTCTCGATCTGTTTGATCATTACCTCTTGGCCCTGCAGCAAATAGGTCTCGCCGCTACCGCACTGGGGACAGGTCTTGCCGTGCTCGACCGTCGCGTAGTCGCAGCCGCACGCCTCGCAATGTGTCACGGCCTCGACGGGCTCCACGATAAGCTCCGCGCCCTCGGTTATAGGCTTTTTATCTGCTGCCCAGCGCCAAGCGTCGAGCAGCAAGTCGGGAACGACGCCCGAGACCTCGCCCAGTAGCAACGTCACGCTCGAAACGCGACGCACGCCATGAGCGCGCGCCACATTCTCGACATCGCGAATAATGTGATACACAATCCCTAATTCATGCAAGGCGAATACCTTTCAACAATGGTTGATGCGATGTCAGCCAAACGTCAGCGAGCGGCGATCCAGGTGCCCCAGCTTTCCTTCCGCCGTTCTAACGAACGGCGGTCGGCTCGACGCTGCGCGAGCCCCAGGCGGACGATCTGCCTTTCAATCGTCGGGCATGGGCAAAAGCCCTATGCCCTCCTCTTTCAAGGCACCTCGCCACGCCTGGGACTCGCTCGCTGTCCAACCGCTCTCTGCGCCGTTCTCCTGCTTGTTACGTTTCTTACTTCTTCCCAAATTTAATCTTGATGGCGCGCTTGAGGGCATACTTGCCGAGGCTTGGGAGCTTTTGTTCGTATTTGACCATCGTTGAGCACTCGGGGCGGTCGCGATCCAGATGGATGGCGTCAAACGCGCACTTGGTGGTGCACAGGCCGCAGCCGATGCACTTGTTGGGATCGACGATTGAGGCACCGCAGCCCAGGCAGCGGGCGGTCTCGGCGCGCACCTGCTCCTCGGTAAAGGTCTCAACGTACTCGCTAAACGGCGCGGCCTTCTCGCGTTCGCGGTCCACATGCGCAACCTCGCGGCTCGCGTTATCGTAGCTCTCGAGCACAACGTCGTCGCGGTCGAGCGCGGTGTAGCGGCGCTGATTGCGGCCGATGGTGAGCGTAGAGCCCGGCTGCACAAAGCGATGGATGGACACCGCAGCCTCGTGACCGGCGGCGATGGCATCGATAGCAAAGCTCGGACCGGTATAGACGTCGCCGCCTACAAAGATGTCTGGCTCGGCGGTCTGATAGGTCTGGGGATCGGCAAGGGCGCCCTGACCGCGGCCGAGCTCCACCTTGGAGCCAGCCAGCAGGTCGCCCCACACAATGGACTGGCCAATCGACATGACGACACGGTCGGCATCGACACGGCGCAGACCGTTCTCATCGTACTCGGGCGCAAAACGACCCTCGTCGTCATAGGCGCGCGTGCAGCGCTTAAAGGTGATGCCGCACACACGACCGGCCTCGTCCAGGTGAACCTCCTTGGGACCCCAGCCGCAGCTGATGTGCGCGCCGTCCTCAACGGCCTCGCGACGCTCCTCCTCGCTGGCGGGCATCTGCGCCTCGCTCTCCAGGCAGAACATCTCAACGTGCTCGGAGCCCAGACGGCAAGCGTTGCGGGCCACGTCGATGGCCACGTTGCCGCCGCCCACCACGATGGTGCGGCCGGGCAGCGCGTCGACCTTGCCGCTGTTGACCTCGCGCAAGAAGTCGACGGCCACGGTCACATCCTCGGCATCCTCGCCCGGAATGCCGGCAAGGCGGCCGCCCTGGCAGCCAATGGCCACGTAGAAGGCCTTAAAGCCCTGCGCGCGCAGCTCGTCGAGCGTCACGTCGCGACCGACCTCCACGCCATAGCGGAACTCGGCGCCCATCAGGCGAATGATCTCGACCTCGGCCTCGATAACATCCTTCTGCAGCTTAAAGCTGGGAATGCCATAGGTGAGCATGCCGCCCGGGCGCTCGTTTTTCTCGAACACGACGGGTTTGTAGCCCTTCTCGGCCAGATAGAAGGCGCAGGACAGACCAGCCGGACCGGCGCCGATGATGGCAATCTTCTGGTCGAAGCCGCCGACACGCGTCGGGGTCACCACAGGTGGGACATAGCGAGTCGCGGCATCCAGATCGCGCTGGGCTATGAACTTCTTGACCTCGTCGATGGCCACGGCGGCGTCCACACGGCCGCGGGTACAGGCATCCTCACAGCGGCGGTTGCACACACGGCCGCAGATAGCGGGCAGCGGGTTCTCGCGCTTAATGAGTGCTAGGGCCTCGTCATAGCGACCCTGAGCCGCGAGCTTCAAATAGCCCTGAACGGCAACGTGCGCGGGACAGGCCGTCTTGCAGGGAGCGGTGCCGGACTTGTGCGTCTCGATGCGGTTGTCGTTGCGGTAGTTGGGCGACCACTTGGTGTGGTCCCACTTGGTGGCGTCGGGCAGCTCCTGGCGCGGATACTCGGGCACCTGTCCGCCGGCCTTTTTGCTGCAGAGCTTCTGGCCGAGCTTGGCGGCGCCGGCCGGGCACACCTCAACGCAGCGACCGCAGGCAACGCACTTGTCCTTCTCGACCTTGGCGACATAGGCCGAGCGCGACAGGTTGGGCGTGTTGAACAGCTGAGAGGTGCGCAGGGCGTAGCACACGTTGACGTTGCAGTTGCAGATAGCGAAGATCTTGTTCTCGCCGTCGATATTGGTGATCTGGTGCACAAAGCCGTTGTCCTCGGCCTGGCGCAGGATGTCGTAGACCTCGTCGCGCGTCACGTAATGGCCGCGGTCGGTCTCAACCACATAGTCGGCCATATCGCCCACGGCAATGCACCAGTCGGCGGGGTCGTCGGCGCAGCCCTCACCCATCACGCGACGGCTCGCACGGCAGCTGCAGGTGCTAGCGGCATATTTGCCATCGTATTTGTCGAGCCAATGCTCGATATGCTCGATCGGCACCGACGTACTCGCGGCATCGATAGCCTTCTCGACCGGAATGACATGCATGCCGATGCCGGCACCACCGGGCGGCACCATCGGCGTGGCCTTGGACAGCGGTCCCTTGGACGCCTGCTCAAAGAACTTGGCATAGACCGGGTGCTCCTCGAGCTGGCTCATGCGCATGTTGAGGAACTCGGCGGAACCCGGCACCAGCATGGGCAGCACCCACTGCTTGGCGCGCTCGGGGTTTTCCCAGTTGTACTCGAGCAGACCCGTGTAGCTCATGTCGTCGAGCATCTTCTCGATATCGGCTTCGGGCATGCCGGTGAGCTTGACCATCTCGGGCAGCGTATAGGGGCGGCGCATCTTCATCTTGCAGAGCACTTCGGCCTGCTCGTCGGTTGCAGCCTCGGCAAACGACCAGTACTCGTAGCCCAGCAGCTCATCGCGATGCAGCAGACGGTTGGTGCAGTGCTCGCACAGCTTGACGATGGCCTCGCGCGGATGCTCCGGCAGCGGCGGCACGAACTCCGAACCGATGTCAGGCTCGGTGTAGCTAATCCCCGGTCCGTTGAGAATCATGGTTGTCCCTTCTCTTGCCGCAGCCCGACGAGGCCGCAGCGCCCCTCTTTTTTTGCAGGCCGGGCATGCCCCCATGCCGTTCACCCGCCATTGTTGACATTGTGTCAAAAATAGTATTGACGAACCGTCAACAATATTCAAGACTGTTAGGCGAACGGTCAGGCAAAAGAGGATGAAAGGCGGCAAAACATGGGCAACAACACAGCAGGTACCTCTATGGTCGATGCCGTCCCCGCATCCGATAGCGCGGCAAAGCGCCTGACGGGCGACGAACGCCGTCGCGAGATCCTCGATGCCGTGCGCACCGTAAGCTCCGAGCTGGGCGTGTCCCACCTATCGGTATCGGCCGTGACCAAGCGAGCCGGCTGCACGCGTTCATTGTTCTACCACTACTTCGCCGACATGGACGCCGCCGTCACCGCCGTCATGGACGAGGCAATCGACGGTTTTATCTCCGAGCTCGAGCAGTGGAATGCCAACCGCACCGTCGGTGATATCGAGGGCGCGCTCGACACCGTCGCCCCGCTCTTTAAGCGCCTGGTCGCCAGCGGCCACGAACTGCCGAGTACGCTCACATCAAGCAGCGGCGCGCTCTACGGCGGCTTTTTGCACAACGTGGTTCAGCGCGTGGCGCAGTATATCTGCGACACCACCGTGGTGGATTTTGTCGCCCATCATGAGCTACGCATCGACCATGTCTACGAGACGTTCTACACCCTCATCATGGGGTTGTTGATGTATATCCGCACGCACCCCGACGTGCCCGACGAGACGGTCAAGGAAATCATCGCCTCGACGCTCCACATCGAGGGCTATACCGCCAAGTATCCGGAGCGCAAGCCCCAGAACTGACGACATTTGGCCAAACTGCCCGCGATCAGAAGAGGGGCCGCGGGCGTGTGAAAGGAGAGCAGCATGCTGTTCGATGTTTGGGGTAGCGATACCCTTATCCACTGGGCCGGCTGGGCCATGGTCTTTATTGGCCTGATCGTGCTCAACGAGGTCGGCCGCCGCACCAAGCTGGGCGCGGCAATCATCTTTGGCGTGGCTCCGCTGGCCATGACCATCTACTGCGTCGCCATCGCCATCGGCGTCTCGCAGGGCGCCGAGTGGGCACTCACCAACCCCACCCATGTGTACCAGAACAGCTGGTTCCACTACGCCAAGGTATACGCGGCGCTGGCCGGTTGCTGGGGCTTCATTGCCATTAAGTACCAGTGGGGCAAGATCGGCAAGGCGCATTGGTTCCGCGCATGGCCGTTTGTGATCGTCGCCATCAACATCATGATCGCCGTCGTGTCCGACTTCGAGAGCGCCTATCACTTCTTTGTCCTGGGCGAGTCCACCTGGGTCACCTCCGAAGGTGCTACGCAGCTGGCCGGCTGGAACAACGTGTTCAACGGCATCGCCGGTATCATCAACATCTTCTGCATGACCGGTTGGTGGAGCGTCTACGCCTCCGAGGATCAGACCGACATGCTGTGGCCCGATATGACCTGGGTCTACATCATCGCCTACGATATCTGGAACTTCTGCTACACCTACAACTGCCTGCCCACCCACTCCTGGTTCTGCGGCTTTGCGCTGCTGTTGGCGCCCACCGTCGCCGCCTTTATCTGGAACAAGGGCGGCTGGATTCAGAACCGCGCCTTTACGCTGGCTATTTGGTGCATGTTTGCCCAGGTATTCCCGTATTTCCAGGAGGAGTCCATCTTTGTGACCCACTCCACGCTCGACCCCGGCGCCGCTACCGCGGTCTCGATCGCCGCACTGGTCGCCAACGTCGCCGCGATCATCTACATCGCCTACCGCGCCAAGAAGCTCGGCCGCAATCCCTACAAGCAGGATGTCTTTGAGGGCACCAGCGATTGGGAGAAGGCTACCGCTCGCCGCGCCAAGGTTGATTACGCGCACGCCGAGTAACATGTTGGTCGCTGTTGGCGCTTGGGCATAGGCCCGCCCGCCAGGATTTTCAATCCAATGTCTCGCAGAGCCCCCGGAAAGCGTTTCACTCGCTTTCCGGGGGCTTTTGTCGTTGCGTCTTATTCATCTATTCAAAAACATGCGCATATATAAAATCGGATTTCAAATCATACGGCGGCTCTATGGGGTCCCGTTTTTGGGTACAGTGTTGTCCCGATATTGAGCTTGGGGGATATATGAAAGATGAGACGATGGGTCAAGAGGATGCGGCCCAAGATGCAGAAGCTTGCGCTGAGGCCTTGGAGAGCTTAGACCGGATTTCACTCGATGAGATTGCGTTTGACGATTCGGGCGTTGATGTGCAGGATGAGCCGGAAGCCGAGGCGCAGTCCGATGATCAGGATGCAGACGACGTCGAGCCTGCCGAAGATGAGGCAGATCACGAAGACACCGAAAGCGAGGCCGGCAACCAGCCCGAATCCGACACGGGCGAGGAAACCGTCTTGCTCAACAGCTTGCCAGCCGAGGATTCGCTGACCCGCGAGCTTCCTGGCCTGGGTTCCGCACCAGCCGTGGACGAGACCATCGCCATGGGCGATATTCCCCTGCCGTCCGTTCCTTCGGCACGCGAAGCCGAGGTTCGTCATCGTAAGATGTCGCCCAAGCGCCGCAACCTGATGGTTGCCGGCGTTGTGGCCGTCGCGCTCGTCGCCGGCGGTACAGGCTATGCTGCCTGGAACGGATATCAGCAAGAGCAGGCTGCCGCTGTCGCCGCCAATGCCCACACGATGATGTCAGTGCAGATTGGCGTGCATGCCGCGGGCCTCGACTGTTCCACCGGCTCCAAGATTCCCGTACAGGTGAGCGGTCAGGATTCTGACGGCTCCTCCGTGAGCGAAACGCTCTATGTTGACGAGCACGGCCGCGGCATCAAACTGCTGCCCGGCGATTACACGCTCTCCATCGCTGCCTCCCCCATCGCGGCCGACGGCACCATCTATACCGTCCCGACCACCAAGACGCAGGTCACCGTTAAGAGCGATGGACAGGATTTGAGTGCCCAGGCTACCTTTAAGCTCAAGGTGCCTTCGGCCGACACGGTAACCGACGACCAGATCGATGCCGCCGCCAAATATGCCGAGGAGGGCGGTGCGAACTCCGCCGCCACCGCCAAGGTGCTCCAGCAGGCGGCAACCGCGCGGCGCGACGCCGCCGTCAATGCCGTGAGCGCGCAAAAGGCACAGGTGGCCCGTGATGCCGACGCCCGTCACAAGGCAACCGACCTTTACCAGCTCGATATCCCCGTCGAGTGGTACGGCAAGGTCGAGACTTGGCAGAATGGCAGCACGCTATGCATCTATCTTGCCGGCGACAGCAATACGCCGATCGTGACGCTCGTCGCGGTGCGCGAGGGCGAGAGCTTTACGCCCGATGAGGGCGATGCGGTTTTGGGTGCGGCCAACCTAGGCAACGGTTATACCGTCTACGCCAGCGGCCCCGTCTATCCGTACGTGGTGCCCCAGACCATCAACGGACGGACGCAGAATCCCGTGTCGACCTACCCCATGGACACGGCCATTGAGCTTGTCGAGCTCACGACTGGCAACCGCTACACCTATAGCCAGATCAAGAACGTACTGGTCGGCAAAGACGGCAAAGCCGACGCCGCGACCAAACTCGAGACCGACTACCTCGCCCAGATTCTGATGCCGAGCATCAAGGCCCAGGACTAGCCGGGCCGAAGACGGCCACCCAACACCCACATCCCTAACGCAGTTGCGGTGAAATAGGGACTGTTTTTGCTGGTCAAACCGCAAAACAGTCCCTATTTCACCGCAACTTATTGGTGGCCTTTTGGGTGGCACTCAGCGCCACGGGTCGGCTTCGAACATTGGCTCGCGCTCGGGGCGACGGTCGCTGTAGGGATCGTAACCGTCATCGTCCTCGTTCTCGGCACGGATGTAGGGGTCGCGCGGCTTGGGCGCCGGTTTGGACGTGGGCTTGGGCGCCGGCGCACTTGTTTTGATCTCGTCTTTCATCTGCATATCTCCTTGCCATGTACTCATGCTCAACATCAACGATTGTCGCACGAAAAAGGGCGGCGGACCCAATTGGATCCGCCGCCCTTGGCATTTAGAGACGGCTGGCAGATTTTAAGGCATGGCCCAAAATCTACTCGGCGTCGGGAACCTCGTAGGTGGCCGCCGGCGTGTTGTCGCACACAACGGTAAAGCCGCCGTCCTTGTCGACATCGACCGTCACCTGATCGCCCTCGCGCACCGTGCCGTCGATGATGGCGGCGGCGATGGCATCCACGACCTCGCGCTGCACCAAACGCTTGAGCGGACGGGCGCCAAAGACCGGGTCCAGGCCGCCCACAGCAAGCATCTGCTTGGCCGCCGGGGTAATGGCAAGCGTCATGCGCTCCTTAGCCAGACGCGCGCGGACATCGGCGAGCTGAATATCGACGATCTTTTCGATCTGCGCCATGCCGAGCGGATGGAACACCACGATATCGTCGATACGGTTGAGAAACTCGGGACGGAAGGTCTGAGCCATGGCCGCGTCGACCTGATGACGCATCTCCTCCTCGTCCTTGCCCGAAAGCTCGGCGATAGCCTTAGAGCCCACGTTGCTCGTCATGATGATGATCGTGTTCTTGAAGGACACCTGGCGACCCTGGCCGTCGGTCAGACGGCCGTCATCGAGCACCTGCAACAGCACGTTGAATACATCCGGGTGAGCCTTCTCCATCTCGTCGAGCAAGATCACGGAATACGGACGACGGCGCACGGCCTCGGTAAGCTGGCCGCCCTCGTCGTATCCCACGTATCCCGGAGGCGCACCGATCAGACGCTGGACGCTGAACTTCTCCATGTACTCGGACATGTCGATACGCACGAGCGCACGCTCATCATCGAACAGGCACTCGGCCAGCGCCTTGGCGAGCTCGGTCTTGCCCACGCCGGTGGGGCCCAGGAAGAAGAAGCTGCCGATGGGCTTGTCCGGATCGGAGAGGCCCGCACGGCTGCGGCGCACGGCCGCGGCGACAGCGGAGACCGCCTCGTCCTGGCCGATGACGCGCTTATGCAGCTCGCCCTCCAAGCCCTTCAGCTTGTCGAGCTCGCCCTGCATCATCTTGGACACGGGCACGCCGGTCCAAGCGCTCACGACCTCAGCGATCTCATCGGAGGTCACCTGCTCATTGAGGCCCTCGCCGTCCTGCTGCTTTTGCGCCTCGAGCGCGGCCTCGGAATCCTGAATCTGCTGCTGCAGGCCCGGAATCACGGAGTAGCGCAGCTCGGACGCACGACCCAAATCGCCGTTGCGCGTTGCACGCTCCTCCTCGCTCTTTGCCTCGTCGAGCTTGCCCTTGAGCTCCTGCACGTGGTCGATGGCGTTCTTCTGGTTGAGCCAGCCGGCCTTTTGCACGTTGAGCTTTTCCTGGACCTCGGCAATCTCCTGGCGCAGGGCCTCCAGACGCTCCTTGGAGGCGTCGTCGGTCTCCTTCATGAGCGCCTGCTCCTCAATCTGCAGCTGGGTGAGCTGACGCGTGGTGGCGTCGATCTCGACCGGCATGCTGTCGAGCTCCATGCGCAGGCGGCTTGCGGCCTCGTCGACCAGGTCGATGGCCTTGTCGGGCAGGAAGCGGTCGGCGATATAGCGATCGGAAAGGTCGGCGGCGGCCACGAGCGCGCTATCGGTGATGTGCACGCCATGGAAGATCTCGTACTTCTCCTTGAGGCCACGCAGAATCGAGATGGTGTCCTCGACGGTAGGCTCGCTGACCATCACGGTCTGGAAACGACGGGCGAGAGCCGCGTCCTTCTCGATGTACTTGCGGTATTCGTCGAGCGTGGTCGCGCCGATCGCGTGCAGGTCGCCACGAGCGAGCGCCGGCTTTAGGATGTTGCCGGCGTCCATGGAGCCCTCGGTGGCACCCGCGCCCACGATGGTGTGGAGCTCATCGATGAACAGGATGACCTTGCCCTCGGACTTTTGCACTTCCTTGAGCACAGCCTTCAAACGGTCCTCGAACTCACCACGGTACTTGGCGCCGGCGACCAGCGCGCTCATGTCAAGCTCGATGAGGTCGCGGTCACGCAGGGTGCTCGGAACGTCGCCGGCCACGATACGCTGGGCGATACCCTCGACGATGGCCGTCTTGCCGACGCCCGGCTCGCCGATGAGCACGGGGTTGTTCTTGGTGCGACGGGACAGGACCTGGATGGTACGACGGATCTCGTCGGTACGGCCGATGACCGGGTCGAGCTTGCCGGCACGGGCAAGGTCGCAGATGTTGCGTCCGTACTGCTCCAGCGCCTCAAACTGGGTCTTGTCCTCGGCAGACGTCACGCGGTCATCGCCGCGCAGTTCCTCGTAGACCTGCTCGATGCGTTCCTTGGTGACGCCGGCGTCGCGCAGCACGCGGCCCGCCTCACCCTTGTCCTCGGCAAGCGCCATCAGCAGATGCTCAGTCACCACAAAGCTGTCGCCCATCTTGGTGGCCTTCTTCTCGGCCTTCTCGATGACGCGGACGAGCTCATTGGAAAGACCCATCTGCTGGCCCTCGCCCGAAACCTTAGGCGCATGGTCGATGGCATCCTGCGTGGAGCGTGCGAGCTGAGCCGGGTCGGCACCGATGCGCTCGATGATCACGGAGATATTGCGCTCGCCGGCACCGAGCAGGGCAGACAGCAGGTGAATCGGCTCCACCGCGCCGGCCTGCGCGTCGGCAGCCGTGCTCATGGCGGTCTGCAGCGCCTCGCGCGACGTCATTGCTAGCTTATCGATTCTCATGGAATCACCTCTCTTGGGGTGGCCGCCCTACGGGGCGGCTTCACGTTGTTCGAGAAGTATTGTTGCCAGCTTTGCGCGATCTTATACACAAATCTAAGTCTCTATATATAAGATTTTCTGAGTGATTGAGAGATAGGGGCAGGCACGCTCACCCACTGCGGCCTCGTCCCCTTACTATCTCAATCTGTAACATCTAGCGACTGTTTATGGCTCCAGATGTTACAAATCAAGACGAAATGACCAACGGCGCCCGTTTGTCTCAATCTGTAACATCTAATCGGCAAATAGGGCTCTATCTGTTACAAATCGAGACGAACGAAGACACCTGAGTCGAAAATCTAAATCTGTAACACCAGGCCCACTTTTAGCGGCCAAGATGTTACAAGTCGAGACAAACCGTGAACCACCACAAAGGTGCCTGTCCCCTTTGTGGTGATCCAGAGAAGAATCAGCCCCGATTAAAAGAGGCGGCATCAAGCCCAGTCTACGTTTGGCGATCCCAAAACCCAACGAGAACGTCGCGATGGAATCGAGAACCGACAATAGCCCGTTCGCACAGATAGAGGCGGAGATTCAAGGTCAGAGTCCGGCTTAAACGGCTTAGCTATCGCACGTCACAACGTTCTCGTCGTCCTCCCTATCGTATTTATAGTGCTTACTGTGAAAAGAGTGAGTTTAGCGAGAATAGCATCGCTCAAGACTCGCGGGACTCAATTATTGGCCTCTCGCCCAGAATGAGTGGGGCAAATATTCCTATTAGAGGTCAAATCGAAGCCCAATAGGGCCTTTTCGCCCCGTCATTTCGATCGATCGCTTTCTTTTGAATATTGTCGTAAGCTGGTATCACTTATCTTAATGAATGCATACTTTTGCGAGGTACCCGCCGTGAAACGCTCCACCTATATCGGCCTGCTCGTCTTAGCGTTTGCGATTACCGCAGTCGGCGTAGGAATTATCTATCTCGCATTTCTCCCCGCCTCTGCGACGCAGGCGGCGATTGAGACCGTAAGCTATCCCATCGAGGTCCTCACCGATATCGTCAAACCCGATTCGATCACCGTCGATTTTGACGGTACGCCCGCAGCGCTTGGGGTCAGCAACTATCCCCGTATCGAACTTGGGGCCAGGCGCTACACCAAAGATGAGCAGCTTATCGGCAAGGCAACCAGTTTACTCAAAGGCAAGACGTTTAAGCGGTGGTACGGCGCCGCAACATATCGAGCCAAGAATGGCCAAATGGTTGGCGGGTATTATTCGACCCTTGAGCTCGATGCGGCAAACGGGAGCAAATTGTGCAACGTCTCATACGACCCCGGCTGCGTGGACAATGAAGGACCGGGGGTCTATATCTCGGATGGCGACGTAATCTACGTTATGGAGGGCGACCAGACGGCAGTCGTCGATTTTATGGATCGGTGTACCGAGGATGCCTACGAACAAACCTGCGAGCCCGATCCGCAGACAGCGCGCAACAGTGGCTCGGCACGCACTTGGCTATTTGACGATGAAATAACCTGGACCCCATCGAAATAAGGTCCCGCCGGGCAGGCACCTTTGTGGTGGTTTCGGCTCCGATGTTCCACTGTCTCGATCTGTAACATCTAGCGGCCGTTTTTGGGTCCAGATGTTACGGATCGAGATGAATTGTTCAGCGGTGCCCGTTTATCTAGATCTGTAACAACCGCTCGGCAAATAAGGGTCTACCTGTTACAGAACGAGACAAACCGCGGACCACCACAAAGGCGCCTGTCCCCTTTGTGGCGGTTTTCGACAAAAAGAAGCCGCCCCATTAACAGAGGCGGCATCAAGCAAGTCTATTTATTAGCGTTTCTCAAGACCCAACGAGAACGTCGCGATAGCCCCGGCCACACCTTTCCCTCGGGCGACCTTCGCGAAGCGCGTGAGCACGAGGGAAAGGTGTGGCAGGGGCGTACAGCAGAGTTACTCGGCAGAGGCCTTGAACTTGTTGTAGTTGATCAGGCAGCCGGCCTTGACGATGGCACGCTCCTCTGCCGTCATATCGGCAATGTAGAGCTCAATCTGCTCGACCGTGCCGTCGGCGCGCACCACGTAGGCGGCGATGTCCTTTAGGTCGCCATCGAGCGCGTCGCGTATACCCGGCACAAAGACGTAGTCGCCCACCTCAAAGTTGGGCTCGGCCTCCATCTGGAAGGGCACCATGCCCCAATTCATCACGTTGGAGCGATAGCGCTTGGTGGCGTACTCGTGGACGATGTTGGCCAGACCGCCAATCACGCGCTGGCAGCTCGCGGCCTGCTCGCGGGCAGAACCGTCACCGGGCTTCTTGGCATAGAGCATGGAGCCGTACTCGGTCGCCTTGGCATCGGCCGCGACACCCGCGCCGGCCAGTGCCTCAAACACGCCGGCAAGCTCGGCATCGAGCGCCGCCAGGTCGCCTGCGGCCTCGCCGGCCACGCGGCGCTTCTCCACGGCGTCGACTTCCTTGGAACGACCCACGTAGGCCGGGTCACGGCGGCTGAGCGTAAACTCAGCCAAGCCCAGCGGGTTGGAGCGGAAGGAACTCGTCTCGCCCGAAGGAATGAGCTCGTCGGTCGTGGTGACCGGGTCCATGATCTTGGAGCACACCTTGAGCAGGATATCGTCGCCGAGGGGCTCCATCGCGGGCCACGGCTTGATGTTGGGGCCCTCGACCAGCTCGTCGGCCGGCTCAGCCTTGCCAAAGCCCCAGTACACGCGCTTCTTGTACGGCGCGTCGTCAAAGGCGTACTCGCAGGCCTCGTCCCAAGTCTCCTCGGGCAGGTCGGTCGCCGACGTCAGGATGCCGCCGTTGGCAGCCGTCGCCGCAATGGAACGAGCGTCCATCAGGGCCACGGCGCTCAGCTGGCCATTACCCGGCTTGGAACCCTCGCGGTTGGGGAAGTTGCGCGTGGTGTGGCGAATGGACAGGCCGTTGTTGGCAGGCGTGTCGCCGGCGCCAAAGCACGGGCCGCAGAATGCCGTGCGCACAATCGCGCCGGCCTCCATAAGGTCGTAAATATAGCCGCGGCGTGTAAGCTCGAGCGCCACGGGCTGGCTCGTGGGATAGACCGACAGCGAGAACTCGCCGCAGCCGGTGTTGGCGCCTTTGAGCACGCGGGCAGCCTGGACCACGGAGTCGTAGTTGCCGCCCGAGCAGCCGGCGATAACGCCCTGCTGCACGTGCAGCTTGCCGTCGACGATCTTGTCGAGCAGACTAAAGTGCGTCTTGCCCTCGCCGATCTTGGCGGCCTCAAGCTCCACCTCATGCAGGATGTCCTTGAGGTTGTCGTTGAGCTCGTCAATCTCAAAGCCGTTGGAAGGATGGAACGGCAGGGCGATCATGGGCTTGATGCTCGACAGATCGACCTCGACGCAGCCGTCGTAGTAGGCAACATCGGCGGGCTTGAGCTCGCGGTAGTCGTCGCCGCGGCCGTGCATGGCCAAAAACGCGTGCGTGTCCTCGTCGGTGGCCCAGATGCTCGACAGGCAGGTGGTCTCGGTGGTCATGACATCGACGCCGTTGCGGTAGTCGGTCGTCAAGCTCGCGATGCCGGGGCCCACAAACTCCATGACCTTGTTCTTGACGTAGCCCTTGGCAAAGACCGCCTTGATGATGGCGAGCGCCACGTCGTGCGGGCCGACGCCGGGGCGCGGGGCGCCCGTGAGGTAGATGGCAACGACGCCGGGATAGGCGACATCGTAGGTGTCGCGCAGCAGCTGCTTTGCCAGCTCGCCGCCGCCCTCGCCCACGGCCATGGTGCCCAGAGCGCCGTAGCGGGTGTGCGAGTCGGAGCCCAGGATCATCTTGCCACAGCCGGCGAAATTCTCACGCATAAAGGAGTGGATGACGGCGATGTGCGGCGGGACGAAGATGCCGCCGTACTTCTTGGCAGCCGAGAGACCAAAGACGTGGTCGTCCTCGTTGATGGTGCCGCCCACGGCGCACAGCGAGTTGTGGCAGTTGGTGAGCACGTAGGGCAGCGGGAACTGCTCCATGCCCGAGGCGCGCGCCGTCTGGATGATGCCGACAAAGGTGATGTCGTGGCTCGCCATGGCGTCGAAGCGAATCTTGAGCGCCTCGGGATCTCCGGACGTATTGTGTGCCTGGAGAATCGAATACGCGATGGTGCCGCGCTTGGCATCCTCGGGCGTCTGCGTAATACCGCGCTCGGCAGCCTCGGCCGCAGGCACGACCTCGCTGCCGCCGCGCAGGTAGATGCCGTCCTCGTACAGCTTGACCATACTGTCTCCCACTCTGCCCGAAAGGCTCGGGCGCATAGCATACATTCATTCAATATCGTGCCATAGAACAGTTGCGAGTGGGTTACGAATCTGCACGTTCACTTTATCTCGGTAAAGTAAAGGACGAGCCCCTTGCATCACTCTCCTAACAAGGAGTGTCCCAAAGTGCCGGCACAAAAGGAACGTCCCCAAGTGCCAAACTACCCTACTCCGGCAACGCAGCAGGCAGAGGACGGACAGCGAGCGGGTCGCATTTGAGACAAGGTGACGTAAAACGAAAGGGCGCTGACCTTCTGGTCGCGCCCTTGAAGTTGAACGTCAGATTGTCCAAATGCGACCCGCGCAGCGTCGAGCCGTTACGCGGTTTGGTAAAACCGCGTAACTACAAATCCCCGCCGGCGCCCAGCAGCTTGCGCATGACCTGTTCGGGGTTAACCGAGCCGTCACGCGGGGCCAGGGCGGTGATCTTCTTCTGCATCTTGTACTCGTGCAGCTCGTCCTCGAGCTGGCGCACGCGGGCGCGGAGCTTTTCGTTCTCGCGCTCGCGCTCCTCGGCACGCTCCTTCATATCGAGAATGCGCACCACGCCGGCAAGGTTGATGCCCTCGTCGGTCAGCTGGTTGATGAGCTCCAGGCGCTCGATATCGGCACGCGAATACAGACGCGTGTTGCCGCCCGAGCGCTGGGGATTCACCAAGCCTTTGGACTCGTAGACGCGCAGAGTCTGCGGGTGCATGCCGGTCAGCTCGGCCGCCACGCTGATCATGTACAGCGGTTTGTTCCTATTGTCCTCGGCCATGCTACCTGACCCCTTTCCGTCTCGTTATCGTCCATCATAAGCCCGTGGGCGCGGGCGTGCGCCGCGACCGCCCTAGTACGTCGCCTTGTAACGGTTGACCTTCTCGCGATAGTCGCGTGTGTCGGTCTCGCGCAGCTTGGTCATGGCATCGCGCTCGTCATCGGATAGGTTCGTGGGGACCTGCACCTTGATCTCGACGAGCAGCGCGCCTGTGCGGCCACGGTGCTTAACGTCGGGCGCCCCCATTTCCTTAAAGCGGAACTTCTTGCCCGTCTGGGTACCCGCGGGCACCTTCAGACGAACCGTCGCACCGCCGGGCGTCGGCACGTCCACCGTGCAGCCGAGCGCCGCCTCGTAGACCGAGACCGGTACCTCCATGGTCACGTCGGCACCTTTGCGCTTAAACAGCGGGTGCTCCTCCACATGCGTGGTCACGACCAGGTCGCCGCGCTCGCCACCCGCAACGCCGTACTCGCCGCGACGTTTGTAGCGCAGCTTGCCGCCGTCGACCGCGCCCGCGGGGACCGAGACCGTAATGGTCTGCTGCTCGCCCGTCGAGGGAATGCGGTAAGTGACCTTGTGCGTCACGCCGCGAAACGCGTCCTCGGCCGTCACATCGACGGTCAGCGACAGGTCGCCGCCCTTGCGAGCACGGCTGCGACCCGCGCCGGCACCGGCAGCGCCCGCAGCCCCGGCAAAGCCCGAGCCCCAATCGCTGCCCCAGGCGCCGTTGCCGCTAAAGATGCTGTCGAAGATGTCGCCCCAGCCGCTGGCACCTGCGCCGGCACCGTAGCCTCCGCCATACGCGCCGCCTGCGCCCGGCATGCCGCCAAACATGAGCATCTGGTCGTACTCTTTGCGCTTCTTCTCGTCCGAAAGCGTCTCGTAGGCCTCGCTGATCTCCTTGAACTTGGCCTCGTCGCCGCCGGCATCGGGGTGATATTTTTGCGCGAGCTTGCGAAACGCGCTCTTGATCTCTTTGTCGGAGGCGCTCTTGGATACGCCCAGGATGTCATAGAAGGTTTTGCCTGCAGCCATCGTAGCTCCTCTCCTGTTTCACCCGCCGCCCAGCGGGCGGCGGCTCATGCTTTCATATGGCACTAGGCCAGAAAGGGCCCCGGGTGTTGCCCCGGGGCCCTTCTCAATTACTCCTCGGTGCTCTCGGCCGTATCGGCCGCAGCATCCTCGGGCGCCGCTTCGGGCTCCGGTGCGGGGCGCTTCTCGCCACCGTAGGTCACCGTCACCATCGCGGAGCGCAGGATGCGGTCCGCCATGCGGTAGCCCTTCTGGTACACATCGTTGACGGTCTCGTCGTACTGCGATGCGTCCTCGACGCGACCCACAGCCTGATGCTCGAGCGGATCGAACGCCTCGCCCTTGGGGTCGATGGGCTCAACGCCCTCATGCGCAAACACGTCGAGCAGCTTGGCATGTACCGCGTCAACGCCATCGACGAACTGCTTAAAGTCGTCGGAAAGCTCTTGACTGCGGGCATGGTCGATCGCGCGCTCGATATCGTCAATCACCGGCAACAGCGCGGTGACAAGCTTCTCGGTCGCGCGCTCGCGCTCGGCGATACGCTCATTGGCGGTGCGGCGACGGAAGTTCTCCCAGTCGGCCTGCAGACGGGCGGTACGCTCGGTGGCGTCCTTTGCCTTATCCTCGGCGGCCTTCTGAGCCTCTGCCGCAGCATCGAGCTCGTTACGCACGTCGGCAAGCTCCTTTTGGGCCTGCTCGAACTTGAGCTTAAAGTCGTTGTCGGCGGCTTCCTCACCGGCGCGGATAGCAGCTTCCACCATCTCGTCCTCGGTCATCGTCGCCTCCTTGTTGGAATCCTCTACTTGGTTCTCGGCAGCCTCGGCGGCCTCGGCCTCGTTGGCCTCGGTATCGTCGACGGCCTCTACGGGAATCTTCACGTCCTTCTCCTCAGAGTCAACGGGGGCGGCGCCAGCGGCAGCCGCCTCCGTGCGAGCTTTACGGGCGGACATGATTACTTGTCCTCGTCGTCCACAACCTCGTAGTCGGCGTCGACGACGTCATCGTCGGCAGACTGGGCACCGGCGGCACCGTCGGTCTGCTGCTGAGCGTCGGCGTAGACAACCTGGGCCAGCTCGTAGGCCACGGACTGCAGGGACTCGCCGGCGGCCTTGATAGCCTCGACGTCAGAGCCCTCGAGCGCCTTCTTGGCATCGGCGATAGCGGCCTCGGCCTTGGACTTCACGTCGGCGGAAACCTTGTCGCCCAGCTCGTTGAGGGTCTGCTCGGTGGAGTAGCACAGGCTGTCGGTCTGGTTGCGGACCTCGACCTCTTCCTTCTGCTTCTTGTCCTCCTCGGCATGAGCCTCGGCGTCCTTGACCATACGATCGACTTCGTCGTCGGAAAGCGCGGTGGAGCCGGAAATGGTGATCTGCTGCTCCTTGCCGGTGCCCTTGTCCTTAGCGGAGACCTTGACGATACCGTTGGCATCGATGTCGAAGGTGACCTCGATCTGCGGCACGCCGCGGCGGGCAGCCGGAATACCGGTCAGCTGGAACTTACCGAGCGACTTGTTGTCGCGGGCAAGCTCGCGCTCGCCCTGGAGCACGTTGATCTCGACGCTGGTCTGGTTGTCGGCAGCGGTGGAGTAGACCTCGGTCTTGGAGGTCGGGATCGTGGTGTTGCGGTCAATCATCTTGGTCATGATGCCGCCCATGGTCTCGACGCCCAGCGACAGCGGGGTAACGTCGAGCAGCAGGATGCCCTCGACGTCGCCGGTGAGCACGCCGCCCTGGACGGCAGCGCCGTCGGCAACGACCTCGTCGGGGTTCACGGACATGTTGGGCTGCTTGCCGGTCATGGTCTTGACGAGCTCCTGGACGGCGGGCATACGGGTGGAGCCGCCGACGAGGATGACCTCGGTCAGATCGGAGAGCTTAAGCTTGGCGTCGCGCAGGGCGTTGGTGACAGGCTGCTTGCAGCGCTCGAGCAGGTCGCGGGTGATCTTCTCGAACTCGGCGCGGGTCAGCGTGTAGTTGAGGTGCAGCGGGCCGGACTGGTTCATGGTAATGAACGGCAGGTTGATGGTGGTCTGCTGGGCGGCGGAGAGCTCCTTCTTGGCGTTCTCGGCGGCCTCCTTCAGACGCTGCAGGGCCATGGGGTCCTGACGCAGGTCGACACCGTTCTCCTGCTGGAACTTATCGGCCATCCAATCGATGACGCGCTGATCCCAGTCGTCGCCGCCCAGGTGGTTGTCGCCCGAGGTAGACAGAACCTCAAACACGCCGTCGGCGAGGTCGAGGATGGAGACATCGAAGGTGCCGCCGCCCAGATCGAAGACCAGGATGCGCTGGTCGGTGCCCTGCTTGTCCAGGCCATAGGCCAGAGCAGCAGCGGTCGGCTCGTTGACGATACGCTTGACGTTGAGGCCGGCGATCTTACCGGCGTCCTTGGTGGCCTGACGCTGGGCGTCGTTGAAGTAGGCCGGGACGGTGATGACGGCGTCGGTGACGGTCTCGCCCAGATACTTCTCGGCGTCGGCCTTCATCTTGGCGAGCGTCATGGCGCTCACCTGCTCGGCGGTGTAATCCTTGCCCTCGATGTCGACGACGGCACGGCCACCCTGGCCCTCCTTGACCTCATACGGCACGGTCTTGATCTCGGAGGTGCACTCGGAGTACTTGCGGCCCATGAAGCGCTTGATGGAGAACACGGTGTTCTTGGGGTTGGTGACAGCCTGGTTCTTAGCGGCCTTACCCACGACGCGGTCGCCGTCGGCACGGAAGCCCACGACGGACGGGGTGGTGCGGTCGCCCTCGGCGTTCACGATAATGGTCGGAGAACCGCCCTCGAGGACGGCCATAGCGGAGTTAGTAGTACCAAGGTCGATACCAAGAATCTTACTCATTAGAAATTCCCTCTCTCTTTTGCGTTCGCGCCGCCTCGACGATCTGTCGCGCGGCGCTTCGGCTTGTCTTTCAGGATGTAGTGTATCCCCTTATGGGCCGGAATATACAAAATCTAAGTCAATTCATATAAGATTTCTTATTGCTGAGAGTTTAGGTTCTTAAATGCGCAGGTAGATGCGCTGAATGAGTTCTCGGCAAATCTATCGAGATCTATGTAGAGATGGCTGAGGCTTGGGTCTGGAACCCCTCGGGATGGCCCTGCGGAAAGCAAATCCCGGTTTGAGCGTGAATTCCGGGCTGCAGTTTCCGCAACCAAGGCCCTCGGGAAAATAGATCCCAGTCTGAGTGTGGATTCTGGGTCGCAGTTTCCGCCAGAGGGCTCGACCGGAAAGCGCGACCCGTTTTGGACGCCAATTCTGGGTTGCGCTTTCCAAAAGCTCGCTCAATAGCTCAATATCTCAAGTCACCTTTAGCTAACATTTGCGCAGCTCAACGGCCCCACCTGCGCGTTTTTTAGTAAACCTTGGCATACTCGGCGAACGGTATGAAGATGCCGGCCAGAGGGTATTGCAAACGGTCGCTCCCGTGGTATGTTTTTGCCCGAATCAAACCGGCGCGCATCGTCTGTAGCGTCGGTCAACAGAGAGGAAACTACCATGGCTCATCCCGTAATTGATGCCGACGAGTGCATCGCTTGTGGCGTTTGCGTCGACTCCTGCCCCGCTGGCGTTCTGGAGCTCCAGGACGTCGCTACCGTCGCTGACGAGGACTCCTGCGTCGCCTGTGGCGCTTGCCAGGACGCTTGCCCCGCCGGCGCGATCACCGAGATCGTCGAGGAGTAACAACTCCCCCACTTGCACACTCAAAAGTACACCGTGCACAAAAAAGGAGGCTTCCGCATCGCCGCGGAGGCCTCCTTTTGCATTCGTCGTTACTAGGACAGGTCATCTTCGTAGGGCATCAGATCTGCCAGATAGCCCTTTTCCTTGAGCATGGCCTCGATCTCGTCGAGGGTCTGCTCGTCCTCCGCCGCAATGCGATGGAAGTGATAGCCGCTGGTCACCGTTAGCAGCGGAAAGCTCTTGCCACTCTCGATATCGCGCAGATAGCGCTCAACATCGCGACGGTTGCGGATGTCCAGGTCGGCCGTGATCTTGCCGTACACACGATGGTTGACGATCACGTTGAGCACGGCGCCACCCGCGTCGACGATACTCGTAAGCTCGTCGCCCGCCTGCTCCACACTGTGGCGCACCTTAACAAGACGCGTGGGCACAGCGGGGCTGCTGGGGGCCTCCTGCAGCACATAACCACGGTTGGTCGCCACGATATCGTGCCCATCGGCGCGCAGCAGGGCGATGTCTTGCACGACAATCTGGCGGCTCACACCCACCTCACGAGCAAGTGCGCTGCCCGATACGGGCCCCTTGGCCCCCTCGAGCACGGCCATGATGGCACGGCGACGCTCGCGGGCGTTCATTATTTACCGTCCAGCAGACGCAGGTGCTTAAGCGAGAGGTCGAGAATCGGCGCAGAGTGCGTCAACGCCCCCGAGCTAATGTAGTCGACGCCCAGATCAGCCAGGGCGCGGATATTGCTGGCATCCACATTGCCCGAGCACTCGGTCTTGGCGCGGCCGGCGATAAGCTCAATCGCGGCAGCCATGTCGTCGTGGGTCATGTTGTCGAACATGATGATATCGGCGCCGGCCTCCACAGCCTCGCGCGCCATGTCCAGGTTCTCACACTCGATCTCGACCGTCGTGGTAAACGATGCATGGGCGCGCGCCATCTCGATCGCACGCGTCACGCCACCGGCGGCGTCGATGTGGTTGTCCTTGAGCATGACAGCCGTCGACAGGTTATAGCGGTGGTTGCTGCCACCGCCGATCTCGACTGCCGCCTTTTCAAACACACGCATGCCCGGTGTGGTCTTGCGCGTGTCGACAAGCACGGTCTTGGTGCCCTCGAGCGCAGCCGCCATCCGATGCGTGTAAGTAGCGATGCCGCTCATGCGCTGCAGGTAGTTGAGCGCCACGCGCTCGCCCGAAAGCAACACGCGCGCGTCGCCGCGCACCTGACCCACATGGTCGCCGGCGTGCACCTCGTCGCCATCCGAGACATCGAACAACACGGAGCTCTGCGGATCCAGCAGCTCAAAGGTGCGGGAGAACACGTCTAGGCCGGCGATGATGCCATCGGCTTTGGCGATAAGCTCCACCGTGGCGGGGCGCGCCGTGGGGCACACGCTCGCCGTGCTCACGTCCTCAAACGTAATGTCCTCGCGCAGAGCCTGCAGAATCAGATCATCGACGACGAGCTTCATGGTAATGGGATTCATGGTCTACTCCTCCACGGCCTGCGTGCCGGCGGCACGGGCCAAATCATCGATTGCAAGGGTGTCGGCGCTCAAGGCGCGGTGACGCCCGTCGAGCGCGGGCTCGCCCGCCTGCTCCACGGCCAGCGACTCGCCGGTACGCATGTACCACGCGGCGCGACGACCCCAGACCAGCGCCTCGAGCAGGCTGTTTGATGCAAGGCGATTCTTGCCGTGAACGCCGTTGCAGGCCGTCTCGCCCGCGGCGTAGAGCTCGGGCATCGAGGTGTGGCCGTCCTTGTCGACCCACACGCCGCCCATAAAGTAGTGCTGCGTGGGCGTAACGGGGATGGGCTCGTCCAAGATGTCGCGGCCGTCCTCAAGGCAGCGCGCACGAATGTTGGCAAAATGCCCGGTCACCACATCGCGCTCGACGGGGGCAAAGCTCAGCCACTCGTGCTCGGCACCGTCCTGCTTCATCTGCTCGCGAATAGCGGCGGCGACCACATCGCGCGGCTGAAGCTCATCGGTAAAGCGCTCGCCGGCGGCGTTGAGCAAAATCGCGCCCTCGCCGCGGCAACTCTCGCTGATCAGGAAGGTGCGACCCGGCTGCGGCGAGAACAGTCCCGTGGGGTGAATCTGCACGTAGTCCAGATGCTCCATCTTAATGCCATGCTCCTGAGCGATGTAGCAGGCATCGCCCGTGAGCTGCGGGTAGTTGGTCGAATGGTCGTATACGCCGCCGATGCCGCCCGTTGCCCACAGCGTGTGGCGGGCATGGATCTTAAACGGCTCGCCGGCATGCACGCCCTCGGCGGCATTTGTCAGCTCGTCGGCGGGACGAACCGAGTTGTCCTCGTCCACGGGAACGGCGACGACGCCGGTGCACACCGTGGCGCCGTCACGCTCGCCCGTTAGGATGTCGGTCATGGCCACGTGCTCCAAAATCTGCACGTTGTCCAGCTTGCGGACAGCCTGAAGCAGCTTGGTCGTAATCTCCTTGCCGGTGATATCGGCATGGAAGGCAATGCGCGGACGGCTGTGCGCACCCTCGCGGGTAAAGTTGAGGCTGCCGTCGGCCTTGCGCTCAAAATCCACGCCCATCGCTAGCAGGTCGTTGATGACCGAGCGGCTCGAGCGGATCATAATGTCTACGCTCTCGCGGCGGTTCTCGTAGTGACCGGCGTGCATGGTGTCCTCAAAGAAGGCATCGTAGTCCGAGCCCTCGGGCAGCACGCAGATGCCGCCCTGCGCGAGCATCGAATCGCACTCGTCGACCGAACCCTTGGAGAGCATGATCACGCGCGTGCTCGTCGGCAGATTGAGGGCCGCATACAGGCCCGCCACGCCGCAGCCGGCAATGACGACATCGCACTCCATGTCGGGGTATTGCTTAGTTTCCACAGGAATCCTCTCCTTTGTAATGTGGCATAAGGGACTGTCCCTCATGTCACATCGTTCTAGCGCGCCGCGTACTCGAGCATGCGGTCGAGCGTGAGTTTGGCCTGGTCGGCAGCCTCGTCCGACACGCCGATCTGCACCTCGCCCTCGCCCGTCTCCAGGCAGCGCACGAGTTTTTCGAGCGTGATGAGATCCATGTTGACGCAGGTGGGCTGCACCGCGGGAAAATAGAACTTTTTGCCGGTGCCCTCGCAGCGGCGCTCGAGCTCGTAGAGCACACCGCGAACCGTCACGATGATGAACTCACTCGCGTCCGACTCCTCGGCGTACTTGATGATGCCGGCGGTGGAGCCGATGTAGTCGGCCTCGGCAAGGACGTCGGCCTTGCATTCGGGGTGCGCCAGCACGAGCGCGTCGGGATGCGCCTCCTGCGCATCGACGATCTGCTCGACGGTGATGATGTGATGGCGCGGGCAATAGCCATTGTTGAGGATGACGTGCTTTTGCGGCACCTGCACGGCTACGAAGCGGCCCAGGTTTTGATCGGGGATGAACAGGACGTGCTGCTGCGGCAGCTCGGACACGATCTTGACGGCGTTGGAACTGGTGACGCACACGTCGCTCCAGCTCTTGATCTCGACCGTCGAGTTGACGTAGCAGACGACAGCCAGGTCGTCGCCGTACTCGGCGCGCGCCGCATCGACCGTCTCGCACTTGACCATGTGCGCCATGGGGCAGTCCGCACCCGGCTCGGGCAGCAGCACGGTCTTGGTGGGGTTGAGCAGCTTGGCGCTCTCGCCCATAAACTCCACGCCGCACAGCACGATAGTCTGCTGCGGCAGGCTCTTGGCGAGCTTTGCCAGGTAGAAGCTGTCGCCGACGTAATCGGCAACGGCTTGGACCTCGGGCGCCACATAGTAGTGCGCCAGAATCACCGCGTCACGTTGGGTTTTTAGTTGCTGAATGGCCTCGACGAGCTCTGCGGGCACCAGTGCCGCGCGCTCCGTTGCCGTCGTTGCCGATGCTAGGCCGGCCGCGATATCGCGTGCAAGCTCCGACGCATCCATGTTCGCGCTCTGTGCCATCAAGGCCCCTCTCTTTTGGCGAATCTTGGGGCTTTAGTATGACACCTAGGTTTACAGCTGACAAGACAGCTGTAAACCTAGGTGTAAAGTTGAAATAAAGATTCAATCATGTAGCAAGTCCATTTTCGAACTGGCAAGCTGAGGATAGCTGAGCTCTCGATGGCGCAGGAGGCATCTTTCGCCACCGCAATACCGCTTGGCGCGAGTTGCACGCCGTGGGGCGCAAACGGTCCGCACCCCCGCAAGCGGCGCGTGCCCGATGTGGCAAAATCGAACTACTTAAGGGGGCCGAATGCTCAAGATTATTGCCTGCGACGATGATGTCGCTTTTCTAGATAGACTGCACCGGATGATCGACCGTTGGTCGAGCGAGACGGGCACGGCGGTCGATGTTGCGCTCGTCACGCGCGGCGAGGACCTGCTGGCGCGCCATGCCGCGTCGCGCGCCGACATCATTCTGCTCGACATGATCATGCCGCTCGTCAACGGCATGGACACCGCGCGCGAACTGCGCCAGGCCGATACCGCCGTGCGCCTGGTGTTCCTCACCTCATCGCCCGAGTTTGCACTGGAGTCCTACGAGGTCCGCGCCTTCGATTATCTGCTCAAGCCCATGGCCTACGAGCGCCTGGCGCAGTTGCTCGACGAGCTTTCGAGCATGCGCCCGGCGGCAACCGACGAGCTCGTGATCAAAACTTCCTTTGGCTACCACGCCCTGCGCCTGTCCGACATCGAATATGCCGAGGCGCGCAACAAGCACGTGGTCTTCCACCTGCGCGACGGACGCGATATCGAGGCACTCGAGTCGTTCCGCAGCGTCGAGGACCGTTTGGCGCAAAATGCCACCTTCTTTAAATGCCACCGTAGTTACCAGGTCAACTTGCGCAACATCGACCACTTCGATCGCACGGACATCGTCATGCGCTCCGGCGCGTGCATTCCACTGTCGCGCAGCAGCAAGCAGGGGTTCCAAGACGCCTACTTTGCGGTGCGTTTCGAGGGCGGGAGGCGCTAATGCCCGCAACGGCCGAAATGGTCCTTTGGGCAATCCACCACGCCACAACGCTACTCTTTGGCGTCTTTGCCTCGGCGGCGCTGTGCGGTATCGAGATCAACCGGCGTCATGCGCTTGAACTGGTGCTGGTCGGTGCCGTAACCGGATGCGCATTTGGCCTCGCCAATGCCGTCGGCGGAGAGCTTTTCGCCCGCCAGGTATATCCGCTCGTCGTGCATCTGCCGCTCATCATCTATTTGTGCGCGCGCTACCGCCTGAGCCCGCTGCTTGCCGTGCTCGGCATTACGAGTGCCTATCTGAGCTGCCAGTTCAGCAATTGGATGGGCATCGCCGCATTTGCCGCAACCGATTCTCAGATCGCGTACTATCTGGCGCGCATCGCGACCACACTCGCCGTCTTTGCCGTCCTGCTGCATTGGGCCGGCGACATCGGTCCGCGCTTGGCGATTAAAAGCACCACCGAGCTGGGCATCCTTTTAATCCTGCCGCTCGTCTATTACGTCTTTGACTATGCCACCAACGTCTACACCACGCTGTTCCACTCGGGCTCGGTGGTGACGGTTGAGTTTTTGGCATTTGCGCTCTGTGCCTTCTATCTTATGTTTCTTGCCGTTTACCTGCGCGAATACGAAGAAAAGGAAACCGCCGAGCGAGAGCGCTGGATGCTCGAAACCTGCGACAGCGCCGCCATCAAAGAGCTCGAGGCTTGGCGTCAATCTGGGCGCGAGCTGTCGATTCTGCGCCACGACATGCGCCACTTCCTACGCGGCCTGGCCGCTTTAATTGAGGAGGGCCACACCGACGAGGCGCTCGATCGCATCGACGAACTCTGCGAAGCCGGCGACCGCACCGCCGTACGCCGCTTCTGCGCCAACGAGACCGTAAACATCGCGCTTTCGTCATTTAACTCGGATATCAATAGAAACGGCATTACCGCCAACCTGCGCGCCGCCGTACCCGAAACCATCCACGTAGGTGACGCCGACCTGTTTAGCGTGCTCTCAAATGCCTTGGAAAACGCTATCACCGCCGCAAGCGCCGCACCCCAAGGAAAGCGATTCGTCGACTTTGACCTGCGATTAGAGGACGGCCAGCTGCTGCTGTTAGTTTCCAACACGTTTGACCGCGCGCCGCGCATGGTCGACGGCATGCCCGTGACCCGGCATGCGGGCCACGGCTTTGGCACCAGGAGCATCAAACTTGCCGTGGAGCGCATGAACGGCAACTGCCAGTTCCGCATTAACGGCGATCGGTTTGAGCTGCGCGCTGTGATGTAGGGGCTGCCGCCAGCCTCGCTACAGCGGAGCGGCTGCCGGGGTCAGCTGCTTGATGTAGGCCCACATGCGCTGCTTAGCGGCCTTGTCGGTGAGCGCCGCCTCAAAGCCGTCGAGCGCGAGCACGCGGCGGCCCTGCACATGGGCGACCAGGCCGGGCTTGAGCATAGCGGTATCGAAGTCGTCGATTGCCACAAGCATGTCGGCATAGGTCTCGCGCATGGTATCGGCCGCGCGATCGTCCAGCAGCAGAACCGCCTCGGGGTCCAAAGCCTCAAGCGCCTCACGGAACAGCTCGCACGGCAGAGTCTCGCCCACCGCGACCGCTCCGTCACCCACGCCGGCGACGCTTGCCAGCACGCAAAAATCCTCGGGCGCGTAGCCGATGGCCCCAAGCGCCTTGCGCAACGCCGCGCCATCCGGGCCGGCGGCAAGCTCGCCACCCGAACGCTCGGCCTCGTCCAAATCGCCTTTGACCAGCACGATCGGCGAGCACGCGTTGCCCGCGATACGCACGCCACGAACCGCAAGCGATGTGAGCTCCTGCTCGGCCGCCCGGGCGATGGCTTCTTTTTTCTGGCTTTGTGACGTGGACATGCGCTCTCCAATCGTTTGCGTGCCCACCATTATATAAAAGAGCTACCCGCGAGTGGTTGCTTTGCGGGCGGCTGGGTATAAGCACGGTCGTACTGAGTTTTACGCGGCCAAGCCGCGTCGCATTATGGAGGTCACCATGGCTGACATTAATCAGATTACCCCCGAGAACTTCGATTCCATCGTTAACGACAGCCTGCCCGTGCTGGTCGATTTTTGGGCACCGTGGTGCGGGCCCTGTCGATCCCTCTCGCCCATCGTTGACGAGGTTGCCGATGAGCTGGCGGGCAAGCTCGCCGTTGCCAAGTGCAACGTCGACGACAACCAGGACCTGGCCATGAAGTATGGCGTCATGAGCATCCCCACGCTGATTGTGTTTAAGAACGGCGAGGAGATTGACCGCTCAGTTGGCGCTCTGCCCAAGGCGAGGCTGCAGGCGCTGCTGGAGAAGCATCTGTAATACGCTTGTTACTTACTCGCCGTCTATGAGCGCTTTTGCACCGCTCGCCGGACTTCTGAATGCACCGAGTGCAACCACGGATAGTATGGTAGTCACAAACAGCCCCCAGTGAACGGGTGCGGGTCGCACAGACTCGTACCCGTTTTCTTATGCAGCTGCGCGCAGAGCGGGCGTAGTAAAATCTGAACCACTGAACTGCCCCATACAAAAGGAGATTTCCCATGCATGATGTTGGAATGAACATGAGCCAGCTTGCCATGAGCGTCAAGCAGGTCGACGACACCATCGAGCTCGCTCACGAGTGGAGCCATCAGCTGCTGCATGCGACCGAGAATTTTGACATGGAGCGCATCGGCGCCAAGCTCGAGGCCGCCATGGCCGCGCTCCACGAGGCGCATGACGCGCTCGAGGGCTACGAGGAAGCCATCGAGGCCGACCACAACTCCGTCGGCTCCGTGAAGCTGGTGTAAGGTGGCCGAACACGAGCACTGCTGCGAGTACGAGCACGAGCATCCGCACGGGGCGGACGGTGACGCGGGCTGCCACTGTAGTGGCTCCGGCTCCGAGCTGGTCCGTTTTTCGGTTACCGCACCCGACGACCTGCTGCGCCGTTTTGACGAGCAGATCGCGCGCCGCGGCGACGTGGCCAACCGCTCCGAGGCCGTGCGCGATTTGATTCGCGCCTCGATCGCCAAAGAGCAGATGCGCACGCCCGATGAGCACGTTATCGGGTCGCTCACCATGATCTACGACCATCACACCGGCGATCTGACGCGCCGCCTGGACGAGGTGCAGCACGACTACACCGACGAGATCGTATCGACGATGCACGTGCATTTGGATCACCACAACTGCTTGGAAATCCTGGCACTCAAGGGTCGCGGCGAGCGCGTCTACGAACTAGCCGACCGCCTGCTGGGCCTGCGCGGCGTTAAGCACGGCGAGCTCACGTGCGCCGCCACCAAGCAGAGCCTGGGGCTGTAGCGGGATTTCCCGCAGCGCACCTGCCAAATAGGGACAGGTTTGTTTTGGCAGGTTTAGAAGTTTTACCTACCAAAATAAACCTGTCCCTTTTTGGTCGGTTTTGATGAGGGGTGTCGCATGCGGCATGTGCATATTCATGTGACGGGCATTGTGCAGGGCGTTGGCATGCGACCGTTTGTGTATCGCGAGGCCATGGCGCATGGCATTTGCGGATGGGTGCTCAATGCGGGCGACGGCGTGCATATCGAGGCGCACGCTTTGGCCGATGCGCTCGATGCTTTTGTTGCCGCGCTTTCTGAGCATGCGCCTGCGGCAGCTCGCGTTGAGCGAGTCGATATTGCGGATTTGGAGCCTGGCGGCTGGAGCGCTGCCGATGAGCAGGGCTTTCACATTGTGGCGTCGCAGGACCAGACCGCGCACACGACGCTCGTCTCGCCCGATATCGCCACCTGTGACGATTGCCTGCGCGAGTTGTTCGATCCCGCCGACCGACGCTATCACTACCCCTTTATCAACTGCACTAACTGCGGCCCACGCTTTACCATCATCCGATCGCTGCCTTATGACCGAGCGGCCACGTCGATGGATTGTTTTCCCATGTGTCCCAAGTGCGCTGCGGAGTATGTCGACCCACTCGACCGGCGTTTTCACGCGCAGCCCGATGCCTGCTTTGATTGCGGGCCGCATATTACGTGGCGCGAGGCTGTAAACGGCAATGCGTGCGGGAATTCGTCCGCGACACCGGCCGTCGGCACCACACGCGAGGCCAGCGACGCTATCATCGAGCGCTGCGTTGAGCTGCTGGCCAGCGGTGGCATCGTCGCCATCAAGGGCCTGGGCGGATTCCATCTAGCCTGTGACGCTGCCAACGAGCAGGCGGTGGCCGAGTTGCGCCGTCGCAAACGCCGCAGCAACAAACCGCTTGCCGTCATGGTACGTAGTCTTGCTGATACCGAGCGCCTGTGTCATATCGATGATGCTGAACGCGATCTGCTCGCCGGCAGTATCCGCCCCATCGTGCTGCTGCGCCGGCGCACTGTTAGCGAGGACAACGACGGTTCCCCCGACATCCTCGCCCTCGCGCCATCTGTCGCGCACGACCTGCCCGAGCTCGGCGTCATGCTCCCCTATACGCCGCTTCAACATCTGTTGCTTGCCGCGGCAGAAGTCTGCGGCATGCACGCGCTCGTCATGACCAGCGGAAACCTGAGCGAGGAACCTATCGAAACCGACGATGCCCTTGCATGGGAACATCTTGTTGCCGCCGGCATCGCCGACGCGCTACTTGGCAACGACCGTGCGATTCTCACACGCTACGACGACTCCGTGGTACGCGTGGTCGGTGGGGTCGTTATGCCCGTGCGCCGCGCTCGCGGATATGCACCCCAGCCGCTGCCGTTGCCGGCGCTCGACGGCGCTCCGTCCTGCGTGCTCGCCTGCGGGCCACAACAAAAGGCCACGATTGCGCTCACGCGTGAAGGGACGAACGGCGAGGCAACCTGTTTTGTGTCGCAGCATATCGGCGATGTTGAAAACGGCGAGACCTTCGATGCCTGGAACGCCGCGCGCACGCGCTTGGAAGATCTCTTCGACTTGACGCCCGCCGCGCTGGCCTGCGACTTGCACCCCAGCTACCTATCGAGTCAGTGGGCGCGCGAGCAGGCGCGAAAATGCAATCTGCCGCTCGTCGAGGTGCAGCACCATCATGCGCATATCGCGAGCGTAATGGCCGAGGCTATCGCCGCAGGCCAGCTTACAACCAACGCACGCGTCCTCGGTATTGCCTTCGATGGTACGGGTGCCGGCACCGACGGCACCATATGGGGCGGTGAGTTCCTTGTCGCCGGCCTTGCCGATTTTGAACGCACCGCGCACCTGCGCACCTGGGCGCTGCCAGGCGGTGCCGCATCCGTGCGCGATGCCCGGCGCAACGCCTTTGCCCTGCTGAGCGAGCTCGGCCTGCTCGAGCACCCAGGTGCCGCGAGACTATTGGGCACCCTCGACGAGCAGACGTGCAGCATCACGGCTACGATGATCGAGCGGAACATCAACAGCCCACGCACGAGCAGTATGGGGCGTCTCTTTGATGCCGCCGCTGCTGTTTTGGGCATTTGCGGGCAGGCAACCTACGAAGGCGAACCCGCCATCGAACTCGAAGCCGCCGCCTGGCGCGCACTCGGCGGTAAGCCCGTTCGTCTCGACGGCAATCATGCAGGCGTATTCACGTCTGACGCCAACTCCCCCATCTTGGACCCCCAACCGCTCATCGAAGCTCTTCTGAATGGAATCGAGGCAGGCGCGCCGGCCGACAGGCTCGCGCTCGGGTTTCACATCGCCATTACGCACGCTACGACCCACATCGCGTGCGAGATCTGTGATCGCGAAGGCCTCGATACCGTCGCGCTCTCGGGCGGTGTGTTCATGAACCGGCTTTTGCTTCAGCTCCTTACCCACGAACTCAAAGACGCTGGCCTTGCCGTCTTGGTCCCCCACGCCGTGCCCGTCAACGACGGCTGCATCGCCTACGGTCAGGCCGCCATCGCTCGCGCTCGCCTCGCGCAGACGGCGTTGCGATAGGCTGTTTTGCCAGCCTGCGCGCCGCCGTCTCACAGGTGTAACGCGTTTGCTCGCGACTCCCGCGAGCGCTACCATCAACTGATGGGTAATTAGGCGCCTATCCAGCGCAAAACGTATAAAAGGGAAACATTATGTGCCTTGCCGTTCCCGGTAAAGTGGTCAAACGCGACGACGACCTTAAAGCGACCGTCGACATGATGGGCATCGAGCGCCCCGTTTCGCTGCGCCTCGTGCCGACGGCGCAGGTCGGCGACTATATTCTTGTGCACGCCGGCTTTGGCATTCAGATTGTCGACGAGCAGGAAGCCCAAGAGACACTCGAGCTCGTCAACACCATGACCGAGCTGGCCGAAGAGGACCAGCTCGCCACCAACCCGGCCGAGGCATACTAGTGGCGGCGGCGCAGCCGGTTCGCTCCGGTATCGACTTTTCGGCATTTCGCGACCCCAAGCTGGCTCGCGAGCTCATCGATCGTATTCATGGGCTTGTCGGCAACCGCAGCATCAACCTTATGGAAGTCTGCGGCACGCATACCGTGAGCATTGGCCGCTATGGCTTTCGCTCCATTATGCCGACGGGACTCAAACTGCTAAGCGGCCCGGGGTGCCCCGTTTGCGTCACCGCCAACCGCGACATCGATCATGCAATCGCGCTTTCCAACATGGACGGCGCCATCATCACCACCTTTGGCGACATGATGCGCGTGCCCGGATCGTCCACCTCGCTTGCCGCGCAAAAGGCGGCGGGGCACGACATCCGCATCGTCTACTCTCCGCTCGACGCACTCGACATTGCCGAGCAAAATCCCGAACGCCCGGTCATCTTTATGGGCGTCGGCTTTGAGACCACAACGCCCACCATTGCCGCCGCTATCCTGGAGGCCGACGCGCGCGGGCTCCAGAACTTCTCGGTCTACTGTGCTCACAAGACCACGCCGCCGGCTCTGCGTGCGATCTCCAACGACCCCGAGACGACCATCGACGGCTTTATCCTGCCTGGTCACGTCGCTACCATCACAGGCCTGGCACCCTTTAGCTTTTTGGTCGACGAGTTCAATACCCCGGGCGTGGTCACGGGATTTGAGCCGGTCGATATCCTGCAGGGCATCTGCATGCTGGTCCAGATGGTTGTCGGGGACAAGCCCGCGATTGGCAACGCCTACCGCCGTGGCGTCAACGCTGGCGGCAATCCCGTAGCTCGCCAGCTGGTCGAGCAGGTATTTGAGCCGTGCGACACCACGTGGCGCGGGCTGGGACCGATTGCCAACTCGGGTCTTTCCATCCGACCCGAATTCGCGCGCTTTGATGCCGACGCCCGCTTTGACGTGCCCATTGAGGCGACGGTCGAGCCACGCGGGTGCCGCTGCGGCGACGTGCTGCGCGGTGCCATCACGCCGAGCGACTGCCCGCTCTTTGGCCACGCATGTACGCCCGAACACCCCGTCGGCCCCTGCATGGTGAGCTCCGAAGGCAGCTGCGCGGCGTACTACCGTTACCGCGACTGCTAGGTTCCGCCGTTCTAACGAACGGCGGACCGGCCGACGCTGCGCACCATTCAGGCGAGCGATTTGCCTTTCAATCGTCGGCTGCGGGCAAAAGCCCAGCAGCCTCCTCTTTCAAGGCAACTCACTTCGTCTGAATGGCGCTCGCTGACTTTTACTTAACATCGATTTTGCCACACTCGGCTATTGCCGATTCCACCCACGATTGGAGTTTTCGATATGTCCCGTACTGCCACCGATAGCACTGTCCTGCTGGGCCACGGCTCCGGCGGCCAGATGATGAAGCGCATTATCGATGAGGTCTTTCTGGATGCCTTTGGGTCGCCCGAGCTGCTTGCGGGCAACGATGCCGGTGTCGCCGCGCTGCCCGCAAGCGGGCGAATCGCCATGTCGACCGACAGCTTTGTGGTGACGCCGCAGTTCTTCCCCGGCGGCAATATCGGCCGCCTCGCCGTATGCGGAACCGTCAACGACGTCGCGACCTCGGGCGCCAACGTGCGCTACCTCTCATGCGGCTTTATCCTCGAAGAGGGCTATCCCATGGACAAGCTGCGCCAGATTGTACAGACCATGGCCGAAACGGCACATGAGGCAGGTGTGAAGATTATCACCGGCGACACCAAGGTGGTCGAGCGCGGCGGTGCCGACGGCGTCTACATCAATACCGCCGGCGTGGGCGAGGTACCCGCGGGCGTGGCGCTCAGCGGTGCAAACTGCCAGCCCGGCGATGTCATCTTGGTCTCGGGCACGCTGGGCGACCACGGCATCGCCATCATGAGCCAGCGCGAGGGCTTGGCGTTTTCGAGCAACATTGAAAGCGACGCTGCGCCGCTCAATCATCTGATTGCCGACGTGCTCGCCGCCGCCCCCGACACCCGCTGCTTCCGCGACCCCACGCGCGGTGGCCTGGCATCCACGCTCAACGAGTTTGCCCAGGCCAGCGGCGTTGCCATGGAGATCGACGAGGATGCCGTGCCCGTGCGTCCCGACGTGCAGGCCGCCTGCGAGATGCTCGGCTACGACGTTCTGCAGGTGGCAAACGAGGGCAAGATGGTCGCCGTGGTGCCGGCTGAGCAGGCCGATGCGGCGCTGAGCGCCATGCGCGCCGCCCGCTACGGCGAGAACGCCGCCATCATCGGTCGCGTGCTGCCGCTTGCCGAGGGCGCTCGACCCGCCGTGCGCGTACGCACCGGCTGGGGCTCGACCCGTATTCTCGACATGCTCGTAGGAGAGCAGCTGCCGAGAATTTGCTAGGGCGGAATCGCGCGGTCGGCGCGATGTGGCTTGATATCCCTGGAGATGTTCAGATTCCAAGCGCGCCCAACGCGGAAGCCCAGTATTATGAGGTGCGTTTTGAAACCCAATGACGGGAGCTTTCATGGCAGCAGCTTTTTCCCATGTGATCTTTGACCTGGACGGCACCATCCTCAACACGATCGAGGACCTGGCGGCCGCCGGCAACCACACCTGCGAGATGCACGGCTGGCCCACGTTTGCCGTGGACGAGTACCGCTACAAGGTGGGAAACGGCATGCTCAAGCTGGTCGAGCGCTTTATGCCCGCCGAGTACGCGGGCGACGGCCGCATGTTTGAGCAGACGCTTGCCGAGTTTAGAGCTTATTACGGCGAGCACAAGGAGGACCACACCTCACCCTACGCCGGCACGATTGAGATGCTCGACCGTCTGCGCGCAGCGGGCGTTCAGCTTGCCGTGCTCACTAACAAGGACCACGTCTCGGCGGCTCCGCTTATCGAGAAGTATTTTGGTTCCGAGCGCTTTGCACTGGTACAGGGCCGTGTCGATGCGTTTCCGCCCAAGCCCGAAGCGCCCGTCACGCTGCATGTGATGGAGGAGCTGGGCGCCGATCCGGCGACCACGCTCTATGTGGGCGATTCCAATGTCGATATCCTGACCGGTCACAACGCTGGCCTTAAGAGCGCGGGCGTCAGCTGGGGCTTCCGCGGCCGCGCAGAGCTGGAGGCCGCCGGCGCCGACTACGTGGTGGACACCCAGGCAGAGCTCGCGGCGCTGGTGCTGGGCGAGTAACGAGAGACACCGCTTAACGCAGCTGCGACAATTCTTCCGCGCGCAAAGCGCATCCCGTTTTGGAGCTCCGAAATGGGATGCGCTTTCCGTTTGAGGCGCGTCAGGGAAACCGCATCCCGTTTCGGAACAATATTCCGGGTCGCACTTTCCGTTACCCGCCCCATCTGGAAACCGCAACCCATTATTCGCCCAAAAACCGGGTCGCATTTTCCCGAGCATTCGATGCAGCGCTGGTGCAATGAGTGTCCCCAACTGCCGGCGGAAAAGGAACGTCCCCAAGTGCCGCAAGAGTGTCCCTTTTGACTAGTCATTTAAGAACGTCCCCAATGACTAACTCCAGCGATGGCAACGGCACAGGTAGAGGACGGACAGCGAAAACGCCCCTAAGCGAGCAAGGTGACGTGAAATGAAAGGGCGCTGACCTTCTGGTCGCGCCCTTGAAATTGAACGTCAGATTGCCGCTTAGGGGCGTTTGCAGCGTCGAGCAGTTGCGGCGTTTGGTAAAACGCCGCAACGAACTACCGCGTAACCCCCTAGCTCAGCATTGCATCCATCATCTCGGAGTTGACGGAGTCGTCGGCAGACCACTCGCCGTCGTCATTGCAGGTGTACTTGAAGATAACCGTGGTCTTCCTGGGCTCGGTGGCCTTGGTCACATCGACCATAACCTGACCGGCCATCTTATACAGCTCGTCATCGGAAGGAACCGTATCAAGCGCGGCGACCTTCTCCTGATACTGGGTGGAGAAGTCCTCGACGATCTTGTTCATAGACTTGCAGGTGATGGAGACCTCGGCGGTCGCGACACCCTTGTCCTCGTCGACCGTCACGTCGCCGATCCTGTAGTCAAAGCCCTCGAGATAGGTCTTGGCATACTCCTTGGGATCGATACCAAGCTGCTCGAACTCGTCGCCCGAAGCCTCCTCCAGGCCAGAGAGGAAGTCGTCGCCACCGTTCTTGACCTCGTCAAACTGCGTCGTAAGATCCTCGGTGATGAGCTCCTCAACCGAAGGACCTCCACAGCCGGAAAGCACGACCACACATGCAACCAAGACGGCCATGAGGGGCGCAAGCAGCAGCTTCTTTTTCATGTTGTTCCTCCCAATGAGCGGCACTGCGCTTCCCAGACGCGGCGCACGTTGTAATAAGTAAGCCCATACTATCCACTTATGAACACCCTCGGCAACGCGAAGGCGCGGTCGGTTCGTTTTAGCGTCCGAACGGTTTGCAAGCCCGCCCAACGTGCAATAAAACGCTTCCCCGCGATGCAATAAAAAAGGTGGCCGGAAAACCCGACCACCCTTGCACATCCTTTGGATGCCACAGTTTACTTGCGGGCGACCTTGACGATGGCGTCACCGGCGGCGACGGCAGACTCGGCCTCGACGGCGAGCTCGACGTCAGCAAACTCGGCGGTGTTGGACACGGCCACGACGACGCAGTCCTTGTAACCGGCGGCAGCGATCTTGGCGCGGTCGATCTTGAGTATGGGCTGTCCGGCCTTCACGACGTCGTCAGCCTTGACGAAGCCCTCGAAGCCGTCACCGTTCATGTTGACGGTATCGACACCAACGTGCACCAGAACCTCGATGCCGCTATCGGACTGCAGGCCCACGGCGTGACCCATGGTGACGGTCACCTTGCCGTCGCAGGGAGCGTAGACCAGATCATCCTCGGGCCACACGGCACAGCCCTTGCCCAGAACCTCGCCACCAAAGACGGGATCGGGCACGTCGGCCATCTTGATGACCTTGCCCTTGACGGGCGAGCACAGCACGTCGGCGCCGGCAGAAGCAGAGATGGAGGCCGGGGCAGCGGCAGCCGCGGGCTCAGCCTTCTTCTTGAACATGTCAAACAGACCCATACGTTTTCTCCTCTTGATTAAGCGCAACGTTATGCGCATGCCTATGGTGATTATAGTGCTAAATGACCAAAATACTAAGGCGAGGGCTCGAATCGCAAGCCCTTCCCGGTAGTGCTCGTGGGATGAGCATCTCCTTTGCATCGCGGGCCGATAAGCCGAGCATCGCCTGCGCACGGGACGGGCAGAAGCCGGCGCACCAAGCCCGATACTTCTTTTCGCTCTCGAGTCCTGCCGCCGCCCCGTCCCTGACACTTCCTGATACCGACCGAAACGTGCCAAAATAAACCCATCCCTTTTTGGTAGGTTTGGCGAGTGTGGATTTTCGGACGCTTAACTAACGAGCGTGGATAATCTTCCACTTTGACTTTGAGGCCGTCACCGAGCCAAAAACAGGAGATTATCCACGTTCATTTTGGATGACCCCTGTACCAAGCTGAGCTCCATGGTCAAGTAATAATGGCTTCTTATCATTAGATTGTTTATATCAATTCTAATAACTATTTAATCCTTAAACTCGTTATTAGAATTGATATGATTAGCCTAATAACGAGTTTCCGGCACTAAAGATATGGAGGGCGCGATGCAAATCGAGGAGAACGGCCAGGGAACGCTCCGCAATAATCTATCGGGGAAATTGGCTTACTATTCGTTTTTTCCAACGCCCTTGCAATCATTGAGGCAGCTAAACCTCACCGAGGAAACCTATCGCACGCTTTCCGCATGCTCACGAAAGCTTGGAGAGCTTGAAGGCATGCTCTACTTTGTTCCCAACGCCGACATGTATCTGACAATGTACGTGCGCAAAGAAGCACTCCTTTCTTCGCAAATTGAGGGAACCCAGTGCACGTTTGACGACCTACTTAGTCCATCGCAAACACAACTCCATCATAAAGATGTCGCAGACGTCGTGAATTACGTCCGTGCTGTCGACCGCGGCGTAGAACTGCTCAAAAAGATGCCCTTGTGCACGAGACTTCTTAGGCAAGTTCATGCGGTCCTGCTGGACGGAGTGCGCGGAACGGAGAAAAATCCTGGCGAGCTGCGCTCCTCACAAAACTGGATTGGCCCCTCAGGTTGCACCATTGCAACCGCATCGTTTGTCCCTCCAAACATTGAAGATTTGAGCAACACGCTTCAGGACCTCGAACGCTTTATCAATGAGCCTCAAGTCGAAATGGATCCGATTGTGCGGGCGGCGCTCGTCCATTACCAATTTGAAACTGCCCATCCATTCCTAGACGGAAACGGTCGCCTGGGCAGGCTTCTCATTACACTTATGCTCATCAATGATGGCGTTCTTCATTCTTGCTTGTTCTATCCATCGTTCCAGTTCAAGAAAAATCGAAGCGAGTACTACCGGCAACTCACATCCGTAAGGGAGAGAGGCACTTACGAGGAATGGATAGAGTTTTTCTGTAACAGTCTTCTCGAGAGTGCGAAGGACTCGGTAGGGTCTTTAAAAAACCTTGTTGACCTCCATAACCGTTCCACAGCAACCATTACCGAAAATCTCGGAAGGACTGCTGCAAACGGGCAAAGGCTGTTGGGCATTCTTGAAGAGCACCCCATCGTCGACACCGCATTCATCGCTGCCCAACTCGATATCGGCAGGAGTACCGCGAGCTCGCTCGTCAAATCATTTGAAGAATTGGGTATCCTCCGTCCGCTCGACGAGTCAAGACAGAGATACCGGCAGTACGGGTATGAAGAGTATCTTTCGATTCTCAGGGAAGACGCCGAGCCGATTAGATAGGCATCGCAGCCCAGGCAAATTAAAGCGAGCGCGGATAATCTCCCACTTTGAGCCCGCACACAGGCCAAAACCGGGAGATTATCCACGCTCATTCCTGAGTAGTCATTTATGAACGTCCCCGATGACTAGTCCGGCAACGCCGATGTTTCGGCAACGACAGCGAGCGAGCCGCATTCGGAGCAAGACGACGCCGCAGGTAGAGAACGGACAGCGAGCGGGTCGCATTTGAGACAAGGTGACGTGAAACGAAAGGGCGCTGACCTTCTGGTCGCGCCCTTGAAGTTGAACGTCAGATTGTCCAAATGCGGCCCGCGCAGCGTCGAGCAGTTACGGCGTTTGGTAAAACGCCGTAACTAACGTGCTCCGTACTGCTCGTAATAGGCGTCGATGGCGGCCTTGAGCTCGTCATCGATGACGACCTTGCCGTCGATCTCGTGGTTGTAGAGGGTCTCGACGACCTCGGCCATGGAGACGATGCTCGCGACGGGGAAACCGTACTTGGCCTCGATCTCCTTCTGCGCGGTGGTCACGCCACCCTTGCCGACCTCCATGCGGTTGAGGGACACGATCAGGCCCTTAATCTCGACATCGGCAGCAGCCTTGACCTTGGGGTAGGTTTCGTCGATGGACTTGCCGCTGGTGGTGACGTCCTCGACCATGACCACGCGGTCGCCGTCCTGAGGCTCATAGCCCAGCAGGTTGCCCTTGTCGGCACCGTGGTCCTTGGCCTCCTTGCGGTCGCAGCAGTACTTGACCTCCTTGCCGTACAGCTCGTGGTAGGCAATTGCGGTCACGACGGCCAGCGGAATACCCTTGTAGGCCGGTCCAAACAGCACATCAAAGTCGTCGCCAAAGTTATCGTGGATGGCCTGGGCGTAATACTCGCCCAGCTTCTTGAGCTGATAGCCCGTCACGTAAGCGCCGGCGTTCATAAAGAACGGGGACTGGCGGCCGCTCTTGAGCGTAAAGCTGCCGAACTTAAGAACGTCGGACTCAACCATAAACTTGATGAACTCTTGCTTGTAAGCCTCCATGCGGGCTCCTCTCGTAATTGCGTACATGCTCTTCAGTTTAGCGCAGGCGAGGCGTAGATGCGGGCGCGCTTTGGGGCCACGGCATTCTGTAAAGGCTTTGTCAGGGGGAATGGTTTTCCGAACAATGGGGTTGACATGTCAAACCCCCTCATCAAGAATACGGGCGGATTAAAAAGGGGTACGAGATACCCAAAGCGCGCTGCGCTCAGCCTTTAGGAGGTGTGCCATGGAAGGCAGTCCTAGTCGAAAAACCTGCATGTCGCCCTCGGCACGCCGCGAGGACTCCGCACACGCATAAACGCCACCGACAGATCGCCAAAACCACCGCAAAGGCGCGCTGCACCCTTTGTGGGCTCAAGAGCTTGACGTGAGCGACATCTAGGTTTTTGAAGCAAATACGACACGTACGCTAACTCCCCTCAACAAGGAGGACCCTATGCTGATGCTCAAAACCGTCACGGTACTCGAAGCCATCTCCAAACGCCGCCGCACGGCGCGCCCTGCCGCTCATACCGGCCTGTCCAAGAACACCATATTCGCCGCCACCCATAGTGCCGAGGACGCCCTCGTACTGCTTGACGCCACGACAAACGGCCTCACCGTCGAGCAGGCAACTGAGCGCCTGAACGCCGCCGGCCCCAACACCATCGAGGCAACGACCAAAACGCTCGCCCGCCGCATCGCCGACGCGCTCATCGATCCCTTCGCCGGCATCCTCGCCGCGCTCGCACTGGTCTCGCTCTACATCGACGTGCTCGCCGTGCCCGAGCCGCAGCGCGACCCCTCCACGGCCATCGTCATCGGCATCATGCTGCTGGTATCGGGCGGCATGAAGTTTATCCAGGAAGCCCGCAGCGGCAATGCGGCCGAGGCCCTCAAGGACCTGGTCTCCAACACTTGCACCGCCCTGCGCGACGGCGAGCGCATCGAGATCCCCTTCGACGAGCTCGTCCCCGGCGATGTAATCCGTCTCTCTGCCGGCGATATGGTGCCGGCAGATGCCCGCACCATCACCGCGCGCGACCTGTTTGTGATCGAGTCCGCACTCACCGGCGAGAGCGAGGCCGTCGAGAAGACCACCGCCGTCACCGTCGTCGAGGGCGCCGACGGCTCCGCACTGCCACTCTCTGCCTGCAAGAACATCGTCTTTACCGGCACCTCCGTGCAAAACGGCGCCGCCATGGCGCTTGTCGTTGCCACCGGCTCGGACACCTACCTGGGCGGCATCGCCAAGATGCTCAACGGGCACGGCGAAAAGAGCGCGTTTGACCGCGGCGTCTCGAGCGTCTCCATGCTGCTGGTGCGCCTGATGCTCGTTATGGCGCCGGCCGTCTTTGCCATCAACGCCGCCACCAAGGGCAACGTCATCGACGCGCTGCTGTTCGCCACGAGCGTGGCCGTGGGCATCACGCCGCAGATGCTTCCCGTCATCGTGACCACGAGCCTGTCGCAGGGCGCCAAGGACCTCGCCCGTCGCCAGGTTATCGTCAAGGAGCTGCCGGCGATTCAAAACCTCGGAGCGATGGACGTCCTGTGCTGCGACAAGACCGGCACCCTCACCGAAGACCGCATCGTGCTCGAGCGCTACCTCAACACCGATGGCGACGAGGACACGCGTGTGCTGCGCCATGCGTTTTTGAACAGCTTCTTCCAGACCGGCCTCGAGAACCTTATCGACCTGGCCGTAATCGACCGTGCCGATGTGACACCCTCGACCGTCGCACCCGATTCCATGCTGGGCCAGAGCCTGCGCGACCGCTATACCAAGGTCGACGAGGTGCCCTTCGATTTCTCGCGCCGTCGCCTGAGCGTAGTTGTAGCCGACGCCCAGGGCAAAACCCAGATGGTTACCAAGGGAGCTGCCGAGGAAATGCTCGAGATCTGCTCCTTTGTCGAGGTCGATGGCATCGCTCAGCCGCTCACCGACGAGAAGCTCGCCCAGATTCGCAAGCAGGTCGCCGGACTTAACGCCGAGGGCCTACGCGTAATTGCCGTGGCGCAGAAGACCAATCCGCGCTGCGTGGGCGAGTTTGGAATCGCCGACGAGTGCGACATGGTGCTGATGGGCTTTTTGGCCTTCCTCGATCCGCCCAAAGCAAGTGCCGCGGGCGCCGTCGCCACCCTCGAGGCCAAGGGCGTGGCGGTCAAGGTCCTAACCGGCGACAACGACCGCGTCGCCGCCACCGTCTGCGAGCAGATTGGTATCGATGCGAGCAACGTCTTGCTCGGCTCCGAGATCGATGCGCTCGATGACGCCGAACTTGCCGAGCGCGCCGAGAAAACCAACCTCTTCGCCAAGCTCTCGCCGCTGCAGAAGGCGCGCCTGGTACGTGTCATGCGCGAGATGCTCGGCCACACCGTGGGCTTTATGGGCGACGGCATCAACGACGCCGCCGCCATGCGTGCGAGCGATTGCGGCATCTCGGTCGATTCGGCCGTCGATATTGCCAAGGAATCCGCCGATATCATCTTGCTTCAGAAGGACCTGGGCGTGCTCGAGCGCGGCATCATCGAAGGCCGCCGCACTTACGGCAACCTGCTCAAGTACCTCAAGACCACGGTGAGCTCCAACTTTGGCAATGTGCTATCCGTGACCGTCGCGAGCCTATTCTTGCCGTTTTTGCCCATGAGCGCCCTGCAGCTGGTACTGCTGTCGCTGGTCTACGAGATCGTGTGCATCGCGCTGCCGTGGGACACCGTCGATGACGCCTGGACTGCCCGCCCGCGTGCCTGGGACGCCGCGTCCATCAAGGGCTTTATGCTCGAGCTGGGCCCCGTGAGCTCGCTGTTTGACATCGTGACCTTCGCCGCGCTCTTCTTTGTCGTGTGCCCCGCCGCCGTGGACTCAAGCTGGCCCGAGCTTGCCGCCGCGGGCGACGTCGCGGGTATGGCGACCTTTGCTGCGCTCTTCCAGAGCGGCTGGTTTGTCGAGTCCATGTGGTCGCAGACACTCGTGGTCCACATGCTGCGCTCCCCGCATCTGCCGAGCCCGCGCGACCACGCCGCGCCCGCACTGTGCGTTCTTACCGTGCTGGGCCTGGCGCTCGTCACATGGCTGCCGGCAAGCCCCATCGCCGATGCGCTCGGCCTCATGGCACTGCCCGCGAGCTTTTTCGCGCTGCTCGTCGGCATCGTCACCGCCTACATCGCGCTCACTCAGCTGGCAAAGCGCCGCTACATTGCACGCCACGGCGAGCTGCTGTAGCAAGCAGACGGAAAACACCCTGCCAGTTGCCGTTGCCACTACCACAGCTGCCAACGCCTCTGCCGCTGCCGTTGCCTCTGCCGCTGCCGCTGCCGCAATCTATCCCCTCATCAATTGCGGTGAAATAGTTCCTGTTTAAAGCCGCGTGACTTTAATTTAGGGACTATTCCACCGCAACTTATTGGGAAATTAGCTAGTCCTTGGGCGTCCAGGACCAGAAGAAGTTGATAAGGGCCACACGCGAGGCGGTACCGGCCTTTTTGTTGATCGAGGAAATGTGGCGGTAGAGCGTGGAGCGCGAAAGAAAGAGCGTCGTGGCGATGTCCTGAACGCTCTGGTCCGAAACGACCAAGACCTCAAGAATATCGCGCTCGCGCTCTGTAAGCCCAAAGGTGGCGACGAAAGCATCGAGGCGTTCATCGGACGTGAGCTCCGCTGCCTCCACGGGCTCGGGGTCGGAGCATGTGGGCGCAAGATCCCCACCAAGATCGTCGGTGGCAAGCGGCAGGCCATCCTGCATCACGGCAGCATCGTCTCGTTGCCCCAACTGCCCCAGCAGCGTAATCGCAATGCCCACAAACATCACGAGCGCCGCACCGACCGCAGCCAGCACGTTTTGACTCGAGATGATCGCCACCGCCGGCGCCGTCACGAGCATCGAGCACACGTTGTTGACGACGCGACCCATGCACGGCCAAAAATATGACCAGCGCGCATAGAGCGAGACGGCGGCATATTTTGTGGTAAAGAACACCACGAAAAAGCCCGAGCCCAGATAAAAAATGATCGTGGCAGCAAGCTCGTTGCCACCATTGCCGTCGACGATGAGCACAAAGAACGAAAACGTGGACAGTATGGCGGCACATGTCATGCCGATATTCATATACGAGCGGCCGTGCAGGTCAAATAGTGCGCCAGCGACCAACGAGCTCACGACAAGCAGCAGGCGCGGCCAATCGCCCAAATCGACGGCTCCGACAGCATGCAAGGTCGTGAAGCCCGCGTTGAGAGCGGCGAATACGCTGGAAAGATACGCCGTCGCCACGGTCAGGCGAACTACGGCGCGACGGAATGCCGCCTTTGCCTCGGGATCGTCATGCCACTTGGCGCCATATTCCAGAGCATCTACCGAAAGCCCGGCAGCACTGGGTTCAAAGTTGGGGTCGGACTCGTCGCGCAGCTTGGCGCGTCGGGCACCGTGGAGCAACGCCACCTGCGCGATCGCACAGACGACCAGAACAGCCTGCTGAGGAATACCGACAGGCATCACCATGTGGTTGATCACCTGTACCAGAACGCCCATGGCATAGGAAAGTGCGGCGGCGCGCGCCAGGCAGGGCGTCTGCGCAAAACGCCGCGCAAGATTGGCATGGGCGGTCGATCCGCAATAGCCCAGGGCGCAGCACGCCACCAGGCCGCCGGCAATTACTACCTCAAACCGCACTGCCGTAATCATCAGCAGCAACGCCGATACCAACAGCACGCCTGTAATATCGCTCGTCGCATCGATCGCCTGGGGAAGGCGATAGTACAGAAATGGGCGCACGAAAAAGCCAATCACGCTCGCGCCGACAAGATGCTCTCGTAGATGACGACCTCACTCGATGGCACGAACTCGGCTATGCGCACATCAAAGAGATACTCGCACGCCAAAAACGTGAAGAAGAACAGCGCCAGGCATATAATCTCCCGAATGCCCCGACGCAAATATGCGGTTGTGTCTCCCATGCCCCTCATGGTTAACCCCCGGCCGCTCAATTGTCTGGAAATCTATTTTAATAAAGAACCAGTCTCAATATCGAAGCCAGGCTCGAAATGTTGCCAATTCGACCCCAGCCGTCCACATCACGCCGCGATTTTGAGCCGCATGGACCAGAAGGGACGCGCGCGATCTCTAGCTCGGCCAGGAGTGTCTCCAACTACCACTCATTTAAGTACGTCCCCAATGAGTGGTCCCCAATGAGTGGCCGAAGAGTGTCCCCCGCGACCAGTCGTTTAAGAACGTCCCCAACGACTAGTCAAAAATGGGCCATGTGTCCCAGTTGTGGAGACTCCTTGAGCCGTCTGGGTATCGCGAAGGATCGCGCACTCCCCCATCATCAAAAGTGACACACGCTACCAGTTGATGGGAGGCAGCCATGGGCTTCTTTGACAAGATGTTCGAGAAGAAAGAGTGCGCGATTTGCGGTACCGAGCTGGGACTTCTAGGTAAGACAAAAATCAATGAAGGCTACCTGTGCAAAGAGTGCGCCGGCAAGCTCTCCCCCTACTTCCACGGCTATCGCTCCAGCACCGCGGACGATATCCGTGAGCAACTCGCCTACCGCGAGGCCAATGCCGAGCGCCTGGCGTCGTTCAACCCCACGCGTACGCTTTCTGCCGGGCGCACCAATATTATGCTCGATGAGGACGCGGGCCTGCTGATCATCACTTCGCAGAGCCGCTGGCGCGACGCCAATCCCGACATCATCGAGTTCTCGCAGGTACTCGGCTGCGATATGGATATCGACGAGCACCGCACCGAGATCTATCGCGAGACCAAGGACGGCGAGCGCGAGAGCTACAACCCGCCGCGCTACGACCTAGATTACGACTTTAATCTGACCATCCACGTCAACACGCCGTACTTTACCGAGATCAACCTACGCGTGAACGACTCCACCATCGATCAGCGCGGTTCCATCGAATACCGCGAGGCCAAGCGCCAGGCAACCGAAGTCCGCGATGCGCTGGTGCAGTTGCGTCAGGAGACACGCGACAGCGTCGTGGCCGCCAAGGCCCCCAAGACCGCGGTGACCTGCCCCTTCTGCGGAGCCACCACCATTCCCGATGCCAGTGGGCGCTGCGAATACTGCGGCGGCGCCATCGGCGCATAGCCTCCGGCACGGAAAGGACCGATCATGGCCTTCGAGAGCGTTAACTATCAGTGCCCCGCGTGTGGCGGCCCCCTTCACTTTGCCAGTGCCGAGCAAAAGCTCGTCTGCGACTACTGCGATTCGCGTTTTGAAGTCGAAGAAGTCGAGGCACTCTATCGCGAGCGCCAGGACAAGGCAGATGCCAAAGCCGATGCCGCAGCCGCAGCTCCCAAACCTGCTGCCGACGATGCCGTGCAGGAGCTCGCCCAAAACGCCGGCTACATCTGCTCGTCGTGCGGCGCCGAGCTCGTGTCCGACGGCACTGTCGCCGTCACCACCTGCCCGTACTGCGGCAACTCCGCCGTGGCGCCCGGCCAGCTCTCTGGCGACTTCTCGCCCGACCTGGTGATTCCGTTTAAGCTCGGGCGCGACGACGTCACGGCCGCACTCAAGGAACACTACAAGGGCAAAATCTTGCTGCCCAAGAGCTTTGTCACCGGCAACCACATCGACGAGGTCCAAGGTGTCTACGTGCCGTTTTGGCTCTACGGCGCCCACGTTGAAGGCGAAGTGTACTTTGACGCGACCAACGAGACCGTGACCGAGGAATCCGACCGCACCGTCACGACCACCGACCACTACGATGCCTACCGCAAGGGAAACATCTCGTTTAAGCGCGTGCCCGTCGACGGATCTTCCAAGATGCCCGACGGCCACATGGACGCCATCGAACCGTTTGACTACGATGCGCTGCGTCCGTTCTCGGTCGCCTATATGCCCGGCTACATCGCCAACCGTTACGACGAGGACTGCGAGACCTGCAAGGCGCGTGCCGAGCGCCGCATGGAGGAGAGCACGATCTCGGCCCTGCGCGAGACCGTCGTCGATGAATACGACGATGCCACGGTCGAAAGCAAGCAGCTCGACTACACCTGGGAAGACAGCGACTACGCCCTGTTCCCCGTCTGGATGCTCTCCACCTCGTGGAACGGCAAGAGCTACCTGTTTGCCATGAATGGCCAGACCGGCCGCTTGGTCGGCGAGCTCCCCTGCTCCAAGCCCAAGCTCGCCATCGCCTCGGTGCTGTTCTTTGTGATCGGATTTATCCTCTCCCAGATTCTCTTTATGGGGGAATACGCCTTCGATCCGGATTACCTCACCTTTGATATCGAGGGCATCCTCATCAACATCATCGCGCCGCTGATCATCGTGATTATCGGAGACGTGCTACTGGTAGGCCAGCTCAAGACGGCCAACGAGGCAACCTGTGCCGATGAGTATTGTGGCGAGCTCGACCTGACCGAGAAGCACGACACCTTCAGCCACACCGAGACCACCGTTGTCATGAAAGACGACAAGGACGACTAAGCAATCCAACCAATACCACCCGGCCTTTGACGAGAAAGGAAGATCACCATGGGACTCTTGAAAGCTGGATTGGGAGCTGCCGGCGGCGTCATGGCCGACCAGTGGAAGGAATTTATCTACTGCGAATCGATGCCTGCTGACGTCTTGGCCTGCAAGGGCAGCAAACGTACCGGTGGCCGCAGCTCCAACACGCGCGGCGAGGACAACGTCATCTCCAACGGCTCCGTCATCGCCGTCAACGACGGACAGGGCATGCTCGTGGTGCAAAACGGCAAGATCATCGAAGTCGCGCTGGAGCCCGGTGAGTTTGTCTTCGATACCGGCAGCGAGCCGAGCGTCTTTAGCGGCAACCTGGGCGATTCCATCAAGGAGACCTTCGCCAATATCGGCAGCCGCTTTACCTTTGGCGGCGACGCGGGCAAAGACCAGCGCGTCTACTTCATCAACACCAAGGAGATTATCGGCAACAAGTACGGCACCGCCTCGCCCGTGCCCTTCCGCGTGGTCGATAACAACATTGGCCTGGACGTCGACATCTCCGTGCGCTGCAACGGCGAGTATTCGTACCGCATTACCAACCCGCTGCTGTTCTACACCAACGTATGCGGCAACGTGACCGATAGCTATACGCGCGACAAGATCGACAGCCAGCTTAAGTCCGAGCTGCTCACCGCCCTGCAGCCCGCCTTTGCCAAGATCTCGGAGATGGGCATTCGCTACAGCGCCATCCCCGGCCACACCACCGAGCTCGCGCGCGCACTCAACGAAGTCCTCTCGGCCGATTGGCGCGACCTGCGCGGCGTCGAGATTGTGAGCTTTGGCGTTAACTCCATCGCCGCCTCGCAAGAAGACGAGCAGATGATCAAGGACCTGCAGAAGGCCGCGGTCATGCGCGATCCCACCATGGCGGCAGCCAACATTGCCAGCGCCCAGAGCGACGCAATGCGCGCGGCAGCCGCCAACCCCAACGGCGCGATGGCAGGCTTTATGGGCATGGGCATGGCAGGTGGCATGGGCGGCATGAACGCCAGCCAGCTGTTCGCCGCCGGCCAGGCACAGCAGCAGGCCGCTCCGCAGCCGGCTCCGGCTCCCGCCCCCGCACCGGCTCCCACCGCCGCACCTGCGGCCGGCGCATGGACCTGCAGCTGCGGCGCCACCAACACCGGCAAGTTCTGCTCCGAGTGCGGTAGTCCCGCACCCGCCCCGGCACCGGCCAAGTGGTTCTGCCCCAACTGCGGCAGCGAAAACGGCGGCAAGTTCTGCAGCAACTGCGGAACGCCCCGGCCCTAGCCCCTCTATCTGGTAATTGGCGGGGGGTCCGCCACCCCCGCATTTGCTTCTATGGGTTTCGTTCGATAAAGGAGGACACCATGAAGACAACGTTCAAAAAATCCGTACTCGCATTCCTGACATGCGTCCTGGCGCTCGCCTTTGCCCTGACGGGCTGCAGCGGCGGCGGCAAGGACCCCAAGGCCAACTTCGTCGGCAGCTGGGAACTCTCGGGTGGAACCGTGGATGGCGAAGAGCTGACCGATGAGTACATGAAGATGCTCGAGGATTGGGGTGTCCACTGCGTCCTGATTCTCGATGAGGACGGTACAGGCGCCCTCGACCTGTTCCTTGAAGTCGTCGACCTTAAATGGGAGGCAAAGGACGCCACCACCGTAACCATCACCGCCGAAGATGAGTCGCACGACATGAAGCTCAAGGACGGCAAACTCATCCTCGAAGAAGATGACGGCAATCTTGTCTTTACCAAGTCCGACAAGGACCTGTCCGGTACGGTGAAGAAGGATCGCGAGGCGGCCGAGAAGGAAGAGGAGATCGATGAGGCCGTCGAAGACGACGATGTCCAGAACGTCGAAATCTCCCCCGCCGTCACCGTCGCCGATGACGATCTGTGCACCATCACCATCACCGAGAAGTTCAAGGACGACTGGGGCGACATCGGCTTTGTCGTCAACATCACCAACAAGAGCGACAAGGACCTGACCTTCTACGCTCCTTCCGGCAAGACCAACGTCAACGGCACCATGAAGGAACCCTGGTTCTCGGCTAACCTGATGCCCGGCACCAGCGCCACCGAGGAATTCACGTTCTCGAGCGGCGAGCTTGACAGTCTTGACGACCTGGTCAACACGACCATCGGCATCGACGCCTACCTGACCGATTCCTACGAGGACGTCGCCTCTTACAGCGCAACCATCGCGTAACGGCAGACACCGATAGCCGCGGATTGGCGGACATATCCGCGCACATGCCAGGCGGGGCCGCAGGAAATGATCCTGCGGCCCCGCCGCTTTATGCCGACAGCACTGCCCATACAAGCAGGTCGCCCGCCGTTTTTAGATGCAAAACGGCGGGCGACCTATCTTCGGCGTTGGAGCACGGGCGGCACACCGACTACGGGCGCTCCATGTTGGGGACGATGCTGCCTTCGGTCACCGCATGCACGGCCAGGCGCATGATGTTGTCGTAGCCGGTCTTGTTGAGAATCTCCGAGATGCGGCGTTTGATGGTGCCCTCGCTCATAAACAGCTCGGCCGCGATCTCGCGGCGGCTCTTGCCCTCGCAGGCAAGGCGCAAAATCGACAGCTCGACATCGTCGAGGGTCGCCGTGCCCGAAAAAATGCTCTCGGGCGGCTTGGGAAACGTGCAATAGCCCGCCAGCGTGGAGCGCATCACGGCGAACAGCTCGTCGATACCGACGTTCTTGTACACAAAGCTGTCGACGCCCGCCTCGCGGGCCTGATCGACAAAGGTGATCTCGGGCATGCCGGTCATGATAATGATGCGACACTCGGGCAGTTGCTCCTTGATGCGCGCCGCCGCCACGATGCCGTTTGAATCGTGTTCGGTGCACACGTCCATCAGTATCATGTCCGGGCGCTCCTTGAGCGCGACACCCAAGGCCTCGGAAGCATCGGCAATGGCGGAAACAACGGTCATATCGGGCTGGTCGCCAACGGAGCGCGCCAGGCTCTCGCGCAAGATAGCTTGGTCTTCGACGATAAGGACGCGAATCATGAGTTTCTCCTTTGAGCTGTGGCGCTGGCGTTGAGCGGGATGGACACCGCAAGCGTAAAGGGCGGGGCGGCATGGATTTCCAGGCAGCCGCCCAGATCTTGCGCGACATGCCTCATACCTGGAATACCCGTTCCCTCGCGATACGATACGGGTGCAGGCGCGCCGTCGTTAGAAACGGTCATCCGCGCAACAGCGCTGCCTTCCGACGTCTCCCGCCACAGGCGCACATGGACCCGATGGGCCTGTGCATGCTTGGTGGCATTGGTCGAGGCTTCGCGGATAATCTGCAGAAAGGCTGCGGCGACACGCGCGTCCTCAGGCAGCTCGCCCTCCACATCGATCTGCACGCTCACCAGGCCAAAGGCATGGACGATATCGCCCAGTTGCTCTGTCGGTTCGGTGTCGCCCCCACTGCGCAGATCGGCAGCGATTGAGCGCAGCAGCGGGTCGATCTGCTCGAGTGACTCGTCATCCAGGCGCCCCTCCTCCAGATAACGATGGAGGATGGACAGGCGCTGCCCGATCACGTCGTGCACGCGAGCGCGCATACGCAGATAGGCCGCATTGTCAGCAACTTTTTTGACTTCTTCGATCTGGGCTTGGAGCTCTTGGCCCGCAAGCTCAAGCAGGTGGTTGGCTTGCGCCAGACGATCATGAGCATGCGCATACTCTGTTACATCCAGGCCGATAATGCGCTCAAAGAGGCGGCCCGAAACCATAACGTCATCGTGCACAAACAAGCGAATCTCGGCGGGAGAAACCTCGACCACCGCCCGCGCCTCACCAAAGCGGTCAAGATTAATCCGCACACGGTTCTGGCTGCTTTCGGGCATTTGCATGCTGAGTTTGCGCAGGTCGTTCCATGTGCCGCTCATATCGCCTAGGTCGGTGGGCATATGAAGTTCCACCAGGTTTTTGCGCATGCAGCGGTTCATGAGCAGTGGACGGCCCCTCGAGTCCAGATACAGGATGCCCACGGGAATCACGTTGATGGTTTCGATCGTCGAAAACGCGGTGATATCCTCCTGGCGGTTGCGGATATCCATCAAGAGCGCCGCGATGGAGCGGAACAGGAAGAACGCTCCCTCTGCGATAAGGACAACGGTCCACGCCGAGCCCATGGCAAAAACCACCGGCGGTGTCACGGCGGCAACGAGCAACAGTTCGGGCAGCATGACGAGGCGACGATAGTGCACCATAAGCGTCACGCCATAGGCAAAGATCGCGGCATTGAGCCACAGCACTCCGCCCATTGCCCTAGCGCAAACGTCAAGCGGCGCCACCAGATACGAGCCAGACGACGCGAATAAGATGAGCGCCGAAATCATCAGGTGAAGCACGAGGCTCGCCTCGTAGGCGCAAACCACCTTACGGTTATAGGACGAGCGGCGCGATGCGATGAGCGGGACGTGGATCGTCTGCAGACACGCAGCCAGGGCAAAGACAACATCGAGCGCAACGATTTGGGGAAGGATGAGCGAAATCGTCATCGTCACTCACCCGCCCTCGACATCAAGACGATCATGCGCAGCTGGCCGGGCTCGCCCTCAAGGCGGTATGCCACGTTGCGCCCTTGCAGAGCGCTTTCGAGCTCTTGCGCGGCGGGCGTCTGCGAAAGATCTTCATCATCGTTGGAAAAAAGCGTGGCGCGCAGCTCGACACTGCATCGGTCATGGTCACCCAAGTGATACATAAGCGCCGGATGGTCGGTGGTGTAGGCAAAAAACGCAAAGTCATACACGCAGTCGTACAGGGCGCTTACCGTACTGGCGTGCATCGGGCGCCGTATGGCGATAATCGAAGCGCAATCGATATCGATGGTGCGCAGGTCGCTTGCGAGCTCGTTGGCAATGAGCTGAATGCGGTCGCGATCAAAACCGCTCTCCCCGTGCTGTGCCAACGTGAGCGACCCCTTGCGCTTGCAATAGGCGACGAGCATCTTGGCGCGCTGCAGCATGCGGTAACGCTCGTGCGAAGACGATTCATCGGTCAACGGCGGCGGCGAGCTCAGCAGGTCGTACATCCCTTCGAGCGCGCGGGCAAGCGCCTGGTCCACGTCTTGGACCAGCAAGGTCTCGGCCTCTTGGTCTGCCAGGTGCGTCTTAAGGTCGTAGTCGGCGGCGAGCAGCTCATTTTGACGCTGCAGCTCCATACGACGATGTGCCAGTTCACGGTTAAGCTCGTTGAGATCCGACACGTCTTGGGCAAGCAGGGCCGATCCGCCCAGCAGTGGAAAGGCACGGTACATCACATCGGGATCGGACGCCACGGCAAAGGCATGGGCGCGGCTGTGCGCCTGGGTCCGCAACTCCTCGCGCACGCCTACCGGCATTGGCTTTGACACTGGCGTGGCATAGACTTCCTGCAGGTCGCGCGTTAGAACTTTGAGGTCAAGCGGCAAGGTGTCGAAAATGCCGGCGATGTCGTGATATGACGGAACGACACCGCAATCGAGACAGATTTCCATCGCCACCACGCACAAGACGCAATAGACGAGCGAGAAGTTGAGCCTCCATGCCCAGGGCACGCGCAACGCATATGAGATGGCAAAGAACGCGCCGCCCAGCAGCACGAGCGCCGCCGTGCCCGAGAAACGTTGGATGCGAAAGGACGAGGACCGACCCACCAGGATAAAAAAGGCCACAAAGTTAAAGGCCGTCCACACGAGGACGGCGAAATAACCCCAGCCGTACGTGTAATCGTTGCTCCAGGTGTCGCTTGTACGGTCAAAGTGGAAGACCTGCTGGTGAAAATCGTTGGTGAGCACAAATCCGATAAGCAGGATAGCCATAATCCACAGCGCAGCGCAGTAGCGGCGACCCAGGCGGTGTTGCTCCAGGCCCGCAAGGCGCAGACCACACAACTGGTAGAGCAGCGGAATGAGCGTCATGGGCACGTAGTACAGGTACCACAGCACGGTGGCATAGAACGGCGTGAACGACTTGTACTTGAGAATGACTTCGATCATCCACAGGGCGCAGATGGTGGCGATGGCAACAAGACGGCGGCGCAACACATAGTCCAAACAGCGCAGATAGACCGATACGCCCCAGATCGAAAATGCAATTGCGGCAACAAGCAACGGCAGAGAGTTCGAATGGACGAGCGCATCCACGACCTCTTCGGACACCTCGCTATAGGCGGGCACGGCGTTAGAAAGTTTGGGGTCGAAGGCGAACAGCGCCGGCAAGACTGCCAAAAGCATGAGGAACATCGCGGTGATGACACCGGCGATAGCAAAGACGCGGTGGCGGTACACCTGATGTGTTATGCCAACAAGGAATCGCGGCATGGCGAAGAGCCTGCCGCCCCTGGGATCCGCCACGGGTGCGGATCGGGCGGCCGCGTTGCCGATATGTCGCTCGCGGGTACCCATAGTGCTTTTAGTGTACCGACAGATGGGTCGAAAAAGCGGGCCGCATGTCCCAAAATCCGCAGACGGCAAGGCGCCCGGCAGCCTCCCCCGTCTGGCACTTCCCGATATCCGCCCGCCCCAAACCACCGCAAAGGAGACAGGCACCTTTGTGGTGGTTTGGGGCAATGCGCTAGTCCACGGTGATGTCGAGATTTTTGCCGATGAGGCCTACGTAGCCGCCTTCGGCTGCCTTGGGGCTGTCAGCATGGCAGAGGACCCACTTGTCGGCCTTCCAGTAGCAGTAGCTGTCGCCGGCCGCAGGCATGTCGGCCGCGACCTCGGGGCGCGGGCCGTTGGTGCCGGCGGGCAGCGCCACCATCACCTGGAAGCCGCCGTCGTCGACCATGCAGGGCGTGTAGTGGAGCGTGGTGTTGAAGACTTCGACGACCGTACCCGCCGGCACGCGAAACGCCTTAACGCACGCGGTGTCGAGCTTGCCGTCCTCGATCTCCCAGCGATGCGCCACGAGCAGGATAAAGTCGCGCGCGCCTAGGTTAAACTCGCTCGCGCGGTGGTACTCCAGGCAGTTGAGACGCGTGTTGTGGCCGTTGCACCAGCCCAGCTGGAACGGACGGCCACCAAACATGAGAAAGCCAAGCTTGTCGGCATCCTTGACGTCCTCGAGCTCCGGCGCGCTTGCTACGTACTTGCTGCCCTCGGGGATGGGCGTGGCAGAGAGCGCCTCGAGCACGGGCGACGTAAGCTCGGACGGAACGTTATCCCAAACGTTGCCATAGGATTTGAACTCGGGATCGTTGACAGAGTAGATATGCATGTTCGCTCCTGTTCGTTTATGTGACAGTATGAACATTCTAAAACAAACATAAGCGATTTTAAACACTCGTCCCGACCACTCAGCAAAAAGGCACCCCCGCATAAGCGAAGGCGCCCAATGCGCGCGTTTTGGGCGATAAAGCCCTTACGCCTGCTGATAGTGCAGGTGCTTCTCGTCGATATCGGCCAGGTCGCGGTCGAGGTAGCGGCGCGCAAGCCAGTTGGCCATGGGGAGGTTCTGGTCCAGGTAGTTACCGCATTCCTCGGGAGCGGCACCGGGGACATCGCCCTCAAAGTCGGCGACAAACTCGAACAGCTCACGCACGAGCGGCAGGATCTCCTCGCTCGTCACCTCGCCAAATACGACGAGGTAAAAGCCCGTGCGGCAGCCCATGGGGCCAAAGTAGACAACGCGGCTCGACCACTCGGCATGATTGCGAAGGAACGTCGCGCCCAGGTGCTCAATGGTGTGGCACTCGGCGGTGTTCATGACCGGCTCCTTGTTGGGCGTGGTCAGGCGCAGGTCAAACGTGGTGACGGCAGCACCAGTCGCCGGATCGCGGTCGATGCGGCTCACATACACGCCGGGCTCAAGCAGCAGATGGTCAACGGAAAAACTCGCGATGCGCTCCATGGCAGATCCTCTCGGTAGTCAATTTGGGACGGGCTCTTTTAGCTGGTTCGAATGGTCGCACCAATCATACCAGTCAAAAAAGCCCCGTCCCAAAAAGACAACTTAGCCAAGGACGCGGGCCATACGCGTCTTGAACTCGGACAGGAAGCGCGGAGCATCCACGGTCAGTGCCACAAGCGCGCTCTTGTCCGGATCGGACAGGCGGCGCTCATCGCAGATGGTGCGACCGCGGTACTCGCCAAGCAGATCAACACGCAGGTTGCAGCCGAGCGCACCTACGAGCGTGGGGTCGATCGCCACGGCAACGGCCAGCGGATCGTGCAGCGCACAACCACCCAGGTAGGGGGCGTTCATCTCGTACGAGCCAATGTAGTGCTCCACCATGCTCGCAAATGCGCAGCCCGCCATGGTGCCCGAGCCCGTCCAGCCGGCAATGTCGCGGCGTGTGAGCACCACGCGATGCGTCACGTCCAGACCCACCATGGTGAGCTTACGGCCCGAGCGCAGCACCGCGTCGGCTGCCTCGGGGTCGCTCGCCATATTGGCCTCGGCGCCCGCGCTCACGTTGCCGGGCACGGTAAGGGCGCCGCCCATCACGACCACGCGGCCGATGGACATCATCGCCGCCGCATCGCGCTCCAGGGCGAGCGCCAGGTTGGAGAGCGGGCCAGTCGCTACGTAGACCAGATCGGGACCATAGGTGCGCGCGGCATCGATCAGATAATCGACCGCAGCGTTGCCGTCGGCCGAGGTCGCCCCCACCGGCTCGTAGGGCGACGCGGGCACGCTCGCGCCGCCGATGCCGTTCTTGCCGTGAATGAGCGCGGTGGACGCCGGCGGCGTATAGGGCTCAGTCGCCTGCAGAGGACGGTCGGCACCCAGGTACACCGGAACCTCGGGGCGACCCAGCAGATCGAGCACCGCCAGGCAATTGTGCGCCGATTGCTCGGCGCGCACGTTGCCAAAGCACGTGGTGATGCCCACGAGCTCCACCTCGGGGCTCGCGATGGCATAGGCCAGCGCCATCGCATCGTCCACACCCATATCCAGATCAAGGATCAGCTTCTTGATTGCCATTGTTCTACTCCGCTTCTCCGTCTTGTACTTAATCGTCTAAACCAAACATGCGCTCAACTTCGGCACGCGTGGGAATTGATTGCTGAGCGCCCAGGCGCGACACCGTCACTGCCGAGGCGCGAGCACCCGCGGCCATGCACTCAAAGAGCGGCAGGCCCTGCAGGCGAGCCGCCGCAAGCGCGCCGATAAACGTATCGCCGGCGGCCGTGGTATCGACAACCGTACTCGAAAGTGCCGGCATGCGCAGCAGCTCACCGCCATCGCCGAGCGTAACCGAGCCGGCACCGCCCAGCGTGATGACCGCGGCGCCGGCGCCCTTAGCAAGCAGGGCATTGAGCGCGGCGGCGCAGCTCCCATCGTCCTTGGGCAGGATACCCGTCAGCACCTGGCACTCGGTCTCGTTGGGACAGACCAGGTCGACCGCAGGCCAGACCTCCGCAGGCAGCTCGCAGGCGGGCGCTGGATTAAAGACCGTATAGAACCCCAGCTCGTGAGCGCAAACAAGCGCCTCGGCCGTCGCCGCAAGGTCGCATTCGCCCTGGGCGATAAAGACGCTTCCGGCAGCCGGAGCAATCTCGCTGGCGCCGCCGTCGGGCTCATGGGCCACCAGACGCCTCAGCGCGCAGGCAACGTCCGCGCCCGCAAGCGCATGGTTGGCGCCCGGTGACAGTATGATGCGGTTGTCGCCCTCGCAGCGAATGATGGTCGCCGTTCCCGTCTCCACGTCATCGCGATGCACTACAAAGTCACAGTCCACGCCGGCGTCTTGGAGCCCCGCCACGAGCGACGCGCCGAACGCATCGCGACCGACCGCGCCGATCATGTGCGTGCACGCGCCCATACGCGCGGCAGCTACGGCCTGATTGGCGCCCTTGCCGCCGGCGTTGGTGATAAAACCGCTACCACCGACTGTCTCGCCCGCGCGCGGTATGCGCTCGCACGCCACCGAAAGGTCCATGTTCATGCTGCCGAACACCGCAACGATGCCGCGATCTGCCATGGAAACCTCCTCATCTGCGGGCTTTGCACCCACCGTCGACCGTCGATTGCGCGCCTTCGCACCTCTATAACTTTAGTTCACTTTGATGTGAACGCACCCTTGAGGTTGCGCCAGCAGCAAGCATTCACAGGAGCAGGCAGCTACAATGAATACGTGCTGATTATTCTCGTCATTGGATGATGTTTTATGGAACAATTCTCGCAATCGGGCTCGCGCGGTCGACACCGCACGGGCAACGAGCCGGCGCCGCACGAACGCGTGAAGAGCGAACGCCGTGCCAACGAGCCGCGACGCACCACGAGCCCCCATCGCGCTTCTGCCAACAACGCGGGCCGCGCCAACACTCCCGCCGCGGAGCAGACGCCTGCTCGCCCCAAGTCCCGCTACATCCCTGCACTCGACGGCCTGCGTACGCTCGCCGTCGTCGCGGTGGTGCTCTATCACCTTAACCTCACGTGGGCTCAGGGCGGCCTGCTCGGCGTCACGATCTTCTTTGTGCTTTCGGGCTATCTGATCACGCGCTTGCTGCTCAACGAAGTCGCTAAGACCGGCCGCATCGACCTCAAGAGCTTCTGGATCCGCCGCATCCGTCGCCTGGTCCCCGCCGTGGTGACCGTCGTGGTGGTGACCTGTGCTCTGTGCACCGTCTTCAACCACGTGATGCTCACCAAGATGCGCCCCGACATCCTGCCGTCGCTGTTGTTCTTCAACAACTGGTGGCAGATTGCCCAAAACGTCTCGTACTTCAATGCTCTGGGCGACCCCTCGCCGCTCACGCACTTTTGGTCGCTTGCCATCGAGGAACAGTTCTACCTGATTTGGCCGCCACTGCTGTTTGCCATGGTATCCATGCATGTGAGCAAACCCAACACGCGCCGCGTGGTTCTGGGCCTTGCCGCGGTATCTGCCCTCGCCATGATGGTGCTTTACAACCCTGCCGCCGACCCCAGCCGCGTGTACTACGGCACCGACACCCGCGTGTTCTCGCTGCTGCTGGGCGCCTGGATGGCCTTTATCCCCGATCGCGACCTGGCGCCGGTGCGTCTCGCTCGTCGTTTGGGGCTCAATCGCCTAGCTGGCGCCGCCAAGCACGGCAAGAACGCCGAGGGCAAGCCTGGCGAGAAGGCCGACGAATCAGCCGAGGCCGCCCCGGCACAGCCGAGCGCCCTCGTGCGCTTTTGGTCCTCGCCCGCATCCATCGATGTGTTGGGCGTCGTGGGTCTGGTTGGCCTTGCCGCCATGGTCGCGCTCACCAACGGCTACACCGCCTTCCAGTATCGCGGAGGCACACTGCTGTGCTCGATCCTCACGCTCATGGTCATCGCGGCCTGCGTGCAGCCCCAGGGGATGGTTGCCCGCGCGCTGTCCGCCGAGCCGCTCGTGTGGGTTGGCAAGCGCTCGTACAGCATCTACCTGTGGCACTATCCGCTGCTGTTGCTCATGAACCCGGTCGCCAACATCAACGATACACCGTGGTGGCAGTACATTTTGCAGGTACTGTTGGTGGTCGCCGTGGCCGAATGCTCATATCGCTTTATCGAGACGCCGTTTAGAAAGGGCGCCTTTGGGCGCACCGTCGCCGAATTCCGCGATGGCACCACCACGCCCGCCAACTGGGCACGCACGCACGTCCCTGTCTGCGCAGCCTGCGCTGTCGTGTTGGTCGTTGCACTGGGCGGCCTGATCTTTGTGCCCGAGACGTCTGCGCTGAGCGGCGAGGGCGCCGAAGTTCTGAACAAGGAAGCCAAGAACACCGCGCCCGCCGACCAGCAGGCGGCCGACGACACCGACAAGGACAACGACGGCTTCCCCGATGGCTCCTACGATCTGCTTATGATCGGCGACTCCGTGTCGCTGCGTGCCGTAGACACCTTTGACGGCGTGTTCCCGCACAGCCATATCGATGCCGAAAAGGGCCGCCAGTTTGATGCGGGCCGCACGACATTTGAGGGCTATATCCAGCAGAACCTTGCCGGCAAGATCGTGGTCTTCGCCCTGGGCACCAACGGCTTGGTAACCGACGACCAGATCGACGCCATCATGGCCGATGCAGGAGATAAGCGTATTGTGGTGTTTGTGAACACGCGCAGCCCGCAGCCGTGGGTTGGCTCTACCAACCAGGCCATCGCCAACGCCGCTACGCGCTACAAGAACGTGCGCGTTATCGACTGGTACGGATACAGTGCCAACCGCAACGACCTGTTCGATGGCGATGGCACGCACCTATCGACCACTGGCGTGACTGAATATCTCAACTTGATTCACGATGCAGTCAAGAAGGACCTGCCCGTGCATCCCGAGGATCACGTCAATGATCCGCAGCCGGCAGCCGTCAAGTCTGCCACCGACGCGCTCGTCAATGCGCTCGCTCTCAAGCCGCACAAGCTGGGCGGCGACAAGTAACCTGCAGCGCAAACTTCCCACATCCGGAGGGGGGGTGCCTGCCACGGCAGACACCCCCCCCCTCCGGCAGTTAGGGACGTTCCTTATGTGCCGGCACCTAGGGACACTCCTGACACAGCCGAGGAACGCCCTCCTTGCGACCGAATTCTGGGCACCTCGCCACCCCGAGCGTTGTTTCCAAGCCCACACCCGCAGCAAACAACCCAAAATCACTCTTTTCGAGCCGGCTCCAAGAGGTCGTGGACAAAAAGAGGCAAATATGAGTACTGTTACCATTTTAGTAGCAGGCAAAACCACCCAAAATGGCGCCCATGCGGTAGCGCGTGACCCTTCCAGTTGACCAGAATGGCCGGCTTAGGACTTGGAGCTCCGCTTTTAATGAACGGATTTTTAAATATGTTCATTATTTTCTTGGTCGTAAATGCTATCAGCCAGGCAACAGTACTCATATTTGGCATTTTTGTCCACACACATATTACTAACCCCCTATAACAGGCAAAAAACAGGCCGCAGCCCATGGCGGCGGCCTGTTTGGAGTCCAAAAGAGGCGCTAAGCGCTGTAGCCCATCGCTTGCAGCACAAACATAACGACTGTCAGCACCGTAATCACGGCGATAGTCGCCCAAGTGAGCACGTTCCACACGCGGCCGTTGCGGTTGGCGCCCATAATATGGCGATCCGCCGCGATAACCACCTGAAATACCAGGACTACGGGCAGCAGCACGCCGTTGATGACCTGCGAGGTCATCATAATCTGGAACAGGTCGACGCCAGGCATGAGCACCAACACGGCAGAAATGCCGATGATGGCCGTAATGATGCCGCGGTAAACCGGGGCCTCGTCCCAGCTGCGATCGGCGCCGCGCTCCCAGCCAAAAGCCTCGCAGATGGCACTCGACGTAACGCCCGGCAGCACGCAGGCAGCCAAAAAACTCGCTGCGACCAGGCCCGAGGCAAACAGCACCGTGGACCACTGGCCCGCGATGGGCTCCAGCGCGCGGGCGGCATCGGCGGCATCGCTAATCTGAATACCCGCTGGGAACAGCACCGTACCGGTCGTGATGATAATGAAGCCCGCAATGATATCAGCAGCAATCGAGCCGCTCACGGTATCAATACGCTGCAGCACGATGTCGTCCTCGCCCGCATTCTTATCGACCACGTTGTTCTGAGCCAAGAAGATCATCCACGGTGCGATGGTGGTACCGATCGTTGCGACCACGAGCGACACATAGCTGGGATCGTTCTGAATATTGGGGACGACCAGGTCGACCGCGACCTCGCCCCAGTTGGGGCCGGCCATAAACGCGGCGACGATGTAGGTCACGAACACGCAGCTTACCAGCAGCAAAATCTTCTCGATACGCTGGAAACTGCCCGACATGGTAAGCATCCACACCAGCAGCGCCACGAGCGGCACCGAGATGCTCGCCGGAACGCCAAACAGAGCAAGGCCACTCGCGATGCCCGCGAACTCCGAAATGGTAACGGCCGTGTTGGCGATCAGCAGCGCCGCCATGGCCAGCACGCTCCTGCGCACGCCAAAGCGCTCACGGATGAGCGAGGCCAAGCCCTTGCCCGTGACGCAACCGCAGCGCGCCGCGGTCTCTTGCGTCACGATGAGCAGCACGGTCATGACGGGAAGCATCCAGAGCATCTTATAGCCATAGCTGGCGCCCGCGCTGGAATACGTGGCGATGCCGCCGGCGTCATTGCCCGAAAGCGCCGCCAGAAGACCGGGGCCCATGGCGCCAAAGATGGCCGCGATGGTCAGCTTTTGCTTGGTGCTCGGCTTTTGCTTCGTATTTTGCACGCGACCACCTACCCCATGACCGACATGGTGAGCAGCACCGCGGCGATGCAGTACGCCACACACGAGATCATGACGGCGATGACGTTCATGGCGGTGCCCGACGTGTTAAGGTCGTGCTCGTCGCGCCAGAACAGCACCATCAGATAAATCACAGCGCTCATGTTGCCAACCAGGCAAACGATGGCCGCAATGTTAAAGCAGCCGGTAAAGAGCTGTTCCTCAAACATAGAGGCATCGGGGAACGCGGCGGTGCGCACCAGCTGCGCGCACAGGTAGGTCACGAGTGACAGAATCAGGCCCATACCCGTGCTCTGGAAGAAGAATCCCAGGTACGGTTTGGGCTCGTCGTCGTGACCGTCGTACTCGAGGAAGTAGTTCTTGACGAACGACACCATGCGCGAGGCAGCCAGCAGCACGAGCGGCATGGCGCACATGGGGAACACCACCAGATGCGCGGAGCCCAGCGCCGTCCCCAGCACGGTCGCCATAATGCACGAGGCGATGCCCCACACGACGACCCAGTACTGACGATGCACGAACCAGCTGAGCACGTTCGTCGAGTCGTCCGACGCGCTATCGCCCGAGCCGACACCGGCGATCTGCAGGTCCTCCTGATGCTCCTCGGCGATAACGTCCATGGCGTCGTCGAAGGTCACGATACCCAGGATATGACGGTTCTCGTCGCAGACAGGGATGGCAACCAGGTCGTACTTGGTCATCTCGTCCGTCACGTCTTCCTGGTCCTCGTCGGGCGACACGTAGACCAGATCGCGATAGGCGAGCTGGCCCAGCGTGGCGTCGCGGTCGGCCACGATCAGCGTGCGCAGCGAAAGCACGCCCGTCAGCATGCCACTCGGATCCTCGGTATAGACGTAGTAGACGCTCTCAAAGTCCTCGTCGAGTTTGCGAATCGCCTCGATGGCGTCGCCGACCGTCGCCGTGGCGGGCAGGGAGACAAACTCCGAGGTCATGATGCGGCCGGCGGTGTTGTCCTCGTAGCCCAGCAGATTACGAATCGCCTTCTCCTCCTTGACGCCCATCAGGCGCAGGAGCTTCTCGGCCTTCTCATAATCGAGCTCGTCGATCAGGTCGGCAGCGTCGTCCGGGTCCATCATGGCCAGCATCGACGATGCATCGGTATCGGACAGGCCCTCGAGCATCTCGGTCATGAGCTCGTCGTCATCGAACTCCGAGATGGCCTCGGCGGCCTGTGCCGTATCGAGCTGCGCGAACACCTGCGCACGCAGGCGCGGGTCGAGCTGCTCAATGATGTCGGCGATGTCGGCAGGGTGCAGCTCGCCGAGCGTCTTATGCGACACCGAGAGTTGAATGTTCTTGGTCGAGCGGTCGAGCAGGTCCATGTAGGACCAAGCGATGATGTCCTCACTGAGCGGCTTGCCCAGGTGCTTCATAAAGCCTTCGACGATATGCTCGAGCGCGGGGCTGATGGCGCGTAGCAGACCGCGGGCACCGACCTCGGCGCCCAGCAGGCGCAGCTGATTTTCGCCCGACATGGAAAACTTGATGTCGTTGACGCGCACGACCTTCATGCCCTGCGTGTCGACGATCTGCTTGTTGAGCACGTCGCGGGCGAGCAGGAGTTCGGTCGGCTGCAGGTACGAAAAACGGATTTCGGTGGCCGACGTCTTAAGGTGTACACCCGTCTCGTCGATACGGTCGACCCATTTGCGCCAGCTAATCATAAACGGCGTCTTGCCGGGTCCGCGGAACGCGAGCGACGTCACGTGCGGAAAAACTTCGCCGGTAGCAATACCAAAATCGTTGACCACGCCGAGCTTTTCGCCGTCGACGTCCAAGACCGGCAATTTGAGCATCTCACTCAGATAATTCAATGGTGCTCCCCATCATTATTCCTCCGGACGCGGCCGCGCGTGCGGCGTCCGGGGGCTTCTGGATATGTATACGCATGCGCGGGCGGCACGCCGCTCGACGCTTACACCCCGTGCATGCGCAAAAAGCACCTGCATGGGGTCATCGACTGTATGGTCGAGGTTTGGATTTCACCTGTAACCTTTCTCTTGACCCTCATTAACCGCAGTAACTATAGCATCAGCATCGCCCTGCGGCATCGAATTTATGCGCTGCACATTGCAGGCATACCAAACGCTGACGCATCCGTGACATAGTCATTGGGGACGTTCTTAAATGACTACCCAATAACTACTCTGTGGTGTCGTCGTCCTCGGCAAGTTGGGGGAACACGGCGTCCTTGGGCATGGCGGCCTTCGTCAGCGAGGTGAGCTTTTTGCTCAGCGACGTGTCCGTCTTGACCAGGTCGCTGAGCGTCACGATCTTGTAGCCGTCGGCAATGAGGCCGTCGATAATCTGCGGCAGCGCTTCGAGTGTCTGCTCGGCGCATTCGTCTCTATCGGTGAGCAGCACGATATTGCCCGGCGTCACCGAATCGAGCACCGTCGAGACCTGTTCGTCGGCACCGTTTAGCAGCCAGTCGCCCGAGTCGATATTCCACGAGACCACGGCGGAGACCAGGTCCATCGCATCAATCCAGTTTTGCTCGTCAAAGGCGGCGTAGGGAGCACGCAGCAGCATCGTCTTCACGCCGGTCGCCGACTTAATCGCGTCGGTGCCTTTCGTGATCTGTTCGCGTACCGCCTCACGGTCCTGACCCTTGAGCGAATCGTCGCTGTAGCTGTTGGATCCGATCTCGCACCCGGCATCGACAATCGCCTTGGCCGTGGCAGGCGAGGCCTCGGCCGCATCGCCCGAAAGGAAGAACGTCGCGGTGACGCCCTTTTCCTTGAGCACCTGCAAGATCTGTTTGGTGGCGCCGCTCGGACCCTCGTCAAACGTCAGTGCCACGTACTTTTTGTTGCCCTTGGGCGCCACGCTGGCGCACGCAACGATGCAATCGGTGGCGGGCACAACCTCGCCGCGGTCCTGCGTCTTGCCCGATTGCTCGCCGACCCACACCTCGGAGCGGCCCTGGACACCCCACGTCTGCACATACTCGATAGCGCCCGTGCCCTCGACCTTGAGCTTGGGCTCGATAACCGTAGCTTGAACCTCGTGCTTCTCGTAGGTGTTACGGCCATCCTTGACCGTCACCTTCTCGCCGCCCTCAAGTTCGCGGCTATCCCATTTGCCCTGCTTCACGCGCTTGCCGTCGACCTTCACCGACAGCTTTTCGCCCCCATGGCGCTTGAGCACGCTGTCATCGACGGCCAGCAGGTCGCCTGCGTCGTAGGTGTCAGTCAACTCCTGGTCGTCGATGAGATTCTGCAGCGTAGAGCCCACACGCACCGCGGTCTTTTGCCCGTTGAGCTCCACGTCCACACTGCGGTTGACGTAGCCCACGACGGCAGCGATAAACAGCACGAGCGCACAGCCCACGGCAATGAGCGCATAGGGCAGGCGAGACGAACGACGGGGTGTGCGGCTGTTGCCGATGCGAGCGCTGCGGTCGCTAAAGCCGCGGCTATGGTTGAGATACATCGCGCCGGGCTTACGGTGACGCTTGCGCTGACCGCTGGGCAGCTGCCCCAGGTCGCGGCGCGCCGTCGGACGCGCACCCGAACGCCCGTTTAAGTTGGATCCGTTTTGGCGCATGTGCCCTCCCCCATAAACACAGCAAGCCGGAGCAACAGGTCTCCGGCTTGCCTCCCATCATTTGGTACGTCGCTATTTTGTAGCTTTTGACGAGCCTCTGCTCGCCTTTTGGTATTCGTCCTTAAAGGCCTTGAACATGCCGCGCGTCTTGCCGAGCTGCTTGCCCAGTGCGCGACTGCCCTTGTCCACGGCAACCGATCCCTTGTCGTCGAGCACCTTGGCGCCCTTTTTGACCTTGTCGCCCACCACGACGCTGGCCTCGGCGGCCTTGGCAGCCGCACCGCCCGAATACCCGAGCGACTTGACCTCGTCCGAAACAATCATCGCGCCGTCCGCATAGCCGCGCAGCATCGTCGGCGGCGCCTGCGTGTCACCAACCAAAACACTCGAAGCAGCACCGGCGGTCACATAGAATGCCTGCACGATGCCCGAGCGTGGCTTGAACTCAACGTCCGAGCAATAGCCCACGACGTCGCCTGATTCCGTGCGCACGTCCATACCGACCCAGATGATGCAATCGTCCAGGTTGATGTCGAGGCGCTTGGCAGCGGCGGCATCGTACGTGTCCTTGACGTCATCGACCGCAATGGCGCCCTCGTAGACACCAATGGCGTCGAGCGCTACGAATCGGTCGGGGCGCTCGATCATGCCCGCGATATCAGACTGGCGGACCATAAAGCCGACCACGCGCGTACCGCCCGGGGTAAAGACCGGAAAGTGAATCTTTCCGAGCTTTTTAGGGCTGCGCGGCGTGCCGTCCTTTTTGATGCGCTTGTCCTCGGTAGGCTTGCGATAGATCTTGGCGCCGACAAAATCCCCGGCGCGCATTATGCCTCGGTCGAGGGCTCCGCAGCCTCGGTATCAGCCTCGACGGCGTTCTCGACCACGACGTCGGCGGCGGGCGTCACGTTGCCACCCGAGATGGCATCGTTGAGCTGCTCGCGCAGCTGGTCCATGCGCTCGCGGGCCAGATCGACCTTGGCGCGCAGGTCATCGGTCTTGGCGTCGACCATCGGGCCAAAGTCATTCACCGCAGCACGGGCCTCCTCGGCGCTGTGCTCGTAGGTGTCGCGCATATTGTCCCAGGCGTCGTTGGCGATATCGGCAGCCATGGCGCGGGTCTCGGCGCCCGAGCGCGGGGCCAGAGCAACGCCGACAATAGCGCCGGCAGCGGCACCAAAAAGTGCGCCGGAGACAAAGCTGAAAGTCTTACCCATGATCATTCCTCTCCTGCGGGCACGTCGGTGCCCACCGTTTGAATGCTGTCCATTATACCCGCAGCGCATCACTTGCCGCTCCGCTCATCTGCGTACGGCAAAGGCGCAGGTACGTGATGGTGATAAACGCGTAGGCCTACTCCTGAGGCATAGCCGGCATGGTCACCGTGGCACCCGGGTCCTCGCCGGCGCCGTCCACGAGCGGCAGACCGCCCTCATGCGCAGGTCCTGCCGGAACCGTCGCAGCACCGCCAAAGACGGCAGCGGAGGCCTCGTGGTTCTCGGCAACCGCGCCCTCGGTATCAATCGCCACCTGGGGCTCGTCGTCAAAGTTGGGGACGCCCTGGGGCTCGGCGGGAACGGGCTCGGCGGTCGCATCGGCAACGGGCTCGGCGTCGACCGGCACATCGCCCTCGTCAGCGCCCTCGGCCTCGGCAGCATCTTCGCCGTTCGCAGCGGCGACGGCCTCGTGAGGATCCTTGCCCTCGGCCTCGGCGCGCATGCCCAGCACCAGGTTGCGCAGGCCCGCGACCGTGCCTTCCACGTCAGGGGCAGGCTGGTCGGCGTGCAGGTACGCCCAGTCCATCATAAAGGTGGCCGAAGACAGCGCGCCGATGGCCAGCGCGTCGTCGGGGCACGAAAGCTCAACCTCAAAAACGCGCTCGTCGTGCTCGCTTACGCGCGTGCGGCCGCACGAGATGCTGCCGGCAAGCCCGGTCTCGTTCATGAGCTCAACCGTCACGTGCTCCAGCAGGTGGCAGAGCTCGGTCTGGCCCATGCAGTCCTGGAACTCGCGACCGGAATCACCCAGGCACAGGTGCTTGGCAATCGCCGGCACCAGGTAATACACGCGCGCCGTGGCCTCGATATCCTCCGAGGTCATGAGCGGCATGCCGGGGTTCACCAGCACATGCGCGCAGATCTTGTCCTCGCTGACGGTGACCTTAAGGATGTTGAACAGGCCTGCCATAACTCTCCCCTACTCTTCCTTGCCCTACTCGTCGCCATCGTGCGGATCCACAGAGCCCGCACCCGACGCCGCCGGCTTCTCTGCCGAAGACTCGGAATCCTTCTTATCGGTTTCGGCCGGAGCGATCACGCGAATGAGCGAGATGCGCTGGCCACGCATCGACTGCACTTTAAACTTGTACCCCGCGACCTCAAACACCTCTCCGATGTCGGGCACCGAGTCGCAAAGCTCCAAAATCCAGCCGGCGATGGTCTCATAATCATCGCTTTCCTCGAGCGGCCAACCAAGCTCAATCGCGTCATCGCACGAAAAACGCCCATCAACGAGCCACTCGCGGCGCGAAAGGCGCGTGAGATACTTGTTGTCGGGGTCGAACTCGTCCTCGATCTCGCCGACGATCTCCTCGACGATGTCCTCGATGGTGATGATGCCGGCCGTACCGCCGTACTCGTCCACGACCACCACGATCTGGTCGTGAGAGGTCTGCATCTCGGACAGCAGCGGCAGGATGTCCTTGGTGTCGGGCACAAAGGTGGCGTCGCGCAAAAAACCGGCGATGGGCTGGTCGCCCTTGCCGTCGAGCGCGGGCTGAATCAGGTCCTTGATGTGCGCAATGCCGGCGACGTTGTCGGGATCCTCGTGATAGACGGGGATGCGGCTAAAGCCGGTCTGGCGCATGGTGGACAGCACGTCGGCGACCGTCTCGTCGTCCTCGCACATGGTGGTGTCCACGCGCGGCACCATGACCTCGCGGGCAACGGTGTCGCCCAGGTCGAAGATCTCGTGGATCATGCGCTTTTCCTCGTCGAGCAGGTCGTCCTGCTCCGAGACCATGTACTTGATCTCTTCTTCCGAGACGTTCTGGCGGTCGTCGGCACTCTTGATGCGCAGGATGCGGGCCAGGCCATCGGAGCAAGCGCCAGTCAGCCACACGAGCGGACGGGCGATCTTCTGGAACACGGAAAGCGGGCCCACGACCTGCTTGGACACGCCCTCGGCATTGGCCAGGCCGATGCGCTTGGGGACGAGCTCGCCGATCACGATGGATACGAAGGCGACCGCGACGGTAATGATGACCGGCGCCAGGCCGCGCGCGATGGCGGAGAGCGGCGCGATGCCAAAGCTCATGAGCCACGTGGCGAGCGGGTCGGACAGACTCGTCGAGGCGACGGCGGACGAGGCGAAGCCCACGAGCGTGATGGCGACCTGGATGGTGGCGAGCAGCTGGTCGGAGTCGGCAGCCAGCTTAATGGCACGCTCGGCGCGCTTGTCGCCTTCCTCGGCCTCGTGCTCCAGCACGGCGCGCTTGGCCGTGGTGAGCGCCATCTCGGACATAGAGAAGTAGCCGTTGATGAGGGTCAAAACGAGGGTGGTGATAAGGGAGATGGTTATGTCCATCGGGAGTTTCTCGAACCTCCAAGATTCGGGACGTCGGATTAAAACGTTGACGGCGGATACGGCAATTGCACCGGCGCCCAAACAAGGACGCGGGCGCGCAGGCGTGGTCGCTAGATTACGAAGAGGATCACCGCCATGAACTGGAAGATGCTGCCGGCGAGTACCCACAGGTGAAACACACTGTGAAGATAGCGCACGTTTTTGGCGATATAGAACGGCACGCCCGCGGTGTAGCACACGCCGCCGACGGCGAGCAGGGCAAGTGCCACGGGGTTGAGCAGCGCCACAAGTTCGGGCAGCTTAAAGACAACGAGCCAGCCCATCAGCAGGTAGACCAGGCCGCTTACCCAGTGCGGTTGACGCTCGCGCATAAAACACTCGAGGGCGATGCCGATAATGGCGATGGCCCATACGGCAAAGAACAGCACAGCGCCGCCGTCGTTTGCGAGCGTGATGAGGCAAAACGGCGTATAGCTGCCGGCTATGAGCAGGTAGATGCAGCTGTGGTCGATGATGCGAAACACGCGCTTGGCGCGCGCGGGCTGAATCGCGTGGTAGAGCGTAGAAGCTAGGTATTCGAGGATAATGCTGACACCATAGACAATCGCCGCGGCCATGTGGGCCGGGCCCCCGCCGCGCAGGGCAGCGAATACGATCAGGAGCACCAGGCCCGCGATACCCAACAGGCAGCCGACACCATGGGTGACGGAGTTCATGATCTCCTCACCCACCGTGTAGTGTGGAACGGCCGCGGTCTTGGGTCGCGGCTTAGAACTGTCGCTCGAATCGGACATGCCGGTTACATCCTCCAACGTAAAGAGTTCTCAACACTATATCAAAGCGTCTAGGTACGTGCGAAATTTGCACCATACGTGACCTTTCGTTTACCCATTCTTTGCCTGTTGACGCATCAACGGCGAACGTCCATAATGCGCTTGCATTAAATGTTGATGTATTAACATCTTATAGGAAAGCTTCTCATGTCTCAAAACGCACGTTCCCATCGAAAGCTCAAGATAGCCGGCGTCGTTACGCTGGTGCTCGTTGTCGCGCTGCTGGGGTTTGCCGGCAACTTTTTGTTTGACTTTGCCCTGAACCCCCCAGCGCCGTACACCATGAAGATGATGCAGGATGGCAAGGACGCCGAAAAGGGCGAGCAGATGGACGCCGAGGAGGGCGAGGCACGGGCGTGGTTTAAGGAAAATCGCGAGAGCAGCAGCCTCACCGCGAACGACGGGACCGAGCTTGCCGCCTGGTATTTTGCTGCGTCGGAGAGCACGCACGACTACGCCGTCTGCCTGCATGGATATACCAACGAGCCCATCGGTATGGCCCGATACGTCAAGCGATTCCACGACCGCGGCATGAACGTACTCGCACCCGCCGCACGCGCCCACGAGCGCTCCGGCGGCGACTATATCGGCATGGGCTGGCCCGAGCGGCTCGATGTCGTCGCATGGATCGAGCAAATCGTTCAGGCTGACCCCGAGGCACGCATCCTGGTCTTTGGCGAGTCGATGGGTGCGGCAACCGCCATGAACGTCGCGGGGGAATCTCTGCCCGCAAACGTGAAATGCATTATCGAGGACTGCGGTTATACGAGTGTTTGGGACGAGCTTTCTCTGCAGCTCAAGAACGTGTTCGGCTTGCCCAGCTTTCCCTTGCTCGATGTAGCAAACTTGGTATGCAACGTGCGCGCGGGCTACGACTTTCATAAGGCGAGCAGCGTGGAGCAACTCAAACACGCGACGGTTCCCATGCTGTTTATCCACGGCGACCAGGACACTTTTGTGCCGTACGATATGCTCGACCAAAACTACGACGCGTGCGCCAGCAAGGTCAAGCAAAAGCTCACCATCCATGGCGCCACCCACGCCAAGAGCGCGCAGGTCGACCCCGAACTCTACTGGAACACGGTCGACAACTTCCTCGACGAGTATTTTTAGGCAAATAGTACGGTTTACTGGCCTATCTGACCCCCTAGCACTTCCGAAAAGCCGCCCGCGGGCACTGTGCCCACGGGCGGCTTTTACTAACGTTGCGCTATAAAAGCGCTTGTTTTGTCTAATAGCTAGGTGCTACTTGACCTCGATGAGCTCATACTCGCTCGTGCCCAGGCCGATCTTCTCGGCATGCGCGATGCACACGCGCCAGTCGGTGTCGGGATGCGTGATGCAGAAGGGATCCTTGGCCTGCTCGCCCTCCAGATGCTCGTGGTTATGCTCCATCTTGGCCGCGCTATCGGTGAGCTCGGTGTTGGGCAGCGGCTCAGACGCCATGACGGCGTCGGCGCAGGCCTGGTCGATGGCGACCGGGTCGAAGCTCGCGAACATGCCGATGTCGTTGACGATAGGCGTATCGTTTTCGGGATGGCAGTCGCAGTTGGGACTGATGTCCATGGCAAGCGAGATGTGGAAGCTCGGGCGGCCGTCGACGACGGCCTTGGTGTACTCGGCGATCTTGCAGTTGAGCACGTCGGCCGCGGCCTCATAACCGGGCTTGATGCAGTCCTGGTTGCATGCCGCAATGCAGCGTCCGCAGCCCACGCAGCGATCGTGGTCGATGGCAGCCACGTGCACCGTGCGAGTAGCGCCGCTGGCAAGCTCGCGCTCGCGGGTGCCGTCGAACGAGATAGCGTTGTGCGCGCAGATCTTTTCGCAGGCATGGCAGCCAACGCAGTGCTCGGTCGCGACGTTCGGCTTGCCGGCGGCATGCTGCTCCATCTTGCCGGCACGGCTGCCGCCTCCCATGCCCAGGTTCTTCATGGCGCCGCCAAAACCGGCCTGCTCATGGCCCTTAAAGTGGGTGAGGCTGATCACGATATCGGCATCCATGAGCGCCTGACCGATCTTGGCCTCGTGCACGTACTCGCCGCCCTCGACCGGGACGAGCGCCTCGTCGGTGCCCTTAAGGCCGTCGGCGATGATGATCTGGCAGCCCGTGGCATACGGGGTAAAGCCGTTCTGGTAGGCGGTATCGATGTGCTCGAGCGCGTTTTTGCGGCTACCGACATAGAGCGTGTTGCAGTCGGTGAGGAAGGGCTTGCCGCCCAGCTCCTTGACGACATCCGCGACGGCGCGGGCGTAGTTGGGGCGCAAAAAGCTCAGGTTGCCCAGCTCGCCAAAGTGAATCTTGATAGCAACGAACTTGTTCTCAAAGTCGATCTGCTCAATTCCGGCGTGACGGATGAGGCGCTTGAGCTTGTCGAGCTGGCTCTCGCGAGCATGCGTGCGCAGGTTGGTGAAGTACACCTTAGCGGGTGCTGCGGGTGCAGTTGCGGTCATAGATCTATCCCCTCGGTCTATATGGCGTTACAGACATAAGAGGATGGTACCAGTTAAAGCAGAGGTAAAGTCAAGTACGGCACCTAGTCATTGGGGACGCTCTTAAATGACTACTCTTGGACTTTGAGGGCTTCGGCCAGGCTGACGCGCTTGATAGAGCGCGTGAGCAGCAGCGCCACGACCAGGTAGGTTGCAAAGCCGATTCCTGCGCACGCCGCCATGGACCAAGCGGGCACGTAGATCTCGATATTGCCGTTGTAGGCGAGCAGCATCGAGCGGAAGATGGCCGTGAGCGAGCCAATAATGACCGGCAGGCTCAGCACGAGCGACGCCGCCACGCACAACGTGATCGAGCGGATGTACAGATGCGAGATCTCGCTATCGCGATAGCCAAAGACTTTCATGTAGCTGATCGAACGGGCGCTGTGGTCGATCACCGCCTTGGTCAGCAGGTACATAAACAGCAGGATGATAAACACCGCGAGTCCGATCATCATTCCGATCATTTTGCTCATCATGCCGATGAACTGGTCGCCTACGGCGCGCATGTCGTCGGGCGTGGTGTCGCCGGCAAAGTAATGAGCATCGAGGTCGAGCTTCTCGTCGCTCACATAGCCGTTAAAGTAGGCGGCATCGTTGTCGAACAGCTTGTTAAAGTCATCGATACTCATATAGACATTCATATCCGATTTAGAGCCCCAAACGCAGTCCTTGCCCACGTACTCAAAGGAATAATTCTCGCCCTCGTACTTGTCGCGAAGCTTAACCTTCTGACCCTCGCTCCAGCCAAACTTGTCGAGCAGGCCACCGCCAAAGACGACGCGCCCATCGCCAACGTTGAGATCTTTCCAGTAGCGCGAATCGGGCAAGATGCCGTAGACGGAAATCGTCTCCTGCCCATTTCCGTCGCCGCGATCGTATTGCAGCTGGTAGACGGCGTATTTCTCGGCCTGTGCGATTGCGCCCGCGCCGTTATCGGTCGTATTGACCGGGTGGATATCGTCGTTGTCGGTGTCGATCTTAGAGGCCTTGTCAATCAGGTCGATAGCCTCGTCGCGGTTGCAGCCGAGGGCATCGGCAAGGTCATCGAGGCGCGCATAAAGCGCATCCTTCTTGTCCTGGACCTTGGCGAGCGCGTCCTGCGCCGCGGCCAGGCTCTCGGCAGACGGAGCGCTGGTCGCGGCATCGGCTGCCGCCTGCGCTGCATCGGCCGCGTCGTCAAGCTCGTCATCGGCATCCCGGGCGGCAGAAAGCAGCGCGCCGTCAACCGACTGCAGGCGCTCGAGCGCCGACCACTGCTCGCGCTCCTCGGCGGTGCCCTCGAGCTCCAGCGGCGCCTTGAGCGTGTACTGATGCTCGGCGACCAGGCTTGTCTCGAGGTTGTCCGCATAGTGCGTCATCGTGGGCAGAATCGCCAGGCCAAAGAGCAGTAGCAGCGAGGCAAACGCGATGCCCACGAAGAGCGTGGCGAAGTTGCCCAGATTGCGCAGGAAGATACGCAGGCGGAAGCGGGAAACAAAACCCATGCGCTCCGGCAGCTGCAGGCCGCGCTTGGTGCCCGATTTGCCACTCGCCTCGTGACGAAGGAACTGCAACGGCGTCTTGCCCATCTTGCGAAGCAGACCCACCAGCGTGATGAGGATGAGCGCGGCGGCGGGAACCACGGCGCACTTCACAAAGATCTCCCAGCTCCAGTACACTTGGAAGGGCGGCAGGCTGTACGAACCGTAATAGAGGCTGCGCATGGGCTCAGTAAAGAACACAACGCCGAGCGCAGTGCCCAAAAGCGCCGCGACCACGCCCACGATGGCGGGAAGCGCAAGGTAGTGCAGCACGATCTCGCGTCGACGATAGCCGCTGGCGAGCAGCGTGCCGATGATGGCGCTCTCCTCCTCGATGGTGGCGTCGGTAAGGACCACAAAGACAAACGCCATGATCACGATGATGATGTCGAGCAGCGTCATCCACATCATGGAGTCGCCGTCTACGTCGTCGCGCGCATAGCCAATGCCCTGATTGGAATCGGCATCGATCAGATCGTCCACGCGTGCATCGGCATCGGTCAGCGCCTCGACCATATCTTGCTCGGCGTCGATGCGGTCTGCGGTGGAGAGATCGCGATCGGTAAAGGTGAAGGAGTAGGTGTAGGCAGGCGCGCCGCCGGCATCCTCGAGCGCGGCAAAGCCGGCGTCGGTGACCTCGGCCACGCCATAGGTGATGGTGTTCACCGTAAAGTCCGAATTGTTGAGGAACAGCGCCTGGCTATCGGGCTGGGTCATGATGCCGCAGATGGTGTAGGTGCGCCCCTCGAGCTCGACCTTATCGCCCACTGCGAGGTCGTTGTTGGTGGCAAAAACGCGGTCGATTGCTACCTCGTCGTCCGCCTTGGGCTCCTTGCCCTCACAGTAGGACGCGATATCGACCTTGGTGCGGTGCGCATAGGTGCGCAGTGTGCGCTTGGTGCCGTCGTCGCCGGCGGTCTTTTTGATGATGGCGTCGATGGAGAAATTCTTGTAGAGCGTAACGCCGCCGACGTCGCCGGCTGCATCCTCGGCCGCCTTGAGCTGGTCTTTGGTGGCCTCGAAGGAGGTGGTCACGCGGCCGTCCTCAATCGTGTACGCATCGCGCATGTCGTCGATAAGGCAGCCGATGGAATGCGCCGCGAGCAAAAAGCCCGAGGTAAGGGCGATGCTTCCGCACATAAGCAAAAAATGCCCAGGTACTTGCCGATATTGCGGCGCAGCTCGCGCGGGAGACGTTTTGCGAGAGGTGTCATGGCGCCGCCTACCAATCGAGCTCGGCGGCCGCAACGGGCGACTCGTTGAGCTCATCCTCGACGATGTGCCCGTCGCGCAGGCGCAGCACGCGATTGGCCATACGCGCGATGGCGGCATTGTGGGTGACAATGATGATGGTGCAGCCGTAGGTGTGGTTTACATCCTCCATGAGCTGCAAGATTTCCTTGGACGTCTTGTAGTCAAGCGCGCCCGTGGGCTCGTCGCACAGCAGCAGACCCGGGTTTTTGACGAGCGCACGACCGATGGCACAGCGCTGCTGCTGGCCGCCCGAGACCTGGCGCGGGAACTTGTTGCGGTGCTCGTAAAGGCCCAGCGAACGCAGCAGGTCGTCGACATTGAGCGGGTTTTTGGACAGGTGCGCCGTAACCTCGATGTTCTCCTTGATGGTGAGGTCGGGCACCAGGTTGTAGAACTGGAAGACAAAGCCCAGCTCACGGCGGCGATACTCGCCCAGGTCGGCAGGCTTGAGCACCGTGAGGTCGCAGCTGTCCACCATGATGGAGCCGCCGTCAGCCTCCTCCAGGCCGCCGATCAGGTTGAGAAAGGTCGACTTGCCCGAGCCCGAGGGCCCCAGCATGACGCAGATCTCGCCGCGGTTGATGGACGCGTCGATGCCATCGAGTACCGTCAGGCGCGCATCACCGTCGCCGTAGTGCTTTTTGAGATCCTTAACCTGGACGTAGGCTTCCTGCGTTGCCATGGTATCCCCCATTGTTAGCCTCGTACTACTTTATGAACGTAATAGTAAACCTTGGCGAACTATTTTGGGACGAGGCCTAGGATTTATTTCAGACTAGGCGCGGGATTTGGCGCGTGCGAGAGCCAGGCCTACGGCGGCAATGGCGGCGGCGAAGAGCACGGTGATGCCCAGGTCGCAGGCGATGTCGCCCAACACGGCAGACGTCAGGTCCGAAGCGAGCGCCTTGCCGATCGCGTCGTTCACCCAATACGTCGGCACAAAGTGCGCCACCGTCTGCACGGCCGAGCCCATCAGCGACAGCGGCATCCAAGCGCCGCCCAAAAACGTCATGAGCATGCCGAGTAAGTTGCCCACGCCGTTGAGCAGCTCCTCGCGCGCACCCAGGCTCGAAAGCGCAAAGCCAACGGCCAGCGGCGTGCACGCCAGCGCAAACGTCGCCGCCAGCGCCAGGCACACACGGCCCACGCCGACCTCGGCAACCGCGCCGGCAAAGCCCACGACGCCCATCATGCTCGACACGAGCCAAATGCAGACGGTGAGCACGGCGGCGGCCACGAACACGGCAAGCGAGCGCTGGCGCTCGGAGAGCGGGCCGGCATCCATACGACGTACGCGCTCGGGCTCGTTCATGCCCGAGAACACCAGCCCCACCGATACGATGACCGACGAGATAATCGCGTACGCGCCAAAGTTGAAGTACGACTCGAGCGTGGCGGCGGCTGTCGAGTCGACCTTGACCTGCTCGATCTGGACCTCGGCGCGCTTGGCGGCGGCATGCTCGGCGGCCTTGGCGACACTGCCATTAGAGGCAGTGGGCTCAAGCGCCGCCGCAGCGCCCACGAGCGAGATCCAGCGCGAGGCCTCGGCAGACGAAAGCGCCGCCGCCATGGTGCCGGAACCGTAGGTCACGTCGAGCTTGGGCAGGGCCTCCCCCGCGCGGGCAGCCGCAACGAGGTCGTCCTCAAACTCCTCCGGGATAAAGAACACACAGTCGGCGCTGCCCTTGGCGCTGTTGCTCTTGGAGAGCGCGTCCGCAAGGTCGTACGTATCGTCGCCGATGCCCGTGACCAGCTCAAAACGCGAACCCAAATGCTTGATAAGCGCACGCGAAAGGTCGCTGTCGTCGCGGTCGACCACGATCACGTTGGCATCGTAGGGCTTGTACTCGGTGAGCTGCGACGAGTTCCAGCTCACCGATGCCGCGATGAACACACCCATCAGCGATATGAACACCGTATAGATGAGCAGGTAGAACGGATGCGCGAGCGCCATGCGCAGCGCAGTCTTAAAGGTGCTCATAGCGGCTCCTTCCAAAGATCAGCGTAGCGGCGGCGACAAACACCAGGGCCATCAGGACGAGCGCGCCCGCGCGAACAGCGAAGGGCCCCAGGTCCTCAAAGAAATACAGGCGATTGAACATGTCGCAGATGAGCTTGACGGGGTTGAACCAGCACTCGGCCGGGCAGGCGCGGGCGACGTCGTCGGCAAGCGCCATCGCCGGCTCGCCGTAGAGGCCGGCGAACAGGGTGCACGTGGTAGCAAAGCCCGTGAGGATGCCGGACTTGGACGCCTTGCCGCCCTTAACGGGAAGTGTGCCCACAAAGAGTCCCAGGCCCGTGGCGGCAAGCGCGGAAGCGGCGCCGCCCACCAGGCACAGCCCCTCGCGCCCGCCAAAGTCGACGCCAACGACTAGGCGCACGTAGCCAATCGCAACCGCCATCGAGGCAAAGGAAACCAGCCACGAGCCGACAAAGATGCCGGCTAGCGACGCCGTCTTGGAAAGGCCACCCACGCAGCGGCGCGCGCCAAGGCCCGACAGATTGGGCTGCAGGTCGACGACGCTCAAAGCGGCAAACTCGGCAGACATCATCGCGACCAGACCAAAGAGCGCGTAGTAGTAAATGGTCGTGCCGTCGGGCGTGGTGCGCGTCAGGCTCACGCGACGGGTTCCGCCCTCGAGCGACAGGGCGCGCGCAACCGTCTCCGGATCGGCGAGCGCCGCCGGGTCATCTTGAGCAATCTGGGACATGAGCTCGGCATTTTGTGTATACGAGCTTGCCACCGTCTCAAGGATGCTGCGGTCTGTGAGCACCGACGAGGCACGCGAGCTGTCATAGCTCGAAAACAGCGTGAGTTTGGGCGTGCCCACGGCATCGACCGTGTAGATGCCCGCGACCTCGCCGGCCTTAAGCGCACGGTTCGCATCGGCTGCGTCGTCGCACTCGTGGATCTCGAGCAGCTGATCGTCGCTCTCCTTGGCAAGCGACGTCGCCACGTCCTTAAAGGTCGAGGCGTCCCAGGTTTCGTCAGCGACAACGGCTACCGGCACCGGGTCGATCTTGCCGTCGGAGCTGAGGTTCGCAAACATAAACATGAACATCGTGGAAAGCGCCATGGGAAAGATCGCGCCCCAGACCCATGTGCTCGGCCGACGCAGCAGCGTCTTGAGCGTGGTGATGATGGTGTTGAACATGGCTGCCCCCTAGTCGCGCAGCTCGCGGCCGGTGATCTCGAGGAACACGTCGTTGAGGGTCGGCGGTTCGGAATAAATGCGGCCGAGCGCCACGTCATGCGAGCGCAGCGCATCGAGAATGTCCGTCAGGTTATGCGGGCTCGCCTCGCACGAAAACGTGAGCTGGCCCGCCGTCGCCGACAGGTCCAGGACATGCGGCAGGCTCGCGACGGCACCGAGCGCCGCGCTCGGCACCTCGCCGACCTCGATCACGATCTTCTCGCCCATCTGAATCATGCGCTTGAGCTCGTCGTTGGTGCCCTGCGCCAGCACGCGACCACCGTCCATGATCATGATGCGGCTGCAGATCTGCTCGACTTCCTCCATATAATGGCTGGTATACACCACCGTGGCGCCCTCGTCGCGCAGGCGGCAGATGCCCTCCAGGATGGCATTGCGGCTCTGTGGGTCGACCGCCACCGTAGGCTCGTCAAAGAAGATGAGCTCGGGCTTGTGCGCGATGCCGCAGGCGATGTTGAGGCGACGCGCCAGGCCGCCCGAGAGCTTGCCGGGGCGAAACTTGGTAAAGTCGCCCAGGCCGACAAAGTCGATCGCCTCGTCCACCAGCGCGCGGCGGCGTTTGCGGTCGTTGACGTAGAGACTGCAGAAATAGTCGATGTTCTCGCGCACCGTGAGCTCGTCGAACACCGCCACCTGCTGCGGCACCACACCGATGCGGCGCTTGAGGTCGTAGCGGGCGGGCGTCATGGGCTCGCCAAATAGCTCGATGGTGCCTTTGTCGTAGGCGAGCAGCTGAAGAATGCAGTTGATGGACGTGGTCTTACCCGAGCCGTTGGGGCCCAGCAGGCCAAAGATCTCGCCGGGGGCGATGCTCAGATTAAAGTGGTCGAGCGCGATAAGATCGTCGTAGCGCTTGACGAGATTTTCGACGTGGACGATGTCTGTCATGAGGCGGCCCTTCTGTTGATTGCGGCCCGGTACGATTGCATCATCGCAGGAACCGCCGGCACGCACCAGTGAGCTTTGTCACGAGTGCGGGGTCTTGGTCGTGCGGCCTGCCGACGCCCCCGCTTTGCCGCGCGGGAGGAATGTCACGGTTGCGCAGGCGGCCCCTCCACCATGCGCGGCTTCGCGTACAATACCCGTATGAACAGGCTTTTCGACAAATCGATCGTGCTGGCGTGCTGTATTGCGGCCGCCATGGGTCTTGCCGTGGACGCTCGTCTGGTTGTGGCGTTTTGCCTTAGCATTATTGCCACCTCGCTGGCCGAGGTCACACAGGGGAAACGCACCCGGCGCGCGAGCGAGACCGCGAGCTGCGCTTACATCATCGCGGCCGTCGTCGTGCCGCCGTTTGTGCCGTTTGCGCCTCTCGCTCTCTATGACATCGCGCGACGCGTTCGCCGTGAACGAATCTGGCCCGCGCTGGCGATTGACGCCGTGTTTGTCTGCGCGCTTGTCGCGGACCTTCGTGGCGGCGTGCTCACCACCCGAACGCTGCTGTTAACCGCCATCCTTTCGGTCGCCGCCACGTTGCTGTCGCTGCGCACCGCGCAGCTGGAGCGCGAACAGGAACGCATGCGTCGCACCCGCGACAAGCTGCAAGAACGCGCCCTGGCACTCGAGGCACGCAACCGCGACCTCGCCGACCGCCAGGACTACGAAGTCGAGCTCGCGACGCTCGCCGAACGCGCCCGCATCGCGCGCGAGATCCACGATAACGTCGGGCACCAACTCACGCGCGCCTCACTGCAGGCCGAAGCCCTGCGCGTGGTCCACGCCGACGAGCCCGGCGTCGCCGCCGATTTCGCCGACGTCAAACGCACGGTTGACGAGGCACTCCAGCTCGTACGCGCCAGCGTCCATGCGCTCAACGACAACGCTGTCGACCTTTCCGTGCAGCTCGAACGTATTGTTGAAGGCGCGCGCTCGAACGGCGGCCCGCAGATTGAGCTTGAAGTTTTGGCCGAGCATGCGCCCGCAAATGTCGCCAACTGCTTTGCGGCGGTCCTGCGCGAGGCGCTCTCCAATACCATGCGCCACGCTTGCGCCCGTGCTGTCACCGTACGGTGCATGGAGCATCCGTCGTTTTACCAGCTCGTCGTTACCGACGATGGAACGGGCGGGGTTCGGACAGGCGCCCGCAGCGCCACAGGGGGCATGGGGCTCGCCTCCATGCGCGAGCGTGTCGAGGCGCTTGGCGGCACTTTCACTGCCGGCTCGCGAGTCGGCGCCTCCGGATGGCGCGTGTTTGCCACCATTCCCAAGCAGCAAGGAGATGAGGGCCGATGAGGCTCATCGTTGTCGATGACGACCGCCTAGTGGTCGATTCGCTCAAGATTATCTTGGGCGCCCAGCCGCAAATCGAGGTAGTGGGCACCGGCGCCAATGGCGACGACGCGGTCGCGCTCTACGCTGAGCACGCGCCCGATATCGCGCTGCTCGACATTCAGATGCCGGGACGCGACGGCTTATCGGCGGCACGCGAAATCCTTGAGCACGACTCTACGGCACGCGTGGTGTTTCTGACGACATTCTCGGATGACGAGTACATTGTGTCGGCGCTCAAGCTGGGCGCCCGCGGCTACCTGATCAAGACCGATGTCGCCGCCATTCCGCCAGCACTGGCGCAGGTCATGGACGGTAAACGCGTGCTCGAGGGCAAGGCGATCGAGGACATCGATTTTGACGGAACGGGCATCGAGGCGGGCACGCCCCGCCGGCCCGCGGCCTTTGCCGGCCTGACCGACCGCGAATTCGAAGTCGCCGAGCTCATCGCCCGCGGCCTCGACAACAAGGAGATTGCCGCCACGGCTTATATGGGAGAAGGCACGGTGCGCAACCACATCAGCTCGATTCTGGCCAAAATGGGCCTGCGCAACCGCACCCAAATCGCCATCGCCTACCTGCGAGGCTAGCCGCTGGCTGCCGCCAATTTGATGCCATTTCAAAACTATGCCGGTTTACTACGATGAACCGCATATCTCCGACCACGGCAAATTGCGCACTTACAAAACCGCAGGTAGAACACTTGCGATATTTGCAAAAATGCGGGTGTGGTCAGGAATCTCGGATTCATCGTGGTAAACCGGCATAGTTTTGTTCGGGCGGCCCTGCACGAGTGTCTCCGCCAGCCTCGCGGGACCAAAATGATCCGTTTTCCTCCGTCCCCAAGGGATCAGCCGGAACCGCTTGCCACGAAATCGGCCCATTTACTACCTTTGACTCGATACCCCTGACCATACCTTCGTTTTGAACAAAACCGCAGGCGTTCTACCTGCGCTTTTGTTTTCGCGTTTTTTGGCATGGTTGGGGGGTAAGGGGCTAAACGTAGTAGATGGGCCGGTTTCGTGGCGAACCCTTCTTGCCTACGCACAAAAGCGCCGCCACGGAGGAGGGAGATACCTCCGTGGCGGCTGGGGCTGGGGGTGGGGCTATGTTCTGGCTCCCCGCCGGCCGCCCGGGGCCTTTTGGCCCCGGGCGCTGTCGACGTGCCTAGCGCTTACGGATACCCCAGACCAGGGCTCCGACGCCGGCCATGGCGATAACAAATGCCATGAGCAGTGCGGCGGCCTGCTGGTCACCCGTGGTGGGCAGGAAACCCTTGACCGTCTTGACGATATTCGTCACGGTCTTGGGCGTGCCGGGGTCGGGCGTCGGCACGGGCGTCTCGGGCTTCTTGTACGTGTTGTTGAACACGATACCCTCAACGCTCTTGTCACCCTTGGTAAAGGCGACGTTCGCCTTGAGGTTGCCCTCGCCGTCATCGACCACGTTGACGGTCGCGGTAAAGACGGACTTGTCGTAGGTCATACCGGCCTCGTCGCCCTTGACCTCGCTGATGGTATAGACGTACGTACCGGGCTCGTCGTACTCAAACTTGTCGAAGTTGATCTTACCGTCGGCATCGTTGGTGACGGTGGACTCGATGCCCTCGCCAACGAGCTTAAAGCTGAACTCGTCCTTCTTGAGCTCGCGTCCCTCAAGCACCTTGATGGCGCCGATGGAGACCTGAGTGGGCATGGCGTGATACTTGTTGGTAAAGCCAGCCGACTCGGTGGTTCCCTCGAGCTTGTGCGTCGCGGTCAGCGTGCCGTCACCATTGTCGGAGACGGTAGTCGCGACGGTGTAGGTCGTGCCGTCATAGGTGACGCCCTTGTACAGGCCGAGCGCGTTGGGGCAAGCCTCGCGCAGCGTGTACGTGTGCGTGCCGGGTGCCTCGTAGCGAATCGGGCTCAGCGTCACGGTGCCGTTAGCGTCGTTGGTGCCGTTAGCGACAACCACGTCGTCCTCGAGCAGCTCAAACGTGAACTCGCCTGCTGCAAGGTCGCGTCCAGTCAGGCGCTTGACTGTCTTGACCTGATCGGTCACGGACGAATCGGTAGGTGCCACGCCGTAGGTGTTGGTAAACGTGAAGGCAGCACCGTCGTCGCCTTCGCGCTTGACGCTCAGATGCCCGGCACCGTTGTCAGACACGGTGTAGGAAACCTTGCGCGTGGCGTTGGCGTCGTTAGTCACGCCAGGGGCGGTGCCGGACTCGGTCACCGTGTAGGTAAAAGTGTGCGAGCGCGGAGCTGTGAGGGCTGCGGGCTCGGACTCGTCGCTGGGCTCGTCGGCGTTGGCATCAACGTCGGCGTCGGCCTCTTCAGCCTCGGCTTCGTCAGCTTCGTCTGCCTCGGCCTTATCGGTCGCATCGTCCGTCACGCCCAGAGCGCGGTTGAGGTCCTCGAGCGTAAAGTGGATCTTGCCAAAGTCCACGTTGCCAGCCGCGTCGTTGGTTGCGGTCGTGCGCTCGGGCATCGGGGCACCCGCCTCGTCAGCGGTCACGGTGAAGGTGAACTTGCCCGCGATGTCGGCCGGGGTCAGGCCCTCGGTTGCCTGGAGCTTCTTGGCGCCGGCGAGCGCGGCGTCAACGGCGTCGGCGCCGTAGACGTTCTCGAACAAGGGCTCGACGCCGCCGTAGTCGACCGTTGCCGTCAGGGTACCGTCACCGTTGTCGATGACGATAACCTTAAAGCCAAAGCTCCACGTTGTAGCGGAAACGCCATTCGGCAGCCCGAATAAATCTTCGTAGGCCGTGTAGTTAATGGTCCAGGCAAGCTTACCGTCCTTATCGGTACGATAAGCAAGCCCAGCAGCCTCAAGATTAGCAAGCATCTTAGTGTCGTAGTGCAGCGTATCAAAGCTCACGTGCCCGCCGATATTGGGCTTGAGGTTTTCGTATGCCACAAGCTCACCCTGATAGGCGATGCCGAACCAGAACTCGCCGTCGGCCATCGGGCGGCCGGTCAGAGTCTTGGTAGCAACGACCTGAGCGGCGGTGCCGCCAGGCGTGTTGGTCGTAGCGCTGTAACTGTTGTGGAACGGCACCAAGGCCTTCTCGACCTTGTTCTCGCCACTCTTGTGGACCGTCTCATGCGTGCCCTCGGGACCGCCGGAAACGGTCGTCGTAGCAGTGAGCGTGCCGGCGGTGTCGTCGGCGATGGCGATCGTCACCGTGCGCACGGCGTCGTCGTAGGTGTAACCGGGCTGGCCGTCGTTCTTCTCGGCCACGGTGTACGTAAAGGTCTTGCCGGCGTCAGCCTGCGTTAATATAACCTCATGACCAGCCAGAATGTCGATCAGTCCGACCGTTGCCTCTGCCGCTGCGGGAGACTTGAAGCTATTAGCCCCGGGCAGCAGACCGAGCGCGCGAGCCGAAGCGTCGTCAGCAGGTGTCACGGTAAAGGTGAACTGACCCTCGGTCATGGGGCGGCCGTCCAGATACTTGCTGAGCCACAGACCGCCGGCAGCGGTGTAGTTAAGCTCAGTGCGGTACGTGTTGGTAAAGCGTCCGTTTTCCTTCTTGGTGACGTTGGCGGTCAGGCTGCCATCGCCGTTCTCGGTCACGGTCACTTCGGCGGTTGCGACATGCGCGTCATACGTCATGCCGACCGTGCTGCCCGCGTTCTCGCGGATCTCGTACTTGTAGGTTCCGGTGGCCGTGTAGCGAATCTTGCCGAACTTGATGGCGGCAATGCCGTCCTTCGCATCGTGCTTGCTCACGGTTACGGTCGCAGGATCGGGGAGCGGGGCGCCATCGGGGGCGGTAATGGTAAAGCTAAACTCGTCCCCATCCGTCCACTCGCGGCCGCTGATGACCTTGCTCAGGTCAAAGTCGAGCTCTGCATCGAGCGGGGTCACGCTGTAGGTGTTCTTGAAGGTCGCAGCCTCGGCGTCCTTCAGGACATGCTCGGCCTTGAGGGTACCGTCGCCGTTGTCCGTGATGGTGGTCTCGATGGTGAACTTGGCATCGCTGTAAGTGATACCGCCGGCGTTACCCTTGACCTCGCGTAGCGTGTAGGTGTGCTTGCCGGGCTTGTCGTATGCGACCTTGCCCATCGTGATCGCGCCGTCGGCAGCGTTAGTGCCGGTAGCGACAACCTTATCGCCCTCGACGAGCTCGAAGGAGAACTCGCCTTCCTTGAGCTCACGCCCGGTCAGGACCTTATTCGCGGTGATCTGGTCGGTGACGCTCGTCTCGACAGACGTCACGTTATAGGTATTGGTGAACGTAAATGCCACATCGCCGTCCAGCTTGCGGGATACGATCAGATTACCCTTGTCGTCATCGGTCACGGTGAAGGAAACCTCGCGCGACAGCTTGGCGTCGTTGGTCACGCCAGCGACCTCGCCGGACTCGGTCACGGTGTAGGTAAAGGTGTGCTCGCGCTTCTCGGGCTTCTCGCCCAGAGCCTTGTTAAGGTCGTCGAGCGTAAAGGTAATCTTGCCAAAGTCGACCTTGCCCTTGGCATCATTGGTCACGCTCGCGTTCGCGGGCATGGGCGCGCCCTCTTCACCGGTCACGGTAAAGGTGAACTTGCCGGTGATATCAGCCGGGGTAAGAGCGCCGTCAACCTGCAGATTCTTGATACCCGCAAGCGATGCCTCGGTAGCATTCGTGGTGTAGGCGTTCTTGAACTCGATGCTCTTGACGTCCTTGGCGTCCTTCAGCTCGTGCGTGGCAACCAGCTGGCCCTTGCCGTTATCGGCGATGGTCGTCACGATGGTGTAGACCGCGTCATCGTAGTCAATACCGCCGGCGTTGCCCTTAACCTCATGCAGCTTGTAGGTGTGCTGGCCGATCTCGGTGTACTTGATGGCACTGAACGTCACCTTGCCGTCGGCAGCGTTCTTAACGGTCTCGATAAGCTCAGAGTCCTCATCCTTAATCTCGCGCAGCTCAAAGCTGAACTCACCGACCGTAAGGTCGCGCCCGGTCAGAGACTTGGTCACGTCAATCTTGTCGGTAACGCTGGACTCAACAGGCTCCGCAGTGTAGACGTTCTTGAACTCGGTCTCGTCGGCTTCGCTCCATGTCACCTTCACAGCGGCGCTGAGCTCGCCCCTCTTGTTGGGCGTTACCGTCACGGTGACCTCCGCGACGTTCTTGCTGTAGGCAATGCCGTCAACCGTGGTCCCGGCGTTCTTTTCGCTGACCCTGTAGACGTACGTGCCAGGCTCGGTGTATTTGATCGTGCCGAAGTCGATGACAGCCTTACCCTTGTCGTCCAGATCGTCCTTGGTCACAGACGCGGTCACGGGCGCTGTCGCGGACTCGGGTATCGGGACACCGTTCTCGGACGTCAGCCCAAACTCAAACGTGTCCTCCTTCGTCCAGGCGCGGCCTTCGAGCACCTTGGTCAGGCCAAAGCTAGCCTTGGTCTCCACCGTCGCCGGCGTCATGTTGTACGCAAAGCCAATCTTGCCGTTGTTGCCCAGGTAGGAATTGACATGCGTCGCGGTCGCCTTGGCGGACGTGTTGTTCCACTTGGGGTTGAGAACGTCTTTCGCGGTCTCGGTGTTGTTGCCGCCCACGTTATCCTTGGTGGTGTGGAGCTCGTCGATAAAGGCCAGGCGTGCGGTTCCCACAGTAAACACCAAGTTACCGTTCTCATCGGGAACAATCGCGCCGTCGAACTTCGCGGCGTCGCCGCCGATAAACTCGATGACGGCGGTGGCGGGCTTGGCCTCGTCGTTCTCGCCCTGCTCCTCAAACTCATCCTTGTAGTAATACTTACCGTCATCAGCCAGCGAGCCCGTTGCCGGCTTCGTGCATTCCTTATCCGTGTAAATAGGCGTCTGCTTCTGGAAGTAGTAGTAGCGGTTGGTGTCGGCCGGCTCAAAGGTCGCAACTGTATCGCCCAGCGCGCCACCACTCCACTTGTTCGCGTAGAAGTTCACGGTCTTGGTGCCGTCAACGACGGCCGTATTACGCTCGACGTAGCCCTTGAGCCCCGTGATCTTCTCGGGCGTAAACAAGTTGTCGAGCGCAGCGCTCTTCACGCTCGAGGCATACTTCACCTGGATGGGCTTAACGTTGTCGACCGAAAGCTTGCCGTCTACGGTCTTAAAGTGGCTCAGCGGAATCAACGACGCGGGAATGCTGACCGTTACGACATCGCCCTTCTGGGGATTGTCATCACCGGCACGTTGCACGGTAATGAGCAGGTCTTTTGCCTTGCCGGAAAACTCATAGGTATCGGTCTTGGTGCTTTCGTTGACCGTCTTGCTCAGATCGGTAAACGGCGTGCCGTTGATGACGACCTCGGTGAAGCTGTCGACCTGCATAAAGTCGCCCAGCTCATCGGTAAACGTGATGTAACCGGACTTGGTCGCGTCGTAGCCCTTATCAATTTCGGTCGGATAAGGCGCCTCCGACGTAATGGCCTGTGAGATGTCGTCGAAGACCTTCTTGAGCTCTTCTGCATCGGTCGCCGACTTGTAGTAGTCGGAGTTTTCAGCGCGTGTGCCGTGGGTATCCCACGCCGTGGCATTGGGGTAGTTGCTTGAAACAGCCTGCATGAACTTGTTCGCTTTATTCGCTTCGTCTGTTCCTAAATCTTGAATGCCGGCACTGGGATTCGCTCCACCAAAGATACCGATGGTATAAACGGTGGCTTTGCCGTCCTTCATGCTCTTGGCAGCCGCCACACCAGCATTGGCGACATCCGCATCGAATTTATTTTGCTTTGTTGGCGTACCGTCGGTAAAGAACACAATAATCTTCTTGGCGTCTTTGCGGCCAGAAGTGATAGTGATTCCCTCGGCCAGCTCTAGGCCATAGTCGGCGCGCGTGGCGCCGGCAGGCTGAATTTGATTAATTGTATTCTTCTTGAGATCATCCGCATTGCCGCCGGAACAGTAGGTCAATTCTTTCATAACCTGGGTGTAATTGTAGGAGTACCCTCCGTCGCGATACATATCGTTGCCGATATCGTTGGACTTCTTGCCCGCAAACTTAACAATGGCAACCCTATGCTGCCTATTGACGCCCTCGATGCCCTCGTTTTGCTTGGCAATGGTATCGATAAAGCTATTCGCAGCGTTCTTCAACGCATCGATACGCTTAGGTGAGTCTCCACCGCCCATATGATCATCCATCGAGCCAGAAGCATCCAGCACCATCACGATGTCGAGCGGCGTGGTAACCGTCACGGTTGAATTAGAGGTCGAGGACATCGCCGAAAACGTGGTCAGAAAGTCTGACTTTTCGTTTTCTCCAGTTTCCTTAACCGTCTTATCGGTCCAGATTCGACCGACGTTTTGGGTTGTTACTTTATTACCGCCGTGGCCGGCTGCCCAGATTTCCCAGCGTCCGCTGGTATCGGGGTCGACGACCGTTCCGCTTACTGTCGGCCCGTCCATTCCGGTGCTGGACCTGGCGTTGGCCTCGGGCAGCATGGCAAATGCTGCAGCTGGCAATACCAGCACTACGGCAAGTATCACCGCCAAGAGACCCCTCGTGTACTTACTCATCGCGTCTCCCTTCTCGCGGTCTCAGACCTTGCAACAGCCTAAAGTTACGAAATGAGACACAATTTGGGCAGGTGACACATGTTCCAGATTCTGTTTTGGGCGTGAGACAAATGTCTCACCAAAGTTGAGACACGGCGTTTTCGCAGGAAAACAGGTGCGACTCGGTGCCATCAGGCAAAAATGATCCGCTTTCCTCCTTCCCGGGGGATCAATTGGTGGTGCTCGCCACGAAACTGGCCCATCTACTACGTTTGACCCGATACCCCCGACCACAACCGCGTTTCATGAAAAACCGCAGGCGTTCTACCTGCGGTTTTGTTTTTGCGCTGTTCGCCATGGTTGAGGGTAGCAGCCCAAACGTAGTAGATGGGCGCATTTCGTGGCAGACGGGCCACGTGGCAGCCCTCGCAAGGCCAAAATGATCCGTTTCCCTCTGTCCACGGGAGCTCAAGGGCCGTTACGGATATGGCGCCATTTCAAAACTATGCCGGATTACGGGGCTAAAGCCGAGGCCCTCATCCATACCTTCATTTTTTGAAAAACGGCAGGCTATCTACCTGCGGTTTTGTTTTTGCGATTTTCCGTATGGTCGGAGGTTCGCTATCCAGCCCCGTAATCCGGCATAGTTTTGTTCGTGGCGGCCCAACCGCGCGTTTAAGCGCGGGGCCGATGGGGCATTTTTGCCCCACCGGCCCTATTCCAGCGCTATTCCGGCTTGGTTTCTACCGTGGGAGTCTTGTCCGCTGCGACTGGGGTGCGGGCGGTGTCCATAGTCAGGCAGTGCTTGGGGCAGCTCTCGATGCACTCACCGCACACCACGCAGGCATACGGGTCGATCGACCACGTTCCACCCTTGCGATCGACTGCGAGCGCGCCCGCCGGGCAACGGCGCGCACACATGCCGCAGCAGATGCACGCGTCCATGTCGTTGACGATATGCCCGCGCAAGCGCTCGGGTGCCGCGAGCTTCTCCTGCGGATAGCACACCGTTACCGGCTGCTTGACCATAGAGCCCAAGGCCGTCTTGGCAAATGTCAGCAAACTCATGCCGCGCCTACCTTTCCGTGCAGCTAATGCAGGGGTCGATGGTCAAGATAATCATGGGCACGTTGGCAAGGAGCACGCCCTGCAGCGCATGTGTCAGACCCGCCAGGTTCTGCGACGTCGGCGTGCGCACGCGGAAGCGGTCCAGGTTCTTGGTGCCGTTACCGCGCACATAGTAATACGCCTCGCCGCGCGGCTGCTCAATCACAACCTCGCCGCGTGCGCCGTCGGCCGGCGTAAGCTTGGTGCGCCCGCCGATCCCGTCGTGAGGAATCTTGCCCACAAGCTCCTTAATGATGTCCATGGCCTGCGTGACCTCGGCACAGCGCACCTGGCAGCGGGCATAGCAATCGCCATCGGTAGCAACGATGGGCTCAAACGCAGCCAGATCCGCATAGGCACCGTCGTCAAACATGCGCACGTCGTAATCCACGCCCGATGCGCGCCCAAACGGACCGACCATCGAAAGCTCCAGCGCGTCTTTCTTGCTAATCACGCCCACGCCATGCAGGCGCTCGCCGCAGCTGTTGTCGTCCAAAAACGTATGCACCAGGGCCTCGTAGTCAGGACGCATGGCATCGAGCGTCTGGACAATGCCCGCCAGCTCGGAGTCCTCGATATCGTGCTTAAGGCCGCCGATCTCGTTAATCGACAGAATCACGCGGCCGCCGCAAGTGCTCTCAAAAATCTTGAGTATCTGCTCGCGCAGGGTCCACGAACGATAGAACAGCGCCTCAAAGCCAAAGGCATCGGCGAGCAGGCCCAGCCACAGCAGGTGCGAGTGAATGCGCGAAAGCTCATGCAGAATGGTGCGGATATACTGCACGCGACCAGGCACCTCGATGCCGAGCATGCGCTCGCAGGCGCTGGCGTAGCCACAGCTATGGCCCACGGCGCAGATGCCGCAGATGCGCTCGGCGATGTAGCCAAACTGATGCATATCGCGCTTTTCGGTGAGCTTCTCGAGTCCGCGGTGCACAAAGCCGATCTGCGGAATTGCTTCGATGACGCGGTCGTCCTCGATCACCAGGTCCAGATGAAGCGGCTCGGGCAGCACCGGGTGCTGCGGGCCAAACGGAATTACGGAGCGATGAGCCATGGACCTTACGCCTCCTTTTTCTGCTTGTCGCGGGCGGCCTTGGCGGCAAGCGCCGCGCGGACCTTGGCCGCTTTCTCGGGATCCATGGCAGCGAGCTTTGCCTCCATCTCGGCAGCCTTGAGCGCGGCCTTGGCAGCGGCATCGTCATGCTGGGCATCGGAGCCGGCAGCCGCAGCGGGCTGAGCGACGGCAGCGCCCGCAGCGCCCTCCCCTGCAGCAGCCGCAGCGGCGGCCTTTTCGGCCGCGGCCTTGCGCGCCTTGGCCTCGGCAGCGGCACGGACCTTCATGGCTTTCTCGCGCGCGGCCTTCACCTCGGGCGTGATGACGCTCATGGGCTCGCCAGTCGAAACCTGGTAGAAAAAGCCCTTAAAGTCGACCTGCATGTCGGTGATGGCAAGACCAAACAGGTCGTGCGCTTCGTTTTCAAACGGGAATACTGCCGGATAGTACGAGCTGATGGACGGAATCTCCTGGTACTGATTAATTCCCTCAATCACCAGGTTCTCGATCGCATAGCTGCCGTCCTGCGCGATATGCTCCTGAGCAGCACGAACGTTGATAAACGTATAGACCAAGCGATACGTGCCGTCGTCGACGTTGCGCTCGGCGTGCATTTGCACAAAGCGCGCGCCGACGCCCTTGAGCGCCTGAACATGCGGCAACAGCTCGTCGATCCCGACGGTGGTATAGATAGCCTTTTGCATTACTCGGCCTCCTTTGCAGCGGCGGTCGCGTCGCCGGCCTCCGCAGCAGCCACAAACCCGTCCTCGCCCAGCTCAACGCCACCGTCCCAAGTAGCGGCACCGCCCACGGTGAGCGGATCGCCGCCGGCGCGCATCACGGCCTCCTTCTGGTCCAGGATGCCGCACGCCTCCACGATGGCATCGATCACCGTCTCGGGGCGAATGGCGCACCCGGGCGCGTACACGTCCACGGGAATCGCGCGGTCCACGCCGCCGATCACGTTATAGGCATCGCGGAACACGCCGCCCGAACACGCGCAGATGCCGCAGGCCACCACGCACTTGGGCTCGAGCATCTGGTTGTAGATCTGGCGCACGACGGGCAGGTTCTGGGCATTGACCGAACCCGTCACCAAAAAGATATCCGCATGCTTGGGGTTGCCGGTGTTGACCACGCCAAAGCGCTCCGCATCGAACAGCGGCGTGAGCGAGGCCAGCACCTCGATATCGCATCCGTTGCAGCTCGAGCCGTCGTAATGAATAACCCACGGCGAGCGCGACATTTTATGATCCATGGATGCCGCCTCCTAAATAAACACGTCGACGAGGATGGGCATAAGGTTGAGCAGGCCAAACACCAGCGCCACGCCCCATCCGAGCTTAAAGCAGCTGCGCCAGGTGCTGCGTGCGAAGGTGTTATCGATCAGTACCTCGACAAAATACGTCGCGACCATCACGACCAGGGCGACCACCCAGCTCACCGGGTTGTCCCAGACGAAGAACATGCCCACCCACATCAAAAACAGCACGGTCTCGCACCAGTGCATAAGGGTCATCTTGGCCAGCGTGCCGCCACTCATCTCGGTGGCGACGCCCTGGACGATCTCCTGATGCGCGTGATGCGAGTACGAAAGGTCAAACGGCGACTTGCGCAGCTTGATGGTAAGCACCGCGAGCAGCGCGAGGAAAATGGGCGCGCTGTACATGATGATGGGGGCCGACTGCCCCGTCACGGCGATGGAATCAAAGCTGTCGGTGGCAAGGTACAGGCCCACGCTCATCAGCAGAACGGCGGGCTCGTAACTCATAACCTGCAGCAACTCACGATCGGCGCCGACCTGGGCAAACGGGCTTTGCGTCGAGGCGGACGCCAGCACCACAAAGATCGCGGCGAGCGTCACCATAAAGGCGCACAGCAGCGTGTTGGAACCCGACACAAAGATGCCGCCGCCCACGACGGTAAAGATGAGCGCACACGCCATGTAGGTATCATCCATGGTGTTTACGCTGGCGGGGGCCTTGCGCAGCAGCTTGGCAACGTCGTAGAACGGTTGCAGCAGGCGCGGACCCACGCGGCCCTGCATGCGGGCCGAAAGCTTGCGGTCAACGCCGTCGATCAGGCCGCCCACAAGCGGCGCAATCAGGGCAAACGCCACGGTGCCTATAAAGATGCCCACGACGCCCGAGCCTTCAAAATACTTGCCGCGCAGCACCGAGGGCGCGCTCATGGCAAGCCGCTCGGGCCCAATCCACGCGCAACACAGCAGCGCAAACAAGATAATGCTGCAGCACACGACGCTACCCGCGGGGCCAATGCGCTTCTCGCCAAGGGCGTCCTCCGAGTACCAATTGCGCTTTTCGGCCTTCACCTCGTGTCCCATCGAGCCGCGGAAATGGCGATATTTGTCGGTTCCCACGCCCGAAAGGTACACGTTGACGTGCGGCTTATTGCTCACGCGGAACGACGTCAGCAGCACCACGGCGATAAACGCCACGATAACCACCATCAGATACATGGCGTCCTTGCCAATAACGTACGGCACGCGGCCAAACACCATGGCCAAGTAAGGCGACACCAGGCCGCTCGAGATAACCGGGAACGCCACGCAGCACAGAATCAGCAGCGCGGCGATGGTGTTGAGGGCCATCCATTCGGTCTTATGGACATTGACCTCAACGTTTTGAGCCGTGGGGTCGACGCCCGAAAGCTTGGCAAGCCACTTGCCCCAAAAGTAAAACGTCGCGGCCGAGCCAAAGGCCAGAACCATGATCATGAGCACGTTGCCGGTCTGGGCAAACGCCACCAGGGCGCCCCACTTGGACACGAGCATGCCAAACGGCGCCACAAACATGCCCATGATGCCCAGCATCATCAGGCGCGTCAGGTGCGGCATGCGGCTGAACATACCGTCCATGTCCTCGATATTGCGGCTGCCGATATGATGCTCGGCCGTGCCCACGCACAGGAACAGCAACGACTTTGCCACCGTGTGGAACAGGATCAGGAAGATGGCCGCCCATACGGCCTCGGGCGCACCGACACCCAAGCAGGCACTGATGAGGCCCAAGTTGGAAATGGTGGAGTACGCGAGTACACGCTTGGCGTTGCTCTGCGAGATGGCCATGAGGGCAGCGAGCAAAAACGTGATGGCACCCACACTCGTGACCATAAAGCCGGTCACGGGATAGATGGCATAGAGCGGGCTCAGCTTGACCATCAGGAACACGCCGGCTTTGACCATGGTGGACGAATGCAGCAGGGCGCTCGTGGGCGTGGGGGCAACCATGGCGCCAAGCAGCCAAGTGTGGAACGGCATCTGTGCGGCCTTGGTAAGGGCGGCGAGCGATAGCAAGATGACCGGCATCACCAGCAGCGCGGACTGCGCGGTGCCGGCGCCGGAAAGCTCGATCATGCCCGAGATGGTCAGCGGCATGCCGTTAACGTGCAGGTACATGAGTCCGACCAAAAACGCGATGCCGCCCAGCATGTTGAGGATGATCTGGGTAAAGGCGTTTTTGATGGCCTCGGGCGTGCGCGTATAGCCAATCATAAGGAACGAGCACACGGTGGTGATTTCCCAGCCGCAGAACAGCCACTCAAGGTTATCGCTCGTCACGATGACGAACATGGCCGAGAGGAACAGGAACATAAGCGCCAGGAACTGCGGGCGACGGTCAGGCGCGGTCTGCCCGCGCAGCGCGGCCTCGTGCTCGTCATGGGCCTGGAAGTCCTTCATGTAACCCAGGGCATACACGCAGATCAGGCTGCCGACAATGCCGACAGCGAGGACCATGATTACGCTCATGTAGTCCAGGTAGAGCGGGGTTGCGGTGACGGCTTCGGTCGCGGGCAGCGTCATGGCTGCAAAGGCGAGCGAGCCCACCAACTGGACTACACCGAGCACCGTGGTGAGCGCGTTCCTATATTTGTACGCGTTGTACAGGATGACGGCGCACAGGATGACGTCGATAACGGAGCTGATGATCGAGAGCACATGCGAGGTGCCGGGGGCAACCTCAAAGCTCTGCGGACCCGTGCCAAAAAACATGACGGCGACTACAACTGTCACCGCCATAATAATGCCGGAGCCTATGAGCCCCACCGCATCGCGGGCGCGGTCACCGCGCGCGAGCAGCATGCCCAGCGCAGGTACCAGCGGAAACAGGGTAAGGAAATACAGTAGCGTCATACCATCACTCCCCCATGCAAAAACGCTGCAATTGTTTAACGTTATAGCTCAATTACGGAGTTGCGGTGGCAGGTTTTCGGTCAACTGGGGAGTTTTAGGCGTACGGGGCAAGGGCACGTCCGCTTTGGAGCAGAGGCGCGGCAAGAAAAATGCGCCCCTGTGGGCGCACCATCCCGTTTGCTATTCCGCCTTTTTAACGCGCGGCTTGCGACCGCGCGGCTTATCGACCAGTGCGGCCTCACCGCTCTCGCGGTACTGACGGCACCAAGCCTTGACCGAAGACTCGCTGGGAATCTTGTGCTTGATCATGGCCTCGCGAACCGTCAAGCCGTTTTCCAGACGGTCCTTAACCACAGCAAGCTTTACGTCGTACGAGTAGGTGTGATGATGCGAACCGGCATTGAGAACGGCGTCGGCACCGCCCACGGCATACGCGCGGGCCCACTGACGAGCCGTGGCCTGGGGAATGCCAAGCTCCGCGGCGAGGGCGCGATGGCCGACCCCCTCTTGGAGGATCTCGACGGCGCGCTGCCTAACCTCGGGCGCATGCGTGCGAGTCCTAGTTGCTTCCGACATACCTGCCACTTCTTAGCCTTAACCGTTAATCTGCTTTCTTACGTGCAAGTTAGATAGTAGCATTTTACTGTTTGCTCAAAGCAGTTAATTAAAATAGACGCGGCGTTATCTGGGCATTTGGCACCAAATTACGACATTTCTTTATCGATTATTTACGCTGGTAGCTGACTCGCAGCTAATCGTCATTCGCTTGTCAACAAAATTGACATCTCTTTATGTCCTTTGGTATAGAGGATATAGTTATTAACCCCTCCCCCAATAATTTTGAGTGATCTGCAAGGCAGTAGACGTCCTCACTCCTCATGATTACCGCGCATTGCCATCCACCGGAGCAAAACAAAAAGGGCGGGACCTGCTGCACTTGCAGGCCCCGCACCGGTTGACACCCGACGGGACACAGCCGGGCGAGACGGATCCGTGCTACCGCCCCGCCTGGCCGCGATGTTCAACTACAGCTCGTTGGCCGCGTGATACGCCGTGCGAATGGCGCTCGCAATGTCGGCGGTGCGCTCACCCGAGCAGTCGCCTACGCAGGTCACGGGCACCGTCACGCCATCCAGGTCAAACGCGTTGGCCTTGGAGCCCACGGCCATCACCACGTAATCGCAGGCGATCTTCACCGGCTCCTCGGCGCCGTCCTCGGTGGTGCGAACAGCCTCCACGCCCTCGTCGGTAATGGCGGTCAGGCGGGTCTTCACGTGCTGCTCCACGTTGTGGGCAGCAAAGTCGCTCATAATCAGCGGCAGAATGGTCTCGGACTCGCCCGCGGCAATCTTGTCGAGCATCTCGACGATCGCCACCTCGCAGCCGTGCTGCAGCAGGTATTCGGCAGTCTCGGTGCCCACCAGGCCACCGCCAATGACGGCGACGCGGCCGCTGAGCTCCACCTTGCCGGCCAGCACGTCCCAGCTCGAGACGACCTTCTCCGAATCGGCACCCGGAACAGGAATGACCACGTCGTGCGCGCCCACGGCCACAATCGCGGCGTCGGCGGCGTTGAGGTCCTCAGCGGTAGCGGCATGGCTGAGCTCAACCTTCACGCCCAGGCCAGGCAGAATCTTCTCGTAGTACTCAACCGAGCGCATGATCTCGTCCTTGCGCGGAGGCGCGGCCGCCAGCACAATCTGGCCGCCCAGATGATCGCTCGCCTCGTAGACGGTCACACCGTAGCCGCGCTTGGCCGCCACGCGTGCGGCCTCCAGGCCGGCAATACCGCCGCCCACCACGGCGATCTTCTTGTCGCCCTCGCCCGGCTTGATGGTGATGGTCGCCTCGTCGCCGTTCTCGGCGTTGAGCACGCACGAGATGTACTTGCGATTTTGAATCGCGTCGACGCAGCCCTTGTTGCAGTTGAGGCACTCGCGGATGGGCTCACCCGTGGCGGCCTTCAGCGCAATGTCGGGGTCGCACATGAGCGAGCGGCCATAGGCGATGATGTCGGCGGCGCCGTCTTCCAGAATCTTCTCGCCGGCCTCGACCGAGACAACGCGGCCGACGGTTGCCACCGGCACGGAGACCAAGGCCTTGACGCGCTCGGCCACGGGCAGCGTCCAGTTGTAGGGCATGGCGCCCATGGGAGGAATGGTGTCGCCCATGTTGCCGGTGTGGTTGGCCTGTGCGACCTGGATCATATCGATGCCCGCGCCCTCGAGCAGCTTGGCGAACTCGCAGGCCTCGTCGGGCCGCAGGCCGCCCTTGCCGCGCGGCGTGCCGTCGGGGTTCTCCATGATCACGGGGAGCTTGTACTCCACCATCAGCTGCGGCGCTGCTTCCTTAATGGCAGCGACGACCTCGAGCGCATAGCGAACGCGGTTCTCGAACGAGCCACCATACTCGTCGGTGCGCTTGTTGAGGATGGCCGAGCACAGCGAACCCACCAGACGGTCGCCGTGGACCTCGATGGCGTCGATCCCGGCCTGCTGCGCGCGGGCGGCCGAGGCAGCGATGGCCTCCTTGATCTGGGTGAGCTGCTCTACGCTCGCCTCGTTCACAAAGTGCTGCATGTCGTGGTGCAGCTTGGCGTAGGCCTGGTTGCTGATCTCGTTGGACTCGGCCATCTTGGCGGCAAAGGCCTCCTCGTCGCCGGCGGCCTTGGCCTCCTGCGCGGCCTTGGCGGCGGCCATGGAACCCATGACCATGCGGCCGACACCGGGCACGTCGTACTCGGGGTGGAACAGCTGCAGCGCGACCTTGGCGCCGTGCTTGTGGACGGCATCGGCCAGGGCCTTAAACGTGGGGATTTGGGCGTCGGTCGCCAGCTTGGGCGTGGGGCTTGCGGTCATGACGGGAGCAACGTCGCCGATGACGATGTAGCTCACGCCGCCACGGGCCAAGCGCTCGTAAAAAGCCAGGCTGCGCTCGCCGATGGAACCGTCACGCTCCTCGTAGCCGGTGGTCAGCGGCGGGAACATAATGCGGTTTTTGAGCTCAAGGGGGCCAACCGTAATGGGCTGGAGCAGCTTGGATGCAGGTGTGGTCATGGACATTCCTCTCTTGTAGGCGCGGCGGCGATGATGCCGCGTAGTTGTCTAGAGGATATGGCATGGGAGCACGGCGGCACAACGGAAATCGGCGAATATCAGGTGGCGGCAGGTGGATGGGGCAGAGCGGCCCGTCGGTTCGTCTCAATCTGTAACAGTTACTCGGCAAAACCGGGTCTTACTGTTACAGATCGAGATATTCCCCTCGACCCAACCTCAACAATCTCAATCTGTAACAGCTAGACCCACTTTTGACCCCTACCTGTTACAGATCGAGACAAACCAAACCCGCCTGCTAGAAAATCTCAATCTATAACAACAACTCGGCAAAATCCGTCCCTCGTGTTACAGATTTAGACAAACACGACCCAACCCACCGGTATATCTCGGTCTGTAACACCTAGCCGCCCAAATCGGGTCTAGATGTTACAGATCGAGATGTTTGATTGAGAGGCTGGGAATTGAACCGAAGAAACGATCCCGGGATAACAAAAAAGCTCGCCGGCCAGGCCGACGAGCTGCAAGTTCTTGGTCGCGGGGGCAGGATTTGAACCTACGACCTCCGGGTTATGAGCCCGGCGAGCTACCAGACTGCTCCACCCCGCAATGTCTGGGCGCCTCATGTGCGCAAGAAAGAATATTACGCGGGAGTTCGGTAAACGGCAAGGAAAATCTCGTAGAGCATAATTCCTTCATATTTAAACCCCTCAGCCCCTATCACCGTAAACGAATCGCAGCCGAGCGCCGTCGACGGCACGTATACAATGGTGCGCGTCCTTTTATGCCGACACCGGGAGTAGACATGCTGCTCGCTATCGATATGGGTAACACACAGACGGCCATGGGCCTGTTTGACGGAGACGAGCTGGTGCAGTCGTGGCGCATGCCCACCGACCGCTCCTATACCGCCGACGAGATCCATGTACGCCTGATGGGTTTCTTTAAGATGTACGGCCTTTCGCTCGATGCGGTCGACGCGATCGCCTTTGCGGGCGTGGTGCCGCAGCTCTCGCGCGAATGGCACGCCGTGGCCGACCGCATTGCCGCGGACGCCATCGTCATTGGGCCGCAGACGGCCGCGGTGACCAAACTGCGCGCGGCGCGCCCCCAGGCCGTAGGCGCCGATCGCGTCGCCAACGCCGTTGCTGCCGAGACCTTCTACGGCGCCCCGGCGATCGTGGTGGACTTTGGCACCGCAACCAATATCGACGTCATCAATGAGGACGGTTATTACATTGGCGGAGCGATCGCGCCGGGCATCCGCATCTCCATGGATGCGCTTGCCGCCCGTGCCGCCAAGCTCGCCAGCGTGCCGCTCGAGGCGCCCGAACACGCCATCGGCCGCGATACCGAGGAGTGCATCAAGGTCGGCGCCGTAACGGGCGCCGCCGCCATGGCTGAGGGCCTGGTCGCGCGCATGAAGCGCGAGCTGGGCCGCGAGGATGCCACCGTTATCGCCACGGGCGGCCTCGCCAGCATCGTCGCCGATTCGACCGACGCCTTCGACGTGGTAGACGGACAGCTCACCATCAAGGGTATCTGCGAAATCTACCGCCGCATGCAGGAGCTGGGGTAGGACGGGGGCTTAAGTCGAGCACACCCGATGCCACAGCCCCCGCAAACGTTCGCCAAGCCTATTCCTCAAAACTGAATAATTATCAATTTTGAGGAATAGGGCTGAGATGCCGCTCTGCAGTCACGCGAAGGCCCTCCCCGGCACAGGCCGAGGAGGGTCTTGTTGTCATCGTTATCTTTGAACGCGGGCGCCTCGCGTTACAGTCCGCGAATTCGTACAGCCTCGGGCGGAAACTCTTGCTCGCCGGCATCGGTCTTGATGGTCGCGCGGCCCCAGATGTCCAGGCCCGCAAACACACCGACCGCAAGCGGCAAACCGTTGGGCGACACCGCCGCAACTTGGCGGCCCAGCAGCGGCACCATGTCGAAGTACTCGCCCAGCACGGGAGCCAGCGGACCGGCAGCGCCCTGCGGCGTGTTGGCAACAACCGCCCAGGCGTCCACGCGGGCCAGCACGGCGGCGGCCAGCGTCTCGACCAGCGCTTCGTCAGCCACGTCCACACCAAGCTCGCTCAGCGCCGAACGCTCAATATCCACCGTCACGGCACCGAACATGCCCACAGCACCGGCACCGCCGTTCACGGTAACACGCGCGAGCGACGTCTCAAACGCAGGCGCACCGCACACGATATCGCTCGGCCACTGGATACCCACCTTACCGGCAAGGCCCAACCCCGGCGTCGAAGCCGTGCCCACGAGCGCGTCCATCATGCCCATCGCGGCCACAAACGGCAGGCCGTGGAAGGCGTGCATATTCACATCCGGACGCACGACCAACGAAAACGTCAGCGAAGCATCGCCCGCGCTCCACGCGCACCAGCCCGCGGACACGCCCTCGCGGCCCGCGTTACGCGCCGCGTCGAGCTCGGTGCCGGCGGCAACAGCATTCATCTCGATCATCTACATACGCCCCAATTCGCCAACGATATGGCCCACGCGGTCCTCGGGCTCCTTGACCTCGACACCGTTGTAGCGGAAGAACCGCGCTGGGTCGTGCATCAGGTCCTCGAGCGGCACCAGCACAAAGTCGCGCTCGCCAATGAGAGGATGCGGCAGGCGCAGCTTTTTGCCGCCGTGGGTCTCGCCATCCATCCACAGCAGATCCAGGTCGATGGTGCGCGGACCGTTGGCCTTGGCCTTCTTGGAGCGGTCGCGCCCCAGCTCGGCCTCGATCTTCATGAGCTCATCGAGCAGCACCAGCGGCGCCAGCTCGGTCTTGATCTCGATGACGGCGTTGGCAAACGCGTCCTGGCGCGTCTCGTAGGCCGGCTCGCTCTCGTAAATCTTGGAGGAGTTGGACACGCAGGTGAGTGGAATCTCGGCGATCATCTCGCGTGCGGCGCGGATGTTGTCGCAGCGATGCCCCAGGTTGGAGCCCACAGCCACAAACGCGCGGCGCGGCTGCGGCTTGGCAACCGCCCAGTAGCCGTTCAGGAACTGCGCAAAACCCGCGGCGTCGTGCACGCGCACGATGTTGGCACCGGCCTGGATGGCGCCCAGGCACACGCCAAACGTAGCGGCATCGCGCTCGGCGGCCTCGGTCACGCCCGAGACGGCGCCCACAAAGCGCTTGCGCGACACGGCGCACATGAGCGGATAGCCCAGTGACGCCATCTTGGCAGTCTCGCGCTGGATGACGATGTCCTCGTTAGCCGACTTACCAAAGCCCGGGCCAGGATCGATGCAGATGCGGTCGCGCGACACGCCGGCATGGATGAGTGTGCGGGCCTGGTCGGACAGAAAGCCCATGACGCGGCGCATGATGGGCGCCGAATCGGGCAGGGTGAAGCGGCGGAGCTGCGAGGTAGGCACGTAGGCTTCCTCGCGGCGGGCGCTGCGGCGCATCATGGCGGCCAAGCGGTCATTGGACTCCGATGCGGCCTCGGTGGCTGCGGGCGTGGCCTCGGGCGCGGGCGCAACGGTCTCGGCGGCAGTAGCCTGCTCGGCGGCCGGCGTCTCCTGCTCGCTTGAAGGCTCCGGCGCGGGCTCCGGATCGCCAAACGGCAACGAGGGCTGCACCACGCCGCCCGGAAGCTTGGCCTCCGGCTTAGGCTCGCCCAGCAACTTGCCGCGACGGCGGCGAGCCGGCTTCTCGGCCTCACGCGCGGCCTCGGCAGCCGCCTCGCGCGCCTTCTCGGCAACAAACGCCGCTGCCGAGGTATCGAGCTGCACCGTTGCGTGCGTGCGGGTGGGCGCGGCGACCTCGCCGGCATGCATCACGATGACGCCGCAGGTGCTCGTCTTAACAAACTCGACCATCTTGGGGTCGGTGAAGCCGGTCACGTCGTTGACGATCGAGGCGCCGCAGCGCACGGCCGCCTTGGCAACCGCCACATGACGCGTGTCGATCGAGACGATGGCGCCCTCTTTGGCCAGCGCGCGCACCACGGGCAGCACGCGGCGAGCCTCCTCGTCGGGATTAACCGGGGTAAAACCAGGGCGCGTGGACTCGCCGCCCACATCGATGATGTCAGCGCCGGCGTCGAGCATCGCCAGGCCGCACTCGATAGCGGCATCGGGGTCGAAGTGCTCCCCGCCGTCGCTAAACGAATCGGGCGTCACGTTGAGGACGCCCATGATGCGCGGACGGTCAAAGCTGAGCTCGTACTTTCCGCACCGCCATGTCTTGCTGTCGTTCGCCATGAACATCCTCCTAAAATGCCCACGCCGCCGAGCTTGGAGAGCTGGCGGCGGGGTCGCTTTGCACTCAGTCTTTCTATTGTATCCGCGCACACGGGCTAGAACGCAAACGCGGCCGCGATGTCGCAAGAAATCAGCAGGTCGGCATTTGCATCCTGATCGGTGGGAGCAAGGTTGCATATGGCCAGCGTATCGCCGGTAAAGTAACGCGTAAGGCCCGCCGCCGGATACACCACGAGCGAGGTCCCACCCACAATGAGGGCATCGGCCGCGGCGATGGCGGCAACGGCACCGGTCAGCACATGCTCATCGAGCGGCTCCTCGTAGAGCACCACATCGGGCTTAATGCGCCCGCCGCACGCGGGGCACGCGGGCACGCCCGCGGCATCCTCGTGCTCGCGCGAGCAAATCCACTCGGCGCTATAGACCGCGCCGCACGACTGGCAAATGTTGCGATGGACCGACCCGTGCAGCTCAAACACGCGCTGCGAGCCCGCCATCTGATGCAAGCCGTCGATGTTTTGCGTCACCACGGCATCGAGCTTGCCGGCTCGCTCCAGCTCGGCCAGCTTGGTGTGGCAGCGGTTGGGCTTGGCGCCAAGCGCAATCATCTTGGTGCGGTAGAAGTCGAAGAACTCGGCCGGATGCGCCTCGTAAAAGCTATGCGAGAGCATAGTCTCGGGCGGGTAGGCAAACTGCTGGTGATACAGGCCGTCCACGCTGCGGAAATCGGGGATGCCACTTGCCGTGGAAACACCCGCGCCGCCAAAGAAGACCACGCGCTTGTGGGTGTCAAACAGATCCGCCAGCGCGGCGGAGGCCTGCCTGGGGTCCGATATTGCCTGCGTCATATGAGTCCTCCGTCCTTGTTAGTCGGACAGCGTTGGGCGACGTCCCAGCATGCAGCCTTTAAGTCAGCATGCGCGGAGCCCACCCCGCCCCTGTTGCGCTAATCTTAAGCCTGCCAACCCCGTCGAAAGGACACCATGCCTCAGACTTACACTTTCGCCTCGTGGAACGTCAACGGCCTGCGCGCCGTGCTCAAAAAGGACCCGAGCTTTATCCAGATCGCGCAAGAACTCGACGTCGACATCTTGGCGCTGCAGGAGACCAAGCTGCAAGAGGGCCAGGTCGATATTGACCTGCCCGGCTATCACCAAACCTGGAGCCACGCCGAGCGTAAAGGCTATTCGGGCACTGCGGTCTTTAGCCGCCAGGAACCGCTGCGCGTGCTGCACGCCGACGCGCTGCTACCCTACGCCGGCGAGGGCGAGGCCGCCGAGCTCGTTGCCCAAGCCGCAACCGAGGGCCGCGTCTGTGCGCTCGAGTTCGACAAGTTTTGGTTTGTGGATGTCTACACTCCCAACGCGCAAAACGAACTCGCCCGCATCGACGTGCGCATGGCCTGGGACGATGCCTATCGCGACTTTTTGAGCGCGCTTGAGCGCGAGACCGGCAAGCCCGTCGTAACTTGCGGCGACTTTAACGTGGCGCACGAGGAGATCGACCTTAAGAACCCCAAGTCCAACCGCGGCAACGCAGGTTTTTCGGACGAGGAACGTGGCAAGTTCACTGAGCTGCTCAACGCCGGGTTTACCGATACCTGGCGCGCGGCAAACCCCGACGTTGGGGGCGTCTACAGCTGGTGGAGCTACCGCTTTAATGCCCGCAAGAACAACGCAGGCTGGCGCATCGATTACTTCCTGGTAAGTGATTCAATCGCCGCCAACGTTCGCGACACCGGTATCCGTGGCGACATCTTTGGCAGCGACCACTGCCCCGTCACCCTCACGCTAGAGCTCTAGCCCCAAGTAATTCCTCTAGGGGACAGAGGAAAACAGATCATGTGACCCCTCTCCCCCTATAAGTTGCGGTGGAATAGTTCCTGTTTGGGCAGCAAATAGCCAAAAACAAGAACTATTCCACCGCAAGTTCGTGAGGGAACGCGAAATGCCCTACAGCCCGTATTTCACGACGACACGGTTAATGCGACGGCACCAAGGCTTGTACAAGGCGGCCAAGAACACGCAGGTCGCGAGGCCGTGTGTGATATCGAACGGCACTGCCGTGACAAGACGCGCCACGGCTCCCGCCCACGTGAGCGGCTGCACAAAACCAATGATGTCATACGCGTTGATCACGACGCCATAGAGCAAGCCCGACGCAAAGCCGTACGCCAGTAGCGCCGGCAATCGCACGGTGCCGTCGGCGCGGTCGAACGCGCCCGCATGCGCCAGCGCGCCGCCAACATAGCCAACCAGACCCCAGGCATACATCTGCCATGGCGTCCACATGCCCTGTCCAAAAAAGAAATTGCTGGTCAGCGCTGCCAGCGCACCAACCATGAAGCCGTTGCGTCGACCCAACGTCGCCCCCGCGATAATGGCGATGGCACTCACCGGTTTAAAGTCGGGAATGGGCCCAAACAGGATGCGCCCCGCCGCCGCCAGCGCCGCCAGCACCAACGTGGGCATAATCTGGCGCAAACCCGGACGAGATGCCTCGTAACCCGCAAAGAACAGCGCGAGCACGAGCGCCACCACAACCAGCATGGCAAGCGCTGCCTGCTCAATGCCTGCCAGCAATGCTGCGGCCATTACCGCCGGCACCGCCAACAACAGCGGAATCTCAAGTTTTGTGAGTAGGCGCGAGGCGCGAAAATCCGCCATCCCATCACGCCCTATAGAACACGTTGTCGGCAAAGAAGTCGGCCGGGGACTCCATGCAGGCAATCTCACCGTCAAACATCATGGCAACGTCATCGGCAACCTGCTCGGCAAAATCCAGATCGTGCGTGGCCATGATGACGGTGCCGCCAACCTTCGCATGGTCACGCAGGGCGCGGGCGATGATGCGGCGGCTCTCCAGGTCCAAGCCCTTCGTGGGCTCGTCAAGCAGCAGCAGCTCGGAGCCGATCAGCAGCAGCTTCGCCAGTGCGAGCAGCTGGCGCTGTCCGCCCGAGAGGTCGTAGGGGTGGCGCGTCTCCAGGCCGTCCAGCCCCAAGCTCGCCGCGCGCTCCCGCGCCACGGTCTCGTCATATCCGCAGGCTGAAGCCCATTCCATCAGCTCGTCGCACACCGTCTCGGCAACCAGCAATGCTTTGGGATTCTGAGGCAGCAACGCCGCCGAGGCCGCTCCGCGCACCATGCGGCCGCGCTGCAGCTTGGCGGTCTTCGCCAGCACCGAGAGCATCGTCGACTTACCGCATCCGTTGCCGCCCACGATCGCATGCACCGCACCGGCCGAAAACGACGCATCGAGCCCACGCAACACCCAGCCGGACGCTCGATCGTAGCGAAACCAACCTTCCGACAGGGTGGTAGCCGACCCAGCGTGCATTTTTTGGAGTATTCTGCTTCCATCCGTGCGCGGGAAGGCTTCCGAGCCGTTCTCGAGCGACGTTTGCGCCATAAATTCGGACGATTTGTCCAATTCCGAACTTTTTTTCGCGCTCGATACGTCCCCGGGCGGCTCCAGAGAGCCTAAATTGTCCTCACGCCTGCTGAATACTCCGTTTTTTGCACATCGGATGGCACCCCACCCCAACGTGTCATCGGAAAACAGCGATTCTCGGCGTCCCAAAGATGCCATATCCGCCGCCTCGTGCACGCGGCCATCCTCAATCCGGTACGCACACGTCGCGTATTCGAGCATTGGGCGCGGCTGATGCGTCGCCACAACAACCGTGCAGCCCAGCTCGCGATTTACACGAAACAGCGCGTGCAGGAAATTCTTCTCGGCAACGGGATCGAGCTGAGACGTGGGCTCGTCGAGCAGCAGCACGTGCGGGCGCAGCGCCAGAACGGCCGCCAACGACAGCAGCTGCTTGCGGCCACCCGAAAGCGTATCGGTATCGCGGTGGAGCCAATCCTCCAGCCCAAAGAAATAGCTGGTCTCGGCAACACGGCGGCGCATCTCATCACGCGCTAGCCCCAAGTTTTCCAGGGCAAACGTCATCTCGTGCCACACGGTCTCGCACACGATCTGGTTCTCGGGATCCTGGAACACATAGCCCACGCGCTCCGCCGATGCCCGCACGTCCATGTCGGCAACGTTCTCGCCCAGCACGCGCGCATCACCAGTGCGCTCGCCCGCTGGAGCGATCTCGGGCTTGAGCAGCGACAGCAGCGTCGACTTGCCCGAACCGGTACCGCCAACAAGCAGCGCAAACGCACCTTGGGGAACAGACCAGTCGAGCCCCTCGAGCACCGCAGCATCAGCATCGGGGTAGGCAAAGCTCAGGCTCCGCACCTCAATCGCCAGCGCGGCCGAGCCATATGCCACACCCGCCGCCGAGCTCCTATCCAACCGAGCCATCAGCCAAACCTCTTCTCATCAATCGCGTGCGACACGCAAGGCAACATCATCCAGGCAGCGTACACGACATAGCCCAGCCACGGCGCCGGCACCGAGAGCTGCGGATAAAACGAATACTGCGTCGTCGCGGTCGCCGCCACGGCCACCGCGGCAGCACCAAACAGCGCGAGCCCGACCAGCGCGGCAACGTCGCTGCGCCCCAGTCGATACCGCGCATACGTCGTACGACGTGTCGCGGCACCCCACCCGCGCGAGCGCATCGCGTCCGCGCGCTCCAGCGAATCTTCCATGCCCCAGCCCATCAACACGCTCGACGCCCGCAGGCGCGATCGCACGGGATCGGTGGGCGCGCGGCCCGGCACATCAATCGCATCCTGCACCGCCAGCACCGTACGACCGCGGCGTAAAAACTGCGGGATAAGCCTCATGCACATCGAGATCATGAGCGCAATCACCGGTGCGGCATTGCCCAGCAGCGCGAGCACCTTGTCGTATTCGAGCATCGACGCCGCGGCCTCAAACCACAGCACGCTCGCCACAAACAGCCCGCCCATGCACAGGCCGTATACCATGCTTTCCAGATACACCGCGCGCATACCAATACGGAACAACTCCGTCGAGCCCGAGGCGCTAAACAGCGGATTGACCAGCGCGATAATCAAAATCACCGGCAGCTGCCAGCGGAGTGTGCCCAGCGTGCGGGCAGCCCCACGCGTCGCAAATCCATACGCCAGCCCGCCCGCAAGCGACAGCGCAATCAGCACCGGCTGCATCGAGAACATGGTGAGCCCCAGCGTCAGCACAATATAGAGTGCCGGCACAGCCGGATGCGACATCGAGAACGCCGCGACGGGCTCGCCGCCAAACTCCTCTTGTATGTTGTCCACGGGCACCCCCGTCCCCTCGCTCAAAAGACAGCTCCGCAGCACCGCCAACGCCACGACGGCGGCGCAAGCCCCAACCGCCGCAAACCAATCGCTACGCGCTCAACATATGCCTGCGGTATCATATTGCGCCGTGTATCGTTTCCAAACACACGTCTCTATAACGTAACAGGAGATCACATGGACGCAACCGCAATTATCCTCGCTGCCGGCGAGGGCACCCGCATGAAGTCGAACCACTGCAAGGTTTCGCACAAGATCCTGGGCAAGCCCATGGTTCAGTGGATCGTCGACGCCACCATCAAGGCCGGCTGCAGCCGCGTCGTGGTCGTCATCGGCAGCCACGCCGACGAGATGCGCGCCCTCATCGACGGCGCCTATGCCAACAGCGCTACCAAGGTCGAGTGCGTCGAGCAGACCGAGCGCCTGGGCACCGGCCACGCCGTGAAGGTCGCGCTCGAGGCCTGCGGCATCGCGCAAGGCCCCGTCGTGGTGCTCAACGGCGACCTGCCGCTCATCACCGCCGACACCGTCGCCAAGTTCGCGCAAACCGTCGCCACCGGCGAGCTCGCCTGCACCGTCATGACCATGACCCCGCCCGACCCCTTCGGCTACGGCCGCATCAAGCTGGGCGCCGATGGTCAGATCGAGCGTATCATCGAGCAGAAGGACTGCACGCCCGAGCAGGCCGCCACGCTGCTGGAGTGCAACGCCGGCTGCTACGCCTTTGACGGCGCGCAGCTCGCCGCCCACATTAACGAGATCGGCAACGACAACGCGCAGTCCGAGTACTACCTGCCCGACATGCTCGAAATCCTCAAGGGTCACGGCCAGGCGGTCTCCATCTTCCACTGCGATGACTACCGCGACGGCCTGGGCGTCAACAGCCGCATCCAGCTCGCGCAGCTCACCGCCATTGCGCGCGACCGCATCAACGAGCACTGGATGGCCGAGGGCGTCACGTTCATCGATCCCACGCAGGCCTGGATCGGCCCCGACGCCGTTATCGGCCGCGACACCGTCGTGTGGCCGCAGACGCATCTGATCGGCCACGTCACCGTGGGCGAGGAATGCCAGCTCGGCCCCAACAGTCGCCTCACCGACACCACCGTCGGCAGCGGCTGCACCATCGATGAGACCATCGCCATCGAGGCCGTCATTGAGAACGGCGTCGACTGCGGCCCGCGCGCCTACCTGCGCCCGGGCACCCACATGCTCGACGGCTCCAAGGCCGGCACACACGTGGAAATCAAGAAGTCCACGATCGGCGAGGGCTCCAAGGTGCCGCACCTGTCCTACATCGGCGACACCACCATGGGCTCCGGCGTCAACGTGGGCGCAGGCTCCATCACCTGCAACTACGACGGCGTGCACAAGCACAAGACCGTCATCGGCAAGGACGCCTTCATCGGTTCCGACACCATGATGGTCGCGCCCGCCCAGATCGGCGACGGCGCGCTCGTGGCCGCCGGCTCCGTCATCACCGAGCCGGTCCCGGCCGACGCACTTGGCCTGGGTCGTGCCCGTCAGGTAAACATTGAGGGCTGGGCCGCCGATTACCGCCGCCGTCTGCACGAGGACGACGAGGTATAACGTTTTACCAAGCATCTAAGGAGCTGTTCCCGTGGGGGGGCGGCTCCTTTTTCTATCGTGACCTGCGCAACCGGATGAGTGGTCGGTTCGTGTCCGTTGACGGTAAAGACGTTATCAGGACTCGATAAACCCCGTCGCGCGGTTACAATGCAAAAAGGCATCTATATGGCATTCGATATAAAGGAGAAGGGTAATGCCGATTAATGATCCCGAGAAGTCGGAGAATATGCGCAAGTCCATCCGCGTGTATTCCGGTTCCTCCAACCGTCCCCTCGCTCAGAAGATTGCTGAGTACCTTGGGGTCGAGCTTTCGGGCCTTACGCTAAAGCAGTTCGCCAACGGTGAGATTTACGCCCGCTACGACGAGACCGTCCGCGGCGCCGACGTCTTCCTGATTCAGTCCGTGGCCGGCGGCAACGTCAACGACATGCTCATGGAGCTGCTCATCGCCACCGACGCTGCCAAGCGCGCATCCGCCCGCTCCATCACTGCCGTTATCACCCACTACGGCTATGCCCGCCAGGACCGCAAGGCCGGCCCGCGTGAGCCCATCACCGCCCGCCTCGTCGCCAACCTGCTCGAGCGCGCTGGCGTCAACCGCATCATCACCCTCGACCTGCACCAGGGCCAGATTCAGGGCTTCTTCGATATCCCGGTTAACCACCTGTCCGCGCTGCCGCTGTTTGGCCAGTACTACAACGACATGCACTTCGACACCGACAACCTGGTTGTCGTCTCCCCCGATGTGGGCCGCGCCAAGGCCGCCAAGAAGCTGTCCGACATGCTCGGCTGCGACCTGGCCATCGCCCACAAGGGCCGTCCGCGCCACAACGCCGCCGAGGTCATGGGCATCATCGGTGACATCAAGGGCAAGACCTGCATCATCAACGACGACATGATCGACACCGCTGGCACCCTGTGCGCCAACGTCAAGGAGCTCAAGGCTATGGGCGCTGGCGACATCTACGTCTGCGCCACCCACGGCATCTTCTCCGGTCCGGCCATCGAGCGTCTGAATGACGCCCCGATCGTCGAGTGCCTCGTCACCGACGCCATTCCTGTCGAGGTCGGCGGCAAGATCAAGACCATCTCGGTCGCCGAGGAGTTCGCTCAGGCCATCTCCGCCGTTTACCACGAGGAGCCCGTCTCCACGCTCGTCGGCGGCGACTTCGCGCTGTAGTCGCATCGTCCTTGCAACCCGGCGCATCGCCGCCGAAACAGAAGAAACCCCCGCGCTCCCCCTTGCTTCGCAAAGGTCGCGCGGGGGTTTCTTCTGTTTCGGCGGCTCGCTCTGCCGCGGCCGTGCTTTTGTCTGGTGGGATTTCGCTGAAACGAAGTCTCGCCTTCGGCGGGCGTGGTAGCCTTTGTCGTTGATTAAACTTTTATGTGTAACGGAAGGACAAATATGGCAGCTGCACAGCCGCTTAAGATTCGCATGGTTGCCGGACTTGGCAACCCGGGCGAGGAATATGCCGAGACCCGCCACAACGCCGGCTTTAAGGCGATCGACGAGCTGGCCCGTCAGGCCGGCGTCACGTACTGGAAAAACCAGGCCGGCGCCGAGGTCGCGCTCATCAACATCAACGATCCCGAGGAAGAGGGCGGCAAGCGCCAGATTGTACTGGTCAAGCCGCAGTCGTACATGAACACCTCGGGTGGCCCCATCTCCAAGCTCTGCCGCGAGTACAAGATCAAGGCCGAGGAGCTACTCGTGATTCACGACGAGCTCGACATTCCCGCCGGCGACGTACGTGTTAAGGTGGGCGGCGGCCACGCCGGCCACAACGGCCTGCGCTCCATCATCGACAAGATGGGCAGCCGCGACTTTAGCCGTATCCGCACCGGCATCGGCAATCCTCCCGGCAAGATGGCCGTGGCAGACTATGTGCTCAAGCAGCTGCGCGCCCGCGAGGCCGAGGACTTCCAGGACACCTGCGCCCGCGCCGCAGATGCCGCCGGTCTGGCCATCGTCCACGGCGTAATCTACGCCCGCGATCACGTAAACGGCGCCGCTTCCGCCAACGGCAAGCACTAAAACCTACCATTTAGGGATGTTTATTTTGGCAGGTTTCATCTGCGGAAACGCCGCGGCGGCTGCGTCGCAATAGACCCTGTGCCGCTATACATATGCAACGCTCCAAAGGGGGCCGGCCTCACCGAAGCGCGAGGCCGGCCCCCTTTGCCGTTTTGCCTGATAAAACCTGCCAAAATAAACCTCTCCCCCTTTGGCAGGTCGAAGTGGATAAACCCTGCTCCCAACCGCCGAAGACACACGTAAGTGACATGTCCATGAGGGTATAATTTGCACCGTATGTCTGCACAACGCCTGTGCGCGTACGGTTTTACTCGGGCTACCGTCCATTTCCGTGGAGGCACGGTTCGGCGGCCCTAACAAGAGAGGGGTTCTATGTATAAGATCCTGGAGAAGACGCAGTTCTCGGAGAAGGTGTTCAAGTTCCGCATCGAGGCGCCCGCAATCGCCAAGCATGCGCACGCTGGACAGTTCCTCATGGTTCGCGCCAACGAGACGGGCGAGCGCGTCCCGTTTACCCTGGCCGGCTGGAACGGTGACGAGGGCTGGGTCGAGTTCATCTTCATGGTGATCGGCAAGACCACCGAGATGCTTTCCACCTACGAGGCCGGCGAGTCGCTGCGCGACGTCGTGGGCCCGCTGGGCGTTCCCACCGAGATGGCCGAGGGCCCCTGCGCCGTCATTGGCGGAGGCGTCGGCCTGGCAATTGCCTTCCCGGTCGCCAAGCACCTGGTCGAGACCGGCCACGAGGTGCACGCCATCATGGGCGCCCGCACCAAGGACCTCCTGCTCATGGAGGACCAGTTCCGCGAGCTCCTCGACGAGGACCACATCCACATCACCACCGACGACGGCTCCTACGGCGAGCAGGGCGTTGTCACCGCTCCGCTGGAGCGCCTGCTGCAGGACAAGGCCGTGAGCCAGGTCTTCTGCGTCGGCCCCGTTCCGATGATGAAGTTCTCGACCCTCACCGCCCAGAAGTACGACACCCCCATCACCGCGTCGCTCAACCCCATCATGGTTGACGGCACCGGTATGTGCGGCTGCTGCCGCGTCGAGGTGGGCGGCGTGACCAAGTTCGCTTGCGTCGACGGCCCCGACTTCGATGCCACCCTGGTCGACTGGGATGACCTTCGTGCCCGCCAGGCCGCTTACCGTTCCGAAGAGGGCGAGTCCCTCAAGGCCTATGAGGAAAAGAGCTGCGCATGCCACTAGTTAACGGTCGTTTCGTTGCCGATATGAAGTCGCCCCGCACCCCCGATAACGAGGAGCCGGCTGCCGAGCGCGCCTGCGACTTCCGCCCCGTCGACAAGGGCTTCACCGAGGAGATGGCGCTGGCCGAGGCTGAGCGCTGCCTCAACTGCAAGAAGCCGTTCTGTGTTGAGGGCTGCCCCGTCAACATCAACATTCCCCGCTTTATCGAGCAGATCCGCGCGAAGGACTTCGGCGGCGCTCTCGATACCATCCGCGAGGACTCCATGCTTCCCGCCATCTGCGGCCGCGTCTGCCCGCAGGAGAACCAGTGCGAGGGCAAGTGCATCCGTGGTAAGAAGTCCGAGCCCGTGGCCATCGGCCAGCTCGAGCGCTTCCTGGGTGACCGCCCCGAGCTCGCTTCCACGCCCAAGATGGCCCCCAAGAACGGCAAGAAGGTCGCCGTCGTCGGCTCCGGCCCGTCCGGCATCACCTGCGCCGGCGAGCTCGCCCGTAACGGCTTTGACGTCACCGTCTTTGAGGCCTTCTTCACCGGCGGCGGCGTGCTGGTCTACGGCATCCCCGAGTTCCGTCTGCCCAAGGCAGTCGTCAAGCGCGAGATTGACGGCCTGGAGGACATGGGCGTCAAGTTTGAGTACAACTCCGTCGTAGGCAACATGGCCACGGCCGAGGAGCTGTTCGAGCAGGGCTTCGACGCCATCTACGTGGCGACCGGCGCTGGCCTGCCCAAGTTCCTCAACGTCCCCGGCGAGAACCTGCCCAACGTCTTCTTCGCAAACGAGTACCTCACCCGCGTGAACCTGATGAAGGCCAACAAGTTCCCCGAGTACGACACCCCCACCAAGCACGGCAAGAACGTCGTCGTCTTTGGCGGCGGCAACGTGGCTATGGACGCCGTCCGTACTGCCAAGCGCCTGGGCGCCGAGCATGCCATCATCGCCTACCGTCGTACCGAGGACGAGATGCCCTGCCGTCGCGCCGAGCTGCACCATGCTAAGGCCGAAGGCGTCGAGGTTCTGCCGCTCGTCTCCCCGCTCGAGTTTGTCGCCGGCGAGGACGGCTCCGTGTGCGCCGTCAAGGTCCAGAAGATGGAACTCGGCGAGCCCGACGAGTCCGGCCGTCGTCGCCCGGTGCCCATCGAGGGCGCCATCGAGGAGATCCCCTGCGACGTCGCGATCTCGGCTATCGGCACCAACGCCAACCCCTTCGCAAAGAAGATCGGCGGCAAGATGGAGCTCAACAAGTGGGGCTACATCGTCGCCGACGAGGAGACCGGCCAGACCACCGATCCCCGCATCTGGGCCGGCGGCGACATCGTCACCGGTGCCGCTACGGTCATTCTGGCGATGGGCGCCGGCAAGAAGGCCGCCGCTTCGATCACCAAGAGCCTGCTGGGCGAGTAATCACCCTCAGCGCTAGCCATCAAACGGCAAAGTCCCCGTCGAGCACACGCCCGGCGGGGACTTTTTTCTATGTCGGCCGACCGACCGCCACGATGGGGACAGGCACCTTTGTGGTGGTTTTGGTCGGTTAGCCTTCGAGCTGTGCCACCTTGTAGCGGTAGGCAGCGGCGATGACGTTTTTGCAACCCTCGCGGCCCAGCTTGGCGCGGTTGACGACGATGTCTTTACCGCTCGTCATCTTCCACTTGCCGGCGCTATAGCGCTTATAGAACGCCTCGCGCGCCTTCTGCTGCTGCTTGACCAACTTGGCGCCCTTCTTTTTGTTAAGTCCGCGCTTCTTGCGCACGATCTCGACGCGGTCCTCAAAGGGGGCGGTCACCAGCACGGCAATATGGTTGGGATTATTGCGCAGCAGATAATCGGACAGACGACCCTCGATAATGCAGCTCTCGGTCTCGCCCAGGTCCAAGATCACCTGGCTCATCTTTTGGAACAACTTATCCGAGTACGAACGCGCATCGTAGCGGTCGGGCAGGAACGCCATGTTCTCCACAGCCAGACGCTCGTCGTAGGCGGCCATCTTATCGAGCGACTCGCCCGTGCGCAGCGACGCGCGCACCAGCAGCTCGTTGTCATACAGCGGAATCCCCAACTCGTCGGCAAGCATGCGACCAATCTCGTGGCCCTCGGCGCCAAAGTCGCGCGCGATGGTAATGACCACAGGATTCTTCTTATTCTCCAGATCGCTCATCGCGATTCCTTTCTCTATGTGACAAAGGGGCTGTCCCTTTGCCACATTCTACGCTGCCACCATTCGCCTCTGATATGCGCGAACCAGCAGCGAGATACCAAAGTTGAGCACAAAGTACATCGCAAACACCAGGCCGTAGAGCATAAGCACCTGCGACAGATCGATCGCGTGGGCCATCACGACGTTTGCCGTGTACATGAGCTCGGCCACGTTAATACCCGAAAGATACGAGCTGTCCTTAATGACGGTCGTGCACTGGCTAAACAGCGCCGGAATGATCGTCTTAAACGTCTGCGGCAGAATGATGTAGCGCATGGTGGCAAAGAAGCCGAAGCCCTGGCTCTGCGCCGCCTCAAACTGGCCGCGCGGAATCGAGTTGAGGCCGCCGCGCACAATCTCGGCCATAACAGCGCTGGTAAACAGCGTAAAGGCGATGGTCGAAATCACAATGTCCAAACCCTGCACCGTAAAGTAGATAAACAGGATCCACAGCAGGTTCGGTGTGCAACGGAACAGCTCGATATAGGCACTCACCAAAATACGGAACGGGCGGGGCGCATAGCTCTTAACGAGCGCCAGTACCGTGCCAAAGATGAGCGAGAAAAAGATCGACAGCGCCGAGATCTCGATTGTCTTAACAAAGCCGCCCCAAATGTAGAGCAGATTGGTCGCGTTGAAGATTTCCATGCGCTAGGCCTCCTCTACGTTGTCGAGCCCCAGCTCGGCCAGGCTCACACCGCGCGGACGCTCCTTGGAGCGGCGCTCGAGCCACTGCACCAGCATGGCGAGCGGAAAGCAGATGATGAAGTACATAAGGCAGCAGACGATGTATCCCTGCAGATAACCGTACAGACTCACAAAATTGTCGGAACGGTACATAAGGTCGCCGCCGGCCACAAGCGCCAGTACCGACGTATTCTTGACCAGATTGAGCGCCTGGTTACACAGCGGCGGCAAAATGATCTTGAAGGTCTGGGGCAGCACGATGTACCAGTACGCCTGCGCACGGGTGAAGCCCTGGCTCTGGGCCGCCTCCATCTGACCGCGCGGAACCGCCTCGATACCAGTGCGGATGACCTCCGAAATGTAGGCCGCGTGATACAGACCCACGCCCAAGAAGCCCAGCACGAACGGCGCGATGCGCACCGGCTGGTCGGCACCGGTTATGGCCTGCAAAAACTGCGGACCGGCCATGTACATAAAGAGCACCTGCACGGGCAACGGGGTGTTCTGGTAAAACTCCACGTACACGCGGCTTATGGCGCGCAGCACGCGCGAGCGAGTGGTAGAGAACACGCCCAGCAGCGTGCCCAGCACCAGCGACAGCAGCAGACCGGCAACGACCACCTGCAGCGTCACGCCAAAGCCCTCCCAGAAGGGCCCCATGTTTTGAAATGTCGTCGACCAACGGTCGGCGTCAAATAATCCTTCGAGCATTTGATTCCTTCCTTGGACGATGCGCCTATACAAGACCCCAGGTCTTGACCTCTTGGTCGAGCCAGCCGTCGGCCAGGCGATCGCAAATCACCTGATCGACCACGGCCGAAAGGTCGCAGCCCTTCTTGGTCGCCACGCCGTAGCCCTGCTCGCCAAACTTAACCTCGGGCTGCAGCAGCTCAACGGTCTCGTTCATGTAACCGGCCAGCGTGGAGCGGTCCATGGCAAAGACATCGATATTACCGGCGTCGAGCGAACTCTTGATGATGGGGTAGCCGCTAAAGGCCCTAAACTCGGGTTTGCAGCTAAAGCCGTTGTCCTTGATCATCTGCTCGATCAGGCCCTGCGTGGTAGCACCCTGGCTCACGCCGATGACCTTGCCGTCCAGGTCCTCAATCGAGGTAAAACCCGAACGCTTCTTGACCATGAGTCCCACGTAATCGGTGCGGTACGGCGTCGAGAAATCCCAGCTCTTCTTGCGCTCGTCGGTGATGGTGTAGGTCGCCGCGACCACGTCGAGTTGGCCGTTATCGATCAGCGGACCGCGCGTCTTGGGCGTTACGTCGGTAAACTCGACTAGCTCCTGGGCGCGAGCATCCTTGTAGCTCACACCAAAGACGGCAGCGGCAATCTGGTAGCACAAATCGACTTCCATACCTTCAAAGCGGCCCTTGGCGGTGTCGTAATAACCGTAGCCGGGAACGTCCTTCTTAACGCCGGCATTCAGATGGCCACGCGACTTGATGGCCGCAAGCTTGGACCCCTTGTCGGAGCCCTCGCCACTGGTGGAGTTGCCGCAACCGGTAAGCGCGGTCCCCGTCAGCGCAAGCATGCCGGCGCCCGCCAGCTGCAAAAAGTGACGGCGCGACACGGCCGCCCTCGTCATATCCGTCATGTCCATCACCGCGCCTAGTGCAGAATCTTGGACAGGAACTCGCGGCAGCGCGGGTTCTCGGGGTTATCGAAGAAGTGCTCGGGCGTGCCCTCCTCCAGGATGCGGCCGTCCTCCATAAAGATGACGCGGTCGGCCACCTGGCGCGCAAAGCCCATCTCGTGCGTCACGCAGATCATGGTGATGTCCTCCTGCGCGAGCTCAATCATAACGTCCAGAACCTCCTGGACCATCTCGGGGTCGAGCGCCGAGGTCGGCTCGTCAAACAGGATGATGGGCTGCTTGGTGCATAGGGCACGGGCGATGGCGATGCGCTGCTGCTGACCACCCGAGAGATTCTGCGGATACTCGCCGGCCTTATGCGCCATGCCGACGCGCTTGAGCGCGGCGATGGCGATCTCGGTCGCCTCCTCCTTGCTCTTCTTTTGCAGCTTGATGGGCGCGAGCGTCAGGTTGCCCAGCACCGTCATGTTGGGATACAGGTTGAACTGCTGAAACACCATGGAACTATACTTGCGAGCCATCTCCAGGTGGTTCTTTTTGGTGAGCGGCGTACCGTCGATGACGACCTCGCCCGACGTGGGCTCCTCCAGATAATCGACGCAACGGATGAGCGTCGACTTACCCGAACCGGAAGGCCCGATCATTACGAGCTTCTCGCCGCGCTTGACAGTGAGATTGATATCTTTGAGCACATGCAGGTCGCCAAAGTACTTGTTGAGATGCTTGATCTCGATCATGTCTGCCATGAATGTCCCTTCCCTGCGTTTACACGAATTGCTCTATTTTACGGAAAGAACCACGTTTCCGCAGCCCACACTACATTCCCGTAAAGAACCCGCAACCTTCCACCCACTCATTGGGGACAGGCTTAAATGAGTACCCGCTCATTGGGCACTCATTTAAGTCTGTCCCCAATGAGCGCCCAAAAAGGGGCGCGACCGCAATGGTCACGCCCCTCAGCATCGGCTATGTGTCGACCAGCCATTACGCAAGCTTTGCGCCGACGATCTTTGCCGCGGCCGGCTTGTCGAAGTTGCCGCCGGTGGCCTTGCCCAGAGCGCCCATAACCTGGCCCATCTGCTTCTTGGACGTGGCGCCCAGCTCGGCGATAACCTGCTCGATCAGGGCCTCGAGCTCCTCGCCCGAAACCTGCGCGGGCAGCAGGCTTTCCAGGATCTTGACCTGCTCGGTCAGGTTGTCGGTACGCTCCTGGTCGGTGCCGGCCTTGATGGACATCTCCAGCGTCTCGCTCGTCTGCTTGATCAGACGCTTGATCATGCTGTTGACGTCTTCCTCGGTCACATCGCGGCGCTCGTTAACCTCGATATTCTTCACCTCGGCCTTAACCTGGCGAATGATGGACAGGCGAACCTTGTCCTTGGCCTTCATGGCCGCGATCATTTCCTTCTGCAGCTCTTCGTTGGTCATCTGCAAATCCTCTCTAATAGCGTGGGCGGCACTCGCGCGAGCACCGCCCCATGATTACTCAGTCGTCGACGAATCGTCGGTCGAACTCTTGGTGACGCCCTTCAGGCTGACGTTGTATGGCACGTCTTTGGGCATGGGGTTAACGGTGATGTCGGCATCCTTCTTGTACTGCTCTAGCCACTCGCTGTACGCGGTGCTGGCCGCCTGCGTCTTCACCACGTTGGAGACATACTTCTTGATGGCCTTGGGCACCTGGTTGATGTCATCAACCTGATTATCGACATGGAAGTAGTCGGTGCACTTGATGATGTGGTAACCATAGGTCGACTCGACGACTCCGCTCACGTCGCCCTTGTTGAGCCCCTCGAGCGCCGTCTGGTAGCTGTCGACGAAGGTGGTGAGCTTATCCCAGCCCACATCGCCCTTCTTCTCCTTGGAACCGGTGTCCTCGGAGTACTGCTCAACGGCGTCCTCAAAGCTCAGCTCACCGGAGTTGATCTTGTCCAGGCACTCCTGCGCCTTGGCCTTGGCGGCAGCCTTGTCCTCGTCGGAGGCGTCGGAATCAACCTTGATCAGGATGTTCGACGAGCGGCGAGCATCGTTGTAGTTAGACAGATTCTCGTTGATGTAATCGACGATCTCGCTGTCCTTGGGCTTGCTGGTGGGCGCCACGGCATCCTTGAGTTTCTGCTGCGCCAGGCTCTCCTTGAGCGAATCCTTGTAGGTGTCCTCGGTATAGCCGTAGGTCTTGAGGGTCTTCTTAAAGGCCTTGGCACCGCCCGCGCTCTTGCACGCGTCCTTCCATGCCTTCTCGACCTCCTCGTCCGACACCGTCACGCCGTTCTCCTTCTGTGCCTGTTGAAGCAGAATCTGTTGCGTGTAGGAGTCGATAAGCTGCTTGCGATACTTCTTGGGCGTGAGGTCGTTGTCGACCAGGTACTGTGCCCAGTCCTTGTCCTTGGTGTAGCCGTAGGACGTGCGCATGCTCATGATCTGCTTGGTCACGGTGTCCTCGGTGAGGTTGGTGCCGTTGATAGTAGCAGCAACACCGCCGGTCAGCTTGTAGCCCGAGGTGTCCTCGGCCTGCGACATAAGGCCGGAGCACGCCATCGCCGAGACGGAAAGCAGCATCGCCAGCACGCCGATGACCACCAGGACGATCTTAACGGTCTTAGACACGTACGTCTTGCGCTGCTTCTTGCGAGAGCTAGAGGCGACGCGAGCCTGCTGCTCGGGCGTCGGCTCGGGCGCGGGGTTCTTTTTCTTATTTGCCATAGTTGGCCTTTCGCATAACGAATCGAACAAACGCCATTGTGTCACAACGCGGCCCCCGCGGCACGCTTGGTGCATTGGGGACAGGTTAATCTGCACCATTTTGGTGCAAAGGGGACAGATGCGGCACTTGGCACTTGGGAACGTTCTTTATGTGCCGGCACTTGGGGACTGTCCCTTACTGCCGGCAGAAAAGGAACGTCCCCAAGTGCCGACTCAGCCCCACCTTAGAAGTGGCGGCGGATGGCGTCGACCATGCCCTGCGGCGTGGTTTGGCCGAGCACGTCGGCTGCGGCATCGGCGTCCATAAAGATGTTCATGAGCGCCTGCAGGGCCTCGACCTGACCGCCCGGCTCTGCGATGCCCAGATTGATGACGATCTGCGCCGGCACCGGAGCGCCCATGCCAGCCATAGCGTTAAATGTCACGGGCGCGGCGGGCTTCACCACCGCGATATAGGGCTTGGCCACAAACCCCGAATCGGTATGCGGAATGGCAATGTTTGCCGCCGGCATGGCAAGACCCGTGGGATAGGCATCCTCGCGCGTGCGAACGGCGTCGAGCCAACCGTCGGCAATGTAGCCACGTGGTGCAAGCTCGCCCTCGAGCCGCGCAAACACCTCATCCGGCGTCGCACACTCCCAATCAAAAAACACCAGCTCAGGCGTAAACAGCGCTTCGTTATCCGCCATGCGCTCACCTCTCTCATCTAGTCACCTGCGACGTTCTTGAATGACTAGTCGTTAAAGAACGTCGCAGGTGACTACCCAAAACAAAGGGTGGCCACGTGCGCCTTGGCGCCAATGACCACCCTGACTACTCGACTAAATTGTACTGTGCGCCGCTAGCCGCGAGGCGCGTCAATTGCGACCTTGCCGCTCTCCAGCACGTGGACGCGGCCGTCGGCGAGCATTTGCACGACCTCGGGATACAGCACGTGCTCAATCGCGTGGATGTGCTCCTCGAGCGTGTCGACATCCCAGCCTTCCTCGACAGCCAGCGCGCGCTGGGCGATGATGGGACCGTTGTCGTAGATCTCGTTGGCAAAATGCACGGTCACGCCAGTTACCTTGACTCCGCGCGCAAAGGCGTCGTCAATCGCATGCGCACCGGTAAAACTCGGCAGCAGCGCCGGATGCAAGTTGACCACGCGGTTGGGAAACGCCGCCAGCAGCGGCGTGTGCACCATGCGCATGTAGCCGGCCATGACCACATACTCGCAGCCGCGTTCGAGAAGCTCGTGCGCGATGATCTCGTCGGCGGCGATGGGGTCGGCGTAGACATCCTTGGACAGTGTGAGCGTCTGGATGCCCGCGCGCTCAGCGCGCTGCAAACCCTTAGCCGAAGGACGGCTCGACACCACAAGCTCAATCGAAGCGTTGAGCTTGCCGGCGGCGATCAAATCGATCAGCGCCTGCAGGTTGGTACCCGAACCGCTGATGAGCACACCGATCTTGAGCGGCTCGGCCGTATCGGTGCCGGTCGGACGGGTATAGGGCACAAAGTCCAGGCCCTCGGCGGCAGCCATCTGCTCGTTAGCGCTCATCGGAGTACACGACCTTACCGGAACCCTCGACGCACTCGCCCACGCGGAACGGCTTCTCGCCCAGCGCGACCAGGGCCTCGGTAACCGCGGCCTCGTCCTCGGGGGCGACGATCAGGCACAGGCCAACGCCCATGTTGAAGGTCTTGCATGCCTCGTTGGGCGCGAGCTCGGCCTGGCGCGACACGTAGGTGATGACGGGCGGAACGTCCCAGCCCATCTCGGCACCGTTGCGGGTGACCACGGCGTCGACGTCGTCGGCGAGCGCGCGGTTGAGGTTCTCGGTAATACCGCCGCCAGTGATGTGAGCGATAGCGTGCACGTTGGCGCCGCCGCGGAGCAACTCAAGAATCGGCTTGACATAGATGCGCGTGGGAGCCAACAGGGCGTCTGCCAGCGATGCGCCGCCGAGCTCCTCGAGCGGACGGCTCAGCTCCTCGGCCTTAGCGGCGGCCTCGGGCGTGCCCGGCTTAATGCCGTCGACGCCAATAACCTTGCGCACGAGCGAGTAACCGTTGGAGTGCACGCCGGTGGAAGGCAGGCCCAGAATCACGTCGCCGGGGCGGACGTTTGCGGGATCGAGCATCTTGGGACGGTCGACGACGCCCACGGTAAAGCCGGCAAGGTCGTAGTCGGCCGGAGCCATGACGCCGGGGTGCTCGGCCATCTCGCCGCCCACGAGCGCGCAGCCCGCGAGCTTGCAGCCATCGGCCACGCCCTTGATGATCTTTGCCATGTGCTCGGCCTCAATGTGGCCGATGGCAACGTAGTCCAGGAAGAACAGCGGCTCGGCGCCCGAAGCCAAAATGTCGTTGACGCACATGGCGACCAGGTCCTGGCCCACCGTCTCGTGACGGTCCATGATCTGGGCGAGCACGAGCTTGGTGCCCACGCCGTCGGTACCGCTGATCAGAATCGGGTCTTCCATATCCTTAAGCGCGGCGGCCGAGAATAAGCCACCAAAGCCACCGATACCGCCGATGACCTCGGGACGGTTGGTGTCCTTAACCATTTGCTTAATGGCGTCGACGGCGCGGCCGCCCTCGGCGGTATCGACGCCGGCGTCCTCATACGTCACATGCTTGCTGTCGCTCATCTGAGCCTTCCTCTCCCACTACCGTGGCGCCGCGCGGGCGCCAAACGGTGCTCATAGTTGCGTTCATTTCGGCGTGTGTCATAACAGCACACGCCGTCATATCAACAAAACAGCAGGTAAAACCTACCAAAATAAACCTGTCCCCACATGGCAGGTTTTAGGCCTCGCCGTGCTTCTCTTCCCAGCTGCGGTCGTCGTATTTCTCGACCACGGCGTCGTCGTCAAAGTGCAGCGGCTTATCCAAGTTGCGGGGCTTAAAGCCCTCCATAAACTTGTCGCGGCCAAAGCTCTCGGGAATCGCCACGGGGTAGCGGCCGGTAAAGCACGCATCGCAGTAACCGCCCTTGGGCATGACCTTAAGCAGGCCCTCGACCGAAAGGAAGGCCAGCGAATCGGCGCCGATATACTCGCAAATCTCGTCGACCGTCTTGTTGGCGCTGATAAGCTGCGACTGTACGTCGGTATCGATACCGTAGAAGCACGGCCAGATGACCTCGGGCGAGTTGATGCGGATATGAATCTCCTTGGCGCCGGCGTTGCGCAGCATCTTGACGAGCTGCACCATGGTGGTGCCACGCACGATGGAGTCGTCGATGACGACCAGGCGCTTGCCCTCGATGTTGTCGCGCAGCGGGTTAAGCTTCATACGCACGCCCATGGCGCGCAACTCCTGCGTAGGCTCGATAAACGTACGGCCCACGTAGCGGTTCTTGATGAGGCCCTCGCCAAAGGGAATGCCGCTCTCGTGCGAATAGCCCTCCGCGGGCGGCAGGCCGGAGTCGGGCACGCCGATGACCAGGTCGGCCTCGACGGGCTCCTCGTGTGCCAGCTGACGACCCATGTCGTAACGGCAGGCATAGACGCTCTTGCCGTTCATGATGGAGTCGGGGCGGGCAAAGTAGACCTGCTCAAAGATGCAGTTGGCGGGCTCTTCGGCGGCAGGCACGCCCTGCTCGGATACCAGACCCTCGGCGCTGATGCGCAAGATCTCGCCGGGACGGACGTCACGGACGTACTCGGCACCCACGATGTCGAGTGCGCAGGTCTCGGAAGCAACGACCCAGCCGCCGGCGCGCGTGACACGGACGGCGGAGTCGACCGTAGCGGCGCCGTCCTGCGACGGCAGCTGCGAAACGGATGCGGCATCGGCCTGGTCCAGGCCCTCGTCCACCAGCTTGCCCAGCACGAGCGGGCGAATGCCGTGCGGATCGCGGAATGCGTAGAGCGCCTGCTCGTTGATGAGCGTCATCGCGTAGCCGCCGCGCACGAGCTCCATGGTCTTGCGAATGCCCTCACGCAGATGGCCTGTACGCTGGGTAAAGTAGCCAATGAGCTTGGTCGCGACCTCGGAATCCGAATTGGAGAGGAACGGCACGCCGAGCTCAATCAGCTGGCGGCGCAGCTCGTCGGTGTTGACCAGAGTGCCGTTGTGAGCAAGCGCGATAATGACGCTGTTGATAGTAGAAAGATGCGGCTGCGAGGCTTCCCAGCTCTTGGCGCCGGCGGTGCCATAGCGCACGTGGCCCACGGCCAGCTGACCGGAGAGCGTCGACAGGTCGGCGTTGGAGAACACGCGGTCGAGCAGTCCCAGGTCCTTGCGAACCATAACCGTGCCGCCATCACCCACGGCGATTCCCGCCGATTCCTGGCCGCGATGCTGTAGCGCGCGCAGACCAAAGTACGTCAGTCGAGCCACGTCGCGATCGGGCGCCCACACACCAAAAATGCCGCATTCCTCATGCAGCTGGTCGGAGTCCGGATCATACGTCGACATGGTCTTCACCTGTCCCGCGGCGCGCTCGGCCGCGCGGATGGTTTCTTGAGACATGGCATCCCCTCAGAGCCTCGTTATTTGGCGTTACCTGCCCTATTATACGCACGGCAAGACAAGCACTCCCGCGCATGAACAGCGCTTTTTAAAAGCCCACCGAGCTTATAATCCGTTTTGCAGCCAAACATTTTATTGGGCAACCGCCTCGGGGCCGACGATCCCGCATACTTCCGTTGCGACGCGTCTCGCCCGCCGTTGGGGCTTGCATTGTTGCAATTGGGACGTTCGTCCTGTCTTTTGGCAGGTCGGCGGCGTATCCTTGTACCTACAGCAAAACGAGAAAGGTTATGTATGGATCGAAACGAACTCGACCCCAGCGTCCCCAGCGCCACGGAGGTCAAGAAGATCCCCCTCATCATTAAGGTGTACGCCGTCCTGTGCATCCTGTCCGGCGTGGGCACGCTCCCCTCGGTCGGCGCCTTTATGTGGCAGGTCATCACCGCGCTCATCAACGGCAACGCCGCCGCCAAGCTCGGCGACAACACGCTCGTCGCAGTCGGCCTTATCGTCGCCGGCATCATGCTCTCGGCTGCCAGTGCCGTCATCTTGATCATCTTTGGCCTAGACCTCATCAAGAACCAGCGCCGCAATGCCGCCCGTCTGTCCTATATCCTTATCGCGTTTACCGTCGTCGAGCTTTTGGTTGACGTGATGCTCCAGGGCATCGGGCCCTTCTTGCTTCGCCCTGCCATCCATCTCGGCATCCTCGTCGCGCTTTCGGCCACCGTCGACCCCACGCTACGCCAGGAGCGCGAGCTGCAGCGCCGCCTGCAGGAGATGCTCGACCGCGACGCCGCCGAGGGCATGCTCGGGCGCGATGAAACCGGCGAAGGCTACATCAAACTCAACTACTTCAACCTGTTCTGGGTATTCTTTGTCTGCTGCATACTCGGCCTGATCGCCGAGGACATCTGGCACATGACGGTCGACGACCCGGGCGTCTACCAGAACCGCGCCGGCATGCTGTTTGGTCCCTTCAGCCCCATCTACGGATTTGGCGCCGTACTCATGACCATGGTGCTCAACCGCTTCTACAAAAAGAACCCCATCATTATCTTTTTGGTGAGCGCGCTGCTCGGCGCAAGCTTTGAGGTGTTCGTGGGCTGGTTTATGCAAACCTCGTTTGGCGTGGTCTCGTGGAGCTACTCGCATATGAAGCTCTTTGGCATGCCCGATCCGCTCGCCGTCCTTACCGGCGGACGTACCTGCACGGGCTTCGCCTGCCTGTGGGGTCTGGGTGGCCTCATCTGGATCAAGCTGCTGCTGCCGAGGCTACTCAAGCTCATCAACATGATTCCGTGGAAGAGCCGCTACTCGGCCACCGTCATCTTTACCATCATTATGCTGGTCGATGGCGTTATGACGCTGCAGTCGCTCGATTATTGGTATCAGCGCGTTAACGGCACGGAACCGGATATTCCCGTTGCGCAGTTCTACGGCAAGTACTTCGATAATGACTTTATGGAGAATCGCTTCCAGAGCATGACCATGAGCCCCAAGGATGCGACGCGCGTGTAGCGTCCACCGCGCCCAAAACGCAAAATGCCCGCCGGTATCACACGTACCGGCGGGCATTTTTATAAACGAGCCTTCTATCGACGCAAGCCTCTACGCCTCGCGCTCGACCTCACTCACGCATTCATTCTTGATGGTGCCAACGAGCGCCTGCAGGGCATCGACCACGTGTGGGCGAATGTCTCCGCCAATGAGCACGAGCATGATGTCATCGCCCACGGAAAGCTCGCCGTTTGCCAGCCACACGCGCACATAGCCGATGCCGGGCATCGCGCGCGTGGCCTCGATAGCAGCCTGCACCTTGCTGGCGTCGTAGCCGAACACCATGCCGCCCACCTTGTGGCCCGGCGCCACGCCATCGGTCTCGACACCGCGCGCCTCGGACTTGGGCGTCGCGCGCACCACACCGTTATGCGTCAGATACATACCGCACGCAGGTGCCGACGAATCGGCCTTGGCCTCGCGCAGCCAAGCATCAACCGAAGGCATCGTTTTGCCATTCTCGAGCATCATTTCTCCCTTACCGTCGTCGAGTAGCCAATTTGGAACGGGGCTTTTTAGCTACTCTCGAACAACTTATTCCTCGACCGGCGTGAGCACCATGACAGCACGCGTGTTGCTCAGCGATAACGAACGACAGGTCACAAGCGTTACGACCTTGGTTGCCGAAGCGGCACGATCGGTGGCATCGCTCGCCACGGCAGAGGCACCGTCGAGCATCTCGGACAGATAGTTCTTGAGCCCGTCATCGCCCTCAAAATTGGGCGTGCGCGCCTTGGCATACGTGTCCTCGACAACTTTGGTCGCCAGTGGTCGCAGCTTATACGTAGCATCCCGTGTGATGTAATACACAAACTCGATGCTATCAAACGTCGCCTGATCAGTGGTGTCCGAAATCACGTTGAACATCGACCCATCGTTCATATGGTGTCCGTAGATCGTGGTTTGCTGATCAACCATTCCCGGCGCGGTGTCATCACTATCCAAGAAAATGGCACCGGACGCGTTAGCCGTACCGTCAAACAGCGTGTTGAGGTATTTGGAGTTGTTGTTGGTCTGCACCACGGGATAGCTGATGTTGGTTCCCGGCGCGTAAATCCAACCCACAATCTCGGGGTTCGTCTGAGCAAGTGCATCAAAATCGATAATCGGCACGCCGCTGGCGTCCTTATCGCTTACATATTGCTTCTCGATTTTCTGATACGACTCGCTCGCCTGCTTGTAGCCAATCTGTGCATTGATAAAGATGGCGGCGGCGGCAACGATTAGGCCGATGCCAATAATGATGAGCAAGATGGGGATAACGGAGCGGCGCTTTTTGCGCGGCGGCTCGGTATAGCTCGACGGAGCAGCGCCCGACTGTTTCGTAGAACGCGATTCTTTCTTGGCCGTATCATACGACGAAGGGCGATATGCAGCCGGCGTATCCCGGCGATGATGGGACATCGGCGTTACGGGACGCGGCGCGCGCGGCTGCTGAGGAGAGGATGTCCGACCCTGCTGTGCCGCACGGGCAGCACCCGGCTTCGACGGATCGGGAATCTGAGAAGCCTTGAATCGTTTTCCCTGATAGTCGGACATGGCTCTCCTTATACTGCGGTGAAACGGCGGAACGCCTAGGCGTCGGCCATCTCCTGCTTCATCTTCTCGATAACCTTGCGGTATTCGGGGTCGCATGCGCCCAAGATCTGCGTGGCATAGATGGCGGCGTTCTTGGCGCCGTTGATGGCAACGCAGGCCACGGGTACGCCCGAAGGCATCTGCACCATCGACAGCAGCGAATCCATACCGCCCAGGTCACTCGTCTTCATAGGCACACCGATAACCGGTAGCGGCGTAAAGGCAGCCACGACACCACCCAAGTGAGCGGCCTTGCCGGCGGCGGCAATGATCACCTTAATGCCACGGTCGGCAGCAGTCGAAGCCCACTCGTGGACCTTCGCCGGCGTGCGGTGTGCGCTCGCAATGACAAGCTCATAGGGCACACCGAGCGCCTCGAGCTCGGCGGTGCAGCCTTCCATAACGCCCAGATCGGACTTGGAGCCCATGATGATCCCGACAACCGGCTTTTGATCTGCCATAAACAAAGACCTCCTGTTGAGAGCGGTGACGCGGCGGATCCGCGACCCTTAACTACTGAGAGTAGTATAGCCGCTCCCGTCCCTGCGGTCTTTGTGGCGCTTCGCGGGCGGGCCAGGCTTTATCTTCACTCCGGTTGCTTCGCAAAGTCGTTCAGATAAAGCCTGGCCCGCCCGCGAAGCGCCCTGCGACCTACCGGGAATTGCTATGACGTACGTTGGCTGATGAATTGGAAGGAAAGGTCAACGGAGGCTGAAAGGCAATTGGTTCAGCGAAAAACCCTGACGAATCTAATTCGCCAGGGCCCCACCAACGCTCACTCGTCGTTCATCGTTAAAGCTAGATATTCTCTTCCGCCCATTTCTCGAAATCGAGTTCTCGTCTCTGAGCAGTTCGGTAGACTTCCATGTCTTCGCGAGCGCCCACCACTACGATGGCCATCTTTTCTTTAATTCTGATGAGGCGGTACACGATTCGAATGCCACTTCCCCTGAGCTTGATTTTCATAAAGCCAGTCAAATCCGTACCTGCCTTGTTTCCAAGAGGCTTGCCGAATCCGCCTTCGTTCTGCGGCAATGGATTCGTTCTGATTTTTTCTATAGCCTTAAGGACGATCTTTCGTTGAGAGCCGTCCAGACGCTTAATATCCTTGAGAGCATCCGGGTAGAAAGCGACTTCGTACCCACTCATTCAAACTCGACCTCATCCATCTGATCGAGTTCGTCCTGGCTCACACCCAGCTCTTCCATAACATCAGACAGGGAAACAAGCGCATCGTCACTTGCCGCAGTCACCCTCTTAAGTGCCAACGTTAACAAGGCGAGGTCCTCCTCCGCTTGCTTCGCTTCCCTATATTCATCGGGTGTCACAATCACAAACGCCGGCTTGTTGTGTTTGAGAACCACAACAGGATTGTCGTCCCCAACCTTCGAAAATGCAGCCGAGCCCTTACCGTGGCTGAAATCGCTAATTGGAACAAGGTTGTCGAGCATCTGCAAAGCAGGCATACATACCTCCTAAAAAAGAATTCTTTTTCGAATTCATTTTATCATTCTTTTTTGCTATATTGTGCCGCGCAACCGAAACAACCTTTTAGGATGCGAATCCGAGCTTAGAATGACTGTCGGCCCTCGCACCGCCCTTGCCTCTTTTATTACGTCAAGTGGTATACAGCGAATCAAAATGGCGATCTAAAGTGCGCGGCACTCGCCTCGCATCGCTACAAAAAACAAACTGCTCCCCACCCACTCGGGCAAGGAGCAAGCCTCATTTTTATAATCAGACTGAGAACCACGAATGCAGAAACACAGGCGACTTCAGTCCCTTATCGCCGAGAGACGTTATTGTGCAGCCATTTCTTTAAGCTTCTCGGCCATCAACAAACACACGTCTTCCGATTGCGGGTACACGCCAAAATGATCGAAGAAACCATGGTCACATCCGGCATATTCGATGACCTCGACATCGATTCCTGAAGACCGTAATTTTGTAGCCCATTTTTCATCGGGGATACGAAGCGGATCGTATTCGGATGTCACGATAGTCACCGGGGGGAAATCAGTGCAGTCCTCAAGCATTAGCGCAGAAATCAACGGGTCATGAGGAGACATTTTTCCGTGTGCACAAAGTTCGACCATCGGGCCGTCCGAATCGCGAAGATGGTCGATGCGAAAACGCGCAACGTCCTCTTGATCGGCTATCGCAGGAAAATCCTCATATCCCTCGCCCTGTTCGCCCGCAAGGTCGACTTCAGGATAGATTTCGAAGGCATGGGCTACAGCTCCAGCACCCCTGAGCTGAACGCACGCATTAGTAAGGCTTCCTCCCGCGGAGTCGCCGGCGACCATTATTTTATGAGGATCGATTCCGAGATCCCCGGCATGCTTGCGCACATAATCAAGAGCAAGAACGCAATCCTCGATCTGCCCGGGAAATGCCGTCTCCGGCGCCAAGCGGTATTCTGGATAAACCACCACTGCACCAGACTTTTCGGCGATGAACTCGAGCTGATGTTCAAATTGCAGAACATTCCCCGCCATAAACGCGCCGCCATGCAGGTAAACAAGCGCTGGACTTGCCTCCTTATGATTTGGTGGCGTCCAGACGAATAAATCTATATAGCGATCGGCCGCCTCCATGAGGATCTCATCGCGCTGAACCTCACCATCGAGTAGGCGGTATGTCGGCTTATCCGGGCGATGACGCATTCCAATAAGGCTCGTCCAGCTCGGAGACATGCTAACATTCCGCATCTTCTTGCGAGATACCTCGAGAATTCGTGGGTCAAGCACATGCTCTCTTTCATCATCAGGAACCGGACGGATTTGAACCTCGAGCCCCCTCTTCTCGGTTATAAACGAGCGACCGGAGATGGCGCCAATCAACGCCTCGTCGTATTGTCTACCCATCTTAAATCCCCTCTCGGCGATAACGCCAAATCGATATTTCCATAACTTTTGAGATAACGGCTTATGATGTCCTCAGTTGTCGTATATCTATGTACTAAAGAAACTGAAGACCAAGGGGTCCACCATGCCTGCAGCAAAAGACGAGCTCACTCAGCCAGAGCTTCTCTATCAGACCGTTGAAAACGATATCCTCAAGAAAATAGTTTCTGGCGAACTCCCCGGCGGCAGTCAGATTCCCACCGAAACCGAGCTTTGCAAGCAATACAAAGTAAGCAGGATCACCGTAAGACGCGCCGTACAGAATCTCATTGACCAAAACTTGCTCTACCGCCTGCGAGGCAAGGGAACATTCGTAAACCCATCGAAGCTCACTCTGAAACGAGGAACAAGCACCATTTTCAATTTGAGCTCCGACCCTCAATACGGCGATAAAACAACCAAGTCCATCTTGGAAACAGGCTTGATCAAGGCTGATGCCCACATTGCACGGGAGCTCAAAATTGACAACGGAACCGTAGTGCAACGAGTTGCGCGCTTGGTTTATATCGAAAATGCCCCCTGCGCCATCGACACCGTTTATGCAACGCAGGGCACTCTACCCGGACTACTGGAGCTTCTCACAGACAATGCCAGTCTTTTCGACCTGATCGCCAACCATTACAGCATCGCAACCGGTATTGAGAAGCTCAAAATCACCGCAGGAATAGCGGGGCTCCAAGAAGCAAACCTTCTCGGTTATATCGTTGGAGCCCCCGTGAGCGTTGTCGAGCACGTCACATATGCCTGCGATGAAATACCGCTCCACTATTCAAAAACCGTTTGGCGAGCAGACGCATCGTCCTTCGAGTTCAGCATCTCAAAAGATGGACGCCTTCTCTAGCCCAAAATCCCCAGGACGCCGAGCACAATACCCGCAGCGAGAATGCCCACAATCTGCCAAATAATTTTGACCTGTTTCTTATTGCAAAGACACATGATCCCGAACGCGCAGAGCGGCAAAAGAGCCGGGAATATCCCATCGAGCGTTTCCTGCAACTTAAACGCGGTGTCGCCGAAGTTAAGAGCGAGCGGAGTGGTAACTGCAACGGTGGTCGCCACCATTCCACCAACTACCATTAGTCCCACAATCGCCAGGCCGGACGTAACTTTGTGCATTACATCAGAATCGTTCAGCTTCGAAATCATGCCACTGCCAAGCGAATAACCATACTGAAGCCCAAACCAGCGGATCAGGATCGTTGGGACATTATAAAGAAGCAGGAACAGGATTGGGCCGAGCAGACTGCCCGAAAGGCAAAGTCCTGTCACAACGCCCGTCGCAATCATGCGAAGCGTACTGGCAATCAGTGAATCTCCAATACCGGAAAGCGGAGCCATAAGCGATGCTTTCATGGCGTTAATTGAGGCGGTGTCAAAGTCCTGATTGTTGGCGTTCTCCTCCTCCATGGAGGCCACAATGCCGGCGACCAGAGGATTAAACGTAACTTGAATATTGTAGAACTCAAGATGACGCTTATATGCCTCGATCCGGTCTTCAGGCTTATCGTATAACCGCTTGATTACCGGAATCATGTCGTAGCAGAAACCAACGTTCATTTGTCGGTCAAAGCTCCACATGATGTTGAGTGGAAAGCTACGCCAAAATAACGCCTTTAAGTCTTTCTTGGTTATTCTCTTATCGGTCGATTTATTTGACTCCGGCGAGAGCTCAAGAACATCATTAGAATTCGTTGTCATCGTCAACCTCCTTAGCGACCGCCGCACTGGCAGGCATAAAAATGTGAGCCATATTGAGAATCCCAATCAGGATCAGCGAAAACGCCACGATACCGATCGTCGGAATGTTTAGATAGGCACTCAGCAAGAAGCCTCCAAAGAATAGGAAGCTCAGCTCCTTGGTGGACAGGATTGACATAAGCTGCGCAAATCCAAGCGCGGGCAGAATACCCGTTGCGATCGTAAGCCCATTCGTAAGCCAATCAGGAATGGCGTCAATCAGTGCCTGAACAGCATCATTTCCAACGTAAAAAGCCACGCCGCAAATCAAGCCAAGCGCAATGATGTAGAGAATTCCATTGGTCCACATAGCGGCTGCAATCGTTTTGGGGTCGTCTTTTTCGGCGCCACGATCAGCCCAGACAGCCATAGGAGGCGTAACAACGCTATACATAAGGCTGTCAAACATGCCGGCAAGCACCGCAGTGGGCATAGCAATAGTCAGAGCGGTCTCGGGACCCGCACCCATAGTAATCGCAAAGGCTGTTCCCAAAACTGAACCAACAATTACGTTGGGCGGCACGGCAGCACCAACCTGCCAGACCCCCATGAACGCGAGTTCGAGCTGGAAACCAACAATAACGCCAGTCGGAATATCACCCAAAAAAATACCGACAATCGCTCCGAGGACAATCGGCCGCTCGACCATCGCAGTACCGAGTAAATAATCCGATTGACCTATCGCAGCGGCAAGACCAACCAGAAAAGCTTGAAGCAGCATATTTCTCCCTCTTCCTACAAATCAAAACTTGTTACGATGCGTTTTTTCTCGCTAGCAACCTGCCTTACCTCGAATTCGATTCCATCAGCCATGGCTTTCTTAATTTCATTAATATCGGATTGGAAAAGGCGCACAGCAGGGCCAAGCTCCTTTACGCTATCCCCCAACGGTCGAGCGCCGCCTAAATTCACAGACGTTATTTTTGGACACGCACGCGCAACTTCACAGGCGTCATGTACATTTCCCGCAACAACAATTAGCTCGTATTTATCCACCGCGCTTCCGTTAAGGGCCACGATGGAATCTTCTACACTTTTGACAACCAATTTGGCATCAGCGGGTTTTGCAATTCGCAGCGCTTGAATTCGCTCTTTGCTTGCGGCGTACTCATCTGAAACCACAAGAATAGCGTTTGCTTCAAGCGTTGGATACCAAGAGAACACGGTCTGCCCATGCACTAACCGGCTATCGACGCGACACAGTTTAATCATTTTGCCCCTTTCTCGACTTGAACACAGACAGTCATCCTTGACTGCTAATGGCATATTACGTCATATGACGTAATATGCCATTACATAATATCTTGAACGGTTGAATATCACCGCTAAATGGTATTTATCTCTAAAAACAGGAGGTGCAATCCGTCTAGACACAGTGCGTCGGGGCAAGAGGGGCCGAGTTTCCTCCTGAGCGACTCTGCTTGCAGCCGGAGCGAAAGGGGGAAACTCGGCCCCTCCCGCCCCGGCCGGCCAGGTCAACTACACCGTGTACTGCGGCAGGTCCTGCAGGGCGATGACGTCCATGCCCATGTCGTTGGCGCTGCCGTGACCCTGCTGGTCTTCGCGCACGGCCTCGATGGCACTCACGTACGTGTTGGCGGCAGACATCGCCGTCACGCAGGTCACGCCGCGGCGCACCGCCTCGGTACGCAACAGATAGCCGTCGCCACGCGAACCCGGGCCGTACGGCGTGTTGATGATTACCGCAATCTTGCCATCGGCGATCAGGTCACCGATGTTGGGACGCTCGCCGTCGTGCGGGCCGCTAATCTTCTCCACGACCTCGCAGGTCACGTTGCCGCCGCGCAGCACGCGCGCCGTGCCCTCGGTGGAGCAGATATCAAAGCCCAGGTAGCGCAGGATACGCGCGACCGAAAGGATGTGGCGCTTGTCACGGTCGCACACGCTGATGAACACCTTGCCGGCGCTCGGGTCGGGCAGCTTGTAGTCAATCGCCAGCTGCGTCTTGGCATATGCCTCGGGATAGCTCTTGGCGATACCCATGACCTCGCCCGTCGACTTCATCTCGGGCCCCAGGATAACGTCGGCACCGGGGAAACGACCCCAGGGCATAACGGCTTCCTTCATGCAGAACCAATCGAGCTGACGCTCGTCGCTCGGCAGGCCCAGGATGGCGATGGAATCGCCCGCCATGATACGCGCCGCACACTTGGCCAGCGGCACGCCGGTGGCCTTGGAGATAAACGGCACGGTGCGGCTGGCACGCGGGTTGGCCTCGATCACGTAAACGGTCTCGCCCTTGATGGCGTACTGCACGTTGACCAGGCCGCGTACGCCCAGCGCCATCGCGATGCGGCGCGTGGTCTCGCGAAGCTTTGCCTGCAGGCTCTCGCTAAAGCTGAACGGCGGGATGCAGGTCGCAGAGTCGCCGGAGTGAATACCGGCCTCCTCGATATGCTCCAGAATGCCGCCGATGTAGACCTCTTCGCCATCGCACAGGGCGTCGACATCGGACTCGATCGCACCCTCCAGGAAGCGGTCCAGATACACCGGGTAGTCGGGGCTAATGCGCGCGGCCTCGGCCATGTAATCGCGCAGATGCTCGGCATCGTAGGCGATCATCATGCCGCGGCCGCCCAGCACGTAGCTCGGACGCACCAGCAGCGGGTAGCCAATGTGTGCGGCAACGGCCTCGGCCTCCTCAAACGAGGTGGCCTGACCCGCCGGCGGGTACATGATGCCCAGCTTGTCGAGCAGAGCAGCGAAGCGCTCGCGGTCCTCGGCAAAGTCGATGGCATCGGGCTTGGTGCCCATGATGTTGACGCCACTCTCCTCGAGCATGCGCGCCAGCTTAAGCGGGGTCTGGCCGCCGAGCGTCACCACGACGCCATCGGGGCGCTCAACGTCGATAACGTCCATGACGTCCTCGTAGGTGAGCGGCTCAAAGTACAGGCGGTCTGACGTGTCGTAGTCGGTCGAAACGGTCTCGGGATTGCAGTTGACCATGATGGTCTCGAAGCCGCGGGCCGCCAGCGCGTAGCTCGCGTGCACGCAGCAGTAATCGAACTCGATACCCTGGCCAATACGGTTGGGGCCGGCGCCCAGGACCATCGCCTTGGGCTTGTCCGCCGGCGTGGTCTCGTCGGGAGCCACGCACTTCTTGGCATCCGGACTCGTGCGGTAGATGTTCTCGTACGTCTTGTAGTGGTACTCCGTGGCGCTCGAGAACTCCGCAGCGCAGGTATCGACCGTCTTCATGCTGGGAACCACGCCCAGGCCCTTGCGATAGGCGCGCACAAAGCGCTCGTCCGAGCCGGTCAGCGCGGCAATCTCGGCGTCGCTCGTGCCGTACTGCTTGAGCAAGCGCATCGCGTCGGCGTCGATATCCTCCACACGCAGGCCGCGGATGCTCTCCTGGACCTGCACCATGTCGTTGATGCGGTTGAGGTACCACGGGTCGATGCCGCAGGTGGCATGGATGCGAGCGATGTCCCAGCCGCGACGCAGGGCCTCGACCACAAAGAAGATGCGGTGCTCGGTCGGCGTGGCCACGGCTTGAGCGAGCTCGTCGTCGCTCAGCTTATCGGCACCCTCCTTGCCACCGGCGCAGATACCCTGGTGACCGTCCTCCAGCGAGCGCATGGCTTTGCCAAAGGCCTCCTCAAAGGTGCGGCCAATCGCCATGATCTCGCCCACGGCCTTCATGCGTGTGGTGAGCGTGGGGTCGGTACCCTTGAACTTCTCGAAGGCAAAGCGCGGCACCTTGACCACACAGTAGTCGATTGTGGGCTCAAAGCAGGCGGGCGTTGCCTTGGTAATGTCGTTGACGATCTCGTCGAGCGTGTAGCCCACTGCCAGGCGCGCGGCGGCCTTGGCAATGGGGAAACCCGTGGCCTTGGAGGCCAGCGCGGACGAACGGCTCACGCGCGGGTTCATCTCGATGACGATCAGGCGGCCGGTCTGGGGGTTCACGGCAAACTGCACGTTGGAGCCGCCGGTCTCGACGCCGATCTTCTCCAAGATGGCGAGCGAGGCGACACGCATGCGCTGATACTCCAGGTCGGAAAGGGTCTGCGCCGGCGCCACGGTGATGGAGTCGCCGGTATGCACGCCCATGGGGTCGAGGTTCTCGATGGAGCACACGATGATGCCGTTGCCGGCGTGGTCACGCATGACCTCCATCTCGTACTCTTTCCAACCCTCGATGGACTCCTCGACCAGCACCTCGTGGGCGGGCGAGAGCTCCAGGCCCTGACTCACGATGGAAACGAGCTCCTCGTGGGTGTGAGCGATGCCGCCGCCGGCGCCACCGAGGGTAAAGCTCGGACGCAGCACGCAGGGATATCCCACGCGGTCGGCGATAGCCTCGGCGTCAGCCACGCTGTAGGCATAGCCCGAGCGCGCGACCTCCAGGCCGATCTCGGCCATGGCCTCGTTAAAGAGTTTGCGGTCCTCGCCGCGCTCGATGGCGGCCAGGTCGCAGCCGATCATCTCGACGCCGTACTTGTCGAGCGTGCCGTCTTTCGCCAGCTCGACGGCGGCGTTCAGACCGGTCTGGCCGCCCAGCGTGGGCAGCAGCGCGTCCGGGCGCTCTTTCTTGATTACGCGCTCGATAAACTCGGCAGTGATGGGCTCGACATAGGTGCGGTCGGCCAAGCCCGGGTCGGTCATGATGGTCGCCGGGTTGGAGTTGACCAGGATGACCTCAAAGCCATCCTCCTTGAGCACCTTGCAGGCCTGGGCGCCGGAGTAGTCGAACTCGCAGGCCTGGCCAATAACAATGGGGCCCGAACCGATAACGAGGATGCGCTTGATGTCAGTACGTTTCGGCATGTTAGTTCTCCTCGGTCTCAGCGGTCTCGGACTCAGCAAAGTTCCAGCCGGCAAGGCGGTCCTTCGCGGTATCGATGTCCAGGTAGTTCTCCTCGCCGTCCATGAGTCGCGTAAAGGCGGTAAAGAGATAGTGGGCATCGGTGGGGCCAGGCGAAGCCTCGGGGTGGTACTGGACCGAGAAGCACGGGGCGTCGAGCAGCTGGATGCCCTCGGCGGTGCCGTCGTTGAGGTTCACATGCGTCAGGCGAATGCGACCAAAGCGCTCGTTCATCACGACCGGCGCGATTCCGCGGCGCACCCAGGCGCGCAGATCTCCATCGGCCGCATGCTCGGTCTCGCCGCCCGAAAGCTCGGGGACAAGCTTGCCCAGACTGGGGAACAGCAGGCCAAAGCCGTGGTTTTGCGCGGTGATCTCCACGCGGCGGCTCACCAGGTTCATGACCGGCTGGTTGCCGCCGCGGTGACCGAACTTAAGCTTTTCCATCTGGGCGCCGCAGGCCAGGCTGATCATCTGGTGACCAAGACAAATACCAAAGACCGGCACCTTGCCGATCAGCTGCTGCACCTGCTCGTAGGTCTCCACCACGGCGTCGGGGTCGCCGGGGCCATTGGACAAAAAGACACCGTCGGGATTCATGTCGAGCACCTGCTGGGCGGGCGTATCCCACGGCACGACGGTAAGGTCGCAGCCGGCGCGGACCAGCCCCTCCAGAATACCGCGCTTCACACCGCAGTCGTAGGCGACCACCTTGTGACGGGCAGGAGCGGCAGCCGCAAGTGCAAAGTCATGCGTGGCAGGCAGGTCGACGGCGGCAAAGGCGTGGGGCTCAGGGCAGCTCACGGTCTTGACCAGGTTCTCGCCTACCAGCGTGGGCGCTGCGGCCAGACGCTCGGCAAGCTCGTCGACGTCGAAGATCTCGGTCGAGATAATGCCCATCTTGGAACCATTATCGCGCAGATGGCGCACCAGGGCGCGGGTGTCGACACCCTCGATAGCGACGATGCCGTGAGCGCGCAGGTACTCCGGCACGCTGACGGCCGAGCGCCAGTTAGAAGGCGTGGCGCACATGTCGCGAACGATCATGCCGCGCATAGCCGGAGCGCTCGCAGGGCGCACGGCGTCGCCGGGGAAGGCCGACTGGACGTCGGTCTCGTCGATACCGTAATTGCCGATCTGCGGATAGGTCATGGTTACGATTTGGCCGGCATAACTCGGGTCGGTCATGACCTCAAAGTAGCCCTCGAGCGAGGTGTTGAAGCAGACTTCGCCGGTCGCGGTGCCCTCGGCGCCGCATGCACGTCCATAAAAAATGGTCCCATCCTCAAGATACAGGATGCAGGGACCACAGGTGCCCTTGCTGGTTTTGGCCAGCATACGCTGGCAAAGCTCGCTGGGCGCGAAGGTGCGGGCGGCAGCGCCCGCGGTATGGTTGTTCGCCATAGTTCTCCTTCCCGGTCTCACAGGACCGGCTTAAAGGTGTGTAGTTAGGCCTCGCGGTATTGTAACCGTAAGCATGCCTCATGGCGTTAATTTCATCGAAATGTTTACGAAATGATAATTATGACTTTCTATGCATAATGATTTTTCTAGGACGAGGATTAAAAATCATCCCGCGGGGCTTGTGGCTCACGCGGGATGATGACGTCTTACTTTTTCTTATCCTGCTCCAGCAGTTTGGACGGTGTGCGATCGGGCTTGCCGCCGCGGAAAATCTCGCGGCCATGCAGACGATGCTCCAGGTCACGTTCGGCCTTTTCCTCGTCAATCTTGGTCTGGCTCACCACCGGGTCCTCAATCAACGACGACACCGAGTTCACCTGCTTCTGAATGCGCTCGGCGATGGTGTCATCCATACTCACGATGCGCATCTTCCAGTCGATACTCGTGGCGTTGGATGAGCTCTTGGTCCACACGAACGTCAAAATGGCGCTCTGGTGGCCGCGCGCGGGGAACATGCCAAAGAAGGAATCGTGCTGAATGTTGCTATTCTCGTCGATATAGGCGTGAACGTTATACACCACGCGGTCGATCTTATCGTTGAGCAACGCGTTGGTCGCAAGCGCCGCGGCCTGAATCTGCCCGTTGGACAGCAGCTCGAGCTCGTTGGCAGACGATGTGTCCAACACCGTCACCTCGACCGTGCCCGTGCGTTCATCGGCTTCATCGACGGTAAAATCGAGCGGGAACTGCGTAAAGCCATTGCCCCACTCAAGGCCGCCCTTCAGCGCGGTCGAAACGGTATCGACCGAAACGCTCTCGGACAGGTTGGCGGTGTTCAGACGACGCATCACGCCGTAGCCAATCTGCATGCCCACGATCAGCACCAAAATACCGATGACCACGGCCATCGCGGTCTTCGTAATGGTATGGCTCACCTGCGAGCCCGAAGGATCGTCCTCGGACAGCGGGTCGATATGTTTTGCCTGGCTCGCGCGGTCCTCGCTGCGCAGCTGCGCTAGCGCCGCTTTGTCACCGCGCTTGACGGCGGCCTCTTTCTCGCGCATGCGCTCGGTACGCTTTTTGGCAAGCGTAGGATCCAAGACGCCGGATGCATCGATTTCGGAGAATAACTCCGTCACTTCTTCCGGAGTCAAAGGGTTCTTATCAGCCATGATCTTCCTGTCATATCAATCAGTCGAGCTCGTGCGCACGCGCACCTTCGAACTGCATTCGATAGTAACGGGCATAGGTGCCGCCACGGGCGAGAAGCTCCTCGTGCGTACCACGCTCCACAACGCGACCATGCTCAACGGTCGCAATCTCATCGGCATGCTTAATGGTCGAAAGACGGTGGGCGATGATAATCGTGGTGCGGCCGCGTGCCAGCTCTTCGAGTGACTCCTGCACCGCCTCCTCGCTCTCGTTATCCAAAGCACTCGTCGCCTCGTCCAAAATCAGGATCTTGGGGTTCTTGAGAAACACGCGCGCGATGGCAACGCGCTGCTTCTGTCCGCCCGAAAGACGGCTGCCGCGCTCGCCCACCACGGTGTCGTAGCCCTGCGGAAGCGACTCGATAAAGGCATCGATGTTGGCGCGACGGGCGGCCTCGGCGATCTCTTCTGCCGTAGCGCCCGGCTTGCCGTAGGCGATGTTCTCGCCAATCGTACCGTCAAACAGGTAGACATCCTGCTGCACCAGGCCGATGGCGCGACGCAGGCTCTGCTGCGTCACATCACGCACGTCCTGGCCGTCGATGCTAATGGATCCGGCAGCCACGTCATAAAAGCGCGGCAGCAGCGAACAGGTCGTGGACTTGCCACCGCCCGAAGGGCCAACCAAAGCGATGGTCTGCCCGGGCTTGATGGACAGGTCCATATGGTCGATAACGGGACGCTCGTCGGCATCGCCCTCGCCCAGCTCAACATCCTCGTAGTTAAAGCACACGTCGTGATACTCCACGGCGCCGGCAGTCACCTGCAGATCCGTAGCGCCCGGCTTGTCCTGGATATCCGGCGCGGTCGAAAGCACCTCGTCCATACGCTTAAAGCCGGCGATAGCCTTCTGATACGTTTCGGCCGAATTGACGAGTGTCTCGAGCGGCGTGCAGAACAGCGAAATATAGAGTGCAAAGGTCGCCATATCGACCGCCTGCAGCTGTCCCTGGGCGACCAGCCAGCCGCCCAGCAGCACCACGATCACATAGAGCACACCAGAGAGCAGGCCATACGTCGCGGTATAGACGCCCATGGCGTGATACATGTTCTCCTTGGACGAAAGATAGCGATTGTTGGAGGCGCGGAACTTGGCACGCTCGGTCTCCTCGTTGGCAAAGCTCTTGACTACGCGCATGCCCGCCAGCGAATCCTGCAGCTGCGCATTGATGCCACTGATCTTTTTGCGGTTGTCGCTAAAGACCTCGCGCATACGCATGTTCTGCCAAAACATGATGACCGCAAACGCCGCCGTCACCACAGCCATGGCAAGTGCCAGCACCGGGGCGATGGTAAAGAGGATCACAAACGAGCCGATAATCTCGATGCCGCAGATGATGATCCACTCGGGCACGTGATGCGCCGCCTCGCAGATATCGAACAGATCGTTGACCACGCGGCTCATCATGTCGCCCGAACTGTTGCGGTCGAAGTACGCAAAGCTAAAGCGCTCATACTGGTCGAACAGGTCCTCGCGCATTTTGGACTCCATGCGCGCACCCATCACGTGACCCCAATAGCTCACAAAGTAGCGGCAGGCGCAGCGGACGGCATACATCAGCACCAAGCCCACCGCGATCATGCCGAGCGCCTGCATAATGGCAGCCTGACCCTGAGTAAACAGCCCACCGGTCAAATTGCGCAGGATAATGGGAAACGCCAGGTCAATGGCGGCAAGCACCAGAGCACAAACAGTATCAGCAACAAAAAGCCCCATCTGGGGCTCGTAATACGAAAGAAACCTCTTCAGCATGTGATCCTCAAAGAAATATCAGCAACGTAAGGCCCTGGGACAAAGCAATCAGTAGTACTTGTCCCAGGGCTATCCCCACTCGTTAAAGCTCCGTGCCCCCAAGGCGGTGCGCGATGCTATCGCAGGCCAAGGCGCCCACGACGGTCTTGGCGTCTTCGATCTTGCCGTCGAGCACGGCGTCGATCAGCTCGTGCAGCGGCACCAGGTCCACGTTGACAAACTCGTCATCATCGGGGTTGGGCGCATCAAACTCGAGCTTGGTGGCCAAGTAGATGTGGATGATCTCATCGCAAAAACCGCAGGACGTGACAATCGACGTCAAAAAGCGAATGCGACCAGCCCTAAAGCCCGTCTCCTCATGCAGCTCGCGCTTGGCGCAATCGAGCGGGTCCTCGCCTGGATCGAGCTTGCCGGCGGGAATCTCGACCGTCACGCGGTCGATGGCGGTGCGGTACTGACGCACCAGTACGATCTTGCCGCTCTCGGTCAGTGCCACAACAGCCGCCGCACCCGGATGGCGAACGATATCGCGGGCGCTGCGGCGACCGTTGGGCAGCTCAACCTCAAGACGGTGGACGTCGAGGATCTTGCCCTTCCAGGCGCACTCCTCCGAAAGAATCTTCTCGTGCAGCTCGGCATCGTGCGGGTCGTCGTCGCCCAGCACCAGCGCCGGCTCGTCAGCGACCTCGCCACCAGGCTCGCCCTCGGCGTGCCCATACATGCGGCTGTCCTCTTCGACGATCTGCGCGTCCACGAGCTCTTCGTTCTTCTCGTCCATCCGTCTCATTCCTCTCGGATTTTAGGCATCCCAGGCGTCGCGGCCGCGCAGCGCGCGCAGGCCGATGTCGTGACGTAGGGTCTTGCCCTCAAAATCAATCTTCTCGCAGGCCTCGTAGGCAAGGTTACGAGCGTTCTCGAACGTGTCGCCCAGAGCGGTCACGGCAAGCACGCGGCCACCATTGGTCACGAGCTGGCCGTCCACCACGGCAGTGCCCGCGTGGTACACGGTCACGTTCTCCATGGCCTCGGCATCCTCAATACCGGTGATGACCTTGCCCTTCTCGTAGCTGCCGGGATAGCCCGCGCTCGTCAGGACAACGGCCACGGCCCACTCGTCACGCCAGTCGAGCTCAATCTGATCGAGCTCGCAGTTGGCACAAGCCAGCATGACCTCGACCAGGTCGTTCTTAAGGCGCGGCAGCACGACCTGCGTCTCGGGGTCGCCAAAGCGGGCATTGAACTCCAGCACCTTGGGGCCGGCAGGCGTGAGCATAAAGCCGCCGTACAGGCAGCCGCGGTAGTCGATACCCTCGGCAGCGAGCTCGGCCACGGTCTGCTCCATGACCGCCACCATGGTGGCGTGCTCCTCGTCAGTCACGATGGGCACCGGGCTGTAGACACCCATGCCGCCGGTGTTGGGGCCCTTGTCGCCCTCGAGCGCGCGCTTGTGGTCCTGCGAGGTGGCCATGGGGCGCACGGTCTTGCCGTCGGTAAAGGCCAGCAGCGAGCACTCGGGACCAACGAGCATCTCCTCGATAACCACGGTGCTGCCGGCATCGCCAAAGGCGCCGCCAAAGCACTCGCGCACGGCCTCCTCAGCCTGCTCAAGTTCGGTCGCCACGATAACGCCCTTGCCCGCGGCAAGGCCGTCGGCCTTCACGACCAGCGGGGCGCCCTGCTCGCGCACGTAGGCGAGAGCCGAAGCCTCGTCGGTAAACGAACCATAGGCTGCCGTCGGAATGCCCGCACGCTCCATGAGCTGCTTGGAGAACAGCTTGGAGCCCTCCATCTGGGCGCCCTCGGCACCCGGGCCAAAGCAGGGAATACCCGCCGCGCGCACGGCGTCGGCCACGCCCGCCACGAGCGGAGCCTCGGGGCCAATTACCACGAGTCCGCATCCGTGGCTCTGCGCAAACGCCGCCACGGCCGCAGGATCGCAGTCGTCGAGAACAACGTTCTCGCCGCAGCTCGCGGTGCCGCCGTTACCCGGCGCGATGTAGAGCTTGCCGGCGCGCGGTGATGCTGCGAGCTCAGCTGCCAAAGCATGCTCACGGCCGCCGCTGCCCAACAACAGGATGTCGATGGTTTGAGTGTCCGCCTTCAAGGGTGCCTCCTCTATGGATGAACGGCCCGCTCCGCGCGAGCCCTTTGCAAGCAAATATACCCCTCGGCCGCCCGTCCGGGCTGCAAAGGGGTATATCGCAATAACCAAATAGTCCCGATTACTTCCAGAATCGGTTGATGATCTGCTCGCGACCAGCGCCAACGCCAATGAACGTCACGCGGGTGTGTGCCAGATCCTCGATAAACGCCACGTAGTCCTGAGCCTCCTGCGGCAGCTCCTCAAAGCTGCGGCAGCCGGTGATATCGCACTTCCAGCCAGGAAGCTCCTCGTAGATGGGCTTGGCGTGCTCAAAGCGAACCTGATGCTCGGGCACGCTGGTATAGCGCTCGCCATCGACGTCGTAGGCCACGCACACCTTGATGGTGTCGAAGGCCGAAAGCACGTCGAGCTTGGTCATGGCGATATCGGTGAGGCCGTTGACGCGCGAGGCGTAGTTGGCAATGGGGCCGTCGAACCAGCCGCAGCGACGACGGCGACCGGTGGTCACGCCGTACTCATAGCCCTCCTCGGTCAGCGTGTGACCGGCCTCGGACTCATAGGAAAGCTCGGTGGGCATGGGGCCCGAACCGACGCGGGTGATATAGGCCTTCATGACGCCCAGCACGCGGTCGACGTTCTTCATGCCGACACCGGAACCGGTAATGGCGCCGCCGGCGGTGCAGTTGGAAGACGTCACGTACGGATAGGTGCCGTGGTCGATGTCGAGCAGCGTCGCCTGGGCGCCCTCAAACAGCAGGTTCTTGCCCTCATCGATCATGTTGTTGAGCAGCAGGCTCGTCTCGGTGATGTAGGGACGCAGGCGCTCGGCCATCGGCAGGTACTCGTCGCAAATCTGGTCCACGGTGTAGGTGGGCAGGTTGTAGATGAGCTCGAGCTCGGGGTTCACGCGGGCGAGAGCGGTCTCCAGCTTGTCGCGGAACAGCGCCTCGTCCAGCATGTCCTGCATGCGCAGGCCGATGCGGGCCATCTTGTCCTGGTAGCACGGACCGATGCCGCGCTTGGTGGTACCAATGTTCTTCTTGCCGAGCTTCTGCTCAAAAGCACCATCCAGATCGATGTGGTACGGCATGATGATGTGCGCGTTGCCACTGATCTTGAGGTTCTTGGTGGTGATACCGTCGGCCTCGAACATGTCGATCTCCTCAAGGACAACCTTGGGGTTGACGACGCAGCCGTTACCGATCACCGACATATGGTCGGAATACATGATGCCGGAGGGCACCTGGTGCAGGCCGTACTTCTTGCCGTTGACGACGATGGTGTGACCGGCGTTGTTGCCGCCCGAGTAGCGCACGACGGCATCGAAGTCGCCGGCGACCAGGTCGCAAATCTTACCCTTGCCCTCATCGCCCCACTGGGCACCGACCAAAACGGTTGACGGCATGTTTACTCCTTACATTCATGGACTGTCTACGCGCCACGCCGGCACGCAGAAGCACAAAACATTCCCAGTATACCCGTGCAACGGGTGCCTGTCCTACTCCTCGGCATGTGCCCCATCAAGCTCATAGAACTTGGTGGATGCCGGCAGGAACATCAGGTCGACGTCGCCGATCGGGCCCGAACGGTTCTTGGCCACGACGATACGCGTAACGCCCTCGTCGGGTCGATCGTCGCGCGAGGCTTCGGCCTCGTCGGCGGAGCGGTCCAAGAACATAACGATATCGGCGTCCTGCTCGATAGAGCCCGATTCACGAAGGTCGGAAAGCTGTGGGCGCTTGCCGGTACGGGATTCGACCTGACGCGAGAGCTGCGACAGCGCGATGAGCGGGATCTTGAGCTCCTTGGCCATGATCTTCAGACCACGCGACATCTCCGAAACCTCGACGGTACGGCTCTCGGAGCGGCGTCCCGGCGGAGGACTCACCAGCTGCAGGTAGTCCAGGATGATGATTGCCTTCTCCTTGTTATGGAGCATACGGCGGCTCTTGGCGCGAATCTCGGTCACTGTGGTGCCGGGCGTATCGTCAATCAGAATATCGAGCTTGGACAAGGTCTGCGTAGCCTCGTTGATATTGGCCCACTGTTCGGGGCTAATGCGGCCCATGCGGAAGTCACTGATCGAGATCATGGCGTAGGCGCAAATCAGACGCTGGGCAATTTCTTTGCCCGACATCTCCAGCGAGAAGAAGCCGACGGTATAACCAGCAGCGGCAGCGTTAAGTGCCAGGTTCAGAGCGAACGACGTCTTACCTACAGCAGGACGGGCGCCGATGATGATAAGCTGGCCCTCGCGGAAGCCCATGAGCATACGGTCAAGTGACGGAAAGCCCGTGGGCACGCCCGCAGCCTGGCCACCGGCCTGGCACACTTCCTCGGCCTCGTTATAGGCCTCGACCATAAACTCGGTCAGCGTCTTGTAGCTCGACTTGACCTCGCGCGCCGTAACCTTGAGCAGCTTGCTCTCGGCTAGCTCCACGACCTCTTTGGTGTCGGTGGGGGCGTTATATGCCAGCGCGTTGATCTCGTTGGTGGCGCCGATCAGCTCACGCAGCATCGAATCGCGGCGAACGATGGCGGCATGGTGCTGCCAGTTGACGAGCGACAGGGTCTGACCCATCAACTCCAAAATGTACGCTTCGCCGCCCACGGCATCGAGCTTGTTGATGCTTCGCAGGTAATCGATTAGCGAGATGGAGTCGATGGGGATGCGGCTGTTGTACATATCGACCATCGCGGTATAGATGGTCTTATGGATGGGCCGGTAGAAGTCATCGGGCTGCAGCTCGACCTGGGCCTCTTCGACCACCTCGGGCGATAGCAGCATAGCGGCCAGTACATTGGCCTCTGCATCTTGGTTTTGGGGAAGACCCAACTTTGAGCCGCGGTCCTCAACCGTCAGCCCGGCCTCCCTATCGTCATATGCCATGAGCATCCTCATTCATATCGCTTGCGAGCATCCATAGTATCAGCCACGGTCCCAAAACGCGCCGCGCGCGGCCAATCATCACCGAACCAAACGGATGAACGGTCCTGTATATAAGACTTCGACGAAACGTTCACTATGACGCTCACTCAGCGCAAAAAGCAAAAGGGCGCCCTGGTTTCCCAGAGCGCCCTTCTTAGAACAAGATTGTTGCGTTGCAGCAAATGCTACTCGGCAGCAGCCTCAGTCTCGACCTCGGCGGTCTCGGCCTCGGCGACCTCAGCGGCCTCCTCGACCTCAGCCTCGGCAGCGAGCTCCTCGGCGGTAACGCCGACGAGAACGACAACCTCGGCCTTGATCTCGCGGTACAGCGAGATGGCAACGGTGTGGGCACCGGCAACCTTGATGGGCTTACCGAGCTCGACGCGCTTACGGTCGATGTCCATACCGAGCTGAGCCTTGATGGCATCAGCGATCATAGCGGCGGTAACGGAGCCAAAGAGGATGCCCTCGTCGCCGACCTTGACGTCAACGGTGACCGTCTTGCCCTCGAAGGCAGCCTTGGTCTCGTTGGCGGTAGCCAGACGGACGGCCTCGCGCTTGGCGATGTTGTTGCGACGCTCGTCAAGCTGCTTGAGGTTGCCCTTGGTGGCGGCAACAGCGAGCTTCTTGGGGAACAGGAAGTTCTCAGCGTAACCCTGAGCGACCTCTACGACGTCACCCTCGCCGCCCTTGCCCTTGATCTCATCGAGAAGAATAACCTTCATGATGCGTCTCCCTTCTTAGCCGCGGTCGCGGTTGCCACGAGAGGAAACCACGGGGACGGTGTACGGCAGGAGAGCCATCTCGCGGGCGCGCTTGATGGCGTTGGCGATGTCATGCTGATGCTGCGTGCAAGCGCCAGTGACGCGACGGGGCTTGATCTTGCCACGGTCGGTCATGTACTTACGGAGAAGCTGAGTGTCCTTATAGTCAATGAACTCAGTGTTCTCCTTGCAGAACTGGCAGTACTTACGACGCGGCTGACGTGCAGAAAAATCATTAGCCATGTCAAAATACCTTTCATTTGGCAACTTCGGCGAACCGAAGCCGCCTCTCACTCAAAAATAGGTGAACAACCCCTAGAACGGGATGTCCTCATCGTAGACGTCGACCGCGGGCGGCGTAGCCACCGGTGCGGCAGGACGTGCTGCGGGCGCGGGAGCTGCGGGGGCGTAACCGCCCTGATCGTAGCCACCCTGGCCACCACGGGAGCTCATAAACTCGATCTCATCGACGATGACCTCAAGCTTGCTCCTGCGCTGACCGTCGCGCTCCCAAGAGCTGTAGCGCAGCTTGCCCTCGATCGCGACCTTGTTTCCCTTTGCCAGGAAACGGCTCACGGCCTCGGCGCGGATGCCGAACATGGTGCAGTCGACAAAGTTGGGATAGTCCTCCCACTCGCCAGTCTGCGCGTTGCGGCGACGATCGTTCACGGCGACGCCAAAGGACAGAACCTGGGTTCCGCCGGCGGTGGCGCGCAGCTCGGGATCGCGGGTGAGATTACCGGTGATGTTCACTCGATTGATGCTCATAACTCACTACTTCCTCTTGGGGCACAAGCCCAGTCCAAAACGACAGTCTTACTCCTGGTCGTCGCGACGGACGATCATGTGGCGGACCACAGCGTCGGTGATGCGCAGGACGCGATCAAGCTCGGCGATCTGGGTAGGATCTGCGTGGAAGTTGATGAGGGTGTAGTCACCATCGGTGAGGTCGTTGATCTCGTAGGCGAGCTTGCGCTTGCCCCACTCGTCAACGGAGTCGACCTTGCCAGCGCCCTCAGCGATCGTGGTATCGATACGCTTCATAACAGCGAGACGAGTCTCGGGGTCGAGCGACGGGTCAACAAAGAACAGCAGTTCATAAGCCTTCATATTGTCACCTCCTCTGGGCAAATGTGGCTTCAGGTCGTGAAGGTGCGCCTGAAGCAGGAAAAGACTTGGTAATAATATCTTTCAACCTCCCAGGCTGCAAGAATATGCAGCTACAACCTCATGACCTCCACATATGTCCATGCTTACACGGCTCTTCATGCGTATTCCAACCAAATGCTGACCAAAAGCTTGACAGATCTGTGGACAAGATACGGTGCCGTGGGGACAAGCTGAGCCAAGCCGCAGGTCAACGGGCACAAGGCTGTGGTCGCAAAATGCATACCAGTGGTCCACAGCACCACCCAAAGATTTTTAAATTCATTGCCAAGTCGCTTATGAATACCCCTTTTGAACAATTGAGTTGATCAACCACGCTGGTCGGAAGCCGTTTTTTGGCACCTCAAACCCCACTGCAACGCCAAGCGCGGCCAAGCGTTTTAAAAAATGCCAACTTTTCTGTTTGCACTTTGCGATTCCTCGTGTATACTGACTTTCGCATTTAACGGAGAGTTGTCCGAGTGGCCGAAGGAGCACGATTGGAAATCGTGTAGGCGTCAAAAGCGTCTCCAGGGTTCAAATCCCTGACTCTCCGCCAGTTAATTCCAAAGCAGGCCTTAGAGCCTGCTTTGTTTTTACCCCACGCGGAGGGGTGGCAGAGTGGTTGAATGCGGCGGTCTCGAAAACCGTTTGGCCTGTATAAGGTCACGAGGGTTCGAATCCCTCCTCCTCCGCCATTAGATGGTATGAGCCCCAGCAATGGGGCTTTTTTCTTTTTGGGCACATTTCAATAACGCTCAGGAGGAGGGATTCGAACCCGCCAGGGCGCGGAGCGTAAAGAAAACGCGCCCGTGGCGCGTTTTTAGCGCAGCGCGGTCGGCGCAAGCCGACCGGATAAATTTTGAGCGGAGCTCAAAATTTGGACATCCCTCCTATTCGACCACGCCCCCATCGCGTTCAGCATCAACCCGGATCCCCTAACATGGAACCTATGACCGTACCCAGTCCCGACCGTTTGCCGAGCAATAGGGTCGCAATCGGCGCCAAACATGTACTATGTACGGGCATTGTCTAAACCCGTAACTCAAAGGACCCCATCTTGCCCGTTGCCGCCGCTATGATCGTTACCGCACACGCCTCGGATGCCATGGTTGCCATCCCGTTTTGGCTCGAGATGTTCGCCGTCGTCGCGGCATCGATCTCGGGCGTGTTGGTCGCACGCGAGCACAAACTCGACCTGGTGGGCGCCGTCGCGCTCGCCGTGGTCTGTGGACTGGGCGGCGGTCTTTTGCGCGATATGACGCTGCAGGTGGGCAACGTCTACATCCTCAACCAACCGATGGCGCTCCCGCTCTCCATCGCCACCGCGGCCATCATCTACATCTTCCCGGCAATCGTCGACAAGCCCGAAAAGCTCATTCCCCTGCTCGATATCATCTCGGTGGGTATTTATGCGGCAACCGGCGCAGACAAGGCGCTGGTCTACGGCTTTGCGCCGGCGGTGTGCATCATGATGGGCTTTTTTACCGCGGTGGGCGGCGGCATGCTGCGAGATGGTTTTATGGGTGTGGTGCCGGGTATCTTCCAGCGCACCAACTTCTATGCCATCGCGGCCATCGCCGGATCGGCAAGCTATGTTTGCCTTGTCATGAGCGGCTTGGTCAGCAATGTCGTCGCACTGGTCGTTTGCGTCGTGGTGACCATGGGACTACGCTGGCTGTCGCTGCGCTTTGATATCAAAAGCCCCACCGAGGATGACATCGCACGCTTTTTGCACCGCAAAAAGTAGGTGGCGCGGGCTCATCCTTCGAAATGCAACCGAGAGGTTCTTTTAGAGCGCCCACGCGTTGGGTACCCTGTTAGGTGCATGTCGAGCATCTGACGAAGGATTCACTATGCCCTGTAATCAATTCCCGTCGACCCAGCGCCGTAAAGCGTGGGGCCGCATCACGATCTTATTCGCGCTCATCGCTCTAGCGGTCACCGCGCTTCCCACGGCGTCGTTCGCCGGCACGGACACCGCAGGCAACGTACTTGCGACCGACAATGACGTCGATCCGTCTGGCGTCGAGGGTGACCTGTACTGGGCAGGTCAGGCCCTCAACTTGGACGATGCGTCCATCGGCCGCGACATAATTGCAGCAGGCGAGAGCCTCTCCATCCGCGACTGCACGGTGGGCGGCGCCGTCCGCTTGGCGGCACGCACTATCGATATCGCCAAGACCACGGTTGATGGCAGCGTCACGGTCGTCGGTCAGCACGTTGTGCTCAATTCCGACAGCACCGCCAACTGTTTTTACGCGATAGGCGAGACGGTTGCCCTGCGCGGCTCTACCAAGTCTGCAGCGCTTGCGGGCGACACGGTGACCATCGATGGCACCGTCGAGGGCGATGTCGAGGTTTGGGCCGACAAGCTCATCCTGGGCAAGAACGCCCACATCACCGGCACCGTGAACGCGCACGTCTCCGAGGACCCCGAGCGTGCCGCAGGAGCCGAGGTAGGCACGCTCAAGATCGACCGCACCGAGGACGAGGATACTTCCACCGTTAACGATGTCATCGGCGGTATCGTCGCCGCGGCACTCTCGACCTGCTTTGTCGCTCTGCTGCTCGAGCTCGTCTTCCCGCGTGCGACTGCCAGCGCCGCCGGCATGCTCCACCAGCACCCCACGCCCCTGTGGGTGAGCGGTCTTCTGGGTACGATCGCTATCGTCCCCGCCGTCCTACTGCTGATTATCTCTATCGCCGGTCTGTCGCTTGCCGGAGTCCTCTTATGCGGCGTTATCGGCATCGCGTTGGTGTCGAGTGCCTTTGCGGGGTGTGCGATTGTCCGCATGGTCGGACACAACCAGAACCGCTACGCCATGGCAGCCGTGGGTGGCATCGCCGCGGGCACGCTTACGGCAATCCCCCTCGTAGGCGATTTCATCAGCGGCGTGGCCTTCGTCTTTACACTCGGCTACATCATCCAAATCATCTGGCGCAACGCCCACCTCAAACCGCAGCAGCCGGCTAACACGCCAGGACTCCCCACCGCTTAGCAGCTAACCACCACAAAGATGCCAAGCACCTTTGTGGTGGTGCAAAGGGGTCAGGTTACTTTGCGCCAACAAACGAAGCGGGGCACCCGATCGCATCGACCGGGTGCCCCGCTTTTCTTGGAGGGTTCTCTAGTAACTTTTTCAAAACCAATGATCATCAGGTCGGTAGGCCTGTGCGTCACTCGCTACGGAGGCAGTACGCCATTGAGCAAGAAGGGCAATTATTTTTCACGGCGACCTCCTCCCCGCTTGATGACGAGCGCGACAACAATAGCCGCCACTCCGATGGCAGCCAAAACCGCCACCAGTACCAACGTTCTATCTCCCGTCGAGGGCATAAAGCCTCGACCTGCTTCTTTGCTTGGGGTGTTGAGCACCGACAGCTCAATCGAACCCGTCCTGGCATCGGCGGTATCAACCCGCAGAGGGTTTTCGACCGATACGGTCACCTTGGGCTTCGCGGTCGCCACTTGTTTAACGTCCAGACCCTCAGCCGTAACCGTCACCGTACGCTTGCCCTCAAAGGCGGTGTAGCCCTTGGGTGCCGCGAGTTCCTCGACGGTATAGACACCCGCGTCCACACCGCTCAATTCCACATGGCCATCCGCGTCCGTGGTGATGCACGCGTCGGCATCCGTCGACCACGAGCCGTCAGTCGTTAGGATGCGACCGCGGTCGTCGATGATGCGCAGGTTGGCACCCGCGAGCGGCTTATCGTCCGAGCTTGAGCGCTTGATCAGACTGAGTCCCCAGGTGTAGGCGCACGCGTCATCGCTCGGCGTGCGGGTGAAGCCGGCGTCGCCGGACTGGTCGGCGAGAGGAGAGCGCGGGTAGCGCAGGCAGACCTCGTTGGGGTTGCCCTTGGTAGCGCCCCTATTGCAGCTGGCCCCCAACGGCGCATCGTAGACAGCAACCACGCGGGCGCCCGCGGTGAAGGCGTCGACCCCGCCGAGCGCGGCGATGAGGTCGCCGGTGCGCACGGTGAAGGTCTTACCGTCGACCGCCACCTTGGTGGCGCACTGGGCCGTGATGTCGGTCCAGCCCTTCGCGGGCTCGGTGCCGACGCGGCCGTCCTTGTCGGTCTGGACCGCGTCGAAGCCGCCGTCCGCGCCCGCCGCCACGTACACGCGCATGCTCGCGGCGACCTTGGAGGGGTCGAGCCCCGCGCTCATGGTGTCGACGAACCGCACCGTATAGGTGTCGTAGGCCGTGAGGCCCGCCGGGACCGTGGCAGAGAGGCGCCAGTACAGGTCGTCGGCGACCGTGGCGTCGGCGGCCTTCTGCCAGGCGGCGGCGCCGTCCTCCAGCACGTGCTTGGACACCTTGGGGGTCGCGGCCTTGGGCTTGACGGTGACGGCGCTGCCGCCCACCAGGGCCATGATCGGCGCGGTGCCGGCCTCGCCCTGGGAAATGGCGTCATCGTCGGCGACGATGAGCCAGTAGCCGCAGGGCAGCTCGGCCGTCGTGCCCGCGTTAAGGGCCACGGAAGGCGCACCGGCATTGTAAATCGCACGGGCAAGCTTTGCCGCTAGCGTGGTCGTCATGTGCCCGTCGGCATTCATCCATTCGGCAGCCTCTTGCGCCGTCGATGCCGAGTTATCAAGCCCTGCATCATGAAGCACGGGAAGGGCAGCTTGGCGAACCGTGTCATTCGCCCACGCTACATCAGTTGCGACCTTTTGGTCGGCATCGGCATCGTCGACAACGGTCGCCGAAAAGAGCTGGTACGCGTCGTAACGTGTCGCGACTGTACCGTCCACCGTAATGGCTCCGGTGTCGGCAGCACGGGCCGTTCCAGGGGCGATCGCAAAAGCGAAGACGACGGCCATGGACATCACCACGACGGCCAACATATGACGGAGCACTTTACTCACGACGACCACTCCGATCAAGATCACGATGGCGGCGAGCATGCATCCACGTCGCGGCAAAACACAGCATCGAAGCACCAGCTAAATACGTCATAGTCAAACCAGCCCCGCCCGCCTCAGGTAGCGTAGTCGAATACTTGTTGGTAAAGGTCGGCGGATCCTGAGAGCCATCGCCATAGGCAACTACGGCGTTGAGTTGGTCCGTGCCATTAGTTACCTCAACCGTGACTTTGCGCGGGGTCGTGTCATAGGTGATGTGATCTTTAACATGGTCGATGGCACCCTCGGGCTCGACCTCGGAGATGGTGTAGGTATAGATTCCCGCCTTGTTGTACTTGACGTCAAAGGAGACATTTCCCTTGTCATTATTGGTCACCGTCTGGAGCACTTTGCCCTCGGCGTCCTTAAGCGCGAACGAGAACTGACCTTCCCTGAAGGTTCCGCCTTTAAGCACTTTATTTGCTTTTATCGTCGCTTTGCCTTCAAGGGGCGCGTCATACACCCAAATCTCTGCATCTGACGTTATCTCCGTATCGGCATCAAGCAAAGATTTCGCCTTGTTCATGGCTTGCTCGTATTGCTCTTCGGGCGCATTGCCCTTGAGCAGAATCCATGTTGGTTGGGCGACGCGATATCCAGGAGGCGCCGTCGTCTCCTCGAGGCAGTAAAGCTTGCAGGAAGCCATGGCGTCCGAACTCGTTTCCGAACTCGTTCCAAAAGTCACACTTCCGTCAGGGCCGGTCGTTCCGTCAGAAAAAAAACGTCTTTGCGCCCTCAACGCCGGCACTGCCCTGCGCCTTATCCATGTCAATCGCATAGAGTGTGAACGTAGCGTCAGCCAACGGCGCGGCAACGTCCTTTTCATCCACTTTGTGGACCACAATGCCGTGCCCCGTTCCGCCCCCCGATGCGCCGGCATCTATGTCATATTCACGCTCGTGTTTCACATACCCGCCTGCAACACCTTCAAGCTGCGCCTCGTTGGAAAGGGAAACTGTACCAGACTCACCGGACAGAACTTCATATTCGACTTTCAGGTATTTCTCATCGGGAAGCCTCAACGTCAATCGCTGCTGCTTTCCAGCGCCCTCGCCAATCGAGTCAAGAGTCGCTCTGTATTTTTCTTTTGTCAGCACACGCCAATCGCCGTTATCGCACTCAGATACGCTAAGCGACGAGGGGATAAACGTACACTTAGAATCCATCATATCGAACAGATCGAGGTAGTCGGTTCCGACCTTTAAGTCTAGTGCCGATTCATTAACGAAAATCGTGTATTGAATTCGCTTTCTATTACTTACCGACGAACCTGTCTTTGACAATACGTCGTTCTTGATCTGTACGGTATCAGAGTCCGCCTTAAATTCTTTACCATCTGAGCTTGCGCTCGCCGAGTTCGTGAGCTCGCCGAGATTCTTTGACGTATCGACTACCGACCTTTTAACAGCAGTCGAATACGTCAGCTTTGCGTACCCTGTATTATTGCCCAGCTTTTCCGTTGGAATTGAAAACGCAACCATCTGGCGATCGACAGCAGGCGTCAGCAAGACATCCGAAACCTCGGTTTTTTCTCTCTCATGTTCCCATTCGCGGCCGGGCACCGCCGTCCCGTAGGGATTTGAATACAAAGAATATTTAGCCGAGCCGGGAATATAACTCATTCCCTCAGGAAGCTCATCTTTGACAACGACATCCTTGCCATTGAGCCTGCCAGCGCCATAATACTCACCGGCAGGCGTCTTAGCTCGATTGGCATAGACAGTCCAGTCGACAATCCACGCACCTTTGTCGTTCGAGCCATCCACTGATTTCCAGTCAAACGTCTCATCCCACCGTGCTTGCGAGCCGTCTTCATTTATTTTTACACTCTTCTCAACCGAAGGCTCCGCTTCGCCCTCAACATAGTAAAAGACAAAATCAGAATAGCCGCTAAACCCGTCGACAGAGGCGAAGTTGGAGTACCAACCAGGAAGTGCATCGGTCACCGTTTTATACGTAATAACCACCTCGGGGGACTTATCAAGCGCTTCTTTGACTTTATCCGTAATGGTTATTTGGATATTGCAGTTGTGTTGGTTGCTGTTCTGCGACGGATTTTCACCACCCGCAAACGTCCAATCGGTACCTTGGTCCAGTTTGGTACCCCCAATGGTAATTACATGTGAAGGGCCATCGGAGGTATCCGGCCCCATAGTCTGCTTCCAAGCCGCCAGCATGGTATCTTTGATAAGAATGGATGTTGGGTTTTTCACATTTACGTAATCACGGAGCTCTACGCGTAATTGCCAAGTTGCTTTTCCGGTCCGAGATGCCTCATCCGGATTAAGCAGCGTTTTGCTAATGGTTTTGCCCGTCCAAGGACGGATGTAGTATGCGGTGCTTTCACCAGAGGGCAGACCGGAGTCTTCTTTTTTCACACTTGCCGTGTTACTAACTTTTTCGTAGGAATTCTCATCTTTCAGCTTAGTTTGATAGACGATGCAGTAGGTCGCATACCGATCGCCCTCTTTTGGATTAAACGTATAGCTAAATGAATCCCCTGACTCGCTCAGCATTTCCTCATCGATCTTTTGTTTTTCATCGGCGGTCTCGCCCTTGTAGACCGTATAGCTGCCAATATAATCCTGCTTGCCATCGAGCTTGTCGGTAAAGGTGTAGCCAGACATATCGGCCTTGAGAGATCCCCTGTTGAGCACAACCTTCCAAGTGATGACAGACGATGTTCCGGAGCCAGCCTCTTTTTGAATCATGTCGTATTGAAACGGTTCCGACGCCCCTTTAATCGTAAGAGATTGTTGGTGATTTGCTTTTCCCCAGGTTGTTTGCACACTATTCCTACCTTGCGTAGGTGTGCCATTAGAAAGAGACAAGTTCTTGCTAACTGTCGTTTCGTAGGTAACGGTATGGTCGCCCTGAGAAAGGTTACCTAGCGGCAACGTTGCAGTTCGCTCTTCGATGCTCACGGACGAACCAAGAGGATTTCCATCGAGCTTGAAGCTGCTTTGCTCAAAGTCCAGGTAGTCACCGAGCGTATCGACCAGTTTTACATCCGTTGCGTGCGACGTAACACTCAGATTAATAGTCCAAGTTATCTTGGCATTTCCGGTACTGCTATCTTGGGAAAAGACACCTGATTTGTTTCCATCAACTGCGCCATCTTGAATCTCGATCGGCACAGTTTCGCCAACGCCTGGAAATTTCAGTTCGACTTTTTCGCCGTCATCTACATCTTTGTCTTTAAGCTCAAACTCGAAATTGACGCGCACATAGAGCGAAGAGGGATGACCGCTGAGATAGCTGGCATCGTAATTAAAAACGACCTTGTTATCCTTTATGTACCAAGTTCCCATCCTTTGTGCATTCTCGGTATCATCCGTCCTTAAGATACCGCCCTCGTTCTCGTTCACAACAATCGAGTCGGGAAAGGTATAAATCGTCTCAAGCCTTTCAGGTGTAGGCCCACAATTCTCATGAAAACGAGCTTCCATAAAACCGTAGATAGTATCGGCTGTCGTAATCGAGGGTGAGCCCTCTTTACCGAGAGGCTGCTGACGACCCTTATCGGCATACAGCCCAACCGTAACGTCCGCCGTATCGCCGTTGATCACAATCGGCGTTGGCGTCGTCACGTCCTCGGCGCGCACTGGGGCTGCACCGTGAAAAACAGCGGCGGTGAGGCTAATCAAAATGAAGACCAGGGCCGCCATACCCAGCGACCGCGAGCGGTGTGCGTCCATAGTTGTCCCCTAATTCCTACAACACAGTGTGGAATACGGCGAATCGTCGGATCGAACACAAACCCCAACATCAACATGAACCTGCCTAGCGCATTGCAAGAACCCATTGGGGAGCAACTTCTAAGACGGTTCGTCTATGCCACAATGCATAAAATATAATATAGATACCAGTCATGTAAACCGCAGGTAAAGAGGTCTTTTAATTTAATACCAGTTGGTATTTACCTGTTAACGGGTTTGCATTAAAGCAGTTATATTCTGTAGAATTATGTATATGTTTAAACAACTTAACTTTGACCGGGAAGCCGCTCGGAGGGATAACCGCCCCAGCTGTGGTGCAAACGAACCTGTCCACTGCACAAAAAGGGCGCCGACCGCGATGGTCGACGCCCTTTCTTGTTAGTCGCTATAAAGCCCAGCGCTTATTTGTTGACCTGGCCGGCGCGAACGGCAGCCTTCTTGCGGTCGGTGGCGTTGAGCAGACGCTTGCGCAGGCGGATGTTCTTGGGAGTGATCTCGACCAGCTCGTCGTCGGCGATGTACTCCAGCGCCTCCTCCAGCGAGAAGGTGCGGGGCGGCACCAGCTGAACGGAGATATCGGAGGTCGAGGAGCGCTGGTTGCCCAGGTTCTTGGTACGGGCGATATTGACGACCATGTCGCCAGCCTTGCTGCGCTCGCCCACGATCATGCCCTCGTAGCACTCGGTGCCTGGCTCAACAAACAGCTGACCGCGCTCCTGCAGCGTACCCAGGGCATAGGCAACGGCCTTCTCGGTGGTCATAGAGATCATTGCGCCGTTCTGGCGGTTGCCGATCTCGCCGGCATAGGGGCCGTACTCCAGGAAGGTGTGGTAGAACACGCCCTCGCCGTGGGTGACGTTCATGATGCGGTTCTTAAGACCCATGATGCCGCGGGTCGGAATCTTAAACTCGAGGTGCGTCACGATGCCCGAGGTATCCATGCTCGTCATGATGCCGCCGGAGGTGCCGAAGACCTCAACGACCTTGCCCGAGTACTCGTCCGGGCACTCGACGACGGCCTGCTCGACGGGCTCCATCTTGTTGCCGTTCTCGTCCTTCTTAAACAGAACGCGGGGACGGCCGACCTGGAACTCAAAGCCCTCGCGGCGCATGGACTCCATCAGGACGGACAGGTGCAGGATGCCGCGGCCCGAGACCTCGACGCCGCTCTTGTCCTCGAGCTCCTCGATCTTCATGGTCACGTTGTTCTCGGCCTCGTTGAACAGGCGCTCCTTGAGCTGACGGGCGCCCACGATGTCGCCGTCGCGACCGACGAGCGGGGAGGTCGAAGCCTCAAAGACGATGGACAGGGTCGGCGGGTCAATCTCGATGGGCTCGAGCTCGACGGGGTTCTCGGGATCGGTGTAGACATCGCCGATATCGGTGCGGTCGATGCCCACGACGGCGGCGATGTCACCGGCGCCGACTTCCTGGCACTCGGTGCGGCCCAGGTAGTCGAAGGTAAAGAGCTGCTTGACGGTAGCGGTGGCGCTGGAGCCGTCGTTCTTGACAACCAGGATCTGGTCGCCCTGGTGGATGGTGCCGGAGTACACGCGGCCGATGCCGATACGACCAACGAAGTTGGAGTGGTCGATGGTCACGCACTGCATGGCCAGCGGGGAGTTCTCGTCAACCTCGGGCGCGGGCATGTCGTCGATGATCATATCGAGCAGCGGATACATGTCCATGTTGCCGTCGTTGGGGTCAAGGCGGGCAAAGCCATTCATGGCGCTGGCGTAGACCACGTGCTCCATGGCGAACTCAAGCTGGTCGTCGGTGGCGCCCAGGTCGGCCATGAGGTCCAGGCAGTCGTTGTAGGCCTTCTCGGGGTTAGCACCCGGACGATCGATCTTGTTGATGACGATCATGATCTTAAGGCCGGTGTCGATAGCATGACGCAGCACGAATCGGGTCTGGGGCATGGGGCCCTCAAAAGCGTCGACCAGCAGCAGGGCGCCGTCGGCCATACGCAGCACGCGCTCGACCTCGCCGCCAAAGTCGGCGTGGCCCGGGGTGTCGATGACGTTGATCTTAACGTCCTTGTACTCGATAGAGATGTTCTTGGCGAGAATCGTAATGCCGCGCTCGCGCTCCTGGTCGTTGGAATCCAGAACGCGGTCCTCGACCTGCTGGTTGGCACGGAAGGCGTCCGTGGCACGCAGGAGCTTGTCGACCATCGTCGTCTTGCCGTGGTCGACGTGAGCGATGATGGCGATGTTCCTCAGATTGTCTACGCGCATGTAGTTCCCCTACCTTCTATCTATATACAAACGGCACGCGTATGCGGCCCGCCCAGCGATACAACGCTCAGCGGGAATATTGAGCCTTTTACCGAAAACTCGTTTATTTTAGCGATTTTAGATGAGAGGGGTTTCCTCACCTGCAGGTTCAGGGTCGCTCCACATAAAACCATCGCCGGCGCCCATGCCTTCATACAGCACATATGCCGAAAAACCGCTCTCGAGCGTGGTTTCGAAGAAGCTCACGAGCAGGGCATCGTGATAGCCGCCGTCAATCTCGACGCAGCCGGTGTAGCCGATGGCATAGCGGGCGATGCGACCCAGGCCCTCGTCCTTAAGACCCATCTTGTGCTCGGAGATAAAGTTGGTAGCCGCCTCGAGGCACGCCTCTTCGCCGTCCTCGTCGAGCGCCGCCAGATATCGGTTGGAAGCAGCGTCCTCAATCGCCACAACTACGCCCGGATTCTCGCCGGCGGCAAGGTCGTCCAAGAACGCACCAATCAGGTCACACACCATGGCGTCGAGCTCGGCGGAGACGTTACCGGCGTCCTGCATATCCTGTGCCATCTTTAGACCTTCCCATCGAGTCCGGCGTCGTTACAGTTCCTGTGCCTCGGCGGCGATCTTGGCGGCAGCGTCGCGGGCGCGCATCATATCCATCGCGCGCTTGTCGAGCACCTTGATCTGACTGGTCAGCATTACCGCGTCGACCACACCCCAGATCACCAGGCCCGTAGAGATCGAAAACCCAAGCGCACCAACTGTACCACGAAGGCGCGAACAGATTGCCGCGACAAGGGCGGAGATGACAACCATCTTGATAAACGAGCCGCGGCGTTCGCGAAGCGTGCGGGCCTGCGTCACATAGGCAATGCGCGCCGCCTCAGAAGCCTCAGAGCGCATCTGGGCCTCGCGCGCGATAGCCGCTGCCTCGGCCGACATGCCGCCGGCCATCAGTGAACGCTCCACAACCTGAACGCCCCGCATTTAGAAATCATCGGGGGAGAGCGTATGGACGAACTCGTCGAACTTCTCGAACTCCTGCTCGTCGTCGACTTCCTCGGCGCGGGTAGAAGCAGTGCCCAGGCGATTCATGATGTCATCCTCCACAAACATGGGAGCATTGCTGCGCACGGCAAGGGCAATGGCATCGCTGGGGCGGGCGTCGATCTTGCGCTCCTCGCCATCGGCCAGTACGACGATTGTCGCGTAGAACACCGGCGGCTCGGCGCGAACGATCTCGATGCGCTCGAGTTTGGCGCCCAGGGCGCCAACAGTATCGAGCAACAGGTCATGGGTAATCGGGCGCTCGGCGCGGCCGCTATCGATGCCACGGCTAATGGCAGCAGCTTCAAACGAACCAGTCTGAATGGAAAGGGAACGCAGCGGCGCGGGCGAGTCCGATTTGCTGCAGCGCTCGCGAAGCACAATAAGCGATGGCACGGGACCGGCGGCCATGACGATGGTCTCTATGTCGACACGAACCATGGAACACCTCCGGTACGTAGCGGTTAACACGCGGCAGCCCGCCGCATTGAATAGCTATACTACCCAATCTTTCGCACAGCACACAAAACCAAAATGAGATTTATCGCAGACAAGAAAAAAGCCCCGAGGCAACGCCCCAGGGCTCTTCACAGTTTTGATGGTGGACCTGACAAGATTCGAACTTGTGACCTCCCGGTTATCAGCCGGACGCTCTAACCAACTGAGCTACAGGTCCATCATGGTGGAGGTTAGGGGGATCGAACCCCTGACCTCAGGCTTGCAAAGCCCGCGCTCTCCCAGCTGAGCTAAACCCCCACGGAGACAGTAATAAACACCCCAGCGGCGACTCGGCTCTCGCTGGGGTGTTTATTGCGAAAGAAAGTGGTGGACCTGACAAGATTCGAACTTGTGACCTCCCGGTTATCAGCCGGACGCTCTAACCAACTGAGCTACAGGTCCATCGCGCAAGGGATATATTAGACGAGTCGTTACGCGCGCGTCAACAACTTTTTTGAAAATCTTTGGGAGGGGTTCGCCCCGGCCGCATGGCGGCACATGAAGTCGCCTGCTCGGACAGTCCTGGCTCGCACGGAGAGCACATTAAGTGCTCTCCGGCTCGTGCGGAACTCGCGATCGACTTCATGTGCCGCCATGCGGCCGGGGCGAACGCGGGTCCAAGATTGTCAAAAAAGCGGTCGACGCGCAGTGCGCCGACCGCCGATATATGGGGTCTGATAATTATTTACCAGCTAGGGCCTCTTACTCGTCTAGGAGATCTTCTGGCATGTCGTTGCCGTCGCCTAGATCGACAGGGGTTTCTTCGGGGGCAGAGCCGTTTTCCGTGGCTTCACCTTCGGGCTTCTCTTTGGCGGCTGTCATGCGGGCGACAGCGCAGATGCGGTCGTTGTCGTCGACGGTCATCATCTTGACGCCCTGGGTGGCGCGGCCGGTCTGGCTGATCTCGTCGGTCTTGACGCGAATGACCGTCGCGCCCTCCGTCACGATGAACAGCTCGTGCTGCGGGCCCACCGTCTTCATGGCCGCGAGGTTACCCTTACGCTCGGTCATTTGGATGGTGTAGACGCCCTGGCCGCCGCGATTCTGCTCCGGGTAGTCCGCGACCGGCGTGCGCTTGCCGTAGCCGCGCTCGGTGATGACGAACAGATCGCCGTTGCCGTTAGTGACTTCCATGCCCAGAACGTTCACGCCGTCCTTCATGCCGATACCGCGAACGCCGCTGGTGTCGCGGCCGGTGGCGCGCACCTGCTCCTCGGAGAACATGATCGCCTTGCCCGCGGTGGTGGCCAGGATAATCTTGTCACCCTCGCGCACGCGGCGCACGTTCAGCAGCGCGTCGTCGTCACGCAGGTTGATAGCGATCAGGCCGTCACGACGGCTGCGGTCATACGCGCTCATCACGGTCTTCTTGACCATGCCGCTCTTGGTGGCAAACATCAGGTACTCGTCGGCCGGGAACTCGCGGCAGCTGATGACGCTCGCGATCTTCTCGCCCTCCTCGAAAGGCAGCAAGTTGACGATCGCGGTACCGCGTGCCTGGCGCGTACCCACCGGCAGCTCGTGCACCTTCAGGCGATAGACCTTGCCCTTGCTCGAGAAGAACAGCACGTACTCGTGCGTGGACGCGATGAACATCTCATCGATGACGTCGTCCTCTTTGAGGTTGACGCCCGACACGCCCTTGCCGCCGCGCTTTTGGGCGCGGTAGGCGGCAACCGGGATACGCTTAACGTAGCCGGTGTGGGTGATGGTCACGACCATATCCTCGTCGGCGATGAGATCCTCGACATCCAGGTCCTTCTCAACCTGGCTGATCTCGGTGCGGCGCTTGTCGCCAAACTTCTTGGAGATCTCGCGCATCTCTTCCTTGATGACGCCCAGGATCTTCTCCTCATGCGCCAGCAGGTCCTCGTAGTAGGCGATGGCGCGGCGCAGACCGTCCAACTCTTCCTGGATCTTGTCGCGCTCCAGGCCGGTCAGGCGGCGCAGCTTCATCTCGAGGATGGCCGTGGTCTGCTCGGGCGTAAAGCCAAAGCGCTCGATCAAGCGGCTGCTGGCCTCGGAGTCGGTCTGCGAGGAGCGGATGATGCTAATGACCTCGTCGATATGGTCGAGGGCCATCAAGTAGCCCTCAAGGATATGCGCGCGGGCCTGGGCCTTTTTAAGGTCGAAGCGGGTGCGGCGGGTGACGACGTCGACCTGGTGGTCGATGTAGTGCTGCAGCATCTCGCGCAGGCTCAGGCATTTGGGAACGCCGTTGACGAGCGCCAGGTTGTTGGCGCCAAAGGTCGTCTGCAGCGAGGTGTACTTATACAGGTTGTTGAGCACGACCTGCGGAATGACGCCCTTCTTGAGCTCGATGACCAGGCGGATGCCCTTCTGGTTGGACTCATCGCGCATATCCGAGATGCCCTCGATGCGCTTGTCGTTGACGAGCTGGGCGATCTTCTCCTGCAGGGTGCCCTTGTTGACCATGTAGGGAATCTCGGTAAAGACCAAGCGGCTGCGGCCGGTCTTGGTGGACTCCACATGTGCCTTGGCACGCACGGTAATGGAGCCGCGGCCGGTCTCGTAGCTCTGCTTAATGCCGGCGCTGCCCATGATGATGGCGCCGGTGGGGAAGTCCGGACCGGGCATGATCTGCATGAGCTCGTCGACGGTGGCGTCGGGGTTGTCGATCAGGTAGCAGGTGGCCTCAATCGCCTCGGTGAGGTTGTGCGGGGCGATGTTGGTGGCCATGCCGACGGCGATGCCCTGGCTGCCGTTGACCAGCAGGTTGGGGAAGCGCGCAGGCAGCGCCACGGGTTCGGCGAGCGATTCGTCGTAGTTGGGCTGCCAGTCGACGGTATCCTTCTGCAAGTCACGCAGCAGTTCCATGGCGGGCTTGGCCAGGCGGCTCTCGGTGTAACGCATGGCCGCCGCGCCGTCGCCGTCGATGTTGCCGAAGTTGCCGTGACCGTCGATGAGCGGCGTGCGCATGGAGAACCACTGCGCCAGGCGGACCATGGCCTCATAGACCGCGGAGTCGCCATGCGGGTGGTACTTACCGATAACTTCGCCGACCGTCCAAGCTGACTTCTTGTGCGGGCGGTTGGGGTAGATGCCGCTCTCGTTCATCGCGTACAGGATGCGGCGGTGCACCGGCTTTAAGCCGTCACGCACGTCCGGCAGGGCGCGCGCTGTGATAACCGACATCGAATACTCAATGAACGACTGCTTCATCTCGCGACCGAACTCCGAAATCTGGAGCTGGCCGCCGTTGATGTCCTCGCCGGCCGAGGCGCCACGATCGACTTCGCCAAAGCTCTCCTCGAGCTCACCGTCGTCGTCCTCTTCCTCATCATCATCGGCATCGGGGTTATAGGCGTCCGGATCGCCGTCCTCGCCCTGCTCAGCACGGGCAAGCAGGCGCTTCAGATCATCGGGCATACCGGCATCGCCGGCCTCGTCCATACCCTCGCTATTGTTGATATCGTCTGCCACGTTACCTCCTCTTAAGCATCAAGGAATCGTGCATCATGTGCGTGTTTTTCAATGTACTCGCGGCGATAGCCGACCTCGGAACCCATCAGCTCGCGCACGGCGCGGTCCGCCACCACGGCGTCTTCGATCGACACACGCTGCAGGATGCGGGTCTTGGGGTCCATCGTCGTCGAGGCGAGCTGCTTGGGGTCCATCTCGCCCAGGCCCTTGTAGCGCTGGACGGTATAGCCCTTGCGCTTTTTGGTGATCTTGCCGTCCTTGGCCTTGCCGTCCTCGTCGTTATCGTCGGGGTTCAGGCCCAGGCTCTGGATGGTGTCGCGCAGGATCTCGTCTTCGGGCTGGCGGCCGTTGGGATACACGTAGTGGATCTTGTTGCGTACCTTAATGCCAAAGATGGGCGGGCAGGCAACATAGACGTAGCCGGCATCGATCAGCGGACGCATGTACTTGTAGAAGAACGTCAGCAGCAGGATGCGGATATGCGCACCGTCGACGTCTGCATCGGTCATGATGATGATCTTGTGGTAGCGCGCCTTGGTGATATCGAAATCGCCGCCGTCGCCGGCACTCGTCGTGACGCCGCAGCCGATCGCGGTAATCAGCGACTGGATGGTGTCACTCGAGAACGCGCGATGGTCACCAACGCGTTCGACGTTCAAAATCTTGCCGCGCAGGGGCAGAATCGCCTGGATGTCTCGGCGACGGCCGTCCTTGGCCGAACCGCCTGCCGAGTCGCCCTCTACGATGAAGAGCTCGGTCAGCTCGGCATCGCGCACCGAGCAGTCGGCGAGCTTACCGGGCAGGGACGCCGTCTCGAGCAGGCTCTTGCGGCGGGTCGCCTCGCGCGCCTTGCGGGCGGCATTGCGCGCCTTGCAGGCCTGTTGCGCCTTCTTGACGATCTCGCGAGCGGGCTTGGGATGCTCCTCGAGGTAATCGACAAGGCCGTCGGTCACAATCTTGAGCGTGAGCGCGCGCATATAGGAGCTGCCGAGCTTGGCCTTGGTCTGGCCCTCAAACTGCGGATCGGGCAGCTTGACCGAGATAACGGCCGAAAGGCCCTCGCGCACATCGTCGCCGGTCAGATTGGCGTCTTTTTCCTTGAGCAGGTTCTGCTTGCGCGCATAGTCGTTGATCACGCGGGTGAGCGCGGTGCGGAAGCCCTCAAGGTGCATGCCGCCCTCGGGGGTGTAGATGTCGTTGGCAAACGACATGACGTTCTCGCCGTAGCCGCTATTCCACTGCAGGGAAACCTCAACCTCGCCCATCTTGGCCACAGGTGCGTCCGGGTCCGATTTGCCCTCGATGTAGATAGGCTCCTTAAAGGCCTCGGGGACGTCCTTGCCCTCGTTAAGGAACTTGACGAAGTCGATGATGCCGCCCGCGTAGCAAAACTCCTCCACGTGGGGAGTAGACTCGCGCTCGTCAGTCAGCACGATTTTGAGGTTCTTATTGAGGAACGCCGTCTCCTGCAGACGGTTGTGCAGCGTATCGAAATCGTAAATGCAGGTCTCGAAGATCTCGTCGTCGGGCCAGAAGGTGACGGTGGTGCCCGTCGAATCCGAGGTGTCCACGACCTCCATCTTCTTGACGGTCTTGCCGCGCGAGAACTCCATCTCGTAGGTGTTGCCGTCGCGACGAACCTGAACGACCACGCGCTTGGACAGTGCGTTGACGACGGAGATGCCAACGCCGTGCAGGCCGCCCGAGACCTTATAGGCCGAGTTATCGAACTTACCGCCGGCGTGCAAGATCGTCATGACGACCTCGAGCGTCGGGATCTTTTTAACAGGGTGCTCGTCGACGGGGATGCCGCGCCCGTTGTCGACGACCGTGATGGAGTTGTCGGCGTGGACCGTCACCTGGATCTCGGTGCAGAAACCGGCCATGGCCTCGTCGACGGAGTTGTCAACGATCTCCCACACCAGGTGATGCAGACCGCTGGCGCTCGTCGAGCCGATATACATGCCCGGGCGCTTACGAACGGCCTCGAGACCTTCGAGAATCTTAATCTCGCCGCCATCGTAATCGTTTTCGTTTGCCACACGTCCTCCTTCAGTCAAGAAAATGTGTACAGCCTTACTAGTTTATCGTAAAAAAATACCATCGGGAACGAGGGTATTTGGCTCTACAAGGCCACCAGATGCGATTTAAGGCTCTTTTTTACTTTGCACGCCCTTGGCCCACTCGGCACTGGCTCTCATGGCATTCTCGAGGGCCTCGCGCAGTTTTTGGTCTTCGATGGGTGCCACTTGGCGCTCAATCTCGGTGCGCTCGGCCTCACTTAGGTCGGCGTGCGGGGCCGGCGGGCGCTCGGTCGTCGCCGGGCGCAGGCGCTCCTTGGCGGCGGGCGGCGTGTGACCGGGTGCGGTGGTTTTGAACACCAGGCCGTCCACATGCGCACCGGCGCGCTCCATGCGCGCGCGGATGATCTCACGCAACAGCGTCATTTCCTGCGTCCACGAGGGCGAATCGAGATATACCAGCAGCTCATTGGACTCGGGCAGGTAGCGCAGACCCGTCACATGCCGCCCCTCGCGCGTGCCCGAGCACACCGCGTTCCACGCGCGATAGACCGCGCGCGACTCCTCGGCAGCCTCCATCTGCGCACGGCGCTCAGGCGTCACCGACGCCAGGATGCGCTGGCGCTCTGCGTTCAAAAACCCACTGAAGGCGACCGTCTCGCTCTCGCGCTCGTAATTAGCACGTCTCACCCATGCTCACCACCTTGGCTCGATCAAGCAGGTCATCGGTAAAGTATCCCAGGTTGGTCGTGGTTATGACCGTTTGGATATCATCGCCGATCAGCCGCAGAAAAGCACCGCGGCGCTCGCCGTCGAGCTCGCTCATCACGTCGTCCAGAAGCAACAGCGGAGCAGTACCCAGAACATCGCGAGCCACGGCCACCTCGGCCACCTTCCAGGACAGTACCAACGTTCGCTGCTGTCCTTGGCTGGCAAATGAACGAGCGGAGCGACCCGCCACGGTAAACTCAATCTCATCGCGATGCGGTCCCACCAACGTCACGCCGCGGCGAATTTCCTCGTCGGCGTGCTCATCAAGGGCAGCCAGCATGCGCTCGTACGCCCAGCCCTTCAGCTCTTCGCGATCCTCGACCTGGGGCAAATCCCCCAGCGTGGACGTATAGGTCACGCTGGCAGCCTCGCCGGACGCCACTTGCCCGTAGGCAGTGTGCACATGGCCCGCCAGCCGGTCGAGTAGGGCCAACCGGTGCACGAGCAGGGCCGAGCCCGCGCGGGCAATCGAATCGTTCCACGCGCCGAGCATCTCACGGCAGCACCAGGTCTCCTTGAGCAAGGCGTTACGCTGGGTCACGCAGCGCCCATAGGTGCCCGCAAGATCGGCATAGCGTGCGCTCAGTTGCATGCCAAAGTCATCGAGGGCGGCGCGGCGCACACTGGCGCCCCGCTTAACCATGTCCAGATGGTCGGGGCAAAACAGCACGCTCGGCAGAACCCCGCGCACACCGGCGGCAGAGCATCTCTTGCCGTTGCGGCTAAACGAGCGCTTACCGTCCTCCGCGCTCAATTCCATATCAAGCACGCGGCCGTCGCCCTCGAGCCTCAGCTCGACCCTGCACGAGCCCACGCCGTCATGAACGAGCTCGGCTGCGGTCGGATGCCTAAACGAGGCGCCGCTCGTCAGCAGCTGCAGCGCCTCTATGAGATTGGTCTTTCCCGCCGCGTTGGGTCCCGCAAGTATCGTCACGCCGTCGTCTAGGGCAAGGCGATAGCTATCGAAGCTGCGGTAGTGCGCGACGGAAAGATCGCGGGCGAACATGGTCATGGCGCAGCGCTAGATGCGAACCGGCATGACCAGGTACAGGTAGTTGATCTTGTCGTAGGACTTGAAGATGCCCGCCTGCGAGTAGCTCTTGAGCTCCAGCGTGATCTCCTTCTCCTTGGACAGGGCATTGAGGCAGCCGAAGATGTAGTGGTAGTTGAAGGCGATGGTACCCGACTCGCCCTCGGCCTCGACGTCGATCGTCTCCTGCGCAAGGTCCTGGTCATTGGAGATGGAGGACAGGCCCATCTGCCCGTTCTCGACATCGATCTCGAACTTGACGGCGGGGTTGGCGCTCGCGATAACGGCCACGCGCTTGAGGGCGGCGTTAAAGGCGGCGACGTCGATCTTGACGCTCGTCACGCACGAATCGGGGATGAGCTGCTTGTAGTTGGGGTACACGCCCTCGATGCGGCGCGACACGTAGGTGGTGTTGCCGGCCTCGAAGACGACCTGGGTGTCGGTAGCCCCGATCATGATGGTCGCCTGGCTGGCCATGATGTTCAGTGCGTCGTTAAAGGCGTCAGCCGGAACGTTGAGCTCAAAGGAGCCTTCGAGGGTCGAGGTCTCGACCTGCGTATCGCACACGGCCAAACGGAAGGAATCGGTCGCCACCAGGCGCACGGTGTTGTTCTCGACCTTCATGTGCACGCCACCCAGGATGGGGCGGGCCTTGTCGGTCGAGGTGACGCGCCACACACGGCCGACCATCTCGGACAAGATATCGGTCGGCAGTTCCACGGCGCTCTCGATGGCATAGGCCGGAAACTCGGGGAAGTCATTAGCATCGAGCGTGTTCAGGCGGAAAGAGCTCTTCTCGCAACCAATCAGCACCTGGCGCTCGGACAGCTCAAAGGTGACCGGGGCATCGGGGAGGGTCTTGGTGATATTGGAGAGCATCTTACAGGGGATAACCATCTCGCCCTCTTCTTCGACATGCGCCGCGATGCGATGACGGATCGAGATGGTGTAGTTAGAGGTCTGGAATTCCAAGATGCCGTCTTGCGCCTTGACGAGCACGCCCGACAGGATGGGAAGGGTGGATGCCGAAGCGACACCCTTCATAACGACGCCGATGGCTTGTGTAAGCGAGCTCTGGCTGACGGTGAACTTCATCTTTTAATACCTTTCTATAGATATAAATATCTTAATAATAGTAATAGCACTGACGAAACTGTTGATTACTCCCAAAGACGCAGGTCAGACCCAAAAAGAGAATCGACAGCAACCTGTGTGCAACAGGGGTGGTTTTCCACGTTCAAAACCTGCGCAAAACTTTTCATCACCGCGGGTTGGGTTTTAGACACCTTATGCCCGTGGTTTCGACAAGTTTTCAACAGGTGTCTCTATTTCCCTACGAGCGCAGTGTAATTTTATCGCGCAGCGACTTAAGGTCTTCGGTGACGGTGCGGTCTTCCTGGATCATCTTCTGGACCTTTTTGTAGCTCGTGCTGACGGTCGAGTGGTTGCGGTTGCCAAATTCGGCGCCCACCGCCGTGGTCGTCATCTCGCACATCTCGATGGCCAGGTAGATAGCGATATGGCGTGCTTTGGCGATATTGGCGTTGCGACGCGGGCCGATGAGCTCCTCGTGCGTCACGCCGTACTGCTCTTCGATGACGGACTGAACCGTTTGCACGTTGATCTTTTTGGCCGATGTGTCGAAGTACTGGCTGGCGATGGCGTCGATATCGTCAAAGGTGAGCTCCCCGCCCTCGCGTTCGCGGTCGCCCGCCTCGCCGGCGCAGCGCTCGCAGAAGCTCTCGAGTTCGCGGATGTTGGTGCCCGACACCTCTGCCATGTGCTTAAAGTGCTCATCGGTCAGGTGCCCGCCGTCGCCCCCATAGGCCGCCAGCAGCGAGTCGTCGCCTGCCTCGGGAGCGGCGACGATGGTGTTCTCGTAATAGCGCTGCAAGATCTTGTATTTCATCTCGTAGCTGGGCTCTGCGACTAGGCAGAGCATGCCGGCGTTGAAGCGGCTGGTCAGACGCTCGTCCATGCTCAGGTCCTTGGGGGCGCGGTCTGCCGCGATGACGACTTTCTTGTTGTTGCGGATGAACTCGTCCATGAGCTGGAAAAAGTAGTCCACGCTCGCGCGCTTGCCGATGATGTTTTGGATGTCATCGATGATGAGCACGTCCACACCGTGGTACGCCTGCATGATGGGGGCGTTGCTCTTCTTTTGGCGGTCGAACTCGGTCATCAGGTCGTCCAGATATGCCTGGGAGTTGGCATACTTGACCTTGATCTCGGGCGACTTCTCGGCGAGCTCGTTTTTGATGGCAAGCAGCAGGTGCGTCTTGCCCAGGCCCGATTTGCCGTAGATGAACAGTGATGTGCATGTGCCGCGCTCGTCCGCGAGGGCGGCAAACTTGAGCGCCGAGCGATAGGCATGGCTGTTCTCGGGGCCGTAGACAAAGTTCTCAAAGGTAAATTTTGAGTTCGCGTCGAGCGGGGCTCCATCCGTATTCTGCTCGGCCGGCACGGTTGGTGCTGGCATGGGTGAAGCGGGGGTCGCAGCTTGCGTGGATTTAGTCGGCGCTCCGCCCTTCATCTGGTTCATCATGCGGCGAAAATCGTCGGCCGAGAGCGTGTTCTTGATTGCAATGCCCGAATCCGCGCCCGCCGCTGCGTCGTGAGCGATGGGCATGTGCGTGACGGGTGCGTTCGTTGACGTCGCCGCCGCGGTCGGCAACGGCGCCATGGTTTCACGGGAAACATCGCTGTGCTGGTGCTCGATTGTCGGCACGTCGCTTGCGGAGGCTGGTACCGTCGGGGAAGCAGCGGGAGCCGTGGCGGGCGCCGTCGCGGCAGCGGATTCCGTCGCGGCGCCTTGCGGCGCCACGATGTCGAGCGCAATCGGTGCAAAGGCGATTTCTTCCAGATAAGCCTCAATAGTCGGCTGATGCTTTTTGAGCTGCGCGATGGCAAAGCGCGAGGGGGCCTCGATCGTGAGCGTATCTTCGGTCAGGCTTATGGCACGCGATTGCCCCAGCATGTTGATGAGGCGTGCATCTTGGCCGTCGCGCTGGCAAAAGGCGATGGCATCCCCCAGGATGATGCTTGCTTCCTCGTCCACTGTCTCTCCCGTTCTTTAGCTCTGAGCTCGCACGCGAGCGGCGCCGAGTTCGGTCAGATGATATTTCTGGCCATGCTTGATGACCAAGCCGGCCTGCGCCAAGTCATTGAGCGTGCGTGACCAAGTGGGGGCCGAGTTTCCAAACGCCCTCGCAAGATCGGTTGCGCCGCACGCTTGATTTTGCGCCAGATAGCCCAGCGCGGCGTTGCCGCGATCGCTTACGAACACGTCCGGTTGTGGCTGTGCATACTGATTTACTGCATTAGGATACATCATTTGAGCTGCTGGTTGTTGAGAACTCTGCATCGGCGGCATTTGCTGTTGAAAACTTTGAGGCCACTGTTGGTAAGGCTGCGGAGGCGTCTGCTGGGCCCAGGGGTTGTACTGCTGCTGCGGCATCTGCTGGTACGGCTGCTGATATCTCTGCTGGTACTGCTGCGGGAACTGCTGGCCATACCCCAGTGGCGGCATCTGCTGATATAGATATCCCTGTTGGTACGGCTGATAGCCCATTTTCTGGCCACCCGGTGCCCCCGCCGCCTGCTGCATTGCTGCTGCATCCTGATCCGCCAGCGGCATGGTCTCTGGCATGTTTGACGGCATCGACATCGATGCTGCCTGGGGCTCTTGTGTAGGAAGCATTCCGGGCTGCTGCATCTGCCCCACGGGGGGCTGCATCTGCCCCACGGGGGGCTGCATCTGCTGCGTTGCCATGGGCTGCTGCGCAAAAGCTCCCGGCAGGGGATATGTGGGCTGCTCCGTCTCGGGCCGCACGGCAGCACCGCGTCCACCGGCGCGCTCGATTTCCTGCACGCGTTTAGGGTTCAGGCTTACCGTAACCACGGTGCCGTTGCCCATGTTGTCCTCGATGGATACGGCACCGCCGGCGTTTTCCAAATACTCCTGCACCATGGGAAACCCTGCTCCGGTTCCACGGATATAGCGCTTCATCTTGCTGTTTGCGCTGGTAACGCCAAAGTCGAAAGCACGTTCCTTGTCGTCGATGCCGGGTCCTTGGTCAGCAAAGCGGATGGTGTCTCCGCCGTCCAGAATCGAGATGATGGGCTCGGCAAAGTGTGCGTGGATAAAGTTTTCGACAATCTCGCGGATGACCATGAGCGAGATATGGCCACCTTGTTCTTTCATGCACTGGTAGACGGTGTTGGTCGTCTCTTCTAAATACGTGCGGACATCTTGCGGATCAATGACGATCACACGCGGTGTCGACAGCATGTCGTCATAGACGGCGATGCGCGCGGCGTACATGGCTTTTGGCGCCTGCGTGGTCGTCTGCTCGCCTTCCGCATGCTCTTCGCGCACGCCGGTGATGTGCTCGTTGTCGGGTGCCGGGTCTCCGGAATCGACCATGGTGTAAAAGTCGTCAGACATGCCGCTCGCAATCTTTCAAAAGGTTTCGAACAAATAGTAGCTCACCGTGCAATGTTTCTCATCTTTCGACAACTTTTCAAAACCTGTTGAAAACTTTGGAAAACGGGCGAAAAGTTCTCAACATTGCCAACATGACCTGTTGAAAACTCGGTGAAATATCGTGAAAAGTTGTCGTACCCCGCAAATTTCAGTTGGGCTTATGGGGGAACCGTGTGAACTGCGCGACCTTTTACCTTTGATTTCTTGACATTTGAACATTGATTTCCCTACAATCTTCAAGCTCACGTGTCTATATCTGCGTCCGCGCTCCCGCGGACACTCGAAATGCAGCAGGAGGAACTTAAGATGAAGCGTACGTATCAGCCTAATAAGCGTAAGCGTGCCAAGACCCATGGCTTCCGTGCCCGTATGGCCACCAAGGGTGGTCGTGCCGTGCTCGCCCGTCGCCGGGCCAAGGGCCGCAAGCGTCTCACTGTCTAGCAGCGATACACACATCTCGCATGAAGACAATTAAGTCTCGGCAAGATTTCGAGCATGTGTTCAGTCAGGGGCGTCGTTTCAATCACCCTCTGATTCGAATGACCATATGTGAATCGGTTGGCGAAGGCGACTCCGGAAGGGTCGCCTTCGTTGGTGCTAAACGGCTCGGTTGTGCAGTTGTGCGCAACCGTTCTAAGCGTGTGATGCGCGAGGCCGCCCGCAGCTGCGGATTTCCCGTTGCGGGTTATGACATCATCTTGTTCGCGACTCCCAAGACGAGGATCTCCTCGCCGCAGGAGATGGACAAGGCATTGCGTTCGCTTATGAAGCGCGCCGGCGTTGCCGGGGAGGAGCGATGAGCAATCACGTTTTGCGACGTGTTGCCATCGCTCCTATTCGCATATATCAACAGGTTATTTCGCCCTTATTGCCTGACGCCTGCATTTATTACCCAACGTGCTCGCAATACGCCGTCCAGGCGATTGAGAAGCACGGTGTTTTGAGAGGCTGCTGGCTTGCCGTGAGGCGCATCGCTCGCTGCAATCCCCTGCACGTCGGCGGTTATGACCCTGTGCCCTAGCGGGCACTCGCTATCGGAGGAAAACTTACATGTGGGATTGGATCGTTAACATCCTTTTCGAGCTGCTCAAGCTCATCCAGACCTTTGCGGTCGACTGGGGCCTGTCCATCATCATCCTGGTGGTCATCATCCGTCTGCTGCTGACGCCGCTCATGCTCAAGTCGACCAAGTCGACGGCTCGCATGCAGGTACTGCAGCCCAAGATGCTCGAGATCCAGGAGCGCTATGCCGACGATCCCCAGCGTCAGGCCGAGGAGATGCAGAAGTTCTACAGCGAGAACAAGTTCAACCCCATGGCTGGCTGTCTGCCGCTGCTGATTCAGATGCCTATCCTGTTCGCCCTGTTTACATTGCTGCGCAACCTGCCGCAGTACTTTAACGACGGCACGTTCTCGTTCTTCAACATCCTGCCCGACCTGACCACCACGCCGAGCGCTTCCTTTGCCGATGGCTTTATGGTTGCACTGCCTGCGCTGGTCTGTCTGATCCTGTTCGCCGTCCTGACCCTGATTCCGCAGCTCTATATGTCGCGCAACCAGACCGGCCAGCAGGCTCAGAGCATGCGTATGATGGCCGTTGTCATGACGGTCATGATGCTTTGGATGGGCTGGAGCCTTCCCGTTGGCGTTCTGCTGTACTACGACGTCTCGTCTGCTTGGCAGGTTATCCAGCAGATTTTTGTGACGCAGAAGGTCATCGACAAGGCGAAGGCCGATGAGGAGGAGCGTCTTAAGAACGCTCCGCTGCAGGTTGAGGTCACTCGTCGAGAGAAGAAGCCGCGCCCGCACAAGAAGAAGTAGTGGGATATCAATCTTATTTAGGTACCTAACTTTTGGAGTACGTTATGTCTGAAGAGATCATCGAGGATATGCTTGAGGAGGTTGCCCCGCAGGTCGCGGGCGATTATACCGAGATTGCACAGCGCTACAAGGCTGGTGAAGAGCTGACCGATGAGGAGCTCGACACCATTGCCGATGTTGCGATTTCCATCCTGCGTTCCATCCTTTCGCACTTCGATGCTGCCAACTCTCCTATCGATGAGTATGAGGGCGACGAGGGTGAGCTGATTTTGGATGTAACGGCTCCCGACCTTGCTGTTCTCATTGGCCGTCATGGTCGCACCCTTGATGCCCTTCAGGTTATGTTCTCTTTGCTGGTGAGCCGCAAACTTGGCTTTAGGTATCCGGTTGTAGTGGACGTAGAGGGATACAAGAGTCGCCGTCAGGACAAGGTTGCTTCCATGGCTCAGTCTGCTGCCGAGCGTGCCATCCGCACTCATAAGAGTGTTTCGCTTCCGCCCATGAATGCCTACGAGCGTCGACTGGTTCACATTGCACTTCGTGGCAATGATGCCGTCGATACTCATTCTGAGGGTTCTGACCCTGATCGCCATGTGGTGATTGTTGCTCGATAATCTTCTCGAGCTTATGCTAAGGGGACGTGGTTTCCACGTCCCCTTTTTTTGTCAAAAGTTCTCGATACACTGATTTTTGTCAGAAAGGAGCTTTCGTTGTTAGTACTTAATGATCAGCAGGCTGACGAGATGTTGAGTTGTCTAACTTCCTATTGCAAAGAGTATTCCTTGAGCGTAACTGATGTTGAGCTGAGGAAATGTATTCAGCATTTGGATTTGGTTCTAGAAACAAATAAGACAACCAATCTCACCCGTATTCTTAACGTAGAAGATGCTGCAGTACTTCATATCCTCGACTCACTTGTTTTGCTCCCCTATATCAACAAGGCTCCTGAGGGAGCTTTGCTCGATATGGGAACAGGTGCGGGCTTCCCTGGTATTCCATTAACCATAACCACGCATCGTAAAGCTACTTATATTGACTCTGTTGGCAAGAAGGTTGATGCGGTTAATTCCTTTGTCCATGCTCTTGGATTGAAACATGCTCATGCGGTTCATGATCGTCTTGAAGAATATGCTCGAAGCCATAAGAAGCAGTTCTCTGTTGTGACCGCCCGCGCACTGGCCCCTCTACCGATTCTTGTTGAGTATGCGGCTCCGTATCTGAAGGATGGAGGGCTATTTGTTATAACCAAGGGCAATCCTTCGGATGAGGAGCTTGCTTCCGGCATGTCAGCAGCTAAGATTTGCGGCTTCACTTTGCTTCTGAATGACGCAATTGATTTGCCTGAAGGCTTGGGTCACAGGGAGTTCATTGTTCTTAAGAAGAGTCATCCAGCATCCGTCTCATTGCCTCGTGCAAATGGCGTGGCAAAGAAGAATCCGCTTGCCTAGATGTTTCACGTGAAACATAATGGATACTAACAACTTGCAGTGTTTCACGTGAAACATGGCGGTTGATATCGATTCGGAATGTTTCACGTGAAACATCCTCCGTTTGACAGCTTTAATACACACCAGGAGGGACCGTGGGATTTCGCGACGTTAAGCGTTCTAAGAGCGCAAAAGACACGCGTATCATTGCAATCATCAATCAAAAAGGCGGCGTCGGTAAGTCAACGACGGCTGTAAACCTTGCAGCAGCACTGGGTGAGCAGGGTCGTAAGACTCTGATTGTCGATTTTGATCCGCAGGGAAACAGCACCAGTGGATTCGGAATTGAAAAAGAAGACCTTGATCACTGCATCTATGATGCATTGTTGAATGATGTGCCGGCAGAATCGCTTGTTCTTGATACAAATTGTAAAAAGGTATTCGTTATTCCAGCTACAATTCAACTTGCAGGCGCGGAAATTGAGCTCGTAAGCGCAATTGCTCGTGAAACCCGCCTCAAAGATTTGCTTGAGCCGATTCAGGACGAGTTTGACTTTATTTTCATTGACTGTCCTCCTTCGCTCGGCCTGCTTACTATCAACGCTTTGACCGCAGCAGACAGCGTTTTGATTCCGATCCAGTGCGAATATTACGCACTCGAGGGCGTTACGAAGCTGCTTGAGTCAATGAAGATGGTCAAATCACGGCTGAACAAGGGCTTAGACACCTATGGTGTGCTTATGACCATGTATGACTCGCGTACTTCACTATCGAATCAGGTTGTTGAGGAGGTTCAATCGTATTTTGGTGATAAGGCGTTTAAGACGCTAATCCCCCGTACGGTTAAAATCTCCGAAGCTCCGTCTTTTGGAGAACCGGTAATTACCTATGCACCTCAAAATAAGGGTGCAAAAGCATATATGAACCTTGCAAAAGAGGTGATCAAGCGTGCCTAGTGTAAAGAAACGTGGCGGATTGGGACGTGGACTCAATGCTTTGGTCTCAGAGGCCGAGTATGAGACCGGCGGTTCGGCTGCATCGGCTTCAAATGCCGCATCTGAAACAAAACTACCTATTGAGGATATCGTTCCCAACCCTAATCAGCCGCGAATTCACTTTAACGAAACTGAACTTCGCGAGTTGAGCGAGTCAATCCAAGAACATGGCGTTTTGCAGCCGCTTTTGGTTCGCAAGCATGGAAACGGCTATGAGATCATCGCTGGTGAGCGTCGTTACCAGGCGTCAAAGCTTGCTGGCCTTGAAGAATTGCCAGTCATCATTAAAGAGGTAAATGATGAAGAGATGCTGGCTCTTGCTCTTATCGAAAACCTTCAGCGTTCTGATCTGAATCCCGTCGAAGAGGCTAAGGGCTATCGCCAACTCATTGATGCCAGCGGGATGACCCAGGAGGCATTGTCGAAGGCAGTAAGCAAGTCACGCTCTGCAATTACAAACTCGCTGCGTCTTCTCGATCTCCCCGAAGTAGTTCAGAAGATGATTTTTGAGGGCAAACTTACTGCTGGTCATGCACGTGCGATTCTTGCAGTTCCCTATGAGGACGCGCGTATTCGACTAGCAGAGAAAGTTGTTACAGAGGGCCTTTCCGTAAGAGCGACAGAAAATCTTGCTCCGTTGTTTTCTGCCGGAGAGACACCTAAGATGCCAAGGCCTGCAACGCCTCAGTCCTTTAAAAAGGCTGCCCGTGTGCTTCGTCAGGTATTTAATACCAACGTGCGTGTGAAGAGCTCGCGTGGAAAGAATAAGATTGAGATTGAGTTTAAAGACGAGGAAGAGCTCTCTCGTATTCTTGGCGAAATGATTCAGTTTGATCAAGGAGGCCAAGATGAGGAATAAGATTTTAACAGCGATTGCATTGGTGACGACTGTCGCCGCTGGTGCCTTTGCTGGCTATAAGATCGCGACAGACGATGAACTTCGAGGTCGTTTGCTTCGTGGCGCGCAGGATATCGTCGATACTTCCAAAAAGAAAATGGATGTTATGACGGAAGATGTTGCCATGCGTACTGCTCAGGTAACGAAGAATCCCAAGATTAATCAAGGTTGGGTCAGCAACCAATGGGAAAATGTAGGCTATTAGGTACCTAACAATTACTCAGCATATTTTGAGGGGTCCTTGTCTGATTCATGAGACAAGGACCCCTTATTTTGGCCGTAAAAAATGGGACAGGTAGCAGCTGATTCAAAATTAAGGTCAATAAATGAAACGACCCCGGTTGCATATTCTGTAACCGGGGTCGTTCAATGTTTCACATGAAACGTTTTGGGATGCGACTCCCCTATGCGTTCTTCTGAACTTTGAAGCGCTGCTTCAGCTGTCCGCAAGCGGCGTCAATATCGTTACCACGGGAGTTACGAATCGTGGTCTCGATGCCACGGGACTCAAGACGACGCTGAAGATCCTCAACCTTATGAATCGGCGACGGCTTGAGCGGGCTGCCTTCGATGTCGTTAAGCTGAATCAGGTTAACGTGGCACAACGTTCCCTCGCAGAAGTCGCAGAGCGCCTGCATCTCGGGATTCGTATCGTTGACGCCTTCGATCATGGCATACTCATAGGTCGGGCGGCGGCCAGTCTTCTCGGTGTAGAGTTGAAGCGCCTCGTGAAGGCGAAGTAGCGTGTACTTCTTAACACCGGGCATAAGCTTATTGCGTGTCGACTGGATGGCGGAATGCAGGGAAACGGCAAGCGTGAACTGTTCAGGGATGTCGGCAAATTTGCGAATACCGGGAATAACGCCGCTGGTAGAGACGGTGAGGTGACGAGCACCGATACCGATGCCGTCGGGGTCGTTGAGGATGCGCAGCGCCTTGAGAACCTCGTCGTAGTTGGCAAACGGCTCGCCCTGGCCCATGAAGACAACGCTCGTGGCACGCTCGCCAAAGTCGTTGGATACATGAAGTACTTGGTCGACGATCTCTTGAGCGGTCAGAGAGCGCTTGAGGCCGTTGAGACCGGTAGCGCAAAAGGCGCAGCCCATGCCACAGCCCGCCTGGGTGGAAACGCAGACGGAAAGCTTGTTACGGCGGGGCATGCCGACAGTCTCGACGGAAATGCCGTCATGGTACTCGAGTAGATACTTGCGAGAGCCATCTTTGGAAACTTGCTTGGTGAGTTCAGTCGGCGTGTCGAAGGCAAAAGCCTCTTTAAGCTGCTCGCGGAAAGCCTTGGGAAGGTTGGTCATATCGTCAAACGAACAAACGTTCTTCTCAAAGACCCATTCGATGAGCTGCTTCGCGCGGAAGGCGGGCTGGCCAAGTTCGGCCACGAGCTCGCGAATATCGTTTTGGCTCAAGTCGCGAATGTCCTGAGATTTAGTCCTGGGATTCATGGAAGCCTTTCGATTTTGGGGAAACGTAGAGGGTATCGCTACAATATGGTATCAGCTGCAGAAATTATAGAGGAGGAGTCTGCCCATGCCGGGTAAAAGCCTAGAGAACATGCACGTAGCGGTCTTGGCGGGCGGTCATTCCGCTGAGCGCGAGATCTCGCTCAATTCGGGAAAGAACGTCGTGGTTGCCTTGAAAGAGGCCGGCTACACTTCGGTGGAGCTGCTCGACACGGCTGCCGATGATTTTATGGTAACCATGGCGATCGGCGGCTTTGACGTGGCGTTTATCGCCATGCACGGTGCCGGCGGCGAGGATGGCGCCATGCAGGGCGCCATGGAGACCCTTGGTATCCCCTACACGGCCTCGGGCGTGCTTGCCAGCGCCTGCGGTGCCGACAAGGAGGTCTCTAAGCTCCTGTACGCCAAGGCGGGCATTCCTATTGCCCCCGGCCTCGCGCTCGAGGTGGGCGATGAAGTCGATATCGATCATATCGTCGAGGTTTGTGGCGAGCGCTGCTTTGTGAAGCCGGCCGTCAACGGTTCCAGCTATGGCATTTCCCTGGTCCATGAGCCCTCCGAGCTGCCCGCGGCAATCGCCAAGGCGTTTGAGTACGGCGACAAAGTGCTGGTCGAGAAGTGTATCGAGGGCACCGAGATCACCGTCGGCGTATACGGCGAGGACGACGTGCGCGCTCTGCCGATTGTCGAGATTCGTAAGCCCAAGGACTGCGAGTTCTACGATCTGGACGTGAAGTATGTCGACCCTACAGACATCCATCGCATTCCGGCGCAGATTTCGCCCGAGAATTACGCTCGTGCCCAGGAGCTTGCCTGTGCCGCTCACAAGGCTCTCGGTTGCCTGGGTATCTCGCGCAGCGACTTTATCGTGAGTGAGGACGGCCCCGTTATCCTCGAGACCAATACCATTCCCGGCATGACCGATACGTCGCTGTATCCGGATGAGATCCGCCACACCGACGACATAACGTTCCCGCAGGTCTGTGACAGCCTAATCCGTATGGGCCTTCGTCGAGCGGGCATTGCATGCTAATCGAGGACGCGGTTTCGTCAGGAACGCCGCAGTTTGTCATCGACTCCTATGCCACGCTAGCCGAACGCGCCAAAACGCAGTCCTATGGCCTTATCGAGGAAGATGTGATTGTCCTCGATACCGAGACCACAGGTCTTTCGGTGCAGGACAATGAGCTGATCGAGATCTCGGCGGCCCGTCTTTCGGGCCGCGAGATCGTCGACCGTTTCGATACCTTCGTGCATCCCAAGCAGCTGATTCCCGCCGAGATTACCGAGCTCACGAGCATTACAAATGCCGACGTGGCAGATGCCCCGTCGGCCGTTGAGGCCGTCGCCGCTCTCGCCGATTTTGTCGGTGGTTGCCCGGTGATCGCACATAACGCCACGTTCGACCGCTCGTTTATCGAGTCGGTCAAAGGCGGCGTCAACGTGAGCGATATTTGGATCGATTCGCTGGCGCTGTCGCGCATCGCGCTACCGCGCCTGGCCTCGCACAAGCTGTCTTTTATGGCCGATCTGTTTGGCTGTGACTCGGTATCACACCGTGCCAATGCCGACGTCGACGCCCTGTGCGGCGTATGGCGCGTGTTGCTTGTGGCACTCACCGACTTGCCCCAGGGCCTCATGGCGCGCCTAGCCGACATGCATCCGGACGTGCCTTGGTCCTATCGTCCTATCTTCTCATTCTTGGCAGGGCAGAACCCTGGTTCTATCTTCTCTCTCAGCGCCGCTCGTGCTGACGTTCTCAAGGCCGATCGCGCCGACGATCGGGTGGACGCCGACGAACTACCGGTCCTCAAGATGCCGAGTCGTGAGGAGATTGAGGCAGACTATGCGCCGGGTGGCCTGGTCAATCGCATGTATCCCACTTACGAGCCGCGTGATGAGCAGATCGCGATGGCGCTCGAGGTCCGCGATGCGCTGGTCACGGGCACTCATCGTGTAATTGAGGCGGGCACAGGCGTCGGCAAATCGATGGCCTATCTGGTGCCTTTTGCCGAGGCAGCACGCCGTAACAACATCACGGTTGGTATTGCGACCAAATCGAACAATCTAGCCGACCAGCTCATGTACCATGAGCTTCCAAAACTTGCCGAGCAACTGGAAGGTGGTCTGTCATTTTGCGCTCTCAAGGGGTATGACCACTATCCGTGCCTGCGCAAGCTTGAGCGCATGAGCCGCGGCCAGGTCGAGATTACCACCAAGCGCGATCCGGCGGACACGCTCACGGCGGTCGCGGTCATTATGGCGTACGTTTGCCAATCAGCCGATGGCGACCTCGACTCACTTGGCATTCGGTGGCGCAGCGTCAACCGCCCCGACTTTACGACGGCCTCGCGCGAGTGTGCTCGTCGCCTCTGCCCGTTTTTCCCTGATAAATGTTTGGTCCACGGCGCTCGCCGTCGTGCGGCGCATGCCGATGTGGTGGTCACCAACCATTCCCTGCTGTTCCGCAACGTTGCGGCCGAGGGCAGGATTTTGCCTCCGATTCGTCATTGGGTAATCGACGAGGCCCATTCTATCGAGCGCGAGGCGCGCCGTCAGTGGGCGCGCGTGGTGTCGGCGGACGAATCACGCGTTCTGTTTGAGCGCCTGGGTGGCTCGAGCACCGGTGCGCTAAGCCAGGTCTCCCGTGATTTGGCAACCTCTGAGGGCTCTACGCTCTATCTGGGCCTTACTGCCAAGGCGACGTCGACGGTTGCGCGCGCGAGCATGGCAATCGCCGACGTGTTCGATGGCGTTCGCGAGCTCGGCCGTCGTGCCCGTGGGGGTTATGACAATGCCAATCTATGGATTGGCCCCGAGTTGCGCGAATCTGACGACTGGCATGATTTCTTACAGTCGGCCTACACTGCCATCGACGCATTGGAACAAGCTGACAAGAGCGTCGATGCGCTGGTGCAAGCCGTCGCCGCCGACAAGCCCGAGGTTGTTGTCGACCTGGGTGATATCTCGCGCCGCCTGCACGAGCTGGCCGAGAACCTCAAACTCATCATTGATGGCACCGATGAACACTACGTGTATTCGCTGCAGGTCAATCGCAGGTTGCGCGCCGGCGGAGAGTCAATGACCGCAGAGCGCATCGACATTGGCGAGGCCTTGGCAACCGAGTGGCTGCCCGAGGTTCACACGGCTATCTTTGCCTCGGCGACCATGACGGTGTCCAAAAGCTTTGAACACTTTAACCACGCGGTCGGCCTCGATCGCATCGGTGCTTCAACATCCTCATCGTTGCACTTGGACTCGAGCTACGACTTCGATTCGAACATGGCTGTAGTCGTTGCGGGCGATATCCCCGATCCGCGCGATCGTGAGAGCTATCTTACGGCGCTCGAGCGCGTGCTGGTCGACGCCCATCTTGCCATGGGCGGATCGGTGCTCACGCTGTTCACCAATCGGCGCGACATGGAAGACCTGTACGCCCGCGTTGAGCCCAAGATGGCCCGTGCGGGTCTGGAGCTCAACTGCCAGCAGCGCAACTCATCTCCTCGTCGCCTGCGCGACCGGTTTATCAACGAGCCGACCTCGTCGCTTTTTGCTCTTAAGGCCTTTTGGGAGGGATTCGACGCCAGCGGCGAGACGCTGCGCTGCGTCATCATTCCCAAGCTGCCGTTCTCGAGTCCCACGGACCCGCTCTCGTGCGAGCGCAACCTGCGCGAAGACCGCGCTTGGGCGCGCTATTCGCTGCCCGAGGCGGTGCTCGAGGTCAAGCAGGCGGCCGGCCGCCTTATCCGCTCGTCGACCGATTGCGGCGTGCTGATTCTGGCCGACCCGCGCCTGGTGACGAAGGGCTACGGAAAGAAGTTCTTAACGTCGCTGCCTACGAGCTCCTACCAGCGCATCGAATCGGCGCAGATCGGGCACTATCTGCAACTGTGGCGTGCACGCCACGAGCGGCGGCGCTAAAGCGGACAGACGAGGGTCTTTGCCATATCGCACAGACGCTTTGACAGGGCGGGGTCATCCAAGATGCGGATGGCTCCGCCCGCTGCGATTACCTGGCTCAGTAGCCAACGCTCGGAGCCATAATGCACGGTTACCGTTGCCATGTCTGCCCCGCTGCGCTCGATTAGGGTGATGCCGGCCCAGTCCAGATGCTCCGCCATATCGAATGGCATCAAGAGCTTTGCGCTACGCTGCGTCCGGGCAAGGGAATCGTGGAGGGATGCGACGTCCGGTGCATGAGGCACGACGGAGTCTTCCGTCAAGGCGAGTCCCTCGATTTTATCCATGCGATAGGTGCGCTGCTCATCGACCGCGATGTCCCAGGCAATCAGGTATGTTTGGTCGCCGTTTGCCGTAATGCGCAAGGGGTCGACCAGACGCTCACGTGGCCGTGCATCGTCCATCGAGCGATACGAGATGCGGCAGCGAACACCGTCCTGAATGGCGCAGCTCAGCTGCTGCCAGTGCGACCCGTGGTTGACGGTGTCAAAGACGCGCTGGTTATAGCCGAGCTCTTCGGGTAGAAGGGCATGTCGAATCCGAGCTGCCGTATGCGGCTCGATCCCCAACGATTCAAGTTCATGGTTGAGCACAGCGCCCTCGGCGGCACTCAAGCGCAGCGGTAGCACACGCCCGGCGTCACCGGTGAGGACCACACGCTCGCCGCGGCATTCGCAGATGATGCGCGCGCCCGATTCTCGGTCCGCGAGCGTCGAGACGATCTCGAGAATCTCGTCGAGCGATACCCCCGTGATGTCAAAGCGACTGCAAATCTCGGTCCGTGTCATGCCGCTCTCGCCGGCGGCGTAGAGGGCCTCCATGATGTCGATGGCGCGCGAGAGTCTCTGCTCGCTGGTGAGTTTACGCACGGGCATACTCGTGCACCGTCCTTTCGATGAGGTGGTTCCACGCCTGCTTGAGCGATTTGGGGGCCATGGGCCTCATGCCGTCCATGGCGTGGGCCATGCAAAATGAGGCGGCGGCTTCAAGATCGCGCACGTCAACGGTCCAGGTCCATCCCACATCGGTGTGTGCGAGCTCACCTCGCCCGCGCGTGAGGCCGTTGATCATATCGATCTGCGTCTGAGGGGCGAACGAGAACGTGGCTGCAACGGGCGGTCGGTCGGCAAAATCGAATTCAAAGAACAGATAGTCGTTGAGATTGAAGTTCGCGGGGATGACGTAGGCCTTCGAAGGACGCCAAGCGCGTACGATACGGTCGCAGCGGAATGTCCTGATGTCGTCGGTGACGTTGTCGAGGCCACAGAAGTACGCCACGCCCTCGCGCTCGAACATGCCGTAGACGCAGACGGTACGTTCTTTCTGCTCGCCGCGTCCGTTCTGATATAAAAATCGCAGCGCACAACGCTCGGCAAAGGCGCTCCAAACCGCATCGACGGTGGGAGAGCGGCTGATCGGCGCCTCGTCTACCGTCGTCCTGCCGGTGAGATAGGCAATCTTGGAGCGAATATCGGCAAGCGGTGCGGCAAAAGTGGATGAGCCGGCCGCTAGTGTCTGGTCGATGGCGTTGAGCAGGATATCGGCGTCGTCTGCGGTAATGAGGCCGCCTGCCGCAAACGTGTGCTCGCGGTCGATTGTCCACGAGCTTTCCTCGGTCTCCTGCGCGCCGGTGGGGCGAACCTCCTTGATTAAGATGCCGCGTTCGAGCAGTTTGTCACGATCGCGTCGAAACTTGCGCTTATCCGAGTCGATATTGCCCGAGCCATATCCCAGGTCAGAATCCAAGACGATCTGCTCGGTCGTCAGCGGTTCGGGGGAGCTATTGAGCACAAAGAAAAGATTGAGGATGCGCTGAGCCGTTTTATCGAAACTGGGCTCCGAATTTCCCTTTTTAATTGTCTCGGTCGTGTCGCTTGCCGTCATAGAGTCCTCGCATGAGAAGGTGGTTTGCTGCCATGATTTTAGTCCGATATGGAGATTAGGCTATATCCTTGTCCGCTCAGGGCGTTAAGATGGCCCGAATTCGGTCGTTTGCGCTCGCTCGGGGTATACTTTCGACTATATACGGTTCTAATGTGCATGCATTGGGCCTATTTGTCGGATTATGGATGTGGAGCGCACATGGCGAACACCCAGAACTATATTAACCACCTGCTGCAGAACACCGGCATTACGCCGGCATGCAGCGAAGAAGAGCGCTTGGCTGCCGAGGATATCGCTCAGATCTTCCGCAACCACGGCTTTGACCCCGAGGTTCAGGAGTTCAATGCCCCGGCGCCCAGTAGGTTGGCATTTGCCGTTACCGGTGTTCTTGCGTTTGCCGGCGCCCTGCTGATGGGCATCGGCGGCGGTATCGGCTTGGTCGGCACCTTGCTGGCCATTGTCGGTGCCGTGCTCTACGTGCTCGAGCGCACAGGGCATCCCGTGGTTTCGCGCCTGGGCAAGACGGGCGTGAGCCAAAATGTCATCGCCTACCACAAGGCCTCGGGCCCGCTCGCGTCTCCGCGCAACCGCCCGGTGGTCGTTGTCGCACACTACGACTCTCCCCGTGCTGAGCTGCTCGCCCGCGAGCCCTATGCTTCGTATCGTGCGCTCATTGCCAAGCTGTTGCCCGTTGCCACGGTTGCCCCTGCTGCCGTTGCCATCCTGCGTATCCTGCCGCTCCCCGGCGCGCTCAAGGTTCTGCTGTGGATTGTCGCGATCCTCGCTTCCCTCGTTGCACTTGCCAACGCGGCAAACATCATCTCTAACCGCCACATTCTTCCCTATACGTCCGGCGCGGTGTGCAACAAATCTTCTGTCGCCGCTATGCTCGGCGTTATGGACAACGTTGCTCCCTTCCAGGGTGAAAACGAGTTTCCCGACGATGTTCCGTTCGATACCTATTTTGGGGAGCAAAAGCGCCGTGCCGAGGAAATGGCGCGCGCAGCGGCGGAATATGCCGCGGCCCAGCAGCAAAACGACTACGGCAACACCATCGAGTATGAAGAGCCTACCTGCGCCGAGGACGAGTTCGGTCAGCCGATTGCTCCCGACGCTCAAACCGAGCCCGAACAGGGTGAGGCTTTCGACGAGCAGATCGAGGGCTTTGAGGGTGCGTCTGCCGACGAGACGCTGATCGGCGCCATCGTGCCCGAGGATCAGAATCAGGCTGTCCAGGCCGAAGAGTTCAATGACGAGGTTTCCGCTGCCGAGCCGGTGGAGGAGCCTGTCGCGGCCGAGCCCGAGCCCAAGCTCTATCGCAATGCCGCCGGCAACATCCGCTTTGGTTCGGATGCCATCCGTGCGCTCGGAATGCTTCCCGAGTCCTGCACGCTCGATTACGAGGAGGGCGAGGAGCCGACGTTTGAGCCCGAGCCTGCCCCCGTCGTGACTGCACCTGCGCCCGCTGTCACCGTGGATGATGAGTCTGCCGCGGTTGCCGCTGCCGTTGCCGAGCCCGAGGCGGTGTCCGCGATCGATCCCGCGGCAGGACTGGACGTTTTGGCTCCCGCCGCGCCGGCGCAAGACGTTGCGGACGAGTCTGACGACGATTACGTTGAACAGCCGAGGCGCGTGTCTTACGAGAGCGATACTGATTTCTCGGCCGAGATTCCCGCGGCAACGCCCCATGCCGACATTGCATCCGCGTTCTCGTCGATTGGCGCCAGCGCTTCCAACTTCTTTAAGGGTGCGCTTGCAAAGGGCAAGAAATTTGTCGACGATTTCGAGGAGAAGCGCGCTGCCGCACGCGAGGCTGCCGAGCAGGAGGCTATCGCTCAGCAGCAGGCAGCCGAGGCGGCACGTGAGCACGCGGCGCAAGAGTTCGAGCAGAACGAGGCTATGCAGTCCGCGCCCGTCGACGCCGCCGAAGCTACAACGTCCTTTGAGTCCCAGCAACCGACGTCCGCGGATGTTGTTGAGGCAACAACGTCTTTCGAGGCTCAGCAGCACGTCGATAGCACCATGTCGTTTGATGCCGCGAAGTTCGATTCCACGATAACGTTTGAAAAGCAGGGCACCGCGATTGCTGAGCCCCTTCCTATTTCCGATGAACAGGGCGACGCGGTGGACGATGACGAGCCCATTGATGCTGCCGAAATTCAGGATGCTGCCGAGGACGAGTCCGTCGAGGCCAACTCTGACGAAGAGCAATACGCGGCAGCCGATCAGGGTGATTCGACCGAGGTCGAGCAGGAGGAAGTGCCTGCGGTTTCCGAGACTCCCGAGACGGATGAGTCGAGGCCTTATTCCACGCAGATTTTCACCATGCCGACCCCGAGTGGTTCCGGTGCCACGGTTGCCAATGTCGCTCCCACCCAGGACGAAACGGTCGATTCCCTTATGGCCCAGATTTCCTCCCAGGCATCGCCGCGTCCGCAGATGAATGTTCCCGATCCGGCGTCGGCACCGTCGCCTGCACCTTCCTCGTCTCCGCTGGCTTCAGTCCCCGATCCGTCGCTGCCGTCTATGAAGCAGGCAAACGTTGCGTCTCGCACGTCGCTGTTCGACCTTCCCGATCCCTCTGCCCAAGTCAACGACCCCTTTGCTACCGCCCAAGGTCCCGAACCCACATCGGCACCCGTTGCGCCTCCTATGCCCGTTGCGTCGGGCGCGCAGCCGATCGAGACCATTTCGGCTCCCGCCCCGGCGGCACCCAAGTCTCGTAAGCGCGGCCTGGGTGGCCTGTTCGGTCGTAAAAAGAAAAACGAGCAGGACAGCATGAGTGACTGGCTGGGCGTCGAAGACGATTACGATGCCAAGAAATCCGGTCGCGGTATCGGTTCGTGGGATAACTTCGAGGACGATAACGATGGCTGGAAGGGCGGCGCTACGTCTTCCGATGGCGCTTCTTCCGAAGATATGCTCTCGGCTGTCGCCTCTATGGGCGATGATGAGCTGCTCGGTCACGATATCTGGTTTGTGGCAACGGGTGCCTCGGATTGTGATGGCGCCGGCATGAAGGCCTTCTTGGCTTCGCATCGCGATAAGCTCCGCGGCGTATTCTTTATCAATCTTGAATCCGTCGGCGCCGGTAGGCTTTCGGTTGTGACGGTCGAGGGCGAACAACAACTGCTCAAGGGCGATCGCCGCATCATGAACCTGGTCAGCAAGGTCTGCAAGTCGTTCCATGCCGATTGTGGCGCGCTCGAGATGCCCTATGCCAAGACCGATGCCTACGCCGCGCTCGAGGCGAGCCGCCGAGCCCTCACCATCGCCGGTGTGGACGGCACACGTCTGGCTTGCGCTCGTACCGAGGACGACCTGCCCCACAATGTCAACCCGACGAACATTGCTACGGTATCCGAGGTCGTGACCGAGGTTATCCGCCGTTCGTAGACGGAGCTCTAAGGAGTCAACGTGTTTTCGTATATTAAGCGCCATTGGCCTGTCTACGTGATTTTGACCTTGATTGCCATTGCGTTAGGATTTGGGGCTGCCTACATCGTGGGTGCAAAGGGCTCGACCCCCGCCTCCGCAATCAGCGAAGAGGTGGAGCAAGAACAGAGCACGGGCGCCGATGGGATTCCTGAGTCCGAGCAAGCCATCGTTGATGGTGGATCTTCGTCTGCAGAGTAGATACGGCGATTTACATGATTGAAAGCGGGCGAGCCAGGGGACTGGCTCGCCCGCTTTTTCATCGCGCTAGCGCTTCTTTGGGATCGACCTAAAGCGAGCGAACCATAGGGCTGCGGCACCCGAGGTCAGGAGCGCGGTGATGCAAGCGGCGATGGGAACTGGTCCTGTTGCCGGTAGGTCCTGCGGTAGGGTACAGCGTTGAATGACACAGTCCTCGTCATGTGACTCAAGTTTATCGCCGCCGCCGTTGCGACAAAGATCGACGCGTGCGCTGTTGGTGAGTGCGGTTTGGGGCGTATAAGCCGATGTTGCCTGCATGTGTGCGACTGCGCCCCGAGCGTCTGTGCCAAGGATTGCTTTGGCATCGTCAAGGTCGTCGTGCTCATCTTTGAGATCATCGCGGGTCCAAGAATCCGCATCGCTTCGAGTCGTAAAGTCGGCGGCTACCGCACCGTATTCAATTCGAATGCCTGTTACGACGGTATTGGATGCAAGGTCGAGCTCTTCCGCCTCGAGTGTGGTGGATTCCGTGGTCGAGACATCCGCCTTCCAGAGGCGCCAGCCGTCGTAATCGACGAGGCGGCAGTCCTCACCAAGGCTCTCTTTTACTTCGTCGGACTCAAGCCAAGGATTTTCGTGTCCATCGTCAAGTGTCGCGTTCGCCGGCTCATCGACGTCTGTCGAGTCCAACGGCGTCGTGCGATACCACACGTTGCACAGACCGTTGAGGTCGCCGATGGCGACGGGGGTTTCGATTGAGATGAATCTCGCCGTGCCGTCTTTGGCGCACTCAAGATCATCGGTAATCGTAAACTCATCAACCCAAGTAGCGGAATCGTTTCGAGCGTCGATGGTATAGGAGAAAAGTCCATCCGTATTAGTTTGCGTCGCGGCGCGATTTTTACCATCGCCGTTAGCCAACAGGCCCTTTTCGATAGGTTGGACAAGTTCCTGACGCTTGTCGACCTGTCCCTTGATCTCGATGGGCGCATCCTTCATCGCGACGGATTGGACTTCTCCCGTATCCTTTATTTCAAACGTTATTTCCTCGGCAAGGTCATAGGTCCGCGGAGACATCATTTCGCGCAACGAGTAGGTGCCGGGTGCAAGATGTTCGACGCGGTGTGGCTTGTCGGATGAGGTCCAGGAGTCTATTACGGTTTTATCGGGACCATATAAGGTGAGTTGTGCGCCTTCCACTTCCTGCTCACCGCTTGCATCGACCTTGGAGATATCAACCTTGGTGTAATCGTCGGATACGTTAAGTCGTGCTTCTACAACGGGTGTTTTCTGGTCGGCATAAGTAAGGTCGACAATATGGGTTGTCCGATCGAGCAAGAAGCCTGCCGGCGCTTGAGTCTCGACAACCTCGTAGCGTGCGGTGCCAAGTCCCAGCGGGAGGTTGTCCGCGCGTGCTTCTCCAGTTTCATCCGTCGTGATGGTAGCGACAGTCTCACCGTCGAGCGCGGCAATGCTACCGTCGGGGCGCACGATATCACTCGAGGCACGGATCTCAAAGACGGCGCCCGCGAGGCTGCTGCCGTCTATGGCATCGGTTTTAACGATCCTGATGTTTCCGGTCGCGGCGTGGTCATAATACGAGGCGATTGCAACGGGCGTTAGGTTCATGTCGGCGGGTATGTTTACCTCGATCTCCTCGCCGACAAGATAGGGCTCTTTGACCGAGGTCTCGCGTACATAATAGGTGCCCGGCACGAGCGATTCGGGCAGTGTGACGGTCCCGGTCGCGTCAGTCGTAAAGGTGTCCATTACGTTATGTGTTGGATACCAGCAAGTTTGTGAGACAGATTCGTGATTGCTGTCGAGTAGTTGGAAGGTGAATCCGGCTAGTGGAACAGAAGCGCCTGTTTGGGCATCGCGTTTTACAACCTGGAGATGCGTCGACAGAGCGTGGTTGTCCACGATATATTGAAGCTCGGCGCCGTTGGAAATCTGATTGGCCCCGACGGTCCATTCCCCTGCACGTTTAAAACCCTCGGGGACGGTTTCCGGAACCTCGCGAACCGTGTAGCCGGCACGGTCGTATGGGACGGCTCCGTGGACACCGGCGGGTCGCTTGCCTGCGCCGAACCATGCTTCGGGCTGATCTTTGGTGGAGGCAAAGCCATAGATGTTTGTGGTCAGTGTGCCAACAACCTGCTGAGAGCTGTTGCTGACAACCTCAAAGACAACACCTTCCGCCGGCTGCTCCAGGCCGGATTGGTCGCTATTGCCGTAATCCTTGAATTTGGAAATCTCAAGGTTAAACGCAATGGGGATATCGGAAACGCGAGATTCGATCTCGACCACGCCTGAATCGCCGAGCTGGTCGGCTCCAACGGTATAGGTCCAGCTGTCGTTGGATGGCAGGTAGCCCTCGGGGGCTTTTGATTCGTAGATGGTAAAGGTTCCTAAGGGGACATCGGCGAGGGTGGCCCGACCGCTTTCGTCGGTCGTGAGGATTTGTGCCCATCCAGGGGTTGATTGCGACACACACGTGAACTCTGCTCCTGCGAGTGAAGATCCCACCTGGGGGCCGGCATTCGTCGCGGCATCGAGTTTTACGATACGCAGATTGATGGTGCCGGGCTGTTCATCAATGGCGACCCGCCCGCCGTCATTCCCCGTGGTAAAGGCAATACGATCGTGGCGGGGGACATAGCCGGCCGGCGCCTTCGTTTCAACTAGGTAGTATGCCGTGTTGGGCAGAAGTGTTGCTTGCGCTCGACCGTTGCTGTCCATCTTGATGGTGCCGACACGCTCGCCGCTGGCGCTCTCAAAAATATCGAATGTTGCCCCGGTAAACTGATAGGTATTGTTTCCGCTGGTAATAACGGTGTTAGCAGACTGCTTTTGGAAGGAAACAGAGACCGCCGGCAGTACATAGAGCATGTCTTGACGTTTGCTGCCGCCCGATACGGCCCCTAGATAGCGTCGCGCGCGGTGCGGAGCGGCTTCGATGCTTCCTGATTTTGCGCTGTCGTGGAGCCACCGCGCAGCCGCCACGACTTCATTGTCGGCGGTAAAGTGTCCGCTCTTGGTTTTACCCTGAGCGGTCGTGTAGGAGTAGGTGCCGTCGACATGGGTAGTGCCGTTGAGCATCCATACGGCAAGCTGGGTGGCGGCGCGGGCGCGATCGGGTGAAAGATGGTAACCGCCAAACGACGTGGTGGTGGGATATCCGTGACAAACGATTGCCGCGAACTCGTCGTCGAGCCACACCCAGCCTTGATCAAAGTTGAGCCATGGGCCGCCCGGTTTGGTGGGGCCGGGGCGCTCCTGGTTCATGCAGTAGGCAATCGAGGTGTCTTGAGCTTCATACTTGCCGATGAAGAAGGGCCCACAATCATCGCTAATAGTGCGGAAGCCGAGCTGGTCGTAGCCATCGACGGCAAATGCGGCTCCCGGTGCCAGGCAGCCGAAAAGCAGGAAGAGGAGCAGGAGCAGCGGACCTGTTGCGATTGCGCTGTGGACAGAGTGCGTGGGTGCGTTGGACATGGCTGCTCCTTATCCCTCGTGCGCCGCACGGGGAGGCTGCGACGCGTAGGATGAGGCTACCCCCGAGGTTCATGCGGGTAAGTACCGGAGCCTGACCAAAAGCTTGCCCAATTCCTGACAAATTGAGCTCAAATACAACAATCAAGCAAAAGCGCAGGTAGAAGATAAGGAGAACAGGAGATCAAAGGTCCTCATCTCCACAATTGACGCGATTTTCAAACGAATCTCCATAGCTAAAACAAGCATCGCCACCCTTGTATCGAACAAGACAACCGCGTTATACTATCCCCCACATATGCGGGCATCGCCAAGTGGTAAGGCATCAGCTTCCCAAGCTGACATTCGCGGGTTCGAGTCCCGTTGCCCGCTCCAGTAAAAAGCACAAGCACGGCAGCGTTACGTTGCCGTGCTTTTTACTATCAAGCGCCGGGACTCGAACCCGCCAGGGTGCGAGCGTTAAGCAAACGCGAAGCGTTTGTAGCGAGCAGGCGAAGGCGCCGACAGGCGCCTGAAGCCGGTGCGGTTTTGCGAAGCAAATACGCGGACGTCCCGTTGCCCGCTCCATGGAGCAAGGAAGATTTCGGGAATGGTAGATTCAGCCCGCTTTGCTCCCACACTTCCCCGGATCTCGGTATGCCACTGAAGCCGGTGCGGTTTTGCGAAGCAAATGCGCAGACGTCCCGTTGCCCGCTCCAATTCCAAAATGTTAGGTTAATGCCTGCTGCCCATACTTGCACCTGCGCACGGTACAATGGTTGGGTTACGACCAACGTGCCAATAACCAAAAAGGAGCCGCTATGATCGATCGCTATACCCGCCCGGAGATGGGGCACATCTTCTCCCTCGAGAACAAGTACGCCATTTGGCAGGAGATCGAGGTTCTGGCCTGCGAGGCCCAGGCGGAGCTCGGCAAGATCGGTATTTCCAAAGACGAGGCCCAGTGGATCCGCGACCATGCCAACTTTGAGAAGGCGAAGGTCGATGAGATCGAGGAAGTCACGCGCCACGACGTCATTGCCTTCCTGACCAACATGAAGGAATACATCGATGCCGATGTTCCCGAGGGCGACCCCAAGCCCAGCCGCTGGGTTCACTATGGCATGACCAGCTCGGATCTGGGCGACACGGCCCTGTGCTACCAGCTCACCCAGGCCTGCGACCTGATCATCGAGGACGTCAAGAAGCTCGGCGAGATTTGCAAGCGTCGCGCCTTTGAGGAGCGCAACACGCTCTGTGCCGGCCGCACTCATGGCATCCACGCCGAGCCGATGACCTTCGGCATGAAGTTTGGCTCTTGGGCCTGGGAGCTCAAGCGCGATCTGGATCGTCTTGAGGACGCCCGCAAGAATGTTGCCTTCGGTGCCATCTCGGGCGCTGTCGGCACGTACAGCTCCATCGAGCCGTTCGTCGAGGAGTACGTCTGCGAGCACCTGGGCCTGGTCCACGATCCTCTGTCCACGCAGGTCATCAGCCGCGACCATCACGCCTATCTCGCCGGCGTTCTCGCCACCACCGCGGCCACCTGCGAGCGTATCGCTACCGAGGTCCGCAACCTGCAGAAGACTGATACGCTCGAGGCCGAGGAGCCGTTCCGTAAGGGCCAAAAGGGCAGCTCAGCCATGCCGCACAAGCGCAACCCCATCACCATGGAGAAAGTCTGCGGTCTGTCGCGCGTCGTGAAGTCCAACGCCCAGGTCGCCTTCGATAACGTCGCCCTGTGGCACGAGCGTGACATTTCGCATTCCTCTGCCGAGCGTGTCGCCCAGGCCGATAGCTTCATCGCACTCGACCACATGTTCCAGTGCCTCATCCGCGTTATCGACGGCCTGCAGCTGTACCCTGCCCGCATGATGACCAACCTCAATAAGACCCGCGGCCTCATCTTCTCCTCCAAGGTGCTGCTCGCCCTCGTCGACACGGGCATCACCCGCGAGGACGCGTACGCCATTGTGCAGGAGAACGCCATGGCAACCTGGCACGAGGTACAGGATTGCGTCTCCGGCCCCACCTTTAAGGAGCGTCTCGAGGCCGATCCACGCTGTACCGTCAGTCAGGAGAAGCTCGACGAGATCTTTGATCCGTGGGACTTCCTCACCCGTATCGACACGGTCTTTGATCGTCTGGAGCAGCTGAGCTTCGAGTAGGTTCGGGCATAACGTTAGCTTTTTAGGGCGCTTTGCTGGTAATGTGTGTGGCCGGCAAAGCGCCTCGCTGCATTTAGGGAAAGACGGGGATAATAGTCGTCTCGAATAACATTCTGAGAGGGGATCGCATGATTTCGTTTGATTACAAGCCTCAGGGCGTGTGTGCTCGCAATATTCACCTTGACCTTTCCGATGACGGCAACAAGGTGATGGGCGTTGAATTTACCGGCGGCTGCGACGGCAATCTCAAGGCTATCTCCAAGCTGGTCGAGGGCGCTCCTGCCGATCGCGTAATCGAGGTTCTCGCCGGTAATACCTGCGGTATGAAAAAGACCTCCTGCGCCGACCAGCTTACACGCGCTATCGAGGCCGCTCGCGCCGAGATCGCCTAATGGGTATCGCCGATCACATCAAGAACGGAATATCGCGTCGCGGCTTCGTACTCGGTGGGGCTGCCGCGGGCGCTGCCACGGTACTTGCCGGATGCTCGAAAAAAACGGGCACCAGCGATGATGCCGCCGGCGAGCCGCAGGTTATCAAGGACGATTCCAAGATCATCTCGATTACGGATGAGTACGAGGCAGTCGACATCGATCTTGAGCCGGCGGCGTCGTGGACGCTGCCTCTGGGTACGCTGCTGTACTACTGCGACGGCGATTACGCCGCGGCGATGATGGCGCCCGCATCGGCGCTGCACGCCAATACACTCGGTGTGCTCAACCTGGGTGATGGCTCGCTTACCACATTAATCGAGGATCCTATCGAGGGCACGGGATATGCATTCTACGATGTCCGTGCCGGCGACGGCGTATTCGCGTGGGTTGAGATGAACTTTGCCAATTCATCGTGGAAGCTCTACGCTCAAAATCTGTCGGGCGCTTCGCTCTCTGGCGACGTGGTTGAGCTCGATCGAGGTGGCAAGGACTATGATCCGCCCCTGTTTACGGCGTTCGGGTCATCGGTCATCTGGTATAAAATGCCTTCGGCAGGCGGCAATAAAACGAGTAGTGATTCGTTTTGCTATCGTCGCTCGCTTGATGAATCCAAGGCCGAGACAATTTGGAAATCGACGGGTCGCTTTGCATCGGCCCCGCGCGCGAGCGACGGCATTTTGACCATCTCGCCGCGTGTCCGCAACGACGAGGGCGTCTACTACGGCATAACGGCAATCGATCTGACCGACGGCAACAACACCAAGCGTGCCCAGCTAGTCCTTCCCTCGTCAGTCTCGCCTTTCGAGGCCGTATATATGGGCGATACCTTCGTGTTTTCTATCGAGGCGACCTATAGTGGCGTGGGCAGCCTGGGCAACATGGGCACGTATATTGGTAATGAGGGAGGGCCGTACCTCTTTCTGTCACGCGAGCCGCTCGCATGTGCGGCTGGCAAGAAGAATAAATACCTTGTTAAGGTACAGGCGTCGCATTTCCTGATCGACACCTCTGCCAAGACCTATGGCTCGCTGCTGTCGCCCGACCGCGCTTTGGAGTATGGCGATTATCCAGCTACGGCGGGAAAATCGGACTCATTCCTTACGTACGCCACGGTGCGCAACAGCCAGGGTATACCAGAGACGGTCACTGCACGCCTATTCTCTCTTTAAGCTTAGAGGGGTTAAAAAGGCGCCAACAGGGGAATAAACGCGTTGTAATTGTGAGTACCGCCCGCCGAGCTGCCGCGTCATAGCGGCATCCGGCGGGCTCAGGTGCGTTAAAATGGGCTTGTTCTTAGCTAATTGAGACAGGGGGGCCGTGTTATGGCTTCAGATGCAAAAAAGATTCTGCTGGTCGAGGATGAGAAGGCAATCCGTGACGCCGTCGCTGCCTATCTCGAGCGCGAAGGCTACTGGGTTGTGGGCGTCGGCGACGGCCAGTCCGCGATCGAGGAGTTCGAGAAGCATCAGTTCGACCTGGTCGTGCTCGACCTTATGCTCCCCAAGATCCCCGGCGAGCGCGTTTGCCGCACCATTCGCGATACCTCGGATGTCCCCATCATCATGCTGACGGCTAAGGGCGAGATCGAGGACCGTATTATCGGTCTTGAGCTCGGCGCCGACGACTATCTGATTAAGCCGTTCTCGCCGCGCGAGCTCGTCGCCCGCGTTCGCGCTCTGTTCCGCCGTGCCCATCAGGCCGACGAGCCCGCCGTCGAGGTGCTCGACTTCGGCGATCTGGTCATCGATATCTCGGGCCACAAGATCTTGGTCGAGGGCAAGGAAGTCGATCTGACGGCTTCCGAGTTCAAGCTGCTCACCACGCTTGCCCGCCATCCCGGCCGTGTGTATAACCGCATGGAGCTGGTCGAGAAAGTGCTCGGGTATGACTTTGAGGGCTATGAGCGCACCATCGATAGCCACGTGAAGAATCTTCGCGCCAAACTGGGCGATGATCCCAAGAAGCCCAAGTGGCTCTACACCGTCCATGGTGTCGGCTATCGCTTCGAGGCTCCGGCCAAGGCCGATAAGTCGGACGAGAAATAGGGAAATCACATATGACACCTGCGCGCTTTGAAATCGGACAAAAGCACAAGCAGGAGAGCGAGGCGGGTTCCAAGGCTAGTTGGAACACGCCTCGTTCCGATTCACGGCCAACGATGAGCTATCCCTCGCGCATGGCACTTGCTTTTGCTCTGACATCGCTCATGACGGTATTGGTGCTGGTGGGCGTTGTCTCTGTTGTGTGGGGCACGGTCTTTTCGGATTACACACGCTCCAATATCGTCGAAATCGCAAATTCCGCTGCCGAGAAGTTGGCAACCTCATATGAGGAAAACGGCTCTTGGACCGCGGGAGAACTGCGCACGGTCGCAACGTCGAGTTTGGTTTCCGACGATCTGGGTATGCAGGTCGTCAATAAAAAGGGCGTGATCGTTTATGACGATTCCTGGCCCTCGGCAAGCGCCACCGCCGATGTACGCGAAAACCAGGCTACGACCGACGACACGAGCGGCAAGAGGGCATCGCATAGCCCGGTCTCGTCTGCTCCAACCGACTCCGATAGCGTTGCTAACGTCGAGATTGTAACGTCTTCCGGCGAGCATGTCGGACAGGTAAAGCTGTGGGCCATCGGCTCCGACGCTCTGCTCACCAAGGCGGACTCTGCGTTTAGGGAGAAGACCTTTAACGCCATGGCCCTCGCCGCGGTTGTTGCAATCTGCATTTCGGTCGTTATCGGATCGCTCGTGTCGCGCATGCTCACCAAACCGATTCATCGCATCACCAGTACCGCAAAGCAAATCCGTGACGGCGACCTGTCGGCTCGCACGGGGCTGCGCGGTGATGACGAGATCGATCAGCTGGGTGAGACCTTCGATGAGATGGCCACCTCGCTCGAGAAGGATATGAAACACGAGAAGCGCCTGACCTCAGACGTTGCACACGAGCTTCGCACGCCGCTTATGGCCATGCTCGCAACGGTCGAGGCCATGCAGGATGGCGTGTATCCCACCGACGATGAACATTTGGAAACCGTTGCTTCCGAGACGCGCCGCCTGGCACGTCTGGTGCAGCAGATGCTCGACCTGTCGCGCATGGAAAACAGTACCGCGCCGCTCAACCTGGAGCCGTTGGATATGGTGCCGTTTGTGCGTTCGATTGTGAATGGCCAGGAGCGCCTGTTTGTCGACCGCGATCTGCGCCTGCGTTTTGCGGACGAGACCCAGGGTCACGACGATGTCGTCGAGGCCGATCCCGACATGATCACGCAATGTGTTATCAACCTCATGAGCAACGCCATGCGCTACACCCCCGAGGGCGGTTGGGTCGTGGTGTCGGTGCTCAGTGACCGCAAGCACGTCAGCATTGCCGTTTCTGATACCGGCATCGGTATTGCCAAGGACGATTTGTCGCGCATCTTCGGGCGGTTTTGGCGCGCCGATGCCAGCCGCGCCCGCGAAGCTGGCGGCCTGGGCGTTGGCCTCGCCGTGACCAAGCAGATCGTCGAGCGTCACCATGGCTACATATCCGTGGAGTCGGAGCTTGGAAAGGGTACGACTTTTACAATTCATCTGCCCCGCGAGCACACGGCAGACGCGGCATCTACTACAATGGAGCACTAGCTTTTCGCTATTCGGTGAAGGAGGGGCTGCGTCTCTGCCGCTCCGAGTTTGCGAAAACATGCGGGAAAGAACCCGCATTTCTGTCGTATTTAGGTAAGGAGTGACTCACGTGACAACGATGGAGCGTCGTCCGGATTCCCGTGGCAAGGTTCGTGATATTTACGATGCCGGTGAAAACCTGCTGATGGTCGCCACCGACCGCATTTCTGCGTTCGACTTCATTCTTCCCGACGAGATTCCGTTTAAGGGAGAGGTACTCAATCGCATCTCGGCATTCTGGTTCGATAAGTTTGCCGACATCGTCCCCAACCATCTCGTTTCCATCGACCCGGCGGATTTCCCCGAGGAGTTTGCTGAGTATCGTGACTACCTCGCTGGCCGCGCCATGCTGGTTAAGAAGGCCCAGACGATTCCTATCGAGTGCATCGTCCGCGGCTATCTGACCGGTTCGGGCAAGAAGACCTACGACGAGAACGGCACCGTCTGCGGCATCCAGCTGCCTGAGGGCCTGACCGAGGCTTCCAAGCTTCCTGAGCCGCTGTTCACGCCGTCCACGAAGGCCGAGATCGGTGACCACGACGAGAACATCTCGTTTGAGCGTTGCTGCGAGATCGTGGGCGAGGACATCGCCACGCAGATTCGCGACCTTTCCCTCAAGATCTACAAGGCTGCCGCCGAGTACGCCGCGACCCGTGGCATCATCATTGCCGACACCAAGTTCGAGTTTGGTGTTATTGATGGCAAGGTCACGCTGATCGACGAGTGCCTCACGCCCGACTCCAGCCGTTTCTGGCCTGCTGCCAGCTACGAGGAGGGCAAGATCCAGCCTAGCTACGACAAGCAATTCGTCCGCAATTGGCTCAAGGCCAACTGGGATATGACGGGGGAGACCCCGCACCTGCCCGCCGAGGTCATCGATGGCACGTCCGAGCGCTATCGCGAGGCCTTCCAGATCATCACGGGCTCCCAGTTCACAAGCATGAAGGAGAACGCATAAGTGAGTACCCGTAGCGCCACGAACAAGCGCACGCAATCCCACGAAGTTACCGGGGTTGCGCGCAAGTCTGCCGCATCTGCTAAGCCCGCCCGCCAAGCAGCGAGCTCCGTTCGCGTCGTGCCGGCTTCGTCTAAGGCACGCCGCAAAGAGCTCGAGAAGGGCGAGAACCTCGAGGGCCTCTCTAAAGAGGAGAAGCGCGCCCGCAAGGCCAAGCAGCGCGCCAAGGAGGACCGCATCTATACGGTGTCGAATATCCTCCTCAAGCAGGACGAGGACTACACCAAGCGCCGTCGCATCTGGTGGATTGTGCTCGCCATTGGCATGGTGCTCGTCGTGGCAATTTGGGCCTCGCTGTACTTCGCTCCCGCTGGCATGGTGTCCAGCCCTGTCCAGATGGTCGGCATCGTTTTGTCCTATGTCATCATCCTAGGTGACTTTATCTACGACTTCGCTCGTATTCGTCCCTTGCGCAACATGTACCGCGCGCAGGCCGAGGGCATGTCCGAGAACAAGCTCAACGCTCTTATCGAGCGTTCGGCTGCCGAGGAGGACAAGAAGGACTCCAAGAAGAAGTAGCGTTTGCATACATACTTATCGCTAAGATATAAGGCGCGACGTTTTTGTGGTGCGCCTTTTTACTGTTCTATAGATAGATGGAGTGGCACATGATTCGAGCTGCCCTGACGGTCGAAGAGGCTCTGGAGGGCATGAAGGCCCTGGAGCCCAAGATTAAAAACTACGCGCGCCTGGTCGTCCGCAAGGGCGTAAACGTCAAGCCCGGCCAGGAGGTCGTCGTTCAGTCTCCGGTCGAGTGCGCGCCGTTTGCGCGCGTGGTGGTCGCGGAGGCCTATGCTGCCGGCGCCGGCCACGTGACGGTCATTTGGGCCGATGATGCCGTGACGAGGCTCACGTACGAGCATGTCAAGAAAAGCTATTTTGAGCAGACGCCCGAGTGGAAGCGCATACAGCTGGATTCCTTGGCCCAGGATGGTGCCTGCTTTGTCTTTATCGAGGGTGCGGATCCTGCGGCCCTCAAGGGCATCGATCCAGCCAAGCCGGCCGCGGCATCCAAGGCGAGGAATACGCAGTGCAAAGTTTTCCGCCGTGGACTGGATTACAACATCAATCCGTGGTGCATCGCCGGCGCTCCGGTCGTGGCATGGGCGCACGAGGTGTTCCCGGGAGACGCCGATGAGGTTGCAATCTATAAGCTGTGGAATGCGATTCTGCACACCGCGCGCGCCGATGGCCAGGACCCGGAGAGCGACTGGGAACTCCATGACGCCGCATTCGAAAAGAACCTGCGCTTCCTGAACGACAATCGTTTCGACTACCTGCACTACACCGCGGCAAATGGAACCGATTTGACGATTGGCATGACGAAGGGTCACGAGTGGGCCGGCGGCAAGGGCAAGACGCCCGATGGACACCCCTTCTTCCCCAACATTCCCACCGAGGAAGTCTTCACCTCACCCGATCGCATGCGCGCCGACGGTATCGTGTATTCTGCCATGCCGCTCATCCACCACGGCAATAAGGTCGACGATTTTTGGATTAAGTTTGAGGGAGGCCGCGTGGTGGACTACGACGCCCGTGTGGGCAAGGCAACGCTCGCAAGTATCATCGATACTGACGAGGGCGCTGCTCACCTGGGAGAGGTCGCGCTCATTTCCAAGAACACGCCGATCCGCGAAAGCGGCGTTCTGTTCTATGACACGCTCTATGACGAGAACGCTAGCTGCCATCTCGCGCTAGGAGTCGGTTTCCCCGAATGCATCGAGGGTGGGTATGACATGTCCAAGGAGGAGCTCCTGGAGCATGGCGTTAACGTCTCGAGCACGCACGTCGATTTTATGATCGGCACGGATGACATCGATATTACGGGCATTACGCCTGATGGACGCGAAGTTGTGATTTTCCAGAACGGCCAATGGAGTTGGGAATAGTCCCAGACCGTGGTACAATGCCACCCGCGGGCCGTTAGCTCAGCTGGCAGAGCAGGGGACTTTTAATCCCAAGGTCCAGGGTTCGAACCCCTGACGGCCCACCATGGAATAGAAAGCGATCAACTCCGGTTGGTCGCTTTTTTGTTGCCGGTGCTCGGGTTCGAACCCGTCGGGGCGCGGAGATGAGTAAACGCGTGAGCGTTTGCCAGCGCAGCGCGCGAGGCGCGAAAGCGCCGCAGCGGCCGCCTGCGAAGCAGGCTGAACCCCTGACGGCCCACCATGGAATAGAAAGCGATCAACTCCGGTTGGTCGCTTTTTTGTTGCCGGTGCACGGGTTCGAACCCGTATCTATCTATATATAAGAACGCTTGGCGAACAAAACCCGCCTTTTACCGATGGGAAACAAATAGCTGATGCCTTTGGAGTAAAGTAGCGCTCCAGAGATGACCGATGTCTCAATACTCATAAAACAGCTGGTCATCGCCAATATCAGAAGCCAATGCTTCAGTTTTAACCTCAGTGATGCGACTGAGGGACCTATTTATTTGTGAACAAAATATGGAGTGCGCGATTCCCGCCCCCGGGGCCCCTCCGGTCTGGCAATATATCTCCTTGCCGCGCGGCCCGGTGGAACCGGGAACCAGCGCAGGCGTGCACCTTGAGAACCGGATACTGCGAGGATGGACACATTGAGTGTCGCATCCGGGCAGACATCGAACCATTTGAAATGGTCTAACTTGGATTTGTTTTTCGCAAGGCCGCCGAGAGGCGGCCCCGAGAAATTCCTTTTCCTATACTAAAACCATATGAATCGAACGGAACCGATCAGCTAATAGTTGTGAGGACCGGACGGGCTCGAAGCCCATACATTTTGGACGGAGAGTTCGATCCTGGCTCAGGATGAACGCTGGCGGCGCGCCTAACACATGCAAGTCGAACGGCACCTATCTTCGGATAGAAGCGAGTGGCGAACGGCTGAGTAACACGTGGAGAACCTGCCCCCTCCCCCGGGATAGCCGCCCGAAAGGACGGGTAATACCGGATACCCCGGGGTGCCGCATGGCACCCCGGCTAAAGCCCCGACGGGAGGGGATGGCTCCGCGGCCCATCAGGTAGACGGCGGGGTGACGGCCCACCGTGCCGACAACGGGTAGCCGGGTTGAGAGACCGACCGGCCAGATTGGGACTGAGACACGGCCCAGACTCCTACGGGAGGCAGCAGTGGGGAATCTTGCGCAATGGGGGGAACCCTGACGCAGCGACGCCGCGTGCGGGACGGAGGCCTTCGGGTCGTAAACCGCTTTCAGCAGGGAAGAGTCAAGACTGTACCTGCAGAAGAAGCCCCGGCTAACTACGTGCCAGCAGCCGCGGTAATACGTAGGGGGCGAGCGTTATCCGGATTCATTGGGCGTAAAGCGCGCGTAGGCGGCCCGGCAGGCCGGGGGTCGAAGCGGGGGGCTCAACCCCCCGAAGCCCCCGGAACCTCCGCGGCTTGGGTCCGGTAGGGGAGGGTGGAACACCCGGTGTAGCGGTGGAATGCGCAGATATCGGGTGGAACACCGGTGGCGAAGGCGGCCCTCTGGGCCGAGACCGACGCTGAGGCGCGAAAGCTGGGGGAGCGAACAGGATTAGATACCCTGGTAGTCCCAGCCGTAAACGATGGACGCTAGGTGTGGGGGGACGATCCCCCCGTGCCGCAGCCAACGCATTAAGCGTCCCGCCTGGGGAGTACGGCCGCAAGGCTAAAACTCAAAGGAATTGACGGGGGCCCGCACAAGCAGCGGAGCATGTGGCTTAATTCGAAGCAACGCGAAGAACCTTACCAGGGCTTGACATATGGGTGAAGCGGGGGAGACCCCGTGGCCGAGAGGAGCCCATACAGGTGGTGCATGGCTGTCGTCAGCTCGTGTCGTGAGATGTTGGGTTAAGTCCCGCAACGAGCGCAACCCCCGCCGCGTGTTGCCATCGGGTGATGCCGGGAACCCACGCGGGACCGCCGCCGTCAAGGCGGAGGAGGGCGGGGACGACGTCAAGTCATCATGCCCCTTATGCCCTGGGCTGCACACGTGCTACAATGGCCGGTACAGAGGGATGCCACCCCGCGAGGGGGAGCGGATCCCGGAAAGCCGGCCCCAGTTCGGATTGGGGGCTGCAACCCGCCCCCATGAAGTCGGAGTTGCTAGTAATCGCGGATCAGCATGCCGCGGTGAATGCGTTCCCGGGCCTTGTACACACCGCCCGTCACACCACCCGAGTCGTCTGCACCCGAAGTCGCCGGCCCAACCGAGAGGGGGGAGGCGCCGAAGGTGTGGAGGGTGAGGGGGGTGAAGTCGTAACAAGGTAGCCGTACCGGAAGGTGCGGCTGGATCACCTCCTTTCTAGGGAGATAAATCTTCTAGAGAGATCAGCTTAACTCGAATTGAGGGCAGGAGCCCGTCCGGTGGATGTCGCCCGGAGGAAGTCCCCGCAGCACCCGGTCCCCGGGGTCGCACCCGCGTACCTTGAGAGCCGCATAGCGATAGGAGAGAGATGGAAGATCAATTTCTTCCAGACTCGATTCTTTTCTGCGATTAAACGTAAGAATGATAGCAATCATTCATCCGATCCAAACAAGAAGAATTCACTTAATAATGAGTGAGGAGCATCTGATCGCGAGCACAGTTCAACTACTGTGCCGCGGTATGAGATACCCGAATTGCGACATACGAGCGCTATTCATGATATCGATTAATTTTCATTAGCGACACGTGGATATCCCGCGGGCCCGAGAGCGGTCCCGCAAGATACCACGGGCGCACGGCGGATGCCTTGGCACAGGGAGCCGATGAAGGACGCGGCAAGCTGCGATAATCCCCGGCGAGGAGCACACATCCTTCGACCCGGGGGTCTCCGAATGGGCGAACCCATGCACAGCAGTGTGCATATCCCCCCGCTGAACGCATAGGCGGGGGGAGGACAACCCGGGGAACTGAAACATCTAAGTACCCGGAGGAGAGGAAATCAATCTCGAGACTCCCCGAGTAGCGGCGAGCGAAAGGGGACCGATGGCCAAACCGTCGAGCGGGCATACCCGGCAGGGGTTCCGCCGACGGGGTTGCAGGGCCGCGCATCCGGGGGCTGCCGCCCCCGGGCGCAGGTCCGGCTGGGGAGCGGAACGGCATGGGAGGGCCGGCCGCAGCGGGTGACAGCCCCGTACGCGAACCCAGACCGGACGGCGCGACGCGGTCCCTGAGTAGGGCCGGGCACGTGAAACCCGGTCCGAACCTGGGTGGACCACCATCCAAGCCTGAGTACTACCCTGTGACCGATAGCGCACCAGTACCGTGAGGGAAAGGTGAAAAGCACCCCGGGAGGGGAGTGAAACAGTACCTGAAACCGTGCGCCCACGAGCAGTCGGAGCAACTTTACGTTGTGACGGCGTGCCTTTTGTAGAATGAGCCAGCGAGTCGCTGGCGCGGGGCGAGGTTAACCGAAAGGGAGCCGTAGCGAAAGCGAGCCTTAACAGGGCGACTTGAGTCCCGCGCCGCGGACGCGAAGCCGGGTGAGCTATCCGTGGGCAGGCTGAAGCGGGGGTAAGACCCCGTGGAGGGCCGAACGCACGTCGGTTGAAAACGGCGGCGATGACCTGCGGATAGGGGTGAAAGGCCAATCAAACCCGGAGATATCTCGTTCTCCCCGAAATAGCTTTAGGGCTAGCGTCGCGCGTTCACCGCCGGAGGTAGAGCACCGGATGGACGAGGGGGCTTCGCCGCCTACCGAATCCAACCGAACTCCGAATGCCGGCGGCCCAGAGCGCGGCAGTCAGAGCATGTGGGCTAAGCTGTGTGCTCGAGAGGGAAACAGCCCGGACCGCCCGCTAAGGTCCCCAAGTTCCAGCCGAGTGGCAAAGGATGTGCGTCCGCCCAGACAACCAGGATGTTGGCTTAGAAGCAGCCATCCATTCAAAGAGTGCGTAACAGCTCACTGGTCGAGTGGACATGCGCCGACAATACACGGGGCTAAGCTGGACACCGAAGCGGCGGGATTTTAATTCATTAGAATCGGTAGGGGAGCTTCCCATGGGCGGAGAAGCCGGAGGGCGACCGACGGTGGAGCGCATGGGAGTGAGAATGCTGGCATGAGTAGCGAGAGACGAGAGAGTAACTCGTCCGCCGTGAACCCGAGGTTTCCTGGGCAAGGCTAATCCTCCCAGGGTCAGTCGGGGGCTAAGGCGAGGCCGGGAGGCGTAGCCGACGCGCAGCAGGCAGACATTCCTGCACCGCGCACGCGGCGCTACGACCGACGGGGCGACGGATGGGGGTGGCTCGGCGGGGTTCTGGACGTCCCCGTGATGGAGCGCGGCCCGCGGACCAGGGAAATCCGGTCCGCAGAAGGGCGAGGCTCCGGACGAAGCGACTGAGCGAAGCGAGTGAGCCCGAGGTCCCTAGAAAAACCCCTAGGCAGGCGCGTGCGCGCCCGTACCGCAAACCGACACAGGTGGGTGGGTAGAACATACCGAGGCGATCGGGTCAACCATGGTCAAGGAACTCGGCACAATGGCCCCGTAACTTCGGGAGAAGGGGTGCCCGCGCGTACGTGAACCGGCTCGCCCGGGGAGCGGAGGCGGGCCGCAGTGGAGAGGCCCAAGCGACTGTTTACCAAAAACACAGGACTCTGCAGAAGCCGCAAGGCGACGTATAGGGTCTGACGCCTGCCCGGTGCCGGAAGGTCACGCGGAGGAGTTAGCCGATTCGGCGAAGCCCCGAAGCCAAGCCCCGGTAAACGGCGGCCGTAACTATAACGGTCCTAAGGTAGCGAAATTCCTTGTCGGGTAAGTTCCGACCTGCACGAAAGGCGCAACGACTTGGGCGCTGTCTCGACCATGGACCCGGTGAAATTGCACTGGTCGTGAAGATGCGACTTACCCGCGGAAGGACGGAAAGACCCCGTGAACCTTCACTGCAGCTTGGCATTGGCCGCTGGTCCCGCGTGTAGAGGATAGGCAGGAGGCACAGATCCGGAGGCGCCAGCCCCCGGGGAGCCGCCCTTGGAATACTGCCCTCGCGCGACCGGCGTCCTAACCCGAGGCCGTCAACCGGCTCGGGGACCGTGCCAGGCGGGCAGTTTGACTGGGGCGGTCGCCTCCTAAAGGGTAACGGAGGCGCGCGAAGGTCCGCTCGGGACGGTCGGCAACCGTCCTTTTGAATGCAAGAGTACAAGCGGGCTTGACTGCGAGGCCCACAAGCCGAGCAGGTGCGAAAGCAGGCTCTAGTGATCCGGCGGCCCCGAGTGGGTGGGCCGTCGCTCAACGGATAAAAGGTACTCCGGGGATAACAGGCTGATCTTGCCCAAGAGTCCACATCGACGGCAAGGTTTGGCACCTCGATGTCGGCTCATCGCATCCTGGGGCTGGAGCAGGTCCCAAGGGTACGGCTGTTCGCCGTTTAAAGCGGTACGCGAGCTGGGTTCAGAACGTCGTGAGACAGTTCGGTCCCTATCCTCCGTGGGCGCAGGAGAATCGATGGAGGCTGCCCCCAGTACGAGAGGACCGGGGTGGACGCACCTCCGGTGAACCGGTTGTCGACCAACGGCACGGCCGGGTAGCCGCGTGCGGCGCGGATAACCGCTGAAGGCATCTAAGCGGGAAGCCGTTCCAGGGATTAGTTCTCCTTCCGGTAAGGGCCCAGGTAGACTACCTGGTCGATAGACGGCAGGTGCAAGGCTGGCGACAGCCTCAGCCGAGCCGCACTAATCGCCCGAGCTCTTCCGGAACCGCACCTCGCGGCCCGCGGGACATGCGCTCTTAGGCGCGGTCCGGGCACGAGGATGCCCCCGAGTCGATCTTTCCTATGCGCCATGCGGCCCCCAGGGCACGTGTAGAGTGAGACACCGGACACCGTAACGGTGGGCGCCGCCCACCGGTCAGCGGCCAGAGCATGGGGGGCACGCCCGGTCCCGTTCCGAACCCGGAAGCTAAGCCCCATCGCGCCGAGAGTACTGCGGGGTCAGCCCGTGGGAGGCCAGGGCGCCGCTGACCGGTGGACGGCACCGAGCCGTACGCTTGGACTGAGAAGGGGGAGGCCTCGCGGCCTCCCCCCTTTTTTGCGTTTACAGGCAACAATACTTATGCAATTAAATCAATTTAATCATCCACCGCTGAATATAGTCGTTCACCGTTCTGTGGTCGGTTCTCTGTTCTCATTGGACTAATATTTGCTTTAGCGCACTGCTGCGCTTGTCCTGTTTTACACGGGTCGTTTTATTGATTGTGACGGAAGGACTCACATGGCAGATGTTCATGAGCTGCTTGATACTTGGATTGCCAATGTCAAGGACGAGGAGCTCCTCGCTGAGCTTAACACGATAAAGAAGCAGGGTGATGAGGATGCCATCACCGACGCTTTCTTCCAGGATCTCGCCTTCGGTACTGCCGGCCTTCGCGGCACTATCGGTGCGGGCACTAACCGTATGAATATCTATACGGTCGGTCGTGCGACTCAGGGATTCGCTGACTACCTCAATGCGACCTTCGAGCATCCGACGGTCGCCATCGCTCGCGATAGCCGCAATAAAGGTGAGCTGTTCGTTAAGACGACGGCTGCCATTCTTGCAGCAAACGGCGTGACTGCCCTCGTGTATCCCAAGATTTCTCCTGTGCCGACGCTCTCCTGGGCCGTCCGCGACCTTAAGTGCTCCGGTGGCATTTGCATGACCGCTAGTCATAATCCGGCGCCGTATAACGGCTATAAGGCCTATGGCCCCGACGGCTGCCAGATCACCAGCGAGGCCGCCGATGCAATTTCTAAGGCTATCGCCGAGACCGATACGTTCACCGGTGTGAAGTCCATGGACTTCGATGAGGCTCTTGAGCAGGGTCTGGTCAAATGGATCGATGACTCGTGCCTCGAGCGTTATTACGACGCCGTTCTCGCCCGCGGCGTGACTAACCTTTCTGCCGAGAAGATCGCTGGCGCTCCGCTTAAGCTCGTCTACACTCCGCTCAACGGCACCGGCCTCATTCCCGTCACGACGGTGCTCGAGCGCGCTGGCATCACCGATGTCACGGTTGTTCCCGAGCAGAAGGAGCCTAACGGCGATTTCCCGACCTGCCCGTATCCTAACCCTGAGATCCGTCAGGCCATGCAGAAGGGCATCGATCTCTGTGAGCAGGTTCACCCTGATTTGCTGCTTGCAACCGATCCCGACGCCGACCGTGTTGGCGTTGCCGTTAAGAATGGCGATGACTATCTGCTGCTGACCGGCAATGAGATGGGCGTTCTGCTGCTCGACTATATCTGCAAGACCCGTGCTGCCCGCGGTGAGGACCTTACTAAGAAGGTTGCCGTTACTACTATCGTTTCTTCTGCCATGGTTGACGCTCTGGCCGACGAGTACGGTTTTGAGCTCCGTCGCTGCCTGACGGGCTTCAAGTACATCGGCGACATCATTACTTCTCTTTCCGATGCTGGCGAGGTCGATCGCTTTATCTTCGGTTTTGAGGAGAGCTACGGCTATCTGGCCGGCGACCACGTGCGCGACAAGGACGCCGTGAGCACTTCGCTTCTGATTTGCCAGATGGCGCAGTATTACAAGCTCCAGGGCAAGAACCTTGCCGATGCGATGCACGAGTTGTACGAGAAGTATGGCTACTATCACAACAAGACGATTTCGCTAAGCTATCCGGGCGCTGAGGGTGCGGCAAAGATGGCCGGCATCATGGCTGGTCTGCGCGAGAACCCGCCCGCGGAGCTCGCCGGTTCCAAGATTGAGGCCGTCGTGGATTACAACACCTGCGTGAACGGCCTGCCGAAGGCTAACGTAATTGAGTTCGATCTCGAGGGCGGCAACAAGGGTATTGTTCGTCCTTCCGGCACCGAGCCCAAGATTAAGCTGTACATCTTCGCTAAGGGCGCGGATGCCGCCGAGGCAGATGCAGCACTTGACGCGATTGAGGAGTCCGGTCGCAAGCTGCTGGCCTAAGGCTTTGAAAGCCTATTTCTATAGATAGACAGAGGAGGGGATCTCGGAAACGAGGTCCCCTCTTTATTACTGGCAAATACAGCTGAGAATCCCAAACTGTGTAGGAAATGTGTACGCCCAGATTCCCGCCCCCGGGGCCCCTCCGGTCTGGCAATATATCTCCTTGCCGCGCGGCCCGGTGGAACCGGGAACCAGCGCAGGCGTGCACCTTGAGAACCGGATACTGCGAGGATGGACACATTGAGTGTCGCATCCGGGCAGACATCGAACCATTTGAAATGGTCTAACTTGGATTTGTTTTTCGCAAGGCCGCCGAGAGGCGGCCCCGAGAAATTCCTTTTCCTATACTAAAACCATATGAATCGAACGGAACCGATCAGCTAATAGTTGTGAGGACCGGACGGGCTCGAAGCCCATACATTTTGGACGGAGAGTTCGATCCTGGCTCAGGATGAACGCTGGCGGCGCGCCTAACACATGCAAGTCGAACGGCACCTATCTTCGGATAGAAGCGAGTGGCGAACGGCTGAGTAACACGTGGAGAACCTGCCCCCTCCCCCGGGATAGCCGCCCGAAAGGACGGGTAATACCGGATACCCCGGGGTGCCGCATGGCACCCCGGCTAAAGCCCCGACGGGAGGGGATGGCTCCGCGGCCCATCAGGTAGACGGCGGGGTGACGGCCCACCGTGCCGACAACGGGTAGCCGGGTTGAGAGACCGACCGGCCAGATTGGGACTGAGACACGGCCCAGACTCCTACGGGAGGCAGCAGTGGGGAATCTTGCGCAATGGGGGGAACCCTGACGCAGCGACGCCGCGTGCGGGACGGAGGCCTTCGGGTCGTAAACCGCTTTCAGCAGGGAAGAGTCAAGACTGTACCTGCAGAAGAAGCCCCGGCTAACTACGTGCCAGCAGCCGCGGTAATACGTAGGGGGCGAGCGTTATCCGGATTCATTGGGCGTAAAGCGCGCGTAGGCGGCCCGGCAGGCCGGGGGTCGAAGCGGGGGGCTCAACCCCCCGAAGCCCCCGGAACCTCCGCGGCTTGGGTCCGGTAGGGGAGGGTGGAACACCCGGTGTAGCGGTGGAATGCGCAGATATCGGGTGGAACACCGGTGGCGAAGGCGGCCCTCTGGGCCGAGACCGACGCTGAGGCGCGAAAGCTGGGGGAGCGAACAGGATTAGATACCCTGGTAGTCCCAGCCGTAAACGATGGACGCTAGGTGTGGGGGGACGATCCCCCCGTGCCGCAGCCAACGCATTAAGCGTCCCGCCTGGGGAGTACGGCCGCAAGGCTAAAACTCAAAGGAATTGACGGGGGCCCGCACAAGCAGCGGAGCATGTGGCTTAATTCGAAGCAACGCGAAGAACCTTACCAGGGCTTGACATATGGGTGAAGCGGGGGAGACCCCGTGGCCGAGAGGAGCCCATACAGGTGGTGCATGGCTGTCGTCAGCTCGTGTCGTGAGATGTTGGGTTAAGTCCCGCAACGAGCGCAACCCCCGCCGCGTGTTGCCATCGGGTGATGCCGGGAACCCACGCGGGACCGCCGCCGTCAAGGCGGAGGAGGGCGGGGACGACGTCAAGTCATCATGCCCCTTATGCCCTGGGCTGCACACGTGCTACAATGGCCGGTACAGAGGGATGCCACCCCGCGAGGGGGAGCGGATCCCGGAAAGCCGGCCCCAGTTCGGATTGGGGGCTGCAACCCGCCCCCATGAAGTCGGAGTTGCTAGTAATCGCGGATCAGCATGCCGCGGTGAATGCGTTCCCGGGCCTTGTACACACCGCCCGTCACACCACCCGAGTCGTCTGCACCCGAAGTCGCCGGCCCAACCGAGAGGGGGGAGGCGCCGAAGGTGTGGAGGGTGAGGGGGGTGAAGTCGTAACAAGGTAGCCGTACCGGAAGGTGCGGCTGGATCACCTCCTTTCTAGGGAGATAAATCTTCTAGAGAGATCAGCTTAACTCGAATTGAGGGCAGGAGCCCGTCCGGTGGATGTCGCCCGGAGGAAGTCCCCGCAGCACCCGGTCCCCGGGGTCGCACCCGCGTACCTTGAGAGCCGCATAGCGATAGGAGAGAGATGGAAGATCAATTTCTTCCAGACTCGATTCTTTTCTGCGATTAAACGTAAGAATGATAGCAATCATTCATCCGATCCAAACAAGAAGAATTCACTTAATAATGAGTGAGGAGCATCTGATCGCGAGCACAGTTCAACTACTGTGCCGCGGTATGAGATACCCGAATTGCGACATACGAGCGCTATTCATGATATCGATTAATTTTCATTAGCGACACGTGGATATCCCGCGGGCCCGAGAGCGGTCCCGCAAGATACCACGGGCGCACGGCGGATGCCTTGGCACAGGGAGCCGATGAAGGACGCGGCAAGCTGCGATAATCCCCGGCGAGGAGCACACATCCTTCGACCCGGGGGTCTCCGAATGGGCGAACCCATGCACAGCAGTGTGCATATCCCCCCGCTGAACGCATAGGCGGGGGGAGGACAACCCGGGGAACTGAAACATCTAAGTACCCGGAGGAGAGGAAATCAATCTCGAGACTCCCCGAGTAGCGGCGAGCGAAAGGGGACCGATGGCCAAACCGTCGAGCGGGCATACCCGGCAGGGGTTCCGCCGACGGGGTTGCAGGGCCGCGCATCCGGGGGCTGCCGCCCCCGGGCGCAGGTCCGGCTGGGGAGCGGAACGGCATGGGAGGGCCGGCCGCAGCGGGTGACAGCCCCGTACGCGAACCCAGACCGGACGGCGCGACGCGGTCCCTGAGTAGGGCCGGGCACGTGAAACCCGGTCCGAACCTGGGTGGACCACCATCCAAGCCTGAGTACTACCCTGTGACCGATAGCGCACCAGTACCGTGAGGGAAAGGTGAAAAGCACCCCGGGAGGGGAGTGAAACAGTACCTGAAACCGTGCGCCCACGAGCAGTCGGAGCAACTTTACGTTGTGACGGCGTGCCTTTTGTAGAATGAGCCAGCGAGTCGCTGGCGCGGGGCGAGGTTAACCGAAAGGGAGCCGTAGCGAAAGCGAGCCTTAACAGGGCGACTTGAGTCCCGCGCCGCGGACGCGAAGCCGGGTGAGCTATCCGTGGGCAGGCTGAAGCGGGGGTAAGACCCCGTGGAGGGCCGAACGCACGTCGGTTGAAAACGGCGGCGATGACCTGCGGATAGGGGTGAAAGGCCAATCAAACCCGGAGATATCTCGTTCTCCCCGAAATAGCTTTAGGGCTAGCGTCGCGCGTTCACCGCCGGAGGTAGAGCACCGGATGGACGAGGGGGCTTCGCCGCCTACCGAATCCAACCGAACTCCGAATGCCGGCGGCCCAGAGCGCGGCAGTCAGAGCATGTGGGCTAAGCTGTGTGCTCGAGAGGGAAACAGCCCGGACCGCCCGCTAAGGTCCCCAAGTTCCAGCCGAGTGGCAAAGGATGTGCGTCCGCCCAGACAACCAGGATGTTGGCTTAGAAGCAGCCATCCATTCAAAGAGTGCGTAACAGCTCACTGGTCGAGTGGACATGCGCCGACAATACACGGGGCTAAGCTGGACACCGAAGCGGCGGGATTTTAATTCATTAGAATCGGTAGGGGAGCTTCCCATGGGCGGAGAAGCCGGAGGGCGACCGACGGTGGAGCGCATGGGAGTGAGAATGCTGGCATGAGTAGCGAGAGACGAGAGAGTAACTCGTCCGCCGTGAACCCGAGGTTTCCTGGGCAAGGCTAATCCTCCCAGGGTCAGTCGGGGGCTAAGGCGAGGCCGGGAGGCGTAGCCGACGCGCAGCAGGCAGACATTCCTGCACCGCGCACGCGGCGCTACGACCGACGGGGCGACGGATGGGGGTGGCTCGGCGGGGTTCTGGACGTCCCCGTGATGGAGCGCGGCCCGCGGACCAGGGAAATCCGGTCCGCAGAAGGGCGAGGCTCCGGACGAAGCGACTGAGCGAAGCGAGTGAGCCCGAGGTCCCTAGAAAAACCCCTAGGCAGGCGCGTGCGCGCCCGTACCGCAAACCGACACAGGTGGGTGGGTAGAACATACCGAGGCGATCGGGTCAACCATGGTCAAGGAACTCGGCACAATGGCCCCGTAACTTCGGGAGAAGGGGTGCCCGCGCGTACGTGAACCGGCTCGCCCGGGGAGCGGAGGCGGGCCGCAGTGGAGAGGCCCAAGCGACTGTTTACCAAAAACACAGGACTCTGCAGAAGCCGCAAGGCGACGTATAGGGTCTGACGCCTGCCCGGTGCCGGAAGGTCACGCGGAGGAGTTAGCCGATTCGGCGAAGCCCCGAAGCCAAGCCCCGGTAAACGGCGGCCGTAACTATAACGGTCCTAAGGTAGCGAAATTCCTTGTCGGGTAAGTTCCGACCTGCACGAAAGGCGCAACGACTTGGGCGCTGTCTCGACCATGGACCCGGTGAAATTGCACTGGTCGTGAAGATGCGACTTACCCGCGGAAGGACGGAAAGACCCCGTGAACCTTCACTGCAGCTTGGCATTGGCCGCTGGTCCCGCGTGTAGAGGATAGGCAGGAGGCACAGATCCGGAGGCGCCAGCCCCCGGGGAGCCGCCCTTGGAATACTGCCCTCGCGCGACCGGCGTCCTAACCCGAGGCCGTCAACCGGCTCGGGGACCGTGCCAGGCGGGCAGTTTGACTGGGGCGGTCGCCTCCTAAAGGGTAACGGAGGCGCGCGAAGGTCCGCTCGGGACGGTCGGCAACCGTCCTTTTGAATGCAAGAGTACAAGCGGGCTTGACTGCGAGGCCCACAAGCCGAGCAGGTGCGAAAGCAGGCTCTAGTGATCCGGCGGCCCCGAGTGGGTGGGCCGTCGCTCAACGGATAAAAGGTACTCCGGGGATAACAGGCTGATCTTGCCCAAGAGTCCACATCGACGGCAAGGTTTGGCACCTCGATGTCGGCTCATCGCATCCTGGGGCTGGAGCAGGTCCCAAGGGTACGGCTGTTCGCCGTTTAAAGCGGTACGCGAGCTGGGTTCAGAACGTCGTGAGACAGTTCGGTCCCTATCCTCCGTGGGCGCAGGAGAATCGATGGAGGCTGCCCCCAGTACGAGAGGACCGGGGTGGACGCACCTCCGGTGAACCGGTTGTCGACCAACGGCACGGCCGGGTAGCCGCGTGCGGCGCGGATAACCGCTGAAGGCATCTAAGCGGGAAGCCGTTCCAGGGATTAGTTCTCCTTCCGGTAAGGGCCCAGGTAGACTACCTGGTCGATAGACGGCAGGTGCAAGGCTGGCGACAGCCTCAGCCGAGCCGCACTAATCGCCCGAGCTCTTCCGGAACCGCACCTCGCGGCCCGCGGGACATGCGCTCTTAGGCGCGGTCCGGGCACGAGGATGCCCCCGAGTCGATCTTTCCTATGCGCCATGCGGCCCCCAGGGCACGTGTAGAGTGAGACACCGGACACCGTAACGGTGGGCGCCGCCCACCGGTCAGCGGCCAGAGCATGGGGGGCACGCCCGGTCCCGTTCCGAACCCGGAAGCTAAGCCCCATCGCGCCGAGAGTACTGCGGGGTCAGCCCGTGGGAGGCCAGGGCGCCGCTGACCGGTGGACGGCACCGAGCCGCCATCGAACTTAGAAGGGGGAGGCCTCGCGGCCTCCCCCTTTTTTTGTGTTTACGGGGCGTAACTGACTCAATTACACCAGACGATCTTATCGTTTTTGGTATTGAGCCCTTATTTAAAGAAGATAAATCGAATAACAAGGGCAACTGCTATGGCCACAATGATCAAAAGCAGGATTGTCAGTCGATGCTGCTTGCGTCGTTTACTTGATGAAACGAAGATTGATTTTCCCTGTTTTGGCGTTTCGAGATAGCGAGCCGAATGCGTCAAGGTTTGCTTTGGTCGAGGACCTCTTTGTTGATGAGTGGCGAATGCTTTCATCGGCTCATCACTAGCTGCGCTGTTTTTAGATAATGGTGCGTCTTTCAGATATACAGGGTCTCCCGAGGCGACGCCCATATGTTTACGTCCCGTTTGGGCATCCTCGAGCGTTTGATATCGATTTCTCGTCACATACTCGGGCTCCGGATCATTAATGGGCTCTTGCGAGATGTGGGGGCGATGGAACCGTGGCGGCTGCGTAGAAGTATCTTCCCCCTGCGTCGGCATAAACATATTGTTCTGGTTTTGGTCGTCCATGATGCCCTTTAGCTCGTTACCAACAACGTGTACGCGCTCATTGTAAGCCCCTTGCTATTTGTAGCTGCGAACATACTTGTTATTTAAGCTCTGGTTCAAAGAACCTTAACCTTACTAAAACCTGAGTCATACACGCTTAGATATGCTTATAGTACTGGACTCAAAAAACTTTATAGTCGATGTATATATGAGCACTGGGTGGGCATATATAAGAGCGTCAAAAGAAGTCCCAGTCACCTAGAAGATGACTCGGCAGTCCTTAAAAGGAGTGGTAAACATGGCAAGCATGGTTCCTTATCGTTCGGTTTTTGGCGTTCGTCCCTCTGCAAGCTCGCTGTTCGATCTGTTTGATGATATGAGCGATCTAGCGAACAACTCGATTGCTTCCAAGGCGTTCCCCGTTGACGTTGAGGATAAGGGCGACGGCTATGAGGTCAAGGCTTATCTGACCGGCGTCGCCAAGGACGATATCGATGTCGAGCTTAACGAGGGCCGTCTGTCCATTAGCGTGAATGTCGAGGAAGACGAGGAGAACGAGGGCAAGAACTTCCTGCAGAAGGAGTTCAGCTCGTACAGCGCGACGCGTGGCGTGTATCTAAAGGACGCTTCGAGCGAGGGCCTCTCGGCTAAGTACGCTGACGGCATCCTGACCGTTACGGTCCCCAAGATCGTCGAGAAGAAGAACGTTACGAAGATCTCCATCGACTAACTTCGTTGGTGTTCTACGCTATTAAAAGACAGCAAAAGGGGCTGGGAAGCGATTCTCGGCCCCTTTTGCTGTCTAGGACAGTCTATTGAATGGTTGCTGGCCGATGCTGGCTTGCGGGGCGTATCGAGAGTTTTCGCGATCCTTGGAGAAGGGTTGCGGAGCTGCCGACCTCGTCATCCAGGGTTGCGGCCAGAGCTTTGGCATAGCTTTTGACGGTAAGGCTCGGTCGATTGTTATCTTGGCTGATATGCATGGCAATGAGCTGTTCGGTGCGATCGGTAACAAGTTCGCGCGCGGCTTCGGCGGCTTGGCCATTGGAGAGGTGTCCCCTTGCAGACAGGATGCGTTCCTGAAGAAAGCGGGGATATTCTCCCTCGCGCAGCATGGTCACATCGTGGTTGCTTTCGAGTGCGAGGACTCGACAATCTTTGAGGGTGTTCATGGCTTGGCTCGATAGCTCTCCGGTGTCGGTGGCAAAGCCGATGGAATCATCGAGGGTGTCGAATCGATAGCCGACTGGATTGATGACATCGTGTGACGTTGAGTAGGTTTGCACGTGGATGCCGGCAATGGATAGGGTGTCACCGGGATCGAATTCCTCGACAGGCAGATGCGAAAGATTTTCTTTGCTCGAAAGAGTGCCCCTGCTGGCAAAGAGGGGGCCGTGCCAGTGCTTGCACCAGACATCGAGGCCCTTGATGTGATCGCTATGCTCATGAGTAATGAGAAGAGCCGAGACGTTGTCTGTCGAGAGCCCCAGTTCTGCCATGCGCTTTAATGTCTCGCGGCGAGACAGTCCGTCATCGACCATAATGAGCCCCTGCGGGCTCTCGATGAGTGCGCAGTTGCCTTTAGAGCCACTGCCGAGGATATGAAGGTGCAGACGAGACATAAGATTCCAAAGGATACAATGGGTGCGAACGAATAGAGGAGGAAGCAAATGCCAACGGTATCTCAGCATTATGGACACCATGCTGCATCGTGGGCTGATGATAAAGCCTTGGCAACGCGGCGGACGGCTGCCCCCGTGGTGCTCATGGTATCAGGTGGTGCGGACTCGACGGCTTTGCTCCTTATGGCGTGCACATCAAAGTTGGATATTCTGGATGGGCGTGGTGTGGCCCCCATCGCGCGCGAGCGACTGCACGTGCTGCATGTGAACCATCATCTGCGCGGCGAGGCATCCGATGGCGACGAGGCCTTCGTGCGTGAGCTCTGCGCGCAATATGGTCTACCGCTGTGTGTTGAGCATGCCTATTTTGATGATGAATCGGGCAATATCGAGGCGGCTGCCCGCGAGGTGCGCTATGCCGCGGCGCGAAGGTATGTTCGCGAGCTCTGCGCCCAGACGGGGGCACCGCGAACGGCGGCTCGTATCTGCACCGCGCACACGTCTTCGGATCGCGCGGAAACGTTTTTGATGAACGCGATTAAGGGTTCGGGGCCCGCTGGCCTATCGAGCATTCCTCGCCGGAGGAATATCGTGGTGCGTCCCTTGCTCGACCTGACTCACGGCGAGTTGGTGGGCTATCTGCAGGTACATGGTCAGCCGTGGCGTGAAGACGAGAGCAATGAGGACATCTCGTATCTGCGAAACTACGTGCGCCATCGAGTGATGCCGGTGGTGGCGCAGCGCAACGCGAGCGTCTGCAAGACGATTGGCGCCGCCTGCGAGATCTTAGGCGATGAGGACGCGTTTTTGTCTCAGCTTTCGGCACAGGCGTTTCGAAGCTGTTTGCGCAAAGAGGCAGCGGGCGCGCTGGTGCTCGATGCCAGGCGCCTTGCTGCGGCCGAGGTGGTAATCGCGCGGCGCATCGTGCGACTGGCGATCAAACGCATCGATCCGGATGCTCGTCCCGAGATGCGACATGTGGAGCGAGTCCTTTCCTGCGTTGCCGAGGGTGCCGGCTCGGTCACGCTTCCGGCGGGGATTGACGCACGCATTGAGTTTGGCATGCTGGCGTTTAAGGCGCCGGTGGCTCGCGAGGGCCTGGTCGCGGACTGGGTTACCGTACCCGGTCGTTTGCCGTTGGGCGGGGGACGTATGCTGGTCACAGAACCGATGGCCGTTGAGCCGGGATGCGATATCGTGCGCCGCGCCCGTGAGCTCGCGGCTGCCGGGGAAGTGACAGCTTTGGTAGACGCGGCTGCCCTGGGTTTTGCCGACAGCGATAGTGAGCGGATCCTGGCGGGCTCGCGTGGCGAGATTCCTGCCGAGGCGCGATTGGCGCGCCTGTGGGTGGACGGTCCCGCACCGGGAGACGTGATGTGCCCGTTAGGGATGAGTGGCCGAAGCAAGAAAGTATCCGACTTGCTAGGTGAGGCTCGCATTCCCGTTTCCGAGCGCGCCGGCGTACCCATGGTGAGGACGGCGCCGGGGGGTGCCGTGGTGTGGGTCGCCGGAGTTCGCGCGGACGAGCGTTTTAAGTGCACGGCCGCAACGCGCGTGGTATATCTGCTCCGCGTGGTCGATGCGGAATAGCGTCCCACGCCTGCTATTCTGTGCGACGTTGACGGTATTCCCGCGCTGATGGCGCACGGGCTGGTAAATTTACCCCATGCGCTGCTAGAATGTGTAGTTCGCGTCCATACGGCGGTGTGTGGGCGATAAGCACAAGAAAGGGTTGTCATGGCTTCTCAACATCCGGATATCGAGAAGGTTCTGTTTACGCAGGAGGATATCGACGGTATCGTCTCTCGCCTAGGCGAGCAGATTACTCGCGACTACGCGGGTAAGGATCTGGTGCTGATTGCGGTCCTGCGCGGCGCCGTGGTCTTTATGGGCGACCTGATGCGTAAGATCGAGCTGCCGACCAACATCGATTTCATGGCTGTTTCGAGCTACGGCGACGGTGTGAAGTCCTCGGGTATCGTGCGTATCATTAAGGACTTGGATATCGACATCCGCGGTCGCGACGTGCTGATCGTCGAGGACATTCTGGACTCGGGCCTGACGCTCAAGTATCTGATGAAGAACCTCGAGAGCCGCAAGCCCGCTTCTCTGGAGGTCGCCGCCTTCCTGTGGAAGGACGTTGAGGACCGCGTCTCGGCCATCACGCCCAAGTATGTTGGAACCCATTGCCCCGATGCCTTTGTGGTGGGCTACGGCCTCGACTATGCCGAGCGCTATCGCAACCTTCCGTATCTGGGCATTTTGAAACCGGAGGTTTATTCGTAAGATGCCCGACGACCGTAACGACAACAATTCCCAGACTCCCCGGGACCCAAAGATCCCGGGGATGCCCGGAGGCAAGAAGCCCACGCGTACGGGCTGGCTGTATTTTCTTTTGGCTTGCGCGCTTCTGGGCTATGCCTTCTTTAATATGGGTTCCGGCTTTGCCAGCTCCAGCAATACCGTTAAGCTCGCGACGAGCGAGATGGTCAGCGCCATCAAGCAGGATCGCGTCGAAGATCTGACCTATACGGTTCAAGACGGAAGCGTGACGGGTCATTACTGGAAGACGAAGAAGGACAAGGGCGATACGAGCGAGCTCAAGAGCTTCTCTTCGACCTATGTCGGCTCCGATTCGCTTGCCGAGCTCATGGCGGAGCACCCCGATACCAAGTACATCGTCAACACCAACGATCCCGATTTTTGGGGCGACTTGGCGATGAGTGTGCTTCCGACGATCGCCCTTATCGCCATCATGTTCTACTTTATGCGCCAGATGATGGGCACCAACAACAGGAACATGCAGTTTGGCAAGACCAACGCCAAGACCAACGAGGCCACACGCCCCAAGGTCAAGTTTGAAGACGTTGCCGGAGTGGACGAGGCAGTCGAGGAGCTCGAGGAGATCCGTGACTTTTTGAGCGATCCGGATCGCTATCGCAAGCTGGGCGCCAAGATCCCGCGTGGCGTGTTGCTGGTTGGCCCTCCGGGCACCGGTAAAACGCTGCTGGCCAAGGCCGTTGCCGGCGAGGCGGGCGTGCCGTTCTTTAGCATCTCGGGTTCCGACTTTGTCGAGATGTTTGTGGGTGTCGGCGCCAGCCGTGTGCGTGACCTCTTTAAGGAGGCCAAGTCCCAGGCCCCGTCGATCATCTTCATCGATGAGATCGACGCCGTGGGACGTCAGCGCGGAGCTGGCTTGGGCGGCGGTCACGACGAGCGCGAGCAGACGCTCAACCAGCTGCTGGTCGAGATGGACGGTTTTGAGGAGAGCGAGTCGGTCATCCTGATCGCTGCGACCAACCGCCCTGACATTCTGGATCCGGCGCTGCTGCGTCCCGGCCGTTTTGACCGTCAGGTTACGGTCGACCGTCCGGACGTGAAGGGCCGCGAGCAGATCTTGCGCGTGCATGCCGAGAACAAGCCGATGGACGAGGACGTTAAGTTTGAGAAGCTCGCCCAGATGACCGTTGGCTTTACCGGCGCCGACCTGGCGAACTTGCTCAATGAGTCTGCACTGTTGGCTGCCCGCCGCCATCGTTCCGTGATCTCGATGGACGAGGTCGAGGAATCGATGGAGCGCGTGATTGCCGGACCGCAGCGCAAGGGTCGCGTGATGACCGAGGCCGAGCGCACCACGATTGCCTACCATGAGAGCGGCCATGCCCTGGTGGGTCACATCTTGGAGCACTCCGATCCGGTTCATAAGATTTCGATTGTCAGCCGCGGTCAGGCTCTGGGCTACACGTTGCAGCTTCCGCAGGAGGATCACTTCCTCAAGACCAAGAACGAGATGCTCGACGAGCTTGCCGTGTTCTTGGGCGGTCGCGTTGCCGAGGAGCTCATGTGCGACGACATCACGTCGGGCGCGAGCAACGATCTGGAGCGCGCGACCAAGATGGCGCGCGAAATGGTTACGCGTCTGGGCATGAGCGAGGAGCTGGGCACGCAAGTGTTTGGCGAGGCGCAGCATCAGGTGTTCCTTGGTCGCGATTACGCCGATCACCAGGATTACTCCGAGGAGACGGCACGCCGCATCGATATCGAGGTTCAGCGCATCATGCGCGAAGCCCATCGTCGTGCGGTCGAGATTTTGGATGCCCGTCGCGATCAGCTCGATCTGATGGCGAAGGTGCTGCTCGAGCGCGAGACCGTCGAGGGCGATGCCGTGAATGCCCTGCTCGATAACGAGTGGGACGCCTACCTTGAGCGCGAGGACGATATCCTGGCGGCCAAGGAGGAGCGCAACGCCAAGGCTGCCGGCATGCCGACCAAGAAGCGTGCGCCTCGCATGAGCGAGGAGGAGCTTGCGGCCGATGCCGCCGCATTTGCGCAGGCGGCTATGCAGGAGGATGCCGACGCCGCATCCGATGATGCTGACGATGACCATGCCGTCGCCGAAGCCGACGCCGACAAATAGTCTTTGTGGCGAAAGCCTCCGCGGGGAAACCTGCGGAGGCTTTTTCTTTTGAGCGATATGGGGCCGTCTGTTGATTGGGGACAGACTTAAATGAGCGTTTTCACGCATTTAAGTCTGTCCCCAATCAACATTGCTGCGGCACTTTGCTCGGCTAAAGCGTACAATAGCGCCTATGCGAAAGGGGAACAGATGATCAACGAAACTATGTATGCTCGCGGCGCGGAAAGCTCCATCATCCGTGAGATTTTTAGCTATGGCCTTGAGCGCAAGGCGCAGATCGGTGCGGAAAACGTATTCGATTTTTCGCTGGGCAATCCGAGCGTTCCGGCGCCCGCTGCTGTGGCTGAGTCGATTAAGAAGGCCCTGAAGCTGCCGAGCGACCAGCTGCACGGCTACACGCCCGCACCGGGCCTGCCGCAATGTCGTGCCGCTGTGGCCGAATCGCTCAACCGTCGCTTTGGCACGAGCTATGAGGGCAAAGACGTATTTATGACGGTGGGTGCCGCGGCTTCGCTCACCTGCACGCTCAACGCCGTTACGAACCCGGGCGACGAGGTTATTGTTATCGCCCCGTACTTTCCGGAGTATCGCGTTTGGATTGAGAAGGCCGGCTGTACGTGTGTTGAGGCGCTCGCCGATGAAGATACGTTCCAGCTGAGCGTGGACAACGTGCTCAAGGCGATCAGCGATAAGACGGCGGCCGTCATCATTGACTCTCCCAACAATCCGACCGGTGCCGTATATACATGCGACACGCTGACGCGACTGGCCAATGTTCTGCGCGAGGCCAACGCTCAGCGCGATTCCGAGAATCCGATTATGCTCATCTCGGATGAGCCGTACCGCGAGATCGTGTACGGTGCCGAGGTGCCTTGGGTGCCCTCGATCTACGAGCACACCATCGTGTGCTACTCGTATTCCAAGTCGCTGTCGCTGCCGGGCGAGCGCGTGGGATGGATCCTTGTTCCCAATACGAATCCTCAGGCAGATCGTCTAATGCCCGCCGTTGCCGGTGCCGCCCGTACGCTGGGCTTCGTGTGCGCGCCGGCGCTCTTTCAGCGCGTAATTATCGACTGCATCGATGAGCCGAGTGACGTTGGGGCCTATGCACGCAACCGCACCGCGCTTACCGACGCACTAGCGGAGTATGGCTACACCTATGTTGAGCCGGATGGCGCGTTCTACCTATGGGTGAAAGCGTTGGAGCCCGATGCGAATGCGTTTTGCGAGCGCGCAAAGAAGTATGAGTTGCTTGCGGTTCCCTCGGACAGCTTTGGTATGCCGGGTTGGTTCCGCCTGGGCTATTGTGTGAGCTACGAGACGATTATCAATTCGCTACCCGCTTGGAAACAGTTGGCGGACGAGTATCGTTAAAAGTAAAGCGCTCTGCCTACAGTGTTTTACGTGAAACGGGGTTTGGTGTTAAGCCGGACCCCGTTGTCATGAACGTTGTGTCATTGGGATGGAGTGGTTTTACGACTATCGAAGGCTATGCGTACAATGAATATAAGTGACGGCCGTGCCAGATAAGGAGACCTGATGCCCTACCTGCTTTCTTGTGACATTCATACCCATACGATGTTCTCTGCGCATGCATATTCGACCATTGAGGAGAATGTGTACTGGGCGGCAGAGCGTGGCCTGCAGGTGCTCGGATCTGCCGACCATCTGAGCTCTATGGTTACGGCTTGCCCCAATGACCTGCGCAGTTACCAGTTCTTTATCAACCAGGATATCTGGCCGCGCATTTGGAGCGGCGTGCTGGTGCTGCGTGGTGCCGAGGCCGATATCGTTTCGCTGGACGGAAGCCTGTTTGGCGAGGACACTCCTGTCACGCTCGATATCGCCGGCGATTCGTACAGCCGTCAGCATTCACTGTTCGAGTTGGTTACGCGTAATTTGGATTATTTGGTTGCAAGCGTGCATAATCCGCAGATTGCTGAGGGCGCGACGCTGGCCCAGACGACCGGGATGTATATCAATGCCTTGGAGCACCCCAAGGTGTTCATGCTGGGTCACACGGGGCGTTCGGGCGTGCCGTTCGATATCGATGAGGTGCTGCTGGCGGCCAAGGCCAAGCACAAGATTATCGAGATCAATAACCATAGTCTTGAACACGGTGTCGACACTGAGCATTGGGCCGTATGCCGCAAGATCGCCGAGCGCTGCGCCGAGCTGGGCGTGGGCATTGGCGTGTCGACCGATGCGCACATTGGCATGGCAATTGGTAAGCTCGATTACGCTCGCAAGATGCTCGACGAGATCCACTTCCCGTTGGATCTGATCGTGACGCGCGATCGCGAGACGCTGCTGCGCGAAATGGCGGCAGCCGGCGTGTGCGATCTGCGCAAGGGGATGTAGCGGAGTTTATAAATCAAGCGAAGGGGGCGGCCCAGATGGGTCGCCCCCTTTCTTGTCCCAAAAATCTACTGAGGTTGGTTAGCGGCGTTCGAGGACCGCTACGGTTTCGGTGTGGTCGGTGTGAGGGAACATGTCGACGGGCGTGATCTTGAGCAGGCGATAGCCTCCGTCGAGGAGCTGATGCAGGTCGCGCTCTTGAGTCACGGGGTTGCAGCTGATATAGGTGATGCGGCGCGGCTTAAGTGCGCAGGCAGCTTCGAGGAACTCGGGGGTAGAGCCGGCGCGCGGCGGATCGATGGAAAGGACGTCGATCCGCTCGTTGTTATCGGCGGCATCCAGGATGTAATCGGTGGCGTCGTCGGCCATAAACCAAGCGCTGCGGGTGAGGCCGTTGAGCTCGGCATTGCGACGTGCATCGGCAATGCCCGCCGGGTTGCGCTCTACGCCGAGCAGCATGATGCCGATACCCTTGTTCTGGGCATCTTTAGCTGCGCAAAGACCGATGGTACCGCTGCCACAGTAGGCATCCATGAGCACATTGCCCTGGTGCAAATCCATGCCGTCGATAGCGAGCTGATAGAGCAGCTCGGTCTGTTGCGGGTTGGTCTGATAAAACGCGGTGGGGGAGATGTCGAAGTTGCAGCCGAGCAGCTGGTCGCGCATGCATTCGGCGCCATACACGATGCGGGTTTCCTCGCCGAGGATGGCGTTGCCGGGGCGTCCGTTGATGTTTTGGGCAACGGTGACGATGTGCGGATTGAGTGCGGCGACAGCCTCAAAGAACTCCTGCGCATGCGGCAAGTCGCGCTGAGCGGTCACGAGCGTGACCATGACCTGGTCGGTACGCCAGCCGCAGCGGACGACGGCATAGCGAAGCAAACCAAGATGCTTGTCCTCGTTAAAGGCGGGAATATGCAGCCGCTCAGCCTCACGCGCGATGCCGTTAAGAATCTGACGAGCGCCCGGTGCCTCAACGGGGCATTCGGGAACAGCAACGATTCTGTGCGTGCCGCGCTCAAAAAAGCCGCAGCGGACAGTGCCCTCTTTGCCGGGGGCAAAGGGAGTGGCGGCCTTATGGCGAAAACCGCGCGGCGCAGGATATTTGCCCGGGTCGCCCAGGGTGACGCCCATACCGCGAATGGGGTCGACGCTAATACCCTCGCGCTCGCAAAGAGCAGCAAAAAGCTCCTCCATGGAGGCCTGCTTGGCTGCCAACTGCTTCTTATAGGGACGATTGAGCGCCGTGCACCCACCGCAAGCTTTCATGATCGAACAGGGAGACTTGGGGTCCACAGCCTTACGCGCAGACGAAACCGGATCTTTATGCGAGCGCTTGGAACGAGTCTGAGGCGCTTTATCCCCGCCTCGACGAGAGTCAGAACGCTTGGCCTTAGCCCTGCTCTTGGCCGATTTGCTTTTTGCAGCTTTAGAAGACTTGGATTTCGTAGAAGATTTCTCCTCCTTCGACCCCTCAGCCGCCTCCACCAAAGCACGACGAGCCCTACGCTCCGCACGAGATTCTGCCATGAATTAACCCCACTAATTTACAAATTGAAATCTGAAAGCATTGTACCGTGCCAAGTTAGCAGACGATATGCAAGCGCCCATTTCATGTCAGTGATAAGTCCAACGATGTTTGCCCGGCATGGGCAAACCCTCCCTTGTACTTTATCAAGGTAGAGTGTATGATTCTGAACGTTACATGACTCACTTTACTTAACTAAAGTGCCACCAAGGGGGAATACCATGAATACCGATATGTCTCGTCGTCAGTTTGTTGGTCTAGCCGGCTCGCTTGCCACGGTGCTTGGCCTTGGTCTTGTCGGCTGCGGCGGTGGTGCCGGCAAGGGCTCCGCTGCAGGCTCTGCCGCGGCCAAGGATGTGAAGGGTGCTGCGGAGTCCAAGAAGCTCGTGGTGGGCTTTGATAAGTCCTATCCTCCGTACGGCTTTGTGGGCGACGATGGCGAGTACACCGGCTTTGATCTCGATCTGGCCAAGGCTGTTGCCGATAAGCAGGGCTGGGAGGTCAAATACGAGGCCATCGACTGGGACGCCAAGGATACGCTGCTCAACTCGGGCGCCATCAACTGCATCTGGAACGGCTTTACCATGGAGGGCCGTGAGGATGACTATACGTTCTCCGAGCCGTACATGCTCAACGAGCAGGTGCTGGTGGTAAAGAAGGATGCGGGCATCAAGAGCTGGGACGATCTTGCCGGCAAGACCGTGATCACCCAGACCGATTCCGCTGCGCAGGATGTGCTCGAGGGCGACCAGAAGGATCTGGCCGCGACGTTCGCCACGCTCGACACCATCGGCGACTACAACACGGCCTTTATGCAGCTCGAGAGCGGCGCGGTCGATGCCGTGGCTTGCGACCTTTCGATTGCCCAGTATCAGCTTGCCGCCAAGCCCGATGCCTATACGCAGCTTGATGAGCCGCTGTCCAGCGAGCACTACGCTGTCGGCTTTAAGAAGGGCGACACCAAGTCGGCCGATGCCGTGACCGAGTCGCTCAAGGCACTCTACGAGGACGGCACGGTTAAGGACCTCTGCGACAAGTACGCGAGCTACGGCCTGTCCTTCGACAACTGGGTTCTCAAATAGCCACAGCACCCAACCTTGCGGCTCCAACCCTCCTCGCGTACCAAAGTACGCTTCGTCGGGCTTGTCGCTCGCAATCTTGGGCACTGTGCCTATTTGAGAATAAGATCAGCCGTTCTGTTGCTGCGAAGGAGAAGGTAGGTTGTCTATTCAGGTCATGATGCTGATGCTTGGCCAGGGATTCTTGGTCAGCTTGCAGTTGTTTGTGCTGACACTGCTGGGGTCGATTCCGCTGGGAATCCCCGTGGCGTTTATGCGCATGAGCAAAATCGCGCCGCTCCGCTGGATTGCGCGCATCTATATCTCGGTCATGCGTGGCACGCCGCTCATGCTGCAGATGTTTGCCATCTACTTTGCCCCGTACTACGTGTTTGGCATTTCGCTCACGCCCGATTCCAAGTGGACGGCGTGCGTCGTAGCGTTCATCATCAACTACGCCGGTTACTTTGCCGAGATCTATCGCTCGGGCCTGCAGTCCATTCCGCGCGGTCAATACGAGGCAGCCGAGGTACTGGGCTATTCGCGCATGCAGACGTTTCTGTATATCGTGATGCCGCAGGTTGCCAAGCGCATTTTGCCGGCGATGGGCAACGAGATCATCACGCTGGTCAAGGATACGTCGCTGGCGTTTGCCATCGGCGTGGGCGAGATGTTCTCGACGGCCAAGGCGCTGGTCGCCTCGCAGGTGAGCATGGTGCCGTTTGCGATCGCGGCGCTGATTTACTGGGTCTTTAACTTTGTGGTCGAGATGCTGCTGGGCGCCGCCGAAAAGAAGCTGGACTACTATCATGACTAACTCAGTGATGAAAATCGAAAGCGCGCGCAAGGCGTTTGGCGGCAATGAGGTGCTCAAGGATATCTCGCTCGAGGTAAAGCGTGGCGAGGTCGTGGCGATTATCGGGCCTTCGGGCGGCGGCAAGTCCACGCTGCTGCGGTGTGCCACGCTGCTCGAGACACTCGACGGAGGCTCGCTCTCGTTTGGTGACCTTGCCGTTGCGACGGATGCTGGTTCGGGCGCGGTCTATGCGAAGGGCGATGTGCCCAAGCAGGCGCGCTCGCGATTCGGCCTGGTGTTCCAAAACTACAACCTGTTCCCGCACTATACCGTGATGAAAAACATCATCGACGCGCCGATTCGCGTGCTTAAGCGCCAGCGCGAGCAGGCGGAAGCTCGTGCGCATGAATTGATTGCTCAGATGGGGCTTGTGGGCAACGAGAACAAGGTTCCGTGTGAGCTTTCGGGCGGTCAGCAGCAGCGCGTGAGTATTGCCCGCGCCCTAGCGCTCGACCCGGAGATCCTGTTCTTTGACGAGCCGACCTCGGCACTTGATCCCGAGCTGACGGCCGAGGTGCTGCATGTCATTAAAGACCTTGCCGCGCAGAATATGACGATGGTGATTGTGACCCACGCAATGCAGTTTGCGCGCGATGTTGCCGACCGCGTGGTCTTTATGGATGGCGGCCGCATTGTCGAGGAGGGTCCTGCCGAGCAGGTCATCGACCATCCGCGTGAGCAGCGCACCCGTGAGTTCTTGAGTCGTATCGAGGGATAGGCTCAGGTATTTACTCAACTATTAATTTAGGCGAAGCCGCCGCAGGTCTTACGGTCTGTGGCGGCTTTTTGTTTGCATCGGCGGGGTTCAATAATCGCCTCACAAGCTTGTCTCTTCCTCTCGCCGCCTGTATTCATACGTGCGCCGAAAGGTATGCATGGACAGCCGCCCGTGAGGGTAGGGTGGTGGCATAGGACATTTGGAGGGTGAGTCGGCTCGGCTGCCGACCATGCTGCTCCCGGGATGGCACCGACCGCGAACTCTCCCCGTTGGCGTCGCGCATTGCGCGCGGCCCTGCAAGGAGGTCATCATGGGTGCTCCCAAGACCGGTAACGTAAGGAACGTGGTGCTCGTAGGCCAAGGCGGGGTGGGCAAGACTTCACTCGCCGAGGCCATGCTCCACCTTTCCGGCAAGACCGCCCGCCTGGGCGGCCACGACGGCACCAAGCCCACGCTCGACTATGACCCCGAAGAGGTCAAGCGTTCATTCTCCATCTCGACGACCATCGCGCCGATCGACTGGAAAGGCGCGCGCATCAATGTGCTCGATGCCCCGTGCTACCCCGATTTTATCGGCGACGCCTTTGCCGCGATGAGCGTCTGCGAGACGGCTCTGTTTGTGGTCGACGCTGAGGCCGGCCCGCAGCCTACGACGGTTAAGCTCTGGTATGCCGCCGAGGACCTGCGCCTGGCGCGTGCGGTGTTCGTAAACCGCCTGTCGCGCTCCGAGGCCAGCTTTGCGACCACGATGGACCTGCTGCAGGAGCGCTTTGGCACACGCCTGGGCGCCGTGACCCTTCCCTGGGGCGAGGGCGAGGACTTTGACGGCATCATCGACCTGGTGCGCATGAAGGCGCGCCATTGCAACGGCACCGAAGCCGTTGAGTCGGAGATCCCCGAGGAGTATCGTGCCCAGGCCGAGGAGGCCCATGACCATCTGTGCGAGCTGGTGGCCGAGGCTGACGACGAACTGATGATGAAGTACTTGGAAGGCGAGGAGACGCTGACGCAGGAGGAGCTTGAAGGCCTGCTGTCGAAGGCGATCGCCGAGCGCATCTTTGTGCCGGTCTTTGCGGGCGATTGCATTAAGGAGCAGGGCGTCAACTCGCTGATGGACGACATCGCAACGTACTTCCCGGCGCCGACCGACTACGGCGAGATGCCGCTCATCGACGGCGACTCGCTTAAGATCTCGAGTGATGACGACCGTCCGGTGGCGTTTGTGTTTAAGACGCTGGCCGATCCGCAGCAGGGTCGCATCAGCTTTATCAAGGTGCTGACGGGTACGCTTGAGCCGGGCCTTGAGCTGGTCAACGCGCGCACGCGCAAGGGCGACCGTCTGGCTCACCTGTATGTGATGTGCGGCCGCGATATGACTGAGGTTGGCCATGCCTATGCCGGCGACATCATCGTGGCGCCCAAGCTGGCTGCCGAGACGGGTGACACGCTCTCCATTACCGGTAAGGTCGAGGCGGCGGCGTTTAAGTTTCCCAACTCGCAGTACCGCATTGCCATCGAGGCCGAGAACCGCGGCGACGAAGAGAAGCTCTACACGTTTATCGAGAAGGCATGCAAGGCCGATCCGACCATGAGCATCGATCGTGACGAGGAGACGGGCCAGACTATCATCTCCGCCGTGGGTGAGGCGCAGGTTTCGGTGCTGCTCAACCGTCTGGAGGACCGCACCAAGGTCGTCGCCAAGAGCGTGCCGATCCGCATTCCGTATCGCGAGACCATCCGCCGCACGGCGAGCGCCCAGGGTCGCCACAAGAAGCAGACCGGTGGCGCCGGTCAGTATGGCGACTGCTGGCTGCGCGTGGAGCCGCTTATTGGGCCCGACGGCACGAGCGACGGCTATGAGTTTGTGGACGAGGTCGTGGGTGGCCGCATCCCGCGCTCGCTGATCCCCGCCGTGGACAAGGGCGTCCAGGAGACCATGAAGGACGGCATCATTGCCGGCTACCCGCTCACGGGCATTCGCGTGGCTGTGTACGACGGCTCGTATCACAGCGTCGATTCCAACGAGATGGCGTTCCGCGCGGCGGCTCGCATCGGCCTGCGCAAGGCGTGTGCCGATGCCGACCCGGTGGTGCTGGAGCCCATCGAGGAAATCACGGTGACTATCCCCGAGAGCTACGCCGGCGCCGTGATGGGCGACATCTCGGCTTCGCGTGGTCGCGTGACGGGCATGAAGACCGATGAGCGCGGAGACACCGTGGTCATCGCCCAGGCGCCGCTGGCCGAGTTGACGGATTACTCGACGCGCCTGCGCTCTATCACGCGCGGCACGGGCGACTTTACCATGAAGCCCGCCGGCTACGAGCAGGTGCCTTATGACGTTCAGGCCAAGCTGGTCGAGCGCTATGAGGAGGGTCGCGCCAAGTAGCGTGCGATTTTGTCTGCAACATACATGCCGATGCAAGGGCCGCTCTGGGTAATCCAGGGCGGCCCTTTTTGATCCCTGGGGGACGGAGGAAAACGGATCATCTTTGGGTTACGGGTGGCGCGGTCGGCACTAGTCTCCGGATGCCTGGTTGCGACCGGTGGCGTAGTCGATCTGCACGTGCGGCTGCAGGTTGTAGCAATATACGTGGAAGCAGAGGGTCTTGCCGTGGTCCTCGATCGATTGCGCCTCAAGGCGCACGCCACGGCAGACAAGTTCCTCTTCGTTGTACATGGGCGTGACGCGGTAGAGAACATGGTTGCCCGTGTCGTGGATGTAGTTAAGAATCTGCTCCTCAAACGGTAGCATGCCCGTCTCGTTGAGATAGCGCGTGCCGGTGAGGAGATTTTTGCGGTTGGCGTTTTCGCCGCAGAGCGACCAGGCGATAAGGTGGCAGCGATTGTAGAGGCCCTGGCCCGGAATAAAGTCGTAGCGCTGCTGGTGCCAACCGGCAGGATGGATGCGCGAGATATCGCCGCGTTTTCCCTGTCCGAGCGACTCGGGGCCTACGCAGGCGAGCGCCTTGCGAGTACGGCCCAGGCTGTCGAGCTTGGAGAATTTCTTAAAGCAGCCCTCTTCGGTGGCGCGATCGTATTCATCGAGTGTGAATGATGGCGTGCCGAGCGGGTGCGTGCCGTCGGCGCGAAGGGCAACGTAGGGGTTGCCGGCGTAGTCGGGAATGCTGCTGAGATATACGCCGCGGGCGCGGTTAAGATCGGGGTTTTCGACCTCGTCGATGGGGGTGGCGGCGCTGTCTATGGAAGTGTCGTCACCGGTGTCAATTGTGGCGGATTCAGAGCCATCGCCAGAGTCTTGGCTATTTTGAGGGTCCGAGGAGCTCGCTGTTCCCGATTCGAGCCGGGCAACCAGGTTTGCCTCGTCGTCGGTGCGGCTGGGACTTTCGTTTTGTTTCTCGGCCAGAGCTACCGCCTGCTCATCGCTTTGCGGCGACAACAGCTTGGGAGCTCCGTCGAGCGATCCCGTAAACAGCGCAAACCCCAGCACCACGGCGGTGCCGATGGAAAGTACTTGCTTGTAGGCGGACTTGCGCGACATGGAGGCTCCTGGATGGACGGTTGGGAGTCTACCAGTCTAGCAGGAGCCAGCAGGGGCCGTTCTGTCGAACAAATACTTAAGATTTGGGATAAATGCTACGGATTCATTTGCCTCATATGGAGCTGCGGCGGTTGTGTATATGAAGCTATTCGGCGTTTCCCCAGATAAAACCTGCCACAATAAACCTGTCCCTTTTTGGCAGGTTAATCGGGGGACTATTTCACCGCAACTTAGGGCACGGTTAGGAAGTGTGCACCTTAAAGAGTGGTGCCCTTGATTAGAGAGGTCGCGCTCGTCTCTCTAATTGTCTCTCTAAAGAGAAAGCAGTTAAAGAGATAACATTGGGCTATCTAACAGTGAATTCGATACATCTCTCTAAATGTCTCTCTAAAATAAGGTGCTTATCTCTCTAAAGTTAGAGAGATATACTATACTTTAGAGAGATAAATCTATCGTTTTAGAGAGACCGAATGCCAATGCTGCTGGATGAACCTCTTGGACTTATTGTTGAGCGCCTTCGCAGGCGGGGGACTGATGACGCATCGGTAGAAGTTAAAGCCTGCACGAATAAATTGAGCGCAGACGTATGGGAGACAGTGAGCGCTTTTGCGAACACTGCGGGTGGACTCATTATTTTGGGCCTGAACGAAGCCGAAGGATTTGTTCCTTCGGCTAACTTTGCTATCGATAGGGTGCGCGATCAGTTTGTTTCGGGTATCGGAGACGGAGGCTCAGCGGCAGTGGTGACCCATGCGCCGCGGTACGAGCTTGATCGAGGCGAGGTCGACGGGCTCCAGGTGCTTCTGGTGCGCATCTTTGAACTTGAGCTTAAAGCGAAGCCTTGCTATATCGGCGCGCGCGGCGTGCAGAACGGTAGCTACAAGCGCGTGGATGATAAAGATATCAAGATGTCACCCGCTGAGCTATATGAGCTGCAGAGTGCGTTGCTTCCGAGCGATGCAGACGGCACGGTGGTTTCGGAGGCAACGGTCGAGGATTTGGATCCAGATGTCGTGCGGTCTATTATCGCAAATCGCCGGCTGCAGACCCCGCGCGTTTTGCGCGGGGCCGATACGCTGGAAAAGCAGCTGGTCAGACTCAATATCACTACAAAGGATGGTGCGGTGAAGCTCGCGGGGCTTCTGTCGGCGGGAATTTACCCCCAGCAGTTCTATCCCAAACTCATGATCGATGTCGCTGTTCATTCCGATGTGGAAAAATCTGCACCCGGGCAACCCCGGTTTATTGACCGCCAGTTGTGCGATGGCCCGATTCCGGCTTGCATCGAAGATGCCCTTGCCGCGATTGGACGGAACTTGCGCAAAGCGGCGATAGTGCAAGGTGCTGGCAGAAGGGAGGATTGGGAAGTTCCCCAGGAGGTTTTGCGCGAGGCCTTGGCAAATGCCTGCATCCATCGAGAATATTCGCCCATGTTTGTGGGGCAGGCCGTGAGTGTCGATATCTATCCAGACAGAATAGAGATCAAAAACCCTGGTGGGCTTTGGGGCGGAAAGACGGTGGACAATCTTGCAGACGGGGAATCGCGCTGCCGAAACCCAAAGCTCATGAGCCTAATGGGGGCGACGCCGTTAGAGCATGCCGAGGGGGCCGTTGCAGAAAGCCAGGGATCTGGTATCCCGGCTATGATTCGCGAGATGGAGTCTCGTTCGCTTGGAAGGCCGAAATTTATCGTTAAGGCCGATTCGTTTACGGTGCTGCTTTCCCGGCACGGGGCGGAGCTTGCTGAAAACCGCACGTGGATTCAGAGCCATGTGGGTACCGAGCTGACGGATCGCGAGGAAACATTGCTCATGTTTATGCGGGAGCATGGGTGCGTATGCGATGTTCAAAAAATACGAGAGGCCCTGAAGTGGGATTCGGATGACATTCGCCTGATCTGCGGGGATCTTGTCGATAAACATGTCCTGTCAAAATGTGGCAAAGACACGTTTGAGATTATCGATATGAGCAGAGAATCGTCAGCTTCGACAGCGGATAGGATCCTGGAGGCTCTCAGCGCCGAAGTGGATATGACGGCGCGAGAAATAGCGGTTGCATCGGGGGTCAAAATTTCGTCTGTCCGTTACCATCTGCCAAAAATGGCGGATAAAGGGCTCATCGAAGTAATGGGTTCATCGACGAGTCGTAACCGCCGATATCGGAAGAAGTAGATGCAGCCGGGTCGCCTCTCTAGTGCCTCTCGAAGTTAGATGGGTGCTAGAGGAGCGACTGCCTCGCGATATTTCCCCAGATAAAACCTGCCAAAATAAACCTGTCCCTTTTTGGTAGGTCAGTTAACGCAGTCCAGGTTGAGCATATGCGAGCGAGCAGGCTCCGGGTGCGGTAAGGTGACGTGAAACAAGCGGGCGCTGACCTTTTGGTCGCGCCCGTGAAGTTGAACGTCAGATTGCCGCGCCCGGGGTCTGCGCAGCGCCGAGCAGTTACGCCGTTTGTAAAACGGCGTAGCCTAAAGATTCATGGCACCGTGAATGTAGGGGGTGACCTCGGGGGAGATATGGTCGCAGCCCAGCTCGCGTAGCGCGGACTCGATAACGGCGGGCAGCGGGGTCTTGCCCTTGTCGTCGACGGCGGCACCGCCGAGGGCGGCAATCTTGGCGACATCTGCGGGAGCGGCTTCGATATGCATGCAGCCGCCGATCAAGCGCGCGCGTACCTGAGCCAAGTCAAGATCGTGCAGGTAATCCTCGCAGGCGCGGATTAAATCGACCTTCTCGCGCGTAAGCTTCTCGCCCGTGGGAACGCGCGTGGCAAGACAGGCTCCCGCCGGCAGGTTCCAAACGGGGTAGCCCCATGCACGCAGCAGCTCGCGCTCTTCGTCCTTGGTAAAGCCGACCTCCATAAGAGGGGAGCGTACGCCGAGCTCTTCTGCCGCACGCATGCCGGGGCGGTAGTCACCGCGATCGCTTGCATTGCTGCCATCGATGACGGTGGGAAAGCCGAGCGACTTGGCGTGGTTGACGATGGCGGTAAAGCCAGCGTGCTTGCAGTGGTAGCAGCGATTGGCATCGTTGCAGGCTACTTGGGGGAGTTGCAGCTGATCCACCGAAAGATTGAGCACGGGGAGCTTAAAATGCGGCCCCTCATTGGCCTGCCCATCAACGGACTGCTCAAACGAAGCCTGCTCGGGCGTGCCGATGAGCGGCGTAGTGAGATGGACGAGGAGGGTATCGGTAGGCATGATGCGGGCGCATACGGCGGCCAAAAAGCTGCTGTCGACGCCACCGGAAAACCCGATAGCCACGCGCCCGTATGCCAAAAGCAGCTGTTCGAGCGCCGATAGCTTGTCTTGAAGCTCCTCTGCGGGTGCCGTGGTGTCTAAAATCATGAAACGATCCTTATCGTTGAGTACTCGGTCGAAAACTATAATCCTAATGCGTTACTTGCCATAAGTCTTCTATCTATGTAACGAAAGTGCAATATGCTATATACGTTATATACAAGTTTGTAAAGTGCGGTAGAGTGACAGTAACACAATCCGGTGAGGGGGCCGATATGATCAAGGCTGTTATTTTTGACATGGACGGAACGCTGGTCGACACCGAGCGTTTGGGGATTAGGGCCTGGAAGGCAGGCGCCGCTGAGCTGGGGCTCGCGATTGATGAAGCGCTGATCCATCAGTTTATCGGTCGCACGCTACCCGATGTCATGAACATCCTCGATAAGCATTACGGCAGCCACGAGACCGCCGAGGCGATCTATGTCCGCCACAAGGAGATTCGCGACGAGATGGTCAAGACCGATCTGGAGCTTAAGGCCGGCGCTGCCGAGTGCATAGACGAGCTGTTGGCTGCGGGCTATCACGTAGGCCTTGCAACATCATCGCGCCATGTTACGGCCGAGCGCAACCTTAAAGCATTCGGTCTTTTTGACAAGTTTGAAACGGTAACGTGTGGCGAGGACGTCGTGCATGGCAAGCCCGACCCCGAGATGTATCTGCTCGCCTGCGAGCGCGCGGGCTTTACTCCCGAGGAATGTGCCGTGGTCGAGGATTCGCGCAACGGCTGCGTCTCGGGCATTACGGCTGGCTGCCACGTCTTTGCCGTCCCCGATATCGTGCCGCTGCCGCAGGACGTGGTGGATGGCTGCGAGGCCGTGCTCGATACGTTGTTCGATCTGGCGGCGGCGGTCAAGGCCGTGCGCTAGACAATTGCGGCGTTGAAACGAGCAATTGCCCACGTTTGCGCTTAAACAAAAGGGGTCCGGCAATGGTCGGGCCTCTTTTGCTTGAGCGGCGACTTAGCATACTTGCGGGCGTGCTATAGATACGCACCGAGGTTGATGGCCGTGGCGTCGGTCTGGCTGCTTGCCTGGGTGCTGGCGCGTTCCAGCAGGAACGGACGTACCAGTTCTTGGCGGTTGATGTCCTCGGCGGCGGTGACTGCGGTGACGGTGCGCGCTGTAGAGCCGACGCGGATATGCTTGGTCTTTGCTGGGGCCTTGTTCTCGATTTGCTCCATGAGCAATTGAACGCCCTTGCGGCCAATCTCGTAGCCCGGGGGCGCTACCGTAGTGAGCGGGACCGATCCGCTCCAAGCGAGCGGGTTGCCATCGCAACCTGCTACGCGTACTTGCCCGGGGACGGCGATGCCTTTGTCGACCAGCGCCGAGATGACGCCCGAGGCCAGTACGTCGGTCAGGCCGACGACAAAATCGGGGCGTTCGTCGGCGGGGCGCGCGGCGATTTGGGTGCCGATGCCGTAGCCGTCGGCGGCGGTATTCCATTCGCCGGCGTCGATGACTTCGATCTTGATATCGGGGTGCAGGGCGAGCGCCTTATGAATGCCAAGGACGCGCAGGGTGAGTTGCATAAATGCTGCTCGGCCGACGACGACAATATGGTGCGCGCCGCGGGCGATAGCAAGTTCGGCAATGATGCGACCTTGGGCCTCGTTGTCGGCCGCTACGTAGTAGCCGGGCTCAGAGCAATGGATGTCTAGATGGACGATCGGCACGGGCATCTTGGTCATGGCGGGGTGCCAGTCGGGGGATGCCATGGGCTGAACCATGACGCCGGACATCTGGGTGCCCATAAAGTAGCGCAGGTAATGGTCCTCGAGAATATCGTCGTTATCGGCGTTGGCGATGAGCAAGTCGTAGCCGTGCTTGCGGGCCTCGTTGTGGGCGCCGCTGGCGATTTGGAGCGAAAAGCCGTGATCGAGACGGGGGAGCACCAGGCCAAAGGACTTGGTGGCGCCGCCCGCGAGCTGACGGGCGCTTTGGTTGGGCAGGTAGCCAAGGCGATTGATGGTCTCGTTGATGAGCTTGAGGGTCTCGGGGCGCAGCTTTTCGGGGTGGTTGAGCGCGTTGGAAACCGTGCCCAACGAAACCCCGGCCTCGCGCGCGACGTCGCTGATTTTTACCTTTGCCATAGCGGCCCCTTTGATGCGTTTCAAGTACAAGCCAGATTGTAGCATCCCAAACCTACCAAAAAGGGACAGGTTTATTTTGGCAGGTTTTATCTGGGGAAACGCCGTTGCCAGCGCGACCACCACGAAGGTGCCTGTCCCCATTGTGGTGGTTTGGACCGGCTGGACGTGTGTGCATCGGGTGGTATCTAAGTTGAGATACCACTTCTGGTATATCAGCTTGCGTTTGCGTGAGTACAATACTCGAACGTTATGCGTCTCAGCGCCCCCTGTGCGTGGACGTTTTGCAGTCAAGCGGACGAAGGGATTTATCCTATGTGCGGAATTGTCGGCTACACCGGCTCTGATATTGCAAAGAACATCCTGGTCACAGGTCTCAAGCGTATGGAGTATCGCGGCTATGACTCCTCGGGCGTCGCGCTCGAGGTGGGCGAGGGCGCCGCGGCGCACCTCGACGTCATCCGCCGCGTGGGCAAGGTCGCGGGCCTGGAGAGCGAGCTTTCCAACATCGACAGCGACGCTACCTGCGGTATCGGCCACACCCGTTGGGCCACTCACGGCAAGCCTTCGGTCGTTAACGCTCACCCCCACACCAGCTGCGACGGTCGTATCGCCATCGTCCACAACGGCATCATCGAGAACTTCGCCGAGCTGCGCGAAGAGCTGGAGGGCCGCGGCCACCACTTTAAGAGCGAGACCGATACCGAGGTCTTCGCGCATCTGATCGAAGAGGCTTATGCCGAGACGCACGACCTGATGGCCTCCGTGCGCGAGGCTTGCACCCACGTGGTCGGTGCCTATGGTCTGGCCGCCGTGTGCGCTGACGAGCCCGGCGTGATCGCCGTGGCTCGCAAGGATTCCCCGATCGTGGTCGGCGCGGGCGAGACCGGCGCCTATGTCGCCTCCGACGTCATCGCGCTCATCGACGCAACCCGCGACGTCGTGGTGCTCGAGGACGGTCAGTTTGCCAAGCTCACGCCCGCAGGCGTCGAGTACACCGACGAGGCCGGCAACGTTATCGAGCCCAAGGTCACCCACATCGACTGGGACCTGGACATGGCAGAAAAGGGCGGTTATCCCGACTTTATGCTCAAGGAGATTCACGAGCAGCCGCGCGTGGTGCGCGACACGCTGGTGGGCCGCATGACGCCTGCTGGCGAGCTCGATATTGACGAGCTGGGCCTTTCGCTCGAGGAGCTCAACGACATCGATCGCGTCTACGTGATCGCTTGCGGCACCAGCTATCACGCTGGCCTCATTGCTAAGAATCTCATCGAGGGCTGGGCTCGCATCCCCACCGAGGTGGAGGCGGCCAGCGAGTTCCGTTACCGCAATCCCATCATTACGCCGACGACGCTTGTCGTTGCCGTATCCCAGTCGGGCGAGACGGCTGATACCCTTGCCGCCATTCGCGACGCGCGCATCAAGGGTGCCAAGGTCTTCGGCATCACCAACGTGGTGGGCAGCCCCGTGGCGCGTGAGAGCGACGGCGTCATCTACACCAAGGCCAACAAGGAGATCGCGGTCGCCTCGACCAAGAGCTTCATCGGCCAGGTCGTGAGCCTTACGCTTTTGGCCCTGCTGCTGGCGCAGGTCAAGTACCGCTTGACCACCAAGCAGGCGCGCATGCTGTTCCGCGAGCTTTCCGATACGGCCGAGCAGATCCAGTGGATTTTGGATACCCAAACCGAGGCCGTGCATGAGGCCGCCCTGCTGTGCAAGGACGCGCAGTCGGCGCTGTTCGTGGGCCGTGGCATGGGTGCCGCTATTTCCTACGAGGGCGCGCTCAAACTCAAAGAGGTCAGCTACCTGCACGCCGAGGCCTACGCCGCCGGCGAGATGAAGCACGGCCCCATCGCGCTGATCGACCCGGGCTTCCCTGTCATCGCCGTGGCCACCAAGAGTGCCACCTACGACAAGACCGTGTCGAACCTCATGGAGTGCAAGGCGCGCGGCGCCAAGGTCATCGTCGTTGCCACCGAGGGCGACGAGGAGATCAACAAGATTGCCGACTGCATCATTCGCGTGCCGGCAGTCCGCGACGTGTTCAGCCCCATCACGGCGAGTGTCCCGCTGCAGCTGCTCGCCCGCGAGGTCGCCATCCTGCGCGGCTGCGATGTCGATCAGCCCCGTAACCTGGCGAAAAGCGTCACGGTCGAATAATCGAGTTCCGTCGTTCTAACAACTAAGGCCCGGCTCCGCATCAAGACGGAGCCGGGCCTTGTAGCATTTGCCCAGATAAAACCTGCCAAAATAAACCTGTCCCTTTTTGGCAGGTTAGCGGAGCTTGCTGGTCTCGAAGTACTCGGGGAACTGGTCCAGAACTTCGGTTTGGTTGCGGAACATCATGTGCAGGTGCTTGCTGACCAAAAAGCTCGCTTCGATGGGGTCGCGACCGGCGATAGCGCGGCGAATCTGCTTGTGCTCGTTCACGATGTCCTGATTGTCGAGAACCTGCGTGGCGGCGCGCAGCCAGCGGAAGCGCTCCAGGTCGGCATTGGTCTCTTCGAGCCACGACCACACGGTGCTGCGACATGCGATGCTAAAAATCATGTGATGCATGAGGTTGTCGCTCAAAAAGAAGCCGATGCGATCCTCTTCGGCCATGGCCTTTTCCTGCAGCACGATGGCGCGGTCGAGCTGCTCGATGCCGGCCGACGTGGCGCGCGCACAGCACTCCACAATCACCTGCTTTTCCAGATGCTCGCGGATGTAACAGGCACTCTCGGCAAGGGTGAGGTTGATGGGTGAGACGTAGGTGCCGCTCTGGGGCACGGTGCGCACCAGGCCTTCCTGCGCCAAGCGAACCAAAGCCTCGCGCACGGGCGTGCGCCCCATATCCAGGTCGTCGCAAAGTTGCTTGACGCCCAGCTTTTCGCCCGGCTTGTAGTCCAGGTAGACGATTTTGCGTCGAATGGTGTGGTAGGACTGGTCCTGTAGGCTCGTTTCCTGCTCGCCGACGTGCATCGATTCTTCCATAGCGCCTCGCAACTGTTCTATCAAACTCATATGTCAGTTGTTAATTATGCCGCGAATCAGCTCTCCGCGGTGGGTAATTCGGCTGTTGCCTGAGAACTATTGCGGCATCTTAGTCTGTGTTTGCGCAAGGCTGCGCTCAATGTTGCCGTATCATAAGCCGTCGCAAACGTGAAATAGAAAGAAGGAATCCCATATGCAACTGGCAAACATCGTACGCGAGCGCTGGAAAGGCGTCTTGTTCTGCCTGATCATCGCTATCCCCGCGACGTTGCTCGGCAAACAAATTGAGGTGGTCGGCGGGCCGGTATTTGCCATCCTCTTTGGCATGGTCCTGGCGCTCGTCTTTCCCAAGAATCGTCGCGAACAGCTCGCCGCCGGCATTACCTATACGTCCAAAAAAGTCTTGCAGTACGCGGTTATCCTGCTTGGCTTTGGCATGAACCTCTCCCAGATCCTGTCCAAGGGCGCCCAGTCGCTGCCGATTATCGTGGCGACGATCTCGACCTCGCTTGTCATCGCCTTTGTGCTCTGCCGCGTCATGAACGTGCCGGGTAAGATCGCGACGCTTGTGGGTGTGGGTTCGTCGATTTGCGGCGGTTCTGCCATCGCCGCGACCGCACCCGTCATCGATGCCGACGATCGCGAGATTGCCCAGGCCATTTCGGTCATCTTCCTGTTTAACGTTATCGCGGCGCTCGTGTTTCCGACGCTCGGCGGCATGCTCGGGCTGACCAACGAGGGCTTTGGCCTGTTTGCCGGTACCGCCATCAACGACACCTCGTCCGTAACGGCTGCGGCGAGCGCTTGGGACAGCATGCATCCCGGCGCCAATGTGCTCGAGAGCGCCACGGTGGTCAAGCTCACCAGGACGCTGGCCATCATTCCCATCACGCTGGCGCTTGCTTGCTGGCAGATGCATCTGGCGCGCAAGGCCGGCGGCGACGCTAGGAGCACGTTCTCGCTTAAACGCGCGTTTCCCATGTTTGTGCTGTTCTTTGTGCTGGCGAGTGTGATCACTACGGTGCTTCAGCTTCCCGCGTCCTTTACGGCGCCCATCAAGGAACTGTCTAAGTTCTTTATCGTGATGGCCATGGCGGCAATTGGCTTTAATACCGATATCGTCGAGCTGGTCAAAAAGGGCGGCAAGCCCATCGCGCTGGGCTTTTGCTGCTGGATTGGCATTGCGTGCATGAGTTTGGGAATGCAGCACGTGCTGGGAATCTGGTAGAGAAGTAGCTTATTTGCGTGCTGCGTGCTGGTGAGCGCATTCTCACGGTGGAGCGATAGGAGCTCTTGCGGGTATGGCTTGTCCGCAGGTTTATAAGTCCCGAAGAGCTCTTATCGCCCCGCCAGGATGGCGATGCGGGGCAACACCTATACTCGCAGGACGGCGCTTTCTGCCCTATAGTGTTTGATGAGCAATATCGTTCAATTTTGAAACACTCGGTCGTGCGACCGTCGGCGGTTGCACGTCGCCGCGGACAGGGGCAAATCATGGATAGCGATGCCAAACTGAACATCTTGACCGATGTCCTAGCTGCCGCCGGGGCCTCGGCATTGGCAATCGATGCGCATGGGGACGTCGCGATCTCAACCATGAATGACGCGTCGCTTGAGCGGGATGTGGCGGCTTTTGTAGCTGAGCGCTTCGACCGTATAGGAGACGGCGCGCGTCTGGTTATGGGACGTGCGGGTGCGCGCCTGAGCCTGACCGTTCGCCCCACCGACAAAGAGGGCGGGGGCCTTTGGGTCGTCGTGGTCCGCGAGGTGCGCGGTGCCGCGGCGCATGCGGGTATCGAGTGGCTCAACGCCGACGAAGTTGAGGCCCGCTACGAATCGAGCGCGTACGGCATCGTTGAGGGTGCCGCTGCGGTGGCTGCACCGGTTGCCGAGAGCTACGCGCGCGGTGTGCCCCTTATGCTCGAGGGTGAGCTGGGAGCGGGTCAGGTCGAGATCGCCAAGCGCCTCTATCTGGACGGTCCTTTTGCCGATCAGCCCTTTGTTTCCGTCGCGCTCGATGAACTCACCGATCGCGGTTGGCGCCATGTGTTCAAAAGCTCCGAATCGCCGTTGTTCCAAACGGGGCTGACCCTTTGCATTGAGGGCTGGAACGCGGTTGGCCCCCAGCGCCTCCGCGAGCTGGTCTCCACGATGACCGACACCGCGTTGGCGACGCGCTGCCATGTGGTGCTGACGGCGAATGACATGCCGGGCGGCGGCGAAAGTGATCAAGCCGCCTTTGTGACCGAGCGCTTCGCCTGTGCGGTGAGCGTGGCGCCGGCAATCGCCGAGCAGGGAGCCGCGTCGACGAAGGTTGCGCGCTATTTGGAATATCTCGCTGATGCATTTGGGACGGCAACGCCCGCGCTGTCTGCCGCGGCGACGAAGAAACTCGATGCTTACCGCTGGCCGCGCAACTATCTGCAGCTCCGCGAGGTCTCGGAACGACTGTATATATTGGTGGGGGCGGGCACGGTGGACCGCGCTGTGGCGGAGGAAGTGCTCGCCCAAGAGGACGTGATTAAGACCGCAACCTTTGGCGCCCCGACGCTCGAAAGTGACCTGTATATCCTGCGACCGCTGGCCGATACCGAGCGAGATATCGCGCATCTGGTTGTAGATCATCTCCACGGCAACCGAACCCGTGCGGCGGAGGTGCTGGGCATAAGCCGTACAACGCTGTGGCGCTTGCTGAAGGACGATGACCGTTGAGCGAGGCGCCCGTGACCGCGCGCGACGCGTGTGCTACAGTCCAAAGCGTTATTGTTTCGATTTGGTTGCGGCGTGCGAGGGCATATGGCTGAGACTTCAAAACCGAGCCGCAGAAGGCGGAGTGCCGCGCCGGTCAACCGACGCACAACATCGGTGACGTGGGGTAAACACGCCTCGGGGTTTGACGGCTCGTTCAAGCGCACTAAATACGGCTATCCTTCGGCAAGCGCCCGCTTGGCCATGCAGGCAGAGTCCTCGCTATGGGGCCGGAAACGCGTGGTGGGCTCAAAGCTCAAGCACGACGGCACGCTCGGTTACATCAGCCGCGGGGCGGCTCGTCGCAGCGGGCTCAATCCCGCTGGTTGGCATCGTTATGTGCCGATCGTGGCCGTCGTTGCAGTGATCGTCATCGCACTCGCCGCGCTCGGCTACGCCGGCGGTGGCGCCAACTTGGACGCAGTGTTTAAATCGCCCGAGCTCGCGCATGCAGGCACGGAAGTTGTCGAGGGCGCTCAGACCCAGACGGGCGTCGCACCCCAGCGCGGTATCGTCGCGGCGGCCTCCACCATCGCCGACGCGCAAAAGGACGAAGATAAGCAAGGCGACGACGCCGAAACGGCCCAGACGAACGAAACGACGACAACGGCGACGTCAATATAAGTTGCGAGTGGGGTAGCTAAAATAGCCCCGTCCCAAATTAGCTACCCCTGCTGACGTTCCTGTACTATTTCACGTACACCACGTTGTTGCGGCGCGGCTTTGCCTCGGGTAGCGTGTCCTCGGCGTAGCCAAGAATGCAGTTACCGACACCGCGCAGGCTGCCGTCGGCGGGCAGGCCCCAGCTGGCCAGCAGCTCCAGGCCCTCGGGCGAGTCAAAGACCTCATGCGCGCGGTGAATCCAGCACGAATCGACACCCAGTGCATAGGCGGCGTTGAGCAAGTTGCCCATGGCGAGCGAGCCGTCTTCCAGATGTGTGGGCACGCTGCGGTCAACCAGCACCACCACAACGGTCTTGGCGCCATAGAAGGGGTCGCTGTTGCTGTCCATGACCTGGGCGTTGAGCTGTGAGAGACGCTCGACGGTCGCGGGGTCGGTGACGGCGACAAACGTCACCGGCTGGCGGCCCATGCCGCTCGGCGCATATTGGCCGGCTTCGATAATACGTGCCAGCTTTTCGGCCTCGACGGGACGATCGCTGTAGTTGCGGCAGCTGCGGCGGTGAATGAGTGCTTCGATAGTCTCCATGGTGTCTCCTTGCGGTGGCGTTGCAGATGCCCCGTTCATACCCGTCGGGCTTAAACGATAGACGGTCAATTGCCCAGCCAAAAGGATAGATTCCAATTGGGAAAGTAGGTTTGCATAAAAGTACCTTCAAAATGTGACAAACCAATGGGATGGTTAAACGTTTTATCCCGTCTACCCTGCGGTTTTTTACCACTTGCCTAAATGACGAACGCATAACCTCTGATAAAGGTTTTACTAAAGGAGTACCAACGTTTATCAATGCGCCGTGGTGGCGCCGGGCCAGGAGGTAACATCATGTTCCAGGCTGGAGATGTCGTCGAGACCGATTTCGAAGGATTTCTGAAGCTGCTGCGTTCCAAGACGCGCGCTTTCGTGTCGATCAACGATCACGAGTACTACATCACGCACACCGATGGCTATTGGCGTGTTCAGGATTGCGAGGCCCTCAACGACAAGGGCCACTTTACTGACTGCTCTGAGTTGGTCAACACGGTCTGCGAGGTCGTCGAGCTGCCGTGGATTGCCGGCAAGAGCCTGCATGACAGCTTCTCGGGCGCTACGGTCTATGAGGCCGTCGCCGCTTAACAGGCAATAAAACCCGATTTTCACGTGACCGCTGGCGCCGCCCCCGCGCCGGCGGTCTTTTTCTGCCGATAGGCCATAAAAATGCACGCATTTGCGGAGAGCCTGTTGACGATAGTCAAAACTCGGACTAATCTAGAGACACATAATTGGTCAAAAATCGGACAATTGAATGGTGGGATAGATGAATAGTGCGGTTACGCTGGTCGACTTCGATCGGTTGCTCAATGGACTCGACCATATCTATTCGGAGTTCTCGCGCGCCTGCGGCCTTTCGGACTGCGCCTATTGGATGCTCGTCGACACTAGCACGGCGGGCGGCAGTATTGCCGTAAGCCGTCTGACAAGCGAATGGTTCTACAGCAAGCAGACCATCAACTCGGCAATTAAAACCTTGACGGCGCGGGGCTTCGCAACGTTGGGGTTTGCCGAAGGCAGTCGTAAGAACAAGGTTGTGAGCCTGACCGAAGAGGGCAGGCGATTTGCCGAGCGTTATGCGCTGCCGGCACTCAAGGCCGAGCAGCGAGCCTTTGGCGCGCTTGAGCCATGTGAGCAGCGCGAGATTATGCGCTTGATCGGCAAATTCTCTCAGGTGCTCGGCGATGAGTGCGATGCCTTTAAGCAGCATATCGCTGCCGAGAGCCAAGCCGAGAATCAAGGTGAGGGGGAGTCGTGCGACTGTTAATGAGGTTTTTGAAGCCCTATCGAGGGCTTGTCGCAGTGACGCTGCTGGTGCTGCTGGTGGATAACGTCGGTACGCTGTTGGTTCCCACGATGCTGGCGAACATGGTCAACACCGGTATTACCACGGGCGATATCGACTACATTTTACGCAACGGCCTATACATGTTTATCGCGACCAGCATGGCTAGCGGCGGCACGGTGCTGGGCTGCTATCTTTCGGCGCGCCTGGCCGCCAACGTGGCTTGCGATATCCGCAATGCCGTGTACGACAAATCGCTCGAGCTCGCGGCCAGCGATTTTGAGCGCTTTGGCACCGGATCGATGATCACGCGCTCGCTCAACGACATCAACGTGATTCAGCAGGCGATTCTGCAGACGATTCAGCTGGTGCTGCCCGTGCCGTTTTTGGCTGTGGCGGGCATCATCTTCGCCTGGTTTATCGATCCTGCTATGGGCACGCTGCTGGGCGTAGTCGTTGCGATTGTGCTGGTGGCGGCGGTCTTTACGGTTGCCAACGCGGCTCCGATCTTTATGCGCTTGCAGAGCTTTATCGACCGCATGAACGTGGTGCTGCGCGAAAACATCGTGGGCGTGCGCGTCATCCGTGCGTTTAACAAGGAACGCCATGAGGAGCAACGCCTAGACGAGGTGTTTAGCGATTACGCGGCCAACGCCATCAAGGTCAACCACCTGTTTGTGGGCCTCGACAGCTCCAGCTTCTTTTTGATGAACATCGCCGAGGTGGCGGTGCTGTGGGTTGGCGGCAACCGCGTGGGCGCCCATGCGATGCAGATCGCGAGCATCTCTGCGGTGCTCGAGTACGCAATCCTGATTCTGTTCTTTGTGATGATGGCGCAGATGGTGGTGCTAACGCTGCCACGCGCCGCGGCATGCCTAAGCCGTGCACAGCAAGTGCTGGAGATTGAGCCGAGCATCGTCGATGGCCAGCGTACGCTTGATGCGGCCGCGTCCGACTCAAAGGACGGGGCCGATGCGGTCGCCGTGTTCGATCATATGTCGTTTCGCTTTGACGATGCCGACGAGGACACCCTGTGCGACCTGAGCTTTGCCTGTCGTCGCGGTCAGACGACCGCAATCGTCGGCTCGACGGGTTCGGGCAAGTCGACGGTGGCCAAGCTCTTGCTGCGCTTCCACGATGCCACCAAGGGCGCCATTCGCCTGGACGGTGTCGATCTGCGCGAGCTTTCGCAAGATGAGATCCGTGGACACATCGCCTATGTGCCGCAGAAGGCGTGGCTGTTCTCGGGCACCGTGGCAAGTAATCTGCGCTTTGGCAACGAGGACGCGACCGAGACCGACATGCTTCACGCGCTTGAGGTTGCCCAGAGCACCTTTGTGCTCGATCAGCCGCAGGGGCTTGATACCCCGGTGGCGCAGGGCGGCACGAACTTTTCAGGCGGCCAGCGCCAGCGCCTGGCCATTGCTCGCGCGCTCATGAAGCAGGCCGATCTGTACATCTTCGATGACAGTTTTTCGGCCCTGGACTTTAAGACCGATGCGGCCCTGCGCCATGCATTGCAAGACGAGACGCGTGACGCTGCGGTGCTCATCATCGCGCAGCGCATCTCGACGATCTTGCACGCCGACCAGATTGTTGTGCTCAAGGACGGCGAGGTTGTGGGCTTGGGCACGCATGGCGAGCTTATGGAAACCTGCGAGGTGTACCGCGCCATCGCGGAATCGCAAATGAAGGGAGGTGAGTAGCATGACCGAGGAGCTCAAGAAGCAGGGCGGCGTTGATGACGCCGCTGCCGCGGGACTGGTCGAGGAAACGGCTGCCGCGTCGACCGAGCTGGATGACGCCGCCAAGGCTGCAGCCGAGCGCGAGGCTCGCCGCCAAGCGCTCTACGAGGAAAACGAACGTGCCGAGGACGAGCGCGCCCGCGCCGAGGCAGAGCGTATGCGCGACGTGGACGACGAAGACGAGGACGAGACGCCTCGGGATACCTGGGCGACGGTGCGCCGCCTGTGGAGTGAGGCCGCCGGCGACCATTGGCGCTTCTATATCGTGTTCGCGAGCATTGTGTTCTATGTCATCTTTAACACTGCCGCGCCGGCATATAGCGCCCGCGTGATCGATGAGCTGTGGGGCCACATTCAGGTAGCGTTTGTCAACAACGCCACCTTCAGCATCACCTGGGAGAACTGCGGCAGGACTATCTTCATCTACTTTTTGATTTGGACGGCCGCCGCTTCGTTCTACGCGCTCCAGAGCTTTTTGATGTCGAGCGTGGCCGAACGCCTCAATCTGCGCCTGCGCAACCGCATCGCGCAAAAGCTCAACCGTCTGCCGCTCGCCTATTTTGACGCGCATCGTCCCGGCGAGGTCGTCAGCCGCGCGACCAACGACTTGGACAAGATGTCCGAGAGCATGCAGCGCGGATTGCTGCAGCTGCTCGTGTCGATCGGCACGGTTGTTGGTGCTGTGAGCGTGATGTTCGTGTTCAGCGTGCAGCTTACGCTCGTCTTTCTGTTCTTTACGGCACTGTCGCTGCTGGTGACGAAGGTCGTCTCGCGCCGCACACACGATGTGACGGGCGAGCGCCAGGAGTGGGTGTCCAAGATTACGAGTGCGGTCGAGGAAGGCTATTCGGGCCGTCTGGTGATCCGCGCGTTTAACCGCGAACGCCAAAGTTCTGCCGAGGTGCACCAGGCCTCGGGCGAGCTGGCACGCGTGAGTACCAAGGCCGACTTTATGATCAATGCTGTCGGCCCCGCAGTGCGCTTTATCGGCCGTTTGGCGCAGATCGTTATTGCGCTTGTGGGCTGCAGCATGCTGGTTGCCGGTCACATGACCGTCGGCGTGTTCCAGGCGTTCTTCCAGTTTATCTACGAGGCGTCCGAGCCCATGACGCAGTTGTCGTTTACCTTCAACTCGCTGCAGAGCGCGCTGGCGAGTGCAGAGCGCGTGTTCGACCTGCTCGATGAGCCCGAGATGGAAGCCGATCCGCTGCCGGACGAGGCCGCCAAGCTGCCGGGTCGCTTTGAGGGTCGCGTCTCCTTTGAGCACGTGCGCTTTGGTTATTCGCTCGACAAGCCGCTTATGCGCGACGTGTCGTTTACCGCTGAGCCGGGCCAGAAGATTGCCGTGGTGGGAACCACGGGCGCAGGCAAGACGACGCTCATCAACCTGCTCATGCGCTTCTACGAGATTGACGGCGGGCGTATTACGCTCGACGGCGTGGATACGAGCCGCATGGATCGCGGCGAGCTACGTCAGCAGTTTGGCATGGTGCTGCAGGACGCCTGGCTGTTCGACGGCACGATTGCCGAGAACATCGCCTATGGCTGTTCCGAGGCGACGCGCGAGGAGATCGTGGCGGCTGCGCGCGCCGCGCAGGTCGACTTCTTTGTGCGCACTATGCCGCAGGGCTACGACACGCGTGTGGCTAACGATGCCGAAAGCATCAGCCAGGGCCAGCGCCAGTTGCTGACCATTGCGCGCGTGCTGCTCAACAACCCGGCGATTCTCATCCTGGACGAGGCGACCTCAAGCGTGGACACGCGCACCGAGCTTGCTATCGGCCGCGCCATGGACGCGCTCATGCGCGGGCGCACGAGCTTTGTGATCGCGCATCGCCTGTCGACGATCGTGGATGCCGACCTGATCTTGGTCATGGATCACGGCAACATTATCGAGCAAGGCACGCATAAGGAGCTGCTCGCTGCCGAGGGTGCCTATGCCGACCTCTACTTGAGCCAGTTCGCCTAATGTGACAAAGGGACAGTCCCACATGTCACATCGAAAAAAGGCGCGCCGGGGATTGATCCCCTGGCGCGCCTTTTGCATCGGTGCCGATGTCGTTTTGTGCTGCTTGCGTTCCTAGCGTTCGTCCACGAGCTTGGCGACGAGGGCCTTGAGCTCGGCCACCTCTCGCTCGAGTTCCTTGACGCGGCGGGCGTTCTCGGTGATGCCCTGGCGGTTGAGGGCACTCTGCTCGGCGGCGTCGTCGGGCATGTACTCGCGATGCTGCTTGGCGTCGAAACTCTCCTCAAACACGCGGCAGCCGTTGCGCTTGATGATGCGTCCCGGCACGCCCACGACGGTGCAGTTGTCGGGGACGTCCTTAACGACGACCGAGTTGCCGCCGATTTTGACGTTGTTGCCGATGCGAATGTTGCCGAGCACCTTGGCGCCCGTGCCCACCGTGACATTGTTGCCCAGGGTGGGGTGGCGCTTGCCGGTTTCGTTGCCGGTGCCGCCGAGCGTGACGCCCTGGTAAAGCACACAGTTGTCGCCCACAATGGTGGTCTCGCCGATGACGACGCCCATGGCGTGGTCGATAAAGAAGTGCTTGCCGATCTGTGCGGCGGGATGAATCTCGACGCCGGTGATATGACGGGTGATTTGCGAGAGCACGCGGGCGAGCGAGCGATGTCCATGCTCCCACAGCCAGTGCTCGGGCACGTGGTTCCACTTGGCGTGCAGGCCAGGATAGGAAAGGAAGATGACCAGACCGTTTTGCGCGGCGGGGTCCTGCGCTTGGACGGTCTTGATGTCCTCGCGAATGGTATTGATAAAGCTCACCGGCCGCCCTCCCTTAGCGCCATGGCAATGCGATTCAATAAAGTATAGCGATTCGCTAGGGATTAGGAAGGACAATCTTGGCGGCATTGCGCGACAGGTGTCAGTTATGCAAACTTGCTGGTAATGGAGTCATGCTTTTGTGGGGTTGCGCACGAGGGGGCACCGCAACCGTATACTGGTCAACTTGGACGTATCCGCGCCCACAACTGAGAGGTTTTACTTCATGGGTTTCATCAATTTTATTGCCGAGCTGCTTAAGGACCCGCGCACCGCGATCGCCAGCTGGATCGCCGCCGGCCCGCTTATGGCCTACGGCTGCGTGTTCCTGATCATCTTTATCGAGACGGGCGTGGTGTTCTTCCCGTTCCTTCCCGGTGATTCGCTGCTGTTCGCCTCGGGTTTCTTTGCCCACAATGGCGGCTTTAACATTGTGGCGCTTCTGGCCACCGCATGGGCCGCTGCCATTTTGGGCGATCAGTGCAACTTTATGATCGGTCACTTCTTTGGCCGCAAGATCATCGCTTCGGGCAAGGTCAAGGCCATGACGCCCGAGCGCATCAAAAAGTCCGAGGACTTCTTGGACAAGTGGGGTCACCTGGCCATCTTCCTGGGTCGCTTCTTCCCGTTTATCCGCACCTTTGTGCCCTTTATCGCTGGCATGGGCGGCATGCACTGGCGCAACTTTGTCGTCTTTAACGTGCTGGGCGGCATTACCTGGTCGACGGTCTTTACGCTGCTGGGCTACTTCTTTGGCGGCATTCCCTTTGTGCAGGAGCACTTTGAGCTGCTGATTATCGGCATCGTTGCCGTGTCGATCATCCCGACCGTGGTCGGTCTGGTTAAGGCCAAGCTGGGCAAATAGAACGTCTAGCTCGAGCCAGCGCGCAGACCGTACAGTTGAGGCCCGTCACCGCTTACGGTGGCGGGCCTCTTTAGCTTCGGTCAAATGAAAATACTTTAGTTAGTTAAAGAAAAACGTTTTATCCGACGCGCGTGCGGAGTACAATCTCGTGCATGCGAATCGACGTGCCATCGGCTTTGATGCCGTTTGCGTGTCCCGTCCGGCTCTACGCTCCGGGCGTGCGACGTTGCGACGCGGTCGGCCTCGGTCCTTGCGTGCGGGTTCGCGAGTATGCAACTGTGTATGTAAGGAGCGACATATGACTGTCGAGAAGAAGGATATCGATTGGGGTAGCCTCGGCTTTGGCTACATGAAGACCGATTACAGCTACGAGGCTCATTGGAAGGATGGCGAGTGGGACGAGGGCGGCCTGACCACCGACCACACCCTGCATGTCTCCGAGTGCGGCGGTATCTTCCATTACTGCCAGGAGGTCTTTGAGGGCCTGAAGGCCTACACCGCCGAGGACGGCAGCATCGTCTGCTTCCGTCCCGACATGAACGCTGAGCGTATGTATAACTCTGCCCAGCGCCTCGAGATGCCCCCGTTTCCCAAGGACAAGTTCGTTGAGGCCGTCAAGCAGGTCGTTTCTGCCAACGCCGCCTGGGTTCCGCCCTTCGGCTCCGGCGCGACCCTGTACGTGCGTCCGTTTATGATCGGCTCCGGTGACGTGATCGGCGTGGCTCCCGCTCCTGAGTACACGTTCCGCATTCTCGTGACCCCGGTCGGTCCGTACTTTAAGGGTGGCCTTAAGCCCGTTAAGCTGCGCGTTTCCGAGTACGACCGTGCCGCACCGCACGGCACCGGCAACATCAAGGCCGGCCTGAACTACGCCATGTCCCTCAAGCCCACGATGGAGGCTCACCGCGAGGGCTATGCCGAGAACCTGTATCTCGATTCCGAGTCCCGCACCTATGTCGAGGAGACCGGCGGCGCCAACGTCCTGTTCGTGAAGGAGGACGGCACGCTCGTCGTTCCGCAGTCGCACACCGACTCCATCCTGCCCTCTATCACCCGTCGTTCGCTTGTTCAGGTTGCTCAGGACCTGGGCATGACCGTTGACCAGCGTCCCGTCGAGTGGGCCGAGGTCAAGGCCGGCACCTTTGTGGAGTGCGGCCTGTGCGGCACCGCTGCCGTCATCTCCCCGGTTGGCGAGATCGACAACAAGGTTTACGGCGCCGACGAGACCGTGACCTTCCCGGCTGGCTACACCGAGATCGGCCCTGTGATGAAGAAGCTTCGCGAGACCCTGACTGGTATCCAGTCCGGTGCTGTCGAGGACAAGCACAACTGGGTTTACACCGTCGCGTAAGCTGTCTTACCTATCCGGGCAGAGAGCAAGTTCCCTCCCGGCGCGTCCTCGGACATGCAAGAAGCCCTCGCTGCGCACTTCGTGCGGCGAGGGCTTCTTGCGTCCTGCGGAGTGCGCCGGGAGGGAACTTGCTCTCTGCCCTGCGGGTTCGGCGATGTCACAACGGGCAATGATTAATCTGAATAAAGATGGTGCGCGGCCTTTTAGGCCGCGCTTCTGCTTTGCTTCGCGCCATGTGGGGGTGGTGGCGACGTGCATTTTTGCGAGTATTCTGCAATCGAAGGCCCCTGCATACCGACCTCGGGCAAAAATCGGGAGTTCTCGATGTTTTCTACGAATGATGGGCGGGATTATGGGCTGGCAGCGTTTGATTTGCAGGGATATTCGCGGTCTTCGGCATGTATCGTGGTGCCCGAAGCTCTTGGTTATGTTGAATACTCCTAAAAATGCACGGCGCTTAGAGGGGGACCTTCGCGAAAAAAGAAACCGCCCCGTCGAAGTATGCATTCGACGGGGCGGTTTATGCATTTGGCCGATTAAGGATGCGCTGCCAAACTACTAGAACTTGACAGTCGGGGCCTGGCGGGCTGCTTCGGCGGCCTCGAAGCCCTGGCGCTCCTTAAACTGGAAGATGCCGGCAAAGATGACAGCCGGGAACGTCTGAATGGCGTTATTGTAGCTGAGCACGCAATCGTTGTAGCTCTGGCGTGCATAGCTAATCTTGTTCTCGGTATCCTCGAGCGATGCCTGCAGCTGCGTAAAGTTGGTGTTTGCCTTAAGATCGGGATAGGCCTCGGCTACGGCGAAGAGCTGGCGCAGCGCACCGGTCAGCACGTTGTCGGCTTCCATCTTGGCCTCGGGCGTGGTGGCCTTGACGGCGGTGTTACGCGCGCTGATCACGGCGGAGAGCGTCTCCTGCTCGTGCTTGGCGTAGCCCTTGACGGTCTCGACCAGGTTGGGGATCAGGTCGTTGCGGCGCTGCAGCTGCGTATCGATGTTCTGCCAGGCGTTATCGATGCGGTTACGCTTGGTGACCATGTTGTTGTAGATGCCGGCGATGGCGCAGACAATCACAATGACAACAACGATGCCGATGATGACGGTAATCATGATGTCTCCGTTTCGAATGGCCGCGGCGGCATGCGCCAGCTGCCGTTGGTATAACGCTACTAGTATACCCGCAACGTTTTACCGTGCCGAACTTTCCGGTAAGCGTTGTGTTTTCGGCGGGGTTGGCACCGGGGCAAAGCGCGCGAGGTACAGGTGTAAGATATGCGACAGATTGACGAGTGTTGTCTTTGTCCTGAGGATGGCGATACCAGTGGACCTTCGCATCAAGAAAACCTACCGCGCCCTGTTCGATGCCTTTACCGAGCTTCTCGAGGAGCATCGGTTTGAGGACCTGACGGTCGCCATGCTGTGCGACCGGGCCATGATTCGCCGCACGACGTTCTACAAGCACTTTCGCGACAAGAACGATTACTTTGCCTTTTATATCGATGAGCTCATGTCGGGCTTGCCGCAAAAACAGCCCGATGAGGCCGGCGCAGTGTCTGCCGAGGACGTGCGCGCGCTTCGGCACGCGATTTTGGACGATGCCATGGATTTGATTCTGACGCACGAGCGGCTCATGGATAACATTTTGGCAAGCAGCATGTCGGGCATGTTGACCAACGTTATTTGCGACCGCATTGCCCGCTCCATCCGCGAGCGTGTGATGAACGTGCTTGCCGAGGATGCCCTGGCCCCCGTGTCACTCGAGACGACGTCCGAGTTTGTCGCCGGCGGTATTATTCGTCTTTTCACGATATGGTGGGAATCGGGCCACGATCTTGAGCGTCGACCTGAGATAGCCGACGTGGTCGATGCGTTGTTTGAGCGGACCATGACACCGGTGCATCACTAGGAGTGGCGGAGAGAGGGGGATTCGAACCCCCGGAACGCTCTCGCGCTCAACGGTTTTCAAGACCGCCGCATTCAACCGCTCTGCCATCTCTCCGTGAGTCGTAATGATAGCATCGTTTTGAATTTGCAACAGGGAAGGCGAACGATGACGATCACCGAAATCGACGAGAAGTTCATGCGCGAGGCGCTGGCGGAGGCTCGCGCCGCCGCTGCGGTGGGCGAGGTGCCCATCGGAGCCGTAGTGGTGCGCGACGGCGAGATCGTCGCGCGGGCGCATAATCGTCGCGAGCTCGACCAGGATCCTTCGGCTCATGCCGAGTTTGCGGCCCTGTGCGCTGCCGCTCGGTCGCTCGGTCGCTGGCGCCTTTCCGATTGCACGGTCTATGTAACGCTCGAGCCTTGCTGCATGTGCGCGGGTCTTATGGTCAACGCGCGCGTGGGACGCTGCGTGTATGGCGCGAGTGATGCCAAGGCGGGCGCGTTGGGATCCCTATACGATTTGAATGCCGACTCGCGCCTGAATCATCGGTTTAACGTGACGGCTGGGGTCCTGGCGGATGAATGCCGCGAGCTGCTGAGTAGCTATTTTGGCGGTCTGCGCGGAGCGGGTGGCGCTGATTGCGGTTGCGGTGCCGATCTTGAAGCACACGCCGCTCACGCCGCAGCGCTTGCAGGTGCCGGTGAGGATGCTGGCACGGCGGTTGACTTTGGCCCTGCGTGCCGCCGGCCTCGCCGTGTGCTGTTGGCGATCGACTCCTTTAAGGGCAGCGTGTCGAGTGCGCAGGCGGAGGCGGCGGTTGCCGAAGGCGTGCGCCGCGTTTGGCCCGATGCCGAGGTGCGCGCATTGCCGCTGGCAGATGGTGGCGAGGGAACGCTCGATGCCGTTGCCGCATGCGGCGGTGAGATTGTGACCTGCGAGGTTGCGGGACCCTTTGGCGATGGTGTGCCTGCCCGGATGTTAGTGGACGGCGAGCACGAGTCGGTTGTTATTGAGATGGCCGAAGCAGCAGGCATCGGGTACTCACCTTGCACGGAATCGGCGGCGCTGGCTGCTACAACCTATGGCGTGGGCGAGCTGATGCTCCGTGCAGTTCGTGTCGGGGTAAAGACTATCTATATTGGCTTGGGCGGCAGTGCCACCAACGACGGTGGCGCCGGCATGCTGCAGGCGCTGGGCGCGCGTGTGGTCGATGATCAGGGATGCGATGTCGCCCCCGGTCTTGCCGGCCTTGAGCAGGTGGCGAGCGTTGATTTGGCGCCAGCGCTGCAGGCTTTGGATGATGCTCGTATCGTTGTGCTTTCCGATGTCGAGAATCCGCTCGTGGGGCGTCGAGGCGCACTGGCGGTGTTTGGCGGGCAGAAGGGCCTGCCGGCGGATGATGTCGAGGCGCTGCGCAGATACGACGGCTGGATGGTCGGCTACGGTCGCCTGCTCGATGCGGCAATTTTCGAGGCGCGAGCCCAGGGGTTGTTGCGCACACCCGAGGGCGCACGGACATTTGGCTCGGTGCTCGGCGTGCCCGGCGCGGGCGCTGCCGGTGGCTTGGGAGCCGCGTTGCTGGCGCTCGGTGCGGAGCTGCGCTCGGGTGTAGAGACGGTGCTCGATCTCGTGGGGTTTGACGAGCGCGTGCGCGATGTCGACCTGGTCATAACAGGCGAGGGCAATATGGACGAGCAGTCCGCCGCCGGTAAGGCGCCGGTGGGTGTGGCTCGCCGCGCCAGGCGATATGGCAAGCCGGTGGTCGCCGTCGTGGGCGGCCGTGCTGACAACCTGAACGCGGTATATGAGCAAGGTATCGACTTGGTACTGCCGATCTGCCGCAAGCCCATGCCTCTCGACCAGGCGCTCAATCCTCAGGAAGCCACAACCAACCTCATCTTCGCCGGTGAGTCAGCCGCCCAAGCCTACGACCTCGCTCGCCTCTAAAACCCATCCCCTCGATAAGTTGCGGTGAAATACGGAGTGATTTTGCCTTTAAGGTGCCAATTCAGTCCGTATTCCACCGCAACTTCGAGAATGGCCATTCGAGGTTGGCCGCCTTGTGCCTTGGGTCGGACCGTTTGCCACGAAATGCGACCATCTACTACGTTCAACCGGCCACCTTCGACCATCCCGGAATTTGCAAAAACAAAACCGCAGGTAGAAAGCTTGCCGATTTTCGAAAAGCCGGCTATGGTTGACCCCTGCGGCCTAAACGTAGTAGATGGGCTCTTTCTGTGGTGCGGCACCAAGCCGGTCATTTTGGGATCGGACTATTTTGACTACTCATTGGCTGCTCTGGCAATCGGGCTGCAAAAGTAGTCAAAAAAGCTCCGTCCCAAATTAGCTACCTTGCTCTGGCGGGCGGGAGCAGGTAAGATATACCGAGCGCCTAGCGCGTTCGATGGGTTCGGATGACGACATGTTCCGAATCTGGTCAGGTCCGGAAGGAAGCAGCCATAAGGAGCCTCTGTCGGGCATCCGAATCCATCGAGCGCACGGGCTTTCTTTTTGCGCGGTTTTACCAAACCGCGCAATGCTCGACGCTGCGCGCCACCCAGAGCGACAATTTGTCATTCAAAAGGCAAGGCATGACCAGAAGGTCTATGCCTTGCCTTTTTCATGCCAACTTGTTCGCTCTGGGTGGCGCTCGCTGGCTTTGCCAAAACATCGATGGCTACGCGTCAGGAGGCGGCGAGGTGTTTGGTGTCTCGCTGGTCCTCGGCTTTGCCTGCGGGATCGCTCGACTACCAAACAGCCCGCCGGCACCGGGGCCACTTCGTCCAAAAATCACCCGTAAAGGCGCGTTAGCCTAATTAAATCTATCCCTTAAGGAATGCTGCTCGCTGGCGTTGTTTGGAGCGCGGTGGCGATGTGGTTCAAGAGGCGGCGGTGCTGTTGCTTGAATTTTTGCAGTTAAAGAGGTCCGTTTCCCTGGGTTGGGGAAACGGACCTCTTTTTGTCTCTTGGCTTGTGGATTGGCGAAGACAATAACCGCTGGCAGCTATTTTGAGTTCTTGATGCGGCGTGTGGCTGTGGCGGTTATTCCGAGGCCTGCGGCGGCGATTCCTGCGAGTGCTATTGCGCTCGGTGCTGTGTCGCCCGTGTTCGCGAGCTTGCCGGCGGTCGTATCTGCTTGCTTGCCGCTGCTCAAGTTCGCCTGCTTGGTGGAGCTTGGTAGGGCGTCTTTGCCGGTTGCAGGTGAGGCAACGGGCGGTGTCGCCTCGGCGGGTTGCGTTGAGCCGGAGGGAGGCGTCGTCTCGGTCGGTTTCGTTATCTCGGGCGAGGCGGCCTTGTCTGCCGCGGCTTTCGCCTCTTCGTATGCCTTGCAGGCGTCGTCATAGGCCGTTTGCGCTTTTTTCAAATTGTCGAGGAGCGCATCTCGCCAGGCTGTGAACCGGTCGATATCGGCTTTATATTTCTCTACAGCACGTTCACAGTCATTAACTCGTCTTTCCTCTCTTCTGAGGCGGTACTGGAACTCGCGGAGCTCCGTTTCGCAATAGTTTACGTGCGTTTTTGCCGATATGATCTCACTGTGCAACTGCTTTATTTGCTGTTTAGTAGTTTCGACAAACTCCTCGTAGCCGAGTGCTTCGAGTGTCTTAAGCATCTCATGTTTCTTCTCTAATTCTGCCTGGAGCTCGCTTACCCGGTTGATGGCCCCGTCGTATTTGGCTTGGGCAGCATCGATGTCCGCTTGCATGGTGGGAAGGAGTTCCCTCCCTTCGGCGGCTTGCGCCGCCATCTTTTCGCGGTACTCTTGAAAACGGGTAATGTCATCATTGAATCTCGCAATTTTCTCGGGACTTGCGGCGTCTTTCGCGGCTTCGAGGTTTTTGAGCGCTTCCTGCATGGCTGCATACGCTCTTTCTTTTGCGGCGGCCGCATCTTCCGTCTGCAAGGCAACTGCACCGGTGGGGGAGCTGATTTCTGCCGCGATCGCCGTTACGGGGGCGATTCCCGCGACAAGTGCCGCGGAAAGGGCGATGCCCACAGTTGCTCGTCTTGCTCTTCTTGCGAGAATGTCGTTCATCTCGGCACCTCATTTCAAGGGTCGGCGACTAACTTGGTAGCACTAATGTAAGTATACCAAGCTAGTCGACCCGACACTGGCTGGGTGTGCGCGTGCCTTTCCGCTTCTTTGGAAACCGAATCCCATTAGAAATGACGAGTTGTTTACGCTTCTTTTGGGCTCACCGTACTATCATGGTTCGAATTGAATGTGGATGATGATAGGGAGCGCCTATACATGATTGAGCTGCTCAGGCGTTTTGGTGGTAAGTTTCGCCGGTATATGGTGATCGGCCCAGCGTGCAAGCTGATCGAAGTGATCTTTGACCTGCTTACGCCGCTGGTGATTGCCCAGATGATCGATAAAGGCATCGGCGCGCACGACGTGAATGCTGTCGTCCACTACGGCATGGTGCTTGGCGCTATGGCCGTGATCGGCATCTCGTTTACGCTCGTCTGCCAAAAGATGGCGGCGCTCACCTCGCAGGGCATGGGCACCGACATTCGCGGCGCGCTCTACGAGCACATCAACAAGCTGAGCTATGCCGAGCTCGACCGCTTTGGCACGCCGTCGCTCATCACGCGCATTACCAACGATGTCAACCAGGTGCAGCTTGCCGTGGCGCTGGGCGTGCGCATGCTCATCCGCTGGCCCTTCCTGGCGGTGGGCTCTATGTGCGCGGCCCTTGCCATCGACCTTAAGCTCGGCATGATCTTCTTGATCTGCACGCCCGCTATCGGCCTGGTGTTTTGGTTTGTCATGGCGCGCTGCATTCCGTACTACAAGCAGCTGCAGACAAAGCTCGACCGCATCGCGCTCATTTGCCGCGAGGGTCTTTCGGGCGCCCGCGTGGTCCGTGCGTTTGTGCGCGAAGACCACGAGCGCGAGCGCTTTGCCCAAGCCGCCGACGACCAGGCCTATACCGCCATCGCGGTGGGCAAGCTCTCGTCGATTCTCAACCCCGTCACGTTTCTTGTGATGAACCTGGGCGTGTGCGCCATTCTGTGGGTGGGCGGCATCCAGGTCAACGCGGGCGAACTCACGCAGGGCCAGGTCATGGCGTTTGTGAACTACATGACGCAGACCCTGACCTCCATCGTGTACGTCGCCAACCTGGTCGTGGTCTTTACCAAGGCGAGCGCCAGTGCGTCACGTATCAACGAGGTGCTCAATTGCGTGCCGAGCATCACCGACGAGGGCAACCAGCCGGTCGCGCTGCCCAAGCCGGGTAATGTCGCTCCCGTTCCTGCGCTGGGCTTGAGCCATGCGAGATTCTCGTTTGGCGCCGGCGCTGCCAACGCCGTCAACGATGTGACCCTGGAGCTGCCGCTGGGCAAGACGCTCGGCATTATCGGCGGCACGGGTAGCGGCAAGTCCACGCTCGTCTCGCTCATCCCGCGCCTGTACGATGCGAGTACCGGCAGCGTGAGCGTGATGGGCGCCGACGTGCGCACCTGGCCGCTCGACCGGCTGCGCCGTGTGGTCGCGACCGTCCCGCAGCGCGCGTCGCTGGTGAGCGGCACCATCCGCAGCAACCTGACCTGGCGTGACGAGTCGGCAACCGACGAGGAGCTCTGGGCGGCGCTCGACATGGCGCAGGCGAGCGAGTTCGTGCGCAACAAGCCCCAGGGGCTCGATGCCCCGGTCGAGGCGGGCGGCAAGAACTTTAGCGGTGGCCAGCGCCAGCGCCTGACCATCGCACGCGCCCTGGTGGGCTCGCCTCAGATATTGATCATGGACGACTCCGCCTCGGCACTTGACTTTAAGACTGATGCGGCGCTTCGCCATGCCATCCACGAGCGCAGCGTGTGTGGCGCTGCTGAGGGCGGGCTGCCGCTGACTACGGTGATCGTAAGCCAGCGCGTTTCGACCGTGCGCGACGCCGACATGATCTGCGTACTCGACCACGGCTCGGTTGCGGGCCTGGGCACGCATGACGAGCTGTATGCAAGCTGCCAGCTCTACCGCGAGATCTGCCAGTCGCAGCTTCGCCGTGAGGAGCTCGAGAGCCAGCAGGGGAGCGCGGCGCCCGCGTCCGCCCCGACCGCCCCCGCATCCGTCTGCGCAAAGGAGGGCTGCTAAATGAATCCGTACACTTCCTCCGGTTCGGTCGCCACGATGACGGCCAACGTGTCCGGTAACGATAACCTCAACGACCTGGGCGACGGTCCGCGCCAGCCCGGCGATCCCGAGCGCTATCCCGTGGGTGCGGTGACTCGCCGCCTGATGGGCTACGTTCGTCCGCATCGCGTCTCGTTTGTGGCATCGTTTTTGAGTGCCGCCGTCTCGGTGATCCTGCAGCTCTACACGCCCATCCTCATCGGCGAGGGCATCGACCTCATCGTTGCCGCCGGGCAGGTGGACTTCGATGCGCTGCTGCCGCTCGTTACCAAACTCGCGCTCGTCGTGGTGGGAGCAGCGTCCTTCCAGTGGCTGCAGGGCTATTGCGTCAACCGCCTGTCCTACGAAACGGTGCGCGACATGCGCGTGGAGGCGAGCGACAAGCTCAGCCGTATGCCGCTCAGCTTTATCGACAGCCATGCCCACGGCGACCTTATGAGCCGCGTGGTCAACGACGTCGACCAGGTGGGCGACGGTCTGCT